>CAWBVI010000012.1:0-102565 GCA_963792205.1 uncultured Microthrixaceae bacterium | reverse complement strand
GTCCGGAAACGTTCGCCTCGGATGCCACGTCCTGAACCCGGCGTTTGGAGGCACAGCGCCGTCGGGGAGAGGTGTGTTCTGGGACGCCTCGGGGTACTGCCCGCGGCGCGAGACCGATTCCGGGCGCCGTCTGGTCGGCCGCGGGCGTCGTCCTGGCCGGGTGTGCGCGCCTCGACGCCGTTCCGGAGATCGTCATTATGGGCGCGGTGGGTCTTGAGGGAGGGGGCCGATGTCGGGCGGCGGCCAAGTGATGCCAGCGGCGCGGATGGTCGTGGCGCGCACGTGGCCGATTTGTGAGCCTTCTTGGGTTGTTGTCCGGGTCGAAGGTCGGCGTGCCTCAGGGCGCCGCGGCATCTGCGACGGCGAGCAGCGAGGTCGCATCGTGTGCTGCGAGCAGGCGTGCGATGGGAAGGTCGAGCGCGGCGTGGTAGGGCGCCAGTCCGTCGAGTACTGCTGGTCGTGCCGATGCTGCCACGCCGACGCTCCCGAGCGGGACGTCCATGGCCTCGAAATGCGTGCGATGGCCGTCGTTGATCTTGCGGTAGTAGCCCTCCTCGTCGCGGAGCCGCTGCGTGAGCCGGGGCCCACGGCGACGCGGATGTACGACGCGACGACCGGGGCCGCTCGTCCAGCCTCGTCGGCTCCTTCGTGCACCCATCGGCGCGCCTGCGCCGCTTGGGCGGGCAGCATCCAGTTGAGCAGGACGCCGTCGGCGATCGCGCCACCGAGGCGGCACAGCCGTGGTCGCATGGCTGCGACGACGATGCGCGCTCTCCGGTAGGAGTTCACGCAACTCGGCGACCGCTCGCTGGACGATGTCGATCGGCGAGCGCAGCTGGCCTGACCCGATCCCGATCCAGAGCTTCGCGGGATCGAGCCCGAGGCGGTCGATCTCTGCGGCGATCCGGACCGGCTGATGTCGGTCGAGGGGCAGGGCGCCGACGCCGAGCTTGAGTTGCGGGGCCGTGGCGGCGACGTGCGCGAGCGTCTCCAGGCCGGGCGAGGCCGGCTCGTCGTTCGACCACAGTGAGTGGTAGCCGAGTTGCTCGCAGCCGACGGCGAGGTCACGGGCGAGTCCTGCGTCGAGACTGGCGGTGATGCCGAGCCCTCGCTCGAAAGTGGAGGTGGTCACGGCGCCCTGCTCTGATGCTCGCGGTCGGCCTCGCTCACGCCGTCCGGTTCGCATCGTCAGGGGAGATCGAGAAGCGGGCGATAGTTGGCATGGAAGATCTTCCGTCCCCATCTGCGTAGCACCAGGTTGCGGAGGGCGGCTGGCAGGTTGCGGGTGCGATCCCGGCGGTGTGTCTGGGCGTGGACCCATTGCGTGCGTGGGCGGCGTCGCGCCTGGAACCTCGCCGCTGCCTGCGCGACGTCGCCGTCGGAGGTGAGGCACTCGGCGAGTACCAGGCCATCTTCGAGGGCCATCGCGGCGCCTTCGGCCATGTTGGGTGAGGTCGCGTGCGCGGCGTCGCCGACGAGTAGCACCGATCCGCGTGACCACCCGTCGAGCGTCACCTCTTCGATCGGCGCGACGTGCACGGCGTCGTCGGGGCCGAGCGTGTCGAGGATGGCCGGCACCGGCTCGGCGAACCCGGTCAGGAGCTCGACCAGCGTGCCCTTCACGTCGTCGCCATGTGATCGAGGGGTGCGCTCGGGGATGCGTCGCAGTAGCAGTAGACCTGGCCCCGGCCGATCGGCACGGCCAGAAAGGCGACGTCGCGTCCGAGCAGCACCGTCCACGTGGTCACCTCCGGCGGGCACTCGGTGACGAAGCGCCAAGCGACCTGCCCCACCGGTCGGACGTTGCCGACGTCGACGGCGAGCCGGCGGACCGTGGAGTGGATGCCGTCGGCGCCGATGACCAGGTCGTAGCGGTCGGCGGTGACGTCGCCGAACTCGACGGTCACGGTGTCGTCGTGCTGGCTGAGTCGTCGCACCGGTCGCCCCATCCGGACGAGCACTGGTTCGCCGTGAGATGCCAGCACCTCGTGCAGGTCGGCACGGTGCAACGCGAGGCACGGACCGACGTCACCCCACAGCGCGGTGAGGTCGATCTCGGCGAGCAGGCGGCCCCGGTGGTCGCAGAGGCGTTGGTGGGTGATCAGCGATCCCCGCTCGGCAACCGCGGACTGCAAGCCGAGAGCACGCAGCGCCCGCGCCGCGTTGCCCGGCAGGTAGATGCCCGCCCCGGTGTGCGTCCAGGCGGGTTCCCGCTCGACCACCTCGGCGGCGAAACCGCGCTGCCGGAGCGCTCGGGCGACGCCGAGACCGGCGATCCCGGCGCCGACCACGAGAATGCGCAAACCGCCACCGGATCTCCATGGTGCGCGTGAGTCACCGGATCTCCCTTCGTCCGTCGTCGTGCGCTTCGTCGGCAACGGCACGCTCCGATCTCGAGGTGTGCACACTCCCGCGGCGCCGACGTCGTCGTCATCGCCGGCCCAGACGACGAGTCAGCTCTGGGCCTGGCCGGCGGCACGAGGCCCGCTCAGCCGAGGTTCGGCTTGTGCTGCCCACCGGCGTTCATTCGACTCCGCCGGCGATGTCCGTGGACGGATCGATGTTGTGGTTGGCGCGGAACACGTTGTCCGGGTCGTAGGTTCGCTTCACGGCGACCAGGCGCGGGTAGTTCTCCCCGTAGGCCGCATGGACCCGCGCTCGGGCCTTCGTCACCCAGGTTGTTCACGTACACGGACTCCTCGAGGTGAGGCTGCATCGCCTCGAACAGCGCTCTGGTCCACTGGACGTTGCGATCCGAGTCGGCGGGTTCGGACCATTGCGACAGGATGAGGAAGTCGTACTGCTCGGCCCGATGCGCGAAGGCGGTGGCCGATGGGGCGACACGGCTCGCTACCCCGTGCATCTGCTGCAGGCCGACGCCGCTGAGCGGAGGACGGCATCTGCGGGACGAACTGCATCAGGGTCTCGATGGCGCCGTCGGTCACGTCGCGGAGCCAGCCGGACTTCCAGTAGTGCAGTCGACCGAAGGGGTACCCCTCGTCACGAGCGCTCTGCAGGACCGTGTACGGCACCGGTCTGGATCGTGTCGTCGGCCGGCGACCGGAATGTCCGCAGCGGGCGCAGCACCTGTTCGCCCTCGTCGATCGGACCGCAGTAGCAGACCGTGATCGACACCATGGGCTCCCCGACCGGGCTCAGCCCGAGCGACGCGGCCGTGGACAGCTCGTCCGGGGCCGCCTTGACGAAGTCGTCGTAGAAACGAAGGACCTCCGGCGCCGTGCTCAACGGGTACGACAGGCCGCCGGCCAGTACGGGGTCGACCGGATGAAGTTGGTACTCGAAGGAGGTGACGACCCCGAAGTTGCCGCCGCCGCCTCGGATGGCCCAGAACAGGTCCTCGTTCTCCTCGGCGCTGGCCCTCAGCAGCTCTCCGTCGGCGGTCGCCACGTCGGCGGAGATCAGGTTGTCGCAGGCCAGTCCATAGCGGCCGTTGAGCCAGCCCAGCCCGCCGCCGAGCGTGAGTCCTGCGATCCCGGTCGCAGACACACTCCGAGCGTCGTCGCCAACCCGAACGCCTGCGTGGCGCGGTCGAACTCCCCCAAGCGTGAGCCCGGGTTCGGCCCGGACCGTCCTCGTCTCTGGATCAACCCGGAGGGCTTTCATGCCGGACAGGTCAAGCATGACGGCGCCGTCGCCCACGGCGTGCCCGGCGACGCTGTGACCGCCCCCGCGCACCGAGAGCGGGAGGTCGTGTCGACGTGCGAACGTGATGCAGCGGCGCACGTCGGACGCATCAACAGCCCGGATCACGGCGAGCGGGCGCCGATCGATCATGCCGTTGAACACGGCGCGCGCCGTGTCGTAGCCACGGTCGCCGGGGCCGACCACCTCCCCCCGCAGGCCGGACCCGAGCTCCCGACGAACGGAACTCGCGATCCCTCCAACGTCTACTGCCATTGCGCTACCTCCTCTCCGATGCCGGCCTCGCCAGGCGGGCGCCGCCGAACACCGACCACTCTCCGCCTATGCCAGGCCCGGCCAGCGACGCATCACGAGCGACATACGCGCCGTCGAGCTCGAAGGCGCTCGAAACCACGTTGACGCCCTCCGGACGCCCCTCCCGCCCCTGTCTCGCAGTTGGCCACGAACATGCAGATCACTATGAAGACGTAGATCCATAAGCACAATCGAGGCTACGATTGTGATCCATCATGAACGCTTCTAGCTCGATCGCGTCCGGCCACGTGGCCGAGTCTGGAGTTGCGCCACCTCCTGGCCCTGGTGGCCGTGGCCGAGACGGGCACCTTCAGCGCAGCCGCCGAGCAGCTCGGCTACACCCAGTCGGCGGTCAGCCAACAGATCGGCACCCTCGAACGCATCGTGGGCACGCCGCTGTTCGAGCGCCCCGGCGGCCGCCGCCCCGTGCGGCTCACGGCGGCCGGGGAGATGCTCTGTGAGCCACGCCCGGGCCGTCCTCGCCCGCATCAGCTCCGCCGCCGCCGACCTGCGGGCGCTGGCCTCGGGCGAACACGGCGAGCTGCGAGTCGGAACGCTGCCGAGCATCGGCACCAAGATTCTCCCCCGGCTCCTTGGAACCTTCCGAGCGGAGTCGCCCGGCATCGAGATCGTGCTGCGTGAGTCCGGCGACTCCGCCGAGCTGATCCACGCCGTCGAGACCGGCGACGTCGACGTCACCTTCATCGAGATCGGCCAGCACGAGACCGGGCCGCTGGAGGTCCGCCCACTGCTCGACGACCCGATGGTGTTCGTGGCGCCCGCGGCTGCACCCGAGGCCAGACAGCGGGTGGTCAGCATCGCCGACATCGCCACCCTCCCAATGATCGGCACCCGCACCGCCGGTTGCCGGCAGATCATCGACGACGTCTTCCGCCAGGCGCCCGTCTCACCGACCTACATCTTCCGTTCCGACGACACCCCGACCATCCAGGGCCTGATCGGCTCCGGCCTGGCCTACGCCGTGCTGCCACTGCTCACGGTCGACGAGCACGATCCGAACGTGGCCGTCATCCCCATCCGGCCCGAGCCCCCGCCCCGCCGTCTCGGGATCGCATGGCATCCCGAGCGCACGCCGCCACCAGCCCTCCTCCCCTTCGTCGAAGCAGCGGCCGAGATCTGTCACGACCTCGACGAACAGTGGGCGGCATCGCGCGCCGCCTGACCGGCCGGTGCTCGAGGCGCTGACCGTCGCGACGGCGCAGGATCGGACCCTCGTGGCGTTCACCGACGGCCAGGTCGATGGTTCGTGCGGTACGAGGCACGAGCGGGATCTTGGCAGGCTTGTTGCCCTTGCCGACGATGCCCAGGACTCGGTGGCCGCGCTCGAAGCCGAAGTCCTCGACGTTGGTGGCGCACGCCTCGCTCACGTGTAGGCCATTGAGGCCGAGCAGCACGGCGAGCGCCGCGTGGTCGCGGTCGTACTGCTCGGCGGTGAACAGGAACACGCCGAGCTCGGAGCGGTCGAGTCCTCGAGCGTCACTCGGGTGGACCTGCGGTCGTCGGACGTACTGGGCAGGGTTCGCGCTGATGCGGCCGTCGATGTGCGCGAAGCGGTAGAAGCCGCAGACCGTCGACAGCCGTCGGTCGATCGTGGAGGCGGCGAGACCACGCTCCTCCATCCAGGCACGGAACAGCTCGATGTGCGGGCGCGTCGCCCCCATCACCTCGACGTCGTGGTCCGTGGCCCACTGGAAGAATCCGCGCAGGTCATGGCGGTACGCCTCGAGGGTCCGCCCGCTGTAGCGGGCGAGGAACGACGCTGCGGCGAGCTGCCCGTCATCGAACCCGAGCCGATCCTCGGGGTGCTGGATCGTCGGTGTACTCGACTCGAGCATGGTCATGGCTGATCCTCCTCGTCATGGGAGGTCCAGCGAAGCGGTCCCACGCGGACGGTGGTAGCGCCAGGTGCCGCACCGTCGCCTATGTCGACAGGCCGGCGGTAGGGGGCACCCTCGCCGGGCACTTCGGCAGATAGGCCCGGTAGCTATTGGCAACCCAGGCCACCCGCCGCGGCGAGGTCCGCACCGTCCCTGGTCAGCGACCACCCGCCGTTCGTCGGGCGAAACGGGAGCGAAAACTCGAAGTCCGGTGGGCACCCGGGCGCCGCCGGCTCCGTCGGCTGCACCTGGGAAGGCAACGGGCAGACGATCCTGATCCTCGTCCGCAACAACACCGGCGGCCTCCCGATCCAGGTCAAGCAGGTGACCTTCACCCCGACCTGATCGAGGGGTTGCAACCGTCGACTGCATGTGGTTACCTACAACCATATGGTTGTAGGTAAGTTGCAGGACGCCCAGGCCGACCGGGTGTTCCACGCCCTGGCCGACAGCACGCGCCGCGACATCCTCGTGCGCGCGCTCGACGGGCAGCACAGCGTCTCGGCCCTCGCCCGCAACTACTCGATGTCGGTCACCGCGGTGCAGAAGCACGTCGCCGTGCTCGAACGCGCGGGGCTCGTCAGTAAGCACCGCCACGGCCGGGAACAACTCGTGCGGGGCAACGCCGACACGATGCGCCGCGCCGTCGAGCTCCTCGAGAAGTTGGAAGCCGCCTGGCGCGGCCGCATCGATCGCATCGGCGACCTGCTCGCCACCGACCGCAACGGAGGACGGAAACCATGATCGCAACGCACGTCGTCAAGGACCCCGAGCACCTCACGATGACGATCACCGCGGAGCTGGACGCGACTGTCGATCGCGCGTGGCAGCTCTGGGCCGACCCGCGCCAGCTCGAACAGTGGTGGGGTCCGCCGGGCTACCCGGCGACATTCACGACGCACGACCTGACGGCGGGTGCGCACGTCTCGTACTTCATGACGAGCACCCGACGGCGAGCAGCATCACGGCTGGTGGAAGGTTCAGGCCGTCGACCCGCCGACGCGCCTCGAGCTGCAAGACGGTTTCGGCGACTCCGACGGCAGGCCCAACCCCGAGATGCCGACCGGCCTCATGGTCGTCACCCTCACCGAGAACGAGGGCGGCACGCTCATGGCTATCGAGTCGAGCTTCGAGTCACTCGAGACCATGGAGAAGTTGCTCGAGATGGGCCAGGAGGAAGGCATGCTCGAAGCGATCGGTCAGATCGAAGGCATCCTCGCCGCCCGCGCCCCCGCCTCCTGAAGCGCCGCATCGAACTGGTCCCTCGGTCTGCGGTCTGGTTCGAACCACGACGGTGTTGAGTAGGTGCGATCGGGGCGCCGATGAGAAATGGCGCCGACAATCGTCTATGTACGGTCCGGTGAACGCGCGGCGCGCATCAAGGGAGAGCACCGAGATGAGACCACTTCGATACTCGATCAACGTCACGCTCGACGGCTGCTGCCATCACGAGGCAGGGCTCCCCCCGGACGAGGAGTCGATGCGCTACTGGACCGCTGAGATGGAACGAGCCGATGCCCTGCTCTTCGGCCGGGTGACCTACGAGATGATGGAGTCGGCGTGGCGGCAGCCGGCCACGGGAACGTGGCCTGACTGGATGGATGAGTGGGAGATCCCGTTCGCCGAGACCATCGACCGGGCGAAGAAGTACGTCGTGTCGAGCACGCTGAGCGGGGTCGATTGGAATGCCGAGCTGGTGCGAGGCGACTTGGGGCAAGCGGTTCAGCGGCTCAAGCAGGAGCCAGGCGAGGGCCTGTTCGTGGGTGGCGTGACGCTCCCCCTGGCGTTGGCAGATCTGGGACTGATCGACGAGTACGAGTTCCTTGTGCAGCCGGTCCTTGCCGGACAGGGGCCGACGTTGCTCGCCGGTCTGCGCGAGCGCATCCAGCTCGAGCTCGTGGATCGCCATGAGTTCCGGTCGGGGGCGGTCGCCCTGCGATACCGGCCCACGCGAGTTACGGCTTGACGTGATTTGTCCTGGCACGTTGGCCGCTGCCTCGCGACGGAACGACGGCTCTGGGCAAGCCCGGAAGGCCGCAGGGTGTCCCCGAATGCGCGTGCATATCGACGCGGGGCATGCGCCCTGAAGTGCCGGTCGAGGACAGGGCAAACGTTGCCTGACACGGCACGAGCAGCGGCAGCAATTCGCAGGTCGCAATCTCGTTGCCCGAACAAGGGGCGTGACCAGGAGGGACGTCACAGCACCCCCAACGGGATTCGAACCCGTGTTACCAGCTTGAAAGGCTGGCGTCCTAGGCCACTGGACGATGGGGGCCAGGCCCCGCAGGGCCGGGCGCCGAGGCTACCGGCCCGGAGCATTTCCTCGGGATGAACAAGTGGGTCGGCCTGCAGCCGCGGCGGGCGCCGGAAGTAGCGTCGGCGCCGATGGGAGCACGGCTCGTGGTGATCGGGGGCGACGCCGGCGGCATGACCGCAGCCACCCAGGCCCGGCGGCTGGACGGCGACCTCGACATCGTGGCCCTGGAGAAGAGCCAGTGGGTCAGCTACTCGGCCTGCGGCATCCCCTACCTGGTGGCCGGCGACATCGGCTCGCTCGACGACCTGGTCGCCCGCACGCCCCAGGAGTTCCGGGACCGGCACAAGATCGACGTCCGCCTCCGTCACGAGGCCGTGGCCATCGACACCGCGGCCGGTCAGATCGAGGTGCGGGACCACGAGCACGGGCGCACCGTGCGGCTGCCCTACGACCAGCTCATGATCGCCACGGGCGCCCGACCCCGCCGGCCGGACATCCCTGGCATCAACGGTGAGTCCGTGCTCGGCGTGCAGACCCTCGACGACGCGCAGCGCCTGCTCGAGCGCACCCAGCGGTCCAACCCCCGGGACGTGGTGGTCGTGGGCGGGGGCTACATCGGCCTCGAGATGGCGGAGGCGTACGTCCGCCGTGGGGTGCGGGTGACCGTCGTGGACGGCGCCGCCGAGATCATGGGGGCGCTCGACCCGGACATGGCCGCCCTCGTCCGTGCCGCGATGATCCGTCACGGCATCGAGGTGCGCTGCGGGGTGCGGGTGACGGGCTTCGAGCCGGGCACGGTCCACCTCGACGCCGGCGACGACCTCCCGGCCGACCTCGTCGTCCTCGGCACCGGCGTCGAGCCCAACACCGAGCTGGCCGTCGAGGCGGGGATCGCCACCGGGGTCAAGGGGGCCATCTCGGTCAACGCCCGCCAGCAGGCGAACGTCGACGGGGTCTGGGCTGCCGGCGACTGCTGCGAGTCGTTCCACCGCGTCTCGCGCCGGCCGGTCCACGTCGCCCTCGGCACCGTGGCCAACCGCCAGGCGCGGGTGGCGGGGACCAACCTCGGCGGCGGCTACGCCACCTTCCCCGGCGTCGTCGGGACCGCGGTCGCCAAGCTGTGCTCGACCGAGGTGGCCCGGACCGGCCTCTCCGAGCGAGAGGCGGCGGAGGCCGGCCTCGGTTATGTCGTCGGCAAGATCGAGGCGACGACCCGGGCCGGCTACTACCCCGGCGCCAAGCCGATCGTCGTCAAGCTCCTGGCCGAGCGCGGCGCCGGCCGGGTCCTCGGGGTCCAGATCGTGGGGGAGGAGGGGGCCGGCAAGCGCATCGACGCCGCGGCCGTCGCGCTCACCGCGGGGTTCACCGTGGAGGAGCTGATCAGCGCCGACCTGGCCTATGCCCCGCCGTTCTCCCCCTTGTGGGACCCCGTCCAGGTCGCGGCCCGCAAGGCGGCGGGGCTGCTCTGATGGCCGCGACCGATCGGGTCGAGCTCCCGGTGCTGGACCGGGAGCGCATCCTGGCCGACCGAACCATCGCCGGACGGGCGTTCTGCGAGACCTACACGAAGGCCGTGGACGACTGGCTGGTCGAGCTGTTCGCCGTCACGGTCCCCGACCCCGCGGGCGTGGCCCTGGTCGCGGTCGGGGGCTACGGCCGGGGTGAGCTGGCCCCGGGGAGCGACCTCGACCTGCTGCTCCTCCACGCCCCTCGCCGGGACGCGGCCGAGGCCGCCCAGGCGCTCTGGTACCCGATCTGGGACACCGGGCTGAAGCTCGGCCACGCCGTGCGGACCGTCAAGGAGGCGCTCGCCCTCGCCGCGGACGACCTCGATACCGCGACCTCGCTCCTGTCCTGCCGCCACCTGGCGGGGGACCCGGCGCTCACGGACGAGCTGGCGGCCGCGGCCCTGGCGCTGTGGCGCAAGCGGTCGAAGCGGTGGCTGGCGGAACTGGCCGCGTCCGTGCACACGCGGCACCGCGAGCAGGGCGAGGTGGCGTTCCTGCTCGAGCCGGACCTGAAGGAGGGCCGCGGCGGTCTGCGCGACGTCCACGCGCTCGGTTGGTCGGAGGCCGCCCGTCCCCAGCTCGCCAATGGCGACCCCGAGGCGCTGGCCGAGGCCGGTGACGTCCTGCTTGCCGCCCGCGTCGAGCTGCATCGCCGGGCCGGGCGCCCGAGCGACCGCCTGGTGCTGCAGGAGCAGGACGGCGTGGCCGACGCGCTGGGCTACGAGGACGCCGACGCCCTGATGGCGGCGGTGGCGCGGGCGGCCCGCACGGTGGCCTGGATCGGGGACGAAGCCTGGGGCCGGACGGAGTCCTCGCTGGCGGGGCCGACCGGACGGCTGGCCCGCAGCGACCGCCAGGTCGGGCCCGGGGTGCTCCTGCGCGACGGCGAGGTCCGCTTGGACGTGGATGCCGAACCGGCACGCTTCCCGGTGCTCGTCCTCCGGGTGGCCGTGGCCGCCGCCCAGCACGAGACCCGCATCCACCGGCAGTCGCTCGACCGGCTCGCCGCCGAAGTCCCCGAGTTCCCCGACCCCTGGCCGGAGGGGGCGCGGGGGCTGCTCGCCGACCTCCTGCTCGAGGGCCGGCCGGCCCTCCCGGTCCTCGAGGCGCTCGACCAGCGGGACCTGCTGGTGCGGATCCTGCCCGAGTGGGCGCCGGTCCGCAGCCGTCCGCAGCGCAACGCCTACCACCAGTTCACGGTCGACCGGCACCTCTGGGAGACGGCGGTCAACGCCGCCGCGCTGGCCGACCGGGTCCACCGCCACGACCTCCTCGTGATCGGCGCCCTGCTGCACGACATCGGCAAGGGCCGCCCCGGCGACCACACGGAGGTCGGCATCGACCTCGTCGAGCGGCTGGGCCCGCGGATGGGGTTCCCGCCCGACGACGTCGTCGTGCTCGCCGATCTCGTTCGCCACCACCTGCTCCTGCCCGACGTGGCCACTCGTCGCGACCTGCGCGACCGCGACACCATCGACCTCGTGGCCGAGTCGGTCGGCTCCCTGGCCACCCTCGAGCTGCTCGCCGCCCTGACCGAGGCCGATTCGCTGGCCACCGGCCCGGCGGCGTGGGGGCCGTGGAAGGCGGGTCTGGTCAGCGAGCTGGTCGCCCGGACCGCGCACGCCCTCGGCGGGGAGGCCCCCGATCAGGCCGGGCCCTTGCTCACCGACGAGCACCGGCGGCTGATGGAGCAGGGTGGCACCCATGTCTTCGGTGAGGGGCGGACGCTGACGGTGATCAGCCGGGACCGCCCCGGCACCTTCAGCCGGGTGGCCGGCGTGCTGGCGGTGAGCGGGCTCGACGTGCTCGAGGCCAGTGCCCACTCCGAGGACGCCATGGCCCTCAGCCGCTTCGTCGTCACCCCGAGCCACGGCGACGCCGTGGACTGGGAGAAGGTCGCCGACCAGGTCCGCCAGGCGCTCGCCGGCCAGCTGGCGTTGGCTGCCCGGGTGGCCGAGCGGGAGCGCACCTATGCCCGGGCCGACGCGGTGGCCGAGGCCGACGCCGCCCCACCCGAGGTGCTGGTGGACAACGACGCGTCGGGCACCTCCACGGTCATCGAGGTCCACGCCCCCGACGCCATCGGCATCCTGTACCGCCTGACCCAGGCCCTCTCGACGCTCGACCTCGACATCCGCACCGCCAAGGTCCAGACCCTCGGTCACCGGGTGGTCGACTCGTTCTACGTCCGCACGTCGGCGGGGGAGAAGATCAGCGATCCCGCGCACCTGGCCGAGATCGAGCGCGCCATCCTCTTCGCCCTCGACTAACCGGACCCCCGTGGGGGCGTGCGATCATCGGGGCGTGCGTTTCTCGCTCTGGGCCTCGCTGGTCAACCCGTGGACCGACGTCCTCGAGGGGGCTCGACACGCCGAGGCGACCGGGTGGGACGGCGTCTACGTCGCCGACCACTTCATGGCCGACGCCGGTGGGCCCTACCCGCCCGATGCCCCGAACCTCGAAGCGACCGCGGCCATCGCCGCGCTGGCCGCGGCCACCGAGCGGGTGCGCCTGTCGGCCCTCGTCTTCGGCATCACCTACCGCCAACCGGCCGTGCTGGCCAAGTGGGCGGCGACGACCGATCACGTCAGTGGTGGCCGACTCCTGCTCGGCGTGGGTGCCGGGTGGCAGGAGAACGAGCACGAGCAGTACGGGATCCGGCTCGGCCCGCCCCGCGAGCGGGTGGTGCGCTTCGAGGAGGCGCTGCGGATCCTGCGGGGGCTGTTCGACGAGACCTCGACGACGGTCGAGGGCGAGCACTACACCGTGCGCGACGCCGGCGCCTGGCCCAAGCCGGTGCAGGACCACCTGCCGATCCTCGTCGGCGCGAAGGGCGATCGCATGCTCGGCCTCGTCGCCCGGCACGCGGACGAGTGGAACATGTGGTCGACGCCGGCCTCCCTGGCTGAACGCCGGGCCGTGCTCGACCGGCACTGCGGCGCCATCGGCCGGGATCCCGCCGAGATCGCCACCTCCACCCAGGCGCTCGTCTTCGTGCTGGACGACGATGCGAAGGCGGAGGACCTGGAGGCGGCGATGGGCGAGCGACCCTGCGTCGCCGGCACCCCGGCCCGCATCGCCGAGCGGGTCGCGGCCTGGCGGGACGTCGGCGTCGACGAGCTGATCGTCCCCGACTTCACCCTCGGCACCGGGACACAGCGCGCTGATGCTCTGGACACCATCATCGAGCGCGTGGCGCCCGACTTCCGGTGAGCGAGCTCGACGCCGGCGAGACGCCGGAGCACGGACCGCCTTCGGAGGTCGATCTCGTCCGGTGGAGCGAGGCCCTGTCGGCCATCGCCAAGACCGGCCTCGGCTTCACCGAGAACCTGTACGAGCGGGAGCGGTTCGAGGAGGTGCTCGCCATCGCCGCCGACATCCGCGTCGCCTCCGGCCACGCCTTCGACACCGAGACCCAGGTCGACGAGTGGATGAACCAGGTGGGCGACGGCGTCGCCGGCTACGTCACCCCCAAGGTCGCAGTCGGGGCGGTCGTCGGCGACGACGAGGGCCGCATCCTCCTCGTCCAGCGGGCCGACTCGGGCATCTGGCTCTACCCGACGGGCTGGTGCGACGTCGGCTACTCGGCCAGCGAGGTGGTGATCAAGGAGGTCTGGGAGGAGACCGGCATCGAGGCCGAGGTCATCGCCCCGATCGCCATCTTCGACGGGCTGCGGCTCGGCTTCACCGGCATCCCGCTCTACTCGATCGTCTTCGCCTGCCGCCCGATCGGCGGCGAGCTCCGGCCCCATCCGCTCGAGACCCAGGACGTGGGCTGGTTCGCGGAGGACGAGCTGCCCGCCCACCTGGCCGGCGCCGACCTGTGGCGGAACCACGCCTTCGCCGCCATCCGGGGTGAGCCCGTCCCGGTCTGGTTCGACCCGCCGCGGCGACGGCCGTGGCGCGAGCACGAGGAGGACGGTGAACCGTGAGCGATCCCACCGCCATCGAGCTGGCCGAGGCCGTCCGGTCCGGCGAGCGGTCGGCCCGTGACGTGCTGGAGGACCACCTGGCCCGCATCGAGGCCGGCAACGAGGCGCTGAACGCCTTCGTCCACCTCGACGCCGACGGCGCTCGGACCTCGGCAGCCGCCGTCGACGAGCAGGTGGCGGCCGGCGTGGACCCGGGGCCCTTCGCCGGTGTGCCGTTCGGCGTGAAGGACCTCGAGCACTGCGCCGGGATGCCGACCTCCTACGGCTCGCTGCCGTTCATGGGTCGGGGCCCGGTCGCCGCCGACTCGGTCCACGTCGCCCGCCTCCGGGCCGCCGGGGCCGTGCCGGTGGGCAAGACGGCGGCCCCCGAGTTCGGCACGCTGAACTTCACCAAGACGAAGGCCTGGGGCATCGACCCGCAACCCCTGGGACACCGAGCGCACGCCCGGCGGGTCGAGCGGGGGCTCGGCCGCGGCGGTGGCGGCCGGTTTGGTGCCCATGGCCACGGCCAGCGACGGTGGCGGCTCGACGCGCATCCCGGCCGTCGTTCAGCGGCCTCGTGGGCATGAAGCCCAGCTACGGCCGCATCCCGCACCCCGGTCCGCAGGACAGCCAGACCTCCGTGTTCGGCCTGCTCACCACGACGGTGGCCGACTCCGCCCGCCACCTCGACGTCACTGCCGGGCCCGACGACCGGGACCGCCTCTCGCTGCCCCCGCCGACGGTGCGCTACGAGGAGCTGATCGAGACCCTGGAGGTGTCCGGCCTGCGGGCCCGGTGGACCCTTGACCTGGGCTTCGCCCGGACCGATCCCGAGGTGGCGGAGCTGGCCGGGGCCGCGGCGCAGGAACTGGCGGCGGCCGCCGGGCTGGTCCTCGACGACGAGCCGGTCCACTTCGCCGACGCGGTGAAGCTGTGGCTCTCGGCCGGGGCCATGGACCTGTGGCTCGACCTCGAGCCGGGCATGTGGCCCGGGGTGGCCGACGACCTGACCTTCTACAGCCGCCAGAGCCTCGAGGCCACCGAGGACTGGGTGATCCCGCGCTTCGCCGACGTCAAACGGCGGCGGGAGGTGCTCACCGAGCAGATGGCGGCCCTGTTCGACGAGATCGACGTCCTGCTCCTGCCGACCACGGCCATCCCCGCGTTCGCAGCCGAGGGCCCCCCGCAGCAGATCGTCGCCGGCGAGGAGGTCGTCGGGGCCATGGCCACGCCGTTCACGATGCTGGCCAACCTGTGCTGGAACCCGGCCATCTCGGTGCCGGCCGGGCTCAATGCCGACGGCCTCCCCGTCGGCCTCCAGGTCGTCGCCCGCCGCCACCACGACGAGGTGCCGCTGCGCCTCGCCCGGATCCTGGAGCAGGTCCGGCCCTGGCCCCGCCTGGCAATCTGAGCGGAGCGGTGGCCCGAGCGGCCCGGCGCCGAAGCCGCCAGGAGCGGGCGGGATGACGCGGATCGTCGAGGTCGCCCCGGCGGCGACCTACGCGCTCCGCCGCGACGTGCTGCGCGACGGCCGGGACGACGTCGAGATCACCTTCGACGGCGACGAGGAGTGGGAGACCGTCCACCTCGCCGCAGTGGACGACGACGAGGCGCTGGTTGGCATCGCCACCTTCCTCGAGCGGGAGTGCCCGGCTCGGCCCGGCGTCCATCCGGCCCGCCAGCTCCGAGGCATGGCGGTGGCCGCCGACCGGCGAGGGGAAGGCTTGGGCGCGGCCTTGCTGGCGGCCGGCGTCGAGCGGTGCCGGACCGACGGCGCCGCCGTGCTGTGGGCCCACGCCCGCCTCACCGCGGTGCCGTGGTACGAAACGCACGGGCTCCCCGCGGAGGGCGAGGGGTACGTCTACGGGGTCATGGATCTCCCGCACCGCCTGGTCGTCCTCGACCTGCACTGAGGAACGCCGGCCCCGAGGCCGATGGTGTGGACACCGGACGTACGCTCTAGCCGGACGACGGCTCCCAGGGGGACAACCGATGGCCACGATCCACGTGCCGACCTCCGGCGCGCTCAGCGAGACGGACCAGCCCGAGGTCTCGATCTCGATCCGGGCCTTGCTGGCCGGGCTCTCCGCGGCCGCCGGCGCCATCCACCTGGTCATGGTCGGGTCTCACGCCGAGGCGTCGACCCTCGACGGCCTGCAGTTCGCCGTGGCCGGCTGGCTCCAGCTCGGCCTCGCCTTCTGGCTCTTCAGTCGGCCGAACCGCCTCGCCTATGCCCTGAACCTGGGGCTCAACCTCGGTCTGATCGGGGCCTGGGCCGTCAGCCGGACGGTCGGCCTGCCGTGGGGCGCGCATGCCGGCGTGGCCGAGGAGGTCGGGCGGGTCGACCTGCTCTGCGTGGTCGCCGAGGTCATCCTCGTCGTGATCTCGGCGGCGTTGCTGTTGCGCCCGCAGCTGGCCATGACGGCGCGGGGCCCGGTCGTCGGGGTCCTGGCGGCTGTTCCCCTCTTGACCGTGATGGCCCTGACCACGGCGGCCCTCGCCAGCGGCGAGGCGGCCGAGCACGGCCACGGCGGCGCCGATCACTCCCACGACGGCGGGGCCGCCGCCGGGCACAGCCACGGCGAGGGGGAGGGCGACGCCGCGCTCGCGTCGCTGGCCGCCGCCGACGTGTGCGATGCCGACGCGAACGTCGCCTCGTACTACGAGCAGCTCGCCACCCTCGGTGCCGACCACCACGCCGAGGGCGGGAGCGGCGGCCACGGCCACGGCGGCGGTGCCGCCGAGACCCAGCTGCTCGTCGAGCTGGCGGCGGAGAACGGCATCACCATCCCGCAGTCGGTCGTCGACGACCTGACGTCGGTGCTGGGCACCGAGCCGTCGGTCGTGCTCAGCTCGGGCGAGCACGGCGCCGGCGGGCCGTTCGTGGGCTTGGACGGGCACGGCGCCCCCCAGCACTGGACCCCGCTCACCGATTCCGACCAGTGCGCGGCACTCCGGGACGAGCTGGACGCGGCCCTGGCGGTCGGCAATGCCCATCCCACGGTCCAGGACGCGCTCGACGCGGGGTACATCAAGGCCACCGGCTACATCGAGGGCATCGCCGCCCACTACATCAAGATCAGTGAGCTCATGGACCCGGACTTCGACGCCGCCAACCCCGAGATGCTCCTCTACGACGGCGACCAGCCCGACTCGCGGATGATCGGCATCTCGTACGCCACCTTCTCGAACGACGTGATCGACCCCGCCGAGTACGGCTTCACGGGGCCCAACGACTACCCGCACAACCACGACGGCCTCTGCACCCGGAACGGCCTGGTCGTGGGCGGCTCGCAGACCTCGGACGAGGAGTGCGCCCGGCGGGGGGGCAGCAAGATCGGGGCGGCCCTGCAGATGATCCACGCGTGGGTCGTCCCCGGCTGCGAGAGCCCCTACGGCGTGTTCAGCGCCGAGAACCCGGTCCTCGACCGGGCGCTCGGGGAGCACTCGACCGAGCCGGGGAGCGCGCGCTGCGCCTACAGCGACTACGCCCTCGACAGCACCCCCGGCATCCCTCCGGCGCTGGCCACGAGCTGACCGCCGCGCTCACGGGTGCGGGTGATCCGTCCCGTCCGGCGCGCAGGGATGGCACTCGAGCTCGAGGGTGGCGTGGGCGATGCCGAAGTCGCGCTCCAGCAGGGTGCGGACGGCCTCGCCCCGCTGCTGCGCCTCGTGCATGCTGATCTCGCCGTCGACGACGAGGTGCGCTGACAGCGCGGGCGTGTCCGACGCCAGGCTCCAGACGTGCAGGTGGTGCAGCCCGTCGATGCCCGGCTGCGCGGTGATCGCCCGGCTGATCGCCTCGGGCTCCAGGCCCGCGGGGGTGCCCTCCAGGAGGACCTGCACGGTCGCGGCCAACAGGCCCCAAGCCGCCCAGAGCACGAGCAGGGCGATGAAGATCGAGGCCGCCGGGTCCACCCACGTGGCGTCCCAGGCCACCACGGCCACACCGGCCGCGATGGCGGCCACCGAGCCCGCGGCGTCGGCCGCCATGTGGATGAAGGCGCCGCGCATGTTCAGGTTGTGCCTGCGGTAGCGGGCGAGCAGGGCGGCGCTGCCGACGTTCACCGCGAGGCCGAGGGTCGCCACCACGAGCAGGCCGGCGCCGTCGACATCGGGATCGTCGCCGAGGCGGCGGACCGCCTCGAAGATGATCCAGCCCGACGTGGCCACCAGCAGGATGCCGTTGACCAGCGCGCCGACGACCTCGGCCCGTTGCAGCCCGTAGGAGTGGCGAGCCGAGCTGGGTCGGATGACCAGGGACTGGGCGATGAGGGCGATGGTGAGCCCACCGACGTCGGAGGCCATGTGGGCGGCGTCGGCGAGGAGGGCGAGCGACGAGAAGGCGATCCCGCCGACGACCTCGGCCACCATGAAGCCGCCGTTGGCGACCAGCGTGATCCAGAGGACCCGCCGCTGCGAGTCGCGGAGACCCTCGACCCCGTGTCGGTGGCCGTCCCCCATGGGCCGAGGTTAGGTAAGGAGCCGAGCCGATAGGCGAGGCGACCAGGCAAGCACAGCGGTGATCGCCAAGCGCAGCTTGGCGATGTCCCAGGTCAAGCGCACCAGGCCTCAGCCTTTCCGCGCACGTCCGAAGCGGGTTCAGGCGCGGGCGCGGACCAGCCAGAGCCGGCCCTCGAGTCGGATGCCGTCCGGGCCCTCCTCGGCGGCGAAGGCGACGCGGGCGCGCTGGACCGCGGCCTCGGCCTGGTCGACCGGCGCGGCGGAGAGTGCGGCGGCGGCGTACTCCATGGTCCGGGCGAAGTCCACCGCCTCGTCGGCCGTGTCCCCCAGGTCGATCTCGCAGGTGAACCCGTCGATCTGGATGTCCTCGAACCCCGCACCGTCGAGGATCCCGCGCACCCGGTCGGGGTCGCGGAACGACATGCCACCGGGCCGGTCGTCGGGCGGCGTCGGGTGCACGTCGAGGACCTCGCCGAAGGCTCGGGCGGCGACCATGATCCACGGGTTCAGCGCAGGGTCCTGCCAGCAGACGAAGGTCAGTCGGCCGTCGATGACCAACGACGCACGAACGTGGGTGAACGCCGCGACTGGATCGGCGAAGAACATCACGCCCAACCGGCTGATCACAGCGTCGAAGCGCTCACCGAGGTCCTCCTCGCCGGCGTCGGCCACCCGGACCTCGACCTGGTCGAAGCCCCGGGCCGCGGCCCGATCTCGGGCGACATCGAGCTGAGCCGGCGAGAGGTCGACCCCGAGCACGCGGCCCGTGGGCCCGACGGCACCGCCCGCGGCCAGGGTGCTGTCCCCGCACCCGCAGCCCACATCGAGCACCCGCTCGCCCCGCTGGAGGCCGGCCGCGTCGGCGAGGTGCCGACCGGGCTCATCGAGCATGCGGGTGACCAGGTCGGCCCGGCTCGCCCAGAACCGACCCTTTGCGTCGGCCCAGTCCTCTGCCATCGGCTGGCTAGTTCTCGCGGAGGAAGCGCTCGACCTCGTCGACGAGGTTGCGACCGTCGCCGTGGAGGGCCTGTTCGTCGAAGACCCGCTCGAGCTCGGCCACGTAGGTGGAGGACTCCTCGTCGTCCTCCACCAGCTCGTCGAGCTGGCGCTCGTAGGCCGTGGTGGCGATCTCGAGGTCGGTGGTCGGGATGATGATCTCGACGAGCTGGCCCACCCGCTCGACCAGGGCGAGGGCGGCCTTGGGCGACGTGCTCCCCGGCACGTACGAGGGCACCGAGCCCCAGAGCGAGATCGAGTCCAAGCCGGCGATCCGGCACGCCTCGTGCAGCGCGCCGACGATGCCGGTCGGGCCTTCGTACTGGGAGGAACGCAGCTCGAGCCGGTCGACCAGGTCGGGGTCGTCACCCGTGCCGATGACCGAGGTCGGGCGGGTGTGGGGGATGTCGGTCAGAAGGGCGCCGAGGGTCACGACCATCGAGACGCCGAGCTCGTTGGCCACACCGGTGATCTGTTCGCCGTAGGTGCGCCAGCGCAGGTTGGGCTCGATGCCCTCGAGGACCAGCATGTCCCGGTCCTGGCCGGGGAGGGGTCCGGCCCAGAAGCGGTTGGTGGGCCAGTCGATCTGGCGGAGGCCACCGTCGTCGAAGCGGACCAACGGCCGGGTGTCGGTGAAGCTGTAGAACTCCTCGGGGTCGAGCTCGGCGACGAGCTCGAGCTCCCAGCTGTCGCGGAGGTGCCGGGCCGCGGTCGTGGCCGCGTCACCGGCGTCGTTCCACCCCTCGAAGGCGGCGATGAGCAGCGGATCCCGCAGCGTCGGGCGCCGGTGCCACTGGACGTGGTCGAGGTTCGCCATCGCCTGTTCACGGTACCGGCGGGGGCAGTCCGGCGGTCAGCTCCGCACCGCGTTCCCGAGGTCGCTGGGATCCATCGGATAGCCGCCGGCGGCGACGACGGCCTTGGCCCACGGGACGGTGAGGGCCAGGAGCTCGTCGAGGTCGTCGCCGAGGGCGTCGAGGACCGCCCGGTCGCCGCGGTCGGTGGCCACTTCGATGCTCTCCCGGACCTCGCGGCCGGCCTCGGTGAGGTCCTCGCCCTCGAACAACCCGCGCTCCTGCAGGCGGCCGACGGCCGCGTCGAGCTCCTCCTGGCTCCAGCCCCGTGTCCACGCGTAGCTGTTCAGCCCGATGCCCCACCACCGTTCGGTGAGCAGGGTGATCTCCACCGCATCGACCCCGCTGGCGACCCATGCCGCGTTGTGGGAGTCGCCCCGGTGCTCCCGGATCAGGTCGGCGGCCCGCCAGAGGTCACCGACCGGATCGCCCGGCCAGCCCAGCGAGCGCAGGCCGGCGTGGATGGGGTGGCCGTTGGGGCCAGTGCCCGCTCCGGCCTTCCGGAGGAGCTCGGTCGCCCGGCCGATGCCGTCGGGCAGGGCGCCGTCGTTGGCGTCGGTGAGGATGGTGGTGAGGCTCTCGGTGGCGCCGAGCTGGCGGGCGTCGAGGATCGCTTCGGGCTCGACGGTGGCCCAGCCCCGCTGGACGGCGGGTATGACAGCGGTGGGGCTGAAGACGCCGAAGGTGGCGGCGACCGCCTCGCCGGTGAGGCGGCCCATGCAGGCGGACCGCGAGCAGAAGTAGCCCGAGAAGTAGTCGAGCCCGTAGGCCGAGTAGCGGTCGTGCGCCTGCTTCGCGAAGTAGACGTTGGCCGCCAGCGGCTCGAGGGCGTTGCGCAGGCGCCGGGCGGGCTCGGTCGTGGTCATCGCTGCACCGTAGGCGAGCCCCTGCGGGCGATCCGGGCGTCGGGGAACCTGTCCCGCGTCGACAAGTAGGATCGGCCAGGAACGGACGAACCGAGGGGGTCGGATGGCCGATGGCGCCGTAGTGCGGACGGTCGGGGAGCTGATGAGCTCGCCGGTCGTCATCGCCGATCCATCGGAAACCGTCGCCGAGGCCTCGGCGGCCATGAACGACGCGGGTGTGGGCTCCGTCGTCGTGGTCGACAGCACCCGGCGGGCGGTGGGCATCCTCACCGAGCGGGACCTCGTCCGCTTCGCCGCCACGGGTGGGGACCCCACGGCCACCAAGGTCAGCGAGCAGATGACACCCGAGCCGGCCACCGTCGGCTCCGAAGTGCCGGTGGCCGACGCCTTCGCCTGGCTGTCCGATCACGGCTACCGCCACTACCCGGTCGTCGACGACGGGGCGCTGGTGGGCATCGTCTCGCTGCGCGACCTGCTCAAGATCGCCGCCATCGAGCCGGTGACCCATCCCGGCCACATGGAGGCGCCCAAGGGCCTGGCCGGTGTCATCGTGGCCGAGACCGAGGTGGGCGACGTCCGGGGCCAGGAGGGCTTCTACCACTACCGCCAGTACTCGGCCACGGACCTGGCCGAGAAGCGCTCGCTGGAGGACGTCTGGCACCTGATGTTCGAGGGCGAGCTCCCGACGGCGGCGCAGCGGGCGGCCTTCCACGAGGAGATCCGGGCCAACCGGGTGCTGCCGCCGAAGGTCGCCGCCCAGCTCGTGGCGATCGCCGACACCAGCGAGCGCTTCCTGCCCCTCGACGGGCTGCGGACGGTGATCTCGCTGGTCGGTTCGGCCCTCGACTTCCAGCCGTCGCTCGACGTCACGGCCGAGGAGCTCCGCCGCAACGCCATGCAGGTCTGCGCGGTCGTGCCGACTGCTGCTGGCCGCCCTCTACCGCCTGCACCACGGTGAGCAGCCCATCGACCCGCACCCCGACCTCGGCTACGCGGCCAACTACCTCTACATGATCACCGGCGAGGTCCCCGAGGACCAGTTCGCCCGGGGCATCGAGCAGTACCAGATCACCACCGTGGACCACGGCTTCAACGCCTCGACGTTCACCGCCCGGGTCATCACCTCCACCGGGGCCGACCTGGCCGCCGCGGTGGTCGGCGGCATCGGGGCGCTGTCCGGGCCGCTGCACGGCGGCGCGCCGAGTCGGGCCCTCGACATGCTCGACGCCATCGGCACCCCCGACAAGACCGATGCCTGGGTGCGAGACGCCGTCGACGAGGGCGAGCGGATCATGGGCTTCGGGCACCGCGTCTACAAGACCGAGGACCCCCGCTCCCGCCTGCTGAAGGGCGTGGCCGAGCGCTTGGGGGGCGACATGGTCGACTTCGCCAAGCAGGTCGAGAAGACCGTCGTCGACGTGCTGGCCGAGCTCAAGCCGGGCCGGGAGCTGTACGCCAACGTCGAGTTCTACGCCGGCGTGGTCATGGACCGCTGCGGCCTGCCCCGGGAGATGTTCACGCCGACGTTCGCCTCGAGCCGGGTGATCGGGTGGTGCGCCAACATCCTCGAGCAGGCGGCCGACAACCGGGTCATCCGCCCGAGCGCCCGCTACGTGGGCCCGCCGCCGCCCCAGCCCGTGCCCGACTCCGGAGTGAGCGTCACCGTCGACGAGGCCACCGTCGTCGACGATGCACTGGTCGAGGCCTTCCAGCGCCTCACGCCCCAGCTCTCGTCGTCGAACGCGCCACCGTCCCGGGATGCCCTGGCCGAGATCGTGGCGTCGCCGGCGACGGTGCTGTTCGTCGCCCGGGACGGCGACCGCATCGTCGGCTCACTCACCCTCGCCCTGTTCCGCATCCCCACCGGCTTGCGGGCCTGGATCGAGGACGTGGTCGTCGACGAGTCGGCCCGGGGCCGGGGCGTGGGCGCCGCCCTCAACGAGGCGGCGCTCGACCACGCCCGCTCGGCCGGCGCCCGCACCGTCGACCTGACGTCGCGGCCATCCCGTGAGGCGGCCAACCGGCTGTATCAGCGCCTGGGCTTCGTCGAGCGGGGCACGAACGTCTACCGCTACTCGCTCGAGTGAGATCCCGCTGACGCGAGCTCCTCGACCTTCGACGAGCCGCTCCCACGTCCCGGAGCGCGAGACGGCGTGACCGAGGTTCGGACCGTGGTCGGCCCGAGTGCTCGCTTGGACGTCGGCGGCGGGTTACATTTCCGGGAGCAATTCCCACCGGGCCACTGGAGTTCGCCGATGTCTGCTCGTTCACGTCGCACGCTTGCCGCCTCGGCGGCGTTGGGGTTGGGGGGCGCCGCGCTGGCGCTGACGATGGGGCCGGCCGATGCGGCGCCGGTGACGGAGACCTTCGAGTTCACGGGCGCGGCCGAGGCGTTCCCAGTGCCCGAGGGCATCTGTTCGGTGACGGTCGACGCCTTCGGGGCCGCGGGCGGCGTGGCCGTCAACGGTGTCGAGGGAGGGCTCGGTGGTCGGGCCACGGCCACGATCGAGGTCACGCCGGGCGAGTCGCTGGTCGTGCGCGTCGGTGGCCAGGGCGGCGACGCCGTCGAGGGCACCGACGACTCGCCGGCAGAAGGCACCCCCGGCCTGGGTGGTGAGGGCGGCTTCAACGGTGGCGCTTCGGCCGCTGACGGGCTCGGGACCGGTGGTGGCGGCGGTGGCGGCGCCTCCGACGTGCGTCAGGGCGGCGACGCCCTCGCCAACCGGGTCGTCGTGGCCGGTGGCGGTGGCGGCAGCGGCGGTGACGGCGCCGGCAAGGGCGCAGACACCGGTGGCGGCGGTGACGGCGGGGGGACCTCCGGCACCGACGGAGCGAACTCGGACTTCGGTTCCGACGGCGGCGACGGCGGCACCCAGTCGGCGGGCGGCGCGGGCGGCACGACCGACCCGACGGCCGGCGACGGCACGGATGGCGCGGGTGGCGTCGGGGGCGCGGGGAACAACAACGACGAGGGCGGCGGCGGTGGCGGCGGCGGTTGGTTCGGCGGCGGCGGTGGGTCCGGCGACATCAACTTCGTCCAACCGCCCGCCGGCCCGCAGGACGAGGCGACCGGGGACGCCGAGGGCTTGAGCAACGAGGATGGCGGTGGCGGTGGCGGCGGTTCGGGCTTCGGACCCGCCGGCGTGGCCTTCGAGACCGGGGTGCAGGATGGTGACGGCACGCTGACGATCACCTACGACCCCGAGACCGACTCCTGCGATCCCGATGTCGAGCCTGATGACACGGTGCCGCCGGTCGTACAGGCCGAACCCGCGTTCACCGGCTGAGAACTCCGTTCTGGCGCCTGATTTCCCGCCTCTGGGCGGAAGATCGGGCGCCAGTGCTCGCTTGGACGTCGGCGGCGGGTTACATTTCCGGGAGCAATTCCCACCGGGCCACTGGAGTTCGCCGATGTCTGCTCGTTCACGTCGCACGCTTGCCGCCTCGGCGGCGTTGGGGTTGGGGGGCGCCGCGCTGGCGCTGACGATGGGACCGGCCGATGCGGCGCCGGTGACCGAGACGTTCGAGTTCACGGGCGCAGCGGAGGACTTCGTGGTGCCCGAGGGCATCTGCCAGGTCACCGTCGACGCCTTCGGCGCACAGGGTGGCCAGGCCAGCAACGGCATCGCCGGCGCGCCCGGCGGGCGGGCCACGGCCACGGTCGAGGTCACCCCCGGCGAGACCCTGATCGTCCGGGTCGGCGGCCTAGGGGGTGACGGTGAACAGGGTGCCAACTCGCCGCCCGATGGTTCGCCCGAGGAGGATTCGGCCGAGGGCGTCGGCGGCGACGGTGGCACGGGTGGGTTCAACGGCGGCGGTGACGCTGCCGACGACATGAGCGATCCCGGCGGCGGCGGCGGCGGCGCCTCCGACGTGCGTCAGGGCGGCGACGCCCTGGGCAACCGGGTGGTGGTCGCCGGCGGTGGCGGCGGCAGCGGTGGCGACAGCGACACCCCCGAGGGCGATGGCTCCGGCGGGGCGGGTGGCGCCGGCGGCGGCGAGACCGGTGAGGACGGCCAGGATTCCGGCGCCGGATCGGGTGGCGGCGGTGGCGGTACGCAGTCGGCCGGTGGCGCCGCGGGTACGCCTGACGGCACGAACACGGCGGGCACGTCCGGCCAGGGCGGCCTGGGCGGTGCGGGCAACGTCTCGAACGACGGTGGCGGCGGCGGTGGTGGCGGCTGGTTCGGCGGCGGCGGCGGTGCCGGCGACACCGGCCAGCCCGGCTCGCCGTCGGATGAAGGGGCTGAGGGCGAGGGCGGCACCGACGACGGCGGCGGTGGTGGCGGTGGCTCGGGCTTCGGTCCGGCCGGCGTGGCCTTCGAGACCGGGGTGCAAGAGGCCAACGGGGCGCTGACGATCACCTACGACCCCGAGACCGACAGCTGTGATCCGGATGTCGAGCCTGATGACACGGTGCCGCCAGTCGTGCAGGCCGAACCCGCCTTCACCGGCTGAGAACTTTCGTTCTGGCGCCTGATCCGGGCGCCAGGGCGCCGCAATCAGGCGCCAGAACGAGGACGAGGAGGCCCGGCTTCGATGCGGCGGGTGACGGCGGCTTCGTCGGGGGCGGACCAGCGGGCCTCGAGCCACCAGGTGGCGCCGGCGTCGGCCCAGTCCTGGACCTGAGCGGCCGCGGCTGCAGGATCGTCAGCAGGGGTCTCGCCTTCGGCGACGATGTCGAAGGCGGCGGGCGCGCCGTGGTCCTCGAGCCAGGCCCGCATGGCCCGGACGACGTCGGGCGTCACCTCGCCGTGCTCACCCTCGGCGGAGACGACGTTGGGCAGGATCCCGTCACCTTCGAGCACCCGGGCCATCGACTTCGGTCGGTTCCAGGCCCCGACGATCCAGATGGGCAGATGGGGTTCCTGAACCCCCCGCCCCGTCGGTCCGAGGTCGCCGCGGCCCGTCAGGTCCACCTGGTAGTGCTCGCCGCTGAAGGTCGCCTCACCCGCCCACAGCCGCTTGATCACCTGCAGCCCCTCGTCCATGCGACCGGCCCGCTCGCGCCGGTCCACGACCTCTCCCGTCGTGCCCAGCGCGTCGTCGACCGCCCCGAGGCCGACGGCGAGGATGGCCCGGCCGTCGGAGAGCTGGTCGAGCGTGGCGGCCTGGCCGGCCAGCTTCCACGGGCGACGCCAGGGCAACGGCGTGAGCATCGTGCCCAGCCGGATCCGCTCGGTGCGCACCGCCATCGCCGACAGCAGCGCCCAGGGGTCGACGCCGTAGTGCGACTCCCAGACGAAGACGGCGTCCCAGCCGGCGGCCTCCGCCGCCTCGGCCTGAGCGAGTTGGAGGCGGGCGGTGCCGCCGGGGAGGACGAAGCCGTAGCGCATGTCCTCCTTGATACGCCCCGGCCGTGACCCGCGCCAGACTGGAACGGTGCGACGTGAGGCGAAGCAGGCCCTGGGCCACGTACGCAAAGCGTGCCTCGTCCTGCCCGAGGTCAACGAACGGCTGAGCCACGGTTCGCCCACCTTCTTCATCCGGGACAAGAAGACCTTCGTCACGTTCCTCGACGATCACCACGGTGATGGCCGCCTCGCCCTCTGGGTGGCCGCGGCCCCGGGCGTCCAGGGCGAGCTGGTCGACGAGGAGCCCGTCCGCTTCTTCGTGCCGCCCTACGTCGGCCACCGCGGCTGGCTGGGCGTCCGCCTCGACCGCGACCCGGACTGGGACGAGGTGGCCGGCGTCTGTGAGGACGCCTACCGCCAGGTCGCCCCGAAGACCCTCGTCGCCCGCCTGGACGAGAACTGACGGTCTACGTCGGCGGACGTAGGCCCGGAATGCGCCGGCCGGCCGATGTCGCCCGGCCGACCCGCCCGTAACGTCAAGGGCATGGAGTTGCGGTGCCTGATCCGTCGGGCCGACGTGCAGGACGCGCTCGATCGCCCTGGTCTTCACGGCGTCGACGATCGTGATCACCATCGGGATCGACCGAGCGGAGCCCGGGAAGCAGCTCGACGCCGTCGCCTACGGGATCATGCTGGCGGTCGGCGCCGCCCTGGCGGTGCGTCGGCGCTGGCCCGAAGCGGCCCTGTTCTTCACCCTCGGGGTCACCATCGTGTACCTCGTGCGGGGCTACGACGGCGGCCCCATCTACCTGGGCACGTTCATCCTCATCGGGACGCTCGCCAGCGTGCGCCCGACCCGGGAGGCGCTGCGATTGACCGTCATCGCCGTGGTCGGCCTCGGCCTGGCCGGCATCCTCGTGGAGCCGGTCGGCGACGACAGCAGGTGGGCCCACCTGCTCTACGGGAGCTGGTCGATCCTGGCCTTCCTGGCGGGCAAGACCGTTCGGGACCGCCGGGAGCTCCTGTCCGGCCTCCGCGAGCGCAACCGGCACCTCGAGGAGAGCCGGGAGGAGGAGGCCCGCCGGCGGGTGGCCGAGGAGCGGGTGCGCATCGCCCGCGACCTGCACGACATCGTCGCCCACAACATCGCCGGGATCAGCCTCCAGGCGGCCACGGGGGCTCACGTCGCCGACGGCCACCCGGATCAGGCCCGAGAGGCGCTCATCGCCATCCGCCAGGCCAGCCGCCAGACCCTCGACGAGCTGCGTTCGACCCTCCACCTGCTGCGGGAGGGCGACGACGCCGCCCCGCTGGCCCCGACCCCGGGCCTGGCCGACCTCGACGAGCTGGCCGCGTTCGTGAGCCGGTCCGGCGTCCCGGTCGACGTGGAGATCCGCGGCGGCGAGGCGGAGATCGCCGAAGCCGTCAGCTGTGCCGCCTTCCGGATCGTGCAGGAGTCGCTCACCAACGTCATGCGCCACGCCGGTCCGGCCCGGGCCTCGGTGGTGGTCGAGCGCACGCTCACCGGCCTCGAGGTCAGCGTGACCGACGACGGGCGCGGGGCGGCCGCGGTCGACGGCGGCGGGCTGCGGCCCGGCCATGGCATCTCCGGCATGCGGGAGCGGGCGCTGGCCCTGGGGGGCACGGTCGACGCCGGACCCCGTCCCGGTGGTGGCTTCTCGGTGGTGGCCCACCTGCCGGCGGTCGGCCACGAGGACGGGCCCGACCCACCCGAGCCCGCGCCCGGGCCCCACGACCACCCCCATGACGAGGCCCACCCCGACGGCGCCCGTGGGGTGCGGGCGTGATCCGGGTCGCCGTCGCCGACGACCAGGCCCTCGTGCGCGCCGGGCTCCGGGTCCTGCTCGATGCCGAGCCGGAGGTGGAGGTCGTGGGGGAGGCCGACGACGGCGAGACGGCGGTCGCCATGGTGGCCGAGACCCGTCCGGACGTCGTCCTCATGGACATCCGCATGCCGGGCCTGGACGGCCTGGCGGCCACCCGACGCATCGTCGCCGACCCGGAGCTCGACGGCGTCCGGGTGCTGATCCTCACCACCTTCGAGATCGACGAGTACGTGTTCGAGGCCCTGCGATCCGGCGCCAGTGGGTTCCTCGTCAAGGACACCGAGCCCGTCGAGCTGCTCCGGGCCATCCGGGTCGTGGCCGGTGGCGAGGCCCTGCTGTCGCCGGGCGTCACCCGCCGGCTCATCGGTGAGTTCGTGGCCCAGCCGGCCGGCCGACCCTTCAGCGCCGACGCGCTGGAGCCGCTGACCGATCGCGAGCGGGAGGTGGTCGCGCTGGTGGCGGCGGGTTTGAGCAACGACGAGATCGCCGGCGAGCTGATCATCAGCCCGGCCACGGCCCGGACCCACGTCAGCCGGGCGATGATCAAGCTGCACGCCCGTGACCGGGCGCAGCTCGTCGTCCTGGCCTACGAGTCCGGCTTGGTGGCTCCCGGGCAAGCGGGTCGCGCCGCCCGGTGATCCTGTCTGCCGTGGGGGGTCCCCGGCGGCGCGTGACCTCTGGCCTACGTCCCGGGACGTAGGCGCTAAGGCGGGGGGCGCACCCGAAAGTCCCGCCGCCAGGCGGACGACGGATGACCGCTTGTCGTCGGACTATGGCGCCCATGAGCAACGCCACCCTCCCCCCTCCCACGATGACCACGACCGGTGTGGCGGCGCGAGCCGTCGCCGCGACCAAGGTCTACGGCTCCGGCGCCACCGCGGTGCGCGCCCTGGACTCCGTCGACGTCGAGCTGGCCACCGGTCGCTTCACGGCGATCATGGGCCCGTCCGGGTCCGGCAAGTCCACCCTCCTCCACCTGCTCGCCGGGCTCGACAGCCTCACCGACGGCCAGGTCTTCATCGGCGACACCGACCTCGCCACCCTCAACGACCGCCGGCTCACGCAGCTGCGTCGGGACCGGCTCGGCTTCGTGTTCCAGGCCTACAACCTGGTACCGACGCTCACCGCACTCGAGAACATGACCCTCCCGTCGTCGCTCGGCGGCAACGAGCCCGACCCGGCCTGGCTGGCCGAGGTGGTGCGCACCGTCGGCCTCGAGGACCGCCTCGAGCACCGGCCGTCGGAGCTGTCGGGCGGTCAGCAGCAACGGGTCGCCGTGGCCCGGGCGCTGGTCACCCGCCCCGACCTCGTGCTGGCCGACGAGCCCACGGGGAACCTCGACTCGCGCAGCGGCGCCGAGATCCTCGAGTTCCTGCGCCGGGCCGTGCGCGAGCTGGGCCAGACCGTGGTCATGGTGACCCACGACCCGGTGGCCGCCGGCTACGCCGACCGGGCCCTCTTCCTGGCCGACGGCCGGATCGTCGACGCCGTCGACGACCCCACGCCCGAGGTCGTCCTCGACCGCCTCAAGTCACTCGGGAGCTGATCCCATGTTGAAGCTCACCATGCGCAACCTCGCCGCCCACAAGCGGCGGCTGGTCGGCACGTCGCTGGCCGTGTGCCTCGGCGTCGCCTTCCTGGCCGGCACCTTCGTGCTCGGCGACACCATGCAGGCCAACTTCGACCGGCTGTTCACCTCCGCCATCGGCGACACCGACGCCGTCGTCCGCAACGCCAACCAGGTGGGCGGCGACGTGGAGACGGCCCAGGCCCTCGTCCCCCAGGACGTGGTCGACCAGATCGACGAGGTCGACGGCGTGGCCGCCAGCGCCGAGCAGATCGAGGGCTTCGGCCAGATCAACGACCGTGACGGCGAGAAGCTCGGCGGCTTCGGGCCGCCCACCATCGCCGGCAACTGGATCGAGGACCGCGACCTCAACCCGTGGCGCCTGGCCGAAGGCCGGGCGCCCGAGGGGCTCGACGAGGTCGTCATCAACCGGGGGGCGGCCGAGGACGGCCACCTCGCGGTTGGCGACCACACCACGATCGAGACGCCGGCGCCGGTCGAGGTGGAGATCGTCGGCATCGCCACGTTCGGTGACGAGGACGGGCTCGGCCCGAGCACCTTCGCGGCGTTCAGCCTCGAAGGGGCCCGCGAGCACATCCTCGGCGGACAGTCCGGGGCGACGAGCGTCCAGGTCGAGGCCGCGGAGGGCGTCTCGCCCGCCGAGCTGACCAGCCGGCTGTCGGGTGCGCTCGGTGACGACGTCGAGGTGCTGACCAGTGCCGAGCTCGTCGACGAGCAGAACGAGAGCATCAACAGCGACTTCCTCGGCTTCCTGCGCGCCTTCCTCGGCGCCTTCGGCGGGATCGCCCTGCTGGTCGCCGCCTTCAGCATCAACAACACGTTCTCGATCATCATCGCCCAGCGGAACCGCGACTCGGCTCTGCTCCGGGCCGTCGGCGCCTCGCGCCGCCAGGTCCTCGGGTCGATGGTCATGGAGACCCTGCTCGTCGGTGTGCTGGCATCTGTCGCCGGCACCATCGCCGGGATCGGCATCGCCTTCGGGCTGAAGGCCATGTTCGCCGGGTTCGGCTTCGCCCTCCCGGCCGGCGGCCTCACGCTGACGACCTCGTCCCTGATCATCGCCCCGGTCGTGGGCCTGGTGATCACCTTGGTGGCCGGGCTCGGTCCCGCCATCCGAGGCAGCCGGGTGCCGCCCCTGGCGGCCCTGCGCGACGTGGCCGTCGACCGCAGCGATGCGTCCCGGCCCCGCCTGGCCATCGGCGCCCTGCTCACGGTCGGGGGCGTGGTCACCGTCGTGACCGCCGCCCTCGCCGGCGGTGGTGGCCTGCCCGTGGCCGGGCTCGGCGCCCTGCTGGTGGTGGCTGGTGCGGTGACCCTCGGGCCGGCGGTGGCCGCGCCCGTGAGCAGCCTGCTCGGGCGGCCCGTGGCCAAGCTCCGCGGTGTCCCCGGCTCGCTGGCCCGTCGCAACGCCATGCGCAGCCCCCGCCGCACCTCGGCCACCGCCGCCGCGTTGCTGGTGGGCGTCGGCGTGGTGACCTTGTTCACGGTCTTCGCCGCCTCGCTCAAGGCGTCGGTCGACGAGAGCGTGTCGTCGTCGTTCGGCGGCGACCTCGTCATCGCGGCCAGCGGCTTCGGCGGCGGGGGCCTCAGCCCCGAGCTGTCGACGGCCATCGGCGAGATCCCCGAGGTCGACCAGGTCGTCGGCACCGGCTACGGCTACGTCCAGTTCGACGACAGCCCCGTGGGGGTCACCGTCGCCGAGGTCGGTCCCATGCAGGAGGTGCTCGACATCGGCCCCGCCGACGGCGACCTGGCCGGCGTGCAGGGCGACGAGATCGCCATGAGCACCAAGTACGCCGACGAGCACGACCTGCGGGTCGGCTCGACGGTGCCGGCCACGTTCCAGGACGGCCAGCAGGTCGACCTGACCCTGGCCGCCACCTACGACGACGCCGAGCTCGTCGGCGACCTGGTGGTGCCGCGGGACCTCTGGTCCGAGCACTCGATCCAGAGCGTCGACACCGTGGTGATGGTCGCCCTGGCCGACGGCGTGTCGATGGACGAGGGCGAGCGGGCCGTGCAGGCCGTGGCCGACCAGTTCGGCAAGCCCGAGGTCCAGGACCAGGCGGAGTACATCGACACGGTGTCCGCCGGCGTCGACGGGATGCTGACCCTGGTCTACGTGATGCTGTTCCTGGCCATCCTCATCGCCCTCATGGGCATCGCCAACGCCCTGTCCCTCGCCATCCACGAGCGGACCCGGGAGCTGGGGCTGCTGCGGGCGGTGGGCACGACCCGGCGCCAGATGCGGTCCATGGTGCGCTGGGAGTCGGTGCTGGTCGCCGTGTTCGGCGCCGTGGGCGGGGTCGTGGTCGGCAGCTTCCTGGGCTGGGCCCTGGTGAAGGCGGCCGACAGCGAGGGCTTCATGAGCGCCTTCGAGGTGCCGGTCGGCTCGCTGGCCCTGGTGCTCGTCGTGGGCGCCCTGGTCGGCGCCCTGGCCGCCATCCGCCCGGCGAGGCGGGCGGCCAAGCTCGACATCCTCGACGCCATCGCCACCAGCTAGTTCCCCCCTGCGGCTTCTGGCACCCGGTCTTCATCCTCTGGGATGGAAATCGGGTGCCAGAACCGCGTCTAGGCCGCGGCGAGTTGCTGGCCGGCGGTGCCCATGAGGTCGAGGAAGTTGTCGCAGTAGAAGGCTTGGCGGACCTCGTCGCTGGCGTCGCCCAACGACGACTCGAAGCGCTCGAGGGGCTTCCGGCCGCCCTCGACGTGCGGGTAGTCCGACGAGAACAGGCACACCTCGGGCCCGGCGTTGGCGATGATCCAGCCCACGTCCTCGGTGGGGTAGGGGGTGAAGCGGACCTGGCGGCGGACGTACTCGGAGGGGCGGAGGCTGAGGGCCTGCAGCCGCTCCTCGTGGCGGTGGAAGGCGTCGTAGGCCGACTCCATCTGCCGCAGCCACGAGGGCACCCAGATGGCGCCCTGCTCGATGACGCCGATGCGCAGGTCGGGGAACCGCTCCAGCACGCCGTCGAAGATCAGCGTGGCCAGGGTCTGCGCCGGCGGCCCGGGGATGCCCATGTAGTCGACCGAGCGGAAGTTCTCCTCGCCGCCGTGGAAGTCGGGCGGGATGGGCAGGCCGTTCTGGAAGTAGCCGGGCTCGATCAGGTCGCCGGTGCCCCCGACGTGGAACACGACGGGGATGCCGGCCTCCTGGGCCTTGGCCCACACGGGGTCGAGCCCGACGTGGCTCGGGCGAGTGGCCGGGTGGGCACCCGGAGGCGACCAGCAGGGCGGCGGCGCCCGCCGCCAGCGCTTCGTCGACGAAGGCCGGCGCCTGCTCGATGTCGAACAGCGGCACGTAGCACGTGGGCAGCAGGCGATCGTCGCCGGCGCAGAACTCGACCATGCCCCGGTTGTGGGCCCGGGTGGCGGCGACGGCCAGCTCGGCGTCCTGGCCGTGCTCCCAGTTGCGCAGCCGGCGGTTGTGGAAGGTGTTGAAGACGAGCTGGCTGGAGAAGCCCAGCAGGTCGAGAGCCCGGGGCCGGTCCTCGGCCACGAAGCTGCCGGTGGCGGCGAAGTTCTTGCGGGCCATGATCTCGGCCGCTTCGTCGGCCTGGTACTCGGCCGAGGCGTGCTTGGTCGCCAGGCGGTCGAAGGCCGCGACCAGGTCCTTCAGCTGCTCGTCGGGGTCACCCGTCTGGCGCAGCTCGTTGCCGCTGCTCAGGTCGAGGGTGGGGATGCGGTCGCGGATGCCCGGGTCGGCGTGGTCCCGCAGCCACGTCGGCGTCTCCATGATGTGGGCGTCGGCGTCGTGGATCGTGCGTCCGCTGGCGTAGGGCATCAGGCCACCGCCGGCTCCGGTTCGGGCACCGGCGCCAGGTGCGTGCCGTCGAGCTCGTCCCGGCGCCGGTACGCCCAGCCGGGGCCCCGGAAGACGAACGACAGGCGGTCCCTCCAGTTGTCGCTGTCGGCCACGTCGCCGAGGATGTCCCGGAACTCGTGGGTGGCGATGGTCACCGGGCTGTTCGAGCGGATGTTCTTGGTCAGGCCGTAGACCACGGGCTCGGCGTCGTCCTCCCGGGCGAAGGTGCCGAACAGCCGGTCCCACACGATGAGGATCGAGCCGTGGTTGCGGTCGATGTAGCGCCGGTTGCTGCCGTGATGGACCCGGTGGTGCGACGCGGTGTTGAACGGCTCCTCGAACGGGCCCAGCTTCGGGATGAGGTCGGTGTGGATCCAGTACTGGTAGAGCAGGTTGATGGCCCGGGCCTGCTCGATGAGCGACGGCCGGATGCCGGCGAAGCACAGGACGCCGTACGGGAGGTAGACGCCGAGGACGTCGGCCACGGGCTGGCGCAGAGCCGTCGACAGGTTGAAGCGCTCGGAGCTGTGGTGGGCGACGTGGTGGGCCCAGAGCACCCGGGACGTGTGCATCAGCCGGTGGTTCCAGTAGTAGATGAAGTCCCACGCCGCGATGGTCGCCACCGCGGCCAGGACGCCCGTGCCGAGGTCGCGGGTGCGGCGGGGGCTGGCCCAGAGCTTCTTGGGCCGGGTGGCGGTCAGGGCGGCAGTGGTGAGGGCGACCCCGCCGGCGGCGATCGCGGTCGGCCCGCCGTAGCGGGCGACCAACTCCGCCCGGTCGAGCACCGGATCGGGGCTCGGCGTGTGCCCGTTGCTGGAGGCCACCCGGTCGACGGTCCGCCACCGGCGCCGTCGGGCCACCCGGTCGGCGACGGTGGTGGCCACGGCGGCACCGGCGGCCAGGGCGATCAGCCCCTTGCCTACCTTCGACCGCTGCGGGGCGATGCGCTCGGCCAGCGGATAGGTCACCAGCGGCACGAGCAGGCTCGCGACCCCCATGGCCAGGTTGGCCAAGGTGTCGTCCTTCTCGTAATCGGCCGCGGTGGGGCCGGTGCGCTCGGCCCGGCGCTTCAGCAACTGGTTCTCCAGCCCCATGGTCGCGAAGTAGCCCGGCGTGGCGACAGCCGTCAGGTCCACCGGCAGAGTCTCGCACGACAGACTGGCGAAATGACCGGCCGAGTCGACGAGCTGCTGGCCACCGCCCGGGCGCGGCTGGGCCACCGACCGTCGCCCCTCGAGGCCGAGGCCGCGGTCGACGACGGTGCGCTGCTGGTGGACATCCGCCCGGTGGAGCAGCGGCGGCGGGACGGACAGGTGCCGGGTGCGGTCGTGATCGAGCGCAACGTGGTGGAGTGGCGCCTCGACCCGGGCTCCGAGTGGCGCCACCCCGAGCTCAGCTCGGCGGAACGACCCCTGATCGTCCTCTGCAACGAGGGCTACCAGTCCAGCCTCGTGGCGGCCGCGGCCCTCGACCTGGGCTGCACCTCGGCCACCGACGTCGACGGCGGTTTCCAGGCTTGGAAGGCGGCCGGCCTGCCCACCACCGGCCTGCTGCCCGACGTCGTGGCCTTGGCCGAGGCGGTCCAGGCCATCGGTCGGGCAGGGCTGCACTTCGCCGAGGACCCCTTCGACCGGGAGCGCTACCAGCGCCTGGTCGACCTGGCGGGGCAGGCCTACGCCGAGGTCAGCCCGGTCGACAACCCGATGCTGATGGCTCGCTTCGCCGAAGAGGCCGGCTGCATCACGCCGAAGGTCGGCGCCGACGCCGCGCTGGTCGACGACGAGGGCCGGATCCTGCTGGTGGAACGGGCGGACGACCGCTGCTGGGGGCTGATCAGCGGCTGGGTGGAGCCCAACGAGCATCCCCGGGACACCGTCGTGCGGGAGGCCCGGGAGGAGGTCGGCCTCGAGATCGAGGTCGGCGACCTCGTCGGCGTGTTCGCCCGTCCCGCTTCGTCCCGCGCCGGCCCCCACTCGGTGGTGTCGGTCGTCTACCGGGCCGCCATCGTCGGCGGCGAGCTGCGCACCCAGCCGCACGAGGTCCTCAGCGCCCGCTGGTGGTCGCCCGACGACGTCCCCACCTGGCACCTCGACCACGAGACCTTCGCCCGCGCCGCCATTCCAGATCGGTACGTCCTAACCGGTGGTGAGGCGGTAGAGGGGGCCGGGCTCGGTGAGGAGGTAGAGCTCGGCGTCGGGGCCTTCGGCGAACGAGATGGGGCCCGCGGCGTTGGCCACGATGGCGTCGTCGACGACCTCGTGGGCCTCGTCGTCGACGGCGATGGCCCCGACCTCGCCCGTGCAGTAGTCGGCGTAGAGGTAGGCCCCGGCCAGCTCGGGCATGGCCGTCCCCCGGTAGCGGTAGCCGCCGGTGATCGAGCAGCCCCCCTCGTCGTGGGTGTAGGTGAACACCGGCGGCGTGTGGTCCCCGGGCTCGACGCCGTCCTCGAAGGGCTGGTCGCCCTCCATCTCGTTCCAACCCAGGTTGGCCCCTCGCCCGGCCCCCTGGCCGTCGCCGTCCGCGGACAGCCAGTCGACCTCCTCGACCGTCTCCTGGCCGACGTCGCCGATCCACAGGTCGCCCGTGGCGCGGTCGAACGTGAACCGCCAGGGGTTGCGCACCCCCTTCAGCCAGACCTCCGGACGGCTGTCCTCCTGGTCGACGAACGGGTTGTCGGCGGGGATGGCGTAGGCGCTGCTCCCGCCGCCCGTGGGGTCGATGCGCAGGATCGACGCCAGCAGCTGCTCCCGGTCCTGGCCGGCGCGCAACGGGTCGCCGGCGCTCCCCCCGTCGCCGAGCCCGATGTAGAGCATCCCGTCGGGGCCGAACACGACCTGGCCGCCGTTGTGGTTGGGGAACGGCTGGTCGAGGGTGAACACCGGCCGGCGCGAGCCCTCGACCAGAGCGCCGTCGTCGGCCAGCGCGTACTCGTCGATGCGGGTGTTGCCGTCGAGGTCGGTCGAGCTCACGTAGAGGTGGCGACCGTCGACCCCGACGGCGAGGCCGAGCAGCCCGCGCTCGCCGTCGATCGTGGTCTCGTCGCTGATGTCGAGCACCTCGGTCGTCGAGCCGTCACCGAGGTCCAGGTCGAGGACCACTCCGGCCCGCTCGGCCACGTACACCCGGTCGTCCACCCCGGGGCGCACGGCGAAGGCGATCGGCTGGTCGAGGGTGGCGACCTCCTCCAGGGTCACCTCCACACCGGCCACCCGGTCGACCGACGGAAGCTCGGCAGCCGTGGTGGGGGGCACGACCGTGGAGGGTGCCGTCGGCTCCACGATGGGTGCACGCGTGTCGCTGGGCAGGTCCTCGTCGCCGCCGTCGGCGCATGCCGCGGCCAGCAACGCGGAAGCGAGGCCGAGGGCCAGCAGGCGGAGCGAAGAGCGAGTGGTCATGTCAGCGGCCGGATGAGGCCTTCCTGGACGACCGACACGGCCAGCGCCCCGTCGTGGGTGTAGATCGACCCCCGGGCCATGCCCCGGGCGCCCGACGTCGACGGCGTGTCCTGGACGTACAGCAGCCACTGATCCGCCCGGAACGGCCGGTGGAACCACATGGCGTGGTCGAGGCTGGCCATCATGATCTGCTCGTCGGCCGCCTCTGTCCCGTGGGGCAGCAGCGTGGTGTCGAGCAGCGTCATGTCGGACGCGTAGGTGAGGACACAGGCGTGGAGCACGGGGTCCTCGGGCAGCGTGCCGTCCGCCCGCAGCCAGACCCGCTGATGGGGCGGCAGCGGCTCGCGGCGCTGGCCCCACTCCCAGTCGACGTTGCGGGTGTCGATCGGCCGCGGCCGGTCGAGGTACTCACCGAAGCGCTCGGCGAAGGGCTGCATCCGGGTCCGCCAGTCGGGCAGCGTCTCGGGCTCGGCCGGCAGCTGGCCGTCCCACATGGCGTCGATGAGGTCGATCTGATGGTCGGGGCCCTCCTCGTGGATGTGGAACGACGCCGCCAGGTTGAAGATGGCCCGGCCGTGCTGGATGGCCACGACCCGGCGGGTGGTGAACGAGCGCCCGTCCCGGATGCGGTCGACGTCGTAGAGGATGGGCACGTTCGGGTCGCCCGGCCGCAGGAAGTAGGCGTGCAGCGAGTGGACCGCCCGGTCGGCGTCGACGGTGCGGGCCGCCGCCACCAGGGCCTGGCCCGCGACCTGTCCGCCGAAGACCCGCTGGCGGTCCTCGTCGGGGCTCACGCCGCGGAAGATGTTGACCTCGATCGCCTCCAGGTCGAGCAACGCGCAGAGCGCGTCGACGGCGGCCTGGGACATCAACGCGGACCCTACTGGTGCCGATGGAAGGGGCCATGACCGTGGTCGATACCCCATCCGGCACCGCTACGATGCGCTTCATGCCGAAGTCCCGCGCGGAGGTAGTCGCGCGCATCCGCGAGGCCGACTATCGCAAGATGCTCAAGTACTCGGCGGTCTCGGCCATTGCCTTCCCGGTCACGCAGGTCATGCTGCTGGTCTTCACCGTGGGGCTGGACTGGTCCTTCGTGACCGCCAACGTCGTCGCCGTGTCCATCATGGCCTTCCCGGCGTACCTCCTGAACCGCTACTGGGTCTGGGGCAAGCGGGACAAGAACCGCTTCACCACCGAGGTGCTGCCCTTCTGGCTCATCACGCTCGTCGGGCTCGGCCTGTCGACGCTCTTCGCCCACTACGCCGATCAGTGGTTCGACTCCCCGCTGGCCGTCAACGCCGCCAACGCCGTCGGATTCGGTGTGGTCTGGGTGTTCAAGTTCCTGTTCCTGGACAAGATGATGTTCGGGGCCCACCAGCACTTCCCCGTCGACGAAGGGCTCGATGCCGAGCTCGAGTCGGCCCCCGCCTGACCCCACCGTGGACCCCACCCTCCAGGCGGCGGCCGAAGCCGCTCGAGGGTTCATGCCCGCCGACGAAGGCCTGGCGCTGCACGACGCCGCCGCCGCGGCACACGGCCCCTTCCTCGAGGTCGGCACCTACTGCGGCAAGTCGGCCGTATACCTCGGCGCCGCCGCCCGCGAGGTCGGCACCGTGCTGTTCACCGTGGACCACCACCGGGGGTCCGAGGAGAACCAGGCGGGCTGGGAGCACCACGAGGCCGACCTGGTCGACCCCGACACGGGCCTGATGGACACCCTGCCCCACTTCCGCCGGACGGTCTTCGCCGCCGGCCTGGAGGCCGCGGTCGTCGCCGTCGTCGGCGACTCGTCCACCGTGGCCGAGCACTGGTCCACGCCGCTCGGGTTCCTCTTCATCGACGGTGGGCACGGCTCGGAGCCGGCAAACCGGGACTACGAGGGCTGGGTGCCCCACCTGTCGGTCGGTGGCCGGCTCGCCATCCACGACGTCTTCCCCGACCCCGCCGACGGCGGTCGCCCGCCGTACGAGCTCTACCGCCGGGCGCTCGAGTCCGGCGCCTTCGAGGAGGTGGGCGCCACCGGCTCGCTCCGGGTCCTGCGCCGGGTGGCATAGGAGCCGAGCCGACAGGCGAGGCGACCTGGCAAGCACTGCGCTGATCGCCAAGCGCAGCTTGGCGATGTCCCAGATCGAGAGCCAGCAGCTTCAGCTTTTCCGCGCACGTCCTCAGGGCATCTGACGCGTCCCGGGGTCAGTCCAGGGAGGGCTCGTCCTCGGAGACCTCGTCGAGGGCGACCTCGGGGAGGAAGGTGTGGTCGGTGAAGAGGCTCGAGGCCGCTGAGGTACCCGCCAGCGCGTCGGCGGCCAGGATCACGGCGGCCGCGGTGTACGTCGAGCGCTCGTCGCCCGGGAAGTGGACCTGCTCCGGGTAGACGATGCCGGTCCAGTAGTACCCGTCCTCCGAACGCAGGCTCTGGGCCTGGCGGAACAGCTCGAGGGCGAAGGCCTCGTCGCCGACGGACAGGTAGGCCAGCAGGCACTCGCAGGTCTCGGCCGCGGTGATCCAGGGCCGGTCGGACACGCAGCGGATGCCGCGGCCCTCGAGGTAGAAGGTCTCCAGCCGGTCGTCGAGGTGGGCCCGGCCCTCGTCGCCGGCGAGGACGCCGGTCAGCACCGGGTAGTACCAGTCCATGGCCCAGCGGTGCTTGGGGGCGAACGCGTCGGGCTCGTGGCGCAGCGTGTGGAGGAGCCGGGCCGCCGACAGCTCCCAGTCGGGCCGCTCGTGCCCGAGGGTCTCGGCGATGGCGATGGCGCAGCGCAGGCTGTGGGAGATGCTCGACGAGCCGGTCAGCAGGGCGAAGGACCACGGCGTGCCGTCGGCGTGGCGGGCCCAGAGGATCTCGCCCCGGGGGGTCTGCAGGTCGAGGACGAACTCGATGGCCCGCTCCACCATGGGCCAGGTGGTCTCGAGGAAGCCCTGGTCCTTGGTCAGCACGTAGTGGTGCCACACGCCGGTGGCCACATAGGCCACGGTGTTGGCGTCGAGCTTCTCCTGCTCGACCCGGTCGGCCAGGTAGTACTGGTGCCAGGACCCGTCGTCCCGCTGGGTGTCGGCCAGCCAGTGGAACGCCCGCTCGACCTCGTGCCGGCGGCCGCACACGTCGAGGGCCATCGTGGCCTCGACGTGGTTCCAGACGTCCGCGTGCCCGCCGGGGAACCACGGGATCATCCCGGTCGGAAGCTGCCATTCGGCGATGGACTCGGCCGTCTCGGACACGTCTCCCGCGGTCAGGATCCCGGGGACGTGCGGCAGCGCGCGAGGTTCAGGCGGCACCGGCATGACCTACCAGGGTGGCCGACGGGACGGGGGTTTCCACCGGTCGGGAGCGGGCGGGAGGCTTGCGGGCATAGAGCACGAGACTCTTACCCAGCACGGGCTGGAGCAGCCGTTCGGCCACGCGGGTGACGATCGGCGCCTCGACCATGTCCCACACGAGGAGGCGGTGATACGCCTGCACCAGCCGGTTGGTGTCGTCCTGGGGGCCGACGAGGCACCGCAGCCACCAGTACGGGGTGTGGAGGGCGTGGACCTGGTGGGACTCGCCCGGCTCCAGCCCGACGGCGGCCAGCTTCCGGCGCAGCTCCCGCTCGGTGTAGATGCGCACGTGGCCGCCCTCGACCTTGGGGGCGTGGTACTCGTCGGACAGCTTCCAGCAGACGACCTCGGGCAGCCACGCCGGCACGGTCACGGCCAAGGTCCCACCGGGCTTGAGCACCCGGGCCAGCTCGGCCGCGGCCAGCTCGTCGTCGGGGATGTGCTCCATGACCTCGGCGGCGATGATCCGGTCGAAGGTGGCGTCGGGGAACGGCAGCCGCTGGCCGTCGCCGACCACGGCCGCCGCCAGGCCGCCGGCCGGCGCCTCGCCGACCTCCTCCATGGCGGCACCCATCACTCGGCACTCGGCCATGTCGGCGTGGTTGAAGTCGACGGCGACCACGCGGACGCCCCGCCGGAAGGCCTCGTAGGCGTGGCGCCCGTTGCCCGCGCCGAGGTCGAGCAGCAGCTCGCCGGCCCGGGCGCCGAGACGGTCGTAGTCGACGGTCAGCACGACGACGGGCCCAGGAGCCGAGCCGATAGGCGAGGCGACCAGGCAAGCACAGCCCTGATCGCCAAGCGCAGCTTGGCGATATCCCAGGTCAAGCGCACCAGGCCTCAGCATTTCCGTGCACGTCCTCAGCCCTGCTTCAACCGGATGCGGTACTGCTCGACGGTCTTCTCGGCGGTGTGCCGCCACGTCCAGTTCTCGATGACCCGCTGACGGCCCGCGGCGCCGACCTTGGCGGCCAGCTCCGGGTCGTCCATGGCCTGGCCGATGCGGGCGGCGAGGGCCTCGGCATCACCGGGCGGGCAGGTGAAGGCGGTCTCGTTGTCCGGGCCGACGACCTCCCGCAGCGCTCCGCCCGTGGTGGACACCAGCGGCACGCCACAGCACTGGGCCTCGATGGCGGGGAGCGAGAAGCCCTCGTACAGCGAGGGGACCACCGCCAGCTCGGCCTCGGCGTAGAGCTCGACGATGCGCTCGTCGGTGACGCCGTAGACGAATTTGACCGCGTCGGTCAGCCCGTACTGCTCGAGGGTGCGCATGGCGCGGCCCTCCTCCTTCGGCCGCCCGATCACGACGAGCTCGCCGGGCCGCTCGGTGCGGAGCTTGGCCACGGCCTCCAGCAGGTAGGCCAACCCCTTCATGGCCACATCCGCCGAGGCGGTGGTGATCAGGCGCCCGGGCACCCGCTCGATGTGGGGCAGCGGCTTGAACTGCTCCTGGTCCACCCCGACGGGGACGATGGCCATGTTCTGCAGCGGCACCAGGTGGTCCTTGTGGATGTCGTTGCGGGACGACTCCGACACCGTGATGACCCGCTTCATCCGGCTGGCCACCCGGGTCTGCATCTTGGTGAACGAGTACCAGCGGCTCTTGTTCCAGCGCTGCCACTTCGACTCGGCGTGCTCCAGCTCGAGCCGCCGATCGACCGTGATGGGGTGGTGGATGGTGGCGACCACGGGCAGGCCCTCTCGCTCGATGGCGAGCAGGCCGTAGCCCAGCGACTGGTTGTCGTGGACGAGGTCGAACTCGCCCACCCGCTTCCGCAGGTTCTGCCACGCCCGCACGCTGAAGGCCAGCGGCTCCGGGAAGGTGCCGAGCGAGAAGCTCGTCACCTCGACGAAGTCGGCGAAGTGCTTGAGCTCACCGATCCACGGCATCCGCATCGGGAAGTGCTCGTTGTAGATGTCGAGGCTGGGCAGCTCCACCAGGGGGACCCGCTCGTCGAGCACGGGGTAGGGCTGTCCGCCGAGGACCTCGACGGTGTGGCCGAGGTCGACCAGCGCCTTGGTCAGGTGGCGGGTGTAGACGCCTTGGCCCCCGACGTGGGGCTTGCCCCGGTAGCTGAGGTAGGCGATGCGCAGGGCCGCGTCGGCGGGAGACATGCGAGGAGAGACTTTCCGTCCGTTGACTGAGCGGTCAAGTGTGCCCGCTGACGGCTCGTTTCAGGCCAGGATGGGCCTCGTGCGGGGTCTCGTGCAGCGGGTGGCGTCCGCCCGGGTGCGGGTGGGCGACGAAGTGGTGGGCGAGATCGGCCCCGGCCTGTGCGTGCTGGTCGGTGTGCACCGCGAGGACGGGGAGGCCCAGGCCCGCAAGCTGGCCGACAAGGTGTGGGGCCTGCGGGTGATGGCCGACGACGACGGGGTGATGAACCGGTCGGTGGCCGACACCACCGGCCAGGTGCTGGTGATCAGCCAGTTCACCCTCTACGGCAACACCGAGCGGGGTCGCCGCCCGTCGTGGCTGGAGGCCGCGCCGCCCGAGCAGGCCGAGCCCCTGGTCGACCTGGTGGTCGAGTCGTTGCGCGCGTCGGGGGCGACGGTCGCCACCGGCCGCTTCCGCACCGACATGCAGGTCGACCTCACGAACGACGGCCCCACGACCATCCTCTTGGAGGTCTGAGGAACCACGCCGCGGCCACGAGCAGGAGGCCCAGCAGGGCCATGGGCCAGTCGCCGACGCGGGTGTAGACGGTGAGGCCCTCGCGGGTCTGGACGGTGCCCTGAACCACGGCCCGCTCGCTGACGGCCGTCCGGTCGATCACCTCGCCCTCGGGGGTGACGATGGCGCTCAGGCCGGTGGGCGCGGCCTGGAGGACCCAACGCCCGGTCTCGAGGGCGCGCAGTCGGGACGAGGCGACCTGCTGGGTCTGCACGATGGTCAGCCAGTAGGACGACCCGTTCGTGGGGTTGAGCAGCACCTCCCCGCCGTGGTCGACGGCGTCGCGGGCCCGGGGGGCGAAGAACACCTCCCAGGAGATGACGACGCCCATGCGGCCGGCCGGCGTGTCCACGACCGCCGGTCCCTCGCCGACGATGGCGTCCCGGTCGGGCAGGGCATCACCGGCGAAGAACTCGAGGAACGACCGAAGGGGCACGTACTCGCCGAAGGGGACCCGGCGGACCTTCTCGAAGCGGTCGGTGAACTCGCCGTCGGCGTCGATCACGAGCGCGCTGTTGTGGAACCCGTCGTCCCCCTCGCCCTCCACGGCGCCGACCACGAGGGGGGCGCCCAGGTCCCGGGCCAGCGCGGCGAGCTCCTCACCCTCCCGCCTGTCCTCGACCGGGCCCTCGACGTTGATGACGTTCTCGGGCCAGAGCACGAGGTCGACCGGAGTCGCCACGTCCTCGCTGGCCTCGAGGTGGCGCTCGAAGACCTCCCGCTCGTCGGTGTCCTCGGCCCGGGTGCGCTGGGGCCCGCCCCCCTGCACGAGGGCCACGTCGAGCGAGCCGGTCGGGTGGCCGTCCGGGGCGACGCCGGCGACGAGCACGACGGCGACGACGCCGAGCAGGACGGGTACCCCGACCTTCGGCGCCCGCGACCACAGCGCGTCGAGGGCGATCCCGACGGCCACGACCAGCCCGGCCAGCAGGAGCGGACCGAGCAGGCGCACGGTCGGGGCGAGCGGGGTGTCGGCCTGCGACATGGCCAGGGTGGAGAGCGGCTGGCCGCCGAAGGGCCACGACCAGCGCACCAGCTCGGCCAGGACCGCGGCGCCGGGGAGGGCCAGCCAGCGCCAGGCTCCCGGGGGGCAGGCGACGGCGGTGGTCGCCCAGAAGGCGCCCCAGATGACCAGGACGGCCACGTAGCCGGGAATCGTGAAGTCGATCATCCAGACGACGGAGGGCAGGAACCAGCCGACGGCGAACACCGCCCCCCGGGCCGCCCGGGTCCGGCGCGACGGGGTGTCGAGCTGGCGGCTGAACAGGGCGAAGGCCACGAACGCCAGCGGCCACCACCCCCAGGGCGGCATGGAGAAGCAGAGGGCCAGGCCGGCCAGCAGGGACGGGATCAAGCCAGGGAGTCCAGCAGGCGGCGGGCCGCCTCGCGGCCGTCGTGGATGCAGGCGGGCAGGCCCACGCCCCGGTAGGCCGCGCCGGCGAGCACGATCCCCGCCGGCAGGCCGGCCTCGACCTCGGCCACCAGGTCGGCGTGACCGACCGCGTACTGGGGGAACGAGCGGCGCCAGCGGCTGATCCGGACCTCGGAGGGCGGGCCGGCGAGGGCCATCGTTGTGGCCAGCTCGTCGAGGAGCCGGACGGCCAGCTCGTCGTCGGGGGTATCGACAGCCCGCTCGTCCCCGGCCGACCCGGCCGACGCCCTCAGGACGACGGTCTCGCCACCGCCGAGGTGGGCCCACTTGCTCGACGCCCACGAGCAGGCGGTCAGCAGGAGGCCCTCCGGGCGGGCCACCAGGAAGCCGGAGGCGTCGAGCGGGCGATCGATGTCGGCGGCCCTCACCGCCACGGTCATCAGCACGACCGACGCGTAGAGGATGTCGGCCAGGGCCTCCGAGGGCAGGAGGCGAGCCGCTTCGAACGCGGGGGTCGCCACGACGATCCCGTCGGCCGCGAGGTCGTCCAGGGCACCCAAGGGGTGGCCCAGCTCGAGCGCCACGCCCCGCTCGGCCAAGCGGTGGACCAGCCGGTCGGTCAGCACCTGCGTGCCGCCGGCGAACGAGCCGAAGACGGGCGCGTCACGGTCGACCGCGGCGCGCTGCTCTCGCAGCCCGGCGACGAGGCCCTCAGGATGGCGCCCCGCCTCCAGGAGTTGCGGGGTGAGGGTGGCGGCGCTCATCTCCTCGACCCGCCCGGCGTTGATCCCGCCCAGGAGGGGAGCGACCACCCGCTCCAGGACCGGCCGCCCGGTCGCCTCGCCCACGAGGTCGGCCACCGACACGTCGTCGGTGGTCACCGGCCCGCCTGGTGTGGCGTAGGCCTGCCGGGTCTCGTCGAGCTCGGCCCCGTCGAGCAGGCCGGTGGCGTCGAGGTCGCCCAGATCGAGCGGCACACCCAGCACGTGTTCCGCGGGCATCGGACGCAACGCCCCCCGGCTCCACAGGTAGGCCCGACGCTCCGCGGGGTGCACGATCTCGTCGACCAGGCCGAGCTCACTCGCCAGGTCGAGGGCCCAAGGCACCCGGAGCAGGAACGCGTCAGCTCCCTCGTCGACCCCGCGCCCCGCGAACGGGGAGGTGTGCACCTTCCCGCCCCAGCGGTCGCTCGCCTCGTGGACCGTGACCGACACCCCGTCGGCCGACGAGAGCTCCCACGCCGCGGCCAGTCCGGCTATGCCCCCGCCGACGACGTGCACCCGGGTCATGCCCGATCCAGGACCCGCTGCGCCAGGCCGGACATCACCGCCGCGTCGTCGTTCACCGAACGGGTACGGGCGAACACCAGGCCGCGGCCCTCGGCCCGGGTGCGGGCCTCGATGTCGAGGTCGTAGAGGACCTCGAGGTGATCCGACGTGAACCCCTGGGGGCAGACGAGCACGCCTTCGGCGTCGAGCTCGTCGACGACCTCCAGCACGTCGGGGCCCCGCCACGGCTCGGGGGTGCGACCGGCGCTCTGCCAGGCGAGGTCCCACCGGTCGAGGCCGGCTCGCTCGGCGATGGCTCCGGCGGAGGTGGCGAGGAGCTCGGGGTAGCGGTCGCCTTCCAGGACCCGCTCGGGTAGGGAGTGGGCCGTGAAGAGCACCGCCGTGTCCTCGGGCAGGCCCTCCAGCTGCTCGGTCACCGCGGCCCCCTGGAAGTCCAACCACGGCTCGAGGTCCGACCAGTCGTCGATCGGCCGGTAGTCCACGCCGCGGTCCTCGGCGCTGGCGGCCGCCCGCTCGTGGTACTCGCCGACGCTGGACGCCGAGAAGTGCGGCGCCAGGACCAGGCCGACGACCACGTCGGCCCCGTCGTCGGCCAGCGCGACCAATCCGTCCTCGACGAAGGGAGCGGCGTGCTTCTGGCCGAGGCGGACCGGCGTGCCGCCGCCCAGGGCCGCCTCGATCGCCTTCCGCTGGGCCTCGGTCCGCTCCGCCAGCGGGGACACGCCGCCGAGCGCTTCGTACCGCGAGGTGAGCTCGGCCAGCTGCTCGGGGTGGGCGGGTGACCCCGGCGGATGTGGGTGTAGTACGGCTCGATGTCGGCGGGCGTGCGGGGCGTCCCGTACGCCATGACCAGCACGCCCGCGTTCATTGCCCGGCTGTCCGTTCGTGGACCAGCTCGACGACGCGGGTGAGCACGGTGGGGTCGGTCTCGGGCAGCACCCCGTGCCCGAGGTTGAAGATGTGCCCGGGTCGGCCGTCGACCCGGTCGAGAACGGCCGTCACCTCCTGCGCCACCGCCGGCCAGGGGGCGAGGCAGGCCGCGGGGTCGAGGTTGCCCTGCACGCCCTTGTCCCGGCCGATGCGCTCCCAGCCGAGGTCGATCGGCACCCGCCAGTCCACGCCGACGACGTCGGGGCCGGCCTCGGCGAAGAGCCCCAGCAGCTCACCCGTGCCGACGCCGAAGTGCACCCGGGGCACGCCGAGGTCGGCCAGGCCGGCGAACACCTTGCGGCTGGCGGGCAGGACGTGGCGGGCGTACTGGTCGGGGGTCAGCGCCCCGGCCCACGAGTCGAAGAGCTGGACGGCCGACGCCCCCGCCTCGACCTGGGCCCGGGCGAACTCGAGCGCCAGGTCGGCCAGGCGATCGATGAGGCGGGCCCACAGATCGGGATCGCCGAGCATGAGCGCCTTGGTCCGCTCGTAGGTCCGGGACGGCCGACCCTCGACCAGGTACGAGGCGACCGTGAAGGGGGCGCCGGCGAACCCGATGAGTGGGACCTCCAGCTCGGCGACGAGGTTGCGCACCGTCTCGATCACGTACGGGATGTCGGTCTCGGCCTCCAGGGGCCGCAGCCGGGCGAGGTCGGCCTCGCCGGCGAAGGGGGTCTCGACCACGGGTCCGGTGCCGGGGACCACGTCGACCCCGAAGCCCACGGCCTGGACGGGAACGACGATGTCGGAGAAGAGCACGGCGGCGTCGACCCCGTGCCGGCGCACGGGCTGGAGGGTGATCTCGGTCGCCAGGTCCGGGGTGCGGATGGCGTCGAGGATGCTCCCCGAGCCGCGCAGCTCCCGGTACTCGGGCAGCGACCGGCCGGCCTGACGCATGAACCAGACCGGGGTGTGGGGCCCGGGCTCCAGGCGGCACGCCCGCAGGAAGGGGGAGTCGTGGAGGTCGCCCGGCACGGCGGATCACCGTACTGACGCACCTCCCGGAGGCCGCAGTCCGCGAAGCTGGCGGGCGTGCGCCGCTCGATCGACGACTACCCCGCCACCGACGCCGACCTGCCGCCCGACGCCGAGGAGTACGACATCACCAAGGTGTCGTGGGCGGTGGCGATCAGCGACGACTACGAGGACGCCGAGCCCCGCATCGTCCTCACGGTCGAGGAAGTCGGCGCCGCCGGGGCCGGGCTCGTGGCCCACCTGTCGCCGACCGTCGCCCGGCGCCTCCGCCTCGCCCTCCGTGACGCGCTGCGCGAGGTGGGCGAGGAGGTCGGCGACTAAGGAGCCGAGCCGATAGGCGAGGCGACCAGGCAAGCACAGCGGTGATCGCCAAGCGCAGCTTGGCGATGTCCCAGGTCAAGCGCACCAGGCCTCAGCCTTTCCGCGCACGTCCCAAGCGGCGGGTCAGGCGCCGGCGGTCTGCCCCAGCCGGCGGGCGGCCTCGGCCACCTCGCGCTCGGCCCCCGGGCGCATCGCGTCGTCGCCCATGGCGGCGAGCGTGGCGGCGTCCGGCGGGATGACCAGGACCTCCGTGCCCCGCTGACGCACGGCCGCGACCTCTGACCTGAGCAGGCGGCTGTGGTAGCCCCGGGCCAGGTCGCGGAGATCGGTGCTCCCCGCCATGGGTGCCGACACGATCACCCGGTCGTAGCCGAGGCCGGCCACGAGGTCGACGTTGGTGGGGGAGTACACAGCGCCGTCCACGTGCTCGTCGCCGTCGATCCGGACCGGGGCGAGCAGCCCGGGCACGGCGGACGAGGCGGCCACGGCCTGGCCGACGGTGGCCTCGGACTCGTCCCGGCCGAACACCCGCCGGCGGCCGTCTCGGATGCGCACCGCGCAGGCCCAGAACGGCTGCGTGGGCCACCGTTCGTCCCCGAAGAGGCCGTCGATGCGGGCCGCGATCCGCCGCGTGTCCATTTGTCCCCGGGGCAGCCAGCCGGCCCACCCCAGCCCGTAGCGGGGCCGTCCCCGCCGGAACAGGGCGCGACCCCCGAGGGAGGGCGAGAGCGGCAGGCCGAACCGCCGATCGGGCCGGGCGAAGTCGAGGGTGGGGGGCAGCGCGCGTCGGCGGGCCTCGGTCGCCGCCGACACCTCGCCGCCGGTCTGCCCGCCGTAGAGGTCCGCCACGGGGATCCCCGCCCGCAGGCTCGATCCGGTCGAGGCCCCCGCCGACGTGCCGAGGATCAGGTCGGCCGTGGCGGCGTCCCACCCGCCGTCGAGCAGTCCCAGCAGGACGCCGGCGTGGAAGGCACCACCGGTCAGGCCCCCGGCGCCCAGGACGAGGGCGGTGGTCGTCAACTGCGGCCCTCGAACATGCTCATGTCCGGGATCGTGGCAGATCGTCCGGGGGCCGTGGGGCCGGTAGGATCGCCTGTTCCCCATGTCCCTTGACGCCGACCTGGAAGCCGAGCAGGCGCACCTCGACCGGGCCTACGACGCCCTCGAGAACAGCCGCCGTTCCGCCTCGCGCCTGGCCGAGATGGTCGAGGTGGGCCGCGGGGGCACCAACCAGGCCCGCTTCGAGCGGGAAGTGATCCACGAGAGCATCGTCAGCCGCTTGACCCAGCTCCACATCGGCGACGCGTCGCTCGTCTTCGGACGCATCGACCGGGACGAGGACAACGGCGGGGAGCGCTTCCACATCGGGCGCATCGCCGTGGCCGACGAGGACTACGAGCCGCTGGTCATCGACTGGCGGGCGCCCGTGGCCGAGCCGTTCTACCGGGCCACGGGTCGGGACCCGATGGGCCTCTACCGGCGCCGGCACTTCGCCACCCGGGGCCGCAAGCTGCTGGCGATGGAGGACGAGGTCTTCGACGGCGAGGCCCTCCTGGCCGAAGGGGCCGGCTCGGACCTCGTCGGCAAGGCCGCCCTGCTGGCGTCGCTGGAGGAGGCCCGGACGGGCCGGCTCGGCGACATCGTGGCCACGATCCAGGCCGAGCAGGACGCCATCATCCGCTCCGAGCTGCCCGGGATCCTTGTCGTCCAGGGTGGCCCCGGCACCGGCAAGACGGTGGTCGCCCTGCACCGCGCCGCCTACCTGCTCTACACGCACCGCTTCCCGCTGGAGGGCCAGGGCGTGCTGGTGGTCGGGCCGAACCGCCTGTTCCTCGGCTACATCGAACACGTCCTGCCCTCGCTCGGTGAGGTGGGGGTGGAGCTGGCGGTCACCGCCGACCTGGTGCCCGGCCCGACCGTGGAGGGGCGCGACGTCCCCGACGTGGGGCGGATCAAGGGCGACCACCGCATGAGTACGGTGCTGTCCCGCGCCCTGGATGACCGCGAGCGGCCGCTGCGCTGGGATCTGGTCGTCCCTCACGGCCGCGGCCGCCTGCGCCTCAGCCGGGAACGCTCCCGCGAGATCGTGCGCGGCGCCCGCCGGCGCTTCCGGACGCACAACTCCGGCCGCCGCTTCGTCGAGCAGCAGGTCTTCGCCGAGCTGGCGGCGAGCACCAGCCGCGAGCTCGACCCGGGCGAGGTCCGGGGTGCCGTGCGGCGGACCCGCGAGGTCCGCGAGGCCCTCGAATGGATGTGGCCCCGGCTCACGCCGGAGCACCTGCTCCACGACCTGTTCGGCTCGCGCGCCCTGTTGCGCCACGCCGCCCGAGGGACGCTGAGCGAGGCCGAGGCCATGGCTCTGCACCGGCCCCGTTCCGCCCACGCCGACGACGTGGTCTGGACGGTCGACGACGTCCCCCTGCTCGACGAGGCCCACGCCTTCCTCGGGCCCGTCCGGGGTCGGGACGAGGTGCGGACCTTCGGCCACATCGTGGTCGACGAGGCCCAGGACCGGTCACCCATGGAGCTGCGGATGCTCGACCGGCGCTCGCTGTCGGGCTCCATGACCGTCGTGGGCGACATCGGCCAGGCCACCGGGCCGTGGGCCGCCACCGACTGGGAAGGTGTGCTGGCGCACCTGCCCGACCGACGACCGCCGCGCCACATCGAGCTCACCGTCGGCTACCGCATCCCGGCGTCGATCATGGGTCCCGCCGTCGCGGTGCTGGGCGCCAGCGCGCCGTGGCTGACGCCGCCGCTGGCCGTGCGCCCGGGCGAGGACCCGCCGGAGTTCGTCCGGGTGCTGGAGCCCTCGGGCCTCGGCGCCGAGGTCGTGGCGGCCTCGGTGCGGGCGAGCGCGGCCGTCAACCCCGGCAACGTCGCCGTCATCGTCCCCCGCTCGCTGGTCGAGGCGGTGGCCGAGGCCTTCGAGACGGCCGGCGTGGACTACGGACGGGCCACCCGGCGGGGTCTCGACCACCGGGTCACGCTGGTGCCGGTCGACCTGGCCAAGGGCCTGGAGCTCGACGCCGCCGTGGTGGTCGAGCCCGCCGCCATCGTCGACGAGGAGCCCGCCGGCCTGCGCTCCCTCTACGTCGCCCTCACCCGGGCCACGCAGCGCCTGTCCGTGGTCCACGCCCGAGGGTTGCCCGAGCCCCTGCGGGAGGCCTCCACCGCCGCCGCCTAGGTGGCCGGGGTCACCGGCTTGCGGCGGGTCACCCGCCAGATCACGAAGCCGGCAACGAGCAGGAGGGGGCTCCAGGGCAGCAGGGCGCCGGCCACGGCCGAGAGGCCGATCGCCACGGTGCGCAGGGCGCGGGCGCCACCCCGGAGGCCGTCGAGGAAGCCCTTCTGGGGCGGGTCCTCGGGCTCTGGGGGCGGTGGGGGCGCGGTCCGCTCGCCGCGGAGGACCACGGTGATCGTGGCCATGGCGACCTGCTGCTCGATCGTGCGGCGCTGGCCCCGCAGCGTCTCGAGGTCGGTCTCGCGCTGGAGGAGCTGGCCCTCGATGTGCGCGATGTCGGCCACCACGTCGGCGTCCGCGAGCAGCGCCCGGAGGCGGAAGACGCTGGCCTCGGCGGTGGCGATGCGGCTGTCGAGGTCGACCACCTGGTCGGTGACGTCGTCGGTGGTGACGGACTGGGTCTGGACCTCGCCGAGGTCGGCCAGGTCGGCCAGGATCAGGCGGAACCGTTCGGGCGGCACCTTCACCACGAGCCGGGTGCGGGCCCCGGTGCGCAGGTCGGTGTCCTCGCCGAAGATCAGGCCGCGGGCGTCACCCACCAGGCGCTCGACGTCGCGCACGGCCCGGTTGAGGTCGGCCACGGTGATGTGGATCTCGCCGACCGAGATGATCTGGCGGTTCTCGGCCGCCACGGCCGGGTCGACGGTGTTCCCACCCCCGCCGGCGTTCCCCCCGCCGCTGGCGCTCTCGCCCTCGGCGGCCGCGAGGGCGTCGCCGTCGCCTGCCGCATCCTCGGCGCCGCCCTCGGCGCTCGTCGTGTCCGCGGTGAAGCCCGATTCCTCCCCGCCGCCGCCGCTGGCGCTGTCGCCGCCGGAGTCATCGGTGCCGGAGCAGGCGGACAGGAGCAGCAGGAGGCCCGCCACCAGGGCGGCGAGCCGACGTCGCGTCGTGGTCATGGCCGTTGGACGAGCCGCCGTCCCAGCCTGGTTCCCCGACGGCTATGTACCCTGCGGCGCCGTGACCCTGGAGCACGCCGCGGCGCTGGCGGCGACCGACGTCACCAAGGCCTTCACGGACGAGCCCGTGCTGCGTGGGGTGTCGCTGACGGTGACGGCCGGGAGGATGGTCGCCCTGCTGGGGCCGTCGGGGTGCGGCAAGACCACGCTGCTGCGCATCGTGGCCGGTCTCGAGCAGCCGGACGCCGGCGAGGTGCGGCTCGGGGACGACGTCCTGACCGGCCGGGGCCGGTGGGTGCCGCCGGAGCGCCGCCGCATCGGCATGGTGTTCCAGGACGGAGCGCTCTTCCCGCACCTGAGCGTGTCCCGCAACGTGGCCTACGGTCTGCCCCGCGGCCCGGACCGGGCGGCTCGGGTGCAGGGCGCCCTCGAGATGGTCGGTCTCGCCGGGCTGGGCGACCGCCTGCCCGCCACCCTCTCCGGAGGCCAGCAGCAGCGGGTGGCCCTGGCCCGGGCGCTGGCGCCGCGGCCGGCGGCGCTGCTGCTCGACGAGCCCTTCTCGAACCTCGACACCTCGCTGCGGGTCCAGGTCCGCACCGAGGTCCACCACCTGCTGGCCGAGGTCGGCGTGACCACCGTGTTCGTGACCCACGACCAGGACGAGGCCTTCGTGCTCGGTGACGAGGTGGCGGTCATGGCCCAGGGCGAGATCGTCCAGCAGGCCGCGCCCGCCGAGCTCTACGACCGCCCCGCCACGCCGTGGGTGGCGGGCTTCGTGGGCGACGCCAACCTGCTCGCGGGCACGGCGGCGGGGGAGGGGGTGGCCACCCCGGTGGGCGGGGTCACCCTGCGTGAACGGGCCGACGGCGACGTGCAGGTCCTGCTCCGGCCCGAGCACCTCCAGGTGGGATCGGGCGACGACGGGGTGGTCGAGCTGGTCGAGTTCTACGGACACGACACCGTGTACGCGGTCCGCCTCGACGGCGGCACCGGCCTCACGATCCGCGTCGCCCAGGCTCCGGCCCACGCCCGCGGCGATCGTGTGGCGGTCACCTACGCCGGCCCCCCGGCCGTCGCCTTCCCCCTGGCTTGAGCCGCATGAGCACGGAGGTGGCGGTGATCGGGGCGGGCCCGGCCGGCCTGATGGCGGCGTGGCGGCTCGCCCGGGCCGGGCACTCGGTGGTCGTCCACGAGGCGGCCGACCGGGTCGGGGGGATGGCGGGGAGCCACGAGGTGGACGGGGTCCGGGTCGACTTCGGCAGCCACCGCCTGCACCCGTCGACCTCGCCCGAGCTGCTCGCCGACGTGCGGGGCCTGCTGGGCGACGACCTCCAGCTGCGCCCCCGCCACGGCCGGATCCGGATGGCGGGCCGGTGGTTGTCCTTCCCCCTCCGGGCGAAGGAGCTCCTCACCCGCCTGCCGCCCCGTCTCGCCGTGGGCGCCGGGTTGGACACGGTGGCGTCACCCTTCCGGCGCCCACGGGCCGACACCTTCGCCGAGGTCGTCCGGGCCGGCCTGGGCCCGACGATGGCCGATGCCTTCTACGCCCCCTACGTCGAGAAGTTGTGGGGCGTCCCCCCCGATCAGCTGTCCGGCGAGCTGGCCCGGCGCCGGGTCAGCGCGGCCGGACCCGGCGCCATCGTCCGGCGCCTGGTCACGGCTCAGCGCGGCGGGGCCACCTTCCTCTACCCCCGGCGGGGCTTCGGCCAGATCAGTGAGGCGCTGGCCGAGGCCGCCGCCGACGCCGGGGCGTCGATCCGGCTCGGCACGCCGGTCACCGATCTCGCGGCCCTCGACGCCGGCCTGGTCTTCAGCACCCTGCCCGTCACCGCACTGGCGGCCATGGCGGGCGGACCGGCGACCGGGCTCGAGCATCGGGGCATGGCCCTCGTGTACCTGACCCTGGACGGGCGGCCGTACACCGAGTTCGACGCCCACTACTTCCCCGAGCCGGACGTCGGGTTCAGCCGGCTGTCCGAGCCCGCCAACTACCGGACGTCGCCGGATGACCCGTCCGACCACACCGTGCTGTGCGCCGAGGTGCCCTGCACGGCCGGCGACCCGACCTGGTTGGCCAGCGACGAGGACCTCGGCCGGCAGGTGGCCGAGGGGCTCGATCGCGCCGGGCTCCCGGCCGCCCAGCCGCACCGGGTGCACGTCGAGCGCCTGGCTCGGGTGTATCCGCTGTACCGGGTCGGCTTCGAACGGGACCTGGCGGCCGTGCTCGACTGGGCCCGGGAGCTCGAGCGGGTGGTGGTCTTCGGCCGCCAGGGCCTCTTCGTCCCGGACAACACGCATCACGCCTTGGCCATGGGTGCGGCGGCCGCGGCTGCGGTCCGCGCCGACGGCACCTTCGACCGGGCGCGCTGGACCGCGGCACTGTCCGAGTTCCGCCAACATGTCGTCGAGGACTAGCTCGGCTTGTGCTCAGCTATTAGGGCTACCTAACATGCGCCCCCATGCACAAGCGGATGATCGCAGCCCTGCTCCTGGCCCTCGGCCTGGGCGGGCTCTCGGTGGCCTGCGGTGACGACGAGGGTGCCGACGTGCGCAGCGAGTGCGTCAGCGGGTCGGGGTCCGGTTCGGGCGGATCGGCATCGGGCGCGTCGGGCTCGGGCGACTCGGGCAGCAGCGGGTCGGCCTGCGCCTCGTCCGGCTCGGGATCCGGCTCAGGGGCCGAGGCCAGCGGCAGCAGCGCCATCGACGAGGGCGCCACGGTCGACAACGAGCTCGTCGACGAGGCCCTGGTCGAGTACAAGGACTACGTCCTCGAGCAGATCGACGCCACGATCGCCGCCACCACCGAGTTCACCGACGCCGTGCGCGCCGGCGAGCTGGAGGAGGCGATGGAGCTCTACGCCCCGTCCCGTCAGGGTTGGGAGGCCATCGAACCGGTTGCGGGCCTCGTCGAGGAGATCGACGGCGCCGTCGACGCCCGGGTGGACGACTTCGAGGGCGTGGACGACCCGGCCTTCACCGGCTGGCACCGCATCGAGTACATCCTCTGGGAGGAGGGCACGACCGAGGGGGCCGAGCCCTTCGCCGACCAGCTCGACGCCGACCTGCAGACGCTGCAGGAGCAGGTCGAGGCCATGGACATCCCGCCCGCCGCGCTGGTCGTGGGTGCGTCGGACCTCATCGAGGAGGTTTCGACCGGCAAGATCACCGGTGAAGAAGACCGCTACTCGCACACCGACCTCTGGGACTTCGCGGCCAATGTGGAGGGCTCCGAGGTCGGCGTCGAGCTCCTGGCCCCGGCGCTGGAAGCGGCCGACCCGGAGCTCCTGGCCGACATCCAGGCGAACTTCGAGGAGCTGGACGCCCAGCTGGCGGAATATGAGGACGGCGAGGGCGGCTACCTCTCGTACACCGAGCTCACGGAAGAGGACAAGACCGCCATGCAGGCGACGCTGGCCGAGCTGTCCGAGAACCTCGCCCTGATGGCGGGGGTGCTCGGACTCGAATGACCGACGGCTGCCCGGGGGCCGTCTCCCGGCGACGATTCCTTCAGGGGACCGGTGGTGCCGCGTTGGTGGGCGGCGCCGCCGGTCTCTTTGGTGCGTGCTCGTCCGACGACGGTGAGGCCGCGGCCGACGCGCCGGAGCTGACCTACCTCGACTTCCGGGGTCCCCACCAGGCCGGCATCACCGCCCTGCACCAGGCCAGCAGCTCTGATGGCGGCCTTCGAGGTCACGGCGTCCGACCCCGACGAGCTGCGGGAGATGTTCACGGCCCTGACCGACGAAGCCGAGCGCCTCATGACGGGGACCCCCTACGACGAGCGGGACCCGGCCTTTCCGGCGCTGTACACCGGCCACCTCGGTAACCCGCCCCCGCCCGCCGACCTGAGCATCGTGGTCTCGGTCGGGGCGTCGCTGTTCGACGACCGCTTCGGGCTGGCTGACCGCAGGCCGCGGGAGCTGGAGCCGATGCCGTTCCTCACCAACGACCGCCTCGATCCCGAGCGCACCCACGGCGACCTGCTCATCTCCATCAGCAGTGCCAACGAGGACACCGACCTGTTCGCCCTCCGCCAGCTCATGCGGGTCACCCGGGGCACGCTCGTCCTGCACTGGATGCTCGACGGCTACACCCGGCGGGCCGAGGCGGGCCCGGGCGAGGCCGGCGTGCGCAACCTCATGGGCTTCATCGACGGCACGGCCAACCTGCGGCCGGAGGACGACGAGGCCATGGACCGCTTCGTGTGGGTCGGCGCCGACGACGACGAGCCGGCCTGGGCGGTCGGCGGGTCGTACCACGCCGTGCGGGTCATCCGCATGCTGGTCGAGTTCTGGGACCGGACCCGGCTGAGCGAGCAGGAGGCCCTGATCGGGCGCAAGAAGGAGACCGGCGCGCCGCTCGACGGCGAGGTCGAGACCGACATCCCGGACTTCGCCGACGACCTCGACGGCGAGATCACGCCCCTCGACGCCCACATCCGGCTGGCCAACCCCCGTACGCCGGAGACCGAGGACCAGCTCATCCTGCGCCGGGGCTTCAGCTTCTCCCGCGGCTTCGACGGCAACGGCCAGCTCGACCAGGGCCTCGCCTTCGTCAGCTTCCAGCGCTCGATGTCCCGGCAGTTCCTGCCGGTGCAGACCCGCCTCGACGGCGAGCCGCTGGAGGAGTACATCCTTCCGGTGGGCGGCGGCTTCTTCTTCGCCCTGCCCGGCGTCGACGACGGCCAGATCCTCGGCGAGGCCCTCCTGGCCTAGGCGGGGGGTTGGGTGGCGTTCTGGGGGGCGGACTCGCGGGCGGCCTGGAGCCGGCGACGGTTGGCCAAGGCGGCCTCGGCGTCCGGCGCCGGGAGGCCGAAGCCCGTGTACAGCACCCGGCGCTCCCGCTCGGTCGGCGGTTCGGCCATGTGCAGCGTGCAGCTCAGGTGCACGGTGACGTCGCCGGTCTCGGTGGCCAGGGGTACTTCGGGCAGGTCGAGCTGTGAAGCGTCGAAGAGGGATGGCCACACCAGGGCCCGGTGCGAGCCGGCGATCACCCGCAGCTGGCCCGACCCGGGGCCCGCGCCGGTGACCGAGATCCCCACGGTGAGGCTGCAGCACTCGTAGCTGTGGCGGCCGATGCTGCAGTCCTTGTGCCAGGGGACGTCGGAGATCCCCCGGGCCACGCCGAGGGGCTTGAACAGGGCCTCGACGCGGTGGCGCCCCTCCCGTCCGGCCTCGTGGCCGCAGGCCGGGATGGCGCCGAGGGCGAGGAAGCGCTCGTCGGCGATCAGCGCGGCCGCCGTGTCGGAGCGGTCCTCGAAGGCCTGCATGCGGACGACCCGCTCGGTGCCGTCGGCCAGGGTGGCCCACCAGCTCCGACCGTCTCCCGGCCGGTGTTCGGGCTCGGCGGCGTCCATGTCGTCGCTGATCTGCTGCATCTCGGCGGGCGTGAACACGCCCTTGACGTGGAGGTAGCCCGCCTCCTCGAGGAACGCCCGCAGCGCCGCGGGGTCGTCGTCGAGGGTGAACGAACGCCCGAGGTCGGCGTTGACGTGGACCGCGCCCGGGACGTGGACGGGTCGCTCGTCGATCAGGCTGCGCAGCACCAACCACCAGTCCATGACCGTGCGCACGCTCCGGTCGAGCGCCCACTCGCCGGCCGTCATCAGGCCGACCGGCGTCACCTGGTCGTTGACCAGGTCGGCCAGCCGCTCGCGGGTCACGGGCAGGGTCGTGTCGGTCGTCCCCGGCCGGGCCGTGATCGTCCCGTTGCGCTCCAGGACCCACGACTGCCCGTCGACCTCGACGGCCAGCGGGCGCAACCCGAGGTGCCGTGTCCCCTCCACGAGGTCCGGCCGCCGTCCGACCATCTCCGGAAGGTCGACCTCGAAGAACCGCGTCGCGTCGACGGCCGGGACGTCGGCATCCGTCCGCGTGCGCAGGTCGACGCTCACGACCGGCAAGCGTACGCCTACGCTCCGGGCGTGATCGACGGTGCGCACGTGATCCTGCACAGCACGGACCCCGACGCTGATCGTGGCGCCTTGCGGGATGTCCTCGGGCTCCCGAACGTCGACGTCGGCGGTGGGTGGTTGATCTTCGGGCTGCCACCGGCCGAGGTCGCGGTGCACCCGACCGACGGGGTCCCCAGCCACGAGCTCTACCTCATGTGTGACGACGTCGAGGGCACCATCGCCGACCTCGTCGCCGCCGGGATCGAGGTCACCGAGCCCGTGACCGATCAGGGCTGGGGCCTGCTCACGCGGCTTCGCCTCCCGGGTGGGAGCGAGCTCGGTCTCTACCAACCGCGCCACGAGCGACCCCCCGCTCCCTGAGCTAGGAGCGCCGCGGGTCAGGCCGGGCGGTCCAGCACGTACCAGCCGTCGCGCCCGGCGGCGGTCAGGTGGCGGCCGTGCTGCATGGCCCGGCCGAGGGTCTCGCGGAGGGCGATCCGCCAGGCCGCCGCCTTCTCGGGGTTGCCGACCCGGAGTGCCTCGATGTCCGGGGCGACTTGGGCCAGGGCGAGGTCGCCGTCCGGGGGGACGCCGACCACCGCCTCCCCCTCGTCACCCACCGAGACCAGCACCGGCACACCCTGGGACCGGAGCGCATCCACGTCGGCGGGCGCGAGCTCGCCCGCGGCGGCCGCCACGACCCTGGGGTCCTCGAGGTCCCAGCGGACCACGCAGCGGTCGCTCTCCTCGCCCCGCTCGATGGCCGTCGTCATCCGGCCGTAGAAGTCGACCTCGTACGCCACCCCCCGAGCGCCGAGCTTGGTCAGGTTGAACCAGCCGTTGCGGGCGACGAGCGGGTCGTAGGTCCACTCGACGATCCCGAGCCCCCGGTCGAGGGCCCACCGCCGCTGGTGCCACTTCAGCGCCAGGCCGATGCCCTGGCTCCCCAGCCCGGGCGCCGTGCAGGTGGCGTGGGAGTGCAGGAGCACGTCGTCGCCGTGACGCCCGACGAAGCCGAGCGAGCCGCCGACCATCCGGTTGCCGTCCCAGGTGCCGGCCACGTAGCCGCCGGAGTACTGGATGGCCCGGACGATCCCGGGATCCAGGAAGGTGTCGCCCCACACGTCGGTCATCAGCGCGGTGAGGCTCTGGATCTCCGCCATGCCCTCGGTCTCGCGGATGACCAGGGCCATGGCTCAGTACGGCCCGACGTGGTCGCGGGCGACGGTGAAGTGCTCGAGGGCGTCGAGGTCGACGGTCACGCCGAGGCCGGGGCCCGTCGGCACCCGCAAGCGCCCGTCCTCGAGCGCGAAGGGCTCGGTCAGGTCGGTGGCGTAGTAGCGGTCCGAGGCCGACGAGTCGCCCGGGAGGGTGAACCCGGGCAGCGACGACAGGGCCACCAACGACGCCCGGCCGATGCCGGTCTCCAGCATCCCCCCGCACCAGACCGGGATCCCGGCGGCGACACAGCGGTCGTGGATCCGCCGGGCCTCGAGCAGGCCGCCGACCCGGCCGGGCTTGATGTTGACCACGCCGCACGCCCCGAGGGCGAGCGCGGTCTCCACGTGGGCCAGCGACTCGATGGACTCGTCGAGGCAGATCGGGGTCCGCAGCCGCCGGGCCAGCTCGGCGTGGCCGACGAAGTCGTCCTCGGGCAGGGGTTGCTCGACCAGGAGCAGGTCGTACTCGTCGAGGCGGGCGAGGTGGTCGGCGTCCTCGACCCGGTAGGCGGTGTTGGCGTCGACCTGCAGGGGGAAGCCGGGCCCGACCAGCTCGCGGATGGCCGCCACGCGCTCGACGTCGGCACCGGGCTCGATCTTGAGCTTGATGCGCCGGTAGCCCTCGTCGAGGTACTCGGCCACCCAGCCGGCCAGCTCCGCCGGGTCGTCGGTGATGCCGACCGAGACACCGACGTCGACCGCGTCCCGCACCCCGCCCAGGTGCTCGGCCAGGGAGACGCCGGCTGCCCGCAGCTCGGCGTCGAGCACCGCCACTTCCAGGGCCTCCTTGGCCATCCGGTGGCCCTTCACCGGCTCGAGCAGGCGGGCCACGCCGGCCCCCGACAGGTCGGCGCCGGCGGCGACGAGGAGGGGGACGAGGTGGTCGATGAGCACGAGCCGGGCGGCGTCGTCGAACTCGGGTGAGTAGTGGGGGTCGACGTCGGCCGCACACTCGCCCCAGCCCTCGCCGACGTCGGTCTCCACCCGCAGCACGAGGAGGTCGCGCACGGTCTGCTCGCCGAACGAGGTCCGGAAGGGTCGGACGAGCGGGAGGCACACCCGGTAGAGGTCGACGGCGTGCAGGCGCACGGCCGGATCATCGCACCCCGGACGGCGGTTCAGGCCTCCCGCAGCAACTCGACGAGTCGTTCGTCGGGGGTGAACAGGCGCCGCGACGCGCCCAGGGCGATCACCGTGCTCACGGTGGCGACGCCGCCGAGGATCAGCAACATGAGGGCCAGCTGCACCAGGACGGCGTCGAACGGGTCGACCCCGGCGAGGATCAGGCCGGTCATCGCCCCCGGGAGGAACACGAGGCCCACCGCCTTCGTGCTCTCGATCTGCGGCGTCAGGGCCGTGCGGAGGACCACCCGCAGGTAGGGCCGAGCGGCGTCGGTGGCGGAGCAGCCGAGGGCCAGGCGGGACTCCAGCTCGTCGCGCTTGTCGGCGAACTCCTCGACCAGCCGGCGCGCCGCCAGCACCGCGGCGCTCAGCGCGTTGCCGAGGATCATGCCCGCCACGGGCACGAGGGTGCGGGCCTCGAGCGGGAAGATGGACAGCCCGAAGACGACCCCGAGGCTGATCACCGCGGTCACGGTCTCGGCCACCAGGGCGACCTCGAGGAGGCCCGGGATCGCCGGCGCCCGGCGCTGGATGGTGACGGCCGCGAAGACCACGATCCCGATCACCCACAGCCACGACCAGAGGAGGGGCGCGTCCTCCGCCAGGACCAGGCCGAGGCCGAGGCCGACGAGCAGGAGCTGGACCGTGGCCCGGACGACGGCCACGATCATCGACCGCTCGAGACCGAGCCCCTGCCACCGGGAGACACCGACCGCCACGGCCACGAGGATCAGCGAGCCCAGGAGCCCGACCCAGGTGACGTCGCCGTTCACGCGCTCATCCGAGGATCGTCACCCGACCGGCGTCGACCCGCAGGGCGTGGTCGGCGATGCGTTCGATCTGCTCGTGCTCCTGCGTGACCCAGACCACCGGGATGCCGACGTCGCGCAGCGCCAGCGCGAGTTCCTCGAGCCTGCGGGTGGCGTCGGGGTCGAGCGAGGAGGTGGCCTCGTCGGCCAGCAGCACCTCCGGCTCGGTCGCCAGGGTGCGGGCCAGGCACATCCGTTGCCCCTCGCCGCCGGAGAGGCGGTCGGCGTGACGGTCGAGGAAGGACCGGGTCAGCCCGACCCGCTCGAGCACCGCCGTGGCGGCGTCGTCGCCGAGCTCGGGGCGGGCCACCTGCAGGTTGTCCCGTACGGTGCCGGCGAAGGGGATCGGTCGCTGGAACAGCATGCCGACCCGGCGCCGGTGGGCGCGGACGTCGACGCCGGCGAGGTCCTCGCCCCGGAAGCGGACCTGCCCTGCAGTGGGTGCCTCGAGCCGGTTGCAGAGGCGGAGCAGGGACGACTTGCCGGACCCCGACGCGCCCACGATGACGGTCACTGCACCGTCCGGGATCGTGGCGTCGACGGCGACCAGCCGGACGTGACCGTCGCTGTCGAGCCCGACGTCCTCGAAGCAGAACAGCGGGTCGGCGGCCGGCACCACTCCGCAGTCTGGCGCACGCGGCCAGGCGCTGATTGTTAGGCCACCTTTACAACCAGGTAGCCTGCGCCGCGTGTTCCGACGCCTCGCCCTCGCCTCGCTCGTCCTCGTGACCGTCGCCGGCGGCCTCGCCGGTTGCAGCAGCGACGAGGAGCGCCTCACCATCTACTCCGGTCGCAACAGCGAGCTCCTCGGCCCGCTGCTCGAGCAGTTCAGCGACGAGACCGGCATCGCCATCGACGTCCGCTACGGCCAGTCCGCCGACCTCGCCCTGCTCATCACCGAGGAGGGCGATCGCTCGCCGGCCGATGTCTTCATCTCCCAGAGCCCCGGGGCCGAGGGCTTCCTCGACGAGGCCGGCCTCCTGGCCGAGCTCCCGCAGGGCGTCCTCGAGCTGGTCCCGGAGGAGAGCCGGGCCGAGGACGGGAGTTGGGTCGGGCTGTCGGCCCGGTTCCGGACCCTCGTCTACGACAGCGACGTCGTCGACGAGTCCGAGCTGCCGGAGTCCGTCCTCGACCTGACCGATCCGCAGTACGAGGGCCAGGTCGCGGTCGCACCGGAGAACGGCTCGTTCCAGGACTTCGTGACCTCGATGCGCACCGAGCTCGGCGACGAGGAGACGCTGGCCTGGCTCGAGGGCATGGCCGAGAACGACTCGCCGGTGTACGCCGACAACCTGACGATCGTGGACGCCGTGGCCCGCGGCGTCGTCCGCTTCGGTCTCGTGAACCACTACTACAACTACCGCATCCTCGAGGAGGACCCGGACGCCTCGAGTCGCAACCACTTCTTCGCCGCCGACGACCTCGGGTCGCTCCGGCTGGTGACCGGGGCCAGCGTCCTGAAGTCGGCCGACCTGCCCGACGAGGCCGAGCAGCTCATCGAGTTCCTGCTGTCGGAGGACGCCCAGCGCTTCTTCACCGACGAGACCTTCGAGTACCCGCTGGTGGACGGGGTCGAGCCCAGCGACGTCCTGCCGCCGCCGCCGCCCGTGCGCGACGTCGACATCAACGAGCTCTCCGGTGGCCTCGAGCGCACCCAGGAGCTCATCGAGGAGTCAGGCATGAATTCCTGACATGACACGGACCCGGCCCGGATGGGGGCTCACCGTGTCGGCGGTGGTGGTGGCGGTGCTGTTCGCCGGGCCGCTGGGCTACGTGGTGTGGCGGAACATCAGCACCGGCGCCGACTTGTGGGCCGAGCTCCGGCAGGGGCAGGCCATGGCGTCGCTCGGGCGGACCGTGGTGCTGGCCACCACCGTGTCCGCAGGATCAGCGGCACTGGGGACGGCGCTGGCATGGCTCACGATCCGGACCGATGTGCCCGGGCGGCGGCTGTGGCGGGTCCTCGTCCCCCTGCCGCTCGTGTTCCCCACCTTCGTGGGCGCCTTGGCGTTCCTCAACATGTTCGCCGAGGGCGGGCTGGTCGAGGAGTGGTTCGGGGTGAGCCAGCTGGTCGAGCTGCACGGGTGGTTCGGGTCCTGGCTCGTGCTCGTGCTGTTCACCCAGCCGTACGTCTACCTGCCGGTCGCCGCCCGGCTGAGCACACTTCCGCCCTCGCTCGAGGAGAGCGCCCGCCTGCTCGGGCACTCGCCCCGGTCGGTGTTCCGCACCGTCGTCCTGCCCGCAGACGGCGGGGGCGGTGGCCGCGGGGACGCTGCTCGTCTTCCTCTACACGGTGAGCGAGTTCGGGGCCGTCCAGCTCATGGGCTACCGGACCCTGACCGTGGAGATCTTCGCCAACCGCCTCGTCGACCAGGAACGGGCCTTCGCCCTGGCTCTCGTCCTGGCCGTCCTGGCGCTCGCGGTGGCCGCCGGTGAGCGGACGGTGGGGCTGCGCCGGGCGCGCACCGAGGTCGGTGGTGGGCGCCGGCCGCTCCAGATCCGCCTCGGCCGCTGGCGCTGGCCGTCCCTTGCTGCCGTCGCCGGCGTCATCGGAATGGCGCTGGTCGCTCCGGCCATCACCCTTGGCTACTGGGCCCTTCGAGCCCTGCAGGGCGAACGGGTCGGCCGCGAGCTGGCCGACAGCGTCGGCGACCTCGCGGTGCCCGCGGCCAGCACCGCGCTGATCAGCATCGTGACGGCCGCGGTGGCGGCGGTGCTCGTCCTCCCGGTCGCCTACCTCACCGCTCGCCATCGCACCCGGGTGGGGGGCATGACGAACGCGGTGGTTGCCAGCGGCTTCGCCCTGCCCGGCCTCGTCGTCGCCCTCTCGCTGGTGTTCTGGACCCTGAACGCCCCCGGCGTCGGGGCGCTGTACCAGACGATCCCGATCCTGATCTTCGCCTACGTCGTCCACTTCGGCGCGCAGTCGATGCGGGCCGGTCAGGTGGCCGTCGGCGGCATCCCGGCCCGCCTCGACGACGTGGCCCGCACGCTCGGCGCCGGCCGGGTCCGGCGCTTCTTCACCGTGGAGGTGCCGATCATGCTGCCCGGGCTCCTGGCCGGGGCCGGCCTGGTGCTCCTCTCGACGATGAAGGAGCTTCCCGCCACGCTCCTGCTTCGGCCCACCAACTTCGAGACCCTCGCGGTGCGGATCTGGGACGCGCAGGAGGGCGGGTTCCTCGGCGAGGTGGGCCTGGCCGCGACCGTCCTGGTCCTCGGCAGCGCCGTGCTCACCTGGCTCCTGGTCGTCCGCCGCACCGATCGCTTCGCCTGATGGCGGTGTCGTGGAGGTGGCTGGCCGCGGTCGGGATCGTCGTGGCGGGGTGGGCGATGGTGGCCCTGCCGGCCCGGGCCACCTACGGGGCCCGGGTGACCGCCGACGAGCCGCAGTACCTGCTGTCGGCCGTCAGCCTCGGGGAGGACCTCGACCTCGACATCAGCGACGAGATCCGGGAGCGGGCGTACGAGCCGTTCCACGAGCTGCGGGTCAACCAGCAGACCGAGCCCACCGAGGACGGCCGGGAGGTCAGCCCCCACGATCCGCTGCTGCCGATGGTGCTGGCGGTACCGATGGCAGTGGGCGGCTGGGTGGCGGCGAAGGCGACGCTGGCCGTCCTGGCCGGGGTGCTCGCCGCCCTGCTGCTGTGGACGGCGGTGGCCCGCTTCGGTGTCGGTCGCGGTCCGGCCACGGTCGTCGTGCTGGCCTTCGGCCTCAGCGCGCCGCTGACCAGCTACGGGACCCAGGTGTACCCGGAGCTGCCGGCGGCGCTCGCCGTCGCCGTGGCCGTCGCCGCCCTGACCGGGCCGCTGGGGGCGAAGGGGCGCGGGGCCCTGCTGGCCGCGGTGGTGGCCCTGCCCTGGCTGAGCGTGAAGTACGCGCCCGTCGCCGTCGCCCTCGTGGGGGTGGGGGCGTGGCTGCTGTTTCGGCGAGGTGAGCGTGACGTAGTCCTCCGCAGCGCCGCCGTGCTGGCGGTGATGGGGCTCGCCTACCTGCTCGTCCACCAGGTGGTCTACGGGGGGTGGACGGTCTACGCCTCGGGCGACCACTTCCAGGAGGCGGGGGAGTTCAGCGTGGCCGGTCGTTCCCCGGATGTCGTCGGTCGGACCCAACGCCTCGCCGGCCTGCTCGTCGACCGCGGCTTCGGCTTGGTCGCCTGGGCCCCGGTGTACCTGGCCGCCCTCCCCGCCCTCGGCGCCCTGGCCCGTCGCCGTCCGCCGCAGTGGCCGGCCCTCGCCGTCCCGCTGGCCGCGGGCTGGGCCAACGCCACCTGGATCGCCCTGACCATGCACGGTTGGTGGTGGCCCGGTCGCCAGGTCGTCGTCGTCCTCCCCTGTGTGGTCCTGGCCACCGCCTGGTGGGTCGGCACCCTCGCCCGGGCCCAGAACCGGGTGGTGGCGGTGATCGCGGGGTTGGGGGTGCTGGGGGTCGTGCTGTGGGGGTGGCTGGTGGTGGAGGTGCTGCAGGAGCGGCTGCGGCTGATCATCGACTTCGAGGCCACCCGTGACCCGCTCTACCGGGCCTGGCGGGTGCTCCTGCCCGACCTGCGGACCGACGCCGGCCCGAGCGAGCTCCTGCTGGCGGCCTGGTTCGTGGCCCTGGCCGGCCTGGCCTGGTGGGGGTGGCGGTCAGCCGGAGGTGACGAGGATGCGGGCGCTGGCGAAGGAGCCGATGCCCACGGGCCGCCCGTCGATGTCGAGCGTGAGGGTGCCGTCGGGTGAGGCGGCGGTGATCGTGCCCGACTGACCGGGGACGATGTCGGCCTCCTCGAGGAACTTCAGCAGCCCGGGGGCGAACTCCAGCTCCTCGGGGATCCGGGACACGGTGAACGTCGACCCGGGGGCCAGTCCGTCGAGGGCGACCGCGGCCGGCGCCGAGTAGTCCGAGCCCGGGATGGGGTTGCCGTGCGGGCAGGTCGTGGGGTCGCCGAGGACCCGTGTCATCGCCTCCTCGACGGGCTCGGAGATCACGTGCTCCCACTTGCCCGCCTCGGTGTGGGCGTCGGCCCACGACAGCCCGAGGATGTCGGTGAGGAAGCGCTCGGCCAGCCGGTGGCGGCGGACGACCCGCTCGGCCAACGTGTTGCCGGCCGGGGTGAGCTTGATCGAGCCGTCGATCGAGACCAGGTCGGCGCCCTCGAGCCGGCGGATCATCTCCGACACCGCCGGGCGGGAGATCTCCAGCCGCTCGGCGATGCGGGCCTGGATGACCTCGACGTCGTCCTCGTGCAGCTCGTAGATGGCCTCGCAGTACTCCTCGAACGCCGGGTGGAACTCGGGGGTCTGGTACTCGGCCACGTCTCGCATCCTAGGAGCCGAGCCGCTCGGCGAGGCGACCTGGCAAGCACAGCGCTGATCGCCAAGCGCAGCTTGGCGATATCCCAGGTCAACGCACGCAGCCTCAGCCAATCCGCGCCCGTCCTCAGAGGCGGGGGGAGCGTGTCACGAGCCGGCGGTACCGTTCGGGCGTGGCGCTCGACCGCTTCTCGGAACCGGTCCGGACCTGGTTCGAGACCACGTTCGCGGCGCCCACCGCGGCCCAGGCCGCAGGGGTGGCCGGCCATCGCCGACGGGCGACCACACGCTGATCCTGGCCCCCACGGGGTCGGGCAAGACGCTCGCCGCCTTCCTGTGGGGCATCGACCGGCTGATGACCGCGCCGGCGCCGAAGGAACCGGCGCACCCGGCTCCTCTACATCTCGCCGCTGCGGGCCCTGGCCGTCGACGTCGAGAAGAACCTCCGGGCGCCGCTGCAGGGCATCGCCCTCGCGGCCGAGCGCCTCGGCCACGACGTGCGCATCCCGACCGTCGGCATGCGCACCGGCGACACGCCGGCCGACGAGCGCCGCAAGCTGGTCCGCAACCCGCCCGACATCCTCATCACCACCCCCGAGTCGCTCTACCTCATGCTCACCTCGGCCGGCTCGGGAGACCCTCGACCGGGTCGAGACGGTGATCATCGACGAGATCCACGCCCTGGCCGCCGACCAAGCGGGGCGCCCACCTGGCGCTCACCCTCGAGCGGCTCGAGGAGCGGACCGAGCAGCCGCCCCAGCGCATCGGCCTGTCGGCCACCCAGCGCCCGCTCGACGAGATCGCCCGCTTCCTCGGCGGCCAGGCCGAAGGCCGCCCTCGCCCGGTCACCATCGTCGACGCCGGCGTGCGCAAGCCGCTGGAGATCGAGGTCGTCGTCCCGGTCGAGGACATGGGCCGCCTGGGCGAGATCATCGACGAGCCCGTCGAGGGCCCCGCCGCGGCCGGTCCGGTGCGCCGCTCCATCTGGCCCTCGATGCACCCCCGGCTGCTCGAGCTGATCCTCGAGCACCGGTCGACCATCGTCTTCGTCAACGCCCGCCGTCTGGCCGAGCGCCTCGCCACCCGGCTGAACGAGCTCCACCTCGACGGCGAGAGCCGGGCGGCCGAGGCCGAGGGTCGCCCGCCGCCACCCGGCCACGAGCTGGTCAAGGCCCATCACGGCTCCCTCAGCCGGGAGCGCCGCCTTCAGGTCGAGGACGAGCTGAAGCGGGGGGACCTCCGGGCGCTGGTCGCCACCAGCAGCCTCGAGCTGGGCATCGACATGGGCGCGGTCGACCTCGTCATCCAGGTCGAGTCGCCGGGCTCGGTGGCCAGTGGCCTGCAGCGCATCGGCCGGGCCGGGCACCAGGTCGGCGAACCCAGCCGGGGCCGCATCTTCCCCAAGCACCGGGCCGATCTCCTCGAGACGGCCATCGTGGTCGAGCGCATGCACGACGGGGCTGATCGAGTCGACCCACTACCTGCGCAACCCCCTCGACGTGCTCGCCCAGCAGATCGTGGCCATGGTCGCCCTCGACGAGCTGGCGGTCGACGACCTCGCCGCCATCGTCCGCCGCAGCGCCACCTACGCCGACCTCTCCGACGAGGTCCTGCACAACGTCCTCGACCTGCTGGCCGGTCGCTACCCGTCCGAGGAGTTCAGCGAGCTGCGCCCCCGCATCGTGTGGGATCGCGCCAACGGCGTGATCCGGGGGCGGGCCGGCGCCCAGCGGCTGGCGGTCACCAGCGGCGGCACCATCCCCGACCGGGGCCTCTACGGCGTGTTCCTGCCCGACGGCACCCGGGTGGGCGAGCTCGACGAGGAGATGGTCTACGAGAGCCGGCCGGGCGAGACCTTCCTCCTGGGCGCCTCGACCTGGCGCATCGAGGACATCACCCGCGAGCGGGTGGTCGTCACCCCGGCGCCCGGCGAGCCGGGGAAGATGCCGTTCTGGCACGGCGACGGCCCCGGTCGGCCGCTCGAGCTGGGCCGGGCCATCGGCGCCTTCGCCCGCGAGCTGCGGGAGGCGGGCGACGCTGCGGTCACCCGCCTGACCGAGCGGGGCGGGCTCGACCCCCTCGCCGCCGACAACCTCCTGCGCTACCTCGACGAGCAGGTCGAGGCCACCGGCTCGGTCCCCGACGACCGCACCATCGTGGTCGAGCGCTTCCGGGACGAGATCGGCGACTGGCGGGTCTGCGTGCTGTCGCCGTTCGGCGCCCGGTGCACGCCCCGTGGGCCATGGCCCTGCAGGCCCGGCTGGCCGACGAGTGGGGCCTCGAGGTCGAGATGATGTGGAGCGACGACGGCATCGTCCTGCGCCTGCCCGAGGCCGTCGACGACCTGCCGCTCGACCAGCTCCTGGTCGAGCCCGAGGAGATCGAAGAGCTGGTCATGACCCAGCTGCCCAACACGGCGCTCTTCGCCTCCCGCTTCCGCGAGGCGTCGGCCCGGGCCCTCCTCCTGCCCCGCCGCCGCCCCGACCGCCGCACCCCGCTGTGGCAGCAGCGCCAGCGGGCCGCCGACCTCCTCACCGTGGCCGCCCGGTACCCCGACTTCCCGCTGCTGCTCGAGACCACCCGCGAGTGCCTGAACGACGTCTTCGACCTGCCCGCCCTGCGCGAGGTCCTGGGCGGGCTGCGCTCCCGGGACCTGCGGGTCGTGGCCGTCGAGACGCCTCGGGCCTCGCCCTTCGCCCAGTCGCTGCTCTTCGGGTGGATCGCGGTCTACATGTACGAGGGCGACGCCCCCCTGGCCGAGCGCCGGGCGGCGGCACTGGCCCTCGACCGGGACCTGCTCCGCGACCTGCTGGGGGCCGAAGAGCTCCGCGAGCTGATCGACCCCGGTGTCCTGGCCGATCTCGAGCTCGACCTGCAGCGGCTGACCGACGGCCGCCGGGCCCGTGACCCCGACGAGCTGACCGACGTGCTGCGGGCCCTCGGGCCGCTGTCGGTCGACGAGGCCGACGCCCGCTCGGACGGCCCGGCCGCCGAGTGGCTGGCCGGACTGCATGACGAGAGCCGGGTGCTGCGGGGACCGGTGGCGGGGGAGGAGCGCTGGGCCGCGGTCGAGGACGCCGCCCGGGTGCGCGACGCGCTGGGCGTCGCCCTTCCGCCGGGCCTGCCCCAGGCCTTCACCGACTCCGTCGAGCGGCCCCTCGTCGACCTCGTCGCCCGCTACGCCCGGACCCATGGGCCGTTCCTGACCGCCCATGTCGCTCGGCGCCTCGGCGTCCGCACCGAGCCGGTCGCCCTCGCCCTGGAGGCCCTGGAGGCGGAGGGCCGGGTCGTGCGGGGCGAGTTCCGGCCCGACGGCATCGAGCGGGAGTGGTGTGACGAGGAGGTGCTGCGGCTCCTGCGCCGGCGGTCGCTCGCCGTGCTCCGCAAGGAGGTCGAGCCGGTCGACGCCACGGCGCTGGCCCGCTTCCTGCCCGCCTGGCAAGGGGTCGGCGTGCCCCGCCGGGGCCCCGAGGGCCTGGTCGAGGTGCTGAACGCGCTGCAGGGCGCCGCCCTGCCGGCCTCGATCGTGGAGACCGACGTGCTGCCCGCCCGCATGGCGGCCTACCGGGCTCCCGACCTCGATGCCCTGTGCACCGCGGGCGAGGTGGTGTGGGTCGGCGCCGGTGCCCTGGGGGCCACCGACGGGCGGGTGCGCCTCGTCTACCGGGACCGCTTGGGCCTGCTCGTGCCGGCGGCCGACGAACCGCCGGAGGGCCCGGTCCACGCCGCGCTCCTGGCCCACCTCGACCAGAGAGGGGCCTCGTTCTGGCCCGACCTCGTCGCCGCGTCGGCTGAGGAAGGCGTGCCCTACGACGAGCCCACGGTCCTGGCTGCGCTCTGGGACCTGGTCTGGGCCGGCCTGGTGACCAACGACTCGCTCGCGCCGCTGCGGGCGTTCCTCTCCGGTCGGCCCCGCCGGTCGGGCAAGCGCCGGGCGGCACCCGGTCGTCTGACCCGGCTCGGGCCGCCGTCGGCGGCGGGACGCTGGTCGCTGGTCGACCCGCTGCGCCGCCCGGTGCCGACCGAGACCGAAGCGGCACATGCCCGGGCCCAACAGCTCCTGGAGCGCTACGGCGTCCTCACCCGGGAGGCCGCGCTGGGCGAGGGGGCCGAGGGCGGCTTCGCCGGCGTCTACCCGGTGCTGAAGGCATTGGAGGACCGAGGTCAGGTCCGGCGGGGCTACTTCGTCGCCGGGCTCGGCGGCGCGCAGTTCGCGCTCCCCGGTGCGGTCGACCGGCTGCGGGCGGGACGGGACGGCGACGGGCCCGTGACCCTGGCGGCGGCCGATCCGGCGCAGCCCTTCGGTGCGGCGTTGCCGTGGCCGGAGACCACGGGTCGGCCCAGCCGTAGCGCGGGGGCCTACGTGGTCGTCGTCGACGGCGAGCCCGCGGTCTTCTGTGAGCGCGGGGCGAAGAGCCTGGTGACCTTCCCGCGGACGCAGGAGCTCGACCACTGGCCGGAGGCGCTCCAGGGCCTGGCCAAGGACGGCAAGGTGCGGCGCCTCGAGGTCGCTCGGGTGAACGGCGACCCGCTGAGCGAGCACCCGGAGGTGGTGGCCCGGCTCAAGGACGCCGGCTTCACCGACGGCTACCGCGGCCTGACGTTCCGCCCCTGACGGCCAACCACAACCGACGCACGTAGGGAGGTGCGGGGCTCGGTCCGCTCGGGGCGGTCGATGTCGCCTCGATTCTCCCACCCACGGTGGTCGTCGTGGAGACCTCGAGGCAATACCTCTCGGAAACCGCAAGGTATTGCCTCGAGCTCAGCGGGATCCGGCCAGAATCCGGGCGTTCGTCACGGAGCGTGAACTTCCGGCACCGCGGAACGGGCACCACCGAGGACTCGGCCCCCATGGCTGCGTGGTTTCGGTCAGGTCTCGAGCGAGAAGACGGGCCGGAGCTCGCCGACGTCGGCGCCGCGCCAGGACCGCACGGGCGGGCGGGTGAACCGGCTCAGGTCGAGGTCGGGGAGGCGCGGGGCCAGGACCGCGGCCATCGCCACTTCGGCGGCCCGTGCCGCGCCGTCGTCGACCTTGACGGCGATCCCGAGGCCGAGCTCGGGCAGCGCGCCGGCGTACACGCCCTCGGCGCCGACCTTCGCGAACGCCCGGGTCCCGGTGATCTCCATGACCTGCGTGTCGAAGCGCCCCGTGCCGGCGACGAACCACGGCTCGGCGGCCACCGCGGCCCGGAGTCGACGCGGAAGGCCCGTCGTCCACGCCGAAGCGGGCGAAGCCGGTGGCCAGGGCCCGCAGGGGCAGGGGCCACGTGGGCGCCGAGCACCCGTCGACCACCGGTGGCCCGAACGTGACCGCACAGGTCGCCTCCATCACCTCCCGGACCGAGGTCTGCACCGGTGCGTCGGGCTCGAGGTAGCCGTCGTACGCCACGCCGAGGTGGTGGGCGAGGGTCAGGAACCCGGCGTGCTTGCCCGAGCAGTTGTTGTGGACCGCGGTGGGCGTGGCGCCGCTCCGGGCCAGCGCCACCGTGCGGTCCTGGAGGTAGGGCCAGTGCGCCCCGCAGGCCAGGTCGTCCACCGAGGCCCCGACCGCCGCCAGCATCGCCTCGACGCCGGCCACGTGCTCGGGCTCGGCGTTGTGCGACGCGCAGGCCAGCGCCAGCGAACGATCGTCGAGCCCCAGCGCCGCCAGGGGGAGCGCCTGCAGCGCCTTCACCGCCGAACGGGGGACGACCTCCTGGTCCACGTCGCCGATGTCCAAGACGACGGAGCCACCCGCCTCGACCACGATCACCGAGCCCCGGTGCCGGCTCTCGACCTGGTCGCCGCGCGTCACCTCGACCAGGACCGGGTTCACCCGCCGGACCGTACTTCTGGCCGGGGCCAGAACGAGGAGGGTCAGGCGGCGGCGATGCGGGCGTCGTAGTCGTCGGCCAGGGCGTGCAGCGCGGCCTGGTTGTCGCCGGTGAAGGCCGGGCCGTGCATCAGGGCCAGGGTCGTCGACCCGAGCTCCGCCAGGCCCCGGACCGTCGCCCCCGAGGCCGGAGCGAGGCACGAGGCCCGGTAGTTGTCCTCGGCCACCATCGCCGGGCCGACGATGTCGCCGTCGGTCGACGCCGGGCCGTCGCCCATGGCGGTGAACAGGTCGCCACACAGCAGCGTCCCGGTGACCTCCTCGTAGAGGACCCTGGCGTCCCAGCCGTGGGGCACGTGCGGCGTGTCGATGTGGCGCACCCGCTTGCCGCCCAGGTCCAGGACCTCGCCGTCACCGATGCCCTGCGGCGGCCGGTCGGCCAGATCGTTCAGGGACACCACGTTGGCCAGGTGCCCGCCGAGCACGGTCGACTCGGGGGCGACCTCGAGCCACTGGTTCATGGCGCCGCACTCGTCGGACTCGAGGTGGCCGAAGGCGACCCAGCGCAGCCGCTCGGGCGGCATCACGGTGGCCAGCGCCTCGCTGACGAGCGGGAACAGGTTGCGCTGGCCGGTGTGGAACAGCAGGGGCTGCTCGGCGTCGAGCAGGTACTGGTTGAACACCAGCCCGGCGGGTTCGATCCAGGTGGAGAGGCGGTAGACGCCGTCTGCCACCTCGTTGACGTTGGTCTCCATGGTCCGTGTCCTCCTCAGGTTCGAATCTTGTCAAGGGGGAACGGCGCCGACCAGCCGGGACCCCATCACCCGCACCCGCTCCACCAGCTCCGGCGGTTCCTCGACCGTCAGGGCGAAGGGCAGGGCGGCGATGGCCACGGCCAGCCAGTCCATGTTCTCGGCCCGCAGGTGGAGGCGGCTGGTCGACGGGTCGACGGCCTCGACGGTGAACCCCGCCATCGGCGGTCGTTCGGTCACCTCGTCGGACGACGCCTGCACCACGATGGTGGCCAGGGCGGTGGCCGAAGCCGACAGCCCCGCCTCGACGAAGGCGGCGGCGTCCATGCCGTCGGGCAGCTCCCGACGGTCGAAGGGCCGGGTCAGGGCCTTGGGCTCGGTCATCCGGTCCACCCGGAACGTGCGCCAGTCGTCCCGGTCGACGTCCCAGGCCACCAGGTACCAGCGCCGACCGGCCGATACCAGACGGTGGGGCTCGACCATGCGGCCGCCGAACTCGCCGTCCCGCCGCTCGTAGTCGAAGCGGAGGCGCACGCCGTCCCGGCACGCCCCGGCGATCTCGGTCAGATCGGTGGGGTCGATGGTGGGGCCGCCGAAGTCGCGGGTCAACGTCTCGGAGTAGTGCTGCAGGGCGCCGACCCGGTGGCGGAGGTGAGCGGGGAGGATCTGCTCGAGCTTGGCCAGCGCCCGCACCGAGGTCTCCTCGATCCCGGCCACGGGGCTGTGCGCCGCGCCCCGCAGGCCGACGGCGATGGCCACCGCCTCCTCGTCGTCGAGCAGGAGCGGGGGAAGCTGGTTGCCGGCCGCCAGCTGGTAGCCGCCGTCGGTGCCCCGGGAGGCGTCGACCTCGTAGCCGAGGCTCCGCAAGCGGTCGACGTCGCGGCGCAGCGTGCGCTCACTCACCTCCAGGCGATCGGCCAGCTCGGGGCCGGGCCAGTGCCGGTGGGTCTGCAGCAGGGAGAGGAGTCGCAGCAGGCGCGAGGTCGGATCGGACATGCCCCGAGGTTGCCAGAAGTTCCGGCCAGGATCTGTCCGCAAGGGCCGCGAGGGTGGTCGCATGATGATCCAGACACGAGGGCTGACGAGGCACTTCACGACGAAGTCGGCGACGGTCGAGGCGGTCAAGGACCTCGATCTCGACGTGGCCGAGGGGGAGCTGGTCGCGCTCCTCGGTCCCAACGGGGCGGGCAAGTCGACCACGATGCGGATGCTCACGACCCTGCTGACGCCCACCTCGGGTGAGGCGAGGGTGGTGGGCCACGACGTCACCGCCGAACCCGCGGCCGTCCGGAGCCGCATCGGCTACGTGGGCCAGGGCAACGGCGCCGCCCACAGCCAGCGGGTGCGCGACGAGCTGGTCACCCAGGGCCTCGCCTACGGCCAAGACAAGGCGGCGGCGAGAGCGCGGGCCGACGAGCTGCTCGAGGCCCTCGACCTGGGCGGCCTCGCCGACCGGGCCGCCCAGACCCTCTCCGGCGGCCAGCGCCGCCGCCTCGATGTCGCCATCGGGCTGGTCCACCGGCCGAGCCTGCTCTTCCTCGACGAGCCCTCGACGGGTCTCGACCCGCAGAGCCGGGCCAACCTCTGGGACCACATCCTGCGGCTACGGCGGGAGCACGGGACCACCATCGTGCTCACCACCCACTACCTCGACGAGGCCGACACCATGGCCGAGCGGGTCATGGTCATCGACCACGGCGTGGTCATCGCCGACGACACCGGCGAGCGGCTCAAGGCCCAGCTGGCCGGCGACCGGGTCCTCGTGTCCGCCGCGGAGGTGACCGACATCGATCGGGTCGTGGCCGTCGCCCGCCGGACGACCGCGGTGGAGGACGTCGACACCACGGGGCCGACGGTCAGCCTCCGAGTGGTCGAAGGGGCCGAGACGCTGCCCCGCCTGGTGCGGGCGCTGGACGCCGAAGGCATCCCCCTGCGGGCGGCCGAGGTCCGCCGCCCCACGTTGGACGACGTGTTCCTGGCCCTGACCGGCCGGAGCCTGCGCGAGGAGGCGGCATGACCACGATCACCACCACCGAACCCCTGACCGACGCCGAACGCCGCACGACCCCCCGGAAGGACCTGGACGTGCCCACCTTCGTCAACGACACGATGATCGTGCTGACCCGCGAGCTGCGGCCGACGCTGCGGAACCCGTTCTCCGTGCTCTTCACCCTGATCCAGCCGCTCTTCTTCCTCGCGCCTGTTCGGGCCGCTGCTGAAGTCGGTCACCGGCCTGAGCACGGCGGAGTCCCTGCAGGGCTTCGTGCCGGGGATCCTGGTCATGTCGGCGCTGTTCGCCGCCTCGACCACCGGGTCGAACCTCCTGCTGGAGATCCAGACCGGGTCCCAGGAGCGGATGCTGGTGACCCCGCTCAGCCGCTCGTCGCTGCTGGTGGGCCGGGCGCTGAAGGAGATCCTGCCGTTGGTGGCGCAGGCCAGCCTGATCGTCGCCGTGGTCATCCCGTTCGGCTTCCGCTTCGAGGTCGGCGGTGCCGTGATCGGCATGGCGATGCTGGCCGTCTTCGGCGTCGGCCTGGGTGCGCTGTCCTACAGCCTGGCCCTGGCCGTGAAGTCCGAGGACTGGATCTTCTGGTCGGTGCAGCAGACGCTGATCTTCCCCCTGCTCCTGCTCTCGGGGATGCTGATCCCCGTCGAGGACGGGCCGGCGTGGCTGCGCTCCCTGTCCCAGGTCAACCCCCTGACCCACATCGTGGACGCCGAGCGCCTCCTGTTCGACGGGGTCGTGCTCGACGCCCAGGTCTTCTACGGCGCCGTGGCCGCGGGCCTGCTCGCCGTCGTCGGCCTCTGGGTCGGCATCCGCTCCATGCAGCGGGCCACCGCCTAGGGCTCGACGATGGCAAAGTCGGGGTCGAAGCGGTCGAGGTGGGCCTGGAGGTCGGCCAGCACGCCGGGATCACCGGTCACCGGCGCGAGCGGCGCCAGTCCCGCCAGTGCGGGCAGCAGCTCGGCCCGGGTGAGCGCGTAGGCGGCGTCGGCAGAGCCCGGTTCCGGCGCCGAGGCCGGCCGCTCGTGGACGACCACGCCGTTGCGCACCGTGATCCGGTGGTGGGCGTCCTCGTCGGTGATGTGCCAGTCGATGACCATCGCCAGTCCGGCTGCGCCCGCCCGCGGGCCGTCCAGCCGGATGGCCATCCCGTCGAAGACCTGCTCGACCGTGAGCGCGCCGAGGAGGTCGTGCGCCAGGGTCTGGCCCTGGGTCTGCACGCCTTCCCGGAGCTCCAGCGCGCCGGTCAGGAAGAAGTTGCGCCAGGTGGCGTTCTCCGCCCCGTGACCCAGGTGGTCGTACGCCTCGGCGAGCAGGGCGCGGGCCTCGCCGTGGCCGGCGTCGGCGAACACCACGTGGTTCAGCAGCTCCGCCGCCCACCGCCGGTCGTCCGCCGTCGATGGCGGCCCGCGCCTTGGCCACGACCGCGTCGGCCCCGCCCATGGCCTCGACGTACCGCTCGGCCGCGGCGACCGGCGGGTGGGCCCACAGGCGGGCCGGGTTGCCGTCGAACCAGCCGAGGTAGCGCTGGTAGATCGCCTTCACGTTGTGGCTGACCGACCCGTAGTACCCCCGCAGGGGCCACGACTGCTCGAGCGTGGCCGGGAGCTCGAAGTCCTCGGCGATCTCCGGCCCGGTGAGGCCCTGGTTCAGCAGGCGCAGCGTCTGGTCGTGGAGGTAGGCGTAGAGGTCGCGCTGGAGGGCCAGGAACTCACGACCCCGCTCGCGCCCCAGGTCGGCCAGTGGTGGGAGGCGAAGGTGACGTCGGTCCGGTCACTGAAGAGGGTGATGGCCTCGGTGAGGTAGCGGGCCCATTCGTGCGCGTCCCGGACGACGGCCCCCCGGAGGGTGACGAGGTTGTGCAGGTTGTGGGTGGCGTTCTCGGCCACGCACAGGGCGGCGTGGTCCGGGAACAGGAAGTTCATCTCAGCCGGAGCCTCGGTCCCGGGGGTGAGCTGGAACTCGACGGTCACGCCGTCCAGGACCTCGATCTGGCCGGTCCTGGTGATGTCCAGGGTGGGCGCGATCAGCGAGATCGAGCCCCCGGACGGTCCCTGGCCGAGCCCGCAGCCGATCTGGCCGGCGGGCCCCCGTTCGAGCAGCGAGCCGTACATGTAGGCCGCCCGGCGGGCCATGGCCGTCCCCGCGTAGACGTTCTCGGCCACCGCGTGGCCCAGGAACCCTTCGGGCGCCAGCACCGTGACCTCCCCGGCGTCGACCTCGGCCGGGCTGACCACCCCCTTCACCCCGCCGAAGTGGTCGACGTGGCTGTGGGTGTAGATGACCGCCCGCACCGGCCGGTCCCCGCGGTGCTCCCGGTACAGCGCAAGGGCGGCTGCGGCGGTCTCGACCGAGACGAGCGGGTCGATGACGACGACGCCCGTGTCGCCCTCGACCACCGTCATGTTCGACAGGTCGAGGCCGCGCACCTGGTAGATCCCCGGGGTCACCTCGAACAGGCCCTGGATGGCGTTCAGCCGGGACTGGCGCCAGAGGCTGGGGTGGGCCGTGGTCGGGCAGTCGGCGTCCAGGAACCCGTAGACGTCGTTGTCCCACACCACCCGACCGGAGGCGTCGTGGACGACCGCCGGCTCCATTTCGGCGATGAAGCCCCGTCGGGCGTCCTCGAAGTCCTGGGTGTCGTCGAAGGGCAGGTCGATGTCGGTGGCGGCCATGTCCGGGATCCTCCCAGGTCAGGCCGGGACCTCGTGAGGGAAGTGGGGATTCAGGGGGAGAGCACGACCCGCAGCTCGGCGGGGCCGTGGACGAGGCTGCTGGGCTCGATGTGGGCCGGCTCGGGGAGCTCCCAGGTGGGGTGACGGGTGAGCAGCTCCTCGAAGACGACCCGGGCCTCGAGCCGGGCGAGCGCGGCACCGAGGCAGAGGTGCTCGCCGAAGCCGAAGCCCAGGTTGGGCACCGGGGCCGGCCGGGCGGCGTCGAAGCGGTCGGCGGTCGGGCCGAAGGCGGCCTCGTCCCGGTTGCCGGAGGCGTAGAGCAGAACGAGGTAGTCACCCTTGTCGACCGGGCTGCCCGCCGACCTCGGTGTCGGCGAGGACGGTGCGGGCGAACTGGTGGATCGGAGTGACCCAGCGCAGTCCCTCCTCGACGGCGGCGGGGAGCGCCGGTCGGATCGGCGGCCAGCGTGGCCCGCTGCTCGGGGTGCTCGGCCAGGGCGATGACCATGCCGGCGAGCAGGTGCCGGGTGGTCTCGTTGCCGGCGACGAGCAGGGTCATCGAGAAGGTCACCAGCTCGCCGGCGGTCATCGGCCGACCCTCGACCTCCGCGGCCACGAGGGCGGACACCAGGTCGTCGCCGGGAGCGGCGGCCTTCGCCTTGGCGTGGGCGTCGAAGAAGGCGGACAGCTCCGCCATGGCGGTGACGTCCTCCTGGGCCATGTCGTCCATCCCGTCCGTGGCGGCGATGGCGGCGTCGGACCAGCGCCGGAAGTCCTTGCGCTCACCCTCCGGCACCCCGAGGAGCTCGGCGATGGCCAGCACGGGGAGCGGAGCACAGAGCCGGTCGACGATGTCGACGGGCTCGCCGGCGGGCAGGGCGGACACCAGGTCGACCACCAGCTCCCGGATGCGGTCCTCCAGGGGCGACACCGCCCGCGGCGTGAAGCGTCGGTTGAGGACCCGGCGCCACTCGGCGTGGGTCGGCGGGTCCATGTGCAGGATGGAGCCCACGATCCGCCGGCCGTCACGCAGCGGGTCGTTGACGAGGACGCCGTAGCCGTTGGCGAAGCGGTCGGGGCTCCGACTGATCTCGCGGATGTCCTCGTAGCGGCTGACGGCGCGCAGGCCGGGGGCGACCGGGTGCACGGGCGACTCGGCCCGGAGGCGGGCGGTCAGCGCGTGGAAGTCGGGCCTCGTGCGAAAGCTCGGGTCACGGGGGTCGAAGGCAGGGATGTCCATCGGAGCACCCATGATGGTTCAGCCGAGCGCACCCACCCGACGAACGAGGTGGTCGAGCACCGGGTTGTCGTCGAGGGCCATCCGGGGCGACTGACCGGCCCGTTCCTGGAGCAGGCCGATGCGGGTGAGGATGGCGGTGCTGCGTAGCAGGGCGAAGGCCTCGTACCAGGCCAGGTCCTGCAACGTCCGCCCGGCGTGGGCCTCGTACCGGTCCCGGAGGTCGGGCAGCGGCGCGAACGCCTGCGGCCGGCCGCCGATGAGGTCGTCCTGCATCGACTCCAGCGCCCACCACCAGCCCAGGTCGTGCTCGGGCGCACCGATGGTCGCCGTCTCCCAGTCGAGGACGGCGGTGGGCGTGGTGTCGTCGGCGAAGACGATGTTGCCGAGGCGCACGTCTCCCCAGAGCAGGGCCGCCGGCGGCTCGCTCGCCGGTGCGGTTGCGGCGCAGCGGACGAGAGCGCCGGTGAGCGCGGGGACCCGTTCGCCCGCTCCGGACCACGTGAGATAGTCCGTCCACCAGCTGAGCTCGTCGGCGATCCCGCGCCGCGGCAGGTCCAGTCCGGACGGGTCGATCGAGTGCAGCGCCCCCAGCAGGTCGGCGACGTGTTCGTGCAACCGCCGCTGGAGACCGGGGTCGAGCCCGATCACCCAGGGGTCGAACGCGGGCACCTCGCCGGGGACGTTGCCCTCGACCAGCGGCATGACGAGGAAATCGCCGACGGGCGTCGCCGGCACGGCGGTCGGCACCCCGCCGGCGGCGGCCGCCCGTTGGGCCCGGGCCTGGAGCTCGAGATCGTAGGTGGGGAAGATGCCCTCGCCCAGCGGCGCGAGCCGGAGTGCGAACCCCTCGTCGGCGCCGTCTACGCAGGCCCGGACGAGGACCGTCTCGCTCGACCAACCGTCCGTCGGGCGCTCGACGGTCGTCACCTCGACGATCGCCCCTCGCGCCTGCCGGAGCCAGTCCGCGAACCGACCGACCACCTCGTCGAGGTCCCGCTGCCGGACGAGCGCCACGCCCGTCACCCTCTCACGGGCCAGAGTCCGACCCGAGGTCAGGGTCGGGGAAGGCGGTAGAGGACGTGGCGGCGGAGGGGGTGTCCCTCGGGCACGTTCGGATGGTCGAAGTCACCGCTCGGGTCACGGGTCATGCCGACTTTCTGCATGACCCGCTCCGAGCGGTGGTTGTCGAGTGAGGTGAAAGAGACGATCTCGTCGATCCCGAGCCGCTCGAAGCCGTCGGCGACCGAGGCTCGCGCCCCTTCGGTGGCATAGCCCTCCCCCCAGGCGTGCTGGGCGAGACGCCAGCCGACTTCGACGGGGCCGAACGGGAGGCCCTCGGGGACTGGCCACAGTCCGACGTAGCCGGCAAACGCTCCGGACGACCGGATCTCGACGGCCCACAGCCCGTACCCCTCCTGCTCGAACCGGGCACTGATCCGGTCGACGAAGTCGTCGCTCTCCTCGCGGGTGAGGGGGGCCTGAAAGTGCTCCATCACCACGGGATCGGCGTTCATCACCGCGAACGGCTCACGGTCCTCCTCCCGCCACCGGCGGAGCAGCAGCCGCTCGGTCTCGAGCGCGCTCGGAGCGGGTCGTGGCGACTGCCATCGCCGCCATCATGACCCACTGGAAATTCCTCGGGAAATGTTTGCCCGCCAGGGAGACGAGTTAGGATACGAACACATGTTCCCTTCACCTCTGACCACGGCAAGGGCGCTCCGGTGAGCGAGCCGTTCGGGGTCCTGGATGAGCTCGATGAGAGGCTGAGTGGGTTCTGCCGGATCCTGGATCCTGGTCGGGTGAGCCCGACCGACGCGGCAGCGGGGATCGCCAAGCTGGTTCGGCTGGAGAAGCGGGCCGTCGGGGGCGATGGTGCGGTTGGCGAGACGGATCGACGAGTCGGTGACGGGTGAGGACGGCGAGGACAGCAAGGCGGACTGGTGGGCCAAGCACACCGGCCAGTCCCCGAGCGACGCCAAGAAGGACCTCGAGGCCTCCGAACAGCTGGATGCGTTGCCGGCCACCGATGAGGCGGTCAAGAACGGCGAGCTGTCCCCGACCCAGGCCCATGAGGTCGCGGCCGCCGCGTCGGAGGACCCGTCGGCGGAGCTGGCGTTGTTGGACACGGCCAAGAACGGTTCGGTGCCGGAGCTGCGCCGCCAGGCCAAGAAGGTCCGGGCCGCGGCCACCGACGACGCGGACGAAGAACCGCAAGGCGCACCAGAACCGGGACCTGTTCGGCAACACCGACGCCGACAGCGGCGAGGGCTGGGCCCATCTGAAGGGCCCGGCGGCGAAGATGGCCGAGTTCTGGGCCCACCTCGAACCCTGGATCCAGGCCGAGTTCGACCGGGCCCGCCGCCAAGACCGCCACGAACGCCGCGGCGCCTACGCCTTCGACGCCCTCCTCGCCGCCCTGGCGTTCGCCACCGCCGCCCGCAACGGCAAAGACCTCAAGCTCCCCGACCGGGCGCCGCCCGGCCCGCCGGTGACGGTGCTGGCCCGCATCGACGCCACCGCCCTCCTCCGCGGCCACAGCCTCCCGGGCGAGACCTGCGAGATCGACGGCCTCGGCCCCGTCCCCGTCGACGCCATCCGCGACCTCCTCCCCCAAGCCGCCATCGACCTCATCGTCACCAACGGCATCGACGTGTTCAACACCACCCACTTCGGACGCCGGGCCAACGCCCGCCAACAAGTCGTCCTCGACTGGTTCGGCGGTGAATGCACCCGCCAAGGCTGTGGCGCCACCCGCCACCTCCAGGTCGATCACCGCATCGACTGGTCAAAGATCCACATCACCGAGCTCCGCAACCTCGACTGGCTCTGCGTCCCCGACCACCGCAGAAAGACCCACGACGGCTGGGCCCTCATCGAAGGCACCGGCAAACGAAGAATGGTCCCCCCCGGCCACCCCGACCACCCGCACACCACCACCACCGGCGCCGACCCCCCCGACACCGCCGCCGCCTGACCCGACCAAATCGCCTTCGCTCCGTCCGCGGACCGGCAGCCGCGGCGACCACCGCAGCCCGCACCCTCCTGCGAGCCATCGGTTCCGTGCCGCGCACCGGCAGCCGCGACGACCACCGCAGCCCGCACCCTCCTGCGAGCCATCGGTTCGTCCGGCCACACGAGCAGTCCCGGCGACCGGCCAGCGGCCCCGGCCGACCGTCCCTAGCCTGAGTCCGTGCCGGAGGGCGACACGATCCATCGGGTGGCCGACCGGCTCCGGCCGGCGCTCGAGGGCGGCCGGCTGGTGCGCTTCGAGGCGGCCAGGGCCGTCGGTCCGCGACCGGGACGGGACGTCACCGTCGAGGGGGTCGAGGCCCGGGGGAAGCACCTGCTCATCCGCTTCTCCGACGGCGTCACCCTGCACACCCACCTGCGGATGACCGGGACCTGGCACCTCTACCGCAGCGGCCAGCGCTGGCGCCTGCCGGCCCACCTGGCCCGGGCGGTGGTCGGCGTCGAGGGCTGGGAGGCCGTCTGCTTCCGGGCGCCGGTGGTCAAGCTCGAACGGACGGGGGCCGAGACCGTCGACCACCTCGGCCCGGACCTGTGCCGCGAGGCGCCGGACGTGGACGAGGTCCTGTCCCGGATGGCCGCCCGGGCCGACGCCGAGGTCGAGATCGCCCCGCTCCTGCTCGACCAGCGGATCGCCGCCGGCATCGGCAACGTGTTCAAGAGCGAGGTGCTGTGGGCGTGCCGGGTGGACCCCTTCGCCAAGGTCCGCGACCTCGACGTGGACACCCGCCGCCGCCTCGTCACCACGGCGGCCCGCCAGCTCCGGGCCAACGTCGACTGGCCGGGCCCGCGCTCGACCCTGGCGGGTGGCGGTCTGGCCGTCTATGGCCGCCGGGGCCAGCCCTGCCGGCGCTGCGGCACCCCGATCCGGCGCCACCTCCAGGGTGAGGATCCCCGGGTCACCTACTGGTGCCCCCGCTGCCAGGGGTCGGACGGGTGAGGATCGCCGTCATCGGCGCCGGCTTCGGCGGGCTCAACGCGGCCCGGGCCCTCAAGGGCCAGCCGCACGAGGTCACCCTGATCGACCGTCACAACTTCCACACCTTCCAGCCGCTGCTCTACCAGGTCGCCACCTCCGGCCTGAACGCCGCCGACGTGGCCCACCCCGTCCGCGGCGTGTTCTGGAAGCAGCACAACGTGACGTTCCGCAACGCATCGGTCACCGGCGTCGACTGGGACGAGCGGGTGCTGGCCCTCGACGACGGCGACCCCGTGGCCTTCGACGGCCTGATCGTCGCCGCGGGGGCGACCACCAACCACTTCGGCGTCAGCGGCGCGGCCGAGCACTCCTACCCGCTGTACTCCCTGGCCGACGCGCTCGCCCTGCGCAACCACCTCCTGAGCCGCGTGGAGCGGGCGACCACCCACCCGGACGAGGCCGCGGCGGCGCTCACGTGGGTGATCGTCGGCGGCGGGCCGACCGGGGTGGAGATGGCCGGGGCGATGGCCGAGCTCGTCGACCACGTCCTGCGCAAGGACTTCCCCGAGCTCGACCTCGAGGCCCACGCCCGCATCGTGCTCGTCGAGCTGGCCGACCGCCTGCTCACGCCGTTCCACGAGAAGCTGAGCGCCAACGCCCGCGACACGCTCGAGAAGCGGGGGGTGGAGGTGCTGCTCGACGAGCAGGTCGCCGGGGTGACGGCGGACGACGTGTCCCTGGCGTCCGGGGCCCGGATCCCGACCCAGACCGTGGTGTGGGCGGCGGGCGTCCAGGCCAACCCCCTGGCCCATGTGCTCGGCCTCGAGCAGGGACCGGGCGGTCGCATCGTGGTCGAGCCGACCCTGGAGGTGCCCGGCCGGCCCGACGTCTACGCCGTCGGCGACGTCGCCCTCATCCCGGACGGCGCGGGCGGCCACCTCCCCGGCGTGGCCCAGGTGGCGATCCAGTCCGGCCGCCACGCCGCGGGCCAGCTCACCCGCACGCTCGGGAAGGCCGGGAGCCCCGAGCCCTTCCACTACAAGGACAAGGGGATCATGGCCACGATCGGCCGCCGGGCCGCCGTGGCCCAGTTCCCCAGCGGGTTCCGCCTGCGGGGGACGCTCGGGTGGTGGTCCTGGCTGGGCCTCCACCTCGTCTACCTGATCGGCTTCCGCAACCGGCTCTCGGTCCTGGTCAACTGGACGTGGAACTACTTCACCTGGGACCGGGGGCCGCGCCTGATCCTCTGGAACGAGCGCCGGCGGGCGCGGGAGTAGGTTGCCGCCGTGGCCGCCGGCTACTCGGCTACTCCGCTGGCGAAGAAGCTGGGGATCAAGGAGGGCCATGACGTCGCCGTGCTCGGCGCTCCGGACGGCTTCACCGACGACCTGGAGGGCCTGCCGGACAGCGTGACCATTCGGACGGCCGCCCGGGGCACCAACGCCGTGCTCGTCAGCTTCCACACCCGGCGGGCCGACCTCGAGCGACGCCTGCCCACCCTGCTGAAGGCGATGGACGTGGACGGGGGGTTGTGGGTGGCCTGGCCGAAGAAGGCGTCCGGTGTGCCCACCGACATCACCGAGGACACGGTGCGGGAGGTCGCCCTGCCGATCGGCCTGGTGGACAACAAGGTCTGCGCCATCGACGAAACCTGGTCCGGACTGCGAGTGGTCTGGCGCAAGGAGCTCCGCGCCGCCAAGCGCTAGAGGGTCGCTCAGCTCCGGCGGTAGCGGCCGTGGAGGCGGGCGACGGCGGAGCCGGCGTGGCGGTTGACGACCCGGGCGGTGGTGCCCAGGTGGTCGCCGATGGCCTCGGGGGTGGCCCCCTCGGCCAGCATGTGGAGGACGATGCGCTCGGGGGCGGTCATCCGCGCCGGGGTCGGGGCGCTGTTGGCCGCAGGCTCGGTGGCGTCGTCCAGCTCCCGCAGGACCCAGGCGGCGTGGCGGGCGGGCAGCAGGGCCTCGCCGCGGGCCACGGCCTCGGCGGCGTCGTGGAGCTCGCCCGGGCCGGCGTTGGAATCGAGGATGCCCCAGGCGCCGATGCGCAGGGCCTGGTAGGCGGCCGCGCCCTGGTCGGCGGAGGCCTGGACCAGCATCCGGCTGACCGGCGAGCGGTCGGCGACCTCTCGGCACAGCCGGAGGGGATCGACGGGAGCGGACTCGACGGTGAGGACGACCACGTCCGGCACGTCGGCGAGCAGGGCGACGAGGACGTCGGCCCCGTCGTGGGACTCGACCACGCGGAGATCGAGCGCTTCGGCTCTGGTGCGTTCCGTGATCGCCATGGACCGAGTATCGGGTGCACAGCGCCGGCGGCCAATGGGCCGATTGGCTCTAACCCCCGGAATACCGGGGTCGAATGGGCCGATCGGCCCAAGCCGTTTGGCCCCGCGAGAGCTCTCGATGGGCCGTTCGGCTCAGGCCCAGCCGCTCACTGGGTGTGGATGGCTTCGAGGATGTCGAGCTTGGCGGCGCGGTACGCGGGGAAGATCGCGGCCACCACGCCGGCCAGCGCGGCGATGACCACGATGAGGATGAGCTGGACGACGGGCACGTCGAAGGCCCGGAGACCTTCGTCCTTGAGCGCTTCGACGATGGCCCAGCCGAAGAACAGGGCGATGGCCAGCCCGAGCAGGGTGCCGAAGACCGAGGTGAGCACGGCCTCCCAGCGGACGGTCGACCGGAGCTGGCTGCGGGTCATGCCCACCGCCCGCAGCAGGCCCAGCTCGTGGGTCCGTTCGATGACGGAAAGGGCGAGGGTGTTGCCGATCCCGAAGAGGGCGATGATCACCGCTAGGGCCAGGAGCACGTAGACGATCTGCACGAACTGGCTGATCTGGGCGGTCTGGGAGTCGGCGAACTCCTGCAGGTCCTGGACCTCGGCGTTGGCGAACGAGGCGGCCACCTCGTCGATGGCCGCCCGGGCCTGCTCGGTGCTCACGTCGTCGGCCTGGACGACGTAGACCTGGATGTCGAACTGATCGGCGAAGTTCGCCTCGTAGGCGGCCGTGCCGAGCATGTAGTTCCCGGCGACCTCGTTCTCCGAGTAGATCAGCCCCACCTCGAGGGTCTGCGCCCCCGTTTCGGCGAACAGCACCTCCAGCGGGTCGCCCACCCCGAGGCCCTGGTCCTGCGCCTGCTCCTCGTGGACGGCGATGCCGTCCTCGTCGAGGTTCGCCGGTTCCCCGGCCAGGATCCCGACGTCGACGATGTCGAACGCCGTCTCGGGGTCGAGCCCGACCAGGGCATTGCCGAAGCCGTCGATCCTGGCGATGCCGAGCCGGATGCCGGTGGCGGCCTCCACCTCCGGCAGCTCGTTGAGCTCCGCCGCGAGGTCAGGGCTGAACCCGCCGAAGCCGAACGAGCCGGAGTCGATGACGAAGTCGCCGGTGAAGGAGTCCTCGACGATCTCGTTGATCGAGCGGGTGACCGACGAGGCGACGATGGTGATCATTCCGACCAGCCCGACCCCGATCATCAGGGCCGCGGCCGTGGAGGCCGTGCGCTTCGGGTTGCGGAGCGTGTTCTCCTTGGCCAGCCGGCCGGTCATCCCCCGGAAGTGGGCGACGGGGGCGCCCAGCACCCGGGTGACGGGCGGGGCGATGGCCGGCCCGAGGACGGTGACCCCGAGGAAGACGAGGCCGGCGCCGACCCCGACGGCGGTGAGGGCGTTGTCGCCCCCGCCGAAGAGCCCCTGGGCCAGGAGCAGCCCGCCGATCAGCGTGATCAGCAACCCGGCCAGGATCCGCACCCGGGAGTGCCCGGAGCGGTCGATGCTGATGGCCCGCATGGCCGCCACGGGCGGGACCCGGGCGGCGCGGACGGCGGGGAAGACGGCGGCGAAGGTCGTCACGATGAGGCCGAGGGCGAAGGCGGTGATCACGGTCCCGGTGGAGACGACCAGCGAGGCCGACGGGACGTCGAGTCCGGCACCGTTCAGCACGGCGCGGAGGAGGAGGGCGAGGAGGATGCCGAGGCCGAGACCGACGACGGCGCCCACCAGGCCGACCACCACCGCTTCGATCAGCACCGACGAGAGGACCTGGCGGCGCGACGCCCCGATGGCCCGCAGCAGCGCCAGCTCCCGGCCGCGCTGGGCCACGAGGATGCCGAAGGTGTTGTAGATGACGAAGGCGCCGACGATCAACGCCACCACGGCGAACACGAGCAGGAAGGTCGTGAAGAAGCCGATCTGCGACGCGATGGTGTCCTGGGTCTCCTCGGTGATCTCCTCTCCGGTGAGGACCTCGACCCCTTGGGTCGACCCCACCGCCGCCTGGAGGTTCGCCTGCAACGTCGCCTGGTCGACCCCTTCGGCGGCGACCACACTGATGGCGTCGAACTTGCCCTCCTCGGCGATGAGGGCCTGGGCCGTGGCGAGGTCGAAAAGCGCCACGGACGCGCCGGCCGGGCTGTCGGCCGTGCCGAAGGTGACGATCCCGGTCACCTCGAACTCCTGCGGACCGCCCTGGGTCAGCACCTCGGCCGTGTCGCCGACCGCGAAGTCCCCGGTCTCAGCTGTCCCGCGGTCCATCGCCACCTGGTCGGGACCGACTGGAGGCTCACCCTCGGCCACCACGAAGGGGTTGAGCTGGTCGACCTGGGGATAGGAGAAGCCGAAGGTCGGTGCCCCCTGACCGGGGTTGCCGATCGGCTCGCCCTCCTTGTCCACGAACTGGGCGAAGCCCTGCACCTGGCCCTCCGCCTCGGCCACGCCTTCGGTGCCGAGGACCGTGCTGAGGAGGCCGGCGTCGATGCGACCGCGGATGTCGGTCCCGAAGCCGTCGTCGAACTGCGACTCCTGCCGCACGACGGCGTCGGTGCCCTCGTTCACGTCGGCGAAGAGGTCGTTGAAGACGCGGAGGATCGTGTCGGACAGGACCAGGGTCCCGGAGACGAACGCCACGCCGAGCATCACGGCGATGGCGGTGGCGGCGACGCGGCCCTTCCGGGCCCGGATGCCCTTCAGCGCGACCTTGAACACGGGATCAGCCCCCGAGGTCCTTCAGCTTGTCGATCACCGCGTCGGTGGTGGGGTCGGTCATCTGCTCGGTGATCTGGCCGTCGACGAGGAACACCACCCGGTCGGAGTAGGAGGCCGCTATGGGGTCGTGGGTCACCATCACGATGGTCTGACCGAGGTCGTCGACCGCGCTGCGCATGAAGCGCAGGATCTCGGCCCCGCTGTTGGAGTCGAGGTTGCCGGTGGGCTCGTCGGCGAAGGCGAGCTGGGGCCGCCCCATGAGCGCCCGGGCCACGGCGACGCGTTGCTGCTGGCCGCCGGAGAGCTCGGACGGGCGGTGGTGGAGCCGGTCCCGCAGGCCCACCGTGTCGATCACCCGGTCGAACCAGGCGGGGTCGGGCTCTCGACCGCCGAGCGACTGCGGGAGGACGATGTTCTCCTCGGCGGTCAGGGTCGGGACCAGGTTGAAGGCCTGGAAGACGAAGCCCACATGGTCCCGGCGGAGGACCGTGAGCTCCTTCTCCTTGAGCTCGGTCAGGTCGACCTCGCCGATCATCACGCGGCCCGACGTCAGGTCGTCCAGCCCGGCCATGCAGTGCATGAGCGTGGACTTGCCCGAGCCCGACGGGCCCATCACCGCGGTGAACTGGCCGGCCGCGACGTCGAGGGTGACCCCGTCCAGCGCGTGGACGACGGTCTCGCCGCTGCCGTAGGTCTTCACCGCGTCGATGGCGCGGGCGGCGACCCCGCCCGCGGGCGGGGACGCGGCGGGCGGGGACGGATCGGTGACGGTCACGGCGGCGGGACCTCCGGGGGGACGGGGGACGAGCCCGACCATCCTTCCAGACCTTCGGGCCCCCGCGAAGAGGGCGTGACACGGGTCACAGGGGTTCGCGACCGAACCCCCTCCCGCCCCGTCACGGTCGTCTCGTATCCTCAAGGCATGGAGTGCCCGGCCTGCCGGGCCACCGTCCCCGACGGCGCCCGGTTCTGTCCCACCTGCGGCCACGCGATCACGGTGGTCGCCGACGAGCGCCGGGTCGTCACCGTCCTCTTCGCCGACCTGGTCGGGTTCACCACCCTCTCCGAGGGCTCGGACCCCGAGCAGGTGAAGAACCTGGTCGACCGGTGCTTCCAGCGCCTCGTCGCCGTGGTCGAGAGCTACGGGGGCAAGGTCGACAAGATCATCGGCGACGCCGTGGTCGCGCTGTTCGGCGCTCCGGTGGCCCACGAGGACGATGCCGAGCGGGCGGTCCGGGCTGCGCTGCGCATGCAGGAGATCCTGTGCGAGGCGGTGACCGAGTTCGGTGCCTCCCTCGACCTCCGGGTCGGCGTCAACACCGGCGAGGTCCTGGTCGGCGCGCTCCGAGCGGGGGGCTCGTTCACCGCCATGGGTGACGTGGTCAACGTCGCCCAGCGCCTCGAGGTCGCCGCGCCGCCCGGCGAGGTCCTGGTCGGTCCCGCGACGCGCGAGTCCACCGGTGACGGCATCACCTACGAGTTCCGGGGCTCGCTGGACGTCAAGGGCCGGGGCGAGACGGTGGATGCCTGGGTCGCCACCGGTGCGGCACAACCGCCGGGCTACCGGCGGCGGCGGGACGACGGACCCCTGGTCGGCCGCCGCTACGAGCTCGCCCACCTCACCTCGGCCATCGACACGGCCGTGACCAACCGGCGGGCGCAGTTCCTCCTCCTCGTGGGCGACGCCGGGGTGGGCAAGAGCCGCCTGGCCAACGAGTTGGCCACCTACGCCCAGATCACCCACGACGCCGTGGTGCTCGAGGGTCGGTGCGTCCCCTACGGCGAGGCCAACGTGTGGTGGCCCGTGGCCGAGGCGCTGCGCCAGGCCGCGGGCATCGAGGGTGACGTGGACGCTCCCGCCGTGCGGGTCCGCCTGGGCGAGATGGTGGCGAACATCCTCGAGCGTCCGGGTAACGACGCCGAGGTGCTGCGCATCACCGAGGGCCTGCTGCACCTCATCGGCCACGAGGGGCCGCTGCGGGACCTCGACCCCGGTCGGGCCCGCGAAGAGGCCACCTGGGCGCTGCTCACCGTCATCGAGGCCTTCGCCTCCCACCAGCCGGTCGTCGTCACCCTCGCCGATCTCCACTGGGCCGACGCCCAGGTGCTCGAGTTCATCGACGAGCTGATGGAACGGCTCGGCCGCCTGCCCTACATCGTCGTCGGCACCGCCCGCCACGCCATCCACGACCGGTGGTCACCCCGGCCGGGCCGGCACAACTCGACCATCATCCACCTCGAGCCGCTGGATCGCGACGCGGCCTGCGTGCTGCTCGACTCCCTCCTCGGGTGGGAGCCCGACGAGGAGCTCCGCGAGCAGCTCCTCGACCGCTCCGGCGGCAACCCCTTCTTCCTCGAGGAGCTGGTCACCCTCCTCCAGGACACCGGTGAGGTGGGCCACCCGCGCAGTCCGACGCCGTCGGGCGACCTGGCCGGCCTGCCGGACAACCTCCGCGGCCTCATCCAGGCCCGGCTCGACGCCCTCTCGAGCGAGGAGCGCGGCCTGCTCGAGGACGCGGCCATCCTCGGTCGCCGTGGCACCCGGGAGTCCTTGGCGATCATGGCCGAGGAGTACCACGGGATGGCCGACATCGCGGCCGGCCTCGCCGGTCTCGTCGACAAGGAGCTGCTCGAGCTCGACGACGAGCGCTGGACCTTCCGTTCCGACCTGGTCCGCGACGTGGCGTACGGCACGCTGACCAAGGCGCGTCGGGCGTCGGGCCACGCCGGGATCGCCAAGTGGCTCGAGCTCCACGGCGGCACCGCCGAGAAGGCGCCCACGGCCATGGTCGACCGGATCGCCCACCACTACGCCCTGGCGGCCGAGCTGATCGCCGACGTCGGCGCCTCGCCCGGCGTTCCCCCCGACGTGCGCGACCGGGCCCTGCTCTGGCTGGAGCGAGCCACCGATGTCGCCCTGGCGGCGGAACACCACCTGGTCGGCCTCGGACTGACGTCGCAGATCCTGGCCCTGCTCGACGACGAGGCCGGCCCTGAGGCCGTGTCCGCCCTCATCCGCCGGGCCCGCTGCGCCATCGGCGTCCGCGAGCTGGACGACGCCCGGGCCGACCTGACCAAGGCCCTGTCCCACGCCAACACCCGCGGCGACCAGGAGGCCTACGGCGAGGCCCTGGTCGTCCTGGGCGACCTCGAGATGAAGGCCGGCGACGCGGTCACCTCCCGCGAGATCCTCACCCGGGCCGCGTCCATCCTGGCCGACGTGGGGGCCGAGGCCGTGCGGGGCGAGGCCCTGCGCCTGCAGGGCATGGCCGAGCTCTTCATCGGCGACCGCGAGGCCGCCACCCGCTCGATCGAGGAGGCGCTGGCGGTCGCCCGCGAGGTCGGCAACCAACGGGAGGAGGCCTGGGCCCTGCAGAACCTCGCCTGGACGGCCTTCGAGGCCGGCCACGCCGAGGTCGCCGAGGCCCACCTCGAGGAGTCGGTGGCCGTCTTCACGGCCATCGGCGACACGGGTGGGCTGGGCTGGGCGCAGGGGCTGCTGGCCTGGGTCAAGTTCCACCGGGGCGACCTGGCCGATGCCGAGGCCCTGGCCGAACGCCTGCTGCCGGAGACCGGCCACCGGGGCGACCGGTGGGCCGAGGGCATGCTGCGCATGCTGGTGGCGTCCGTGCGGCTCTGGTCGGGGCGGGCCGACGAGGCCGTGGGCCCCGCCGAGGACGCCCTCGCCTGCATGACCCGGGCCGAGGACCGCGGCGGCCAGGTCCAGGCCGTCGGCACCCTCGGCCGGATCCTGCTCGCCGCCGGTCGCATCGACGAAGGCCTCGAAGCGGCCGATCGGGCCCTCGCGCTGAGCACCGAGACCGACAACCCGATGGGGTTCACCGGCCTCGTCGTGGCGGTGCAGGCCCGGGTGGCCCTGGGCCAGTTCGAGGAGGCGTTGGCCCTGCTCGAGGGCCTCGAGGTCGACGACCTCGACGTGGAGGCCATCGGGCAGAGCGACGCCCTCATCGCCCTCTCCCTCGTCCTCCTGCAGGACGGCCAGGTCGAGCGGGCCATCGAGGTCCTCGAACGCATGGGGGGCGCGGCCGACCCGGCTCGGTTCCCGGCCTCGGCCTCAGCGCTGGCGCTCGCCCGGGCGGCCTCGCCCGACCGGCCGGCGCTCGACGACCTGCTCGACGGCGTGCTCGGTTCCCGCCGGGCGACCTACCACGATCGGGCGCAGGCCCACATGGCGTCGCTGCTCGTGGCCGCGGCGGCAGGCGAGGCCGAGCGGGCGGCCCTCCTGGCCGCACAGGTCACCGAGTTGGCGGCGGGCACCCAGGATCGGCTGCTGCAGACGGTGGTCTCGGTCATGACCGAGGAGGCGCTGGGCGCCGACGCCCCCTTCGGGTACCGCCTCCCGGGGGTGACGGTCGAAGGGTGGCGCCAAGTGGCCCGGCACGCCCTCGGTGCGGGTCAGCTCGGGTCGCTCACGTAGCGCAGGTAGGGCTTCTGCTCTTCGACGTCGGCGTACTTCTCGCGCGCCTCGTCGGTCGAGACGGTCGGCGGCACGATGACCTTCTCGCCCTTCTGCCACTGGACGGGGGTGGACAGGCCGTGGCCGGCCGTGAGCTGCAGCGAGTCGATGACCCGCAGGATCTCGTCGAAGTTCCGGCCGGTGCTCTTCGGGTAGGTGAGCTGCAGCTTGATGTTGTTGTCGCCGCCGATGACGAAGACCGAGCGCACGGTCGAGGTGTCGCCCGCGCCAGGGTGGATCATGTCGTAGGCCTCGGCCACGGCCTTGTCGGGATCGGCGATGAGCGGGTAGTTGACCGGCGTGCCCTGGGTCTCGGCGATGTCGCCGGACCAGCCCTTGTGGTCCTCGATGGAGTCGACCGACAGCCCGATCACCTTGGTGTTGCGCTTGTCGAACTCGGGCTTGATCTTGGCCAGGTAGCCCAGCTCGGTGGTGCAGACGGGGGTGTAGTCGGCGGGGTGAGAGAAGAGGACGGCCCAGGAGTCGCCCTTCCAGTCGTAGAAGTCGATCTTCCCCTCGGTGGTGTCGGCGGTGAAGTTCGGGGCAGCGTCGCCCAGTCGCAGTGCCATCGATGGCCTCCTGAGTCGTTGATTCCCGACCAAACCTATCGGGATTAGGCAACGGGTCAAGGGCCGGGCGGTGACACCGCGGTGACATCCGCCACAACTGCTAACTTTTGCTAGCAAAACGGTTGACTCAGTGAGCAATGCTTGATTGAATGCTCGTAGTGCTCGCGATAGCAAGCACTGGAGTTGCACCCCCGATCAGAGGAACCAGACCATGTCGGTCGCCACCGAGAAGATCACTGAGATCCAGGACCAGGTCCTCGACCTGGTCGCCCGCGTGCAGGAGCCGGTCGTGAACGGCCTGCAGACCGTCGCCACCAAGGTCGAGGAGCGCCTCCCCGAGGTGAAGATCCCCGGTCTGGGCGACACCGTGCCCACCGCGTCCCAGCTCATCGACGCCCAGTTCGCGTTCCGTCAGAAGCTGCTCGACAACCAGAAGCAGTTCGCCGACGCCGTGCTCAAGGCCACCCGGCCGGTGCGCAGCAAGTTCGTCGCCACCCCGGCGGCCAAGACGGCCCCCAAGGCGACGACCAAGGTCAAGGCCGCCTGAGCAAGGCCGCCTGTGCCGACGGCCCATCCCCCCGGGCCGTCGCAATCGGAAGAGGAGCGCTCTCCCCCCGAGCGCTCCTCTTCCGCGTTCAGGCCTCGGTTCGTTTGATGTCGGGCTCGAGGTAGATGATCGTGGCCTTGGGGACGGCGGCGCGGATGTTGGCTTCGACGGCGTTGATGCGGGCGACGAGGGTGTCGGCGGCGAGGGTGCCGGTGAACTCGATCTTGGCGCCGACCAGCAGCTCCTCGGGCCCGATGTGCTCGGTGCGGACGTCGATGAGGGCCTCGACGTCCTCACTGCCCCGGATCGCCCTCTCGATGGCCTCGATGTCCTCCGGCGTGGCCGCCTCGCCGAGCAGCAGGCTGCGCATCTCGATGGCCAGGATGATGGCGATCACGCCGAGCAGGATCCCGATGGTCAGCGTGCCCAGGCCGTCCCACATCGGCTCGTCGGTGACCGCCGACAGCGTCACGGCGATGAGGGCGATGACGAGGCCGACCAGGGCACCGAGGTCCTCGAGCAGGACGACGGGCAGCTCGGGCAGCTTCGCCCGGCGCACGAACTGCCACCACGTGGACGACCCCTTCAGGGGCCGGGCCTCGACGATCGCCGTCCGGAAGGAGAAGGTCTCGAGGACGATGGCGAAGAGGAGGATGCCGACGGCCCAGCCGAGCGACTCCAGCTCATGGGGGTGGCGGAGCTTCTCGACCCCCTCGAAGATGGCGAAGAGCGAACCCAGGCTGAACAGGACGAGGGCGACGACGAACGCCCAGAAGTAGCGCTCGCGCCCGTAGCCGAACGGGTGCTGTTCGGTTGCCTCCCGCCGAGCCTTGCGCCCGCCGAGGAGGAGGAGGGCCTGGTTCCCGGTGTCGGCGACGGAGTGGATGCTCTCCGCGAGGAGCGACGACGCCCCGGTCACGAGGAAGCCGACGAACTTGGCCACGGCGATGCAGGCATTGGCGAAGAGCGCTGCCAGGATCGCCTTGGTGCCGTGACCCGCCATGGTCCGAACGTAGTGTCTCGGTCGGATGCGACGGCAGTGGGGGAGAGCCGCTGCGGGCGCGGTGCTGGCGATGCTCGCCGTCACCGCCTGCTCGGGCGACGACGGGGGCGAGGGCGAGGGACCGGAGGCGGAGGATGCCGTCCCGGAGGCGACGCCCGCGCCCGACGACGTCGTGGCCGCCATCGAGGCCGCGGGTGGCCCGAGCTGTGATCCGCTGGACCCGCGGGCCTGCCTGCTCCCCTTCCCGAGCAACCGCTTCACGGTGCCCTCGGACGAGACCGACACCGGCCTCCTCGTGGACTTCCCGGAGGAGGGCATGCCCGTCAACGTGGACGGTGTGGTGGCCGACCCCGCGGAATGGAACCGCAACGACGGGTTCAGCCCGGGCACGGCCCTCCTGGCCCACGTGCCCGGTCTCGACGCCGGGGCCTCCGGCCTCCCGGCGATCACGGACGTCCCCGACTCGATGGCCGAGGACTCCGCGGTGGTGGTCGTCGACGCCGACACCGGGGAGCGCCACCCGGTCTGGGCCGAGCTGGACGCCGGCGTCGAGGACGACGACCAGCGACTCCTCTTCATCCGGCCCGGGACGAACTTCCTGGAGGGCCATCGCTACGTGGTCGGGCTGCGGGGGCTGGTCGGGCGCGACGGCGAGCCGATCGAGCCCTCACCGGCCTTCCTCGTCCACCGCGACAACCTGGCCACCGACCTCCCGGTCATCGAGGACCGGCGGGCGGCGATGGAGCAGGTCTTCACCGACCTGGCCGAGGCCGGCGTCGGTCGCGAGGAGCTGTACCTGGCCTGGGACTTCACGATCGCCAGCGAGCGGAACCTGTCCGAGCGCCTCCTGCACATCCGCGACGACGCCTTCGCCGACCTGGGCGAGGACGCTCCGGTGTTCACGGTGACCGAGTCGCTCGAGGACCCGGAGGAGCCGGGGGTGGAGTACCTGTTCGGCACCTTCGAGGTCCCGCTCTACCTCACCGAGGACGGGGCGCCGGGCACCCGCTTCACCCAGGGCCCGGACGGGTTGCCGGAGCGCAACGGCGACTTCACCGCCGACTTCGAGTGCGCCCTGCCCCTCGCGGCGGCGGCCCCGGCGCCGATGGCGCTCTACGGCCACGGGCTGCTGGGCAGCCGGGACGAGGTCGAGGCCGGCAACATCGCCGACTTCGTCCGGGAGCACGACGTCGCCTTCTGCGCGACGGACTGGATCGGCATGTCCGAGGACGACATCGTCAACGCGGCATCGATCCTCGGCGAGCTCGGGCAGTTCCCGACGCTGGCCGACCGTTCGCAGCAGGGGATCCTGAACTTCCTCTTCCTCGGTCGGCTCATGCTCCACGCCGGCGGCCTGAGCAGCGCGACCGAGTTCCAGACCCCCGAGGGTGGTCCCCGCCTCGACACGAGCCAGCTGGCCTTCGACGCCAACAGCCAGGGCGGGATCATGGGCGGCGCGGCCACCGCGGTGGCCCAGGACTGGACCCGCGCCGTGCTCGGCGTCCCCGGCATGAACTACTCGCTGCTCCTGCGCCGCAGCGTCGACTTCGACACCTACGCCGCCATCCTCGATCCGGCCTACCCGGACGCCCTGACCCAGAACCTCGGCATCTCCCTCATCCAGATGCTGTGGGACCGGGCCGAGAACGACGGCTACGCCCAGCACCTGACCACCGACCCGTACCCCGACACGCCGGAGCACCAGGTGCTCCTCGACGTCGCCTTCGGCGACCACCAGGTGTCGATGTGGGCGGCGGAGATCATGGCCCGCACCATCGGGGCGTCCGTGCACCAGCCCGCCCTGGAGGCCGGCCGCCACCCCGACACCGAGCCCTACTGGGGGCTGCCGGCGATCGAGCGCTACCCGTTCGCCGGGTCCGCCCTGCTGGTCTGGGACAGCGGTGCCGCCCCTCCGCCGACGACCAACCGCCCGCCCCGCCAGGGCGTCGATCCTCACGAGGACCCGCGAGCCGACGCCGCGAACCGCGAGCAGAAGTTCGCCTTCCTCTTCGACCAGGAGCTGCTCGACGTGTGCGAAGGGCCCTGCACCGCCGAGTCGGTCGGGGACTGACTCGAAAACGGCAACCGCCGGGCCCGGAGGGAAGGGTGTCCGGACCCGACGGCTACCTTTCGTCGGTTCTATCCGCGACCGGGTCGGTTCAGAACCCTCGTCCGGGGGAAAATGATACTGCTGTCACCCGCTGTGTCAGCTCCTCGCGCGGTCCCCGAGCCAGCGGTGGAAGTGGGCGATCGGCGCCTCGAGGTCGACGAGGCGTCCGCGCTCCAGCGTGCCGCTCCGGAGGCCCTCGTCGACCTCGGCGGCGGTGTCGACGGGTCATGAACGCCCACCGCCCGGCGCCACGCTAGGACCCCATCGGGTCAGGACTGGCCCAGTTCTCCCGGGGTGACGGTGTGGGTGTCGGTCCGGCCGTCGAGCCGGACGATGGAGACCGCCACCGGCCGGCCGATGCGCTCGGCGGACATGAGCCGCTGGAGGTCGCTCATGCCCTCGACGGTGAGACCGTCGACGGCGACGATGATCCCCTCCGGGCGGAGCCCGGCCCGAGCGGCGGGGCCGTCGGCGATGACCGAGGTGATCTCGACGCCCCGGTCCTGGCCGAGGGCCTGGGCCGCCTTCGGGGGGAGCGGCCGTCCACCGCCGGCGATGCCGAGGTAGGCCCGTCGCACCCGCCCGTCCCGCACGAGCTCGGCCAGCACCTGCTGGGTGGTCGCGTCGAGCGGGACGGCGAGCCCGAGGCCCTGGCCGATCCCGGGCCCGACCACGGCCGTGTTGATGCCCACGACCCGGCCCCGGCTGTCGGCGAGTGCCCCACCCGAGTTGCCGGGGTGGAGAGCGGCATCGGTCTGGATGACGTTGTCGACCACGCGGGCGATGGTGCCGTCGGTGGTCGTGAGCGAGCGGCCGAGGGCGGAGACGACCCCGGCGCTCACCGAGCCACCGAAGCCCAACGGGTTGCCCACGGCGACGACGAGCTGGCCGACCCGGAGCTCGGCGGCGTCCCCCAGCTCGGCGGCCTGGAGGTCGCCGCCCTGGACCCGGAGCGCGGCGAGGTCCGTCAGCCGGTCGTGGCCGACGACGTCGAAGTCGAGCTCCCGACCGTCGGCGAACGTGGCCGTTCCGCCCGCGCCGCCCTCGACGACATGCGCCGAGGTCACGAGGAGCCCGTCGGACGAGAGGACGACCGCCGACCCGGAGCCACGAGGCCGGCGGCCGTACCCCTCGCGGCCCGGGGCCATCACCCGGAGGCTGGCGACGCGAGGCAGGAGGGTCTCGGCCACCGTCGTCACCACCTGCGAGTAGGCGTCCAGGGCGCCGACCGCAGTGTCGGTCACGCCGTCCCTTCCTCCGCGGCGTCGGCGACGTCGAAGGTGATCCGGACGTCGAGCTCCTCGGTGCCCCGCACGATGCGCAGCGTGAGGGCGTCCCCGGGCGCCACGGCGTCGACGGCGTCGTGGAGGTCGTCGATCACGGTCACGTCGTGGTCGCCGGCCGCCACGATCAGGTCGCCCTGGCGCAGGCCGGCCCGTTCGCCGGGCGCGCCCTCCTCCACGAGGCGCACGAGGAGGCCGTCGCGCTCGGGCAGGCCGACCGACCGGCGCAGCTTGCGGGCGACGGGTGCCGGGGCGAGGCCGATGCCGAGGTGATGGGGGACCGGTATGTCGCCCGCCGACAGGCGGCTGAGGCGTTCCCGCAGGGCGTCATCGGCCGGGAGGGCCAGGTAGAAGCCCTCGCCCAGGCGATGCGTGTTGAGGCCGACGACCCGGCCCTCGCCGTCCACCACGGCGCTGCCCGACGAGCCGCGGGGGAGGGGAGCGGTGTGCTCGAAGCCGCCTCCGATCCGCCGGCCCCGGGGGCCGCGGAAGGTCCGATCGACGGCGCTGACCGCACCGCTCGTGACCCGCACGCCGCCGTCGCCCGTGCGGCTGACCGCGAACACGGCCTCGCCCAGCTCGGTGCCGCCGCCCCAGGTGGCGGCCGGGGCGTCGCCCGTGTCGACCTTGACGACGGCCAGGTCACCGTCGACGTCGTGGCCGGCGACCGTGCCCGTGAGCCGGCGGCCGTCGCCGAAGGTCACGGTGACCTCGGGGCCCCGGAGGTTGTGGGCGTTGGTGACGATGGCGCCCGCTTCGAGCACCACGCCGGCGCCCCGGCCGCCGTGGCGGCCGACCCGGACGACCGACGGACCGATGGATTCGGCGGCTCGTTGTGCGTCGTTCATGGGTTCTCCCGATTGACTAGTGACTTGCAATGGACAAGTGACTACCAAGGATCGACCCCGATGACAACCCCCGTAGGGCAGGATCTGGCCATGGCCGATCCGCAGACCCCCCTCGCCGAGGCCGTGGCCCGGGTCGGCGACCGATGGTCCCTGCTCCTCGTCGACGCCCTGCTGGACGGCCCTCGGCGCTTCGGCGACCTCGAGCAGGCGGTGACGGGGGTGGCGCCCAACGTGCTCTCGAAGCGGCTCAAGGACCTCACCGCCGACGGCGTCGTCGTCGCCACCCCCTACCAGGAGCGCCCGCCCCGCTACGAGTACGACCTCACCGCGGCCGGCCGCGAGCTGGCCGGCGCCCTCCGTCTGCTCGCCCAGTGGGGCGCCGCCCGCCGGGGCGAGCCCGCCCCCTTCCAGCACCACGCCTGCGGCACCGCCCTCGAGCACCACTGGTGGTGCCCCTCCTGCGCCCGCCCCGTCGACGACCCCGACGCCGGCCTGGACCTGGCCTGACCCGGGGAGGTTCAGCCCTCGGACCAGCGGGGGCCGGCGTAGAGGGCGGGGAGGCGTTCGGCGCGGTAGGAGGTCCAGGTGTCGGGGATGGTGAGGTCGAAGACGATCTCGCCCCCCGAGGTCTCCTGGGGGATCACCTCGATGATGCGACCCCGGGCGGGGGGCTCTTCCTGGCCGATGCCGCCGAAGTCGATCAGCACGTTGCCGTTGGGCTGGAGGTCGGCGTCACCCAGGAAGTCGGCGTAGAGCGGCCCGCCCGTCTCGAGGTCGTCGGTGCGGTACTCCCACACCTGACGGGCGGTCCAGTCGGCCGGGTCGGGTGAGGAGTCGTCGACGGCGTAGCGCACGGCCCGGCTGTACGGCTCGGCGGTGTCGGGCCGGTCGTTGCCGTTGTCGAAGACCATGATCGTGCCGTCGGCCTCGAGCTCGGGGGCGTGCAGCCCGTACGAGGGCTCACCCTCCAGCGGCAGCGTGCCGTCGGGCCCGATCGACCAGAGCAGCTCACCCGAGGGCCCCGAGGCGTCGTCCTCGTAGCGGAAGGCGAAGAGCAGGTCGATGTGGCGGGCGGTGACCAGGACCCGGTTGTTGGCCTCGTCGAGCACGGCGCCGTTCCCGTGCGCCCAGTCGCGGTAGTCGGCGAAGTCGACGGCGCAGAGCTCGCGGCCCGGCACCTCCGCCGGGTCGACGATGTCGTGCAGCGACCACTCGTGGAGGACCTCGCCCTCTCGGGTGAACTCCATGAGGAGGTCCTCCCGGATGCCGAACTCGACGGGATCGTCCGGGCAGTAGGCCTCCTGCTCCTCCTCGGTCAGGTCCAGCTGGTAGCGGCTGAAGGCGAGGATGTCGCCGTCGGGCTGCGGGGCGACCTCGTGGTGGAAGCTGACCAGGTCGTGCTGCGGCGACTGGACGATCACCGGCCCGCCGGGACGGACGTCGTCGTCCTGGCCCCAGGCCCACGTCTCGACCTGGGTGCCGAGCAGGTCGATCTCCTCGAAGCCGAAGGGGGCGTAGAGGTTGAAGATCGTCCCATCCTCGGTCATGCGGGCGTCGCCCGCACCCAGCCGGTTGGGGTGATACCAGACGATCTCGCCCTCGGGGTCGACGATGACGAGCAGGCCCGGCGGTTGGCCGGCCGGCACCTCGACGCCCCAGCGCTGGAGGTCGAAGAGGGTGTAGCCCGGCGCCATGCGGGCGGTGTCGGCCACATCGACCCGCAGGTCGGGCATCCACTCGGGCAACGCGCCCGTCGTGAACTGCAGCGTGCCCGCCCCGACGTCCGCCCCGTCGGCGTCGTACCGCGGTGACGGCCACGTCGTACGTCGTCTCCGCCCGCAGCCCGACGACCGGGACGCGGTGCAGCCGGAGCGCCCGCCGCGTCCGGGGGATGGCGACCTCCAGGTCCTCGGCTGCGGCCGAGGCGGTGGCCTCCACCCGCACCGGCTCCTCGGCCTCGACGAGCAGCACGCCGGCGATGGTCATGCGGCCGGCCGGGCGCAGGGTCAGGTCCGTGATGGCCCCGCTCGGCGCTTCGACCACCTCTCCCTCCTCAACCTCAGCACGGTCGCTGCCCTCAGCCGACGGCCCGCCGTCGTCGCTGCACGCCGCCGCGGTCGCCACGAGTGCGAGCGCGCCGAAGAGAAGGGCCAGACGTCCATGGAGCCGAGCCGATAGGCGAGGCGACCTGGCAAGCACGGCGTTGATCGCCAAGCGCAGCTTGGCGATGTCCGAGGACAAGCGCGGCAGCCTCGGCCATTCCGCGCACTTCTCATGGGTCACTGTCGGCGCAACGTCAGTTGACGCCCCGCTCGTGGCCTTCCCAGTACGGCGCCCGCAGGTCCTTCTTCAGCACCTTCATCGCCCCGGACAGCGGCAGCGGCTCGGTGCGGAACTCCACCGACTTGGGCACCTTGTAGCCGGCGATCTGCTCGCGGGCGAAGACCCGGATCTCCTCCTCGCTCGCCGCGGCGCCGTCCACCAGCACCACGATGGCGTGGACCTGCTCGCCCCAGGTCTCGTGGGGGATGCCGATGACGGCGACCTGGCCGACGGCGTCGTGCTTGGAGATGGCCGACTCCACCTCGGCGGAGTACACGTTCTCGCCCCCGGTCACGATCATGTCCTTCACCCGGTCGACGAGGAAGAGGAAGCCCTCCTCGTCGAGGTACCCGGCGTCGCCCGTGTGGTACCAGCCCCCCCGGAAGACCTCCTCGGTGGCCTCGGGCTTGTTCCAGTACTCCCGCATGAAGTTCCCGGCCTTGGCGCAGACCTCACCGGTCTCGCCCTGGGGCACCGGATTGCCCTCGGCGTCCTGGATCGAGAGGAGCACGCCGGGCACCGGCCGGCCCGCCGACCGCAGGCGCTGGCCGCCGGCGAAGTGGTCGCGCGCGGTCAGGAAGGTGAGCACGGCCGACGCCTCCGTCATCCCGTAGCCCTGGCTGATCTCCAGCTCGGGGTAGAAGCCCAGCAGCTTGTCGAGGATGGCCGACGGCATGGGTGACGCGCCGTAGGTGAGTTGGCGCAGCGTGGCCAGGCGTTCGGGCCGGAAGTCCGGATGGTTGAGCAGCAGGCCGATCATGGTCGGGACCATCACGGTCCACGTCACCGCGTGCTCCTCGATCAGGTCGAGAGCCCGGGTCGGGTCGAAGAGCGGGATGAAGACCGACCGGGCCCCGAGCGCCGGGATGCCGCAGATGGCCCCCATGGACGCGGCGTGGAACATCGGCGTCTGGTGCAGGAAGGTCTCGTCGGCGGAGATCGAGACCACGCCGGTCGTGTGGTACAGGTTCAGCATCTCGGCCCGCTGCTCGAGCAGCACGCCCTTGGGCAGGCCGGTGGTGCCGCCCGTGTACATGAGCACGACCGGGTCGTCCTCTTCGGGCTCGTCGGGCACGTCCGGCTCGCCGGCGGCGATCAGGTCCTCGTAGGCGCACGTCGTGGGGTGGTGGGTTGTCCGGGTCCATCGCGTCGCCGATGAGCACGACGTGGCGCAGCGGGCTCGGGCCCTGGTCGGACTGCGCCATGGCCTGGGCGATGGCGGCCCCGAAGAAGCCGTCGACGAAGATCACCTCGGTGCCGGAGTCCCGGACGATGTAGTCCAGCTCCTTGCCGGCGAGGCGCAGGTTCAGCGGGTTGATGACCGCCGCGCCCAGGAAGCAGGCGTGGTAGAGCTCGAGGTACTGGTGGTTGTTGGTCGACATGACCGCCACCCGGTCGCCGGGCTGGACCCCGAGCTGGTGGCGCAGGGCGTGGGCGAGGCGGAAGACCCGATCACCGTGCTCCCCGAGGGTGCTGCGGTACCCACCGTCGATGATGGCGTCGGGCCGACTGGCGAACGAGTCGAGGCCCGGCAGGAACAGCCGGTGGTACACGAGCTCCTTCATGCCGGAAGGGTAGGTGACCCCACCGGTACCGTGCCGGTCGTGGGCGCGGCCTCCTTCAACCACGTCGGGCAGTGTGTGACCGACCTGGAGCGGTCCCGTCGCTTCTACGTCGAGGTCTTCGGCTTCGAGGTCGTCCGCGAGCTGTACCCGCCCGACGAGGGGTCGGCGGCCCTCCTGCGGATCGAGCCCCCGCTGGGCATGACCGCCTGCTACCTCAAGCGGGAGGACTTCGTGCTGGAGCTCCTCCACTTCGCCCACGCCGGCACGGTCGCGGGCGAGACCCGGGTGGTGAACCAACCCGGCCTGACCCACGTGTCGCTCAGCGTCGACGACCTCGATGCCGCGCTGGGGGCCGTGGCGGCCAACGGGGGCGAGGTGCTGGCCGACACCAACATCGGTGTCGGCATCTTCGTCCGGGACCCCGACGGCCAGCTCG
>CAWBVI010000011.1:0-124034 GCA_963792205.1 uncultured Microthrixaceae bacterium | reverse complement strand
AGGCTCGACGGCAGCCGGCTGCCCGAGGGCATGACGTCGGGACCGGCCAGGTGGAGCCAGAGGTCCTCCAGCCGGTCGATGCCCGCCGCCGTGGGGTCGGCGGACAGGCGGTGCCGTTGAGCGCCCCCACGGAACAGCCCAGGACGAGGTCGGGACGGATGCTGCGCTCGGTCAGCGCCCGCAGCATCCCGACCTGCAGGGCACCGAGGTTGCCGCCGCCCGACAGCACGAAGGCCGTGGGTCCGCGTCCCGCCGACGGCGCCAGCGCCGTGGCCCGGGCTCAGGGCACTCGCACCAGGCGGAGGACGTCGGGTGGCACGCTACCGGTCGTCGGACCCGGCCAGGACCACGACGGTGTCGCCCGAACGCACGTGGCCGCTCTCCCGGGTGCCGCGGACGGCGGCCCGGACCATGGCCTCGTTGCTCCCCCGCTGCTCCAGGATCATGGGGATGGCGCCCCAGCTCATCGTGAGCTGGTGCACCGTGTGCTCGTCAGGCGAGAAGGCGAGCAACTTGGTGTTGGGTCGGAAGCGGGCGATCGCCCGCACCGTGAAGCCGGTGCGGGACATGCAGAGGATGGCGTCGGCGTGCATCTCCGCGGCCACCCGCCAGGCGGCCATCGTCATGGTGTCGGTGACCCGGGCGTCGCTGTCGCCTTCCTCGGTGTGGACGAGGTCGGTGAGGTGGGGCGCCCAGCCGGCGTAGTCGAACTCTTCGTCGGCCCGCCGGGCGATGTCGGCCATCGTGCGGACGGTGAGCACCGGGTCGTGGCCGATGGCGGTCTCGCCGGAGAGCATGACCACCGACGATCCGTCGAACACGGCGTTGGCGACGTCGGTGACCTCGGCCCGGGTCGGCTGGGCCGCGTGGACCATCGACTTGAGCATCTGGGTCGCGGTGATGGCCGGACGACCGAGGGCGATGCAGGTGCGGATGATGTGCTTCTGCAGGTGCGGGATCTCGGCGATGGGCATCTCGGCGCCGAGATCGCCGTGGGCGACCATGATCGCCCCGCTGGCCTCGATGATGCCCTCTAGGTTCTGGACCGCGGCCCGGGTCTCGATCTTGGCCACGATCAGGGGGCCCCGGGGATGGGGCTCGGTGCCGACCCGCCGGATGTCGTGGGCCGAGCGGACCAAGGACACCGCCACCATGTCGACGCCCCGCTCGACGAAGGCGTCGAGCATCCGGAGGTCCTCAGGGGTGGGGGACGCGATGCGCAGGCGGTCGGACGGCACGTGGATGCCCCGGGCCGCCGATCAGCCGGCCACCGTTGCAGATCACCGTGGTCAGGCTCTGCTCGTCCTTGTCGACGACCTCGATCGCCACAGCGCCGTCACCGAACTGGAGCCGGTCACCGATCTCCACGTCCGTGACGATGCGCTCGTAGCCGACCTCGACGACCTCGCGGCCGCTCGCCGTACCCGGGCTCCAGGCGGAGCCGTTCGCCCTCGACCAGCTCGACCCCGCCCTCGGGGAACCGGCCGGCGTGCACCTTCGGCCCCGGCAGGTCGACCAGGATCCCCACGGTCCGGGTCGGCGTCGACCGACGCCTTGCGGATGCGGTCGTAGCGCTCGAGGTGGGTCTCGAGATCCTCGTGGGCCAGCCCGATCCGGGCCACGTCCATTCCCGCTTCGATCAGCGTGGAGAGCGTGGCCTCCGCATCCGACGCCGGGCCGATCGTGGCGACGATCTTCGTCCGGCGGCGCACACTCGCAACGCTACCGAGGCCACCGGCACGGACGGGGGCAATAGGTAGGCTCCCGCCGCCATGGACCTGCTCCTGATCCGTCACGCGCTGCCGGTGCGGATCGACGAGGGCGACGGCCCCGGCGGATCCCTCGCTGAGCGAGGAGGGGTGGGGACAGGCGAAGGCACTGGCGGCGTGGCTGGCCGACGACGGCATCGAGGTGCTGGCGGCCAGCCCCCTCCAGCGGGCCCGCGAGACGGCCCAGCCCCTGGCCGAGCGCCTCGGCCTCGACGTGGCCGTCGTGGACGGGCTGGCCGAGTTCGACCGCGAAGCCCCGTGGTACGTGCCGATCGAGGAGCTGAAGGCGGCCGACGACCCCCGATGGCACGCCCTGATCCGGGGCGAGTGGGGGCTCGACCCGGACGAGTTCCAGCGGGCAGTGGTCCACGCCGTCGACGCCCTCATCGAGGCCAACCCGGGCCGCACCGTCGGCGCGGTGTGCCACGGCGGGGTCATCAACGCCTACCTGTCGGCGATGCTCGGCCTGGACTCGCTGATGTTCTTCTTCCCGGACTACACGAGCGTGAGCCGGGTGCGGGCCTCCCGGACGGGGCCAAGTCGATCGTCACGCTCAACGAGACCGGCCACCTGCGCTGACCGTCAGCTGCGGGGCACCTCGCTCCAGGGGAGGTCCTTGTCGACGCGGACGTCGCCGGGCAGGCCGAGCACCCGCTCGCCGAGGATGTTGCGCATGATCTCCGAGGTGCCGCCCTCGATCGAGTTGGCCCGGGACCGCAGGAACGACTTCTGCGCGTTGTCGCGTGAACATCGGCCGTTCGGCCGGGGCGGGTCATCTCGTAGCTGCCGTAGAGCATCCCGTCCGGGCCGAGCAGGTCGAGGCAGAGCTCGTAGATGTCCTTGTTGAGCTCGGCGACGCCAGCTTGCCGACCGAGCCCTCCGGTCCGGGGGTGCCCACCGAGCGCATCTGCGCGGCCCGCAGGTTGGTGAGGCGCAGGACCTCGGCCCGGATCCAGAGCTGCATCAGCCGGTCGCGGAGCGTCGGGATCGACGGTCCGCCGCGCTCCTGCCACAGAGGCGGAGCGCCTCAGCGATCGGCGCCCGAGTTGCGGCGGCGGCGACCGGCCACCGATGGCCACGCGCTCGTTCATGAGCGTGGTCATGGCGACGCGCCAGCCCTCGCCGACGTCGCCGAGGCGCTCGGCGTCGGGGATGCGGACGTCGGTGAAGTACACCTCGTTGAACTCGGCCTCGCCGGTCATCTGGCGCAGCGGCCGCACCTCGACGCCCGGGCGCGTGCATGTCGACCACGAAGTACGTCAGGCCCTTGTGCTTGGGCTGCGTCGGGGTCGGTGCGGGCGAGCAGCATCCCGCAGCGGGCGACGTGGGCCAGCGTGGTCCAGACCTTCTGGCCGTTGACGACCCACTCGTCGCCGTCGCGCACGGCGCGGCGTGGAGAGGCCGGCGACGTCGGAGCCGGCGCCCGGCTCGCTGAAGAGCTGGCACCAGATCTCCTCGCCGGTGAACAGCGGGCGCAGGTACCGATGGCGCTGCTCGTCGCTGCCGTGGGTGAGCACCGTCGGCGCGCCCATGCCGTAGGCCGATCGGGTTGCGCGCAGTAGGCTGCCGGCGCGCCGGCCGTGCGCCAGCCGCTCGTGCACGATCGTCTGGAGCCGGGGGTCGAGGCCGAGGCCGCCGTGGCCCTCCGGGAAGTGGACCCAGGCCAGCCCGGCGTCGAACTGGGCGCCGAGGAAGGTCCGGGGATCGGTGGTGGCCGGGTCGTGTTCGGCCAACAGGTTCTTGACGCGGCTCGTCGACGAGCTCGGCACCCATGGCGGCGGACGTTACCCGTCGGCCCGTCGCCAGCAGGTCGTGCGGGCCATCGGCGGGGACGCTCCATGGCTTCGACCAGGCGGCGGCCGTCGAAGCCCGGCAGCTCGTGGAGTCGGCCGATCACGCCGTGCTGGACGGCCAGCTGGCTGGGGACGAGGCAGCCCCGCTCGCCCTCGCCGTAGAGCACGAGGACCACCCCGTCCTCCTTGTGCACGCCGACATCGGTCGTGAGCACCTCCACCTCGGTGAGCTCGGCCCAGCGCACCGCTTCCTCGCGGCCGTCGGCCAACCACCGGCGGACACCGTCGTCGTCCGCGGCGAGGTCGACGGTCGTGGCCGCCGCCTCCCGCCGCTGACGCTCGTTGCGACGACTGGCGACCGCCGTCGCCACCAGCGCCGCGGCCAGCAGGAGCAGCAGGATCGCGGCCATCGCCGGCGCCTAGTTGAGCGCGGCCCGCAGGCGGAGCTCGGCCGTGGCGTCGCCGGCCGCCCCCGCCAAGGTGACCTGCAGGTCCCGGGCCCACAGCAGGGCCACGGCATCGTCACGGGCCTCGAAGATGTGGACCAGGTTCGCCAACATCCGCACGAGGATGGCGGCGCGGGGCGACGGTTCCAGCCACGCCGGGTCGAGGGTGGCGTCGTCACCGTGCAGGGCCCGGAACACCGCCTCGACCGCGGGGGGATCGAGGCAGCGCGCCGCCCCGGAACGCGTCGACGAACACGTCGGGGTCCACCTTGTCGCGGAGCAGGAAGTGGCCCGGAAGCCCGACCCCCGCCACGGGGACGCCCACCCGACGGCCGACCTCCATGGTCAGGACGCTCAGCGTGATCGGGATGCCCAGGTGGCGGTCGAGCACGTCGTCGAGGTAGCTGTTGGCCACGTCGTAGTAGTCCTCCCGGTTCCCGATGAAGCCCTGGTCGACGAAGAGGTGGTGGCGCAGGCCGTCGAGGGTCGGCACCCGCACCCCGGCCGCCAGGTCGTCCAGTTGCGCCATGAGGTCGTCGGGATCGCTGCTCGGGTGGGCGTGGGCCGTCAGCAGGGCCCAGGCGAGATCGAGCGGGATCTCCTCGTCGGGCCGCCGCACCAGCTCGGCGAACCGCTCCCCGTGCTCCACCCGGTCACCGTACCGTCACGACGTGCCCAGAAAGGCTGAGGCTGCTGTGCTTGCCAGGTCGCCTCGCCTATCGGCTCGGCTCCTCAGTCCGGAGGCTGGCGGATCGAGGTCCGGCCGGCGAAGCCGTCCTCGGGCCAGTGCCACCAGGCCACCGTGGGTTCGCCCAGCAACCAGCACAGCCAGTACTCCCGTCCCGTCGGCGACCGGGCGGCGAAGTCGATCAGGCCCTGGGTCAGGTCCTTGATCACGATGCCGTCGGCGGTCAGCTCCTGAAGCACGGCGTCCAGCTCGGCCCGCTCCGCGGTGCCGGTGCCGTGGCCGTTGGTGGCCACCTGCTCGGGTCGCACCCGCGCCCGCTCGGCCACGGCCGCCGCCGCGACCTGGGCCCGGCGGACCAGGACGGCGACCCGCTCGAGGGCGGCGTCGGCCTCGTCGACCGTCCAGAACCGGGGCGCCATCCGGGCATGGTGCCCGATCTCGCGCCGCCCGCTCCGATCTAGCGTGACCGGGATGCCCCGGTGGCCCTTCCTCGAGCACCCTGGACCACTGGCGTTCGCCCATCGGGGAGGGGCGGGCGACTGGCCGGAGAACACGATGCCGGCGTTCGAGCACGCGGTGGCGCTCGGGTACCGCTACCTCGAGACCGACGTCCACGTGACGGCCGACGGGATCCTCCTCGCCTTCCACGACGACCACCTCGACCGGGTCACCGATCGCTCCGGCGCGATCGCCGAGCTCCCCTACTCGGTGGTCGGCGAAGCCCGGGTCGACGGCCGAGAGCCCATCCCCCTGCTGGAAGACCTGCTGGGCAGCTTCCCGGAGGCTCAGGTCAACATCGACCCGAAGCACGATGGCTCGGTCGCCGCCCTCGTCGAGGTCATCCGCCGGACGGGCGCGACCGACCGCGTGCGCATCGGCTCGTTCTCCGACGCCCGCCTGCGCCGGCTGCGAGCCGTGCTCGGGCCCGGGCTCTGCACCTCCATGGGCCCTCGTGAGGTGGCCCGGCTCCGGCTGGAGGCGGCGTCGGGTCGGGTCCGGGCCTGGCCCGTCGGCTGCGTCCAGGTACCCGAGCGTGTCCGGGGGATCACGCTCACGGACGTCGCCCTGGTGCGGGCGGCCCACCGGGCCGACCTCCAGGTGCACGTCTGGACGGTCGACGACCCGGTGGCGATGCGTCGCCTCCTCGACCTCGGCGTCGACGGGATCATGACCGACCGTCCCCAGGTCCTGAAGGAGGTCCTCCAGTCCCGGGGCCAGTGGGTGACAGGAGGACGCCGGGGTTCATGATCCCGTCGGGGTCGAGGGCGGCCTTGATCGACCGGTAGGTGGCGATCTCCGCCGGGCTGCGGGCCAGTGACAGCCAGCGCCGCTTGGCCACCCCGATGCCGTGCTCGGCGCTGATGCTGCCACCGGCGGCGGCGACCCTCGTGAGCACCAGCTCGTCGACCCGCCCGTCGTCGGGGTCGAGGCCGGTCACGTTGAGGTGCAGGTTGCCGTCGCCGATGTGGCCGAAGACCCAGAGCCGGGCCTCCGGCACGAGGTCCGCCAGCGCGGCGCGGACCTCGGCCACCACGGGGTCGAGCCCGGCCACGGGCAGGGTGACGTCGAACTTGTGGGGCGGCCCGATGGAGTTGATGGCCGGGTTGTGCTCCTCCCGGGAGCGCCACAGGCCGACTCGTCCGGTCGGATCGGTCGCCATGGCTGTCGGGCCGAGGTCGCCTTGGGCCGACAGGAACTCCGCCAGACGCTCGCCGGCGGCGGCCGCGCCCGCCACCTCCAACAAGACGGTCACCGGCGGTGCCGGGTCGAGCACGTCCTTGGCGCCGGTCACCGAGGCCACCAGGGCCACGCCGTCGGCCAGCATGACCTCGGCGGCCTCGAGGTCCGGGAGGGCCCGCCGGGCGACGGCAGCCAGCGCGGCGGCCGCGGTCAGGTCTTCGACCCCGACAAGGGCGACGGCAGTGTCCGCGACGGGCGGCACGAGGGTCAGGCGCACCGCCGTGATCACCCCGAGGGTGCCTTCGGACCCACACAGCAGCGCCGCGAGGTCGTAGCCGGTGTTGTCCTTGACCAGGCCACCGAGGTGGCGGACCAGGGCGCCGGTGCCCAGCACGGCTTCGACGCCGACGAGGTGCCGGCGGGTCATCCCGTGGCGCAGGACGTGGTGGCCACCGGCGTTGGTGGCCACGGTGCCCCCGATGGTGGCCGAGTCCCGGGCGCCCAGATCGACCCCGTAGCGCCAGCCTTCGGCGGTGGCCGCCCGCTGGAGCACGCCCAGCGTGACCCCGGCGCCGGCGGTCACCTGCCCGGCCGAACGGTCGACGGACGGAGGCGCGGCCAACCCGGCGGTCGACAGCACCAACTGGCCGTCCCGGGGGACGCCACCGCCGACCAGGCCCGTGTTGCCGCCCTGGGGAACGAGGCCGATCCCCTCGGCCCGGCAGGCGGCCACGACGTCGACCACCTCGTCGGCCGTCCGGGGGCGCACGAGCGCCAGCGCCCGACCGGTGAAGCGTCCGGTCCAGTCGGTCTCGTGTCCCGCGAGGACGTCGCGGTCCGTGACGACCCGGTCGGGCCCCAAGGTGGCGCGGAGGTGGTCGATCACCGGGAAATGGTGGCACCACGCGGCCAGTACGGTGCGCGGCGATGTCCCCGGTGCCGTACACGCCGACGGTGCACGCCCCGGACGGCCTGGTCGTGTCCGTGGACCACCTGGCCACCTCCGCCGGCCTGGTCATGCTGGAACGGGGCGGATCGGCGGTCGACGCCGCCATCGCGGCCAACGCCGTCCTGGCGGTGGCCGATCCCCACCTCTGCGGCCTGGGTGGCGACCTCTTCGCCCTCGTCCACGACGGGCCCGGCCCGCCCCACGCCCTCGATGCCGCCGGTCGGGCCGGGAGCGGGGCCGATCCCGAGCGCCTGCGGGCCGAGGGCCACGTGCGGATGCCGTTCCGCGGTGACATCCGGTCCGTGACCGTCCCAGGCTGCGTCGACGGGTGGTGCCTCCTGCACGAGCGCTTCGGTCGACTGCCCCTGGCCGAGGTCCTGGCCCCGGCGATCCGCCACGCGGAAGAGGGCTTTCCCGCCTCGCTGCTGCTCGCCTTCGTCGCGCCGATGGTCGCCGACGTCCCCGGGGTCGACGAGTGGGCGACCCGGCCCGTGGCCGACGGGCAGCGCCTCCACCGTCCGGGTACGGCCGCCGCGCTCCGCGCGGTGGCCGGTCACGGGCGCGAGGGCTTCTACGGCGGTGCGTTCGGGGCCGGCCTCCTCACCCTCGGTGCGGGCGAGTTCGTCGAAGCCGACCTGGCCCCCGCCGCGGCGTGGGTGGACCCGCTCGGCCTGGACGCCTGGGGCCACACCGTGTGGACGATGCCCCCGAGCTCACAGGGCTACCTGATCCTCGCCGCCGCGGGCGTGCTCGACACCCTCGAGCTGTCCGAGCCCGACGCGCCGGCGTGGGCCCACCTGCTGGCCGAGGCGGCCCGGCTGAGTGGCCTCGACCGCTACGAGGTGCTCAGCGAGGACGCCGATGGGACCGACCTCGTGTCCGCGGCCCGACGGGAGCGCGTTCTGGCCCGGCTGGACCCGGACCGTCGGGCCGCCGGACAGGGACCGGGCTCGCGCCCGGGCGACACCACGGTCGTGGTCGCTGTCGACGGAGACCGCCAGGGGGTCACGCTCATCCAGTCCAACGCCTCGGACTTCGGTGCCCACCTGGTCGAACCGGCGACCGGGACCTTCCTGCACAACCGAGGGATCGGGTTCCGTCTCCTCGCCGGTCACCCGGCGGAGTACGGCGCCGGGCGCCGCCCACCCCACACCCTCAGCCCGGCGTTGGTGACCGGGCCCGATGGACGGCTGCGGGCGGTGGTCGGGACGATGGGGGGCGACAGCCAGCCGCAGGTCGTGCTGCAGGTGCTGGCTCGCTTCCTGGCGGCTGGCCAGGCGCCCGGCCCGGTGATCTCGGCCCCTCGGGTGGTGCTCGACGCCTCGGCTGCGAGGGACGGGTTCTCGCTCTGGGACGGGCCCGACCGCCTGGTGGTCGAGGACCACGCGCCTTCAGGCTGGGTGGACGGCCTCCGGGAGCGGGGCCACGACGTCGTGGCCCGCAACGGCTACGGCGCCGGGTTCGGCCATGCCCACCTCATCGAGGTCGGCGACGACGGCCTGCTCCGCGGCGCGGCCGACCCCCGGGCGGTGATCGGTCAGGCGGCGGGGCGCTGAGGCCCCTTAGGGCGTGCGCGGAGGGCTGAGACTGCTGCGCTCGACCTGGGGCATCGCCAAGCTGCGCTTGGCGATCACCGCTGTGTTTGCCAGGTCGCCTCGCCTATCGGCTCGGCTCCTAAGGGATCAGGCGACGGCGTCGGCGGTGCGGAGGCGGCGGCGAGCGCCGAAGGCGGCGGCCAGGCCCACGGCCACGAGGCCGGCGCCGATGCCGATCATCGGACCGATGTCGGAACCGGTGCGGGCCAGTGCCGCGCCGCTACAGGTGAACGGCAAGGTGGCGCCCGCCACGGTGATCGAGCCCGGTCCGGCCGGCGCGCCGTCAGGCACGGTGAAGTCGAACGAGAAGGGCACCTCGGTGACCGTGCCCTGGAAGACCACGGCGGAGAAGTCGCCGCAGCTCAGCGTGGCGGTGACGTCGTCGCCCACGTCGACGTTGTCGAGCGAGCAGTTGCCCGACGAACCAGGCGCCACGGCGCCCGTACAGGTGATCTCGCCGGGATCGACGCTGGGCGGGCAGTAGGGATCGCCCAGGAGATCACAGAGGTCGAGCCCCTGCGCCTCCGCCGTAGGCGCCCATGCGAACGCCCCGACGGTGAAGAGGGTGCCGATTGCCAGTGCGGCGACGATCCGCCGTGCCAGTCCAGCCACGATCTTGGTCCCTTCGATCAGCCCAGGGGCACACCTGTGCCAGTGCGCGAAAACCCTAACACAGGTTCCCGGGCGGGTCATCGACCCCTGCGCCACGCCCAGAAGACGGCGCCTGCGGTGATCCCGTCGGCCGCCAGGACGAGGAGTGAAGGCCAGTACCAGACGGGGCCGGCGGCGGCCGGGAGGGCGAGGTTGCCGTCGTCGGTCACCGACGCCGGCTCGACGCCCCGCACCCAGCCGGTGGCGCCGGGCCGGAACCACGTCGCCGGCTCGGTCCCGTCGATGCGGGCCAGTGGACCGAGCACGGGGTCGATCCCGGCCCGATCAGGCGGCGGTTCCACGGCGTAGAGCTGGAGCGTGGGGCCGTCGACCACGAGCTCGAGGGCGGGGTCGTCCGGCAGCTCGGTGTAGCCGCCCTCGAGAGTGGCCAGGACGACCACCCACCGCGTCCCCAGCGCCGACAGGTCCGCGGCCGCCGGTTCCCCCTGCTCCAGCGCCTCCGCGGCGTCGCCGGCCCGGCCGAGGCGGGGATCGGCTCGTTCATCGGGGCTGCCGGCCGCCCCCTGACCGGAGGCGATGAGCACGTCGCCCCCCAGCACGAAGGGCAGGGGCTGGTGGACCAGGTTCCCACTGGTCAGCGTCGGTCGGACGTATTGGCCCCAGGGCAGGGCCAGCACCGGGCCGGGGTCGGCCCGGATAGCGTCGCGTGCCTCGGCCCATTCCTCGGGCTCGTCCACCGGGTCGAGCCGGCCGCCGAAGCCCCAGAGCCCCGGTCCGGCGAGGGCGAGGGCCGCCGCCAGCACGAGCAGGCTGCCCACGAGGTCGTCGCCGTCCCGCTCGCCCCGGCGACCGAGGCGGGCACTGCCGAACGCCGCCGCCGGCGCCATCCACACGAGGAAGAGGGGCAGGACGCGGTGTCCTTCTCGGAGGGGTTGGCCGAGCGCCGTCCCGCGACGTCCCGGTACAGCCCGTCCACCCCGGGCAGCCCGCTGGTGGCTGCGACCAGGAGGCCGATCCCCGCCACCGGGAGCGCCCGGGCCCGCCAGGTCGCCGGGAGGCGGCGGTGGCCGACCGCGGCGAAGACCACGAGCACGAGCGCGGCGAGCGGGACGATGAGCCGTTCGCCCCCCACGTCGAAGTCGGGGATCCAGAACCCCTGGCCACCGGTGAGGCGGAGCAGGCCGAGGACACCGTCGACCCGGGTGTCGAACGCGTCGGCTCCCGCCGGCGCCACCCCCTGGAGGTTGACGACGGCACCCGGCACCAGCCAGGGGAGTTGGCCGACAACGAGCGCACCGAGGATCCATCCGGCCCGCCGTCCGCGGTCGGCGACCAGGCCCACGAGGACCAGGACCCCCGCCAGGATCCCGCCGTTGATCCCGCAGGCGCCGAGCGCGGCACTCCAGAGCAGGGTCCGGGCCAGGTCATCCGCGGGGCGCAGGAGGTGCGGCAGCGCCCAGGGCAGGACCGCGGCGGCCAGCGCGATGCCGAGGTGGCCAACGGCGAGCCGGGTCACGAGGAAGGGCCCGCCGGCGTAGACCAGTCCGGCGGCGATGCGGGCGAGCGGGGGCGCTCCCGCCGCCAGCCGGTGGGCGCCGGCGAACGCCGTGGCGATCGTCAGGACCATCACCAGCTTCCCCACCGTGGCCCCGTCGACGACCGTCGAGAGCCAAGCCATCGGCACGAAGAAGGGCAGGCGCCGTGGGAGTTCGGGGCCGAGGCCCCACACCCCCGCGGGGACGGGGATCTCCGGCGTGAGCATCAGGTCGAGGTTGAGCAGCATCCCCGGGGCGAGGACGGGCCCGGCGACGACGAGGGCGATCACGGTGCCCAGCAGCCAGGGACCTGACCGCGGGCCGCCCACCACCCGCCGGAGCCCCTCGATCACGACCGGACCCTAGGGGCGCCCCCGGCGCGTGCGGGGTCCAGGAGCCGACCAGTCAACCCGCGGGCGTCTCCCGCCTGGTGGCGGGCCTCCGCCGCGTCAGCACGGCCGCCAACACCGCCGCGCCGAGGTTCCCGGCCAACCAGCCGGTGGCCGCGCCCTCGATGCCCTGCTCCGGGACGAGGACCGCGGTCACCGCCAGGGTGATGGCCGCGTAGGTGACCGTGATCGCCACCACGGCCCGGCTGTCCTCGAGGATGCGGGCGCGGGCGAGGCAGGTGGCGGTGATGGCCCACGCCACCCCGGCGGCCAGGAACGGGGCGATCAGCGGCACGGCGTCCTCCGCGGTGTCCCCGTAGACGAAGGTGACCAGGTCCGCCCCGAGGGCGCCGGCGACCGCCACCGCGACCATGACGGCGACCGACAGCGTCAGAGCGACTCGGACCTGGCCGTCGAGGCGCTCGTCGTCGTCCCCGGCCACGAGCAGCACCTGGCCGATGACGTGCGGGATGAGGAACAGCGTGGTCGCGATGCTCCACGCGGCGTAGAACGCGGCGTTCTGGCTCTCGCTCACGTTGACCAGCACGATGACGGGCACCGCGAACTGGGGGGCCTGGGCCGCCAGCAGGCCCAGGTAGTTCACCGCGGCGAAGTGCCGGGCCGCCACCACGCTCGCCGGCAGCGGCCACCACCGCGTCGGGCGGGCCCGGACGAGCAGCATCGCCGCCCCGACGAGGCCGGAGAGGGCCGGAGTGCCGGCCACCAGGAGGAACAGCCAGAGGCCGTCGTCGGCCAGGGGGCGGATGAAGAGCAGGGGCAGGCGCACCGCGCCGACGATCAGGACCCGGCTGAGCACCCAGCCCCAGCGCCGCAGTGTCATGAGCCGGACTTCGACCACCACGGCCAAGGAAATGCCGGCCACGACGAGGAGGAACACCGCGGCGCCGCTGAGCGGACCGGCCGCGTCCAACGACTCGAGGAGCCGATCGGGGGCCAACAGCCGGAAGCCGAGCATCCCCGCCACCGACGCGGCCGCGGTGAGCACCACGCTCCACGCGAACAAGGTCCGCGAGGCCGGGTCGCGCCCGGGGGCGTAGCGGGCGATGGCCACGGGGAGCCCGAGGTTCGTCGCGTAGGCGCAGAACAGCGCCGAGGTGAACAGGGCGACGGCCAGGCCGACGTCATCGGCGTCGTCGACGCGGTAGGCGATGAGCCAGAACGCGAAGCCGCTGACGGCATTGGCCCCGACGGTGGCCAGGAGCCAGGCCGAGCCGGTGAGCAGGACCCGGTGGTGGCGCGCCTCCGGCGGGGCGCCGATCGTCATGGGTGCGGGGGGCTCAGAAGGGCCAGGTGGGTTCGCGATGGCCCAGGTACCGGGTGAGGTGGCCGAGCCGGGCGACGATCAGCACCTTGATCACCACGTTGCGGACGAACCACGGGAGTTGGGCGGTCTGGCGCAGGCCGTTGCGCACCCGGTCGGCGGGCGGCAGGCGCGCTCGCCGGTACTCGGTCATCGAGCCGGAGCGTCCGACGTAGCGGAACCGAGCCCCGCCGAAGAGCTGGGTGACGAGCGCAAGGGTCACGCCGATCGAGCTGAAGGAGTCGTGGATCAGCAGGGTGCCGCCCTCACGGACCCGGGCGCCCCAGTCCCGGATGTCGTCCCGGGCCGGGCCGTAGCGGTGGGCACCGTCGATGTAGAGCAGGTCGATGTCGCCGTCGACCTCGTCCAGCGCGTCCTGGGAGGGCCGGCGGAGGTGGCGGATGCGGTCGCTCGATCCCAGCGGCTTCCAGGTTGGCCAGGAACGCTTCGTGGTCGGACTCGCCCTCGTCGGCTTCGCCGTGGATCTGCTGCGGGCCCCGGTCGTTGCCCGCATGGGGGTCGATGGCCACCACCTCCACCCCGTCGGGCGCCGAGCGCCCCAGCACGATGGCGGACCGCCCCTGGTAGCTCCCGATCTCGACCACCTGCGCCGGTGCGTGCAGCTCGCCCGCCCGGTCCCAGAGGCGGCGCGCCTGGGCCTCGGTCATCCATCCCTGGACGTCGGCGACGTCGTCGAAGGTCTGCGCGAAGGAGGTCGGAGTTGTCGCCACGGTGGGTCGGCAGTGTACTGGCGACCTTCACGGGGACCCGGATGTCGCCGACGGGAGGAGGTCATGTCCCGCCGCCTGCTCGCCGTGGTGTGTTGTGTCCTCGCGTGGGGCCTGTGCACGCCCGCCGTGGCGGCGCAGGCCGGCGAGCGGCCCGTGGTCATGGTGACCACGATCACGGCCGCGGCCGACATCTCCCCGGCCCTCGACGGCCTCGAGGTGGACAGCGTGGCCTACCGCATGGTCGCCGCCGACTACGAGCGAGCCAAGGTCGTGCGGCTGGAGGCGACCGCACTGCTCCGGACGCTGGCGGTGCGGGAACGGACACTGGCCGTCGCCCGGGCGCGCGCTGGCGCGGCCTCCCGGCTGGCCGCCTCGGAGCGGGACCGGTGGGACCGCCGGGTCGACACGCTGGCGGTCCGGGCCTATGTCGGCGCCGGGGTGTTCGAGGACGCCGAAGCCGCCGGCCTCGATCCGACCTACAACCGTGACGAGCAGCGAGCGCTCCTGCTGGCGGAGATCGACGCCGACTGGCGGGCCGCCCTCCGCCGGGCGCGGGCGGACCTCGTGCAGATCCGCACCGAGCGGGCGCGACTGGATGCGGAGCACACCACGGTGGTGGACGACCAGGAGCGGACCACCGCCATCCGGGCCGACGCCCTGGCCGAGGAACGTCGCCTGCACCCGGCGGTGCTGGACGCCCGAGCGACCGCCGTCGTGGTCGGCAGCGACCTGACCCTCGTCGCCCTGGACGCCTATCTCCGGGCGGCGCTGGACATGGGGACCGAGATGGCCGGGTGCGGGATCCCCTGGTGGCTCCTCGCGGGGATCGGCCGGGTCGAGAGCGGGCACGGCACCTTCGCGACCTCGACCCTGGACGCCGCGGGCACGGCGCGACCGGGGATCGTGGGCATCGCGCTGGACGGCAGCTCGGGCACCGCGGTCATCACCGACAGCGACGGCGGGGCCTACGACGGCGACCGGCGCTCCGACCGGGCGGTGGGGCCGATGCAGTTCATCCCCTCGACCTGGGCCAGCTACGCCAGCGACGGCAACGACGACGGGATCACCGATCCCCAGAACCTCTACGACGCCGCCCACGCCGCCGCCCGCTACCTCTGCACCGCCGGCGGCGACCTCAGCGCCCCCGCCGGCCGCCACCGCGCCATCTTCGCGCTACAACCACAGCGAGCCCTACGTCAGCAAGGTCCTCGACTTCACGACGGACTACACCGGCCTCCTCGCCTAGGCAGGACCGAAACGACAACCGACGCACGTAGGGACCTGCGGAGCCCGTCCGCGGCGAAGCCGAAGCAGGTCCTTCCCGACACAATGCCCGGTGCATTCCGAGCGCCAGTGCGTCGAGAACAATCGCAGACGTGCACGGCGCGGACCAGGCGCCGGCCGCTCCCCCAAGCGCCACAGTGTCCGCGCCGACAGGCGACAAAAAGGTAGAAGGCCCCGAGTAGCCTTCAGGCCGAAGCCATCCAACTCCTCGGGGCCTCCCGATCGGCCCGGCCCCTCGCCATCCGGATGACCCGAAGGCCACCTGGTGGCTTCACCACCGCCCTCTCGGGCTGCGGTTCTGGCACCGTTCCTGTTCCAGTCACTCTTGCCGGTGATCGGCGACTCCGGTGGACGAACCTCCGGTGTCTCCGGCCGCTCCGGCCGCCCTGACTGGCTTGTGCGCACCTTCGCGCCGTCGCCCAAACGTGGTCAAGCGTTTTCGCGAGATCCCCAGGATGTTCACGGATATCCCCAGCGCGACCCTCGGTTGTCCCCAGAACTGTCCCCAGAATGGGGCCCGTGACACCCAAATCGCGATGGTTGCCCGAGGACCTGCACGCCTACATCGTCGACCACGGACGACCGCCCGACGCCCTCCTGGCGGAGCTCGCCGAGGAGACCGAGCGGCGCCTCGGCGCGACGGCCCGGATGCAGATCGCGCCGGAGCAGGGCGCGTTCCTCGAGTGGCTGACCCGTCTGCTCGGGGCCACCAACGTCGTCGAGGTGGGCACCTTCACCGGCTACTCCTCGATCTGCCTCGCCCGCGGGCTCGCGCCCGGCGGGCGCGTCCTCTGCTGTGACGTGAGCGAGGAGTGGACGGCAGTCGCCCGCGCCTACTGGGCCCGGGCCGGCCTCGAGGACCGCATCGAGCTCCGGCTGGCGCCGGCGGCGGAGACCCTCGCCGCGCTCCCCCACGACCCGCCGATCGACCTCGCCTTCGTCGACGCTGACAAGGGCGGCTATCCCACCTACCTCGAGCTGCTCGCCGAGCGGGTGCGCCCCGGCGGGGTCATCGCGCTCGACAACACGCTCTGGGGCGGGGCGGTCGCTGACCCCTCGGTGGACGACGACACGACCCAGCTGATCCGTGGCATCAACACCGGCCTGGTCGACGACGAGCGGTTCGACACGGTCCTCCTCCCCCTCGGCGACGGCCTCACGCTCCTCCGCCGCCGCTAGCCGGCGCCCTGCGCTCGCGGGCGCGGCGCGCTCGTCTACTGTGTCCCCGGTCACATCCGAGAGGCCTCGGATGCGGCGCGGAACCGGGATCCTTCACGGGGGAGCACTTGATGACGAGCTGGTCGGAACGACGCTGGATGCTGCGACTGGGGGCGCTGCTCCTGGCCTTCGGTCTGGTCGCCGCGGCCTGCGGCGGGAGCGATGACGGGGGCGGCGAAGGAGCCGACGACAACCCCCGCGGCGAGGAGTCGGAGGATCCCGACGCGGAGGGCGAGCCCCAACGGGGCGGGTCGATCATCTTCGCCCGTGAGGCGGAGACCTCCAGCCCGTGGACGCCGTCGGCGATGATCTGCGACGTGGCCTGCCACCAGGCCATCAAGGGCATCTACGACACGCTCACCTGGCCCGACGCCGAAGGCGTCCCCCACGGCATGCTGCTCGAGTCCTTCGAGCCCAACGCCGACTTCACCGAGTGGACGCTCACGCCGCGGACAGGGATCAGCTTCCACGACGGCACCCCCTGGAACGTCGAGGCCCTCGACGACCACTTCACCCGCATGCGGGACTCGATTCTGGTGGGCAACGTGTTCGCCGACATCACCGACCAGCAGATCCAGGGCGACTCCCTCGTCCTGACCATGGGCCGCTCGTGGACCCACTTCCCGCTGTTCCTCGGTGGCCAGCCCGGCTACGTGGCATCGCCGACGTGGCTGGCCGACGTCGACGCCGGCCAGGCCTCCGAAGCCGAGCCGGTCGGCTCGGGCCCGTTCGTGTTCGCCGAGTACAACCCGGGCGACAACCTGCGCATGACCCGCAACGAGGACTACTGGGTGATGGCGCCGGACGGCGAGCCGTACCCGTACCTCAATGAGATCGACTTCGTGGTCCAGGCCGAGAACCAGACCCGGGACAACGCCATCATCTCCGGCGACATCGACATCACCCACATGGACTCGGGTGACTCGATCGAGCGCCTCCGTCAGGAGGCCGACTCGGGGACGATCAACATGTTCGAGATCGACCAGCGCCAGGAGACGGGGTACATCCTCATCAACACGCAAGCCGACGCACCGGTGGCCGACGTCCGCATCCGCCAGGCCATGGCGTACGCCTTCGACCACGTGGTGCAGAACCAGTCGCGGGACGCCGGCATCTTCGAGATCGCCAACGGGCCCTTCTCCCCCGGCTCCACCGGCTACCTCGAGGACACGGGATTCCCCGCGTTCGACGTCGAGGCGGCCCGGGCCCTCGTGGACGAGTACGAGGCGGAGAACGGCGAGGCGACGATCGCCTACAAGACGACCACCGACCCGTTCAACCTCCAGACGGCGGAGCTCTATCGGGGGTTCTGGGAGGAAGCCGGCCTCACGGTCGAGCTCGACCAGATCGAGCAGGGCGAGTTCATCACCCAGGCGCTGCTCGGCAACTTCGAGGCGTTCGGCTGGCGCAACCACGGGGGCTTCGACCCCGACACCCAAGAGGTCTGGTGGACGAGCAACAACGCGCTACCGCTCGGCGAGATCGCCCTCAACTTCGGCCGGATCGACGACCCGGTCATCGACGAGAACCTCGACATCATCCGCCAGAGCACCGACGACGCGGAGCGCCAGGCGGCGGCCGAGGCCATCAACCAGCAGTTCGGCGAGCAGGTCTACAACATCTGGACCTCGTGGGTGATCTGGGCGATCCCCTACCAGGACCGGGTGCACGGCGTGCAGACACCGGTCATCATGCCGGACGACGTCGAATCGACCGTGACCGGCATCGGCTTCACCGGCGCCATCAACCTCCACCAGCTCTGGGTCGACGACGCCGCCTGATCTGGTCACACCGCACTCGAGGAGAGGACGGGGAACAGGAACGTGAGGTACGTCCGGCAGAAGATCGGCCAGCTCGTGGTCGTCCTGCTCTTGGTGACGTTCCTCACGTTCCTGCTCCTGAACCTCCTCCCGGGCGGGCCCGAGGTCGCCGCCCTCGGCGTCGGGGCCAGCCCCGAGCAGATCGAGGAGTTCCAGCAGGAGCAGAACCTCGACGAGCCCCTGCTCGTGCGGTACGGGAAGTGGTTGGGTGCGGCCCTGACCGGCGACCTTGGTGACTCGCTGATCAGCAACGTGCCGGTGAGCGACCTGTTGAGCCAGCGCCTCACCCCGACGCTGCAGCTGATGCTCTACGCCACCGTCCTGGCGTTGGCCGTCGCCGTGCCCCTCGGCATCCTCAGCGCGTACAAGGCCGACTCGTGGTTCGACAAGTCGGCGAACACCGTGGCGTTCGGCTTCCTCTCGGTGCCGAACTTCATCTTCGCCGTCCTCTTGATCTTCCTGTTCTCGATCGAGCTGGGCTGGTTGCCGGCGACGGGGTACACGCCGTTCGGGGAAGACGTCTACGAGCACTTCCGGCACATGATCCTGCCCGCCGTCGCCCTGGCGGCCAGCCAGACCGCGGTCTACATGCGGCTCCTGCGCACCGACATGATCTCCACCCTGCAAGAGGACTTCATCGGCGTGGCCCGGGCCAAGGGCATGCCGACCCACCGCATCCTGCTCCGTCATGCCCTCCGCCCGTCGAGCTTCTCGCTGCTGACGGTGGCCGCCATCAACATCGGTCAGCTCATCGGCGGCACGATCGTGATCGAGCGCATCTTCGCGATCGCGGGACTGGGGAACCTGCTCATCAACTCGATCTTCACCCGGGACTACCTGGTGGTCCAAGGGGCCATCGTCATCGTGGCCGTGGGGTTCGTTCTCGTGAACTTCATCGTCGACATCCTTTACGCCGTGCTCGACCCGAGGATCCGTCATGCCCGAGCTCTCACCTGAGTTCACCCCGACCGCCGACGCGATCTTCGCCGCGCCGGGGGCGGAGGCGATGCTGGAGGCGGTCACCGATGCTGGTCCCGAGCGGGAGGTCAAGAAGCTCGGCGTCGGGTTCTGGTTCGCGGTGTGCTGGCTCGCCGTCCTGATCACCCTGGCGATCCTGGCCCCGGTGCTCCCGTTCGTCGACGACCCCAACGAGACCGTCGCCAGCGCCCTCGACGCGCCACCGTCGGCCGAGCACTGGTTCGGCGCCGACGACATCGGCCGCGACGTGTTCGCCCGCGTGATCTGGGGGGCCCGGGTCTCGCTGTTCATCGGTCTGGCCGCCGTGGCCTTCGGCTTCGTGATCGGGGGCACGCTCGGGCTCAGCGCGGGCTACAGCGGGGGACGCTACGAACGGATCGTGATCGGGGCGATGGACATCATGCTGGCGTTCCCGGCGCTCGTCCTCGCGCTCGCTCTGGTCACCTTCCTGTCCGAACCGGGGACGCAGAACGCCAGCGTGGGGACGGTGACGCTGGTGTTGACCATCATCGCGGTGCCCGCGCTCGCCCGGATCACCCGGGCCGCGACGCTCACCTTCGCCCAGCGGGAGTTCGTCACGGCGGCGCGGGCCCTGGGAGCTCGCAACAGCCGCATCGTGGCCCGGGAGATCCTGCCCAACGTCGTGCCGCCCATGGCCGCTTTCGCCCTGATCGCCATCGCCATCGTGATCGTGGCCGAGGGCACGCTCAGCTTCCTCGGCCTGTCGGTGTCCTCGCCCACGGCGACCTGGGGCAACCTCATCGAGCAGGGTCGGAGCAACCTGGACGACACGCCATGGATCTCGCTGTTCCCCTGCGCGGTGATGTTCACCACGCTGCTCGCCCTGAACTACGCCGGTGACCAGCTGCGCCGCTACTTCGATGTCAAGGAGATCAACCTCTGATGGCCCGCAAGCAGGTGGTGCTCACGAGGTCCGACGTCGACGCGAGCACCCCACTGCTCGAGGTCGAGGACCTGAAGACGCACTTCCTCACCGAGACGGGCACCGTGCGGGCCGTCGACGGGGTCAGCTTCATCCTCCAGCGGGGGCGCACCCTCGGCGTGGTGGGCGAGTCCGGGTCGGGCAAGACGATCCTGGCCCGGTCGATCATGGGCCTGCTCCCGTCTCGCAACGTCTACCAGGCCGGCAGCGTCCGGTACGAGGGCACCGACGTCCTCCGTCTCGCTCACGGGGCCATGCGGGGTCTCTGGGGCACCGAGATGGCGATGGTGTTCCAGGACCCCATGACCTCGCTGAACCCGGTGATGCGGGTGGGCAACCAGATCACCGAATCGCTCCGCCACCACCTCGACATGGACAAGGGCGAGGCACGCGAGACCGCCATCGCCCTCCTGCGCTCGGTGGGCATCCCCGAGCCCGCCCAGCGGGTGAAGGAGTACCCGCACCAGCTCTCCGGCGGCATGCGCCAGCGGGTCATGATCGCCATCGCGCTGGCTTGTGGGCCCCGGCTCCTCTTCGCCGACGAGCCCACCACCGCCCTCGACGTCACGGTCCAGGCCCAGATCCTCGACCTGCTGCAGGCCCAGCAGAGCGAGCGGCACATGGGCATGGTGCTGATCACCCACGACCTCGGCGTGGTGGCCGGACGCGCCGACGAGATCGCGGTGATGTACGCGGGCAAGATCGTGGAGAAGGCGCCTACCGGCTTGCTCTTCAGCTCGACCCGTCACCCCTACACCGAGGCCCTGCTGAAGTCGATCCCCAAGCTCGAGCACCGCAGCCACACGCGCCTCGAGGTCATCCCCGGTCGGCCCCCGGACCTCGTGTCCCCGCCCAAGGGGTGCAACTTCAGCCCCCGGTGCCCCTCCGCGCAGCCGAAGTGCTTCGAGGAGGAGCCGCAGCTCGAGGCCGGTGCAGGCGGTGGGCACGAGTTCGCCTGCTGGTACCCCGTCGGCACGCCGGAGGGCGACGAGGCCCGGTCCCGCAACCAGGCGGTGGCCGAAGCCGGCGCGGTGACCGAGGCCGTGTCCTGATGGCGGGCACCGGTACCGCACACCTGCGGGACCCCTCCGAGACCCTGCTGCGGGCCGAGGACCTGGTGGTCGAGTTCCCCGTCGGACGCACGGGCTTGAAGGTGCATGCCGTCTCGGGCATCAGCCTCGACGTCAAGGAGGGCGAGACCCTCGGCCTGGTCGGCGAGTCGGGGTGCGGGAAGTCGACGACGGGCCGCGCGCTGATGCAGTTCCCGTCCCCCACGAGCGGCCGGGTGACCTTCGAGGGCGAGGACCTCACCGCCCTCACCGGGGAGAGCCTGCGGGGCATCCGCACGCGGATGCAGATGATCTTCCAGGACCCCATCTCGTCGCTCAACCCGCGGCGCAAGGTGGGCGACATCGTGGCCGAGCCCCTGGCCATCTGGAGCAAGCCCGCCCGCCCCGAACGCGGCCTGGCCACGACCGTCGCCGGCTGGCTCGCCTACGTGACGGCAGTCGGGTTCGTGCTCGGGTGCCTCCTGTACGGCGGGCTCGGGATCGTGCTCCTGACCGGGGTGTGGGAAGACGAGGCCACGCTCGGTCCGATCACCTTGACCAACGCCGGCCTGGGGCTCTTCATCGGCCTGGTGTGCGCCGGAGGGGCCTTCATCTTCAAGGGGGTCGGTGACGCCGTCCTGCGCCGGGACGCCGAAGGGCGGGGCCAGGCCAAGGTGGCCTTCGTCATCCTGGTCGTGGTCTGCCTCTTCGCCTGGAACGTGCTCGAGGCCACGATCCTCCTGCCGGTGCTCGCCGTCCTGCTGCTGGCCGTGGTGGCCGGACTCCTGCACGCGCCCGGTGGTGATCTCGACTTCCCCGGAATCGGGGAGGACGGCCAGAAGGTCGTCGACGAGGTCCTCACCAGCGTCGGCCTCGACCCGGCCGTGGCTCGGGCCAAGCGGCCCCACGAGTTCTCCGGCGGGCAGTGCCAGCGCATCTCGATCGCCCGCGCGCTGGTGCTCGACCCCAAGCTCATCATCTGCGACGAGCCGGTGTCGGCCCTCGACGTCTCGGTCCAGGCCCAGATCCTCAACCTGCTCGAGGACATGAAGGCCCGTTACGGGCTGACCCTGGTCTTCATCGCCCACGACCTCGCCGTGGTCAAGAACGTCAGCGACCGCGTCGCGGTCATGTACCTCGGCAAGCTCTGCGAGGTCGCCCCTCCGGACCGCCTCTACGAGGCCTGTGCCCACCCGTACACCGAGGCCCTCCTCGCGGCCATCCCCGTTCCCGATCCCGAGGTCCGGCCCGAGGGCGTGGCCGAGAAGCTCCAGGGCGACCTGCCCTCCCCGGTCGCCCCGCCCAGCGGCTGTCGGTTCCGCACCCGGTGCCCCAAGGCCCAGGAGCGCTGCAGCGAAGAGGAACCGATCCTCCGCGAAGCCGTGCCCGGGCACTACGTCGCCTGTCACTTCCCGCTCATCGAGGTCGCCGAGTAGCGAGGCAAGGGGGGGTCGCCGTGCCAGGATGGCGGCATGGCCCAACCTCCTGCCTTGGAGATCGACAACGACCGTCACTACGAGGTGACGATCACCACCGACAAGGGCGACATCGTCCTCGACCTGGACCCGGCCCTCGCGCCGGTCACGGTCAACCACTTCGTGGTGAACGCTCGCAACGGCTTCTACGACGGCCTGACCTTCCACCGGGTCGTGCCCGGGTTCGTGATCCAGGGCGGCGACCCCGACGGCACCGGCCGCGGTGGGCCGGGCTACCGCTTCGAGGACGAGCCCGTGAAGGACGAGTACCGGGTCGGTGCCGTGGCCATGGCCAACGCCGGGCCGAACACCAACGGCTCGCAGTTCTTCATCTGCATCGACGACTGCCGCAGCAGCCTGGACCCGCTCTACAACCTCTTCGGGCACGTGACCTCGGGCCTCGACGTCGCCCAGGGCATCGAGGTCGGCGACAAGATGAACTCGGTCACGGTTGCCGACTGAGGCTCCCGCCGACGCGCGGCAGGCCTTCGAGGTCCCGCTCGTCGACCTGCGGCGCACCCTGCGCGCCGTCCGCCGCAGCGGCCACGACCCGACCACCCGGCTGGACCTCACGGGCTTCTGGCGGGCCACCCACACGCGGGACGGTCCCGCCACCCTGCGCATCGCCATCCCGGAGGGTGGCGCCGTCACCCAGGTCGACGCGGAGGCCTGGGGCGCCGGCGCCGAGGCCGTGCTCGCCGCCGTACCGAGGCTCGTGGGGGCGGCGGATCGGCCCGAGGACTTCGTCGCCCACCATGCGCTGGCGGCCGAGCTCGTCCGTCGGGGGCCCGGGCGTCGCCTTCCGGCCACCGGGACCCTCGTCGAGGTCCTGGTGCCCACCATCCTCGAGCAGAAGGTCACCGGGCTCGAGGCCCGCGAGGCCTTCCGGGCCCTGTGCTGGCGCTTCGGCGAGGCGGCACCCGGCCCGACGCGGCTGCGGCTGCCGCCCACCGCAGCGCGACTGGCTGAGCTCGGCTACGCCGACTTCCACCCCCTCGGGGTCGAGCGCCGACGGGCCGAGGTGATCCTGCGCGTCGTGCGGCGGGCCGAGCGGATCGAGCGCCTCCTCGACGCCGAACCGGCTGCGGCGCGGCGGGCGTTGGAGGTCCTGCCGGGGTTGGGGCCCTGGACCTCGTCCTCCGCCACCCTCGTCGCCTTCGGTGACCCCGATGCCGTGGTGCTCGGCGACTTCCACCTCCCCCACATGGTCGTCCACGCCCTCACCGGCCGCCGCCGGGGCAGCGACGCCGAGATGCTCGAGCTCCTGGCGCCCTACGTCGGCCAGCGAGCCCGGGCCCAGCACCTGCTCGCGGCCGCCGGCGGGACTCCGCGCCGAGCCCCCCGCCGGGCCCCGCGGCGCTTCGCCCGGCACTAGTCCTCATCGGTTGGCGGTGGGGGCCCCACGTGGGGCGGGAGTCTTCGTTGCCCGCGGTCGGGGTTGTCGGGGGGCGGGTCGTGTTTGTGGTTGGTCTTCCAGATGTTGTGGCCGCCGTCGAGGCCTTGGCCGTTGGTGAGGTCGGTCGGTCCGCCGTCGGTGTGTTCGACGATGTGGTCGGATTGCAGGAAGGGGTGGGTGCGGTCACAGCCGTAGGGATGGGCACAGCGCCGGTACTTGGCCCGCAGGGCTCGGGCTTGGGCCCGGTTGAACAGCCGTTGTTCCGTGCCCAGGCGGATGATGTCGCCGTCGGGGTCATAGAGGATCCCGCTGACCGTGCCGGTGAGCAGGGCCAGGACGATGGTGTTGATGGTGATGACGGTGCCGTCGTCGAGCTCATGCAGGCTGTCGGCACCGAGTTCGATGTCATCGAGGGCCTGGTCCAGGTCGTAGCCCTCATCGGCCAGGGCCTGGCGCAGGGCGGCGATGATCGAGGCCACGAGCACGGCGTCGCCGTGCACGGTCACACAGAAGCTGGAGGGCCCGAGCTCGCCGGCGAAGGCGGCGGAGCGTTCGGCCATCAGCACCATGGCGTCGGCGCGGCGCTGGCGGGCGGTGCGGCGCAGCTCGGAGGCCACCGGGTCGCGGCCGAGGCGGTCCCGGGCTTCGGCCCGGTCCGCCTCCAGCAGGTGAGCACAGATGCGTTCGAGCTCGGCCTGCCAGGTCGTGAACCCGACCGGGTCGATGCCGGCATCGACCTTGCCGGCGCCGCCGAAGGTCCGAGACGACGACGCGTAGCGGTCCTCGAGCTGACGGGAGGCGCGTTCTTCGGCATCCCAGGGCATGGCCCGGGTCACCGCGTACTCGACGGTCCGCTGGAAGTCGGAGAACCGGGCCTCGATCGCCGCGTCCAGCAGCGGTTCTTCGAGGAGCCCGAAGGTCTCCTCGCCCAGCAGCTGGAGGGCCCGGGCCAGGACCTCGACGTGCTCGACGCTGATCGATCCCGCCACCAGGGCTTCCTCGACGAGCGGGAGGGACTTGAGGTGCCGGGCCAGGCGCCGGCGCCGGGAGGCATCGGGGCCCTTGGCGCGGCAGTGGTGCTTCTGCCACTCGATGGGCGAGGTGTGGCCCTCGGCCCGGTGCTCCTGCGTCGCCTCGAAGGGCGTGAGGATGTGGGCGCCGAAGGCCTCGAACTTGTTGGCCAGCCGGTTGAACGTCTTCAGCGCCTCGGCCTTCACCGCGGCGGGCGCCCCGGCGAACGAAGCCTTGTTGGCCAGGTCCAGGGCGTGCTCCAGATCGACCAACTCGGTGGTCATCGGCGGGCACCTCCCTGGATCAGGTCACGGAACGTTTCCCATCAACTTACTGAGGGGGTGTGACAGTCAAGGTCCAAATCGGCCGATCCGCACAAGGAAATTCCGAGATTTCCCATTTGGTCGCAGAACCCAACAGAACCCCGGCCAAGTCGCGGCGCGGGAGCCAGAATTGGCGATACCCGAATCCACAACAAATGGTCAGTAGACGCAGAGGTAAAGGGTTCGATGTCCGACCACCGAGCCCAACACCCCCTACGTGCCATCGGTTGCGTTCAGGCCGTGACCCAGAGCCTCCGCAGGGTGAGCAGGGCGACCACGTAGATGCCCAGCGCCACCGCGAGCACGGTGCCGAACCCGAAGGTCATGGCCAGGATGGTCGAGAGGACGGAGCCGATGACCGAGGCGAAGCCGTTCACCGCCCAGCCCCAGGCGACGTAGGTCTGGTCGTCGTCGCCCAGGCGGGACACGACGCCGAGGCCCACGGGCATGAACGTGCCCAGGCAGAGCCCGAGCGGAGCCAGCACGATGAAGGCGAGCAGCACCCGGGCGGCGAGGGCCCAGCCGAGCGCGGCATCGGTGATCGACGGCAGTACGAAGCCGTACAGCGCGGCCAGCGCGGCGATGGCGACGCCCAACGCGGGGATCACCCGCTCGGGGCGGTGCTCGTAGCGCCCGGTCAGCCACGCTCCGATGCCGGTGAACACGAGCAGGGACGCCAGCGTGACCGTCAACGAGTAGGTGGGGTATCCCAGGAACAACGTGAGGCGCTGGATCAGCGTCACCTCGAAGAAGAGGAAGCCGAGCCCCAGGCAGGCGAAGTAGACGAACGAGAGGGCCTTGCGGGGCAGCGCCGTGAAGGTCTCCCGGATGAGGATGAACGGGAGGAGCAGGAAGACGGCGGCGAACACCGTGGCCACGCCCAGGAGGAGGAGCAGGACCCGCTCGCCGATGGCGACCTCGAGGTCCTGGCGGTTGACCGGCTCGCGGAAGTCGGCCACGACGTCACCGAACGAGGTGAAGTGCCAGAAGAAGGGACCGTCGTCGCTGATGGCTCCGACCTCGAACGGGTAGCGGTCGAAGAAGTCGGCGAGGTCGTCCTCGGGCGTGGTGATCAGCTCGGCCACCGGGTTGGCGTCCAGCTCCTGGCCGGGGGCGTAGCGCAGGGTGCCCTCGTCGGCCCGGCCGACCCCGTCGACGAACCGGTCCACCTCCTCGGCGGTGAACGGCTCCTCCTTGACCAGGATGGTGGACAGCGAGCCGCCCGTGCCGACGGCCGGCGTGGTGGCGACCAGGAGGTGCTCGGCGGGGTCATCGATCCCCCGCTCGGCCAGCGCGGCGCGCGCGGTGGCCACGTAGCGCAGCGTCCGGTTGGGCCTGGCCTCGTAGTCGAACTCGCCGAACTGGGCGGCGAGGATCCCGTCCCCGCCGAGGTGGTCGAGGCTCTCGGTCACCGTCTCGGTCGTGTACAGGTAGCTCTCGGACAGCACGAAGGCCCCCGAGGTGGCGGCGTTGGTGGCCGAGTAGCTGTCGGGGGCGGGGAACCAGACCAGGTCGTAGGTGTCATCGGACCGGGCCAGATAGCTCCGACCGTCGCCCTGCCGGTAGTTCACGCGGGGGTCGTCGGCGAGGTGGCCGGCGTAGTCGGCGAACTCGTTCGTCACCAGGTCGTGGGTGACCGGGTTCAACTCGATGGCGTCGATGTGCCGCGCGTCGAAGTACAGGGAGGCGAGGACCTCGTTGCCGCCCGCCGCGCCGATGATCATGACGCGGTCGGCCGGATCACCCAGCACGGTGTACGGGAAGGAACGGGGATCGTCGTCGAAGCGGGTCAGCCCGGACGGGTCACCGTCGTAGCGGTAGATGGCGGAGCCCAGGAGACCGTCGTGGAAGAGGAGGCGGACGTCCTCGTTGACCTCCACCGTGTCCACCCGGAACACCGGGCTCCACGACGACGAGAGGGTGACGTCGGCGCTGAGGTCGTTCTTCACGCCGTCGCCCGAGATCTCCGGGAGCAGCGAGGGGCGCACGGTCAGGGCGAGGAGCACGACGACGAGGCCGGCGCCGAAGAGCAGCCCGGCCCGGCCCTGGCCGATCGAGAGCCGCAGGCCGAGGCCGGCGAGCACGGCTCCGGCCAGGACGATCGTGGCCGGCGGGCCGATCGTGCCCAGGAGGGGCACGACGATCGCGCAGGCGAGGCCGGCCCCGAGGAGGTCGGCGAAGTAGAGCCGGTCGATGTGCGCGGTACGCCGGGCGAAGAGGACCGAGATCATCACCCCGATGGCGATGAACGAGGCGAACAGGGCGAGGCAGATGAGCACCAGCCGCCCCAGGTTCGACACCGACGCCCACGTCCGGTAGTCCCAGATCGACAGGGTGTCGATCGGGGTCAGGGCCACGACCACGTAGCCGACCGCGATGCTCGTCGCCCCCCAGAGACAGCCCCAGCGCAGCACGGTGTCGAGGGAGTGGGCCTTGAGCCGCCGGGAGACCGCGACGATCACGCCGCCGGTGCCGATCCCCAGCAGGGCGAGGCCGATGACGAGGTAGGTCCAGTAGTAGAAGAGCTTGAACGAGATGACCCGCGTGTAGGCGATCTCCAGCAGCAGGGCGGCCAGGCTGACGAGCAGGATCTCGAGCGTGTAGCGGCGGCCCTCCCCGGTCCGCCCGTCTGTGGGGGTCACGGCACGTAGTTGCCGATCCAAGCCAACGCGCTCAGCACCACCACGCCCGCTCCTCCGATCACCAAGGCTCCCCGCTCGACCTCACGGCGGCGGGTGACCGTAGCCAGTGCCAGCACGAGCGGGAAAGCGTTGAGCCCGTAGCGTTCGAGCGAGTTGAAGCTCTCCGCGCTGAGGGACACCAGCACCACGGGCACGGTGTAGAGGGCGTAGCGGGCGGGCCACGAGCGCACCACGACCACCGCCAGGACCACGATGAGCAGGGCCATCGGGGGGTGCACGGCGTCGCCGACCCGTGACGCGCCGACCAGGTCACCCATGGCGTCGACGAGGCGGGACAGCGGATCGGTGACCGCACCGCGGTAGGGGCTCTGCTCGGTCAGGGGCGCGAGGAAGCCGTCGCCCTGGGCCCAGGTGAACGTCAGGTAGGCGGCGATGCCGACCGGGGCGCCGATCACGGCGGCGACGCGGGGCACCCACGCCGAGCCGTGCACCTGCTGCCGCTCCCGGAACACCTCCCAGAGCACCGGGAGCACCAGGACGACGCCGAGCGGTCGGGCCAGCCCCGCCACCAGCCCGAGGCCGGCCACGGCCCACCACGACCCCCGGCGCAGGGCGAGGAACGCGCCGATGAGGGCGACGAGCAGGAGACCTTCGGCGTAGCCCCACACCAGGACGAAGGCGCCGGGGAAGAGGGCCAGGAACCAGGTTGCTCGCCGCGCGAGGGCCTCGTCGCCGGTCTCCTCGAGGGCCAGTCGGTGGATCAGCATCCCGGCGACCAGGGCGGCGAGGTTGGCCACGACGATCAGCCCGAGGCCCTGGTTGCCGAGGAAGAGCAGGCCGACGCCGCGCCCGAGCAGCGGGAACAGGGGGAAGAAGCGGACGGCTTCCGCGGGCAACGGGCCGTAGCCGCGGTCGGCGATGGCGTCGTACCAGTCGCCGTCCCAGGCCAGGAGGTGTTGATCCAGCTTCGGCGTGGTCCCCGAGCGCGTCATCTCGTCGGCGGCCGCGGCGACCACGACGTAGGCGATGGCCACGAGGAGCCGGGCGACGATCCAGGGCGGGAGAGCGGCGAAGAGATCCGCCTTCAGCGCGTCGCGCCGCGCGCTCACCGGTCGGGGTACTCGTGGAGGTTGGCGTTCTCGAAGTACGTGTCGGAGTCGGCCTGGAGCACGGGCCCATTGCCGGGTCGGGCCTGGCCGAGGAGGTTCCGCACCTCGCCGCACTGGGACTCGAGGGTGATGTACTCCGGGCTCCACGCCAGCCAGATCGTGTGGCCCTCGGCTCGCTCGAGCACGGCGTCGACGAAGGCCTGCGGGTCCGAGGCCGCATTGCGCTCCGCGTAGTCGACCCAGTCGACCAGGGCCGGCGAATCGAGGTCCGGATAGGTCACCTCGGTGAAGTCCCCGTCGAGCGCCCGGCTCCCGGCGGGCCCGAGCTGGTCGGGGCAGTACACGACCACGTCGCCGGGTGCGCCCTGGGCTTCGATGGCCGAAGCCAGCTGGTCCATCTGAGTGCGCTCGAAGCCGATGACGTCGATGATGCCGAGGGCGCTCGTCGCCAGGTAGGCGGTCAAGACGAGCGCCAGCGGGAGGGCGCCGGTGAAGCGGACCAGGCCCCAGGCCGCCGCCAGGACGACGAGCGGGACGACCATCGCGAGGTAGCGGGGGGCGAAGCCCGAGCTGGTGAGGTACCCGGCCCCGACGGCCAGCCCGAGCGTGAGGACGGCGACGAGCAGCTCGAGCCGGACGTCGGGCCGGGTGCGGAGATCGAGCTCGACGCGTGCGGTCGTCGCGAGCGCGCCCGAACAGCGCCAGGGCGAGCAGGAGCCCCAGCACGATCGAGAAGAGGATGCGTTCGGCGTTGTCGACCCCGCCGAGGTCGGCGAAGAGCTGGGCCAGCACCTTGGTCGGGCGCTCGGGCTCGGCCCACGGGGTGCCGGTGCTGCGGGCCTGCTCGAGGAAGCTGGGGAGCCACGGCAGGAACAGCACGCCGCCGAGGGCGACGCCGAGGGCGCTGCGCCCGCGGCTGCGGCGCACGTCGCCACGGCTGCGCCACGCCCCGACGAGCAGGACCAGGCCGGTGGCGCCCAGCAGGTAGAAGGCCCAGTAGTGGGTCAGGAGGAGGGCGCCGCTGACCACGGCGAGCACGGCCAGGCGCCCCCAGGTGGGCGCTTCGAGGGCCCGCTGCAGCGCCAGCCAGCCCAGCAGGACCAGGAGGATGACCAGCGAGTACATGCGGGCCTCGGAGCCGTACCGGGTGGCGAAGGGCAGGGCGCCGAGGACGAGGACGGTCAGCCAGCCGAGGGTCGGGCCCCCCGCGCGCCGTCCGACCACCCAGGCCACGGGAAGGGTGAGCACCGCGAGCACCGCGGAGAGCGCCCGGACCTCCACGTCGCCGTCGCCGAAGACCTCGGTCCAGACGTGCAACAGCACGTAGTAGAGGGGCGGATGGCCGTCGTGGCGGAGGGCCTCGCCGATGTCGCCGAGCGGCAGGGTGGCGATGTTGACGCTGAGCGCCTCGTCCAGCCACAGCGCCGATGTCGTGAGGAACCGGGTGACCGAGCCGGCCACGGCCACCACGAGGGCGAGGGGCACCAGCCAGGTAGGCGGCGGGGTCGAGGACGGGGTACCGTCGAGACCGCCGCGCTGGCTCGTCGCGTCGGTCCGTTCCTTCACGGACACGGGCCGGGACTGTACCGGCGCCACTCCGCCCAACCGTGGTCTCGACCCGGACGCCCGCCGGGCCGCTGACCACCCCGCCGAACCAGGTGCACGACTCCCGATGACCCCGTCCCCCGACGTCTCCCTCCCCGACCAGAACGGGGCCACGCCCGGTGAGGTGGTCATCATCGGGGCGGGTCCGGCGGGGCTCACGGCCGCCTACGAGCTGGGCAAGTCGCGGCGTCACCAGCACGGTCCTCGAGGCCGACGACGGTGGTCGGCGGCATCAGCCGCACGGTCGAGCGCGACGGCTGGCGCTTCGACATCGGCGGCCACCGCTTCTTCACCAAGGTCAAGCCCGGTCGAGGACCTGTGGCACGAGATCCTCGCCGACGAGGACTTCCTGCTCCGGCCCCGCATGAGCCGCATCTACTACGACGGCAAGTACTTCGACTACCCGCTCAAGGCGTTCAACGCCCTCCGCAACCTCGGGCATCATCGAGGCCGTCCGCTGCGTCCTGTCCTACGTCTGGGTGCGCGTCCGGCCCCCCGAAGGACCAGAACAACTTCGAGGGCTGGGTGGCGGCCCGCTTCGGCTGGCGCCTCTACCGCACCTTCTTCAAGACCTACACCGAGAAGGTGTGGGGCGTCGCCGGCCGACCAGATGCCGGCCGACTGGGCCGCGCAGCGGATCAAGAACCTCTCGCTGTTCAAGGCCGATCTCAACGCGCTCCTGCCCAAGCGGAACCAGAAGGACATCACCTCCCTCATCGAGGAGTTCCAGTACCCGAAGTACGGCCCCGGGATGATGTGGGAGCGCTGCCGGAGAAGGTCGCAGGCCCAGGGCTCGAAGGTCCTGATGCAGACCCCGGTGACCCGCATCCGCCACGAGGGCGGCCGGGCCGTCGCCGTCGAGACCGACGGGCGGCCAGCGAGCACGCCGTGCGACCACGTCATCTCCTCGATGCCCATCACCCAGCTCCTCAAGGCCATGGACCCGCCCGTGCCGGCCGAGGTCCTCGCCGCCGCCGACGACCTCAAGTACCGCGACTTCCTCACCGTCGCCCTCGTCGTCCCCGAGGATGCGGGGTTCCCCGACAACTGGATCTACATCCACTCCCCCGAGGTGGAGCGTCGGTCGCATCCAGAACTTCGGGTCGTGGTCGCCCTACATGGTCAAGGAGGGCCGCACCTGCCTCGGCCTCGAGTACTTCGTGTTCGAGGGCGACGAGCAGTGGAGGACGGCCGACGAGGACCTCATCGAGCCGGCGAGCCAAGGAGCTCGAGATCCTCGGCCTGCGTCGACGGCCGACCAGGTCGAGGCCGGCTACGTCGTCCGCATGCCGAAGGCCTATCCCGACCTACGACGAGACCTACGCCGACAACGTCGACGTGCTCCGGGCCTGGCTCGAGGCCAACACGCCCGAACGTGCACCCCGTCGGCCGCAACGGGATGCACAAGTACAACAACCAGGACCACTCGATGTACACCGCCATGCTCACGGTCGAGAACATCTTCGGGGCCGACCACGACATCTGGGCGGTGAACGTCGAGGAGGAGTACCACGAGGAGGGCGAGGCCGTGGAGGAGATCCGCGAGTCCGGCACCGGCCGGGCGGCGCCGGTCATCCCGAAGGCGGCCGACCCTGCCCGACGCGGCTGAACCCCGCCCCGGCGGGGTGCGGTTGCTGGACCGCTTCTGGGTGCGGCTGGCGCTCGTCGCGCTGCTCGCCCTCACCGTCCGGGTCGGCTACATCGGCATCGCCAAGTGGTCCGACCCGGTCGAGCAGAGCGATGCCCTGTACTACGCCACCCAGGCCCAGGAACTGGCGGAGGGCAACGGGTTCACGCACCGACGGTGGGACCGGCCGGCGGCCGACCACGCCCCCCTGACCGAGGTCTCCCAGGCCCCCACCGCCCTGCTCTTCGGGCGCAGCGTGCTGGCCCAGCGCCTGGCCCAGGCCCTGTACGGCACCCTCGCCGTGGTGGCCATCGCCCTGCTGGCCCGGCGGGTGAGCGGCGACGACCGGGTGGCCCTGTGGGCGGGGGGACTCGCGGCCGTCTACCCAAACCTGTGGGTCAACGACGGCGTGATCATGGCCGAGACCACGACCGCCCTCCTGGTGGCCCTGCTGCTGCTTGCGGTCTACCGGTACGTCGACCGACCGAGCGCCTGGGGAGCCGTGCTCGTCGGCGCCCTCTCCGGGTTGGCGGCCCTGTCCCGAGCCGAGCTGGCGCTGCTCGGGGCCCTGGCCTTCGTCCCGGTGGCCTGGCGGGCGGCGAGGTCCTGGGGACCGCGCCTGGCCCGGATCGGCCTGGCCGGGCTGGCCGGGATCCTGGTGCTGGCCCCGTGGACGCTCTACAACGCCGGACGCTTCGAGAAGCCGGTGCTCGTCTCCACCAACGACGGCCTCACGCTCATCGGGGCCAACTGCGATCCGCAGTACGACGGGCCGGACCCCGGGCTGTGGGACATCGCCTGCCTGCCACCGGGCGCCTTCACCGAGGCGCACCTCCTGGACCAGTCGCTGGTCAACGCGGACTACCGCCATCTCGCCCGCGTCTACATCCAGGACAACCTGGGTGACCTGCCCCGGGTCGCGGCCATCCGGGTCGCCCGCACGTGGAGCCTCTTCGACCCCGCCTCGATGATCCGCTACAGCGTGAACGAGGGCCGGGAGGAGCCCGTCGGGCTGGGCCGGCTTCGTCACGTTCTGGCTCCTGGTCCCGTTCGCGATCGCTGGCGGGCTCGTGCTGCGCTGCGCGCCGACGCGTGCTCTGGCCCCTGCTCGCCCCGGTGGTCGTGGTCACCCTGATCTCGGCGCTTTTCTACGGCCTCCTGCGCTTCCGGGTCCCGGCCGAGGTCAGCTTGGTCGTGCTCGCGGCGGTCGCCGTGGTCGAGCTCCTGGACCGCCGTCGGGCGACCACCGCACGGACCCGGGGGTTTGGCCCGGAGCCACCGACCCCACAAGAATCGCCGGTGTGAAGGCATCTCTGGCCGCGGTCGCGCTCGCCCTCCTGGTCCTCGCCGGCTGCAGCGGGGACGACGGCGACGGGCGGGGCGGGGACGGGGCCGCGTCGACGACCGAGGAGGCGGCCGAGCTCACGTCGTACGACACCGTCGCCGCGCTGAACGAGACCCTGGCCGCCGGCGGCATCGACTGCACCCTCGACTACGAGGGTCTGGTCGACGAGGACAAGGAGATCAGCCAGTGCACCATCGAGGGCACGCAGGCCTATCTCACGATCTGGTTCGACGAGGCCACGGTCACCGACATCATCGAGCCTGAGCCGCCGGGCGTGGCCTACGGCCAGAACTGGACCGTCGAGCTCACCAACGGGGACGAGGCCACCGCCGCCACCGTGGCCGAGGCCGCCGGTGGTGCCGTCACCGCCCCGTAGGACGCGGGCGGAAAGGCTGAGGCCTCGTGCGCTTGACCTGGGACATCGCCAAGCTGCGCTTGGCGATCACCGCTGTGCTTGCCTGGTCGCCTCGCCTATCGGCTCGGCTCCGTAGGAGCATCCGGGCGGCGCTGCTCGGTGCCCTCGTCCTGCTCGCCCTCCCCACCGCCGGTCCGGCGGCCGCCGTCCCCGAGGCGGTACCGCCGTTCCGGGGGCCGGCGAACGGCCCCAAGGTCGCCGCCGTCGGCGACAGCCTCCTGGGCCAGCTGCAGTCCGAGGGCCCGACCCATCCGTCGTCGACCGAGGCCTTCACCCGCAGCCTGATCGACGAAGGCTGGCGGGCGTCGGTGAAGCACCGGAACGCGTGGCGCACCGCGCGCGTGCGGCTCCTGGCTGGTGACGCCGTCGAGCGAGGAGCGCAGGTCGTGATCGTCTCCGGCGGCTCGGGCGACGTCCGGTGGGTCCGGGAGAGCGGCGACCCGGTGGCGGCCCGCCGGGCCGTGCGCCGGGCGGTGCGCAACCTCATCGCCGACCTCGATGACCAGTGTGTGGTCTGGCCCACCCTGCACCCGTCCGGTGGGGCGGGCGAACGGCTCACCGCGGCGGTCCTCAACGACGAGCTCGACGCCGCCGACGCCGCGGCCATCGACGTGCGCAGCCCGGACTGGGCCGATCTGGCGTCCGATCATCCGGGCTGGTTCATCGGCGACAGCGTGCACTTCTCCCCCGCCGGCGAAGCCGCCTTCCAGCGCACCCTCCTGGCCGCGGCCCGCCGCTGCGTCGCCGGCCTGCCGACCTGAGCTAGGCCGCGAGGACGGCGGGCACGTCGGCCGGGACCTCGCCGAGGCGGTCCCGGAGGGGAGGCGCCAGGCCGTTGTCCAGGAGGCGCCCCATCCGCTCGAGCATGCGCCGCCGGCCGTACCAGAGGAGGGGGCTGAGCAGGCGACCGGTGCCCGGCACCACCCAGTAGGGCTCGCCGGGGTCGACGTCGTAGGGGTGGCAGTAGGTGAACGGCACCGGGCCGAGCGGCCGGGGCCGCAGGCCCAGGCGCACCAGGGGCCAGGGCAGGACCCGGAGGTAGGTCCCGCCGATGACGGGGAGGCCGAGGGGGCCCGCCTTCACGATCGGGGCCGGGAGCTCGCGGAGCCCCGAGGGCCAGGTGAAGGGGCGCCGCGGGAGGCCCGGGAAGCCGAACAGCGGGCTCCACGCCGGCAGGATGCTGGAGCTGTAGGTGAAGCCGAGCTCGGTCAGCACCTCGGTCGCCCAGACCGTGTCGGCGGTGAGGGAGAACGTGGGGGCCCGGAAGCCCACGACCTCCTGGCCCGCCACCTCCGCCAGCAGGTCGCGACCGCGGGCCGTCTCCTCGGCGAAGGTCGCCCGGCTCAGCTCGGTGATCGGCGTGTGGCGCCACCCGTGGAGGCCGAGCTCGTGGCCCTGGGCGGCGATCTCACGGACCAGGTCGGGGTAGTCCCGGGCCACCTCCCCCACCACGAACACCGATCCGGTGATCTTCCGCTCGGCGCAGAAGTCGAGGACGCGCCGGGTGGCGTCGAGCAGCCGGAGCTCGGTGGCCTCGTTCGGGCGGTGGTCCTCGACGTCGAAGGTGAACGTGAACGGCGGCGTCATCTCAGGGGGCTCAGTAGGCGTCGAGGTCGAGGAACTCGAACGTATCCAGCCGGAACGTCTCCTGCGGGACCTCGTCGCTGAAGCTGTGGACCACGAGGTTCAGGGGGGCGGGACGGAGGCGGTGGGGCGGATGGACGCCCCGGACCCGGACGAGGGCGTTGAACCCGGCGTACACCGCCGCCGGGGCCCGGTGGTGGCGGCACACGGCGTTGACCGCCCGGTGGGCCGACAGCGGTTGGTCCAGGGTCCGCGGTCCCCGGGGGAGGAGCTTGAGGATGACGGCCAGGGGCACCGGTCCGAGGCCGGAGCGGGTCGACACCACGACGAGGTCGTCATCGGCGTGGACCCTGTAGCCGCCGTGCGGGCGGGCCAGCCGCCACCGGAGGCGCTCCACTGAGTAGCTGTTCGTCCAGCCCCGCGCTTCGTGCCGGTCGACGTCGGCGGCCAGCTCGGCGAACCGGGAGCCGTCGAGGAAGGCGGCGTCGACGGCGTGGTGCTCCCACCCCGCGCCCGCTCCCGTCGGCACGGCGACGGCCACCGGCATCGGGCCGAGGAAGCGGTAGCCCAGGTACTTCACCGCCCCCGGCGTGGACTTCTCGTTGGGCACCCCGATCACCAGCTTCTTGCCCTGCGCCGTGGCCTCCTCGAAGACCTGGTGGCCCAGCTGGGACCAGTAGCCCCGTCGTTGCGTGCCGCTCCGGGTGACGGCGTTGAGCGAGAAGAGGAGCGGCGCCGGACCGGCGGCGTTGCGATACGTCTGCGGCACCAGCGCGTAGTGGGCGACCCGGACGCCGTCCTCGTCGGCCGACGCCTGGACGGCGGGACCGTCCGGGTTCCGGTCGTACAGCCACTCCAGGTACTCGGCGTCGACGAAGCGGGGATCCGGGAGCTCCGCGTCGAGCAGGTCGGTGTTCAGCTCGTTGTCACGGTCGCTCATGCTGGCGTCACCCTCGTCCACCGGCCACCACCGCCGCAACAGGGCGTCCCCGCCGACGGCGGCGGCGACGACCAGGGCGACGTCGGCCGGTATGCGGTAGCGCGTCGTGCCGAAGGTCCACGCCGCGGTCACGGTGATCATGATGGCGGGGCCGAGGAGCGGGCTGAGCGGGAGGCCGCGGCGCCGGAGCACGACGAGGCCCCCGACCGCGGCCGGGATGAGCGCGTAGTACGACAGCAGGGCGAGCTGCGACGTGCGTTCGCCTCGGGCTTCGAGCTGCCAGTTGAAGCGGACGTTCTGGGCCGGCCGGTAGAGCTCCCACAGGCGGGCGACCCGAGCCGCCATCACCACCGGCAGGCGGCCCAGGTGGTCCCGGATGTAGGTCTGGGCCCGCGCTCCCGCCACGGCGGCCCGCTGCGACTCGTCGAAGTCCCGCAGCTGCTCCTGGGCCTGCTCGACGGTGAGGCCCTCGTCGTCGGCGTAGTCCTCGATGTCGAAGCAGGAGGCGTAGTAGCCGAGCTGGTCGCCGTAGTAGGTGGCGTCGCACGAGGCGGTGTCGAGGACCGGTCCCGGAGCCGTCGACAGCGTCGTCGGGTCCTCGAAGCGGGCCAGGTTCCACGCCACCCAGGGCCCGACGATCACCAGCCCGGCGGCGCCGGCCAGCGCCAACTGCACGAGCCGCTCCCGCCATCCGGGAACGGCCCGCAGGACGAGGGGCAGGGCGACGAGGGCGTAGAGCAGGAGCGTCTCCGCCCGGGTGAGCCCGGTGAAGGCGATGAGGGCGCCCAGCAGCACGATCCACCCCCGCGAGGGCGTGGCGTCGTAGCGGTAGGCCACGAGCAGGACGAGCGCGACGAGCAGGGCCGCCAGGCTCTCGACCTGGAGCAGGAAGTCGTTGATCCAGAGGTTCGGGTACACCGCCGCGATCGCGGCGGCGAGCAGACCGGCCCGCGGGCCGGCGAGGGCGCGCCCGACCAGCCCGAGGACCACCACCGCCCCGACGCCGAGCAGGGCCGCCGCCAGCCGGTGGGTCTCGACCCCCTGGCCGCCCAGGAGCGACACCACCCCCAGGTACGCCGGGAAGAGCGGCATCTTGTGGGCGCTCGGGCGCTCCTCGCCGTTCTCGGCGTAGGCGAACGGGTCGACGTACGGTTTGCCCTCGGCCAGCAGGTTCCCGACCTCGTGGAGGTACCGGGGATCGTTGGTGCCGCCCACGATCGCCAGGCAGTTGGCTGGCCCCTCCTCGGGCGGGATGCCGCACTCCGGACGCACCTCGAGGATCCAGAACCAGCGCAGGCCGAGGCCCAGCAGGGCGATGAGGCCGAGGAGGAGGAAGAACCGCCGAGGGCTCACGCGGCCACGGGCGCGTCCGACGGCGGCTCGCTGCGGCTGGTCACCCAGGCCACCCCCAGGCCCGCCAGCACGGTCAGCGCGACCTCGGCCGGCACGCGGTAGCGGGTGATGCCGAAGGTGGTGGCCGCGGTGAACGTCACCAGGACGAAGGGCGACACCAGCGGGATGAGCGTGACCCGTCGGCGCCACAGGAGCACGCCGCCGGCGATCGCGACCGGCACCATCAGGTAGAACTGGCCCAGCGCCAGGCGGGCGGGCCACTGGCCCCGGCGTTCGAAGAACTGGTCGAACTCCACGCCCTGGTCGACCCGGTAGAGGTGCCAGAGCCGCCCGACCCGGGCCAGCATGACCCCGGGGAGCTCGCCCAGGTGCTCCCGCATGTAGGTCGTGGCCTGTTCCCGGTGGATGCGGTCGATCTCGGACTCGTCCCCGGAGAACTCGGGCGGGCTGCAGAAGATGTTCCAGTAGCCGTAGAACCGCCCGGAGTAGGTGAGGTCGCAGTTCCCGAAGGCGAGGACCCGCCCGCTCCCCGTGGCCAGATACGGCGGCGCGGGCTCCTCGAAGCGCAGCAGGACGGACACCATCCACGGCGCCATGAGGACGAGGGCCACCGCGCCGCTCGCGGCGGCCAGCCCGATCCGGTCCCGCCACGAGCGGTCGCGGAGCACCACGGCCAAGGGCAGGACCAGCCCCGGGAGCAGCAGCAGCCCCTCGCTGCGCGTGAGGGCGGCCACCGCGCAGGTCGCGCCGAGCAGGGCCGCGCTGCGCCAGGCCGGCCGCCGCCAGAAGTGGTAGCCGGCGAGGATGACGAGGGCGGTGATGGCGGCGTAGAGCGACTCCGAGAGGATCAGGGCGTCGTTGATCCACAGGTTCGGGTACACGGCGGCGAGCAGGGCGGCCACCAGCCCGGCCCGGTCGGCGCCCCGCTCCCCCAGTCCGGCCCATCGCCCCACGATCCGGGCCGTGATCCCGATGAGGGCGACGGCCGCGGCGCCGGCCAACCCGCTCGCCAGGCGGTTCGAGAGCGGGCTGTCCAGGCCCACGACGGCGAAGGCGGCCAGGTAGGTGATGTACCCGGGCGGATGGCCGGCCGAGGGCTCGAGCTCCGGAGGCAGTCCGGCCTCGATCGAGTTCCGCCACACGAACGGCTCGTAGAAGCCCCCCTCCTCGACCAGGAGCTTCGCCTGCGTGTGGTAGGCGTAGTTGTCGTCCAGCTCGAGCGGCAGATCCCCGTAGTGGACGAAGACGGCCACCCACCGCACCGCCAGTGCGACCGCGACGATCAACAGGAGGCGGGCGGGGAACCCGCGGAGTCGGCTCCGCATGGCGTGCGGAGCTTACCGATGCGACCCTGACGGGCTCAGACCGGCGGGCACTCCTCGGGCGCCTCCAGCAGGGGTGGCTCGCGCCACGTGCCCTGCTGCCAGCCGTAGGTGGCCCCGACGTTCCACTGCGTCGCGATGCGCTCCAGCACCGGGGCGCCCAGGGCGACGACGCCGTCCGGGCACAGGTGCAGGCCGTCGATGCGCCGGAGGCGGACCGGCTGGCCGCTCAGTGACGTGCCCACCTCCGTGTAGCCCCCCTCCGGGGCGGACAGGTACTGGCCCCCTTGGAGGAAGTCGACCTCGGGGCGTTCGTCGGCCACCTGCTCGTAGATGGCGTTGAGGCCGGCGAAGCGCTGGGTGACGATCGGGTTCCCGCACCGCGGCCATCCCGATCCACAGCACCTTCGCCCCGTCGCGGGTCACGAGGTCGACGAACGGCTCGACCACCTCGGTCCGGTAGCGGGCGGCCCACCCCGGATCGGCGCGGGCCTCCTCGCCGATCACGCCGTCCTCCCACACGCCCACCAGGAACACGATGAGCTCCGGCCGGTGCTGCCGCAGCTCCTGGCTCCACACGGCTCCCTCGGTGGCGCCCCGGGCGAGGGACGGCGCCAGGACGAACCGCCCCTGGGACTCCCCCGTTCCCTCCAACGCCTGGATCATCGCCGGCGCCAGCTCGGCCATCACCGAATCGCCGGCGAAGGTGACCCGCAGGGGTTCCTGCTCGGTGGGCTGGCGGCCGCCGGGCGGCAGGGTGGTCGTCGGCGCCGTCGGCGGCGGGACGGTCGTGGTCGTGGACTCGGCCTCCGCCGTGGTGCTCGGCCCGTCGTCCGTGCACGCCGTCGCGAGGGCGACGAGGAGCAGTACGAGCGCGAGCGCTCGCCGGAGGCGACCAGGCATCGGCCCGAGGCTACTGAGCGCCGCGCCGGTCCCGACCGCGGGCCGCAGGGGGTGGAGCACGTAGGATCCGCCGGGAATGACCGGGTCGGAGGCGACCGCGGGGCCATCGCAGACGTTGGTGATCATCCCCGCCTACAACGAGGAAGAGGCCCTGCCCGCCGTCCTGGGTGATCTCCGGACGCGCCCAGGCCTCGACGTGATCGTCGTCGACGACGGTTCGACCGACCGGACCGCGGCCGTGGCGGCCGGGCTCGGCGTCCCGGTGCTCTCGCTGCCGTTCAACCTCGGGATCGGCGGCGCGCTGCGCACCGGCTTCCTCTACGCCGTCCGCCACGGCTACGAGGAGGCGGTCCAGTTCGACGGCGACGGTCAACACGATCCCGACGAGATCCCCGCTCTGCTCGACGCCCTCCGCGGTGGGGCGAACATGGTCGTGGGCAGCCGCTTCGCCGGCAAGCCCACCTCCTACACCGTCAGCCGGGTCCGCGCCCGGGCCATGGCCCTGCTCCGCTTCACCATGAAGACCCTGTCGGGCCAGCAGTTCACCGACACCAGCTCCGGGTTCCGGGCCTTCGACCGGGAGGTGCTCGAGTACTTCGCCCGGACCTATCCGTCGGAGTACATGGAGTCCGTGGAAGCGCTCCTCCTGGCCTGCGCCGCGGGCTTCCGGGTGGCCGAGGTACCGGTCAACATGAGCGACCGCGAGACCGGCACCCCGTCGAACCGCCGCTGGCGCCTCGTGTACCACTACCTCCGCCTGCTGATCGTCCTCATCGCCTCCGCTCCCCGCCGGGCCACCCTGCGAGAGGCCCGGTCGTGAGTTGGCGGGCGCAGCTGCTGGTGATGGCCATCGTGCTGTTCTCCCTGCTGTTCATCCTGCGCCTGGTCCGCCAGCGCAAGCTGAAGGGCAAGTACGCCCTGCTCTGGGTCGGCGTCGGCCTCTTCCTGCTGGCGTTCGCCATCGTCCCCGACGTCCTCGTGCCCATCGCCGACTGGGTGGGCATCGCCTACGAGCCGGCGGTGTTCTTCCTGGCCGCCATCGCCTTCCTCTTCCTGATGGTCGTCCACTTCTCGTTCGAGCTCTCCCGCACCGAGGAGCGCACCCGCATCCTGGCCGAGGAGATCGCCCTGCTGAAGGCCCGGGTCGAGGAGACCTCAGAACCCGACCCGCCCGACGCCGACTACGCGCGTCGAGCGGGCGGTGACGATCAGGCCGTCGGCGACGAAGGGGGCCCAGAGCCGGCCGATCGTCCGCTCCAGCCAGAGGACGAAGCGCCCGGCGAAGCCGAGCGCCCACTGACGGGCGCCCCGCCCCGGGGCCGCTTTGACCGTCGGGACGAAGGTGGCGGTGGCCACCACCTCCCAGTCGTGGCGGGCCATCAGGTTCGTGAGCGTCCGCCAGCTGAAGAGGATCACGTGGTCGGGGTGGTTGATCTCGGCGCCGGCCATGGCCGCGAACCCGTTGAGCAGGCCCGAGGCGTTGGGCGTGGTGAGGACCAGCTGGCCGCCCGGGGCCAGCAGGCGGTGCAAGCCGTCGAGGAACGAGCCCGGGTCGTCGAGGTGCTCGATGATCTCGCCGGCGACGACCACCTCGGCCGGGTCGAGGCCGAGCGCGTCGATCGCGTCGGGGTCCCGGCAGTCGGCGACGTAGGCCTCGTAGCCGTTCGCCCGGGCCGTGGTCACGCCCTTCTCGTCGAGGTCGATGCCCACGAGCGACGACGTGGTCTCCGCCAGGTGGGCGTGGAGCCACGTCCCGGCCTCTGCCTGCATCTCCTGGTAGCCCGCATCGACGAAGCCGATGTGCACCACCCGCCGATCGCGGACCAGCTCGGCGACGTGGGGGATGCGCTGCACCAGTGCCGCCTTCGGCAGCCGGTGCACCATCTCCAGCTGGGTCTCGTCAGCGGTCGACACGCGGAGGGACGCTAGCGAGGCCACCGGCGGGGGCGACCCCGGTAGCGTTGCGTCCCGCTCGTTCCGATGGCTCCCGCTCCCCCTACCTCTGCCCTCTCGCGCCTATGGCGCGTCGCCCCGTTCCTGGTGCTGGCTGCGGTCACTTACCTGCCTCTGCTCCTGACCCAGCCCGGCCGGGTGGGGGCCGACACGAAGACCTATCTCTACCTGGATCCCGGGCGCCTGCTGCCGCGACGCCGCCTTCCTCTGGGACCCGGGCGTCGGCCTCGGCGGGGTCACCCACCAGGTGATCGGCTACCTGTGGCCGATGGGTCCCTTCTACTGGTTCCTCGACGCCATCGGGGTGCCCGACTGGATGGCACAGCGCCTGTGGCTGGCCAGCCTGCTCTTCGCCGCCGGCACCGGTGTCCTCTACCTGCTGCGCACGCTCGGCTGGCCCGAACGCGACGACGGCGACGCCCCGCCCTCGGGCGCGCGGTGGTGGGACCTGGGCATGCTCGTCGCCGCGCTGGCGTACGCGCTCAGCCCCTACGTCCTCGACTACGCCGCCCGGATCTCGGTCATCCTCCTGCCGTGGGCCGGGCTGCCGTGGTTGATCGCCTTCCTGGCCCGAGCCGTCCGCGTCGGTGGATGGCGGTATCCGGCCCTGTTCTCCCTGGTGGCGCTCACGGTGGCCAGCACCAACCTGACCTCGGTCGTGCTCATCGGCCTCGGCCCGATCCTCTGGGTGGTGTTCGCGGTCTGGGTGGAGCGGGAGGCGAGCGTGCGGGAGGCGCTGGCCGCGTTGCTCCGAACCGGGGCCCTGACCGTCGGGGTGTCGCTCTGGTGGTTCGTGGGCCTCGTCGTCGAGGGTCGGTACGGCATCCCGATCGTCCGCTACACGGAGACGTACCAGGCCGTCGCCGTCGCCTCGACGACGCCCGAGGTGGTCCGCGGGCTCGGCTACTGGTTCTTCTACGGCAACGACAAGCTCGGGCAGTGGATCGTGCCCAGCATCCACTACATGCGCTTCGGCATCCCGGTGTCGTTCGCCCTCCCGGTGTTCGCCCTGCTCGGTGCCGCGCTCACCCGCTTCCGCCACCGCCTGTTCTTCGTGACGCTGGTCGTCGTCGGCGCGGTGGTCGCCGTGGGCGGTCATCCGTACGACGACCCCTCCCCCGTCGGCGGGCTCCTGGTCGAGTGGACGAAGACCGACCTCGGCCTGGCGTTCCGGAGCACGGCGCGGGCCGTGCCGCTGCTGATCCTCGGGACCTCGGTGCTCCTCGGAGCGGCCGTGGTGGCCGTGGGTCGCCGCCTCCCCCGTCTCGCCACCCCGCTCGGGCTCCTCGTGGTCGTCCTGGTCGTGGTCAACCTGCCCGCCACCTGGGTCGGTCAGATGGTCGACCGCAACCTGCGGCGCGACGAGGACCTGCCCCAGTACTGGGAGGACGCGGCGGCGTACCTGGACGCCCGGGACGACGGCACCCGGGTCCTCGAGCTGCCCGGGACCGACTTCGCCGCGTACCGGTGGGGCAACACCGTCGATCCGATCACCCCGGGGCTCATCGATCGGCCCTACGTCGCCCGCGAGCTCATCCCCCTGGGCACGCCCGTCTCGGCCAACCTGGTGAACGCCATCGACCGCCCCCTGCAGGAGGGCACCTTCGACCCGGCCGCCCTGGCCCCGCTGGCTCGCCTGATCGGCGCCGGCGACGTGGTCCTGCGCTCGGACCTCGAGTACGAGCGCTTCCGCACCCCCCGCCCGGAGACCACCTGGGCGTTGCTGGGTGAGGTCCCCGGGCTGGGCGCGCCGACCACCTTCGGCGAGCCCACGGAGAACCAGGCCCGAGCACAGCTCCCGCTGGTGGACGAGATCGAGCTGGCGACCGATCCCGATCTCGAGGACCCGCCGCCCGTGGCCGTGTTCCCCGTCGAGGACCCCGCGCCGATGGTGCGGGCCCTCCCCGCCGAGCACCCCACCGTGCTCGCCGGCGACGGCGACGGCCTCGTGAGCGCGACCGCCGCCGGGCTGATCGACCCCGACCGGGCCATCCTCTACAGCGCGGCCCTCGCTGTCCGGCGAGGACCCCGACCTCTTCACCACGGTCCTCGACCAGGGGGCCGACGTCGTGATCACCGACTCGAACCGGCGCCGACCGCGGCGGTGGGGCGCCATCCGGGAGAACGAGGGGGCGACGGAGATGGCCGGGGAGGAGGCGCTGGAGTACGACGTCGGCGATGCCCGCCTCGACCTCTTCCCCGGCGCCGGCGACGACAGCGCCACGGTCGCGGTCCAGCGGGGTGGCGCGGTCGTGCAGGCCAGCGCGTACGGGAACCCCGTCAGCTACACCCCCGGCGATCGGGCCTGGTTCGCGCTCGACGGTGACCTGCGGACCGCATGGAAGGTGGGCGCGTTCAGCGAGGTCGAGGGCGAGTACCTGCGCATCACCGCGGACGAACCGGTCACGACCGACCGGGTCGGGCTGGTCCAGCCCCTGGGGCCGGAGATCAACCGGTGGATCACCGAAGTGGAGCTGCGCTTCGACGGGGGCGACCCGGTGCGGGTGGACCTGACAGAGGCCTCGCGCGAGCGGCCCGGGCAGGTCGTCGAGTTCGGCGAGCGCACGTTCCGCGAGCTCGAGATCGAGATCCTGGCGGACACGATCGGGTTCCGCCCCAAGCTGGCCGGTGTGAGCGCGGTCGGCTTCGCCGAGGTCGATCTCGCCGACCTCCGGGTCGAGGAGCTGATCCGGCCACCCGTCGACGTCGTGGAGGCGGCCGGCGACCGCCTCGGCGAACATCGCCTGACCTACGTGCTGCAGCGCCAGCGCACCAACCCGGCCGAGCCGGTGCGGGTCGACGAGGAGCCGTCGATGCGCCGCCTGCTCGACGTCCCCGACGAGCGGCAGTTCGAGCTCGGCGGTGAGGCCCGGATCTCGGCCCAGGCCGAGGACCCGGTGGTGGACCGGCTGCTCGGCATCCCGGGCGCAGGCCAGGGCGGCGTGACCGCCCGCTCCTCGGAGCACCTGGACGGCGACCTGGCCTCGCGCGCCTCGGCGTCGATCGACGACGATCCCGAGACGGCGTGGTCCACACCGTTCAACGACCTCGGGGGCCAGTACGTCGAGCTCGAACTGCCCGACGCGCGTTCGATCGACCACGTCGATCTCCAGGTGGTCACCGACGACCGTCACTCAGTGCCGACGCGGCTGCGGATCAGCGCCGGCGGGGAGGCCCGTGAGCTCGACCTGCCCCCGCTGGATCCCGGCGAGGACGGCGCGGTGACCGAGGTCCCGCTCGACTTCCCTGCGCTCGAGGGCGACACCTTCCGGGTCACGATCCTCGAGGTGCGCCGGTCGACGACCACCGACTGGTACAGCGGCGGCGCGGCCGTCCTCCCGGTGGCCCTGGCCGAGCTCGGCCTGCCGGGTGTCCGGCGTGGCGACCCCGCCGACGAGGTCACCGACCGTTGCTTCGCCGAGCTCCTCGCGATCGACGGCGAGGACGTCGAGGTCCGGCTCGACGGGTCCACCGAGGACGCTGAGGCCCGCCTGCCCCTCGCGCTGGAGGCCTGCAACGGACCGGTCGCCCTGGAGGGCGACACCGAGGTCATCGCCCGCCCGGGCCGGGACACCGGCATCGACATCGACTCGCTCGTCCTGTCGTCCGGCCCCGGCGGGGCGGCGGTCCCGCCCGGGGTCACGGGAACGGTGGCCCCGGGCCCCGAGCTCGACGTGGCCACCCCCCAACGCCTCGAGTACGAGGTGAGCGCCGAGGCCGACGAACCCTTCTGGCTGGCTGTCGGTGAGAGCTACAGCCCGGAGTGGGCCACCACGGTCGAGGGCGGGAGCATCGCCGGCCACACGGTCGTGTCGGGCTTCGCCAACGGGTGGCTGGTCGAACCCGACGGCGACGGCCCGGTCACGATCGGGGTGAGCTGGCCCCCGCAGCGCCTGGTCTGGGTCGCCCTCGCCATCTCGGTCATCGCCCTCATCGCCTGCCTCGTCGTACTCGTCGTGGACCCGCGCCGCCGGCCGGGGTCAGGGCGGGACGGCGCCCCGGCGATCGTCCTGCGGTACCCACCACGCCCCGAGGCGACCCTGTTCGCCGTGCGGGGCGCTGCCGTTCCGGTCGTCGGGGCCGGCCTCGCCGGGTTCCTGCTCGCCACCCCCGCGGTCGGCGTCGCCCTGGCCGTAGCCATGGCGGCGGCGCTCCTCTGGCGCTGGGGTGCCGTCGTGGTCCGCCTCGCCGCCCCCGCAGTCCTCCTCGGCGTCAGCCTCTTCGTCTTCGCCAAGCAGATGGATCAGAACCTCCCGCCGGACTTCGCGTGGCCGCAGAACTTCGATTCGGCCCATTGGCTGACAATGGCGGCCATCCTGGCCCTGGGGGTGGACGTCGTCGCCACGCTGCTCCGGCGGCGGCGGGCCCCGGACGGGGACGGGTCGTGAAGCGGGTCGTCGTCATCGTCGCCGCCGTCGTCACCGTCCTCGTGCTGGGCGAGGTCGGGACGAGGGCGCTCGCTCCCTACCTCCCCGAACCCGTGCTCTACACCGATGACACGACCACCGTGAAGGTGGCCCAGCTGGACGAGCTGGACTGCGCGCCCGTGGTCTTCGCCGGCAACTCGATGACCCGCGACGGCTTGGATCCGGCCGTCTTCGCCGCCGAGGACCCGGAGGGTCGGTCGGCGTACAACGCCGCGCTGGACGCGGCCACCCCGGCGCTGCTCGAGCGCTGGGTGCTCGAAGAGGTCGACCCGCGGGCCCGACCCGACGGTGTCGTCCTCGGCCTCTCCAGCTTCGACCTCAACGACGAGGCGTCGATCGGCCAGACGGCCCTCGAGGCCTACGACGCGGCGCCGTTGACCCGCGACGACCTCTCGGGACGGCTCCAGGCGCCTCTCCTGCGCACGTTCGACCTGTTCGCCCATCGCAACGACCTCCGCGACCCCGAGGCGCTGTGGGACGGCATCAGCCGGTGGCGGGACGGCGAGCGGGAGCCACGGCTCGGCCCGGAGGGCATCGACGGCCTGCTCGGCCCGGAGGGCCAAGGCCTCTCCCGGCGAGACCTGCACTACACCCCGAGCCCGGTCACGGACCGGTTCGTGACGACCGAGCTCCTCAACGACTTCCGCCTCGGGGGGACGCAGACCGAGGCCACGCGCGCCCTGCTCGCCGGCCTGGGGGATCGAGGGATCGACACCGCGGTGGTGGTCCTGCCGGTGACCGAGGACTACGTGGGTCTCCACCCCGGCGGCGAGGCCCAGTTCGAGGAGTTCCTCGCGCTGGCCCGCCAGCTGGCCGAGGACGCCGGAGCCACCTTCATCGACCTGCACGATCTCGCGCCGGACGACTCGTGGTTCGCCGACACCCACCACCTCAACGGCACCGGGTCGGCGGCGCTGAGCGGGGCGCTGGCCGAGCGCCTGGGCCCGGACTTCGCCGCCGACGGGAGCTGCGCGGCCCCGGCCTGACGGCTCAGACCGGGGGGCAGTCGTCGGGCGGGAAGACCCAGCGCCAGTGCCGGGTCGGCCAGTCCTCGGCCAGGGGCACCGCCCAGCGGTCCGCCACGAGGCGCAGCACCGGCCGGGCGAGGCGCTCGGCTCCGTCGGCACACAGGTGGGTGGTGTCCAGCCGCCGCACTCGCTGAGGCGTGCCGTGGGGCCCGGGCAGCACGTCGGCCCAAGAGCCGTCGGGCCGGGCGAGCAGCTCGTCACCGGGGACGTAGGTCAGGTCGGGCGACTCGTCCGCGAGCTGGCGGACGGCGCGGTTCATCGAGGCGAAGCCCAGCTGACGTCCCGGGTCGAGGACCGGCGGCATGCCGATCCAGATCACGTCGGCGCCGCGACTGGTGAGGAGGCTGACGTAGGGGTCGAGCGCCTCTCGACGATAGGTCCGCTCCCAGGCGAGGGAGCCCAGCGGTTCGCGGGCCAGGGCGCCCTCCGCCATGCCCTCCCAGACACCGATGAGCACGACCACCACCTCGGGGTCGTACTCGTCCAGTTGCCGGCGCCAGAGGGATCGGGTCGCCCCTTCGCGGGGAACGCTGGGCGCGGTGACGAGTCGGGTCACGGCGTGGCCGCCGTCGTTGAGCGTGGAGGCGACGGCGAGCGAGACGTCGGCCATGACCGAGTCGCCGGCGAGGAGCACGCGCAGGGGATCCTTGTCGGTGGGGAGGCGACCTCCCGGCGGGACCGACGTCGTGGTGGTCGTCGTGGAGGTGGTGGTCGAGGTGCTCGGCGACGTGGTCGCCGGCGTCCCCTCGGCCGCGGCGGGAGCCGAGGCCGGCTCCGTGCCGCAGGCCGGAGCGAGGAGAGCGACGGCGCCCAGGGCCAGGAGCAGGGGCGTGACGGCGCGTGGCCGCGAGCGGCTCACCGACCGACGAGGCGGATGCGCAGGAGGATCCAGAGGGCGTCCACGCCGTCGACCCAGGTGATCTTCTTGCCCTCCTCCCGGCTGCGGGCGCTGTAGCTGATCGGCACCTCGTAGATGCGCTCGCCCCGCCGGAGCAGGCCGCCGGTCACCTCGGCCTCGATGCCGAACCCGCTGGCCCTCGGGGCCACGTCCCGCCACAGCTCGGTCGGGGCCACCTTGAGGCAGGTCTCGACGTCGGAGAGCCAGGCGTCGAACAGGAAGCTGGCCCAGAAGGCGACGAGCTTGTTCCCGATGACGTACCAGAACGAGTAGGCCGCGTTGCTGCCGAAGGAGCGGGTGCCGTACACGACTCGGGCGTCGTCGTGCAGGATCGGCTGGAGCAACGCGACGAAGTCGGCGGGGTCGTACTCGAGGTCGGCGTCGAGGATCGTCAGCAGCTCGCCCGAGGCCTCGTCGAAGCCCCGGCGCAGCGCCGCCCCCTTGCCCTGGTTCGGGGACTGGCGGAGGCAGCGGACGTGCTCGTGGCCGTCGATCAGGTCCTGGATGGTCTCGATGCAGCCATCGGTCGAACCGTCGTCCACGATGATCACCTCGAGCTCGACCGGCAGCTCGACGGCCAGCAACCGCTTCGAGCGCGACGCGCAGGGTGGCCCGTTCGTTGTAGACGGGCATGACGATGGTCAGGGACGTCGGGGGCATCAGGGCACTGGGCTCCATCGGTCGGCGGGCAGCCCGATGAAAGGGGACCGGGCGAGCGACCCGCCTAGCATACGGAGGCCGCCACGCCGGGAGTCGGCGAACCGCGGGCGGCGACGGACGACGCACGACGCTCGGGAGGCGATCATCGATACGGAAGGCCGGGCCAAGCTCGGCGACCTCGCGGACGCCGCCGGACTCCGGCGGATCCACGTCCTCGCCTGGCGCGACCTCTACGACGTGGAGGCCGGCGGATCCGAGGTGCACGCGGCGGAGATCGCCCGGCTCTGGTCCGAAGCCGGCATCGAAGTCACCATGCGGACCTCCTACGCCCAGGGCCACCCGCCTGAAGGCGTCCGCGACGGCTATCGGGTGATCCGCCGGGCCGGCCGCTACCTGGTGTTCCCCCGGGCGGCTTTGGCCGAGGCCACGGGCCGCCACGGGCCCCGGGACGGTCTCGTCGAGATCTGGAACGGCATGCCGTTCCTCTCGCCGCTGTGGGACCGCGGCCCCCGCATCGTGTTCCTCCACCACGTCCACGGCGCGATGTGGAAGATGGTCCTCCCCCCGAACCTGGCCGGCGTGGGCGAGTTCATCGAATCGCGCCTGGCCCCCCCGCTCTACCGCCAGTCCCGCGTGATCACCCTGTCCCACTCGTCCAAGGCCGAGATGGTCGACCAGCTCGGGTTCCGTGACGACCGGGTCGAGGTCGTCGCCCCGGGCATCGACCCCCGCTTCCAGCCGGGCGGCGAGAAGGAGCGGGAGCCGCTGGTGGTCGCCGTCGGCCGGCTGGTGCCGGTCAAGCACGTCGACGTCCTCATCCGCACGGTGCAGCGGGTCCGGGAGGCCCACCCCACGACCCGGCTGACGATCGTGGGCGAGGGCTTCGAGCGCCCCGTGCTCGACGCGCTCGTCGCGGAGCTCGATGCCGGCGACTGGGTCACCTTCGCCGGCCGGGTCGACGACGACGGCCTGGTCGACCTGTATCGGCGGGCGTGGGTCGTGGCCAGCGCCTCCAGCCACGAGGGCTGGGGGATGACGCTGACCGAGGCCGCGGCCTGCGGTACCCCGGCGGTGGCGACCCGCATCGCCGGTCACCTCGACGCCGTCGAAGACGGGGTCGGCGGTCTGTTGGCCGATGGGCCGCGCCAGCTGGCCGAGCACCTGGTCGCCGTGCTCGGTGATCCCGACCTCCGGGCCCGGCTCGGCGAGGGGGCTCGGGCCCGCGCCGCCACCCTGACCTGGGAGGTGACCGCCTACCAGACCCTGCGGGCGCTGGCCGAGGAGGCCCAGCGCCGCCGCCCCCGCGGGACGCCGCGCTGAGCGCTCCCCCGGTCGTCCTCGTCCACGGCTTCGCCGGGTCCGGTCGCCTCACGTGGGGTGACGCGGGCTGGCTCGACCTCCTCGCCGACGAGGGGCGGTCGGCGACGGCCGTGGACCTCCTCGGCCACGGTTCGGCCCCGAGCCCCCACGACCCGGCGGTCTACACCGGCCTGGCCGAGCACCTCGAGGGCCTGCTGCCCGACGAGGCGGTCGACGGCATCGGCTTCTCCCTCGGGGCCCAGACGCTGCTGCGGGTCGCCATCGGCCGCCCGGACCGCTTCCGCCGGCTGGTGCTGGCCGGGATCGGCGACGACGTCTTCGACCCGCCCGACGCCGAGCCCGTGGCCCAGCTGCTGGAGGCCGGCGGTGAGCTCCCCGAGTCCCCCTTCGTGCGTCACCTCGCCGACCTCGCGGCGCAGCCCGGAACCGACACGGCCGCCCTGGTCGCCTGCCTCCGGCGGCCTCGCCAGCCCCTCACCGAAGCCGAGCTGGTGGCGGTGGACCTGCCCCTGCTGGTCGTGCTCGGCGACCGCGACCACGTGGCGCCGGCGGACCGGCTCGTCGCCGCGTTGCCCGATGCGCGCCTGCAGGTGCTGCGGGGCGTCGACCACGCCCGTACCCCGTCGTCGATGGGCTTCCTCGACGCCGCCCTCCGCTTCGTCGCCTGACCCGCAGGAGGCCAGTTGGGCCTCAAGGATCGGGCCCCTCCGCCGACGGTTGACGCAGAGATCATCAATGCGTCGCGCACCCATCGACTGGGGGATGTGGTGATGGACCTGAACGACGATGGGGCCCGCCGACCGGGGCTGACCCCTGCCCCGGACGACCCCCGCAAGGCCCTGGACATGATCGTCGTCGTGGTCGTCTGCGCCGTGATCAGCCTGGTCATCGTGGCCACCCAGGCCATGGACCACCTCTACCGGCTCCTCGCCCGGCGCGACGCCACGGCCCTGCTCATCGTCGTGGTCCTCATCCCCCTGGGTGTCGCGGTGTTCGCCTACCGGCGCTTCCAGGCCGCCGAGGAGGTCTGGAAGGACACGGTCCGCCTCTCGATGCGGGACCCCCTCACCGGCCTGCCGACCCGCCGGTTCCTGATCGACCACTTCAACGACATCGTGCGCCGGGTCCAGCGCCATGGCGGACGGGTGGCCGTCTTCTTCTGCGACCTCGACCGCTTCAAGCACGTCAACGACACCTATGGCCACGAGATGGGCGACCGGGTCATGTTCAAGGTGGCCGAGCGGCTGGCCGGCGCCATCGGCCGGGACGACATCCTCGTCCGCTACGGCGGGGACGAGTTCGTCGTCGTGAGCCCCGACGCCGGCACGGCGCCCGCGGCCGAGCGGGTGGCGCGCCGCCTCATCGAGGCCCTGGAGGAGCACTTCGCCGTCGGCGAGGACAAGATCCAGCTCTCGGCGTGCGTCGGCGTGGCCCTCACCGAGGAGCACTGCACCGAGCCCGAGGACGTCGTGCGCGACGCCGATGCCGCGATGTACCGGGCCAAGGCAATCGGCAGCGGGCAGGTCGCCATCTACGACCGGTCGATGGTCAGCCGCATCACCCCCTCGACCGCGGAGCGCCGCCTCCGCGAAGCGCTGGCCGAGGAGCAGTTCGGGCTCTACTACCAGCCGGTCGTCTCCCTCCAGACCCAGCGCATGGTCAAGGTCGAGGCCCTCATCCGGTGGGAGGACCCCGATCGGGGGATGATCGGCCCGGGCGAGTTCGTCCCCGCGCTGGAGGACACCGGCCTCATCGTGCCCGTCGGGGCCTGGGTGCTGGAACAGGCCTGCGCCCAGGCCTACGAGTGGGCCACCGCCCACCGGGACCAGGCCCCCCTCATGGTGACGGTCAACGTGTCGGCCCGCCAGATCGCCCAGGTCGACTTCGCCGACGTCCTGCGGCGCGTCCTGACCGTGACGGGGGTCGACCCGGGCACGATCTGCCTCGAGGTCACCGAGGGCGCGTTGATGGCCGATGTCGATGCGGCCTGGTCGATGCTGCGCCAGGCCAAGGCGCTCGGCGTCTACCTGGCCCTCGACGACTTCGGCACCGGCTACTCCTCCCTCAGCTTCCTCAAGAAGTTCCGCTTCGACATCGTCAAGATCGACAAGTCCTTCGTCGACGGACTGGGCCAGAGCCGGGAGGACACCACGATCGTCGAGCACGTCGTCGGCATGGCCCGCGGCCTCGGCATGGTCACCGTCGCCGAGGGCGTGGAGAGCGCCGACCAGGTCCGCTACCTGCGGAGCCTCGAGTGCCACATGGCGCAGGGCTACTTCTACAGCAAGCCCCAGCCGCCGTCGGTGATCGACCGGATCCTGGCCCAGCCCCCCACCGAGGGCTGGCGGGCCGACCGGGTCGAGGCGCAGGCGGTGGGGGCGACCCCCGCCCCGGTGGTCACGCCCCAGATGCGCACCCCCGCCCCGGCGTACTGAACCGGCGTCAGGCGGCCTTCGGGGCCTCGACCTCGTCGGTGTTGGCCGCGAACCCCTCGGAGAGCCGCTTCAGCGGCGATCCACTCCCCCGCAGCAGGCCCACGGCGTCGTACGCCTCGCGCCGCCGGCGCCACACGGCGTCGAGGAAGCGGGATGAGGCCAGCCGCCGAAGCGGCAGGTAGCCGATCTCCCAGATCATCAGCAGCCCCCAGAAGGCGAGGTCCTCGTTCACGCCGCCCGGCCGGAGATCGACGCGGATCCGCATCGATCCGTGGACGAAGTGCAGGATCTTCTTCTCGATGGCGTCGGCCAGGACCGCCGGCGCCACCTGGATCAGATCGGCCCGGTCGGCCGGGGGCGTGGCCTGGCGCCAGACCCGGCGCCGCCGGGCATCGACCACCCAGTACGGCAGGTCGTCGTCGACGACGTGGAACACGATCGGCCGCTTCAACAGCACCCGCAGCACCGGTCGGGGCACCGCCTGCAGGAAGGCGCCCAGGTGGGCCTCGAAGGCCGAGAACTCCAAGCGACGGGCGGCCTCCTCCGCCGCGGTCGCGGCCAGGGCCGGCGCCACCGCTTCGGCTTGGCGGGTCATCCGCGCCAGCCGGTCGTCCCACCACGGGGTGCCGCTCAGCTCGAACCCACCCTCGCTCGACCACTGGTCGCCGGGGCTCATGGCGACCAGCTCGGTGGAACCGAGGCCGGTGGCCTGGTCGAACGCCTGGCGCACCTCGTCGGGCGTGATCATCTCCTCGTTCATCGCCCAGGACTCGGGGTGGAGGAAGGCGACCATGTTGGCGAAGGGCACCGCGTAGCGGGGCTGCAGCGTCCGGGCCGCGTCGACGAACTCGTCGAGGTAGGTCTGGCGCTTGAGCAGCGTCAGGTCGTCGGCGTCCTCCGCCGTGTACAGGTGCGGGTAGGACTGGGCCCAGGAGTGGGTCTTGAGCATGAAGGTCACCGGGCCGAAGTCGTCCACGATCTGGCGCAGGGCCCGGCCCCGGATCTTGCAGTCGTTCAGGTCGGCCACGACCGTGTCCCCGTCGGCCACGACGAACGCGGTGTCGTCGAAGCCGTACTGGTAGGACGCCACGCGCACGCCGGGAGCCAGCTCACGGACCTCGCCGTGGGGCAGCTCGGTGACCGTCCGGAAGCCCAGCTCCCGCACCTCGCCCGCCATCACGTCGACGCCGAAGCGGGCGCAGAGGACCTCGGCCTGCGTGTCGATGCGGCGCATCGACGGGTAGTGGAAGTGGTCGAAGTGGTGGTGGGTCAGGTAGACGGCGTCGGGCGACAGCAGCTCCGGGGTGAGCTCCGCGTCGGCCGGGAAGTGCCACCAGGAGCGCCAGTAGCACGACCCCGTCAGCCAGGGGTCGACCAGGAGGGTCGGGCCCGACGTCTCGACGCGCAGGCAGGCGTGCCCGATGACCGTGAACCGCACGGGCGTCAGGGTACGGAGCTGCGCCGCTCAGGCGCAGATCCGGCGGGCTGGGCCGGGACCCGGCCCGCACCGCGATGAGCCGTCAGGCGAAGAGCCATCAATCCAGGAGGGCCGGGCTCCCGTCCGCCGCCGCCGACCGGTAGATGGCATCGACCACTTCGTGGGCCCGGAGGGCGTCGGTGACGTCGGGTGATGCCGGTCGGCCCGTGGCCACGGCCCGCAGGAACGCGGCGTCGGGGTTGCCGCCCTCCTCGAGGGCAGGATCGAGGGCCGTGATCAGCTCGTGGCCCTCCAGCGACCGCTCGGCCTCACCGGTCAGGGTCCAGCGCACCGGTCCGAACCAGTCGCCCTCGACGGTGATGTGCATCCGCTCGCAGAGGAACTCGACGTGACGCTGGCTCGGGCGTTCCATCACGTCGTGCCAGACCGACAGCAGCGAGCCGACGGCGCCGGAGGCGAAGGCGAGGCTGACCGTCGACGAGTCCTCGATGCCGTCGATCCCGTGGAAGTGCCGCGTCCATGCGCTGGTCCGCTCGATCGGGCCGAGCAGCCACTCCAGGATGTCCACGTCGTGGATCGAGTGCTCGAGCACGGTCCCCGAGCCGGCGCGGCGGGATCGCCGCGCCAGTCCGAGCGGTACATGCCCTGGGTGGGGATGTACTGGTCGTCGCGCAGCAGCACCGCCATGACCCGGCCCGCGGCGGGGTCGGCCAGGAGCTGGCGGACCATCGTGAAGGCCGGCGAGCGGCGCAACACCAGGCCCACCTGGTTGTTCACGCCCGCGGCGACCACCGTCTCCACGAGCGCACGGGCTTCGGCGAGGCTGCGCGCCAGGGGCTTCTCGCACAGCACGGCGCAACCCCGGGCGGCGGCCACGGCCACGACCTCGTGGTGGGCCGAGGTCCAGGTGCAGACGAACACCGCATCCACCTGGTCACAGACCGCCTCGACGGACTCGGCCACGGCGGCACCGGACTCGGCGGCGAAGGCGGCGGCCCGCTCGGGATCGATGTCGTACACGGCCACCAGCTCCAGCTCGACCTCGGCCAGGCGGATCATCAGGAGGTGGAAGCGCGCGATGTGGCCCGTGCCCACGAACCCGACCCGCACGGCGCTCACGTGTTCTGGGCCGTCATGCCGCCGTCGACGCTCAGCACGGCGCCGTTGACGTAGGCCGCCCCCGGCAGGACCAGCGACCAGATGGCGTGGGCCACCTCCGCCGGGTCGCCGTACCGACCCGCCGGCACCCGTCGGCGGGCGAAGGTGTCCTTGGCCTCATCGGGGATCCCCGCCGTCATCCCGGTGCGGATCGGACCGGGGCAGACGGCGTTCACCGTGACCCCCGAGCGGCCGAGCTCGACGGCCAGGGCCCGGGTGAGGCCCACGACGCCGTGCTTGCTGGCGGTGTAGGCCGACATGTAGGGCGTGGCGCCGAGCGCCTCGCTCGAGGCCACGTTCACGATGCGCCCCTCACCGTTGCGGCGCAGGTCGTCGACGCAGGCCCGCGCCAGGCGGGCGTGGACGGTGAGGTTCACCGCGAGCGTCGCGTCCCAGGAGGCCTCGTAGTCCGGGCCGTCGATGGCGGCCGGGAGCGACACCCCGGCGTTGTTCACGAGGATGTCGACCGGTCCGAGCCCTTCCCGCACCGCGGCCAGCGCCCGGGCGACCGTCTCGGTGTCGGTCAGGTCGACGGTCCAGGCGCCGCCGGCGGGGGGCTCGTCCGCTTCGGCCCGGTCGAGCGCCGCGACGAGGGCGCCGTCCTCAGCCAGGAGCGCGGCGGTGGCCCGGCCGATGCCGCTGGCCGCACCGGTGACGACCGCGACCCGCCCGGTGACCGAGCGGAGGGCCGACGCCATACTGACAACGTATGCGCCTCGTGGTCGCCATCTTGACGGCGGCCTTCTTCCTGATCCCCCTGGCGGTCACGGGCTGGGCCTTCCTCGACGCCGCGAGGCGGCCGGCCTGGGCGTGGAGCCTGGCCGGCCGCAGCCAGGTCTCGTGGATGGTGGCCACCGCGCTCGGCGTCCTGACCGTGATCGGCGGCCTGCTCCTGTCGGGTTGGTACCTGCTGGTGATCCGCCCGGAGATCGCCGCGGCCGAGCGCGGCCAGGTGCGCGACCGCTGATCAGCCCGGCACGGTCCCGAAGGCGCGGACGGTGAAGGTCCCGGCGCCTTTGATCTTGGGCGGGACCGCGGTGAACGTGAAGCCCTCTGGGGGGAGCTCGTCCAGGTTCGTGAGGTGCTCGATGATGGGGACCTCGGCACCGAGCAGGATCGTGTGCACGGGACGGCCCATGTCGGCGGTGCTGTCGATGTTGAGCGAGTCGATCCCGACGCAGGCCACCGCCGCGTCGCGCAGGACCTCGGCGCTCGCCGCGGACAGGTACGGGTGCCGCTCGGCGTACCCCGGCGTGCCCCAGTGGCGGCTGTGGCCGGTGCGGACGAGTACGGCATGGCCGGCGAGGCCGGCGACGTCGGCCGGGCCGAGGTCGATGGCCTCGCTCCCCCGTCGGTCCAGGCACACCGCCGGCACGCCGGCGACGCGCGCCAACGGGAGCCCGGTGAGGTCGTGCCCGTCGGCATAACGGTGGAACGGGACGTCGAGGTAGGTGCCGGTGTTCGTGCACATCGTGACCAGGCCGATGTGGAACGTGTTGCCCGGCCCGTAGACCTCGATCGCCGCCTCCCGCGAGAGGTGGGTCCCGATCTGGGGCGTGGGCAGGCCGGGATAGGTCTCCATCCCGTCCACGACGTCATGGCTGAGGTCGACCAGGTGGCCGCTCACGTCAGAACGCCGGGTGCTCGCCGACCGCTTCGACCTGGGTCAGGGTCAGGTCGGCCAGGAGCTCGTTGCCGAAGGTGGTCATGTGGACGCCGTCGGCCAGCCGCACGTCGGCGGGCTGGCCGTCGGGCCCGGGGACGGTCTCGGTGTAGGACCCGTCGGGGGTGATGACCGAGCCCCAGTCCAGGAGCTGGACGGGCAGGTCGCGGTACATCTGGTTCAGGCGCTCCACGTGCTCCTCCAGCGGCCCGTAGAAGCCGTTGGTCTGCACCGGCGGGGACAGCACCCAGATGACGTGCGCCCCGCCCGCCTTCGCGCGACGGACCAGGTCACGGACCTCGCGCTCCCAGTTCGGGTACACCTCCTCGGTGGCCGGTGCGACCTCATTGCCCTGGGCGTCGACGTAGATGTTGTCGGTGGCCCGCGTGTAGTCACAGCACGCCTCCATGACCACCACATCGGGATCGAAGCGCTCGACCCACTCGTCGATCTGGCGGGCCCAGTCGCCCTGGGGCTGGAGCGGGCCGGTACCGGGGCCGCCGGCGTAGCCGGTCACGATGCCCTGGTCCTCGAACCGGCCCCGGAAGACCTCGTAGGCCTGCCCCATGACCGAATCACCCACGAGCAGCACCCGGTCGACGTTGGGCACGGTGCTGGTGTCGACGGCGTCTGCGGTGGTTTCCAGGAGCTCGTCGGGGTCCTGGGCCTCGGGGGACGCCTCCAGGATCCGGCCGAGGCTGTCGTCCTGCTGGTCCTCGGTGACCGCCCCCAGCGTTGCCGCGGAGAAGGCGATGACGGCCACGGCCGCAGGGGCGATGAGCCAGCTGCGGCCGCCCACGAGCGCGTGGCGGGTGCGCACCGGCTGTTCGACGAAGTGGAACGACAGCACCGCGAGGCCGATGGTGATGGCCATGCGGAGCACGAAGAGGGGCAGTGCGGAGAGGTCGGTCCGTTCGGGCGTGAGCCAGAGGAAGATCGGCCAGTGGATGAGGTACACGCCGTAGGAGATGCGGCCGAGGAGCCGGAGCGGCTCGACGGTCATGGCCTGCGTCACCGGGCCGGCGCGCAGGATGACGGCGAGGAGCGCGCACGTGCAGAGCGCGTAGAGGGTCAGTCCACCCTCGTACAGCCAGGACGAGGTCAGCTCGACGGTCATCCACCAGAAGGCCGTGAGCGCGAGGACCACCACGCCGATCCCGGTGAGCAGGACCGAGGGGATCCGGGCCAGCAGGTCGGGGCGGCTGGTCACGACCACGGCGAGCACAGCACCGACGAGGAGCTCCGCCGCCCGGGTGCCGGTGCCGTAGTAGACCCGGGCGGGATCGGTGCCGGGCGTGTACAGGCTGATCATCAGCACCGTGGAACCGATCGCCAGCGCGCCGAGCCCGTAGGCGAGCACGCGACGCGAGCCCCGGCCCACCGCGAGGAGGCCGGCCGCGAGCAGCGGGAAGAAGAGGTAGTACTGCTCCTCGATCGCCAGCGACCAGAAGTGCTGGACCGGTGAAGGGGCGGTGAACAGGTCCGCGTAGGACTGCTCCGAGACGATGAAGCGCCAGTTGGCCACGTAGGCCAACGCCGCAATGACGTCGCCCGGGATCTCGGCCAGCTGGTCGGCATCGGCCACGAACGGCCCGAACAGGAGGACGATGCCCGCCAGCGTGAGCAGGGAGGCGGGCATGAGCCGGCGGAAGCGACGCGTCCAGAACGCGGTGAGGGAGATGCCGCCGGTGCGGTGGTGCTCGGCCAGGAGCAGGGTCGTGATCAGGTAGCCGGAGAGCGTGAAGAAGGTCGAGACGCCGAGGTAGCCACCGACCGCCCAGGAGAAGCCGGAGTGGAAGAGCAGCACCCCGGCCACGGCCAGCCCCCGGAGGCCGTCCAGGGCCGGGAGGTAGCTGAGCGGCGCGGGAGCACCCGGGCGGCTCGGGCGCACCGAGGCGACCCACGCCGGCCGCGCCGGAAGGCGAAGGGTGCGGCGACGCGTCCGGAGGTCGATGAGGACCGGTTCGGGAGCGGCGTCGAAGGGTCTTCTGGTGTCGACCACGGCCACGGGACCCACGAGCCTACAAGTGGGCCGGAGGCGGCCCGTAGCACCCTCGCAGGTGGTCGCGGACCGCGCGGACCCGCGCCCGGGCGTCGAAGACGAGGGGTCGACGGGACGGACGGAGGGTCAGGGAGATCAGCTGCAGAGCGGCCGTGACGAGCCGGATCGTGGCGGCGTAGCGCCCGAAGTGCTCACGGGTCAGCAGCAGCGTGTTGCGGAGCTGGAGGTAGTCGACCACGGCGACGGAGGTGCTCAGGTCGGTGTTGGTGACCCGCGCCCCTCGCACCAACCCGACCTCCCACCGCTGCCGCCGGACCCGGAGGCCGAGATCGGCTTCCTCGCAGTAGCTGAAGTAGCGCTCGTCGAACAGGCCGACGTCCTCGAGGCAGCCGCGCCGGGCGAGGAGCAGCGTGCCGTGTGGGTAGTCGACGGGCTCCCAGCCCTCGGTGACCGCGGCAGGACGGAAGAGGGTGCCGAAGTAGCGGTCGACGACGGGGCTGAGCCCGTCGCCCACGTCGGCGGCGGCCAGGCCGGCCCGGGGCCGGGGGGACACCGCGGCCAGCAGTCGCTCGATGCCGTCCGGGGCGACCAGGGCGTCGTGCGGGCAGAGCCCGACCCACTCCCCCTCCCCGTCGGAGAGCCACGCCCCCAGCCCGGCATTGGCTCCCGGGCCGAAGCCGAGGTTGGTGGGGTGAGCGTCGAAGCGGTCGCCGGCCCGCTGGGCCACGACGTCGGCCACGGCGTCCCGGGCCTCTGGGGAGGAGCCGGCATCGACCACGTGGACCCGGGTGGGCACCGTCTGGGCGCGCAGCGAGGCGATCGTGGCGCGGCAGCGCTCGGGGCGGTTGCGGTGGACGACGACGACCGTCAGGGGCGGCGGCACGAGCGCCGCAGGCTAGCGACGGTCAAGCCACCCCGCCCGCCCGGGCCATTGCGTGGCGGACGAGCTCGATGAGGGTGGAGCGCACCGATTCCCGGTCCCGCGCGTCCATGAGGATCATGGGCACACCCAGGCCGACTTGGAGGGCCTCCCTGACCTCGTCGACCGCATGGGAGACCCGGCCGTGGAAGCAGTTGATGGCGACCACGAACGGCACGTCACGGGACTCGAAGTAGTCGATGGCCGGGAAGCAGTCGGCCAGACGGGTGGTGTCCACGAGGACCACCGCACCCACCGCGCCGCGCACGAGGTCGTCCCACATGAACCGGAATCGCTCCTGGCCCGGCGTCCCGAACAGGTAGAGGACCAGATCGGGGCCGAGGCTCACGCGGCCGAAGTCCATCGCGACGGTCGTGGACCGCTTGTCCTCCGCGCCCGTCATGTCGTCGACGCCGGCACTCACCTGCGTGATGGCGGCCTCGGTCGTCAGGGGGTCGATCTCGGAGATCGCGCCGACCGTCGTCGTCTTCCCCACGGCGAAGCCGCCGGCGACGATCATCTTGACGGGCAGGGGCACGGTCAGCGCCCTCCCGGTGCCCCCTCCGTCCTGGAGGGTCGTGAGTTCAGAGTTGCCGGAGGCCATTGAGCACCCTTTCCAGCAGTTCGATGTCGGGGCGGTCGCCACGACTTGTGCGGGGCTGGCTGGTGGCCACCAGCCCCTCGGACTTCAGATCACCCACGAGCACCATCGCCACGCCCAGCGCCACCTTCAGGTGGGCCGAGACCTCGGCGATCGACAGGGGGGTCCCACAGAGCTCGACCACGCGCCGGCGCTCGAGCAGGAGCTGGGGTAGGGCCTGCTCACCCTCACCCGTCCGTTGAATGATCGTCTCGTACGGGAGATCGGTGGCGCCCCGCGTGCGGCCGCCGGTGATGGCATAGGGCCGTACCCGGGCTGCCAGCCCGCGTTCCCACCCTTCATCGCTCATCGTTGCCGCTCTCGGCTCCGCCGGGGCCCACGGCCCGCTCCGTCAGGTCGACCATCGTCGTGCGCTAGCTCCGCCCACTCACCGCGGCAGCGCGCCCTGGAGCTCGGCCCGGAGCTCGGGGGTGAGCACCGAGCCGGCCTTGTCGACCAGGACCGCCATCTCGTAGCCGACGAGGCCGACGTCGCAGCCGGAGGCGGCCATCACGGCGAGGCTGGAACCGTCGCTGATGCCGGTCACGAACAGGAAGGCGCGCTCCATCTCGACGACGATCTCGTTGACGCCGCCCCCGTCGAAGCGACCCGCGGCGCCGTAGGCCAGGCCGATGAGACCCGAGGCCACGGCGGCGAAGCGGTCGGCGGAGTCGCGGTCGAGACCTGTGGAGACGGCCATCGGCAGCCCGTCCGCCGAGACGACCACGGCCTCCTGCACGCCGGGCACCTGGCCGACGAAGTTGGCGATCAGCCAGTTGATGTTCTGGGCCGCGCTGCTCAGGTTGCTCATGGCTCAGTCCTCCGTGCCGGGCGCGCTGCCTCGGCCGTCCTGGATCCCCCGCCGGTAGCGGGAGAGCATGGCCCGGACCTCTTCCGGCGATCGCCGGGTGGAGGCGGATCGACCCGAGGGCCGAGCCACGGGCTCGTCGGTCAAGGTCGCCATCGGCTTGCGCCGGGCGAGTGGGGCGGTGGCCGCGCTGACCGTCGGCGCGGCGGCCGCCGGCGTGGTGACCGGCTCCTGGACCGGAGCGGCGTTCCCGTTCGAGGCATCGACGGAGGCCAGGTCGCCGTCGAACCAGTCGGGCGCGGGCTCCCACGACGGCTCGGCGACCGTCGGCGGGGTGGCCTCGACCCGAGCCTCGGGCGCGAAGGACGCATCCACAGGCGGTGGGGGCGGGGCCGGAGGCTCCTCGACGTCCGGGCCGCGTGTCGGCAGGACGGGATCCTCGAGGTCGGCCGGTGGCGGGGGCAGCAGGAGGTCGTCGGTCGCGAGATCGGCGATGAAGCCGTCCTCCACCGCATTGTCGGACTTGGTCCCCCAGAAGGCCTCGTGGTCCTCGGCGCTGGTCGCGGCGGGCGGGGCGTCACTGCCGATGAGCTCGGCGAGGCCCCGCTCGAACTCCTCGCCCGCAGGCAAGGCTTCGGACAGGTGGGCCGGCGCCGCCAGCCCGCTGGTCTCCGGCGGTGCCGGCGCACCGACCGCCGGCCGCTCCTCGATCTGACCGGCGAGGACGGCCGCCGGCAGCTGCACGACCGCGATCACGCCACCGTCCGCCGACGCGCTCAGGCGGACCGTCACCTGGAGGCGGCGGGCCAGTCGGCCGACGACGATGAAGCCCAGGGATCGGGACAGGGCCAGGCCGACGGGCGGAGGCTCGGACAGCAGTTGGTTCGCCTCGGCCAGCTGCTCGGCGCTCATGCCGATGCCGTGGTCGGCGATGCTGATCGCGTACCCGCCGTCCGCGGTGCGGGCACCGAGGACCTCGACCGTGCTGTCGGGGGGCGAGAACTGGGTGGCGTTCTCCATCAGCTCCGAGAGCAGGTGGGCCAGGTCGACCGCGGCGTGGCCGCCGACGGTGGTCTCGTCCAGCGCGCGCAGGTTGACCCGGGTGAAGTCCTCGACCTCGCCGATCGCCACGCGGACGATGTCTGCGAGCTCGACGGGTCGGGCCCGGCGCCGGGGCGGCTCGGCGCCGGCGAGGACCAGGAGGCTCTCCGCGTTGCGCCGCATGCGGGTGGCGAGGTGGTCGAGCTTGAAGAGGTTCTCGAGCTGGTCGGGGTCCTGCTCCTGGGCCTCGAGGCTGTCGATGAACTCGATCTGGCGGTCGAGCAGGGACTGGTTGCGCCGGGCGAGGTGGACGAAGATGTCGGCGATCCCCCGTCGCAGCAGGGCGGCCTGCTCCTCGGCCACCTGGCTGGTCACCTGCTGGATGGCGTTGAAGGCCTCGGCCAGCTGGCCGATCTCGTCCTTCGAGTCGACCTCGATCGGCGCGATCGGCTCGGCGGCCTCTCGGCTCTGCCCGGGCGACCGGAGGTCGTCCACCAGCCGGGGGAGCTCGACGGTGGCGAGCTGGTTGGCGGCCGTGGTCAGGCGCTGCAGGCGGCGGTTGATCCGTCGGGCGAGCAGGCTGGCCAGGAGGATCGAGAGAATGACCGCCGCGGCGGTGCCGATCAGGTACAGGCGGGCCGACTTGTCGGCCTCGAACGCCGCGACACCGGCCTCGTTGATGGTGGCATCGAGGGTGGTGCCCTCGGCACCGTGCACGGTGTCCAGCCAGCCGCTGGCCGACGTCTGCCACCGGGCGGGCTCGACGCCGGGCTGGCCCGAGCCGCCGATGACTCCTTGGGCCATGACGCGGTCCATCAGGGCATCGGCGTCGCGCACCTCGGAGGTGGCCATCGCGTTGCGCACGCTGGTGGTCAGGACCTCGTTCTGGGACTCCTCGAGCCGGGCGAACTGGCGGTTCTCCTCCTGCTCCAGGGCGTCCAATGCGGGGTAGTCGCCCGAGCGGAACGACCCGACGACCGAGATGGTGGCGATGCGGGCCGAGCGCTGGGCCCGGGCCTCCTTCGCCCGGGCGAGGGTGAGGCTGTCGCTCAGGGTGGCGGTGAGCTCGGGGATGCCACCGCTCGAGGCGATGGACGCCTCCAGCTCGAGGAACCCGTCGACGGCGTTGTCGTAGGCCTCGATGACGACGTCCGGCGCGGCATTGCCGTCGTCGATCGACGCCCGGAGGTCGTGGATCGTGGTCAGCTGCCGGGCCGCGGCATCGAGGCGCTGGCCGACCGGCCCCCCCGACATGCCCGCCGACGGGCCGACGAAGGACTCGGTCGCGCCGTCGGTGGCGGCGCGCTGCTCCTCGAGCTCGGCGGCGACGGTCTCGTCGCCCTGCACGAAGCGCATGGTGAGGAGGCGTTCGAGCTGCAGCTCGTGGACCAACGACGTGCTGGCCGCCGCGAGGCGGGCACCGTTCTCGGTCAGCTGGGAGCGGTCGGCTTCGTCGAGGCGGCCTCGGGCACCGACGCTGGCCACGGCCACGAGGACCACGGCGGGTACGGCGATGAGGGCCAGCAGCTTGGACCCGACGTTCGCGTTTCTCTGCATGGGTTCGCCCTTGGTCGGAAGCGGCGCCCGGAGCGCTCCCGGGCGCTTTCCCCATCGGCGTCATCCCTGGCATCTTGAGACCGACACGGGGGTCGGCCCATCAACAGCCGGGCGAAAGGTCCGCAGTAGGTTGAGCCCATGGCGGAGACGAGGGTGCCGAGCTCTGGGTCCCTGGACTCGGTCACGGTCGGCGACGTCCTCCGGGGCCTCGCCGCGTCAGGCCTGACCGGCCTCGTCCGCTTCGAGGGTGGCACCCCGCGCGTGGTGGGCCTCGACGGCGGACGGATCTACCTGGCCACCGCCGCCTCCGGGCCGTCGATCCACCAGATCGTGGTCGGCTCCGGCGCGGCACCCGAGCCGGCCTGGGTCGATTCCGGTGCGGCCCAAGGCGCCGACGGGATCATCGGCCGCTTGGACGACGACGAGCGGGTCGACAGCGAACGGCTGCGGGCCGTGCTCCACGAGCACGTCGTGTCCACCCTGGTCGAGCTCCTCGTCCCGGGGGCCGAGCGCTACCAGGTCCTGGCCGACCGCTCGCACCAGCTCGGCAGTCGGTTCTGCTTCGACGTCGACGAGGTCCTGACCGAGGCGGGACACCGCCTGGCGGCGTGGCGCACGCTCAGCGAGTCGCTGCCCTCGACGGCCACCCGGATCCACCGGGCGCCGACGCTGCCGCCGGGCGTGACCACCACGGAGCTGTCGGCGGTCGAGTGGCAGGTGCTCCACGCCGCCGGCGACGACGGAACCGTCGCCGAGCTCATCGCCGCCTCGGGCCTCAGCGCCTTCACCGTCTTCGAGGTGCTGCACCGTCTGCTCGACCGAGGCCTGGTGGTGGTCCGGGCGGACGATGCCGCCCCGTGAGGCCGGTCGCGGTCGGCGGCCTCGTCGCCGCGTTCGTGCTGGCCGCGGCGGCGTGTGACAGCACCGAGCTGCCCGCAGACGGTCGAGCCGTGGCGCGGGCGGTCACCCGGCCCGTGCCGCCGGCGCAACGCGACGACCTGCCCCGCGCCACCGCAGCCCCGGTCACGGCCGGGGGACTCGGCTCCGGGAAGCCGGTGACGTTCGCGTTCGGGGGTGACGTGAACTTCGAGGGCACACCGGGTGCGCTCCTGGCCGACGACCCCGACGCCCTGTTCGCCGAGGTGGCCGACGCGCTGGCGGCCGACGTCACCATGGTCAACCTCGAGACCGCCGTGACCGAGCGAGGGGAGGCCGTGCCCAAGGAGTTCAACTTCCGGGCCCCGGCCGCTGCGTTCGCCGCCCTCCGCAGTGGCGGGGTGGACGTGGTCACCCTGGCGAACAACCACGGCATGGACTTCGGTGAGGAGGGCTTGATCGACACCCTCGCGGCGGCGCAGGAGCCGACGACCGGCCTGCCCCTCGTCGGCGCCGGCCACGACGAAGCCGAGGCCTACACGCCCTTCCGCCTCCGGGTGCGGGGCCAGCGGATCTCGATCTTCGGGGCCTCACGGGTGACCGACGGCCACCTCGTCGGGCCCTGGACCGCCACCGAGGACGGGCCCGGGCTGGCGGTGGCCGAGGACCCCACCCGGCTGCTCGAGGCCGTCCGAGCCGAGCGCTCGGAGGCCGACACCCTCGTCGTGTACCTCCACTGGGGCCGCGAGCGGGTGGGCTGCCCCGTCGCCGACCAGCCCGAGATCGCGGACGAGCTCATCGAGGCGGGCGCCGATGTCATCGTCGGGAGCCACGCCCACATCCCCCTCGGTGGCGGTCTGCGCGATGGTGCGTACGTGCACTACGGCCTCGGCAACTTCGCCTTCGGCAGCGCCGTCGGACCGTCGGCGGAGTCCGGCGTCCTCCGGCTCACCCTGACCGGGCGCCGGGTCGACGCCGCCGACTGGGTCCCGGCCCGCCTCTCGTCGGGCGTCCCCGCCACCCTCACGGGTGAGGAGGCCACCGAGGCCGAGGCCGCGTGGGAGGACCTGCGGGCGTGTGCCGAGCTCGAGCCCGGGGTGGAGCGGTCCGGGGGTGCTCGTGGCTGATCCCGCCGCCCGCGACGCGGCTCGACGGCTGCTCGAGCACCTCGATGCGTCGCCCACGCCGTATCACGCCGTGGCCCGGGCGGCCGGGCTCCTCGACGCCGCCGGGTTCACCCCGATCGACGAGGAGGCGTCGTGGACCACCGCGCTGCCCGATCGCTGGTACGTCCGCCGCGGCGGGGCGCTCGTCGCCGGGCTGTGGCCGGGCACCGCGCCGGCGGCGGCCCTGCGGATCGTCGGCGCCCACACCGACAGCCCCAACCTGCGGCTCAAGCCCCGTCCCGTGTCGGTGGCGGCCGGCTGGCAGCGCCTGGCCGTCGAGGTCTACGGCGGGGCGCTCTGGAACAGCTGGCTCGACCGGGACCTCGGCCTGGCCGGGCGGGTGTCGGTGCGCCGGGATGACGAGGTCGCGTCCGAGCTCGTGCGCCTCCCGGGGGCCGTCGCCCGGATCCCCCAGCTCGCCATCCACCTCGATCGCGAGGTGAACCAGGCCGGCCTGCGCCTCGACCCCCAGCAGCACCTGGCTCCGCTCTGGGCGCCCGACGGGAGCGACGGTGTGGTCGACACCGTGGCCGCGGCGGTCGGCGCCGCAGCCGAGGACCTCCTGGCGTGGGATCTCATGCTGCACGACATCGCCCCGGCGGCCCTTTCCGGTCCGGGCGAGGAGCTCCTGGTCAGTGGCCGGCTGGACAACCTGGTGAGCTGCTTCGCAGCCGTCGAAGCGCTGGTCGCCTGCACGTCCGAGGAGCCCCCCGGGCCGGCGGTGGTGTGCCTCTACGACCACGAGGAGGTCGGGTCGGTCTCCCGGTCGGGTGCCGACGGCGACCTCCTGCCCGGGATCCTGCGCCGGGCCCACGCCGCCCACGGCGGCGAAACGGACGACCTCGCCCGAGCGCTGGCCGGCTCGGCCTGCGTGTCGGCGGACATGGCCCACGCCACCCATCCGAACCACGTCGAGCGCCACGATCCCGGGCACCCGGTCCGCATCAACGGCGGTCCGGTGGTGAAGGTGAACGCCTCCCAGCGCTACGCCAGTGACGCGGACAGCGCCGTGCCCTTCCTGCGAGCCGCGGCGGCGGCCGACGTGCCCGTCCAGCACTTCGTGAGCCGCAACGACCTCCCGTGCGGTTCCACCATCGGTCCGGTGGCCGCCGCCCGCCTGGGCGTCGCCACGGTCGACGTCGGTGTCGCCCAGCTCGCCATGCACTCGGCTCGCGAGACGGCGGGCGCCCTCGACCCCGACCTCCTCCTCGCCGCCCTGACGTCGTTCCTCCTCGCCCACACATAGCCGGCCGCGGCGCGGGCGGCGGCGCGCGATGCTGCGCCCATGACCCACCCCTTGGATCCCCTGACCGGGGACGAGATCACCCGGGTCGCCGACGCCGTCCGGGCGAAGCTGGCGCCGGCTGACGTCCTGTTCTCGACCATCACCCTGGCCGAGCCCGGGAAGGACGTGCTGCTGAGCCATCGGCCGGCAGATCCCGTCGATCGGGCCGCCCGGGTCGTCGTCCTCGACGGGCCCCACGGAGTCATCGAGGCCGACGTGGATGCCACAGGGGGTGAGGTGCGGGCCTGGCGACCGGTTCCCGGCGTCCGCCCACCGCTCCTCTTCACGGAGGTCTTCAACGCCATGGAAGCGGTCCGGATGGACGAGCGGTGGAGGGCCGCGCTGGCGGCGCGCGGGATCGCCGACGTCGAGAACGTCCAGATCGACCCGTGGCCGCCGGGGGCGTACGAGGACTTCGCCGACCGCAACACCCGGCTGACCCGCTGCCTCTCGTACTACCGGGCCGATCCGGCCGACAACGGCTACGCCCGGCCGATCGAGGGGGTCGTGGCCGTCGTCGACCTGGCGACCGCCGAGGTGCTGGCCGTGGAGGACCACGGGGCCGTGCCACTCCCCGCCGATCCCGGTCGGTACGACGCCGAGCACGTCGGGCCGCTGCGGGACGACCTCCGGCCGCTCGAGATCCACCAACCCGAAGGCGTCAGCTTCACGGTGGACGGCAACCACCTCACCTGGCAGCGCTGGGACCTGCGGGTCGGCATGGACCCGGTGGAGGGCCTCGTGGTCCACGACGTGGGCTACCAGGACGGTGACCGGCGGCGTCGCATCCTGCACCGGGCTGCGCTGTCGGAGATGGTCGTGCCCTACGGCTCGACCGACGCCAGCCACCGCTGGAAGAACGCCTTCGACGCGGGCGAATGGGGCCTCGGGCGGTTCGTCAACTCGTTGGCGCGGGGCTGTGACTGCCTCGGCGAGATCACCTACCTCGACGTCGTCATGGCCGACGAGCAGGGCAACCCCTGGCCGGTCAGCCAGGCCATCTGTGTCCACGAGGAGGACGACGGCATCGCGTGGAAGCACCACGACCTGAACACCGGCAACGTGGAGGTCCGCCGTTCCCGACGCCTCGTCGTGTCCTCGATCTTCACCGTCGGGAACTACGAGTACGCCTTCTACTGGCGCTTCTACCTCGACGGTTCCATCGAGCTCGAGGTGCGCCTGACCGGCATCGTGCAGCCCTGTGCCTTCGACGACGTGCCGCCGGCGAACATGGCGGTCGTGGCCCCGGGGCTGGCCGCCGCCCACCATCAGCACCTGTTCTGCTTCCGCCTCGACCTCGACGTCGACGGCGGGCCGAACTCGGTCCACGAGGTCGACGTGATCGCGAGCGGCGGGGGCGACGACGACGCCTGGGCCAACGGGATCCAGGTGCAGGAGACGCTGCTGGCGTCCGAAGCGGTCGCCCGGCGGGACATCGAGCCCAGTCGGAGCCGCACGTGGAAGGTGGTGAACCCGGAGGCCACCAACGCCGTGGGCACGCCCGTGGGCTACAAGCTCCTCCCGGCGTACGGGCCGACGCTGCTGGCCGGTCCCGGCTCGGTGGTGCGGGAGCGGGCCGCCTTCGCCACCCACAACCTCTGGGTGACGCCCTACGACCCGGAGCAGACCCGCGCCGCCGGCCCCTATCCGAACCAGCACACGGGCGGGGCCGGCCTGCCGGAGTGGACGGCCGCCGACCGGCCGCTCGAGGCCACCGATGTCGTCCTCTGGCACAGCTTCGGCCTCACGCACGTGGTCCGGCCCGAGGACTGGCCGGTCATGCCCGTGGAGCGGACCGGGTTCTGGCTCATCCCCGTCGGCTTCTTCGACCGCAACCCCGCCCTCGACCTCCCGCCCAGCCCCCACTGCGACCCCTGAGCGCCGCTCGGGGTGTCAGCTGATCTCGCTGGGTTCGATGGGGCGCAGGGCGAGGTCGATGGCGGTCCAGAGGGTGCGGGAGACCGGGTGGAAGAGGAGCGGGGCCAGCCCCGCCGTCAGCACCGCGGCGATCATCATCCCGGCGACGGGGAGGTCCGGGTAGTAGACGATCACGCCGGTGACGATCACGCCCAGCAGGACGCCCAGGGCGAGCACCGTGTTGATGGCGATGGCGCCGATCCAGTGGCCCTCGATGCGTTCGAAGTGGAGGTCACACCGCGGGCAGTCCGGCTTCATGACCAGCCACCGGCGGAAGAGGTGGCCCGACCCGCAGAGTGGGCACCGACCGACCAGACCCCGCGCCAGGAGGCTGCTCGTGGGCGGTGGGTCGAGGGCGTAGGGAGCGAGCACCACCGGGGGCGACGGTACCTTGAGCCCATGTGCGACACCGTGGTCGTGGTGGGCGACGACGGGGTGCTCTTCGCCAAGAACAGCGACCGGGACGCCAACGAGGGCCAGGGCCTCGAGTGGCATCCGGCGGCCGATCATCCCGGCGGGGCCACGGTCGAGTGCACGTGGATCACCGTGCCCCAGGCCACCCACACCCATGCCGTCCTGCTCAGCCGGCCCTTCTGGATGTGGGGGGCGGAGATGGGCGCCAACGAGCACGGCGTGGTCATCGGCAACGAGGCCGTCTTCACCCGCGAGCCCGAGTCCGACATCGGGCTCACCGGCATGGACCTGCTCCGGCTGGCGCTCGAGCGGGCGTCGACCGCCGAGGCTGCGGTCGACACCATCGTCGAGCTCCTCGAGCGCCATGGTCAGGGCGGCGGGTGCGGCCACCCCGACCGGTCGTTCACCTACCACAACAGCTTCATCGTGGCCGACGCCACCCGGGCCGTCGTGCTCGAGACCGCGGGTGCGCACTGGGCCACCGAGCCGGTCGACCGTGGCGCCCGCAGCATCTCGAACGGGCTGACCATCCCGGACTTCGCGGCGGCGCACAGCGACCGGGTCCGGACCCGGGTGGCGGCGTGTCGCCACCGGCGGGCCATCACCCAGGCCGGGGCGGAGCGTTCGACCACGCCGGAGGAGCTGATGACCCTGCTCCGGGACCACGGCCCCGGTCGCTCCGGGCCCCGGTACGCGTGGCTGAACGGTGGGATGGCCGCGCCGTGCCTCCACGCCGGTGGCGTGGTGACCAACACCCAGACCACCGCGAGTTGGGTCGGCGACCTCCGGCCCGGCCAGGAGCGTCACTGGGTCACGGCCACGGCGGCCCCGTGCACCAGCCTGTTCAAGCCGGTCCGCGTCGACGAGCCCGTCGACCTCGGGGCCTTCCCCACGGGCCGGGACGACGGCAGCCTGTGGTGGCGCCACGAGCACCTTCACCGGCGAGCCCTGCGCGACCCCACCGAGCTGTTCGCCCGCTTCACGCCGGAGCGGGACCACACCGAGCTCTCCTGGCTCGGGGACCCGCCCTCCGGAGCAGAGGCCTTCGCCACGGGCGACGAGCTGCTCGACCGGTGGACCCGCCTGGTCACGTTCGATCCGGTCCCCGACGCGAGGCCACCGTGGGCCCGGCGCTACTGGGCCAAGCAGAACGCGCAGGCCGGCCTAGACCTGGCCCCGGCCGGAACCAGCGGGGGCGCCTGATTCGGCTTCTCTGAGGACCGGATCAGGGACCGGAACCAGCGGGGGCAACGGGTGGACGCGCCGCGGCCTGACTGAGCAGTAGGCCGTCCGCTCCCGGCCGCCCGATGAGGCTGAGGCCCAGCGGGGCGCCGTCGAGCACCAGCGCCGGCACCGTGACCGTCGGCAACCCCGCCAGCGAGCCCACGACGGACAGCGTGGCGGCCAGGTGACGGGCCTCGGCCCGCGTCCGGTCGTCGGCGTCGCGCCCGGGCGGAGGTCCGGCGGCCGGGGCCAGGACGATCGTGCCCGGGGTCAGCAGCGCGGTGACGTGGGCCCGGACCTGCTCCCGGACGGCGACCGCGACCTCGTGGTCCTCGGGGGTCACCTGGAGCGCGTGCGCCACCCGCTCGGCCACCGCGGGACCGAACTCCGGGGCGGCGGCCGCGATCCAGTCGCGATGGGCGGCGGCGAACTCGGGACCCTGGACGTCGCGCACCACGAGGGTGAGGGCCCCCAAGGTCGTCTCCACCGGGGCGAGGTCGGCCGATCCCTCGGGCGCGAAGGCCTCGGCGGCTTCGAGGAGCGCATCGCGGTGGTGGCTCTCGAGCAGGGCGAAGGCGTCGGCGGCCACCAGGACCCGCTCCCGTCCCGTCCCGTCGAGGGATGCGCCGGTCAGGACCTCGGCGGCCCGGTGCAGCAGCTCCGGGTCCCGGGCGAGCAGTCCCACCGTGTCCAGGCTGAGCGCCAGCGGGTGCACGGCCTCCTGGGGCACGGCGCCGTGGGTGGGCCGCCAACCGAAGATCCCGCCGTAGCTGGCGGGCACCCGGATCGAGCCGAGGGTGTCGGTGCCGAGACCGAGGTCGGCCAGGCCGCCCGCCACGGCCGCCGCGCTCCCGCTCGAGGAGCCACCGGGATCGCGATCGGGGAACGCCGGGTTGTGGGGCATCCCCGCCCGCACGTCGGCCGCCGACAGGCTGTAGGCCATCTCCGTCGTGTGCGTGCGCCCGACGAGGTCGGCGCCGGCGTCCAGGAGGCGCTGCACCGCCGGGGCGTGCGTCTCCGCCGCGAGGTGGGTCGCGGCCCAGGTCGGCTGGCCCGCACCCGTGATGTACCCCTCGACCGCGAAGAGGTCCTTGGCCACGAAGGTCGTCCCGGCCAGGGAGCCACCTGGGCGGCCCGGGACCGTCTCGAAGTCGGCGTCGACGAGGGCCCCGAAGGGGTCCGGCTCACTCACGCGTCGAGGAGCGCCGCCGCCACCTCCCGGGCCCACGCCTCGTCGTCCGGGATCCCGTCACCGCGGGCAGCCAGCCGCTCCACCAGCCGGCCGACGAGGAGGTGGCGGAGGATGCGTCCGGTCACGACCGGGTCTCCGGGGAGGTCGGGGAGGCCCTCGACGAGCCACCGGGCGATGGCGGCGTCGATGGCACCGAGCAGCTCGCCCACGGTCGCGGCGGCCGTGGGCTCTCGGCGGAGGCCCTCGCCGAGCAACAACCGGGCGGGGACGTCCTCGGCCATGGCCGACGACGAGAGGAAGGTGAGGAACGTGACCAACCGCTCGGACAACGGTTGGTCGGGGTCGAGGGCGGCCTCGTCGGTGGCCAGGAGGTGGAACCAGCCCCGCTCCTCGATCACCGAACGCAGGAGGTCGGCCTTCGACGGGAAGTAGTGGTAGAGCGTCGCCACGTTGAGCTGGCAGGCGTCGGCCAGCGTCCGCATGGACGTGTCGGCGGCGCCGCGCCGGCTCATCAGGGCCAGTGCCTTGTCCAGGATGCGACCCCGTTGGTCGGTCCCGGGAGGGGCGGTGGTCGCAGCTCACGTTCGGAACGTACCCCAGAAGCGTGGCATCCAGTCGTTCCATCGGCTACGTACACGGGTATGCGCTTCGAAATGGACACGTTCAAGCTCCACACGGATCGTGTGCGTTGGGACGACCTCGACATGGAGGCCTTCGCCGCCGCCCCCCTCGCCGAGGACACGCTCCGCTGCCTGCGCTACATGCACGACGTCGAGTACCACACGGCGTGCTACCTCCGGGATCTGATCTCGACCCGCGCGCACGACGACAGCCGCCTCACGGCCTTCCTCACGTGCTGGAACTGGGAGGAGTACTGGCACGGCGAAGCCATCGCCACGGTGCTCAAGGCCCACGGCGAGCCGGCCGGCGACGACCGGGTCAATGCCGTGCGCCGACGCCTCCGCTGGCGCACCATGCTGTCACCGGTGGTCTGGTCGACGGCCTCGGTGGCCATCAAGGAGCTGCCGGCGGTGCACATGGCCTGGGGAGCGGTGAACGAGTGGACGGCCCAGGCCGGCTACGCCCGCCTCGCGGCCAAGGCCGACCACCCGGTGCTCACCGAGCTCCTGGCCCGCATCCGCAAGCAGGAAGGTCGCCACATCGACTTCTACGCCGCCGAGGCCGAGACCCGGCTCAACCGTTCGCGTGCCGCCCGCAAGCTGACGCGCTTCGCCCTGCGCCGGTACTGGTCGCCAGTCGGCGCTGGGGTCATGCCGGACCCGGAAGTGGCCTTCATGACCCAGTACCTGTTCGACAACCCCGAAGGCCACGAGATGGTTGCTCGCATCGACCGCCGCATCGACCGGCTGCCGAACCTGCAGGGCCTCGGCATCGTGCGCAGTGCCTTGGACCGCTATCGGGCCATGCCGGTGCCCGCGCTGGACGACTCCCCCCGGGTGCTCCTCGCCGCCGCCTGATGCCTCGCTAGCCTCTCCCTCTCAGGACGGAGAGGGGTGCGCGATGGGTGCGATCGAGCTGGTCACGGCGATCCCCGGCCCGAAGAGCCAGGAGATGGTCGCCCGGCGGGAGGCCGCGGTGCCGAACGGGGCCGCGAAGCTCACCCCGCTGGGCATCGCCTCGGCCAAGGGCTCGGTGGTGGTCGACGTCGACGGCAACCACCTCCTCGACCTCGCCGGTGGCATCGGCGTGCTCGGCGTGGGCCACTGCCCGGACGGGGTGGTCAGCGCGCTCCAGGCCCAGGCCGCCGAGCTCATCCACATCTGCAACATCGTGGCCACGACCGAGCCCTATCTCGGCGTGGCCGAGCGCCTGAACGCCCTCACCCCCGGCGACTTCGACAAGCGCACCCTGCTGTGCAACACGGGGGCCGAGGCGGTCGAGGCCGCCGTGGGCATCGCCCGCTCGGCCACCGGTCGGCAGGGCATCATCGTCTTCGAGGGCGCGTATCACGGCCGCTCGAACCTCACCCTGGCGATGACGAGCAAGTTCGGGCTGTTCAAGAAGGGCTTCGGGCCCTTCGCCCCGGAGATCTACCGGCTGGCCTTCCCCGACCTCTACCGCCGGCCGGCGGAGCTCAGCGAGGAGGCCTGGGTCGACCAGGCGGTGCGCCTGCTCGACCGCGCCATGGTGGCCCAGGTCGACCCGACCCACGTGGCCGCGGTCGTGATCGAGCCCGTCCTCGGCGAGGGCGGGTTCCTCCCGGCCCCGACGCCGTTCCTCCGGCGCCTGCGGGAGCTCTGCGACGAGCACGGGATGCTGTTCGTCGCCGACGAGGTCCAGGCGGGGTTCGGCCGGACCGGCAAGCTCTTCTCCATCGAGCACTCCGGCGTGGTCCCCGACCTCGTCACCACGGCGAAGTCGCTGGCTGGCGGCATGCCCCTCGCCGCCGTCACCGGTCGGGCCGAGGTGATGGACGCCCCCCACCCCGGCGGGTTGGGTGGCACCTACTCCGGGAACCCGCTGGCGTGCGTGGCCGCGATCGAGGCGATCGACACCATCCGCGATCCCGACTTCCTGGCCCGGGCCCAGGCCGCGGGCGACCGGGTCCGTGGGCACCTCGAGGCCATCCAGGCCGAACACCCCGACCTCGTCGGCGACGTGCGGGGGCTGGGGGCGATGCTGGTCATGGAGCTGGTCACCGACGCCGAGTCCAAGACCCCGGACCCCGAGGCCACGGTGGCGGTCACCGCCGCCACCCTCGAGCGAGGCGTCATCACCATCCGGGCGGGCCTGTACTCCAACTGCGTGCGCTTCCTCCCGGCGCTCACGATCAGCGACGAGGAGATCGACGAGGCAATGGCCGTCGTGGCCGAGGCGGTGCGGGTGGCCGCGAAGGAGCGGGCCGGTGGCTGACCAGCCGATCCGGCTCCTCGAGCTCGCGGGCTCGCCGTCCGAGGTCGGTCGGGCCCACGGCGACGCCTACGCCACCCAGATCCGGGAGTACACCGACGAGCGGGTTCGCCTCTCCGGCGAGGGCACGTGGTCGTCGGCCCTGCCCCGCGACGAGGTGCTGGCCCTGGCCGAGGCCTGCCTGCCGGCCCACGAGGCCTACGACGCCGACCTCTACGCCGAGATGATCGGGATGGCCGAGGGCGCGGGCATCTCCCCCGCCGAGGCCGTGATCGTCGGCGGGTTCACCGACTTCATCGACACCGTGAAGGCGGTCGGCGGCACGCCTCCGCCCGAAGACAGCTGCACCGCGGCCCTCGTGCCGCCCGACGCCGGTGGTGGGGAGCCGTGGCTGGCCCAGACCTGGGACATGCACGACACCGCCACCCCCTACATCGTCATGCTCCGGACGAGGGTGACGGGCCGGCCCGAGGCGCTGGTGTTCACCACGGTCGGCTGCCTCGGTCAGATCGGCATGAACGAGGCCGGGATCTGCGTCGGGATCAACAACCTGACCGCGGCCGACGGCAAGATCGGGGTGACCTGGCCCTTCGTGGTCCGCAAGGCGCTGGCCCAGACCACGATCGGGGACGCGCTGGCCTGTGTGACCGAGGCGGAGCTGGCCGGCGGTCACAACTTCCTCCTCCTCGACCGCGACGGGCGGGGCTACGACGTGGAGGCCATGCCGACGGCCACCCACGTCGTCGAGCTCGGCACCGAGCCCCTCGTGCACACCAACCACTGCCTGGGCGAGGTGACCGAGGCCGTCCAAGGGCCCCGGGCGCCGGTGCGCATCGCGTCCACCGAGCACCGGTACGCCCGGGCGGTGGAGCTCCTCGGCAAGCGCCCCATCGACGAGACGTCGCTGATGGCGCTGACCCGTGACGAGGAGGCCATCTGCGAGCGCGCCGAGCCGCCGTACGACGTCGAGTCGTGCGGGGCGACGGTGATGCGGCCGAGGACGGGCGACCTGTGGGCCGTCTGGGGCCTGCCCGTCGAGAACGAGTACGAGCACTTCACGGTCGGTCGTGGGTGAGATCCGCTACGTCAACCTGACCGAAGACCTGGCGCCCGCCTGCCACCGCCTCGAGCTGACGGCCTTCCCGGACGCCGATCCGGCGGGGTTGCTCGACGAGGAGGACATCCGGGTCTTCGCCGGCATCTTCCCCGAGGGGTTCTTCGTCGCCCTCGACGGTGACGAGCCGGTCGGGCAGGGCGCCGGGATCTTCGTCGACTTCGACTTCGAGACCCAGGTCCAGCACACCATCACCTCGTTGTGCGGCCCGCACCAGTGCGACAACCACGATCCGGCTGCCCCCTGGTACTACGGCGTCGACATCGCCGTCCTCCCGGCGTACCGGGGTCGGGGCATCGGCCGGGCGCTGTACGACCTGCGCAAGGACCTGGTGGTGCGCCACGACAAGCGGGGGATCATCGCCGGGGGTGATCTCCCGGGCTACACCGACCACGCCGACGCGATGGACGTCGAGACCTACGTGGCGAAGGTCGTGGCCGGGGAGCTGCGCGACCCCACGCTGACGATGCAGCTCCACAACGGCTTCGAGGTCCGCGGGGTCATCCACGACTACCTGCCCCACGAGCACGGCGAGGATCACGCCAGCCTCATCGTCTGGGAGAACCCGGGCTACTCGGGCGGCTGACGCCGTGCCCCTCGACGTCGCCTTCCTCCACGATCTGCTCGGGAGGGCGGATCCCGAACGGCCGGCGCTGGTCGCCGACGGCCGGCGTGGACCTTCGCCGACCTGCGGGCCGAGGTCGGCACGGGTCATCACCGTCGTGGCCGCCCGGACCGATCCCGGCGACCGGGTGGCCCTGGTGGGCCGGAACCACGCGGCCTACGTCGCCGCGCTCTACGGCATCCCGGCCGCGGGACGCATCGCCGTCCCGCTGAACCAGCGGCTGGCGCCGGCCGAGCTCGTCGAGCAGGTGGAGCGGGTGGGGGCCGAGCTCGTGATCGGCGACCTCGACGGCGCGCTGGCCTGGAGCGAGTGGCAGGCCGCGCTTGGTGAGCGCGGACCGTCGGCTCCCGTGGTCGAGGATCCCGACACCCCCGCCTGGATCCTGTTCACCTCGGGCACGACGGGCCGGCCCAAGGGCGCCGTGCTCACCCACCGCAGCCTCCTGGCCGCAGCCGCCGGGGCGAACGCGGCGCCGTCCGGTCCGAGCCGGACGACGTCTACCTGTACTGCTTCCCGCTGTGCCACGTGGCCGCCTACAACGTCCTCTGCCTGCATCGGGAAGGCCGGCCGGTGGTCCTGCTGCCCGGCTTCAGCCCGGGTCCGGTCCTGGACGCCATCGGACGGCACGGGGTCACCTGCCTGTCCTTGGCCCCCACGATGCTGGCCATGCTGCTCGACCACCCGGGCCTCGATCCCGCGGTGTTCGCCCGCGTGCGCCAGGTCGCCTACGGGGCGTCGTCGATGGCCCCCGACCTGCTCCGCCGGGCGACCGAGGTCCTCGGGGTCGGCTTTGCCCAGGGCTACGGCATGACCGAGCTGTCGGGCAACGCCGTCTTCCTCGACGAGGAGGGGCACCGCCGAGCGCTGGACGACCGACCCCACCTCCTGGGGGCCGCCGGTCGCCCGAGCCCCGGGGTCGAGGTCCGCCTGGCCGGCGACGGTGAGATCCTCGTCCGCGGCGAACAGGTCATGGCCGGCTACTGGGACGACCCCGAAGCCACGGCCGCCACCGTGGTCGACGGATGGTTGCACACGGGCGACCTCGGCCGGATGGACGACGACGGGATCCTCTACGTCATCGACCGGTCGAAGGACATCGTCATCACCGGTGGGGAGAACGTGTCCTCCCGCGAGGTGGAGGACGTGCTCGCCGACCACCCGGCCGTCGGCCAGGTCGCGGTGATCGGCGTCCCCGACCCGCGGTGGGGCGAGGCCGTGTGCGCCGTTGTCGTGGCCCGCAACGGGGCCGAGGTCACCCTGGCCGACCTGGTCGAGCACACCCGGGGCCGCCTCGGCGGGTTCAAGCAACCCCGGCGCCTGGTGCTCGTCGACCAGCTCCCGGTCAACGCGGGGGGCAAGGTCCTGAAGCGGGAGCTGCGGGCCCGGGTCGTGGCCGATGGCTGACGCCCGGCTCCTCGTCGTCTGGCACTCACGGTCCGGAGCGACCCAGGAGATGCTCGACCTCGTCCTGGCCGGGGCCCGGGACCCGGAGGTGGGTGACGTCGACCTGCGGCCCGTGCCCGCGCTCGAGGCGACCGCGGACGACGTGCGGTGGTGTGGCGGGCTGATCCTGGGGACGCCGGCCAACTTCGGGTACATGAGCGGGGCGATGAAGCACTTCTTCGACGAGGTCTACGACGAGCTCCTCGAGGAGACCCGGGGCCGGCCCTACGCCGTGTTCGTGAAGGGCCGCAGCGACACCGACGGCGCGGTGGCCGCCATCCACAAGATCGTCACCGGCCTGGCCTGGAAGGAGGTGCAGCCCCCGCTCGCCGTCGTCGGCGACCTCACCGACGACGACCGCGCCCGTTGCACCGAGCTCGGCCAGACCCTGGCCGCCGGACTCGCCCTCGGCGTGTTCTGACCTCGTCCGGCGACGGCCGGCCCCTTCCCCGGTGACCCGGTGTCGCAAGAACCGGGTCCTGGGGGCTTTCGATGGTGTGATGGACGTCGTGGGCGTGGTCGAGGGCTACGAGGGGTTCTTCGTGGTCGCGGAACCACGCCTGCGGCGCGCCCTCGTGGCCCGCTACGGCCATGACCGGGGCCGGGAGGCCACCGCCGAGGCCCTGGCCTGGGGGTTCGAGCACTGGGACCGCCTCGAGGCCATGGCCAACCCGACCGGCTACCTCTACCGGGTGGGGTGCAGCAAGGCCCGGGGCCGGCGCCGCCGGGTGCTGTTCGAGGCATCGGCCTCGCCGGACGAACCGGCCGTCGAGCCCGCGCTCGCCGCCGCGCTGCGGAGGCTCTCGACCAGCCAGCGCACCGCCGTGGTGCTCGTCGAGGGCTATGGCTGGCAGCTCCACGAAGTGGCCGAGCTCCTCGGCACCTCCGTCTCGACCGTCAACACCCACCTGCGCCGGGGCCTGGCCAAGCTCCGGGACGACCTTGGAGTCGAACCGTGACCGACGACGACCTCTCCCGCCGCCTTCGCCGCCTGGTCGACCACGCGGCGCCCGTCCGCCTCGACGAGGTCACCCAGCCCCGGCGGGCCTCGGCGCTGCGCCGGGTGCGGCCCGCCCTGGTCGTCGGCGTGCTCTCGGCGGTCGCCATCCTCGCCGGCGTGCTCCTCGTGCGAGCGAACGACGGTCGGGAAGAGCAGGACCTCGACGTCATCTCCCCCACCGTGCCGTCGACCGCCCCCCCTCCGACCACGGGACCGGCGCCGACCACGGTGCCCACGGCAACGACCATCCAGCTGCCTCCCGACCCGGCGGAGTTCGTGGGGATCACCGACGACGGTCGGCTGGTGGTGATCGACGTCGCCACGGGTGAGGAGATCCGGGAGCTGGCCCAGCAGGGCGACCCCGACACGCCCGGCACCCCCGACGTGCCCATCCCGCCCAACCACATCAGCTTCGCCGAGGTCGTGCCCGGCTCTCCCGCACAGGTGCTGTACAACACCTGCTGCGAACCGGCGACGGCCGAGACCTTCGGCATCGGCATCGACGGGAGCCCGACGACGGTCCCGGTGAACCTGGCCATGGGGAACGGCGACTTCCTCTTCTACGGCGAGTACCCGGCGGTGAACGAGGCCGGTGAGGTGGCGACGGCCGTCGCCCCAGGCGCCGGGGCGGTCAGCACCTTCCCGATCGGCGACCACGAGGACCGGACCTACCTCGATCCCGACACGAGCGGTGCCCTGGGTGGGCCCGCGTGGATCGGGGTCGGCGCCGTGGCCTACGTGACCTTCCCCGACGACGACGGATCCGCGCTGCGGGTGCTCCTGCAGGACGACGAGGCGACGGTCCTGTCCTGGGATGCACCGGACGGGACGGTCTGGACTCACCCCGTGGGCTACGGCGAGCGGATCATCGTGGCCGAGCAGTGCTGCGGGGCCGACCCGCACCGCGTACGAGGACCCGGCCCAGGGGGTGATCCTCGACGCCACCACCGGCGAGGTGGCGAGCCGGTTCAACTACGACGGCATCGTCGTGGACCAGGACCTCTCCGAGAGCCGGGAGCTGCTCGTCACCTACCTCGACGGCCGCGTCGTCCGCATCGACCCGGTGACCGGCGAGTCCACCGAGATCGCCACCGGCTTCCGCAACGCCTCCTGGTAGGCAAACCGACGCACGTAGGGAGGCGTGGTGACCGGGCGCTGGTTGTCGCCGGGGCCAGGCGTTCCCCTCTCGAATCTCACCCTGCGTGGCGAACGGCGCCGTGAGCGAGCCCGGCGGCTGACCTCGAGGCAATAACTCGCGGAAACCGCACGCTATTGCCTCGAGAACGACCGGGCCGGCCACCGTCGGTGGTGTGGGCCGGATGCGGCCCCGACCTCGTCTTGCCCGACCCGCTCGGCCCCCGCTTGCTGCCTCGTCGGTTTCGGTAGCGGTCAGCTGTTGAGGGCGTGGTGGAGGGGGCGGAGGGCGGCGAAGGCGGCCTCGAACTGCTCCTGGGCGATGGCGTAGCGCTCCCCTGCCTCGGCCCGGGGCTCGAAGACCGCGGTCACCGCGGGCGGGTCCGCCGGGTCGGCGCCGCGGCCGTGGCGGGCCACGGCCATGGCCACGGCGAGCTGCGGGTCGGCCACGGTCGACACGGGCCGGCCGAGCACGTCGGCCAGGGTCTGGGCCCAGCCCGCCGAGCGGGCCGCGCCTCCGAAGAACACCAGCTCGCCGATCTTCTGGCCGGTGAACTGCTCCACCTGCGGCAGCAGCCACGCCAGGTTGTGGGCGGTTCCCTCCACCATCGCCCGCACGAGGTCCTCCCGGGTGGTGTCGAGGGAGACGTTCAGGAACCCCCCGCGCGCGGTCCGGTCGGCCTTGGGCGCCACGGAGCCGGCCATCCACGGCAGGAAGAGCACCCCGCCCGCGCCCGGCGGTGAGGCCGCCAGCGCGGTCTCGAGGTGGGCGAAGGACCCGTCGAGGAGGGCCAGCCCGTGCTCGACGGCCTTGCCGGCGATGCCGTTCTCGGCCCAGGCCAGGTACCGGTCGGGCACCGCCGAGGGCATCGACACCAGCTCGGCGTCGAGGTCGACCCGCTTGTCGGGCACCGTGTCGAGCAGCACGGCGGTGGTCCCCACGGCCAGCGCACCCCGGCCATCGGCGAACACCCCGCCCGCCAGCGCTCCGGCGGCGCTGTCGTTGACGCCGGCCCGGACGGTGACGCCAGCACCGAGGCCGATGTCGGCGGCCACCTCGGGCCGGACCTCGCCCACCACGGCATCCACCGGCACCAGTGGGGGGAGGCGCCCGGCGTCGACACCGGCCAGGCCCAGGAGCTCCTCGTCGTAGGCGGTGACGCCGAGCTCCCGGTTGTCACAGAGCTGCGCGGTGAACATGGTGTTCTGGGTGCCCACGGCCCGACCGGTCAGGCGAGCCACCACGTAGTCCATCGGCTCGAGGTAGTGCGCCGTGGCGGCGTGCACCTCGGGCCGCTCGTGTTGGAGGTGGAGCAGGTGGCCGAGGGAGAGGCCGCTGCCGACGGGCGGGATCCCGTGGATCTCGACGAAGCGCTCGAACGCCTCGGCGTGCTCGCCCATGATCGCCCAGGCCCGCTCCGTGCCCCGCTGGTCCCAGTACATGACCATCGGGGCGACGGGCCGGAGCCCGGCGTCCACGGGGACGATGGACGAGTACTGGCTGCACACCCCCACTGTCTGCACGGGCGTCGAGCCGATCGCCTCGCGGGCGCTGTCCACGACCGCGGCCCAGAGCGCCTCGGCGTCCTGTTCAGCGATGTCGCCGTCGTCGCGCCGGGTGGCCAGCGGGCGTTCGGCCGCGGCCAGGAGCCCGCCCTCGTCGTCGACGACGGCCGCCTTGACGTTGCTGCTGCCGACGTCGATCCCGAGCGCCGGAGGAGTCAAGTCGGCAGGGCCTGCTGCTCGTCCATCATGTCGGTCATCACGGCCCGGATGAACTCGTCGGCATCCGGGGTCATGCCTCCGGGGATGCCGCCGTAGATGGCCCCGCTCTTCGGCGGCTCGTCGCCCTGGGCCTTGGCGTAGTCGACGGCCTCAGCCAGGTCGGCGGCGAAGGCGTCGACGCACGCCGGGCTGGGTCTGCGGCCGGGTGACGGCCATGTGCAGGGCGTTCGGGTACTGCTGGCCGTTGAAGCGCCAGCCCCGGGCCCGCATGAAGTCGTTGACGTGGTAGACGTCGAACTCGTCGGCGGTGAACGAGAACAGGAACGTGGGGTCCTGGCCGAGGAGCCGCAGCTCGGGGTGGGAGCGCACGGCGTCCTGCATCGCGAAGCTGGTCTCGAAGATCTGCTGCGCGTAGCGCAGGTACCCGCCCCGCCCGAGCTTGAGCATGCCCGCCCAGGTGGCGGCCAGCAGCCCCCCCGAGCGCGAGCCCTCCATGCCCGGCGAGCAGTACTTGCCGCCCGTCCAGTCGGTCAGGAAGAAGTACTGCCCGTTGCGCAGGGCCCGGTCGCGGAACAGCAGCACCGAGGTGCCCTTCAGCCCGTAGGCGTACTTGTGGGTGTCGGCCGAGATGGTCGTCACGCCGGGCACCCGGAAGTCGAAGGGCGGGACGGCGTAGCCGAGCTCCTCCCCCCAGGGCAGGATGAACCCGCCGAGGCACCCGTCCACATGAAGGCCCACGCCCCGGTCGAGGGCCAGCGCGCCCAGGTCGGCGATCGGGTCGACCGTGCCGTAGCCGTAGTTGCAGGCCGAGCCGATGATCGCCACCGTCGAGTCGTCCATGAGGTCCGCCACCACCTCCGGCCGGACCTTGGTGGTCTCGGGGTCGACCGGTGCCCGCCGCAGCTCGACGTCGAAGAGGTGAGCGCCCTTGTCGAAGGCCGCGTGGGCGGTCTCGGGCTTGATGATGTTGGGGCGGGCGATGCCGCGCTCGTTGCGCCCCCACTCTCGATAGGCGAGGACCGCGTGCATGATGCTGCCGGTCCCGCCAGTGGTCACCATGCCCGCGGGATCGCCGCCGTCCGCTTCCTGGCCGTGGAAGAGGTCGAGGGTCATGGCGATGATCTCGCCCTCCAGCTTGGTGGCGCTGGGGAACATGTCCCGCTGGAGGATGTTGGCGTGGGCGAACAGCCCGAAGGCCTCGCCCATGAAGGCGTAGTGGTCGTGGTCGCCGCAGTACATGGTCCCGGAGCACTTCCCGGTCTCCCAGTAGGCGTCCTCCTCGGTGGCCATCTGGCGGAGCTCGTCGAGCAGCTCCGGCTCGGCCCGTCCCGTCTCGGGCAGGCGGCGGTTGACCGGGAACCGGTCGGCGTAGGGGTGGGTGGCCATGGGCGAAGTCTGACCGGTTTCGCGTACGCAATCCCCTAGGCCGGCGCGACGACCCACCGCTACGTTCCCGGGATGCCGTCGCTCAACGCCTTCGCCGCCTTCGCCCTGGCGTCGTTCCTCCTGGTGATCGTGCCCGGCCCGAGCGTGCTCTTCGTCATCAGCCGAGGGGTGGCCCTCGGTCGCCGGGCCGCCCTCGCCACGGTGGCCGGCAACGCCGCCGGCGTGTACCTGCAGGCCCTGCTGGTGGCCGTCGGGCTCGGCGCCGTCATCAGCCGCTCCGCGGCGGTCCTCACCACCATCCGGTTGGCCGGTGCGGCCTACCTGGTGTTCCTCGGCGTCCAGGCGTTCCGCCACCGCCGGGCCCTGTCCACGGTGCTCGACGCCGCCGGCACGGTCCGCCCTACGCGCCACCTGCTGCGGGAGGGCTTCTTCGTGGGCATCTCCAACCCGAAGGCCGCCGTCTTCTTCGCCGCCATCCTCCCTCAGTTCGTCTCGGCCGACGGCGCCCCGGCCGGCCTCCAGATGGCGGTCCTGGCCCTGGTCTCGGTGGTCGTGGCGCTGATCTGCGACAGCGCCTGGGGCCTGGCAGCCGGAAGTGCCCGGGTGTGGCTGTCGTCCTCGCCGCGCCGGCTCGAAGCGCTGGGCGGTGCCGGTGGCATCACCATGATCGGCCTCGGGATCGGCCTGGCCGCATCGGGAGGCCGTCGGACCTGAGCCGCCCTGCGGCCGACCCTCGGACTGGCTACCTTGCCGGAGGTCCCGACGTGGAGGTACCGATCGATGGCCGACAGCAGCATGGTGTCCTTTCCCGTGAACGGCACCGAGGCCGAGGGCTACCTGGCCACCCCGGACGGCGGCGCCGGGCCCGGCCTGCTCGTCCTGCAGGAGTGGTGGGGCCTCGTGCCCCAGATCAAGCGCACCTGTGACCGCTTGGCCGCAGAGGGCTTCACGGCGCTGGCTCCGGACCTGTACCACGGGGAGATCGCCGAGCACACCGAGATGGACAAGGCCGGCCAGCTCATGACCGAGCTACCTCCTGACCGTGCCGCCCGTGACATGGCCGGGGCCGTCGACTTCCTCCTCGCCTCCGACGCCGTCACCAGCGAGCACGTGGGGGCGATCGGCTTCTGCATGGGCGGCATGCTCACCCTGATGATCACGGCCCTCGAGGGCGACCGGATCGCCGCCTCGGCGCCGTTCTACGGCGCCCCACTCGGCGACGGCGAGCCCGACTGGTCGGGGCTCACGGCCAAGGTTGATGGCCACTTCGCCGAGAACGACGACTTCTTCCCGCCCGAGGCGGTGAAGGACCTGGAGTCCCGCCTGCGGGCGATGGACAAGGACGTGTCCTTCACGATCTACCCGGGGACGGGACACGCCTTCGGCAACGAGGAGAACGCGCTCGGCACCCACGATGCCGACGCCGCGGCGCAGGCCTGGGGCCGCGCCGTCGCCTTCCTGAAGGCCAACGTCTGACTTCGCGGCGGTTGGCCCGCTCCGCCGCCCCCTCCTAGGGTCGCCCCGGTGCTGACCGCCGCGGGCCACCGGGCCGTGCTCGGCGCCCTGCTCTTCCTGGCGCTGGGCGCCGCCTTGGTCGCGACCCGGAGTGGCGACCCCGAGGTCCAGCCTGCGTCGGCCGCGCTCCCGCCGGTCTCGACGACCACGACCCAGGCCCCCGCCGCCCCACCGGCGACATCGGCCCCGCCCATGACGCTGGCGCCGGACATCAGCGTCCCGGTGGGTGCGGTGGGGGCGTACACGGTCGCCGCCGGGACGGGCCGCACGGTCGGCCGCGGTGCCCCCGTCACCTACACCGTGGAGGTCGAGGATGCGGTCGGCTACGCCGTGGACGAGTTCGCCCGCATCGTGGACCGGACGCTGGCCGATCACCGGAGCTGGACCGCGGACGGTGCCGTGGCCCTCCAGCGGGTGTCCAGCGGAGGCCAGGTCCGGGTCGTGCTGGCCACCCCGGCCACCGTCGACCAGCTCTGCCTCCCGCTGCAGACGAACGGCCGCTACTCCTGCCACCAGGGCGGCGTCGTCGCCCTCAACAGCGAGCGGTGGCTCCACGGCACCGATGAGTGGCCCGGCCGGCTCGTCGAGTTCCGGCACTACGCCGTGAACCACGAGATGGGCCACGCCCTCGGGCACGGGCACACCCCCTGCACGGGCGTGGGTCAGCCGGCTCCCGTGATGATGCAGCAGTCCAAGGGCCTCGACGGCTGCCTCCCGAACGGGTGGCCCTTCCCGTAGCGCCGAGCCGGTTCAGGCGATGACGCTGCGGACCGGCGCCGGGAAGTGACAGGCCACCTCGTGCCCGGTCTCGATCGAGTCGAGTGGCGGCTCCTGCTCGCTGCAGGCCGACACGTCCTCGCCCATGGCTTCGAGCTCGGCCCGGCGCCAGCAGCGGGTCCGGAACCGGCAGCCCGAGGGTGGATCGGCCGGGCTGGGGACGTCGCCCTGCAGGATGATGCGACGGCGTTGGCGCTCCTCGGCCGGGTCCGGGAGGGGCACGGCCGATAGCAGGGCCTGCGTGTAGGGGTGGACCGCCCGCTCGTACAGCGTGGCGTGGTCGGCCACCTCCACGAGCTTGCCGAGGTACATCACCGCCACCCGATGGGAGATGTGGCGGATGACCGAGAGATCGTGGGCGATGAAGACGTACGCCAGCCCGAGGTCCTCCTGCAGCTTGCGCAGGAGGTTGACCACGCCGGCCTGGATCGAGACGTCGAGAGCGGAGACCGGCTCGTCGAGGACGATGAGCTCCGGATCCAGCGCCAGCGCCCGGGCGATGCCCACCCGCTGGCGCTGACCCCCGGAGAACTCGTGCGGGAAGCGGTTGCCGTGCTCCGGTGACAGCCCGACGATCTCGAGGAGCTCCGCCACCCGCTCCTGGCGCTTGGCCGACTTCCAGTGGTGGTGGACCTTCAGCGGCTCGGCCAGGATCGTCCCCACGGTCATCCGCGGGTTCAGGGCCGAGTACGGGTCCTGGAAGACGATCTGGAAGCGCCGGCGGGCCTCGCCCAGCTTCTTGCCCCGCAGGTCGTCGAGGCGCAGACCGTCGAACGTGACCTCACCCGACGTCGGGCGGAGGAGGTGGAGCAGGAGCCGGCCGGTGGTCGACTTGCCACAGCCCGACTCGCCCACCAGCCCGAGGGTCTCGCCCCGGTTCACCTCCAGGGAGACGCCGGCGACGGCCGACACGTAGGCCTTGGTCCGGGCGAACACGCCGCCGCGGATGGGGAAGTCCTTGACCAGGTCGCGGGCGACGAGAAGCGGCTCGCCTCCCTCCGCGCCGACGGGCTCCCGGGTCACCTCCGTGAAGGTCACGAGGGCTCCACGGCGGCTTCCTCCGCCGCGAGTTCTTCCTCGAGCAGGTTCTCGACGGTGAGGAAGTCGTCCTCACCCAAGAGGTCCTCTTCGGTCGCCTTGGAGCGCAGCGACTCCACCGTGATGTCGACCAGCTCCTCGGAGAAGTGACAGGCCGCGAAGTGCTTGGGATGGACGGGCATCAGCTCGGGCACGACCTCGTTGCACACGCCCGGCACGCGGGCGAAGCGGCACCGCGGGTGGAAGGCGCAGCCGCTGGGGCGGTGGATGAGCGACGGCGGCGACCCGACGATCGGCAGGAGTGGCTCGTCGCCGGCGTCGTCCAGCCGGGGCATGCTGGCCAGGAGCCCGAGGGTGTAGGGGTGGCGGCTCTCGTAGAAGATGTCGTCGGTCGTCCCGACCTCGGCCTGGCGGCCGGCGTACATCACCATCACGTGGTCGGCCAGACCCGCCACGACTCCCAGGTCGTGGGTGATGAGCATGATGGCCGAGTCGATCTCGTCCTTGATGTCGACGAGGACCTGGAGCACCTGGGCCTGCACCGTCACGTCCAGGGCCGTCGTCGGCTCGTCGGCGATCAGCAGGTCCGGCTTGTTGGCGATGGCCATGGCGATCATGGCCCGTTGGCGCATGCCGCCGGAGAACTCGTGGGGGTACATCTCGGCCCGCTTGGCCGGTTCGGGGATGCCGACGAGGTCGAGCATCTCGACGGCCTTCTCGGCCGCCAGCCGCTTGGGCACGTCCTGATGGAGCAGCACCATCTCGGAGATCTGGCGACCGACCTTGTGCACCGGGTTCAGGGCCGACAGCGGGTCCTGGAAGATCATGGCGATCTCGCCACCCCGGAGCGAACGTCGCTTCTCCTCGTCGGCGAGGAGGATGTCCTCGCCCTTCCAGAGGATCTCGCCGGCGTCGACCTCGAGCGTGGGCAGCAGGCCCATGATGGCCAGCGCGGTGACCGACTTGCCCGACCCGGACTCGCCGACCACCGAGAAGACCTCACCGCGGCGGATGTCGAAGGAGATCCCGTCGATGGGGTGGACCACCCCGTCCGGCGTGTCGAAGTGGGCCTCGAGGTTGCGGACGGAGAGCAGCACGTCGCTGGCGGAGCTCACTTGAGCTTCGGATCCAGGGCGTCGCGGAGGCCGTCACCGACGAAGACGAAGGCCAGCACGGTCAGGAAGATGGCCATGCCGGGGAAGAACAGCATGTGCGGCGCGACGGCGAGGGTGGACTTGCCCTCGGCCACCATGAGCCCCCACGCCGGTGTGGGCGGGACCGGCCCGACCCCCAGGAACGAGAGGGCCGCCTCGGCGAGGATCACGCTGCCCACGGTGATCGTGGCGTAGACGATCACCGGCTGCAGGGCATTGGGCAGCATGTGGCGGAAGACGATGCGCGACCGACTGAAGCCGAGGGCGCGCGCCGCTTCGACGTACTCCAGGCGGCTGAGGGAGAGAAAGCTGGCCCGCACGATCCGACAGATGCCGAGCCAGCCGGTGAGGCCGAGGACGAGGATGACCGAGTTGACGCTCTGGCCGAAGATCGTGGCCACCGCCACCGCCAGGATGATGTAGGGGATGGCGAGGAAGACGTCGGTGATGCGCATGATGAGGTTGTCGGTCCGACCGCCGGCGAAGCCGGCGATCGCGCCGAGGAAGAGCCCGATGGCCACCGCCCATGAAGGTGGCGATGAAGCCGACCCGCAGCGAGATGCGGGCGCCGTAGACCACCCGGGAGAACACGTCGAGACCGATGATGTCGGTCCCGAACCAGTGGTCCATCGACGGCCCTTCCCGGAAGGCGCCCGACTCCCGCTCGTCGAAGTCGTAGGGGGCGATCCAGGGGGCGAAGAGGGCGACCAGCACCAGCAGGATGATGAACACCAGGCCGATCATGGCCAGCTTGTTCTGACGGAAGCGGCGCCAGATGTCGGCCCGCAGCGGGCCGAGGGGCGACGAAGGTGGCCTGCTCGGCGCCGACCAGCGCGCCCTGGAAGCCACCGATCGGTCGTTCGCCTTCGGGATCCGGGGGAGCCGCGGGGTCCAAGACGGTCACGTCGGCCTCCTCACCGAGACGGATCCGAGGGTCGAAGTAGGCGTAGGACAGGTCGACCAGCAGGTTGATCAACGAGAAGGCGATGGTCACGGCGAGGGTCAGACCCGAGCAGGACCGGCAGGTCGCGGTCCGTGATGGAGTTGGCGATCTCCGAGCCGATGCCCGGCCAGGAGTACACCGTCTCGGTCAGCACCGCGGCGCCGATGACGGTGCCGAAGTCGATGCCGATCAGGGTGACGACGGGCAGCATCGCGTTGCGGAGGCCGTGCTTGTAGATCACGTCGCGCTCGCCGAGGCCCTTGGCCCGGGCGGTGCGCATGTAGTCGGCCCGCATGACCTCGAGCATCGAGCCCGCGGGTCATGCGAGCCGCCAGGGCCGTGGACACGCAGGCGAGGGTGACCGCGGGCAGGATCAGATAGCGCCACTGGTCCCCCGTCGGGATGAAGAAGAAGGCCCACGTGTCGGGTCCCAGGCCCTGCGTCCGGAGCCGGGCCCACTCCGGCCAGTCGTGCTTGTTGGGGTAGACCGCGAACATGTACTGGAGGATGAAGCCCAGGACGAAGACGGGGATGGCCGAGAGCGCGGCCGTGCCCACCGTCGTCAACTTGTCCGCGATCGAGTACCGCCGTCACGGCCGACAGCACGCCGACCGAGATGCCGACGACGATCTCGATGAGGACGGCCCAGAAGGCCAGGCGCAGGCTGTTCACCGCCTTCTCGCCGAAGACCTCGTTGACGCTGCGGCGGTCGGCGAACGACTCGCCGAGGTCCCACTGGACGGTCCGGACCCAGTAGTCCTTGAACTGGATGTGGAGCGGGTCGTCGAGGCCGTAGCGCTCCTCGACCCGTTCGATGACCCCCTCGTCGACGGCGCGGTCTGCCGCCGCCGGCGATGAGGTTGGCCGGGTCCCCGGGCAGCGCGAAGAAGAGCAGGAACAGGAACGACAGGGCGAAGAAGACGGTCGGGATGACCAGCAACAGCCGCCGGATCGTGTAGCTCAACATGACGGGCCGGGAACCTCTCCGTGGTGGTGGATGAGAGGGCGAAGGGGGTGCTACCCGTCCGGGTGGACGAGCAGCACCCCCTCCTTCACGTCCGGGGGATCAGGCCGCCAGGGCGATCTGCTCCCAGATGATCAGACCGAAGTTGGTCTGCGGGAAGTTGGCGATGCGCTCCTGGTTGTAGGCGTAGTCGCCGCGGTACCAGTTGATCGGCACCATGCCGGTGGCCTGGTTGAGCAGGATGTCCTCGGCCTGCTGGAAGAGGGCTGGCCTGCTCGTCGGCATCGACGGTCTGCTTGGCCTCGTCCACGAGGGCGTCGAACTCGTCGTTGATGAACCCGTGGTTGTTCCCACCGAGGGAGTCCTGGTGGTACAGGTCGTACATGAAGTTGTCGTACGTCGGGTAGTCGGCGTACCAGCCGGTGCGGCAGAACACGCACTCGCCTTCGGAGATCTCCGTGAAGTAGGTCTCCGAGTCGCGGGGATCGGCGACGGCCTCGATGCCGATGGCGGCGAGGTTGTCGATGACGATCTGCACGACCGGCTCGTGGCCGGCGTCACGGTTGAACTGGATCGGCAGGGGCTCGCTCTGCTCGTTGCCCGCTGCGGTCCACTCGTCGAACGACGGCCTGGGCCGCTTCGGCGTCGTAGGCGCAGTAGTCGCAGATGCCCTCGGCGAAGCCGGGGATGCCGCGAGGCGTGACACCCGTGGCCGTGGTCCGGCTGCCGTCGTAGACCGCCTGGTTGATCTCCTCGCGGTCGATGGCCTGCGAGATGGCCTGCCGGAACAGCAGGTTCTCCTCGCCGCCGACCAAGGGGCTGCGGTCGTTGAAGTCGTAGTGGTACGACCCCAGGATCGCCACGTCCAGCGTGGTGCCGTAGTTCTCCTGCGGCCTCGGTCGCTCCGGGCCGGCGGGATGTTGGCGTTGTCGCCCTCCCCGGCCTCGAACGAGTTGTACGAGGTGTCGGGGTCGGCGGTCACCCGGAAGGTGATGCGCTCGAGGCGGTCGTCCCAGGTGTCGACCGTTGTAGTCACCGGACCACTCGTCGTTGCGAACGAGGACGATCTCCTCGTCGGTGCGGGCGGACTCCATGGCGTAGGGACCGTTGCCGATCATGATCCCGTTCTCCCAGTCGGTCTGGTCGGTGCAGCTCGTCGACGGCTCGCCGGCATGGGCATGAACAGCTGGAACCCGGCCACGGCGTCGAAGTTCGAGTACGGCGCCGACAGGGTGACCTCGAGGGTCATGGCCTCGTCGTCGGCCACGACACCCGACGAGGGTGTCGGCCGTGCCCTCGAGCTTCTCGGAGCCACCTTCGATGAAGCCCATGAGGTAGCTGTAGTCACCGGCGAAGTCCGGATCGGACGCCCGCTCCCACGCCCGCACGAACGAGCTGGGCAGGACCTGCTCGCCGTCGGAGAAGAACATGGTCCTCCCGGATCGTGAACGTCCACACGGTGGCGTCCTCGTTGGACTCGTAGGACTCGGCCACGTGGGGGACGATGACCGGGTTCTCCGGATCGGTGGCATCGATGTCGGTGAGCCCGTCGTAGAGGGCGTTGACCACCTGGTAGGCGTCGACGCGTGGTGTTCAACGCCGGGTCGATGTGCTCCGGCGGGTCGCCGACGAAGGTGCCCAGGTCGACGAACTCACCGCCGGGCTGGGTCGCGACGTCCTCGCCGCCTCTCTTCACCGCTGCCGCTCTCGTCACTGCCTCCGTCGTCGTCGCCGCCACACGCGGCGGCGACGAGCATGAAGGCGAGGAGAATGGCGACCAGACGGCCTACCGATCTCTTCAGAGTCACCGAGACACTCTCCCTATCTCGTCGGATGTGATGCGGACCGGGGTGTACACCAGGTGTCCCCTGTCCGCGCGCAACGTAGCAGTGTGTTGACGCGCGAGTGGAGGCGGGGCAAGCGATTTTCACGCAACTGACACGTTGCCGCTCTGGCAGGATCCCCGGGTGCCCGAGCTGATCGCCTCGCCCACGACCGTCCCGGCGGCCGGGAACCCGCCCAAGCGGATCGACGAGTACATCGGGCGGCTGAACAGCCGAACGGAGGCGGTGTCGGTCGCCGTGATGACCAGCCCGTCTGGGTGGGCGGAGCCCGGACAGCGCCCCGACTTCGACGAGGTGACGCTGGTCCTCGAGGGCGAGGTCCGGGTCGAGTCCGAGGACGGCAGCACCCTCGCCGTGGCCGCGGGGCAGGCCGTCCTCACCCGCGCCGGCGAGTGGGTGCGCTACTCCTCGCCCGGGGCCGAAGGGGCCCGGTACGTCGCCGTCTGTGTTCCCGCCTTCAGCCCCGATCTCGTCCACCGCGACGGGTGACAGCCCGGGGTCCCGGCATGCGCCATCGCTTCGCCCAGGTCGACGTGTTCACCGCCGTACCGTTCTTCGGCAACCCCGTCGCCGTCGTGTTCGACGCCGACGGCCTGGACACCGGCGACATGCAGCGCATCGCCCATTGGACGAACCTGTCGGAGACCACGTTCGTGCTGCCCCCCGACGACCCGGGCGCGGACTACCGGGTCCGCATCTTCACGCCGGTGGCCGAGCTGCCGTTCGCCGGTCACCCGACCCTGGGCACGGCCCACGCCTGGCTGGAGGCCGGTGGCGCACCGGCGGACGCCGACACCATCACCCAGGAGTGCGGCGTCGGCTTGGTGCGGCTGGCCCGGGTCGACGGCCGGCTGGCCTTCGCCGCACCCGACCTCGTCCGCGGCGGCCCCGCCGACGACGACACGGTGGCCGAGGTCGTCGACGTCCTCGGGCTCAGCGCCGACGAGATCCAGGCCGTCGAGTGGGTCGACAACGGGCCGGGCTGGGTCGCGGCCCTGCTGGCCGATGCGGACGCCGTCCTGGCCGCCCGGCCCCGCTTCACCGACCTGGACCTCGGCGTGGTGGGCCTCCACCCGGAGGGCGCACCGCAGGCCATCGAGGTGCGCGCCTTCTTCCCGAAGGACGGTGCGCTCGTCGAAGACCCGGTGACGGGCAGCCTGAACGCCTCGCTGGCCCAGTGGCTCCTCGGGTCGGGCCGCCTCATCGCGCCCTACATGGCCGCGCAGGGCACCGTCCTCGGCCGCGCCGGCCGGGTCCACATCACCCAGGCCGACGACGGGTCGGTGTGGGTCGGCGGCGACACCCTCACCGTGGTGTCCGGTCAGCTCGACCGCTGACAGACTCTCGTCATGGACCTGACCTTCGGCGTGTTCGTCCCGCAGGGCTGGAAGATGGAGCTGAGCACCATCGCCGACCCGCAGGCCAAGTGGCAGAAGGCCGTCGAGGTGGCCGAGCTGGCCGAGGCGCTGGGCTACGACTCGCTCTGGACCTACGACCACTTCCACAACGTCCCCGTGCCCGCCCACGAGACGATGTTCGAGTGCTGGACGACCCTGGCGGCGATCTCCCAGCGGACCGAGCGGATCAAGCTCGGCCAGATGGTCGGCTGCTCGCCGTACCGGAACCCCGGGTTGCTGGCCAAGATCACCTCCAACCTCGACGTCATCTCCGGCGGCCGCCTCATCTGGGGCATCGGGGCGGGGTGGTACCAGCACGAGTTCACGGGCTACGGCTACGAGTTCCTCTCCGCCGCCGAGCGCATCCGGGTGCTGCGCGAGACCGTGGAGATCGTCACGGCCCTGTGGTCCGAGCCTGACGTCAGCTACGAGGGCCGCCACTTCACGCTCGAGGGCGCGCAGTGCGACCCCAAGCCGCTGCAGTCGCCTCGGCCGCAGGTCCTGATCGGTGGCGGCGGCGAGCAGCTCACCCTCCGGGTCGTGGCCCGGCTGGCCGACGCCTCGAACTTCGGAGGCAAGCCGGACGAGTTCACCCACAAGTGCGAGGTCCTGCAGGGCCACTGCACCGACGTGGGCCGCGACTACGCCGAGATCCAGAAGACCTGGTCACCCGAGGTCTTCATCCGGGAGGACGAGCAGGAGATCCTCGACGGCGGCACCCGGTCCTTCGTGGGCGAGCCCTTCGAGTCGTGGTCCGCGGGCAACCTCGTCGGGACGCCCGAGCAGGTGGCGGAGAAGGTGCTGGCCTACGTCGAGCTCGGTTGCACCGGCTTCTACCCCTGGTGCAGCGACTACCCGGAGACCGAGTCGATGCGGCTCTTCGCCGAGCAGGTCATCCCTGAGGTGCGCCGCCAGGTCGGTTGACCGTGGGGCCGATCAGGCCGTGACGTGCGCGTCGAGTCGGTCGAGGCCCTTCTCGAAGTCCTTGCCGATCATCTTGTCCATGCTGGTGAAGATGCCCATGACCTTGGTCATGAAGGTCTTGGGGCCGACCATCGTCCATCTCACTTCAGTGCCGTCACCGGCGGGCTCGAGGGTGAAGGTCGTGGTGCTGCTGGACTTGAACGGCTTCAGGAAGGCCAGGTCGATCTGGAGGTGGTTCGGCGCGTTGGCCTCGGTGATGAGCATGTGCCCGGCACCGGCCTTGCGGTTGCCCTCCCAGGCGTACTCGGACCCGACCCCAGACTCCGGTCCGCTGTAGCTCCGCTTCAACTCGGGGTCGAGATCCTCCCACGGCGACCAGTGGACCCACTGGTGGAAGTCCGCCAGCTCGGCGAACACGCGCTCCGGTGCAGCGGCGATCGTGGCCCTCCGCTCGACCGTGTAGGTGTCGGCCATGGCACGCTCCCTGGTGGCTCGGTCGCGGCGAGGCTAGCCACCGCAGCGGACGCCGTCCCGTCCTACGATCAGGCGCCGTGGGCGATTTCGATGCCATCTACCGCGGGTTCTTCGCCACCGCCCTCGCGCCCGGCGAGGAGCTGCAGGGTGTCCTCGCCGTCAACCACCGCCAGAGCGCCTTCAAGGGCCGCTCCCTGGCCATGGGGGTGACGCCTGGACGCCTGCTCGTCCAGCCCCTGAACAAGCGGGGCAAGGCCGACGGACCGGTCCAGTCGATCACCCGCGAGCAGGTGGCCGGGGCCAAGCTCGACGGGGCAGGTGGCGGGTGGGCGTCGGTCGAGGCCGCGATCGCCGATCACTCCGCCGTGGAGCTGGTGCTCGAGACCACGGACGGCACGAAGTGGAAGCTCATGATGATGCACGGCGAGGGGATCTTCGGCGGGCTCGGCGGCGGTGAGCCCCAACGTCAGGGCGTGCAGGCCCTGGCCCAGTGGCTGGACGCCCTGGGCTGACCAAACGCACGCGGTCGGCCGGTCGCGGCGGTCGATCAGGCGACGGTGCAGCGGTCCCGGAGGAGCTCGATGACCGGCAAGCAGGCCTTCTTGTTGGCGCCTTGGCGCTTGATCTCGAAGGCGATGTGGCGACCGTCCTTGACGTCGAGGTCGATCCGGGTCGTGATCTTGCCGTCGGAGAGATCGATCTGTGCCACGTCGGCGTACGCGACCTGGGCCAGCGGATCGCCGGTCGGCTTGCCCGAGAAGGAGGCGTTCGTCAGCGTGAAGCGGTCGGCGCCGAGGCCGAGCCAGGCGAACTGACCGAGCTCCACGTCGCTCGGGGCACCCTTGCCCCGGCCCGAGAACCCCGCGCCCACCGCGCCGCCGACGGTGCTGCCGATCTGGGAGGTCGTGCCTCCGGGACGGGTGATCGGACACGCGGCGTCGATCTCCTCGCCGAGGTGGCTCGACATCCGATCCGCGTACTTCGACTTCCCGGCCATACGTGCCCCCTCCGATAGCCCACCCGACGGCTCACCGTACTTGTCGGCGATCACGGTCGCCGTGAGAAGGTGGGGCCGTGCAACTGACGCCCTGGTACGGAACCGATCCGCTCGTCAGCCTGGACGGCCCGCCTGCTGACATCGCCGAGCCGGTCATCCGTCAACGCCGGCGGCTGGCCGCCGCCCTCGCCTCGTTCACCGACGACCAGTGGACGAACCCGAGCTGCTGTGAGGGCTGGTCGAGCCGGGATGTCGTCGTCCACCTCGACAGCACCAATGCCTTCTGGGCGTACTCGATCACCCAGGGCCTGCGGGGCGAGCCGACGGAGTTCCTGGCCACCTTCGACCCGGTGAGCTCGCCGGCCGAAATGGTTGCCGGCGCTGTTGCCCTGTCGGCGGGTGAGGCGCTCGAGCGCTTCGTCGTCTCCACCGAGGCACTCATCACCGTGCTCGAAGGCCTCGACGACAAAGGCTGGTCGACCTTGGCCGAAGCACCGCCCGGGCACGTGGCCATCAGCACCGTCGCCCATCACGCCCTCTGGGACTCCTGGGTCCACGAACGGGACATCCTGCTCCCGTTGGGCATCGTGCCCGACGTCGAGGCCGACGAGGTCACCGCCTGCCTCCGTTACGGCGCCGCCCTCAGCCCGTCATTCGCCCTCAGCCGTGGCCGCGAGCCTCGAGGCGTGCTGGCCGTCGCCGTGACCGACCCCGACGTCGGGTTCGTCGTCGAGGTCGGCGATCGAGTCGCCGTTCGTGACGGCCCGGCGGACGCCGATGTCGAGCTGACCGGTGACGCCATCGAGCTCCTCGAGGCGATCAGCATCCGGCGCCCCTTCGCGCAGCAGGTCCCCGACGAATGGGCCTGGATGGTCAGCGGCGTCGCCGAGACCTTCGACGTCCCCGCCGTGAGCCGTTCCGCGTCCGGATCACGGCGCTGAGTTCGCAGCCGCCGCGGACCCCTGCTCGGCCGTCCCGTCGTCGACCCCCTCCTCGGGGAGCAGGCCGCGCTGGTCGAGGGTGTAGAGCAGGGCGAAGGCGGGGACGATGAAGAGCACGGCGAGGCCACTAGCAAACAGGACCGCGCCCAAGGTGCCCGATGGTGCCGCGGCGTCGTCCACGGTCAACGAGGTCGGGAGCAGGTAGTCCCACTGGCCCACGCCCCACGCGACGACCACCGACGCGACCGCCCCGATGGCCAGGAGCCGGGCGCCGCGGGGGTTGTCCCGGACCAGCAGCACCAGGGTGCCGATCCCACACAGCGCCGACAGCACCACGAGCGGCAACGCCCGCGACGTGAGCCCGTCGAAGAGGTAGTCCGCGTCGGCGTTGAGCACGAAGATCCCGGCGAAGGCCACGGCCCCGGCGACGACCGCACTGCCGATGGCCCGCAGGCGGAAGTACTCGACGAGGTCCTCCTCGCCCAGCCGGGCGGCATCGAACACCAGGTACACCGAGGCGAGGAAGGCAACCGCGGCCACCGCCAGCACGCCGCCCAGGACCGAGGTCGGGTTGACCCAGCTGTCCCACGGGTCGCCGGCGACGCCACCCTCCGGCACCCGCCCGGAGGCGATCCCCCCGGCCACCGTCCCGAAGCAGTACGGGACGATCAGCGAGGACACCGCGAACAGGGCGCCGAACCGGCGACGCTCACGGGTCGTGAACACCGCCTTGCGGAACGCGAAGCTCGCACCGCGCAGGACGATGCCGAACGCCGCCAGCGTCAGCGGGATGAACAGGGTCAGCGTGATGGAGGCGTAGGCCTCGGGGAACGCCGTCCAGAGCACGACGAAGCAGAAGATCAGCCAGACGTGGTTCGCCTCCCACACCGGGCCGATCGACTGGTCGATGACGTCACGGGGTCGCGCACCGCGCTCCGTTCCGCCGGCGAACAGGTCCCAGAACCCGGCGCCGAAGTCGGCCCCGCCGAAGATCGCGTAGGCCGTGACCCCCACGAACAGCGCGCCGGCGACGGCGGTGCTCACCGGGCCCCCTGCTCGGCCAGCGGGGCCGACGGTCCATACGGGACGTCCTGGCCGCCGTCCTCGTCCTCGTCCCGTTCCTCCCGCTCTCGGAACCGGCGGCTCATCTGACGGAGGACGTGCACGGTCGTGACGGCCAGGCCGATGTAGAGCACGACGACGACGATGAAGGTGATCCAGACACCGGTGTTGCCCGTGGCGGCGTGTTCGACCTTCATGCGCTCGTAGACGATCCACGGCTGGCGCCCGACCTCGCTCACCACCCAGCCGGCTTCCATCGTGATGACGGCCAGGACGCCGGCCACGGACGCGATGCGCAGGAACCAGCGTGACTTCGGCATGTCGCGCCGGAACACCCAGGTGATCCCGTACCAGAGCGCGAGCAGGCACAGGAAGGTGCCGAGCCCGACCATCACATCCCAGGCCAGGTGAACCGTGTTGACCTGACGGAGCGTCGGCCGCTGGTCCGCGGGCGTCTCGTCCAGGCCCTGCACGACCGTCGCCGCGCCCGTCCCCGGATCCGACAGCCAGGACGCCAGCCCGGGGATCTCGATGCCCCCGCTGACGCTCCCGTCGGAGTTCAGGTGGCCGAGCAGTGTCTCGGGCACGTCGCTGGTCGTGTCCGGCACCAGCTCGATGGCGGCGAACTTGGTCGGCTGGTTGTTGTAGACCCACCGGGCCAAAGAGTCGCCCACGCCCATCTGCACGAAGATGGCGACCGACGCCACGGTGAAGGGGATCAGGAAGCCGAGCCGGTGGTACCGGTCGCGGCGGCCCTTGAGCATCCCGTAGGCGTAGACCGAGGCCACGAGGAACCCGCCCACCACGTAGGCCGCAACGATCATGTGGGCCGCCATGAGGGGCATCGCGTCGTTGAAGATGACGCCCAGCGGGTCGACATCGACGATCTCGCCGTCCGAGTTCAGAGTGAAGCCCTCGGGGCTGTTCATCCAGGCGTTGGCGGCCACCACCGACGCACTCCCGAGGATGCCGGCCAGGACGATGGGCACGCCCGACCAGAAGTGGGCCCACGGCTTCAGTCGACGCCAGCCGAAGATGTAGATCGAGATGAAGACCGCCTCGGTGAAGAAGAAGAGCCCCTCGAAGGCGAACGGCACACCGAAGGCCTCGCCCCACCGGCCCATGAAATGGGGCCACAGCAGGCCGAACTCGAAGCTCAGCACCGTGCCGGTGACCGCGCCCACGGCGAAGGTGACGGCCATGTACTTCGACCATCGCTGGGCGAGGCGGAGGGCGTCCTCGTCGCCGTGCTTGATGCCCTTGTAGTTGGCGATGAGCGTCATGAACGCCCACGACACGCCGAGCGGCACCAGGATGATGTGGCAGGCGAGGGTGAACGCCATCTGCGCCCGGGCCCAAGGCACCGGGTTGACTGCCAACAGCGTGCTCAGCATGGGACCGACCTGTCGGGGCGGGCGGGCATCGGAGCTAGGTCAACATGACCAACTGAGCAGTGAAGAGCCGGGCCAGCTCAGTGTCCAGAGGGCTGGCACAAGGTCTTCGTTCGCAGGCATGTCGCTGCCTCCGGCTTGGTCGCGAGCCCGTCGTGTTGGTGGCTTCGCCTGCCTTGATGGTCGACGGCGTCGCGCTGTCCTTCCGTAGCACGAAAGGGGGACGGGCGATAGGCCTTGGTGTCGACGTGACCGGTGGGTGGGGCAACACTGAGGCCGTGACCGTCGGAGCACCTCTGGCGGCGGGTGGCGCCGCGCTCGAAGCGGGGCGCTGGGAGGAGGCGCGCACCTCCTTCGAGGCGGCCCTGGCGGAGTCCGAGAGCGCCGAGGCGTTCCTCGGGCTGGCGTCGGCGCGGTGGTGGCTGGGCGACAATGAGGGCAGCGTCGCCGCCTGCACTCGGGCCTACGCGTTGTTCCGCCAGGCCAGCGAAGTCGAGGGGGCTGTGCAGTGCGCCCTGTGGCTGGGCATCACCTACAAGGCCAACTTCTCGAACTTCGCCGCGGCCAACGGGTGGATCGGCCGGGCAGAGCGCCTCCTGGGCTCGGTCGACGCCGGGGCGCTCGAGGGCTACGCGTGCGTCGCCCGGGCCTACCGGATGACCGACCTCGAGGCGGCGGCGGTGTTGACCCGACGGGCCGTCGAGGTGGCGCGCACCACCGAGGACGTCGACCTCGAGCTGACGGCCCTCTCGCAGCTCGGGCTGATCGGCGTGGGCCAGGGGAACACGGCCGAGGGCTTCGCCCTCATCGATGAGGCGATGGCAGCCGTGCTGGGCGGTGAGCGGTCGACGCTGGACACTGTCGTCTACACGTGCTGCGACATGCTCAACGCCTGCGAACTGGCCAGTGACGTCGAGCGGGCAGCACAGTGGTGCCAGGCGGCCGACGACTTCGTCAACACCTACGGCTCGCCCTTCCTCTACGCCGAGTGCCGCATCGCCTACGGCAGCGTCCTGACCGCCAAGGGACGGTGGGCCGAAGCCGAGCGCGAGCTGGACACCGGCCTACGCATCACCGAGGGCGCCTGTCCGGCCCTGCACAACCGGGCCCTGACCTGCCTGGCCGACCTCCGGGTCCGCCAGGGTCGGCTCGAGGAGGCGGATCAGTTGCTCGCGCAGGTGAGCGACAGCGTCGAGGCCGAAGCGACGGCGAGCCTGTCCACCGCCGCGCTCGCCTTGGCTCGGGGCGACCCCGCAGGCGCCAACCGCCTTCTTGGGCAACGCCTGCGTCAGCTCGAGGAGCACCGCTCGTTCCTGTGCCGCGCTCTCGACGTGCTGGTCGACGCCTCCCTCGCTCTGGGCGACGTCGAAGCGGCCGAGGCCCTGGCCGAGCGCCTCGCCACCGCCGCCGCGCCCGCCAGCAGCGATCACCTGGCCGCTCTGGCCCACCGAGCCAGCGGGTGCGTGGCGGCCGCCCGCGGTGAGCAGGCGACCGCCGTTGCCGAGTTGGAGGCCGCCCACAGGGCGTGGTCCGACCTCGACCTCCCCTACGACGTCGCCCGCACGCGCGTGAACCTCGCCGACGTGCTCGCACCGGTCGACCTGAAGGCCGCCACCGAACACCTCAGCCGGGCGCTGGCCGTGTTCGACGACCTCGGCGCCGCGGCCGACGCCGACCAGGTCGCCGCGCTCCTCCGGTCCCTGGGCGTCACGCCCCGTCCCGGTCCCAAGACCGGCGAGGTGCTCACGGCCCGGGAAGAGGACGTGCTGCGCCTCCTCGGCGCCGGCTTGTCCAACCCCGAGATCGCCGAGCGGCTCCACATCAGCCGCAAGACGGCTGCCCACCACGTCAGCCGCATCCTGGCCAAGCTCCACCTGCGCAACCGCGCTGAAGCCGCGGCCCATGCGGTGTCCACACGGGGACAGGCACCTGACCCATAGGTCAGTTGCCCGATGCTCCGCCTCGAGGACCATCGGATGATCGGGGCATGAGCGAGACCACCGAGTCGTTTCAGATCCCGATCGAGGCGGCCGAGGCCTACGAGGCCGAGTTCGTGCCCGCCTTCTTCGCCCAATGGGCCCCGAGGCTGTGTCAGGCCGCGGGCCTGGCCCCGGGCCAGCGCGTGCTCGACGTCGCCTGTGGCACCGGAGTTGTCGCCCGCAACGCCGCCGGCCTGGTCGGCGAGGCCAATGTCGTCGGTGTCGATCTCAACGACGCCATGCTCACCGTGGCCCGACGAGTGCAACCCGATCTCGAATGGCATCAGGGCGATGTCGCAGCCCTCCCGTTCGACGACGGCGCCTTCGATGTTGCCCTCTGCCAGATGGCGCTCATGTTCTTCGCCGACCGCCCCGGCGCCCTGCGGGAGATGGGCCGGGTCACGTCCGCAGACGGCACTGTGGCGGTACTGGTGCCCAGCGCCCTCGGCCGGCAGGCGGCGTACGGGCCGTTCATCGAGATGGCCACCGGCGTCGCGGGACCCGAGGCCCGGTCCCTGCTGAGCACCTACTTCGTCTGCGGCGACGCCGACGAGCTGACCGAGTACTTCGGCCAGGCCGGCCTCCGCGTGACGAACACCCTCACGCAGTCCGGCGTCGCCCGTTTCCCGTCGATTGAGGCCGCGGTGGCCACCGAGGTGAAGAGCACGCCGCTGGGCGAGCGCGTCACCAGCGACGTCTACGACCAGATCGTCGACTGGCGCCCGAGAGGTCCTGGCACCGTTCACGAAGCCAGACGGTCGACTGGAAGCCCCGTTCGAGAGCCTCATCGTCGTCGCCCGCCGCTGAGTCCGGAACCGCCTGCGATGTGGTGTCACAGCGGGATTTGAACTCGCCTCTCTTGGCGGTGGCGTCGGTCAGGCGCCGACGTAGGCCGCGAGGTGCTCGCCGGTGAGGGTCGAGCGGTCGGCGATGAGGTCGGCGGGGGTGCCCTCGAAGACGATCCGGCCGCCATCGTGGCCGGCGCCGGGGCCGAGGTCGATGATCCAGTCGGCGTGGGCCATGACCGCCTGGTGGTGGGCGATGACGATGACCGACTTGCCGGAGTCGACGAGACGGTCGAGCAGGCCGAGCAGGTGCTCCACGTCGGCCAGGTGGAGTCCGGTCGTCGGCTCGTCGAGCACGTAGACGCCGCCCTTCTCGGCCAGGTGGGTGGCCAGCTTGAGCCGCTGCCGCTCGCCGCCGGACAGCGTGGGGAGCGGCTGGCCGAGGGTGAGGTAGCCGAGCCCCACGTCGCGGAGCCGGTCGAGGACCTTCTGCGCGGCCGGGGTCTCCGCCTCGCCGGTGCCGAAGAACGCCTCGGCCTCGTTGACCGACATGGCGAGCACCTCGCTGATGTCGCGGCCGCCGAGCTCGTAGTCGAGGACGTCGGCCTGGTACCGCTTCCCCTCACAGTCCTCACAGGTGGAGGCGACGGTGGCCATCATGGCCAGCTCGGTGTAGATGACCCCGGCGCCGTTGCACGTGGGGCAGGCGCCGTCGGAGTTGGCGCTGAACAGCGCCGGCTTCACGCCGTTGGCCGTGGCGAACGCCTTGCGGATCGGGTCGAGGGCCTTGGTGTAGGTCGCGGGATTGCTCCGTCGCGAGCCGCCGATCGGGCTCTGGTCGACCGCCACCACGCCGTCCCGCCCGGACACCGAGCCGTGGATCAGGGAGCTCTTCCCCGACCCGGCCACGCCGGTCACCACGACCAGCACGCCGAGCGGGATGTCGACATCGACGTCCTGCAGGTTGTTGGTGCTGGCGCCGCGCACCTCCAGCGTCCCCGACGGCGTCCGCACCGTCTCCTTGAGGGCGGCCCGGTCCTCGAGGTGGCGGCCGGTGAGGGTGTCGCTGGCCCGCAGCCCGTCCAAGGTGCCCTCGAAGACCACCTCGCCACCCTCGGTGCCGGCGCGCGGGCCGAGGTCGACGACGTGGTCGGCGATGGCGATCGTCTCCGGCTTGTGCTCGACCACGAGCACGGTGTTGCCCTTGTCCCGCAGCTGCAGCAGCAGGTCGTTCATCTGCTCGATGTCGTGCGGGTGCAGTCCGACGGTTGGCTCGTCGAAGACGTAGGTGATGTCGGTGAGCGAGGAGCCGAGGTGGCGGATCATCTTGGTGCGCTGGGCCTCGCCGCCCGACAGGGTCCCCGACGGCCGGTCGAGGCTGAGGTAGCCGAGCCCGATCTCGACGAACGAGTCGAGGGTGTGCTGCAGCGCCTCCAGCAGCGGCGCCACCGACGGCTCGTCGAGACCGCGGACCCAGTCGGCCAGGTCCCGGATCTCCATCGCGCAGGCGTCACCGAGGTGGATCCCCTCGATCTTCGAGGACCGGACGGCCTCGCTGAGCCGGGTGCCGTCGCAGTCAGGGCAGGTGGAGAACGTCACCACCCGCTCGACGAAGGCGCGGATGTGCGGCTGCATCGAGTCGACGTCCTTGGAGAGCATCGACCTCTGGATCGTCGGGATCAGTCCCGCATACGTCAGGTTGACGTCGTCGACCCTGATCTTGGTCGCCTCCTTGTAGAGCAGGTCGTCGAGCTCCTTCTTGGTGTACTTCCGGATCGGCTTGTCCGGGTCGAAGAAGCCACAGCCGCGGAAGATGCGGCCGTACCAGCCGTCCATGCTGTACCCGGGGACGGTGAGTGCCCCCTCGTTGAGCGACTTGCTGTCGTCGTACAGCGCGGTCAGGTCGAAGTCGTTGATGGATCCCCGGCCCTCACAGCGTGGGCACATGCCACCGGTGCGCTGGAACGTCCGCTTCTCCCTGACCTTCTTGCCGCCCTTCTCGATCGTGACGGCACCGGCCCCGCTGATCGAGGCGGTGTTGAAGGAGTACGCGCTGGGCGGGCCGATGTTCGGCTTCCCGAGCCGGCTGAAGACGATCCGCAGCATCGCGTTGGCATCAGTGGCGGTGCCGACGGTGGAGCGGGTGTCGGAGCCCATCCGCTCCTGGTCGACGAGGATCGCCGTCGTCAGGCCCTCGAGCAGGTCGACCTCGGGCCGAGCCATCGTGGGCATGAAGCCCTGCACGAAGGCGCTGTAGGTCTCGTTGATCAGTCGCTGCGACTCGGCGGCGATCGTGCCGAAGACGAGCGAGCTCTTGCCCGAGCCCGACACGCCGGTGAACACCGTCAGCCGGCGCTTCGCCAGTTCGACGCTGACGTCCTTGAGGTTGTTCACGCGCGACCCGTGCACCCGGATCAGGTCGTGGCTGTCCGCCGCGGACAGCACCGGCGCCGACGCGTTCGTCTTCTTGGCCTTGCTCATCGAGCCTCCATCAGTCAGGCGGGGACGTCGTCGCGGTCGCCGTCGGCGTCGCCGGTCTGGATCAACGCCGCGACGACGGTCCGCGGTCTACCGGATCGCCGCGCCAGGCCGTCGACGACGTCGAGCGGCTCTTCCGCGAACGCCGACGCGACCTGGTTGCGGCGGTAGATGACGCACACGGGGCGGCGGCCGATCAGGCCTGGGCGATGCGAACGAGGTTGCCCGAGGGGTCCCGGAACGCGCAGTCGCGTGCGCCCCAGGGCTGGGACACCGGCTCCTGGAGCACCTCGGCACCCGACGCCCGGACCTTCTCGAAGGTGGCGTCGAGGTCGTCGGACTTGAAGATGGCGGCCTGCAGCGACCCCTGGGTCACCAGGGCGAGGAGGGCGTCGCCCTCGGCCTGGGAGAGCCCGCCGTGGGGCTGGAAGAGGACGATGTCGACGTCCTGCTCCGGGGCCCCGACGGTGACCCAGCGGAAGCCGTCGGACTCGACGTCGTTGCTGACCTCGAGGCCGAGCGCATCGCGGTAGAAGCCGAGGGCGGCATCGGGATCGTGGACAGGGATGAACATGGCGGAGACGGTGACTGGCATGCGACGACCGTAGGAGCACCGACCCGCCGATTGCTTCTCCGATCCTGCTCGGTGTCGGGTCGGTCCGCGTCAAGTCGGGGCGGGGGTCCGCCGCGGTCGCGTGGCGACCTTGCTCACGCACACGGGGACGACCTCGTGCTCGCGGTGGTCGTGGGCGCGGTACTGCGACGGGGTCTCGCCGATGATCTCGGTGAACCGTGAGCTGAACGAGCCGAGGGACGTACAGCCGACGGCGAAGCAGGCGTCGGTGACCGACATCCCCTGACGAAGAAGGGCCTTCGCCCGCTCGATGCGCCGCGTCATGAGATACGAGTAGGGCGTCTCCCCGTACGCCGCCCGGAACTTGCGGGAGAAGTGCGCGGGCGACATGAGCGCGGTCCGGGCCAGGGCCGGGACGTCGAGCGGCTGCGCGTAGTCGCGGTCCATGAGGTCACGGGCCCGGCGCAGGTGCGCGAGGTCGGCGATCTCCTCCGGCGTCACGGCGACGACGGTACGCGGCCTGGGCTCCGGCCACGACTCGACCCCCTCCGGCCGGCTGGGCCGAGTCGTTCCGACGGCCAACGGGCCGAACGCCCGGGTGCCACTATGGGGCCCCGCCGCGACCGCCGTGACGCGGCGCCGACCCGAGGAGCGTGCGTTGATCCCCACTGAGCCCATCGGCAGCATCCCCCGGCCCCAGGAGCTGATCGACGGCATGGCCGCCGCCGGTCGAGGCGAGCTCCCGCCCGACGGGCTCGAGGAGCTCCAGGACCGAGCGCTCCGCGACACGATCGAGCGGTTCGAGGCGACGGGCTCGCCCGTGATCTCGGACGGCGAGCAGACGAAGTCGAGCTTCGTGACCTATCCGCTCGAAGGACTGGACAACCTGGCCCCGGACGGCGCCGTGATCCCGTTCGCGGACGGTCACACCCGGCAGCTGCCGCGGCTGGCGTCGGGACCGTTCCGGTTCGGCCGGCACGCGGACGGCTACCTGGAGGCTGCACAACGCTATGCGAACGTGCCGGTCAAGCAGGCGGTGATCGCGGCCTCCGCGTTGAGCCTGCTCTACCCGCAGGACGGGGTGGAGGGCTACGAGCGCGAGGCGTTCCTGGACGACCTCGTGGACGCCGCTGAGCAGGACATCCGGCGCTCGCTCGACCGGGGCGCCCACAAGGTGCAGATCGACTTCACCGAGGGGCGCCTGTCGATCAAGCTCGATCCCTCGGGCGGGCTGCTCCGGGACTTCGTGGCCCTCAACAACCGCGTCCTCGACCGCTTCTCCGACGACGAGCGCACCCGGATCGGCGTGCACACCTGCCCCGGCGGGGACCAGGACTCCACCCACAGCGCCGACGTCGACTACGCCGAGCTGCTGCCCGACCTGTTCTCGATCAACGCCGGCAACGTCTATGTGATGCTCGCCGGCGAGGAGGACCCCTCGCGCACGCTCGCCCTGATCGCCGAGCACCTGCGTCCCGACCAGCAGGTCTTCGTGGGCGTGATCGATCCCATCGATCCGCGCGTCGAGTCCGCCGAGGAGGTCCGCGACCGAGTCCTCGAGGCGGCCGCCGTCCTGCCCCCCGGCCGGTTCGGCACCACCGACGACTGCGGGTTCTCGCCCTTCGCCGACGACACCTCGACCTCCCGGGACGTCGCCTTCGCCAAGATCGGGGCCCGGGTCGAAGGAACCCGACTCGCGTCCGAGCAGCTCGGCCTCTGACCCGACGGCGCCCGGGTTCGGGCGACCGGCGATACTGAGCCCGTGACGGCGCCACGGGCCCTGCGGCTCCGCGGCACGGACTACCCGGTGCTGCTGCCGAGCCTGAGCGACCCCCGCCTGCACCTCGCGGGCGTGATCATCTCCCTGCAGGTCCTGGGGCAGGTCGCCTTCGACTTCCAGCTCTCGATCGCGCAGATCCTGATCTCGATCTTCACGTGCTTCGTGCTGGAGGTCGTGATCACCTTCCGGCGCCAGCGGGTCCTCATGTGGCCTGCCAGCGCGATGCTCACCGGCAACGGTGTCGCCTTCATCCTCCGGGTCCCCGGCACCGAGCACGGGGACTGGTGGAGCCTGCACGGATGGTGGATCTTCGCGGGGACGGCGGCGATCTCGCTGCTGTCCAAGTACCTCATCCGCTTCCGCGGCCAGCACGTCTTCAACCCGTCCAACTTCGGGCTTGTCCTGTGCTTCCTGCTCCTCGGCTCGGCGCGGGCCGAGCCCCTCGACTTCTGGTGGGGGCCGATGTCGGTCTGGCTGGCGCTGGCGCTCATCCTGATCGTCGCCGGAGGCTTCGCCATCCTCCGCCGGCTCCACCTGGTGGGGCTCGCGATCAGCTTCTGGCTCGTCTTCGCGGCCGGCATCGCGGTGCTGGCGACGACCGAGCACGCGATGACGGCGCGTTGGCACCTCGGACCGATCACCGGGGCGGAGCTGTGGCGGATCCTCGTGTTCTCGCCCGAGATCCTCGTGTTCCTGTTCTTCATGATCACGGACCCGAAGACGGTGCCCGAATCGCCGTCGAACCGACGGGCCTTCGGCGCCTCGGTCGGCCTCCTGGCGCTGCTCCTGATCGCTCCCCAGACCACCGAGTTCGCGACCAAGGTGGCGGTCCTGGCCGCGCTGGCGCTGGTGTGCGCGGCGCGACCCCTGATCGCGCTGGCGCTGTCCGCGGAGCGGACCCGCCCCGCCGTGGACCGCACGCGCCTGCGGATCCGCGCCGCCGGGAGCCCGGCCCTGGGCGCGGTCACCGTGGTCGCGGCGACGGGCCTCGTCTTCGCCGCCGGACTCGTGGCCGAGCCGAGCGGGGGCCAGACCGACCTGCGCACCGTGTCGAGGGGCGACCTGCCCGCCGTGGAGATCCTGCCCTCGCAGGGGGTGGCCACGCAGCTGGACCGCGACACCGCCGAGCAGATCGTGCTGGCGACCATCGCGTGGCTCGGCGTGCCGGCCGGCGAGGTCGACCGGGCCGAGGTCACCCTCGAGCCGGGTGAGGGACAGGGCCCGCCGATCGCCGTCGCCACGCTGTTCGGGTCCCAAGCGGCGCGCTTCGAGCGCACGTTCGAGCTTGCGTTCGAGGACGGTGAGTTCTCCGTGCAGCGCGAGCGGGACGCGTCTGACCCGCCGCCGGCGCCCGACACCGAGCTCGTGGCGCTGGACCCGACGGGGTTCGTGGCGCCCGAGCTACGCGACGTCGCCGAAGATGTGGGACTGCAGTTCCGCCACGGAGCCTTCCGCTACTCCGCCGGCTCGGGCGACCCGCCGGCGATGATGGGCGGCGGGCTCTGCTGGCTCGACTACGACGCCGACGGGTGGCTCGATCTCTTCGTGGTCAACTCCTACGCCGAGGGCGAGGTCGCCCGCCTGCGCGAGACGGGCGACCTGCCGCGCAGCGCGCTCTTCCACAACGAGGGCGGGACCTTCACCGACGTCAGCCGGGGTTCGGGGGCCAATCTCGCCTTGCGGGGCAGCGGGTGCGTGGCCGCCGACGTCGATCGGGACGGCCACACCGACCTCTACGTCACGTCGGACACCTACGACGCGCTGCTGTGGAACCAGGGGGACGGGACCTTCAGCGAGATCGCGCGGTCCGCGGGCATCACCGAGTACGGCTGGCACGCGGGCGCGGCCGTGGGCGACGTGAACGGTGACGGCCTCTCGGACATCTTCGTGGCCGGGTACACCGATCCGAACGCGCCAATCGCCGGCTCGTTCGACGGCTTCCCCACGAACCACCGCGGTGTGCGGGACCTCCTCTACCTGAACCAGGGCGGCGCGGACGGGAGCGGCCGGCCGACGTTCCGCGAGGTGGGCGAGGTGGCCGGGGTGGAGCGGGGCGAGCCCGAGCACGGTCTCGGCGCCGTGATGAGCGACCTCGACGGCGACGGCCGGCTCGACGTGCTGGTGGCGAACGACGAGGACCCGAACCGCCTCTACCGGAACCGGCCCTGGCCGGGAGGCGTCGAGGCCGATCCGGCGGGCCTCGGCTTCCGCTTGCGGGACGTGGCCGTGGACGCCGGAGTCGCCGACGCCAACGCGGGGATGGGGATCGCCGCCAGCGATTACGACGGGGACGGCCTGACCGACCTGTTCGTCTCGAACTCGCGGGGCCAGGGCCACGCGGTGTACCGGGCGCTGCCGACCGGCTCCGACTCCGGTGCGACCGAGTACACCGACGCCCGAGAGGACTTCGTGGACACGCCGGCCCTGACCGGTTGGGGCGGTTCCTGGGTCGACCTGGACCTGGACACCGACCTCGACCTCGTCCTGACGAACGGCGACATCCCGGTGACGAACCTGATCGACGATGCGGCACCGATCCAGATCCTGGAGAACCGGTCGACCGGCGAGGCGCTGCGGTTCGCGGACCTCGGGCTCGAGGCCGAGGGCGAGGACCGGCTCGAGACGAATGGACGGGGGCTGGCGGCGGCCGACTACGACAACGACGGCGACCTGGACATCGCCATCAACTCGATCGGCGGGCCGCTGATCCTGCTCGAGAACACCACGAGCGGTGGGAACTGGCTGGCCGTTGGGCTGCCCGAGGCCTCGCCGGGGGCGCGGGTGACCGCCGTGCTGCCGGACGGGCGCGAGCTGGTCCGGGAGGTGCAGGCGGGTTCGAGCTACCTCTCGTCCGAGGACCCCCGCCTGCTGTTCGGCCTGGGGGACGCGACCCGGGTGCGCACCCTCGTGGTCGAGTACCCGGACGGCACGCGGACCCGTCTCGAGGACGTCACCGCGAACCAGCTGGTCGAGGCGCCCGGATCGAGCCCATGACCTCCGCGGCGAAGAAGTACCGGATGTCGGTGGCACGGCGAGCACTGGCGGTCGGCGCCGTGGTGCTGGCGCTGGCCGCCTGCAGCGACACCGATGGCGACGAAGACACCGAGGCCGATCCGGTCGCGGCCGCTCAGCAAGACCTGGAGATGGCGGTGGCGGCGTTGGACGAGGCCGAGACCGCGCTGGACGAGTCCCGCGCCCAGTTCTGCGACGAGAGCGCTCAGTACATCGAGGCGGTCGACCGGTACGGCGGGCTCGTCACGGATGCCGAGGCGACCGTCGGTGACGTGACGACGGCCGGCGCCGACCTCGAGGAGCCACGCGATGCCGTCACCTCGAGCGCCGACGACGTGCGCGAGGCGCGGGACGACCGGGCCGAGGCTGAGCAACAGGTGGCCGATGCCGAGATCGCCCTGGCCGAGGCCCAGGCCGGGACGACCGCCCCACCGGCCGAGAGCACGACTACCACGACCGAGCCCGTCGTCCCGGACGAGGCGGTCGACCGGGTCGAGCAGGCCGAGGCCGACCTCAGCGCCGCGTTCGAGGGCGTCGACGAGTCCACGCCGCTCTCGGAGGCGACCCAGCAGGTGAACGCCGCCGCGGTGTCGGTCGAGGTCGCCTGGATGCAGCTCTTCGCCACCGCCGGCTGCTTGAGCGAAGAGGAGCAGCACGAGACCGTCACTGCCGTCGCCGACTACACCAGGGCGCTGCAGTCGGCACTCACCACCGCCGGTTACCTCGAGGGGGAGATCGACGGTGTCTACGGCCCGGCCACGGTCGAGGCCGTCGAGCGGCTTCAGGCCGACGCCGGCCTGCCGGTCACCGGGCTCGTCGACCGGGCTACCGCCGAGGCGCTCGACGACGCCGTGTCCGCGGCCGGTGGCGACGCCGCTGCGGCCGAGCTGGCCCACACGGCGGCGCTCCAGACGGTGCTGACCGTGACGGGCCACTGGACCGGCCCGATCGACGGCGAGTGGACCGACGCCCTGACGGCGGCCCTTCAGGCGTTCCAGACCGACCTCGGGGTGGAGCCGACCGGCGTGATCGATCCGGCCACCGTCGGCGCCGCCCAACGAGCCCTCGAGGAGGCCCGCACCCCGGCGACCACGACCACGGAGGCCGACGGGTGAGCACCGCGAGGTTCACGGGGACGCTACGCCTGAGCGACCACCTCGCAGACATCGACGCTCACGAAGGTCGCCGGGGGGCTCGACGGCGCGCCCGGCGGCGGACCTTGGGCGATCTGTTCAGCCGCGGCTCGCGCGTTTGCTTCGGTGTCGAAGAGCATGAACGAGTGGCCGACGTCTCCACCCAGAGCGCGTGCCCAGTGGCCGCCCTGGAAACCAGCCAGACCCTTCGCCCTCGGCAAGACGACCTCCTCGAGGAGCTGGCGCGCTTCGGCTTCGCGGCCGGGATCCACCATCACTTGACCAACTGTTGCGTACACGTTCTGCCTCCTTGGTGACCCTCTGTGGTGCCTTCAACTCTCGATCCGGAGTTCGAACAGGTCAACTGGTGGTCGTGCGGTGATCAGGCCGTGCCGAACGCGCCGGGCGATGCCTGACCACGATGGGGCGCGACGGCCCGGGCTGACGGGCGTGTCGGATGGCACTTGACGTGGTGCCAATATGGTGCCATATGGCTCACATGAATCTTGCGATGTACGTGGAGACCCTGCGCGAACAGCTGGTCGCCGCTGCCGATTCGGGTGGGCCCGAGAGCAGAGCCGCCGTCGAGAGGCTCGCCCCCGGACTGGAGGCGGCAATGCGCCTCGTTCTGCTCGAGGCGCTCTCCGCGGCGGCCGACGAGATCACGAGGGAGCTGGCGCCGGGGGCGGTGGAAGTCCGCCTGCGCGGCAGCGACCCCGACTTCGTCGTGACCCTGCCGGCCTACGAGGCCGGCGACGTCGCCACTTCCGGGAGCGCCGCCTCCCCCACCGTCATCCCCGCCGGTGACGACGAGGGAGGCACCTCCCGGCTCAACCTCCGGCTCCCGGAAGGGCTCAAGGCAAAGATCGAAGAGGCGGCGCGACGCGAGGGTCTGTCTCTGAACGCATGGCTGGTCCGCGCCGCGGCTGTCGCCGTCGAGGGCACCCAGGCACAGATGTCACGGCGCAGCCCGGGAGGCAGCCAGAAGTACACCGGATGGGTTCGTTGACGACCACGGCCCCCCTTCAGCGAAACGGATCAGGAGCGCACATGCCGACCTTCGAGACCAACCAGCCCATCGTCTTGTCGATCGAGATGAGCCAGGGCGCGGTGCACGTCATCGCCAGTGACCGCACCGACACCGTGGTGGCGGTGAATCCGAGCGATCGGGACCGGCCAGAAGACGTCGAGGCGGCGGGAAAGACCGTCGTCGACCTGGCCAACGGGACCCTCTCCATCAGGGCGCCGAAACCGCGCGGCATCGCCGCACCCCTCCTCGGATGGAAGCGGGGCGGCTCCGTCGAGGTGACCGTGGAGCTCCCGGAGAGGTCCTCGCTACGCGCCGACGCCGGCTTCGCCGACTTCCGATGCGATGGCCGTCTCGATGATGTCGAGGTGAAGACGGGCGCCGGCGATGTCCGGCTCGACCAGACCGGGGCGCTACGGGTGCGCACCGGCGCCGGACACGTCGCGGTCGAGGAGGCATCCGACAGGGCCGAGATCGTGGCGGCCGGCGACATGACCATCGGCGTCGTCGCCGGCGACGCCGACGTCAAGAACCTCAACGGCAAGACGTGGATCGGCCGGGTCGGAGGCGACGTGAGGGTCAAGTCGGCCAACGGTGACGTCACGATCGAGGATGCGGGCCGCGACGTCACGGTGAAGACCGCCAACGGGAACATCCGGCTCGGCCAGGTGGCCCGTGGCTCGGTGACCATCGAGACCGCTTCCGGCGGGCTGGAGATCGGGGTCAGGGAGGGCACGGCGGCCTGGATCGACGCCACCACCAAGTTCGGGCGGGTCCACAACAACCTCACCCCCGCCGACGACCCCGAACCGTCAGCCGAGACAGTCCAGGTCCGCGCCCGGACCTCGTTCGGCGACGTCCTGATCGCACGCTCGTCGGTTCCGAATCGGCAAGGAGATACCTGAGAACCATGGACGAAAGCACCACCAACGCCATCGAGGTGAGGAACCTCGTGAAGGGATACAAGGGAGTACCGGTGCTCCACGACGTCTCGTTCACCGTCGGGCGGGGCACGGTCTTCGCCCTGCTCGGAGCCAACGGCTCGGGCAAGACGACCACGATCAACATCCTGACCACGTTGATCAAGGCCGACGGCGGCACGGCGAGCGTCGCCGGGTTCGACGTGGCGGAGCAACCCTCCAAGGTCCGCGAGCAGATCAGCCTGACCGGACAGTTCGCCGCGGTGGACCACGTGCTCACTGCCCGGGAGAACCTGGTGCTGATGGGCGAGTTGCGCCACGTCGCCGATCCCGGGCAGACCGCGGCGGACCTGCTCGACAAGTTCGAACTGAACGAGGCTGCCGACCGCCGCCTGCTGACCTTCTCGGGCGGGATGCGGCGCCGGCTCGACATCGCCATGAGCCTGGTGGGCGACTCACCCATCATCTTCTTCGACGAGCCGACGACCGGGCTCGACCCCAAGGGCCGGACCGACATGTGGCTGACCATCCGGCAACTGGTCGAGAACGGGACCACGGTCTTCCTGACCACCCAGTACCTGGAGGAGGCCGACCGTCTCGCCGACGAGATCGCCATCCTCCACGGCGGCAGGATCGTGGCCAGCGGCACACCAGACGAGCTGAAGGCCATGGTGCCGACCGGGCTCGTCGAGCTGGAGTTCGGCGAGGAAGGCGCAACTGTCCGCGGCGCAGCGAGCACTCGGCGAGCAGCACGAGGTCAGCCGGGTGGACTCGAAGCTGGTCGTCGCCACCACCGGCTCGGTGGCCGAGATGGCGGACATGTTCATCCGGCTCAAGGACAGCGGGATCGAGCCGACCGGGTTCTCCAGGCAGCTGCCGACGCTGGACGACGTGTTCTTCAAGATCCTCGACGAAGAGAAGGAGGATCGACATGCGAGCGCTCACTGACACCTGGACCATGACGAAGCGAAGCCTCCGTCACACGACGCGCAGCCTCGACACGATCATCACGGTCGTCTTGACACCGATCGCCATGTTGCTGTTGTTCGTCTACGTGTTCGGCGGCGCACTCGGGGAGCAGACCGGCTCGATCGACTACGTCGACTTCATCACGCCCGGGGTCGTCATCATGACGGTGGCGAGCGGCATCGCCTATGCCGCCGTGCGTCTCAGCACGGACCTCCAGAAGGGCATCATCAGCCGCTTCCGGACCATGCCGGTGACCCCCTCGTCGGTCCTGAGCGGGCAGGCCCTGTCATCGACGCTGTCCAACCTCTTCTCCTGCTTGCTGGTGATCGTGGTGGCGCTCCTCGTCGGGTTCCGCCCGGCGGCCGACACCGCCGCCTGGCTCTCGTTCTGCGGCCTGCTGGTCCTCTTCACCCTGGCCACCACCTGGCTGGCCATGTTCTTCGGCCTGCTGGCGAAGACCGTCGAAGGCGCCGGCGCCTTCAGCTACATCCTGCTGCTGCTGATCTTCATCAGCCCCTCGTTCGTCCCGACCGACTCCATGACGCCATGGCTGAGAGGCTTCGCCGAGAACCAGCCGATGACACCGATCATCGAGACCATGCGCTCACTGCTGACCGAGGGCACCCCCGGCCCCGACATCTGGGTCGCCCTCGCCTGGGCCGCGGGCATCCTGGTCGTCTCCTACACGCTCGCGCTGGGCATCTATCGCCGCAGCGCGCCTGTCCCGGCAGCCCAGTAGGGCGCGTCCCGTCAGGCCTGGGCGTCCTCGAGTACGCCCAGGATCTCGCTCACCACGAGATCGGGCTCGTTGATCGGCACGTCGTGGCCAGAGGTCACGATCACCTGGTGGGAGTTCGGGCTCAGGACCAGCCAGCCCCGCTGATCCCGCGCATTGGTCCGTTCGCCGGGCTCGGTGGCTTCCGGGCCGTAGTCGTTGGAGATGACGGCTACCGGAAAGTCACCGATCTCCTGGCGGTTGTCCCATGCGGCATGTTCGACGGCGGCGTAGTCGCGGCGCTCGACGTTGCTCGGGGCGTCACAGGCGATCGCCTCGACGACCTCCGGCGGCGCCTCGGCGACCGTGATCGCCTTCGGCGTCTCGGCGAAGACCAGGCCGGCCACGTCGGCAGGGTTCCGTGCCGCCAGGCCGGCCATGAGGTAACCGCCCCCGGATGCGCCGACCAGGACGTAGGGGCCGTCGATCCCCGCCACCTCCAGCAAGGCCTCGAGGTCGCCCACGATGTCCTCGAGCTGTCGGCAGCCGGCCGCCTCGTCGCTCTGGCCCGTTCCCGCTCGGTCGTAGGCACACGTCCGCGTCTCGCCGACCAGGCCCGGCATCACCGAGCGCCAGTCCTCTGCGCCGGACTCGTCGCCGGCCTCCAGCAGGATCGTCGGCGAGCCAACCCCCTCGCATTGGAGGTAGAGCTCTTGACCGCCGCCGATGTCGAACCTTTCGGCGATGACACCGACGGCGCTCGTCGTCGCGGTGCTCGCCACGCTCGTCGCCGTCGACGACTCGGTATCCGGCGCCGGCGCGGCGTCATCACCCCCCGAGGAGGAACAGGAAGTGACCGCCAGCACGGCAGACACGACAAGAACAGGACCGAAACGGTGCTTGACAGTCAACCTGGATCTCATGACTCGGCCCCTTCCCAGAAGCGTCACCGGAGTCGTATCACAGCGCGGGTGACACCCGACGGCGATGTTCAGAGGCCGCGAGAAGATTCAGCGCCACGATCCCCGCCTTGACCCAGTCATGTGAGGGCTCGCTCCTGGCCAGCTACTCACAGGCCACGCCGTCACTGTCCGAGTCGAGTCCGTAGATGTCTGACCCGGTGATCTGGATTGGTCCGGATACGTAGGCCGGTCCGTCGCCTGGTCCTCCAGCACAGTCGACATCGGAGGCGACGGGGACGCATCCGGCGTAGTTGGGATCGCAGTTCCCAGCCGGCTGGGGCGGAGGCGGGGGCGGCAGGGGCGGCGGCGGAAGAGTGGTCGGCGGCGGGTCCGGTAGGTCGAGGCAGCCGAGCCAGAGTCCTCGCAGGTTGTCTCGGGCGTCCTGCTCGGAAGCCCGGAACTCGTCGACGTGGGCCACGTTGGGCGGAATCGTGAGGAGAACCGCGAAGCCTCGCTCCACCATGCGGTCGTTCACAAAGCGCTGGTCCCAGGCCCGGTACACGTAGGCGAGCGTCCGGCCGTACCGGTCGGTGCGGTCGACGTCGTACTCGACCTCGATGGCAGTTCCCGGAGGAATGATGTCGGCGATGGCGGCCGTCGCCTCGCGGCCATAACACTGAGTGCCCCCGTGCGTCTCGGGCGTGTCGATCCCGATCAGGCGCACCCGTTCGCCACTGGTGGTCTCAATCGTGTCGCCGTCGATGATGCGGGTCACCTCGACGGTGGGAGCTCGCTCTTCTCGCGGCGCAGTCTCGGAAGCCTCGGTGGTTGGGACGGGCTCAGATGCGTTGGTGACGGTCGGCTCAACGTCCCCAGTCGTGTCTACGGGAGCGGTGTCGCGCACTGCGATCTGGTCTTCGTCGGGTGGGCCAGCGATGCTGCCCATGACCAGCAGCACGGCGAACGCGAGCCCGATCCAGGAGAACACCTGGCCGACCGTTGACCATTGCCGAAACGAAGCCCAGGCTCTCTGCCACGCGCCCGCAACAGGACCTCCAGAAGGCGACTGCGCGTCACTCATCAGAGGAAGCTGCCGGTCTTGGAGGTCATGCGGTAGGGGTTGCCGCCGTCGCGCTCGAAGTCAACCGAGATGTACGAGTAGCGCTTGCAGCCGTGGTAGTCGCGGCTCTGGAGGCTCCAGCCGTCGAAGCCGGACAAGAACGAGACACGTCCGGGGACGTCGAAGATGGCCGAGACCTGGCGTGGGGTCATACCGCGGCGTGCCTGGAGGAACTCGGCCCGGGTGACGCATCCGGGAGTGTCGGCGGACGCGGACGGAATCGCCAGGGAGATCGACGCCAGGACGAGGGCGGCCGTGGCGGCGAAGCCGAGGAGGATCTTCCGCATGATGGGTGGGGTCCTTGTCGCAATCGTTCGTTGGTGAGACCAGCACCGGGCAACGGCGGAGGGAGGGGAGTCCCATCCGCCGTTGCCCGCCTGCGCGCCCCGCCGTAGCGGGACGGGCTGCTGGCGGTTCCCGCCGAAAAGGGGGACCGGTTGTGGCCGTGTGGATCAGCTGTTGTTGCTGATCCACACGCCCTTCCCACCGGGCACTGAGATGAACTCTATCCGAGAGTTATCGAGGATCCAACGGGTCTCTAATCGTGTGCACTGGATCGCGTCTGCTAACTTGACTCGCATGCCGCGCCCCTATGGAGACCCGGTGGAGATCATCACCGGACCCGTCCCCGCGCAGTCCCCGTTCATCCCGACTGACGCGAAGATCGTGGTGGGAGCGGTCGCTCCGGCGTCCCCGGATCCGATCCCGATCGTGCTGCTACCGGGATTCGAGTACCGGATGCGCGAGTGGCGGCACCCGGACACCCACGAGATCCACTGGCGGCTCGAGCGGAGAAAATCCGCCCAGCACGGCGAAGCCGACGAATAGCCGGCCGCGAAGCCGCGTCGATGAGCTGGTAGGCCGTCGATGGGCCCGATCTCGCTCGTGCAATAGGTGGAGTCGGAGGGGGGATTTGAACTCCCCCGCTGCTAGTGCCGGCAGGTGTTGTCCAGTCCAGCAAACCCCGAGTTTCGGGGTTCTCGGCGTCTTACCGCCGAGGCTCGTTCCGCTCGGTCCGGTCCCGTTGTGACCAGTCTGTGACCAATCAGGCGGCGCGCCGTTCCCTGCGGAGGAGGTGTTCGAGGCCGACGTTCCGCTGGCCATAGTTCGCCCCCGACCTATGCGGGTCAACCGTCGCCACGCCGTCGCGCTCGCCGTCCGCCACGCCTCGCGTGTGACGACTGCGATTGCCGGTCAGCCGGTCTCGATGTCGCTGCCGTCCTTGACGTCGTCGAAATAGCCGCCGTCAAGGATGCCGTAGTCTGCCTCGACGAGCTCGGTGCACGATCCCACGCTGTCATTGAATGGGGGCATCAACGCGGGGTCATAGAGGGTGACTTCCTGGAGGTCGGGGTCACCTCCCCCACCTTCCCTGATGATCAGGGCGAGTCGGTCGCCCACGGCGACGTTGACGCCATCGAGCGTGGCAAGGCCGTCTGGGTTGTCAGTCACCTCGCCGCCGAGGATGAGATCTCGCCCGGTGGAGTCGACCCCGGTCGAGTTCATGGTGCCCGCGCACTGGATCGAGACCACGACGTTGCTGACCTGAAACTCGCCGGTCACCTCACCGTCCTGCTCCACGACGTCGATGTTCAGCGTGCGGCCGTCGAGCCCAAAGAACCCGTCGATCTCCACGTCCTCGCCCTTCGCGACGGTCGTCGGGCCGCCTACCTCGGATGTGGTCGAGGACGAGTCGTCGTCGGAGCACGCGGTCACGGTCATCACGAGCGCGCCCGCGCACAACAGAGAGGTCATCAGTCGTCGCATGCGCCCCACCCTTCCCTTGACGCCCGCCTGGCAGATTAGACCTCCGGCAGCCAACGTCCCTCGAGAATGGCCGCCAGGACCTGGCTGGCATCGATGACCTGGTAGACGGCCTGGACGGTGATGCCGAGGCGGCGGGCGGCCTCGGCGGTGCTCAGCCACTCATCAGCCATCGCCGGGTGGCATGGCCGCCAGGGATCGGCGGAGGTTGTCGAGCTCTGGCGGCAGCTCTGCCCTCAGGTGGCGTCCTCTCCCCCGCTGACCTCCGGGCGCTCATCGAGGGGTGTGACCCTTGCTTCGGCCGGCGAAAGCCTTGATCCGCGGCCACCATCGGCGGGCACGCGACAGTGCCCGGCGCGAAGGCCGGGCACTGCGCGGGACGGGATCGGCAGTGATCAGGCGGTGGCGAAGAACCCAACGCTGATCGTCTGGTTGCCGCTTCGCTCGAGCGCGAGTACCTCCAGCTCGTAGACGGTGCCCGGCTCGAGGAACTCGGCGGGGACGCTCAGCGAGGTCTGGTCGGGGCCCACGTGCACGTCGTAGATCGGCCGCGAGAAGCCGTGCCGATCGTCGTGGTTCTCCTTGGTGACGATCACCTGGTAGCCCGTGATCGTGACGGGATCCCCATCCACCGTCTCCGTCACCGGGTCCCACTCGACGACCATCCGGTCGGTGGGGACGGGCGCGCCAGGCTGCTCGGGGTCGTCGGCCAGCGCGGGAGCGATGATCTCCGGCGGTGCGGGCACGTCGTGGGTGAAGGTGGCCGCGCCGACGAGCGTCGTGCCGTCAAAGGACTTCGCGCGCGACCGTGTAGCGGCCCTCGGGAAAGGCCGCGGCCAAGTCCTCGAACGAGAACTCTGCTGCGGGTGGCTCACGAGACTCGAAGAACACGCCTGCCATCGTCAGCTCGTTGAGCTGCTGCTGTGGATCGAAGACGGCGATCGGGCGACCACGGGGGTCGAACACGCACAGCACCGACCAACCGTGATCGTCGAAAGCGCCGTGGACGCCGATGTCGTCGTCGGTCGCGTTGTACTCGATGATCAGCTTCGCGGTGGCGATCCTGACCGGCCGCCGCGCCTGACGCTCGCACACGTCGGAGGGCTCCTCATCACTGACCTGCTGCGGCGCAGCGGCCAGTCGCTCATTGCCGCTCGCGGAGGCGAGGCTGGCTGCTCCCACCGCCGTCGCGCCTGCCACTACCCATGCGGCGATCCACCCAGTTCTCGTGGTCATTGTCGTCCTCCGGTTTGGGGGAAGGGGGTCGATGCTCACTATTGGCGGTACCCCTGAACGACCCCTGAAGTGTCTCCCAGCGTTCAGTGCGCCTTCAGGCCAGCAAGGCCCTTGCGCGCCGCCGGGCAGTCCGGCAGCAACGCGTTCAGCGGGGCGGATACCGCCGTCAGCACCAACGTGTACCGGTCGCTGGGGCTCCAGCTGGCCTACCGGCCGGAGGAGGATCGGGAGATTGTCAGCGTCGACGCGTCACTCACGAGGCGTGGACCTGATGGTGTCGGAGGGGGGATTTGAACTCCGACGCAGTCCGTCCTTCCGCGTGTCGGGTGGTCCACGAAACCGCGGAAATCCAGGGTTCTCGGGGGCCGGCGAACACCCGTCGTGGTGTCCGGTCCACCCTGGGAGCAGGGAGTCTGTGATCATTTCGTGATCGCGAGACCTCTCAGGCGGCGCGCCGTTCCTTCTGGAGGCGGGCCCGGTCTTTGGGGTCGTGCCGGGGCGCCCCCCACCTGCTTCAGGGCACCTCGCCGCTGTCCCACGGACCGGACGCGAAGGCCGACAGCGCCCAGGCGTACGCATCTGCGCATGCGTCGACACAGGACTCGGGTAGGGCGACCTCGAAGGCCACGACGTCGCCGCTCACCGAGTAGTCGACGACGAGATCGCCGTCATAAGCGAACTCTGTGGCATGCGACGGGAAGCTCACGGTGTCGTCATCGACCACCTCGAAGTCTCCAAAGTCGACTTCCTCGCCGTTCTCGTCGTGCGAGCCGAACTCACCGTCAGCCGTGAAGAAGTGGTCGTGTTCCAACGGCCCAAGCGCCCCTTCGCACGGGTCGCCCTCAGTCGGACCCGGCTCGCCGCCGAAGAAGTTCCCCTGGACCCACCCGACGTGCGATTCCTCGAGTCCCGCATGCTGGAAGGCGTCAAGCATCTCCGCACACGTCTGCGCCCGGTGCCAGGACCCGATCACCTCAGTCGTCACGCTGTCGGTCGTCACGCTGTCAGTGGTCAAACTGTCGGTCGTCGAGACAGCGGACTCCTCGGTGGCTGTTGAATCAGCGTCAGAGTCGGAGTCGTCCCCACAAGCGACCACCACAGCGGCGCAGAGCAGGACCACCGAGATCACGACGCGGTGCTTGAGCATCGGCTCACCCCCCCCGGCCGGCCTTTGCGGCGACCGGACCGGACGTTAGTCGTGCTGGTTTCTGGTGGCTCGTGGCTGAAGCAACCCAAGAGCGAGCACCGGAGGCGGCCTGGGCCTCGCCCCACCACCACGGGATGCGAGGCCCGGCCAGACTGACCGAGGTGAACGGGGTCTTGTCGACCTAGTCGCCGTAGATCAGCTTCATCGACGGGGACTCGCCCGGCGGGACCGGATCGAGGGTCAGCATCTGGGTCTTGGTCGCCACGAACCTGCGTGCCACGCGCAGGGTGGCGGCGCGGCGACGGCCACGCGGGACGGCGAATGCAGGGTGGGCGCGAGATCCCTCTTCACGGCCGGGGACAGAAGGTCGGCGGTCGTCATCCCGCTTCCCCCGGGTCGAGGTGAAGTCGCCCGTTCGAGCGTTGCTCGAGTGCTTGTTGGAGGGCGTGGCGGGTAGTGAAGCCGACGGCGGATGCCGCCTCGTCGAAGAGCGACGCGTCGCTATTGCTCGTCGATCGGAACTCGGCGGTGACGCAGCCACCCGGGAACACGGTGTAGGCGGTCGCCGGTCCGGGGCGACCGGGTGCGGTCCGCTCATACCGTTGAGTCCCGGGCTGTTCGGAGGGCATTGGGGTCGCCCCGGTGGTGTCACAGTCGGCGGTCAGCCGCACGACCAGCGCCGGCCTACCAACGCGATCGTGGTCGAGGGTGAACCTCGACCAGTCGTTCCTGACGTTGGCGGCACCCAACGTCCAACCGTCCGCCAAGGAACGTACGCAGGGCACGAGGGAGGCCGAGGGCACCGACTGGGCCTCCAGCCAAAGCGGTTCCAGCTCGTCACAACCAGGGCTATCGCTGCCGAGTGGCGTGACGGTGGCGTCACTGTTGACCAACAGAGTCCGGAACGAGATGGCGAGCAGTAACGCTGCCGGCACCATCAGCGCCAGCAGGCCGACGCGGCGGGCGGTCCAACGTTGGATCTTGATCGGCTTTGGCCGGGCAGGCAGCAGGTCGAGGAAGTCGGCGTGGAGGTCACGACCCGAGTCGCGGAGCATGCGGCGGAGCTGGGAGGGCAGGGCGAACCCTCGGGCGGCGGCGAAGGCTTCGCTGATTTCAGCGACGCTGAACTGGCGCCGCGCCCGCTGATAGACGAGCTCCGGATCCGAGCGAAGCGCCAGACACAGCATCATGTTGGCCAGGTCGACGGCCTGGCGCCATGGGCTCGGGCGGGCCTGGACGAACGCCACGTCGATCAGCAGCAGGTGGCCGTCGCGGACCAGCAGGTTGGCCGGCTTGACGTCGCGGTGGGCCAGCCCGGTGTCCCACAGCTTGCGGACGATCGCCAGTCCGTCGTCCACGACGCGGTCGTCGATCTCGGCCTCGCCGAGCTCGGTCGCATGGTCGAAGAACTCGGTGACCAGCAGGTATTCCCGCTCGGGAGTGAGCTCCACGAAGCCGTAGGGCCGCGGTGTGGGCAGCCCGGCGAGGTGCAGCTTGTGCAGCGCGTAGTCCTCCTGCTGCACCAGCCGCCGCACGGTGTGGAAAGGCTTCTCGTCTTCCAGCCGGCCATAGAGCAGTTCCCGGCCGAGCTTGTACCAGCGGTCGGCACGCAGGTGGCCACGGGCGTAGAGCTTGCCGAACAGCCAGGTATTCGGGCCGTCGTTGATCTTGATGCGCAGCGGCGTCGACCCGGCCGACCCGGCCAGGCCGAACGGTTCGACGTCCTCGACGACCAACCCGAGCTGGTCTTCCAGCGCCCGTCGGATCGCCTCCCCGCGTGCACCGCCGACGTCCAAGTGGGCGGCTCGCCCTCGCCGGTAGGTCACTGGGAAGGCCTCGGCCGGGGTGAACAGGCGAAAACCGAGCAACGGGATCGTCACCCCGATCACCACACCCACCACCACATCGGAGGGCGCCTCCACCCCGAGATGCATGCGCGCAACGGCGACCAGCGCCACCACCGCCGCCGCCGTCCACTTGCCGATCTGACGCCAGCGACCCTCGGGCACTAGGGCGTACAAGATCCCGACGAGGGTGACCGCGAGCGCGGCCATCTGTTCGGACGGCAACGCCCACGCATACCAATCGGTCCGGAACTCCACCCCGAACGGTCGCGGTCGTCGCAGCACCGGCCCCAGCAGGTATTGGATGATCAGTCCCTGCAAGGTCCACGCGATGACCACGACGAGCAGGTGCCGCAACCGTCCGAGCATCAACAGCGCCAGCAACAAACCCCACAACAGGGCAGTGATCGCCACCCACGAACCCAGTCCTGCCAACGCCTTCATCGTCGCCGACAGACCGGGCCCGTCCACCCCCGCGATCCACCGGACGACCGCATCGTCGACCGCCGTGACCGCCACGGCGGGGCCACGCAGCTCACCGGCGAAGACCACCAGCGACAATGCCACCAGCACCACCGATGCCGCCATCCAACTGACCCCGGTGGTCTGCAGCGGATGCGGCAACGGAGGTGGCCGCCCGGACGGGCGCCGTCGCCGAGACGTGCGCTCGATCCGGGTGTGGCCCGGCACGGCCTCGTGGTCATCCACCGGTGCTGGCGGTTCGGCGGTGTCCATGTCACCTCCCGACCTCGACCGGCGCGCCGGCGCCGCCACTGCGAGGGTTACGAGCTCACCTTCACACTCCCGAGGAGGCTGAAGCCCCGCACGCGGATCACGGCCGCGGACTCGTTCGTGGTGGCGTCTCCCACCGCGATCTTCTTGCTCCCGAACAACGTGAACCCGCCGACGTCGACTTGGACACCGTCGGGTACGAGCACGTCGATGTTCCCGAACGGCGCGACGGCGTTGATCGCAACCTGGCCGGCGGGCATGCCTGCTTGCCTGAAATCGAGGTCGATGTCGCCGAACACGGCGACCGGCGACAAGCGGTCCCGGGACGGCCACGAGCCGCGGCGCGTGATGTCACCGAACACGCTCACCATCCAGCGGCGACCCGTCGCCTGGACGTGTTCGGGATCATTCATATCGATGCCGTTCATAGTCGCGCCTGCGCGGCCAGCGTCAAGGAGTTGCGCGCCGAGAGGGCTTCGCCGCGTCTGCGACGGCGTGACACCAAGCAATGCAAGTTCCTGCACAATCCGGCCCCATTTCTTGCAGGAAGCTGCATGCGAGGACGCGCACATGGTGTCGTCCTCGCCGGAGTGCTCGTCGGGGTCGAACGAGTCGGTCATAGCTGGGTCCTCCAGGGCAGTCGGTTGTATTGGGCGCGGGCGGCGTCAAGGTCTGGGACCTCGGCCTCGGCCAGGTCGCAAAGGTTCTTTGCGGCGTCCCTGGCGATGGCGGCCTCGTCGGTGCCGGCCATGACGATCGGTCGTCGTCGCATCGCCAGGGACATCGTCCAGATCAGCTCCTTCGCCTCGTCGATGTCGACCACCTCCGGCGGTGGCTCCCGGCGCTTCATGCCGCGCCCCAAAAGTGGTGCAGGAACGGCTCGGGCATTCGACCATCGGGACGACGTTGGGGATTTACTCCCACGTCACCGACGGGATGCAGCAGGACGCCGCGGCGCAGGTCGCCGGGCTTTTCCTGTGAGCATTCTGTGAGCAATCGGCCCCACGGCGCGGCGAAACCCCTGCCGTAGCAAGGGTTTCAGCGTGTCGGAGGGGGGACTCGTACCCTAACCCCACGCGCTCCTGTCGCCGGCGAGTTCGCGATCGTTGCGTGAGCGTCCCACCTCGTGCGCAGGACTGCTCACGCGACTACTCCCCGCGTAGCTCGATGCGCGCAGCTCCAATCCCGGTGTTTGCGACCCGGAGTCATGCGTGAGAGATCGTTCCGGGCTCTGAACCGCCACTCGGAGTGCGGCTCGGCAGCGTCGAGTTCGGCGTGCTGCGATTGGCGAAACGACCCGTGGTCGTCGTGCGCGATCCGCACTGGG
>CAWBVI010000010.1:0-96890 GCA_963792205.1 uncultured Microthrixaceae bacterium | reverse complement strand
GGGACCCGCAGAGGCCGTGACTCGAGGCCGTCAGTTGGTCGCTTCGTCGAGTCCCTGGGTCAGGGTGTTCCACGAGAGCGTGGCGCACTTGATGCGCACCGGGAACTTCACGACGCCCTGCAGCGCCTCGAGGTCGCCGAGCTTGAGCGTCGGGGCTCGGGCTCGGGGGCGCCGTCCTCGCCGGCGAGCTCGGCCTCGTGGATCGACATCATGGCCTTGAAGGCCCGGATCAGCTCGCGGGCCTCGTCGACCGTCTTGCCCTTGACCGCCGCCGACATCATCGAGGCCGACGGACTGGCTGATCGAGCAGCCCTGGCCGGCGATCCTGCACGTCGCTGACCACGCCGTCCTCGACGTCGAGGTAGACCACGACCTCGTCGCCGCACAGCGGGTTGAAGCCCTCGACCCGGAGGGCCGGAGGGCGCTCCAGCTCGCCCCGGTTCCGCGGGCGGCGGTAGTGGTCGAGGATGATCTCGCGGTAGAGGTCTTCGAGGCCGGGCATCGGGCGGTGAACCTATCCGGCGAAGAACTCGACGGTCGGGCCAGGGCGTCGGCCAGGCGCGTCGACGTCGTCGGTGTCGTTGTAGACGTAGAACGAGGCCCGGGCGGTGGCCGACGCCGAGCCGGCGCATCAGCGGCTTGGCGCAGTGGTGGCCGGCACGGACGCAGACGCCGTCCTCGTCGAGGACCTGGGAGACGTCGTGGGGGTGGAGGTCGCCGAGGGAGAACGAGACCACGCCGCCGCGGGCCGCGGGCTCGGCCGGGCCGTGGATGCGCAGGTCGTCGCCGAAGCGCTCGGTCAGCGTGCGCAGGGCGTAGGCGGTGAGGCTGACCTCGTGCTCCCGCACGGCCTCCATGCCGAGCCCGTCGAGGTAGTCGATGGCCGCGCCGAGGCCGATGGCCTCGGCGATCGGCGGCGTGCCGGCCTCGAACTTCCACGGGAGGTCGTTGGGGGTCAAGCCGTCGAGGCGGACGTCGCGGATCATCTCGCCGCCGCCGAGGAACGGCGGGCATCGCCTCGAGCAGCTCCTCGCGGGCCCAGAGCACGCCGATGCCGGTCGGGCCGAACATCTTGTGGCCGGTGAAGCCGAAGAAGTCGCAGCCGAGCTCGGCCACGTCGGTGGCCAGGTGGGGGACGAACTGGGCGCCGTCGACGAGCGACCAGGGCGCCGGCGGCGTGGGCGGCGTCGGCGATGCGCCGGACCGGGGTGAGGGTGCCGAGCACGTTGGACATGGCGGTGACGGCCACGAGCTTGGCCCCGTCGAGCAGGCGATCGAGGTCGGTGAGGTCGAGCTGGCCGTCGTCGGTCGACGGCGAGCCAGCGCAGCTCGACGCCGGTCTCCTCGGCCGAGCATGAGCCACGGGACGATGTTGGCGTGGTGCTCCATCTCGGTGAGCACGCACGGCGTCGCCGGGCCCGAGGTTGGCCGTGCCCCAGGTGCGGGCGACCAGGTTGATCGCCTCGGTGACGTTCTTGGTGAACACGACCCGCTCGGAGGCGGGGCGCCGATGAACCGGGCCACCTTGGCCCGGGCCTCCTCCATCTGGCGGGTGGCCTCCTCGGCGATGGCGTAGACGCCGCGGTGCACGTTGGCGTGGGTGGTCTCGTAGTAGGTCGTCCATCGCGTCGAGCACGACGCGCGGCTTCTGCGACGACGCGGCCGAGTCGAGGTAGACGATGCGGCTTGCCGTGGACCTCGCGGTGCGAGGAGCGGGAAGTCCTTCTTGACCGCGACCGAGGTCGAGGCTCATCGGCAGTCACGCCATGCGTCGTAGCCCTCGGCCTCGAGCCGGTGGGCCAGCTCGGGGCCGCCGCGAGTCGACGATGCGGCCGTCGACGAGGATGTGGACGTGGTCGGGCTCGAGGTGGTCGAGCAGGCGCTGGTAGTGGGTGATGACCAGCACGCCGAGGTCGGGGCGGTCCTCCCGCACCTCCTGCACGCCCTTGGCCACGACCCGCAGGGCGTCGATGTCGAGGCCCGAGTCGGTCTCGTCGAGGATGGCCAGCTCGGGCTCGAGGATCGCCATCTGGAGGATCTCGTTGCGCTTCTTCTCGCCGCCGGAGAAGCCCTCGTTGAGGTAGCGGTCGGCGAAGGACGGGTCCATGTCGAGCCGCTCCATCCACTCCATGATCGACAGCCGCAGCTCGAGCACCGACAGGTCGATGCCCTTGCGGGCCGACAGGGCCTGGCGCAGGAAGTTGATGACCGACACGCCGGCGATCTCCTCGGGGTACTGGAAGGCGAGGAAGATGCCGGCCTTGCCCCGCACGTCGGTGGCCCCAGTCGGTGATGTCGTCGCCCTTGAAGCGGATCGAGCCCGCCGTGACCTCGTACTCGGGGCTGCCCGAGCAGCACGTTGGCCAGCGTGGACTTGCCCGAGCCGTTGGGGCCCATCAGGGCGTGCACCTCCCCTGCGGGAACGGCGAGGTCGACGCCACGCAGGATCTCGGCCCCGTCAGCGGAGGCGTGCAGGTCACGGATCTCGAGCAGGGGGGCGCTCACGGGTCGAAGTGTATTTGCACTATGGCGGTAGTGCTATTTCCCGAGGAACGGCTCGGGGTGGTGGCTCAGGCGAGATCGGTGGCGCCTGTGGGTGTTCGTTCCCTGGCAGGCTGGCGCACCGTGATCCCCGTGCGTCCCGATCTGCTCCCGCCGGGATAAGACATAACGATGTGCGGGATCGCGGGCATCCTGGATCGGCGACGGGCCACAGCCGGCGCCCGCCTGGCAGCAGACGTCGGGCGCATGGCCGCCACCATGAAGCACCGAGGCCCCGACGGAGAGGGCGTCTGGGCTGACGCCGACGCCGGGATCGCCTTCGGGCATCGGCGGCTGGCGATCCTCGACCCCACCGACCTCGCAGCGCAGCCCATCCACTCGGCGGACCGGCGTTACGTCCTCACGTTCAACGGTGAGATCTACAACTTCGCCGACCTGCGTCAGGAGCTCGAGCAGCGCGGCAGCCGCATTCGGTCGACAGGTGACACCGAGGTCCTGGTCGAGGCAATCGCAAAATGGTCACCCGACGGCGTGCTCGACCGCATCGACGGGATGTTCGCTTTTGCCGTCTGGGACCGGCGCGAGCGCAAGCTTCATCTCGTCCGCGACCGACTCGGGGAGAAGCCCCTCTACTACGGGTGGTTTGGGGACACGATCCTCTTCGGATCGGAGCTGAAGGCCCTCGAGGCCCATCCGGCGTTCTGCGGCGACCTCGACCACACCTCGGTGGCGGAGTTCCTTCGTCACAAGTACGTCCCGGCTCCCCGATCGATCTACCGCCAGGTGCGCAAGCTCCGTCCCGGCTCCCTGGTCACGATCGCGGGCGAAAGCCGAGGGGAGCCGCCGGCCGACCGCCGCTACTGGACCATCCCCGATGTCGCGTCGGGTGTCTCTGCAACCCCGGCCGCACTGGTCGACGAGGCCAGGGACGTGTTGTCCGGAGCGGTGCAGCGCCAGGTCGTGGCCGACGTGCCCGTCGGCGCGTTCCTGTCAGGCGGTATCGACTCCTCTCTCGTGGTCGCCCTGATGCAGGCCCAGGCCTCGATGCGGGTGAGGACCTTCACCGTCGGGTTCGCCGAGCAGGGCTTCGACGAGGCCGACCACGCCGATGCCATCGCCCGCCACCTCGGCACTGATCACGTCCGGGTCGATCTCGGTCCCGCCGAGGCGATGGCCGTTGTGCCCGACCTGCCGACCATCTACGACGAGCCGTTCGGTGACTCCTCGCAGATCCCCACCACCCTCATCAGCCGGGTCGCACGCGCCGACGTCACGGTGTGCCTCTCGGGCGACGGCGGTGACGAGCTCTTCGGTGGCTACCACCGTCACCGGCTGCTGCCATCCATCCAGAACCGGGCGGCCTGGTTGCCCGGTCCGCTGCGGCGCGTCTCATCGAAAGCGCTTCGCTATCCGAGACCCTCGAGTTGGGACCGGGTGGCCACGCTGGTTCCAGCCACGCGGCGGCCACGGCTGCTTGGCGACAAGGTCGACAAGGTGGGCCGGGTGCTCTCGACGGAGGATCCGTTCGCGGCCTACCGGCTCCTGACCAGCCACTGGGAAGATCCCGCCGAGGTGCTGGCAGACCCACCCGCTGAATCGGCCCCCGACGCCGTCGATCGCTCCGGCGACCTCGCCGCCGATCTGATGCGCCTGGACGCCGTCACCTATCTCCCTGACGACATCCTCGCCAAAGTCGACCGGGCTGCGATGAGCGTCTCGCTCGAGACCCGGGTCCCGTTCCTGGACCGTGCCGTCGCCGAGTTCGCGTTCTCGCTCCCTTCGTCGGCCCATCTCCGCGACGGGAAGTCGAAGTGGCTGCTGCGCCAGGTCCTCGCTGAACACGTGCCGGCCCGGCTGAGCGAACGACCCAAGGCCGGGTTCGGCGTCCCGGTCGGCGCCTGGATGCGAGGTCCCCTCCGCGGCTGGGCACAGGACCTGCTGGCGCCGGCCACCCTCCAGGCCCACGGTGTCTTGTCCCCGGACGTGGTGCGTCGGACGTGGGACGAGCACCAGTCCGGCCGACGGGACTGGACCTACCGGCTGTGGGACCTAGTGGTGCTGCAGGCCTGGCTCGAGGCGCATCGAACCGGCGGGGCGTGATCGCGGCCCCAGCTTCCCGCGCCGAGCTCCTGACCCTCGCCGTCGGGGCCACGCTCGGCTTGGTGCTGCTGTCCCGGGCCGACCGCCTCGTCTCCAGCGTGGTTGTTGGAACCGGCACCCTCTTCGCCGCCGACGTCCTGCAGGGGCGAGCCCCGAGGCTGATGGCCCTCGTGGTCACCGGCGCGGGCGCCGGCCTTCTGGTCGCCGAGATCCAGCCCGCGGGCGAGGTGCCGTCCTGGCTTCTCGCGCTGCTCACGTTCGGGCTGTTGGCGTGGGCCTGGCCCCAACTCGCCACCCATGTCGGGAACGTCACCGCCAGCCTCTTGGCCGCAGGATCGTGGCTCGGCGCCTACTACACGGTTCCCGACACCGAGGAGATCCGCGCCGTCGCTGTGGTGGTGCCTGTTCTCGCCACATTGACCTTCCTGCGCTCTGGAGCCCGAGTGACTGGGCTGGCCCTCGTCGGCCTGGTCGTCTGGGCCACAGCGGAAGGGGGCCGGGGCCGCCCCAGCGCGGTCGTCGGGGGCCTGGCGTGTCTCGGTCTGCTCGCCGTCCCTGTCGCCGTGTCCCGGTGGGCCGGCTCGGCGAGGACCGTCCGATCGAATGCTGCCGCCGCCGCGATCGTCGTCGTCCAGGCCGGAGCCGTGCTGTTCACCTCTCGAGTGGCCGGGCTCCGCGCTGGTGCGGCGATCGCTGCCGCACTCGCTCTCGCCGCGGCCGGAGCCGCGGTGGTCCTCGAGGCGGTCGTCCTGCGCTTCGCCGAGCGATCAGCTCGGTGACGGTGTCGGACCCCAGTGCCCGGCCAGTCGATCCAGCAGCTCTTCACTCGACATCCGGGCCACTCCCGCCTCGAAGTGGGGGGAGTCGGACACCACGGTGAGCGCCACGCCCACCGATGCCAGCCAGGCGGCCAGAGGCTCGGTCGACGCGGCCATCAGCTCGGCCTCACCGGGAAGGGCCCTTGTCTTGCTGTAGAGCTCGCCACGACGGTGCGCCTTTGCGGCCAGGAGCCGGCGTCGAGGAGCGCGCAGCGCCTCCGGGACGATGAGCCGCTGCGAGGCCGGAGCGGGAGTGCGCCCTTGTTCGAAGTGGGCCCGATCGGCCGCACTGTCGTAGAAGTGGGTGTTCTTTCCGGCGGCGTTGCTGATGTCCCATCCCACCGTGACGATCTCGGACACGCCGAGGTGCACGGCCAGGAAGAAGACCAGCTCGTACATGATCCCGGGGCCGAACGGACGGACGAGCGTCCGGAACAGCCCGTACGACTCGAACGCCTTCGTGGCAGCGAGTGAGTCGCTGAGGTCGCCGCCGGCATCCTCGGTGTCGAAGCGGAGATCCCACGGGTTGAGCTGAGGCACCCGCCCCGTCGGCTCCCGAACGAAGCAACGGATGGTCTCGGTCGCCACGGGAGCCCACCGGGTCACATTGAACGAGTTGAAGCAGTGGAAGTCCATGGTCTTCCCCCACCACGTCGGCCGCCTGCTTCACCCCGAAAGTGAGCACGCCGTCGAGGCCCCGCGACAGCGCATCTGGCGGGACGGTGGCCAGGGACGGGCCGCAGGTGACCACCACGCACCGGGTGCCCTCGTATCGACGCTCGAGCTGCGCGACCTGCTCGGAAAGGGATCGGGTGGACCGGACGGCGGTCGCAACCTCGGCCGTGAGGGGGTGCACGTCAGGCGGTGACCAGCAGCTCGTTCGTTCCCTCCACCCCCGGTTACGCTACCGCGCCCTTCCCGCTCCCGAGCCCGGCGGGGAACGTCGTTTCGTCCGAGGAGGGGGATGTCGACTCCGGTCTTCGTCATGCCGCGGGATCCCGACTCCTGGGCCGGCGCGGCAGCACTGTGGGTCACCGTCGCCGGCTGGGCCGGAGCGACGCGGCGGAGCGGCTTCGACCCGGCGAGGATCAGGACGCCCGGGGGCATGCTCACCGAGGCGGAGTGCCTCGCTGCCACGTCTCAGCCTCCCGCCGCTCCTCCGCGGTCGGGCAAGCGACGGCTCCCCGCGCTGACGCGAGCTGGCGAAGGACGCTCGCCACGCCGTGAGGATGGGCGCCTACTCGCTCGACGTCCGCCGCGACAACGAGCTCGCGGCGGTCGATCCTGCCTTCGTCTGGCGCCACCACGACCTCTTCCACCGCGCCGGGGAGACACGTGCTCGGACGTCTTCTGTCCCGGTCATCGAGTACGTGCACGCACCCGTCGTGTGGGAGGCGAGCCGATGGGGCGTGACCCGCCCCGGCTGGTCGGGCCTGCTCGAGCGCTTCGGCGAATCGCCCCAGCTCCGGCAGGCCGACGTCGTGGCCTGTGTCTCCGAGGAGGTCCGGATCGAGGTCGAACGCCTCGGTGTCGCCGCGGGTCGGACGGTCGTGAGTCCGATGGGCGTCGACCCCGAACGCTTTCGTCCTTCCTCGGACCCCGGCCGCCGAGCGACCCACGCACAGCTCGGTGACTTCATCATCGGGTGGGTCGGCTCGTTCCGCCGCTTCCACGCCCTCGACCTGCTGCTGGAGAGCCTCGGCCAGCTCCGTCGCCAGGGGTGTGCCGCTGGCGTGGTGATGGTCGGCGACGGCGCTGAGCTCTCCCGTCTGCGAGCGCTCGTCGCTGATCAGGGCTTGTCCGAATGGGTCGGGTTCGCAGGCCAACGTCCCAACACGGAACTGCCGGCGCTCCTGTCGACATTCGACGCCGCCGTCGTCACGGCCGCGGCCGCACAGCCCTTCCACTACTCGCCGCTCAAGCTCCGCGAGTACATGGCGGTGGCGCTGCCAGTCGTCGGTCCCCGGATCGGCGAGGTGGCACGCCTACTCGACGACGGCAAGACGGGCCTCCTGTACGAATCCGGCGACGTCGCCGGACTGACCGCCCAACTCGGCCGGCTGGCCGAGGACAGCGACCTGCGCGCCCGGCTCGGCAAGGCGGCCCGGCAGGAGGTACTCGCCACCGGCACCTGGGACGCAGTCAGTGCCAACGTCCTCAAGGCGATCGGACTCAGCGGTCGGCGAGCCCCAGACCCGGGGGATCCCTGAGACACTCTCGGTAACGCGGATGGGCGAAGTCGTGGACCTCGAAGATCTGGTCGTTCCAAGGCATGGGACATCGGCGCAATGTGCTCAACAACTCGCTGCGTCCGATCTTGACTTCGGGGTTGCGAGCGTTGAACTCCTCGACCGTGGCCAGCTCGCCGATGAACTCCGTCGTTCCCCGGATGTCGTCGAGGTAGCAGACGACCCGCGGGAGGTGAGTGCTGGACGGTGCCTCGAACAGCTGGAGGGCCGCCAGCGTCGAGGTGTAGTAGTCGAGGTCGACGAAAACGCATCCGATCGGTGCAGGATCGTGGTCTTCGAAGAAGGTCGTGCACGTGGTGTTGACATCACCCAGCACGAGGACGGCGCTCTGGAGCCGATGCCGAAGCTCGTCCTGGTCCATGGCGAACGCCCCTGCTCGCCATCGATACGGGAGGTCGCGGAGGTCGTCGGACGCGGGGAGGCCGGCTCCGGAGTCGAATCCGTACACCTCGATGTCGACGCCGAGGTCTTGACCGACCTCATGGGCATGACGCTCCAGCGCCAGGAGCCCGCGCCCACCGGCGACCCCGAGCTCGACCGCGCTGATCGCAGTCAGACCCAGGCCCTGGGCCAGCCTGGCCGCCTCGAGCAGGCCGTAGGCATACGGCGGATAGTCGACGGCGTCGATCGACGAGCGGTACGCGAACGAGCCGTACCCCGACTTCCGGACGGCGTACCGGCCGAGTCGAACACGAAGGGGCGTCGGGCTGAAGACCAGGTCCTCGAGCTTGGTCAGGAGGGTCCTCACGGCACCCGACCGATCACCCACACGGCAACGGGGAACTTCGCCTGGTTCCGCAGCGTGCTCCATGGCCGCTTCTTCGCCCAGCGATGGAGGTTGGCGCGCACGCACCGGCGGTTGCCCCAGGCTCCTGAGGTGACGACCTCCAGACCCGACCGCTCCGCCATGATGCGGAGTCCGTCCTCGGTGAAGCGCCAGTAGTCCCCAGGGCCAGCGTGCACCCGGATCAAGAAGGGCGTCGTGATGATGACGTGACCGCCGGGTTCCACGAGCGCCCGGAGGTTCTGCAGCGCCAGCCACGGATCGGGGACGTGCTCGAGCACCTGCTCGCAGATGACCACGTCGTACCGATCGACCACGACGAGCGCCGGGTCACAGAGGTCGAACTCGGGGTAGTCGAGCGTGGTGAAGGATGCCCAGGGGTGGTGGGCTCGTTCTCGCCCGCTGACCTCGACCGCAGAGAGCGACGTCACGCCAAGGTCGCTGATCCAGCGATCGACCTCCTCGTTCATGACGATTCGCTGCCATTGCTGGTGAGGCGCAACCTCTCGCAGCCCGAGTGGGCGTCCGATGGCGTCCTTCAGCGAGTCGGGCACGAGAGAACGAAGGCTCACCTCAGAAGCCTCCGTCACGGTGAAGCCACTGGTACACGGCTTCGGCGATCTCGAAATCGATGGGCTCGTTGATGTCGACCGCCTCGACACGGGAGACCTCGATCAGGAAGGGACGGTCACCCGTGCGTCGGTTGTGCTCGGTGATCAGGTCCCGCTCGTAGACGTAGAGTCCCGTGGTCTCGATCAGGACCGGTTCGAGGTCCTGTGTCCGGGGGACGCTTGACGGGTCGTAGTTGATCGGTTTTCCCTCGAACCAGCCGAAGTCCTGTTGTCGCAGGACGGTCATTGCGGAGTCGTGCGAGCCCCCAACCACGGCGTCGACTCCCGCCTGAATCGAGGCGGGTGACACCAGCGGGGCAGTCGCGTGGAGCCAGGACGTACACGTCGGCGACGACATCGGTCGCGAACGCCAGCATCACCTCGTTGATCCGGGTCGATGACCGGTCGAGGTCGGTCGAGCGGCTGAGATAGCGCACGCCGGCCGGCAGCAGATGCGGCCACGGACGCGTCACTGCAGTACACGACGATGTCATCGAGGCCGTCGACCTGCCGCAGGGCGTCGAGGATGTGGGCGACGAGAGGTCGGCCATCACCGAACGGGAGTGTGTTCTTGCCCGGCAACCGCTCGTTGTCGAGCTTGAGCGGCACGAAGGCGACGACCGAGGTCATGTCGTCGTGGCCGTGGCGCCACCCGGGGGTGCGTACTTGTGGTGCTCGCGGGGCGTCGGTGCCTTCTCGTCGGTCCCCATCACGGCTTCGGCCTCTCGCACCCGGCTGACGAACTCGGTGAAGTCGCCCGCAACGAGGTCCACGGCCACGGCGTCGAAGTGGGCCCACTCGGTGGCGCCGTACTTCACGTGCTTCTCGATCATGACGGCACCGGCGGCGACGGCCAGCGCGGATGCGAACCAGCCGTCGTCGTGACTCGAGTAACCGGGACGGACGTTCGGGTGCTCCTCTCGGAGGTCGCGGTAATGGGTGATCACCGACAGGTTGCAGTCCTCCGCGGGTGTCGGGTACGCCGACGTGCACTGGAGCAGGTAGAGCTCGGAGCAGTGACCGAAAGCGGCGAGCACGTACTCCTCGTAGCGGTCATCGGTCATCCCCGTGGACACCACGACGGGGCCCGAATGCTCCTTGGCGACGTACTCCAGGTGGTCGCGGTGATCCGACACCGTCGACGGCAACTTGACCATGGCGGGGGCCAGCTCGCGGACGAAGTCGTAGGACGGAGAATCGAGGACGGACACGAACCACCCGATCCCGATGCTCTCGCAGAGGTCCGCCAGGAACTCGAAGTCCTCCGCCTGGAGCTCGAGCTGGTGGCGGTAGTCACCGAAGGTCTCACCGAACGGCGAGTGGTAGGGGCTGGCCAGCTGATCAGCCGTATAGAAGGTCTCGACCTGGCGCTTCTGCACCTTCACGAAGTCGGCGCCGGCGCCGGCGCTCGCCCGGACCATCCGCTCGAGCCGCTGCCGATCCCCGAAGTGGTTGGTGGTCAGCTCGGCGACCACCGAGATCGCATGCGTCGAGGGCAGCTCGAGCTCGTCGTCCGTCGCGGTGAGCCTCGTGTTCATCTCCTCGGGCGACAGAGCGCTGAAGCTCTTGTGGCCCACGTGCGACACCACGAGATCGGTGCCCTGGAGGAGGTACAAGGCGTGCAGGAAGTAGTGCTCCTGGGGCGAGATCTGCATCCGCCGGCGCTCGGTCCCCGGCGGCGAGTACTCGACGTCGATGCGCTCGCTCTGCCCCAGCGAGGCATCGAAGTCGAAGCCGATCATGAAGACCTCTTGTGGTCGGCCGCGGAGCTCGGCCACGATCCGACACAGGTGGAGCGCCGTGACGAAGAGGACGTCCTCGATGACGAGGTCGGTGCTCATCATCCGGCCCATCATCATGTCGGCGGAATCGTGGCTGAGGCTCACATGGTGGCGGACAGCGACCGTCGCGTCGCCCGCGTCGAACTCCCAGGGCGCGACGTAGAGCGAGGACTGGTATCCGCTTCGCTCGAGGCCGTCGAGCACCCAGCGGGCGTTGAGGACGGTGATGTCGGCCGGGTGGATCCGCTCGGCGTCGTTGATGCCGATCAGCAGCGACGAGGCGAGGACGCGGGAGTCGATCAGGTCCGCACTCGGGCCCTTCCCCAGGATGACGATCGAGTCAGCGGCATATCTCGATGCGATGTGGCTGATCTGCTCGGAGAAGTTCTCCACCGTATGGCTCCTCGTCGACTTGGACCGTGCAGCCCTGCTCCAGGGCCAGCATGGCCCCTGGGAGCAGGTCCCAGATGTAGGCGCCCTTCGGGTTCACGAAGCGGCGGAACGAACCTCGGATCACGTTGTAGATGTTGTAGACCGCGCACCCGGTCACGCGGTATTCCCCCGCCTCAGCGATCCCGCTGGCGATCTCGGGCGAGAACGACGACGAGAAGCCGGTGATCCGAGACCGGATCGGCTCGATCTCGTCCCCGGTCATCAGACAGTGTCCGAGCTCCGGAAGCAACAGCATGCTGGCGACGTGATCGCCCGAGTGCCAGATCCCGAGGCTCGTGCCCCATTCCGGGAGGCCGGAGCAGAAGTTCTCCGTCCCGTCGATGGGGTCGATCACGGCGACGTAGCCCTCGACCGCTGGCGTCAGGCCCGGTGAGGACTCCTCACCGATAACGGCGATACCCGGCAGCCGCTCGGCGAGCAGAGCGCCCACTTCGCGTTCGACGAGGAGGTCGGCGTCAGTGACCGGACTGCCGTCCGGCTTGTAGGTGATCGCGTACCGCTGGTCGATGAGCGTCGGCAGCAGATCCAACACGAGAGCTCGGGCCGACTCCATGCACGACCGAACCTGCTCGGGACCTCGCCGACTCCCCAGGTCGGCCAACCTACGGCCCGGGCCGTGCCTTTCGCAGGACCGCGGTCTGCGCAAGGGCCGGGTAGTTGCCAACCTCCAACTCGTGGAGCTTGCCCAGCACGTCCCTTGGGTCGAAATCCTCGTACCCCTACAGCTCGCTGCGCTCGCCGTGGACGAGGTCGACTGCCCCAACGTGTCCATCGACTACTCGCCGGCGACACGCCGTACAAGTGCCGGCGATCAGGGGGAGCTCGTCGGGGATCGGCTTCTCGAGGAGCGACAGGGCGACGAGCCCGACCACCGTGACCACGTTGACGAGACCGATGATGATCGTGATCAGGTCGCGGTCGATGCTTCGCTCATGGAGGCTTCCTCCTCGTGGTGTTCGTCGATCCGGCCACAGGCGCGGAAGAGGCGCTACCAACCGGCAGTGCCGGTGGGCCGGGTCGAGCCCGGTGTTCAGGTGAGGAAGGGCCGTCGGTGGTGGGGCTCTCCGAGACCCGACCGACATAGCCGTGGCACGCTGATCGGGTGGGACCCATCGAAGCGATCCGGACCGCCCGGGCCCGGGCCGCGGAACTCATCGATCTCCAGAGCCGATTACTCACCGTGCAGCTCGAGGCCTGGCACGACCAGCTGATCGCTGGTTCGACAGGCCTCGGTCGGTTCGACCACTCGACGTACTCGCAGGACGGCACCGACGGGATCCTCAGCGAGATCCTCCGCCGGGTCGGTGAAGGCGATCGGACCTTCGTGGAGTTCGGGTCCGGGGCCGGCGTCGAGAACAACACCACGCTGCTGGCAGCCCGGGGCTGGTCCGGAGTGTGGATCGAAGGGGACGAGGCCTCGATCGCCTCGGCGCGGGAGGCGGCGAGCAGCGCAGTCGATGACGATCGGTTGACGATCTGCCAGGGCTTCGTCACCGCCGAGAACATCAACCATCTGCTCGACGAGACGGGGGTGAGCAAAGTGCCGGCGGTGATGTCAATCGACCTAGACGGCAACGATTACTGGGTGTGGAAGGCGATCGACCGACGACCGAGGGTGCTCGCAATCGAGTACAACGCAGCGTTCCCGCCCGGGATGGCGTGGGTCATGCCTTACGACTCTGAACATGCGTGGTCTGGTGACAACCTGTTCGGGGCGTCGCTCGCGGCCCTCACCGGCCTGGGCGTCGAGAAGGGATACCAGCTGGTCGGGTGCACTCTCGCCGGCATCAACGCCTTCTTCGTCCGTGACGATCTGGCCGACGGCATGGGCGGCGAGGTGGCCGATCTATGGGAGCGGGAGCGGCACCTGCTTCTACGGAGGACGGGTCACCGGCATCGCCGCGCCCTGGGTCAGGCCACTGTGATCCCGTAGTAGAGGGCCCCATCGAGGCGATGCGGACCGTCCGGGCCAGGTGGCCTCAATGCAGCAGTAGCAGGTCTGTGTGTTGGTCGCCCTCGTAGACGGCTGCCAGATCGCTCACTCTCTGCGCTGGCATGGTCTGCCTGGTCCACGTATCCACGACGGTGGTGAAGCGTGCCTCGATGATCTCGTGGAGCCACTCGAGACCACCGGAATTTCGCAGCCACTCAGGCCCGTACTCGACGAGAACCGGGATGTCGGCACTCAGCAGCCTGTCGGCTCCTGCGAGAGCGTGAGCCTCATGGCCCTGGACATCGATCCATGCGAGGGCGACCTGCTCGTAGTCGACGTGAACGTCGTCAAGGCGGAGTACTTCGACCTGAACGGTCGCTCTACCGGGGATGTCGCCGATGATGTGGTCGCCGGTGTTGGTGCCACTCAGCGCCAAAGCGGCAGTGCCGGTTCGGTCCGAGATCGCCGCTGGGTAGACCGTCACCTTTTCGGTGATCCCGTTCAGATCGAGTGTCTCGTGCAGGCGAGCGAGGTTTGAGGGATCGGGCTCGAAGGCGATGACGTGCGCGGCTTTATCCCTGACCACCAAGGCCGCTGTGGTCATTCCGATGTTTGCGCCCACCTCGATCACCGTTCGGCCTCCCACCCCGCCGATCGTGTCGAGTATGAAGGGCCGGCCGTCCGCCCATCTTCGGTTCACGTAGATGCTCTGGTCGATGGCCATGTCAGAGAGGTCGAGCCGGTAGCGGACGCCTTCCGAGTCGGTGTACAGACGCCGACTAAGCGCGAAGCCTTGGAGGCGGAACCAGTAGCTACGGAGGCGGCATCGCCGATTCGGGCCGGTGACCAGCGCTGCGAGGCCTCGGGCAACCCGCATCCGACCGAATCCGTAGGTCAGATCGGCGTCCCACTCAGCCAGTGCCGACGGTGTCTGCCCATTCGTCTTCGAGCCCGGCGTCGTCGAGCACGGTGTCGATGAGACGCACGTCGGTTCGATACGCCCGGTTGAGTCGGGCAATGCGGGCGTGGTCCACAGGCGGAGCGAGCCCGGTCGCATCCCTGCCGGGGTCGACGTTCACGACGTCGGCTCCCGCTCGAGCAAGCGCAAACTGGAAGCCGGAGATGCCGCCACCGATCTCCACGACGCGGATGCCCGGGCCCACGGGGACGGCGTGAAACGCCCACGGGTGCTCGACCCGGCGCGGTCGAGGTTGTTTGGCTGGTGGGCGAACGGACCATGTAGTCGAGGAGCCCGACGGTCGAACTTGGCGAGAGTCTCACCCTCGGCACGGCGAGGGCGTTCCACTTGCAGTTCCACCGCTGGTATTCGGGAGGCAGACGGCGACGGGCCAGCACTCCCAGAAGCTTCTGGACGACCGAGTTGACCGATGTGATCGACGAGACCATACGGCAGCGCGCCGTGTCGTTAGCGTTGCCCGCTTGCAGACGGTTCAGGACCTCCGTGCGGTACGGCTCTTCGGCGGGCTCGGCAACCAGCTGTTCCAGTACGCCCTCCTTCGGGGCCTCGATCCCGACGGTGGGGCCGTGGTCATCGAGGACTCCAACGGTGCGATCGATCAGCTGCGTACCGCCGTGCGACCCGGCCAGATCCGCACCCTCACCTCCTCGGGAAGCACGCCAGCTGCGACGCGCCCCCGTGGCCGTGCAGCGGCGTCGGGTGCAAGACGTTCTCGACCAGCTGGGCCCGAGCCAGGTCCGGACATTCCTCGAGCGCTTGTCGACCGCGAGCCGGGCTGGCTGTGTTCGACCCGGCTGTGGCCGCTTGCCGACCGCCCGTCCTCTTCGTAGGCCACTTCCAGCGTGAGGAGTACTTCTGTCATGCCGCTGACCAAGTGGTCGCTGGCCTCCGGCCCGTCTCAGAGGAGGCGACGACCGCCTTCACGGCGGCCTCGGCGGTCGCCGCGACAGGCCGCCGTGGTCTCGGTCCAGGTTCGCACCGGCACCGAATACGTCGACTTGGGCTGGACGCCGCCCTACGGGTGGTACCGGGCGGCAGCCGAGCTCCTGTCCGAACGGGTGGGGTCCGTCGGGTTTGTCATCGCCTCGGATGTGCCGCTAGCTGCCGCGGCCGTCGTGGCGGCGTTCAGCGACCTCGGACCGGCCGGGGTGCTGCCGACGATCTCTGCCTACGACACGATCCGCGCCCTCGGGTTGGCCGACCACGCTATCGTCAGCCCGAGCTCCTTAGCCTGGTGGGGCGCCTGGTTGGGCGATCATCGGACGTCCTTTGACGACGACCGGATCGTTGTGGCGCCGTGACCCTGGGTGGAGGTCGACATGGACCCGGCCCCATCGTGGTGACCCTGCTCGACCAACCCTCGGGTGGCGGCGAACCTTAGACTCCTCCCGTGCGGGAGATGTACGGAAGTGCGTTCTACGGGCGGTCGACCGACGGCTCGGTCCGTTCGGCCTGATGTGCTTCCCCCGCTGGTCGATCGCTTCCGCCCCTCATCGGCGATCGATGTCGGCTGTGGCGTCGGAGCGTGGCTGTCCGTTCTCCGCCAACAGGGCGACATCGAGGTGACAGGTGTCGATGGCCCTTGGGTCTCCCGCGACGAGTTGCTCATAGACAAGGAGGACTTCGTCGAGTGCGATCTCGCCCGGGCGGACCCCGAGCTCGAGCGCTTGGCGCTTTGACCTGTGCCTGAGCACGGAGGTCGCGGAAGCACCTACCGCACGAGCGGTCCGGACCTTTCGTGGACCTCCTGTGCCGGCTCTCCGATGTGGTCGTGTTCGGGCGCCGTCCCCGGACAAGGTGGCGTGGGCCACGGGAACGAGCAATGGCAGTCCTTCTGGGCGGGTCACTTCCGTCGCAACGGCTTCGGCGTCCTCGATCTCGTCCGACCTGTGTTCTGGGACGACGACGGGGTGCAGGCCTGGTATCGGCAGACCCTTGTCTACGTCCGGGACGCCAGCGACGACGTCGTGATGCTCGACGTCGTCCACCCCTACTTCCGGGATCGCGACCTCTCCGGCACCTCACCTGGCATCGTGCAGCGGAGTCGACGACGGATTCGCTCGTGGCGGGACAACCTGTCGGAGCGACGGAGCCGTCAGCGGCCATAGCTGGCACGCTCGACCGTTGCACCGCTCGGGAGCCTGATCCTGCCTGCCTCCGCCGAACATCCGCGCTGGGCGATCGAGGTCTCAGCCCGAGCTCCTGTCATCGCACCAGTGGTCGATCTGGTGCGGGCTGGCCGGCCTCGTTCGCTCGGGAGAGGTCGACCTGACGGTGGCCTCCGTTCCCGACACCGTCCTTCAATCCACCGTCCTCATGACCGTCACGGATCGCCGATCGGGAGCGTGCCGTCGTCTGGCTTTTGAGATGATCGACGTCCCCGACCTCGATGCTGGGTCGACCGACGTTGACGTGGTCTTCAAGCGCAGCTACAAGCCAGCGCTTCGTCAAACCGCTCCGTCGACAGATGTCCGCCCACTGGGCCTGACCCTTGCCTGCACAGCGCCCGGGCTCGGTCGGCTCTCGCTCATCGCTCTCCGGCGACACCTCCTCGCCCGGGGGCTGCGGCACGGGGTCAGTGCCCTTCGCGTCACAGCAGAGGTCGTCACCTCTGGGCTGGCCCACGGCGAGCGTGTGCCGGAGCCAGTGACCTCGTACGAGCGGTACGCCAACGAACCTGTCCGTGTGCCCTACGTCACCTACCTCGTGAAGGCCTGGGACCCGTCCTTGCGGTTCAACCAAGACGACGCTCGATAGGTTACCGAATCGCGAGCTGTCATGATCCGGCACCTCCGACGACAGCTCGGCACGCGGTTCGTCGGAGGCTTTGTCCCCACAGAGTTCGCCCGGCGCCACTACCCCGATTGCGTGGCAGACGTGTCAACGAATCGGCGGGACTTCATCGACACCTCCGGGCGCGGCGGAATCGGAGTGTCCACCCACGGGCTCTATCGCTTCGTACCCCGCGCCTGGCGGAGTACTTCGTGATCGGGGTCGCCGTGGTGACCGAACCGCTCGCGTACGAGCTGCCCCGGCCGTTCGCGGACGAGGTCGTCACCTTCGCCGACCCACAGGACTGTGTCGACATTTGCGACGAGCTCCTCGAACCCCCAGCGACGGGCTGAGCTCCGAGCGGCGAGCCACCAGTACTGGATCGACGAGGTCCGGCCCGAGCGCCTGCTCGCCAACCGTCTCGAGGAGGCGACGGATTAGGCGCAGTTCCTCTGCGAGACCGAAGCAGGCTCGTCGAGGTAGTGGTGGAAGCTCACCGACATTGCCCGAGGGAAGCGCTCGCGGAGTTCGGCAATCCGGTCGCGGAGGCTGAGGCCCTCTGGTGAAAGCCCCGATCGGGGTGAACCCCCTCGTTGAGGAACTTCCCGTACCTCACCCGGTCGGATGCGTTCCGGCTCACCCAAACGCCATAGGAGTGCGAATCTGCGAGCGCGCGCCGGGTCGCGGTCCAGTCGGCGCAGCGGACCCAGCGGGCCAACGAGTCCTGCCCTTCCGGGAACATCTGCTGCAGAAGCTCGCGCTGCAGGAGCTGGTGGTGCGTGATGTAGGTCATTCCGGTCGGTCGGGCCAGGTCGACCCACATGCGGACGGCATGCTGCTCGTAGGGGACGTGGTAGTCCCTCGAGAAGCAGAGGAGCTGGACGCCGCCGGGAGCGAGCCAGTTCTGCTCTCGGAGGAGGACCGTGTCCGCGTCGATCAGCAACGAAGCCGGCGATCCACTGATCATTCCCGTGGCCAGTTTCACGACCTGCTGGGTCACCCAGCCACGCCGGTCGGCCGGCACCGACTTGTTGATCTCAGTTTCAGCTCCTCACCCAAAGATCACGGTCGCTGGTAACGGAGGCTTCCGGCACCAGAGAACTCGACCCATCGACCCCGGCCGGGTCGGCGACGATGCGAACTTCACGGATCGGGTTGCGTATGGACGACCGCGTGCCGGTGACCGCCAGCGAGACCGTGCCTGAATCCTTCAGATGGCACGGGATGACGACGTCGATCGCCGGCAGCATCGACGCTCCGGCCAGCGGATCGCTCATCTGGGTCAGCTCGACCGCATGTCGCCACCACGACGGCGGCGGACGGGACCTCGAGGTGCTGGCGCCTTCGCTGACGTCCGTGCGAGCGAAGCGACGGTGCGGATCTCCGATGATTCGAGCAGCCGGCTCGACGTTCGAGCGAGTCGAGGTGGACCGGCGTGACCGTCCCGTCGGCACTGGCTGAGGACACCGGGCGTGTCGCCACGTGGAGGGAGATCGCTCCTCGAGTATCGCTGTCCCGGTACCGTCAGATCGTGGGCTCGGCCGCGGTCGGGGCGGGGCGCAGGTGCCGGGACCCAGCATCGAGAGCCAGAAACCAATGACCACACTTCGGACCCTCAGCCCTCGGAGACTCCTGCGTACGTGGCGCGCCGCCATGTCGATGCTCGGCACCTCCACTCGCCGGATCATCAGCATCTCGCTCCTGTCCCTCCTCCGTGGGCTCGCCGAAGCCATGGTGCTCGTCGCCGTGGCAAGGATCGCCATCGCTCAGGCCGACGACGACACCGAGATCGGCTTCGACCTCGGATCCCTCGGCGTCGTGTCACTCTCGATCGGACAGGCGCTCGCCGTGGCGGTGGCGGCCGCCTTGGCGATGCTCATCCTCCACGTGGCAACGGCCCGGCTCTCGTCGAAGATCGCCGCGGAGGCGCTCGGCGACGGCCCGCATCCGGCTGGCCAAGGCCTTCCTCGACACCGCGTGGGACACGCAGGCCAAGGAGCGGACGGGCCAACTCCAAGAGGTGCTCACCACCTACGCGGCCCGCGTCCTGATGGCGGCGACGCAGATGACCGTCGTCCTGACCGCGGCCTTCAACCTCGTCGGCGCTGCTCGGGACTGCCATCGTGGTGGACGTCATCGCCGCCGCAGCGATGGTGGTCGCGGTCGGAGGGCTGCGCCTGATCCTCCGTCCTCTCACTCGGGTCGTCCGAAGGTCGGCGATTGAGAACCGGGACACGAACGCGGCGTTCGCGGTTCGCATGACCGAGGTCGTCGGCATGGCACAGGAGGTCAAGCTGCTCGATGTCACCGCTGCCCGTCAAAGCGCAGATCGAAGCCGCTGCCGACCGGTGCCTCAAATGCCCAGCGAGCAGGCCACCTTCCTCCACGCGTCCGTCCCTGGCGTGTACCAGAGCCTCGCCGTGCTTATGGTGCTCGACGGGCTCGCGGTCGCTCGAACAGCACCACCAGGCCGGCATCGCGACGCTGGGTACCGTGGTCCTGCTGCTGATCCGCAGCATCTCCTACGGGCAGCAACTTCAGGTCGGCGTCAACTACCTGACCGAGGCCGTCCCCTACCTCCGGGCGATCGCGCGACCGGAGGACCTCTACCGCCGCAACCGTCGCCAAGCCGGCGACCGGCCGCCCTGCGCTCGATCGACCGCCTCGAGCTGTCCGGTGTCTCCTACCGGTACGACGGGGGGAGGCGGCCCTGACGGACGTCAGCTTCGTCGTCGAGAAGGGCGAGGTCGTCGGGCTCGTCGGCCCGTCGGGCAGCGGCAAGTCGACGCTGATCCAGGTCCTGCTCCGCCTTCGGGTGCCCGAGGACGGCCGCTACCTGATCAACGGCATCGGACGCCGAGGAGCTCTCGCTCAGCGACTGGTACCGGCGCCTGGCGGTCGTCCCGCAACAGCCCCACCTGTTCGAGGCCTCCGTGGCCGACAACATCCGCTTCTTCCGGGATCACGTCGAACCGCCGGCCGTCGAGGACGCCGCTCGTCGCGCCCACGTCCACGACGAGATCCTCGCCCTCCCCGATGGGTACGACACGGTGCTGCGGGGCGTCGGCAGCGGCGTCTCGGGGGCCAGGCGCAACGCCTGTGCATCGCCCGGGCCTTGGCCGGACGGCCGGAGCTCCTCGTCCTCGACGAGCCGACGAGTGCGCTCGACGTCCACTCCGAGGAGCTGATCCAGCACGCCCTGGCCGAGCTCCACGGCGAGGTGACGATGGTCGTGATCGCCCACCGCCTCTCCACCCTGCGGCTCTGCAACCGGATCGTCGTGCTCGAAGCCGGGACCATCCTGGCCGTCGACACGCCAGAACGCCTCGAACAGGACAACGAGTACTACCGGTCCGCCGTTCAGCTGTCACGCCGGGCGTGATCAGGCCGCTCACGTCCATGACATGAGCGCGGCGCCGCCCGTCCGGGTCCTCTGGCTGATCAAGGGCCTCGGCCCGGGCGGCGCCGAGCGCCTGCTCCTCAGCCACGCCCAGCGCGCCGACCGCGACCGGTTCGACTACGGCGCCGCGTATGTCCTCCCCGCCAAGGACCACCTCGTGGCCGAGCTGGACGCCCTCGACGTGCCGTGCGAGCTGCTGTCGGCGGACGGGAACTGGGCGCGACGGCTCCGCCACCGCTTGGTCGAGGCACCCGTCGACATCGTGCACGTCCACTCACCCCGGCTGGCGGTCACCGCCCGGCTCCTGACCCGCACCCTCGGTCGAGCACGTCCAGCGGTCATGTACACCGAGCACAACGTGTGGCCGCGCTGACCACCGCCTCACGCGAAGCGACGAACCGGGTCACCGTTCGGCCTCGACGACGCCCATGTGGCGGTGTCGGATGTGGTCAAGGCAACGGTGTCGGCCCGCCACCGTGGCTCCGTGGACGTCGTGATCCACGGGATCGACCTCGACGAGGCCCGGAGTCAACGTGCGCACCGGGCCGCGGTCCGCTGCGAACTCGGGATCGCCGATGACGAGTTGGTCGTCGGCACGGTAGGCAATCTGCGGCAGCAGAAGCGCTACGACCTTCTCTTGCGCGCCGCCCGGATCGTCGTCGACAAGGACAAGCGCGTCCGGTTCGTGGCCATCGGCCAGGGCCAGCTCGAGGCTCAGATCGCCGAGTGGCACCGTGCGTCGGCGCTCGGTGACCGGTTCCAGTTCCTCGGCTACCGCCCTGATGCCGTCCGGGTGATGAGCGCCTTCGACGTCTTCACCCTCGCCTCCGACTACGAGGGTCTGCCTGTTCGCGCTAATGGAGGCGATGGCCCTCGGTCTGCCGATCGTGGCCACGGCCGTCGGTGGCGTCCCGGCGGCAACCCGTGAGGGCCTGGACGCCGCGCTCGTGGAGCCGGGACGCCCGGACGCCCTTGCTAGCGCCCTGCTCGAGCTGGCCACGGACGGTGATCGCCGACTCCTCCTCGGCCAGTCCGCGGCGGAGCGCAGTGAGGCGTTCGGCGCCGCTCGAGCCGCAGCGGACATCGAAGAGCGTTACGCCCTGTTGGCGCGGTCCCGACATCGATGACGACCTCCAGGCCATCATCGATTCGACGCCTCTGCGGGCGCTTCCTGCGTCCGGCCGGTGTGACACTTGACCGAGCGGTCTAGTAGACACGCGGCCGTGAACTTCGCATTCTCCGAGGAGCAGGAAGAGCTCCGCAAGGTCGTCAAGCAGTTCCTCGAGACCAAGTCGCCCGAGGCCGAGGTGCGTCGGCTCATGGAGACCGAGGAGGGCTACGACGACGCCGTCTGGGAGCAGATGGCGTCGCAGATGGGCCTGCAGGGCCTGGTCGATCCCCGAGGAGTTCGGGGGCTCGGGCTACAGCTACGTCGAGCTCATCGTCGTGCTCGAGGAGATGGGTCGTCGCCTGCTGTGCGCGCCGTACTTCTCGACCGTCGTCCTGGCCGCCAACACCCTGCTGCACTCCGGTGACGACGCGGCCAAGAAGGAGCTCCTGCCGGGCATCGCGTCCGGCGAGACCAAGGCCACGCTCGCCTTCACCGAGGAGAACGGTCGCTGGGACGAGGAGGGCATCACCGTCACCGCCACGAAGGCCGGCGACGGCTGGACGATCTCCGGCACCAAGATGTTCGTGCTCGACGGCCACGTCGCCGACCTGATCCTGGTGGCGGCCCGCACCGACGCCGGCGTCAGCCTCTTCCACCGTCCCGGCGGACGCCGACGGCCTGACCCGCACCGCGCTTGTCGACCATGGACCAGACCCGCAAGCAGGCCCGGCTCGAGTTCGCCGACACGCCCGCCACGCTCATCGGCACCGACGGCGACGGCTGGTCGGTGCTCGAGCGGGTGCTCGACCTCGACCGCGGTGGCGCTCGCCGCCGAGCAGGTGGGTGGCGCCCAGGAGTGCCTCGAGATGGCGGTCGAGTACGCCAAGGTCCGCGTCCAGTTCGGTCGGCCGATCGGCAGCTTCCAGGCCATCAAGCACAAGTGCGCCGACATGCTGCTCGAGGTCGAGTCGGCCAAGTCGGCGGCCTACTACGCCGGCTGGTGCGCGGCGGAGCTCAACGACGAGCTCCCGACCGTCGCCAGCCTGGCCAAGGCGTACTGCTCCGAGGCGTACTTCCACACCTCCGCCGAGAACATCCAGATCCACGGCGGCATCGGCTTCACGTGGGAGCACCCGGCCCACCTCTACTTCAAGCGGGCCAAGAGCTCCGAGCTGCTCTTCGGTGACCCCACCTACCACCGCGAGCTGCTGGCCCAGCGCATCGGCATCTGACCCAATCAGCGGGCTCGAACAGCGAAAGGTTCGACCTGCGAGGCCTGCTGGTTGATCAGTAGCCTGCATGTGTTCGTGGCTGGACGAAAGGGCGGAATCAGCCGATGAAGGTCCTCGGGATCACCCACGACGTCCTCATCTGCTCGGCCGCGGTCGTCGACGACGGTGAGGTCGTCAGCGCCATCGCCGAGGAGCGCCTCGATCGCCAGAAGCAGAGTCGGCGTCTTTCCGCAGCTCGCGATCGAGCGCTGCCTGGCCGAGGCCGGGTTGACCCTGGGCGACATCGACGAGATCGCGGTCGCCTGGAACCCGTCGATCGAGCTGCCAGACCATGCCGGGTGGGTTCCTCACCGCGCCGCTGGCGCAGCGAGCACCTCACGCAGGTGCCCGGCCCGCCTGATGCGCAGATCGACTGGAGCCGCGCCGTCGGACGAGGTCACGCTGGCCGACGCGCTTCGAGGGCGCACCGCCGATCACCTTCGTCGACGCACTACGACGCGCACATCGGCTCGTCGTACTTCCTGAGCCCCTGGGACGAGGCCGCGATCGCTCATCCTCGACGGTCGGGCGGAGACCAGCACCGGGCCTGCTGGCGCGTCGGCCGGGGCGCCGAGGTCGAGATCCTGGCCGAGGTCGACTTCCCGCACTCGCTCGGGCTCTTCTACGGCACCGTCACCCAGTTCCTCGGCTTCAAGCCCGACTCCGACGAGTGGAAGGTGATGGCGCTCGGCGTCGTACGCCGACCCGGACAACGAGTTCTACGAGAAGCTGAGCCAGCTGATCCACGGTCACGGACGACGGGACGTTCGAGCTGGCGCTCGAGTACTTCGAGTTCTTCAACTACTTCCGACCCGCGGATGTACTCCGACCGCTTCGTGCGAGACGTTCGGCCGCCCCGCGGAGCGCGACGACGAGCTCGCGCCGACGCCACGAGCAGCTCGCCGCGGCGATGCAGCAGGTGTTCGAGGACGTCGTCGCCCGGGATGCTCACCATCCTCCACGAGCGCACCGGGCTCGATCGAGTGGCGCTCTGCGGCGGCTGCTTCATGAACAGCGTCTTCAACGGCAAGATCGCGCGAGCTGACGCCGTTCCAGGAGTCGTTCATCTCGAGCTGCCCCGGACGACTCGGGCACGTGCGTCGGCGCCGCCCTGTGGCTCGAGGCGCAGCGCACCGGGCGCGAACGCCAGTGCACCGGCTGCCCACAACTACTGGGGCCCGGCCTACACCGACGACGAGTGCCTCGACGGCGGCCGAGCAGCTACCGGCTGCCGAACGTCGAGGTCGTCGACGACCCGTCGGCGCGAGCGGCGCAGGACCTGGTCGACGGCCGGATCCTCGGCTGGTTCCAGGGCCGGATGGAGTTCGGCCAGCGGGCCCTCGGGCAACCGCTCGATCCTGCTCGACCCCCGCCGGCCGGACGGCAAGGACGTGGTCAACGCCGCCGTCAAGTTCCGCGAGGCGTTTCCGCCCGTTCGCGCCGGCGATCCTCGCCGAGCGGGTGGCCGAGTGGTTCGAGTGCCCCGACGACGCACGCGGTGCCCGTTCATGGAGCGGGTGTTCCCGTTCCAGCCAGGAGAAGGCCGAGCGAGGTGCCGGCGGTCGTGCACGTCGACGGCACCGGGCCGGCTGCAGACCGTCGACGGCCGACCACGACCCCGCGCTACCACGCGCTCATCGCGGAGTTCGACCGAGCTCACCGGCGTGCCGATCGTGCTCAACACCAGCTTCAACCTGAACGGCGAGCCGATCGTCTGCTCGCCCGAGGACGCGATCCGCACCTTCTTCACGTGCGCGCTCGACGTGCTGTACCTCGGCAACGTCCGCATCGCGAAGTGATCCCACCTTCGGGCGAGCCGGATCGGCGAGCCGGTGACGAGCTCTACGACGACTACCCGTATCCCGATCACGGCGTGGTCAGCACGGTGGTGTATCGCCTTGCTCAGGACTCGATCGAGCTCGCGGGCCGACAAGTAGCGGACCGTCCCCTTCGAATCCTCGATGCTGGCTGCGGCACCGGGGAGCAGTCGCTGGGGTTGGCGAGATCCGTACCCCGGGCTGAGGTGGTAGGAGTTGACCTCAGCAGCCGGTCGATCGGACGAGCGGAGGAGTACGCCAGACGTCATGGTTTGGCGGTTCGCTTTCTTCAGGCTGACCTGCTCGACACTGGATTCCCAGACATCGGGCGCTTCGACGTGATCGTCAGCGTCGGTGTCCTGCATCATCTGCACGATCCCGGACGGGCCCTCACGAACCTCAAGCGTGTCGCGCAGCCCGGAGCCAGCTTGGTGGGGATGGTCTACGGACGGTTTGGACGCCCCGACACCTTCGCGATCCGTGACGCGATCGAGCTGCTCGCACCTGGCGAACCTCGGGCGATCAGACTCGAAGATGTTGAACGGCATACGGCGGAGCCTGATTGATCGTGCCGCCTCGGCGGCCAACGCACTCGAGCGCCGATGGCGTTTCGGACCGAGGATGGATCTCGGCGAGGCCATTCGTCGAACACTGACCGGGCGGAACCAGGCGTACCGCGCGGATTGCTACACGCACAGTCTTGAGCTGACCTTTACCTGGCACGAACTCGCCGACCTGTTGTCTGACTCCGGCTGGCAGTGGGAGGGGTGGCCTCGCCAGTCGGGGATGCCGGACGATCCGACCCAGCTGCTGAGCGGCGCGGCGCTCGAACGGACAGGCAAATTGACCCCGATCCAACGCGCCGCCGTCTATGAGCGCCTCCTGCGGCCTGCCAACTTGTACTTCACCGCGCTGGCTCAGGTGATTGTTCGACGAGTCACTGCGCACTGGCGTGATCAGCGTGGAGGCGCGCGTAGGCGTTCAAAGTGATGTCGATGATGCGCCGCTGATCGAATTCAGCTAGCGCCTTCAGACGGCCTGCCCGACCTTGGGCCGTCCGCAGGTCACGAGAATCGATCAGGTCGCCGAGGACGTCAGCAAGGGCGGATGCCGATTTCAACCCCGACCAGCCGACCTGTCTCGCCGTCGTCGACGACCTGGCGGCAGCCGCGGATGTTGGTGGCGATCACGGGTAGCCCCATGGCGGCCGCTTCCATGGCCGAACGGGGGAAGCCCTCGCGGTGGGAGGCGAGGACGTAGATGTCGAGTGCGGCGTAGAGGGTTTCGACGTCGTCGACCTGGCCGAGGAAGCGGACGCCCGATGTGTCGGCTGCCGAGATCTCGGCGGCGGTCAGGCCGTCGGCCTTGTCGAGGTCGGCGTCGCCGGCGACGACGAGCCGTGCCCCGGGGTGCTGCCGGCGCACGATGGCCATGGCCTCGAAGAGCTCGGAGTAGCCCTTCTCCCGCACGAGTCGGCCGACGGCACCGATCAAGACGGCATCGCCGTCGGGATCGAGCTGCTGGCGCAGCGCCTTCACAGCCTCGGGGTCGACGGCATCCGGGTTGAAGCGGTCGAGGTCGACGCCGTTGCCCAGGAGGGTGAAATTGCGCCGGGGGACACGGAGCCGGGCGAGGGTCTCGAGGTCTTCCTCGTTCTGGACCAGCTCGGCGTCCGAGCAGGTGGCGGCGAGGCGTTCGAGGGCGTAGACCACCGCCCGCTTGGCGGTTCGGTCGTCCCGCGTGGCGTAGAGGCCGTGCTGGGTGTTGACGATCACCGGGACCCGGGCGGCCTTGGCGGCGAGGCGTCCGTAGATGCCGGGCTTGGGGTTGTGGGTGTGGACGATGTCGGGCTCCAGCTCGCGGAAGAGCCTCCGCAGCTCGTTGAAGGCCCGGAGGTCGCTTTGCAACGACCAGCCCCGGGTGGCGTGCGACAGCGGCACGTGGCGGATCCCGTCGGCCTCCAGCTTGGCGACGAAGGGACCGGGTGCGGAGATCCCGATGACCTCGTAGCCGGCGTCCCGAAAGGCGCGCAGCTGGGGGCCGAGCAGCCACTCCAGGCTCATGTCGGTGGTGGTGACGTGGACCAGCCGCGGCCGGATCACGTGGTCGCACCCTCGTAGCGCCGACGGTTCAGGCGGCGCCGCAGGACGTCCTCCAGAGCCATGCCCCCGGCGACCTTGCGGCGGAACCAGCGCTCACCGTCACTGACCTGGACCGGGGTCCGGCTGAGGCGATGGAGATCGGCGTCGCCGTAGGGATTGGGCCGGGTGCCGGCGAGGGCGGCGGTACGGAAGCGGTCCCGGACCGCGGACTGAGCGGCCGGGGAGCCGAGGACGGCTTTGGGATAGGCGAAGTGTGTCGCGGTCACTCCTAGCCGCTCACCGATGAGCTCGACCGAGCGGTCCAGCTCGCCCGCCACCTGCATCGTCGGGCAGGCGGTCGAGAAGGGCGTGGGAGTGGGTGTGGGAGCCGACGGTGATCAGCCCGGTGGCGATGGCCTCGGCCAGACCTGACCACGAGGTGGGTGGAGGTCCCCACGGGAACGGTTGCTGCTGCTCGGTGAACTCGGTGGCCAGGTAGAGGAGCGCGGGGACCCGGTGCCGGGCCAGGACGGGCAGCGCGTTGTCGACGAAATCGGCGGTGCCGTCGTCAAAGGTGACCACGACGGGTCGGTGTCCGGGAGACGGGTCATCCCGCTGCAACTCGTCGACGGCGGCGTCGAGCGTGACCGGACGGAAGTGGGCGGTGAGCCAGGCCATCTGCTCGTCGAAGGTCTCGACCGGCAGGTCGATCTCGCGGCCCGAACCGCCTCCGACCCGGTGGTAGATGAGGACGACGATGCCCGGGGGCGGGCGACGCACGACGTCCGCGGCCGCGGCCGTGACCTTGACGGCTTGGCCGAGGAACCGGCGCGCTGCCCCCATCAGAAGAGCTCGAGGTCGCCCAGGCTGAGGGTCCAGCCGCTGAGCGTCGGCGCTTCCGGCTCGGTCAGCGAGCGCCAGGTCACCTGGGGACCTTGGTGGGGCAGCGGGAGCAGGCCGCCGTCGCGCGGCGAGAAGCGGCCGGCGACGAGCACGTAGTCCGCTCCCTCGATCTGACCGAGGAGGTCGCCCACGGCGCGGCGGTCACCGCCGGACACGACGAGCTCGCACACGGTGGCCTCGATGGCGGCGCCCCGGCGGCGGAGGCGGACCACAGCGAAGCCGTCGGCCAGCGTGTCGCCGCGGTGGACGACCCGGTAGTGCAGGGGGGCGAAGCCGTAGCGCCAGCGGAAGTAGGCCGGGGTGCGGTTGGTGGTCAGCGTGTCGGTGGCAAGCGTGTCGGTCACGCCGACGAGCTCGCCGCCGGCGAAGACCTCGCTTGCGGGATGGCCGAAGGCGGCCGGCTCGGACCACTTCTCGGCAGGCACGCGGGCCCGGGCCAGGCGGCGGAGGCCGCGGAGGCCCCGCGGTCGGACCCGCACCGGCGGACGACCGATGACCTGCCAGCCCATCTTGAGATAGCCGGGGCGGCTCTGTTCGTTGGGCGTGTTGAACACGAAGTCGACGCCCTCGGCGGTGAGCTCGTCGAGCGCTCCCATGGTCAGGGCGGTGAACAGCCCCCGGCCCTGGTGGTCGGGATGAGTCGCGGTGTCCACCGCCCGAACGGCGCTGGCAATGGAGCCATCGGGACGGCACCACTCCCACCGCAGGAACGTGCGGAAGGCGACGATCGACCCGCCGCCGTCCGCCACCCACATGGGCGAGGGCCCGACCGGGTTTTCCAGGTGCTTCCAGGCGAAGAACGCGTCGTGGCGGTCGTCGTCGTCCCAGTCGAGGCTGGCGCGGGCCAGCTCGAGGATCCCCGGGAGGTCGGCCTCGCCGGCCCGGCGGAGGACGAGCTCGCCGGTCATCCCCTCATCATCGCCGCTCGGGGGTGCGGCGCAGGGGTTACCAGCGCCGCTCGATCCAATCGTCGAGGTGGGGTCGCTCGGTGCCGATCGTGGTGTCGTCACCGTGGCCGGGCAGGACCTGGGTCTCGGCGGGGAGGGTGAACAGCCGGCGGTCGATCGACTCGATGATCTGGTCGAAGTCCCCGCCCGGGAACTGGGTGGCGCCGGGGCCGCCCGGGAAGAGGGTGTCGCCGCTGAACAGGATCGGTGAGCCCTCGAGGCGGAAGCACATCGAGCCCGGCGTGTGGCCGGGGGTGAGGAGGGTGTGCAGCCGGAGCCGGCCGACCCCGATGACCGATTCGTCCTCGAGCACGTAGTCGTAGGCGTCGAGCATCCCGGCGTCGCCCGCGGTGACCCCGACCTCGTAACCGGCGTTGCGCACCGCGGGGACGGCCTGGATGTGATCCCAGTGCCCGTGGGTCTCGAGCACGGTGCGGACGTTCAGGGCCTGGCAGAGCTCGAGCAGGCGCTCGTGCTCGTTGGCGGCGTCGAGGAGCACGGCATCACCCGTCTGCTTGCAGCGCAGCACGAACACGTTGTTGTCCACCGGCCCGACCACGACCTTGTGGATCTCGGCCTGGTTGTCTTCGTAGTGGAGGGTGCCTGCTGCCATGGCCTCAGTCTGGCCTGCGGCCGGACGCGCTGCGACCGGCGCCGCGGTGCAGGAGCGCGGCGCTCAGGGCCCAGGCGAGACCGAGGGTGGGCACGGCGATGGCCGCCGCAGTGCGAGCATCCTCCTTCAGGCCGGCGACCCGGGAGCAGACGAGGACGGCGGCAGCCAGGACGGCCACGATCCCGAACAATCGCCAGGGTTCTTTCGGCTGTGTGCGGGTGCGGGTGGCGATCACCGGCAGTAGGAGAACGGCGAGGCACGTCAGCACGCCCACCGCGGCGCCGGCTCGACCACGAGCGTCTTCGGTCGCAGTCCACACGAGCAGGCCGGCGAGGGCGAAGCTGCTCGGCGGCGGTCCCCACCGAGCGGCCAGCTCGTGCGCGACCAGAACCGGGGCGAGCACGGCCGACACGGCGAGGACCAACTCGGTGTCGGGAGCAGTGAGGTAGACGCCGAGCCAGGCTCCGACCACGAGCAGCGCGCTGACGGGGGCCCCGACGGTGCTCCGCAGGGCAGGGAGGCTCAATCCGAGGGCGAGGGCGAGGCCGCCGGCGAGAGCCGCACCCGTCGAGTCCAGAGTGACGGCGACGCCGACGGCGCCGACGACGGCGACCGGCCAGCGAAGAACGGCTGCCGGTACGACGTCGGCGACGGTGAACACGGCCACGACGGTGAGCAGCGCGGCCGGGACGCGGTCGCCGGTGACGAGGACCGCCGCGGCGGCGAGGGTGGTGAGCGAGCCGACGGTCGAGCCGAGGGCGATCCGTCCGCGTCCGGAGTTCAGGAACCCGTCTCGCAGGACCGGTCGGGCACCCGTCGCCCCGCACGGCCCTGTCCCGCCGGCGCCAGCTTCGCCATCGCCCGGAGTCTAGGAGTGGTCCTTGGTCGTGACCGGGTGAGCGGTCAGGCTGTCGTCCGTGGGTCGCATCTACCTCTCGCCGCCGGATGTGCGCGCCGCGGAACGAGAGCGCTTGCTCGCAGCCGTCGACTCCAATTGGGTGGCGCCGGTCGGCCCCGACCTCGAGGCCTTCGAGCGGGAGGTCGCCGCGGTGACCGGCCGAACGCACGGCGTCGCCCTGTCCAGCGGAACCGCGGCGCTACACCTCGCGCTGCTCGCACTGGGTGTCGGCCCGGGCGACGAGGTGGTGGTGGCCACGTTCACCTTCGTCGCCTCAGCGAACGCCGTCACCTACGTCGGCGCCACCCCCGTGCTGGTCGACAGCGAGGCCTCGAGCTGGAACCTGTCGCCCGAGTTGCTGGCCGTGGAGCTGACCGTCCGTGAGCAGGAGGGCCGACCGCCCCCCGCGGCGGTCATCGCCGTCGACCTCTACGGTCGCTGTGCCGACTACGGCCGGATCCTGCCCCTCTGTGCCGAGCGGGGGATCCCGGTCATCGAGGACGCGGCCGAGGCGATCGGCGCTCAACGGAGCGGCCGGCCCGCCGGCGCCTACGGCGACGTCGCGGTGCTGTCCTTCAACGGCAACAAGCTCATCACCACCGGGGGCGGCGGGATGCTGGTGTGCGACGACCAGGAGATGGCCCATCGAGTCCGCTACCTGGCCACCCAGGCCCGTCAGGATGCGCCCCACTACGAGCACGTCGAGGTCGGGTTCAACTACCGGCTGTCCAACCTCCTCGCCGCCTTCGGCCGGGGCCAGCTGACGACGCTGGCTGAGCGGATCGCCCGGCGGCGCGAGCTGCGGGATCGCTACCGGGAGGCCCTAGCAGGCCGACCCGGGATCACCGTGGCGCCGGCCGACGCCGACGGCGGGGACAACGCCTGGCTCACCTGCATCACCATCGACCCGGCCACGGCGGGGGTGGACCGGGAGGTTGTGCGTCGCCACCTCGAGGGCCACGACATCGAAAGCCGGCCGCTCTGGAAGCCCATGCACCTGCAGCCGGCGTTCCGGGACTGTCCCGCCCGGGTCGACGGCACCAGCGAGGGCCTCTTCGCCGTGGGCCTCTGCCTGCCCAGCGGTAGTGCGATGACCGATGCGGACCAGGACCGGGTGCTCACCGCGCTCGGCGAGGTCCTCCCGCCTGCGTCCTGATCAACTGCAGCTGAGGTTGATGGCGAACTGGGCGTACCCGGGGCTGGACTGCGCCGGGAACGTCACCGAGGTCGCCGACCCGCCTTGGGCCAAGGGGACGATGCAGTTGGGCCCGGACTTGGCCGAGGCCCCGGTGATGGTGCAGAAGCAACCGCTCACGATCGAGATGGTCAACGGCCCGTTCTGGCAGTCGCCCGAGAGGCTGATGCAGTCCAGGAATGGCGCGGGGTTGACGCTGGTGCAGTTGGCGATCGAGCAGGGGGTGCCCTGGTTGGTGTTGTTGCAGTTGCCGCCGTTGAACAGCAGTGTCACGCAGGCGACCGGCGGCGCCGTCGCCGCGGCAGCCGGCGAGGCGATGCTGTCGATGAGGATCGGCGCCGTCCAGGCCAGGGCCCCGGCCGCGGCGGCCCGCTTGATCACCGTTCGACGATCGATGCCTCCGTTGTCCGCCATCCCCTCGTGCCTCCCGCACCACGTAGGACACCGAACAGTACCGACGGTTCGAGATCGCCACAAGGGGTGGGAGAGTCCACCGCAGAAAGTGGGCGGGCGAGCGCTCAGTGCGAGGTTCGGCCACCCTCGGACGCCCACCATCCCTGGCGTCTCGCGGGGGGTGCGTCTAGCTTGGATGACATGGCTGTGATTCCGGTTGCGATGGAGATCGACCTGCGGGCCCACGAGGGCGCCGAGCGGCTACGGGACGTAGCGGACCGGTTCGAGCAGGCCCACGGTGCGCTGCGCCAGATCGCCCGGGGGGCTGACCTGGAGTCCGACGGGGCGACGCAGCTCGAGTGGGCCGAGGACACGCTTCTCATGATGGGCGAGGTCAGCGAGTGGCTGGCCGAGTCCTGGGAGCGGCTGCTGGTCGCGGTCGAGGCCGTGGCCGCCGACGCGGCCGCAGGCGGCGCCCTGATCCCGAAGCCCTCGTTCCTCGAGGCGCTGAACGGCCGTTCCTCGAGCAGTCACAGCGCCGCCTGAGGTGCGGTGACCGCCGTCTTCATCGCGGTCACCGTCATCCTCGTCGTCGCCGTCGCCTGGTTCGCGCTCCGGCGGGCCGACGCGGTCATGGCCAGTCGGGAGCCGTCGGTGCTCTTCGAGGTGGACGAGGCCGTCGAGTTCGTGGCCAGCGCCCTGCCCGACGACGTGTCGGCCCGTCTGAGCTACGAGGACGTCGAGGCGCTCCTCGGGTGGCACCTCGTACACCTCGCCGGTCGCGAGCGCGAGGGCGAGATCGACATCGCCGACGACCTCGCCGTGGCCGACCTGGTGGCCCGGGCCGAGGCCGACGGGCGGGAGATCGGCGCACGCGAGGTCCGCGCCGTGCTCGCCGCGGAGGCGGAGTACCTCGCCGCGGTCGGCGCTCTCGGGCCCGATGTCGAAAGATGACCTCACGCGGGGGTCGGGCTGTGCTTTGATGGGCGCACCGAGGAAAGGAGGTGGTCCAACTGAGCGGTAAACGATTTGGGACCTCGGAGGTGTCCGGCCGCTAGGCGGCTCTGGACCATCAAGCAAATCCCATCCGGACACCGGCGGTGGTGCGGTCGGGGGCTGGTCCCTCCCGACGCAACGCCCGTCGCTGAACCATCCAGATGTCAACGAGCGAGGGGAGCGGCTCCGGTCGCTCCCCTCGTCGCGTCAGGCGTGAGAGACTGCGGACGCGGCTGCTCCGGCGGGGGCAGGGCGGGAAAGGATGCGTGGCGGGATGTCGAGGCGAGGTCTGCATCCGGGGTGTCCTCCTGACGGCGCGGGCTACAGGCAGTGATCGGTCCCGCCGATGCACGTCGGCCCTGACGGTGACCGTCGCCCGGGCAGCCGACGGCGGTCGTCGCATCCCCCGGCGTTGGTCAGGTGTCCCTTTCCTGGACGGCACCGGTCGATGACGGCGGGTCGGCCGTGACGGACTATGCGGTGCAGATGATCAGACAGGGCGCGGCGGAAACACGGATGGTGGGGTCAGCCACGACCTCGTTCGACTTCGTGGGGCTCACCGACGGCATGCCTCACTGGTTCCGAGTGGCGGCAGTGAACGAGTACGGCACGGGGCGCCAGTCATTGGCACTCGGACGGTGTGGTGCCGGGCGCAGTCTCCGGGGCGCCGGCCGACCGGAGTGTCGGTCGTTCGTGGGAGCTGGCAGGTGGCTTTGTCCTGGGTGGCGCCGGCCGACACCGGGGGATCGGAGCTCACCGACTACCTGGTCCGGGCCTACGCGGCCGATGGGGGTCCTGCCGTCGGGCGTTCAAGGTCGGAGGACCCAGTTCGTCGAATCGACCGCGACGTCGTATGGCTTCGTTCGGTTTGACCAACGGAACTGGCTACCGCTTCTCGGTCACCCCGGTGATCAGCACGGGGACGGGCCCCGAATCGGAGCTCTCCGCGGTGGTCGTCCCAGCCACGGTGCCCTTTGACCCATCGCTGCTCGGGGGGATCGTCGGCGATGGTCAAGTCACGGTGAGGTGGTACGCGCCGCCCGCTGACGGGGGGTCCGCGGTGACCAACTACCAGGTGCGGGTCCTGGGGGGAAGCAGTGAGGCACCGGCCGGCGTGACCGGCCCGACGACCAGGCTGACGGGATCGGCGGCGACGTCGTTCGTGTTCACCGGCCTGACCAATGGGACGGCCTACCGGTTCGTGGTGGCTGCGGTGAATGACGTCGGCGCAAGTCGCGAGTCGTGGCCGTCGGGCCCGGTGACACCCGCGGCGGCACCGCGACCCGATGCCAGAATCCAGCGCGGGAGCATGTCGCTCGGCAACAACATCTACAACACCAACGCGGTCAACCAGTGGATCGCCGACTCGACGCGGCAGCCGTCCATGACCTACACCATCTCGTTGCAGAACGACGGGCTCTTCGCCGAGGTGATGCGTCTGCGCGGCCAGGGTTCGTCAGGCCGTTTCACTGTCGTCTACCGAACCGTCGCGGGTCTCAATGTGACCAATCGGGTCGTGGCCGGGACCTACGCCTCGCCCTCGGTCGCTCCAGGCGCCACACACAATGTCCGTGCCACCATGACCATGGCGGCGAACACGCCACGAGGCGCATCGTTGTATCGGCGAGTCACGGTGCGATCGACACGCGTTCCATCGGTCATCGACGTCGTCGCGTTCGAGGTCACTCGACGGTGATCGGCACCCGGAGGGCCTGAGCCCGGCCGCTCAGTCGGCGTGGTCCCGGAGGTCTTCCTTCCAGGTCCGGAACCGGGCGTGGGTCGTGCCGCTGGGGCCGGTGCCCTCGCCGGTGCCGTCGGGGTGGAGGCGGTAGGTGTGCTGGCGGCTCAGGTCGCGGTGGTCGACGGCCAGGTAGCGGGCATCGGCCTTGGCCGCCGGCCCGGCCCGCCACAGCAGCCACGGGCCGATGCGGCGCTTGTAGGCCACGACCGGTTGGCCGATGTCGTCGCCCAGGGCGAGCAGCTCGGGCGGAGCCTCGACCCAGGCCGAGGCCGGGATCTGCCGGTCGCGCACGGGGGTGGGCGGCAGGTCCTCGGTGTGCACCGGCGTCGGGTCGACGGGCCGCTCGTCCGCGGGCAGGGCGGCCATGGGGCGCACCGTAGCGGTGGGGGCTTTCTCGTACGCTGCGGCCATGGACCGTCCGAAGGGCTTCGCCGACAACCGGTACCTCGGGGACAAGCGCTCCCAGGTCGTCTACGACCTCGACGACGACGCCACGCCGGCCGAGGCCATCGACGACCTGATGGCGGCCCAGAGCTTCCTCGCCTTCGGCCCCGACACCCTGGCCGAGGCCCGCAACCGCGGCTACAAGCTGTTCAAGGGGTCCCGCGGGTCCGGGTGAACGCGCCCGACCCCCTGGAGCACAAGTTCTCGGTCGACGGGATCACCCTCCGCGGCCACCTCGCCCTGCCCCGCACCTCCGGCGGCCCCCACCCGGGGGTGGTGCTGTGCCACGGCTTCCCGTCGGGCCACGGCAGCGGCCCCAAGTCGGCCCACACCTATCCGCAGCTGGCCGACCGCATCGCCCAGGACGTGGACTGCGTCGTGCTGGCCTTCAACTTCCGGGGCTGCCGCCCGTCCCAGGGTCGGTTCTCGATGGCGGGCTGGCTCAACGACGGGCGGGCGGCGGTGGCCCACCTGTCCGCTCGCGCCGACGTCGACGGGGTCATGACCGTCGGGTTCGGGACCGGCGGCGCGCTCGCCCTCTGTGCCGCGGCCGCCGACGAGCGGGTCCATGCGGTGGCCGCGCTCGGGGCCCCGGCCGACTTCTCCGACTGGGCCCGCTCGCCCCGGGACCTGGCCGAGCACGCGCTGTCCCTCGGGCTCTTCGGCGACCGGGGCATGCCCGAGGCCTTCGACGCCTGGGCCCGCGAGCTCCGGACGATCCGGGCGGTGGCCTGCGCCGAGGTGTTCAGCCCCCGCCCCCTGCTCGTCCTGCACGGGGCCGAGGACGACGCCGTGCCGGCGCTCGACGCCCGGGCGGTGGCCGACGCCCACGGCGGGGCCGAGCTGAAGATCGTGACCGGCGCGGGCCACCAGCTTCGCCACGACCCCCGGGCGGTGGCCCTGCTGCTCGGTTGGCTGGACCGCCACCGGACCGCGGCCCGCCCCGACGCCGTCCCGGCCTGAGGCCGGGACCGTTCAGTCGGTCTTCGCCTTGCCCGCCGCCCTCTTGGCCTGCTTCCACGCCCGCACGTCGAGCAGCTGGGCCTCCGTGCCGACGTCGGCCACCGAGCGGGGCTCGGGGTCGGCGAAGGGCCCGGCGTAGGCCTCCCACCCGGCGGGGGCGCGGTCGAAGCGCTTGGCCAGGAGGGCGATGAAGATCTGGGACTTCTCCTGGCCGAAGCCGGGGAGGGCGTTGACCCGGGCCGACAGGTCGGCGGCGTCGGCCGCGCCGGTCCACACGTCGGCGGCGTCGCCCCCGTGGTGGTCGACCAGGTGCTGGCAGAGGGCGTGGGCCCGCTTGCCCATCGAGCCGGGGAAGCGGTGCAGGGCGGGCTTGGCGCTGAACAGCGCGGCCACGGCGTCGGGGCCCATGGCGGCGATCTCGCCGGCGTCGAGGCGGCCCCCGAGGCGCTCCCGCAGGCGGGCGGGCCCGCGGAAGGCCCACGACATCGGCACCTGCTGGTCGAGGAGCATGCCCAGCGTCAGCGCCAGCGGGTCGTCGATCAGGAGCTGGTCGTCGTCGGGGTTGCCGGTGATGGGGAAGGAGGCGGCCACGGCTGGTCACGTTACCGACGGGCGCCATCGTGGTCCTCAGGCGCACCGGGGGAGCCGCGGTACGTTGGCGGCCGATGCGGCGCGGCCTGGTCCTGGTCCTCATCGTCGGTCTGGGCCTGGGGACGTCGTGTGGCCGGGACCAACAGCCGGACGCCCAGGCGGCCGGCCCCACGTCGATCACCCCGCCCACGACCTCCACCCCGCCGCCGACGTCGACCTCGGCCCCGCCGCCGACCTCGACGGCTGCCGCACCGCTGACGGCCCAACAGGTCCTCCAAGGCGACGGCGACGCGGCCCGCGTGGTGCTGCTCGGCGATTCGGTCATGGCCACGCTGCGGCCGGCGCTGCGGGCGGCGCTCGGGGCGCCGGGCCGGGGGGCCCGGTTCCGGCTCTACACCCTGCTGCCCGACGCCCCGCTCTCCTCCGAAGCGGCCGGCGAGCTGCTGGGCGCGGCCGAGGTCGCGATCGTCATGATCGGTCGCTGGGAGGCGACGGCGATCGCCGAGGGCTCGGTGCCGGCGGTCGATCCGTCCGATCCGGCGTGGCCGGCCACGTTCCGGGACGACGTCGTCGTCCCCTGGCTCCAGTCGGTCAGGCAGGCCGGTCCCGAGGTCATCTGGGTGGGCATGGTCAACCACCGCGACCCCGCCCTGGCCCTACCGAACGTCGTGCTCAACCGGACGTTCGAGGAGGCGGTGGCGCAGGTGCCGGGCTCGAGCTTCCTCGACGCCGCCACTCTCCTGGCCGACGAGCGCGGCCACTATCGGGAGGCGGCGACCGGTCCCGACGGCGAGGCCGTGCGGCTGATGGCCCGTGACGGCTCGCACCTCTGCCCGGACGGCGCGGCGCTCATCGCCGATGCCGTCCTGCCGCTGCTGCCACCGGATCTCGCCACGCGCGCCGCCCCGGACTTTCGGGCGGACACGACCTGGCGCCAGGACCCCGCGCTGGCCGAGACCGTCTGGGGCAATCCCGAGCTCGTCTGCCCCGACCTCACGGCCGAGCCGTAACCATGGTGTGGTGCCGGAGGAGCGGCGATCAGTCCGCCATCGGGTCACCCCTTGCTGGGGTGCGCTGGGCGAGGTCATGTTCGTAGGCGAAGGCGGCGGCAGCGGTGCGCGTCGCGACGCCGATCTTGGTGAAGATGTTGGAGAGATGACGAGCGACGGTCCGTTCGCTGAGGTGGAGGGCGGCGGCGATGTCTCTGTTGGTCACTCCCGAGGCGACGAGGCCCAGGACCTCCGCCTCTCGTGGCGTGAGGTCCGCTGGCAGCGACGAGGACGACGTGAGATCCCGGATGTGGCGGGAATCGAGGACGGCCCCGAGGCGGTCGAAGATTGCTGCTGCGCTGGCGAACGAGCTGGAGGCTGCGTCTTCGTCGCCGCAGGCTCGGCAGGCCTGGCCGAGCAGGAGGCGGACGGTGGCGACCTCGTAGGGGACCTCGAGCTGTTGCCAGTGCCGGAGCGCGTCCCGCAGCGTCGCGCATGCGGTGCGGTCGTCGCCCTGGGCCAGCTGGAGCCTGCCGCGTGTGGACAGGGCTGCGGCCAACAGTGCTGGGCTGTCGTACTCGGTGACGATGCGGTCGAGCTCGTCGGCGGCAGCAATCGCGGCGTCGAGGTCCTCTGCGGCCACTGCGATCTGCACGCGCGCTGGCAGGAGCTTGGCCCGGGCCAGCCGGTTCCAGGTGTGGTCCTCGAGCATCTGCGTGATGATGGCGGTAGCTGCGTCGACTCGACGTTGGGCGAGACGGACGAGGGCGAGTCCGGCGCTCTGCTGGCCGCAGATCTCTTCGGCGGTGGCGAAGGCGGCCTCGGCTCCATCCAGGTCGCCCAGTCGGCGACGGATGTCGCCGATCTCGATGTAACCGGCAGCGACGTTGGGTAGGTGGAACCCGTCGAGCTCCATGCACGCTTGTCGCGCCTCTCGCTCAGCCGCGCCCCAGTCGCCACGGAGCTGGAGCAGCGCGGCGTGGTGGACTCGGCAGATGCCGGGCCACATGGCCATCGGGTGGTCCTCTGACCAGCGGAGCGTGGCATCGGTCCACTCTGCGGCGCGGCTGAGGTCGCCGAGCTGCTCGCAGGCGCTGATCAGGCTGCAGTACACCTTGCCGGTCGTGTAGGGGTTGAGCTTGCCCTCGACGGCGGACAGCATCGCCTCGTCCAGGTGGCCGAGCCCGTCGGTCAGGTTGCCCGCGTCGATGAGGAGCCGGCCGATGGTCTGGAGCGCCGCCGCCTCGAGGTCGATCGATGACAGCCGCCGTCCCAGGGCCAGGGCGTCGCGGGCCAGCGCGGTCGCCCGGTCGAGCTCGCCGGATCCGTGCGCGACCTCGGCTTCGCGGAGCATCAGGTCGCCGAACTCGACCGACGCCGTGTCGGCCTCCAGCGCACGGCGGGCCCGCCGCAACCAACCACCGGCGATCGACGGACGCGCCTTGAGCTGGTGGTGCTCCCAGAGCCACACCGCGCACCGGCCCGCGCACCGGCCGTCGCCCTGCGCGTCGTACAGGGCGTAGGCCTGCTCGCGTGCGTCGATGCAGTCATCCATCTGGCCCAGCCACCACGAAGTCTCCGCGACGATGTCGAGACGATCAGCCTCGGCTCGGCCGGACGGGACGACCGCCGACCGGGCCGCGTCGAGTGCCCCGGCCCAGGCCCACGAGGCCAGGAGGTTGCGGGCCTCCTCCAGTGGATCGGCCGGGGCTGCGGTCACCTCGTCAGTCTGGTCGACCCCACCCGGCGCGTGGGTAGATCACGCCGGCCCTCCCGGGATGTTGGCTGATCTGACCGATGCGTGGGCCCGTGGCGTAGCGCAGGATGCCCTCATGACCGATCGTGACCAGCACGATGCCAGCACCGAGTCGATCGCCGACCTGATCGTGCTCGGCCGAGACCGCGAGGCGGTCGCCGCAGCCACGCGAACCAGCAACCAAGGAGAAACCATGGACGGTGTCCAACAGCTCGACGAGATCATCCCCCGGATCGAGAAGGTGGTCGAGCAGATCAGGGCCGACCAGCTCGACAACCCGACGGCGTGCGCCAACTTCACGGTGACGGGCGTCCTGGAGCACATGATCGGTGGTGCCACCCACTTCTCGCCTGCCTTCCGTGGCGAGGCAGCGGGGTCCGCTGCGCCCCTTGAAGGGGAGCTCACGGATCGGTGGAGCCGAGCCATGGCCGAGCTGTTGAGCTCGCTGCATTCGCCGGGCGCTCAGGAGCGGACGGTCACCGCCCCCTTCGGCGAGGTGCCGGTCGCAGCGTTCGCCCGCTACACCGCGTTCGACGGTCTGGTCCACGGCTGGGATCTGTCCCGAGCCACCGGGCTTCCCTACGAGCCGCCCGACGGCCTCGTCGCGGAGGTCGATGCCTTCGCTCGACAGTTCGTCCAGCCGGAGATGCGCGACGGAGACACGTTCGCGGCCGAGACCAAGGCCGGACCCGAAGCGACCACGCTCGAGCGGCTCGTGGCCTTCAGCGGCCGTCAGATCCACGGCAACACCAACCAAACGGAGGCAGTGCGATGAGCTCGACGCTCACCCCGGAAGACATCGAGACCATCAAGGGACGCCAGCAGGCGACGTGGTCCAGCGGCGACTACGCCGTCATCGGCACGACGCTGCAGATCGTGGGTGAGTCACTGTGCGAGGCGGTCGACGTGGCCGCGGGTTCGCAGGTGCTTGACGTGGCGGCCGGCAACGGCAACGCCTCGCTCGCCGCCGCTCGTCGTGGGTGCGCCGTGACGGCCACCGACTACGTCGAGGCGCTCCTGGCCGGTGCGCAGCGGCGCGCCGATAGCGAAGGCCTGCCGCTCACGACTCGCGTCGCTGACGCCGAGAACCTGCCCTTCGAGGACGACTCCTTCGATACCGTCCTGTCGACCTTCGGGGTGATGTTCGTGCCCAACCCCGACCGGGCGGCCGAGGAGATGATCCGGGTGACCCGGCCGGGCGGCCGGATCGGTCTCGCCAACTGGACGCCGACCGGGTTCATCGGCCGGATGTTCAAGATCGTCGGGGCGCACGTGCCGCCTCCCGCGGGCATCCAGTCCCCGCTGGCGTGGGGCACTGAAGAGCGGCTCGCAGAGCTGTTCGGCGACGACGCCAAGGTCGACGTGGTCCGGCGGCACTTCGTGTTCCGGTACACATCGGCAGAGCACTTCTTCGAGACGTTCAAGACGTACTACGGGCCGACCCTCAAGGCCTGGGGTGCCCTCGACGAGGAGGGCCGCACGTCGTTCCGGGACCAGCTCGTCGCGCTGGCCAACGAGTGCAACCGCGACACCTCAGGAGCGCTTGCAGTGCCGTCCGAGTACCTCGAGGTCGTCGCCCATCGCACGAGCTGAGCGGCACGCCTACCCCCGACCCCCGCGCCCCGCCGGCTGGAGGCTTTGAGCCTCAGCGCGTCCAGGGCGCCGCGAGGTCGGTGTCGAGGTCGTAGCGGTCGACGGCGTCCTTGACCACCGTCGTCTCCACCGTCCCGTCGGCCGCCAGCGAGGCCAGGACGGCCACGACGACGTGGGCCGCGTCGGTCTCGAAGAAGCGACGCAAGGTCTCGCGGGTGTCGCTGCGACCCAGGCCGTCGGTCCCCAGGGAGGTCCAGGACCTCGGTGACCATCGGGCGATCTGGTCGGGGACGCTGCGCATGAAGTCGGTGACCGCCACCACCGGGCCGTCGCTCTGGGACAGCAGCTCGGTGACCCGGGGGACACGGAGGTCCTCGCCGGGGTGGAGCCGGTTCCAGCGCTCCACGGCCATGGCCTCCTCGCGCAGGCGCTTGTAGGACGTGGCCGACCACAGGTCGATGCCGACGTCGTAGTGCTCGGCCAGCTCGTGCTGCGCCTCGCGAGCGGCACCCTGGGCCGAGCCCGAGAACAGGACCGTGGCCGGGTGGGTGGGGCCGTCGGGGGCGGGGACGAAGCGGTAGAGGCCCTCGAGGATGCCGGGGGCGGCGCCCTCGGGCATCGGCGGCATGACGTAGTTCTCGTTGTAGAGGGTCAGGTAGTAGAAGACGTCCTCGCCCTTGGTGGCGTCGCCGTCGGGGTACATGCGGCGCAGGCCGTCCTCCACGATCGACGGCCAGCTCGTAGGCGAAGGCCGGGTCGTAGGCCTCACAGGCCGGCACGGTGGAGGCCAGGAGCAGGCTGTGGCCGTCCTGGTGCTGGAGCCCCTCGCCCAGCAGCGTGGTCCGCCCCGCGGTGGCGCCGAGCAGGAAGCCCCGGGCCCGGGCGTCGGCCGCGGCCCAGATGAGGTCGCCCACCCGCTGGAAGCCGAACATCGAATAGAAGATGAAGAAGGGCACCATCGGCGTGCCCCGGTTGGCGTAGGCCGTGGCCGCCGCGGTCCAGGAGGCCAGCCCGCCGGCCTCGGTGATGCCCTCCTCGAGGATCTGGCCGTCGTGGTCCTCGGTGTAGGACAGGAGCAGGGCGTGGTCGACGGGCTCGTAGCGCTGGCCGAACGGGGCGTAGATCTCGAGCTCGCGGAAGAGCGAGTCCATGCCGAACGTGCGGGCCTCGTCGGGGACGATGGGCACGACCCGGGGGCCGAACTGCTCGTCGCGGGCCAGGTTCCGCAGGAGGCGGGTGAAGGCCATGGTGGTCGAGGCGGCCTGCTTGGCCGAGCCGCTCGGGAACTCGGCGAAGGCGGCGTCGGCGGGCAGCTTCAGCGGCCGGCGGTCCCGGACGATGCGGCTGGGCAGGGCGCCGTCGAGGGCCTGGCGCCGGTCCATCATGTAGCGGTACTCGACCGAGTCCTCGGCGGGACGGAAGTAAGGCGGGGCGTCGGCGTCGAGGGAGTCCTCGGGGATCTCGTCGTGCAGGTGGAGGCGGTCGCGGAGCACCTTGAGCTCGTCCACCGTCATCTTCTTGATCTGGTGGGTGGCGTTGCGGCCCTCGAAGCCGGGGCCGAGGGTCCAGCCCTTCACGGTCTTGGCCAGGATCGCGGTGGGGGCGCCGGTCTGCTCGGTGGCCGTCTTGTAGGCCGCGTAGAGCTTGCGGTAGTCGTGGCCGCCGCGGGGCAGGTTGCGGATGTCGTCGTCGGAGAGGTGGGCCGCCATCTCCCGCAGGCGGGGGTCGGGGCCGAAGAAGTTCTCGCGGGCGTAGGCCCCGTCCTCCACGGCGTAGCGCTGGTACTGGCCGTCGACGGTCTCGTTCATCTTGTTGACCAGGACCCCGTCGACGTCGCGGGCGAGGAGCTCGTCCCAGCGCCCGCCCCAGATGACCTTGATCACGTTCCAGCCCGCGCCCCGGAAGATGGCCTCCAGCTCCTGGATGATCTTCCCGTTGCCCCGGACCGGGCCGTCGAGGCGCTGCAGGTTGCAGTTGACGACCCAGGTGAGGTTGTCGAGGCCCTCGCGGGCGGCGAGGGAGATGGAGCCGAGGGTCTCGGGCTCGTCGACCTCGCCGTCGCCGACGAAGCACCACACCCGGGAGCCGCTGGTGTCGTCGATCTGGCGGTTGTGGAGGTAGCGCAGGAAGCGGGCCTGGTAGATCGAGTTGATCGGGCCGAGGCCCATGGAGACCGTGGGGTACTCCCAGAACTCGGGCATGAGCCGGGGATGCGGGTAGCTGGAGAGGCCGTGACCGCCGACCTCCATGCGGAAGTGGTCGAGCTGCTCCTGGGTGAGGCGGCCCTCGAGGAAGGCCCGGGCGTAGATGCCGGGGGCGGCGTGGCCCTGGAAGTAGACGGCGTCGCCGGACTGGCCGTCGGCCTTGCCCCGGAAGAAGTGGTTGAAGCCGACCTCGTACTGGGCGGCCGAGGAGGCGAACGTGGAGAGGTGGCCGCCGATGCCGTCGGCCTTCTTGTTGGCCCGGATGACCATGACCGCGGCGTTCCACCGGATGAAGGCCCGGATGCGGCGCTCGATGTGCTCGTCGCCGGGGAACCACGGCTCCAGTTCGGCGGGGATGGTGTTGATGTAGGGGGTCGACACGGAGGCCGGCGCGCCGACGCCGAGCTGGCGCGAGCGCTCCAGGAGCTTGGAGAGGATGAAGCGAGCGCGGGCCTCGCCCTGGGTGGCGACCACGCCGTCCAGGGAGTCCAGCCACTCCTGGGTTTCCTGGGCGTCCGTGTCGGGGAGCTGGTGGACGAACCCGTCGATGAAGGTCACGTCTGCCACCATGCCTCCTGTGGCGACGATCGTCTACACCGACGGGGCCTGTTCCGGGAACCCCGGTCCCGGGGGCTGGGCCTGGGTGGCGCCCGAGGGGGGCTACGCCAGCGGATTCCACCCCCACACGACCAACCAGCGCATGGAGATCGTGGCCGCCACCGAGGCGTTGTTGGCGCTCGACGGGCCCGTCGTCGTGGTCTCGGACTCGACCTACGTCGTCAACTGCTTCCGCCAGCGCTGGTACGAGGGGTGGATGGCCCGGGGGTGGAAGAACTCCAAGAAGGAGGACGTGGCCAACCAGGACCTGTGGAAGCCGCTGATCAACCACGTGCTGGCCCGGGGCGACGTCGAGTGGCGCTGGGTCAAGGGCCACAGCGGCGACGAGTGGAACGACGTCGCCGACCGCCTGGCGGTCGAGGCCGCGCTGAACCAGGCGGGGCGGTCGGGGGAGGGACGGCCGGAGACGCTCGGGCCGGCCGACCGGGTGTCGGCTGGTTCGGGTGCGGCGCCGGCGGTGGCATCGGCGAAGGCGGCGCCCGTGGTCGACAAGCCCGCCGGGCACCTGGTGGTCGTGATCGGCCACCGTCCGCCCGAGCTGGGGGGCTACGAGCCCAACCTGCTGCAGGCCGCGGTGCAGCGGCGCTTGGGCGACATCCTCGCCGCCCAACAACAGCTCGACGAGGACCTGGTGCTGGTGACCGGGCTCCAGCTCGGGGCCGAGCAGCTGGCGGCCGAGGCTGCGGTCGACCGCGGCATCCCCTTCGTCGTCGTCCAACCCCATCCCGACCCCGACGCCCGCTGGCCGGAGGCCACCCGGGCGACCTACCGCCGCCTGGTCGATTCGGCCCAGGAGGTCCGGTTGCTGCAGCGGAAGCCGGTCAAGTCGGCGGCGGACGTCAGCCGGGCGATGGGCCAGCGGGACGCCTGGCTGGCCCGGGTGGCCGACGCCGCCATCGTGGTCTGGGACGGCAAGGACGCCCGCTTGTCGAAGGCGGTGAAGGCGCTCGAGAAGGCCGTGGGCGACGAGGTCTGGACCGTCGACCCCGAACGAGCTGGGCTGAACTTCAGGCGTGGTGGAGGGCCCGCAGGGTGGCGTGGGCGGCGTTGATCTCCGCCATGCGGCCGCGACCCATCTCCCGGGCTTCCACGGACCAGGAGATGAGCCGGTCGGGGTGGTAGAGCTTGGCCAGCTGGCGGTGGGCCTGGGTGATCTCCTCCCAGGTGGCGCCGACCTTGATCTGGAGCACGAGGTGGGCGGCGTCGAGGTCCATGGCGAGCTCTTCGAGGAACTCGTCCTTCTCGGCGGCTGAGGCCGCCGCCTGGGCGGCTGCCTGCTCCCGGCGCTGCTGCCGTTCGAACAGGGACTCGGCCGTCCAGTAGTCGGAGAAGTGGCTGGTCTCGTCCGACTCGTCGGGGCCGTCGGCGTCCGTGAAGTTGCCCCGGGGGACCCCCCCGACGGACTCCCGGGCGGCCCACCATGCATGTTCGTCTTCGCTCAGGTCGGCGTCCGATTCGTCGAGGTCATCCTCGTCGCGCCGGAACAACCGACCGCGCTTCCCCGCTGTCGGCATCGATTGCCTATCGGCCGCCGATCCGTGGCCTTGACGACAGGTACATTCCGCACGGATGCGGATCGGGTCGGACACGGGAGGGACCTTCACCGACCTGGTCGACGGGCGGGGACGGGTGGTCAAGGTGCTGTCGACGCCCGAGGACCCGACCGAGGCGGTGCGGGCGGGCATCGCCCAGCTGAAGGCCCGGCGGGTGGAGGTGCTGGCCCACGGGACGACGGTCGCCACCAACGCCCTGCTGGAGGGGCAGCTGGCGGCGACCACTTTGGTGACGACCGCCGGGTTGGCCGACGTGATCGAGATCGCCCGGCAGGACCGACCGAAGCTCTACGACCAGTGGGCGGACCGGCCCACGCCACTCGTGCCCCGGGAGCGCCGCTGGAGGTCACGGGTCGGCTGGCGGCCGACGGGACCGAGCTGGAGCCGGTGGGCGAGGTCCCGTCGGTGGGCGACGAGGCGACCGCGGTCGCCGTGTGCCTGCTGCACGCCGACCTCGACCCGGTCACGAGATCGAGGTGGCCGCGGCGTTGCGGGCGGCCGGCCACGAGGTGTCGGCGTCGCACGAGGTCTCGCCCGAGATGCGGGAGTACGAGCGCACGGTCACGACCGTGGTCAACGCCGGGCTCGGGCCGGTGTGCCGCCGCTACCTCGAGGCGCTGGCGCCGCTGGGCGACCGGGTCCTGGTGATGACGTCGGCGGGCGGCCTGGCGCCGGTGGTCGCCGCGGCCCGGCGGCCTGCCGGCCTGCTCTTGTCGGGGCCGGCGGGCGGGGTGCGGGCCGCCGCCTTCTACGCGGTGGCCGCCGGCTACCCCGACGCCGTGACCTTCGACATGGGCGGCACGAGCACCGACGTCGCCCTGGTGCTGGGCGGCGAGCCGCAGCCCGCGGCCGAGCGGGAGGTGGCGGGGTACCCGATCCGCCTGCCGGCGGTCGACGTGCACACGATCGGCGCCGGCGGCGGTTCCATCGCCGCCCTGGACGAGGGCGGCGCCCTGTTGGTCGGGCCGCGCAGTGCCGGGGCCGCGCCCGGTCCGGCGTGCTACGGGCGGGGCGGCGAGGAGCCCACGGTCACCGACGCCAACCTGGTCGCCGGTCGCATCGCGGGCGAGCTCGGCTTCGAGGCGCTGGGCGGGCTGGACACTGAGGCGGCGGCCAAGGCCTTGGCGGGGCTCGGTATGGGCGACGCGTCGGAAGCGGCCGACGGCGTGCTCGAGGTGGTCGACGCCCTGATGGAGCGGGCCGTCCGCCGCGTGTCGGTCGAGCGGGGCATCGACCCCGGCGGGTTGGGGCTGGTGGCCTTCGGCGGGGCCGGGCCGCTGCACGCTTGTTCGCTGGCCGACCGGCTGGGCATGCCCGCGGTGATCGTCCCGCCCCGGGCCGGGGTGCTGTCGGCCGTCGGCGTGCTGGCGGCGCCGGTCCAGCACGACCTTTCGCGGACATGGCTCACACCGGCCGACCACGACGGGCTCGAGGCGGCGTTGGCCGAGCTCGGGTCGGAGGCGGCCGATGCGCTGGTGGCCGACGCCGGCGGGAGCCGGGCTGACATCGAGGTCGTGCTCAGCCTCGACGCCCGGTACGCCGGGCAGAGCCACGAGCTGCGGGTCGCCCGCGTGGACGACTTCCCCGAGGCCCACAAGCGCCAGAACGGCTACGACCGGCCGGGGCACCCCGTCGAGGTGATCACCCTGCGGGCCAGCGCCCGGCGGCCGTCGGCCCTCGACCCGGCCCGGCTGCGGTCCCGCAAGCGGCCGCCGATGCAGGGCCCGGCCGTCGTCGTCGAGGACGACACCACCATCTGGGTTCCCCCGGGCTGGAAGGGCGAGCCCGGCCCGGCCGGGACGCTGATCATGACGAGGCACGAGCCATGACCGACGTCGACCCCGAAGAGCTGGAGGAGGAGGGCGAGCTCGAGCTGCGGGCCGAGGCGGCGGCGGCCCGGCACCTCGAGCCGAGGGTCGACCACGGCCCGGGGCTGGATGCCGCCGAGCTGCAGGTGCTGGTGTCGCGGCTGACGGGGATCGCCGAGGAGATGGGCGCCGTGCTGCGGCGGGCCGCCTTCAGCCCCAACATCAAGGAGCGGGCCGACTGCTCGGCCGCGCTGTTCGCGGCGGACGGGGAGCTGCTGGTCCAGGCCGAGCACATCCCGGTCCACGTGGGGTCCATGCCCGCCGCTGTGGCCGCCGCCATCGACGCCTTCGGCGACGAGATCGAGCCCGGTGAGCAGATCGTGCTCAACGACCCCTTCGCCGGCGGTACCCACCTGAACGACATCACCGTCGTCGCCCCCTGCCACGTCGACGGCGAGCTGGTCGGCTGGGTGGCCAACCGGGCCCACCACGCCGACCTGGGCGGGGCCACGCCGGGGTCGATCCCGCCCGACGCCGTCGAGATCCAGCAGGAGGGGCTGCGGCTGCCGCCGGTGCGGCTGACGAGCGACGTCCGGGAGGTCATCGTGGCCAGCAGCCGGACGCCCGACGAGCGGCGGGGTGACCTCGACGCCCAGTGGGGCGCCAACGTCGTCGGCCGGGACCGGCTGGCGGGCGAGGCGGGCCGGCCGTGGCACGAGGTCGTGGCCTACGGCGAGCGCCGCATGCGGGCCGCGCTGGTCGACCTGCCCGACGGGGAGTGGGACTTCACCGACGTGCTCGACTCGACCGGGCCGCGGCCGGAGCAGAACGCGGCGGCGACGATCTACGTGTGCGTCCGGGTGGCGGGCGACGAGATCACCTTCGACTTCAGCGGCACCGACGAGCAGCGGCCCGGCAACGTCAACGCCGTGGAGGCCGTCACCCGGAGTGCGGTGGCGTACGCGCTGCGGGCGGCGGTCGTGCCCGACCTCGAGGGCGTCGGCGGCTCGATGCGGCCGGTGACGGTGATCGCCCCGCCCGGCACGCTGGTGGCGGCCCAGCCGCCGGTGGCCGTCGGCGCCGGCAACGTCGAGGTCAGCCAGCGCATCGCCGACGTGTGCCTGGGTGCCCTGGCCCAGGTCGTCCCCGGGCGGGTGGCGGCGGCGTCGCAGGGGACGATGAACAACGTGCTGATCGGCGGCGAGGGCTGGGTCTACTACGAGACCGTGGCCGGCGGGCAGGGCGCCCGGCCCGACCGACCGGGCATGAACGGCGTCCACACCGGGATGACCAACACCCGCAACACGCCCATCGAGGCGCTGGAGCGGGCCTTCCCCCTGCGGGTGCGCCGGCTGCGGCTGCGGGAGGGGAGTGGCGGCCGGGGGCGCCAGCGGGGCGGCGACGGCATCGAGCGGGACCTCGAGGTGCTGACCAAGGCCACGGTGTCGCTCATCACCGAGCGCCGGCTGTTCCCGCCCTGGGGCCTCGAAGGTGGGGGTCCGGGCGCCGTGGGTGAGAACTGGCTCTTGCCCGGTGGCGACGAGGCCCACGCCGAACGCCTCGGCGACAAGGTCACCGTCCACCTGAAGCCCGGCGACGTCCTCCGCCTGAGGACCCCCGGCGGCGGCGGCTACGGCCCCGACCGCCGCACCAAGCCCCGCCGTCCCGGCGATTGACGCTTGTCTTGTGCACAAATCCGAGTCACCGGATCGGACGGCGTTCCGCTTCTGGGTACTGAGGTTTGTCGAGGACACAAGCGTGAGTACCCAGAACCGCGTGCGTTCCGTTCTGGGTACTGAGGTTTGTCGAGGACACAAGCCTGAGTACCCAGAACCGGAGTCAGTGGCGGGTTCTCAGAGTCGCTGGTGGGTCGATGGAAGCGGATCCGGCCAGGGGCAGCCTGCCGAGTGGATCACAACCGGAACGCGAGCCGACGCAGCCTGCCGGGCCTCGCGCACCATGGTGAGGATGGCCGGAGGGCGTGACCAGAGGTCCTTCTCCCAGCCGACGCCCACGGTGAAGCCGGCGTCGTTGAGCGCCGCGTAGCGGATGATGTCGGCTTCCCGATCCGTCGGTGTCGAGTGGTACAGCTCGCTGTTCACCTCGACCGCGAGCGGCAACTGGTCGTCGCGGTAGTCACAGCGACCGATCGGTGCATGGCCCCCGAGGTGGGGCTGGCGCCGAAAGCCCCGCTCGCCGGCGTTCGAGAGAAGATCCTCGAATCGGTCTTCCTGTCGACTGTCCGTCGGGCTCGAGCCTGGTGGTCGAGCTTCGGCGAGGGCCCGCATCAGCACCGTTCCCGCCCGCCCTCGGCACTGAAGCCCGTCGACGCTCTCGGCCAGCGCCTCCCAGGTGACCAGGTGGAGCCGGTTGGCGATGTCGAGGAGGCCGCCGATCTTCTTGGCTCCGATGTCGACGAGCTCGGGTCGTGCGTAGCGAGCGGCCTCGCTCCAGATGGCGCGCAGCGCGGTCTCGGTCACGACACCACGGGCGACGAACACGTCGTGCGCACGTACGCAGCGAAGGCGATGCACCTGCGCCAGACACGTCTCCATGCCCGTGAGGCCTCGGGGCCGAGCGACTTGGATATGTCGAAGGTCGACACTGGCGATGCCGAGCCAGGCCAGCGTTGAGCGATCATGCAGGAAGGCTCCCGGGCTGGCGTCGAGCACGGCGGCCTGGACCCGTTGCTCATCGGTGACCGGCGTGCCGATGGACGCCAGGACCCGCTCACTCCGTGCCGCCCAGCGCCCGCTTCTTCGGGCGTGCCACCAGTCGTCGTGCGTGCAGCCGATCGTCGGGAGCTGGAATCGGGCGACGAGACCGTGCTGCGTGCTGGCTTTCAGACTGAACCGTTGTTCCCAATGCATTCCGTCATCTTTAAGATGACCTGTGACACTTTCGTTCTGGGTACTGAGGCTTGTCGAGGGAACAACTGGGAGTACCCAGAACGAAAGTCACCCGGTTCTGGGTACTGAGGCTTGTCGAGGGAACAACTGGGAGTGCCCAGAACGAATGTCACCCGGGTGGGGCATGAGGGGGTCGACAGGGGGGTAGGCGGGCGGGGCGCGGGCATGTCGTCAGAAAGAGAATCCTCCATGTCCAAGCGTTCCCTTGCGACCGTGCTGATCGGCGCGCTCGCCGTGCTGGGGCTACTCGTCCCGACCGCCGATGCCCGACCGAGCCGGCCGCCGACCGTCGACGTCGACGGCGTGGTCGATCACCTCGAAGAGCTCCAGGAGATCGGCGACGAGAACGACGACACCCGGGCCTCCGGGACCTCGGGCTACGAGGACTCCGTCGAGTACGTCGTCCGCCGCCTGCGCCGCGCCGGCTACCGCCCGCAGGTGCAGGAGTTCACCTTCCCCTTCTTCCAGCAGCTCGGGCCCACGACGTTCGAACGGGTCAGCCCGATGCCGCAGACCTTCGTCGAGGGGACCGACTACTTCCTTGGTGAGTACTCGGGCTCGGACGACGTGACCGCGGCGCTCCAGGCCATCGACCTCGTCCTGCCGCCCACGCCGGAACCGAGCAGCACCTCGGGTTGCGAAGCCGCAGACTTCACCGGCTTCACGGCGGGCAACATCGCCCTGATTCAGCGCGGGACCTGCTTCTTCGAGGACAAGGTGGCCAACGCCCAGGCGGCTGGTGCCGCCGGCGTCGTCCTCTTCAACGAGGGCCAGCCCGGCCGCCAAGAGGCCTTCACCCCCGCGCTCGGCCGACCGTTCACGGTCCCGGTCGTCATGGCCAGCTTCGCGCTCGGCAACACCCTGGCCAGCCAGGTCGCAGCCGGCCCGACCCAGATCCACCTGGGCACGGACACCTTCTCCGAGATCCGCGAGACCTGGAACGTGCTGGCCGACACCCGGGGTGGCAACCCGCACCACACGGTCGTGGTCGGCGGCCACCTGGACAGCGTCCTGGCCGGTCCCGGCATCAACGACAACGGCTCCGGCTCGGCCTCCATCCTCGAGGTCGCCGAGGCGCTGGGTAGCGGCCAGCGCGGCCCCAACGGCCAAGGGCTCACCAACCGCATCCGCTTCGCCTTCTGGGGGGCGGAGGAGAACGGCCTCCTCGGCTCAGACCACTACGTGGCGAACCTCACCGAGGACCAGCTCAGCGACATCGCGTTGAACCTGAACTTCGACATGCTCGGCTCGACGAACTTCGTCCGCTTCGTCTACGACGGTGATGGCAGTGACACCGGCACCGCCGGACCGGACGGTTCCGATCTCATCGAGCAGTCGTTCCTGAGCTACTTCGACGACCAGGGCCTGGCAACCGACCCCACGGCCTTCGACGGGCGCAGCGACTACGGCCCGTTCATCGCCGTCGGCGTCCCCGCCGGTGGCCTCTTCAGCGGCGCCGAAGGAGTGAAGACCGCCGAGCAGGCTGCCGTGTACGGCGGCACCGCCGGTGAGCCGTACGACGCCTGCTACCACGCCGCCTGCGACACCATCGGCAACGTCAACACCGAGGTGCTCGATCAGATGGCCGACGCCGTGGCCTACACCACGTGGTACTGGGGCACGCACCGCCTGCCGCCCCGGCCGGCCACCGAGTCGTCGACGACCGCTCGCGTCGTCGAAGGGGGCACCGGTCACAGCGTGACCGCCTAGGGGGATCGGCCCCGCTCGAGCCCAGCGCTCGGGCGGGGCCGCGGGCCCCACGGCCGGTTCGTGGGCCCGCAGGGGTGCTCACTAACGTCCGCGCCATGGACATCCGCGGAGCATCCGCCCTCGTCACCGGTGGGGCCTCGGGCCTCGGCAGCGCCACCGCCCGCATGCTGGTGGAGCAGGGGGCCAAGGTCACCGTCGTCGACCTCCAGGACGAGAAGGGCGAGGCCCTGGCCGACGAGATCGGCGGCACCTACGTCCACACCGACGTGACCAACCCCGACGACGTCACCGCCGCCGTCGCCACGGCCAACGCCGACGCCGACCTCCGCATGGTCGCCAACTGCGCCGGCATCGGCTGGGCCCAGCGCACCGTGGGCAAGAGCGGCGAGCCCCACGACTTCGGCGCCTTCGAGAAGGTCGTGCAGGTCAACCTCATCGGCACCTTCAACGTCATCCGCCTCGCCGCCTCGGCCATGAGCGAGAACGAGCCGCTGGACGACGGGGAGCGGGGCGCCATGGTCAACATCGCCTCCGTCGCCGCCTTCGACGGCCAGATCGGCCAGGCCTCCTACTCGGCCTCCAAGGGCGGCATCGTCGGCATGACCCTGCCCATCGCCCGCGACCTCGCCGCCATCGGCATCCGGGTCTGCACCATCGCCCCGGGCGTCATCGACACCCCGCTCTTCGCCTTCGCCACCGAGGAGACCAAGGAAGGCCTGGGCGCCAGCGTCCTCTTCCCGAAGCGGATGGGCCGGCCCGACGAGGTCGCCTCCCTCACCCTCGAGATCTTCCGCAACACCTACCTCAACGGGGAGACCATCCGCCTCGACGGCGGCATCCGCATGCCCCCGAAGTATCACCGGAAAGGCTGAGGCCTGGTGCGCATGACCCCGATTCGCCAAGCTGCGCTTGGCGATCACGCTGTGCTTGCCAGGTCGCCTCGCCTATCGCTCAGCATCTCGGCGGCGGACCCGGGTCGGCTCCTGGGCGGCGGCCAGCAGCTCGCGGTCCCCCGAGGAGTTCCCGTAGGCCCACAGCCGGGCCGCGGGCACATCCCCCAGCCACGCCGTCAGCCGGTTGACCTTCTCCGCGCCCCGGCAGTTCGGCCCGACCATGCGCCCGGTCAGCCGCCCGTCCTCACCCACCTCCAGCTCGACCGCGCACACGCCGTCGACGCCCAGGTGCTCGGCGACCGGGTCCAGGTAGGCCCGGAGCGACGCCGAGACGATGACCACCTCGTGGCCCTGGTCCTGGTGCCAGCGGATGCGTTCGACGGCCGAGGGCCGGAACTGGGCGGGCAGCGCCGCGCCGTAGGCCCGCGCCTCGCTCCGCAGCGTGGCCTCGGGCAGCCCGCCCAGCACCCGGGCGAGCACGGCCGCCTTGTAGGCGTCCCGGGGGTCGCCAGCCACCAGCGCCGGAGCCGCGGTCAGGAACGCTCCGCGCACCCCCCGTTGCCGGGCCACGCGGCGCAGGAAGGGCACGAGCGTGTCACCCCGGGTGATGGTGCCGTCGAAGTCGAAGGCGGCGACGAACCTCTCTGAGGCCACCGGGTCCGACATCGCCGCTACTTTCCGAGCACGGACCGCAGGCCGGCCTCGACGTCGGCCTGACGGAACTCGAAGCCGTCGCCCTCGAGCACCGTGGGGAAGACGCGCTGCGAGGCGTAGAGGAAGGTCTCGGTGGCCTCGCCCCCGAGCAGGAGCTTGGGCCCGAACCGCGGGACGGGCACGAACGTCGGCCGGTGCAGGACGTCGCCCAGCGCCTCGGTGAGCTCCTTGTTGGTCACCGGGCCCGGGGCGGTGAGGTTGACCGGCCCGGCGACCTCGTGGTCGAGGAGGTGACGGATCGCCCGGACCTGGTCCTCCAGCGTGATCCAGCTCCAGTACTGGTTGCCCGAGCCGAGCCGGCCGCCGAGCCCGAACTTGAACAGCGGCAGCAGCCGCTCGAGGGCGCCGCCGCCGGGCGCGAGCACGATCCCGGTGCGGATCGTCGCCACCCGGATCCCCTCCACGGAAGCGGGCACGGCCGCGGCCTCCCAGTCGCGGCACAGCTCGGCGAGGAAGTCGTCGCCCGCCGAGCTCTCCTCGGTCAGCCGCTCGTCGCCCCGGTCGCCGTAGTACCCGATGGCCGAGCCGGAGACCAGGACGGCGGGCGGCGTCGGGAGCCCGGCCAGGGCCTCGGCCAGGAGGCGCGTGCCCTCGACCCGGGCCTCCCGCAGGTCCCGCTTGCGTTCGTCGGACCAGCGCTTGTCGCCGATGCCGGGGCCGGCGAGGTTGACCGCGGCGTCCGCCCCGTCGAGGCCCGCGGCGTCGATCTGACCGCCCGTCGGGTCCCAGCGCACCTCGCCCTCGGCGGAGGGCGCACGGCGCACGAGGCGGCGGACGCGGTGCCCGTCGGCCTCGAGCGAGTCGACCAGCGCCGTGCCGATCAGCCCGCTGCTCCCCGTGACGATCACGTCCATCGACTCACGCTAGGGCGCGTCCTAGAGTCTGGCGATGGCCGATGACCGAGGTCGGGGGGTGGGGAACGGCGCCATCATCGTCCTCGTCGTCGCCGCGGTGGCCCTCCTCGCCTTCGTGGTCCAGAACACCGAAGACGTCCGCTTCAACTGGCTGATGATCGAGCTCACCATGCCCCTCTGGCTGGCCTTGGTGATCGCGGCGGTCCTGGGAGCGATCATCGCCAACCTCGGGGGTTGGCTCCTGCGCCGCCGCGGCTGAGCGGCCTCCCGACAACTTCGGCTCAAGGCCGACCGAGGGGACGCCGATCGAGTCAGAGTGAACTCTTCCCGACGCGCGCTGGCCGCGGCTGTGGTCGTCCTGGTTGTGCTCGCCGGGCCGGCCGCGGCCGCGGGGCAGTTCCAGCCCGATGGGCTCATCCGCTACTCCGAGGCCGCCGCGTTCCGGGGCAACGGCGTCTACAACCACACCGCCGCCAACCAGACCGTCGAGGTCCGGATCGGGGCCCGGGGGGTGGCGGACTTCTTCGTCGGCATCCAGAACGACGGGACCGGGGAGGACACGTTCCGCGTGAACGGGTCCGGCCACACCTCCCGGTTCTCGGTCAAGTACCTCTTCGAGGGCCACGACGTGTCGAACCAGGTCAAGGCCGGGACCTTCGAGGTCGGGCCGCTCGCCTCCCATGCGCAGGAGGTGCTGCGGGTGCGGATCGCGGCCCGGACCACCGTGCCGCTGGGGACCTCGTTCAGCGTCAACGTGCGGAACCGCTCGCTCTCCAGCGGCGCGGTCGATGTCACCCGGGCCCGCGTCACCCGCCCGCTCTACAGCGACGAGCAGCTGACGGTCCAGAAGCAGATCAACGCCTCCCGGTCCTCGAACCACCGCGGCGGGCTGGCCATGAACCGCCAGCTGGCGGCCAAGGCCCAGAGCTGGGCCCAGCACCTGGCCGCCATCGGCCACCTCGTGCACTCCAACCTCGTCGCAGGCGTTCCCGCCGGCTGGGAGGCCATCGCCGAGAACGTCGGCTACCACACGAGCCTCGGCAGCATGCACCAGCTCTTCCTGGAGTCGAGCGGGCACCGGGCCAACATCCTCGGGCCCTACTCCCACGTCGGCACGGGCGTCGCCCATCGCGGCCACTGGGTCTACGTGGTCCACGTCTTCATGCGCACCTGATTGTCCGCCGACTCGCCGATCGGGTAGACGGGTGACGTGCGCATCCGGCACGTGGTGGCGACCAGCGGGGATCCGGCCCCGGAGAGCTTCGCGGCCGACCTGAGCGGCGAGCTCGCCGCCCGGGGCCACGACTCCCGGGTGGAAGCCGTCATGAGCGGGACCCGGGTCGGTCGGTTCCGGCCCCGGGTCCGAGGCGACCTCCGGCGCCTCGCCGGAGAGGCCGACGTGGTCGTGGCCCACGGCCGGACCACGCTCCTCAGCGTGGCCCTCGCCCTCCGAGGTCGGGACGTGCCCTTCGTCTACCGCTCCGTGGGGGACCCGTCGTTCTGGGCCCCGCTGCGGGGCCGGGAGCTGCGGGTGGGGCGCCCGCTGCGCTCCGCCCGGGCGGTGGTGGTGCTGTGGCACGCGGCGGCCACGAACCTCATGCACCTCTACGGCCTGCCCGCCTCGCACCTGGCCGTCATCCCGACCGGCGTGCACCCGGAGCACTTCGTCCCCCTCGACGGCCCGACCCGGGCTCGGCTGCGGGCGACCCTCGGCTTCCGCGACCGGAGGGCCCTGGCGGCCTTCGTCGGCCCCCTGTCCCCCGAGAAGCGACCCGACCTGGCCCTGGCCGCGGCCCGCCGGGCGGGCTGCCACCTCCTGGTGGCGGGCGACGGCCCCCTCCGCGCCCAGCTCGAGCAGGAGGCGGGCGACCACGCCACCTTCTTCGGTGCGATCCGCCGCCCCCAGGACGTGATGCGGGCGGCGGACGTGTTGCTGCTGACCAGCGTGACCGAGGGCGTGCCCGCGGTGCTCATCCAGGCCGGGTTGTGCGGGGTGCCCGCGGTCGCCGTCGACGTGGGCGGCGTGTCCGAGGTCGTGGTCGACGGCAAGACGGGCCGGTTGATCAGCAGTGACTCGGCCGACGCCCTCGCCGTCGCCCTGCGGGATGCCGCGGGCCGGCGGGACTACGGGGCGGCGGCCCGCAAGCGGTGCCTGGCCGGCTTCACCATGGGCTCGGTGACCGATCGGTGGGAGGAGCTCCTCGCCGGGCTGTGAGGGTCAAAGGCGCTCGAAGCCCCGCCGCACCTCCCAGTCGGTGACCCACTTGTTGGACTCGTTCCACTCCTGGACCGCCGTGTTGACCAGGTGGGCGTGCACCGTGTCGCCGAAGGCCGACCGGGCCACGCTCGAGCCCTCGAGCAGCTCGATGGCGTCGACCAGGGTGTGGGGCACCCGCGGCAGCTCGGTCGCCTGGTAGCCGTTGCCCTCGTAGGGCTCGCCGGGATCGATGCCGGCCTCGATCCCGTGGAGCCCCGCGGCGATGGTGGCGGCGAAGGCGAGGTAGGGGTTGGCGTCGGCCCCGGGGATGCGGGACTCGACCCGGTAGCCCTGGCCGTGGCTCACCACCCGCAGGCCGAGCGTGCGGTTGTCGCGGCCCCAGCCGATGGCCGTCGGGGCCCAGGAGTCGGGCTGGTAGCGCTTGTAGGAGTTGACGAAGGGGGCGTAGCACCAGGCCAGCTCCCGGGCGCAGGCCAGCTGGCCGCCGAGCCAGCCCCGGAACACCTCGCTCATGTGGAACGGGCCGTCCTCGTCCCACATGAGGGACGACTCGCCGTCGGCGTCCCACAGGCTCGAGTGGATGTGGCAGCTCGAGCCGCCCTTGGCGATGTCGTACTTGGCCATGAAGGTGATGGCCTGGCCGTTGAGGGCGGCGATCTCCTTGACCCCGTTCTTGTACACGGTGTGGCGGTCGGCCATCTCCAGGGCGTCGGCGTAGTACAGGTTGATCTCGTGCTGGCCGGTCTCGGCCTCACCCTTGGAGAACTCGACCGGGACCCCGGCCGCGTCCATGCCGTTGCGGATCTGGCGGATCAGGTACTCGTCCTTGGTGGTCTGCAGGATGTGGTAGTCGAGGATGTAGTCGTTCTGGGGCGTCAGCCCCCGGTAGCCGGCGGCGGCCGCCTCCTCGTAGGACTGGCGGAAGAGGATGAACTCCAGCTCCGACCCGCACTTCACCGAGTAGCCGAGGGCGGCGGCCCGCTCCAGCTGGCGGCGCAGGATCGTGCGCGGCGCCACCTCGACCGGCTCGCCCGTCTCCTCCTCGAAGAGGTCGCAGATGACCAGCGCGGTGGCCTCGAGCCAGGGGATCCGGCGCAGCGTGCCCAGGTCGGGCCGGCACGAGAAGTCGCCGTAGCCCTTGTCCCAGGTGGCGTACTCGTAGCCCGACAGGACGTTCATGTCCACGTCCACCGTGAGCAGGTAGTTGCAGGCCTCGATCGAGCCGTCGATCACGTGGTCGAGGAAGTAGTGCCCCGTCACCCGCTTGCCCATGAAGCGGCCTTGGAGGTCGGGGAACACGACCAGGACGGTGTCGATGGCGCCGGCACGGATCTCGTCCTCGAGGGCGCCGCGGTCGAGCGGATCGGTGCTCATGGCCGGGGAGCATGGCACGGCCGCCGGGAGCGTGCCTTTCGTACGATGCCGCCATGGCTGACCACCGGGACCTGCTGATCGGCGGGGAACACCGCCCCGCCGCCGAGGGGGAGACCTTCTCCGTGGCCAACCCGCACGACGGGTCGGTGATCGCCGAGGTGGCCAAGGCCGGGCCGACCGACGTCGACCTGGCCCTGACCGCGGCGACCCGGGCCTTCGAGGAGGGCGAGTGGCCCCGGCTCCCCGCCGTCGAACGAGGCCGGGCCCTGCTGCGAGCGGCGGCGTTGCTGCGCGAGCGGGCCGAGGCGTTCGTCGCCTGCGACGTGGCCAACGTGGGCAAGCCGCTGGCCAGCGCCCGCTGGGAGGTCGAGGCCACCGCGTCGACCTTCGAGTACTACGGGGGCGCGGCCAACAAGGTCCACGGCGAGGTGCCGCCCGTGGCCAAGCCCGGGCTGGCCGTGGTCCTGCGGGAGCCGGTGGGCGTCTGCGCCCTGATCGTGCCCTGGAACTTCCCTCTGATGATCGCGGGCTGGAAGGTGGCGCCGGCGCTGGCGTGCGGGAACACCATCGTGCTGAAGCCGGCCAGCTACACCCCGCTGTCCGCGCTCCTGCTGGGCGAGCTGCTGGTCGACGCCGGCGTGCCGCCCGAGGCCGTGTCGGTGCTGCCGGGCCCGGGGGCCAGCGTGGGCGACGTGCTCGTGGGCGACCCCCGGGTGCACAAGATCAGCTTCACGGGGGAGACCACGACCGGGACCCGGATCCTGCAGCAGTCCGCCCCCAACATCGCCCGGGTGGCGCTCGAGCTGGGGGGCAAGTCGCCGTGCATCGTGTTCGCCGACGCCGACCTGGACCGGGCGGCCGAGGAGCTGCCCATGGCGGTGTTCGACAACGCCGGCCAGGACTGCTGCGCCCGGGCCCGGGTGCTTGTCGAGCGGCCGGCCTACGACGACTTCGTCGCCGCCTTCGCCCGCCACACCGAGGCCGTGCGGGTCGGGGCACCGACGGCGGACGGCACGGAGATGGGCCCGCTGATCTCGCCCCGCCAGCGCGAGTCGGTGGCCGGCTACGTCGAGCTCGGCCAGGAGGAGGGGGCCGAGCTGGTGACGGGTGGCCAGGTGCCCGACGACGAGGCCCTCGCCGCCGGGTCGTACCTCACGCCGGCGGTGCTGGCGGGCGTGACCAACGACATGCGGGTGGCCCGCGAGGAGATCTTCGGTCCGGTGGCCACCGTCATCCCCTTCGACGACGAAGCGGAGGCCGTCCGCCTGGCCAACGACTCGATCTACGGGCTGTCCGGGTCGCTCTGGACCCGGGACGTGGGCCGGGCCATCCGGGTGGCCAAGGCGGTGCGCACCGGCGTGCTGTCGGTGAACTCGAACTCGTCGGTCCACCAGGAGGCGCCGTTCGGGGGCTACAAGCAGAGCGGGCTGGGCCGGGAGAGCGGGCTGGCCGCGATGGCGGCCTACACCGAGCAGAAGACGGTGTACCTGGCCGACACCTGACGGCGGTTCAGTCCGGCGGTTGGAGCGGTTGGTGGCCCCAGGTGCTGATGCGGTCGTATCGGCGGTTTTCGTCCCAGTCCTCGGTCACCAGTCGGGCCCCGTGGCCGACCTCGACCTGGAAGCCGGCCGGGGACGCGACGTAGAAGCTGAACATCCGGTCGTTGGGGTGGAGGCCGAGGCCGCTGGCGATGACGCACCCGGCGTTCCAGGCCCGGTCGAAGGCGTAGCCCACGTCGTCGCGGTCGGCGACCTCGACCATGAGGTGGTGCAGCCGCTGCGGCAGGTCGAACGGTGCCCGGGCCAGGGCCAGCGAGTGGTGCCGCGGGTTGCAGTGGTAGAAGCGGATCTCCAGCTCGATTCCCGCGGCGATCTCGGTCTCGACCCAGTCGGTCTGGCCCAGACCGAGTCCCTCGGTCACGAAGTGGTGCGACGCGTCGAACGCCGTCGTGCCGAAGACGACGTGCCCGAATCCCTTTGTCGTCGGTCACGAACCCGCCGGCGACCAGCGGCGAGGCGAAGGGCTGTCCGGCGTCGGCGAGGCCGTGGGTCACCTCGACCCGGACGCCCCAGGGGGCCTCGACGTGCGCCAGCTGATCGACCCGCCGGGCGTCGGCCTCTGCGGTGGTGGCGTGCTCCACGGGGTAGCCGGCTTCCTCCAGCCGGGCCACGGTCGCGGCCCAAGCGTCGGGGCCGGTGGCCTCGAAGCCCACGAAGGTGGCGTCGGCCGACGGGCCTTCGGTCACGATGACCCGCCGGGCCTTGGCGTCGTTGCGCCAGGTGGCGGGATCGTCGCCGGGCACCAGGCCCACGACGTCGGCCAGGAAGTCGCCGAACGCCGCCACGTCCGGTACTTCGACGCCGAGGTAGCCCAGCTGCAGGTCACCCAGCATCGTGACCTCCGGCGGGGGCGGCGAAGCGGGTACGGATGGTGCCGATGCCCTCGACCCAGCTCGTGAGGGTCTCGCCCGGCTGGAGGAAGCGGGGTGGCTGGCGGGTGAAGCCGACACCGGCCGGCGTGCCGGTGAAGATGATGTCGCCCGGCAGCAGCGGCACCACCGCCGACAGCTCGGCCACCAGCTGGGGCACGCCGAAGACCAGGTCGCTGGTGCGGGCGTCCTGCACGGTCTCCCCGTCGATGCTGCAGCCGAGGGCCAGGTCGTCGGGGTCGTCCAGCTCGTCGGGCGTGACGACCCACGGGCCGAGCGGCGAGAAACCCCGGTGCGACTTGCCGAGGCTGAACTGGCCCCCGGCGGCGAACTGCAGGGTTCGGTCCGACAGGTCTTGGCCGACCGTGAGCCCGGCGACATTCGCCCAGCCGTCGGCGGCGGCGACCCGATCGGCCCGGCGCCCGATGACGACGACCAGCTCCACCTCCCAGTCGACGGTGCCGTTGGGCAGCTGGACCTCGGCGAAGGGGCCGGTGATGCTCGCCGGGAACTTGGTGAACGTGGCCGGCACGCTGGGCACCTCCATTCCCGACTCGGCCGCGTGGGACCGGTAGTTGAGCCCGATGCCGAACACCTGGCGGGGCGCCGGCACCGGCGCTCGCAGCTGGCCCTCGTCCAGCTTCACGGTCGCCACGGTGTTCAGGTCGAGGTCGGCGGCGAAGGCCCGGAAGGCGTCCCACTCCTCGTAGAGGCCCTGCATCTCGGGGCCGAACCGGCCGCCGGACGCCTCGGCGATGTCGACGCCGTGATCGTCGCGCGCGGGTACGACCAGCGTCGCCCGCCCGCCGAGGTTGGCGAGCCTCATGCCGGCGCCTCGGTGGGATCGGGGGTGTCCCAGGGCATGGAGGCCGAGACCCAGTGGGTGATCGCCTCGGCCTGGTCGTTGCGGTCGAGGTGCCGCGGCGGCTGGGCGAAGGTGGCATACGGCTTGCAGCGCAGCACGACCCGGCGCTCCTCGTCGGCCATGGCGGCGACGAAGGGCCGGGCCTCCTCGCCCAGCGGTTCGCCGGACATGCGCTCGGCGACGGCCATCATCACGTCGACCACCAGGTCGGGATCCTCGTCGACGGCGGCGTCGCAGTAGACCTGCAGGTAGCTGAACGGCCAGTGCTCGTCGAGCACGCACAGGCTGACCTTGCCCTGCCGGGCGACCACCTTGGCCTTGCTCCGGTCGCGCATGGTCGACACCAGCAGCTCGTCGCCGTCGGTCGGCACGTAGTACACGACGGACATCGCCGGGCCGTCAGCGCGGCGCGCGGTCCCGAAGATGCACGTGCGGTGGCTGCGGACGAACGACCGCCGCTCCGACGGGAGCATGTCGCGGTCAGTGGGAGGGGTGAACGGCTCCGGTGTGTGGGGCAGGATCTCCATATTATCGAATGATAACATGGTCTCGATGCGCCGGACACGTGAGGACATCCGTCAGCGACTGCTCGAGTCGGCGCTCGTGGAGTTCGGCGCCAAGGGGTTCGACGGCGCCTCGACGCGGTCGATCGCCCAGCGGGTCGACGCCCACCAGCCCCAGATCAACTACCACTTCGACTCGAAGGAGGCGCTGTGGGCGGCGGCGGTCGACCACCTCTTCGACCAGCTCGGCGAGGAGCTGACCGACCTGCCGCGACTCGACGGCACCGAGGACCCCGCTCTGCTGGCCGCGGCATTCGCCGAGGCGGTCCGAAGGTTCGTCCGCTTCGCCGCCGCCCACCCGGAGCTCAACCAGATCATGGTGCACGAGGCCACCGAGGACAGCGACCGCCTCCACTGGATGGTCGAGCGCCACGTCCGCCCGCTCTACGCCGCCATACGGGACGTGTGGCGGCGGCTGCGCGACGCCGGCATCGCCGCGCCGATCGAGCCCGCCATGGTCCACTACGTGATCGTCGGCGCCGCCTCGCTGCCGTTCGTCAACGCACCCGAGGCCCGCCTCCTCACCGGCGCCGAGCCCACCGACCCCACCTGGGTCGAGGCGCACGCCCAAGGTCTCGTTGCCACCCTGCTCCCCGGCCTGGCCGACAACTGACGGCTCAGTCGGTCAGCTCGGCCCGCAGGACCCGGTCCTCCGGGCCGGTCCACTCGGCGCGGAGCTCGTCGCCGTCGGCCACGAGCTCGCCTTCACCGGTGAGGGTCCAGCCGTCGACGGCGGCCAGTCGGACCGACACCTGGTCGGGGTTGACCGTGGGTTGGCCGCCGAACGCCAGGCGGTAGCCGTCGGCGAGATCGACCGGACCCTCGAGCTCGAAGGTCAGGGTGACCGTCCCCCCTGGCGGCACGATCACGTCGTCGCTGTACACGTTGACGCCGAACTCCCGCTCGGGGGTGACGCCGATCGGCGTTCCGTCCGCGGTGGCCGACGTGAGCTGCAGCGGGCTGTAGAGGGCGAGCAGGAGGGCGTTGTTGCCGGGCGGGAGCGGCGGCAGGTTCGGGGTCGCGGGGGTGGGGTTGGTTCCGATCACGTCGTTGGGGAGCCCCTCGGCGGGGGCCGAGTTGGTGAGCGTGACCGTGGCCGTCGCCGTGACCGTGCCGGCGTCGGGATCGATCGTGGCCTCGTAGGCGATCTGGCGCTGGAGGTAGACGTCGATCTTGTTGTGCCCGCTGTTCTGGGTGGTGACGCTGAGCAGATCGCCGTTGCTGACGTCGGGGAACGCGCCGTCGAGGCCGACCTGCTCGAAGAAGGCCTGCTCCTCGGGGTGGAAGCTGTGCACGAGCAGGCGGCCCTGGTCGACCATGGGGCCGAGCACCTCGGTCAACCGGCGAGGGCCGGGGAGGTCGCCCGCCGTCGAGCGCTTCGAAGGTCCGCCGGCTGGCCTCTTCGAGGAAGTCCTTGCGGTCGGCCCGGTCGGCGAAGAGCACGTACTGGTCACGCAGCAGGAACTCGGCCGCATTGTCCGAGGTGAGGGCGTTGGTCGTAGCCGGTCACCGAGATGGGACCGGTGAAGGTGAGGAGCGACTCGAGGGCGAAGGGATCGACGAGGATCACCCCGTCCACGGCCTGGCCCCCGGAGGCGGCGAAGACCTGGTCGATGACCTCGGCGACGGAGGGGAAGTCGGGGGAGAGGGTGATGTCGCCGGGCGTGCCCCCGGGGTTGAAGCGGTCGTAGCGGGCGACGTAGTCCTCGGGCCCGGTCAGCTCGGCGCCCTCCTCCGGCAGGGCCTGCTGGAGGACGGCGATCTCGTCGCTGCGGGCCAGGGTGAGGTCGCCGTCGGCGGCGGTGAGCACGCCGAAGTTGCCCATGAAGCCGCCGAGGCCCCGCTGCTCGGACGGGGTCACGAAGGCGAGGAAGTAGCGCCGGATGCCGTCGCCGCCGAACAGGTCCGGGGCGACGGCGATCCCGCTCCGGGCCAGCTCGGCCTGGGGGAGGGCCTCGTCGACCTCGGCCGCGAACTGGTCGACGCGGTCGGCCAGCGGGCTGAGCAGCCAGCCGCTGTCGACGTCGGCCGCGGTGGCGTCGGCGTCGAGGAGCGCGGCCTCGGTCTCCGCCACCGGCTCGGCGAAGGCGGCGACCTGCTGGAGGTCGAGCACGCCGTCCTGGAACTGCAGCTCCTCGATCGGGGCCTCCTCGGCGGCCTGCGCCGCGGTCTCGGTGAGCTCCGCCCCGGCCGCGGTCACCTCCCCGATGGCCCGGGCGTGCTGGCCCAGGACGGGGATGGCCCGCCCGGCGCGCGCCCACGGCGTCGACAGCGCGTCGTCGGCCTCCTCGAACGCGGCGTTGGCCTCGGCGAAGCGGGCCACGGCCGTGGGCTCGTCGCCGTCGCGAGCGGCGTCGAAGCCGGCCTGGGCGGCGTTGATGCCGGCCTCCACCGACGGTCGGGCGTCGACCACGGCGATGGCCTGGGCGACAGCCAAGGCCACGCCCACCAGGGCGACGACGGCCCCGCCGGCCACCAGCGTGCGTCGGGCGGCGGGTCGGCACAGGCGCAAGCCCGACACCAGGGCCGGGAGCAGGGCGACGGTGGCCACCAGGGTCGACAGACCGAAGGGGTCGTCGAGCTCGAGGCGGAGCAGGGTCTGCAGAGCCAGGCCGAGGACCACCGCGCCGATCACCCGGGTCCGCCGGCCGACCGCGGCGTTCACGGTGGCCAGGACGAGGCCGGCCAGCGCAGGCAGGGCGACGACGAGGTCGGGGGCCGCGGCGGCCGCGACCCCGGCAGCCACGAACCACGTCCAGCGGCGGGACTTCGCCCCGGCCAGCACGGTGAGGACGGCGAAGAGGGTCGTCCACACGACGTCGGCGGGCGCCGAACCCGTGGCCTCCCCGCCGGCGGCGATGGCGCCGGCGGTGGCCAGCGCGGCGGCCGCGCCGACGAGGAGGTGGTCGGTTCGGGTCGGCGGCCGGGCCGGCGGGTCAGGGGGAAGCAGGGGCATGGTGGGAGACGGCGCCGGAAGGCGCTGGGAATCTACCGGTAGCTGCCAGACTGCGGACTTCATGCGAGTCCTCGTCACCGGCGCCGCGGGCTTCATCGGCGCCCACCTCTCGCACCGGCTGCTGGTTCGCGGCGACGAGGTGCTCGGCTTGGACTGCCTGCGCGACAGCTACGACGTCGCCGAGAAGAAGGCGAACCTCGAGTGGCTCAGGACGGCCGACGGGTCCGTGGACCAGCGGGACGTGGACCTCAGCGTCGACGCGCTCGACGAGCACCTCGCCGGCGTCGACGTGGTCTTCCACCTCGCCGGCCAGCCCGGGGTGCGGGCCTCGTGGGGCGAGGGACTGGCGGGCTACGTCCGGGACAACCTGATCGCCACGGAGCGCCTGCTGGCTGCCGCCGAGGCGGCGGGGGTGGGTCGGCTGGTGCTGGCGTCGAGCTCCTCGGTGTACGGCGAGGCCGTGCGCTACCCGTGCCGCGAGGACGACCTGCCGCGACCGCACAGCCCTTACGGCGTGACCAAGCTGGCGGCGGAGCACCTCGCGGTGGCTCACGCCGCCAACACCGGTCTTTCCGTCGTCGCCCTCCGCTACTTCAGCGTGTACGGGCCCCGGCAGCGGCCCGACATGGGGTTGCGCCGGCTCTTCGGCGCGGCCAACACCGGCGAGCCTTTCCCCCGCTTCGGCGACGGCCGGCAGGTGCGCGATCTGACCTTCGTCGACGACGTGGTCGACGCCACGGTGGCGTCGGCGGAGGCGGTGCTCGAGCCCGGGACGGTCCTCAACGTCGCCGGCGGCAGCGAGGTCAGCCTGACCGAGCTGATCGAGCGGGTGGAGGCCCTGACCGGCCGGGCGATCACGGTCGACGTCCAGCCCGAGCAGGCCGGCGACGTGCGCCGGACCGGTGGCGACACGAGCAAGATCCGGGAGCTGGTGGGGTGGGTGCCGGCCACCCCGCTCGACGACGGCCTGGCCGCGATGGCGGCGTGGGCCGCGGCGTGAGCCTGCCGGTCCTGGTCACCGGGGGGGCCGGGTTCATCGGCGCCAACCTCTGTCGGACGCTGCTCGACCACGGGCATGCCGTGACCGTGCTCGACGATCTCTCCACTGGGCGGCTGGCGAACCTCGAGGGGCTCGACGTCGACCTCGTCGAAGGCACGGTGCTCGATGCCGACCTGGTGCGCAAGGTCGTGGGTGGGAGCGAGCGGGTCGTCCACCTGGCGGCCCGGGCGTCGGTGCCCCGCTCCGTGGCCGAGCCGATGGCGGCGCACGAGGCCAACGCCACCGGGCACCGTCATCGGTCCTGGAGGCGGCGCGGGCGTGGTGGCGTCCCGGTCGTGGTGGCGTCGTCATCGTCGGTGTACGGCGACACGGAGGTGCTGCCCAAGCACGAGGACCTCCCGACGGTGCCCCGCAGCCCCTACGCGGCGAGCAAGCTGGCGACCGAGGGCTACGCCCTCGCCTACGGGACCAGCTACGACCTGCCGGTGCTGGCCCTGCGCTTCTTCAACGTCTACGGCCCGCTGCAGGCCGCCGACCACCCCTACGCGGCGGTGATCCCCCGGTTCGTGGACGCGGCGCTGGCCGGCCGGCCGCTGCAGATCCACGGCGACGGGCGCCAGTCCCGGGACTTCACCTTCGTCGGCACCGTGGTGGAGGTGCTCCGGCAGGCCGTCGAGGGCGGGGTCTCGTCGCCGGGACCCGTGAACCTGGCCTTCGGCACCCGCACCGACCTGCTCGACCTCGTCGGCCGCATCGAGGCGCTGCTCGGCGCCCCCGTCGCGGTGGAGCACGTCGAGCCCCGGGTCGGCGACGTCCGCCACTCGACCGCCTCCAGCGCCCGCCTCCAGGCCCTGTTCCCGGACGTCGTCCCCATCGACCTCGACGAAGGCCTGACCCAGACCCTCACCTGGTTCCGTTCTGGGTACTGAGGCTTGTCGTGGGAACAAACCCGAGTACCCAGAACGAGAGGTCTTCCGTTCTGGGTACTGAGGCTTGTTGTAGGCACAAGCCCGAGTACCCAGAACGATCTCTCAGCAGAGGGTGAGGCGGCGGGCGAGGTCGGACTGGAGGGTGTGGTGGGGGTCGACGCGGGTGCGGACGGCGCGCCACTCGTCGAGGCGGGGGTACATGGTGGGCAGGAGCGCAGGGTCGAGGCGGCTGTCCTTGGCCAGGTAGACCCGGCCGCCGGCGTCGGCCACCCGGCGGTCGAGCTGGTCGAGGAGCGGGCCGAGGCTGACGTCGCCGGCCGGGATGTCCAGCGCCAGCGTCCAGCCGGGGATGGGGAACGACAGGGGCCCGGGGTCGGCGGGGCCGAAGCGCTTCAGCACGGCCAGGAACGACGGCCGCCCACCCCCGGACAGCGCGGCGACGGCGTCGCGCAGGGTCGCCTCGGCGCCGAAGGGCACGACCATCTGCCACTGGAGGAAGCCCCGGCTGCCGTAGATCCGGTTCCACCCCTTCACGAAGTCCAGCGGGTGCCAGAACGACGGGATGGCCTGGATCTCCCCGGTCCGGTGGCGAGGGTGGTGCCGGTACCAGAACTCGTTGAAGGCCCGGATCGACCACCGGTTCAGGGCCAGGTTGGGGACCCACGGCGGCGCGGCCACGCGGACCGTGGGGTCGTAGGCGAACGGATCCTGCTGGTCCTTGGCGGGCAGCGCTTCGAGTGGCGCGAAGTCGCCCCGGGTGAGGACCGATCGGCCCATGGCCGCCCCGGTGGCCAGCAGGTCGATCCACGCCACGGAGAAGTGGTAGGCGTGGTCGCTGCGGTCCATCCGGTCGAGGGCGTCGTCGAGGTCGGTGGTCCGCTCGGTGTCCACCAGCAGCCGGCTGCTCGGGATGGGGTGCAGGGCGAAGGTGGCGTCGAGGATCACGCCGGTGAGGCCCATGCCCCCGGCGGTGGCCCAGAACAGGTCGGGGTCCTGGTCGGGCCCCACCTCGACCACGCCGCCGGGCGTCCGCAGCCGCAGCGACCGCACGTGGGCGGCGAAGGAGCCGTCGCGGTGGTGGTTCTTGCCGTGCACGTCGGCGGCGATGGCGCCGCCGACCGTGATGTAGCGGGTGCCGGGGGACACGGGCACGAACCAGCCCTGGGGCACGACCGCCCGGAGGAGGGCGTCGAGGCTGAGCCCCGCCTCGGTCGTGATGACGCCGGTCTCGCCGTCGAAGGCCAGGATCCGGCGCACGCCGGTGGCGTCGGCGACCGTGCCCCCGGCGTTCTGGGCGGCGTCGCCGTAGGACCGGCCGAGGCCCCGGGCGATGACCCCGCGGTCACCGACGCCGTCGACGGCCGCCGAGAGCTCGCCGGTGGTGGTGGGCGTGAGCACGGTCGCCGCCGTGGGCGCCGTGCGCGACCACCCGGTCAGCTCGCGCCGGCTCATGCCACGTACACGGCCGTGGCGTAGACGACGGCCCAGGCCAGGCCGGCGATCTGCAGCGGCCGATCCGCGAAGAAGAGCTCCTCGGGGTCAGCCCCCTGGCCGCGGTCGAGCAGGAGGGCGTAGCGCAGCACCGCGAGCACGAACGGGAGGATCGACAGCTCGAACCAGGGCACCGAGCCCGAGGCGGTGGCCGCGGTCTCGAAGGCCCACACGCAGTAGGCCACGAACATCACGCCCGAGGACACGGTGCGCAGGTACGCCAGGTAGGAGTCCGTGTAGAGGTCGAGGGTCGCCCGGACCTCGCCCGCGTCCTGGTCGGCCAGCTCCCCGACCTCGCCCTGGCGCTTGCCCGTCACGATGAACAGCGAGCCGAACGAGGTCACGATGAAGAACCAGTCGGACACGGGGACGCCCGTGGCGGTGGCGCCGCCGATGGCCCGCAGCACGAAGCCGCTGGCCACGGCCACCACGTCGAGGATGACGACGTGCTTGAGCCAGAGGCTGTAGGCGGTGGTCACGGCGACGTAGATGGCCACGGTGACCGACAGGTGCCAGTCGGCCACGAACCCCAGCCCGATGCCCCCCGCGATCAAGACGATGCCCACGACCGTGGCCACGCCGGGCGGCACCTCGCCGGACGCGATGGGCCGCGTGCACTTGGTGGGGTGCCGGGCGTCGGCCTCCCGGTCGGCGACGTCGTTGAGGAGGTAGGTGCCGGAGGCGGCCAGGCAGAAGGCGGCGAAGGCCACGATGGCCTCGGCCAGCACCTCGGACTGGTCGAGCAGGCCCGCGGCGCCGGGCGCGGCGAAGACGAGGAGGTTCTTGGCCCACTGCTTCGGGCGGGCGGCGCGGACCAGGCCGCCCCCGAGGCTCACCGAGCGGACACCCTTCGCCACACCGGTCGGGGCAGGTGGCGCAGGGCGCTGAACAGGTAGCGCAGGATCGGCGGGGCCCACACGATGTCGGCCCCCTTGGCCAGGCCGGTGGCGATCTCGTCGGCCACGGCCTCCGGCGTGGTCGAGAACGGCGCCGGCTCGCGACCCTCGGTCATCCGGGTGTGCACGAAGCCGGGGCGGACGACCATGACCCGCGCCCCGGTGCCCTGCAGGGCGTCCCCGAGGCCCTGGGCGAAGCCGTCGAGGCCGGCCTTGGTGGCGCCGTACACGAAGTTGTCCGCCCGGGCCCGCTCGCCGGCGACCGACGACAGCACCGTGAGCGTGCCGTGGCCCTGGGCCTGGAGCCGGTTGGCCGCAGCCAGCCCGCTCGACACCGCGCCGCCGAGGTTCACCGTCACCGCGTCGGCCGCGGCGACGGGATCGGCACTGAAGGCCGCCTGGTCGCCCAGGACCCCGAAGGCGAGGAGGACCAGGTCGAGGTCGCCCACCAGCCGGGCCGCGGCCTCGACCAAGGCGGCGTGGGCGGCGTGGTCCCGGGCGTCGAAGGCGAGCACGTGGACCTCGAGCCCGTCGGCCCGCAAGGGGTCGGCCACCACCTCGGCCCCGGGGACGTCCCGCACGGCCAGCACCACCCGCTGCAACCGGTCACGGGCCAGTCGACGCACCGTCGCCAGCGCGATCTCCGAGGTCCCGCCGAGCACCAGCGCGGTCTGCACCGCCCCCAAGGCGTCCTTCACCGGGCTGAGGCTAGGGGGCCGGGCTACGAGGCGAGGAGGACCTGGATGGTGAACGCCACGAGAATGGCGAGCCCACAGAGGAGGGCAGCCAGGATCAGCAGGCGCGTACTCACCCTGGTGGAGCCTACGCTCGGCAGGGCTATGGCTGATCGGCACGACCTGGTGATCATCGGCGGTGGCCCCGGGGGCTACGCCGCCGCCCTCTACGGCGCTTCGGCGGGGCTCGACATCGCCATGATCGAGAACCAGAAGGTGGGGGGGACCTGCCTGCACCGGGGCTGCATCCCGGCCAAGGAGCTGCTCGAGACCGCCTCCGTCCGGCGGTCCATCCAGGGGGCCGCCGACTTCGGGTTCAGCGTCGACGAGCCGACGCTCGACTTCGGCGTCAGCCAGGACCGCAGCAAGAGCGTGATCGACAAGCTCCACAACGGCCTGTCGGGACTCCTGGGGAGCCGCAAGATCCGCGTGGTCAACGGCACCGGCCGCCTGGTCGGGCCGGGGAAGGTGGCCGTCTCCGGCGGCGAGGACGGCGACCTCGAACTGGAGGGCGACGCCGTCATCCTGGCCTCGGGCTCGGTGCCCCGGACCATCCCCGGCTTCGACATCGATGGCGAGCTGGTGGTCACCTCCGACGAGCTGCTCGCCTCGCGGACGCTGCCGGCCTCGGCCGTGGTCGTCGGCGGTGGCGCGATCGGCTGCGAGTTCGCCTCGATGATGTCCGACCTCGGGGTCGAGGTCACGATCCTCGAGGCCCTGCCCAAGATCCTCCCCGGCTGTGACAGCGACGTGGCCAAGGTGGTCGAGCGCTCCTTCAAGAAGCGGGGCATCGCCATCCACACGGGCGTCCCCGTGACCGGCCACGAACCGGGCGGCCAGGGCACCACCGTGAGCTTCGGCGACGGGCAGACGGTCGAGGTCGAGCAGGTCGTGGTGTCGGTCGGGCGGCGGCCGCTCTCCGACTCGCTCGGGCTCGACGGCACCGGCGTGGAGGTCGACGAGCGCGGCTTCGTCAAGGTCGACGAGCGCTGCCGCACCACCCTCGACGGCGTCTGGGCCGTGGGCGACCTCGTGGCCACCCCCCAGCTGGCCCACGTCGGCTTCGCCGAGGGGATCGTGGTGATCAAGGACATCCTCGGCGAGGAGCCGGTCCCCGTGGACTACGGCCGGGTGCCGTGGTGCATCTACTGCCACCCCGAGGTCGCCTTCGCCGGCCTGTCCGAGGATGCGGCCAAGGAGGCGGGCCACGACGTGGTCACGGTCAAGCACCGCTTCGGGGGCAACGGCCGGGCCCTGATCATCGGCGACGCCGACGGGCTGGTGAAGATCATCGCCGAGAAGGACGCCGACGGTAAGGCGGGCCAGATCCTCGGCGTCCACATGGTGGGCCCGTGGGTGACCGAGCAGCTCGGCCAGGGCTACCTGGCCGTCAACTGGGAGGCCACGGTCGACGAGGTGGCGCAGTTCATCCAACCTCACCCGTCGTTGTCGGAGAACTTCGGTGAGGCCGTGATGGCCCTGACGGGCCGCGGGCTGCACGGGTAGGGAGGAGACCATGGCCGACGTCCAGATGCCCCAGCTCGGTGAGACGGTGACCGAGGGGACCATCACCCAGTGGTTCAAGGAAGTGGGCGACCGGGTCGAGGTCGACGAGCCCCTGTTCGAGGTCTCCACCGACAAGGTCGACTCCGAGGTGCCGTCGCCGGCAGCCGGCGTGCTCGCCGAGATCCTCGTGCCCGAGGGCGAGACCGTCGACGTGGGGACCAAGCTGGCCGTCCTGAGCGACGGCGACGCGTCCGCCGCCGCCGAGCCCCAGGCCGAAGGCGAGGCGGAGCCCGAAGGCGGAGGCGAGCCGGAAGCCGAGGCGGAAGCGGCGCCCGCAGCCGAGGAGGAAGCCGAGCCCGCGGCCGAGGCCGAGGAGCCCGCCGCCGAGGCCCCCGCACCGGAGCCGGAGCCCGAGCCCGCCCCGACCGAGCCCGCCGCGGCGCCGGCTGCGGGCGACGGCCCGGTCCTGTCCCCGCTCGTCCGGCGCCTGATCCGCAAGCACGACCTGGACCCGGCGTCGATCCAGGGCACCGGCCCGGGCGGTCGCATCACCCGCAACGACGTCCTCGCCGCGGCCGAGTCCGGCGGACCCGCGCCCGCGCCGGCGTCGGCCCCCGCCGCCGCCCCCGCCGCGGCCCCGGCGGCCGCGCCGTCGACCGGCCCGGTCACGGTCAAGGCCGCCGCCGACGGCGACACGGTGGTGCCGCTCAACAACATCCGCAAGCGCACCGGCGAGCACATGGTCCGCTCGCAGGAGACGTCGCCGCACGTCCTCACGGCCATGGAGGTCGACTTCGAGGGCGTCGACCGGGTGCGGCGGGCCCACCGGGCCGCCTGGAAGGAACAGGAGGGCTTCAGCCTCACGTACCTGCCCTTCGTGGCCCGGGCCGTGGTCGACGCCATCGAGGACTTCCCCCACCTCAACGCCTCCGTCGGTGAGGGCGAGCTCATCGTCCACCACCCGGTGCACCTGGCCATCGCCGTCGACCTCGACTTCGAGGGGCTCCTGGCCCCCGTGGTCCGCAACACCGAGTCCAAGCGCCTCCGGGCCATCGCCCGCGAGATCCGCGACCTGGCCGACCGGGCGCACCAGAAGAAGCTCTCGGCCGACGAGATCGCCGGCGGCACGTTCACCATCACCAACCCGGGCCAGTACGGGACGATGCTGCAGTTCCCGGTCATCAACCAGCCCCAGGTGGCCATCCTCTCCACCGACGGCGTCCACCGGAAGCCCGTCGTGGTCACCAGCCCCGACGGCACCGAGGCCATCGCCGTGCACTCGGTGGGCGTGCTGGCCCTGGCCTGGGACCACCGGGCCTTCGACGGTGCGTACGCCGCCGCCTTCCTCGCCCGCCTGCGGGACATCATCGAGACCCGGGACTGGGAAGCCGAGCTCTAGATGCCGCTGCGCGTCCGCTGGCTCGGGCGGGTCGCCTACACCGATGCCCACGCGCTGCAGCAGGGGTTGTTCACCCACTCGCCCGACGACCACCTCCTGCTCCTCGAGCACCCCCACGTCTTCACGCTCGGGGCCCGGGGCACGATGGAGCACCTGCTGGTCGACCCCGTGGCGATCGGCGCCGAGGTCGTCCGGACCGACCGGGGCGGCGACATCACCTACCACGGGCCGGGCCAGCTGGTCGGCTACCCGATCCTCACCGTTCCCGGGAAGCGGGGCGGGGGCATGGCCGACACCGTGGCCTACGTCCGCTCGGTCGAACAGCTGCTGATCGACGTTCTGGCCGATCTGGGCCTCGACGACGTGGGCCGGGTCGAGGGCCTGGCCGGCGTGTGGGTCGCGCCCGACTCGGCCCGGCCCCGGAAGATCGCCGCCATCGGCGTCCGCCTCAGCCGCGGCCGGTCGATGCACGGCTTCGCCCTGAACGTCGACCCCGACCTGGCGTGGTTCGACCGGATCGTGCCCTGCGGCATCACCGACAAGGGCGTGACGTCGCTGCGGGCCGAGGGCATCGACGTCGACCTGCCGACGGTCGTCGACGCCGTGACGGCCCGAGCCGTCGAGCGCTGGGGCGGCGACGGGTGGGAGCGAGCCGACGTGCGCAGCCTGCCCTCCGACGAGCCGGTGAAGATCGGCGGCCTGGCCATCAGCGAGCGAAAGCCCGAGTGGCTGCGGGCGCCGATGCGCCTCGGCGACGACTACCGGGCCCTGCGCAAGCGCATGCGCAGCCTCGACCTGGTCACCGTGTGCGAGGAGGCGGGCTGCCCCAACATCTCGGAGTGTTGGGCCGACGGCACGGCCACCTTCATGCTGAACGGCGAACGCTGCACCCGGGCCTGCGGCTTCTGCCTGGTCGACACCCGCAAGCCGGAAGCAGCCGATCCCGGTGAGCCCGAGCGCGTGGCCGAGGCCGTCGCCGGCATGGGGCTGCGCTTCGCCGTGCTCACCGCCGTGGCGCGCGACGACCTGCCCGACGGGGGGCTGGGCCAGTTCGCCCGCACGATCGCAGCCATCCGGCGGCGGACGCCGGGCACCGAGGTCGAGGTGCTGATCCCCGACGCCAAGGGCGACCCGACCGCGCTCGACCTGGTCTTCGCCACCCGGCCCGACGTGCTGAACCACAACCTCGAGACGGTGGCCCGGCTCCAGCGGGCCGTGCGGCCGTCGGCGTCCTACGCCCGGAGCCTGGCCGTGCTGGCCCGGGCCCGGGCGGCCGGCCTGACCACCAAGTCCGGCCTGATCCTCGGCCTCGGCGAGACCGAGGACGAGGTGGTGGCCGCCCTGGCCGACCTGCGGGGCGTCGGTGTCGACATCGTGACCCTCGGCCAGTACCTCCGGCCCTCGGCCGCCCACCTCCCGGTCAAGCGGTGGTGGACCCCCGACGAGTTCGACCGGCTCCGGGTGGCCGGCGAGGCCCTCGGCCTGGCCCACGTCGAGGCCGGCCCCCTCGTCCGCTCCAGCTACCACGCCCGCGAGGCCGCCGACGCCGGCCGCCCCGCCGCCGCCCCCGCCGTCTGACCCCGCTGACCACGATGATTCTGGGTACTGAGACTTGTTCAGGGGACAAACCCGAGTACCCAGAACGGGTGCGCTCCGGTTCTGGGTACTCAGACTTGTCGAGGGAACAAGCGTGAGTACCCAGAACGGGGCGGGGTTCGCCGGGCGGGTCGAGCGGGTGCGGGCCGAGATGGAGCGGCACGGGGTCGATGTGATGTTGCTGTCGGTGGGGGCCGACCTGCCGTGGCTCACCGGGTACGAGGCCATGCCGCTGGAGCGGCTGACGATGCTCGTCCTGCCCCGGGACGGCGAGGCCACCCTGGTCGTGCCCCGGCTGGAGGCGCCCCGGGTGGTGGAGCGGCCCGACGTGTTCCGCCTGCTGGCGTGGGAGGAGACCGACGACCCCGTGGCCCTGGTGGCCGACGCCGCCGGCGCCCCCGAGGTCGTGGCCCTGGGCGACCGGACCTGGGCCCGCTTCGTCCTCGACCTGCAGGCCCGCCTGAGCACCGCGGAATTCCGCGCCGCCCAGCCCGTGCTCGGTCCCCTACGGGCGGTGAAGGACGCGGCCGAGGTGGCTTCGTTGCGTCGGGCCGCCGTAGCCGTCGACCAGGTGGTGGCGGCGATCCAGGCCGGCGAGATCGCCCTCGAGGGACGGACCGAGGCCGACGTGGCGGCGGAGATCGCCAACCGCCTGCTCGCGGCCGGCCACCACCGGGTCAACTTCGTCATCGTGGCGTCCGGCCCGAACGCGGCCAGTCCCCACCACGAGCCGGGCGAGCGGCGCATCGAGGCGGGGGAGGGGGTGCTGTTCGACATCGGCGGAACGGTCCTGGACGCCGACGGCGTCGGCTACTGCTCCGACATCACCCGCTGCGTGCACCTCGGGCCGCCACCCCCCGAGTTCCGCGATCTCTACGCCGTCCTGCAGGACGCCCAGGCCCAAGCCGTGGACGCCGCCACCGTCGGCACCCCGTGCGAGGACGTCGACGGTGTGGCCCGCCGGCTGATCACCGAGGGCGGCTACGGCGAGCAGTTCGTCCACCGCACGGGTCACGGCATCGGGATCGAAGCCCACGAGGACCCCTACGTCGTGGCCGGCAACTGCGAGGCGCTGGTCCCCGGCCACGCCTTCTCGGTCGAGCCGGGCATCTACGTCGAAGGCCGCTGGGGGGCCCGCATCGAGGACATCGTGGTGGCCACGGCGGCGGGACCGGAGGCCCTCAACCGCGTCCCCCACGACCTGATCGAGCTGTAGTCCCCACGATGGACTTCGACGGCGCGACCGTCCTCCTGCAGTGGGCGGTGGGGGGCCTGGCCTTCTGCTGGGTCACCACCCGCCGCCGGCTGCTCGGCATCGGCTACGGCTGGCTGTTGCGCGGCGTCTGGGGGACGGTCGCGGCCGGCGCCCTCCTCGTCGGGCTGCAGACCGATCCCGTGCCGGTGCGCGAGGTCTCCGCCGCGGGCGTGATCCTGGCCGTGCTGGTCGCGCTGGGGTGGTCCGTGCGCCGCCGGGCCGACGGCCCGGAGGCCCTCCCGGCCTGGCTCGACCTTCCGGCGCCCCTGATCGGCCTGGTGGGGCTGGTGGCGGCGGGCCTCGCGGCCGGCGGTCCCGATGCGCTGGCGGTGGCCCGGGTCGTCGTTGGGGCCGCCTTCCTCGGCGCCATCACCGACGCCATGCTCCTGGGCCACTGGTACCTGGTGCAGCCGGGCCTGTCGCGGGACCCCCTCTACGAGCTGCTGAAGATCGCCACGGTCCTGTGGTTCCCAGAGATCGTCGTGCTCCTGTGGCCGACCGGCATGGTGTCGGTCCTGAACGGCACGATCGACGACGGCTACGGCGGGATGCTGGGCTGGTTCTGGATCATGAGCGCGGTGACCACCCTCGCCCTCCTCATCGTCACCCGGCTGGCCCTGCGGGAGAAGCAGTACTCGGCGGTCATGGCCGCCACCGGCCTGCTCTACCTGGCCATCCTCACGGCGGCGGGCACCGATCTGGTGGCCCGAGCCCTGCTCGCACCCTGACCGGTAGCCTCGGTGCGCCCGTCCCACCGATCCGAGTGACCGGAGACCACCATCAGCGCTGAACCCGACAACGACGCGCCGCAGTTCCGACCCCTCGGCGCCCTCGACTTCGAACCCACGCCGTGTCCGGTGTGCGGGGCCCACGAGGTCGCTCAGCGCCTGCAGAAGCGGTTCCAGGACGTCGACCTGCACTTCGGCGTCTGCACCACCTGTTCGACGCTCTACGCGGACCCCCGCATGACGGTCGACTCGCTGCGCACGCTCTACGACTCCGAGGAGTTCTTCGAGGGTCGTGAGGACAACCTGAACTACTACTCGTTCCTGAGCGGCGAGACGTTCCTGCGCCGGACGGCTCGGGGGCGGATCGAACGGTTCCGGGACCGGGCCAAGGGCACCCGCCTGCTGGAGGTCGCTTCCGCGGCCGGGTTCTTCCTGGCCGAGGCCAAGGCGGCGGGCTTCGAGGCCGAAGGGGTCGAGTTCTCGGGGCCGATGGCCCGCTACGCCTCCGACCGCTGGGGCGTGCCGGTGACGGCGGGCTCGATCGAGGAGGTCGACCTCGCCCCGGCGACCTACGACGTCATCGCCAGCTGGGGCGTGATGACGATCATCCGAGACCCGAAAGCGGTCATGGCCAAGTTCCACGCCGCGCTCAAGCCGGGTGGGGTCTGGGCCTTCAACACCTACGACCGGCGCTCGCTCTGGGGCCGGCTCATGGGCTCGCGCTGGTACATCCTCGTGCCCAACACCAGCCAGATCCACCACGACCCGACGCTGCGCCGCCTGATCGACGAAGCCGGGTTCGACCTGGTGGCCCGGCGCCGCGACCGCCCCTACGCCAGCATCGAGCGCCTGCTCTTCGTGCTCCTGTCCCACGTGAGCCACGGCGTGCGCGACAAGTTCTTCGAGAAGGTGCACTTCCTCAACAAGCTGGTCATCCCCTTCCGGGCCCCCGACGCCTTCGAGTACGTGTGCGTCAAGCGATGAGCGACGTGGTCACGCTCGGCACGGGGCTGGTCGAGAAGGAACCGGGGTTCTGGGTCGGTCCGGCGGCCGAGGGCCTGCACTACGACTCGGCCCGCTCGCTGCACTGGCGGGAGGCTGAGGACGGCTCGGGCTGGCACCGCCACCGCGCCGGGGTGGTCACCGATGCCGTCGCCGCCTTCCCGCCGGAGGGACCGGTCTTCGACGTCGGTGGCGGCAACGGGTACGTGACCCGGGCCCTGGTCGAGGCGGGCCAGGCCGCGGTACTCGTCGAGCCCGTGGAGGAGGCCGTGCGCACGGCGTACGACCGGGGCCTCCGACCCGTCGTCTGCTCCACGCTCGAGGCGGCCGGGTTCCCGGCCGGTTCTCTCCCCGCGGTGGGGATGTTCGACGTGATCGAGCACCTCGACGACGACGTCGGCCAGCTCCGCCTCGTCCACGACCTCCTCGTGCCCGGCGGCCGCCTCTACCTCACCGTGCCGAAGCACCCGGGCCTGTGGTCGGCGCACGACGAGGAAGCCGGTCACCAGCGGCGCTACACGACGACCGCCCTGCGCCAGGTCGTGACCGACGCCGGGTTCAGCGTCGACCACCTCAGCTCGTTCTTCGCCGCCCTGCTCGGCCCGATGGCCGTGCGCCGCGTCCTCCAGCGCTCGTCGACGCCCGCCGGGGCCACGGTCACCGACCCGACCAGCGGCAACGGCCGCGCGGCCGGCGCCCTCGACCGGCTCCTCGCCCGGGAGCGGACCTCGCTCCGGCGCCGCCCCCGGCGCACCGGGACCAGCCTCCTCGTGGTGGCCCACCGTGGCTGACCCGACGTACTCCGTCGTCATCCCCGTCTTCAACAGCCGGGACATCGTCGCCGCCACCGTGAAGGACGTGATCACCTTCTTCGAGGGCCGCGGCGACACCTTCGAGGTCATCCTCGTGAACGACGGCGGCGAGGACGGCAGCTGGGAGGTCATCCGGGACCTGGCCACCGCCGATCCCCGCGTCGTCGCCGTCAAGTTCCTCCGCAACTACGGCCAGCACAACGCCAACCTGGCCGGCTTCGCCGAGGCCCGGGGCGAGTGGATCGTCACCATGGACGACGACGGCCAGAACCCGGCCGACGAGATCGGCGCGCTCATCGACGTCGCCGAGGCGGGCGGCCACGACGTGGTCTTCGGCCGTTTCGACCGCAAGAAGAGCTCGCTCAGTCGGGCCATCGGCACCCGCCTCATGGGCTGGATGAACCGCCGCATCTTCGGCAAGCCCAAGGACCTGGCGGTCACCAACTTCCGGCTCCTGCACCGCGACGTCGCCCTCCGCATCCTGGACTCGGGCAACACGTTCCCGTACGTCACCGGCCAGGCGCTGCTCTACTCGGCCTCGCCGGCCAACGCCGACGTCCGCCACCTGCCCCGGGCGGGCGGGCAGAGCACCTACAACCTGCGCAAGATCATCAGCCTCGTCGTGCGCATCCTCTTCAGCTACTCGCCGGCGCCCCTGCAGTTCACGGCGACGATGGGCGCGCTGGTGGCCTTCGGCAGCTTCGTGGTCGGCGCCGTCTACCTCGTGCACGGCATCGTGGCGGGCTCGCAGGTCGAGGGGTGGACGACGGTCATCGTGCTCCTGGCCTTCCTCAACGGCGTGGCCATCGCCATGCTCTCCATGCTGGGTGAGTACATGGTCCGGACCCTGCGCCAGGTGACCGATCGCCGGTCGTACCTCGTGGCCGACCGGGTCGATGGCCGCGCCTGACCAGGCCTTCATCGTCGGGGCCCAGCGGTGCGGGACGACCAGCCTGGCCACGGCGCTGGAGCGGCACCCGCAGGTGGCCATGGCCCAGCCCCGGCGCCCCGAGCCGAAGTGGTTCCTCGACCCCGACGCCGCGGACGGCGTCGACGAGTACGTGCGCCGCTACTACGCCCACGTCGTCCCGGGCACCCGCCTGCGCTGCGAGAAGAGCACGAGCTACCTCGAGTCCGATCTCGCGTGCCGCCAGATCCACGCCGCCTTCCCCTCAGCGAAGATCGTGGTCGTGCTGCGCGACCCGGTGGACCGGGCCCTCTCGCACTACCGCTTCTCGCGGGGCGAGGGGGTCGAGGACCTGCCCGTCGACCAGGCCTTCGACCTCGAAGCCGAACGGCGACCGTATGACGACGCGGTCATGTCCGTCTCCCCGTACCGGTACCTGTCGCGGGGCCGCTACGTCGACGACCTCCGCCGCTGGGACGAGACCTTCGGCCGTGAGGCCCTCCACGTGGTGATCCTCGAGGAGCTGCTGGCGTCGCCGGATGCGTTCCGGGAGCTGGAGACCTTCCTCGGGCTCGACCCCGGGCCCCCCTTCTCGGCCCGCGAGCGGCACAATGCCAGTGAGGACGCCACTGCCCTCGACGCCGGCACCCGGGCCCGCCTGGCCGCCTGGTTCGCCGACGCCAACGCCGAGCTGGCCGCATGGCTGGGTCGGCCGATCGACGCCTGGACCCATGCCTGAACCCGAGATCCGCTTCAACCAACCGACCCTCGAGGGCCGCGAGGTCGAGTACGTCCAGCAGGCCGTGCTCGGCGGCCACACCTCGATGAACGGCCCGTTCGCCAAGCAGGTGACGAGCCTGCTGGCCGACGAGCTGGACGCCGCCGGCGTGCTGCTCACCACCTCGTGCACCGACGCCCTCGAGATGGCGGCCATGCTCCTGCGCCTCGAGCCGGGGGACACGGTGATCGTGCCCTCGTTCACCTTCGTCTCGAGCGCCCTGGCCTTCATCCGGGAGGACGCCCGCATCGTCTTCGCCGACATCGAGCGCGAGACCCTGGGCATCGACCCGCACCACGTCGCCGAGCTCGTCGACGACACCACCCGGGCGGTGGTCGCGGTGCACTACGCGGGCGTGGGCTGTGACATCCCGGGGCTCCGGTCGGTGCTGGGCGACCACGACCGCATCGACCTGATCGAGGACAACGCCCATGGCCTGTTCGGGCGCCTCGACGGTCGGCCCCTCGGCAGCTTCGGCCGCATGTCGGCGGTCAGCTTCCACGAGACCAAGAGCTTCACCTGCGGCGAGGGCGGCGCCTTGGTCCTGAACGACCCGGCCGACGTCGACCGGGCCAACGTCCTCTACGAGAAGGGGACGGACCGGCGGGCCTTCGAGGACGGACGGGTGGACAAGTACACGTGGCGGGACACCGGCTCGTCCTTCGGGATGTCGGACATCCTGGCCGCCTACCTGCTGGGCCAGCTCGAGGCCCGGGAAGCGATCCTGTCCAAGCGCCGGGCCGTGGTCGAGCGGTACCAGGCCCGGTTGGAACCGGCGGCCGCGGCCCTGGGCTTCGAGGTGCCGGCGATGCCGGGCGGGCGGGACTACGCCTACCACCTGTACCACGTGCTGCTGGACGGGCCCGACACCCGGACCCGGGTGTCGAAGTCCCTGGCCGAAGGGGGCGTGCGGGCCGCGTTCCACTTCGTCCCGCTCCACGACAGCGACGGCGGGCGGCGGTTCCGGGCCTACGACACGGACTGCCCGGTGACCGACGAGGTCGCGGGCCGGCTCCTGCGCCTGCCGGTCCACAACGCGATGACGGTCGACGACGCCGACCGCGTGGTGGACGCCCTGCTCGCCGCCCTGAGCTGAGGTCGCCGGGACCGATCAGGCGCCGAGGGCGCAGATCGAGAAGCCCCGACCCGTCACGACGGTGATCGCGATCTCGGCCCCCGCCGGGCCCGGGTCGGCGAGCTCGATGCCGACTCTGGGGCGGGCGTCGTAGAAGGTGACGCGGCCCCGCCCGAACTCGTCGGTCCAGATCATGTCGATGACGTTGGGCGCGTCCTGGACGACCTGCAGGGCGCCACCACCGTCCTGCACCTCGACGTCCAGCCTTCTGCCCGGCCACACGGCGGCGCAGCTGTCGTCGCCGGGCACGTTCGGCGGAGGGCCCAGACGCGGGCGCGGGGCGCCGGGCTCCACGACGCGCATGCGCAGGTTGCCGCGCGTCTGCGTCACGAGCGCCTCGAGTTCGCTGTCGAGGACGGACGGTGACGGCGAGTAGCCGTGGTCCACGAGACTCTGGAGCTCGAGGGTGTCGAGACGGCGGACCACTTCCGACGGGCCGGGGACCACGGGCTCACCGGCATTCATCATCACCGCCCCCGCCTCGACGCGGACGCGCCGCAGCTGGCCGGTGTCCTCGTTGATGTCGATGGCCCGGTCCAGGTCGACGACGTTGGCGCCGATGGCGAAGAGGCCGAACGCCACGACGACCGCGGCCGCCACCCGGTGGGTCGGCAATCGCAGGTGGGGCACGATGAGGAGCACGAGGAGCACCGTGACCGAGTAGCCGTACCTCTCGCGCCCTGCCGCCTCGGGATGCTCGGCCACGCGTTGGATCGCCAGGAGGGCGAGCCCGGTGAGCAAGGTCGCGATCATGATGCCGTCGAAGATGTCGAGCTTCCGGCGCAGGGCGAGGCTCACGACCCAGGCGACGAGGACGAGGACGAGGACGACCGCCACGGAGGACGGGAGCCCCGTCACCGCGGTGACGGCGCCCCGGACGATCCGCAGCGAGGCGATCGGGATGAGCAGGATCTTCTCGAGGTTGAGATCGGGCTTCGGTTCGATGTCATCCCGGTAGACCAGGTACCACGTCGCGTAGGCGAGCAGGGCGGGGAGCAGGGCCGGCAGCCAGGTGCGCAGGCGCCGGGCGAGCAGCACTGCGGCCGTCGTCCCGACGAGCACGGCGACGGCATAGCCGTTGCCCAGCACGCCCACGAGCAGGGCGACGGCGACCACGACCTGTTGACGGACGGAGGGCCGAGCGTGCCGTTCGATCATGGTGGCCGTCACGATCAGGGCGGCGTAGACGACCCAGTTCCCGACCTGGAGGGCCCGCTGGTAGCTGCTGGCCGAGAGGAAGAGCAGCACGGCCAGGGTGATGAGGCCGAGGACGGGATCGAGGCCCCGGCGGCGCACGGTCCACCAGACCATCAGCGCCAGCGCGGTGTGGCCGATGAGTCGGGGGATGTAGTACCACGGCCAGAAGTCGATGCCGAAGAGCTCGTTCAGCCCTCGAATGAGGATCGTCGGCACGGTGGTCCAGTGCCCCCCGTAGGGCCGCAGCATCGAGTCGAGGTCGGTGACGGACCGGTTCGCCAGGTACTCCCACTCGTCGCTCAGGAACCACATGTCCCGGGCCATCAGGGCCGTGACCACGACCGCCACCACCACGAGGACGGCGACGACGAGGAGCTCGGTCCGGGCGCTCAGCCATGGCGGCCGGGGCAGGCCGGCGATCAACCCGCGACGCGTCGGTCGCTCCGGTTCGACCGTTTCGGGCTCGGTCGTCACGATCCGGAACCGCCGGCTGCGGGGGTCAGGCGACAGACCGTCGTGCCGGACGGGCCGAGCGCCTCCAGGGTCACCTCAGTCTCCTCATCCGGTGCGGCCAGCCCGACGACGGCGTCGGCGGTCGTGCGGCTGACCGTGCCGAACCGGTCCGTCCGACTGATCCTCGCCCGGCCGTCGACGAGGATCGATCCCTCGCCGGTCAGTTCCAGCGAGACCGAGTCCGGGTCGGTCAACGAGAGGCAGCCCTCGGTGTCGACGCCCGCGGCGATGGGAGACGCGCCCGGCGAGATGTCCTCCGCGGCCGCGATCGGGTGGGTGGCGATCCGCAGGCGGGTCCGGATGTGGTCGATCCGGGTGGCGTCCATCGGCAGCTCTGGCCGCCAGCCGCGGTCGACCAGGTGCTCGATCTGATGGGGGCTCACGCCTTGTCCGAGGTTCACGTAGGAGACGTAGGGCTCACCGGCCGCGATCATCGCGCCCGTCGCTTCGGCGTCCGCCCGGATGTCCCGAATGACCAGCTCGCGTTCGTCGAGTCGCCGGCTCAGCGACACGGCATTGAACACGGCGACGGCGACCAGCGCAACCACGACGGCCACGCGGGTGAACCGCGATCTTGCCGCGGGCAGGTGCGGCACCACGAGCAGGGTCAGCACGATGACCATGGCGTAGCCGTAACGGGCCCGGGTCTCCGCGCCGGGCTGGGACGCGGCGCGGGCCAGACCGAGGAGCCCGAGTGTCGCCCCCAGGGTCACGATCATCACGCCGTCGAACCGGTCGAGGCGGCCCCGGCGGAAGAGGTGGATGACGAAGCCGACGGTGACGAGCAACGCGACCACGGCCAGGACCGCGGGCAGCCCCAGCGTGTTCTCGAACGCCGAGCGCACGACCACCAGGGACGACTCGGCGACGGCGGTGACCGAACCGGCGCCCGGTGAATCGGCATGCTGATTGACCTCGGAGCGATACCAGAGGTACCAGCAGGCGTAGATCACGGCGGGAGGGACCAGCGCCGGCGCCCACCGCCGGAACCGCCTCGTCGCGATCGCCACGAGCGCGACACTGGCCAGCACCGCCGGCCCGTAGCCGTTGGCCATGACGGCCATGAGCAGGGCGACCCCCATGATCACCAGGTGCCGAGTGCTCGGGACCTCCACCTCGCTGATCAGCAGGGCGGACACGATGAGGGCGGGGAAGACCACGTAGTTGGCGAGGGTCAGGCCGTCGTGGAAGTAGCTGAGGGCCAGCACGAGGAGCGCGGCGTAGGCGCCCGCCGCGATCACCCGGTCGGCGCCGCGGTGCCGCACCGTCCACCACACGAGGAACGCCAGCCCGGCGTGGCCGATGAGTCGCGGCAGGTACCACCACGGCCAGTAGTCGAGGCCGACGGTGGCGTGCAGGCCGCGGGAGAGCAGCACCGTCCACGTGAGCCAATGACCGCGGTGGGGGCGGAGCCAGTCGTCGAGATGGGTGATCTCGCGGTCGGCCAGCAGGTCGAAGTTGTCGAATCGGAACCAGAAATCCCGCGCCAGGCGCCCGATGACGATCATCGAGACGATGGCCGCCAGCGCGGCGAAGGCCATCTCCCGCCGGGAGATGGGGCTGACCGGGACGGTTGTCGACTCGACGTCCACCACTGCGGCCTCAGGCACCGCGGAAGCCGCACACGGTCAGGGCGCCGATGCGGCTCACCAAGGTGAGCTCGGCGGTGTCGGTCGGATCGGCCAGCTCGACCGCGGCCTCGCGCACGTCGGGGTCGTCGAGCCGGCGGGTGCCGACGCCGTACTCGTCCTCCCAGGTCAGTCCCAGCACCTGGGGCCGCCCCTTGGTGAAGGTGAGCAGGCCCGCGTCCTGGACCTGGGCGGTGACCGGCTCGTCCAGGCTCAGCTCCACGCAGCCGTCGGGGTCGACGTCGGCCGAAGTCGTCGGCGGGGTGCCGGCCGGCGCGTCGTAGCCGTTGCGGGGCCGACGGGCGTTGATGAGGTTCATGCGGAGGGCGCCGCGGGCCTCGGCCTCGATCGCGGCGCGGTCGGCCTGATAATCGGGCAGGGGGTCGGGGCCGTAGCCCTCGTCGACCAGCTGGACGAGCTCGTCGGTCTCCAGCCCGGGGGCGATGGTCGACGGTCCGGCGACCACCGGCTCGCCGGCGGCGATCATCTCCGCCGCCGCCACCGACAGCACCCGGGCCTCCTGGGACGCGTCCTCGCGCACGTTGATGGCGATGCGCATCTGGTCGACGTTGACCACGACCAGGCCGAGGCCGACGAGGACGAGCACCACCCGGCCGACGGCGGCCCTGGGCGCCCGGATGTGGGGGACGAGAGCCAGCGCGAGCAGCACGCTCACGGAGTAGCCGTAGCGCAGCCGGGAGGCGGCCTCTTCGTTGAAGGCGAGGCGTTGGACGGTCAGCAAGGCCAGCCCGACGGCCAACGTGCAGAGGATGATCGAGTCGAACTGGTCGAACCGGCGCCGGACGGCCAGCACCACGATCCACACCACGAGGGCCACGACGGCAACGGCCGCCAGCCACCCGGGGAGGCCGGTGGTCGCCTCGATCGCGCTGCGGGTGACCCGGAACGCCCCCGACGGGATGTCCAGGATCTTGTCGAGGGTGACCTCGGGCTTCGGCCTGATGTCGTCGCGCCAGTAGAGCCACCAGGCCCCGTACGCCGCGATGGCGGGGATCAGCGAGGGGATCCAGGCCACGATGCGCCGGGTGAGCAGGAGGGCGATGGTGATGCCCCCGATGACGGCCAGGGCGTACCCGTTGCCCAGCACGGCGACCAGCAGCGCTCCGCCGACGACGACCCGGTCGGCCACCGACGGGTCGTCGGGCCGCCGGGCGATGATCAGGGCGCAGACGATGAGGGCGGCGTAGACGGCCCAGTTGCCCACCTGCAGGGCCCGCTGGTAGCCACTGGCCCCGAGCACGAGGAGCACGGCGTAGGCGACGAGGCCGAGCAGCGGGTCGGTCCCGCGGTGGCACATGACCCGCCAGATGAAGGTCATCAGCAGGGTGTGGCCGATGAGGCGGGGGATGTAGAACCACGGCCAGAAGTCGACGCCCACCGCGGCATAGAGCCCCCGCAGGAGGAAGGTGCTCCACGTCGTCCAGTGGCCGCCGACCGGGCGGGTCAGGTCCTCGAGGTCGAAGGCCCGACGATGGGTCAGGTACTCCCACTCGTCGCTGGTGAACCACAGGTCCCGGGCGATGTAGACGGTCAGGGCTATGGCGGCGACGGCCAGGAGGCCCCCGAGGACCCACTCGAGCGTGCGGGGGGCGATGCCCAGACGGGCCGCCAGCGGCGCCAGGACGTCGTCGCGCTCGCCCGACGGTTCTTGTGCCGTGGTCACCGGGGCGGTCATTCGGGGCTGGGTTCTCCGGGAGCGTCGAGCAGGGCCATGAGTGCGAACGCGGTGAGCTCGCTGGCGAGGAAGGCGGCCACGACCCGGGGGAGGGGGTCGACCGGCAGGGCCACCATACCGACCACGCCCACGACCAGGCCGATCACCCAGGCCTGCAGGACCCGCCGGCCGGCGCCGTGGGTCATCTGCACCAGGGTCAGGCCGAGGGTGGCCAGCGCGGCCAGGCTGCCCGCGGCGATCCCGGCGCACTGGAGGCGGGTCAGGTCCACCTCGTCGCCGAACACGAGGCGCAGCACGCTCGGCCCCGCGGCCGCCGCCCCGAGGGCGCCCAGGGCGATGACGCCGACGCTGACCACGGCCGTCCGCCGCTTGATCCGGTCCAGGGCGTCCCGACGCCCGGCGGCGGCCAGGTCGGTGAGGGCCGCGGTGACCCGGATGGCCAGCCCGAGGGCAACGATGTAGGGGGCCCGGAAGAGGGCCAGGGCGGTGAAGAGGCTGGTGACCTCGGCTCGGGTACCGCCCACCAGGCTGAGCACGACGGGCCCGCCGGTCAGCACGCTCTGGGCGATCACCGTCCCCCCGGCGACGTTCCCGAGGAAGGCGAGAGGCGACACCGACTCCGTCGGCGGGGGGCCCTCGAAGCGCAGGGCGTGGGGCCAGGGGAGGATGACGAGCAGGCCTCCGAGGATGGCCAGGCCGTAGGCCCCCACGCTCGCCCCGACGAGGATGACCACGACGCCGAGGGCGAGGCGCACGAGGTTCTCCCCACCGAGCGCCACCGCGGTGGCCACGAAGCGGGAGTGGCCGGCCAGCCCGCCCCGCAGCAGGCCCATGGCGGCGGCGCCGGTCACGATGGCGCCCGCGGCGAGCGGATAGAGGAGATCGGGCTGGCCGAACAGGTCGTCCCGGAGCAGGAGGGTGACCAGGGCGACCCCCAGCCCGAGGCCGACGGCGATGGCCGTCAGGCGCCCGAGCACCGCCCGCACCGCGCCGCCGTGGCCGTCGGTGCGCAGGCGCTGGATGACCCAGTGCTGCAGGGGGAAGGTCAGCACCGACCCGCCGAAGAACCAGATCGTCCACAGCTGGGCCACGCCCGAGAAGTCCTCGACCCCGTATTCCCGGGTCCCGAGGGCGATGTAGAGGTAGGCGAAGATGCCCGAAGCCAGGCTTCCCGCCGCCAGGGCGGCGGCGCCGACCTCCCGGGTCCGGGAGTCACCAGGTGGGGGCACCGCCACGGAGCGTAAGTGCCTTCGCCGCGCTGAACGCAGACCGGCCGCCATACTGGAGGGATGCCACGCGCCATCTGGAGCGGGTCGATCAGCTTCGGCCTGGTCAACATCCCGGTTCAGCTCTTCAACGCCGTCAGCCGGAAGTCGGTCCGGTTCAACCAGATCGACTCCCGCAACAACGCCCGCATCCGCATGAAGAAGACGAACGCGGAGAGCGGCGAGGACGTGCCCGACGACGTGATCGTCAAGGGCTACGAGCTGTCCAAGGGCAACTACGTCATCCTGACCGAGGACGAGCTGGCCGCCCTCGACCCCGAGTCGCAGCGGACGGTCGACATCGAGGAGTTCGTCGACCTGGCCGACATCGACCCGGTGTACTTCGACGCCTCGTACCACCTGGCGCCCGACCCGGCCACGGTCAAGGCCTACGCCCTGCTGGCCCGGACCATGGAGCAGGCGGGCAAGGTGGGCATCGCCCGGTTCGTGATGCGCCAGAAGCAGTACCTGGCCGCCATCCGGCCCGTGGACGGCCACCTGGTCCTGTCGACCCTGGTCTACGAGGACGAGGTCAACGACATCGACGACGTCCCCGAGCTGGACAAGGTGGCCGAGGTCGACGTCTCCGACAAGGAGCTGGCCATGGCCGAGCAGCTGGTCGACTCGCTGGCCGGCACGTGGGAGCCCGAGAAGTACGAGGACACCCACCGGGGCCAGGTCATGGAGCTGATCGAGGCCAAGGCTTCGGGCGACACCGACTTCGTCGTGGCCACCGAGGCCCCGCCCCGCGAGAAGGTCGTCGACCTCATGGCCGCCCTCGAGGCCAGCGTCAAGGACGCCAAGGAGGCCCGGGGCCGCCACCCCACCTCGACCGCCACGGAGACGAAGAAGAAGCCCGCCGCACGCAAGGCCCCGGCCAAGAAGAAGTCCGCGTAGCAGGCAGTGCCGGTCGTCGAGATCGACGGGCGGGAGCTGTCCGTCACCAACCTCGACAAGGTCCTCTACCCGGAGACCGGGTTCACCAAGGCCGAGGTCATCGACTACTACGTCCGGGTCGCCCCGGCCATGCTGCCCCACGTGTGCGAGCGGGGCGTGACCCTGCGCCGGTACCCCGACGGGGTCGACGGCCCGAGCTTCTTCGAGAAGCGCTCGCCCGACCACCGTCCCGACTGGATCGGCACCGCGCTCGGCCCCGGCGACCGCAAGGGCGGCATCCACTACCTCGTGATCGACGAGATGGCCACCTTGGCCTGGGTCGGCAACATGGCCGCCCTCGAGGTCCACGCCCCGATGGCCCGGGCGCCGGACATCGACTCGCCCACCATGGTCGTCTTCGACCTCGACCCCGGGCCCTCGGTGGACATCGTCGACTGCTGCCGGGTGGCCCTCGACATCCGTGACGTCCTGACCGACCTCGGGCTGGAGGCCTGGGCCAAGACCTCGGGGTCGAAGGGCCTGCAGCTCTACCTGCCGCTCAACACCCCGCACACCCACGAGCACGCCTCGTCCTTCGCCCTGGCCGTGGCCCAGCTGCTGGCAGAAGCAGGACCCGAAGCGGGTCACCAGCGTCATGAAGAAGGAGCTGCGCAAGGGCAGGGTCTTCGTGGACTGGAGCCAGAACTCGTTCCACAAGACCACCGTCGCCGCCTACTCGCTGCGGGCCCGACCCACGCCGACGGTCTCGACGCCGGTGAGCTGGGACGAGGTCGAGGAGGGGTCGGGCGGCGAGGTGCTGTCGTTCACCGCCCCCGAGGTGCTGGAGCGGGTGGCGGACCTCGGCGACCTGTTCGCTCCCACGGCCACCCTCGAGCAGGAGCTGCCCTCAGCCCGGTCCTGACGGGGGTGGGTCGAGGAGGTCGGCGGCGGCGAGGTAGGCGCGGACGTCGTGGTAGCCGGTGCGGGTGGTGTTGCGGTCACCGAGCTGGAGGACCACGCCCCAGTGGGTCATGAGCTGGCGGGCCTGGCCGGAGCGGGGGTCGACCTGGTGACCGTGCAGCCAGCGCAGCAGCTCGTGCATCGGAGGTCGGGTGGGGGAGTCGGGACCGTCGTCGACCTCGACCAGGGCCCGCAGCAGCTCGGTCTGCATCCACCAGCTGCGCTGGTGGCCACCGAGACGGAACCCGGGCTCCGGCGTCGGGTCCAGCCCGCCGTGGTGGAAGCCGGCGTCGAGCACCTCGTCGACCCACGCCCGGGCCCGTTCCCGCTCGCCCTCCAGCCCGAGCCGGGGCGCGGCGTCGGCCAGGATCCAGGCCGCCTCGACCTTGTGGCCGAGCGACACCGGTTCGGGGAGCGGGTTCCCGTGCAGGTCGATCCAGTGGCGGTCCGGGTGGCCGACGCCGGAGAGGAACCGGTCGTGGATGAGGGCGGCCGTGGTGCGGCCGATCTCGGTGGCCTGGACGTCACCGCTCGCTTCGACGAGGGCCGCCGCCGCCTCGACCAGATGGAGCTGGCCACCGAGGGTCACGGTGCCGCCGCGGCCCATCTCGGTCTCGGTGCGGTCCGGGAGGGGTGACCACCGGCGATCGAGGAACTCGTGCAGCGCGCCACAGGGCGTGATCCGGGCGGCGGCGAGCTCGAGCGCGATGCGCGCGTCCGTCAGTGCCCTCGGCGCCGTGCGGGGGTCGGCGAGCGTGAGCTCGCTCAGGGCCTGGATGGCGATGCATTGCCCGGAGAGCAGCTTCCACGGGTCCGCCGGCGCGTCGCCGAGCCGCCAGCGGTAGCCGCCGTGCTCGTCGTCGAGGTGACGGTCGACCATGGTCCGGGCCGCCGGGATGGCCTCCGTCACCTCCCGCCCACCGATGCCGTGCCGGGCGAGGTGGGCGAGGTTCCAGAGCCGCCGGCCGCGCCCGTCGATCTGGGGCGCCGGCACCGGGCGACCGTCGGCGTCGGCCACGGCGTCGGCCGCGAGCCGCGCGGCCTGCAGGTCGACCCAGTGGCGCAGCAGCGCCGCCCACCCGGCGTCGTCCACGGGAGGCGGTCCGGGCCGGGCGCCGACCCGGGCCCGGAGGGTCAGCGGGACATAGCCAAGGCGCCGCCGTGCCCGACCGGTGCCCATCGGTGCGACCCTAGGCTCCGCCCATGGTGCAGGTGACGGGGTTCGACCACATCGTGCTCAACGTGTCCGATGTCGAGCGCTCGGCGCAGTGGTACCAGGAGAAGCTGGGCGTGGGGCTGGAGCGCATGGAGGAGTGGCGCCGGGGCGAGGTCCTGTTCCCGTCGCTGCGCATCGACGAGCACACCCTCATCGACCTGTTCGAGTCCGAGCGGACGGGGGAGAACCTCAACCACTTCGCCGTCGTCGTCGACGCCGACGACCTCCAGGCCATCGCCGAGTCGGGCGAGTTCGACCTGGCCGGCCCCGCCGAGCCCGCCGACCTCTTCGGTGCCCGCGGCCAGGGACTCGGCATCTACGTCAAGGATCCCGACGGCAACACCGTGGAGCTCCGGACCTACCCCTGAGGTCGATCCGATTCCGACCGCTGACCACTCGAAATCGGCCTGAGCGGATCGGGCGCTACCATCCGAGGTCCCCACCGGGGCGATTAGCTCAGCGGAAGAGCGCTGCCTTCACACGGCAGAAGTCACTGGTTCGAGCCCAGTATCGCCCACCGAGAAGATTGCCCGGTCAGAAGCGGACCCCCCGAAATTGCGCCGATTCGTCACACCACGCGTGACGAATCAGCGCAATTTCACGGTCACAGCTCAGTCGATGCGCAGGTACTGAAACTCGGACGCCGCGAACGCCGTCGTTCCGTCGGGTGCATTCGGCACCTGGGACTGGAACCGCCAGAGTCCCGCGAGCAGGTTGGCGGTCACCTGCTGGTCGATCACCGAACCGGTGATCGAGGCCCTCATGAACGGCGAGGAGGACGTCTCGACCCAGGTCCCGTTGACGTTGCGCCACGCCTTCAGCAGCAGGTCGGTCGGCGGCAGCATCGGCGAGTTGATCGTCGTGCGGAAGCGCTTCACCGCGTCGGAGCACGGCGGCGACGTTGGCGTGTTGCTGCCGCACGAGCGGAGGTTGCCGCTGTTGTCGATCTGTCGGAGGGTGAGCGACGGTTGGGCCGTACGGGTGACGTTGTTGGCCGCTCGCTCGGAGGACGGATTCCCCGCAGGGTCTCGCACCTGGAACCAGACGGTGAACACACCCCATCGATCCGGGAGGATCACGGTGCCGGTCGGTTGGAACGTCACCCACGGTCGCCAGTCCTCGCCCGACACCCGCACCCGCATATGCGAGACCGCACCGGAGTCGTCGGCCGCGTTCAGCGAGAAGGCGACGGTCCGGCGAGTCGGGCGCGGTCAGGGCAGCAACGGGCTGGGCGAGCGAAGGCGGGGTCGTGTCCCGCACGCGCGGTCACGTTGGGCGCCGCGTGTCGTAGCGAGAGATTTCCTGCTGCGTCTCGCACCTGGAACCACACCGTGAATGTCCCGTACGAATTCGGGAGGATCACCGTCCCGGTCGGCCTGGCTGCCACCCATGGGCGCCACTCCTCACCGGAGACCTGGACTCTCATCTGGGGTACTTCCCCGGAGTCGTCGGTGGCGACGATGGAGTAGTTCACCGATCGCGAATATGGAGACGCGAGGGCAGCGGTGGGGGCTCGCAAGACTGGGGCCGTGGTATCAGGCCCGCTGTAAGGACGTCTGCCTGTGGGGACGTCCGTGTCGCTTGCGCCTCGAACTCCGTGATTGTTCCCGATGCTGTGCGGAACCTCACCGAGGCCCATGTCTCGAGCCGGACCGAGGTGATCCTTGGATCGTCGGGATTGGCTGACCATCCAGCGTTCGGAGCGGTGAAGGTGATATCCGAGGGCAGGAGCTGAGCGAAGGTCGTCGGTGCCTCGTCACAGTTCTCTGGTTGCAGTGCTGACCGAGTCGCCGAACGACTGACTGAAGCCGGGGGTGAGGCCTGAGATCCCGATCGTGGATCCGCTCGGTATGTCAGCCCCTCGGACGGTGACCTCCAGCTTGACGCAGACTCGGGTGATCCGGCTGCCCGAGAACCTGCCGGAGCCGTACCAGTCGTGCGGAAGCCCGACAATGACCCGCTGGTCTACCTGGTCGAGCAGGTTCCGTTCCCGACTGCAGAATCGGACATAGCCGCCGGTCTTGGCGATTGCACGCCTGCCGGCCACCACGCGTGTCCCTTGGCCGGACATCCCGCCGTCACTCTCCTTGTGCCAGCCGCTGCCGCACGAATCTTCAGCGTCAGCAACGTCCGGTGCCACAGGGATCCCCACCAGGCATCCCATCGAAACGACGCCGACGATTGCCTGCGCCACCATTCGTCCTCGAGGCCGCCTGGTCATTCCCGCGCTCCGCTGCTAGCCCGGCGGCTCGTGGCCGCATGGTGCGGACCGTAAGGATCGGGAGCAAAGCGGTAGCAAAGCGCCCGTTGCCTATCGTCTGGGGCGACGGCGGAGCAGTTCTGCGACGACCACCAAGCACGGCTGGCCGCACCGCTGAATACGAGGAAGGCGTAGCCCAGACCACATTCAGACCACGAAATCGTGGTCACTCACGGTCATTTGGCGGTCACCAGCGGTCACCCGGATCGGGCCGCTGACCAGGGTAACCCCGGAATCCCGGGGTTCTGGCCATCCGGTCGTGTGCCTTCACACAGCAGAGGGAGGTTTCGCCAAGTCTGGGGCACGGGACTCAGGGACGAGGCTGCCGATCGACTCAGCTGTGGCAGACGCTCGCGAGCGTGGATTTGAGCGATGGCCGATCACGGCAGAGGAGCGAGATTTCGGACACATCCGCGTGTCCCGCAGTCGTGGTCGCAACCTGCACCCGAAGCTCACTGCGTTCGATGCCCGGATGATGGCAGAGTGAACGACGCTGGTGGCGGTTTCTCCCAGAAGGGAAGTGGCACGGATGGGGTTGTTCTTGATGCTCGCCGCTGCCTTGAGGAACTGAAGGCAGGCTCCGTATCCCGGGCGTTCTCTCGAGCGGTCCGGTGTCGGTGATCGCCGCGGAGCGCAATGGCGACGTCGTGACCCTCACCTACGAGGACGCCGACGGCAGCTGAAACGTCAGCTGGTGACCGTCGCTGACGCCGAGGTTTCGAGATTGCGTCAGCCCAGCGCTGGTCGTTCGATGCGGATGGCGCAGCAGTTCCGACTGGCGTCGGAGGCCCCGGCGGATCGAGTTGGCCCATCTGTTCGACCCTCGGATGGCGCAGGACACTGCGCTTTGCTCCCGCTTTGCTCCCCGTCCTTACCGTCCGCGCCATGCGGGCACGAACCCATTCGTTCATCGGCGCCATCGTCTCGGATAGCACGTGCGCTATGCGGCGGATGGTTGTACTGATTGTTTTCCTCACCCTGTCCGGGGTTCTCGCTGGACCCGCAGAGGCTGCGGTTTCCTCGCCCTACACATTCCTCGACCCTGTCGGGAGCGAGAACGTGTACAGGAAGAACGACATCCGCTCCGTGCGAATCGTCCACGGGACGACCGTCACCTTGACGGTCCGAACCCGCGAAGGGGTAAACCCCGCCACCCACCCGACGTGGCGGACCAGGAACACCTACATCGTCTTCTCATTACAAACGACTCCCGGCTCGGGTACTTTTCAGTACCAGTTGAGCATGGACGGGAGCCCCCACCGGGGCGAAGCCTCCTGTGTTGCGCGGAGACCCGGTCGGCGCGGTGGTTTGCCAAGGGCTGCCGACCTTCCAGTACCTCAGCCCTGACCGGTACCGGTTCACCGATCCCCCGCCACTGTCTCGGCAATCCGGCCAACATCCGCGTCCATGCCCTCTACGCACTCCGTCCGGCGGGAAGTGCGCTGAGGAGGATCATGCGCCGGAGCGCCCGCCGTTCTCAGCGGCAGTGAGGTTCGCCCCGTAGCCGGCACGGCCCCGCGGCCCCAGCGGTGGGGGCGTCCTTCCAATTTCCGATCCGACTCCGATGACCGGCCCTGGGTGGCCCGTTCATCAACGACGACAGGAGTTGTGGCTGTGGCAGAGGACATCCTGGGGCAGGCGGACAAGATCTTCAGATGGGAGGGCCCGAAGCGGAAGCAGACGTTGTTCTCTGCCAAGTTGGGTCGCTTGGTCCTGACTTCCGAGCGGCTGCTCTTCCTGTCGACCGGCAAGAACGACGTGACCCTCGGCCGACTGCTCGGCGGCGCGACGAGTCCGTTGGCGGGCTTGCGGACCTCGTCGACCGAGCACCTCGACGTCTCCGTGCTCGGTAGCGCTGGCAGCCTCGACATCCCCCTAGGGCGGGTCGCGCGAGTGCGAGCTCAAGGGCATGTTCAAGACGATGACGGTCACCTACCGGGACGCTGGGGGCACGCAGGCGGCCTCGACCTTCGCGCCGAAGAACGGGGGCATGCCCACGGACCGGCCTGGGTCGAGGCCATCACCAAAGCCCGGGCGGACGGTCAGTAGGTGGACGACGGACGCCGACCGCGCACCGGATCTCCCTCCGAGGGTCGCGCCATCACAGGAACGCCGTTCGGGGCATCCTCCCGGTCGCAGTGACGGTGTGGGCTGGATCCCGCGTTGCAGGACGGGTCGTCGAACGCGGCTCAGCGATGACAGTCGGACTAATCGGGACGTCACCGAACTGCCTTCACACGGCAGAGGCCACTCGGTCGAGCCCAGTATCGCCCACGGAAGTTCTCCTGGTCGCCGGCATGTTCGGGCTGGCCGACCCCCGAGCACGTGCGGACATGCCTTCGTATGGCAGACGGAAGTCGACGTGGGGCGCCGTCACAGGACGTCGTCGATGAGCGGTAGCCCTCCGCCAGCCCGCCTGAGTGGCGCTTTGTCGATCAGGTACGCCTGGCCGAAATGGCATCGGGCTAGAACTCAGTCGTGGATGGGTCGCGAGACAGCAAGGACCTTCGGGCGGCGGTGTTGCCTCGTGCCGACTACGCCAGCCTCGGCGAAGCGGTCTATCTCAACCAGGCGGCACTCCGGGCTCTTCGGTCGCCCGGCGGTCGAGGCCATGCACCGATTCCAGGAAGACTCGGCCGTCACGCCAACCTGCACCTCAGCGACGAGGACGAGGTGGCCTACCTCGGGGCCCTGAGGGCCCAGGCGGCTGCGGTGCTGGGCACTGGTGAGAGCCAGGTCGCGTTGCTGTCAGGGGCCAGCGAAGCCCTGGGTCAGGCGCCGCTGCTGCTGGCGCCGCCCGCGGACCGCACCGTCGTGCTGGTCGCCACCGACTTCCCGGCGGTGACCCGCCCGTGGTTGCTGGCCGAGGATCGAGGCGGGCCTGGCGTCCACTTCGTGCTCGACACGGCGACCACGGACCTGACCGATGCCGTCGTCGCCGCGGTGGACGAGACGACGGCGGTCGTCGCCGTTGGCTCTGTGCAGTACGCCACCCGGAGTCGTGTCGATGTGCCTCGGCTCCGGGCCGCCACCGATGCCGTCGGAGCTCGACTGGTGATCGATGCATCCCAGGAGGCGGGAGCGGAGCCGATCGACACGGCCGCCTGGGATGCCGACCTGATCGTGTCGAGCGGATACAAATGGCTGGGCGGCCATGGTGGGGTGGCCATCGGGGCCATCCACGAGTCGTTGCTCGATCGCCCCCCACCGCTGCCCGGCTCGATGGGGACACCCGATCCCTTCTCGTTCGACGCCACCCGACTGCTGCTCGCCGAGGGTGGGCGGCGCTACACGCAGTCGACGATGTCCTATGTCTCGGTGGCCGGGCTGACGGCGGCGATCACCGAACTGGCTCGCCGTTCGGTGCGCAGAATCTCCGGGCACGCCGAGACGCTCGATCGACCACCTTCATCGAAGGGCTTCGGCCGTCGGGTTTCGGCGACCGTCCCGGGACCTGGACGCCGCCGGTGCCGCTCGCCATCTATCTCGTTGGGGCGGGAGGGTGACCTGCCCGCCGGCACGCTGTCGTGCCTGACCGCCGCCGGCATCGTCTGCGGTTCCCGCGGCGACGGATCCGTGTCTCGCTGGCCCCCTACAACGATGGCACCGACATCGACGCCCTGATCGCCGCTCTCTCTGGCTACCTCCTCGACTGAGGTCGCCACCACACAGCCGCAGCAGGTAGCCGAAGACCACCGGCAGGGCCGGTCAGGACTGCGTCGAACACGACGGGTCGAACGCCTTCGCCGGGACGTGAGCATCAGCGTGCATCACACCCCACTACAACGACCGAGAGGCGAGACTCGCCGGAAAATCTCTTCACCGGACCACAAATTGACCACGAAATGGTGGTCAACCGTGGTCAACAGCGGTCACCGGCGGTCAGTTTGGAACCGGCACCAGACCTGGGGAAACCCTGGAATCCCAGGGTTCTTGCGACGGTGTGGCGTGCCTTCACACGGCAGAGGTCACTGGTTCGAGCCCAGTATCGCCCACTCGACGATTTTTCTTGTCAAGCCGGAATCAGGGCGACCCCGGACGTCTCGTTCAGCCGAGTGGTTGGCGACCCCAAGTCTGCATGGGTCCTCTGCCGCCTTCCACCGTCCACGACGGGTCGGCGAGGATGAACGGAGCCTTCGTCGTGTCGACGGGAACTGCGAGAACAACGTTCCCCCCTCCGCCTTGTTTCCAGGCGATGTAGAGCAGCATCGATCCGTCTGGTGACCAGGTCACGCTCCTCGGATGCAGGACATCGATCATCGGTTTTCTGCAGGTAGTAGAAGGCACGATGGCGTCGGTGCAGATGGGTATGAGCATGATAGACGGCGATGGCGGTGTAGGCGCGACCCGGCGACATGATCCGCAGCCGACCGCCCAGCTGGTAGCGATAACGCCGGCCGTCGGGTCGCGGGTGACGGACAGGTCGAGCGCGTGCCGCGAGCCGTCCCGAGCTGCTCGTTGTCGTTGATCAGCAGCAGTGGCCCTGTGCGTTCGTCGTAGGCATGAACAGCCACCAGGCTGGTCGACGCTCACGTTGGACAAGGTCAGTTCGTCGGGCGACTCCATCGACTGTTCGCCCTCGATGCTGCAGCGAACAGACTCGCCAGTTGAGCACGTGGATCCCGTTGTCGGCGATGGCCACCGGAGCCTGGCAGCCACTCGAGGTCGAGTAGCGGCATAGCCAGCCAGACGACGCAGCTCCTCGGTGACCATGTTCGAGACGAGCCAGACCTCGGTGGCCCCCTCCTGGGCTAGATCGC
>CAWBVI010000009.1:0-6818 GCA_963792205.1 uncultured Microthrixaceae bacterium | reverse complement strand
GCGGACCGGGAGCAGGACCGCGATGGTCTCCTCCGCCACCCGGAAGGAGGCTAGAGCGAGGGCTGCACCTCATAGGCGCCCAGGTCGATCCTCGTCCCGACGACAACCGGAGATCCTGAGACGCGCGCCTGAACGCCAGCGAGCGCGGGGCGGCTCAGAACCAGCGTCGGAAGGGCCGCACCAGGCGCTCTCCCACGCGTTGGAGGCGCGGGCGCTCCTCCCAGCAAGCGGGATCGACCCGGACCGAACGTTCCAGGTCCTCGTCGAACTGGGCATCGAGCTCGGCGGTCAGCGCCGGATCGAGGGCCACGAGGTTGACCTCCTCGTCCCAGGCCACCGAGCGGGAGTTGAGGTTGGCCGAGCCGATGTTGGCCACGAAGCCGTCGACGGTCATGACCTTGGCGTGCATCATCGACGGCTGGTAGCGCCAGATGGCGACTCCCGCGTCGATCAGGTGCCGGTAGGCCTCCTCGCCGGCGAGTTGGACGAAGCGCTTGTCGACGTGAGGGCCGGGGACGAGGACCTCGATGGCCACGCCGCGCTCGCTGGCCTCGACGAGGCGCCGGGCGAGCTCGTCGTCGGGGACGAGATAGGCCGTGGCGATCCGGACCCGGTGCCGGGCCAGCTGGAGCAGGGTCCGGAAGAGGTTGTCGACGTCGCTCCACCCCGTCTCCGACGCGCTGCGGACGCACTGGACCACGGTGTCGCCGACCGGGGGCTGCTCGGGGAACTGGTCCACGTCCGTGAACAACTCGGGCGTGTTCTCGGCCCAGTTGTCGAGGAAGGCCGCCCGGAGCCCGTCGACGGTGGGCCCCCGGACCCGGAAGTGGGTGTCGCGCCACTCGTGCTCGTTGCGGGCGTCCCCCCGCCAGAGGTCGGCGATGCCGACGCCGCCGGTGAACGCGACGTCCTCGTCCACCACCAGCACCTTGCGATGGGTGCGGTGGTTGACCTCGGCGGGCCGGAACCGGTACAGGGGGCGGAACCAGCGGACGTCGACCCCGTCGCGCTCCATGTCCTCGACGAGCGATCGGTCGATCGTCCGGCAGCCGAAGCCGTCGAGCAGGACGCGCACCCGCAACCCGTCCCGCGCTCGGGCGCACAGGCGGCCCGCCAGCTCGGTGCCGATCTCGCCCTGCCAGTACACGAAGGTCAGGAAGTCGATCGTGCGCTCGGCGCCGTCGACGGCCTCGAAGAGGGCCGGGAAGATCTCGTCGCCGTTGCGGAGCACGTCGATGCTGTTGCCCTCGGTCGCCGGGATCCCGAGCACCCCTTCCAGGGTGCGCCGGACCCTCGTGACCTCGCGGTCGTCCTCGGTGCCGGGGGATGGCCGACGGGCGGCCGGCATCTCCGCCACAGTCACGAGACCAGCACCGGCCGGCGCTCGGTCGCGACCGGCTCCTCGCCCGGATGCGTCGGCGTCGCCGGGGTCGGCAGGCCGGCCCGCACGGCCTCCAGTTGGGCGGCCACCGCCCCGCCGTAGAGCAGCCCGATCGCGGTGAGCACCGCCCAGACCGCCAGGGCAACCACCCCGGCCAAGGGCCCGTAGGTGTCGCCGAACGAGGTGCTGGCCTGGAACACGGCGCTCAACAGCACGGTGATCACGAACCAGAGCACGACGGAGATCGATGATCCGAAGGCCAGCCACGACCAGGCCGGCTGGTGCCGGCGCGGGCACCACCGGAAGAGGAGGGCGACGCCGCTGCTCATCAACAGGAGAGCGAGCGGCCACCGGGCCCATGCCCAGATGTCGTCGGCAGTGTCGTTGCTGAAGGCCCGCCCGATCGACGGGCCGAAGCCCACGGCCAGGAAGGCACAGGTGAACAGGACGCCTGCCGTCAGTGCCAATCCCAGTGCCCGGCCGTACTTCGCCAGCGTGGGGCGGTCACGCTCGACGCCGTAGATGCGGTTGAGGCCACGCTCGAGCTGGCCCATCGCCGTCGTGCCCGAGACGATGGCTCCGAAGAGACCGAGGACCACCGCCAGCGTGTCACCCGAGGTCCCCGCTTCGCGGGCCTGGCGCACGGCCGAGGTCAGCACCCGCCCCGACGGGCCGGGGGCGAGGTCGTGGATGGCGGTGACGATGCCCCGCGAGAGCTGGTTGGTGTCGAGGACGGCGGCGAGGCCGACGACGGCGATGATCCCTTGGAGCATGACCAGCAACGTGAGGAACGCCATCGAACGGGCGTGGCTGAAGCCGTCGGCGTAGCGGAACCGGATGGCGGCGTCGCGCAGGACCGGCCAGGGGCCCACCCGGCGCAGGGTGCGCCACGCGTCCTCGCCGCTGAGGCCGTGGGTCTCCGGGACCTTGGTGGCGGTGCTCATGGTTGGTCCTCCTCGGGTACGCACACCGTGAGCCCGCCGGGTTCGACGCCGATCTCCAGGTGCTTGGTCTTCGGGCGATCACCGCCGTCGAGCTCGTAGGGGAGCTTCTCGTCGAGGTGGACCTCGATCGAGCGGCCCGCCGTCGTGCGGGTGAACGGCGAGGCGTGGGTCCGCCCCACCGCCAGCCGGGCGAGGACCCGGGCCCACTCGAGCGCCCCGTCGGCGGTCACCACGCCGACCTCGAGCGCGCCGTCGTCGACCGCGGCGTCCGGAAAGGCGGGGAGACCGCCGATCACGGTGCCGACATTGCCGACCAGCACGCAGCTGGCCTCGCCCTCGAACCAGGTGGCGCCGTCGACCCGGATGGTCGTACCCACCCGGCCAGCCCGGAGGTTCCGAGCGCCGGTCCACACGTAGGCCAGCCGACCGATCCGGTCCTTCAACGACCGGTCGGCGTCCCGGATCAGGCGGGCGTCGAACCCGGCGCCGGCCATGACGACGAAGCGCTCGCCGTTGAGCTCCCCGACGTCGATGGCCCGGCGCCGACCGTGGAGCCCGATGCCCACGGCCGCTTCGATGTCCTGGGGGATGCCCAGGTCGGTAGCGAGCAGGTTGGCGGTTCCGGCGGGCACGATGGCGACGGCGACGGCCGGGTCCCGCAGTGCGTCCACGCAGCGTTGCACCATCCCGTCCCCGCCCCAGACGACGAGGAGGTCGGCCCCGGCATCGACGGCGTCGGCCACCTTGGCCGGCGCCTTCTTGCTCTTTGGCACCTCGTACCACAGGGGGGTGTCGACGCCTTCGTGGGCGAGAACGGCCCGGAGGCGGTCCAGGCCGCCGTCCAACGACTTGCCCGCATGGGCGACCACCGCGACCGTGGTCATGGCCGTTCCTCGGACGGTCGCGCGTCGTCCCGCCGCAGCAGTGCGGAGGTCACGACGAGGGCGACCACGCCCAGGGCGATGCCGGCGAGCACATCCGTCGTGAAGTGCACGCCCCGGTACACGCGGGCGAAGGCGACGCAGGCGGCGAAGACCACGGGCACGAGCCACACGAGCGCCCGGAGCACGGCCGATCGGACGGACCGGTGGACCAGGAGGGCGAGGGCGCCGTAGAGCACGATCGTGGCCGCCACGTGGCCTGAGGGGAAACTGAAGGTGGTGGGGGCGTCGCCCACGGTGTCGACCGGCGGGCGCTCTCGGCGGACCAGGTGGTTGACCGTGATGAACGTGGCCGCTTCGAGGACGAGACCACAGGCGATCAGCGCCGCCGCCCGCCGCCGGTCCCGTACGAGGAGCACGACGGCGGCGACCACGGCCACGCCGACGATCGCCATGGTGTCGGCCACATGGGACCAGAACATGGCAACGTCGTCCCAGCCGGGCCCGCGGTGCTGGGCGAACCAGCGGCTCACGGACAGGTCCCATTCTCGGAGCCCGGCGAGCAGGTCGAGGTGGACGATGGCGACGCCCACGGCGGTCAGGGCGAGCGCCATCACCGCGTACCGAAGGAAGAGTGTCGCCCCGGTTCGACGCCAGGCGAGGTCGTCAGCGGACTCGGGCCCACGGGCCTCGACGTGACCGAGGGTCGGTCGCTCGAGAACGTTCACCGAGTGCGCTTGGCTGCTTGTCATGTCCAGTGCCTCTTCGGCGGGTGGCCCAGCCACGCGCCTGCCGTCGCTGGACCCGCTCTACCCCTGTCGAGCGAAATCCAGCCCCCCATCGGGGGTGGTGCCAGAGGCGCAGCCCCGCGGGGTAGGTCGTCGTCGTGCTGATCTTCCTCGTGACGCTGCTGTCGGCGGTGGTACTCGGCGCGCTCGCCTACGCCGCCGCCCGGCGGTGGCCAGCGGCGACCACGACCCCCCAGGTCCCAGCCGAGACCGTCGCGGTCGAGGTGGAGCGCCACCCTGGGCTGGCGAGCATCCTGCAGCGTCGGCTCGATCCCCGGACGCTGACCGGTCTCGCGCTCACCGCCGCGCTGGTGGTCATCGTCGGGGGCCTGGCGGGGATCGGCCTGCTCTTCGCCATGGTCCAGACCGAAAGCGGGTTCGCCCGGTGGGACCTCTCGTTCGCCCGCTTCGGCGCAGACCATGCCAGCGAGGGCACGACCGACGGCTTACGAACAGTCAGCCTCCTCGGCGGCACCACCGCCGTGCTCGTCATCGCCGCGGTGGTGAGCGTCGCCGAGTACCTCCGCCTGCGGAACCGGGCCGTGTTCGCGTTCTTGCTCGTGACCACAATCGGCCAGTTCCTGGTGTCCAACCTGATCAAGCTGCTGGTCGGCCGGGAGCGGCCCGACATCCTCCACCTCACGGGCTTCTCTGGGTCCTCGTTCCCGTCGGGCCACGCCACCGCGGCCGCCGCCACCTTGATGGCCGTTGCGCTCCTCCTCGGACGCCGGCAATCGCCGCGGGTGAAGGCCGTGCTCGCCGGCCTTGCCGCGGGCCTGGCCGGGGCCGTCGCAGCCAGCCGGGTGCTCCTCGGGGTCCACTGGTTCACGGACGTCCTGGCCGGACTCCTCCTCGGGTGGCTCTGGTTCGCCGTGTGCTCGATCGCCTTCGGCGCTCGGGTACTCCGCTTCGGTGCCCCGGTCGAGGTCGCCGCGGCGGCCGACGTGGGTGAGGTGGAGACATCGCCACAACGAGGTTCTTCGCCCGCCAACCTCGGGTAGGGCCTCTCTCCTGCCGAGGCGACCCCCCCGCCCGGCGTACGACGGCTTCCCGGGAGAGAGAAGATGAGTGCCAACGAGCGCAGTGGCGCCCTCGATCAGTTGAAGGGCAAGGTGAAAGAAGTAGCCGGCGAGGTCACCGGCCAGGACGAGCTCGCCCGTGAAGGACGCTTGGAGCAAGCGGAGGTCGAAGCCAATCGCGAGGCCGATGGACAGGAAGGCCGCGCCGAGGAGATCGACGAGAAGGCCGCGGTCGAAGCCGCCTTGCGCGAGAACGAGTTGGAAGCGGAGCGCATCTCGGCCGAACTCGACGCCAAGGCCGAGCGGGAGCATGCCGAGGCCGCCGAGGCCGAGGCGGAGCAGCAAATCGAGCAGCGTGCGGCCAGCCAGGAGATCGACGCCGAGCGACGCGCCGCGGCGGCTGAGCGGGCTGCCACCCACGAGCGCCTGGCCGCGGCCGTTGAACGCTCCGCAGACCAGACCGAGATCGACGACCTGCAGCGTCAGGCTGACGCCGCAATCGCGGCTGCCGACGCCCTCGACACCGACCGATGACCAGACCCTCCAGGAGACGACCATGCCCAACCTTCAGACCCTTCCCCGAGCCGCTGTGCACGGCTACCTGCGCCTGCTGCGGTTGCCGCTCGATGTCGCGAGTCGCGTGGCGCACCGCGACGACAGCTCCCCCTGGGCCGCCTCGGTCACCTATGAGGCCTTCGAGGCGAAGGTCAAGGATGTCGCCGGGACGCTGCTGCGCGACGAGGAGCTCCGCCGGGAGTCGGTCGTCCAAGGTGCCCGGGTGGACCAGCTCCGCAAGAGCGCCGAGAACCTCGCGGCCGCCGAGGCCAAGAAGGCCGTCGCGGATCGTCGCCTGAACGAGCGTCAGGAGGCGGCCGAGGAGAAGAAAGAGCGGGCCGAGAACCGCGTGCAGGCCGAGAAGACGAAGATCAAGCAGAGCAAGGCACAGGCCAAGGAGACCACCCGTCGGCGAACCACACGCCAGAAGCGGTCCGCGGCCCGCGGCGAGCAGTCTCGCAAGGAGACGGTGGCCGAAAAGGCGACAGCCGCCAAGGCCAAGACACTCGACGCAGAGCATGACGCCCTCCTCGAGCGCAGTCGGGCAGCCGAGGCCAAGGCGGGCGCCCGAGAGATCGCCGACGCGGCTGCTGCCACTGCGTCAGCGCAAGGCAAACGCCAGCTGACGACGAATGACCCGTCGCTGAAGAGCGACCGATCTGGACCGGGCGCACGGGTGTTTCATAACCACCCGTCGTAGACGACCCCGCCCGTTCTGATCGGGTAAGGGCCCCGACTACACCAATCAAAGGGAGAGAACCGTGGCCACAACCACAACACACCAACCGACCAGCTCCGAACACCGCCAGAACGGTCGTCCGTCATTCGTGGCCGGCGACTCCGAGGCCCGGCCCGGTCTGATGACCACGGAGTTCTGGCTCACCATTCTCGTCGCAATCGCCGTCGTGGTGATCAGCTACGTCGACGACAGCTACAGCGTCGAATTGGGATGGAAGCTCGGCGTCGGCGTCGTCGCTGCCTATGTGATCAGCCGTGGCATCGCCAAGGCCGGCTCGTCCGAGCGGTACGTCGCGCAGCTCCGCGACGAGCAGCCCAGCCCCGCTGCGCGTCCCCGATGTTCTTCTTCTTCTCCAACCGGCTCAGCTGCGGCGGATCGGTGCTCGTGTCGATCGTGATCACCGCCATGCTGCTCGTCATCCTGCGGGCCCTCTAGCACCGTGAGCAACTGGCCGCTCCGAATGGCCAGGAATCCAGAGCCCGAGAGGGGAATCGAACCCCTGACCTGCTCA
>CAWBVI010000008.1:0-29169 GCA_963792205.1 uncultured Microthrixaceae bacterium | reverse complement strand
GTGCTGGCGGCCGTGCTGACGCGACGGCGGTCCGCCACTGAGCGGGAGACGCCTGCGGGTTGACTGCTAATCTGGATGGTCATGCCCGGTGCGGCGGGGGTACACCCGTGAAGATCGGCGTGCTCGTCGTCGCGTACAACGCGGACCAGACGATCACGTCCGTGCTCGACCGGATCCCGGCGCCGTTCCGCGACGAGGTCGCCGAGGTGCTGGTCCTGGACGACAGCTCGTCGGATCACACCGTCCAGGTGGCCGAGGCCTACCGGCAGGCGCATCCCGACCTGCCGCTCACGGTCCTGCGCCAACCTCGCAACCTCGGCTACGGCGGCAACCAGAAGTCGGGCTACCGCTACGCCCTCGACCACGGCTGGGACGTGGCGGTCATGCTCCACGGCGACGGGCAGTACGCCCCCGAGGCGCTGGCCGACATGGTGGCCCCGATCGTCGCCGACGAGGCCGACGCCGTCTTCGGCTCGCGGATGATGGCGGGATCCGGCGCGCTGCGCGGGGGCATGCCCATCTACAAGTACGCCGGCAACCGGGTGCTGACGTCGGTCCAGAACCGCCTCGCCGGCCTCGACCTGACCGAATGGCACTCCGGCTACCGGGCGTACCGGGTGGCCACCCTGGGTGAGCTCCCGCTCGAGGCCGACAGCGACGGCTTCGACTTCGACACCGAGATCATCCTGCAGCTCCACACCGCCGGCGCCCGCATCGCCGAGATCCCCATCCCGACCCACTACGGCGACGAGATCTGCTACGTGAACGGCGTCGCCTACGCCCGGGACATCATGGTCCACACGCTCCGCTACCGACTCGGGACCCGGGGCTTCGGGGAGGGCCAGCTCGGCTGGCTGGAGGGGACCTACAGCTACAAGCTGAGCGCCAACAGCTCGCACGGGCGGATCCTGGCCATGATGGAGACGCACGCGCCGTGCCGCGTGCTCGACGTCGGCTGTGGCCCGGGGTGGCTCTCCGGCGAGCTCCGGGACCGGGGACATCACGTCGTGGGCGTCGACCTCGTCGAGCACCCCGACGTGCGACGGCGGACCGACCAGTTCGTCCAGGCCGACCTCGACGCCGGCCTGCCCGACGAGGTGCTCGGGGGCTACGACGTCATCCTGGCCGCCGACGTGCTCGAGCACGTTCGGGACCCGGAGCGGCTCCTGCGCCAGATGACCGACTGCCTCGGCGACAACGGCGTGGTCCTGGCCAGCGTCCCGAACATCTCGCATTGGTACCCGCGGACCCGCGTCGCCCTCGGCCTGTTCAACTACGACCAGCGCGGCATCCTCGACCGCACCCACATGCGCTTCTTCACCCGCCGCAGCTTCCTCCAGCTGGCCCGGCGCTGCCGGCTGGAATCGGCCCGCTCCCGGCACGCCGGCCTGCCGCTCGACGTGGTCACGGAGGGGAAGGCGGGGCTGATGAGTCGGGTGGTCCGTCGCGTCGATGCCGCGCTGGTGCGGATGTGGCCGACCCTCTTCGCCTACCAGTTCGTCTACGAGCTGGGCCTGCGCCGTTCGACGGTGCCCATCACCCGCGACTGACGGCCGCCGCCCGCTCGCACAACGGGATCGGCGGCACCGGTTCGACCTCCAGGTCGACCCCCATGGCCGACACGAGGTCCTCGTCGATCGGCACGGGGCGGAACACGTTCGGCAGCCAGCGCCAGTCGGTGTCGTAGGTCTGCTTCGGGATCTCCAGCTCGACCCCTCCCGGCCCCCAGATGACGTGGTCCAGCAGGGTCGCTCGTGTCGACCTCGACCTCGAAGCCGTCGCCGACGTCGACGGGGACGAAGTCGCTGGTCGACCGCCCCGCGGCCGCGCCCCGGAGCGCCAGCCGGAAGGTGCCGCTCCGGGATCGCTCGAGGAGCAGCACCGCACTCCGATGCCCGTCGAAGCGCCCCAGCACGACGTCGGCACTCGGCGCGTCCAAGGGCTCCTCCACCATGACCCGGACCGCCAGGGGTCGGGTGGCGACCTCCTCCCATGGCCGGAACTCGTCGCCCGTGCCGAAGAAGAGGGCCTGGCAGTCCTCGATGACTCGGAGCTCGTCGGCCCGGGCCTCGAGGGTCAGCTCGTCCGAGAAGGTGACGTTGTCCGCGATCTGGTCACCGGTCCAGCCGCTGATCTGCTCCTGGCGGGCCACGTAGTCGGTGAGGGTCGGGCCCGGGTTGGCCAAGGCCCGGGTGTTGACCCCGACGGCCAGGGTGGCGGCGAGGGAGAACAGGGTGAGGACGCCGAGCGCCGCCACGAGCCCCACCCGCGGTCGTCGGGACCGGTCGGCCAGGCGCCGGCTCAGGTCGACCAGGCCGATGGCCGACCCGAACAGGAGCACGGGCATGAACTCCGACGTGTACCGGTGGGCGATGTAGGCGTAGAACAGGATCCCGGCGGGGATCACCAGGACACCGAGCAGCGGTAGGCGGAGCAGGCGCACCTCGGCCCGCGCTCGGGGCCAGTAGGTCGAGACGACCCCCCAGATCGTCAACCCGACGAGCATCGGCATGAAGGCGACGATGCTCCCGGTGCGGTTGGCCTGGTCGATGTAGCCACTGCCGTAGGCGCGGGCGATGTGTCCCGGAAGGGTGATGAACGGGAAGACCGACGTGAAGCGGATGCCGTCGGGCCGGAAGTAGTTGACGACGGTGCTGCCGATCATGTTGGGCGAGAAGAGGTCGCCGCCGTTGGCCGCGATGGCGTCACGGCGGTGCTGGTTGAGGCTGGTGAACACCTGCTGGTCGATGGGGAACAGGTACGGGTGGCGGAACTTGGCCCAGTTGACGGCCATGCCGACGGCGATCGGGACCAGGCCCGCGGTGTAGATCTTCCACCAGAGGTGGGGATCGGCGTCCCGGTGCCCACCCCGGGGCAGGAGGACGGCCGTGAGCAGGACGGCACCGGCCACCGCCCAGCCCGCCGTCGTCCGGCTCAGCACGGCGCCGGTCGTGAACAACCCCGTGGCCACGAGCCCGGCCGTCGAGGGCCGCTGGATCACCCCGAGGAGGGCGAAGGCGGAGCCGAGCGCCATCGGGATCGCCCACGCGTAGGCCTCGTGGTACACCCACGGGATCGAGCCGAGGAACAGCACGGTCGACCCGGCGGTGCCGGCGACCAGCAGGAGGCCGTAGGCCGCGGCCTCCGCCCGACCGAGCGCGGCCCCGGGGCGCAGGATGCCCCGGACCCGCCAGATCACCAGGGCGAACAGGACGGTGGTCAGGGTCCACGCCGCCAGCATCGAGAGCGTGGTCAGGCGGCCGTCGAAGCGATCGGTGACCGCCAGGATCGGCATGCGCAGCAGGGCCGGGCCCGGCGGGAAGTAGACGTAGTGCTTCCCGTCGACGACGAAGGCCTCGATGCCGAGCGACCCCTCGGGGACGTCGAAGCGCCCGTCGAGCAGGGCCCGGGCCTGGAGGTCGTAGAAGTTGGAGAACACCCGACGCCCGAGCACGTCGATCACCAGCAACGAGTAGCTGACGAACGACACGAGGCCGGCGCCGACCATCGTCAGGACGTAGCGCCGGAGATCCGGCGAGGCACCCGCCCACCGGCGGGCGTGTCGGGGGCTCAGGCTGCGACCGGCTCCTGAGCGTCGCTCGTCGACGACGGCGACGGGTGTGCCCCGACGCTCGCCGCCGCTTGGTGCGGAGCAGCTGGTCGACCAGGGTCTCCTCGCGACCGGTCTTCCAGGCCCGCACGTAACCCAGCAGGCGCCGACGGTCGGCGCAGCGAGGCCACGGCGTAGAAGACGACCATCATCGTCAGCTGCGCCACGCGGAGCTGGCGGCCGCTCATCCGCGGATTGAAGCTGACCACCGCGGCCGAGCTGCGGAGCAGGCCGACGTAGTTGTAGGCGTCGTCGATGACCACGTCGCCCTCATCGACGAGACGCCGCCAATCGGCACTCCCGGGATACGGGCCGAAGGTCATGACGATGGCGTCGTTGGCACCGGCCAGCGCGGTCTTGACCAGGAAGATCTGCGACTTCCACACATCCCGCCAAGTCTCGTCGGGGTGCCCGATGATGATGTTGCAACCAGTGACCAAGCCCGATGCGGCAGGCCTCCCGCACCGAGTTCAGGATCGTCGACAGCTTGACCCGCTTGTCGAAGATCTCGAGCATGCGCTCGCTGCCCGATTCCGGCGCGTACCGGAGATTGCGACACCCGGTGTCGTACAGCCGCTGGAGCACCTCGCCGTCGAGGACCTCGGCCCGCGTGCCGCTGGGCAACTGCCAGGTGATGCCCGAGGCCGCTTGGCGCTCGAGGGCGTCGCAGAAGTCGAGGGTCCAGCTCCGCTTGGTGATCGCGGTCAGGTCGGCGAAGTTGACGTTCTGCACACCGTAGTGCTCGACGTAGTCGGCGATCTCGCTCGGCGACGGACTCCGGATCGCGCACGACGTAGCGGGTCGTCCACATCTGTGGCGACGAGCAGAACGTGCACTTGTAGGGACAGCCCCGCGTCCCGAGGATGGGCATCGATCGCCCTCGGTGGACCCCCCACGTAGTCGGCGTAGCGACAGGTAGGACTCTCGATCGGGAACAGGTCCCATGCCGGGCGCGGCACGGCGTCGACATCGAGCTTCTTCATCCGGATGGAGAGACCGCTGTCACAGGATCCGATCGGCCGTTGGCACGCGGGACGGCCAGTCCCTGCATGCCGACGAGCGAGCTCCCGGCGACCAGGCGATTGACCAGGTCGACCATCGTGGCCTCGCCCTCGCCCAGCACGACGTGGTCGACGGCATCGGACTGTTCGAACATCCAAGGCCAGAACGCCGTGGCGTTGTCACCTCCGAGGACAACCGTGATGCCGGGGAAGCGGTCCTTCGCCTTGCCGGCGATCTCCCGGACCATCGGCCACTCGTGCAGGAACATGTTGGTGATGCCCAGCACCGCGCAGTCCGGTGGGATGCGATCGATCAGCTCGTCGGTCGGCATGCCGATGCGGCGCATGGTCCCGACCGGTGTCTCGAAGTCGTCGCGGTCGTCGATCGCCTCACCGACGCTGTCGATGACCTCGACTTCGTGGCCGGCGTCGCGCAGGACGCCGGCGATGTAGGCCAGGCCCAGCGGGGGCACGGGACCGAAGAACGAAAGGCTCTCCGGGAACACCACGACGTTCGGGCGGATGAGCACGACGCCACCCGCCCGCGTCTCCACCGAGGTCACGAGCCGAGTGTACGACGTCCCCGGCCGACCCGTCAGGCGCAGGCCGCGAGCTCCTCGCCGTCGACCGCGGCCACGATGGCGTCGGTCAGCTGGCGGGACCCGGCCTCGTTGAGGTGATGGGTGTCCTAGAAGAGGGCGTCAGGGTAGGGCTCGCGGGACAGATCGACGGTGGTGGCCGTCGTCCCCTCGGTCACGCTGTTGGCCGCGTCGAGGTAGCGCTCGAAGCCGGCGACACCTCCCGGGGAAGCGTCGGGGGAGGTCGTCGGCCACCGGCGGGATCACCTCGATCACGTCCACGCCGCGGGACTCGAGGGCCTCGAAGTGCGCCCGGAGTGCGTCTCGCTGCTCGAGGTCCACCCGCCACCGGTCACCCACCGCGGCGAAAGCCGCCGTGATGTCGTCGAGGCGCCCCTGGTCGCCGGCCCACTGCACGGTCGAGCTGACATGGCCGTCGGCCTCGAACTCGTAGCCGGGGGCCGTCGTGACGAGCTCGGTCGGGACGTCACCCCGTACGGTCTTCACCATGGTCTCGGCGTCGCCGATCGCCTGGCGTTCCCGGATGAGTGGGACGTGGTCCACCGCCCAGCGTTGGAGATCCCCGGCCCAACCGCCCCGCAGGGCGACAGAGCGCTCGTAGATGGAGAGGCCGAAGTCCTCGGCCGACGACTCCGGGAAGAACATGATCGGCGAGGCCACGTAGACGCACCGTGCCCGGGTCGCACCCGGGGGAGGGTCACCCGGTTCATCCAGTCCACGTCGACCGAGGCGATCGAGCCCGGGAGGATCGACACCACGCCATCCTCCAGCCCCAGGCGCGGCGCCAGGCGCTGGGCCGAGATGGCGGCCGCGGCGACCGAGTTCCCGGTGACGAGCAGGTCGATGCACCCGTCGCCGGCCTGGCGCTCCAGCCGCTCGACTCCGAGCTGGATCTCGCGGGTCGGATAGACGACCGGCTCGGGAAGGTCACTCCCGGCGACCGCCAGGACCAGGTTCGCGCCAAAGAGGACGCCGATGACGGTCACGGCCTTGCGAACCCACGGACCAGCCATCAGAACTGGAAGTAGTAGAACTCGGCGGCCTGGATGTTCGCCCCCTGGATCACCACGGCCAGGACCATGAGCGCCGGTCCAGAGCTGCCACCGCCAGGTCGAGAGCATGGTGACGTCCTCCGCGTCCGCGGCCCGGGCCATGCGTCGTGCTCGGGCCCGACGGTCCTCATCGGCTTCGAAGCGCTGCTGGTGGTTGTCGATCAGGACGACCATGAGGACGCCGTAGGTGACGGTGATCCAGTGGTGCAACTCGAAGGGCCCGGGCGCGAGCGTCAGGATGCCGCGGTAGACCGCTCCACGCTTGCGACAGGGTGGGGCCACGAAGAGCGGCGTGCTCGCGAGCAGGAGGCCGAGGACCAGCAACCGCCGCCGGCCGTCCCGCCAGACTCGGCGGCGCCGATCGGCCGCCGTGCGGGCACCCGGCCGGATCGCGGTCGTGGTCCCACGACCTTCCGGCGCCCCCACGAGCTGGGCGTCATCACCGCCGGACGGCCCGGCCACCGTGCGGCGGGCCTGGCGCCGGCGCTCGTTCACGATCAGGGAGACGCCGACCGCCAGCCCGAGGAGCAGCCCCCAGAGCACGAGCGGCCAGCGAGCGCCGTGCCAGAGGCCGGTGAGGGTGAAGACGATGATCGAGTTGCGCATCAGGACGGCGTCGGAGCCGTGGAACCCACCCAACGGTCTCAGCAGGTAGTCGCGTATGAAGCGGGTGAAGCTGACGTGCCATCGCTGCCAGAACTTGAGGACCGTCCGGCTGTTCTTCGGGCGGAGGAAGTTCCGGGTCAGCTCGAGGCCGAACAGCTTGCTCACGCCGCGGGCGATGTCGGAGTAGCCCGAGAAGTCGCAGTAGATCAGGACGCCGAAGGCCGGCAGGGAGATCGAGCAGCGTCGTCCACCCGTTGCCCGGCCCGAGCTCGAACGGCGCGTACACGTCGACGACGACGCGCAGCATGACGTCGGCCACCGCCACCTTCTTGAAGAGGCCGATGACGATGAGCTCTGCCGCCTCGAGCCCTTGGCCTCGACGCAGGCCGTCCGGTAGCGCCTCCAACTGGGGGACGAAGTGCCGGGCCCGCTCGATGGGCCCGGCCAGCATCTTCGGGAAGTACCCGAGGTGGACCGCGTACAGGAGCGGGGAGGTGACGGCTTCGAACTCCCGCCGATGGACGTCGACCACGTAGCTGATGGCTTGGAAGACGTAGAACGACAGCCCGACGGGCAGGGCCACGGCGAGGACCCACGCCGGCGCATCCCAACCGAGGCTCCGGGCCAGATCGCCGAAGCCGTCAACGAAGAAGTCGAAGTACTTGAACTCGACGAGGACCAGGAGCACGCCGAGACGATGGCCGTGCCCGTGATCCACCAGCGGGTGCGCTCGTCGTCGACGACGGCCAACAGGCGGCCAGCGCCGTAAGGACAGCGCCGTCAGAAGGAGCAGCAGGCCGCAGAACCGCCAGTCCGCATAGGCGTAGAAGGCGTAGGAGGCCACCAGTAGCACCCAGAGGCGCGGCGCGGACCGAGGCCCCAACCAGTACGCGGCGAGGGTGCCCGCCAGCAGCAGCGCGAACTGGACGGAGTTGAAGGCCACGACGCTCCGGGATCAGGCGAGAAGGCAGCGGAACGGTAGCGCCACAGGTCCGGTCCTCACGGGTCACCCCGGTCCTGGGCATCGGCGAGCAGCCGTTCGCACAAGGCGTCCCTCCCAACCGGCTTGTCGGTGATGGTCACGCCGAGTCCCTGCGTCTGGATCTCGGTCGGGAGCTGGGGGTCGAGGACGTTTGGCTGGGACTGGTAGAGCTCGTCCTGGTCCTCCTTGGGGACCTCGAGAGTCGGCTCGCCGTCGACGACGACCGCGTAGGTGTAGGGCGGGTCGGGATCGATCAGCACATCGACCGACTCGCCCACGCCCAGATCGAAGGCGTCGCCCGCTTCGTCAGCGCCGCCGCCCGACAACACGAAGCGGAAGTCATCGCCCGTTCGCTCGAGGCTCAAGCGGATCCCGTGCAACCCGTCGAACTCGGCGACCGGCACGGTCGGGTCGGCGCTCCGCGGGCCCGTGTCCTGCCGAGTGAGGCTGAAGGCCAGCGGACGAGCCGACACCTGCAGCCACGGCCGGGTGGTGTGACCGTGCTCCCCGGTGCTGTAGAACATCGCCACACAGTCCCCGAGGATGCGGATCTCGCCGGCCGATGCTTCGCGGGGAAGCGCTTCGGAGGTCACCACCTGGTCGAGGCCGTCTCCGAAGTGATCCACGAACCAGGCCTGTCGGCTGACGTGGTCGGCGAGGTTGTGACCACTCCCGCTCGTCGCCCGTGTGGTCAGAGCGTACACGGATGCTGGCCAGTACCCCGAACACGGCCACCGCGGCCAATGCGCTGAACAAGAGGCGACGCTCGGACGGCGGTCGGCGTCCCAGACGGCGGGCGACGTCCACCATGCCGACTGCAGCACCGACGCAGAGCACGGGAAGGAACTCCACGGCGAAGCACGGGCGTGATGCCGGCGATCGCGACCGCGGCAGCAGGGAACCACGGCGGCCCCGAACAGCGGCAATCGGACCCACGCCAACGGAGTTCGGCGTCGGGCCCGGATCGCCATCACGGCGCCCCAGCCCGCGACGCCGACGAGGAGCGGCATGAACGGGACGATGCTCGGCGTCCGGTTGAGGGTGTCGAAGAACGCGCCGCCCACGACCGACGGCACGTCCTGCGGGGCGTCGACAAATGGGTACTGGTTCGTGAAGCGAATGCCATCCGGGCGTAGATACGCCAAGAGGGTGCTGGGCACGAGATCGACGCCGAACAGATCTCCGCCGTTGGCGTCAAGGGCCTCCTGGCGGAACACGCTCGATCGGGAGTGGACCTGGTCGGCCATCGGATAGGCGTTGAGCGTGTCGAACTTCGCCCAGTTGATCGCGCCGCTGACGGCCAGTGGGAGCAAGGCCCGCCACAAGCAGCGGTCGCCACCATCTTCCGTTGGGCCTTGCCTCTACCACCCCATGCGATCCACGCGACCGTGAGCAGTGCCACGACCACGGCGGCATAGCCCGAGGGACCTCGGGTGAAGAGCCCGCCGGCCACGAACAGCCCCACCGCCCGCACGCGCTGCGACGGCTGGGACGCTGGATGTAGCCGAGGAGCGTGTGGGCCGCGCCCACGGCCATCACGATCCCCCACGATGGCCTCGTGGTACACCCATGGCACCACGACCAGGGGGAGCACGAACGATCCTGCGATAGCGGAAGTCAGGAAGAGAGCGAAACAGGGGAAGCCTCGAAGCGGGCCGAGAGGCACGGGACCGCGCCAGCATACCGTCGCAAGCGCCACAGCAGGAGGATAACGAGCGACACCGTCAGGACGGTCCGAGCCCGCGATGAGCATGACCGGGGTGAGCCGACCGTCGAACCGGTCGGTCACGAGGAAGAGCGGCAGGCGGAGCAGCGACGGCCCGGGCGGCCAGTAGAGGTACTCCTTGCCGTCGTGGAGGATCGCCTCCTGGACGAGGACCCCGTTCGGTACGTCGAGCCGCCCGTCGAGCAGCGCTCGGGTTTGCACGTCGTAGTAGTCGGCCTGGAGGCGCTGGTCGGACAACGTCCCGAGGACCAGGGCGACCACGACCGCGGAGGCCAGTGCGGCCCCCACCATCACCTTCGTGTACCGGGCGCGGTCGGCGTCGGCCACGAGCCAATCCCGGACTCGGCGGCACATCTCCGCGGCGGGGACGCCCCGGGCCACGACCCTGTTCGTCGCCCCTCACCGCGCCCGCGCCTCCTCCTCAGCCATGGGAGCGGCCCAGCCTAGGTTCCGGGCTGGCTCACGGGTCCCACTGGAGAGACGCTCGCTGCTACCGTTTCGCCGTCCGATCGGCGCGGATGGTCCGGCCGCATGGAGGGATCCGAAGAACCCGTGCCCGAAGAGGCAGCGCCGCCCGAGCCCCGCCCGGCCTTGACCGACCGCGATCTCCGGCCCGACCGTCAACTCCCGATCTCGGGCGAGCTTCTCGGCCTCGTGGTAGTCGTCGCGCTCGGCATCCTCATGGCCGGCTTCATCCTCGGCCGGGTCACCGCGCCCGACGCCGATGAGGAGAGCGCCTCCGCCTCCAGCACGACCGTCGCCTCCACGTTCCCGTTCCCGGCCGGGGACGTCGACCGGTCTGGCTATTGGCGGTTTCGCGTCGATCACGCCCGCCGTCGTCGACACCTTCGACCGGCCCGACGACGAGTCCTCGCTCGGCGAGGCCGATGGCGGCGAGCATTGGGAGACCGTCTGCCGGCACCTGGGGGACCCTCGGGAACCGTGCCACGGCGCCACGATCCCGTCAGGTGAGGGACCTCGGATCGCGGTCGTCCACGGTGGGCCGGTCGATCAGCTCGTCGAGGCCACGATGGTGGACGTCGAAGCCGGCGCCGGACTCGTCTTCCGCTATCACGATGAACACAACTTCTGGGCCGTCACGGCCGAGCCCGACGAAGGCGCATGGTCGGGCTCGCTCGCGTCGTGGATGGCACGGTCGCGAGCAATCGGCGACATCCAGGCCGGGACCGCTGACGGGACCACGATCTCGGTGTCGTTGCGACCGACCCGTGTCAGTTCCTCCTCGTGGAGAGGTGTCGTCAAAGGTCAGTTCGAGGACGAGGCGCTGGGCACCGCGTCGGCCCGGCCTCATCGCCCCGCCGGAGGCCGCCGGCGCCGGCCCGGTGGGACCGCTTCTATCGTCGGAGCCCTCCCGGTCGAGGTAGACGAGACCTCGGCAAGCCACGATACCGGACGACTGTCGGCCCGGATGACCTCGCCCTCGCGCCGTGCGTGCTCCCCCGCCTTAGACGAGGCCGACAACCTCGTCGGACAGCTGCTGCCTGAGCTGGCCGCCGGGCTGTCAGGCGTCTTCCCCGTCTGGGCGATCGTCGTGGTCGACGACGGGAGTACCGACGACACCCCGGCGGTGCTGGCCCCGGTCGGGGCCGCCTCCATCGGCCCTGTGGTGGTGCGCCTCCGCCGAAACTCTGGCAAGTCGCCGGCCCTGCGGGCGGGACTGCGCACGGCCTGACACCGACCTGGTGCTCCTCATGGATGCCGACGGCCAGGACGACCCCGGCGAGATCCCGCGTGCTCCTTGCGGCCCGATCGACGACGGGGCCGATCTGGTCACCGGCGCGCGCACGAGAGCGACGAGACCGGTTCGTGAAGCGGGTGACGTCGCGCCTCTACAACTGGTGTACCGCCCGGGTAGACCGGGGTCCCTGGATCAGACTTCAACAGTGGGTTCAAGCTCCTGCGTGCGGACGTCGCGGATCACCGTCGAGCTCTACGGGGAGCTCCACCGATATCTCCCGGTGCTGGCGGCGTGGGCCGGTTCCGCCGTGGCCGAGGTACCGGTGCGCCACCGGTCCCCGCCACGGCAAGTCGAAGTACGGGCTCAACCGGTTCTGGCGGGGCCTGCTCGACCTTCTCACGGTGAAGTTCCTGACCACGTACGACACACGACCGTTCCACCTGATCGGTGGGCTCGGTCTGGCGGTCCTGACCGGTGGTGTGGCGCTGCTCATCTGGATGCTTGTCGAACGGCTGAGCGGTGCGACCGTCGGGGACCGCCCGGCGCTGCTCGCCGGCATCACGCTCGCTGTCGTCGGCGTCCAACTCGTCTCGGTCGGACTGCTCGCCGAGTTGATCGTGGCGTTGTACCGACGATCGCGGCGCGAATCCATCGGCGACAACATGGTCGGCTCGTCGTCCCGGACCTCGCGTCGACGCCGGAGAGCGGACCTGATCGCTCAAGCGACGAATGACACCATCGTCCCGCACGAGGTAGACCCCGAATTCGGGAGTTCCACGGGGGCCACCGCGGCGAAGCCTCGCGCTCGGTCCACATCGGCATCGGTCGCTCCCAGGACGCCGATCGCGCCATAGCCGACGACCGCGGCGGGTCCAGTCGACGACGAGGACGCACTGCACGTCGCCCACGTCCTCGGCGGGTACCCATCCGGTCACTCGGACACCGCGACCGTTGTCGAGCAGCGCAGCGGTCTCGACCTGCCCTCGTCCGCCGAGGTTGCACTCGTGAGGGGGAGGCGTTGCCCGACGAGCCCGCAGTCCCCGTGGTACGACCCGTCGAAGGGGTAGTGACCGATCGACTCCAGTAGGGGGGCGACCGCGGAAGTCCGGTCAGGGGGAAGTAGGTGTAGCCGTCGGCAAGGTCGAGGTGCATCGCCGCCGTCGAGCTCCGCCTGTCCCGGAACGGCCTCCTGCTGCTCCCGCACGGCGTCGGCGCCGAACGTGAAGGCAACGAGGCCCACCACGATCGCCGGGATGAGGGCGCTCCGTCGGCTCGCGAACAGCGTGGCTGTCAACCCGACGAGCCCGAGCCAGAAGAGCGCCGATCGAGGCATACCGACTCTGGTTGCCGAGGCTGTCGATGAACACCCACCGGGCTCTCCCGATGATGAACGCCGCGACCGTGGCGTACGTCAGCAGCGCCACCCCTCGGCGCGGCCCGCCGGCACGACCGCCGGAGGGCGAGCACCGTCAGTGCGGCCGCCGAGACCAACCCGATGGTGCCGGCCACCTGCGTCACCCAGGTGGTGCCGTGCAGCACCGAGCCGATCACCGCAACGGCACCCCGGAGGATGTCGAACGGACGAGCCTCCACCGCCGGCAGGGTGGCGTCGCGCAAGGCGTAGTAGCCGATGACCACGAGGCTCCCGTAGGCCACCACCTTCAGGTCCGGGCGCCATCGCCGGTCGGCCACCATGCCGAGGACGATCAGCGCGGGCCAGACGGCGAGCCCGGTGCCGTAGGAGATCGAGGCCGACGCGCGAGACCGATCGCCAGCCAGTCGCGGTCGGTCCATCGCGCCACGAGGGCGGCCAGGGCAAAGAGGTTGGCGCTGAGCCAGGCGATCCCGCTCATGCCGAGGAAGAAGTTGTGGGCGCCCTGGCGGGAGAAGAGCAGGATGCTCGAGACCACGAGAAGGACGACCCCGACTGGCCGCGGACGATCCTCCTCGGCGAGGAAGCGCCGCACCAGCCCGACCTGCAGCACGACGATGACCACGACCAGGATCCCCAGGGTGATGTTGGATCCCGCCGCGACCTGGGCGTTCAACCAGTAGACGAGCTTGGGGATCACGACGGGGTGCTCGTTCTGGAAGGTGAACAGCGAGCCGACATCGAAGAGACCGTTGTCACGGAACGTGCCGTCGATCATGAGCCAGTAGTCGTTGTACTGGAGCTTGGACCCGTCGAGGAGCAGAGCACGGTCATCCACAGGGCCGGGATCGCGGCCAAGGCATAGGGGAGCACGCCGCGCCAGAGAGCCCGCGTCGCTCGGGCTCCGCAAGGCTCGTGGCGTCTTCGACGTCATGGGATGAGCCCACCGTCGGTGACGGTACCCGAGGCGCCGTAGACCCGGTTGTCGCTGGTCGGGCCGGCCGCCGGTCGTTCCCGGTATGTCGCCCGGACCCACGGAAACCGGCAGAAGCACGAGACTGCGAATCCCCTGCAGGCGTGGCGGATCGACCGCTTCCACGCGAAAGTGATCCGGGTCGTCGAGCAGCTCGAGCCCACCTCCGTCCTCGACGTCGGCTGCGGTGAGGGCTACGTGCTGGAAGCCCTACAGGCCGCGGGATGCGGGGCCCGACTCGTCGGGGTCGATCGGTCGACACCCGCCATCGCCGACGCCCGCACGCGCCTCGGACGCGAGGTCGACCTCCGCGTCGGCGACGTCGAGGACCTCGTCGCCACGGATCGACACAGCGACCTCGTGTTGATGCTCGAGGTCCTCGAACACCTCGAGGACCCCACCGCGGCGCTGGACGCCCTTGCGAAGGTCAGCGATGGGTGGATCCTCGTGAGCGTGCCCTGGGAGCCGTGGTTTCGCCTGCTCAACCTCCTCCGCTTGAAGAACGTCCGGGGACTCGGCAACGACCCCGAGCACGTCAACCACTGGACCCGACGGTCCTTTCGCCGCTTCGTGTCCTCACGGCTGGTGGTCCACGACACCATCACCGCCTTTCCCTGGACCCTCGTCCTCGCGGTCATGACACGAGCCCTGCGCCGCGCATGGCTGCCAGGCCTGCTCATGCTGGGCCTGGTCCTGCTCGCGATCCAGCTTCAGCAACAGGCCAGCGAGCTCGATCAGTTCCAGCTGCCCTCCAGGGGCGCGCTGGTCTTGACGGTGGCCGCAGCGGTGGCGGGCCAGTTCGCCTTCGGCCTGGCCTGGACCCGGCTCCTGCCCACGTTGCGGGCCCCTCGGGCCCTGGCTTGGACCTTTCACGGCTCACAACCTGCGAAGTACGTGCCCATCGGTGTCGCGCAGCCCATCGGGCAGGTCAGCCTCCTTCGGCAGCTGGGTGTGCCCGTCACCCAAGGCACCGTCGCCTGGGTGAGTCAGCTCACGGCCTTCGTCGCCGCCGGCCTCTTCCTTGGTGCCGGAACGGCGTGGACGGGCGATGGCTGGCTGGCGGCGCTGAGCGCGTTCGGGCTGCTCGCCCCGCTCCTGGTGGTGCGCTCGCTGCAAGCCCGCCTGATGACGCGATTGTCCCGCTGGAGCGACCGGGTTCCGGCACCCGAATCGATACCTGCACAGCGGTCACTGACGGAGGCGTTTCTCCTACGCGTTGATCGCTGTGGCCTGCCACGCCACGGCCTACAGCATCCTCGTGGACGGCACGCTCCCGCCCCTGACGGCTTACGCATTGGCCTTCGGGATCAGCACCGCGACCCCGCTGCCGGCCGGCCTGGGCCTGCGCGAGGCCATCCTCGTCGCGGCGTCCGGCGCGCCGGCCGCGGCACGCTGGGGCCGCCTTGTTCCTGCGGGTGGTGCTCTTGGGTGTCGAGCTCGTGTGCTTCGGGGCGTCCTACGCCGTTCGGGGTGAGGTGAGGCCCGACTCGTCGCTAGGGCTGAGCGACTGACGGTCCCCCTCCGGACGGAGGCGACGACGGATCGCCACCAGCGGACGCTCGATGCAGTACCACGAAACGAGGGTGGCGGCAGTGGTGAGCAACAGCGCGAGGACCACGCGAAGGAACGCCGGGAGGTCTGCCGCGTAGTACCGCACAGCGTGGAAGACCGGGAAGTGCCAGAGGTAGAGGGCGTAGCTGACCCGCCCGACCGCTTGGAGCGGCGGCCATTCGAGGACCCTCGCCCCCGGCCAGGCGCCATTGAGCACCGCCAGGATCACGACGCCTGCGCAGACGGCGAAGAACGTGAGCCCACCGTGGTACCCGAGCGTGTCGGCAGCTCCGACGCTGGCGATGTAGACGATCCCCGCAATGGTGGCGACCCACGCGGCCTCATCGACCCCGCGCACCGGCGCGGCGCTGCGCACCCAGAGCGACGCCAACAGCGCGCCCACCAGCATCGAGTCGACCCGGGTGTCCGTGCGGACGAAGAGCTCGATCCAGCCCACGCCGTCACCGACCAGGAGGGAGCGGTGGACCATCAACACGCCGATGGCGATCACCAGCACGATGGTGACCGTCCGAGCCGACCGCTGCCAGCCCAGGAACGTGACCAGCACGAACGGCCAGACGAGGTAGAACTGCTCCTCGATGGCGAGTGACCACAGGTGGTTGGTCCCCGTGGCGACCGTGAACAACTCGTTGGCGACCTGCCAGTTCGACACGTAGAGGACAGCCGAGCGGATGCTGTCCCACTCCGCCGCGGTGTCGAAGTCGGAGACCACCGTGTAGAAGGCGTGGCACAGGAGCATGAAGTAGAGGGGCGGCAGGAGGCGGAGGGCACGCCGGGCGTAGAAGGAGCCGTAGCGCACGCGCCCGGTCGCACCCTGTTCGCCCAGCAGGAGCGCGGTGATGAGGAACCCGCTCAGGACGAAGAACAGGTCGACCCCCAGGTAGCCGCCGTCGAGGAACCCGTCGACGACCGCGATGCCGGTGATGTCGATGCGGCCGACGACCGCCTGCAGGTGGCTCAGGATCACCAAGAGGACGGCCACTCCCCGGAGTCCGTCGAGCCCAGGCACGAAGCCGAGCCGGCGCGGCTGGAGAGCGGTGGTCGCCATGCGGTTCGAGAGATCGTACCGCCCCCCTACTTCTGGGCCCCGAACGCCCGTCCGCTACCCTCGGGGGCGTGAGTTCGGCAAGGGCTGGCGCGCTTCGGGCCTTCTGGTCTTGCATCAGCTGATCGATCTCGACCGCCTCGAGCGGTCGCTCCCCGACCTCGCCGCGCGCTACCGGGCCGCGGCGCCGTACCCCCACATCGTCCTCGACGACGTCGTCCTGCCCGAGACCTTGGCCGCGGCCTACGACGAGTTCGACGCGGTCGACGACGACACCTGGCGCAAGTACCTCCACGTCAACGAGCGGAAGTACGCGAACACCGATCTCACGACGTGGGGCCCGGTCCTCACCGACCTGGCCCACGCCTTCGCCTCGGAGCGGTTCGTCGCCTTCCTCGGCGCGCTCACCGGGCTTCGACGACCTCCTTCCGGACCTGAGCTTGGACGGCGGCGGGCTCCATCGCAGCCTTCCCGGGGGCTACCTCAACGTCCACGCCGACTTCACGGCCCACCACGTGCACCAGAGTTGGCGGCGTCGGGTGAACCTCCTCCTCTACCTCAACCGCGACTGGGGGCCGGAGTGGAGGGGTGAGCTCGAGCTGTGGTCGACCGACATGGACCATTGCGTCGAGCGAGTCGCCCCGGTCGGGAACCGGATCCTCCTGTTCACGACCCAAGCGGACGCGTACCACGGCCACCCGGACCGCCTGGCCTGCCCGCCGGAGGTCGCACGACAGTCCCTCGCGCTCTACTACTTCACCGAGGACGAGGACGCGCTCGTCCGCTCGACAAACTACCGGGCCCGTCCCGGCGACGGCCTCAAGTCGGCGGCCATCTACCTCGACAAGCAGGCCCTCCACGCCTACGACGTGCTCAAGCGCCGGCTCCCGCTCTCGGACGACTCCGTGGGCCGGTGGCTCGGCCGGCTCGACCGCTTCCGCCCCCGGTGGGGCGGTCGCAGCGCACCGCCCTCCGACTCGTGACCTCGACCGAGCCGGAGGCTGCCGCCTCGGCCCTCGGGGCCCGCCGGCGGCGTCTCGGCGTCCTGCCCGCCCTCGACGGCGTCCGGGGGCTGGCGGTCCTCCTCGTCGTCATGACCCACCTCCAGCTCCTCGTGCCCTACGAGGTCACGGGCGTCGACCGGCTCGACGACCTGATCGAGGGGAGCTACCTCGGGGTCGACCTCTTCTTCGTGCTGAGCGGGTTCCTGATCACCGCCCTGCTCCTCGACGAGCTGCTCACGTCCCGCAACCTCCGCTTCGGCGCCTTCTACGGACGGCGGGCGCTGCGCCTGCTGCCGGCCCTCTACGTGCTCCTGGCCGCCCACGCCATCTACGCCGTCGTAGCGGACCTCGCGTGGTTCCAGGAGTGGGCCACGATCCGCTCGGCGCTGCTCTACGTGTCGAACTGGCAGTTGGTCTTCCGGCCGCTCACGGGCGTACCCGACCTCGGCCTGCTGTGGTCGCTGGCGATCGAGGAGCAGTTCTACCTGATCTGGCCTGCCGCCCTCGTCCTCCTGTTCAGCCCCCGCCGCCACCTCGCCGTCGTGGTCGCCGGCCTCGTCGCGATCATCCTCGCTGTCGCCCTCTGGCGGGCCCACCTCTGGAGCGAGGGGGTCTTCTGGGCCCAACTGGCCGTGCGCACCGACACCCGGATCGACTCGCTCCTGGTGGGTTGCCTCCTGGCCATGCTGTGGGTCCGGGGGGCCACGCCGAAGCGCGGGGTGAACGCCGCGGGTTGGGTCGGACTGGCCGCGATCGTGGTCTGCCTCGGCACCTTCGACATCACCGAGGGCACGGGCTACAAGGGCGGCCTCACGCTGTTCGCCGTGGCCTCATCAGCGGTCATCCTGGCCCTCCTCGGCGAGACCTGGGGCGGCCGACACCTCTTCGATTTCCGGCCCCTCCGCGCCATGGGTCGGGTGTCCTACGGCATCTACCTCTGGCACTACCCGATCTTCTACGCGGTCAGCGTGCAAGGCGAGCAGTGGACCAACCTCCAGAGGGTGGTGGTCGCGCTCGGGCTCACGGCCGTGGCGACCATCGGCTCCCACTACCTCATCGAGCGCCCCGCCCGGGCTCAAGGGCCGGTTCGGCATCGATCGCTCGAAGTCGGCCCCGTCGGCCGGTGCTGTCGACGTGACCTCGCCGGGCCCGAACCGGGTGCCGTTTCCTCCCTCCAGGCCGTCGGCCCGACCGGGCGGCATCGCGTTGGCAATGGTCGGGGTCCTCGTCGCGGTCGCGGTGCTCCGGTTCACCGTCTTCGTCGGCGACCCCGCGACGCCCTACGCCCTGCCCGACCCCGGAGGTCTCGAGTTCCCGGCCGGCGACATCGACCGGCGCGGCTACTGGCAACTGGTGGGCTTCGAGGCCACGGAGGGCGACGCGTTCGACCGAGCCGACAACCCCTCTGATCTCGGCCCGAGTGAGACGGGCGAGCCATGGGGGATCGTCAGCGGCACCTGGGGCGTGCTGACCGAGTCCGCAGTCGTGTCGGGGGGATCGAGCGGGGGCACGCGGCTCGCCGTGCTACCCCCAGGCTCGCAACGACGGTCTGGTCGAGGTCACCCTCCGCGTCGCCGCGCCAGGCCGCGGCCTCGTCGTTCCGCTTCGTCGATCCCACCACCTACTGGATGGTCACCGCGGACCCGACCACCCTGCGGTGGACCGTGACGCAGGTGATCGAAGGCTCCGACAGCACCCGGCGGAGTTCGTGGCCCCCGTGTTCGACGGCGTCACGGTCTCGGTCTCGCAGTCCGGCTCGACGGTTCGGTTCCTCATCAACGGGATCGAGTACTTCCGCCTGCTCGACCCGGTGCCCACCGGGGCCACTCGGCCGGCCTCGCGGCCATCGGCGCGGCTGCGGAAGGTGCCCGCTGGGACAGGTTTCTCGTCCTCGCTCCACGAGACCAGCTCGAGTCCGGCGGGTGAGCGCGGTGCCGGGCGCTGGGGTGTCGGCGAGGTCGGGCACTATCCTGCCGCGCCGCCCGGCCGGGACGCGGGCACGACGACCACGCGGGGAGCACGATGGCTGACGACCGAGCGGAGGGCGGGGACGAGAGCGTCGACGACGACGTCGATCCGGCGCCCGACCACGCCGAACCGGAGCGCGACGTCCTGACCCACGACGACCTCAACACCTCGTCTCGGGGCGTGCTCCCGATCGCCCTGCTCGTCATCGTCGGCATCGTCGCCGGGTTCATCCTCGGCCGGGTCACCGCCCCGGACGAGGAACAGGCCGCGGACGGGGACGAAGCCGCGGCCCCGGGTGAGGGGGAGGGCGGGGCGCTGCCGTTCCCGACGGGCGACGTCAACCGGACCGGGTACTGGGGATTCGCCAACCTCGAGCCGATCGTCATCGACACCTTCGACCGGGCCGACGACCCGGCCTCGTTGGGTGACGCCGGGACCGGCCAAGCCTGGGAGGCCGTCGCCGGCACCTGGGGCACCGAAGGTGACCGCGCCGTGACCGCCGGTGGCGCCCGCGACACCCCGAACCTGGCCGTCGTTCCCGAAGGGGAGGGCGACGGCCTGACCGAGGTGACGATGATGGTCGTGGAGGAGGGCGCCGGTCTGGTCTTCCGCTACCTGGATCCGGAGAACTACTGGTCGGTGACCGCCAACCCCGGCGTCGGCTCCTGGACGCTTGAACCGGGTCATCGAGGGCGACGTCGAGCTGGTGAGCGAGATCGTGGCCCCGACGAGCGACGAGATCACCGTGTCGGTCACCCAGGACGGTTCAACCGTCCGGGTCCTCTTCGACGGTGATGAGTACTTCACCGTCACCGACGCCGCACTCGGCCAGCAGCTGCAGGGCGGGTTGATCGCCGCAGCCAACACCACCGGGGAGGCCCGCTGGGACCGCTTCCTCGTGATGCGCTTCCGGGATGCACCCGCGGCGCGGCGCCGCGACCACGACGACGGCCCCGGCGGGCTAGCGGCCGACCAGGAGCGCCTTCAGATCCTCGGCCCTGGCGATCAGCGCCTCGACGCCCGGTCGTCGGCGCGCCTCGGCCAGGAGCCGTTGCTCGCGACGGGTGCGGTCGGGCTCGGGCCAGGTGCGCCAGGTGGGCCGCACCCCGGTGCTGGCGCTCGTGCTCCACGACCATGCGGTCGATGACCGCCTTCCGGAACTCCGGCGAGTCCTCGATCGCCGAGAACGCCGTGCCGAAGCGCTCGTTCACCCGGTCGACGGCCTCGCTCAGGCGACCGACCGCCGTGGCGAAGTCCACGGCCACGAACCCGTCGCGGTGGGGGAGCAGCCGCCGGTGGTAGTCGATCCAGTCGCGGAGCGCCCGCTCGACGTCGAGGTGGGGGACGGCGACCACCGACGACGCCGCGTTGGTCGCCGGCGACCGGACGAGCACCATCGTGGGCAGGCCCCGGCGGACCGCGGCAATCACCTGCGCCGGAACGTGGACGTGGCTGCGGATCACCACCTCGCGGCCCTGCGCCAGCCGGATCGCGGTCACCGTCCAGGTGTTGCCCGATCGCGGGAAGCCTTCGACGACGAGGTCGGTGTCGTCGGTCAGCGCCCGCGAGGTGCCGAGGGGGGTGAGGCGCAGGACCACGGGCAGGAACAGCGGGTGGTCCCCCAGCCGGCGGTGGGCCCGGCGGACCGCCCGGCGGCCGACGGCTTCGACCCGGTTCACGCCGGGCGCACCCGCTCCAGGCGGAGCACGCAGTTCCAGGTCGCCACCTCGCGGAGGCCGGGCACCCTCGTGATCCACCGCTGCGAGGGGTAGTACCGGGGGACGGCATCCACCAGGCGGAGCCCGGGGTGGGCGCGGACCAGGCGCAACGTCGGGCCGATGTGGGTGGGCCAGAGCTCCTCGAACGGGACGTTCTTGCGGGGCTCGCCGAACAGCCGACGCCAGGTGGCCAGGCCGGCCCGGGGCCCGAGCAGGTGCAGCGGAACGATCTCGTGGCCGCCCCAGGGCGAGTACCAGTTGGTCCAGGACACCCAGGCCCACCCGCCGGGGACGAGGACCCGGACCAGCTCGTCGAAGATCCGCTCCGGCGTCGGGGTGTGCTCGAGCAGGTTCGAGCAGAACACCCCGTCGAAGGCCCGGTCCGGGAAGGGGAGCGAGCCGCCGTCGGCCAGGGCCGCGGGCCGCAGCGCTCCGGCGTCGGGCCCGAAGGCGTCGACGGACCGGTCGACGGCGACGACCCGGGCCCCGGCGGCGCGCGAGCGCCCTGGTGTAGGCCCCCGGGCCACACCCGAGGTCGAGGATCCGCCGACCGGGAAGGGGATGGGCCAGCTCGTCGATCGAGCGCTCGGCCAGCGCCCGGTAGAACGGCTCGGGGTCGCGCTTCTCAGCCAGGAACAGGCGGAACAGCTCCCGGCGACCTCTCGGGTCGACCGGTCTGCGGCCGGACGGCTCGAGGGCGCGGCCCAGGCGGGCCATGGCGGTGTCGGTGACGGAGGGCCGCCAACCCTCGTAGGCGGGGATGCTGCGCAGATCGTCGAGGACCCCACCGCGCTCGCGGGCGACCGCCGCCTCGGCCACGGCTTCGAATGCCGTCACGGTGCGCGACCACGGGTACGCACCCGCCCGCTGGCGGGCCGCCACGCCCAACCGGCGCCGCTCCGGCCCGTCGGTGCCCAGTCGGATCCACGCGTCGACGAAGCCGTCCTCGTCGTCGGCCAGGATCCCGGTCTCGCCCGACACGATGGAATCGCGCACGCCGGGGGCGTCGAAGGCCAGCGCCGGGGTGCCGTGCGCGGCGGCCTCCATGACCGCCAGGCCCCACCCTTCGACCACCGAGGGGTGCAGCAGGGCCCAGGCCCGGGCCAGCAGGTCGGCCTTCTCGTCGTCGTCCACCCGGCCGCGCACCTCGACCCCGGCACCGGCCGTCTCCCGCAGCCTCGGCAGGCCCGGCCCGGCGCCCGCGATGACGAGTCGGCCCCCGGTGTGCGGGCGGACCCGTTCCCACAGGCGGAGGAGGAGCTCGTGGCGCTTGTGGGGGACCAGGCGACCGAGGGCGAGGAAGAGCGGCTCGGGATCCTCGGGGGCCGGGCGGGCGGGGAGGTCGACCCCGTTGGGCACGACGGCGATCCGCTCGGGTGCGACGCCGATGTCGACCAGGGCGCGAGCGGTCGACGGCGAGACCGCCACCACCAGGTCCCGGCGGTACGCCCAGGGCAGGAGGTGCCGCTCGAGCGTGCGCCCGGCGGTGGCGACGGGGGAGGGGAACCAGAGGTCCCACTGCTCGGTGTGGAGGTGGTTCACCAGGCAGAGGGTCGGGGAGCCGGCCCAGAGCGACGGGTAGAACCCCGTGCCGTTGGCGACGTCGACGACGAGGTCGCTGTCGACCCAGCCGGCGCGCCGCCAGCGGCGCGCGGAGGTACTGCGTGAGCTCGCCGCCGTTGGCCACCACCCGGTACCGGTCGTGGCTCCCCGTGGGGCGGCCGGCGAGCACGGTGACGTCGTGGCCGCGGTCGGCCAGGCCGTCGGCCAGCCGGTCGATCAGGACCTCGGAGCCGCCGGCCCGGGGGTGGACGGTGTCGCGCCAGGCGCAGAACAGGATCCGCACGCGCCGGCGACCGTACCGGTCGCCCCCGGCGCTCCGGAGCGCCCCTAGGGTCCGGTCGTGATCGAGGGGCTCCGGCGGGTCGTTGGGCGGCCCGCGGTCAGGTCCCTGGCTGCTGGGCACCGTGGTCGCCCTCGTCGTCGCCGGGCCCGTCCTCGCCCCGGGGATGCTGCTCAACCTCGACCTGGTGCTCACGCCGGAGATCCCCGTCCCCGCGGGGGTCTGGGGCCTCGGCCCCGAGCTCCCGCGGCGCCTGCCCTTCTTCGTGCCGATGGCCTGGCTCTCGACGGTCATCGACGGGGCCACGGTGGGGAAGCTGGTGATGGTCCTGACGATCGTCACGGCGTTCGCCGGCGCCCACCGGCTGGCGGCGGGGGCGCCCCCGCTCGCCCGCATCGCCGCCGGACTGGTCTACGCCGCCGGGCCCTTCCTCGTGACCCGGCTCGCCGTCGGCCACCTCGGCATCGCGCTGGCCGCGGCGGTCCTGCCCTGGGCGCTGCCGCACCTCCTGCGCCCCGCGGACGACCTGGCCCGGACCCTGCTCTGGAGCGCCGCGCTGGGCGCCTGCGGGATCAACGGCGGGATCCTGGCAGGGGTCCTCGGTCCTCGTGGGCCTGGTCGCCGACCGCGGACGGCGGGCCGGGTGGATCCTCGGTGCGCTCGTCGTCGGCCAACTCCCCTGGCTGGTGCCGGGTGTCGTCGTCAGCCTCCAGGGGGTGGCGCCGGCGGGAGCCGATGCCTTCGACACCCGGGTCGACGGTGTCCTCGGCCTGCTCCGCCTCACCGGCGGCCAGGGGTTCTGGATCCCCGACTTCGACGTGGGCGGCGAGCGGCTCATCGTCCCGCTCGCCGCGCTCGTGCTCCTGGTCCTCGCCGCGGCCGGCCACCGCCGCCTCCCGGTGCCCTGGCGGGGCCGGGCGCTCGTGGTGGCGGGGATCGGCCTCCTGGTCGCAGCCGCCAGCGGGCTGCCCGGGGTGGACGGCCTGTACAAGGACGTCGCGGGGACGGCACTCGGCCAACCCCTCCGAGAAGGACACCGCGTCCTGCCCCTCTTCCTCGTGTGGATGGCCCCTGCGGCGGCGTTCGGCAGCGCCCACCTCGGTCGCCGGGACGAGCGGAGCGCCGACGACCTCGTGGGGAGCCTGCTCACGCTGGCGGCGGCCCTCGCCCTCGCCGGACCGGGGCTCTGGGGCTTCGGCGGCCAGCTCGACCCGGTGGACGAGCCCGCGGAATGGGCCGAGGCACGGCGACGCGATCCGGGCCGACCCCGGCCCGGTGCTGGCCCTGCCCTGGGGCCAATACGTCCGACCGACGCTCACCAGCGGGAACCTGGTCCACCAGCCCCTGCCCTTCGTGCTGGGGGGCGACGTGCTCATCGCCTCCGGTCAGGGGGCGGCCGGCAGCCCCGACGAACGAGCCGATCCCCGCCTCGGCCGGGCCGGCGAGGCCGCGGAGGCGCTGGAGCAGGGGGAGCCGGCGGCGGCGGACCTGTCGGCCCTGGGGACGCGGTGGGTGGTCGTCCTGGCCACCCTCGAGGGCGGCTACACCGAGCTGCCGGACGACCCCGCCCTCGAGCTCGTGGTCGACGGTCCCACGCTCCAGCTCTACGCCGTGGAGCCGCCGCCTGATCGGGCCGGGATCGACCCCGTGCTCGGACCACTGGCCCACATCGACGGGACCGAGCCGGCGACGTGGTTCCGGCCCGGGGCCACCGGCTGGTTGCGGGGCGTCGAACCGGCGTCGGTGACGGACGACGGCAACCTCGCCCTACCGGCCGCCGCCGGTCCCGTCTGGTACTGGCCTTCACTCCTCGTCCTCGTAGCCGACGGGATCACCGCAGGCGCCGTCTTCTGGGCGTGGCGCACGTGGTCGATGACCCGCTCGGGAACGTGTGTTACGGTTTCGCGTACTGGCACTGGTGTGCCCCTGGGCTGATCGAAGGGACCAAGATCGTGGCTCGACTGGCACGGCGGATCATCGCCGCACTGGCAATCGGCACCCTGCTTCGCCGTCGGGGCGTTCGCTGGGCGCCTACGGCGCGAGGCGCAGGGGCTCGACCTCTGTGATCTCCTGGGCGATCCCTACTGCCCGCCCAGCGTCGATCCCGGCGAGATCACCTGCACCGGCGCCGTGGCGCCCGGTTCGTCGGGCAACTGCTCGCTCGACAACGTGGACGTCGGCGACGAGGTCACCGCCACGCTGACGTGCGGCGACTTCTCTGCCGTGGTCTTCCAGGGCACGGTCACCGAGGTGCCCTTCTCGTTCGACTTCACCGTGCCTGACGGCGCGCCGGCCGGACCGGGTTCGATCACCGTGGCAGGCGCCACCTTGCCGTTCACCTGCAGCGGCGCGGCACTCGCCCGCACCGGTTCCGACATCGGTCCGATGATCGGCATCGGCGCTGGCCTCGTGGCCGTGGGCCTGGCCGCCGCCTACAGCGCCCGCCGCCGCCTCCGCACCGCCGACGCTGTCGCCTGATCCGGGGCCTCAGCGCCCCGCCGCCTGACCGATCACCGCCCGGGGGTCGGCCGCGCCGCGAGCAGGCCGTCGTCGCCGACCTCGATGAGGTGGGCATGGCCGAACCCGGCGCCGTAGCCGTTGCGCACCACGACGTCGTGGCCCCGCTCCTGGAGGCCGTCCACCCAGCCTGAGGGCGCGTGGTCCTCGACCACCAGGCGGTCGGGCGCCGTCCCAGAGCGAGAACCCGTCGCTCGCGGCCGAGGCGTCGAGCACCACCCGAGGGGCCGAGATCACCGGGCCCGGCGCCTGGCCGGCCGCCAGCGAGCGAGCCAACACCTGCAGCACGACCTGCGGCTGGCTGTCGCCCCCCATCGTCCCGACCACTGCCCGGCAGCCGTCCATCGGGCCCGGTCACCAGCGCCGGGCTGAGGGTGTGGGGCGGCCGGCGCCCGGCGCCGTACTCCGCCGGGTGACCGGCGAGGAGACGGAACCCGATCCCTCGGTTGTGCAGGAAGGTCCCGGTCGCCGGTTCGACCAGGTGGGCGCCGAAGTCCGAGGCGTTGGACTGGATGAGCGTGACCCCCTGGCGGTCTCCGTCGACGGCGACCACGACCGTGGTGTCGCCCGGGCGCGGGCCCGGTCCCGCTCCGGCGGCCCGACGCTCCGGGTCCAGTTCGGCCAGAACGCGCTCCCGTCGGGCCGCGGACACGAGGTCGGTCCCATCGGCGTCCTCGCTGAGCACCTCGTAGCGGTCGAGGCCACTCAGCCGGGCCGCCTCGGCCAGGAGGTGGGCCCACGCCGCCGTCGGGCTCGGGTAGCTCGAGGGTGTCGAGCACGCCCGCGGCGGCGAGGATCAGGTAACCCTGTGAGCTCGGGGGCATCGTCCACACGGTGTGGCCCCAGGCGTCCAGGCCGAGCGGGTCCACCCACGCCCGCGGCAGGGGCCAGGTCGGCTTCGACGAACTCGCCCGCACCGAGGGTGAGGAGGCCGGCCCCGAACGCACCGCCGTAGAAGCCCTCGCGCCCGTGACCGGCCACCGCACGGAGCGCGGCGGCCGTACCCGGACGGTGGAGGCGCTGCCCGTCGGCCACGGGCCGGGTCGCCCACTCGTCGACCCCGGGGACGTCGGCGACCATCGGCGCGACGAAGGCGAGCAGCAGCGAGGCGGGAAAGCCCTCTTCCGCGTGGCGGATCGCCGGGGCCAGGACCTCGGCCAGGGACAGTCGACCGAAGCGCTCGTGCAGGAGGCACCACCCGTCGACGCAGCCTGGGACGGTCACGGACCGGATGTCACCGCGGAACGGCATCCGCACGTGGCCCTCGGCCCGCAGGCGCTCGGGATCGGCCCCGCTCCCGGCCCGACCGGCGGCATCGAGGGCGTGGGGCGGGCCAGGCCCGTCGTGGACGAGGGCGAAGAGGTCGCCGCCCAGGCCGCAGAGGTGGGGATCGGACACCGCCAGGACGGCGTTGGCCGCGATGGCGGCATCGACCGCCGATCCGCCCCGTTCCAGCATGACCAGGCCGGCGGAGGTGGCGAGGTGGTCCACGGACACGACCAGGCCGTCCGGGGCGTGCACCGTCGGCGTGTACGGCACCGGGGACATCGCCGCGCACCGTACCCGGCCGCGTGGTGCCACCATTTCCCGGTGATCGACCACCTCCGCGCCACCTTGGGGCCCGACCGGGTCATCACGGACCGCGACGTCCTCGCGGGACACGAGACCGACTGGACCGGACGCTTCACCGGTCAGGCGCTGGCGCTCGTGCGCCCCCGGACGGCCGACGAGGTGGTCGACGTCGTGGCCGCGTGCCGGGCCGAGGGGATCGGGTTGGTTCCCCAGGGCGGCAACACCGGCCTGGTCGGCGGTGGCGTGCCCCGGGACGGCGAGTTGGTGCTGTCGACCGCCGGGTTCGGCCACGTCGCCGTCGGTCGACCGTTCGGCCGGGCAGGTGACCGCCGGCGCCGGGGTCACGTTGGGCGCGGTCCAGCGGGCGGTCGCCGCGCCAAGGCTGGCGCTACGGGGTCGATCTGGGCGCCCGGGACACGGCCACCATCGGGGGCACCGTGGCCACCAACGCCGGCGGCCTCCACGTCCTGCGCCACGGGATGACCCGCCGGCACCTCGTCGGCGTCGAAACCGTGCTGGGCACCGGCGCCCTGGTCCGCCGCCTCGGTGGGCTGGTCAAGGACAACACCGGCTACGACCTGGCGGCGCTGCTGTGCGGGTCCGAAGGCACCCTCGGGGTGATCACGGCGGTGCGCCTGACCCTCGTGCCGCCCGTCGCGGACACTGCCGTCGCCCTGTCGGGGTCGAAGACCTGACCGCGGCCGCCGCGCTGGCTGCCGCCGCCCGGCGGGCCCTACCGGACCTCGAGGCCGCCGAGGTCATGCTGGCCGACGGCGTGGCCCTGGTGGCCTCGGTGACCGGCGCCAAGGACGTGCTCGACCCGGCGCCGCCGGTGACCGTCTTGTTGGAGGTGGCGGGCGCGGCCGCCGCCGGCGAGCGTCTGGCGGAGTTCCTGTCGGCCCAGGGCGACCTCGGCCCGGCAGCCATGGCGACCGACCCGGCCGGACGAGCCGGCCTGTGGCGCTCCCGGGAGGAGCACAACCCGGCCATCAACGCCATCGGCGCCGCCCCACAAGTTCGACGTCACCCTGCCCGTCGCCGGGCTCGACCCCGTGGTGGCCGAGGTCCGCGCCGCGCTGGCGGACCTCGTGCCGGAGGCCCGGCTCTGGGTCTTCGGCCACATCGGCGACGGCAACCTGCACCTCAACGTGACCGGCCTCGACCCCGACGACGAGCGGGTCGACGAGCTGGTGCTCACGAGGGTCGCCGCCGCCGGTGGCAGCATCAGCGCCGAGCACGGCATCGGGGTGGCCAAGCGGCGCTGGCTGTCACTGGCCCGCAGCCCGGCGGAGATCGCCACCTACCGGTCGATCAAGGCCGCCCTCGACCCCGACGGGATCATGCAACCCCGGCGTCCTCCTGTCACCCACTGGCCCCGGGACTGGAGGACCTCCTTCAGGACCTGAGGACGGTCGGTCATGATCCCGTCGACGCCGAGATCGAGGAGGCGACGCATCGCCACCGGGTCGTCGACCGTCCAGACGTGCACCTGGAGGTCGGCCCGGTGGGCCGCCCGCACCAGGGCGATGTCCGTGAGCGTGATCCCCCGGACGCGCTCGGGCACCTGGACGCAGCCCACGGGCCAGGCCCGGACCCAGACCCGCCGCCGCCTCCAGCCGGAGCCGGGCCACCTCACGAGGGCCCATGGAGGTGCAGAGGCCGGGCCCGAGCGCGGCTCGCAGCCGGCGCAGGCGGGCGTCGGAGAACGAGCCGATGCACACGCGGTCGGTCGCGCCCGTCCGGCGGATGACCTCGACGAGGGTGTCGACCGAGCCATCGTGCTTCGGGTCGATGTTGACCTGAGCCTCCGGGAAGCTGCCCAGCAGGTCTTCCAGCAGGGGGATGGGCTCTCGGCCGTCGACCCGGGCTTCGCCGACCACCGAGAAGGGGAGCTCGGCGATCGCGCCGGAGCGGTCGGTCACCCGGTCGAGGTGGTCGTCGTGGAAGGCGAGGAGGATCCCGTCTGCCGTCACGTGGACGTCGGTCTCGAGGTAGCGGTACCCGAGCGACCACCGCGTGCTCGAACGCCGGCATCGTGTTCTCCGGCCAGTCGCCCGCCCCTCCCCGATGGGCGAACGCCAGCGGTCCAGGGTGCTCGAGGAAGGGCCACCGCGGCATCCCGGTCACGCTAGATCGGAGCGGGCGGCGCGAGATCGGGCACCATGCCCGGATGGCGCCCCGGTTCTGGACGGTCGAGGAGGCCGACGCCGCCCTCGAGCGAGTCGCCGTCCTGGTCCGCCGGGCCCAGGTCGCGGCGGCGGCCGTGGCCGAGCGGGCGCGGGTGCGACCCGAGCAGGTGGCCACCAACGG
>CAWBVI010000007.1:0-31765 GCA_963792205.1 uncultured Microthrixaceae bacterium | reverse complement strand
TGGTGATGGCGGAATTCTGTCATGCCAGCGCACGACCCTCAGTAGCCCGCCAGACAGCCCCGGCCGTGCCAACGATCAGCAATACCCTTCGCCGTGCTTCAGCCTCGCAACAACCCGAGTTGCTCCTTGAACTGGGACATCGCCTGTTCGAACAGGTAGATCGCCCAGCTCACCCGGACGACCCCGAACGCCACGATCTCATCCAGCGACGGGAGCTCTGGCATCCGTGTCACGTTCACCGGTCCAGCCACGCCCTCCATGAACTGGTGCAGCGCGTCGGACTCCCACAGGGCGATCGGGTAGACGCAGTCCACCCCGGCTTCGAGGTATGCGTTCGCACGCTCGAGTGCTTCCGGCACGAGTGCGGCCTGGGTACCAGGCTCCGCGCCGTCGATGTAGGGCTGCAGCCACACGTCCACCCGAGCGTTGATCACCAGCGGGTAGCCGGCTTCGGACGCCGCTTCGCGGACCGTGCGCAACCATCCTGCGCGCTCAACGGGGTCGCGCAGTCGACCCGCGGCGTGATCCGTGTCCTCGAGGTTGCACCCGGCTGCGCCGATGTCCTCGAGCCCGGCGACCAGTTCGGCTGGATCCATCCCGTAGCCGGCCTCGGCATCGACGGTCACGGGCACATCGACGCCGCGTCTGATGCGCCCAGCAGCACCGAGCATCTCGGCACCGGGCGCGCGCTCGTCGTCCTCGTAACCGAGCGAGGCTGCCACTCCCCAGCTCGTGGTGGCGACGACGGGGAACCCGGCCTCGACCACAGCGCGTGCCGTCGCGACATCCCACGCGTTCGGGAGCAACAGCGGCTCACCCGGCCGGTGCAACGACGCGAAGGTCATCGCATCGGCGCTGCAACTGCTTCGAGATCCCCATCCAATCGCCCTCTCCACGGACAGCGTAGGCACGCGCTCGAAACGCCTGCCCGAGAGCTCCTGCAGACGACTACAGGTCACCCCGTCCCCGCCTGGTGCGAGGAGTCTTCCGGTTCGTCGCGCCGTTCGCGGCGGCTTCGCACGTCGAGCTTCCTGAAGACCTTGTGCAAGTCAGCGATCGGCACTCGGCGCGCCGTATCCTCGCCGTCAGCGCCGCGGCAAGGCGGACGCCGGGAGTTCTCTGCCAAGGTTCTCCCGGCCCCGCCCTCGGCCCTCGGCCCTTTCCTCGTGTTCGAAACGCAGGAGGACGTCGATCAACGAGTCGACCGGCTCGCCTTCGACAGTGATGGATGAACGGTCCTTCATGGCCCCATGCTGCCGACGGGGTGTGACACCGCGGTCGAATCAGGCTGAGGGTGTTGTGCGCTCCCGGAGCCAGTCGGCGAGCCATGACTCGTCGACATCGCCGGCGGCCACAGCGAGCATCGCCTCCTCCGCCTCGTCGACGTCGGGAGGATCCGGATCCCAGACCCGGTCGTTCAAATCCAGGAACAGGATCAGCGCAGCCCAGGCCGCCCGCTTGTTGCCATCGGGCAGTGGATGGTTCCAGGCCAGGCGGCACATCAGGACTGCCGCCTTGTCGATGATGTCCGGGTAGAAGTCCTCCTCCCCGAACCCAGCTGCCGGTGCGTGCAGCGCCGAGTCCGCGAGGTCGACCCGCGAGGCCTTCGTCAGCACCGAGGCCTCGACACCGGTCACCTGCTCCGCCAGCCAGAAGTACTCGGCCAGGGAGAGGTAGCGGGTCACTGGGCAAGTCGGTCGAGCAGTTCCTTGTCTCGCTCGAGCAGCTTGCGGGCCCGGGCGGTGAAGTCGTCGTCGCCCCGAACTCGGTCGATCTCCGCCGACAGCGAGTCGACGATCAGGGCGTTGAGGCTCGTGCCCTTGACCCGGGCAACAGCCTCGGCTTCTTCGGCCAGCTCCTCCGGGAGCCGCACGGTGGTCTGCCGTGTCATGACATCATAATACCGCGACAGTCGTGGGCGCGGAAGAGTACGGTTCACACGACCGGACTTCAGGCCCTCGGCCCTCGTCCTCGGCCCTCGTCGCCGCTCGAAGTGTCCGCGGCGGATCGGCCGCGGTGAAGAGGTCGGTGATCCGCGTCGTTGCCGATTCGAGCCACTCTTCGACCGTTCCACGCCAGCCGTGGCGGTCCGACAGCCAGTCCCCGATCACCGGCGACTCGGACCGTGGCCCCTTCCGCGACGACGGCTTCGATTCGCTCGTCGGCGGCCATGGCGCCGATGGCCTCCTCGCCGCCCATCGAGAGCCCGAGGGCGGCAATGTGGTCGACATGGGCTGGGTGCTCAGGAAGTCGACCACGGCGATGAGGTCCTCGTCGCCCCACCATCCGAAGTCCATCGCTCGGCCTTCGCTCTCGCCGTGACCCCGGCATCGACGGCGAGGATCCCGTATCCGTGGTCCACCAGCACGACCGCTTGGTCGAGCACCGAGCTGCCGGTGGACCTGCACCGTGGGCGAGGACGACGGCTGAACCGTTGGCCGGCGCCGCGTACCAGCCGGCGAGCTCGACGCCGTCGGAGGTCATCAAGTGAACATCCTCGGCGGACAGCCCGACGTCGTCCGGGTCCGGCCGATGTCGACGTGGGGCACCCAGGTCGCGGCGAGACCCGGCGCAGCGTCAGCAGGAGACGCCGAGGCGGAAACGGTGCCGATACGGCGAGGATCCGTCCGGGCCAATGGAAGTCCGTCATCCGACGACGACGACGACCAGGCACCGCCACGCCTGCGCCAGCAGCGACGACACCTACGAGGGTGCCCAGGACCAGCCCTCCTTCTGGAAGTGAGGGCCGCCGACCCCGACCCCGACGGTCAGCCCGACCACGCCAGCCAGCACCGCCAACAGGCGCGGGCGCTCCGGCCCGGTCAGCCGACGTCAGGTCGATCGCCACCGACTGGTCCTGAGCCCGGCGCCTGAGGGCGTCAGGCGGCGTCGGCGGATGCCAGTCGACCTGACGGCCCCGATGTCACACCACGCGGGGCGATCCGGTCTCCCCCCTTCGGGCGGGGCAGACCGTTCGGCGACGACCACCGTTCCGTCCTCGCCGCGAAGGATGGCATCAGGCCAGCGCCGATCCGGTGCGGGCTCCCTGGAGCTGGCCTTCGAGCAGAGCGACCAGCAGCGCCTGCGCGGTGTGCATGCGGTTCTCGGCCTCGTCGAGGACGACCGACTGCGGGCCGTCGATGACGTCGGCGGCGACCTCCTGGCCGCGGTGGGCGGGGAGGCAGTGCATGAAGACGGCGTCGGTGCCGGCCTCGGCCATGATCGCCTCGTTGACCTGGAAGGGCGCGAGGGCCTCGGCCCGGCGGACCGCTCGTCCTCGTCGTCGCCCATCGAGACCCAGACGTCGGTGTAGACGGCGTCGGCGTCGGTGACCGCCTCCATCGGGTCGTGGCTGAGCTCGACGCGTCGAGCCGCGCGCGCTCGCGCAGCGCTGGCGGCGGTGGCGACGACGCTCAGCGTCGGGCTCGAAGCCCGGTGGGTGTGGCGACGACGACGTCGATGCCGGCGAGGGCGCAGGCCTCCATGAGGCTGTGGGCGACGTTGTTGCCGTCGCCGAGGTAGGCGAGCCGCAGCCCCGTCGAGCCCGCCGAAGTGCTGGCGGAGGGTCAGCAGGTCGGCGAGGGCCTGGCACGGGTGGTGGCCGTCGGTCAGGGCGTTGATGACCGGGATCGAGGCGGCCTCCGCGAAGCGGCGGACGTCGTCGTCGGCGAACGTGCGGATGACGAAGGCCCGGGCGTAGCGGCTGATGACGCCGGCGGTGTCCTCGATGGTCTCGCCCCGGCCGAGCTGGAGCTCGTTGCCGTTGACGATCTCGGGCACGCCGCCGAGGTGGGCGATGGCCGAGCCGAACGAGAGGCGGGTGCGGGTCGACGGCTTGGCGAAGTAGCAGACGACCGCGTCGCCGTCGAGGAGATCGGCCCGTTGATGGGGCTCCTCGGCCACGGCGCTGCTCAACGCGAGCAGCCGGCGGAGGTCTTCGGCGGTGAGGTCGGCGATGCGCAACAGGTCCTTCATGGTGGGTCCTCTCTCAGGTCGCGTCCCGCACCAGCGGGCAGTTCATGCAGCGGGGTCCGCACCGGCCGCGGCGGAGCTCGAGACCCGGCCGGTGCAACAACACCCGGCGCAGGACCCCGACCTCGGAGTCGACGTGGAACGTGGTCATGGCGTCCTCCTCGGGCATGGACGCCACCTTCCTCCTGACAGGCCCGCTCCCGGAAGAGACCTCGGACCACCGCTGCCGGGACGTTGGTCCCTATCCCCGCGTCAAGCCCCGGGAAGACAGTCGGCATCGAACGACCACATCGGTCGCGTCCCGAGGAGGGAAGTGATCCGATGGGCTACGGCCCTGAGCCCATCACCACCGGCAGACCCGGCGGCCCCGCCACCGTCGCCAGGTTCCGCCGACCGGGCCGCCAAATGCCCTCGGCCTACCGTCGGCAACCGCGCTGGTCGCACCGCCGGCACGGCGACCAGGCCCTGCGATCAGCTCGATGCCGGCTCCACCCTCATCAGCGCCGCCGCGACGGAGTCAGCCAACGTGAGCGACGTGTCGATGGTGGTGGCCTCCGGCCATTCCGCCAGAGCGTCCCGCATCGCCGTGGCCACCGCAGGGGTGGCATCGGAGGGGTCGTCGGTGCCAGCCCGGCGGTGCAGTCGCTCGTGGGTCACGGCCGCAGGCGCCACGCAGCAGAGCTGGACGAGATCGGCGTAGGTGCGGTCGGCGAGTTGGCGGGCGGCGCGGCGCCAGCGGGGGTCGGTCCAGGAGGCGTCGAGGATGACGGACTCGCCGTGGGCGAGCGCCGTCCGCGCTCGCTGCAGCATCGAGTCGTAGGTGCGAGCGGTCATGGCTTCGTCGTAGATCCCCGCCCCGAAGGCCGCAGGGGCATGCGCGGTCGACGGCAGGCCAGCGAGCTCCTTGCGGATGACATCGGAGCGCAGGACCACAGCGGGGAAGCTGGCAGCCACGCCCTCGGCCAGCGTCGACTTCCCGGTCGCGGGCAGGCCCCCGATGAGGATCAGGCGAACTCGGCCGGCCTCGAGATGAGCAAGTGCCAGACCGAGCAGCCGGCGAGCATGGTCGGCCGCCTCCCCGTCACCCTGTTGAGCGCGGATGGCGGTCACCTTGGCCCGGACCTGGGCCCGGTACGCAACATCGTGGTGGGCGAGCGTCGCCGGCCACACGTCCGCGGCGTGCTCGCGATACGCGGCGAGGAACAGTTCGGCAAGATCGGGACGGCCGAGGTCCTCGAGGTCCATGGCGAGGAACGCGACGTCCGCCAGTGCGTCGCCGAGACGGAGGTCGTCGTCGAACTCGATGCAGTCCAGGACCCGGGGTCCGTCGTCGAGACAGAAGATGTCATCAGCCATCAGGTCGCCGTGGCCGTCGCATGCCCTCCGGCGTGCGATCCGTTCCTCGAAGAGCGGGCCGCGGCCGTCGAGATACCGGCACGCCAGTCCGTGCACCCGGCCGACGGTGAGGTCGTCGAAGACGTCTCCAACCTGTTCGGCCAGCGTCGCAGTATTCGCGCTCCAGCGTGCACGCGTGGCGGCGATGCCCGCCTGGCGGTCAGCGTCTGGCCGTGTCGGGCCCCGGCATGGAACGTGGCGATCTGGTGGGCCAGGGACCACAGGTGTAATTCCACCGGTTCGTCCCGCCGCACCAGCGTGCTGAGGCGACGGTCCGCCGGCAGGCGTCGCATGACCACGAGGTGGTCACACACCTCGCCGTCGGGGCCGTGGACGTCGGCGACACCGAGGTAGACGTCAGGCGCCAGTCGCCGATTCAGCTCGACCTCGCGGTGACAGATTCGCTTCCGTTCCGCTCGTTCGCTGAAGTCGAGGAACCCGAGGTCGATCGGCTTCTTGGCTTTGTAGGCCTGGTCGCCGAAGAAGAACACCGCCGCCGAGTGGGTCTCGGCCACATCGGCGTACCGCATCACGACTTCTCGGGATGGTGGCCGGGGATGAGCCGGCGGCCGGAAATGATTGCGGGGTCGATGGCGATCACGTGACCGTCGGTCGGCGCCCAGTGCGGCAGGTGCGCGGCCGCGATGCGGGCCAGGTCCTCGACGTCGTCGACCTCGAGGGCGGGCCCGGTGACGGTCACGCTCCAACCGGAGTGGTAGATCGGGTCGAAGTCGTCGACTTCGAAGGCGACGACCGCTCCTGCAGCCGCGGCAGCGAGCTTGGTGCCGACACTGGTACGGATGAGGATCCGCTCGCCGTCGAAGATGAAGTTCACAGGAAGGATCGTCGGCAGGGCGCGGTCGGTCACCCCGATCCGGCCGACGGTGGCGGTGGACAGCAGGCGCAGGCTGGCGGCGCGATCGAGCACTTCGAGACCGTTGCGGTCGAGCTGCGGTTGGGGGGCCACGTCGGCATCATCGTCCGGCGAGAACTCGAACCGCAGGGTCGAGAGACCCGGCGGGGCGGGACCTATGGCCCTTCTCTGCCTGGGGGGCGTCGGTGATCATGTGGGTCATGGCGATCATCGATGGACGAACCTGGATGGAGCACCTCTCTACCGAGACCTGCTGGGAGCTCCTCGAGACCACACCGGTTGGACGGGTCGTCGTCACCGTTGACGGAGCCCCGGAGATCTACCCCGTCAACTTCGTCGTGGATGACCGGTCGGTCGCCTTCCAGACCGCTCCCGGCAGCAAGCTCCGGGGATTGGAGCGCTTTCCGACGACGTGCTTCGAGGCCGACGCCATCGACACGAACCTCCATGCCGGCTGGAGCGTGATGGTCAAGGGTCGGGCCGTGGACGTGACCCGCGCCGACGAACGCTTCCGCCTCAACTCGATGCCGCTCGCGCTCTGGACAACGGGGGAGAAGGACCACTGGGTTCAGATCCGTCCCACGGAGGTGACCGGACGCCGGATCCACTCCATCGCCGAAGTCGAGCCCGCTGGAACCAACGAAGAGACGCCGTCCTGACGATGCACATCGTCGTCGGCGTCGATGAGTCCGATGGCGCCGCCGACGCACTGCGCTGGGCGGTCCGAGAGGCCGACGCCCGCCACGCTGTGCTCACCGCCGTGCTCGTGTGGAGTTGGCTCGATCAGCACAACCTCGAACCAGCGGAGCGGTTCAACCCCGACCACCACGAGGACGACGCGCTGGCCACACTCGAGCGGATAGTGGCCAACGACCTGCCTGAGGGCGTTCCTGCCGGCATCCGGCTCGAGGCGGTCAACGACCTCGCCGGCCCCGGCTTGGTACAGGCCGCAGCCGATGCCGACCTCCTCGTCGTCGGCGCGCGTGGCCTCGGAGGATTCAAGGGCCTGTTGGTCGGCTCGGTCAGCCAGCACTGCCTTCATCACGCACCGTGCCCCGTCGTGCTGGTCAAGCACGCGAAGGGTGCCCCACAGGCACTCGATCGGATCGTGGTAGGGCTCGACGAGTCGGCGACGTCGCGCCGGGCACTCGACTGGGCGCTCGACGCCGCTCGGGCTCACCACGCCGCAGTCCAGGTCGTCCACGCTTGGCATCCCTCCTACGTCATGCCGATGGACGCCTACCTGACGAACGCTGACCTCATCGGACAACCAGCACAGAGGTTGCTGGACGAGACGCTGGCTCACGTCGACGACGACGGGCTGGCGAGTCCGGTCGAGGGGACGCTCGTGCTCGGTTCGGCGGGTCGCTCGATCCTCGAAGCGGCGAAGGACGCCGACCTGATCGTTGTCGGCTCACGCCAGCAAAGCGCGGCTGGCTGCCTGTTCCTTGGATCCGTGAGCCTGCAGGTGACCCACCACGCCAACTGCCCCGTGGTCGTGGTGCCGCCGGCCGACTGAGCGCGCATCGACGCCCACGACGGGCCGTGACGGCATCACTACGCTGCCTTCCATGTCCGGGGACGGCGAAGGGCCGGCCTGGCTCGGAACAGCACAGCTCGACGACGAGATCGCGTGGGCGATCGTCGAACTGGCGCCCAACGCCATCCTGTTGGTCGAGCCTGAGGGCACCATCGTGCTGGCCAATCACCAGGCCGAAGAGATGTTCGGCTTCGCCCCCGGTGAGCTCTTCGGCGCCGACGTCGATCGGCTCGTTCCCCAGCAGATCCGCAATCTCCACCGAGCGCATCGACGTGCCTACCACGCTGATCCCCGGACCAGGCCGATGGGCTCGGGCCTCGACCTCTACGCCACCCGTCGGGACGGCACGACGTTCCCGGTCGAGATCGCTCTGAGCCCGCTCGTGCGGGGTGAAAAGTCCCGAGTCGTGGTCATCGTCCGCGACATCACCGAGCGGGTGCAGGCCGAATCGCGGATCCGGGAGATCCAACAGACCCTCGACGCGGCCCAGGAAGGAGTCTTCGTCATCGACGCCGACTCCCTCCAGATCGCCTACGTCAACGTGGGTGCGGCCGACCAATTGGGACGGACGACGGACGAGCTCTCCGCCATGTCCGTGCTCGACGTCAATCCCAATTACGACGAGGACGCCTTTCGGGCTCTGCTGCAGCCCCTCATCGCCCGTCAGCTCCCGAGTCTCACGGTCATCACGTCCCACCGGCGGCGAGACGGCACCGAGGTCGATGTCGAATGCGTCTTCCAGAGCCCTGACGTGCTGCGCGATGGTGAGCGTCGATCGATCGTGGCGTTCGCCCGGGACATCACCGACCGCTTGGAGGCCGAGCATCAGCTCGAGGCGGCCGAACGGGAACTCTCCGTGCGCGAGGACCGGGAGCGCATCGCCCGAGACCTGCACGACACCGTGATCCAGCGCCTGTTCGCCGCCGGCATGACCCTCCAAGCCGCCGCTGCGCAAGCGACCCCGGAGGTCGAGTCCCGGGTCGGAGGGGTCATCGACGAGCTCGACCAGACGATCCGCGACATCCGCCAGACGATCTTCCGGCTCACCGCCCACACCCTGGAACGGGCCAGCCTCCGCCGCCAGATCGTCGAGGTCGTCGAACAGGAGCAGGAGATCCTCGGCTTCGCCCCCGAAGTCCGCTTCAACGGCGCGGTCGAGACCGTCGACAGTCTTCGCTCCGAACACCTCCTGGCCGTACTGCGCGAGGCGTTGTCCAACGTCGCCCGCCACGCGCAGGCCGCGAAAGTCGAGGTCCAGATCGATGTCGGCAACGAGCTGACCCTCACGGTGACCGATGACGGCACCGGCATGCCGGCGGACGTGGTCGCGGGCGGTGGCACCGCGAACATTCGCGAGCGCGCCAAAGCCCTCGGTGGCGCGGTCGAGGTCGGGGCCCATGAGCCGAGCGGGACGTCGGTGCGCTGGTCGGTCCCGACCGAGGATTGACCCGAGATCCCGTCCGAACCTCAGCGGGTGCGTTTCGCGCGCTCGTCCACGCGGGCGGCGTAGGCCGCCGCCTCGGTGCGGCGCTGCATGCCCAGCTTCATCAGCACCGAGGACACGTAGTTCTTGACCGTCTTCTCCGCGAGGAAGATCTCGTCGCCGATCTGGCGGTTGGTCAGTCCCTCCCCGATCAGATCGAAGATCTTCCGCTCCTGGGCCGTCAGGACCCCTAGTCGCTGGTCGTCCTCGTTGCCGGACCGCACCCGGTTCAGGACGTTCTGGATGGCGGAGGACTCCAGGAGCGAACTGCCCCCGGCCACCGTCCGCACGGCAGCCACGAGGTCATTCTCCCGCACCTGCTTGAGCAGGTAGCCAGCAGCGCCGGCCATGATGGCATCGAAGAGCGCCTCGTCGTCACTGAAGGACGTGAGCATCAAGCAGGCGATCTCTGGGTTGTGCGACCGGACCTCACGACAGACTTCGACCCCATCGCCGTCCGGGAGCCGTACGTCGAGGATGGCCACGTCCGGGCGCAGGGCACCAATGCGCCGGATGGCCTGCTCGGCACCGTCAGCCTCGCCCACGACCTCGATGTCGTCCTCGGCCTCCAGGAGGTCGCGGAGGCCGCGGCGGACGACGTCGTGGTCATCGAGCAGGAACACGCGGATCGGCACCGGCCCATTCTGGCCGGTGCCGTGGGTGGCGCTCAGGGTGCTACCCGGCCGAGGGCAAGAACCGGGCAGGGCGCGTGGCGTACGACCCGGAGTGCCACGCTTCCCCCGACGTCGGGTCCGACCCGATGCCGGGCCGGAACGGGCATGGCGATGAGACCGGCCTGATGCGCCGTGGCGAACTCCACGATCCGTTCTGCCGGGTCGTCCCCGTGGAGGACCTCCCACTCGGCGTCCGGGCGCATCGCCTTCGCAATGCTCTCGACGTAGGCGGCCTCGAGGACGTCCATGCACGGATCACCGCCCTGTCCAGACAGGACCTGGACGACCCAGGGCACCGACGACAGATGCTCGCTCCACGCCTTAGCCAACGGACGAAGGCGCCGAGACCCGGGACCCCCGTCGTCAGGCACGATCATGGTCGCGAACGTTGGGTCGGGAACGTCCGCATGCGGGCCGAGCAGGAGCACGGGGCGGTTGGTGGCCTGCAGGACCCGGTCGGCGACACTGCCGAACAGAAACTCCCCGAGAGCCCGACGGGCATGGGTGGCCAGGACCACGAGGGCGCCGTCGTCAGCAGCTGCCGCCAACGCGGCCGCGACATCGGTGCTGTTGTCCACCGTCATGTCGCTCACCCGTGGTGCGCGCCTGGCCACCCGGGCCAGGTAGGACTCGGCCGCGAAGAGGTCGGCGGGGCTCGGCCTGACGGCGAGGAGCCGCAGCGGCAATCCTGCGGCTGCAGCCAAGCCATCGGACACTTCGAGGGAACGCTCGGCGTTGGTGGACCCATCGAGGGCCACGACCAATTCGGTAACCGGTGCTGTGTCGGGGTCCGGGCGGTGACGGAGGTTGATGTGGTAGCCGGTCCAAACGGCGTGGTCGGTGCTCATCTCGGCTCCAAGGCTCGGCGAACGATCGGATCGTCTCCCGGCGACGGCGGTCAGCCCAGGGTCATTGGTCCCGATCATCGGGTCCTTTGACCCTGTTCGGCCACCGTGGGGGGGCGGACGCGGCCTCCATGAGCACCACCGACGAGACACTGGCCGCCCAGTTGGGGGGCCGCGCTCGAGGTCGTGGCCGCGACCCCGCCGGGGCTCGGTGACGCAACGACCCAGGCCTATCTGCAGAAGCGTGCCCACCACGCACGCAGAGCCGGGCTGCGGTGGGTCACCTGGCACGATCTCGGCTCAAGCCCCGAACCAGAGCCCGGCGATGTGTCGTCGTGCGCATCGGCGGCGCCGGCGTCTGTCACTCCGACCTGCACCTCATCCACGACTTCGCTGCGGTGCGGTGCGAGGTAGTAGGGCCAGAGGTCCCGGGTTGGGATCAGGCCGTCGGGCCGACACGACGGCCGGTGATCCGGTTTGGCGCGATGCGGAAGGGGTGCTGCTTCGTGCCAGCCCATGCCTCGAGCGGCAGGGCGAGGAGGCGCTTCCGCGCCTCGTCCCGATGGGGAAGCGCCTCCTCCAGTCGGCCGGTCACCACCACGCTCCAACCCTCGTGGGTGTGGGCGTTGAGGCCGTCGACTTCGAAGCAGACGGGGCTGCGGAGACCGGCGTCGACCTTGGTGCCCGGATCGCTGCGGAACACGATCTCCTCTCCGTCGAGCACGAAGTTGATGGGGTAGATCATCGGTGAGCCGCCGTGCACGACGGCGAGCCGTCCGACGTGCTCACCAGAGATCGCGCTCAGGCATTCGTCGCGGTCCATGATTATGAGGCCGGACTTGGCGCTGCGCATGCTCACAGGCTCCACCTGGGACGACGCTGCCGCCAGGGCCATTGGTCCCGATCGACGGCCCGGTGGCCTCGCCGGTGAGCGCCCGCCGGGCTGGGGACCAATGGCTCTGTGACGGAGATGCATCCGCGCCGCACAATCGCACCATGGCACCCAGACCTCGTGTCCCCGAGCGCCCGGCTGTCCGGGTCCGCCGGAGGGCCCCGAGATGATGAGGGCAGTCGAGGACGTCGACCGCGTCACCCCCGACGACCTCGTTGCTCTCGCCACCGATGTCGGCCCGGCTCCCATGCAGGTCGGCGCCGTGCTCGTCCTCGAGCCCGCTTCCCCGCTCGATCCAGCAGCAGTGCGCGCCGCTCTGGAGGACCGCATCATCGGCGTGCCTCGCCTCCGCCAGCGCCTGGTGAGCACCCCGGGCGGCTGTGGACGGCCCGTCTGGGTGGACGACGCCCACTTCGATCTCGACCATCACGTTGCCCACCGCAGCTGTCCTGGAACGGGCCTCGAGGAGGACCTGCTCTCGCTGGCCGCTGACGTCGTCACCGCACGACTGCCCGCCGATCGGCCCCTCTGGCGCGTGACCCTCGTCACTGGCTTGGAGCACGACCGCGCGGCTTTGATCGTGGCCTTTCACCATGTACTGGCCGACGGCATCGGCGGGCTGGCCGTACTCGCCAACCTCGTCGACGGTGCCCCCGCCACACCCGGTCCTCAGTTCCCGCGACCCGCACCCACCAGACTCCGCCTCGTCGTCGACGCGGCGCAGGGGCGACTCCTGTCCCTGTGGCGCCTCCCGGGCAGCCTTCGGCGGCTCCGTGACGCGGTGATCCAGCTACGGCCGGCGTCCGGTCGGGCCACGGCCCGCAGCTCGCTCAACCGGCCAACCGGCCCACGGCGCCGGTTCAGCGTCGTGCGCGCCGACCTCGAAGCCATCCACCGCACCGCTCATGAGCACGAAGCGACCGTCAATGACGTCGTCTTGACCGCCGTCGCCGCCGCCCTCCACGGTCTGCTGCTGTCACGCGGCGAGCGTGTCGAGCGGTTCGTGGTGTCCATTCCCGTGTCGGCTCGACGAGTTGCAAGCGCCGGCCAGCTCGGCAACGAGGTCGGCGCTGTCCCGGTTGACCTCCCGGCCACGGGGACGTGGCGCGACCGGCTGACCGAGATCGCCCTCGCCACGCGGACCGCCAAACAGACCACCCCGGCGGCATCTGTTGCCGTGCTCGGTCCGGTCTTCCGCGTGCTCGCCTGGCTCGGGATCTTTCGGTGGTTCATCAACCGGCAACGACTCGTCCACACCTTCGTCACCAACCTCCGCGGACCGGAAACACAACTCGTCTTCCTCGGCGCCCCGATCACCCAGGTCCTCCCGACCGCCGTCATCACCGGCAACGTGACCGTCTCCTTCGCCGTGCTGTCGTACGCAGGCACATTGGCCATCACCTTGATCGCCGACCCGGACGCGTGCCCCGACCTGGACACCCTCAGCGGTGCGCTCCGGGCCGAACTGCAGCACTGAGCCAGGTCCGGCGGGTCCTCGCCGGGCCCGACCACCAGGAGCGAAACAGGTCGTCAACGAACTCACCCGAGCTCGCCCCGCAGCCACGCTCCCGGTCCTGAGGGCGGCGCCAGGCCCTGGGAGCGATCCCGGTGTCGGGACCTTTGGCCCCCCGATGCCGGACCTCCGGCCCGGGACCCCGGGTCGGGATCTCCTTACGGTCAGAGGTGTCGGAGGTCCAAACAGGGGAGCCTCCCGAGAAACGAGGAATCATGACCGTCACCGAGACCCGACCGGTCGAGACCGCCACGGTGGTCACGCCGGCGGACAAGCCGATCAAGATCACCCGACGCCGGCTCGACACCATCGCCGTGGGCGCCGGTGTCGCTGCCGTCGTCGTACTCGCCGTCGCCGGCGGCCTGCTGACCTGGGGGAGCAACTTCGCCCAGGACTACGTCGACGACGAGCTGACCGCCCAGGCGATCACCTTCCCGCCCGCCGAGGCCCTGCAGGAGGACGGACGAGACGATCTCGTCGGGTTCGCCGATGAGGCGGTGAACACGGGCGACGAGGCCGAGGCCTACGCCAGCTTCATCGCCGGTCACATCGACGCCATCGCCGACGGCGCCACCTACGCCGAACTCGGCACCGCCGAGCGGGCGGCAGAGGAGGCCCTCACCGAGGCGATCACCTCGGAGGCACCGGCCGACGAGGTCGCCGCGCTGGAAGAGGAAGCCGCAGGCATCACCGGCCAGAGGGACTCGATCTTCCGGGGCGAGATGCTGCGAGGCACCCTGCTCAACGCCTTCGCCTGGTCGACGATGGGCCGCATCGCCGGCATCGCCGCAATCGTGGCCTTCGCCGCCGCAGCCGTGATGGCGGCGCTGGTGGCCCTGGGGGTCGTCCACCTCCGCAAGACCACCGCCGGGCACTAGCCCGAACCGGAGTCCCGAAGGCACGGCCCGCCGATCGGCGGGCCGTGCCTTCGCGTCGGCTCACTAGCCTCGCCCTCGCCTGAACACCCCTCCGATGCACTGGGAAGCCGATGTCGTCCTGGTGGACGGGGTGACCGTGCACGTCCGACCGATCTCACCCGACGACGCCGAACAGTTGCCCGAGTTCCATGCTCGGCTGTCGGCAGAGACCATCCAGTACCGGTTCTTCTCGCCACACCCCGAGCTCAGCGATGCTGAGGTCGAGCACTTCACCAACGTCGACCACGACGACCGGGTGGCTCTGGTGGCCACGCTCGGTCCGCACATCGTCGGCGTGGCCCGCTTTGAGCGGTTGGAGGACCCGACCACCGCTGAAGTGGCCTTCGTGGTCGACGACGAGCACCAGGGCCGGGGCCTGGGCGCCCTGCTGCTCGAGCACCTCGCGGCGGCCGCACGGGAGCGGGGGGTAACCCGATTCCGAGCGTCGGTGTTGGCGACCAACCGGCGCATGCTCGCGGTGTTCGCGTCGGCGGGATTCGAAGAGTCCAGCCACCTCGAGAGCGCGGTAGTCGAGGTCGAACTGCTCATCGAGCCCTCCGAGCGCGCCCTGGCCGCCGCGGAGCAACGCGAGCACCGGGCCGAGGCGGCGTCGGTCGCCCGGCTCCTCACGCCCCGGTCGGTGGCGGTCGTGGGGGCCGGCCGTAACCCGAGCAGCGTGGGCCACGTGGTGCTGCAGAACCTGCAGGCCGCAGGATTCGAGGGCCCCATCTACCCCGTCAACCCTCGGGCCGACGAGATCGCCGGGCTGCCCACCCACCCGAGCCTCGCCGCCGTGCCCGGTCCCGTCGACCTCGTCGTGGTGGCCGTGCCCTCCGCCGCCGTGCTCGACGTCGTGCGGGAGGCGATCGACAAGGGCGTCCACGGCCTCGTCGTGCTCACCGCCGGATTCGGCGAAGTGGGCGACCACGCCGCCCAGGACGAGCTGCGGGACCTGGCCCGCGGCAACGGGCTGCGCTTCGTCGGTCCGAACTGCATCGGCGTGGTCAACACCGCCATCGGCCTCGACGCCACCTTCGCCCCGTTCGCGCCGACGACGGGCCGGATCGCCATGCTGTCCCAATCCGGTGCGCTGGGCATCGCCCTGCTGGAACGGTCGGCCCGCATGGGCCTCGGCGTCTCCACCTTCGTGTCCGTCGGCAACAAGGCCGACGTCAGCGGCAACGACCTCCTCCAGTACTGGGAGGACGACCCCAACACCGACGTCGTCCTCCTGTACCTGGAGTCGTTCGGCAACCCCGCCAAGTTCGCGCGCATCGCTCGCCGGGTGTCCCGGAGAAAGCCGATCGTGGCCGTCAAGAGCGGCCGGTCCTCCGCCGGGGTCCGGGCCGCGTCGTCGCACACCGCGGCCATGGCCAGCCCCGATGTCGCCGTCGACGCCCTCTTCCACCAGGCGGGCGTCATCCGAGTCGACACGCTCGACGAGCTCTTTGACATGGCCCTGGTTCTCGGCTCCCAGCCCCTGCCCGCCGGGCCGCGGGTGGCCATCGTCGGGAACTCAGGTGGACCCGGGATCCTGGCCACCGACGCCTGCGACGGCGCGGGACTCGAGGTACCCGAACTGTCAGCCGACGCCCAGACGGCGCTACGGGCGGTCGTCGACCCCAACGCCGCAGTCGCCAACCCCGTCGACCTCGTCGCTGGCGCCACCCCCGAGAGCTACGAGCAGGCCCTCGCAATCGTGCTCGCCGACGACACGATCGACGCGGCGATCGTCATCAGCACGCCCACCTTCGCCGCCCCCTCCGCGGCGGTCGGCAAGGTGGTCGCCCGCGCCGCGGCCAGGACGCCGAAGACCGTACTGGGATGCTTCCTCGCCGCCCCCGACCTCCCACCGGTGCTGCGTGCCGAGGACCAGGCCGAGGCCGTGCCGGTCTTCGGGTCGCCTGAACCTGCCGTCCGCGCCTTGGCCCGAGCGGCCCGCTACGGCGCCTGGCGCCGGCGCCCACCAGGCGCGGTGCCCTCCTTCGCCGACTGCGACATCGACGCCGCCCGCGCCGTGGTCCGCAGGTTCCTCTCGGCGAATCCCGACGGCGGCTGGTTGGCACCCGAAGCAGTGACCGAGGTGCTCACCGCGGCTGGTGTGCCTGTCGTCCGGGACCAGGACGCCGACGGGGGCCGATGAGGCCGCTCGGGCGGCGACCGAGCTCGGGTTCCCGGTCGCGCTGAAAGCGGCCGGACCCGACATCGTGCACAAGAGCGACATCGGCGGTGTCGCCCTCGACCTCACGACCCCAGAGGCGGTCGCCGACGCCTACCGGGAAATGGCAGACCGCATCGGCTCGGCGATGACCGGCGCACTCGTGCAACGAGATGGCCGCGTCCGGCGTCGAGACCATCGTCGGCGTCGTCCAAGACCCGCTGTTCGGGCCGCTGCTGATGTTCGGCATGGGCGGCACCGCCACCGAGCTCCTGGGCGACCGCTCGTTCCGAATCCTGCCCGTCACCGACCAGGACGCCGCCGAGTTGGTCCGATCGCTGCGCTCGTCTCCCCTGCTCTTTGGCTACCGGGGCGCCGCGGCCGGAGACACCGACGCGCTGGAAGCGCTCCTGCAGCGCGTCGCTCGCCTCGCCGCCGCCGTGCCGGAGATGGCCGAACTGGACATCAACCCCGTGATCGTCTCGCCTGAGGGCGTCGTGGCCGTCGACGCCCGGATCCTGGCCCGATCTGTCCCTCCGGGCCCGCCGCCCGAGCTCCGTCGGCTCTAGACCGGCGGCCCGGCTCCATCTTTACTCCTCTCTCGTCGTTGCTGCAGGCGGCGTCGATCCGGTCCCCTTGTTCCGCCCCGCTCCTTCTACCTTCCACGACGAGACCAGCTCTTGGGCGCCGGAGTCGGTCGCCCTTGATGCAACAGTGCCTCTGAGCTCGCAGGACACCGGCGGCGGATGCTCCTGCCCGGGCTCTGACCCGGCGGTCACGTCCTGCACCAGGGATTACGGCGACCCTCAGCCCTGAGCGGTCGTTCGCCGTCGCCTCCGACTCGATCACCGGCCCGCCTGCCAACCCGAAGGTGAACAGACCTGAGGGGGGCCTCGTCGGGTCAGGGCCGTGTCAGTCCATGTGTCGCTGAGCAGTCGATCGACCGCGAGTAACCGGCGGGCGGCAGCTAGGTCGCGGCGTCGTGAGACGTACACGTCGATCACCTGGCCGTGCTCGTCAACCGCGCGGTAGACGCGCTTGCACCCACCGAAAGAGCGTCACGTGATCCACCGCGACGCCACGCTCGGCCAACAGCTCCTCGAGATCGCGGTAGGACAACCCGAATCGCAGATACCAGCGCACCGCCAGCACGATCACCTCAGGCGGGAACCGATACCCGACGAACGCCGACCCGCCCACATCGACCGGAGGACACGAACGGCGACGGGTCATGACGCCAGTTTCACTCCGCCGATCAGCTGACCGACCACCGCAACAGTGCCGTCGTTCCTCCTGTCGATCGGTCGACAGGAGACACCTCTCGGGCCCCGGATGCGACAGCTCGGGCGCGATGACCAACGATCAGCGTGGCGGCTCCGTGTGAGAACATGAACCTGGCAGGCTGGACGGGTGCCGACGATCGACCACGACGCGATCGACGGTGTCGCCTTTGACGTCGACGGTGTGCTGACCGACACGGCTCGGGTCCACGCCACGGCCTGGCGAGCCGTGTTCGACGGACTCCTCCGCCGCCGGGCCGACGCCACCGGGCACCCGTTCGAGGCCTTCTCCGAGCAGGACTACCTGGCGTACGTGGACGGCAAGCCCCGGTACGACGGCGCCCGGAGCTTCCTCGTGTCCCGGGGTATCGAGCTCGCTGAGGGCGCCCCCGACGACGCCCCGGGCGACGGGAGCGTCTGCGCCATCGGCAACCGCAAGGACCGCCGGTTCGTCGACCTCATCCTGCGCGACGGAGTGCAGTCGTTCCCCGATGCCCTCGCCCTGCTCGAGCGCCTGGTCCGGGTGGACATCGCCATGGCGGCGGTATCCGCCAGCCGCAACATGGTCGAGGTGCTTCGCTCCGCCCACATGATCGATCGCTTCGACGTGCTCGTCGACGGGGTCGAGGCCGAGCGGCTCGACCTGCCCGGGAAGCCCGACCCGGCCATCTTCCTGGAGGCCGCCCATCGGCTCGGCGTCGAGCCCGACCGGGCGGTCGTGGTCGAGGACGCGCAGGCCGGGGTCGAGGCCGGCCGAGCCGGCCACTTCGCGCTGGTGATCGGCCTGGCCCGAACCGGTGAAGCGGACGCCCTGCGCGAGCACGGGGCCGACGCGGTGGTGGCCGATCTCGGCGAGGTCGACGTGCGATGACCCCCGGCGACCGGACCCGTGTCGTCTTCGAGGGCTACGCGCCCGAGGAGGAGGGCCACCGCGAGGCGTTGTGCAGCCTCGGCAACGGCTACCTCTCGACCCGGGGTTCGGCCCCCGAGTCGAGCGCGGACGGGATCCACTACCCCGGTACCTACGTGGCCGGGGTCTACAACCGGCTGGTGGACGTCGTCGACGGCCGGCAGCTCGACCACGAGAGCCTGGTGAACCTCCCCAACTGGCTCCTGCTCGAGTTCCGCACCGACGGGCAGGCCTGGTTCTCGATGGACCGGGTCGAGGTGCTCGAACACACCGTCACGCTCGACATGCGCCACGGTCAGCTCACCCGCGCCCTGCGCTTCCGCGACGGCCACGGGCGCGTCACCAGGGTGGCCCAGCGCCGCCTCGTCCACCGGGACAACGCCCACTTGGCCGCGCTCGAGACCTCCTTCCTGCCCGAGGGCTGGTCGGGGGCGATCGAGGTGCGGTCGGCCATAGACGGCGAGGTGGAGAACGCCGGGGTGGCGCGCTACCGCGGGCTCGGCGGGAGACATCTCCGGGTCGAGCGGACCTGGACCGCCGGGGAGGAGGTCATCGCCCTGCTGGCCGAGACCACGGGCTCGCGCATCCGGGTGGCGGAGGCGGCCCGGACCCGGCTCCTCGGTGCGCGGTCCTGGGTCTCGCGGACCGTCGAGCAGGAGGCGGCGCTGATCGCCCATCGGATGGTCGTCCCGGTGGTCGACGGCGAGGAGGTGACGGTGGAGAAGGTCGTCGCCATCTTCACCTCCCGCGACCCGGGCATCTACGAGCCGGGCGAGGCCGCGACCCGCGAGCTCGACTGGACGCCGGGCTACGACGACCTGACCGCCGCCAACGCCAGGGCGTGGTCCAACACCTGGCACCGCACCCACATCGACATCGAACAGTCCGAGTCGTTGGCGCGCGGACTCACCCTCCAGCTCTTCCACCTGCACCAGGCCATCTCGAAGCACACCCGCACCTACGACGTGGGCGTGCCCGCCCGGGGGCTGGCCGGCGAGGCCTACCGGGGCCACATCTTCTGGGACGAGCTGTTCGTGTTCCCGTACGTCAACCTCCGTGTGCCCGAGCTGGCCCAGGCGCTGCTGATGTACCGCTACCGGCGGCTCAACGAGGCCCGCCGGCTGGCACGCGCTGCGGGCCTCGACGGCGCCATGTTCCCCTGGCAGAGCGCGTCCAGCGGGCGGGAGGAGACCCCGACGGCGCACCTCAACCCCCGCTCCGGGCACTGGCTGCCGGACAACTCCCGGCTCCAGCGCCACGTCAACGCCGCCATCGCCCACAACGTGGTGCGCTACCTCGACGCCACCGCCGACCACGACTTCCTGTCGTACCAAGGCGCCGAGCTCATGGTCGAGATCGCCCGCTTCTGGGCCAGCACGGCCGCCTACAGCCACATCGACGACCGCTATGACATCCGCGGCGTGGTCGGGCCCGACGAGTACCACGAGGCCCTGCCCGGCCGCGGTCAGGCCGGGATCGACAACAACGCCTACACCAACGTCATGGCCGCGTGGGTGCTGTGGAGGAGTGGCGAGATCCTCCAACGCGTCGACGACCAGCGGCGGGACGAGATCGTGCGGAAGCTGGCCGTCACCCCCGACGAGCTCGAGCGTTGGGACGAGATCAGCCGGCGGCTGCGGGTCTGCTTCCACGACGGCGTGATCAGCCAGTTCGAGGGCTACGAGGACCTCGAGGAGCTGGACTGGGAGGGCTACGCCGACCGCTACGGCAACATCCAGCGACTCGATCGGATCCTGGAGGCCGAGGGCGACACCCCCAACCGCTACAAGCTGTCCAAGCAGGCCGACACGCTCATGCTCTACTACCTCTTCTCCCGCCGCGAGATGGACGAGCTGTTCGACCGGCTGGGGTACTCGGTCGACGAGTCGTGCACCGACCGCACCATCGACTACTACCTCGCCCGCACCTCCCACGGGTCCACCCTCAGCCAGGTGGTGCACGCGTGGGTCGTCGCCCGCCGCGACCTCGACCAGTCCTTCGCGGCGCTGTGTGAGGCCCTGCGCAGCGACATCGACGACGTGCAAGGGGGCACCACCTCCGAGGGGGTCCACATCGGTGCCATGGCGGGGACCGTCGACGTGATCGAGCGCTGCTACCCAGGCCTGTCCATCCACGACGACACCCTCTGGTTCGACCCCAGCGTCCCCGAGGCGCTGGGGCCCTACTCGTTCAACCTCCGCTTCCGCGGGAACTGGCTGGAGGTCAGGGTCTCGTCCGCCGGGATCGAGCTCGATGCCCACGACGACAACGACCCCGTCGCGATCGGCTTCGACGGCGACATCACGACCCTCGCGCCGGGCGAGCACCGGGTCCTGGCAAGGACCTTCGGCCCTGGGAGCGAGGGCAAGGACGTGGTCTGATCGGGCCATGGAAGCAACGCCGACCGACCGGCACCTGGTGGCCCTCACCGAGGAGGAGTGCTGGGACCTGCTCGCCACCCGTACATGGGGCCGCCTCGGCGTCTTCGCGGGCAACCACCCCGAGATCTTCCCCGTGGACCACCACGTCGACGGCCGCACGCTGCTCGTGCGCACCGAAGAGGGCACCAAGCTGCGGGCGGCGCTCCGGCACCCGGGTCTGCTTCGAGGCCGACGACGTCGACGATCTCGCGCGAACGGGCTGGACGGTGATGCTCATCGGCTACGCCGACGAGGTGTTCGACCACGCCGAGGTCGACGTCGACGACCCCGACGCGCCGCTGTGGACGGGCGACAAGGTGCACTGGCTCCGGATCGTCCCTATCAAGGTGACGGGCCGGCGCCTGGTGCCCAACACCCGCTCGACTTCGACGCGTCGGCCCTGACCCACCGGCCATCCTGGCCGCGTCGCCGAGGCCCCCTCCGGTCCGGGTCAGGCCCGGCTCGGCAGCGGCTGTCCGCCCGGCGGTGCCACGAGGCAGGAACGGCGGAGGCCCCGGCCGTCCCACCGATCAGCAGTACCCTCCGCCACGAAGCCGCGGACACGCACGGCCGTCGGGAGTTCTCTCCCACGATTTCTCCCGCCCTCGGCCCTCGTGCCCTCGTAGCTCAGGGGATAGAGCATCGGTTTCCTAAACCGTGTGTCGCAGGTTCGAATCCTGCCGAGGGCGCCAACCGAAACACAGGAGGACCGATGGAGCGTCGAGAGATCAACCCGTGGCCGTGGTCGGTCGAGATGGGCTTTCACCAGGCGGTCGAGGTGTCCGCCGGCACCCGCACGCTCTACTGCTCGGGGCAGACCTCGGTGGACGAGAACGGCGGCCGCCGCTGCACCCCGGCGACATGGTGGCGCAGATGAACCAGGCGCTGGACAACCTCGAGGCCGTGCTGACGGCCGCGGACATGACCCTCGCCGACGTCGTCCGGCTGAACCTGTACACGACCGACGTGGACGCCTTCATGGGCTCGCTGATGTCGGTCGGCGAGCGCCTGGCCGAGTCGGGCATGAAGCAGACGGGCACCCTCCTCGGCGTCGAGCGGCTGGCCTTTCCCGAGCTGATGATCGAGATCGAGGCGACGGCCGTCCGCTGATTCCTCGGCACCGGGGAGGTGCAAACCGATGAGCATCGGAACCCTGCGCTGCGTCGCGATCAACGTCACCGACTTCGACGTCGGCTACGCCTTCTGGTCAGCCCTCACCGGCTACGAGGTGATCGGGCCCGAAGACGGTTGGCACGGCTGGCTCGGGTACCTCGGCACGGCTGACCCGTGGAAGCACGAGATCATCCTCATCAACACCGAGCGCGCCCCGATCCAGTCCGAACCCCCGACGCACGACCGGGCCAACTGCGTCCACATCGACATCGCCCCCGCCAACGGCGTCGACGCCGCCATCGACGAGATCCTGCGACTGGGTGGCACGGTGAAGAAGCCGCCGAGCCTCTACCCCCGACCCCGAGCGGGGAACGACGAGCGGCCGCTCATCGACTGGGCGGTCATGCAGGACCCCTTCGGCAACGAGTTCTGCCTGGTCCACGACCTCACCGACCAACAGTCGACCGCGGCGGTCGCGGCCGCCGACCGGGGCATCGTGGACGACCAGGAGCTCCGGGCCGCGGCCGACCAGACCGCCGCCGGTTGAACCGTCTACCTCGACGCCAGCATCGGCTCGGTCCGCGAGCCGTCGTCGGCCGGCGTGATCGCGAGCCAGCAGGCGAAGGCGAGGACACCCAGGCCGAGCACGGTGTCGAGCACGACGAAGAGGTTCTGGAACCAATCGAGGTCCGACGGCGACACGACCGTGTAGTGCACCGGGCCGATCAGCCCGCTGCCGGAGTACACGGCCAGGGCCAGGGCGGCAGCCCGCCGGTGGCCACGGCGATACTGGACGTAGCCCCAGAGCCCGAACGCCGTGAACACGAACCAGCTCACGGCCACGACCGGGGCGGTGATGAGCCCGGGGTCGGGGTCGTAGTCGTCGAAGCGCACGACGTTGTCGACGTAGTGGACGATCGAGACGGCGACCGCCGAGAAGAAGAGCACCTGCAGCACCCGGGTGGGGTTGCGCACCGTTGCACCTCCGGTTGTCGGCGGATCGCTCCAGTCTGCGGCGGGCGGCGATCTCGCCGCCATTCGTGAGTAGCACGCGGCTCTACCCTTCGGTCCGTGCCCCGGCTGACCCCGGCCCCTGATCAGCCCAGTGCCGTCGCCGGGGCCCTCGGGGACGACGACTGGTCCGAACTCGAGCTCGGCGCGCTCGGGACCTGGGGCCGGGTGGCCGTGCGCGGCGGCGGGCCCGGCCTGCTGATCGACGCCCGCCAGCGCCTCGACGACCTCGACCGGCTCTGGGACCCGTCCCGGCCCGACAGCCTGGTGGCCCAGATCGAGTCCGCACCCGGACAGCCGGTCCCGGTGGACGACGCCACCTTCGCCCTGGTCGAGGCCAGCCTCGCCGCGGCGGAGGCCACGCGTGGCGTGGTGGGCAGCACCGGCGTGCAGCTCAACGCCCTGCTCACCCGCGTGACGCTGGAGGCCGACGGCGTCCTCGACGTCGACGACCTGGCTCGGGCGCAGGCCGTCGACCTCGTGGCCGAGGGCCTCCTCGAGGGCGGGGCCGCCGGCGCCGTCGTGGAGCTCGGCGGGGCCCGGCGGCTGGCGGGCACGCCGGGCACGGACCGGGCCTGGGTCGTGGAGGTCGGCGACCCAGACGATCCCGACGCCGTGCTCGCCACGCTCGGGCTGGCGGAGGGCGCCGCCGTCACCGTCGACCGCCCGACGGCGAAGGTGCTCTCGGTCACGGTCCTCGCTCCCGACGCCGCTTCGGCCGCGGTGCTCGCCGCCGAGGGAGACCCGGAGCGGGTGGCGGCCAGCGGCCAGCCCGCGTTGGTCGTCCACGACGACCGCACGACCGACCGGCTCGGTGGCATCGAGGGCTTCCTCCGATCCGACCGCTGAATGTCTTTGGCACCGTCGCTGCCAGTACTCTCAGGCCTGATGGCGCAGCCCCAACACCTCGACGGGCGGCGGGCTCGCAGGGAACAGAACGTCGAGGCGGTGGTCGACGCCATGCTCGACCTGCTCGGCGACGGCAACCTCAGCCCCGGAGCGGCGGCGGTCGCCGAGCGCTCGGGCGTCTCGCTGCGGTCGGTCTTCCGTTACTTCGACGACATGGACTCGCTCACCTCGCGGGCCATCGCCCGCCAGATGGAGCGGGCCGCACCGCTCTTCGACCTCCTCGACGACTCCGGCTCCACCTCCGAGCGGGCCGAGCGCCTGGCGGCCCACCGGGTCATGCAGCACGCCAAGCTGGCTCCCTTCGCCCGGATCGCCATCCTGCGGTCGGCCGAGTACCCCGTGGTGGCCGAAGGCCTCGCCACCCGGCGCGATGCGCTGCGCCGCCAGGTCGAAGCTCTGTTCGCGATCGAGCTCGACGCCCGCGACGAGTCCGAGCGCAGTGACGTGCTCACCGCGCTGGAGGCCGCGACCTCGTTCGAGGTGGTCGAGGTGCTGGTCACCCACCGCGGCCTCGCCGCCGACCGGGTCGAGGCGATGCTCACCCGGCTGGTCCTGAGCGTCCTCCAGGCCTGACCGCCCGCCCTACTGGGTGCCGAGGGCGGCCCGGGTCTCCGCCAAAGCGTCCACTCCGCCGAGGCGCGACAGGACGTCGTAGCGGACCTCGTGGAGGGTGCCCCGGAACGGGAAGGCGCCGTCGTACTCCTCGCTGACCGGTGACAGCCCGTCCCGGCCGAGGTCGAGGCCCATCGACCCGAAGATCCGCACCAGGCGGGGGATTGGGGCCGAGCCCGCCTCCTCGCCGTCGACGAGCAGCGTGAACGTGCCGGGGCCCTCGTCGTCGCGCGTGAAGCGCACGCCGACCGGCACCCGGCCGACCGGCACTTCACGGTCCGAGATCAGGACGGTGTGGTTCCCGAAGTCGTTGTAGTCGAACCCCAGGCGGCCGTCCTGCAGGAAGAAGCTGTAGCCCGCGGCGTGGCTGCCGAGGGCCACGATCACGCCCCCCTCGTCGGGCGCCGAGCGCTCGATGTCGGCGGTGATCACGAAGGGCCGGCCGCCGAGGCGGGGGGCCACGTCCGCCGGCAGGTGGGCGACGGGGGGCCGGTAGGCGTAGGTCGTCGTGGCGTGGGGCGTGCCGGGACGGGGCGGGGACACGAAGAGCTCGATGGTGCGGTCGTCGAGCGGGTACACGCCGTGGGTCTCGGCCTCCGCCTCCCACGCCGCCACCAGCTCGGCCAGCTTCTCGGGCTCGGCGGCGGCCAGGTCCTCGCTCTCGGAGAAGTCCTCGTCGAGGTGGTAGAGCTCCCAGCGGTCCTCGGCGAAGGGCGTGCCCTTGTGGTGGTAGGTGACCGCCTTCCACCCGTCCTGCCACAGGCCCCGGTGGCCCATCTGCTCGAAGTACTGGACCTCCTTGCGGGTCGGGGCCGACGCCTCCTCCCAGGTGTAGGTCAGCGACGTCCCGGCCACGGGGAGCTGTTCGACGCCCCGCCGGTTCGTCGGCGCCTCGATGCCGAGCACGTCGAGCAGGGTCGGGGCCAGGTCGACGGCGTGGCAGAACTGGTGGCGGATGCCGCCCGCGTCGGCGATGCCGTCGGGCCAGTGGATGACGAGGGGGTCCCGCACCCCGCCCCCAAAGGTGTTCTGCTTGTACCACTTGAGGGGGGTGTTGCCGGCCTGGGCCCAGCCCCACGGGTAGTTGGTGTGGCTGTGGGGCCCGCCGATGTCATCCAAGCGCTCGGCCACGATGCGCCCGACGTCCTCGGGGAAGCCGTTGAACCACTGGAACTCGTTCATCACGCCCTCGGGCCCACCCTCCTGGCTGGCCCCGTTGTCGGAGGTGACCACGAGGATCGTGTGGTCGAGCTCGCCGATGGCCTCGAGGTGGTCGACGAAGCGCCCGATCTGGGCGTCGGTGTGGTCGAGGAAGGCGGCGAAGGCCTCCTGGAGGCGGCAGGCGAACCGGCACTGGTCGTCGCTCAGGTCGTCCCACGCCTCCACCCCGGGGTTGCGGGGGGCGAGCACCGTGCCGTCGGGGACGACGCCCAGGTCCTGCTGGCGCCGGAACCACTCGTCGCGGGCCGCGTCCCAGCCGGCGTCGAAGCGCCCCCGGTACTTGGCCAGGTACTCGGGCGGGGCCTGGTGGGGGGCGTGGGTCGCCCCGAAGGACAGGTAGGTGAAGAACGGCCGGTCGGGGCGCACGCCCCGCAGGTCGGACACGAACTCGATGGCGTGGTCCACCAGGTCCTCGGACACGTGGTAGCCGTCCTCGGGCCGAGCCGGCGGGTCGACGGGGTGGTTGTCGTAGGTCAGCTCCGGGTGGAACTGGTCGGTCTCGCCGTTGAGGAAGCCGTAGAAGCGGTCGAAGCCCTTCTGGAGGGGCCAGTTGTCGTGGGGGCCGGCGGCCGAGCACTCGATCATGGGGGCGAGGTGCCACTTGCCGAGGGCGAAGGTGGCGTAGCCGTGGTCCCCGAGCAGCTCGCCGAGGGTGGCGGCATGGGGGCTGATGGCGCCGCGCATGTGGGGGAAGCCCGGGTCCCAGTTGGAGATGCCCCGCATGCCCACCGTGTGGTGGTTGCGGCCGGTGAGGAGGCAGGCCCGGGTGGGCGAGCAGAGCGCGGTCGTGTGGAAGTTCGTGTAGCGGATCCCCCCTGCGGCCAGCCGGTCGATGTTCGGCGTCTCGATCGACGAGCCGTAGCAGCCGAAGTGGGCGAAGCCGGTGTCGTCGAGCACGATCACGACGACGTTGGGCGCCCGGGTCTCCCCCGACCACGCCGGAGGGCGGGGTGCCCCCGGCCACCAGGGCTGGGCGTCCTCGACCAACCGTTCGATCCGCCCGTCGAACCCCGGCTCCCCGTTCACACTCATGGGTCGACGCTAACTATTGACAGTAAGAGTGTCAATAGTGGAGAGTGGGATCCATGGACCTGCTGCGCACCCCCGACGAGCGCTTCGCCGACCTCCCGGGCTACGACTTCGCTCCCCGCTACGTCGAGATCCCTCCCGGCGACGGTGACCAGGGGCTGCGGATCCACTACCTGGACGAGGGGCCCGCCGACGGGGCGACGGTGTTGCTCCTCCACGGCGAACCGACCTGGAGCTACCTGTACCGGCACATGATCCCGGTGCTGGTCGACCGGGGCCTGCGGGCCGTCGCCCCCGACCTCGTGGGGTTCGGGCGCTCCGACAAGCCCGCCGACCGCGCCGACGTCACCTACCGCCGGATGGTGGGGTGGATGGCGGCCGCCCTCTTCGACGAGCTGGACCTCTCGGGCCTGACCCTGGTCGGCCAGGACTGGGGGGCCCTCATCGGCCTACGGCTGGTGGCCGAGCACCCCGACCGCTTCGACCGCGTCGTCATCTCCAACGGGGGGCTGCCCACCGGCGACCAGAAGGTGGCCGACGCCTTCCTGGCCTGGCTCGACTTCTCGCAGAACGCCGAGCGGTTCCCGATCGGCGGCATCGTCAGCGGCGGGTGCACCACCGACCTGGCCCCCGAAGTCGTGGCCGCCTACGACGCCCCCTTCCCGGACGACTCCTACAAGGAAGCCGCCCGGCAGATGCCCAGCCTCGTGCCCATCCGTCCCGACGACGAGGCCTCGGCCGACAACCGGGCGGCGTGGGAGGTGCTGGCGGCGTGGGACAAGCCGCTGCTCACCGCCTTCACCGACTCGGACCCCATAACCGCCGGCGGCCACCGCCCGTTCCACAAGCTGGTGCCCGGGGCCCAGGGCCGGGACCACCCGATCATCGAGGGCGCCGGCCACTTCGTCCAGGAGGACGCCGGCCCCGAGCTGGCCGGCATCGTCGCCGACCTGATCGAGGCGACCCCGTGAGCGCCATCACGCCGCCGCCTGGCAGCTAGCGGGCGCGGGCGACGATGAAGAGGCGGCGGAAGGGCAGGACCGTGCGGCCGTCGGGGCGGGGCGGGTAGGCCTCGGCCATCGCGGCGGCGTACTCGGCCACGAAGGCCTGGCCGTCGGCCTCGTCGAGCCCACTCAGGAAGGCCCGCAGGAACGAGCCCTTGTACCACTCGACCACCGGGTCAGGCCCCTCCAGGACGTGGAAGTACTGCGTGGTCCAGAGGTCGACGACGGTCGCGAGGGGGAGCAGCACGTCGAGGTAGCCCGCCCCGTCGAGCAGCGGGTGCTCGTTCAGGTCGTAACCGACCTTGTCCTTCCAGTGGGGTGCGTTGGCGATGGCGAAGCCGGCGGTGTGCGAGGGCGCGTCCCACTCGTCGGGCACCTGCACCGCCAGCACGCCACCGGGGGCGACCCGGCCGAGGAGAGTGGGCAGCAGGGCCTCGTGATCCGGCAGCCAGTGGAGGGCGGCGTTGGAGAACACGACCTCGGCCGGACGAGGCGGCTCGTAGGTGGCCAGGTCGGCTTCGACCCAGGTCAGCTCCGGGTGGTCCCGGCGGGCGTCGGCCAGCATCGACGGCGAGCTGTCCACACCGATGACCTCGGCGCCCGGCCACCGCTCGGCGAGACGTGCGGTGAGGTTGCCCGGTCCGCACCCGAGGTCGATCACCAGGCCCGGCGGCTCGGCGGGCTCGACGTGGGCGAGCAAATCCAAGGCCGGCCGCAGCCGGAGCGCCGCGAACTGCAGGTACTGCTCGGGATCCCAGGTGGTGGCCAACCGGGTCAGCCGAGCAGGGCCTTCAGCTCGCCGATGAGGTCGGGGTCGGTGAGCTCCAGCACCCGGGTGCCGCTGGCCTCGAGGGCCCGCACCACCGGTCGGCCGTTCGCCCCCGGCAGCTCGGGGGTGAGCACGAGCGTCCGGCACCCCGGCTCGTGGGCCTGGACGGTGTGGGCCATGCCGACCGCCCGCCAGAGCAGTTCGGAGCGCCGGAGCCCGGACGGGCCGGTGGTGAAGCCCCCGGCCACGTCGACGTACCACCGAGCCCCCTGCGGGTCGACGGCGCGGAGGGCGAAGGCCGTGCCGGCCGGTGAGCGGAACCGGTCCTCGACGTCGACGAAGCCGGCGTCGACCAGCGCCTCGGCGGCCAGGACCCGAGCCGACTCCACCGGCGGCGGCACCGCGGCCGTGACGTCGGCGAGCCGCGCGGTCGCGGCGGCGACGTACTCGGGATCGGTGTCGTAGCCGACGTAGTGACGCCCGGTGCGGACCGCGGCGACGGCGGTCGAGCCCGACCCCATGAACGGGTCGAGCACCAGGTCGCCCGGGTACGTGTAGAGCTCGATGAGCCGCTGGGGCAGCTCGACCGGGAACGGCGCCGGATGGCCCACCCGGCGGGCCGACTCGGTGGGCAGCTCCCACAGGTCCATGGTCGACTCCATGAACTCGTCCTTGGACTGGGTGCCGGCGCCGTCGCGGCCGCGGGCGAACTGGCCCTTGCTGGCGATGATCACCCGCTCGCTGAGGTCGCGGAGCACCGGGTTGGACGGCTGGCGGAACGATCCCCAGGCGAACGAGCCCGAAGCGCCGCGGGCCTTGAGCCAGATGACCTCGCCCCGCAACAGGAGCCGGAGCCGGTCCTGGAGGATGCCGATGACGTCGGCCGACAGCGACCGGTACGGACGGCGGCCGAGGTTGGCCACGTTGACCGCGATGCGCCCGCCGGGCTCCAGCACCCGGACGCACTCGGCGAAGACGTCCTCCAGCACCTGCAGGAAGTCGAGGTAGGAGCCGGGGACGTGGCCCTCGCCCAGAGCCTGCTCGTACTCCTTGCCGGCGAAGTACGGCGGCGAGGTCACGACCAGCGCGACCGACCGGTCGGCCACCCGGGTCATGGCCCGGGCGTCGCCGGCGACCAGGACATCGCGCTCGAGCGAGGGGTTGACCGCCTCGTCGTCGGAAAGGACCGGGGGCGTGAAGCGGGCGTAGAAGTCCGAAGCGTCGTGGTTGGCGCGGCCCGAGACGCCGAAGCTCGACGTGGTCGTGGGTTGGCGGCGTTCGGACACGGCTCTCCTCGCGGCCCGGGACGGGCGCCGGTGCCCCGATGCTACGGGTCGGTCGGAGGCGGGGGCGGAACCTGCGGGCGCAGCCATGGGCCGATCATGCCGACGACCAGTGACAGCGAGGGTCAGTCGCGGTGGTAGGTCCAGCCCGTGGCGGCCATGACCAAGCGGTGGCGGGGGCCGGCGAGGGTGGCATCGCCCGCTTCGTAGCCGGCGTCGCCGTGCCACAGCGCGGCCAGGTTGCCGTCGGCGTCCTTTGCGATGGCGGTCACGAAGGCCTCCGGCTCGGTGGCACGGGCCTCTTCGAGCGCCTGGTCGACCGTTGCCGACGGCCGCAACCGGTCGAGGCTGACCCACGTGGGCGGGGCCAGCTCCACCTCGCCCGCGTCCCGGCGGGCAAGGGCATCGGCGGGCTGCACCCACATGCTCTCGTGGATCTCGCCGTCGTCGATGGTGATGCGGCCGGCCGGCGCCTCGGCCACGAAGAACCACGTGGCGTAGCGCTTGATGGCGACCTGGGGCGGGGTCCAGTGGGCGAAGGGGACCAGGCCGTCGACGTCGGGGCGGAGGCCGGCCTCTTCCTCGGCCTCCCGCACGGCCGCGACCCGGACGGCCGCCTCGACGTCGTCGGGGGCGTCATCCGGGTAGTCCTCGGGGTCGACCCGCCCGCCCGGGAAGACCCACATCCCGCCGGCGAACTCCAGCTTGGAGTTGCGTCGCAACATCAGGGTCTCGAGCCCGTCCGGCCCGTCCCGCAGGAGGATCACGGTGGCGGCCGGGATGGCCTCGGGGACCTCGTCGCGTGTCTCCCTCAGGGCGCCGGGCAACGGATGGTCGCGGCGCTCGCCCATCAGTCCAGGAACCGGCTGATCGTCTCGACCACGCAAGCGGGCCGGTCGCCGCCTTCGATCTCCACCGTGACCGTGACCCGGGCCTGGACGCCGCCCGGGACTGCGTCGGCGCCGGTCAGCTCGGCCCGGCCCCGGATCCGGCTGCCCACCGGCACCGGGGCGGGGAAGCGGGTCTTGTCCGTGCCGTAGTTGACCCCCATCGAGGTGTTGTGGACCTCGAGCAGACCGGGCAGGAACGTGTTCACCAGGGAGAGGGTCAGGTAGCCGTGGGCGATGGTGCCGCCGAAGGGCCCGTCCTTCGCCCGCTCCGGGTCGACGTGGATCCACTGGTGGTCGCCGGTGGCGTCGGCGAAGGTGTCGACCCGGTCCTGGGTGACCTCCAGCCACTCGGTGGTGCCGAGGTCGGTGCCCACGCCGTCGAGCAGGTCCGTCGGGCGATCGAAGACCGTGGGCATAGGGTCAGGACTGTACGACGGCCTCCGGAAGGACCCCGCCATGACCCTCGCCGCCGGCGACCGGGCTCCCGACTTCGAGCTCCCCGACCAGAGCGGGACGCGGCGCGCCCTCAGCACGCTGCTCCAGGACGGCCCGGTGGTCCTGTTCTGGTACCCGAAGGCCCTGACGACGGGCTGTACCAAGGAGTCGTGTCACTTCCGTGACCTGGCGGCCGAGTTCGCCGAGGCGGGGGCGCAGCGCATCGGCATCAGCGCCGACCCGCCCGAGAAGCAGGCCGAGTTCGACGAGAAGCACGACCTGGGCTACCCGCTGCTGTCCGACGTGGACAAGACCGTGGCCAAGGCCTATGGCGTGAAGCGCATGGGCCCGCTCATGAACAAGCGGGTGACCTTCGTGATCGGCCAGGACCAGACCCTGCTCGACGTCATCTCCAGCGAGCTCAACATGGACACCCACGCCGACCAGGCCCTCGAAACCCTCAAGGCTGCCTAAGGAGCCGAGCCGATAGGCGAGGCGACCGGGCAAGCACAGCCTTGATCGCCAAGCGCAGCTTGGCGATGTCCCAGATCAAGCGCAGCAGCCTCAGCCGTTCTGCGCACGTCCTAGGGCTTCTCCCAGTTGGTGAGCAGCTCGA
>CAWBVI010000006.1:0-18840 GCA_963792205.1 uncultured Microthrixaceae bacterium | reverse complement strand
GGCGGGCCCGTGCATAGGGATCGGGCGCCGAGAGGATGAGGGGCCCGGCCACGTCCATGACGGCGAACCAGCTCAACGGGTCACGCACCGACAAGGGCATCGCGCAGGACCGTGATGGCCTGGGCGACCGCGGCGCGTGTGGCCTGTGTGCTGCTGAGAGGGTTCAGCATCATGAAGTCGTGCGTGATGCCGTCGTAGCGGACGGTGGTCACGGGAACTCCGGCCGCCCGCAACCGTGCCGCGTAGGCCTCGCCCTCATCACGCAACACGTCGGCCTCGTCGACGATGAGCAACGCCGGAGGGAGGTCAACGAGCTGTTCGTCGCTGGCGCGGAGAGGTGACGCGAAGGGCTCCGAGCGCCGGTCGACCTCGGGCAGATAAGCGTCCCAGAACCACGCCATCGCGTTGGCCATGAGGAAGTAACCCTCGCTGAACTGCTCGTACGAACCGGTGTCCATGGCGGCGTCGGTCACCGGGTAGTACATCGACTGCTGCACGAAGTGCACGTCGCCCCGCTCGTTGGCCATCAGGGCGAGCGCTGCGGTCATGTTGCCGCCTACCGAATCACCTGCGACGGCCATGCGGTCGGGGTCGAGCTGGTGGTCGACGCCCTCCCGCGTGATCCACTGGGCGGTGGCGTACCCCTGCTCGATCGCGACCGGATAGTGGGCTTCCGGCGAGCGGTCGTACTCGACGAAGACGACGGCGGCGCCGGTGCCGACGGCGAGCTCCCGCACGAGCCGATCGTGGGTGTCGGCGTTCCCGAGCACCCAACCGCCGCCGTGCATGTACAGGACCACCGGCAAGGGGCCCTCGGCGCCCGCCGGCCGGACGATGCGCACACGAACGTCGCCGACCTCGGCGGGGACGGTGACCCAGTGATCCTCGACGTCGAGCTTGTCGATCGGTGCGGCCTGGACATCGTCGAGCACCTTGCGGGCCTCGGCGGGGGTGAGCTCGTAGAGGAAGGGCGGCGTCGCGGTCGCGGTCGACGAACTCTTGCGAAGCCGGCTCGAGCACGACCGGCGACTGTGTAGTGGTGGCGGACATGGGCGGTTCTCCTTTGGGTTCCATCGCTTGGCACCGGGAGCGTCGCTCGACCGTGGGACCGATCGCCTCCGTGGAACTCCCCAGTCATCTCCGGAGGCACACGGATGACTAGGGGGTGTCACGGAGGCGATCCACGGCGACCCATGCGACGGTGGCGCCAGAGCAGTGACATGACGGTGGTCTGTCACCCGACTGAACAGGAGTTCGGCATGACGTCAATCTCGAATCGTGAGCGCCAGGAGATCGAGGCGGCCAATGCTTCTGGTGACACCCCGGTGGTTCTCATCCACGGGCTCTGGGTGCTGCCGAGCAGCTGGGCCAACTGGGTGGACTTCTTCAAGCAGGCCGGCTACGCGCCGCTGACGCCGGACTGGCCAGACGATCCGGCAACGGTTGAAGAGGCCCGGGCGAACCCGAACGTCCTCGCCAACAAGACCTTGAAGCAGATCGAGGACCACACGACCGAGATCATCAGCGCCCTGAACAACAAGCCGGTGGTGATGGGGCACTCGACCGGGGGTCTGCTCGCGCAGATGATCGCCGGCCGAGGCCTCTCGGCGGCCACGGTGGCGATCGACCCCGGGATCTTCCGTGGCGTCCTGCCTCTGCCGGTCGCCGTGCTCAAGTCATCGGGCCCGTACCTGATCAACCCGCTCAACCGCCGCCGCGCGATCACCTTCACGTTCAAACACTTCAAGTACGGCTGGGCGAACGCGTTGAACGAGGACGAGGCGAAGGAGCTCTACGACACGTTCCACGTCGCCGGCTCCGGGATCGCCCTCGCGCAGATGGGCAACGCGAACCTCAACCCGTGGACGCAGGCGAAGGTGGACACGAAGAACCCCGACCGCGGGCCCCTGCTGATCATCGAGGGCGAGAAGGACCACACGGTGCCGTGGGCGATCGCGCATGCCGCCTACAAGCGGCAGCGGCGCAACCCGGCCGTGACGGAGATCGTGAAGGTGCCGAACCGAGGCCATTCCCTCACGATCGACCACGGCTGGCGCGAGGTCGCCCAGACGGCGCTCGATTTCGTCGATCGATCTCTCGAGCACACCGACCTCAAGGCGCCGCGCCGCGCCGGCTGAGCCGACGCCGGCAAGAAGTCCCCTCACCCATCGAGAAGGAGAAACCGAAATGGCAGATGACACCGTGACGCGCAATCTCAAGGGCATGGACGAACTCGACTTCACCGGATGGAACGGCGCGGACTGGGACGGCGTGTTCGCCCGCCAACACACCGACGACGTCGTCGTACAGGTGCACGGGCAACCTCCGACGCACGGCATCCGCGAGCACATCGACGCCATGAAGGCGCTCGTCCAGAGCACCGGTGGCACGCCCATCCAGGTCTCGTCCCATCCCATCGCGTTCGGGGCTGGAGAGTGGACGTGCGTCGTCGGCGAGTTCGAAGGCGGTGGCCGGATGGTCACGGTCGCGAAGTGGACCGACGGTGCGATCGCCGAGGAGCACATCTGGATCTAGCGAGCCCACAGCAACTCGCGTGCTTCAGCCTCGCAACAACCCGAGTTGCTCCTTGAACTGGGACATCGCCTGTTCGAACAGGAAGATCGCCCAGCTCACCCGGACGACCCCGAGCGCCACGATCTCATCCAACGACGGGAGTTCTGGCATCCGGGTCACGTTCACCGGTCCAGCCACGCCCTCCATGAACTGGTGCAGCGCGTCGGACTCCCAGAGGGCGATCGGGTAGACGCAGTCCGCCCCGGCTTCGAGGTATGCGTTCGCACGCTCGAGCGCTTCCGGCACGAGTGCGGCCTGGGTACCAGGCTCCGCGCCGTCGATGTAGGGCTGCAGCCACACGTCCACCCGAGCGTTGATCACCAGCGGGTAGCTGGCTTCGGACGCCGCTTCGCGGACCGTGCGCAACCATCCGTGCGCGCTCAACGGGGTCGCGCAGTCGACCCGCGGCGTGATCCGTGTCCTCGAGGTTGCACCCGGCTGCGCCGATGTCCTCGAGCCCGGCGACCAGCTCGGCTGGATCCATCCCGTAGCCGGCCTCGGCATCGACGGTCACGGGCACATCGACGCCGCGTGCGATGCGCCCAGCAGCACCAAGCATTTCGGCACCAGGTGCGCGCTCGTCGTCCTCGTATCCGAGCGAGGCTGCCACTCCCCAGCTCGTGGTGGCGACGACGGGGAACCCGGCCTCGACCACAGCGCGTGCCGTCGCGACATCCCACGCGTTGGGGAGCAACAGCGGCTCACCCGGCCGGTGCAATGCCCGAAGGTCATCGCATCGGCGCTGCAACTGTTTCGAGATCCCCATCCCAATCGCCCTCCGCGGACAGCGTAGGCACGCGCTCGAAACGCCTGCCCGAGGGCTTCTGCAGACGACGGGGAACCGATGAGAGATGGCGGCGGCGCCGGTCTGATTACGGTCCGCCAGGTGCCTGCGACCGCAGCAAGGGAGAGCAACCAATGAGACCGCTTCGATACTCGATCAACGTCACCCTCGACGGCTGCTGCGATCACCAGGCGGGTCTTCCGGACGAGGAAATGCATCGCCATTTCGCCGACGAGCTCGAACGAGCCGATGCCCTGCTCTTCGGCCGGGTGACCTACGAGATGATGGAGGCAGCGTGGCGGCAGCCGGCGACGGGAACCTGGCCTGTCTGGATGGCTGATTGGACGATCCCCTTCGCCGAGTCGATCGACAGGGCAAAGAAGTACGTCGTGTCAGGCACCCTGGACCGGGTCGATTGGAACGCGGAGCTCGTGCAGGGGTGAGCTGGGGAAAGCCGTCCAGCAGCTCAAGCAGGAGCCGGGCGAAGGCCTGTACGTGGGAGGCGTGACCCTCCCGCTGGCCTTGGCGGACCTGGGATTGATCGATGAGTACGAGTTCGTCGTGCATCCCATCCTGGCGGGCCACGGGCCGACGTTGTTCGCCGGCCTGAGCGAGCGGCTCGAGCTGAAGCTCGTGGGGCGCCAAGCGTTCGGGGCGGGGGCGGTCGCACTGCGCTACCAGCCCGGTCAAGGCACGGCTTGAGGCGGTATCCGGAACCCGGCGATCAGCCCGGTCCCGCCCTCGTGGGGCCGGTAGGACAACCACCTGGGCCCGGGATCGTGGGCAGGGGTTGGAACGCGAGGCGGCCGATTCTGGAACGCAACCACCGCACGTGGAGGCTGGCCCGATTGCGTGGCGACTCTCAATCGGATAATCTGATCTCGTGCCGGACGTGACCGCTACCGACGCGGCCCGGAACTTCGCCGATCTGTTGGACGCGATCGAGCACCGCCATGAGCGGTACACGATCATGCGACGAGGACGAGCCGTTGCCCAACTCGAGCCGGTCAGCCGTGGACGGGGCGCCGACCTAAAGGCACTCCTGCGCCGACACGAGCCTGACGCCGAATGGTCGAACGATCTCACCGAGGTCCGCGAACTTCTGACGCTGGACGACCGCGAATGACGGCCTTGCTGCTCGACACCACCTTCCTCATCGACATCGAACGCGACGACAGAGATCTCGATGCATGGATCGATGATGACGACGACGTCGCCATGGCGGCCGTCACCGTCGCCGAACTCCAGGTCGGCGTCGAGTTGGCCTCCCGCCGGCACCGAGAACGCCGAGTCACCTTCGTCCAGGCAGTGATCGAGTCCGTCCCCGTCCTCCCGTACGGGATGGACACCGCTCTCGTCCACGCCGAGCTGCTCGCGGACACACGACGTTCGGGACGATCGCGAGGCGCCCACGACCTCATCATCGCCGCCACCGCCAGGTCATCCGGCCGAGCGGTCCTCAGTGCAGATCCTGCCGGGTTCGAGGACCTACCAGGAGTGGATCTGCATCGTCACCGCTGATCGCTGGTTCACTGGGTCGCCGGCCTCAGGCGAAGGCCCCCGGCCCTCGGCCCTCGGCCCTCGTAGCTCAGGGGATAGAGCATCGGTTTCCTAAACCGTGTGTCGCAGGTTCGAATCCTGCCGAGGGCGCCAACCGAAACACAGGAGGACCGATGGAGCGTCGAGAGATCAACCCGTGGCCGTGGTCGGTCGAGATGGGCTTCCACCAGGCGGTCGAGGTGTCCGCCGGCACCCGCACGCTCTACTGCTCGGGGCAGACCTCGGTGGACGAGAACGGCGCGCCGCTGCACCCCGGCGACATGGTGGCGCAGATGAACCAGGCGCTGGACAACCTCGAGGCCGTGCTGACGGCCGCGGACATGACCCTCGCCGACGTCGTCCGGCTGAACCTGTACACGACCGACGTGGACGCCTTCATGGGCTCGCTGATGTCGGTCGGCGAGCGCCTGGCCGAGTCGGGCATGAAGCAGACAGGCACCCTCCTCGGCGTCGAGCGGCTGGCCTTTCCCGAGCTGATGATCGAGATCGAGGCGACGGCCGTCCGCTGATTCCTCGGCACCGGGGAGGTGCAAACCGATGAGCATCGGAACCCTGCGCTGCGTCGCGATCAACGTGACCGACTTCGACGTCGGCTACGCCTTCTGGTCATCCCTCACCGGCTACGAGGTGATCGGGCCCGAAGACGGTTGGCACGGCTGGCTCGGCTACCTCGGCACGGCTGACCCGTGGAAGCACGAGATCATCCTCATCAACACCGAGCGCGCCCCGATCCAGTCCGAACCCCCGACGCACGACCGGGCCAACTGCGTCCACATCGACATCGCCCCCGCCAACGGCGTCGACGCCGCCATCGACGAGATCCTGCGACTGGGTGGCACGGTGAAGAAGCCGCCCAGCCTCTACCCCCGGCCCCGAGCGGGCAACGACGAGCGGCCGCTCATCGACTGGGCGGTCATGCAGGACCCCTTCGGCAACGAGTTCTGCCTCGTCCACGACCTCACCGACGAGCAGTCGACCGCGGCGGTCGCGGCCGCCGACCGAGGCATCGTGGACGACCAGGAGCTCCGGGCCGCGGCCGACCAGACCGCCGCCGGTTGAACCGTCTAGCTCGACGCCACCATCGGCTCGGTCCTTGAGCCGTCGTCGGCCGGTGTGAGCGCGAGCCAGCAGGCGAAGGCGAGGACACCCAGGCCGAGCACGGTGTCGAGCACCACGAAGAGGTTCTGGAACCCGTCGAGGTCCGACGGCGACACGACCGTGTAGTGCACCGGGCCGATGAGCCCGCTGCCGGAGTACACGGCCAGGGCCAGGGCGGCAGCCCGCCGGTGGCCACGGCGGTACTGGACGTAGCCCCAGAGCCCGAACGCCGTGAACACGAACCAGCTCACGGCCACGACCGGGGCGGTGATGAGCCCGGGGTCGGGGTCGTAGTCGTCGAAGCGCACGACGTTGTCGACGTAGTGGACGATCGAGACGGCGACCGCCGAGAAGAAGAGCACCTGCAGCACCCGGGTGGGGTTGCGCACCGTTGCACCTCCGGTTGTCGGCGGATCGCTCCAGTCTGCGGCGGGCGGCGATCTCGCCGCCATTCGTGAGCAGCACGCGGCTCTACCCTGCGGTCCGTGCCCCGGCTGACCCCGGCCCCGGATCAGCCCAGTGCCGTCGCCGGGGCCCTCGGGGACGACGACTGGTCCGAGCTCGAGCTCGGCGCGCTCGGGACCTGGGGCCGGGTGGCCGTGCGCGGCGGCGGGCCCGGCCTGCTGATCGACGCCCGCCAGCGCCTCGACGACCTCGACCGACTCTGGGACCCGTCCCGGCCTGACAGCCTGGTGGCCCAGATCGAGTCGACCCCCGGACAGCCGGTCCCGGTGGACGACGCCACCTTCGCCCTCGTCGAGGCCAGCCTCGCCGCGGCGGAGGCCACGGGTGGCGTGGTGGGCAGCACCGGCGTGCAGCTCAACGCCCTGCTCACCCGGGTGACGCTGGAGGTCGACGGCGTCCTCGACGTCGACGACCTGGCTCGGGCGCAGGCCGTCGACCTCGTGGCCGAGGGCCTCCTCGAGGGCGGGGCCGCCGGTGCCGTCGTGGAGCTCGGCGGGGCCCGGCGGCTGGCGGGCACGCCCGGCACGGACCGGGCGTGGGTCGTGGAGGTCGGCGACCCGGACGATCCCGACGCCGTGCTGGCCACGCTCGGGCTGGCGGAGGGCGCCGCCGTCACCGTCGACCGCCCGACGGCGAAGGTGCTCTCGGTCACGGTCCTCGCTCCCGACGCCGCCTCGGCCGCGGTGCTCGCCGCCGAGGGCGACCCGGAGCGGGTGGCGGCCAGCGGCCAGCCCGCGTTGGTCGTCCACGACGACCGCACCACCGACCGGCTCGGAGGCATCGAGGGCTTCCTCCGATCCGACCGCTGAATGTCTTTGGCACCGTCGCTGCCAGTACTCTCAGGCCGGATGGCGCAGCCCCAACATCTCGACGGGCGGCGGGCCCGCAGGGAACAGAACGTCGAGGCGGTGGTCGACGCCATGCTCGACCTGCTCGGCGAGGGCAATCTCAGCCCCGGCGCGGCGGCGGTCGCCGAGCGCTCAGGCGTCTCGCTGCGGTCGGTCTTCCGCTACTTCGACGACATGGACTCGCTCACCTCGCGGGCCATCGCCCGCCAGATGGAGCGCGCCGCCCCGCTCTTCGACCTGCTCGACGACTCCGGCTCGACCCCCGAGCGGGCCGAACGCCTGGCGGCTCATCGGGTCATGCAGCACGCCATGCTCGGCCCCTACGCCCGGATCGCCATCCTGCGGTCGGCCGAGTACCCCGTGGTGGCCGAAGGCCTCGCCACCCGGCGCGATGCGCTGCGCCGCCAGGTCGAAGCCCTGTTCGCCACCGAGCTCGACAGACCCTCGACGAGTCCGAGCGCAGTGACGTGCTCACCGCGCTGGAAGCCGCGACCTCCTTCGAGGTGGTGGAGGTGCTGGTCACCCACCGCGGCCTCGCCGCCGACCGGGTCGAGGCGATGCTCACCCGGCTGGTCCTGAGCGTCCTCGCGGGCTGATCTCAGCCCTCGCTGACGACCCGCTTCATCACCCGCTCGAGGCGTCGCTCCTCCCGCTGCCCCCCGGGCTCGGTCTTGTCCAGACGGACCTCGAGGTGACGCCCGTCGATCAGCAGGGTGCCGACCTGGTTGTCGAAGAACGGCCCGTCGCGGAGCTCCCAGCTGATGCCGGGGGGTCGACCGCCGGCCAGGCGGCGGAGCCCTCGTCCGATCAGGTGGGCAAGTTTGGTCGTCCCGAACCGCACCACTCGCCGCTCCCGAGCGACGAGGGGGTTGCGGAGGGGCGAGCACACGGCCTGGTAGACGGCGCTACGGACGTCGGTGTCGTGGCCGAAGTCGACCTCGGCGGCGTAGGCATGGTGGACGTCACCGGACAGGACCACGATGGAGGCCGGCGGCGCACCACGCTCGCCGGCGCCGACCTCCCGGAGGAGTCGGGCCAGGCGGTCGAACGACTCGCGGAACGAACCCCAGTGGTCGAGATCGAGGTCCCGGCGGAGCTTCTCGCCCTGCTTCGCCATCCAGCGGCCCCACACCCCCTCACACACCCGCTCGCTCCACGCTTCGAGCTCCTGCATGGCCGGGGCGAGCAGGTAGGGGTCGGTCGTGACCAGGAGCAGGTGGTCGACGTCGCCGCGGGCGTGGTCGACGATCCATTCCCAGGTCTCGTCGTCGATGATCAACCGCTTGCCGTCGCGGAAGTCGCGGGCCGCCCGGCACTCCATGACGATCAGGCGGGTCGGCCCGATGTCCCGGCAGTAGCTCCAGCGCACGCCGTCGGCGTGCTCACCGGCCCGGTCGGCGAAGTCCTCGAGGATCGAGGTGACGTCGCCTCCGTCGCGGATCTTCTGCCACACGGCGTCGTCGTCGAGCTCGGCGGGTGACAGGTTCCCGAGGTGTTGGTGGATCCAGTAGGCGGTGAACCCGGCCACCTTGCGCCGGTGCCACCACTCGTGCTGATCCATCTCCTCGACCCAGGTACCGGAGATGTTCCAGTCGTCGCCCATGTCGTGGTCGTCCCAGACCATCGAGATCGACACGGTCGAGAACAACCAGCGGATCAGTGGGTCGCTCCAGGCCTCCCGGTGGAGATGGGCGTACTCCTCGAAGTCGACGACCTCGTCCTCGGGTTCATCGCCCTCCTCGTCGCGCCGGCTGCGGACGAATGCCCTGGTCTTCGGCGCGCCAAGGTCGACGTAGACCTGATCACCGATCAGCAGGAGGAGCTCGGGCCAGTTGTCGCGGTCGCCCTCTGACATCTCGTGGGCCAGGACCCGGAGGGCGTCGTCTTCGAACCCGCAGTCCTCGTCCTCGTCCTTGCTGAGCGTCCACGGCTCTTCGTGGGGAGCGGCGATGCGGCAGGACCCGAACGCCACGGTCAAAGGCCGCGCCGGGTCGATGGTGCGGATGACGCTTGGCGGAAGGCGGCTGTCAGACTCGGGCCACCGCACCTCGCCGTCGACCCGCACCTCGTACTCGTGCCGGGACCCCGGCTCCAGTCCTTCGATGACGACGAGGGCGTAATGGTGGTCCTCGACGGTGAAGGTCGGGGCCCGCCGGCCCAGCACCTCGACCTCGGCCGGGGCATCGGTCTCCACCCAGACGCAGGCCTCGACCTCGCTGGTGTACCGGAGGAGCGGGCCGAGAACCAGACCGGGCATTCTCCTCCCCTACCCGCTCGAGGGAGGGGTTGCCCCCTACTGCACGCCGAACGCCGCCCGGGTCTCCGCCAATGCGTCCACCCCGCCGGCGCGCGACAGGATGTCGTAGCGGACCTCGTGGAGGGTGCCCGCGAACGGGAAGGCGCCGTCGTACTCCTCGCTGACCGGTGACAGCCCGTCCCGGCCGAGGTCGAGGCCCATCGACCCGAAGATCCGCACCAGGCGGGCGATGGCGGCCGAGCCCGCCTCCTCGCCGTCGACGAGCAGCGTGAACGTGCCCGGGCCCTCGTCGTCGCGCGTGAAGCGCACGCCGACCGGCACCCGGCCGACCGGCACTTCACGGTCCGAGATCAGGACGGTGTGGTTCCCGAAGTCGTTGTAGTCGAACCCCAGGCGGCCGTCCTGCAGGAAGAAGCTGTAGCCCGCGGCGTGGCTGCCGAGGGCCACGATCACGCCACCCTCGTCGGGCGCCGAGCGCTCGATGTCGGCGGTGATCAGGAAGGGCCGGCCGCCGAGGCGGGGGGCCACGTCCGCTGGCAGGTGGGCGACGGGGGGCCGGTAGGCGTAGGTCGTCGTGGCGTGGGGCGTGCCGGGACGGGGCGGGGACACGAAGAGCTCGATGGTGCGGTCGTCGAGCGGGTACACGCCGTGGGCCTCGGCCTCCGCCTCCCACGCCGCCACCAGCTCGGCCAGCTTCTCGGGCTCGGCGGCGGCCAGGTTTTCGCTCTCGGAGAAGTCCTCGTCGAGGTGGTAGAGCTCCCAGCGGTCCTCGGCGAAGGGCGTGCCCTTGTGGTGGTAGGTGACGGCCTTCCACCCGTCCTGCCACAGGCCCCGGTGGCCCATCTGCTCGAAGTACTGGATCTCCTTGCGGGTCGGGGCCGCGGCCTCCTCCCAGGTGTAGGTCAGGGACGTCCCGGCCACGGGGAGCTGTTCGACGCCCCGCCGGTTCGACGGCGCCTCGATGCCGAGCACGTCGAGCAGGGTCGGGGCCAGGTCGACGGCGTGGCAGAACTGGTGGCGGATCCCGCCCGCGTCGGCGATGCCGTCGGGCCAGTGGATGACGAGGGGGTCCCGCACCCCGCCCCCGAAGGTGTTCTGCTTGTACCACTTGAGCGGGGTGTTGCCGGCCTGGGCCCAGCCCCACGGGTAGTTGGTGTGGCTGTGGGGCCCGCCGATGTCATCCAGGCGCTCGGCCACGATGCGCCCGACGTCCTCGGGGAAGCCGTTGAACCACTGGAACTCGTTCATCACGCCCTCGGGCCCACCCTCCTGGCTGGCCCCGTTGTCGGAGGTGACCACGAGGATCGTGTGGTCCAGCTCGCCGATGGCCTCGAGATGGTCGACGAAGCGCCCGATCTGGGCGTCGGTGTGGTCGAGGAAGGCGGCGAAGGCCTCCTGGAGGCGGCAGGCGAACCGGCGCTGGTCGTCGCTCAGTTCGTCCCACGCCTCCACCCCGGGGTTGCGGGGGGCGAGCACCGTGCCGTCGGGGACGACACCCAGCTCCTGCTGGCGCCGGAACCACTCGTCGCGGGCCGTGTCCCAGCCGGCGTCGAAGCGGCCCCGGTACTTGGCCAGGTACTCGGGCGGGGCCTGGTGGGGCGCGTGGGTCGCCCCGAAGGACAGGTAGGTGAAGAACGGCCGGTCCGGGCGCACGCCCCGCAGGTCCGAGACGAACTCGATGGCGCGGTCCACCAGGTCCTCGGACACGTGGTAGCCGTCCTCGGGCCGGGCCGGCGGGTCGACGGGGTGGTTGTCGTAGGTCAGCTCCGGGTGGAACTGGTCGGTCTCGCCGTTGAGGAAGCCGTAGAAGCGGTCGAAGCCCTTCTGGAGGGGCCAGTTGTCGTGGGGGCCGGCGGCCGAGCACTCGATCATGGGGGCGAGGTGCCACTTGCCGAGGGCGAAGGTGGCGTAGCCGTGGTCCCCGAGCAGCTCGCCGAGGGTGGCGGCATGGGGGCTGATGGCGCCGCGCATGTGGGGGAAGCCCGGGTCCCAGTTGGAGATGCCCCGCATGCCCACCGTGTGGTGGTTGCGGCCGGTGAGGAGGCAGGCCCGGGTGGGCGAGCAGAGCGCCGTCGTGTGGAAGTTCGTGTAGCGGATCCCCCCTGCGGCCAGCCGGTCGATGTTCGGCGTCTCGATCGACGAGCCGTAGCAGCCGAAGTGGGCGAAGCCGGTGTCGTCGAGCACGATCACGACGACGTTGGGCGCCCGGGCCTCCCCCGACCACGCCGGAGGGCGGGGTGCCTCCGGCCACCAGGGCTCGGAGTCCTCGACCAACCGTTCGATCCGCCCGCCGAACCCCGGCTCCCCGTTCACACTCATGGGTCGACGCTAACTATTGACAGTACGAGTGTCAATAGTGGAGAGTGGGATGCATGGACCTGCTGCGCACCCCCGACGAGCGCTTCGCCGACCTCCCTGGCTACGACTTCGCTCCCCGCTACGTCGAGATCCCTCCCGACGACGGTGACCAGGCGCTTCGGATCCACTACCTGGACGAGGGGCCCGCCGACGGGGCGACGGTGTTGCTCCTCCACGGCGAACCGACCTGGAGCTACCTGTACCGGCACATGATCCCGGTGCTGGTCGACCGGGGCCTGCGGGCCGTCGCCCCCGACCTCGTGGGGTTCGGACGCTCCGACAAGCCCGCCGACCGCGCCGACGTCACCTACCGCCGGATGGTGGGGTGGATGGCGGCCGCCCTCTTCGACGAGCTGGACCTCTCGGGCCTGACCCTGGTCGGCCAGGACTGGGGGGCCCTCATCGGGCTGAGGCTGGTGGCCGAGCACACCGACCGCTTCGACCGCGTCGTCATCTCCAACGGGGGGCTGCCCACCGGCGACCAGAAGGTGGCCGACGCCTTCCTGGCCTGGCTCGACTTCTCGCAGAACGCCGAGCGGTTCCCGATCGGCGGCATCGTCAGCGGCGGGAGCACCACCGCCCTGGCCCCCGAGGTCGTGGCCGCCTACGACGCTCCCTTCCCGGACGACTCGTACAAGGAAGCCGCCCGGCAGATGCCCAGCCTCGTGCCCATCCGCCCCGACGACGAGGCCTCCGCCGACAACCGGGCGGCGTGGGAGGTGCTGGCGGCGTGGGACAAGCCGCTGCTCACCGCCTTCACCGACTCGGACCCCATCACCGCCGGCGGCCACCGCCCGTTCCACAAGCTGGTGCCCGGGGCCCAGGGCCGGGACCACCCGACCATCGAGGGCGCCGGCCACTTCGTCCAGGAGGACGCCGGCCCCGAGCTGGCCGGCATCGTCGCCGACCTGATCGAGGCGACCCCGTCATGAGCGCCCCGGCGCGGTTCTGTCCCACCGGTGTCGTCACGACCGGGAGCGAGCACGGTCCGGAACCCCATGGACCGAACCCGACCGCGCCGCGCCCTCGTCGCCGTGGCCGCACTGGCCGTCATCGGCTCGCTGCTCGCCGGCCCGCCGCCGGCGTCGGCGACGCGCGGGGCGGCTGATCCGCCGCTGACCGTCGCGCCCGACCTGCTCGACGCGTCGCTGGACTGCTCGACGCCGTTCGACGACACGCGGGAGCCGGTGCTCCTGGTCCACGGCACCTTCGCCACCGGCGAGGAGAACTACGGCTGGAACTACCAGCCCGACCTGCTGGCCGCGGGGTTCGACGTCTGCACGGTCACGCTGCCGAACCGCAGCCTCGACGACATCCAGGTGTCGAGCGAGTACGTCGTCCACGCCGTGCGGGAGATGGCGGCGCAGGCGGGCGGGCGCCAGATCGACGTCCTCGGACACAGCCAGGGCGGGCTCCAACCCCGGTGGATGACCCGCTTCTACCCTCGCACCCGAGCGCACGTGGACGACCTGGTCACCCTGGCCACCCCGCATCACGGCACGGCGCTGGGGTCACTCGGGTCCCTCGGTTGCGGGGCCTGCCTCCAGATGGCGCCGGACTCGGCCTTCATCGCCCGCATCAACTCCCAAGACGAGACCCCCGGTGCGGTCGACTACACCTCGATCTGGACCGAGCTGGTCGACGAGCTGGTGATCCCGGAGCCGGCCGCCTCGACCCTGGGCGGTGGAGGGGACAACGTCGCCAACATCTCGGTCCAGGGCGTCGGCAGCGCCTGTGCCGTCCGGCCGGTCGACCACGTGTCGATCGCGGCCGACGGCGTGGTCCACGACCTCGTGCTCGACGCCTTCACCAACGACGGACCGGCGAGCGTGGTCCGCGCCGCCCCCGACTGCGGACCGGCCAACCTCTTCTTCCCGGAGCCGGACGCGGCGGCTGGTGGCATCGCCATGCTCGAGGACCTGCTCACGTCGCCCACCGTGCCCAGTCCGTCCGTGGTCACCAGCGAGCCGGCGACGGCGTTCTACGCCCGCGACGACCTGCCCACCTTCTCCGATGTCGGCCCCGCGCACCGGGCCTACTGGGAGGTCGAGTGGGCTGCGGCCCGCGGGGTGGCCACCGTTCGGGGCGACCGCTTCTCCCCCAGCCGGGCCTGGGTGCGGTCGCAGGCCGTGACCTGGCTGTGGCGGCTGGCCGGCTCGCCCCCGGGCTCACCACCGTCGTCGTACACCGACGTCCCGGCGGACGCCGGGTACCACCAGGGTCTCGACTGGGCGACGGCCGAGGGCATCGTGCGGCCGTCCGCCAACGGCCGGTTCCGACCCGGAGCGCCGGTCAACCGGGCCCAGCTGGCCTCATGGCTCTGGCGCTACGCCGGCGAACCACCCGGCGCCCCCGACCACGCCGTTCACCGACGTCCCGGACGGCGCCTGGTACGAGGACGGTCTCGACTGGGTCGCCGCCGAAGGCATCGTGGGCGGCTCGGACGGCCGCTACCGACCCGCTCAGGTCGTCGCCCGCGCCTCGGCCGCGAGCACCCTCTTCCGCCTCGCCCGCGTCACCGGCTGACGACGAGGAAGAGGCGGCGGAAGGGCAGGACCGTGCGGCCGTCGGGGCGGGGTGGGTAGGCCTCGGCCATCGCGGCGGCGTACTCGGCCACGAAGGCCTGGCCGTCGGCCTCGTCGAGCCCGCTCAGGAAGGCCCGCAGGAACGAGCCCTTGTACCACTCGACCACCGGGTCGGGGCCCTCCAGGACGTGGAAGTACTGCGTGGTCCAGAGGTCGACGTCGGCCGCGAGGGGGAGCAGCACGTCGAGGTAGCCCGCCCCGTCGAGCAACGGGTGCTCGTTCAGGTCGTAGCCGACCTTGTCCTTCCAGTGGGGTGCGTTGGCGATGGCGAAGCCGGCGGTGTGCGACGGCGCGTCCCACTCGTCGGGCACCTGCACCGCCAGCACGCCACCGGGCGCGACCCGGCCGAGGAGGGTGGGCAGCAGGGTCTCGTGATCCGGCAGCCAGTGGAGGGCGGCGTTGGAGAACACGACGTCGGCGGGACGCGGGGGCTCGTAGGTGGCCAGGTCGGCTTCGACCCAGGTCAGCTCCGGGTGGTCCCGGCGGGCGTCGGCCAGCATCGACGGCGAGCTGTCCACCCCGATGACCTCGGCGCCCGGCCACCGCTCGGCGAGACGGGCGGTGAGGTTGCCCGGTCCGCACCCGAGGTCGACCACCAGGCCCGGCGGCTCGGCGGGCTCGACGTGGGCGAGCAAATCCAGGGCCGGCCGCAGCCGGAGCGCCTCGAACTGCAGGTACTGCTCAGGGTCCCAGGTGGTCAACCGGCACCTGGGTCGTCATTGAAGATCGGAGCCACCCGCAGCTCGAGCGCCGACCGCTCGGCATCGAGGTCGGCCTCTCGCCACACGGTCTCGTCCGGATAGGCGTCGACCACGTTGCCGGTCGCCTCCATCCACTCAAAGACCGCATCCCCCCACCGCTCGTCGAGCAGCGCCGCACGAATGGTCTCCACGCCCCCTCGCAGCTGGTTCGGCCGGGTTGCCGCCACGACGTGGAGGGCGACGACTCGGGAGAGCACCTCTTCACTCTCGGCGATCACGACGAGCGGGGTCTCGCCCCGGACGACCGCATACGCCACGCGTGGCCTTGCGGCGGACCACCCGACAGGCGGTTCCACCACAGATCAGCGCTCGAGGGCCAACGCCCGTAGGCGCTCGAGATCGTCGGAATCGAAGAGGTCGATGACGTCGTGGATCGGTTTGCCCTGTCCGGCGACTTGGCTCAGTGCGCGCTCGCCCGGACTGCTCCGAGCTGGCTTGTCGGTGGTCAGCAGCACGAGCGGAACGGGCCGGTCCTCGGCGAAGAGGACCGCTGCCTTCCCGATGGCCTTCCAGAGCGTGTCGGTCCGCTTGAGGCCAGGCCGATGGGAGCTGAAGGCGCCCGAGACGTCGAACCTGAGGCGAGGCTGGCCATCAGGGCGCCGTACCTCGAAGTTGACCTCCACGCCGAGCCGGCCGAGCTTCACCTTCTCGACGATCAAACCCGGGTCGAACCCGACATCGATCAACACCGCCTTGGCGAGGTCACGGGCCTTCTGCCCATCGCGAGCCGCCCGCGCCTGCGGATCGACATCGGCTGGCTCGGGGCCGGGGCGGGCCGGAATCGAGACCCGCGGGACGGAGCGCGTGCCGTTGTGCTCCTCGGCCCGTTGGCCGCGATCCTCATCCACGCGACGCTCGGCCAGGTCGACGTAGTGCTCATCGGTGTCGAAGCCCACGTAGTGCCGATGTGTCCTCACCGCAGCGAGCGCCGTCGAACCTGCACCCATGAAGGGGTCCAGCACGAGATCTCCTTCGTACGTATAGAGCTCGATCAGGCGCTCAGGGAGCTCCACCGGGAAGGGCGCGGGATGCCCAACTCGGGTGGCGCTCTCGGCCGGCACCTCCCAGAGATCGGTCGTGACTTCGAGAAAGTCGTCGGCGCGAATCGTCGTCACACTCGGCCATTCATCGGCCTCGCGCCGAACCGGATCTACTGCCCGGTCGAATCGACCCTTGCTCGCGATGACGATGCGTTCGGTGAGGTCTCGCAGAACCGGGTTCCCCGGACGCTGATAGGTACCCCACGCACAGGAGCCGGTCGCGCCCTTCGCCTTCCACCAGATCACCTCGCCTCGAAGGAGCAAGCCCCGCTCCTGAAGCAAGGTGATCACGTCCGACGACAACGACCGATAGGGCCGCCGTCCGAGGTTGGCGACGTTGACCGCGATCCGACCGCCAGGCTCCAACTTGCGCACACACTCACCGAAGACGTCGTCGAGCATCTCGAGATACTCGCCATACGACGTCGGGATCTCGCCCTTGCCCACGGCTGTCTCGTAGTCCTTGCCCACGAAGTAGGGGGGCGAGGTCACGACCAACGCAACGGACCCATCGGCGATCTCGCCGACAGCGTCCATACGCCGGGCATCGCCGTGCCAGATCTTGTCCTTCGCCAATGGCCTGACGAGTGCTTCATCGTCACTGATGTCCGGTGCGGGGAACCGAGCGTAGAACTCCGACGCGTCGTGGCTCTCTCGGCGCGAGACGCCGAAGCTCGACGTCGTCGTGGGTTGGCGGCGGTCGGACACAGTTCTCCTCGCAGCCCGGGACGGGCGCCGAGGCCCTGATGCTACGGGTCGATCGCTGACGGGTCTGGCATGCGCGGCCATGTCGAGATCATGCCCACCCCCTGTGACGCCCAACCTCGCCGTCAGTCGCGGTGGTAGCTCCAGCCCGTGGCGGCCATGACCAGGCGGTGGCGGGGGCCGGCGAGGGTGGCGTCGCCCGCTTCGTAGCCGGCGTCGCCGTGCCACAGCGCGGCCAGGTTCCCGTCGGCGTCCTTCGCGATGGCGGTCACGAAGGCCTCCGGTTCGGTGGCGCGGGCCTCCTCGAGCGCCTCCGCGACCGTGGCCGACGGCCGCAACCGGTCGAGGCTGACCCAGGTGGGCGGGGCCAGCTCCACCTCGCCCGCGTCCCGCCGGGCGAGGGCATCGGCGGGCTGCACCCACATGCTCTCGTGGATCTCGCCGTCGTCGATGGTGATGCGGCCGGCCGGCGCCTCGGCCACGAAGAACCACGTGGCGTAGCGCTTGATGGCGACCTGGGGCGGGGTCCAGTGGGCGAAGGGGACCAGGCCGTCGACGTCGGGGCGGAGGCCGGCCTCTTCCTCGGCCTCCCGCACGGCCGCGACCCGGACGGCCGCCTCGACGTCGTCGGGGGCGTCATCCGGATAGTCCTCGGGGTCGACCCGCCCGCCCGGGAACACCCACATCCCGCCGGCGAACTCCAGCTTGGAGTTGCGCCGCAACATCAGGGTCTCGAGCCCGTCCGGCCCGTCCCGCAGGAGGATCACGGTGGCGGCCGGGATGGCCTCGGGGACCTCGTCGCGTGTCTCCCTCAGGGCGCCGGGCAACGGGTGGTCGCGGCGCTCGCCCATCAGTCGAGGAACCGGCTGATCGTCTCGACCACGCAGGCGGGCCGGTCGCCGCCTTCGATCTCCACCGTGACCGTGACCCGGGCCTGGACGCCGCCCGGGACTGCGTCGGCGCCGGTGAGCTCGGCCCGGCCCCGGATCCGGCTGCCCACCGGCACCGGGGCGGGGAAGCGGGTCCTGTCCGTGCCGTAGTTGACCCCCATCGAGGTGTTGTGGACCTCGAGCAGACCGGGCAGGAACGTGTTCACCAGGGAGAGGGTCAGGTAGCCGTGGGCGATGGTGCCGCCGAAGGGCCCGTCCTTCGCCCGCTCCGGGTCGACGTGGATCCACTGGTGGTCGCCCGTGGCGTCGGCGAAGGTGTCGACCCGGTCCTGGGTGACCTCCAGCCACTCGGTGGTGCCGAGGTCGGTGCCCACGCCGTCGAGCAGGTCCGTCGGGCGATCGAAGACCGTGGGCATAGGGTCAGGACTGTACGACCGCCTCCGGAAGGACCCCGCCATGACCCTCGCCGCCGGCGACCGGGCCCCCGACTTCGAGCTCCCCGACCAGAGCGGGACGCGGCGCGCCCTCAGCACGCTGCTCCAGGACGGCCCGGTGGTCCTGTTCTGGTACCCGAAGGCCCTGACGACGGGCTGCACCAAGGAGTCCTGTCACTTCCGTGACCTGGCGGCCGAGTTCGCCGAGGCAGGGGCGCAGCGCATCGGCATCAGCGCCGACCCGCCCGAGAAGCAGGCCGAGTTCGACGAGAAGCACGACCTCGGCTACCCGCTGCTGTCCGACGAGGACAAGACCGTGGCCAAGGCCTATGGCGTGAAGCGCATGGGCCCGCTGATGAACAAGCGGGTGACCTTCGTCATCGGCCAGGACCAGACCCTGCTCGACGTCATCTCCAGCGAGCTCAACATGGACACCCACGCCGACCAGGCCCTCGAGGTCCTCCGCGCCTAAGGCTTGTCC
>CAWBVI010000005.1:180000-590440 GCA_963792205.1 uncultured Microthrixaceae bacterium | reverse complement strand
GGTGCCGGCGCCGCCTGCGCGGTCAAGTCACGACTGAGCGTCGTGCACGAGAATCGCGATGTGCACCCGGTTCGTGACGGCGAGCTTGGTGAGAAGCCGCGAGACGTGCGCTTTGACGGTGGCCTCGCTCATGAACAGAGATGCGGCAACCTCGGCGTTGGATGCGCCGGACCCCACCGCAGTAGCGACTTCCCGCTCCCGGTCGGTGAGCGACTTCAGGCGTTGGGCAGCGAAGCGACGGCGATCTGTCATGTCGTTGTTGCCGAGGTGAGAAAGGAGTGTGCGGGTGACCGACGGTGACAGCATCGCTTCTCCTGCAGCCACGAGGCGCACTGCACTGACGATCTCCGTAGGTGCTGTGTCCTTCAACAGGAACCCGTCGGCGCCGGCCCGAAGCGCGCTCATGACATGCTCGTCGGCCTGGAACGTGGTCAGCACGATGACGTGCGGTGGGCGTGCAAGGCGGCGTAGGGCCTCTGTGGCGGCGATGCCGTCCATTCCGGGCATCCGGATGTCCATCAGGACGACATCGGGTCGATGCGTCTGCGCAGCAGCGACGGCGTTGGCACCGTCGTCAGCCTCCCCCACCACCTCCAGCTCCTCTGACGACGACAGGATCATCCGGAGACCCGCACGCACCAGCGCGTCGTCATCGACCAGAAGGACCCGGACCTTCACCACGGCAGGTCGGCCTCGACGACGAAGTCACCGGAAGCGTCCGGCCCGTGCACCAGGACACCATTGGCCAGGGTCACCCGCTCCTGTAGGCCAAGGAGGCCGGTGCCGGAACCCGGCAGAGCCGGACGGTCGTGGGCGCCCACTGCGGGTGGGTTCCGAACGCATACGTGCAGGCCGCGGTTCGGCGCCCCCGCCACCCGAACCTGGGCGAGGGTGCCGCGAGCGTGCTTGCTGATGTTGGTCAGCGCTTCCTGCACGATGCGGTATGCGTCGCGACCCAAGGGGCCGGGTGCGGCAGCTGCACCGTCCACCTGCATCTCGAAGTCGATCTTTGCGCCGGAGCGGCGGGTTTCCTCCACCAAGCGTGGAATGTCAGCCAACGTCGGTTGTGGCACCGTCGAAGGCCGCCCCTGTCCCGGCTCCTGTCGCAGCACGCCGATCACGTCCCGCAGCTCTTCCAGCGCTTGGTGGGCCGTCAATCGCAACAGCGCTGCGCTCTCCCGCACCTGGGCGGGAGGCAGGTCGAGTGCGACCTCGAGCGCCCCGGCGTGCAGCGCCACCAGGGAGATGCGGTGGGCGAGCACGTCGTGCATCTCCCGTGCGATGCGGGTCCGCTCGGCCAGGCGCGCACGTTCGGCGCGGACGAGCTGATCTGCCTCGGCCCGTTGGGCACGGTCGCGCAGGGTGGAGAGGAGCTGACGCCGGGCGCGGACGAACATGCCCCAGGCAGTTGCGGCGGCCGCAAGCGCCACCGTCGGCAGCATCACCGACCAGGGGGAAGCCCGCCCGAGCCAGATCGAGCACACCACTGCGGAAGGAACGAACAGCGCGGCAACGAACATGGCGGGCCGGACATGGCGGTGCACAGCCAGCGAGGACAGTGCGAGCAGGCCGGCGACCGTGCCAAACGTCGAGAACGCGCCCAACACGACGCAAACAAGCGCCACCCCGACCGGCCACCGCCGCCGCCACCACAGGGAGAGACAGCAGAGGATTCCGAACGCGGCGTCGGTGGCAACCTGCCCCGAGGTCATCCGATTGGCGGTGTCGTCCACTGTGACGCTCAGGATCAGGGCGCCGAGAGCGGCGGCGAGGACGAACGCACCGGCGTCGACGGACCAGTCGCGCCCAGTCCTGGGCCCCGCGGTGTCGGGTTGAGCCGAGTCGCTCGATGCCAGCATCGCCGTGGGGGCGGTCTGAGCCCACCATCTTCGAAGCCAGGACATAGTTCGAGCGTACGGCTCAGGGCCCCCGTGCAACATCGACGAAAGTCGACACTGCAACCAACGAAAGACCAAACGTCGGAAGCGGCCAGCCTCCCTTCGGACATCGGATCGTGGCCGTCCGCCCGATGCGGCGGCGCACCGGCCGGTTCAGGTTGGACACATGATCACGACAACCGCTCTCACCAAGAGCTACAAGAAGGTTCCGGTCGTCCGCGACGTCTCGTTGCGCTGCGAACCCGGGACCATCACCGGTTTCCTCGGGGCCAACGGCGCCGGGAAGTCCACCACGCTGAAGATGATCGTCGGGCTGGTGCGAGCCGATTGTGGTACGGCGACCATCGACGGCCGACCGTTCGGCGAGTTGCCCAACCCGACGCGGGTGGTCGGGACGCTGCTCGACGCTTCGGCGATGCATCCCGGACGCAGTGGCCGGGCGACGCTCACGATCGCAGCGCTGATGGCAGGCGTTGACACGAGGCGGGTCGACCATCTGTTGGACCTCGTCGGGCTCACCGACTCTGCGGCGAAGAGGGTTGGGACCTACTCGCTTGGCATGCGCCAGCGTCTCGGCGTCGCCCAGGCCCTCGTCGGTGAACCGGCGGCGTTGATTCTCGATGAGCCGGCGAACGGGCTCGATCCCGATGGCATCGCCTGGATGCGAACGCTTTTCCGCGACTTCGCCGACCATGGCGGCACGGTGCTGCTGTCGAGCCACCTGCTCCACGAGGTGCAGGCCACCGCTGATCATCTCGTCGTCATCTCCGGCGGGGTCGTGGTGGCCGCCGGTCGGCTGGACGATCTGCTTGCCAGCTCCACGATCCTCGTGCGCAGTCCAGACCCCGTCGCACTGACCGCGGCGCTCCAAGCGGCGCAGATCGACTGCATCGCCGGGCCGGATGACGTGCTCACCGTGGACGTTTCCGGTGGTCGGGTCACGACCGAGGTGGTGGCGGGTGTCGCCCGCGACCACCACGTGCTTCTCACCGAGTTGCGTCACGCCGAGACAGACGGGCTGGAGCAGCTGTTCTTCTCTCTCACCACAGCCAAGGCGGCTGCGCCCCAGGAGGCGGCAGCATGACCATGTCCATCTCCGCCCGAACCCACGGCATCGAGGCGGCACCGTCGTCGGCCCGAGGACCCATCCCGTTCTCACGGCTCGTCCGGGTGGAGTGGGCCAAGGCCACCGACACCCGCGCCGCCCGTTGGCTTCTCGCTCTCGTGGCCATGTCGACGGCAGGGATGATGCTGGCGCCGATCTTCGCCCCGACGACCTTCGATCAGACCCACGCGAGCTACCTCCGCGTTGCCGCCCTTGCGCTGACGATCCTCCTGCCTGTGGTGGCGATCCTGATGCTCACCGGTGAATGGAGCCAACGCACTGTCTTCAGCACGTTCACCCAGGAACCGCGACGCATCCGCGTCGTCAACGCCAAGCTGGCGGCGTCGCTGGTACTTGGTGGCGGTGCAGCGATCTTCGGCGGGGTGGTCACCGCCGCCGGCCTCGGGCTGGCGGCCGCCTCGGGCCGCGCCCTAGAGGCGAACCTCAACGTCGGCGCCATCACTGGCTATCTGCTCTTCGTGCTCCTCAACGTCCTCGCCGGCGTCGCGCTCGGAGCGCTGCTGCAGAGCTCGGCGCCCGCCATCGCCGCCTCCTTCGCCCTCCCCGCCGCCTTTGCCGTGCTCGGCGCCGCTTCGACGCTGGTGTCTGACTGGATCGACATGTCCACGACGTTCAACTGGGTGCTCGAGAACGAATGGGGAGGTCACGTGCCGCAGATCTCGATCTCGGTCCTCTTCTGGGTTGCGGCCCCGCTAGCCGCCGGTGTCGTCCGGACGATCCGTCGCGACGTCACGTAGTTCAGCACTCGGGACTGCCGGTCAAGATCCCGGGGATCTCCAGAACGAGTCGCGTGCCTTCACACGGCAGAGGTCACTGGTTCGAGCCCAGTATCGCCCACCAAGGGTTTCCCTGGTCAGGGCATATAGCGCTGGTCACGGAGGTGCCGATCGCCCCGACGGGAGCAGCGGTAGACCACAGAAGGACCACCCCGACAGCCGGGCCTGCACCGAGGGGTCAGGCGACGGGGACCTCCCAGGGTCCGCCCAGGTCTCCGGTGAGGGGTCCGTTGCCGAGCTGGCCGCTGCCGTCGGCGCCCCAGCAGAAGAGCCGTTTGGTGGTGGTGCGGGCGCAGGTGTGGCTGCCGCCGCCGTCGACGGTGGCCCAGTCGGTGGCGCCGCCAGCCACCTCGGTCGGGGCGGGCTGGTCGAGGAGGATGCCGCCGTCCCCGAGCTGACTGTTGAAGTCCCGGCCCCAGCAGTAGAGGCGGCCGGTGCTGCGCCGGGCGCACGTGTGGCGGTCGCCGGCGTCTACCTGGGTCCAGTCGGTGGCGCCGCCGGCGACTTGGACGGGGGTGGGCTGATCGCCGGTCGCGGGTCCGTTGCCGAGCTGGCCGCTGACGTCCTGGCCCCAGCAGAAGAGGCGGCCGGTGCTGCGCCGGGCGCACGTGTGGGCCAAGCCGGCGGTGAAAGCGGTCCAGTCGGTGCGGTTGCCGGCCACCTGGAAGGGGGTGGGCTGGTCGCCGGTGATGGGCCCATTGCCGACCTGGCCACGGCTGTCGTCGCCCCAGCAGTAGAGGCGGCCGGTGCTGCGCCGGGCGCAGGTGTGGCCGAAGCCGGCGGTGACAGCGGTCCAGTCGGTGCGGTTGCCGGCCACCTGGACGGGGGCGGGCTGGTCGGCGTCGGGCTCGCCGTTGCCGACCTGACCCAAGTAGTCGGCGCCCCAGCAGTAGAGGCGGCCGGTGCTGCGCCGGGCGCAGGTGTGCACGCCGCCGGCGGTGACGGTGGTCCAGTCGGTGCGGCCGCCGGCGACTTCGACGGGGGTGGTCTGGTCGCCGGTGACGGGTCCGTTGCCGAGCTGGCCGCTGCCGTCGCTGCCCCAGCAGTAGAGGCGGCCGGTGCTGCGCCGGGCGCAGGTGTGCACGCCGCCGGCGGTGACGGTGGTCCAGTCGGTGCGGCCGCCGGCGACTTCGACGAGGAAGGTCTGGTCGCCGGTGTCGGACCCGTTGCCGACCTGGCCGTATTCGTCCCAGCCCCAGCAGTAGAGGCGGCCGGTGGTGCGGATGCCGCAGGTGTGGCTGCCGCCGACGGAGACCACCCGCCAGTCCGAACTGCCCGCCTCGACGACGCCGGTGAGCGGGACGGGATCGGCATGCGCCGTCCCGTCGCTGAGCACCAACACCGCCACCACAACAGCGATCAACGCTGCTATTCGCCGCCCCGCCATGCGCCGTCCCTTCCCTGGGAGGGACCCGACCCTAGCCGGACGCTAAGCCGCAGCGGGCGTGCGCTACTGCGCTCCGCCAGCCCGCCTGAGTGGCGCTTGTCGATCAGGTACGCCTGGCCGAAATGGCATCGGGCTAGAACTCAGTCGTGGATGGGTCGCGAGACACCAAGGACCTTTCGGCGGCGGTGTTGCCTCGTGCCGACTACGCCAGCCTCGGCGAAGCGGTCTACCTCAACCAGGCGGCACTCGGGCTCTTGGGTCGCCCGGCGGTCGAGGCCATGCACCGATTCCTCGAGGACGTCGGCCGTCACGGCAACCTGCACCTCAGCGACGAGGACGAGGTGGCCTACCTCGGGGCCCTGAGGGCCCAGGCGGCTGCGGTGCTGGGCACTGGTGAGAGCCAGGTCGCGTTGCTGTCAGGGGCCAGCGAGCTCCTGGGTCAGGCGCCGCTGCTGCTGGCGCCGCCCGCGGACCGCACCGTCGTGCTGGTCGCCACCGACTTCCCGGCGGTGACCCGCCCGTGGTTGCTGGCCGAGGATCGAGGCGGGCCTGGCGTCCATTTCGTGCTCGACACGGCGACCACGGACCTGACCGATGCCGTCGTCGCCGCGGTGGACGAGACGACGGCGGTCGTCGCCGTTGGCTCTGTGCAGTACGCCACCGGGAGTCGTGTCGATGTGCCTCGGCTCCGGGCCGCCACCGATGCCGTCGGAGCTCGGCTGGTGATCGATGCATCCCAGGAGGCGGGAGCGGAGCCGATCGACGCGGCCGCCTGGGATGCCGACCTGATCGTGTCGAGCGGGTACAAGTGGCTGGGCGGCCATGGCGGGGTGGCCATCGGGGCCATCCACGAGTCCTTGCTCGATCGCCCCCCGCCGCTGCCGGGCTGGATGGGGGCACCCGATCCGTTCTCGTTCGACGCCACCCGACTGCTGCTCGCCGAGGGTGGGCGGCGCTACACGCAGTCGACGATGTCCTATGTCTCGGTGGCCGGGCTGACGGCGGCGATCACCGAACTGCTCGCCGGCGGTGCGGCAGAGATCTCCGGGCACGCCGAGACGCTCGGTCGCCACCTCATCGAAGGGCTTCGGCCCTTCGGGTGGCGACCGTTCCGGGACCTGGACGCCGCCGGTGCCGCTCGCCATCTGATCTCGTTGGGGCGGGAGGGTGACCTGCCCGCCGGCACGCTGCCGCGCCTGACCGCCGCCGGCATCGTCTGCGGGTCCCGCGGGGGACGGATCCGTGTCTCGCTGGCCCCCTACAACGATGGCACCGACATCGACGCCCTCATCGCCGCTCTCTCGTCACTCCCTGACTGAGCACCCACCGGGCCCAGGTTCAGAGTCCTCTACCGCCAGGGTGCTCAGCTCGATCACCTCTGGTGGAGATGCCCAGCACCCGGCAACAGGTCGTCACCGGCAGGCCCGGGGATCCCAGCTGAAGCTGCCCGCGGCCGCCGCAGGGACGTTCGGCCCCACCAAGCGATCAACCTTGTGGTCGAATGGGCGCGGCCACGGAGGGGGTGTCATGTCGCGCGTGGTCGATCCCGAACCGGAGGCGCATCGAGGGAAGCTCCCTCGTCGGCCGCGCCACCGAGCGCGCCGCCGTCGACGCGCTCCTCGCGGACGCGAAGCGTGGGCAGGGCGGCTCGCTCGTGCTCACGCGGCCCAGCCGGGCATCGGGCAAGTCCGCGCTGGTCCGCTACGCCATCGACGTCGCGTCCGAGTTCCGGGTCGTCCGCAGTCGCCGGCGTCGAGTCGGAGATGGCCTTCGGGTACGCCGGCGTGCACCAGGTGGTGCTCCCGATCCTCGACCACGTCGGGGAGCTCCCCGCACCGCAGCGGGCCGCGCTGGACGCGGCACTCGGACGCGTGCAGCACGACGCGCTCGACCCGTTCCTCGTCGGCCTCGCGGTCCTGAGCCTCGTCGCCGAGGCCGCTCGCGCCCAGCCGCTCCTCGTCGTCATCGACGACGCCCAGTGGCTCGACGACGAGTCGGCGATGGCGCTGTCGTTCGTCGGGCGCCGGCTCGGCGCAGAACGCGTCGCGATGCTCGTCGCCATGCGTGAGACATCCGACGCTCGCGCCCGCTTCGACGGCCTCCGCCGGCTCGACCTCGTCGGGCTGCCCGCCCCCGAGGCCCTCGAACTGCTGACGGCGCCACAGCTGCGTCCGGTTGAAGGCAGCGTCGCCAGCCGCATCGTCGCCGCGACGGAGGGCAACCCGCTGGCGCTCGTCGAGCTCCCTGCTGCGCTGACGGCCGAGCAGCTGCGCGGCGCAGAGCCGTTGCCGGACCCGTTGCCGATCGGCGAGCGCATCGTCGGATCTGTTCGCGGCACGGGCGCAGGCGCTGGACGAGGACGCACGGATGGTGCTGCTGCTGGCCGCCGCCGAACGGCTGGGCGATCCGATGCTCCTGCGCCGTGCCGCGGACGCGGCCGGCGAGCTGTCATGGGACGAGGCGGTCGCGAACGGCGGAGGCGAGTGGCCTGGTCACGTTCGCCCCGACCGTCGAGTTCCGCCATCCCCTCGTCCGCTCTGCGGTCTACTACTCGGCCGCGGCGGCTGATCGGCGCCGCGCCCACGCCGCGCTCGCCGCATGCGCTCGATGCACAGGCCGACGCCGACCGTCGTGCGTGGCACCTCGGGGCGGCGGCCGCCGGCCCGGATGAGCGGATCGCGCGAGCGTTGGAGGCGTCGGCCGAGCGGGCGCGGCAGCGAGGCGGCTCGTCGGCCGCGGCGGTGTACCTGTGGCGCGCCGCTGAGCTCACCCCTGATCGCGGCCGGGCGGCCGAGCGGCTGCTCGAGGCGGCGCGCGCCGAGCTGATCGTGCGGTAACGGGCGGCAGGCCCGCGAGATCCTCGATCGCGCCCGGGCGAGCGGACTCGGGGCCGAACACGAGGCCGACGCGGCGTGGACGGAGGCGCTGATCCACATCGTCGCCGGCAACGTCCGAGAGCCCGCGGCGCTGCTGGCCGGCGCGCTCCCGCGCATCGAGGCCAGCGACACCGAGCTCGCGGTCGGCGCCTGTGTCGCCGCCGGCGCCACCGCGCTCGCCGGCGGGCACCTCATCGAAGCGCCGACACGGCGCACGATCGCCGCAGGCACGCTGGCGGTCACCGATCGTTGCGCCATCCGCGACCCACTCGCGCAGCTGGTCAGCGGCGTCGCCGCCCGCTTGACCGATGAACCGACGCCGCGAGGCCGATCCTGCGCGCCGCGGTGTCCACGCGCGGCCGAAGACCAAGCACGGCTCCAGGCGGTCGCCGGCCGCCACGTCCACGTCGTCTACTTCGACACGGTCCTGGCCGCGGCCGACGTCCTCGACGATCGGGCCTGGGACGATCTCACGCACGCCTGGGTGCAGCTCGCCCGCCGAGCCGGCGCGCTCGCCGCACTGCCCGCTCGCGCTCGGCTTCCGCAGCTGGCTCGAGGTGCTCCAAGGACGGTTCGGGTCGGCGGCCTCCCACCTCGCGGAGATCGAAGATGTCGTGACGCTCACGGGCTCGCGCGGGCTGCTCGGCTCACCCGCGCCCGCGCAGGTGCTGCGGGACGCGTGGCAGGGCAACGAGGAGGCGACGCGGAGCGGTGCTCGGCGCATGATGCAGGACGCCCACGAGCGTGGGCAGGGGATCGCCGTCGACCACGGCTACGCGGCGCTCACCATCCTCGAGCTCGGCGCTGGTCGCTACGACGCCGCCCTGCGCGCCGCTCGACGACGTGCTCGACCACGACAGCGTCGGCGTCGCCACGCTCGCCCTGGCCGACGTCGTCGAGTCGGCCGCCCGATGTGGCGAGATGGGCGTCGCCGAACAGGCCGCTGGAACGTCTGTCGGAACGAGCCGCGGCGTCGGAGACACCGTGGGCGTCCGGGATGCTCGCTCGCGCCCGAGCGCTCGTTGCCAGCGGCGACGAGGCCGACGCCTTCTTCCGATCGGCGCTCGACGAGCTGTCCCGCTCCACGATCGCGACCGAGACGGCACGGACGCAGCTGCTGTACGGCGAGTGGTTGCGTCGGGCCCGACGTCGCAAGGAAGCGCGCGAGCCGCTGCGCGAGGCGCTCGACTTCTTCGAGACCGTCGGCGCGTCCGGGTTCGCCTCGCGTGCCCGCGCCGAGCTCGCCGCGACGGGCGAGCACGTGCGGAGCCGCTCGGCGCCCGTTGATGTCCTCACGCCCCAGGAAGCGCAGATCGCCCGGCTCGCAGCGTCTGGTGAGCGGAACCGTGAGATCGCCGCGCAGCTCTACATCACGACCAGCACCGTCGAGTACCACCTGCGGAAGGTCTTCGTGAAGCTCGGCGTGACCTCGCGCACGCAGCTCGCCCAGGTCGACCTCCCGACCTGACGCCGCCCTTCCGGCCGACCGCGAAGACTGGGGTTTTCGTGGATTCGACCTACCGCGCCCCGGGCTTACGTTCGCCTTGCACACAGCGCAAACGTGAGAACGGAGACAAGCAATGAAGCCACTGTCCGAGTCCCTGGAAGCGCTCGCCGCTCGAGTCAAGGTGCTCGAAGACTCCGCAACCGCCACCTTCGAGGCGGATCGCGCGAAGCTCGAGAAGCGTCGCCACGAGATCGACGAAGCGTTCGAGACCGAGGTCGGCGAGCTCGAGTCCGCCGTCCGTGATGCCGCTGATGCCGGCCGCACGTGGTGGAGCGAGACCAAGGCGTCGATGAAGCGCCCCCTCGACGAAGTCCGCGACCGCGTCGAGAAGCGCCAGTCCGAGCACGAGGTCCATCGCGCTCGAGCGCCACGCTGATGCGGCCGAGGAAGACGCGGCTGCCGCCATCGAGGTCGCGGCGTACTTCCTGAACGTCGCCGAGTACGCCGTCGTCGACGCCGCGCTGGCCCGCATGGCCGCCGACGATCTCGCCGCCGAGCCGGCTGCCGGAGCGACGTCATGATGCGGCCCTACGTCGGGAGCTGGAAGCGGCTCGCCGTCCACGGCGTGGCGGCCGTGCTCTTCAGCCACGCGGCGAGCTGACATGACGTACGCCGCGGCCGCCACCCACACACCGCGCACTCCCCGCCGTCGGCCCCCAGGGCCGGCGGTGGAGGAGCGCTCGGTCCGACGGGCCCCCGACCCCGACTTCCGCACGATCCTCGTACCGCTCGACGGCTCACCCTTCGCCGACGGTGCGATCCCCACGGCCCGCGCGCTCGCCGTCCGCTTCGGCGCCACCGTCCACACCGTCACCGTCGCTGCGGCGAGTTACGAGGTGGGCCGCATCCGCAGCCGAGGCGGCCCGCGCCCTCGGCACGATCCCCGACGACCCCCGCATCCACGTCGAGGTCGACACCGACGTCGCCGGCGCCATCCAACGCCGCGCCTCAGCGCTCGACTCGTGCCTGGTCTGCTTGTCGACACACGGGCGGGGACGCATCGCAGGCACCCTGATCGGCTCGACGGCGCGCGACATCATCGAACGCGGCGGCCACCCCGTCGTCGTCGTCGGCCCCTTGGTCGTCCAGCCGGACCCCGAGGACGGGGCGGTGATCCCCCACTCGGCGTCGACCACCTCGTCGCCTGCGTCGACGGGACCCCGACCTCCGAGCGCGGCCTCCCGGTGGCCGCGGCCTGGGCCCACACCCTCGGCATGGAGCTCACCATCGTGACCGTCGCCGAGCCGTGTCCCGCCTCCGGTGCGCATCGGCGCCCCGTGGCGTCGCCACCACGGACCCGACGAGGACGCCGACGAGTACGTCCGCCGTCTCGGCGAACAGTGGGCGCTCGACGCGCCGGGGCTGGAGACCGCCGTCGTGTACGACCCCATCAGCGCCGCGGCAGGCATGAAGGACTACCTCGCCGCCCATCCGACCGGGCTCATCGCCGTCACCAGCCATCTCCGCGATCGATTCCCACACCTGGTGCTCGGCTCCGGCGCCGCCGACATCGTCCACGCATCGACGGCGCCTGCCCTCGTCGTTCCGACACGATCGGTGGAGGCATGACCGCGGACGCAGCCCCGACCGCGAGGCAGACGCACGCGAGCGACGCCGGTGGACGACCGCCGCTCCCACCCCCGCACCTCCACCATCCCGTCGTCGTGGAGCACGCCGCTCGGCGAGCAGCCGACGTCCAGCTCCGAGTGGCGGACGCGATCACGGGCTTCGCCGGCTCCATGCCGTTCGTGTACCTCCATGCCGTCGCGTTCGCGTGCTGGATGCTGTTCGTCGAATCCGATCCGTGGCCGAGGCTGACCCTGATCGTCTCGCTCGAGGCGATCTTCCTGTCGACGTTCGTCATGATCGGCCAGAACCGCCAAGCCGAGTTCCAGCGAGCGAAGGCCGACCACGACTTCGCGACCGAGGCACAGGAGCTACGGGCGAACACCGAGCTCACCCGTGCGATCCACACGCTGACGACCGAGATCCACCGACAGGTCATCGGGGAGGACTCGACATGAGCCACGACCGGAGCGACCCGAGCGCCCGCCAAGCTCCCGATCATCGAGCAGGCGAGTCGCGCCGACGGGGAGGGCTGGTGGCAGGAGCTCAACCTGCTCGATGTCGCCGGCTACGCAGCCGTCGCCTCGACACCGACTCCGGAGTTGGACGGTGTCCTGCGGCGGGTGTCGCTGGCCGCCGACCACTGGAAGCTGTGGCTCGGCAGCGCCGCGGCGCTGATGATCGCCGGCGGCACCCGCGGCCGCCGATCCGCGGTCAACGGCGTGGCGGCGATGGCGGTCACGTCCGCGGTCGTCCACCTGGCCCTGAAGCCCCTGGGCGGTCGGCACCGTCCCGACCGGAGCCAGTACCAGGTCCCGATCACCCGCCAGGTGTCGATGCCGACCTCGACCTCGTTCCCCTCCGGCCACGCCGCCTCGGCCGCCGCCTTCGCCACCGGTGTCGCCCGTGCGCTCCCCGAGGCCGGTGTCCCCCTGAGCGCCGCCGCTGCTCTCGTCGCGTACTCCCGCGTCCACACCGGCGTCCACTATCCCGTCGACGTCATCGCCGGAACCGTCACCGGGACGACGGTTGCGCAGCTGGTCGTCGCCCTCCTCGACCGCGAGCGCAACCGACGGTCGGGGGCCCGACTCCCAGGGGGACGGCGGCGGTGACCTCCATCAACCCCTGGCGGGACAGGCCGCTTCGCCACGGGTGGACACCCGCCGATCGGCCGCGACGGCCGGTGCTGTTCGTCAACTCCAGGTCCGGAGGCGGCAAGGCGGAGCGCGCCGCCGTCGCCGAGGAGGCGGAAGCGCGAGGGGTCGAGGTCGTCGTCCTCGGCCCGGACGCCGATCTCGAGGCGCTGGTGGCCGACGCCGTCGCCCGGGGGGCGGATGCCCTCGGCGTCGCCGGTGGGGACGGCTCGCTCGGCGTCGCGGCGGCCGCCGCACTGGCGCACGGGATCCCCTTCGTGTGCATCCCTGCCGGCACACGGAACCACTTCGCCCTCGATGTGGGCGTGGACCGGCGCGACGTGGTCGGCGCCCTCGACGCGTTCACCGACGGCGTCGAGCGCCGAATCGACGTTGCCCGGGTGAACGGCCGACTGTTCCTCAACAACGTGTCGCTCGGCCTCTACGGCGATGCGGTGGGGCGGCCGGAGTACCGCGACGCGAAGGTGCGCACGGTGCTGGCCACCGCGCAAGCGGTGCTCGGCCCGGGAGGCGCGGCACCCGAGTTCGACCTGGTGGACGATCGGGGCGGCGAGCACCGTCATCCCGCAGCGGTGATCGTCTCCAACAACCCGTACGCGCTGCAGCGGCCGCTCGTGACCGGCACGCGGCCGTCGCTCACGAGCGGTCAGCTGGGGATCCTCGTCGTCGACGGTCCCGACGTTGCGACGCGCGCCGGCCGTGAGCCCGGCCGAGCATGGACGGCGACATCCCTGGAACTCGACGCGCCCGGGCCGGTCCACGCGGGGGTCGACGGCGAGTACGTCGAGTTGAGGCCCCCGCTCGAGTTCGTCATCGTTCCTGCGGCGCTGCGGGTGAGGATCTCGTCACGCCATCCCGGCGTGTCGCCCTCGGGTCTGGTGACGCGGTGAACCTTCACCGGCCTGGCGGCTGAGGGCCTGGGAGGTGATCTGCCGTCGGGTCACGCCGACCGAGACCTCGGTAGGCGGCGGAACATCCGAAAGCGCGTGCTCAGACCACAAACAGACCACGAAATGCTGGTCATTCGTGGTCACTGGTGGTCACCAGCGGTCAGACCGAATCGGCACGAAACCAGGGCAACCCCGGAATCCCGGGGTTCTCAGAAGCGAGTCGCGTGCCTTCACACGGCAGAGGTCACTGGTTCGAGCCCAGTATCGCCCACCGGACGTTTCCCCTGGTCAAGGCCCGGAAGCAGGGCGATCCCGGACGTCGTGTTCAGTCGGGTGGTTGACGACCCCAGGTCGCGCCTCCAATCTGCCACGACGGGTCGGCGAGGACGAACGGAGCATTCGTCGTGTCGACGGGAACCGCGAGAACTCCCGCGAACGAGCTTCCGCCTTGGGCAACGCAGTTTGGGCTCGCGCGGCCGCCGGTGCACGCGTCGTTCCAGGCGATGTAGAGCAGCGTCGATCCGTCTGGTGACCAGGTCACGCTCCGCGGATTCGACCAGGTCACCGGTCCATCGGGTCCAGGGGTCGTCGGAGGCGCGATGACCGTCTCGCTGTCGATCGGGTTGTCGGCGTCGTCGGCGATGGTGACCAACACGACCTCGCTCGGTTCAGCGCTCGCGATCGATCGGTTGTAGGCGATGGAGCGGCCGTCGGGCGACCAGACGGGCCCGATGCCTTGCAGCACGAGGTAGTCGCCGGTGAGCCGTCGTTCGTCGGTCCCGTCGGCGTCGGCCAGCCAGATGCTGGTGTTGGAGGTATTCGTTTCGCCGCCACCGGGCACACGTGTGAAGGCGACCGTCGTTCCGTCGGGCGACCAGGAGAGCGCTAGCGCACCGTCGATGCCGAGCGAACGGACCTCGCCGGTTGTCACCGAGTACACGTGGATCCCGTTGTCGGCGATGGCGAGCTCATCGGTGCCTGGCAGCCACTCGAGGTCGGTCGCGGCATAGCCAGGCAGACGACGCTGCTCCTCGGTGACCGTGTCGACGAGCCGGACCTCGGTGGCATCCCACTCAAATTGGGCTGGATCGCTCCCGGCGCCGAAGGCCAGCCATCGACCGTCGGGCGACCACAGGGGGCACGGCGGCGCGCCCGGGTCCTCGACGGGGATCGTGGTCGTGCCCGAGGTCGATCCGTCGGCGCCCACCTCGAGGATGACGAGCTCAGCGTCGTCATAGAACGTATGGCCACTGCGGTACGACACGGTCGCCTGCCCGAAGACGAGCCGTCCGCCATCCGGCGAGAAGGCAGGGCACTGCTGGTCTGACGTATCGGTATCGGAGCCCGCGACTCGCCTCGGCGATTCCCCTTCCCGCGCCAGGTACACGTCGTCACCCATCGTCCCGGGAACGGGCAATGGCTCAGTGGCCCCCGTGAACGCAACCCATCCGTTGGGCGGCAGCGCCGGGTCGGTCGTGATCGGTGCGACGTCGCGGTCGATGCGCAGCAGGGCCACGGCGCCGGCCACGAGGGCCAGCACGGCGACGGTGGCGAGGGCTACGACGAGCGGGCGGCCGCCGAGCAGCGGGTGGCGGTGGACGTCGTCCTCGGTGGCCGGGGCGTCGCCGTGCTTGTCGGGGTCGAAGCGAGTGGGATCGAGGTCGAGACCAGATCGACCGTGGACATCCAGCGACATCCTCGCCATGCGTGCGAGCAGGCGCTGTCGAAGGTCCTCGGCCTGCGAGGGGTCCGGTGACACCCTCATCTCGTCGTGGTGATCGGTCATCTCAGGGCTCCGAGAGGTGGCTGCGAAGCTCGTCGCGGGCCCGCGCGAGCAGTGAGTAGGTGGAGGAGACCGAGCACCCGAGCATCTCGGCGATGTCCGCGACTGGGATGCCGTCGACGTAGGCCAGCATCAGCACCGCCCGGTGATCATCGCGGCAGACCGACAGGTGCTCGAGTACCTTGCCCGCCGACACCTCGGCGGACTCCGACTCTCGAGTACCTGCCCACACCAGTCGCAGCTTGCGTTGCAGCCTCCGCTGGCGTCGCCACGAGTCGAGGTAGCGGGAGCGCGCCACCGAGAGCAGGAACCCGACGGTTGCCTTGTCGGTCTGTCCTTGCGCGAGCCGGTCGACGACGGCGACCCAGCTGTCCTGGGTGAGATCCCATGCTTGCTCGCGGTCGCCACCACACAGCCGCAGCAGGTAGCCGAAGACCACCGGCACGGCCCGGTCGTAGAACTCGTCGAACGCGACGTCGTCGAACACCTCCGCCGGGACGCGGGCATCGGCGCTCATCACACCCCTCTACAACGAACGAGAGGCCAGAACTCTCCAGAAATTCTCTCCACCGGACCACAAACAGACCACGAAACGGTGGTCACTGGTGGTCAACAGCGGTCACTGGCGGTCAGACCACAGAAGACCACCCCGACAGCCGGGGCCTGCACAGAGGGGTCAGGCGACGGGGACCTCCCAGGGTCCGCCCAGGTCGCCGGTGAGGGGTCCGTTGCCGAGCTGGCCGCTGCCGTCGGCGCCCCAGCAGAAGAGCCGTTTGGTGGTGGTGCGGGCGCAGGTGTGGCTGCCGCCGCCGTCGACGGTGGCCCAGTCGGTGGCGCCGCCAGCCACCTCGGTCGGGGCGGGCTGGTCGAGGAGGATGCCGCCGTCCCCGAGCTGACTGTTGAAGTCCCGGCCCCAGCAGTAGAGGCGGCCGGTGCTGCGCCGGGCGCACGTGTGGCGGTCGCCGGCGTCTACCTGGGTCCAGTCGGTGGCGCCGCCGGCGACTTGGACGGGGGTGGGCTGATCGCCGGTCGTGGGTCCGTTGCCGAGCTGGCCGCTGACGTCCTGGCCCCAGCAGAAGAGGCGGCCGGTGCTGCGCCGGGCGCACGTGTGGGCCAAGCCAGCGGTGAAAGCGGTCCAGTCGGTGCGGTTGCCGGCCACCTGGACGGGGGTGGGCTGGTCGCCGGTGATGGGCCCGTTGCCGACCTGGCCACGGCTGTCGTCGCCCCAGCAGTAGAGGCGGCCGGTGCTGCGCCGGGCGCAGGTGTGGCCGAAGCCGGTGGTGACAGCGGTCCAGTCGGTGCGGTTGCCGGCCACCTGGACGGGGGCGGGCTGGTCGGCTTCGGGCTCGCCGTTGCCGACCTGACCCAAGTAGTCGGCGCCCCAGCAGTAGAGGCGGCCGGTGCTGCGCCGGGCGCAGGTGTGCACGCCGCCGGCGGTGACGGTGGTCCAGTCGGTGCGTCCGCCGGCGACTTCGACGGGGGTGGTCTGGTCGCCGGTGACGGGTCCGTTGCCGAGCTGGCCGCTGCCGTCGCTGCCCCAGCAGTAGAGGCGGCCGGTGCTGCGCCGGGCGCAGGTGTGCACGCCGCCGGCGGTGACGGTGGTCCAGTCGGTGCGTCCGCCGGCGACTTCGACGAGGAAGGTCTGGTCGCCGGTGTCGGACCCGTTACCGACCTGGCCGTATTCGTCCCAGCCCCAGCAGTAGAGGCGGCCGGTGGTGCGGATGCCGCAGGTGTGGCTGCCGCCGACGGAGACCACCCGCCAGTCCGAACTGCCCGCCTCGACGACGCCGGTGAGCGGGACGGGGTCGGCATGCGCCGTCCCGTCGCTGAGCACCAACGCCGCCACCACAACAGCGATCAACGCTGCTATTCGCCGCCCCGCCATGCGCCGTCCCTTTCCCTGGGAGGGACCCGACCCTAGCCGGACGCCAAGCCGCAGCGGGCGTGCGCTACTGCGCTCCGCCAGCCCGCCTGAGTGGCGCTTGTCGATCAGGGACGCCTGGCCGAAACGGCGTCGGGCTAGAACTCAGTCGTGGATGGGTCGCGAGACACCAAAGACCTTCCGGCGGCGGTGTTGCCTCGTGCCGACTACGCCAGCCTCGGCGAGGCGGTCTACCTCAACCAGGCGGCACTCGGGCTCTTGGGTCGCCCGGCGGTCGAGGCCATGCACCGATTCCTCGAGGACGTCGGCCGTCACGGCAACCTGCACCTCAGCGACGAGGACGAGGTGGCCTACCTCGGGGCCCTGAGGGCCCAGGCGGCTGCGGTGCTGGGCACTCGTGAGAGCCAGGTCGCGTTGCTGTCAGGGGCCAGCGAGCTCCTGGGTCAGGCGCCGCTGCTGCTGGCGCCGCCCGCGGACCGCACCGTCGTGCTGGTCGCCACCGACTTCCCGGCGGTGACCCGCCCGTGGTTGCTGGCCGAGGATCGAGGCGGGCCTGACGTCCATTTCGTGCTCGACACGGCGACCACGGACCTGACCGATGCCGTCGTCGCCGCGGTGGACGAGACGACGGCGGTCGTCGCCGTTGGCTCTGTGCAGTACGCCACCGGGAGTCGTGTCGATGTGCCTCGGCTCCGGGCCGCCACCGATGCCGTCGGAGCTCGGCTGGTGATCGATGCATCCCAGGAGGCGGGAGCGGAGCCGATTGACGCGGCCGCCTGGGATGTCGACCTGATCGTGTCGAGCGGGTACAAGTGGCTGGGCGGCCATGGTGGGGTGGCCATCGGGGCCATCCACGAGTCGTTGCTCGATCGCCCCCCGCCGCTGCCGGGCTGGATGGGGGCACCCGATCCGTTCTCGTTCGACGCCACCCGACTGCTGCTCGCCGAGGGTGGGCGGCGCTACACGCAGTCGACGATGTCCTATGTCTCGGTGGCCGGGCTGACGGCGGCGATCACCGAACTGCTCGCCGGCGGTGCGGCAGAGATCTCCGGGCACGCCGAGACGCTCGGTCGCCACCTCATCGAAGGGCTTCGGCCCTTCGGGTGGCGACCGTTCCGGGACCTGGACGCCGCCGGTGCCGCTCGCCATCTGATCTCGTTGGGGCGGGAGGGTGACCTGCCCGCCGGCACGCTGTCGCGCCTGAGCGCCGCCGGCATCGTCTGCGGGTCCCGCGGGGGACGGATCCGTGTCTCGCTGGCCCCCTACAACGATGGCACCGACATCGACGCCCTCATCGCCGCTCTCTCGTCACTCCCTGACTGAGCACCCAGCGGGCCGGGAGTTCAAAGTGCTCTACCGTCAGGGTGCTCAGCTCGATCACCTCTCCCAATCCGCGTTTCCCCTGGTCAGAGCGGTCGACGGGACTTCGGCTGAGCGCTGCGAGCATCCTTGGCAGGGGGCAGTCCTGCTATCTTTCCTGCCGACCGCAATGCTTTGGGAAGGGCGCGGCGATGCGATTGCGATTGGGCTTCGAACGATCGGACGACGACGTTATTGGCCGGGAGAGGCCGGACTTGCGTTCCATCCCACGGGCGGGGCTCGCGGCGACCCTTGTCGGTGCCCTCCTGGCGTCCGTCTCGGCGTTGACGACGGCCGCTCCGGCGGCGGCAGGCAGCCCCGACGTCGTAGCCGTGGAGGCGTGCCAGGTGAGGGACCTGCCGGACCCGGCCTACCGGGACGCGAACTGTGACGGCATCGACGGCGAGATCAACGCCGCCCGGTTCGTCTCGCCGCGAGGTGACGACACGAACCCGTGCAGTCGCCGCCGCGCCGTGCCGCACCGTCCAGCGGGCCATCAACCGCGCGGTGGCGCTGGGGAAGCGGGACGTCTATGCGGCAGGTGGCAGCTACCAGGCTTTCCGAGTGGCCAGCGGTGTGAACGTGTTCGGTGGCTTCGGACGCAACTTCCAGCGTGACCCAGCCAAGTCGGTGGGATCCCGGGCGGTGACGGTGTCGGGCGCACTGGCCCCGGCCGACGGGCACAAGGTCACGGTGCTCGCCGACCAGGTGACAGGACGCGCCACGCTGGCCGACCTCACGCTGAGGGGGTCTGACGCCACCGCCCCCGGGGCGAGCAGCTACGTGATCGCGGCCCACGGCAGCACCCTCCAGCTCACCCGGCTCCGCCTCTTCGCTGGCGATGGAGCGAACGGGACGAACGGATCCGACGGCCTTGACGCCGCGTCGTTCCTCGCGCCTCCGACCGCCACGGCGGGCGGGAACAGCGACGAGGCTTCGATCGCCTGCGACAACCAATCCCACGGTGCTGGCGGACCCGGCCGCACCAACGTCGCAACCTTCCCCAGCGTGCGGAACACGACCGGGGGAACCGGTGGAGCGGGAGGCGAGATGGACACCGACTGCGGGTTGCCCTTCAACTTCGACGCCACGTCGGGCGACGCAGGAGGCCCCGCAGCGTTCAACCCGGCCGGCCCGCCCGGCGACGGCGGTCGCGGGGGCGCGGGACAGACCTCCTGCGCCGAAGGCACTGATGGTCAGCCTGGGGCCGCGGCGAACGGAACCGCAGGACAGGCAGCTCCGTCGGCCCGCGGTCGGGTGGAAGGTGGCATTTGGCGAGCTCTGCTCGGAACCGCTGGCGCTACCGGCGAGAACGGGAGTGGGGGAGGTGGCGGTGGCGGCAGCGGCGGCTGTGACACCGGTACCGACTCCTACGGCGCCGGCGGCGGCGGCGGAGGTGCCGGCGGGGCGGCAGCGCGCGGCGGAGGCGGCGCCGGCGGCGGAGGCGGCGGCTCGTTCGGTGTGTTCCTGGTCGACTCCGCCGTGACGGTGTCGCGGACCACGATCGAGCGGGGGGCAGGCGGCAACGGCGGAGCCGGCGGCGATGGCGGCCGGGGCCAGCCAGGAGGCCCCGGCGGCGATGGGGGGATCGGTATCGGCACGGGGGCAGGCGGCGACGGCGGCGACGGAGCCCACGGCGGCCACGGTGGTGGAGGTGCCGGTGGAGCAGGCGGTGCTTCGGTCGCGTTCCTCACGCTCCGAACCACGGTGACAGTGGGAAGTGGCCTCACGGTCCTCGGTGGGGTTCCGGGGAGCGGCGGTGTCGGTGGCATCAGCGCCCCGACCGCCGCGGGTCCCGAGGACGACGGCAACGACGGCGCTACCGGTCCCACCGGCCTGTTCGGCTCCGTCGAGGTCTGCGGGGTCGAACTGGCCTGTTGACACGCGGTGCGGCACGTGACGGGGAACGAGATGGCGCCGTCCGACGTCACAGACGGGTGTGAGGACGTGGTTCGCGGTTGCGGTGGTGATGGTGGCACTGGCGGGGGCGGCCATCGTCGGCGTCGGCGTCGCCACGCTCGACGACGGCGGGAGCGACGCCGCCGTGTCCCGGGCGTCACCGGTGCCTGCATCGACCACGACGGCGCCGCCGCCGATCACCACGCCGCCGACCACGGCGCCCCCACCGCCTCCCGACCCCTGTGTGGACCGGCGGGTCCTGCCGCCCGATCGGGTGGCGCCGGTCCCCGGCGACCTGCGCGCCGCCGTGGCGGCCGCGCTGGCGGCGCCGGGCTTCGCCGGGGCGGACGTGTCGGCGTCGGTGTGGGTCGAGGGCATCGGCGAGGTCGCCGGCCACGGCCTCGACCGGCGGCTGCTGCCCGCGTCGAACCAGAAGCTGCTGACCGCGGTGGGCGCACTGGCCCTGCTCGAGCCCGACCACCGGGTCGCCACCCGGGTGCTGCAGGCTGGTGATGACCTGGTGCTGGTGGCGAGCGGGGACCCGGCCCTGACCCGGGCCGGGCCCCACTCGCTGGCCGCGCTGGCGGCGCAGGTCCGGGCGACCGGGATCACGGATGTCGCCGGGGACCTGGTGGTGGACGTGAGCCGCTACGGCCGCGCCGTACGCGCGCCGGGCTGGCAGGAATGGCACGTGCCGACCTACGCCGGGCCCCTCAGCGCCCTGACCGTCGATGACAACCGCCACCGCTCGGACCCTGCGTTCCTGGCCGATCCCGCCACCGGCAACGGCGAGGCGTTCCGGGCGGCGCTGGCCGCGGCGGGGGTGAGCGTCGCCGGCCGCACGGTGGTGGGGACCGCGCCCGCTGGGGCCCGCCCGGTCGCCTCGCTCACCTCCGCGTCGGTGGTGGAACTGGTGCGGGAGATGCTGCTGGTGAGCGACAACGAGCACGCCGAGTTCCTGGTGCGGGAGGTCGGCCGGGCTGAGCTCGGGCGGGGCACCACCCGCGCGGGCACGGCCGCGGTCGCCGCGTGGTTGGAGCAGCGCTGCCTCGAGCTCGAGGGCCGGTCGTCGGACGGGTCGGGCCTGAGCCGCACCAACGCCCGCACCGCCCGGGACCTGCGCGAGGTCCTCCAGCTCGCCGCCGGCGAGCCGTGGTGGCCCGAGTTGGTGGCTGGCCTGCCGGTCGCCGGACGGTCGGGCACCCTCGCAGGGCGCCTCACGGGCCCGGCCACCGCCGGGCGGGTCCGGGCCAAGACCGGGTCGATCCTGGTCGGCCGGGCCCTGTCGGGCTACGCCACCACCGCTGGCGGCCGGGGGGTGACCTTCTCGATCATCGCCAACCACCCCGACCCCGCTCCGCTGACGGCGGGCATCGACGGCCTGGTCACGACGGTGGCCACCTGGCCCGGCTGACCTCGGGTTTCCGGCGGAATGGCTGTATCGGTGGCGCTAGCAAGCGTTCACGACGTGTTCGCCTGGTCGCGGCGTCGCCGATGGGTCGATCGCAGTATCGTTTGCCGTCGCGGGCGCTGACATGCGCGAGAGGCTCACAACATGGAGATCCGCCGGTTCGTCCCGCCGTTCCTGGCCGTTTTGTTGTTCATCGGCGGCGCTACCGCGTCATCGTCGAGTGCGGTTCCGGCGACGCCCGAGCACCGGTCGCCCCCTGAGGTCCGATTCGCCACGTTCAACGTGTCCCTCAACCGCAACGTGGCCGGGCAGCTCATCGCTGACCTGTCGACGCCGACCAACACACAGGCAGCGACGGTTGCCGAGATCATCCAGCGGGCACGGCCCGACGTGCTGCTGATCAACGAGTTCGACTTCGACGCTGGGGGGACGGCGGCGGCGCTGTTCCAGGACAACTACCTGTCGGTGCCGCACAATGGCGCCGCCGCCATCGAGTATCCGTACCGCTACGTCGCCCCCTCGAACACGGGCATCCCGTCGGGCTTCGACCTCAACAACAACGGGGTGATCGGCGGTCCCGACGACGCCTACGGGTTCGGGTTCTTCCCTGGTCAGTTCGGCATGGCGGTGTACTCGATGTATCCCATCGACCTCGACGAGGTCCGGACGTTCCAGCTGTTCCGGTGGGCCGACATGCCCGGCGCGCTCCTGCCCGACGATCCGGAGACTGCGGCGCCGGCGGACTGGTACTCGCCCGCCGAGCTCGCCGTCTTCCGCCTGTCTTCGAAGTCGCACTGGGACCTGCCGATCGACATCGACGGACGCACCGTGCACTTCCTGGTCAGTCATCCGACCCCTCCGGTGTTCGACGGCCCCGAGGATCGGAACGGCACCCGCAACTTCGACGAGATCCGCTTCTGGGCCGACTACGTCACACCCGGCCGGACGTCGCGCTACATCTACGACGACGACGGCGAGCACGGCGGCCTGCCTGGGGGCGCCCGGTTCGTCATCGCCGGCGACCAGAACTCCGACCCCTTCGACGGCGACAGCATTCCCGGCGCCGCCCAGCAGTTGCTCGAGCACCCGCGGGTGAACGCGTCGGTGACGCCGTCGAGCCGGGGGGCGGTCGACGCCTCGGCCCGTCAGGGCGGCATCAACCCGAGCCACGAGGGCGACCCCCGGTTCGACACCGCGGACTTTGCCGACAGCCTGCCGGTCGGGCCCGGAAACCTCCGCGCCGACTACGTGCTCCCTTCGAGGCCACTCAGGATCGTGGCGGCCAAGGTGTTCTGGCCGACCGCGGAGGATCCGCTGTTCCGGCTCGTCGGCGACTTCCCGTTCCCGAGCTCTGACCACCGTCTGGTGTGGATCGACGTCGCCGGGCCCGGTGGTCCGCGGTGATTGGCCCCAACCGCGGCGGCTACGGCCCGTTCATCCGCCTGCCCAACTGATCTTCGCGCCTCCGGCGCCCCGACGTTCTCGGGACGAGTCCCGTGGGTAGGGTCGAGGTCGATGGGCCCTTCGGGCAGCCGACCTGTCTTGGGCGGGGTCGGGGGCGGTTCCGCGTCGGTGGTGACACGTTCGTCCCAGCCACACCTCGGTGGCATACGGATTGTCATAGCCATGTCCGAACCCCAGGAGAGGAGGTCCGGGCCGCCGCCGACTCGGCGGTGACCTACGGGAGCAACAGAGAGGCCACAGGGCCGGAACGGAGGACACATGCGCAAGGTCATCGTCTGGGCGGCTGTCGGCATCACGATTGTCGGGTTGGCGGGCGCCGCGATAGCCGGGACCAAGCAGCTCCGGTCCACCGCCACCGGAGCCGAGGAGATTCCCCTCCCCAACCCGGTGAGCACGGCCGAGGCGGACTTGAAGCTCAAGCTCGCCCCCGACCGGATGAGCGTCAGATTCGACTTGAAGGTCACCGAGTCGATCACCGACGTGACCCAGTCCCATCTCCATCGACCCAACCCAGGCGCCTTGACGGGACCCATCGCCGTCTGGCTCTACCCCCACCCGTCCGGACCCCTCACCGAGATCCCGGGCGCGTTCGATGGCCGCCTCAGCAAGGGAGTCATCGTGCCCGCCGAGCTCTGCTTCTCGGCCACCGCCCCGTACTGCCCGGGCGGTGTCACTCCGAACTGGGAGGCGTTCCTCACCGACCTCGAGGCCGGTGTGCTCTACCTCAACCTGCACACCACCCAGAACCCGCCCGGAGAGATCCGAGGCGCGGTGGAGGCCCACCCACACCACTGACGGCTCGGCGATCAGCACGGGGCAACGGCGACTGGGGAGGGGAGTCCCATTGCGCCGTTGCCCGACTCCGCGCCCCGCCGAAGCGGCACGGGATGCTGTCGGTTCCCGCCGAAAGGGGGCCGGGTTGCGGCCGTAGATGGATGGCAGCGCCAGCGCCTGCTCGGCAATCCTCCTCCGCACGCCATCAATCTGTCCCGTGGAGCCAGGCGAGGAGGTCGGGCGGGGCCAGGGCCGCGGCCCGCTGCTCGTAGCGCCGCAGATCGGCCTCGGTCACCAACTCGGCGGCGGCGCCGGGACGGCCCCGCCGGAAGAAAGCGGTGCGGTCCCGCAGGACGGTTCCTGGGTCGGGGGCGACCCGCTCGGCATCGGCCCGCATGGCGTCGAAGCGGGCAGCCTCCACGAGGGCAGGCTCGACACCGTCGTCGATCTCGATTCCGAGAGCTTCGGCCAACGCCTTCATCTGGCCCGGAAGATCGGCAATCAGGTCCTCGTACCGGATCATCAAGATGTTCGCTTCACTTCGGCGGGACCACGCGTCGCCCAGGTGGAGCATGACCCCGGGGAGCGAATCGAGCTCCCGACGGGGATCCGGGTCGGCCTCGATCCACGCCCGCAGCCAGTCGATGACGGGTGGCCGGTCCACCGGCTCGCGATGGATGTTGTCGCCTTGGTGGAAGAGGGACAGGGCGGCATCCAGCGGGTGACGGGCGACGACGATCCAGGTCGCCCGGTCGTCGAGCGGCAGGCCGTCGAGCGGGGTGTGGGTCTTGATGATCCGTCGGTGGTCCTGGTCGTCGAGCCGGGCGACGACCTCGTCGAGCGGCTCGACCAGCCAGTCCAGCCACGGCGACAGCCGCCCGAGCGGCTCCGGCAGGTCACGCGACCGGAAGACGAGAAGCGTGCCGATGCGCTGCACCCAGGTCGTCCCGTGCTTCGACCGCGAGCTGACGACGACATCCCCCTGCCGGAACCGGAACCCCTCCCACCGGGCACTGTCCTCATCGGCCGTCACATACCGCTGCACCACCACAGCCTCGCCGTTCTGACACCCGATCCTCCGGTCAGAGGCGGAGGATCGAGCCCAGGTCATCGTGTGGCCGGGCGCGACACCGGCGGCGCGGCCCGGGAGGCCACGCCGCCGGCGCGATCGCGAGACTCAGCCTTCGGCGGCGATGTCCCGCCCGTGAGCGGTCAGGGCCCAGATGACGGCCACACAGATGGCGATCATGATCGAGCTCCAGACCGGCTGGATGGGCAGCCACACGAAGTTGGTGATCGCGCTGCCCAGCGCGACGAGTACGCCGACGGTCCGGGCCACCACGTTCCCGGAGAAGATCCCCAGGCCGCAGAGGAACACGACGATGCCGACGATCAGGTGGATCCAACCCCACTGGGTCACGTCGAGCTTGAGGACCGCATCCTCGCCGACGACGAACTGCTCGTCATTGGCAATGGCGGCGATGCCGGCCAAGCCTTGGAAGATGCCGATCATCATCAGCATGAACGCGGCGAACGCCGACCACCCGATCGCCGCGCCGCTGATCTCGTTGTCTGCCATCAGAATCACTCCTCCTGGCGCGGACCCCCCTGGCCTGCGCTCTTGACGACACCGTACGAGAGGGCAGCCGTCGGGTCGTCACGCAGAACGGATGAAACGGCATCCCCGCGGCAGCGGTGGGCCGTCACGCCGGTGCGAGGGATCGATCCTCGACGACGTAGGCCATGATGAGCGAGAGCGGGAAGAACAAGAGGCTGAGGAGGAAGTAGCCGGCGAAGCTGTGCCCCTTGCGTGCGGCGACTCGCCCGGCCAGAAGGCGATGGCGATCCAGATCGTCACCACGATGATCCAACCGATGATGCTCATGATTGCGCTTCTTCTGCCGTTCGGCATCGAGGACATCTGTCCTGGTGAACGCAGCATCACGCCATTGCGATCCGGGGGAATCATCCAAATCGAGTGAATGATGGCGGACGAACAACCTCAAATGAGGACGTCCGACCACAATCCTCAATGGCGCGACCAGCCGCCCGTCGGCAGATCGAGGCGATTTCAGGCGCCGTGGGGGCCGAACGTCCTGCTTGGCCGGATCGGGGCGTCCTCTCCGCCGGCGCTGTCGACGACGGGTTCTTGGCGTCGCAGCCACGCGCTCAACGGTCGGCCGCTGACGCCGTGGGCCACCACGCTGAGCAGCACGGTCAACACGATGGTGGCCAGCACCGTCTGCACCCGCGGGTCGTCCGGGGGCAGCTCCTCCACGATCAGCAGGCCGAACACCACCGAGGCGAGGCCACGGGGGCCGAACCAGCCGATGAAGAGCGTCGCCGGGCGGCTGAACCCGGCGCCGATCATGCTGATGGCCACCGGGACCATGCGCACGACGGTGAGGCTGAGCGCGGCGTAGACGGCGATGCGCCAGTCCACGAGCTCGAGCCCCTGGACCAGGAGCCCCGCCCCGAACACGAACCAGACGACCAGGGCCAGGACCCGCCCGATCAGCTCGGGGAGCTCGGTGGCCTCTTCGTCGTCTTGGCCGGTCGCGGCCCGGAAGGCGAAGCCGGCGACGAACGCGGCCACGAAGTAGTTCACGTGGGCCACCTCGGCGACGAAGAAGGCGAGGCCGGCGAGGGTCAAGACCGCGATGCGCCGTCCACCCGGTGCGATCCAACCGGCGGCCCGGGCCCGAGTGACCGCGAGACCGCCGAGGTACCCGACGAGCACGCCGATGGCGACTCCCCCGAGCAGAGCGCCCAGGGCGCTGGTCCCTGAATCGGAGGCGGTGTCCTCGATGTCGCCCACCCCGATCACGGTCGCGGCGGCGGCGATGAAGGCGGTGACGGCGGGGGTGGCGATCCCGTCGTTGAGGCCGCTCTCCACGTTCAACGACCGCCGGATGGACTGCGGCAGTGACTCGTCGGACACCACGCCGGCGCTCAACGCCGCATCGGTGGGGGCCAGGACGGCCCCCAGCAGGGCGGCCATCTCCCAGGGGAGATCGGTCAGGAGCGCGGCGGCGAGCCCGGCCCCCAGGGCGAAGGTCAGCGGCAGGCCGATGGCCAGCAGGCGAGTCGGGAGCCCGGCGCTGTGCCGCAGGTCCTTCGGGTTCACGCGGGCGGCATCGGCGAACAGCAGCAGGGCCAGCGTGATCTCGGCCAGCGCATGCACCGAGTGCGACTCGATCTCGATCTCGACGACGGCCCACGGCCCGCGGCACAGCACGAGGCCCGCGGCGACGAACACGATCGGGCCGGTCACGTCGAGCCGCTCGAGCTTGCCGGAGATCACTGACCACACGAAGAGGAGCGCCGACAGGGCGATCAGGGCCTCGACACTCACGATGGTTCCTCCCTGGTCGATCCGTACGGATCTGACCACCTCGTAGTCCCCGGGCCATCACGCAAACAAGACGAAACGGCCGGGATGTCCTTGAACTCGGCTATCGGCCTCCTCGGCCACGATCACGCATTCTGGATGACGACGGAAGCTGGCGCCTGCCGGATGCTCATCTGGAGACGGTGCTCTGCGCACAAGGGAATGACCTCGTGGACCACACGGAATGGCTGCGCCTGCTGGCGCTGAACGACGTTCGCCTCAGCGCCGACCTCGTGGGGGTCTCGGGCTGGGCGTCCGAAGAGCTCGATCCCAAGACGCTGGCCCTCGTCCGCCTGGCGGCGTTGATCGCGGTCGGGGGCGAGCTGCCCTCATACGGAACGCACGCCGACGCGGCGGTGAACGCCGGCGCCAGCGCCCCGGAGATCGTGGCGGTCATGGTCAGCCTCGTGCCCATGGTCGGCCTGCCCTGTGTCGTGGCCGTGGCACCCAACCTGGCCATGGCCCTCGGCTACGACGCCGACGAGGTGTTCGAACGCTGACCGCCTGATAGGCCGCTGCTACGCGCCGAGCAGCCCGATCGTGGTGGCGTGGCGCACGGCCTCGCTGCGCGACGCGCTACGTCCGCCAGCTCGGCGTAGAGGGGCACCTGGCCTCCGAGAAGATGTGTTGTCCGCGGCGGCGTCGAGGGCCAGGTGTTCGGGACCGAGCTCGAACGCATCGCCGGCCGCCCGCAACCGCGCGAGGTGCGGTTCCGCGGAGCGGCTGGCGGCCACCAGCTGGGAGCCCGGAGGGATGGCCGAGATCACCACGCCGAGGGCGTCGTGACAGGCGGGAGTCCGGAGTTCGTGGAGATCGTCCACCATCGAGCCGAAGGTGTCGGGCTCGCCACGAACGCCGAAGCGAGCCGGGGAGCGGCTCGGCCCAACGCCGAAACGCCGACACTGCACCTCCGACACGAGATCGGTGTCGTCGGCCGATTCCGTCCGTAGGACGATGCCAGCACGGACAACAACGCTGAGGGGTGGTCGTCGAAGCGGTCGAGCGACACCCAGGCGACGGGACGGTCCTCGGCCGCCGCCCACTCGGCGAGCCGGGTGGACTTGCCGTCACCCACGGGGGCGGTGGCGCCGACGACTCGGCAGCTCACTCGCGAGCGGTGTCGATGAGCGGACGGCGACTGATCGCGCCGAGCCGGGGTGGTGGCGCCGTGACCTTCGCGTCGTGCAGCGACCGCCCGACGTCTTGGGGCGGTGCCAGGCCGTCGGTCACCACCGGAGCCTAAGGACATCGCCGCTGGCGTGCAGGAAGTACCCGATTCACGCAAACGGGGTGATGCCCGGATCAGACCGTCGGCTCACGCTTCTCGAAACGACGAGAGCGAGAGCGACCATGACTGACACGTCAACGCGACTCGGACCGGCAACCCGTACGGCGGCGTGCCGAGCGGCGGCATCACCTTCCGCCGTACTACCGGCCGACCCCCGACCTCGCCAGCAACAACCTGTACTACCCGGAACGGGAGGAGCTGAACGCAACCAGATGCGCATCTCGTTCATCGGCAGCACGCCGATCCCGGTCACCAAGACCCAGGCCGGCACCTGCATCATGGTCGAGCTCGGCAACGGCAAGCGCTTCTTCTTCGACTTCGGCTCTGGCTGCATGCGCAACATCATCGCCATGTCCGTTCCGCTGCCGACGGTCAACGACCTCTTCTTCACCCACCTCCACGTCGACCACTACGCCGACCTGCCGTACCTCTACGCCTTCACCCCGTGGGTCGGTCGCTGGAAGCCGCTGCGGGTCCACGGGCCATCGGGCCGCACGCCCGAGGACGGCATCGGTCACGTGATCGAGGGCATGAAGATGATGACCCACTGGCACACCGACTCCTTCAACGCGTGCCCGATCGGCGACGGCTACGAGGTCGTGGTCAACGAGTTCGACCACCGCGACGACAACGGCATCTGCTACGACGAGGACGGCGTCACCATCCGCCACTGGCGGCGCTCGCACACCAAGGACGGCGCCTCGGCCTACCGGCTCGACTGGAACGGGCTGTCGTTCGTCTGGACCGGCGACGGCCGCCCCGACGAGCTCTCCGTCGAGCTCTCCCAGGGCGTGGACGTCTTCGTCACCGAGGTGCAGCCCGACACCGGCAACCTCCAGTCGCTCAAGTTCGGCATGCCCCCGGTGATGCTCAACAACACCATCGACCAGGCCCACAGCGTGCACTACGCCGTGGGTTACATGTTCGAGCAGATCCAGCCCCGCCTCGCCATGGTCACCCACCTGTCCTACGACGAGGAGCTCATCCCGGAGATCGTCGCCGGGATCCGCCACCACTACCACGGGCTGTTCCAGTTCGGGCGCCCGACGTCGTGGTCGTCAACGTCGACCAGGACTCCGTCTGGACCCGCAAGGCCGTGATCCCCGAGTCCGGCAACATGGCCCGCCCGACCCCGCGAGAGGCGGCGCAGCTGTACGACCTGAGCCCGACCAACCTCCAGGTGACGTTCCCGACCCCGCGCCACACGGTGGCCGACGTCCTGGATCCAGGCCGTCCGCGACCGTGCAGATCGATCCGATGGACTACTACCCGACCGACCTCTACCGAGAGCCGATGCCGAACTTCCCCGAGGGCTTCACGATCGACGTGCGCGAGGTCGCCCTCCCGAAGCTGCGCCACCTGCAGGAGAAGCTCGCGGCCAAGGAGGACGTGCTCCAACTCGTCGTCGACGCCATCGAGCAGGCGCCGACCCGGCGTCACGCCAGCGTCACCGAGTCGCCCGAACGGAGAGACCGGAGAGGCCCGCCGTCCCCCTCACCGTGCTCACGGGCTTCCTCGGCGCCGGCAAGACGACGCTGCTGAACCGGATCCTCACCGGCGACCACGGGCTGCGCATCGCGGTGCTGGTCAACGACTTCGGCTCGATCAACATCGACGCCGACCTCGTGGTCGGCCTCGAGAGCGACGGGGACGTCATCAGCCTCGCCAACGGCTGCGTCTGCTGCAACGTCCGCGACGACCTCGTGACCGCCGTGACCCAGGTGATGGAGCGTCCCGAGCAGCCCGAGTACATCATGCTCGAGGCGAGCGGTGTCGCCGAGCCCTCGAGCATCGCCCTCACCTTCATGGACGACGACCTGCGCGACCGCATCCGGCTGGACAGCATCATGTGCGTCATCGACGCCGAGCAGGTGTTCGCGGTGCCCGAGCTGATGGAGCTCAAGCTCCGCCAGGTCGCCTTCGCCGACATGCTCATCCTCAACAAGGTCGACCTCGTCGCCCGCGAGCAGATCGAGCAGATCAAGGCGTGGCTCGACGACCGGTTCCATCGCTACCGGTTCGTCGAGGCGGCCAACGGGAACGTGCCGCTGGAGATCCTGTTGTCGGTCGGGCGCTTCGATCCCGTCCAGCTCGAGCGCAGCGGCAAGCGGCACGATGACGAGCGATCATCCGGTCGCCTGCGGCCACCAGGACCACGCGCAGGTGTTCAGGACCTGGAGCTACGAGACGGATGAGTCCATCTCGCTCGAGCCGTGCGGCAGTCGGCCCGCCAGCTCCCGGCCAGCGTGTACCGCTGCAAGGGCGTCGTGCACACCGCGGACGAGCCGGGCCGACGGGTCATCCTCCAGGTCGTCGGCAAGCGCGTGGACATCGAGGTGGGACCCGAATGGGACGCTCGGGCCCCCGGCACCCAGATCGTGGTCATCGGCGCCGAGGACGGCATGGACGAGGCGGCGCTCCGCACCGTCTTCGACGACTGCCTGGCGTAGCCCCACCGCCTTCCACCGGCGGCGTCAGAGGTAGCCGTCCCGTTGGAGTGAGTTGAAGGCCACGTAGCCCCAGGTGGGCGGCAGGTAGAAGGTGCAGAGCCGGTAGGCCAGCGCGGCGGAGAAGGCGATCTCGTCGGGCACGCCGACGGCGACGAAACCGGCGGCGAGGGCCGCTTCGGTGACGCCGACGCCTCCGGGGACCGGGACGAGGCCGGCGAAGAGGGCCACGGCCTCGTTGATGATGATCACGTCCACGAAATCGACCTGCTGGCCGAAGGCCTGCAAGACGGTCCAGATGGTGAGCGAGAACAGGAGCTCCGCAGCCAGGTTGAAGCCCAGCAACCGAACGACCGCGGCCGGTGAGTGCAGGACGGCGAGGGCCTCCCTGAGCTGATCGACGACGCTTCGCACCCGGTTCCGCAGGGGGGCGACCGTCAGGAAGGCGATGATCGCGACGACCACCACGGCGATGAGGATCACCACCACCGCCTGGACCGCCGCCTCGTCGACATCGACCGACGACTGACCACCGCCGAATTCGAGGGTGCCGAGCCCGAGCAGGAGGAAGGTGAAGATGAGGGTGATCTGGGCGATGAAGCCGGACACGGAGTCGAGGGCACCCGCCGACACGGCGCCGGCCGGCGTGGCCCCCGAGCGTTGGAAGAACCGGATGCTCGTAGCGACCCGGGCGGCCGTCGACGGCACCGCGAGGTTGATGAAGCTGGTCGCGAGCACGAGCTTGGTGACGCGAACCAGGGGGACGGCGGCCGGTGACGCGGTCTGGAGCGACGCGGCCTGCGCCACGCGGGGCGTCTGACCGAGCACAAGCGCCGTCAGGAGGATGGGGAGGCTGGCCGCTCGGAGTGACTCGATGATGGTGTCCAGGCCGATGTCGGCGATCTGGCTGATCAACGTGTAGGCGACCGCCCCGAGCAGCCCGAGCCGGACGAGCGACCCGATGCTGACGCGCTGGATCTTCTGCAGGTCGGGGACGTCGATGCCGGCGGCCGCGGCCGTCGCGTCCCGCAGGTCGTCGAGGGACAGGTCGGTGGCGCCGATGGCGCGACGGAGCTCGTCGTCGAGCGCGGCCGGTTGGAGGTTGGCGACCAGCGAGCTGGCGGCATCGGGCTCGTCGGCGAGGGCACGCTGGGCCGCGGCGATGGCCCGCTCGGGACCGACGGCCACCGCCGTCGTCACCAGCAACTGGGCGCGGTCGGCGTGGATCTGGCCGGGGCGCGTGAGCGACTCGGCCCGCTCGAACGACCCGACCTGGATCGTGCCGTCGTCCTCGACGCGGAGCGCACCCAGGTCGAGGGCCCCGTGGGCGATGCCGGCCGCGTGCAGTGCCGCCAGCTCTTCCCAGAGCTTGTCGAGCAGCTCGTCATCGAGCTCCTGGGCCTCGAAGGTGGCGAGCTCGGCCCCTTCGAGGCGGGTGGCCAGGACGGCGTCCCCGAGACGGCTGGTCCCGACGGCGACGACCGGGGTGACGCGTACGTCGTGGTCCTTGGCCAGGAGGAGGAGCAGCGCCTGGTGCTCGTACTGCTGGCTCGGTGACAGCCGCAGGCTGCTTCCGCTGTTGCGGTACCAGAGGAACCGCCACGCGGAGACCGTGAGCTGGCTGTCACGCTCGTCCCGACCCATCGTCTGGACCAGCAGCCGCGTGCCGTCGGCGCCGATGGCCTCACGGGCTCCGTCGGGCCACTCGTCCACGGGCGCGGTCTCGACGCCGAGGTCACCCAGACCGAGCCGGACGTCGCTCGGCGAGACCGACGCCTCAGGGGTGCCGAAGGCCAGCCGCACCAGGCCGGCGACCAGGCCGGCGGCCACCACCCCGCACAGGACCCGGTACGGCGTGGTCACGGGGAGGAGGAGCGCCCCGAGCACGGCGGCCACCGCCAGCCTGTGGGTCGTGGTCCGGAAGGGACGACTCAGCTCCCGAGCGACGACGCCGGCCACGCCGAGGCTGAGAACGAGCTGGATGGGGACGCCGTCCAGCGGGGCGCCGAGCGCCAGCTCGCGAGCATCCCCTTCGAGGCCGAGGGCGTCGTTGAGGACGAGGGTCACGACCGCCGCGATCGGGATCACGGTGATCAGGGAGAGCACCAGGCGCCAGTGCCTGCGGATGCCGGCCATGGCGACCATGCCGACGGCCCAGACCGCGAGCAGGTCGTAGGGCAGGGCGGCGAACGGCGCGATCACGGTCGGGAGCGCCGCCACGACCTCCGCGAGTGCCGCTTCGACACCATCGGTCGTGCGGGCGGCGGGGACGAGCACCGCCAGACCGAGGGCGTAGAACGCCAGCGTGATGGTGTCGACCCGCCGGCGCCCGTACCCAGCGGTGACCGAAGCCCGGTAAAGGCGGATGCGACCCCAACCGCTCGGCCGGGCGACCAAGCCGCGCACGTCGGTTGCCGGTCGTCTCCCGGCTGCCGGTTCGAGCGCCATGGACGTGCCCCTCAGCTGTGGACCGGTCGGTTCGGCTGCATCATGGCTCGGCGTGGCATGCCGGCCGTCGTCCGTCACCGGATGGCGACCCCGTCCGCAGGTCGCGCGACCGGCGGGAACCAGCGATCCTCCATTGGCATCCAAACTTCTGGCCCTCGCGGCGGCATCACGCAAAGGGGATGAATTGGGGCTGCCGCGTCACGCTCCCGGCGCGGTCGGTACAAACTGTTGCGCCTCCGGAGCGTCCTGTCCCTTTCATCCGATCGGGAGGATGCGCGGCCGTGGCAAAAGCGGGTGGATGGGCGAGGACCACTCGACCGATCAGCAGGAGGCGTAGGGGGAATGACGACAACCGCTTCGAAGCCGACGGAATGGCTCACCGATTTCGGTCACGAGCTCGGCCGCCATGTAGCGCACATCGCCCAGAGCGTCCAGATGAGGGTCCACGAGGCGCGCACCAAGGGTGACCGGCCCGCGCAGGGTCATCTGACCCTCACCTTCCCCATGAGGTCCGCCGCCGACGGCGTTCGGGCCCTTCTGGCCGATCAAGGACCGAGGAGCTAGCCGGAAGGAATCAGATATTCTCTATCATCGCTCTGCGTATTCTGCTCATGAAGTCTTTACGAGTCGTGCTCATCACACCAACGAGAGCACACCACAGATCACACCCACAATAACGTGCAGCCCAATCATACATCACTCCCACCCAAGCAAGCCACTACTGCTGAACTCGCATCACGTGTCGCTGTCGCTCTGGCGTTCATCTTGATCCCTTTCATGCCTTCTCCAGCCAAGCCCGCACTGGTCGCCGATCGACGACTTCCGATCGATCCTCGGGGACATCCCGTCGGGGGCGCTCCTCTACCGGATGTACGGAAAGGCCGATCGGGCTGCGGAGAAGGTCTACATCGGCTCGGTCACGCTCGAGTCCGGATTCGTCGCCTCGGCCTTCGGGGATCGCATCCTGGCCTTCCAGCACGCGATGCCCACGAAGAAGACCTGAACGAGTTCTCGGGGCACGTGTCGCGGGACGATCGATGGACGTCGCCGAAGGAGAAGGCAACAGCGGGGAGTCGGCGGCGCCGGGAGGACTCGTCCGTTGGATCCTCGTCGTGCGCGCCGTCGTCGTGCTCTCCCTCGGTCTCGCGTTCCTCGTCTCCGGAGACAACCGGCCGGTTCTGGGGAACCTCCTGTCCACCTATTGGCTTGCTGGTGCGGTGGTGACGCTGGTCTGGGTGCGCGCCAACTGGGGTCGCCGTGGATCTCGCCTCGGCTTGATCGCCGGCCTCGCAGGGATTGCGGCAGCCGTCATCGGGCTCTCCCGCTTCCTGCTCCAGGGGGCCGTGTCTGCCGATGGGGCTCTGGCGCTGCTCGGCGCGACCGCGGTGCTCGTCGGTGGGCTTCGCCTGCTGGGCGCGTTCCACGACGACGCCGCGGCGCGGCAACGGTTGAGCCGCAGGCTCGTCCTCGGCCTGGGCGAGATCGTCGTCGGTGTGGTCTGGATCGCGACAGACGACGTGACGTCGACCGTGACCACCAGCGGCGCCGTCTGGGCGCTCCTCGGTGGGTCGATCATGCTGATCGACGCCCTCAGCTTCCACACCGTGCGAGAAGAACCCACGCCGGCGTGACGCCCACGCGTCGGTGGCATCTCCGGGACTGACCGTGCGGGCTTTCTTCCGGTTCACCCAGATCGGATGATGCCCCGATGCCGCGACGAGGCGTAGAACAGAGCCATGGCTGGACCCGTGACCCCGAACCTGAGCGACGAGCAGCTCGGCGAGGCGCTCGCCCTGCTCAAGGACGCCGACAGCGTCGAGTTGAAACTGACCGTCCCCGACACCGATCACCGGTCGGCGGGGGCGGCGCTCGGCCTCGACCCCCTCGAGGCCGAGATCCGCCAGGTCTTCTTCTTCGACACGCCGGACCTCGCGCTGGACCGGCTCGGCATCGTCGTGCGGGCCCGCCGGGCTCAGCGCAAGGGGGACGACTCGACCGTGAAGCTGCGGCCCGTCGTGCCGTCGGAGCTCCCCGACCGGCTCCGGGCCGAGCCCGACGTCGTGGTCGAGGTCGACGCCCTGCCCGGCGGCTTCGTCTGCTCGGCGTCCTACAAGCACGCGCTGGAGAAGCCGATCGTGCGCCCGACGCTCCTCGGCGGCAAGCCTGTCCGCAAGCTCTTCTCGAAGGGCCAGCGGGCGTTCTTGGCCGAGCACGCCCCCGACGGGCCCGAGCTCGAAGATCTCGCGGTGCTCGGCCCGCTCAATGTCCTCAAGCTGCGGGCCCGGCCCGAGGGGTTGAACCGGAAGCTGGTCGCCGAGCTCTGGCTCTTCCCCGACGGTTCCCGGATCCTCGAGCTCTCGACCAAGGGCACCCCGGACGTGGCCCTGCAGATCGCGGGCGAGGCCCGGGTCTTCCTCACCGAGCGGGGGATCGACCTCGAGGGGGAGCAGGCGACCAAGACCCGCAAGGCCTTGGAGTTCTTCGCCAGCAACCTCGGCTGAGGCGTCGAAGGGTCCTTCGGCAGGGGTTCTCGTCGGTTGGTCGGTGCTACTGCCGGGCCATCGCGACCCGGAGGCGCTCCTCGGGGCTGATCAGGTGGTCGAGGTCTTCGGCGGCCTCGTCGATGTCGAGCTGCACCCAGTGGACCTTGCCGGTGAAGCGGCTGGCTTCCGGCGTGTACTCATCGCTCACTGCCGAGCCGGTGTCCTGGCCCACGTCGCAGGTCTCGTCGGCCGAGTACAGGACCGGCACGGTGGCATCGACGCGGCCCTCGCCGACTTCGGCGCCGTCGACGAACAGGGCGACGTCGCCGCCCTTGGCCAGTCCGCCGCCGTCGTAGGTGAACTCCATGCGCACCTGGTGCGTACCGGCAGGGACGGGCTCCGTGCTCGTCGTCACGTACCGGGCGAGGCCGGCCAGGTTGTGGCAGTACTTCAGGTGGCCGTCGATCACATAGAGCGCCCACCCGGCGAAGGCGCCACCCTGGGCGACCACCACGCCGTGGGCACCGCCGTCGGGAACGTCGATCTCGGCGGTGACCGAGTGGGACTTGTTCTTCAGGTTCAGCATCGAGTTCTCCGAGATGCGACCCATGTTCCCGAAGAGGAGCTGGCTGTTGCCCCGGATCAGGACCGGCCGGCCGGCGAGATCCGAGTTGAAGCGTTCCACCCGGCGATCGTCCAACGGGAGCACGTTGTACTTCGTGGCTTCGATCAGGAACAGGCGCTGGAGCTCGTGGAGCTTGTCGGGGTGCTCGGCGGCCAGATCGTGGGCCTGGGTCCAGTCCGCGGTGGTGTCGTAGAGCTCCCAGACGTCGTCGTCGAAGGCGGGCATCTCGGTCCCGAAGGTCCACGGCGTGCTGTGGCGGGTCACCGCCGTCCAGCCCTGGTGGTAGATGCCGCGATTGCAGAACATCTCGAAGTACTGGGTCTCCCGGCGCTCGCCGGCTCCCGGATCGTCGAAGGCGTACAGCATGGAGGCGCCCTCGATGGGCTGCTGCTGGATGCCGTTGACGAAGGTCGGCGCCGGGATGCCCGCGGCCTCGAGGACCGTGGGGGCCACGTCGATGACGTGGTGGAACTGGGTGCGGATCTCACCCTTGGCGTCGAACCCGTTGGGCCAGTGGACGATGGTCCCGTTGCGGGTCCCGCCCCAGTGGGACGCCACCTGCTTGGTCCACTGGTACGGGGTGCACATGGCGTGGGCCCAGCCGACGGCGTAGTGGTTGTAGGCCTCGGGGCCACCGAACTGGTCGATCCTCGACGCCATGAACTCGGTGGTCTCGAGGCCACCGACGCCGTTCAGGCTCAACGTCTCGTTGAAGGTGCCGTTGATCTGGCCCTCGGCCGAGGCGCCGTTGTCACCGATGATGTAGTAGACGAGCGTGTCGTCCAGGACATCCATGTCCTCGAGGGCGTCGATGAGCCGGCCGAGGTGGTGGTCGGTGTGCTCCAGGAACCCGGCGTAGATCTCCATCTGACGCGCCAGGACCGGCTTGAGCTCGTCGGGCATGTCGTCGTAGGCCGGGATCTCGTCCGGGCGGGGGGTGAGGTCCGCGTCGGACGGGATGACGCCGAGCTCCTGCTGGCGGGCGAAGATCTCCTCCCGCACGGCGTCCCAGCCGGCATCGAAGCGACCCTTGTACTTGGCCGCCCACGCCTCGGGAACGTGGTGGGGGGCGTGGGTCGCCCCAGGGGCGTAGTACATCATGAAGGGCTTGTCGGTCATGAGCGAACGCTGCTGGCGGACCCAGGCGATGGCCTTGTCGGTCATGTCCTCGGTGAAGTGATAGCCCTCGGCGGGCGTGGTCGGGGGGCTCGATCGGCGTGGTCCCCTCGTAGATCGCGGGGTAGTACTGGTTGGTCTCCCCACCGATGAAGCCGTAGAAGTACTCGAAGCCGCTCCCGGTGGGCCACTGACCGAACGGGCCCATGGGGCTGGTCTGCCACACCGGCACCTCGTGGCATTTGCCGAACTGGGCGGTCGAGTAGCCGTTCATCCGCAGCGTGTCGGCCAGTGGCGCCGCGGTGTCCGGTCGCACCGAGCTCATGCCCGGCGCCGAGGTGGCGAGCTCCGTGATCGATCCCATGCCGGCCGAATGGTGGTTGCGGCCCGTGAGCAGGGCCTGCCGGGTCGGAGCACAGAGGGCGGTGGTGTGGAAGCGGGTGAACTTGAGTCCTCCCGCGGCCAGGCGGTTGGCGGTGGGCGTGTCGATCAAGCCGCCGAAGGCCGACGAGGCGCCGAAGCCGACGTCGTCGAGCAGCACGACGAGGACGTTCGGTGCTCCCGCGGGCGGCAGGGTCGGCTCGATCGGCGGGTAGGCGGTGTCCGGATCCTTGGCGTCGTAGGTGGTGAGGCCGACGTGCTTGCGGGACGGGATGGGCAGCGAGTCGCGGGAGATCTCTTGGGCCATGCGTCGCAGCTTCGCGTCACGGGCCGTCCGGAACATCATCCCGTTGGGGTGACTACCGACGACGGCTCGCCATGACGGCCCAGGGGTCGTCGCCGGGGGCCGGGTCATCCTCGGTCGGCGCGCAAGGACTGCAGCCCGACCGCAGGAGTGTCCGACGAGGACGCTGTTGAGTCGTCCCCCAGATTGCGTGAAAGGCCCGTCTTCACGTCATCGGGCTTTCCAAGGATCGACTCCGCCGCCCAACCGAGGGATGATCGGCCCCATGGCAACTACACGCACCGCCACCACGCACTGGGAAGGCTCGCTCCTGGAGGGTGCCGGTCGAGTCGACCTCGGCTCCTCCGGGCTGGGGAGCTATGACGTCACCTGGGCGTCGAGGGCCGAGGAACCCGAGGGGCGTACCAGCCCGGAGGAGCTGATTGCTGCGGCCCACTCGGCCTGCTTCTCGATGGCGCTGTCGCACGGTCTGGCACAGGCCGGCACGCCGCCGAATGATCTGGAGACCACGGCCGACGTCACCTTCCAGCCCGGCGAGGGCATCACTGGTGTCCATCTCACCGTGCGGGGTTCGGTTCCCGACGTGTCGGCCGACGACTTCGTCCGGGCCGCCGAGGACGCCAAGGCGAACTGTCCGGTGAGCAAGGCGCTCACGGGTACGACGATCACCCTTGATGCCAGCCTGGCCTGACTGAGGGAGGCGACCGGGTGGGGGCGCCTAGGTCAGCCCGCCCCGCTCGGCGTCGCTGCGCAGGATGCAGAACTCGTTGCCCTCGGGGTCGGCCAGGACCATCCACCCCGTGCCATCGGCGTTCCGGCGGTCGGCGACCTCGCGGGCACCGAGAGCGAGCACCCGGGTGATCTCCTCGTCCCGCGTCCGGTCGGTAGGGACGAGATCGAGGTGGACGCGGTTCTTCACTTGCTTGTCGTCGGGCACCTCGATGAACAGCAGGCGGTGACCGGTCACCGGGTCGATGATCATGCACTCCTCGTGGCCCGGTTCGTTCCGGTCGCCGGGGACGTCGGTGTACCCGAGGACCGGCTTCCACCATGACGACAGGCCGTAGGCGTCACCGCAGTCGAACGAGGTGTGCGAGACCCGGGACACCACCGTGCGGACGGTACTGCCGTGTCCGCTCCGGATCCCGATCGGGAGGGCGACGGACCGGGAACTACGGTGCCGCGATGGCTTCGGGCAACGCCGAGCGCAAACGGAAGCAGCAACAGCAGGCCCGGCACCGCTCGGACAAGAGCCACGAGCGCGACCGCACCCAGTCCCACAAACCCCTGCCCAAGGTCGGCACCCGCCCCGAGCGAGAGCATCTCCACGAGCAGCGGCAGGCCGACCTGGTCGACTTCGGTCGCGGCGGCAAGCACCGCGCCCTCGGCCTCGGCCTGGTCGTCCTGGCCATCGTCGTGCTCCTCGCCTTCCTCGCGGTGCTGGTCCTCTTCGACTGAGGATCCGTCACACCGAACCGGGGGGCTGACCTGGGAAGACGGACTACAGGGGGGATGCGCACCACTCGCCGGGGCCGGAGTCGGCGATCTCCTCTTCCGTCTTCTCGAAGCGCCGGTCCTCGCGGTTGTCGCAGACGTCGTCGGGGCTGACGCTCTGGGAGATCACGTGGGTCACGGCCAGATCGGAGCACGGGAACTCCGAGACGTCGACCTCCTCCTCGCCCCGCTCGCCCTGGAGCAGGGCACAGGACCCGATCTGCAGGAGGTCGTCCTCGTCGGCGCCGGGTCCGAACGAGGTGATGCAGAACTGGAAGCCGGAGACGGTCACGGACGTGGGATCCACGCCGCCGCAGCCGTCGCCCTCGTCGCGGCGGATGGCATCGACGGAGCCCTCGGCGTCGTCGCCCTCGCAGTCGGCGGGGGCGAGGTCCTCGTCGTCGTCGATGGCGGTGACGCAGTCGCCGACCCGGACGTCGGCCAGCGCGCCGAGGCCCTCGATGGCGGACTGGATCCCCTCGATGCTCTCCTGGCGCTCGGTGAAGGCGTCTTCGCACTGGTTGGTGTTCGCCTCGTCGGCGGCGTCCGCCCCCTCGTCGGTCTGGTCGGATGAGTCCGCGACGATCTGGTAGAGGGCGAGCTCGTCATCCTGGTTGTCATGGGCGGCGGCCACCATGTCCTCCTGCACGTTGGCCAGGTCGTTCAGCGAGTCGATCACGGCCTGGGCCGCCTGCTCGTCGTCTCCGGACGGGAGGTCGAGCGCCTCGATGTCGTCGATGCCGTCGGCGACGATGTCGACCGCGTCATCGCCGTTCTCGGCCACCTCGCCCCCGCTGGTCAGGTCGAGCTCGTCGACGTCGTCGTTCACGTCCTTGCAGATGTCGTCGGCCTGGTCGGCCCACTCGTCGAGGGACGGCCCGTCGTCGCCGCACCCGGCGATGACGAGGAGGAGCACACCGATGACGAGAACCCGCCGCACGCGCATCGGCGGAGGCTAGTCAGGCCTCGACGAGGTGGATTGCAACCCTGGTCCGGGTCACCTCGGGGCGCCGCCGCGCCCGCCACTGGGTTCGAGGTAGCTCACGAGCAGGTCGGTGAGCTCCCGCGGGTGGCTGAGCGCGACGCAGTGACCGCCCGGGACCTCGTCGGGAACGACGTCCAGGCGTTCCTGGGCGACGCGCCGGAGGAAGGCGGCGGGGAAGAACTGGTCGTCCTGGCAGAGGATGAACCTGGTGGGCACGTTCGGCCAGGCGTCGAGTGGCCAGGGCGTCTTCCAGACGATCGAGGACTCCTCGCGCTCGCGGCGCATGGCCTCCTCGGCCAGCGGGCGAGGGACGCCGTTGTAGAAGCTGATGAACGGGTCGTCGTTGCCCGTCCGGCCGCCGTCGAGCTCGGCCTGCTCGTCGACGGCTGCTCCGTAGCCGGTGTTGCCCCACCACTCGCCCGGGCTCTCGCCGGGGACGGGGATCATGCCGGCCAGCAGCACGAGCAGCCGCACGGGGAGCCGGCTGGCGGCCAGGGTCGCGGTGAACGCACCATAGGAGTGCCCCACGACCACCAGGTCCGGCGCGTCGCCGACCGCATCGACCACGGTTGCGGCGTAGTCGTCCAGCGTGGCCGTGTCGTCGTCGCACGGCAGATCGGGCGCCACGGTGTGGTGCCCGCGGGCGCGCAGCTCGGTCTCGGTCAGATGCCAGTACCAACCGACGTCACCGCCGCCGTGGATCAGCACGAACGTCGCCATCGGACCGGTCGTCAGGATGCGAAGTCGGGTTGCCCGACGCGGGCGTCGTCCGTCCGGCCCTTGGGCTCCTCCCAGTCCTCCTGGCGCCCGAGCACGGTCAGATCGAGGAAGTAGTACGAGCCGCCGGTGGACTCGAGGCCACGGGCGTACTGCGAGTACGTGTGAAACACGCGCCCGTCAGCCCGGAGGAAGCAGCTGCGACCCGGCATCTCGAAGGGCTGCTCGTAATCGAAGAAGTCGTCGCCGATCGCCTCGTACTCGGCCCGGGTGCGGAAGTTGTACTCACCGGGCCGCACCGACTCGTCGATGGTGACGCCGAAGTCGTAGTTGAAGTCGCGGCCGAACGACGAGTACCAGGGGAGGTGGGCCCAACCCATCTTCTGCTTCCAGCCTTCGAGCTTTGGGCAACGGCGCCCGGGACACCAGGGCGTAGGTGGTGTCGCGGGTGTGGAGGTGGTCGAGGAGGCCGGGCGAGATCTCGTTGGTCCCGGCGGTGCAGCTGGAGCAGCCCTCGTCCCACTCGGGGTCGAACATGAAGTGGTAGATGATCAGCTGCTGCCGGCCGTCGAAGAGGTCGGGGAGCGAGGCACGACCGTCGGGCCCGTCGAACTCGTAGTCCTTCTCGATCTCGACCATCGGCAGGTTGCGGCGATCGATGTTGAGGGCGTCGCGCTTGCGGGTGAGGTCCTTCTCCTCGTCGAGGAGCTCCCGACGTGCGGCCAGCCATTCGTCTCGGGATGCGACCGGGGGAAGGGTCATGGTGCTCTCCGTTTCTGTCGTCGGTCTCAGGCCATGCGTCGTGTCCAAGGGCCGCGTTTCACCTACCCGAATCCGCCAGCCCTCTTGACCTCAAGTCAACTCGAGGTCTTAGGGTCGCCGGTATGAGCATCTCCGTGGACGAACGAGCTGAGCACATCCGGCGCGAGGTCACGGGGTGGCCGGGCGTCACCACGGCCGCCGGCCAGTACGGCGAGACGGACTTCGTCGTTGGTGGCCGTTCGATCGGCCACGTGCACGGCGGGCACCAGGCCGACATCCCATTCCCTCGCCGGATCCGGGACGAGCTCGTCGCCGCCGGCCGGACCGGACCGCACCACGTCCATCCCGACTCGGGCTGGACCACGCTGTACATCCGGACCGAGGCCGACGCCGACGAGGCGATCGCGCTGCTGCGGATCAACTACGACCGCGTGACCAACGCCACCTCCTCTGTGTCTTGACCTCAAGTGAGGTTGAGGTCTTACGGTTGCCGTCTGCCAAGGGGCACGCCAGACAACAACAGGAGGTAGTCCAATGGCCTCAACGAGGATTGATCGGTCGCTCGCCACGTCGACTCCCGCCGACGTTCGCCCGCTGTGGCTCACCGGCGCGCTGGCGGCAATCGCGGCCGCTGCGGGGGCGGTCGTGGTCGCGCTTGGCGCCAAGGCGATCGACGTCCCCCTCGAAGTCGACGGTGACGAGATCCCGATCCCAGGCTTTGCCCTGGTCACGCTGTTCTGGTCAGCAGTGGGCGTCGGGATGGCCTACGCGTTCTCCCGGTGGGCGAAGCGACCCGCCCGGACGTTCGTCGTGACGACCGTCGTGCTCACGGCCCTGTCGCTCGGGCCGGTCGTCGACGGCCGACGCCGACACCGCCACCCAGGTCACGCTGGCGCTGTCGCACGTCGTGGCGGCGGCGATCGTGATTCCGACGGTCGCGTTCCGGCTCCCGCGTCGGCGGGAGCTGCATTGATCTGATCGAGGCCTGATCGGAAACTTTTGGTGATGGCTTGGACGACGGAGGCGCCGGCGACGCCGCCTCCGAGGGGGAGGGCGGCGTCGCCGGGGCGACCTTCCGATGGTCTTGCCGTCAGGACGAGGCGGCGTGGTCGACGGCGGTCGGGCTGCCGTGCTCGATCACCTGCTGGTGGTCCCCGGTCACCGGGCCACCGGTGCTGGCGGCGTGGTCGACGGCGGTCGGGCTGCCGTGCTCGATCACCTGCTGGTGGTCCCCGGTCACCGGGCCACCGGTGCTGGCGGCGTGGTCGACGGCGGTCGGGCTGCCGTGCTCGATCACCTGCTGGTGGTTCGGGATCACGACCTCGGCGGCGTGGTCGACGGCGGTCGGGCTGCCGTGCTCGATCACCTGCTGGTGGTTCGGGATGTCGGCTTCGCTGTCGGGTCGGAGGGCGAGGACGGTGACGATGACCGCCGCCACGGCGCCGACCAGGATCAGCAGCCACATCGGGCTCCAGTCCCGGGTCGCCTCCGGCGGGAGGGACGACGTGGGCTTCGCGGTCTCCTTGACCTGGATGCGCTCTTCGGTGAGTGCCATGACGGCTCCTTCGTGTCGGGCTGCGGTGTGCAGCTGCTGTCGAACACGACGGTGGAGGAGGGTGGTGGCGGTGGCGCAGCACCGGTGTGGCAGTTGTGTGGCAGTCCGGATCAGGCGGCCGGGCACCGGTCCTGATCGAGGAACTGCTGGCACTCCTCGTCGGTGAAGCGCGCGGGTGAGGCGCTGTTCGGCGATCGAGATCAGGTCATCCAACTCCAGGGCCCAGACCCGGACGAGGCCGTCGTTGCCGACCGACGCCAGTCGTGTCCCGTCGGGGCTGAAGACCACCGCCTGCACGTTCGTCCCGTGCCCGCGGAGCTCGAGGTCCTGTTCCCCGGTGTCGGGATCCCACAGGCGGACCACCCCGTCGACCCCGGCGGTTGCGACCTGGGAGCCGTCGCTCCCGTAGGCGAGGGCGTTGACGACGGCCGGTCCCGGGAGCGTCTCCAACTGATCGCCGGACACCGCGTCCCAGACCCCGACCGTGCCCTCCTGCTCGAGCCGGGCCGCGATCCTCGGGCTCCGGGGATCGAATGCGGCCTGGACCGCGGGGGCCTCGATCGTCTTCACGGTCTCGCCTCGTTCCCAGTCCCACACCCGCAGCCCTTGTCGTGGCAGGTTGTCCAGGCTCGGGAGCCGAGTGGTCACCAGCAGCCGGTCATCGGGACTGAAGCTGGCCGAGCCGATGCCCCAGTGGGAGTTCTCGTAGAAGTCGCTCACCCGTCCGCCGGCGCGGTTCACGATGTCGACCCGGCCTTCGAGGTCGTAGGTCCGGGCGACGGCGAGGACCTCGCCGTCGTGGCTCCAGGTCAGGGACACCACCCGCTGGCTGGCGAGCCGATCCAGGACCGTCCGGAGGTGCCCGCCGGTCGAGACGTCCCAGAGCTCGACCGGGCCCTCGTCCACCGCCGAGGCGACCAGAAGGCCGTCCGGGCTCACCGCGAGCTGTTCGACCTCGCGGCGCTCGGCCGTGACGGGACTGGAGGTCCAGAGGCGTCGCCCGGAGGTCACGTCCCAACTCGCGATCGTGCCGTCCTCGCCACCGACGACGAGGGCGTCGCCGTCGGGGGTGAACGCCAGTGCCGATGCGCCGGGGCGGGCGCTGTGTCCTGCCACGTTCAGCCATTCGGCGCCGCCCGTGACCCCGATGTCCCAGACCTTCACCGCGGTCCGGCCGGACACCCCGGTGACGATCCGGTCGCCACCGGGCGAGAACGCCACACTCACCAATCCGCGGTCGGTGTCGTGGGCAACGACGGAGGTGGTCGCTCCTCCCCCGTCCGCGGCGATCTCGGTGACCCGGGCCGTGCCGTCATCACTCGCCGTCGCCAAGCGGGCACTGTCGGGGCTCCACGCCAATGCGTTCACGGGGGCGGTGTGGGCCTCGATGGCGAACCGGCGAGACCCGGTGGTCGCGTTCGACACGACCACGGTTCCGTCCACAGTGGACGTGGCCAGGAACCGACCGTCCGGGCTCCACGCCGCGTCCCGGCCCGAACCCCCATTGCCGGGGGTGGGGTCCCCGCCGAACTCGGGCGACAACACCCCTGCCTCGTCCCCTTCCACACCGGCCGTGAAGGCCGTCTCACCGGTCGCGGCGTCCACCACCACCGGCACGAGACGACGGATGCGAGCCTCGAACGCGGAGCGAACCGGGTAATGATCGGCCACGTCGGTCTGCACGATCGCCAGGCGCTCACCGTCAGGGCTGAACGCCGTGCCGTGCGCCGTCCAGCGCGGCCACCCACACCTCGCGGCTGGCCCTCACGTCGAACATGCGCACGACGTCGTGCTGGGGCCACGCCGCCGCCACCCGGCTCCCATCGGGGCTGAACGACGGGCCCCACACCTCGCCCTCGGCGGGATAGTCGAACGCGGCCTGCTCCTCGCCGGTGACGGGATCCCAGAGGCGCAGGGCGCCGTCGTCGCCGGTCGTGGCGAGCCGCGAGCCGTCGGCGCTGAAGGCCACGTCGTTGATGTCGAACTCGTGAGCCCGGAACGACAGCACGCTTGCTCCCGTGCCAGCGTCACGGATCTCGACCGTCCCCGAGCCCTCGGGTCCCATGGTCACGAACGTGCGGCCGTCAGGGCTCCAGTCCACGGGGCCTCCGACCTCGGGGACGCTCAGCACCAGCCTCGACCGAGCCACCGCCTCGTGGAGCGCCTCGATCGCCTCGGGCAGCACCTCGCCGCCGTGCTCTCGCGTGACGTCGACCGCAGCGAGGGCGAGCAGGATGCTCCGCTCGGGATCGTCGACGAGGCTGGCCGAGGACGCCCCGGCGAGGGAGCGGGCGGTGGCGTCGCGGCGCTCCTCCTCGGCCTCGCTGCGCTGGTCGACGGCGATGACGCCACCCACCAGCGCGACGACGAGGGCCACGCCGATCACCACGAGCTGCATCCGGAGCCGGCGGTTGGCCCGGGCCTGCCGGGCGACCCGCTGGGTCTCGGCGGCCGCTTCGCGGTCCCGCTCCTCCGCGGCTGGCCGCCACGAAGTCGCGCTCGAGGGGCGGGAGGTGGCCGGACGCGGGCCTCGACCACCTCGATGCGCGACCTGGAGCTGGGCTCCTCGGTACAACGCCCCCGGATCACGGTCGAGCTCGACCCAGCTCGCCGCCGCCTCCCGCAGGTGTCCGAGCACCATCAGGGTGTCGCGGTCCTGGTCGATCCAGCGCCGGAGGCGCGGCCACTCCCGGAGGAGGGCCTCGTGGGCGATCTCCACGGTCGGCACGCGTGACCGCGGATGGCGGTCCAGGCTGAGGAAGCGGGCACTGGCCCACCGGTCGACGGCGGCGTCCACCGAGCCGTCGGCGGCGGCCTCGGACAGCTCGTCGCGGGCGGCCCGGCGCCGGGTGGGCTCGTCGTCGGCGTCGATCACCACGAGGTGCTCGAACAGGCGCCGGACCGCGATCTGTTCCCGTTCGTCCAGGGACTGGTACAGCTGCTCGGCCCGCCCGGCGATGGCGCCGTCGACCCGACCGAGCCGGTGATAGGCCGCGACGGTGAGGGTCTCGTCGCCGCCCTCCGCCAGCTCGTAGAGGGTGAACTGGAGGGCGGGCAGGGCGGCCGGCTCGTCCGCGACCGCGCCCAGGAGCTCGGCGACCAGCGCCCGCTCGACGCCGACGGCCCACCCGCTCGGCCGGCTCGACGATGGCCGCCTCGAGCTCGGCCGGCGTCATCGCCGCGATCGCGACCGTGGCGTCGTTCACGAGGGCACCGAAGCCCTGCACCGCGAGTGGCCGGTCGTAGAAGTCGGCCCGCAGGGTGGCCACGACCCGCAGGCGGCTGTCGGGCACCGACATGGCGTGCACCAGGCCGGCCAGGAAGACCCGCTGGTCCCGTTCCGACGCGGACGTGAAGAGCTCCTCGAACTGGTCGATGACCAGCAGCAGCTGGCCGCCCAGGGGGACGAGGTCGCGCAGGACGCGGTCGATGGCGCCGGTGTCCGCAGCCAGGACGTCGGCCAGGCCCGTCGTCGCGGCGACGGCGACCCGACGGAGGCTCTCGGCCAGCGCGTCGAAGGGCGAGCCGCCCGGGAGCATCGTCGTCACGAACCACGCGTCGGAGCCGGCCACCTCGCCGGCCCGCACGCGCGGCAGCAGGCCGGCCCGCACCACACTCGACTTCCCGGTGCCGGAGCCGCCGACCACGAGCACGAGCCGGCCGCCGAGATCGTCCCGGCGGAGCCGAGCGAGGACCTCCTCGATCAGGTCGCGCCGCCCGAAGTAGTCGGCGGCGTCGCTCTCGTCGAAGGCCCGCAGGCCCTTGTACGGGTTCGGGGGCGGCTCGAGGTCGCCTCCGCGGCCGTAGGTCAGGGCCTCGATCAGCGCGGGGACCAGGTCGGCCATCGCCGGGCGCTCGTCCGTGGCGATGGCGGCGGCCAGGACGGCGTCGACGTCGCTGCCCTCGTCGACACAGCGCCGGATCATCTCGGCGAAGGCGTGGACATCGTCGACCGCAGGGCCGCGCCCGGGCGCGACGGCGAAGTCGGCGAGGCACGGCTCGCCGGAATCGTCGAAGAGCACGTTGTCGGCCGTCACGCGAACCGTGGACGACTCCCGCGGCTGCGGCGGTGACGAGGGCACCTCCCACCCGGCTCACGAGCGTCGCCACCTCGCTGGTCGTGAGGGCACCGCGGGCGAGGCGGTCGGTGAGCGTCCCCCCGTGCAGGCGGCGCATGACCACGTACGCCGCCCCGGGCTCGCGCCAGTAGTCCTGCAGGGCGACGATCGCCGGGTGGCGAAGCGACGCCACCCGGTGTGCGGTCGCCTCGAACGTACGCACGAACTCGGGATCGTCGGCGAGCTCCTGGTGGAGGACACGGATCGCCAGCTCGCGATCGACACCCGGGAGGCGGGCGGCGTGGACCGTGCCGTCCCGACCGGTGCCGAGGCGCTCACCCAGGCGGTACCCCCGCAACGGCTGGCCGGCCGGCTGGTCGAGGAGCAACGACGGGTCGTGGGACAGGATCCGTCGCTCCAGCTCCTGCAACGAGGGCGTCGGGTCGAGCCCCAGCTCCTCGGCCAGGGTCCGCCGATGGTCCTGGAAGGAGCGGAGGGCGTCGGTGTGCCGCCCGCTGCGGTAGAGGGCGAGCATGAGCTGGGCCTGGAACGACTCCCGGGTCGGGTGCTCGGCCCTCAGCGCTTCCAGCTCCGGGATGAGCTCGGCCGCCCGGCCGCAGGCCAGCTCGGCGTCCATCAGGGTCTCGTGGGCGACCATCCGGAGCTCGCCGAGCCGCTGGGCCTCGGGTCGGGCCCAGTCCTCGTCGGCGAACTCGGCGTAAGCCTCACCCTGCCAGAGCTCGAGGGCGGCGCGGGCCGCCGCCGCGGCGCCTGGCGAGTCCTCCCGACTCCAGACTGGCGCGGGCATCGGCAAGGCGGGCCTCGAAGCGGGCCACGTCCAAGGCCTCCGTCGGCAGCTGGAGCACGTAGCCCGGCGACTGCGTCAGGACCGAGGGCCCGCCCTCGTGGCCGTTCTTGACGACCCGACGGATCCGGGCGATGTAGCTCCGCATCGTCGTGCTGGCGGCCGGCGTGGGGTCGCCGGCGAACACGGCCTCCGCCAGCCGATCCACGGACACGACGGTGTTGGCGTGGATGAGGAGCATGGCCAGCAGCCGCCGCTGGCGGGCCCCACCGATCGCGACTGGGTTCGCCGCTCTCCGTGACTGCCACCGCACCCAGCGCGTTGAACTCGACCACCGGACCCCTTCCCGTCTCTCCGTGTCTTACCACTGCCACGCTGACGGACCCCTGTGGCAAACCTGTGGCAGCGACGCCCGAGGCGCCAGCGGGGGCCAGGTAGCCCCCGTCGACCACGCCGGGCGACGACCCGGTGCACTGGACAACTGCGGTCAACCTCGACTCGGTGGAGAGTGTCTCGGTCGGGGTGCTCGTCGAGCGCCTCGGCGTGCTGAGCGGCGATCGAATGCGCCAGGTGTGTGCAGCACTCGAGGTCGCGGCGGCGTGTCACACGACTAGCGACGCTGCTACCGCCGAAGGCGGGGGAGGCGGCCCCGGCCGGCGGGGCACCGGTGGGGGTAGCACCCCCACTCCCAGTGCGCTGGCCCCGTTGACCCCGACCGGCCGTCCGGCTTCGATGGACGGATGGGAGGGGAGCGCGCCTGTGGGTCCAGGCCGACTGGCGCCGCCGCCGCCGATCGCTGGTCGGGCTCACGCTGCTGGTCGCCCTGGCGGGCGGTGTGGTCCTCACCGCGGCGGCCGGGGCCCGGCGGACGGCGACCAGCCTCGAGCGGTTGGCATCCCGGAGCCACGCCGCCGACGCGCTGCTCAACATCGAGGAGGACGACCCGGAGCTCATCGACCAGATCCGGGCCCTGCCGTCGACCGGCGACATCGGCGCGGCGACGAGCATGTTCGCCGTCGTCGACGGGGTGGAGGCCGACATCGGCCTGGTCGCCCCTCGCGGCGAGGGCGTGGCCACCTCGATCGAGACCGGGCTGCTCGTGGAGGGCCGCCGGCCGGACCCCGACCGCCCTGACGAGATCATCGTCAACGAGACGACCGCCGCCCTGATCGCCCGCGGCGCCGGCGACGAGGTCGTGGTCCACACCCTCACCCCCGAGCAGGTGGCCGCCGAGGCGTACTTCCCGCCGGAGGGACCCGACCTGGAGCTCACGATCGCCGGTGTGATCCGGGACGTCGACGACGCCGCCAGCCGGGCCGAGGGCACGCTCTACGCCACCCCCGCCTTCTACGAGACCGTCCAGGGCCGCATCGACGAGTTCGCCACCTATGTCGTGGTCCTGCTGGAGCCTGGGGCGACGAGCGAGGACTTCGAGCGCGAGCTCGACGGTGTCGCCGGCGAGCGGCGGATCGACGTCTTCACCTACGCCGTGCGCTCGAAGCCCGCCCGCACGACGGTCTCGGCGCTGGCCCTCGGGTTGGCGGCGTTCGCCATGGCGGCGGCGGTGGCCGCCACCGTGATCGTGGGGCAGGCCGTCGCCCGCCACGTGGCCACCGCCAAGGACGACCTCGTCACCCTGCGGGCCCTCGGGGTCCGCCCGGCCACCGGCCTGCGGGCCCTCGCCGCCACCGCCCTCCCGGTCGCCGTGGTCGGCGCCGTGGGGGCGGGGATCGTGGCCGCCATCGGGTCGACCACCATGCCCATCGGGCTGGCCCGACGCATCGAGCCCGATCGGGGCGTCGACCTCGACGGCGCCGTGCTGATGCTGGGGCCCCTGCTCGTGGCTGTCGTGGTCATCGGCGCCGGCCTCCTCGGCGCCTGGTTCGCTCGCCGCGTGGAGGCGCCCGCCCGGGTCCGGCGACCGTCGACCGCGGTCACCGCCGTGGCCCGCAGCGGCGCCTCGCCGGCCGTGGTCAACGGCGTGGGCCTCGCGCTCGACCGGCGGACCGCGGCCACGACGCCCCTACCGGCCATCGGCGGGACCATCGTCGCCGTCGTAGGCGCCGTGGCGGTCCTGATCTTCGTCGCCAGCCTCGACCGCCTCGTGGAGACACCTGGCCGCTGGGGCTACGCCTGGGACCTCACGTTCGACCTCACGTCCGAAACGGTGGAGGGGGCCTCCCGGTCCCTGGCCGCCGCCGACGAGATCGCCGCCGTCGCCCGCTTCGATTCCGGCGCGACCATCGTCGCGGGCGAATCCGTGCGGGCGAACGGGCTCACGCCGGTGCACGGCGAAATCGGCTTCGCCCTCCGTGATGGCCGCCAGCCGGCCGGCCCGGGCGAGGCGGTGGTGGGTCCGGCCACCGCCGAGCGGCTGGGCATCGAGATCGGCGACGAAATCGCCGTCGCGCCGCCCGAGTCGGACTCGGCGCCGGCGGACCTCGAGGTGGTGGGCATCGCCCTCTTCCCCGAAGTCGATGAGGGGGACTTCACCGACGGCGTCGGCATGGTGGGCGAGGACTTCCGCGCCCACGCCAGCATCCCCGCGGCGTTCGAGGCGTCCCAGGTGGTGGCCCGGGTCGCCCACGGCGCCGACCCCCAAGCGGTCGTCGACCGGCTGGGACCCGAGTACCAGGAGTTCTCGGCGAACGTCCTGCCCGCACCGCCGACGGACATCGACACGGTGTCCAGCGTGCGGACGATCCCCCGCTGGCTGCTCGCCTTCGTCGCCCTCCTCGGCGTGGCCTCGCTGGTCCACGGCCTGCACACGACGATGACCCGGCGACGGCTGCACCTCGCCATGCTCCGGGTCATGGGCATGACCCGGCGGGAGATCTGGGGGTGCTGCGTGGTCAACGCCCTCACCATCACCGCGGTTGCCCTCGTCGTGGGCGTGCCCCTGGGCATCGCCGTGGGTCGGCTGACGTGGCGGGCGGTGGCCGGATCGCTCGACGTGGCGCCGGACCCGCTCACCTCGATCCTGACCCTGGTCCTCCTCTCGGCCAGCGCCGCCCTCGTTGCCGTGCTCGCCGCCACCGAGGCGTCCCGGCGGGTGGGATCGGGTGTGGTGGTCGCCGGCCTGGCACCCGACCAACGGTCAGTCCGAACCGACTCCTGACCTGGGGAAACCCGGTCAGTCGGCGTAGAGCAGGCTGTCGCGGGTGTAGACCATGCGGAGCCAGAGGCTGGCCAGGCTGGGCTCGGCGAGGTCGAGCGTGGCCAGGAGGACCGAGCCGTCCACCTCGGTCGAGTCGAGCGACACGAGGTCGCTCCACGCCGTTGCGGACGCCGTCGACTCGGCCTCTTCGATGACGGTCTCGAGGTTTTCGGCGTTCGCCTCGGCGGCATCCTCGTCGTCGTGGAGGAGGGCGACGACCATCTGGGGGCCGTCGTCGGTGATCCGCACCCCGGTGGACAGTGCCTCGTAAGGCTCCAGCGCGGGGACGTCGTCGAAGTCGTCGGGCACCTCTCCGTCGGTCAGGGTGTCGCCGAGGACACCGGCGAGGTAGGCGTCGTCGAAGGTGTGGCCGTCGTCGCTGAAGACCGCGCCCACGGCGCCGGCCTCGTCCATGGCCTCGGCGAGGGGGCCGAGCTCGTCGTTGTCGTCGAGGCTGTCGGCCTCGCCGGTGGCGGCCTCGATCCCGTCCTCGATGACGTCGGTCTCCCAGGCCCAGAGCAGGGCGCCGTCGAGCACCGCCATGTTCCCGCCCCGGCCCAGGTCCCGGACGACCGTGATCCGCTCCGGGTCGATGTCCGCCGAGTCGTCGCCCCACGTGTAGTACTCGGTGCCGCTCTGCTCCTCGACCGCCAGCTCGTCGGCCCAGATGTTGTCCTCGTCGGTCACGGCGTCGTCGATCTCGTCCGGGTCGACGTCGCCGATGACGGCGTAGTACCCCTGGTGTTCCTCTGCTTGGACGTCGACGGCGATGTCGACGTCGATGGGCGCCCAGCCGACCTCCGCTCGCCACGCCTCGTCCTCGAACGGCTCGTTGCCGAAGAGGTCGCTGCTCTGGAGGCCGCCGACGGTGTCGTCCCGCCCGATGGTGAGCGGGATGAACCAGTCGTCCGCGATCTCGTCGTCGGCCCCCGCCTCCGGCCGGTCCAGGTCGAGCGCCTCACCGGCCGCCGCGTAGTCGTTCACGATGACGAGCGCCGCGCTGGCATCGTCGTCCGGCACGAGGCTCAGCCCCTGCGCCATGGCCCCCGCGTCGTCGTCGCTCAGGGCCTCGCTCTCGCTGCTGTCGTCGTCGTTCTCGCTACTGCCGTTGCTGTCACCGCCGTCGTCGCCCGAGCACGAAGCGAGGACCAAGCAGCCGATGAGGAGGGGTAGGGCGAACCTGCGCATCGCCGGAACGTAGCGAACCCCGTGTCTTGCGACCTCAGAGGGGCTCGGACATCGGCCGGAGGCCGATCAGGAACGTCCGGCACCCCTCGGGCTGGGTGAGGGCGAAGCGAACCGCCGCAGCCACGTCCTCCGGGTCGAGCATCTGGTCGAGGGCCGGGTCCCCCTCGACCCGGCCGGTGCCGATGGCGAACTCCGTGTGGACCCCGCCGGGCGCGACGACGCTGACCTTCACGCCCTTCTCGCGGGTCTCGTAGTCGAGGGCCTGGGCGAAGCCCATCTGTGCGAACTTCGAGGCGCAGTACACCGACTCACCGGGCAGGCCCTTCAGGCCGGCCACCGAGCCGACGAAGCAGATCTGGCCCGATCCCCGGTCGAGCATCGCCGGTAGGAACCGGTGAGTGCACAAGAAGCTCGACCGCATGTTGGCCCGCATCATCCAGTCGTAGTCCTCCACGGTCATGGACCCGAGGAGTCCGTAGGACCCGACCCCCACGTTGTTGACCAGGATGTCGATACGGCCGAAGCGGTCGATGGCCGCATCGTGCAGCCGGTGGACCTCGTCCTGATCGGTGACGTCGGCGGGCACCGCCAACGCGTGGGCGCCGGCGGCGGTGAGCTCGTCGGCGAGCTCACCGAGGCGTTCGGCCCGGCGGGCGGCGAGCACCACCGACGCCCCGCCGGCGGCGAGGGTACGAGCCACCGCTCGACCGATCCCGCTGCTCGCCCCGGTCACGAGCGCCACCTGGCCGTCTAAGCCCATCGTCGCCTCCGATGTGGTCATCCGCGCCATTGTCCCGCGAGCCGAGCGCCTTGCCTGGTGTGAACGAGTAGTTTTCGCCGACGGCCAGGCGGGCCGGTTCGAACAGGCCGAGGTGGGCACGGTGGAAGGGATCGGAGACGGCGGCAGCGAGCGCGTGGTCGAGCGCGGCGCGTCGAAGCGGCCTGCGCCCGCGGCCGCGCCGCGGCGAGCGCCTTGACGGTTCCTTGACGTCCCGTTGACGGCCATCGACTCAGATCTCGACCTGACCACCAGGGAAGGAACACTCATGAGAACCCTCGTCCGTATGCGCTCTCGGCGCCGTGGTCGTCCTGGCCTCGTTGCTGATCGGACCACCGGGGTCCAGCGCCCGACCGCCCACCGAGGGGGCGGAGCTGACCGGAACGGCCAGCCGGCCCGACCGGAGGCGGTACCGCGCCAGCGGACACCGGCGCCGAAGGCTCCGGCGGCTTCTACTGGGGCGCGGAGCTCCGCAACGGTCGCCTCCACCCGTGCTCGAGCTCCACGCCCACACCGTGCTACGGGTTCTTCTGGCGCATCGCGTGCCCGCTCAACGGCGTGTTCCGGGTCACCTCGGTGGAGACGTACATGGGCGCCGAGGGCCGGCAGTTCGTGGGCTACACGCTCCAGGCCCGCCTCGTGCGTCGGGGCCAGTCGGCCGCCGGCGTTCCCTGGGTCGGCACGACACTGTCGCGGCCACCCCGGGGCCCCTTCAGCGAGCGCTTCATCGCCGCCCGCAACGTGTCCGACAGCGTCCCCACGCGCTGGGACTGGGACCTCTTGGTGCAACTCCGCTGGGACCGCGGCAGCCAGCCGGACATCGTGCGCAGCTTCCGCGAGCACCCGACGTTCTCGTGTTGAGCACCGGCCGTGCCACCACCCTTCGCACCACCAGGAGAACCTTCATGCACCACCCCCGATCTCACCGGACCACCGTCCGACGTCTCGTCGTGACCGCCCTGGCCCTCACCGCCCTCGCCCTGCCGGCCCGTCCCGCGTCGGCCGGGACGGGCGGCCTCGACCCCGCGTTCTCCGGTGACGGAAGGGTCGTCACCAACCTCGGGCGTGGCACCGACGGCTCGTCGGTCGCCGTCCAGAGCGACGGGAAGATCGTCGTCTCCGGCACCCAGTCCGGGACCGCCGGCGGCCGATGGTTCGTCGCCCGCTACCAGGCGAACGGCACGCTCGACCCGTCCTTCAGCGGGGACGGCATCGCCTACGTCAACTTCAGCGCCGGCTACGACTTCGTGGCCGACATCGCCCTCCTCGACGACGGTCGCATCCTCGCGGTCGGCGGTGCCCAGGGCGCGACCCGAACGGCGCTCGCCCGGCTGGCGTCAGACGGTTCGCTCGACACCACGTTCGGGGTGGGCGGCAAGCAGAGCGCCGACCTCGTCGCCGGCACCGAGTACGCGTACGACGTCGAGGTCCTGGACGACGGCGGCCTCCGCCTGACCGGCGCGGCGGGCAACCAGATCGGCCTGATGGCCTTCGCCGCCGACGGCGCCGTCGACACCGGCTTCAGCGGCGACGGTCTCGTCCAGACGAACGTCGTGTCCGGCTTCGAGGTGGGCTTTGCCCTCACCGTGGCCGACGACGGCACCATGGTCGTCACCGGCACTGCCGGTCCCGGCGGCAACGAGCAGGTCCCGGTCGTGCGTTACCTGGCCGACGGCTCCTTGGACACGACCTTCTCCGGCGACGGGAAGCTCACCGTGAACTACACGGCGAGCTACGACGACGCGACCGGGGTCGCCGTGCTCGACGACGGCCGGGTGCTCATCGCGGGCGAGGCCGACGGCCGCGTCGCCCTCAGTCAGTTCCTGGCCGACGGCTCCCCTGACCCGGGCTTCAGCGGCGACGGCCGCCAGATCGTCAACCTGCCCGGGCCCTACGAGTTCGCCTCGGACCTGTTGCTCCGGACGGACGGCTCGATCGTCCTCGCCGGCCACATCGGGGGCACCGGCGGGCGGATGCTGCTCGCCCGCCTCGACGGCACCGGCGAGCTCGACCCCACGTTCTCCGGCGACGGGTACACAGGGGTGAACTTCACATCCGGGTGGGACACCGCCTGGTCGGTGGCCGAGCAGGCCGACGGCAACTTCGTCCTCGCCGGCGCGTCGGCCGACACCACGAGGGTGGCCCTGGCCCGCATCCTGGCCACCTGACCGCGGGGGCGGGGTCGGGTCAGCGGGGGTCGGGGCAGCGGTCGGCGTGGAGGTACTGCCGACACTCCTCCTCGGTGAACCCGCGGGTGAGCCGGTCCTCAGCGATCTCGATGAGCGTGTCGAGATCGAGGGCCCAGATGCGCACGACTCCCTCCACGCCGTAGGAGGCGAGCTGCGAGCCGTCCGGTCTGAACGAGATGCTCGAGACCTGGGCGAAATGCCCGCGCAGCACGAGCTGCAGCTCCCCGGAGCGGGGGTCCCACAGCCGGATCGTGTTGTCGAGGCTGGAGGTGGCGACGCGAGATCCCGATGGGTCGAACTCGATGTCCGTCACCTCCCCCGTGTAGCCCGTGAGGGTGGTGACGAGGCGCCCCGTTCGCGCGTCCCAGATCTCGACGTCCTGCGAACCGGCGCGGAAGTGCGACTGCACCGCGATCAGGTCGCCCGTCGAGCTCGGGTGGACGGCAACCCCCTCGGTGTCGATCGAGCGCTCGATCTCCCCTGCCCTCCAGTCCCAGATGACCACCCGGGCGACGTCCGGGTCGTACGCCCCCGTCGCTTGGACGACCGAGATCAGTCGGTCGCCGTCGGCGGTGAACGCCACCGAGCTCACCGTCACATCGGGCAGCGCGAGGCGGGTGACCTCGCCGCCCGACCGGTCGACGATGGTCACGGTCCCCTCCCCGAAGGTGGCGAGGAACTGACCGTCAGGGCTCCAGGCCGGCACCCCTACCCCGGGACTGTTGCGCACGGTGAAGACCAGCCGCCCGGTCTGAAGCTCCCACACCTCGACCGCATCGCCCGTCCAGAGCTCGGTCCCGACGTCGAGGATCGTCGCGCGAACGCCAGCGACAAGCCGCCCGCTGGGATCCACGGCCAGGTTCGCAAAGTCGTCGCCGGAGGTGAGCGGCACGTCCGGCACCGCCGATGGCGTCGGGGTCCCCCGCGTCCCGAACGTCTGCACGGCCGTCCACGTCTCCGCATCCCACACCCGGATCCCACCGCCACCGCTGTTCGTGACGAGGTGCCGACCGTCGGGACTGAAGGCCACCCCGCCGGGGTGGTACCCCACGGCGGGCAGGTTGGCGACCTCGGCGAGCCCAGTGGCCCCGATGTTCCAGATGATGGTGGAGGTGATGCCGGCGTCGCCCGTCATGACCCTGGTGCCGTCGGGTGAGAAGGCGACACCGATGATCTCCACCCTCTGGTCGTGAGCCGACAGGCTGAAGACCTCTCGGCCCGCACCCTCGATCAGCTGCCATCCCTTGGCGGTGCCGTCGGCACTGGCGGTGATCAATCGCCTGGAGTCTGGGCTCCATGCGACCGCGCCGACGGCCGCCACGTGTCCGAGGAGGGCGGTCCGCTGTTGGCCGGTGGCGGCATCGAACAAGCGGGCGCTGCCGTCCAGGGCCGCCGTCGCGATCGTCGAGCCGTCGGGACTCCAGGCGACGTCACGCAGCTGCGAGAAGTGCCCGGAGGCCGTGAACAGCTCGGCGCCCGACTCGACATCCAGCACGACCGCGACCGGCTCTTGATCTGAGGCCACGGCGAGGCGGGGCGTCTCCGGGTCGAACGAGGTGGCGATCGGGCAAGGCACGCGGTCGATCTCGGTGACGATGCGCCCGGACTCGAGATCCAGGACGCGGACGACACCGCCGTGATCGTCGGGCCAGGCAGCGGCGAAGTAGGAGCCGTCTCCGCTGAACGAGGGTCCCACTGCTCCTCGACCGGCGGGATGCTCGACCGAGTGCAGCTCCTCCCCGGTGGCCGGGTCCCAGACCCGGGCCGCACCGTCGGCCCCGGTGGTGGCCAGGAGGGTTCCGTCGTGGTTGAACGCAACCTCAGTGACGTCGAGGTCGTGCCCGTGGAAGGACCGCACCGAATCGCCGGTGTGGGCGTCCCGGATGTCGACGATCCCGGAGCTCTGGGGACCCTCGGTGACGAACAGCCGGCCATCCGGGCTCCAGGCGAGCGCCCCACCGACACCGGGGACGCGGAGCTCGATCGAATCGGAGGTGACCGCGTCGTGAAGCGCCTCTTCGGCTTCGGGCAGCGCGCTGCCGTCCCCCGCCCGGGATTCCTCGACCGCGGCGAGGGCGAGCAGGACGCTGCGTTCGGGATCAATGGTCACGTTGGCGGTGGCGGCGGCGGCCAGTTCGCGTGCGGTCGCGACCTGGCGTTCGTTGGTTGCGTGTTCGCGTTGGCGGATGGCGACGTAGCCGACGATCATCGACGGCGACCAGGAGGATGGCGGTGGCGCCGAGGAGGCTGCGGAGGCGCCGGTTCTGGTGGGCGTCGCGGCGGGCGCGTTCGGCGATGGCCCGGGTCTCTGAGGAGGCTTGGTCGACCGACTCCGCGAGGTACTGCTGTTCGAGGTCGGTCAGGTGCGGCGCGCTGGCTTCCTGCCATTCCAGGGCGGTGTCGAGCCGGGCGCCCCGGTAGAGCTCGCTGTGCGGGGCGGCCGAGTGACTCCCAGCCCTCGGCGGCGGTGGTGAGGTGGCGGAGGAGTCGTTGGCCGGCGACGTCGTCGTCGAGCCAGGATTGCAGGCGGGGCCAGGCCCGGGCCAGGGCTTCGTGGGCCAGCTCGAAGGTGTCCTGTTCGGAGGTGACCAGGCGGGCCCGCACGAGGAGTCCGACGATGCGCTCCCGGTCGGCGTCGCCGAGCAGGCTTGTGCTCGGTACCCGGCAGCGGACGGGATCGCCGTCCAGGGACGGGGTCACCAGCCGGAGCAGGACCGAGCGCAGGACGGCTCGCTGTTCCCGGGGCAGGGTGTCGTAGAGGCGATCCGCGGTGCGGGCGACCGCGCCCCGGATCCCGCCGGTGGCCCGGTAGCCCTCGACGGTCAGGACGTTGCCGTCGCGGCGGCGCCAGGTCTCGGCCAGCGCGTGGGACAGCAGGGGCAGGCCGCCGGGCTCGCCCTCGCAGTCCCGCACCAGCAGCTCCACCAGCCCGTGCTCGAGGCGGAGACCGGCCAACTCGGCGGGCTGCTCGATCGACTCGCGGAGCGGGTCACCGGCCAGCGGGGCCACCAGGTGCAGGCCGCGCTCGGCCAGACGGCTGAGCCCCGGCTCGGCGCCGAGGCCGCCGAGGTGGTCGCTGCGCACCGCGATGATCACCGGCGCCACCTCGGACGGCGTGTTCGGCGACGCGGCGACAGAAGCGCCCGACGACCGCGGGGGGGTGACCCAGGGCGAGGAGCTCTTCGAACTGGTCGATGACCAGGAGGGCCGGGCCGTCGACTTCGGCGATGGCGGTGTCCATCGCGGCCTCGGGGTCAGCGCCGGGGACGAACACGACCACGGTCTGCCCTCGCCGCCGCAGCGCGGGGACCAGCCCGGCCCGCACCAGCGACGACTTGCCGCACCCCGAGGGTCCGGTGACCAGCAGCAGCGGCGTCGAACCCAGGCGCTCGAGGCACGCCGCGATCTCGGTGTCGCGACCGAAGAAGGCCTCCTCGTCCCCGACGTCATAGGCCGCCAGGCCCTTGTACGGGCACGCCTCGCTGGCCACCGCCGCCTCGGGGACCGCCGAGAGCGTGGGGTCCTGCCGCAGGATCGCCTCCTCGAGGGCGACGAGGTCCGCACCGGGGTCGATGCCGAGCGCATCGACCAGCTCGTGACGGGCCCGGGTCAGGGACCGCAGCGCATCGCCCTGCCGTCCGCAGCGGTACTGCGCCAGCGCCAAGATGGCCCACCGCCGTTCCCGCAACGGCTCCGCGGTGACCAGGGCCTGGGCCTCAACCACCACCTCGCGGTGCTCACCCGCCGCCAGTCGGCAGTCCAGCCAGTCCTCCTCGGCCGTGCGTCGCAGCTCCTCGAGGCGGGCGGCCTCGCTCTGGCCCGGTAGCCACCCGTCGACCTCGTCCAGCGGCCGACCCCGCCACAGCGACAACGCCCGGGCGTAAGACGCTGCGGCTCGATCGACCTGTCCCGTGGCCCGCAGCACCCGGGCCCGGTCGATGAGGTGCTCGAACTGGAAGCCGTCGACGTCCTCGCCGTCCAGCGCCAGTCGGTACCCGCCCGCCACGGTCTCGATCGCCGCCGGGCCCAGCACCTTGCGCAGCCGCCCGATGCAGATCTGCACCTGCTTGGGCCACGACGCCGGCGGCCGCTCTCCCCACAGTGCCTCCGCGAACTCATCCGGCGCCACCACATTGCCCCGTCGAACCGCCAGGACGCTCAACACGATCCGGTCGCGGGGCTCGAGCCCGTCGCCGCCGTCCACCTGCAACGGCCCCAAAAGGCCGATCCCCCCCATTGCTCAGCAGTGTCTACACCCGATCACCCGCCGTCAAAGGCCTCCATACCCGATCCATACCGCTCGGCCCGATCCGCCAATACCCGCCGGGCCCATCGTCGAAACCGACAGCCAACACGGAGGACACACCATGACGACGACTACCGACACCCTCACCACACCGAGCGAAACCGTCGGCCCGGAGACCACCAGCCCACCCCAGGCGCAGCCGCCGGAGACGAACCGACGGGCCGCCTTCGGGTGGATCGCGCTGATCCTGGCCGGGATCGCGGTCGCCGCCCTCGCCTTCGCCACCTTCACCGGCGGCGACAACAGCGACATCCCGCCCCAGGGCTTCTATCCGGAGGCCGAGACGTATGAGCGGGAAGCGCACCTCGAGGGCAACGCCCGGACGTACAGCCGGGCCGCTGAGGCCCGCGAGGCCAACCCCGACGAGTTCCTGCCCGACAGCCGGCACGTGCCGACCAGCTGACGTCGCTCGAGCCCCAGTTCGCGCACCTGCCGGCGCTCTCCTCGCCGGCAGGTGCGCCTCAGGCCGTCCGATTCTGGCCGAGACTCGTCGCCGCTCCGCCTCGCGGCGAGACGAGCCCTTCCCGTCGAGTGGACCCTCCCCGTCAGCCGCGAATGCTGAGCACGGCTGGACCGGCACCGACCAGGGACGCTGGGAGGGGCCGACGATCCTCGCGAGAACTGTCTGCGTCGGCCCGCTGGCCGTGGTGACCGGGCCTCCTGATCCCGCTGCGGTCGGCTGGCCGGGTCGGATGACGACACCGCGCCTCGACCGTCACCGAGGAAGTGTCGACGCCGGAGGCAACGGCACCACGGTCACGCCGCCGACGGGACCACCAACGGCCGCATCACCCTGGCCGACGCGCCGATTGGCCACCGTCACGTCACCGTCCCGGGTCGCCGGCGTGCTGGGCTGGATGTTCTTGTTGTGGTGGAACACGTTCTCGGGGTCGTACTTGGCTTTCACCTCCGTGAGGCGCCGGTACGTGTCGTCGCCGTAGGCCTCGCGGACGCGGCTCACGTCGTCGTCGGCGTCGAGGAAGTTCACGTAGACGCCGGCGCGGTGGGGCTCCAGGGCGTCGAGGAACGCTCGGGCCCACTCGGTCTCCGATGCGCTGACGGTGTCGTCCTGCTCGGGAAGCCAGGCGGCGTCGATGACGATGTTCTGGTCCAACATCGCGTGCCGGATAGGCCGTGGCCTCCCGTGGGGTTCGGGGTATTGCGCCTCCCATGTGGAACATCGCCGAGTACGACCTCGGGGAGGTGGCGCGGTACGCGTGCGCGGCGACGATGTCGATGACGTCGTCGGACAAGCCGGTGAGGTTCGTGGCCTTCCAGTAGTAGTGCCAGCCATGAGGGACGGTGTCGTCGATACCGCTCTGATGATCGACGTACAGGGTGGGTCCGACCAGATCCACGAACGGGGTCCCGAACTGGCGGAGCGCCTGGACGGCGCGCGCACCGTCTTCGACCGGTCCGCGTAGCAGCTGGCCACGGCGATGGCCGGCCGGAAGTGGAGGTCCTCGTCGACAGCCGGCAGCGGTGGGATCGTGCCGAGCCGGACGACGTTCCCGAGCTCGTCAGGTGCGTCGGTGAGGAACTCGCGGTAGAAGCGCAGGACGTCGGTGGTGTCCTCGGCCGCCCAGAACACCGGTCCGGCCGTGACGGTGGGGCCGACCGGGTGCAGCGCGAACCGGAACGAGCTGACGATGCCGAAGTTCCCGCCTCCGCCTCGCAGGGCCCAGAACAGGTCGGGGTGATCGTTGGCCGACGCCCCCACGATCTCGCCGTCGGCGGTGACCACCTCGGCCTGTTCGAGGTTGTCGACGGTGAGCCCGTGCTTGCGCATGAGCCAGCCGATGCCGCCGCCCAGGCTGAGGCCGCCGACTCCGGTGTGGCCGACGATGCCGCCAGTGGTGGCCAGACCATGCGCCTGAGTCTCGTGGTCGACATCTCCCCACAGGGCACCCCCCTGGACGAGGGCCGTGCGCTCGACAGGATCGACCGCTACGGCGCGCATCGCCGACAGGTCGATCACGACCCCGCCGTCGCACACCGCGGTGCCGGCGACGTTGTGACCCCCGCCGCGAACGGCGATCTCGCAGCTCGCGATCGGGGCGAAGCGCACATCGGCGGCCACTCGGCGGTGCCGCGCGCAGCGGGCGATCAGTCGAGGTCGTCGGTCGACGGTGCCGTTCGCACGACGGCTCGGGCGTCGTCGTAGTCGTGGTGGTCGGGGACGATCACATCGCCCCGGAACCCAGGGATCTGCATCGTGGTTCGTGCTGACATCGTTCCTCCTCGGGTGGATGGGCTCATCGCAACATCGAGGGGCACCGAGAAGAAGTCAGCGATCTGGACTTCGATGCAAGGAATCTGGACTTCACGACGGTCGGCTGCCGCGGGACACTGCGTTCGTGAGGACCTACGGCCAGTACTGCCCGATCGCCCGTGGCGCGGAGATCTTCGCCGAGCGTTGGACGCCGTTGATCATCCGCAACCTGCATCTGGGCTGTCAGACCTTCGGCGAGATCCTCGAGGGTGCGCCCGGACTCTCCCGCACCGTGCTCTCGCAGCGGCTCAAGCAGCTCGAACGCCTCGGCATCGTCGAGTCGGAGCCGAAGGCTCAGGGGCGCGGTCACCGATACCAGCTCACGAGCTCGGGCCACGATCTGTTCAAGGTCTGCGAGACCCTCGGCGAGTGGGGAGCCCGTTGGCTCGAGATCGCCCCCGAGAACCTCGATCCGTTCGTGGCGCTGTGGTCGATGGCAACGCACTCCGTCGTGACCGACTGCCGGACCAGCGTGTGGTCATCCGGTTGGACTTCACCGGCTTCCGGCCTCATGAGCGGTACTGGCTGCTGCTCGAGCACGGCGAGACCGAGATCTGCAAGACGTATGGCGGTCTGGACGAGGATCTCTACATCACCGCCGACGCCGAAGCGTTCGTGAAGTGGCACGCTGGGCAGCTGTCTTGGGCGGAGGCCACCCGCGACTCCCGGATCCAGCTCCACGGGCCCTCGTGGCTCGTTCGGGCCTTCCCGAGCTGGAACGGCCGCAGCATGTTTGCCCACATCAGGCCCGACGCCGCCGCGGCGAGCGCGAATTGACGCACGACCCGCCGCCGACCTGCTGTGCCGCGCTTGACGGCTGGTCGCCGCAGTCGTGAGGATCATGAGGCGGGCCCTCCAGCAAGGAAGGCGAAGCGTGAGAACCATCGAGTACTTCGACGGGAAGCGGATACGGAAGCTCGAGCTCCGCGGGCTGTTCGAGGCCCGGCAGCACGGACCGACGACGTTCGAAGTCGGGCCCGCCGGCCGGCCGGCCGTCGCCGCCATGCGGCCGGAGGCGTCCGGCGACCGGTTGGCGGCGACCCTGAGCGACCAGCGGGAACGCCTGGCGGATCGGTTCGTGCACCTCTCCGACGGCGTCGCCGAGGTGGCCGCGGCGCCGCCGGGCGAGGCGACGGTGATTCCGACCGACAGCGTCGCGATCGACGACGCCAGCAAGGCGGACCTGAAGTTCCTCCGTGACCGGTTCGGACTCGACGTCGTCCGGGAGGGTTCTCACGGCAAGGTGCTCATGCGGGCACCCGAGGACACCGACGACGGCGTCGGCCACGCGGCCAAGGCGGCCCTGGCGTTGCACAAGCGCTCGTCGTCCCATGGCGACGCCGCTCCGAACTTCGTGCGGGTCGTGCAGCGACCCCGCATGGCCCAGGCGGCCACCCCCGTGCAGTGGGGGCTGGCGAACCCGGGAACTCCGGGGCTGATCGGGGCCGACGTCCATGCCAAGGCCGCGTGGACGATCACGAAGGGGGACGACGACGTCCGGGTCGCAATCCTCGACGAGGGTGTCGACTCGCAGCACCCCTCCCTGAGCGCGGCGATCGTGGCCGAGCTCGACGTGGTGGACGGAAACCCCACGGCCATGCCGGATGGCGACGACGCGCACGGGACGGCCTGCGCCGGCATCGTGGCCAGCCGCAGCTCGAGCGCCGGTGGGCTCGCGCCCCGCGTCAGCCTGGTCGGCGTCCGGATCGCGAAGTCCAACGCCCAAGGGTTCTGGATCTTCGACGACTTCGACACCGCCGACGCCATCGACTGGTCCTGGGATGACGCGCAGGCCCACGTCCTGTCCAACTCGTGGGGGGGCGGGCCTCCGGCGCCGCTGATCACCTCCGCCTTCGAGCGGGCGCGGACCCAGGGCCGCAACGGGCTCGGCTCCGTGCTCGTCATCGCCGCGGGCAACGACGCCAGGGCGTCCGTGAGCTACCCGGGCAACCTGCCGAACACGCTGACCGTCGGCGCCTCCAACCAATGGGACAAGCGCAAGACGACCACCTCACAGGACGGGGAGACCTGGTGGGGGTCGAACTGGGGTCAGGGGCTCGATCTGATGGCACCCGGCGTCAAGATCAGGACGACCGACATCCACGGCGCGGCGGGGCTATTCGACCACGAACTTCACCGACACCTTCAACGGGACCTCGTCGGCGACCCCGTTCGTGGCCGCGGGCGCCGCTCTCGTGCTCTCCGCGTCGCCCCAGCTCACCGAGAGCCAGGTCAGGTCCGTCCTGCGATCGACCGCCGATTCCCTGACGGCGTCCTCCGCCTGGGACCGCTTCACGGGCCACGGGCGCCTGAACGCCTACAAGGCGCTGTGGGCTTCGCGTCGGTTGTGATGGCCGACGAGGGAGTGGCGTATGCCTACGACGCCGGAGACACCCGCGTCACGCTCACGGACACCGACTTCGTCGCGGTCGACCTCGACGGCAGCCGTGGCCTACTCGCCGAGGACGTGCTCGCGGCCCTCGGGCAGCAGGCCGAACCGCTGCGAGGGTCGCTCGTCCTCGCCAAGAGGGACGACCTGAGTGAGGAGAGCCTCGAGCAGCTGGACCGTGCGGGCGCGGCGCAGCCCGTCCTCGAGTCCCCCGATGGCACCCTGCTGACCGTCCTGCCCGAGGTCCGGGTGGAGCTCGAGGCCGGAGACGAGGACAGCCTGAGCGCCGACGGGGCGAAGATCCACGAGGTGGTCGAGGAGCTGGACGCGGAGGTCGTGCGTCAGGACGGCACCCGTCTCGTCATCGAGCCGAAGTCGCACCGGGGTCGGGACGCGCTGGAGGTCGCCCAGCGCCTCGGTGAGGTGCTCAGCGGTGCGGTGTGCCAGCCCCGATTCCTCCGACGTGTCGCACGGCCGGGCTGAGGGTGGCTCGACACGGCGGAGGTCACTGGTTCGAGCCCGAGGGGCGGGCGAATGCCACGCCGTGGTACCAGCCTTGCGGAGAGAACGGGCCGTTACCGGCCTGGCAAGCGAACGGACCGACGAGGTTGATCGCGCCCGGATGCGGGGGTCGTCTAGAGGCCTTGTCCCTCGCCAAGCGCCTCGCGCACGCTGCGTGGTTCCCGTCGCTCCTGACGGTTCAGCCGATGGCGTGTGATCGAGGAGCGCCGGTACACCTCTCTTCGTACTCGCTGGATCTCGCCGAGTGGCGCATGCTCCGCCGTGACCCGCCAAGGGGTGAAGGACAACGCATCCATTCTTTCCAGGTTGTCATCGCTGGAAATGTCCTGCGGCGGCACACGTACCTTGGCCACGGAGACGAATGGCGAGAGCGCCTCCAGCCATTCGACGGTCACGTCCTGGATGGGCATCTGCTCGAGATCCGTGCAGAGCTGCACCTGCAGGTCGAACTCGAAGGGGCGCTGCTTCAGCTCCACCTCGAGCGCCCGCCGGTAGGCGTCAGCGTCGGACATCACATCGACCTCGCGGTGTTCGACCGCGTCTGCGAATGTCGGCGCCGGAGCGAAGCGCACCTTTGCGACATGGTCACCGTGGCGTACAGCCCCCATGGTCCAGTAGGTCGACGCCAAGGCATTCACCGGGGGAAGTTGAGCCATGCCGAGAAATGCGAGTAGCTCATCCCAGGCCCAGTCCTGCTCGGCGAGCGTGCCCTTTCCGGTCAAGAACTCCGTAAGGAGTTGATGAATGCCGGCCTTGCCCCTCGCAAAGTAGTTGGGTGCGTCGGTGAACAGTTCTTGGATGAACAGATAGTGCGACACGGTGTTGCAGAAGAAGACGGGCATGTTGATCGTGTTGTAGTCGAACGTGCCGGTGTCTGGCTCGTCATCCAGAAGGGTCGTACCGCCAATGTCAAACATCTTGAGGGCGAGCCCATGTGCATTCGACAGTGTCACATCGGCACCGAGATGTGCGACACCGTTCGAGAAGCGAATCAGCGCATCGTGGCGTCCAGGGGTGGCGTAGATGCCTTGTGCATATGCGGGCGGCAGGCCGTCGAGGATCTCCACTTCGGCCCTCACGACTCCATACCCCTTGGCATGAGCGAACCGTACGGCGCGTCCCACGCCCTCGCCCGCAACCGAGTCGACCACGTATTGTTCAACTCCGGCGACCACGCTCTTGAGATCTTCTTCGAAATCTCCACTCACCGCGTCGAGCTCCGGTGCATAGCGCACGAACTGCGTTGGCGAATCCTCCCCGGTCGGTCCTGTGGCCACTTGTCGTTCTCCTTCGTTCCGCTCACCCCGACAGCGCGTGGGCGGCCTCTCCGTGGTGCGCGGCGGTGTGGTGGTCGATGGCGTCTTGGTCCGTCAGGTGGGGCTTGATGTCGAACGTCACCGTCTTCACGGTGCCCGTGAAGGCGAACGGCTTCTGGTCCTCGTAGCGCGAGGTCGACGACACCGCCGTTGTCGCGACCGATGTCCATCCCGGCGTAAGCGGTGAAGCGGACCGGCACGGTGTGCTCCATCCGCCCCTTCCCGACGGGTCGGTCATCGATGAACAGCGTCACCTCGCCGCCAGTCGCCGGCGTCGTCCCGTCCGCCGCGAACTCCATGCGGACCGTCACGTTGCCGGTCGGGAGGTCTTCCTCGGCGACCTGGGTGAAGGTCAACACGCCCATCATCGAATAGGTGTGGGTGAGCTTCCCGTCCTTGACGTACAGCGTGAACCCGCCCAGGTGATCGGCCTCGGCGACGATGACCCCTTCGGCGCCGCCGTTCGGGCACGACCAGATCTGCGGTGATCGCGTACGAGCGGTTGTAGACCCGGGGGATCATGCCCGGCATCACGTTCTGGACATCGCCGTGGAACTGGAACGTCGTCTCCTCCGAGATCGGCGGCAGGATGCCGAAGAACGTCGAGAAGGTCGCGAGCAGCGGGAGGACCTGGTACTTCTCCGCCTCTTCCCAGAACAGGGCCTTGAGCTCCTCGACCTTCTCCGGATGCTCCGTCGCGAGGTCGTTCGCCTGGGTGAAGTCGTCGGGGAGGTAGTAGAGCTCGGCGGGGCCGGCATCCGGATCCCACACGCCCGGCGCGTAGGGCGCGAGCGCTTCGGGTGTGAGGGACCACGGGATGCGTTCCGTCTTCATCGCGAGCCACCAACCGTCCTTGTACATGCCGCGGTTGCCGACGGTCTCGAAGTACTGCTGCGTGCGGTGCTCGGGTGCGCCACCATTGGTGAGCGACGCGGTGAACGGGGCACCGTGCATCGGCTCCTGTTCGATCCCGTCGACGGTCTCGGGCACCGGGATGCCGGCGACGTCGAGGATCAGGGGAGCCACGTCGATGACGTGGGTGAACTGGGAACGCAGCCCACCGGTGTCCTGGATGCGGGCGGGCCACTGCACAGCCAACGGGTTGCGCGTCCCGCCGAGGTGGGAGCCCACCTGCTTGCCCCATTGGAACGGCGTGTTGCCCGCCCACGCCCACGCCGCGCCGTAATGAGGATCCATGATCGCCGATCCCCACTCGTCGAGTCCGCCGTAGAGCTCCGAGAGCCCGAGTTGCATGTCATCCGTCAGCGGGATGCCGTTCTGCATCGTCAGCTCGTTGAACGAGCCGGTGATCGTGCCCTCCATGCTGGCGCCGTTGTCACCCCAGATCCACAGGATCAGCGTGTTGTCGAGCTCGCCCAGCTCCGCGATCGCGTCGATCACCCGGCCGACGTTGTGGTCGGCGTTCTCCGAGTACCCGGCGTAGACCTCCATCTGGCGGGTGTAGAAGCGCTTCAACTTTTCGGGCACGTCGTCCCACGCCGGGAAGGCTTCGTCGCGTGGCGTGAGCTCGGCATCGGCAGGGATCACCCCGAGCTCCTTCTGGCGGGCGAACGTCTCCTCGCGGAGCAGGTCCCATCCCTGGTCGAACTTCCCCTTGTACTTGTCGGCCCACTCGCGCGCCACATGGTGTGGTGAGTGGCTGCAGCCCGTCGAGTAGTACACGAAGAACGGCTTGTGGGCGTCTTGGGCGCGCACGCCGTGCAACCACGTGATGGTGCGGTCGGCCATCGCGTCCGGGAAGTAGTACGGGTGTTCCGCGTCGTAGTACTCGTCGGGCGTCCCGATGTTCTGTCTGGTTCTCCGCCAGCACGGGATCCCACTGACTCGAGCCGCCGCCGAGGATCCCGTAGAAGTAGTCGAAGCCCCAGCCGTTCGGCCACCGATCGAAGGGGCCGGCTGGACCCTGCTGCGCGTCGGGCGTCAGGTGCCATTTCCCGAAGGCGCCCGTGCTGTAGCCGTTGTCCCGCAGGATCCGAGGCAGCGGCGCGCAGCTCCGCGGCAACGTCGCGGAGTAGCCCGGGAACCCGCCCGCGAGCTCGCCGATCGATCCGAACCCGACCGCGTGGTTGTTCCGCCCGGTCAACAGTGCCGCCCGCGTCGGCGAGCACAGCGCGGTGACGTGGAACCGGTTGTAGCGCAGCCCGGCCTTCGGCGACGCGGGTGTAGTTCGGCGTCTGGATCGGGCCGCCGAACGTGCTCGGATTCCCGAATCCGGCGTCGTCGATGAGGACCAGCAAGACGTTCGGCGCGCCTTCCGGCGGTGTCGGGTGCCCGATGAGGTTCCAATCGGGCTGCGAACCATCGAGGGTCCGATTGATGACCCCATCGAACGTCTCTCGGCGTATCGGGAGGCTGCTGCGATCGACTTCGCTCACGGTCACGTCCTTCCTGTTCGCCCGCGCAATCGTCGGCATCACTGCCCGCGAGCCGTTACAGGCCATTCGAACGTCGACGCACATAGCGCTATCCCCAATCGGCACAACCCACGAGCCGTGTCGGCAGACGTCACCGGGCCCTCCAGGTCGGCGCAGATCAGCCAGTCGGGGTGGCGATCAGGAGCGAAGGATCACCGGCGGGTCTCCATGTCACCGGCGTTGCGCTACGGAGTGAGGCCGGTGCCTTTGTGCCGGCGGCAGTCGCAAGCGGTCCGAGCAGGTCGAGGGCATGCTCAGACGTCGTCGCGAAATCGACGTGCTCGCCATCATCGTCGGTGAACCGCGCAATCGACGGAGCCGGGTCGAGCCGGTGCAACTTCTTACGGTCGGCCGCGGTGGGAGAGAGCGTCACGGCATCACGGACGGCGACCAGAGACTCCGCCCATGCCGCGGGGCTGCCGCGGAATGCGAACACATCATGCACCCACACGCCGTGACCGCGTATCCACCGCGACTTGCCGGGTCGGCGACACCTCACCTGCAGGTTGCCGGGGCGGTGCCGGATCGCACGATTGCGCACCACGAGGACCGTGATACCGGACGCGCACAACCAGAGCGGAACACCCAGGAACGCAAGGATGGCCCAGATCATCGTTACTCCCGTGACGAGGCCTGAACTTGACCCCGTCACCGAACCACCAACGCGCTTCGGGCGATATCCCGATTCGGCACACTCCCGATCCGTGTGATGCACGTGCCGAAATCGGATAGCAGCGTGGGGGTGCCGGGAACACCATCGAGGTGGACGGCTCATCGCTGAATGGCAAGGCCTATGCGTAGAGCGCTCGAAGAGCCCAAGTGCGCGGAACTGTTGCGGCGACTGGCCGTGAGCGACGAGGGCACCATCGGATCGGTCTTCGCCGGCGAGATCACGGACCTCGAGAGCTCCGAGCTCGGCGACAAGACGCGCGCCTTGGCTCGACTCGCGGCGCTCGTCGCCACCGAGTCGGCGGCGCCTTCCTACCAGTGGGCCGTGAGCGTTGCCCGTGCGGCCGGCGTGAGTGACGATGAGGTCGTGGGCGTCCTCGTGAGTGTCGGTCCCATCGTCGGCATCGCCCGAGTCGCCTCAGCTGCGCCGGCACTCGCCGGCAGCGCTTGGCTTCGAGCTCGATGTTGCGGATCAGGGGTAGCCGGTACAAGGAGGGGCGAATGAACATCCGGTGACATCCCATTGACTTGTCTTGCCGCTGCGAGCATCTGCGCCCTAGTGTTTGGGCGAGGGTGACACCGGGGGGCGACCGCGGTGAGTACAGGTGACGGCATCAGGCCCCGAGTCGGTGAAGGCCGCTCGCAGGATCTCTTCGAGTCGAAGCTGCATCCGCCGACTCCCCATGCGGCACTCATCTCCCGCGTCGCCCTCATCGAACGGATCGATGCGTCGGACGCGCCGATCGCGGTCGTCGCCTCGCCGCCGGGCTACGGCAAGACGACACTCCTGGCCGAATGGTCGCGGTGTCACCCTTCTCGCTTCGCGTGGCTGTCGATCGACCGGTACGACAATGATCTCGGTCGGCTGGTGTCGTACGCAGCCGCCGCCCTCGATCGCGTCGAACCCATCGGATCAGACGTGCTGCGACCTGGCGGCGGTCAGTCGGTGGCCGCCGTCGCCTCGCGCGTCGCAGCTGCGATGTCAGAAATGAAGGAGCCCGTCGTCCTCGTCCTCGACCATGTCGAGGCGCTCCAGAACGACGAGTGTCTCGACACGATCGCCGAGCTTGCCCTCCACCTCCCGCCCGGCTCACGGCTCGCACTCGGGACGCGCGCTGAACCACCGCTGCCCATGGCACGGCTTCGCGCCGGCGGTGACGTCGTCGAGATCGGTGTTGACGATCTCACGATGACGGGACCCGAAGGGCGCGCCCTGCTCGATGCTGCCGGCGTGCAACTCACTGACGCCGAGATGGACCAGCTGCTCGATCGCACCGAAGGATGGCCGGTTGGGCTGTACCTCGCGGCGCTCGCCCTGAAGGCCGGCGGCTCGCGGGAGCATGCCGGCGTTCCCTTCACAGGCGACGACCGGTTCATGGCGGACTATCTGCGCACCGAACTGCTCGAGCGCCTCTCGCAGGCCGAGGTCTCGTTCCTGACACGAACATCCGTGCTCGGTCGAATGAGCGGGCAGCTCTGCGACGCAGTGCTCGACAGCACGGGCTCCGGTGCGGTCCTGGAATCGCTCGCGCACTCGAACCTCCTGCTCGTCGCCCTCGACCGGCACGGCGAGTGGTATCGGTACCACCACCTCTTCCGCGACCTGCTGCGGGCCGAGTTGCAGGGTCGTGAGCCCGTGCTCGTTCCTGCGCTGCACGTCCGCGCCGCCGACTGGTACGAGGCGAACCACATGCCCGAGCCGGCGATCGACCACGCGCAACGGGGCGGCGACGTCGAACGGGTCAATCGTCTCTTGCTGCTGAACGGGCAGAGGGCATTCGCCGCTGGACGTCGCGAAACCGTCCGGCGTTGGCTCTCGTGGCTCGACGACGAGGACTTGGTCGAGCAGTATCCCGCGGTCGCGGTGCTCGGTGCACTGTTCTACATCAACATCGGCGATGCAGCCGCGGCCGAACGCTGGGCCATTGCCGCGGAACATCCATCGCCGGCGCTCCTCGATGGAAGCACGGGCGAACCACGCGCATCCCCCGAGCGAATCCTTCCCGAGGGCAGCACGTTGGCGAGTTGGCGCGCCGTTCTCCGCGCCTTTCAGTGTCGGGACGGCATCGACGAGATGCGACGTGACGTGGAGAGCGCGTTCGATGGGCTGGGGGCGGGAAGCCCATTGCGATGCGCCGCTCTCGTGCTGCGCGGACATGCCTTTCTCCTCGCCGGTGAGGGAGACCGAGACCGAGCCGACACGACGTTTGCCCAGGCCGTAGACGTCGGTCTGGGTACGGGCGCCGGGCCCGCCCTGGTGATCGCGCTGGCCGAGCGTGGCTACTGCGCGCTCGACCGCGGTGACTGGTCCGCGGTCGAGAGCTTCGTCGAGGAGGAGCGCTCGGCCGTGCAACAGTTCGGCCTCGGCGACTACACGGAGAGCACGCTCGGTTCCACCTTGGCAGCGCGCGCTGCAATTCAACACGGCGATGTCGAACAGGCACACGACGAGGTGACGCGGGCGGCGCGGCTGCGGCCACTGCTCACCTACGGGCGTCCCACCTACTCAGTGCGAGCGCTGCTCGAGCTCGCCCGCACCTATCTCGCCCTCGAGGACGCTGCGGGCGCTCGGGAGGTCCTGCGGCAAACGCGCGACATCTTGCAGAAGCGGCCCGATCTCGGCGTGCTTCCCAAGGAGGTCGACCAGCTCGAGTCGAGACTCGAGACGATGCGCACGGGAAACGTCGGCGCGTCGTCGCTCACCGCCGCTGAACTTCGGCTGGTCCCGTTCCTGCCCACCCACCTCACGTACCCGCAGGTCGGCGAGCGGCTCCACCTCTCGCGCAACACGGTGAAGTCCCAGGCGATCTCGATCTACCAGAAGCTGGGGGTCTCTTCGCGCGACGACGCGATCGAGCGGCTCCACGAGGTCGGGCTGCTCGAGACGTAGACCGTTCGACACCTCGATTTCATGCCATCAGGATGATGCCGACGCGCCTCGAGCATGTTCGTATGGGCGCACGCAAGCGCATCGTCGTTTGTGAGGTCAGCGTGGAACGCCATCGGCAAGTGCTCTATCGATGCGCGACCGGCGACGGGAGCTTCACCGCCGAGCGCGCCGGTCGCGACGCTGGATTCGCCGCGCTCGAGCCCAAGGCCGACGCGCTCGTCCGCATCGGCGCGCTCGGTGCGCTCGGGGCACCCGAAGCACTCTGGCGGCACGCGATCGCGCGCGCGTTCGAAGCGGGTGCCTCCGACGAAGACATCGTGGCGACGTTGATCAGCGTCGCCACGATCATCGGACAAGCCCGAGTCACATCCGCGGCTCCGGCAATCGCGCGCGGCATCGGCTACGAGGTCGACGGCGCCTTCCAGAGTTGAACGCCCGTTCGAACGTCATCCGAATCGGATGAGAGCGGTCCACACCGGCGCTCACGAAACATCCAGTGCGCAGGACGACAGCGGCATCGAACAGGCAGATCATGCGCCTTGATGATCGGTTCGACGGAAAGGTGGCGCGCGTCGTATGGCCCCAACCCGGGCGTCGCGACGCGATCCCCCCGCCCAGCACTCAAGCCGCGCCCACGCACCGCCAGTTTGCACATCGTCCGGTCGTGCGTGCAGTACGCGGCGAGCGTGAGGTACCAAGGGGTGACGCTGAGCGATCTGAGCGCGGTGGCCGGTGTCTCCGAGCGGCGCGTACGCGATGCATTCAGCGAGTGGCACGGCGTATCACCAACCGCCTACCTCCGCGCCGCAGCGTTGCGCGAGGTGCGACGCACCCTTCTCAACGGTCCGTTCGCACGCGATCCGGTGACCCGCGCTGCGTACGACTTCGGTTTCTGGCACCTGAGTCGCTTCGCGGGCCAGTACCGAGCGTTGTTCGGCGAATCACCCAGCGCAACCGTCGCCCGCGCCAGGATGCGTGCCGAATTGGGATAGCTGCGGCGGGGGGTGTGCTCGACGCTCGGCGGGCCCGGTGTTCGTTCCGGATACCGGGGTTGCCGGACAGGAGATCGAGGAGTTCGACGATGGCTGATGTTGGGGTTCCGCAATCGGGGAGCGGGTCGATGGGTGCGCCGGCGAGGACGACGAGCGGTTGGGCGATCGGCTGGACCTTCTTCGCGGCGTCGATGATGATCCTGATCGGGTTGTTCCATGCGATGGCCGGGCTGATCGCGATCGTCGATGACGAGTTCTACGTCGCGACCCGTGAGTACGTGTTCCAGTTCGATACGACGCAGTGGGGCTGGATCCACCTCGTGTGGGGCGTCCTGGTTGCGGTGGCCGGGGGATATCTGCTGACCGGGTCGGTGCTGGCTCGGACGCTCGGCGTCGTGATGGCAGGGGTCAGTGCCCTCCTCGGGTTCGCGTGGTTGCCGTACGCGCCGGTGTGGGGTGTGACGATCATCGCGATCGCGGTGAGTGTCATCTGGGCGCTGACCGCGCACGGACGTGACCTCGCCGAAGACCTCTACGAGTAACGATCGGCGCTCAGCCGTCGAGTTCTTCCCAGACGGCTTGCTCGTCGTGTGCTTCCCAGTCGCCGCCTGGGAGCGCGATCGCCCAGCTCGTCCAGGTGCCGAACGGCCGAGCGGGTGCGGTGCGCACGCGTGCTCGGACCGACGTTCCGGGAGTGAGCTCGACCGGCGCACGCAGCGGTGCCGTCGTCATTCCCCAGTGCGTTGGCGGAGCACCAGGTCCGATCGAGAGCGAGATGGTGGGCGCCAGCTCGGCGCTGAACCAGAGTGCAAGCGCGTTCGCGGTTCCGTGCGTGCGAACAGAGAGCAGAGTCTCCGCTTCGTGCGGCGCTTGCGCTTCGCCGATCGGGATCCGGCTCGCGTCGGTCGTCCACAGCCGACTCGCGTCGGAGCGCTTGTCGCTCGCGGCGAGGTGGCGGAAGCTACCGGAGTAGGAGATCTCGTTGACGGTCTTCTCGACGAGATCGTCGAATCTCAAGCCGTAGGGCGTGTCCCGGAGGAACGCCACCGTCTCGGCGAGATGGCGGTCGTGCACGAGCGCCACCCACGCGGTGACCGAACGGGGGATCATGATGCCTCCCGGCTTGAGCCACCTGTCGCGCGCCGCGATGACCGGGACGAGCATCCCTTCGTCGATCCCGAACCCGCCGAGCCACTCCGAGACGATCACGTCGACCCGCTCGGGCAGCACGATGTCCGTGATGTCCCCGTGGATCACGTCGACGATCTTGCCGACTTCGTTCGCGACGGCCAGCTGTTGCGCGAGGGCGGCGACCGCCGTCCGCTCGACCGCGTAGACGCGCGCCGCGCCCGCCCGTGCCGCGAAGGCGCTGAGGATGCCGCTTCCTGCACCGACGTCGAGAACCACGTCGCCGGGGTGCACAACCGAGTCGATCGCGCGTCGGAAGGCGTCGGTGCGCACGCGATCGCAGATCATCGTGCGATGGACCTCGATCTCCGCGTACATCGGGTCGGGCGGATTCCTGATCGGTGTGCGCACGCCGGCATCGTCATCATCGCGAGGTAGGACTCGCTATCCGGATGCGGCATCGACGCGGGCGCGCGTGCCGATTCGGGATAGAGGGGCGACCGACGGGCGTGCACTGTGGTGACCAGGGCCGACGCACGGCTGGCCGCATGAGCGCGAAAGGGGGTTTCCCATGGGATTCAGGCGAAGGACACGGCGCCGGGCGCTCATTGCCGGAGCCGCGATTGCCCACCACGAGGACAAGAAGTACGCGCAAGCGCAGCAGCAGGCGTATGAGGAGCCGCCTCCCGGTGAGTACTACGAGGAGGAGCCGGCGCAGTACGCGCCGCCGCCCGCGGATCCTGCGGACGAGATCGAGCACCTGGCCCAGTTGCACGCCTCGGGCGCGCTCACGGACGAAGAGTTCGCGGCGGCCAAGGCGAAGGTACTCGGCTCCTGAACGGAGGGACTGCGATGAGTGAATCCCGCAAGGACATGCTGTCGAGGGCACTCGAGGCCGAACTCGTCGGCCCATCGGTCGATCCCGGAACGCTCTTCACCGAGGATGTCGTCGGTTGGTCGCCCTACGCCACCGTGTCCGGGTTGAACGACGTGGCCGCCCTCGCCGACCTTCGCGAAACCGCGTTCTCGAACGTCGTGATCCTGTACCGGGGACTCGACGAGGTCGGCAACAAGGCCTACGCGGAATGGGTCATCGAAGCGGATCACACCGGACCACTCGTCCTCAGCGACGATCAGGTCCTGGACGCAACGGGACGGCGCGTCAAGTTGCCCGGTGTCACCGTTGCCGACTTTCGCGACGGGAAGATCCGATCATTCCGGACCTACTTCGACGACCTCTCGTTGATCGATCAGATGGTCGGGGCTTGACGGGTCGGTCGCCCATGGAATTCCGCATCGAGAGCCGGCCAGATCCGTTCGACATCGAATTCCTCGAGACGCAGATCCGTCAGGAGGCGTCTGCAGTCATGGGAGTCGGTGACGAAGTCGACCTCGCGATCTTCGTGCGCGACGCGGGCACGGTCGTCGCCGGCATAAGCGGCTGGACCTGGGGTGACGGCTGCGAGCTGCAGAACCTGTGGGTGGCGCCGAGCCTGCGCGGGCGCGGCCTGGCCACGCGGCTCCTCGCCGCGGCAGAGGCCGAAGCGGCCGCGCGTGGGTGCTCGCAGACCGTCCACTTCACCTACGACTTCCAGGCACTCGCGCTCTATGAGCGCACCGGCTACGAGCTCGTGGGTCGCGTCGATGACTTTCCATCGGGCACGAACGTCAGGTGGTACCGCAAGCGTCTCGATCGTCGGGCAAACGAACGAGCGCCGATCGGCCTGAGCTGCACTACGGACGGTGTGCTCATGCCGAATGCGGATAGCGACACGAGCGATCCGGTTGAGGATGAGGACGACGGCCAACCTGCACAGAGAGCGTCTCATGACGGCAGTCGTGCACCCGAACGTTGATGAACGACGCGCGCGAGGGAGGGCGGCGCGTGAGCAGGTGCCTCGGTCGGCACACACCGGATGGGCGCCGTCTGCCGATCGTCCCGATCCGATCGCACTGCTCGAGGAGCAGGACGCCACTCGGGAGCCCGACCTCGTACCCATCCGTCATGGGCGGATGTCGGTCTCGCCGTTCACGTTCTATCGGGGCGCCGCGAAGATCATGGCGAAGGATCTCAAGGACACGCCGACGGCGGGATTGAACGTACAGCTGTGCGGCGACGCGCACCTCTCGAACTTCGGTGCGTACGCATCCCCCGAGCGAACGCTGCTGTTCGACTTGAACGACTTCGACGAGACGCTCCCCGGTCCGTTCGAGTACGACGTGAAACGGATGGCCGCGAGCTTCATGATCGCGGCGCACAACAACAGTTTCAGCCGGGCCGATGCGCGGGCCGCGACGTGCGCGTCGGTCGCGGCCTACCGAACACAGATGGCGGAGTTCGCCGAGATGCGGACCCTGGACGTCTGGTACGCCGCGCTTGTCGGAACAAGAGCTGATGAGCGGGATCAAGGACGCCGCGCGCGCCGTGGAACGAGCGGGCAACAAGAACGTCGGCAAGGACGCGGCGAAGCTCGCCGAGAAGCAGGCCCGAAAAGCGCACACGCGAGACAGCGTGCACGCCCTGTCGAAGCTCGCCGAGCAGGTCGGTGGCCGCTACCGGATCGTCAGCCAGCCGCCGGTGGTGATCCCGCTACGAGACCTGGCCCAGCGCGTCGGTCTTTCCGTCGACGAGATGGAACACGTGATCCACGAGCACTTCCGCGCGTACCGCAGTTCGTTGCCAGACGACCGCCGCCGCCTCCTCGAGCAGTTCGAGGTCGTCGACATGGCCCACAAGGTCGTTGGCGTCGGCAGCGTCGGGCTGCGGGCATTCGTCGTGCTGTTGCAGGGTCGAGACCAAGACGACCCGTTGTTCCTACAGGTAAAGGAGGCGACGGCGTCGGTCCTGGAAGACCACCTGTCGAAGAGTCGCTATCGCCATGCCGGCGAGCGAGTGGTCCAGGGCCAGAGAATGATGCAGGCCGCGAGCGACATCTTCCTCGGTTGGACGAAAGGTCACGAGGCGAATCGCCACCTCTACTGGCGCCAGCTGCGCGACATGAAGGGCTCGGCCCTCGTCGAGACCATGGTCCCGGCTGCGCTCACGTTCTACGCGCAGATCTGCGGTCGAACCCTGGCGCGCGCCCACGCCCGTTCCGGCGATCCGGTGGGTCTGGCCGCGTACATGGGCAAAAACGATCGATTCGACCAATCGATCACCGACTTCTCCGAACGCTATGCCGACCAGAACGAGCGTGACTATGAAGCCTTCGTCGCGGCGATCAGCTCCGGCCGGCTCGCCGCGGTCGAGGATGTCTGATCGAAGCAGTCATGCCGAATTGGGATAGCTGTGGTCGGGGTGTGTGCCCGACGATCGACGCACTGCGGCGGGTCCGCCGTAAAGAAAGGAACTAGCACAAATGATTCTCGCATATTGGCAACTAGGCGAGGTGTTCTGGGCGATGCTCTGGTTCACGCTGTTCTTCATCTGGATCTGGCTGCTCATCACCGTATTCGCCGACGTCTTCCGCAGCCACGACCTCAGTGGCTTCGCGAAGTTCTTGTGGGTTGCGTTCGTGATCGTGCTGCCGTTCCTGGGTGTCTTCGTGTATCTGATCGCGCGCGGACACAAGATGAGCGAACACGCCGAAGAGTCGGCGCGGGCGCAGGACGCAGCCGCGCGCGCGTACATCCAAAACGCGGCCGGTAGCTCCTCGAGCGCCGCCGACGAGCTCAGCCGGCTCGCTGACCTCAAGGCGCAAGGTGTCATCGACGAGGCCGAGTTCCAACACCTCAAGGCGAAGGTCGTCGCGCCGAGCGCTGCTTCGGACGTGCGGCCGACCAGTGATCCAGCGGCTTCTTGACCTGTCCATGTGACTCGCCCGGGTGTGGAAGGGCAAGGCTGCGCGTGGCGACCGCGCGCTAGCCGCAGCGATGGGTCGCACCACGCGGGCAGTCTTCGCACACCTCAGGCAGGACATCCCGGCGGGCGCGGTCCTCGGCGTCGAGAGCGTGCCCGACGGCCTCGCAACCGGGCTCCTCGCGGGGGTCAACCCGCTCGCCGGGCTCAATGCCTACATGGTCGGCACGGTTGCCGGCGCACTCGTGACGTCGTCGTCCTTCATGGCGGTGCAAGGGACGGGCGCGATGGCGATCCTCGTCGCGGACGTCGATGCCGTGCACGACGCGACCGACCCGGCGCGCGCGCTGTTCACGCTGTCGATGCTCACGGGCGTCGTCATGGTGGTGGCGGGGCTGCTCAGGCTCGGCTCGGTGCTGCGGTTCGTGTCGACCGCGGTGATGGTCGGGTTCATCAACGCGGTCGGCGTGAACATCGTCCTCGGGCAGCTTGCGAACCTCACCGGCTACGACTCTCCTCACGATTCGCGTCTCACCCGCGCGCTCGACACGGTCCTGCACCCGGGGCGGCTGGACGGACAGTCGGTCGCTATCGGGCTCGGCACGATCGTGCTGATCGTCGCACTGGAACGGACGCGCATCGGAGCTCTCGGCCTTGTCGTGGGCGTTGTCGTGACCTCGGCAGCCGCGAACGCGCTCGGTTGGGACGTCGCGACGGTCCATGACCTGGGCGCGACCTTGGGAACGCTGCCGGACGCCGTCCTTCCGGAGCTCCGCCTCGTTCCCTCCCTCGTCGTGCCCGCGGTGTCGCTCGCGCTGGTCGGTCTCGTCCAAGGTGCGGGCATCTCCGCGAACTTCCCCAACGAGGACGGCAGCTATCCCGACCCTTCGCGTGACTTCACCGGCCAAGGCGTCGCCAACATCGCTTCGGGTGTCCTCGAGGGGATGCCGGTCGGCGGGTCCGTCTCGGGGTCGTCGGTGAACAAGGCTGCCGGCGCCCGAACGCGCACCTCACTCGTCGTCGCCGGCGTCGTGATGGCCGTCATCCTGGTCGCCTTCGGCGATGCGATCGGGAACATCGCGATGCCTGCGTTGGCTGCGCTGCTGATCCTCGTCGGCATCCGGACGATCAAGCCGAGCGATCTCGGCTCGGTCTGGAGAACCGGCGTCGCCCAGCGGATCGTGTTGGCGACGACGTTCGCGCTCACGATGGCCATCCCGCTGCAGTACGCCGTTGTGGTCGGCGTTGCCCTCTCGGTCGCGCTCTATGTCATCGACCAGTCGAACCAGGTCGCCCTCAAGCGACGGACCTTCACCGAGGACGGGCACGTCATCGAGACCGATCCGCCGGCCCGTCTCCCGGCCAAGGACGTCGTCGTCCTTCAGCCCTACGGCAGCCTGTTCTTCGCCGCCGCCCCGCTCTTCGAAGCGACGCTTCCCGAGGTGACGCCGTCGTCGCGGAACTCGGTCGTCATCCTGCGCCTCCGGGAGCGCAGCGACGTCGGCTCGACCTTCATCGACGTCCTACGGGGGTACGCGACCAGCCTGGCGACCGTCGGATCGAAGCTCGTCATCGTGTCGCTCAACGAGCCGCTCGCCGAGCAGTTCCGCGTCACCGGGTTCACCGAGTTCATCGGCCCGGAGAACCTCTACCGGGGCACCGAACGAGTCGGCGCCGCCCTGGAGCAGGCCCAACGCGACGCGCGGGCATGGATCGCGACACACGACCAGGACGATGACTCCACCGAATGACGTGACATGACGTACCGTGAATTCTTCGCCCACGTCGTCGACGTGGTCGAGGCTGTGGCGGCGACGATCATGCTGGTCGGAGGACTCGGCGCGTTCGCTCGTTACGTCCATCAGATCGCGAGACATGGCAGTCAGAATCCATACGGTGACCTGCGAAGGAACTTGAGCCGAGTCATCTTGATCGGGCTCGAAGTGCTGATCATCGCCGATCTCATCCAAACCATCGTGGTCGACCAGACGCTGGAGAGCGTCGCGGTTCTCGGAATCATCGTGGTGATTCGTGTGCTCTTGAGCTTGTCGCTCGAGATCGAGACCGACGGCATGGTGCCCTGGAACCGATGGCGCGTCGCAGCCGACCCACCCACGGCCGACGGGCCCTGATGCGTGGCGCGCCGGCTGGGCAAGATGCCGTGGCCGGCGCGATCGGAGCTGTTGGTGCCGAAACTGGATAGTGCGGGTGCGGCCGTTCGGTTCCACTGGCTCTATGAGCGACACGATCGATGAGCTCGGGCCGGTCGACTACATCGTCGTCGAGTTCCCGGGCAACAAGTTCAACGGCGACATCGCCCCCGCGCTGGGCGACCTGGTCCACCGTGATCTCGTGAAGGTGCTCGATCTCGTCTTCGTCACCAAGGGAACGGACGGCCAGATCGAGGGGCTCGAGCTCGAGGACATCGACGAAGGCATCGCCGGTGAGATCGAGAAGCTGGAGATCGACATCGCGCACGTGTTGAGCGAGGACGACGTGGTCTCGCTGGCCGCGGCACTCGAACCTGACAGTTCCGCCGCGCTGCTCGTCTGGGAGAACAAGTGGGCCGCGCCGTTCGCGTCCGCGGTGCGGCACTCCGGTGGTCAGCTGGTCGCAAGCGGCCGGATCCCGATACAGGCGCTCATCGGCGCGCTCGAGGACGACGACGAAGACGAAGGAGCCTGACATGCCGCTCGCACCCCGTCGTGCCGCCCGCCGTGGAGTCGTCGGACCCGCGCCCGTCGCTCGCACCGCGGCGGTCGTTGGGACCGCGGCCGTTGTGACCCACGGTGTCGCCCGCCGTTCGGATCGTCGTCAGGACCGGCGCGAGCAACGCCGTCCCGGGGATGGTCAAAGGGGTCCCAGGCGGACGCGATGAGCCAGAGTCATCTCGTGATCGACTTCCCGATCAGGGCTCCGGCCAACGCCAAGGCGCTCATCGAAGAGCTGCCCCCGTTGATGCCCGATCTCGCCATGGCGCAGGACGACCTGGGAACCGTGCACTTCTCCCGTTGGATGGTCGAGGGAGACGAGAAGCTTCTCTTCCTTTCGGACATCGACGGCGAGGGTGCACCGCACATCGAGCGGCTCGTGGCTCGTGCCGCCCCGGTGTTCGACGCCGTCTTCGAGCACGTGGACGACCCTCCCGCCACGCCCGTGGCTGATGACCCTGAGAGGGCCGTCAAATGGCTGGGGCGTCATGTCCGCGAGCCTTCCGATACGTACTTCGCCTACGAGGACGCTTCGGTCCAGGACATCAAGGCAGCGGCGAGTGCGGCGGGCTTCACGGGCGATACGTCGCAGTCCACCTTGCTGACCTACATGGCCATCAAGTCACATCTGCAAGGCTTTGCTTTGAAGCTGGCTGCGAGGTCCATTCGAGACGACGCGTACGAAGCGAATGATTCGGTTGGAACCCTGCATTTTTCTCATTGGGTGCTCTTTCCGAAAAACCACTTGGGCTTCTGGACGATCTACGACGGTGACTGGGACAAGTACCTCCAGGACTTCGTCGAGAAGACCTCGTTCGCCTTCGATACCGTCTTTCCGCACGTCGATGGCGCGCCGCCGACCCCAGTCGCGAAGAACGCCCAGGCGTTCTATGACTGGGCATTGGAGGCCAATCATCCGCCCATCGGGTTCTACAGCGCCTATCCCGGCCTCGGGGTGCAAGACATCCGAGCCCTGCTGGCCGATGCTGGCGAGTCACCATCGGCCAGCGCCGGATAGCAGTGTGAGGAGGACGCCATGAGCCAGAGTCATCTGCTGATCGACTTCCCGATCAAGGCTCCGGCCAACGCCAAGGCGCTGCGCGAAGAGCTGCCATCGTTGATGCCCCATCTCGCGACCGCACAGGACGAACTCGGCACCGTGCACTTCTCCCGCTGGATGTTCGAGGGAGACGAGAAGCTTCTTTTCCTGTCTGACATCGACGGCGAGAGCGCAGGGCACACCGAGCAGCTCGTGGAGCGTGCCGGCCCGGTGTTCGACGCCATCTTCGAGCACGTGGACGACGCTCCCGCCACGCCCGTGGCTGGTGACCCTCAGAAGGTCATCAAATGGCTCGGGCATCATGTCCGCGAGCCTCTCGATACGTACTTCGCTTACGAGGACGCTTCGGTTCAGGAAATACAGGCATGCGTGCGTGCGGCGGGCTTCACGGGCACTACCTTGCAGAGCCCCCTGCTGACGTACATGCACGTGAAGTCACGTCTCCAAGGCTTCGCCTTGAAGCTGGCCGCGAGGTCCATTCGGGACGACGCGTATGAAGCGTCGGATTCTCTGGGAACGCTGCACTTCTCTCATTGGGTGCCCTTTCCGCACAACCACTTGGGCTTCTTCACGATCTACGACGGCGATTTCGAGAAGTACATCCAAGACTTCGCAGAAAAGACCTCGTTCGTCTTCGATGCGGTGTTTCCTCATGTGGAGGGGGCGCCACCAACCCCGGTGGCAAAGAATGCCCAGGCGTTCTACGAGTGGGCATTGGTGGCCAACCACCCACCCATCGGGTTCTACAGCGCCTATCCCGGCCTCGGGGTGCAAGACGTCAGAGCCCTGTTGGCCGATGCTCGCGAGTCATCGGCCAGCTCTGGATAGCAGTGGTGAGGCTGCTTGGTCGATGGCGGCGTGAACGTCGAGACACGGAGGACAATTCGGGGGCCGTAGAAGGGCCTGCGCTCGACCTCGCGGACATTCAGGGGTTCGTTCTCCGCGCCTACATGATGCCGATGGTCCGGCATTTCCTCTTGAAGGTAGGAGTCCCCGCGCAGGCGCGCCGGCAACTGGGACGACTCGTGAGCGGCGACGAATCCGACGCCCTCCAAGTCACGACGGCCGAGGACTGGCACGTGGGGTTCGGGCCGGGGCCGAGAGACGATCCCGCCGATCACCCGCGTTGCCAGACCGACTACTGCCTCAACATCGGCATCACATGGCCCGGATTGGTGGCGCTGGAGATCGAAGGACGCGTGCCGACGCTCTCCTTCGCCTCCTTCGGTGCCTTCATCGAGGGCGCCGCGCCGCGGGCGGAGTCGGTCGGCGATACAGGGGCAGGTTCGCCCCGGAACTGGGTCGGCGGCTTCGGAAGCGGGGACGATCACGTCCTGGTGACGCTGCACGCCATCAGCCCGGAGGCGATGACGCGCTACAGCGACAGGTTGTGTGCCTGGTTGGCCGAGGGAGATGCCTTCCGCGAGGTCTGGCGCCAGGACGGGATGGCGTTGATGGAGTTGCAGAACGGCCAGCTCGTGCCAACCTCCAAGGTCCACTTCGGATACACCGACGCCATCACGACGCCCACCATTCGCGGCGGCCCGGAGCGCTATCTCCCCGATCACCAGCAACCCTGCGAGCCATGGCTCTTCGTCTTGCGCGACGACGCGGTGAACTACGTGGTCCCCGAGCCGCGCGAACTGGGCCTGAACGGCAGCTTTGCCGTCTTCAAGAAGGTCGAGACCGACGTCGTGGGCTTCGAAGACTTCTTGCAGTCCAACCGCGACAAGATCGATCCGGAACTGCTGGCGGCAAAGATGTGCGGGCGATGGCGCAACGGCGTTCCGCTCGCCTTGTCACCGGACACGGACAGCCCCGCGGGAGGGATCCCGCTCGAACGGTTGAACGATTTCGAGTACGTGGACGCTGATGGCTCGGGCGATCCGAAGGGGGTCTGCTGTCCCGTCGGCGCACACATGCGCCGCGTCAATCCGCGAGGTCAACCAGTGGCGGGCCAGGGGGTGCCGGGCGGCAGCAACAATTCCCACCGGTTGATCCGTCGCGGCATGCCCTACGGGCCGACGTACGACCCATCGAAGCCCTACGACGGCATCGAGCGCGGGATCCTCTTTCATTTCATCAACTCGAACATCGAAAACCAGTACGAGTTCGTGCAGCGTCAGTGGGTCAACGACAGCGAATTCGCAGGGGGCGTCCGGCTTGACCCAAGGTCGAAAGATCCCCTAGCCGGTACGCAGGACCCCGAGGAGAGCATCTTCGTCATACCCCAGGCCGGTGGGGCCCCGCCGATCGAGGTGACCGGGCTCTCGAGCTTCACCACGACCAAGGCCGCGGCGTACGTGTTTCTGCCGAGCATCACGGCCATCGAGTTCATGGCCAACGTGGGAGAAGAGCCGTGATCCGGTAGGGCCGACACCGCCTCACGGTTCGAGGTCGGGTGGTCACCTCGGTGCGGTCGTCGCGGGGAGGTGACTCCTCTGCCGTCGAGGCGTACCGTGAAGGCACTCGCCGAGCGAGGGAGGAACGCCGTGAAGGTGCGAAGCATCCTCCAGCAGAAGGGGCACGAGGTGGTCACCGTGGCGCCCGACGCTTCGGTCGCGGACACCGTCCGTCGCCTCCGCGATGACCGGATCGGGGCCGTGGTGGTGTCGCCCGACGGCGATCAGGTGGCCGGCATCGTCACCGAGACCGAGGTCGTGCGCGGCCTCGCCGACGCGGGCGGCGACCTCCTGGCCCAGCCGGTGTCGAGCCTCATGAAGGACGATGTCACGACCTGCGCCCCCGACGACGAGATCCGTGACCTGATGGCCGAGATGACCCATCGGCGCAGCCGGTACATCGTGGCGGTCGAGGACCACCGGCTGGTCGGGATCGTGAGCATCGGCGACGTCGTCAAGAGCCAGTTGGAGGACCGAGAGCTCGAGGTCCGCGTGCTGCGAGACCTCGCCCACGCCCGCGGCTGACCGCCGCCAGTTGCGGGGATCGCGACTCGACTTCGCCGAGACCTATGGGGTGAGGCGGGTGACCAGGACGTTCGTCGAAGAAGTGCTGGTGTAGCCGGCGGTCACGATCGAGCCTGAGGGTCCGGCCGCGGCCGCGCTCGCCTCGTCGTAGTCGTTCGGCGTGGCGTCGAAGAGCAGCTCGCCGTTCGTCCCGAAGGTCGTGTCGGGGGCGCCGGTGGCGGTGAGGCGTCCGACCCAGAGCTGCCCGTCCGTGCCGAATCCTGTGAACACGATCGCGCTGCCCACCCGGTCGGCGCCGTCGCGGGACTGGAAGGAGGTGAACGGCGCCACGGCCCGTCCGTCCCCGCTGTAGGTGGTGTCGAGGGCCCCACCAGCGGTCAGGCGCACAGCCCCGATCTGGTTGGCCATGTTGGTCACACCGAACACGACCCGGTGCGAGGCGTCGACGCCACCGCCTAGGCCCGACACGGTCGAGGGCCCTGCGAAGGTGAAGGTCATCCTGCCGTTGCCGCTGAACGCCGGGTCAGCCGTCCCGTTGGCCCGCAGCCGGGCGACCAGGCCAACTCCGCCCTGCAGGTCGAAGACCCCCTGCTTGCTGTCGCCCATGAGCAGCACCCGACCGGACCGGTCGACGGCCAGGTCCGCGAGCTGGTCGATGCGCCGCTGGTGCACGAAGGCGATGGCGTCGGTGCTGAACGTGTTGTCCAGCGCGCCGTTCGCCCTGAACCTCGCGACGGCGAAGTCGCTCGCCATGTCACCCGGGCCGAAGACCTGCGCCCGGTCTCCCGCCACGTAGATCCGCCCGCTGGCGTCGACGGCCAGATGCTCGCCGCCCTCGAGGTTGGCCGCGGTCTTCACCGCCTTGCCGTCGCCGCTGAAGGTGGTGTCGGGGACCCCCGCCGCCGTGAGCCGGACCACCCCAAAGTCCCCACCAGAGCCGTTGCCGCCGGCCACCAGCACCTTGCCGTTGGCCTGGACCAGCATGTCCGCACCGCTGTAGGCCTTCAGCGAGGTCTCGATGAGTCCGTCGCCGCCACCCCAGGTGACATCAAGGTCGCCCTCGAGGGTCAGGCGGGCGACGTTGAGGTTGCCGTCGAGGTCGCGGTAGGCGACGTAGGTCTTCCCGTTGGCGCTGGCCACCGCCAGTCCCTCGGCCACCGTGCCGTCGACGATCACGACCGCCCCGTCGTCGTCGAACGTGTCGTCCGGGGTGAACGCCGCGTCGGCGGGTCCCGCCGACACGAGGAGGAGGGCACCGATGGCGCCGATGAACGAAAGGGTTCTTGCCCGCATGCCGCGGACGCTACGGATCGGGCGCAAAGCGGGAGCAAAGGCCCGCCTCTATCGTTGGGCAATGGCGGAACGGGTCACCGACGACCTGCGCGCGCGTCTGAACGCCCCTCGTATCGCCGTGCTCGGCCCCGCGGCCGTCGGCCCCCCTGAGGCACTGCGCCCGCTCGGAGGCCGCCCGGCACGGGTGCTGTTCGCCCTGGCCGCGGCCCGCCGACCGTGTGGCCTCGAGGAACTGGCCGAGGCGGTGTGGGGTGCCGAGCGACCAGCGAGCCACCGCGCGGCCCTCCACGTCCACCTCGGCTACGTGCGGCGGGCGTTGGAGGAGCTCGGCCACGGCGCCCACATCGCCCGCTCGAACGAGGGCTACATCTTGGAGACGGGGGAGTGCGAGCTCGATTCCCGCTTGGCGGTCACCCTCCTCGATGAGGCCCGGGCCGGTCTGGAGGAGGATCCCGCCGACGCGCTCTGGCACGTCGAAGCGGCCCTGAGCCTGTGGCGCGGCACCCCCTTCGCCGTCGACGACGAGGTGGTCGTCCTGAGCGCCGCCCACCACCTGGAGGCGGTCCGTCGTGACGCCGAGGAGCTCCGGGTGGAGCTGCTCCTCCTGGCGGGCGAGGCCCGCGCCGCCGAGGAGGCGGCGACGCAGGCGGTGGAGCTCGAGCCGCTGCGGGAACACCGGTGGGGCCAGCTGCTGCGGGCCCGGTATCTCGCCGGTCGCACCGCCGAGGCGCTGGCCACCTACCAGGACGCTCGGCACGCACTGGTCGAGGCCCTGGGGATCGAGCCGGGGCCCGAGCTTCGGGACCTCGAAGCTGCCGCCCTGACCCACGACGTGGCCCGGCTGCGCCTACCCATGACACCCCGCGAGGAGCTCGGATCGCCCCCGCCGCCCACCGGGGCGTTCATCGGACGGGAGGATGAGGTCCATCGGGCCGCGGTGACCATCATCGCGACCCACCGCCTCCTGATCCTCGGTTCACCCGGCGTGGGCAAGTCGCGGTTCGCGGTTGAACTCGGCGGGTACCTGGGCCTCGCCACCGCCTGGGTCGACGTGGGCACGGGCGTCCCGTCCGGAGCCGTGCTGGACTGGGCTCGCCGGCACCCCGAGGGCCTCGTCGTGCTCGACCGCGCCGAGGAGGACGTCGAGGCCGTCACCGCCGTCATGGGCGAGCTGGCCCGCTCGACGCCGGGCGTCAGCATCCTGGTCACCAGCAGCCGGCCGATCGGCGTCGAGAGCCCCGTCGAGGTCCTCGGCCCGTTGGCGACTCCGCCGCCTGGCGCCGACGACGAGGAGATCGAGGGCGCTCCGGCGGTGGTGGCGCTGCGGGCGGCGCTCCGCGACCTCGCTCCGGCCGCGGCGCCGAGCCCGGCCGAGGCCGCCGCGCTCGTGCGGCGGACCGGTGGGCTGCCGCTGGCCATCCGCCTGGCAGCCGCCGCTTCTCGCACGCTGCCTGCCGCTTCCGTGCTCGCGATGCCGGCCTCCGAGCGGGACGACGAGATCGACCTGGCGACCCGAGCGGCGCTCCGCGTGGTCGACGACGACGCGCGGGAGGCCTTCCTCGCCCTCACGGTGCTCGCCAGCGAGTTCGACATCGACGTGGCCGCCGGCGTCACCGGCCTCGGGCCGGACCAGGCCACGGCGGCGATCCTCGCCCTCGCTGACCACGGGCTGCTCCAGGCCCGTCCGGACGAGACCGACCCCTTCACGGTTCTGGCGCCTCTGCGCGCTGTCGGTCAGCGAATGCTCGCCGACACCGGCGGGGGCGACGTCACCGGCGACCGGCTCGCCGACACCTGCCTCGAGCGGGCTCGCACCCTCGAACGGATCGCGGCCGACGCGGAGGTGACCGACCTCGAGGTCCGACTCCGGTCCGACCTGCCTCGCTACCGGCAGGCGCTCGACCACCTGGCCCGGCGACGTGACGCCGAGCGGGCGCTGTCCCTGGCCTGTCGTCTCGAGCTCCCGCTTGTACGCGCTGGGCTGGTGGCGCGAGAAGGCGGAGCTGCTCGATCGGGCACTGGCGATCCCTGGCCCGCCGTCGGCCATGCGCGCCCGAGCCCACGCCCTCCACGCCCGCCCGGGCCCCCTCCACCTGATCGACCGGGCAGAGGTGGACCGGGCGGAGGAGATGGCGATATCGCTGGGCCACGAGACGCTGCGGGCCTTCGCCCGCTTCGTGCGGGCCCTTCACCTCATGTACTCGGGGTCCTACGGAGAGGCGGCCGAGGCGTTCCACGACGCTCGCCAGGTGTTCGAGCAAGCGGGACGGGGGTTCCTCGCCTGCGATGCCACGAAGTTCCTCGGCGTCTCCCTGGTGCTCGACAGTGACGTCGAGGCGGGCCTGGAGCTCCAACGGGAGGCCCTGGCCCGGCTCCGCCGGGACCATCCCAGCCCGTTCCACGTCGCCCATGCGCTGGCGTTCCTGGGCCACAGCCACCGGCTCCTGGGGGACGATGTCGCGGCGTTCGCCAACTGGACCGAGGGCCGGGCCAGCGCAAGCCAGATCGGCAACCGGGCGACGGGCGCCCACCTGGCGATCGGCCTCAGCGAGCTCGCCGTCGAGCGGGGCGACCCGGAGGCGGCGCTGGCGCTCACGTCGGAGGCCCTGGACCTGCTCGCCGCCGGCAACGTCTGGACCTACGAGCCGTGGGCCTGGACGGTGGCGATGCGGGCCCACCTGGTCGCCGAGGACGTCGCCGCCGCGACGGCGTGCGGGCGCCGGGCCGTCGCCGGCCTGGACCGGGTGCCGCCGGGCGAAGCGGTGCGCTTCGGCACCGAGCTGGCCGCGGTGGCCATGGCCGCCCGGGACGAGGTCACCGCCGCTCGGATCCTGGGCGTGGTCGCCGTTACGCCGGACCGCCGAGAGCTGCCGTTCCCCCCGCCGGCGGAAGCCGTCCGGCGCGACGCCCTGCTGCAGGCCGTCGAGGACCGGCTCGGCGCCGAGACCGCCCAGCACCTGGAGGCCGGCTCGCGCTGCTCGCTCGCCGAAGCGGCCGGCCGCCTGCTCGCCTAGCGACCAGCGCGAGGCATTTTTCGAGCACGGCGTGGCGATCTGCAGAAGACTGCTTGTCCCACATCTCGTGATCGAAAGGAGATGACCCGTGACATCAACGGCGACCCCTGTCAACAACGGTGTCAACGTCGAAGCGCTGCTGGGCGCTCGGGAGGCGCTGACCGAGGCCCCCGAGGCGGCGAAGTTCGAGTGGCGGGCGTCGTGTGAGTGGCAGAACGGCACCCACAGCACGACCGACGTGGAGGGGTTCTTCGGCCTCGGCGAGGAGCAGAACCATCGGACGCGCTACTCCTTCGACGTCGACCACCCGGAGATCTTCGCCTCCGAGGACAACGGCGCCACCCCGGTGGAGTTCGTGCTCGTCGGCCTGGCCGGCTGCCTCACCGCCGGCGTCGCCGCCGTCGCCCAGAACCGAGAGATCCAGCTGAACAGTGTCACCGCGACCGTCGAAGGGTCGATGGACGTACGGGGCATCCTCGGCATCGACAGCGATGTCCGCAACGGCTTCGGCGACATCACCGTGACCTACGACATCGATGCCGACGCCTCCCCCGACGAGATCAAGGCGATCGTCGCGCAGTCCCAGAAGCGCTCCGCCGTCTACGACGTCATCACCAACCCCACCGACGTGCGCGTGGTGGTGAACTGACCGAGACGAGCTGAGGCACGGGGCACCTCCCGTGCGCACGACCACCGTCGTCATCGGTGCCGGGCACGGCGGACTCGCCGTGAGCCGGTGCCTCTCGGACCGCTCGATCGACCATGTCGTGCTCGAGCGGAGCGAGGTGGCCAGCTCCTGGCGCACGCAGCGCTGGGACTCGCTTCGGCTGCTCACGCCCAACTGGCAGTGCCGGCTCCCGGGCTTCGCCTACGACGGTGACGACCCCGACGGGTTCATGACGATGCCCGAGGTCGTCGAGCTCATCACCGGCTACGCGGCGGCGATCGACGCGCCGGTCCAGGCGGGGACGACCGTGACCTCGGTGCGCCGCACCGACGACGGCTACCGCGTCGACACCGATCAGGGGGAGTGGGCGGCCCGGACGGTGGTGCTCGCCACCGGGGCGTTCAACCTGCCCCGGCTCCCTGCGGTGGCCGAGGCGCTGCCGCCGTCGTTGTCGACCTTCACGCCCATGACCTACCGCAACCCGGGCCAGCTCGCCGAGGGGGGTGTGATGGTGGTGGGGGCATCGGCGAGCGGGGTGCAGATCGCCCACGAGATCCAGTCCTCCGGCCGTCCGGTGACCTTGGCCGTGGGCGAGCACGTGCGGGGGCCACGCGTGTACCGAGGCCGGGACATCCACTGGTGGATGGACGCGGCCGGGGTGCTCGACGAGCGCTACGACGAGGTCGACGACATCGTGCGAGCGCGACGGGTGCCGTCGATGCAGCTGGTCGGCACACCGGAGCGGGCGACGTTCGACCTGAATGCCCTGACCGACATCGGCGTGCGCCTGGTCGGGCGCCTGGCCGGGATCCGCGATGGTCGGGCCCAGTTCTCGGGCTCGTTGCGGAACAAGTGCGAGCTCGCCGATCTCAAGCTCGGCCGGCTGCTCGACACCATCGACGAGTGGGCGATGGCGAGTGGCATCGACGACGGCGTCCCGCCGCCGCACCGGTTCGATCCGACGCGCGTGGCAGAGCCGCCGTTACTCGGCCTGGATCTGTCCAGCGGTGAGATCCAGACGGTCATCTGGGCGACCGGGTACCGCCCGGACTACTCCTGGCTCGACGTCGACGTCCTCGACAACAAGGGTTTGGTCCGTCACGACGGTGGGGTGGTCGAGGCCCCGGGGATGTACCTCATCGGGGCGCCCTTCCTCCGGCGGCGCAAGTCGAGCTTCATCGACGGCGCGTGCACCGACGCCGCAGACCTGGTTGTCGAACTGGCGGCCTTCCTCGACCGTCAGGCCGCCGGCGTCGGAGACTGATGCCCGAGGGTGACGGGCAGCGTCTCGAGCCCCCGGAGCACGAGGCCGTCGCCGTGGGCCCACTCGAGCTCGTCCCGCGGGCAAGCCAACCGGATGTCCGGGAAGCGGCGCAGCAGGCTGGCGAGGGCGACCCTGGCCTCGAGCCGGGCGAGAGGAGCGCCGAGGCAGAAGTGGATGCCGTGACCGAAGGCGAGGTGCGCTCGGGCCGGGCGGGTGATGTCCAGGACATCGGGGTCCGGGTGCGCAGCCGGGTCCCGGTTCGCCGCCGCGAGGCAGACCAGGACCTGTTGACCGCCCGGGATCTCCGTGCCGTCGATGGCGAGGGCCTCGCTCGTCATGCGGAAGGTGGCGTGGGGCACCGGCGCCGAGTAGCGCAGGAGCTCCTCCACGGCGAGCGGCATCTGGTCCAGGTCGGCGCGTAGCGCGTCGAGCTGGTCGGGGTGATCGAGCAGGGCGACGACGGCGTTGCCGATGTTGGACGTCGTCGTGTCGTGGCCGGCGACGAACAGCTGGAAGAGGCTCGACAGGATCTCCTGGTCGTCCAGCTGCTCGTCATCGCCCGCCGACACGAGGACGCTCACCAGGTCATCGCCCGGTGATCGTCGTTTCGCGGCCACGAGGTCGGCGAGGTAGCCCACGATCAGGTCTGACGCCCGCACCGCCTCCGGGGGTGGATCGTCGCCCCACGGTCGCATCAGGACCCCGAAGCCGTCGTGAAGCGGGGGACGGTCCGCTTCGGGCACGCCGAGGAGCTCGCAGATCACCTGGAAGGGCAGGGGATGGGCGAAGCCCGCGATGAGGTCGACGATCGTCTCTGGCCCCTGGGCGGCCAGCTCGTCCAGCAGATCGTCCGCCAAGGTCTGGACCCGGGGCTCGAGCGCCGCGACCCGCGAGGGCAGGAAGGCCTTGGCCACGAGCCGGCGCAGGCGGGTGTGATCCGGCGGGTCGACGTTCAGCATGTGGCGGGAGAACGCCGGCCCGGGCAGGCCCTCGGCCACGACGTCGGGATCGTCGGCCAGGGCGGCGAGCATGTCCTTGGAGATCCGGGGGTGGTTGAGGGCCTGTCGAGCCGCCTCGTGGCCGAGGATCACCCAGGCGTCGTGCCCGTCGGACAGGTGCACCGGCTGGACCGGGCACGCGGCGCGCGCCGCCGCGAAATGAGGGAACGGGTCGTCGCGCACCGCCGGCGCCCAGCCGCCCCAGGGGGTGGGGGCCTCAGCCATCGGCCGGCTCGGCCAGGTAACCCGTGCAGACCAGCGACAGCCGGCTGAGCCGGTCCTGGTCGACGACCGCGTAGGCCTCCTGTTCGACCACCCTCCAGCCCGGACCGATGCGTTCGGCCTGCAGGCGCGCCCGCCACCGCAGGCTGAGACAGGAACCGATCACCACGGCCTCGGTGTCGACGAGCTCGAAGGCCTCGGTGTTGCCGAACCAACGGGTGAAGGCCGCCTCGAGCTTGGCCGGGCCTTCCCACTCGTGGAAGCCGCCGGGGAGCAGGGCGCGCAGGTGGACGTCGTCGGTGAACACCGACGCGACCAGCGCGAAGTCCTGGGCGGCGAGGGCCTCGAAGAAGGTCTCCGCGACGGCGGCCATCCGGCCTTCCGGCCTGGAGGCCGGGACTGGCTCGCCGGCGAGCGTCGTCACCCGACCCTTGTATCACGACCGGAGCGGCTCACGCCGAGCCCGGCGGCGGCCACCACGGCGGGGATGGCCCGCACCGCCTCCCGGTCGAGCTCCCGGCGATCCTCGGCCAGCTGGTCCCACGGCACGAGGTCGCCGGCCCGGGCCGGCCCGGGGCTGAGCGTCCGCTCCCGGACCCAGCGCTCGTGCTCCCGCTCGGCCAAGAGCTCGACCTCCCGCTCGGTGAAGCCCTCGAACCCGTTGGCCGAGGCCGTCGGGACGAGCTGGCAGTCCACCACCGCCAGCTGGGCGGGGATCGACGCCGCTTGGTCCCGGTTGGAGCCCTGCAGCTCGGGGGGGAGGTCCTCCCAGGGTCCCGTCGCCGAGCCCTCGCCCTCCCGTCGACCCCGGTACTGGTCGTGGATGGCGCGGGCCACGGTGTCGAGCCAGGGTGGCGGGGCGAGGCGGACCACCTCGAAGCCCTCGAGGGCCACGAGGTCGGGGATCTCTCGCACCGTCTCCCGGTTCCACTCCCTGGCCTGTTCGGGCAGGTCGGCCCACGGCACCAGGTAGGGCGAGATCCGCCGCTCGCTGTCGGCGGGCTCGCCCCACTGCCATCCCGCGGCGGTCCGCTCATCGACCCAGCGCTGGTGCTCCATCTCGGCCAGCCGGTCGACCTCGGGGGCCGTGAACGCCAGCCGGGCCGGCTCCCAGCCGGGTGTGGGGACGAGGTCGCAGTCGATCGCCCGCAGCTTGGTGTTGATGTGGCGGGCCTGCTGCCGGTTGGAGCTGCGCAGATCCTCCGGGAGGTCGTCCCACTCGCGCAGGGCCGGCTCGTCGGGATCCGCCCCACCCTCGAGCCGGAGCTGGCGGTGGTGTTCGTGGATCGACCGGGCCAGGTTCTCGTCGATGGCCAGCAGCCGGAGCTCGGGGTGGCAGGTGCGCTCGAGCACCGAGAAGGCGTGCACCGCTCCCAGGCCCCGCGGCGTGCCGACCTGGCGTTCGTTCAGGAGGCCGACGAGGCCGGTGTCCCGCAGGATGCAGAGCACGACGGCGGCTCCCGGGAGCTGGTGCTGGAGCACACCGGCGACGGCGATGGCCGCGGATTCGTCGTCCATGCACACGTAGGCCGCACCGACCCCCTCGAGGTCTGCCATCGCGGTGTGGACGGTGAGCGCGTCGAGCGTGCCGTCGACGCCCCGGAGGTGACAGCGCCGGTCGAGCTCCGGGAACCCCGCCACCAGCTTGACCACCAGTTCGCTCCCTCGCTCGGCCAGCACCGTGACCGGCAGGCGCTCCTCGCGGTCCAAGGCGCTCCAGCGCCGACCCGCCTCGAGCACCACCTGCTCGGCCAGCTCGCCGGCGCCGATGACGACCATCCCCGCGGGCTCGTCGTCCTCGGGGGAGAACGGTGGGTGGTCGCTCAGCAGCCGTCGAGCGGCGGCCGCGTAGAGGTTGAAGAAGTCGAACTGCACGGAACCGTCGTCGGGGCCCTGGAGCGCATGGGCCCGCAGCAACCGCCACAGGTCGGCGTCGACGATGTGGGCGAGGCAGTGAAGGGGCTCGGTCCGCTTCGTGACCAGCCGGCTGGCCTCGAGCGCGACCTCGGCGTTGACGGTGTCGCTGCCGGTCGTGGCGATGAGCTGGCCGGCCTTGGCGACGCCGCCTCTGACGAGGGTCTCGGGCTCGCGGGCGTCGGCCACCACCACGCCCGCGCCCAGCTCCCGGCAGGCCCCGAGGTTGGGGTTCGCGGCGTCGGCATCGATCACCAGCACCTTGCGGTCCAGGCGGCGGAGGGCCCGGGTGAAGACCAGGCCGGTCTCGCCCGCCCCGACCACGATGGCGTGCCCCGACGTGAAGCGGAACCGGAACTCGTCGACGCGGTCCCGGAACAGACGGCTGAGCGCCACCAGGGCGGAGTACCCGGCCAGGGCCGGGGCGGCGAACTTCGCCACGACCAGCGTCCACGGCAGGTCCTCGCCCCGGTCGCTGACGTTGACGAAGAACAGCTGGAGGTCGAGGTAGAGGAGATCGGCGACGGTGTAGCTCTCGCCCCGCTCGTCGAGCAGGGTCCGATAGCCCACGTAGCCGAGCACGAGGACCACCACGAAGAGGAAGGCGATCACCGGCCAGCGGTAGCGCTCCCACCACCGACGCACGTGAGTAGTGTGACACCCGCCTGCACCGGGAGGGGGGCCATTGGCGGACGTCTTCGTGTCCTACTCGCGGAAGGACATCGACTTCGTGCGCACCCTCGTGGGCGCCCTCGCCGAGCGGGGCAAGGAGGTCTGGGTCGACTGGGAGGGCATTCCCCCGACGGTCGAGTTCATGGAGGAGATCCACGGCGCGGTCGAGGCCGCCGACGCCTTCCTCTTCGTGCTCAGCCCCGACTCGGCGACGTCGCGGGTGTGCAACGAGGAGCTCGACGGGGCCGTCGCCCTCAACAAGCGCATCCTCCCGGTGGTCCGCCGGGACGTGCCCGAGGCCGATGTGCCCGAGGAGGTGGCCGGCCTCAACTGGATCTTCTGCCGGGAGACCGACGACCTCGGCCAACAGGTCGACGTCCTGCTCGAGGCCCTGGACACCGACTACGACTGGGTGCGGGCCCACACCAGGCTGCTGGTCCGGGCTCGGGAGTGGGACCGCAAGGGGCAGGAGTCGAGCCTGCTGCTGCGGGGGAAGGACCTGGTCGAGGCCGAGGAGCAGGTCGCCCGACCCGACCGCAAGCCGGAGCCGACCGAGCTGCAGCACAGCTTCGTCCTCGCCTCCCGGCGGGCCAGTGCCCGCTCCCAGCGGCTGCGGCTGGTCGCGGTCACCGTCGCCCTCGTCGTGGCGCTGGTGCTGGCCGGGTTGGCGCTCATCCAGCGCCAGACCGCCGAGGAGCAGCGCCAACGGGCCGAGGACGAGGCCACCACGGCCCGCTCCCGCCAGCTCGCCGCTCAGGCCGACTCCCAGCTCGACGTCGACCCCGAGCTGAGCACCCTGCTGGCGCTGGAGTCGATCGCCGTCAGGGAGACCGACGAGGCCGAGGACGTCCTGCGGGAGTCGCTCACCGATGCCAACGTGATTGCCACCCTTCGGGGCCACGACGGGCCGGTCGTCGACATCGCCTACGCCGACCGCGACGGCGAGCCCACGGTCATCACCGCCGGCGAGGACGGCACCGTGCGGTTCTGGGATCCGGAGACCGGTGAGCAGCGGGACGAGCTGCAGGCCCACTCCGGCGCTGTCCACACCATCGACGTGGCGCCCGATCACGGCCTGTTGGCCACCAGCGGCGCCGACGGCACCGCCCGCGTCTGGGACCTGGGCAGCCTGGACGGCATCGCCGAGGTCGGGGCCCAGGCCGGCAACCAGCCCTACGCCGTGGCCCTCGACCCCTCGGGTGAGCGGCTGGCGACCGGCGGCGTCGACGGCACGGTCGCCATCTGGGACCTCCAGGCCGGTGCGCGCACGCTCTCGTATCGCGAGCACCAGGCCGGGGCCACCGGGAGCGGGCTGGTTCGGGCCGTGGTCTGGACGCCCGACGGGCAGTCGGTGGTCAGCGCGGGCAGCGACCAGATCGTGCGGGTGTGGAACGCCGAGACCGGGGCCACCTCGCTCGCCTACCAAGACCACACCCGGCTGCGGGTGCGGGGGGAGATCACCGGGCTCGACGTCTCGCCCGACGGGCGGCGGGTCGCCTCGTCCAGCGGGGTGGAGACCCTCGTCTGGGCGATCAGCGACGGCCAGCTGATCAGCACCGTCGGCCGCCCCGGCGCCGATGCGGCCCTGGTGGCGTTCAGCCCCGACGGGAGCGAGATGGTCTCCGGCGGCGCCGACGGCGTGGGTCGGCTCTGGTTCACGCAGTCGGGTGTCGAGGAGGACCAGTTCCTCGGACACCGCTCCGACGTGCGCGCCGTGGCCTGGTCGCCCGACGGGGAGCGGGTGGTCACCGCCAGCAGCGACGGGACCGCACGGGTCTGGGCCACCCGGCGGGGAGCGGCCCTGGCGCCCGGCCGTCCTGCAGCGCTGACCACCTACGGCTACCGGGGTGACCAGTTGGCCCGGCTCACGATCGACGCGGACCGGGCGCTCCTCGGCGAGCCCGGGGCCCCGGTGGGCGGCGGGGTCGAACTGGACCGCGACCCGGACGCCGCCGAGGAGCTGGTCGGGGCCATCTTCTCGCCCGACGGCAGCCGGCTGGCGTTGGCCGACTCGTCCGGCGCGGGTCGTGGTCTTCGACACCGAGTCGGGCGCGGTGGTGTCCGAGCACGCCCCCGTCCAGGTGGGGCCCGGGGTGAACCCACCCCCGGTGGAGGACGTCGCGTTCTCCCCTGACGGCAGTCGCATCGCCAGCAGCACCGGCATCGCCCTGACGACCACGGCCGTCACCCCCGCGGTCGTCGAGGTGTGGGACGTCGAGACCGGCCAGACCGTTGCCCAGCACCTGCCGGAGGGCCTGCCCGGCCAGATCGAGCAGGTGGCACCACGGTTGGCCTGGCTGAGCGACGAGGAGGTCCTCAGCGGGGGATCCTCGGGCGAGGTGCGCGTGTGGGACGCCGCGACCGGCCAGGAGTCGGACGACTCGTACGACGAGGGGGCCGGCGAGTTCGTCATCGACCTCGCGGTGTCCGCCGACGGCGACCGGGTCCTCAGCATCGGCGCGTCCGGGACCGCGCGGGTGTGGGATGCCGGATCCGGGGACACGATCGCCACGCACACCAACCGGACGGTCAACCACGGCGCCATCAGCGCCGACGGCCGGCTGGTGGCCACGGCCGGGTCCGACGGCGTGATCGAGGTCTGGGACAGCACCTCCGGTGACGTCCTGGCCCGCTACGAGCAGCCCGACCCCCCGGCGATCCTCGGCTTCGATCCCGGCGGCGGCGGCGAGTTCGTGGCCATGACCTTCTCCGGCCGTCGGCTGGAGATCGTCGTGCCCCGCCGGTTCGAGTGCGAGCAGTGCGGCGACCTCGACGGCCTGGTGGCCTACGCGCAGGACCGGGTGACCCGTGAGCTGACCGACGAGGAGCGAGAACGCTTCCTGAACCTCGACACCTGAGCGGCGTCGTCCTCTGACCCCCGCAAGGAAGCGCTAGTCGCCGGGGAGCAGCGCCAGCGCGTTCTCGATGCCCCGCTCGAGCACCTCGTCGGCGAGCCGCCGGTCGGCGAGGGCGCGAGACAGTTGCAGCGTGCCGATCAGCAGCGCGAAGAGGCTGAGCGTCTGTCCGCGCGCCGACGGAGGATCATCGGGAGCCAGGATCGAAGCGATCTGGTCGACGAGTCCCAGCACCCCGTCGGTGTACGCGTGCCTGGTGGTCTCGCTGCTGCGCCCGATCTCGTCGAGCAGCGCGGCGGAAGGGCAGCCGTGCTCCGGGTCGTCCCGATGCTCGATCGACAGGTACTCGCGCACCAGCTGCTCGAATCCCTCTCGGTCGACCGCCTGCGCGCGGTAGCGCTCGAGCTGCTGGTGCAGCTGGTCGGCGACCGTCGTGGCGACGAGGTCCTCCTTCGACGCGAAGTGGGCGTAGAAGGCACCGTTGGTCAGCCCCGCGTCCGCCATGAGCGTCGAGACGCCGGAGCCGTCGATGCCGTCGCGCTTCAAACGCCGACCGGCGGCCTCGATGATCCGCCGCCTGGTCGCTGCCTTGTGTTCCTTGCCGTATCGGGCCACACGCCACTCCTCGTGTCCAACGACACATTGCCTTCGTTGCCGGACTCAGATTATAGTACGATCATACTCTAATAGCGAGGAGCCCACGATGACAGCCACTCGGCCGATGGCACGTCGACGCGAGACGGACTGCGACGACGACGTTCGATCAGGAAGACGGCCTCGACGTGGTCACGTCGTACGAGGTCGCGACGACCCGCACGGTCTCCGTCGGCGGTGTCGACTTCGCCTACCGCGAGCTCGGCCCGACGACCGGTGTCCCGGTGATCTTCCTCACCCACCTCGCCGCCGTCCTGGACAACTGGGACCCGCGAGTCGTCGATGGCATCGCCGCGCACCACCGGGTCATCACCTTCGACAACCGGGGTGTCGGCGCGTCCAGCGGCTCCACGCCCAACACCATCGAGGCGATGGCGAAGGACGCGGTCGCCTTCATCCGGGCGCTGGGTCTCGAGAAGGTCGACCTCCTCGGCTTCTCGATGGGCGGCATGATCGCCCAGCTGATCGCCGCGGACGAACCGCAGCTCGTCCGCAAGGTCATCCTCGCCGGCACGGGTCCCGCCGGCGGCGAGGGCATCACGAACGTGACCCGGATCGCGCACCTCGACACCTTGCGAGGGCTGCTCACCTTGCAGGACCCGAAGCAGTTCCTCTTCTTCACCAGGACACCCGGGGGGCGTCGAGCCGGCAAGGAGTTCCTGGCCCGCTTGAAGGAGCGCACCGAGAACCGCGACAAGGCCATCTCGCTCCGGTCCTACGGCGCCCAGCTCAAGGCCATCCACCGCTGGGGCGAGCAGCCGCCCGCTGACCTCTCGGTCATCCATCAGCCGGTCCTCGTGGCCAACGGCGAGAGCGACCGGATGGTCCCCACGAAGAACTCGGTCGATCTGGCTCAGCGCCTGCCGAACGCGGATCTGGTGGTCTACCCCGACGCCGGCCACGGCGGCATCTTCCAGTTCCACGAGCAGTTCGTCGAGCAGGCGCTCGCGTTCCTCGGAGCAGCTCATGAAGGTCGAAGGTGCTGCCGCACTCGTCACCGGAGCCAACCGCGGGCTCGGGGCAGCCATCGCGCAGGCGCTCGTCGACTCCGGCGCCAAGGTCTACGGCGCCGCCCGCGACGACACGACCATCACGAACCCGGACGTCATCCCGGTCCTGCTCGACGTGAACAGCCCCGACGACATCGCCGACGCCGCCCGCAGGTGCAGTGACGTCTCCATCGTCGTCAACAACGCCGGCATCGTCCGCGGCTCCACGTCGCTGGCATCGGGCGCCGAGGACGCCGCGCGGGCCGAGATGGAGACGAACTTCTTCGGCACCATGCGGATGGCGCAGGCGTTCGCGTCCGTCCTGCGCGAGAACGGGGCGGCGCGCTGGTCAACATGCTGTCGGTGCTCTCGTTCATCTCCATGCCCCAGGGTGCGACCTACAGCGCGTCGAAGGCAGCCGCGTGGTCGCTCACGAACGCGCTTCGCATGGAGCTTCGCCACCAGGGGACGCTCGTCGTCGCCGTGCACGCCGGGTTCATCGACACCGACATGGCCGCCGGTGTCGACGCGGAGAAGATCAGCCCGCAGTCGGTCGCAGCTCAGATCGTCGCGGCCATCGAAGCCGACGCCGAAGAGGTGCTGGCCGATCCGACCAGCGAGATGGTGAAGGCGGCGCTGCCCAACGACCTGACGGCGTTGTACCCCGCCCTGCAGGCGCAGTGGGACGCAGTGGCGGCCAGCCGATGAGCACCGCCACGTGGAAGGACGTATGAGCTTCACCGCTGACACCGCAGTGGTCAACATCGGCCTCGGCCGCTTCACCGCTGAGCTCCACGAGCGGTGGTCCTCGCTTGTGGGCATCCACGGCGGCTACACCGCGGCCGTCGTCGTCAACGCCATGACGGCGGCGGTGGACGACCCATCGCGAGCCCTTCGCAGCTTCGCCGCGCAGTTCGCTGCCATCCCGCGCCCGGGACCGGTGAATCTCGAGGTCAGCGTCGAACGCGTCGGCCGGTCGATGACCACCACCAGCGCCCGGCTGCTCCAAGGGGGACGGGTGCTCCAGGTTGCCCACGCGGTGAGCTCGTCGCCCTGGCCGGGGCTGTCCTACGACGACTACGTTCGCCCTCGCGGCGCGGAGCCAGGTGACGAGCCGCGCTTCGCTCCCCCTGGCGGTGCCGGCCACTTCCGCAACGTGGACGTGCGGCTCGACGCGAACGTCGTCCCGTTCGGCGGTGGGGACGAGGCACGGGTGGCCGCGTGGCTACGGCCGCTCGACAGCGATCCGATCGATGCCGCATGGCTGGTAGCGATGTGTGACGTCCTCCCTCCAGCGGTCTTCAGTCGGACGACCGGCCCCGTCAAGGCGGCGACGATCGAGTACGTCGTACATCTTGCGACTGGCCAACCTTCCGTACGGGCCGGCGAGCACGTCTATCTCTCCTGCCACTCACCCCTGTCGCAGGAGGGGTTCGCCGTGGAGGACGCCACGATGTGGGCGCCCGACGGCAGCGTCCTCGCGGTCGCTCGACAGACCCGCCTCGCCGGAGTGTGAGCGAGACCGATGCGCCGCAGCTCAGGAGAGGACGCCATGAGTGACCCCTGGTGACCTCGGTGCGGTCGTCGTAGGGTGGAAACGATCCGACCAGGAGGTGCTCGTGTGCGCCGCTACCTCGTCGTCGCCCACCAGACGTTGGGCAGCCCCGAGTTGCTCGAGGCCCTGCGGGATCAGCTGGCCGAAGGCCCTTGCACCTTCCACCTGGTGGTGCCCGAGTACCACGGTGGCGGGCTGACGTGGTCCGAGGGTGAGGTCAGGCGGCATGCAGAAGGGCGGCTGGAGGACGCGCGGCTCGCCTTCACCGCCGCCGGCTTGGCGGTGTCGGGCGAAGTGGGTGACTCGAATCCGGTGGCGGCCGTCGAGACCGCGATCCACCGCGACGGCGACGACGCGTTCGACGGCGTCATCGTCTCGACCCTTCCGCACGGCATCTCCAAGTGGCTCGGGCTGGACGTTCCGAGTCGCCTCAAGCGCAAGACCGGCCTGGACGTGCGCCACGTGATCGGCCACCCGGTCACCGTCGACCGCTGACCCCTGGCAGCGGGGACCGGCTAGGGCGTGGTCGTGGGCTGGACGACGAGCGCGTCGGTGCGCAGGCCGGCGGTGAACGACCGGTCGCCTGCGGCATCGCCACCGTCCAGGACGGGGTCGTTGTTGACGAAGAAGTCCCGTCCCCGCCGGAGCACGACATCTGCCGGTCCGTCCCCGGTCACGTCGCCCAGATGGAGCTGGTCGCTGCTCCGACCCCACGAGAAGTGGTGTTCGGTGTTGTGGTCGCCGCCCGGCGCGACCGTGTCGGTGCTGACCGAGATCGACGTCCGGGTGCGCAGGACGAAGTCCTCTCGCTGGTCACCGTCGACGTCGCCGAGGTGGAGGCGGCCCGCGCTCGAGCCCCAGGTGAACTGCCGGTCGCTGCCGGGCCCGCCACCCGCGACGAGGACGTCGTGGTCGACGAAGTAGTTGCTGCCCCGCTTGAGCACGAAGTCGGCGCGTCCGTCCCCGTTCACGTCGCCCAAGTGGAGCCGGTCGGCACTCCGGCCGAACGAGAAGCGGTGCTCGGTGTTGTGGTCACCGCCGGGGGCGACGGTGTCGGTGCTGATCGAGTTCGTCGTGCCGTTGCGCAGGACGAAGTCGTCGCGGCCGTCGCCGTCGACGTCGGCGAGGTAGAGCCGGTCGGCGCGGCGTCCCCACGTGAAGTGGCGGTCGCTGGCCGGATCCCCGCCGGCTCGGAAGAAGTCGTGGTTGACGAAGTACTCCGCGCCCCGCCGGAACACGAAGTCGGCCTTTCCGTCCCCCGTGACGTCGCCCAGGTGGACTTCGTCCGTGTTGCGCCCCCACGTGAACCGGCGCTCGGCCGCGGGGTCGCCGCCCCGGACCGCCGAGTCGGTGCTGATCGAGAACGTCGTGCCCCGGCGCAGGACGAAGTCGTCCCGGCCGTCGCCGTTGACGTCGGCGAGGACCCCCTGGTCTGCCACGGCGAACGGCCGGGTCGTCGACCGCAGGCAGCACTGGGCTTCGCCGGGGTTGCGCACGACGGTCGCCCCGTCGCCGTCCCGCGTCCAGTGCCCGTAGTAGTCGCTGCCGGCCGAGTGGACGGTGTACCCACCCATGGACACGCCGTTGGCCGTGACCGGTCGGCCGTGACGCTCGACGTAGAAGTGCACGTGCCGGAACGTCGAACGGCCGCCGCACGGGACGGCTTGACCGGCATCTCCGAGCCGGGTCCCGGCCAGCACCCTTCGCCCGACCAGGCTCCAGTTCACGTTGACCACGTGGTAGTAGTGCGAGACCCAGCCGTTGCCGTGGTCGACACGGGGATAGGACCCGCCCGAGCACGTCACCCGCTGCATCGTCCCGAATGCCGACGCGACCACGTCGTCGATGCCGCCCGTGCGGCGGGGGCCGAAGTCCAGGGCCGAGTTGTTGTCCCCGTGCGGTGACCCCGCCTGCCACGTCTGATCCCAACGGAACGGCAGTTGGAAGACAGGGCGGGCGGCGGCCTCCGGGGCCGACTCCGGATGCGGGCGACCACTCACCACCCCCGTCTCGGTGGGACCGTCGTCGACGACGGTCGGCGGTACGGGTGCGCGCGGCGCCTCCTGGGCCGCCGTGGCCGGCGGCGACCAGAACGAGGTCGCCAGCAGGCCGGCGAGCACCGGGATCCGCAACCTCATCCGTTCATGCGACCTTCTGTGCGCCGAGGCCCGTGACCGTCCCGATCACGTTAGGAGCCGAGGCGCAGTCGCCTGCGCTTTCTCCCCTGGCCGAAAATGAGGCGGCGGCCCTATGCATGCCGGGTGCGAGGGTGCCGAAGCAGGTAGCACGATGGTGCAGACCCTCCAGACCACCGTTCCCGCCGAGCAGCAAGTCAGCGACCGGCAGCCGACCGCGGCGCGCGCGGCGGGCGTCGTCGACTTCCAGGCTCCCAAGTCGATGGCCGACCTCGGGGTACCCGAGTCGATGGTCCTCGACATGGTGCTGCGCCGGGCGCTGCTCGACGGTCAAACCTCGACCATGCAACTGGCGACCGCCCTCGCCGTCACGCCGCTCGTCATGGAGTCGGCGGTCGAGCACCTCCGCCGCGAGCAGCTGCTGGAGGTCAGTGGCCTCGAGGGGCGAAACCTGATCCTCGGCCTCACCCAGCTCGGCCGGGCGCAGGCCCTCGACCGCATGGGGCTCTGCCGGTACGCCGGCGCCGTGCCCGTGAGCCTCGCCGACTACGCCGCGGTGGTTCGGTGGCAACACCGCCAGCCGAAGATCCACCACGACACCATCCGCACGGCCTTCACCGACCTGGTCATCAGTGACCGCCTCCTCGACGAGCTCGGTCCCGCGATCCTGGCCAAGGGGGCGATCTTCCTGTACGGCCCTCCGGGGACGGGGAAGTCCTCGATCGCCGAGCGCCTGATCCGGGTCCATCACGATCACGTCGTCGTACCCCGCGCCGTCGAGGTCGACGGCCAGATCATCATGGTGTTCGACCCCGTCATCCACCAGCCCGTCCCGGCTCAGCCCAAGGGCATGGATCCGCGTTGGGTGCTCTGCAAGCGGCCGAGCGTGATCGTCGGGGGCGAGCTCCGGGCGGCCCAGCTCGATCTGAGCTACGACGCAAACGCGGGCGTCTACGCCGCCCCGCTGCAGATGCAGGCCAACAACGGGATCCTCGTCATCGACGACTTCGGACGGCAGTCGCTGACGCCCGAAGAGCTCCTGAACCGGTGGATCGTCCCGCTCGACCGCGGCATCGACTACCTGACGCTCGACAACAGCCTGAAGTTCGAGCTGCCCTGCCTCACCAAGATCGTCTTCTCCACGAACATGGAGCCGGCGAAGCTCGCCGACGAGGCCTTCTTCCGACGGATCCGCAGCAAGGTGCTCATCCCGTCGATCGACGACGACCAGTTCGACCAGATCCTCCACGCGGTCGCCGCTGCGGCCGGCATCACCGTCGGCCCCGGCGCCGCCGACCACCTCCGGGCGATCAGCCGGGAGAAGGGTGACGGGGACCTGCGCCCCTACCTTCCCGCCGTCGTCTGTGAGCTGGTGAGCTCGATCAGCGACTACGAGGACATGGACCGCGTGCTCGACGTCGGCATGGTCGAGCGCGTCGCCTACCTCTTCTTCACCCAGAGCGACGCCATGCGGGCGCCGGCCACCGCCTGACCCGCCGGACGGCGGGGCGGATCGGGCGTAACTTCCCCGCATGAGCGAGAACATGAAGGCGATCCTGGTCGCCGACGGGGTCCTGAGCGTGGGCGACATCCCGGTGCCCGAGCCGGGGGTCGACCAGGCCCTCATCCGCATCAGCGCGGCGGGGGTGTGCCACTCGGACCTGCACCTGGCCCGGGGCGACTGGATGGGCGTGTCGACCCCGCTCCTCGGGCACGAGGCGATCGGCGTGGTCGAGGCTCTCGGGCCCGGGGCCGAGCAGTTCGTCCAGGTCGGCCAGCGGGTGATCCTCGGGCTCGGCGGGGCGGGCGGCGCCTACTGGTGTGGCGCGTGCGAGTACTGCCTCAACGGCAAGCCCCGCCACTGCGCGCAGCACAGACCGTGATGGGGACCTTCGCCGAGCAGTACTGCATCTGGGCGAAGGCGCTGGTCCCCATTCCCGACAGCATCGAGGACAACGAGGCGCCCCTGGCCTGCGGTGGTCTCACCGCCTACGGCGCGGTGCGCAAGCTCATGGCCAACGGCGTCATGCCGGGCCGCACGATCGGCGTCATCGGGGCCGCCGGTGGGCTCGGCCACTACGCCGTCCAGATCCTCAACGCCTTCGGCTACCGCGTGCTCGGCGTCGACATCGGTGAAGAGCGCCTCGAGTTCGTCCGCTCCCTCGGCGCCGAGCGGGCCGTCAGCGTCGACGAGGCCGCCGGCGTCGCCATGGCCGACGGCGGGATCGACGCCGTGCTCGTCTTCGCCGCCCGGGTGGCAGGCTTCCAGCTGGGCCTCTCGATGCTCCGGCAGGCGGGGCTCTTCGTCGGTGTCGGCCTCCCGCCGACGAGCGACGGCAACTTCGAGATCAGCCCGTTCGAGTTCTTCTGGCGGGACCCCAGGCTCATCTTCTCCGCCGTGGGCACCGTCCAGGAGATGCGCGAGCTGGTCGACCTGGCCGCGGCCGGGAAGGTGAAGACGCACGTCTCCCGCACCGGCAGCCTGTCCGAGGTGCCCGAGATCTTCGACGAGCTCGAGGCCGGCGCCTACCTGGGCCGCGCCGTCCTCACCGACCTGACGCGGTAGGGACCCGTCATGCCGGTGGCCGAGCTGGACGGGATCGAGATCGCCTACGAGCTGGTGGGGGAGGGCCAACCCTGGGTGTTGACGCCGGGCGGGCGGTTCACCAAGGAGGTCGGCGGGCTCCCCGAGATGGCCCAGGCCCTTGCTGACCAAGGCCGCCAGGTGCTGACCTGGGACCGCCCGAACTGCGGCGCGTCGTCGGTCGTGTTCCGGGGGCGGTCGGAGTCAGAGGTCCAGGCCGAGGCGCTCGGCGCGCTCCTGCGCCACCTCGATCTCGGTCCGACCGTGATCGCCGGCGGCTCGGGTGGGGCCCGGGTGTCACTGCTCACCGCCGCCCGCAACCCCGATGTCACGGCCGGGCTGGCGATGTGGTGGATCAGCGGCGGTGTCCCGGGGCTGCTGCAGCTGGGCAACTACTACTGCATGCCGTCGGCGGACGCGGCCTGGCACGGTGGGATGGAGGCCGTCGTCGAGATCGACCAGTGGCAGGAGGTGCTGGCGAGCAACCCGGGAAACCGGGACCGGTTCCTGTCGATGGACCGCCAGGAGTTCCTCGACGTCATGGACCGCTGGATGCTGGCCTACTGCCCGTGCGACGACTCGCTCGTCCCTGGCCTCGACGACGAGGACGTGGCCCGCCTCGCCGTGCCGATCCTCGTGTTCCGCAGCGGGGTGTCGGACATGTCGCACACCCGCGCCACCTCCGAGGCGCTGGCCGCCGGCCTGCCGGGGGCCGAGCTGGTCGAGCCGCCCTGGGGAGACGACGAGTGGAACGAGCGTCGCGCGGCGGTGGAGCAGGTGGGGTCGCTCTTCGTGCGCTGGCCGCTGCTCATCCCGCAACTGCTCGACTGGGCCGATCGCACGATCGACGGCGTGCGATGATCGAACCGCTCGTGAGGAGCTGCCCATGACCACCGTGACCGTGCGCCCCATCCGCGACGACCTCTCCTTCGGTGCCCGCGTCAGCGGCGTCACCGTCGACCTGCTCGGTGACCCCGAGGTGCGAGGCCGGCTCAACGAGGCCTTCGAGGAGCACGGGCTGCTGATCTTCGAAGCCGTGGAGCCGACGCCCGAGATGCAGGTGGCGATCAGCACCGTGTTCGGCCCGCTCAAGGACCACCCGAGCTCGGCGACGCCCCGGGTCGGCGGCGACGACCTCCTCGGGGTCATCGAGATCCGCCACGAGCCGAACGAGGGGGGTGTGGTCGAGCTGGACGGTCGGCGGCTGTCGCAGTGGCTGCCCTGGCACTTCGACCACTGCTACAACGATCAGCTCAACCGGGCCGGTGTCCTCCGCTCCGTCGAGATCCCGCCGGACGGGGGGATGACGGGCTTCGTCGACGGCATCGCGCTCTACGCCGCCGTCTCACCGGAGGTGCGGGACCGCATCGAGGGCGAGAAGGTCATCTACGCGATGGACGTGATCCTCGACAACCTCCGGTACGGGCGCCCCGACGGGTTCGTCGAGGTCGGCCGCTTCGCCCCAGACCGCCGACGTCATGGCCGAGTACGAGCACCGACCCCGGGCCATCCACCCCGCGGTCTGGACCCGGGCGTCCGGTGAGAAGGTCCTGCACGTCTCGCCCTGGATGGCGAAGGGCATCGAGGGACGGGACGCCGCCGCCGCCGACGCGCTGCTCATCGAGGTGTGCGACGAGATCGTCGAGGCCGCGAAGGGCCTCAGCTACTTCCACCGCTGGGAGCCCACCGACATGGTGATCTGGGACAACTGGCGGATCCTCCACTCGGTGTCGGGCTCGGCGCCCGAGCACGGTCGCTGCATGCACCGCACGACCATCGCCGGTGACTACGGCCTCGGCCGCTTCGAGGAGCCCGCCCCGGCGCCCTCCTGACCGCCGCTTCGTCAGTCGTTCGATCGGGATCCCGAGGGGTGTCACTGGGCCTGCGTAGGTTGGCATCGTGGCATTCGGACAGGCGTCGGGGCTGCCGGCCCCGCAACGGCGGGTGGCCGAGCTGGCCGGAGCTCCTCGAGGCACGCGGCTATGCCTCGTTCCGGGAGGCCCGCCATCCCTTCGGTCTCACGCAACGCCAAGCGGCGGGGAAGTTCACCGGGGCCGAGATCGACGAGCTGATCGATCGACTCGAGGCCGACGCCGGCGTCGACGCGCCGGAAGAGGACATCGCGACGTCGATCGTGCCGGCCGACCAGCGGCGTCAGCGGGCCCGGGACGAGGAGCTGGTCGTGGGCCTGGATGCCGACGTGATGGCCACGGAGCTGGTCAATCGGGGCTGGTGCTGCATCCCACCCCCGACCTGACCGGCGCCGCCTGCGGCCACACCGGCCGGCGGGGAACCCTCAACTTCGTGGCCCTCACCGACTGACCGCTAGGTGTGGTACAGCCGCTGTTTGATGATCGGTGTTCCGACCCCTGCACGCTCGGTCGTCACCGTCGCCACCTGCTCGGCGGGCGATACGACGCTGTTAGGTCCGCCCAACTCTTGGTAGGCGTCTCCGTCCCATTCGTCTTTCTGCTTCACGACCCAGATGTCTTCCGGCGCGATCAGCGGCTCGTCGTCGAACTCCGGGTCGGAGCTGCCTGCAGTCACGTGGCCGGTATCGGGTATCGGCGTGAAGACGAGGACGGTGACCTGGTTCGGGCTCTCCGAGTAATAGAGGTGGAACGCATCGTCCTCAGCGCAGACCCAGAGGACCTCCATCGGCTTCCCAACGGACTTGGCATGGGTGATCGCCTCGATGAACCCGGCCCGCAGCGTGTCCGCCACGGCGAGATGACTCCACCAGCCCGAGAGCCAGTGCTTCGTGAAGTGCTTGAGGTCAGTGGTCGACACGTCATCGGGATTCTCCGCGTGTCGATTGTTCGCCGCCGCGATGAGCGTCGTGGTGGCGTCAGGATCCTCGAGCGCAGCCAGGGCCAAGTCGTAGGTCTCCATGAACGCCGAGTTCCCGAACAACTCGGTCTCGAGGTACTTGAACTCCGAACCCTTGCTCACGTGGTACGTCGGCATCGATCCCATGGCAGCCCCTCCTCGGCACAGTCACCCTTCGCAGATCCGAGCTCACACCAGCGCTTCCCGGCTCGGCTCAGCCGGAACGAACGCTACGTACGTCGGAGTGGTCTGTCCACGGTCCGACCATCCCGGCGCCAAGCTCGTCGTCAGGGTGCGGGCCCGCGAGGTGTTCGCCAGGCGCCGCGCCCGCTGGACAGTGCCGCGGACGGCGTTCAGACTGTCACGCAGCGTGGAGGGTCCGCTGCCCCTGGGAGGCGTCGTGGACAGGCACGGTTCCGAGAGCTACTTCGTGCTCGGCGAAGGACTGCTGGGCGAGAGCGTCGGAGGCAGGGAGAGCACGCTCGAGCCCAGGCTCGAGGCCGCCACGCCACCGTTCCGTTTCTCGCGCATGGGGCCGAGCGGCCGCAACCGCCAACTCACGCCACCCCTTCAGAGAAAGCTCGCCGAGGCGATGGTCTCGGGCGCGGAGGTCGGCTCGCAGATACCTGCCGGCTTCACCTACCTCGGCCAGTTCGTCGACCACGACCTGACCTTCGACAGGACGAGCGTCACGCTCGGCGAGCACGTCTCGCCGGCCGACCTGTTGCAGGCGCGCTCGCCGAGTCTCGACCTCGACTCGCTCTACGGCGCCGGCCCGACGGATCCGGACTCGGCCAAGTTCTACGAGGCCGACGGCATCCACCTGAAGATGGGGAGGACCGACGCGGTCGACGGCCTGGCCGGGAAGCAGGGCTTCGACCTGCCGCGCGGCGCCGGACTCGACCGTCGCCAGGAAGCGGAAGGCGATCATCCCCGATCCGCGCAACGACGAGAACCTCGCCGGTCGCGCAGACCCACCTGGCCTTCATCCGCTTCCACAACCGCGTCGTCGACACGATGCCCCGGCGGATACCTCCTGCGCAGCGCTTCCGACGGGCCAGGGAGAAGGTCATCAAGCACTACCAGTGGATGCTCCGGACCGACTACCTCCCTCGCATCTGCGCTCCGGGTGTCGTCAACGGGGTGTTCCGGAACGGACGGAAGGCGTTCGAGGTCGGTGTTCCCGCGACGGACGTGCCGACCATGCCCATCGAGTTCTCGGTGGCGGCCTTCCGGCTCGGGCACTCGATGATCCGCAGCACCTACAACTGGAACCGCGACTTCGACTTCGGTCTCGGCAGCCTCGATCTGCTCTTCACCTTCTCGGCGGGAAGCGGCAACCTGGGCGGCGGGCGACGGCTTCCCAGCAACTGGATCGCGGACTTCCGCCGCCTCTACGACTTCAGGGAGGCCGGCCGGGCCGACCTCGCCGTTCCGGCGGCCAAGTTCAACCGGGCGCTGCGCATCGACACCTCGATCGCCAGCCCACTCTCCGTCCTTCCCGGCTTCTCGGGCGACGAGGCCGACCTCGCGTTCCGCAACCTGGCCCGAGCGAGGATGGTGAGGCTGGCGACCGGCCAGCAGATGGTCACGTTCCTCAGGAGCAAGGGCGTGACGCTGACCAAGCTCACGAACGCGCAGCTCCGAGACGGAAACAACGGCGCCGACCTCACTGGCCTCACCCAGCAGCAACGGCAGGCCCTCTTCCAGAACACCCCGCTCTGGTTCTACCTCCTGCGGGAGGCCGAGCTGAACGGCGGCAAGCTGAAGGGCGTGGGGGCGCGCATCGTCGCCGAGACGATCCACCGCGCGATGGAGGGCAGTGACGTCTCGATCGTGCGGGACCCGACGTTCAGGCCTTCGCTCGGCCCGGACAACCAGACCTTCCGGATGGTCGATCTCCTGCTCTTCGCCTTCGAGAGGAAGAAGGCGCTGCTCGCTCCGCTCGGCGACTGACCCAACCGCGCCGCACGGGTTCAGGCGTTCTGGGCGAGTGCTCGCACGAGCTGACGGTCTTCCTGGGAGGCGTTGCCGGCCTTCTCCTTGGTGTCGAAGAAGCGTTGCACGTTGGTCATGGCCGCTTGGACGTCGAGGTCGTACTGACCGGTCGGCTCGACGTTCTGGCCGACCTTGCGGAGGTTGGTTCGCAGCTCGTGGACCCGCGGGCCTTGATCGCCGAAGGTGAGGATGTAGTCAGGGCGCGCGGTGCCACCGAGCTTCGACCAACCGGTGATCGCCTCGACATCGCCCCGGGTGACGGCGGCGGGGCGGACCCTGCGCTTGAGGAACCGCTCCATCTGGTGGGTGGCATCGAGGACGCGCTCGCCGAGCGAGCCGTCGACGACGATCTCGCCGAAGCCGCTGTGGACGAGCGCGATCTCGAGGAACAACACGCCGAGGTTGTGGTCATCGGGGCGGAGCGGCCAGTGGATCGGCGGCAGCATGTTGGCGCCGAAGTACGGGCGGACGTCGAAGGTCGAGCCGGGCATGAAGGACACGTGGATGTGGGTCACATGCTCGGACGACGCAAACGTGCCGCCGCCACGGTGCTCCGGGTAGTAGCCGATCGCGTTGTCGATGACGTAGCGCACCCTCGAGTCGGGCAGCAGCGCATCACGAAGCCGCTTGGCCTTGGCGCGGTCGCCGCCGTGGCCGATGTCGATGGCGTGGCAGTAGTCCGCGGGGTAGTCGATGCCGTTCAGGGCCGACTCGTTCCCGCCCGGGGTGTGGGCGCAGTTGTGGCTCGATTGCTTCACCGAGTGTCGATCGTCGCCGCAGATGCCGAGATAGGTCAGGCCCTTCTCGACGCCCAGGGCGTCACGCCAGCAGGCCTTCGCGGTGGGAGCTTCGATGCACATCAGTTGCCGTCCTCGTGGTCGGGGTCGTCGTCGGGGTCGTAGTCGCGGCCGGGGATGAGGGTGGTGCCGTCGTCGTCGGGGTTGCCCCACGGTTCGCCGGCGTCGATCTCGGCGAGCTCGTGGGCCGCTCTCGAGTCGTCGACCCCGTCGGTCGGGATCGCGTTCGTGACCGGCCTGGTCCCGTCAGCGCCCGGGCCCGGGTCGTCCTCGAGGTCGGGGTCGTCGTCGGGGTCGTAGTCGCGGCCGGGGATGAGGGTGGTGCCGTCGTCGTCGGGGTTGCCCCACGGTTCGCCGGCGTCGATCTCGGCGAGCTCGTGGGCCGCTCTCGAGTCGTCGACCCCGTCGGTCGGGATCGTGTTCGTGGTCGGCGAGGTCCCGACGCGGTCCCGAGAGTGCGCCGACGAGCAGGGCCAGCGGCGGTGCCTGGGCCAGTGCGGTGGCCGGTCCGGGCGCGAGCAGGTTGGCCTGCACCGAGGCGAGCTGCTCTTGGGCCGCTTCGGTCTGCCCGGCGGCCATGGCCTGGCCGGCCGCGCTCACGCCGCTCGTGACGTTGGCGATGAGCTGGCTGGTCTCCGTCGCGGCGCGGGTCTCGGTGGCCGCGGCCGCGGCTTCGACCTCGTCTCTCGGGTCGCCGCGGACCAGCGTCTCGACCGCGTCGACGAAGCGGCTCAGGATCCGGTGGACCGCTCGAGCCGAGAACCCGCCCAGCAATGCGAGCACCGGCTTGGTCAGCCCGGCGTTGGCGCTGCCGACGTCATCGAGCGGGATGAGGATCGCCAGGAGGATGCCGGCCACGGCGCCGAGCACCAGGTTGGTGGTGTAGGTCGAGTCGAGGCGGCGGTCGTAGGTGCCGTTCCCGATGTAGCGCGTGATGCGGTAGAGCTGCCCGAACGCGGCTCCGAGCACGGCTGCGCTCAGCAGGTAGGCCACCAGGTAGGCCACGTCGGCGGTGGACTCCTGGATCATGGTGTCGGCCAGGTCCGTGCTCTGGTTCAGCTGTTGGGGGGCCTCGGCCTGGACCACGAGGCCCATGAAGACGAGCAGGGCGACGATGGTCACCCCCATCAGGAAGCGAATGAGCTTCACGGGTCCGAGGAACCGCCACCATCCGTTCTCGCGCTCGGCCCGGAGGGTGGCTACCCCGTCGGGTGTCGCCGGCCGGATGAGCCGGGCGAGCTCGGTGTGGGCCGCGACCATCCCGTCCCGATCGGTCACCGAAGCCGTCGGATCGGCGGCGACCACCTGCCCGACGAGCGCAGCCGAGACCGGCATGCCCCGGTCGAGCGCGTACTCGAGCATGGCCACGGCCTGGAACCGCAGGACGTCGAGCGCATCACGCGTGGTCGAAGACGGAATCGGATCGGTCTGAACAGCCGTCACGTTGCCGCAACCCCCCCGACGGCTTGCCCCTGGACGTCCGGGCCGACCCCCAGTCGAAACCGACAGCCGACCGTAGAACGAATGCGCTCGTTCGGGAAGGGCTGCAGCTAGGCGGGTCCTTCGAACACCAGCTCCTGTTCGGCGGGGGTGGCCACGGCGAGGAGGGCGCGGAGCTTGTCCTGGGCGGGGAAGGCGGCGGTGAGGAAGCGGGTCTGCAGCTCGCGGAGCCGGGTGGGATCGTCGGTCGACGCCAGGCCGGTGAGCACGTTGAGCCGGGATCCGTCCACCCACGCCTGCACGTCGGGCTCCTGCCCCCACAACATCTCCGCGCTCAGCCCCATGAGGATCGCCCGCAGGAAGTCGAGGGCCGTGTCGGAGTAGGGGTTCGGAGGCAGGAGCCGGTTCTTCTCCTCGGTCGACCGGTCGGTCGTCTCGAGGAAGCCGGTCAGCGCGGCCGAGAACGTCGGGTGCATGCGGCTGATGCACTGCAGGGTGATGGTGTCGTCGGCGAAGATCGGCCGGGGCAGGCTGCGGGGGAGTCCCCGAGCGGCGCAGTGCACGTGCACGTGGTCGGGGCTGGTCGGGACCGTCCCCTGTTCGAGCACGATCTGATCCGGTTCGATGCGCTGAACGTGGCCGAGGCGAACGATGTCGGTGATCGTGCGCAGCCCCTCCATCTCGGCCAGGGTCACCGTGGCGCCCCGGGCCATCGCCGGCCACACCGCGGGGTCGAGGCGGAGCATCACCCCGGCCTCCTCGAGCCGCTCGAAGGCGTCGTCGATCGTGTCGGACGCCGCCAGGGCCTCGAGCTCGAGGACCACACCTTCGAACGTGTCCATGGCTCCCGCGCCGGGCTGGAAGTTGCGGCGGTTCATGAACCAGGCGTCACGGGGCCGGATCCAGGTGATGGCTTCGGGCGGCGTGCCCTGTTCGAGCAGCCAGGTGCCGGCATCGGTTGCGGTCTTCCCCCCGCCGATGATGACCACGCCGGCCGGTGGGCGGTCGACCCGGACCAGTTCGCCGACCGGGATGCAGCGGACGCCCTCGGCCACCTCGAACGGCGGGGGCTCGGTGGCGGGGACCCGGGAGGCCAGATAGGTGGCGTCGACCACGCGGCGGCGGACGGTCACCGCCGTCTCCTGGCCGGTCAGCAACGAACGGAGCCGGCGGTCGCCCAGGTGCTCGGTCATCGACAGGAAGCGGACCCGGCCCGACGGGAGCAGCCGGTGGCGCAGGACACCGTCGAAGTAGCCGCAGATCTCGGCCCCGCCCGCCAACTCGTAGAAGCCCTCGTTCAGCCCGCCGTCGTCGATGCGATCGTGGCCGAGGGGTGTCGAGCTCACGCCGTAGTTGGCCGAGGGCTGGTGGAGCTGCACGAAGGGATAGGTGTCGAGCCAGTGGCCGCCGGGGGCGGGCCGCCGGTCGACCATGACCACGTCGACCTCGGGATCCTCGATCAGGGCATCGACGAACGCCATCCCCACCGCACCGGCGCCGACGACCAGGTAGTCGGTCTCGATGCTGCTGCCGTCGGTCGAGGTCACGGCCCGGGATTGTCCCACGCCGACTGCGCCCCTGTCCGACACGGTAGGTGGCGGAGCCGTAGTACGAATCGGGTGTGTCCAGCGCCGAGCCCGCCGAGATCGAAGAGGTACGGCCCGGCCTGCGCGCGGCCGTGGCGGCGCTCCGCTACCGCAACTTCGCCTTGTTCTGGACCGGGGCGCTCATCTCCAGCACCGGCGGCTGGGTCCAGAACGTCACCATCCCCTACGTCGTCTACAAGCTGACCGGGAGCGAGACCTGGGTCGGCTTCGCCGGCTTCAGCCTGCTGATCACCGCGGCCGTGTTGGGGCCCGTCGGCGGGACCCTGGCCGACCGCTTCGACCGGCGGCACGTCCTGCTCATCACCCAGTCCGCCCAGGCCGCCGTGGCCCTCAGTCCCTGTGGGCGCTCTGGAGCGCCGGCGTTCGATCGCCGGGGGCGATCGTGGCGCTCGCCGCGATGTCCGGGGCTTTCGCCGGGCTCATGATCGGGTCCTGGCAGGCCTTCGTCTCCGAGCTCGTGCCCCGCGAGGCGCTGCTGAACGCGGTCACGCTGAACTCGGCGCAGTTCAACGCCGCCCGGGCCTTCGGCCCGGCGATCGGCGGCATCGTCCTGGCGACCCTCGGGCCGGGCTGGGGCTTCTTCATCAACGGCGTCAGCTTCCTGGCGGTCATCGGCGCACTGCTCCTGATCCGCCTCCACCGGGTCATCGAGAAGGTCACCGGCAGGATGCGGGTCATCGGCGACCTTCAAGGAGACCGTCCGCTACGTGCGCCGGTCTCCGGGGATCCGGACCTGCCTCATCGTGGTCGCCGGCCTGAGCTTCGCCGACAGCCCGCTGTTCCAGTTCGTGGTGGTCTTCGCCGACGAGGTCTTCAAGGTCGACACCTGGGTCTTCGGCGTCCTCAGCGCGGCACTCGGCATCGGGGCCATCCTGGCCACGCCGTTCGTGGCGGGCTGGGGCGGCGTCGTTGCCGCGACGGCAGCTCGTGGCCGGGCGCATGGCGCTGAACGGGCTCTCGCTGATCCTCTTCGCCTTGTCGCCGAACGCCTGGTTCGGGTTCTTCTTCCTCATGGGCGCCGGGGCCGGCTACCTCGCCATCGCGTCGAGCCTGAACACGACGATCCAGCTGCAGGTGGACGAGACGAAGCGGGGGAAGGTCTTGGCCTTCTACCTCCTCGGCGTGACCCTGGTCGCGCCGATCGGCGCGCTCGTGCAGGGGGTGCTCGTCAACGCCATCGGCCCGCGAGCAGCGTTCACGCTTGCGGGTGGAGCGTTCCTCGGGCTGCTCGTGGTGCTGCGGGCGAAGGCGGATCCTGCGTCACCTCGACTCCGAGACCGTCGTGGCCGCCGCCACCTAGCGGATGCGCGGCCTCTCGTGCTTGGCGTTGAAGGTCTCCTGGCCGGCCTTGATGTTCTCGTAGGTGGTGCCGAGGGCCACGTAGGTCGAGATCTGCGCCAGGGCTTCTCGACGGGTGACCTCGTGGGCGAGCCAGGCCGCCCGCAACGTCCCCTGGACGGCGAGCGCGGGCGACAGGGCGATGGCCTCGGCGACCCAGGTCGCCTGCGCCATCAGTCGGTCGAGGGCGACCACCTCGGAGACCAGGCCGATCTGGTGGGCCCGCGCCGCGGACATCCGCTCGTGGCCGCCCACCAACGCGATGCGGAGCATCTCGCCGAACGGGAGCTTCTGGAGCAGGTGCGTGGTCTCGAAGCCGGCGACCATGCCGTAGCTCACGTGGGGGTCGAAGAAGGTCGCGTTCTCGGACGCGATGATGACGTCGCTCTCGCCCAGCAGGTAGAAGGCCCCGCCGCAGGCCATGCCGTTCACCGCCGCGACGATCGGCTTCCAGAGGTCGTTCTGCTTCGGCAGGACGCGCGCGCCGGGGTCGTTGAACATGAACGGCGTGGACACCAGCCCGGCTTCCTCCTCCGGCCGGTTCTCGTGACTGGGGTCCTCGATGTACTCGTCGATCGTCTCGTGCCGGTCGATCCCGGTGCAGAACGCCTTCTCACCGGCGCCCGTGAGGATCACGGTCGAGACGTCGTCGTTCTTCCGCAAGGAGAGCCAGACGTGCTGGAGCTCGGCCTCCATCGCCCGGTTGAAGGCGTTGTGCACCTCCGGACGGTTGAGCGTGACGATGGCGACGCCGTTGCGCTCCTCGTAGAGGAGGGTCTCCAGGTCCTTCACCGGAGCTGCCACTCGGGACGGCCACTCTGGAACGTCCCCTCGCCGCTGGTGATGGTGCTGTCCGAGCTGCCCGCGGTCACGATCGACGACACCTGGGCCAGCGCCTGCTGGCGACCGGTCTCGGTGGCCATCCAGACGGCCTTGATCGAGCCCTGTACCGCCACCACCGGCTGCGAGGCGATGGCCGACGCCACCCACATGGCCCGTTCCATCAGCTCCTCCGCCGGCACGACCTCGGACACCAGCCCGATCTGGTGCGCCCGTCCGGCGGACATGCGCTCGTGGGAACCGAGCAGCACGAGGCGCAGCGTCTCGCCGAGGGGGGCCTTCTGGTAGAGGTGGATCGACTCGAAGCCGGACACCATGCCGAAGGTGACGTGCGGGTCGAAGAACGTGGCGTGCTCCGCGGCCAGGATGATGTCGGCTTCGCCGAGCAGGTAGAGCGCGCCGCCGCACGCCATGCCGTTCACGGCCGCCACGACCGGCTTCCACATGTCGTTCTGCTTCGGGTTCACCCACTGGCCGGGGTCGTCGAACATGAACGGCGTCGAGACCCGTCCGACCTTGTGGGTGCCCATCGGCCCGGCGCGGAAGTCGTCCATCATCTCCGCCCGATCGAGGCCGGCGCAGAAGGCCTTCTCTCCCGCGCCCGTGAGCACCACGACGCGGACGTCGTCGTTCCGCCGCAATCCGGTCCAGAGCGCCTTGAGCTCGTCGCGCATGGGCTGGTCGAAGGCGTTGTGCACCTCCGGCCGGTTGAGCGTCACGACCGCGACGCCGTCGTTCTCCTCGTAGAGGAGCGTCTCGAAGCTGTCCACCGCGCGCAGACAGTACGACACGCCCTCCTCAGGGCTCGCCGCGAACGGCCTACCCGGCGCCTCGTTCGGGTCAGGCCCCGACCGGGACGAGGTCGTCGAGCTCGAAGCCGATCTCGTCGATGAGGGGCTGCAGCGCGGCGAGATCGAAGTGGTACAGCTCGGCGGCGTTCTCGTAGAGGATCTTGCGGGCGTCGGCCTCGGTCACGTGCTCGTTGCCGACGAGCACGGCCACCTGGTCCATGGTGTTCGGGAAGATCGACTCGAAGTGCGGGTAGTCGACCCCGAACATGGCGTTGCCGCTGTCGATGCGGAACCCGGCCTCGTCGTCGACGTCCTTCGTGCCCAGCTGGTCGATCGAGAGCTGGGCGTGGTGGAACGGCGAGATCCCGGCGTAGCAGTTGGCCCTCCAGTACTCGCTGGGCAGGCGGTTGAGGCCGCCCTCGCTGCGCATCCACTCGGCGAACGCGGTCCACTCGTCACCCATCGACATGCGCTTGTCGAGTTGTTCCACCATCGGGCCGATCCACCAGGCCTCGGTCTCGACGAAGGCCAGCCTCAGGTCGGGGAAGCGCTCGAAGGCTCCCCCCAGGATCATCTGCCACAGGGACCGACCCGAGAACCACGAGTGCTCGGTGGCCAGGACCATGAGGGCGGCGAAGCCCCCGGGCTGGTAGTCCGGCGCCCCGGTCCCGCCGTGCTGGCTCAAAGGCAGCCCGGTCTCCACGCAGGCGGCCCAGATCGGGTCGAGCGCCGGGTCGAAGAAGAACTTGGCGCCGGGGTAGAGGGGAGGCATCTGGATCCCGCCGAGGCCGTGCTCCTTGGCCCAGTGGATGTCGGCCACGGCCTGGTCGACGTCGTGGAACGAGACGAGGGCCTGACCGAGCAGGCGACCGGGTGCCGCGGCGCAGAAGTCGACCAGCCAACGGTTGTAGGCCGTGTTGGCGGCCCGGGTCTCGCCCGGATCGGGCGCATGGTCGACCCGCCCGGCGGCGAACGGGACCCCGTTGGTGAACAGCACCTCGGCCACCACCCCCTGGGTGGCGAGGTCGTCCATCCGGCGCTGCGGATCCCACTGCGCGTCCTCCCGCTCCGGGTGCACGAAGCCGTCCGCGGTCCCCTCGGCGCTCTTCACCCACTCGTCGAAGGCGTCGAGGTAGGCCGGATCCATGTAGTCGCGGTAGCCGGCCCTCGGGGCCTTGACGTGGCCGTCGACGGAGATGATCGCTGCTCGTGCCATTGGGACCCCCGGGCCAGGACGAGGCGAGCGCGGATCGGCGCCGCCGGGTGCAGCTTCCCACGACCGTGAGCCCACCGGAGCGCTAGCCCTCGTCGAGGACGAGGTGCCCCTCCGCCTCGTCCCAGCGGAAGAGGTAGGCGGCGGGATCGCCGTCGCTGTCGGGCGGCGGCCCGTAGGTGCGCAGCTCGGGATCACCGGGGATGGTGAGCTCGAGGCCGTCGATGGCTGCTTCCAGGGTGCCGTAGTTCAGGTCCTCGCCGGCGGCCTCCAGCCACGCCTGCATCAGCACGACGTCCGGGCAGGCCTGGAAGGCCGCCTGGTAGGGCTGGTTCGACGGGTCGTCACCGGATTCCTCGGGGGTCGGCGTCTCGAGGCCGGCGTCGGACAGGCGCTGGATGCACTCCTGCATCGTCGCCTCCTCGTACCGGGCCTGGTCCGGGCCGTAGCCCCCGCCGGCGACGGCACCCTCGAGGATGGACGTCTCGGTGGTGGCCGCGTTGGTGGAATAGGCGGTGACGGCGATCGCGTCGAGGAACAAGAGCTTCGGCCGATACGAGGTGTTGTCGTCCATGGCCGCCGGCCAGTCCTGGCCGCTGGCCCCCGCGAGCACGACGGTGTCCACCCCGGCGGCGTCGAAGCGCTCGGCGATGGTCCGGGTCGACGCCTGCAAGGCCGTCGTGTCCGCGCCCTCCTCGATGCCCACCTCGACGACCTCGACCCCCACCTCCTCGAGGGCGGGGACGATGACGTCGTCGACCTGCTGTTCGTCACGGGCGTTGGCCCAGACGCCGACGGTGCCGTCGAGCTCGCCCGCGTCGTACATGGCCTGGATGACGGCCCCCTGTCGGTCGGAGTCCGGCAACCACGAGATCCACGGCGCGGTGGCCTGCCCGAGGCGCTGGTCGGTGATCTCGCCGCCGATGACCGCGGTCTCGTGGGTCCCCACCGGGCAGGTGACGGCGTCGGTCAGGAAGAAGCCGACCACCATGAACACGTCGGCGTCCTCGGTGAGCTCGACGCAGGCCGCTTCGGCCGGCTCGATGGTGGTGGGATCGACCGGGGCGAAGACCGGCTCGATCTGGCGCCCGTGGATCCCGCCCTCGGCGTTGATGGCGTCGAACAGCGCGTTGTACACGTTCTCGTGTTCGCCGAGGTCGTAGTTGAGCCCGACCGCTTCGAGTGAGGCGGTGTCGACGAAGGTCACGCCGATCCTGACGGCGTCGTCGGTGACCCCCGGCGCCGGACCTGTGGCGGCAGGGGTGGACTCGCCCGGAGCGTCCTCCGCCGGTGGTGTCGTGCCCCCCGCCGACTCCGACCCGTCGTCGCCTGCGGTGCAGCCGACCATCACCATTGCGGCCGCGATGAGATACCCGAACCTGCGCCGTGTGCCCACGGTCCCCCCATTGTCGGAATGCTGATTCTCCTACAGAAGCTGCAACTTTGTCACTCGGAAGAACGCACCTACAGTCAGCGAAGAACGGGCGGATCGGGATCACCCGCTCCGCGGGCCAGGACGAGGGGGACGGATGACCGGGTCGATCGGCTCCAAGGATCCAGAGTTCACCACCGCGTTCGTGGACGTGGACGAGTGGCGGGACGACCCGGTCCGGCACCGGTACGTGCACGGTGGCTTCGAGGGCACCGAGACCAAGTTCTCGATGTACTTCCCGCCCGAGGAGCAGTACGAGGGCCGCTTCTTCCAGCCCCTCATGCCGATCTCGGGCACCGAGAACATGGCCCCGCTCATCCTGGGCGGGATGATGGGCGGGTCGATCGACTTCGCCGTCGACAGCGGGGCCTACCTCGTCGAGTCGAACCTCGGTCGCACGGTGATGTTCCCCGGCGACGACCCCACGCTGGTCGGCTACCGGGCCAGCGCCGCCGTCGCCCGCTACTCGCGGGTCCTCGCCGCCGAGATGTACGGCGAGCACCGGGCCTACGGCTACGTGTACGGCGGCAGCGGCGGGGCCTACAAGACGATCGGTTGCATCGAGAACACCGTCGACGTGTGGGACGGCGCGGTGCCGTTCGTCCACGGCTCGCCGCTGAGCCTGCCGAACCTGTTCACCGTCCAGGCCCACGCCATCCGGATCCTGCACGACGTGTTCCCCCAGATCGTCGACGCGGTCGAGGTGGGCGGCAGCGGCGACCCCTGGACCGGCCTGACCGTCGAGCAGCGGGAGGCCCTGGCCGAGGTCACCCGGATGGGCTTCCCCCTCGACGTCTGGTTCGACGTCGAGCGCGTCGCCGCCGGGTACACGGGGGTGTTCTGCAGCCTCATCGACCAGGTCATCGGCTTCGACCCCGAGTACTTCGACCTGTTCTGGTCCGAGCCCGGCTACCTGGGGGCGGACCCGCCGGCCTCGCTGGCGGCCGCCCGCATCCAGCACGACACCACGATCAGCCAGGTCCTGCTCCAGTCCGAGGCGACCGAGCTCGGCCTGCCGATGTCGATGTCGGCCATGTTCGGCGACAGCGAGCACGACATGCCCGCCGCGTTGCGCCTGGCCGAGATGCCCGAAGGCAACCTCCAGGGCGCCAGCCTCATCCTCAACAGCGGGGACGGGAAGGGGGCGATGCTGCACATCGCCCAGGTGATCGGCGACCTGGTCATGACCGGCTTCGGGGAGAACAACTTCGACGCCATGCGCCGGTTCCGGGCGGGCGACGAGGTGAGCGTGGACAACTCGATCTACCTCGCGTCGCAGACCTACCACCGCCACCAGGTGCCCGACGTCGAGGAGTACCCGACCTTCGCCCAGTTCTGCACCGGGGGTGAGGCCCTCTATCCCCAGCGGCCCGAGATCATCGGCATGAAGTTCGCCCGGGGCGGCGGGGGATCGATCCAGAGCGGTCGCTTCGCCGGGAAGATGATCGCCGTCTGCGCGCTGATGGACGAGACGTGCAGCCCGTGGCAGGGCGACTGGTACCGCTCGCGGGTGCAGGAGGCGCTCGGCGACCGCCTCGACGACCACTACCGCCTCTGGTACGTCGACCACGCGATGCACACCTCGCCGATCGTGGCCCCCGACGATCCGCGCCCCGTTCGCACCACTCGGGCCGTTCCCTACTCTGGCGTGCTCCAACAGGCCCTCCGCGACCTGAGCGCGTGGGTCGAGAACGGTCGCGTCCCCCCGGCCTCCACCGAGTACGAGATCGAGGACGGCCAGGTCGTGGTGCCCGACACCGCCCGCCAGCGCAAGAGCATCCAGCCGGTGGTCACCGTGACGGCCAACGGCCGCCTGCGCGCCGAGGTGGCCGTCGGCGAGGACGTCCGGTTCGAGGCGGAGGTCGAGGTCCCGCCGGGGACGGGCTGCATCGTCACCGCCGAGTGGGACTTCGAGGGCGCCGGGGACTACCCGCACCCGACCGAAGGCCTCGACGGCTCGGCGCCCCGACTGCAGCTGTCGACCACCCATGCCTTCAGCGAGCCGGGCACGTACTTCCCGGCGCTCCGGGTGGCCAGTCAGCGCCAGGGCGCGGTCGACAGCCCCTACGCCCGGGTGCTGAACCTCGGCCGGGTCCGGATCGTCGTCAGCTGATGCGGCGCTGATGGAGCCGGTCGGCGGGCGTTCGGTCGGGCAGCGGGTCAAGCGGGTCGAGGACCCGCGGATCCTGAGCGGGCAGGGCCGGTACGTCGACGACGTCGACCTGCCGGGGATGCTGCACGGGGCGTTCCTGCGCAGCCAGGTGCCCCACGGCCGGCTCCTGTCCCTGGACGTGAGCGAGGCCCGCCAGTTGCCCGGCGTCGTCGCCGTCTACACCGGAGACGACCTCGGGCGCCTGGTCGAACCGATCGTGGGCGGCGCCGTCGGCGGGATGAACCTGCTGCCCGGCATGACCCTGCCCACCTTCCACGCGCTGGCGACCGACAAGGTGCGCCACGTCGGCGACCCCATCGCCCTGGTCGTGGCCGAGAGCCGCCACGTCGCGGAGGACGGGGCCGAGCTGATCATCGAGGACATCGACATGCTCGACGCCGTCGTCACCTACGACGACGCCGTCGACCCGGACAAGCCGCTCGTGTTCGACGAGCTCGGGCACAACGTCAACCTCTCGATGCCGACCAACTTCGGCGACATCGACGCCGCCTTCGCCAAGGCCGACCGGGTCGTGCGGGCCAGCATCGACGTGCACCGCCACCAACCCGTGCCCATGGAGGGCCGGGGCCTGGTCGCCGACTGGGACGCCGACGCGGGCCAGCTCACCCTCTGGGCCTCGACCCAGTCGCCGCACATGTACCGGCTGTTCCTGCCCGCCCAGATCGGCGTCCCGACCGAGAAGATCCGGGTCCTCGCCGGCGACGTGGGGGGCGGGTTCGGGCTCAAGAACAGCGTGGGTCGGGAAGAGGTCGCCGTCGTCGTCGCGGCCAAGGACCTCGGCCGGCCGGTGAAGTGGGTCGAGGACCGCTTCGAGCACCTGGCCGCCGCCGGCCACGCCCGCGAGGAGAGGGCCGACCTCGAGGCCGCGGTCACCGAGGACGGGGTCGTGCTCGGCGTGCGGATGGACGTCAAGGTCAACCTGGGGGCGTATCCGGCCGAGCCCTTCCCCGGGTCGATCCAGGTGCTGACCATCCCGCGGATGTTCCAGGGACCCTCGAAGATCGAGGCTCTGGCCGCCACCGCGACGGCGTTGTACACGAACAAGGCCTCCTACGTCGCCTACCGGGGGCCGTGGGCCACGGCCGACTTCCTCCGCGAGCGCCTCCTCGACCTGGTGGCCGGCGAGCTCGGGATCGACCCCGTCGAGGTCCGGCGCCGCAACTACGTCGTGCGCGACGAGCCGCCGCTGGCCATGCACACCGGCCAGCCCTTCGTCGGGGTGACGACGCAGGAGAGCGTCGAGCAGGCCGCCCGGCTCGTCGACTGGGACGGGTTCCGGGAGCGCCAGCGGGCGGCCCGCGAGGAAGGCCGACACCTCGGCATCGGGATGGCCTCCTACCTGGAGCCCGCCCCCGGACCCAAGGTGCCGGGGCAGGCCCGCATGGACCTGATGGGCGACGAGACCGCCCACCTGTCGGTCGACCGCGACGGCCGGGTCGTGATCGTCACCCGGCAGCAGCCCCACGGCCAGGGCCACGAGACGACGCTGGCCCAGGTGGCCGCCGACGAGTTCGGGGTGGCCATGGAAGACGTCGTCGTCCGCTACGGCGACACCGACATCACCCAGATGGTGATGATCAGCACCGGCGGGAGCCGGGCCGCCACCATGGCCAACGGCGCCGTGCTCCACGGTTCCCGCGAGCTGCGGGCGAAGGTGCTGGCCCTGGCCGGCGACGTGCTGGAGGCCAACCCCGACGACCTCGAGCTGGCCGAGGGGGTCGTCACCGTGCGGGGGACGCCCGCGGTGCGCCTGGAGCTGGCCGAGCTGGCCCGCATCGTCGAAGAGGAACCCGAGCGGCTGCCCGCAGAGGCCGACGCCGAGCTGCGGGTCACCCGCACCTACGACGGGGGCGACTCGGGATGGTCGGGCGGGACCCACTGCTGCATCGTCGAGGTCGACGTCGAGACCGGCCTGGTGGAGATCGAGCGCTACCTCGTGGTCGAGGACTGCGGCGTCGCCGTCAACCCGGCGATCGTCGAGGGCCAGGTGCGGGGCGGGGTGGCCCAGGGGATCGGCGCCGTGCTCCTGGAGCACGCGGCCTACGACGAGGACGGCCAACCCCAGGCGGGCACGTTCATGGACTACCTGCTCCCCACGGCCACGACCGTCCCCCGGATCGAGATCCACCACGTCGACACGATCCTCACCGACCCGGACGTGAACTTCCGGGGCGTCGGTGAGGGCGGGTTCATCGTGTCCCCGGCGGCCCTCGTCAGTGCCATCGAGGACGCGCTGGCGCCCTTCGGTGCCCGGATCACCAGCCAGCACCTGCCGCCGTCCCGCATCCTCGAGCTGGCCGGGACGGTGCCGGCGACGTGAAGGCGGCACCCTTCGACTACTCGGCCCCCGACACGCTGGAGGAGGTCCTCGCCCTGCTCGCCGAGCACGGCGACGAGGCCAAGATCATCGCCGGCGGCCAGAGCCTCGTCCCCATGCTGGCGATGCGCCTGGCCCGGCCCGCGCACCTCGTCGACGTCAACGGGGTCGCCTCGCTGCACGGCATCGACGACCGGGACGGGGCCGTCGGGTTCGGGGCCGCGACCCGGGAGCGCGAGGCCGAGCGCTCGCCCTTGGTCGCGGAGCGCACGCCGGTGCTGGCCGAGTCGCTGCCGTACATCGGGCACGCGGCGATCCGCAACCGCGGCACCATCGGCGGCAGCATCGCCCACGCCGATTCGTCGGCCGAGCTGCCCGCCGTCGCGGTGGTCACCGAGGCCGACATGGTCGTGCGGAGCGAGGCCGGCGAGCGCGTCATCCCGGCGGACGAGTTCTTCCGCGGCCACTTCACCACCGCCCTCGCCGACGACGAGTGCCTGGTCGAGGTCCGGGTGCCGGCGACGCCGCCCGGGGCGGGCTGGTCGTTCCAGGAGGTCGCCCGGCGCCACGGCGACTTCGCCCTCGTCGGGGCGGCGGCCATGGTCGCCCGGAACGGCAACGGGGCCATCGGGGCGGCCCGCATCTGCCTCTTCGGCGTCAGTGACCGCCCCGTCCGGGCCCCCGCGGCCGAGGCCGCGCTGATCGGAGCCGACGTCGACGCCGAGACGTTCGCGGCCGCCGCGGCCGAGGCGACTCAGGACCTCGAGCCGGCGTCGGACACCCACGGCAGCGCCGCCTACCGGCGCCACCTCGCCGGTGTGGTCGTCCGCCGAGCCCTCACCGCCGCGGCCGAGCGGGCAGGAGGGCTGCCGTGAGCGAGGACATCCGGCTCGTGGTCAACGGCGAGGCCGTCGAGTCGAGCGTCGAGCCCCGGGTGACGCTGGCCGACTTCCTGCGCGACGAGCTCCGCCTCACCGGCACCCACCTCGGCTGTGAGCACGGCGTCTGTGGCGCCTGCACGGTGCTCGTCGACGGTGATGCCGTGCGCTCGTGCCTGCTGCTCGCCGTGCAGGCGGCGGGTCACGAGGTCCAGACCGTCGAAGGCCTGGCCGACGGCGACCGGCTCCATCCCGTGCAGCAGGCGTTCTGGGCGACCCACGGGTTCCAGTGCGGTTTCTGCACGCCCGGGTTCGTGATGACGACCGTCGCCCTCCTCGAGGAGAACCCGACGGCCGACGAGCAGGAGATCCGAGAGGCGCTGTCGGGCAACCTCTGCCGCTGCACCGGCTACCAGAGCATCGTCGACGGCGTCCTCCTCGCCATCCGGAACCGCGCCGGCTGACGGGTCTCGGGCCCGGAGCCGAGCCGATAGGCGAGGCGACCTGGCAAGCACAGCCCTGATCGCCAAGCGCAGCTTGGCGATGTCCCAGATCAAGCGCAGCAGCTTCGGCCTTGCCGCGCACGTCCTCAGCCCTCTTGCAGGACGAAGTCGCCGGCGGACTCGTCCCAGCTGAACAGGTAGGCGGTCGGGTCGCCGTCGGCGGCGGGGGGCGGGCCGTAGGTCCTCGGCTCGGGGTCGCCGGGGATGGAGACCTCGAGGCCGTCGATGGCGGCCTCGAGGGTCCCGTAGTTCAAGTCCTCGCCGGCGGCTTCGAGCAGCGCCGTCAGCAGGGCGATGTCGGGGCAGGCCTGGAGGGCGGCCTGGTAGGGCTGATTTGAGGGGTCGTCGCCGGACTCGGCGGGTGTGGGTGTCTCCACCCCGGCGTCCGCCAGCGTCTGGATGCACTCCTGCATCACCGGCTCGTCGAAGCGGGCGGCGTCGGGGCCGTAGCCGCCGCCCGACAGCGAACCCTCCAGGATCGAGGTGTCGGTCGTGGCCGCGTTGGTCGCGAATGCCCGGGGTCCGACGATGGTGGTGAAGAGGAGCTGCGGGCGGTAGGTGCTCTCGACCATGTTCTGGGGCCAGCCCTGGGCGCTGGAGCCGATGAGCACCACCGTGTCGACGCCGGATGCTTCGAAGCGCTCGGCGATGGTCGCCGTCTCCGCCTGCTGCGCGGCGGGGTCGTCAGCCGGGGCGACGGCGACGGCGGTCTCGGCCACATTGGCGCCCAGCTCCTCGAGCACCGGGAGGACGAGGTCGTCCATCGTCGCCTGGTCGCGCTCGGCGACCCAGATGCCGACCGTGCCGTCGAGCTCGCCTTGCTCGTCCATGGCCCGGAGCACGGCGTCGGGCTGGTCGGTGTCGGGCAGCCAGGACACCCACGGCGCCTCCGCCGCTTCGGTCCGCTCCGGCGTGATCTCGCCGCCGACGACGGCGGTCGCGTGGGTGCTGACCGGGCAGTTCACGGCGTCGGCGAGGAAGAAGCCGGTGATGACGAACACGTCCTCGTCCTCGGTCAGCCGCACGCAGGCCTCCTCGGCCGGGGAGACGCTGGTGGGGTCGATGGGGGCGAAGACCGGCTCGATCTGCCGGCCGTTGATGCCGCCCTCCTCGTTGATGGCGTCGAACAGTGCGGTGTACACCACCTGGTGGTCGCCGAGGTCGTATTCGAGGCCCGAGGCGACCAGGGCCGCGGTGTCCACGTAGGTGACCCCGACCTTGATGCTGTCGTCCGTGACCCCGGGGGCCGGGCCGGTCGCCACCGGCGCATCCGTCGACTCGCTGGTCGCGGCGGTGGTGTCGCTGGACTCCTCGGTGCCGTCGTCGCCGGCGGTGCAGCCGACCACGGCCAGCGCGGCCGCGAAGACGAACCCGAACATGCGCCGTGTGGTCACGGTCTCCCCTCTCGTAGGACGGCCGGACCCTAGGGGTCCGAAAGACCGTTCTCAAGTCAGCAGGACCCCGTTCTCACGGTTCGAAGCGGCGGAGGAGGTCCTCGACCAGGGCCCGGACCTCGGTGTGGCCCGAGGTCATGCCGATCTGCTCCTCCAGGACGAGGATGCGCGACAGCGCGGTGATCAGGAAGAGGACCGCGTCGGGCGGGTAGCGGGCCGGGTCGACGCCGGCGCGCTCGAGCACCGCGGCAAGTGCTTCGTGCTGGAGCCGCCGGAACTGCTCCCCGTAGGCCGCCAGCTCGGCCCGGATGCCCTTGCGGTGGTTGGCCAGCGCGGAGAACTCCATCGTCAGGCTCGTGCCGGCGGGGTCGGTGCTGAACGCCCACAGCGCCCGCAACGGCTGGGGCGAGGCGAGGGCCCGGGCCTGGCGCTCGATGTTCTGCTCCGCCCCCCGACGGACGAGAGCCAGGAACAGGTCGTCCATCGTCCGGAAGTAGTAATGGACGAGCTGGGGCTTGAGCCCGGCCTTGGCCGCCACGCGCCGGGAGGTCACCGCGGCGTAGCCCTCTTCGAGCATCAGCGCCTGGGCGGCGTCGAGGAGGGCGGCCCGGGTGGTCGAGTCCTCGGCGCCGAGCCGGCGGGGCGAGCTCATGGCGGCCGGGTCAAGGCATGTTGCAGACGGTGCCTCCGTCGACCGGGATGATCGCGCCGGTGACGTAGCTCGCCCGATCGGAGGCCAGGAAGGCGGCCACCTCGGCGACCTCCTCGGGCTGGCCGCCCCGCTTGAGGGCCGACCCCTGCACGAGGGCGGGGAAGCGGTCGGCCGCGCCCGGGCCGCCGGACATCGGCGTCTCGATGAACCCCGGGCAGATGGCGTTGGCCCGGATGCCCTTGACGCCGTACTCGACGGCGGCGGCCTTGGTGAACGAGATGACCCCGGCCTTGGCCGCGGAGTAGACGCTCGTGGGCATGGGCGATGCGTTCAGGCCGCCGATCGACGACCAGTTCACGATCGCGCCGCCGCCCGTCGGGATCATCGTCCGGATCGCGTGCTTGGTGCCGAGCATGACCCCCTTGAGGTCGACGGCCATGATCCGGTCGTACTCGGCCATGGTGATGTCCGCCAGCGCCTCCGCCCCCGCCACGCCGGCCACGTTGAGCACCGCATCCACCTGCCCGAACGCCTCCTGGGCCGCGGCGAACATGGCCTCGACCTGGGCCTCGTCGGAGACGTCGCACCGGCAGGGGACGACGGCGTCACCGAGCTCGGCCGCCGTGTCCTCCTCCTGGCCGGTGATGTCGGCGGCCAGCACCTTCGCCCCCTCCCGCACGAACACCTCGGCCGCGGCCTTGGCCATCCCCGACCCTGCGCCGGTGATGACCGCCACCTTCCCGTCCAACTCGCCCACGCGGTTCCCCTCTCGGTCTGATGCTGAGCAGTTGCATAGCAGGCGCCTCGTGGACGGGCAACGAGGACGGCAGTTCCTACGCTCGGGCCATGGTCGAGCCGCGCCGGCGCTACGAGAGCCCCGTCCGGCGGGCGCAGGCGGCCCAGACGCGGGAGCGCATCGTCGTCGCGGGGGCGGAACTGGTGCACAGCTCCCCGCGCTGGGACTGGCGGGAGGTGACCGTGCGGGCCGTGGCCCAGCGGGCGGGCGTCAACGAGCGCACCGTGTACCGGCACTTCGCGTCGGAGCGCGACCTCCACGAGGCCGTCATCCGCCGCCTCGAGGAGGAAGCCGGCGAGCCGCTGACCGGACTCGACCTCGACGGCCTGCCCGAGGTCACCGCCCGGGTGTTCGCCTACCTCTCGTCGTTCGCCCTCCGGTCCCATCCCCTCGAGAACCCCACGCTCGACGACATGGACCAGCGTCGGCGGGATGCCCTGCGGGCCGCGGTCGAGCCGGCGACGTCGGACTGGTCGGAGGCCGACCGCGAGATGGCGGCCGCGATGCTGGACGTGCTCTGGACCGTCAACGCCTACGACCGGCTGACTGCGGTCTGGGGGCTGAAGCCGGACGAGGCCAGCCGGGCCGTCGCCGGCGTCGTCCGCCTCCTCGTCGACGCCATCCACGCCGGCCGCGTCCCCTGGGTCAGGGAATGAAGACGGGGAGGGTCTCGAAGCCCCGGACGGTCGAGGTGGGGGCCAGCTTGATGTTGTCGTAGTCGACCTCCCACTCGGGGAAGCGGTTCAGCACCTCGTCGAGGGCCACCCGGCCCTCGAGCCGGGCCAGAGCCGCCCCCAGGCAGAAGTGGAGCCCGTACCCGAAGGTGAGGTGCTGGCCCAGGTCGCGGTGGATGTCGAAGCGGTCCGGGTCGTCGTAGCGGCGCTCGTCCCGGTTGGCCGCCCCCACCAGCATCAGCATGGCGGCCCCCTCCGGCATGGTCGTGCCGTAGTACTCCACGTCCTTGGCCACGTAGCGGGCGACGTGGGGCCCGGGCGGCTCGTAGCGCAGGGCCTCCTCGATCGCGTTGTTGATGAGCGAACGGTCCTCGACCAGCTCCCGGCGCTGGTCGGGGTGCTCCGCCAGCAGCTTGCCCAGCCAGCCGATGAGCTTCGTGGTGGTCTCGTTGCCCGCGCCGGCGACGACCTGGGTGTAGGTCGACACCTCCTGGCGGGTGAGGGTGCGGATCGTCCCGGTCTCGTCCTCGAACTCGGCGTTCAGCAGCGCCGTCATGAGGTCGTCGGCGGGGTGCTCGGCCCGCCAGGCGATGTACTCCTCGAACATCTTGCCGGTCGCCACGCCCTTGTCGAGGTCCATGGGCTGGCCGGCCTCGGTCCGCAGCATGTCGTCGGACTTGTCGCGGATCGACTCGAGGTCGGATTCGGGGATGCCGAGCAGCATGCCGATGACCCGCATCGGCATGTCGGCGCCGAGGTCGGCGATGAAGTCGAACCGGTCCGTGCCCACCAGCGGGTCGAGGCCGCGGGCGCAGAACTCCCGCACCTTGTCCTCCAGCGCGTTCATCTTCCTCGGCGTGAAGACCCGGGACATCAGGCCGCGGTGCATGGTGTGGATCGGGGGGTCCTCGAACAGGACCACGCCCGAGGGCAGCTCCATCCCGGACTTGATGATCTCGAGGATGTCGCCGCGGGCGGACGAGAAGGTCTCCCAGTCGACCAGCCCCTTCTCGACGTCCTCGTGGCGGGACAGCACCCAGAGGTCGTAGGGCTCGTTGTAGTAGATCGGCGCCTCGTCCCGCAGCCGGCGGTAGGTGGGGTAGGGGTCAGCGTTGATCTCGACGTCGTAGGGGTCGTAGTAGACGCTGGTCGCCGCGGTGGTGCTCATGGTCCTCCCGATATTCGAGCCAGAAGTCTGGCGCGGATTCGCCGACGGGGTCAACAGGCGGAAACGGACTTCTCCTTGAAAGAGATGAGTGCTATCGTTCCCCGGTCGCCGCGAGCGGAGGAACTGAGCATGCCGCACTTCACCAAGCCGGCCGAGGGCAGCTGGACCGAGCACTTCGGGCTGGACACCGGGCCCGTCGTCTACGACGACTCCACCACCCCCGAGTACTACGCGCTGGAGCAGGAGGCGATCTTCCGCCGGACGTGGCTGAACGTCGGCCGGGTCGAGCAGCTGCCGAAGAAGGGCAGCTACTTCACCAAGGAGCTGGACGCCGCCCGCACCTCCGTCGTCATCGTCCGGGACATGGAGGGCGAGGTCCGGGCCTTCCACAACATGTGCCGTCACCGGGGCAACAAGCTGGTCTGGAACGACTTCCCCGGCGAGGAGACCAGCGGCACCTGCCGCCAGTTCACCTGCAAGTACCACGGCTGGCGCTACGGCCTCGAGGGCCAGCTCACCTTCGTACAGCAGGAGGAGGAGTTCTTCGACCTCGACAAGGACGACTTCGGCCTCGTGCCGGTCGACGTCGACGTCTGGGAGGGGTTCATCTTCGTGAACTTCGATCCCGAGGCCGCCGCCGCTGCGGGAGTACATGGGCCGTCTCGGCGGCGGGCATCGAGGACTACCCGTTCGACCTGCTGACCCAGAAGCACACGTACCGGGCCGAGATCGGCGCCAACTGGAAGCTCTTCATCGACGCCTTCATGGAGTTCTACCACGCCCCCGTTTTGCACGCGAAGCAGTCGGTCGACGAGGAGTCCCGCAAGCTCCAGGGCTTCGGCTACGAGGCGCTGGCCTACGACATCGACGGTCCCCACGCCATCGTGTCGTCGTGGGGCGGCATGTCGCCGCCGAAGGACCTCGGCATGGTCAAGCCGATCGAGCGGGTGCTGCGCAGCGGCCTGTTCGGCGTCTGGGACGCGCCCGACATCGGCGAGCTGCCCCGAGGCCCTCAACCCGGCCGGACCACCCGGCGTGGGGCGAGGACTCGTTCCTCTTCTTCCCGAACTTCATGATCCTGATCTGGAAGCCCAACTGGTACCTCACGTACCACTACTGGCCGACGTCGTACAACACCCACATCTTCGAGGGCTCGCTGTACTTCGTGCCGCCGACGAACGCCTACGAGCGGCTGCAGCAGGAGCTGGCCGTCGTGACGTTCAAGGAGTACGGCCTCCAGGACGGCAACACGCTCGAGGCCACCCAGACCATGCTCGAGTCGGGCGCGATCACCGAGTTCCCGCTGTGTGACCAGGAGGTCATGCTCCGGCACCTCCACCGGACCGCCCGGGACTACGTGGCCGACCACCAGGGCCAGCCGTCCGACGACCCCGGTGCGGGTCTCGGCGGCGTCGTGAGAGGAGCGGCTCCGATGCCCACCCTTCCCGCCGACTTCGCCGAGCTCGAGCCGTTCGCCGACTGGGCGCTGCCCAGCGAGTACGACCGGTACGGCAAGCGCCTGGCGAGCTCCATGGACGACCTCCAGGCCTTCTACGACGCCGCCTTCCCGCGGCTGGAGGACGGCGTCGAGTACCTGAAGGAGCGTCGAGCTCGACGGGCATCGCCGAGGAGGACCGCAACCTCCTCTGGCTGTTCTCCTCGCTGGTCACCGTGTCGTTCCCGGTCGAGGTGTGGCGCCAGCCCCGGGTGCCCGACAGCGGGGCGTCGACCTTCGACGTGGTGGTCGAGCCCGTCCCTGAGCCCTCAATCGGGGGTACGGCCGCCGCTTCGGCGGCGGCCACGAAGGCGTCCCGGTCGGCCGGGAGCAGGAAGCGGGCGGCCACGGCCGCGTCGGCCGAGGCCGTCACCTGGGCCACGTAGTCGTCGTGGGTGGCGTACCGGGCCTGCAGCTCCTCCGCGGTGAACGGCACGGTCTCGCCGAAGAGCTGGGCGAAGATGTTGTCCTCGTCGGCGCTCTCGCCGCTGAGCACGGAGATCGGGACGTCGACCGCCGGCGTGCGGATACCGCCCAGGACGATGCCGTCGTCGGCCCGCCGGAGCCGTTCGCCGTCGGTCTCGATCGGCGGGGCCGACGGGGGCGTCGTGCCCGAGGCCACCCACTCGACCAGGGCGACGAGCGCGGCGCGCAGGACCTGGGCCTGCGGGCCTCGGTTGAGGGCGGGGTAGAGCTCGGCGATGTCGAAGTCGCGCGCCTCCTTGTTGGCCATCCGGCCGTACTCGAGGATGGTGGCGTCGGCGTGGGCCGTCCCGGCCACCTCCCAGGTGACGATCCGGTCGGTGTCGGGCTGGCGGGCGGCCAGGTAGCCGAGCAGCGTCAGGTCGGTCTCGGTCTCGTACTGGAGCACGGGGACGTCGAGGTCGGTGCGGATGGCGCGGGGCGGACCGGAGCGGGGGTCGGCCTGCACCTCGTTGCCCGACGGCGGGGCGCTGCTCCCGCCCCGGCTGTGCACGAGGAAGCCGTCGTAGGCCCCGGTCACGGGCTGGACCGCGTTGATGAAGCTCACCATGCGGAAGGCCGACTGGGACTCGCCGATGGCGATCACCCGCTCGGGCGTGGCCCCGCCGAGCAGGTCACCGTGGCGGACGGCGACCGCGACCTGGGCGTAGATGTCGTACGACCAGCCGTCGCCGGGGTGGGTGAGCGTCCCGTAGCGCTCGGGGTCGCGCTCGGTCAGCGGCAGCCGCAACCCTGCGTCGATCGGTATGTCGAGGGCGCTCTTTCCGCCGCCGACCGCGACCTGCTGGGCGGACACGCCGACATAGCCGTAGCCCTCGCCGAGCAGGAGGGGGTGCAGCAGCCCGAAGTCCGGGTCGGCGTCGACACCGGCCGTGACGTTGAACCACTCGACGACGACCGTGCCGTTGAAGTGGGCGGGATCGGCCGGCCGCCGGACGATGATCCGGGTCCGGAAGGGGGCCGTGGCGCCGGGCTCGACCGTCCACATCCCGTCCTCGGACACCTCGCCCACGACCTCGTACTCGGTCGCCTCGCCGCTGAGGAAGCGCTCCTCTTCGACGTAGCCGTAGCGCTCGGCCAGCTCGGCCGGCATGGCGTTCGCGGGCTGGCCCGCCACAGGACCCGAAGCCGTTGCGGTCATCGTCTCCCCTCATCCTTCGCGCGAAGGATTGTTGCCCGAGACGGAGAACAATATTCTTCGATCCCGGCAGGCCCAAAGCCGGCCTTGGCCTAAGGAGGGCCCGACGTGGCGACGTTCGTGCTGGTGCACGGTGGGGGACACGGCGGGTGGTGCTATCAGCCCGTGGCGCGCCGGCTGCAGGAGGCCGGTCACGTGGTCTACGCACCCTCGCTCACGGGCCTCGGCGAGCGGGCACACCTGCTCGGTCCGCACGTCGACCTCCACCTGCACTGCCGGGACGTGGCCGCCCTCGTCCACTACGAGGACCTCCGCGACGTGATCCTCGTCGGCCACAGCTACGGAGGGATGGTGATCACCGGCGCCGCCGACCTGGTCGCCGACCGCATCGGCAAGCTCGTCTACCTCGACGCCGCCAACCCGGTGAACGGCCAGTCGCTGCTCGACGTGGCCGGGCCCATCATCGAGGCCGTGCGCCCGATGGGGGAGGTGGTCGACGGCGTCGAGCTGGTCCTGCTGCCGGCTCCCGGGGCCGGGGCCTTCTACGGGGTCACCGACCCCGAGGACCTGGCCTGGATGGACGAGCGCCTGACCCCGCAGCCCTGGGCCTGCTTCGAGCAGCGCCTCGACCTGAAGGACGAGGACGCCCTCGGGGCCATCCCGCAGTACCACGTGGTCTGCACCTCGACCCTGCTCACCCGCGACCCGGAGCTGATGGCCGAGGCCCGGGCCGAGGGCCGGCTCTGGGACATCGACACCGGCCACGACCTGATGATCACCGAGCCCGATGCCGTCACGGAGGCCCTCGAAGAGGTGGCGGCCGCCTGATGGCGACGGGGCTCGACCTCCAGGGGCGGCGGGCGCTCGTCACCGGCGCCGGGCAGGGCGTCGGCCGCGGCATCGCCCAGGGGCTCGCTTCGGCGGGCGCCGAGGTCGTCGTGAACGACCTCGACCCCGATCGGGCCGCGGGCGTGGTGGCCGAGATCGAAGGGTCAGGGGCCACGGCGTCGGCCTCGATCTTCGACGTCACCGACTACGAAGGAGCCACGGCCGCCATCGATGGGCTCGGCGGGGTCGACGTCCTCGTCAACAACGCCGGCAACGCCGGCGCCGAGGGGTGGCCGGAGATGAACCGGTTCGTCGACACCGGACCGGCGGACTGGGAGCCCTACCTCCGGGTGAACCTCTACGGCGTCCTCAACTGCTGCCGGGCGGTGCTCCCCGGGATGATCGCCAAGGGGGACGGCCGCATCGTCACGATCGTGTCGGACGCCGCCCGGGCCGGCGAGGCGAACATGGCGGTCTACAGCGCGGCCAAGGCCGGGGCCGCGGGGCTGACCCGGGCACTGGCCACAGAGAACGGTCGCCACGGGATCACCGTGAACAACATCGCGCTGGGGACGATGCGGACGCCGCTGAGCGAGGAGTTCTGGGCCGAGGAGGACAACCCCCGGGCCAAGACGCTGCTCCAGCGCTACGTGGTGCGGCGCCCGGGGCTCCCGGAGGACGTCGCCGCCCTGGTCGTCTTCCTGGTCGGACCGGGCGCCTCGTGGATCACCGGCCAGACCTATCCCCTCAACGGCGGCGCCTCCTTCAGCCTGTGAACAGACACACGTAGTGCGCTACGTCGTGCCCGGCTGACCGACCGGCGCAACCTGCCACACTCGGCCGATGTTCCTCCTCCGGTTCGACATGCGGGCGCCGGGACCCACGCCGCCGGCCGACCTCTACGCCACGGCCCTCGACATGGTCGAGTGGGCCGACACCCGGGGCTGCCTGTCCGTGGTCGTCTCCCAGCACCACGCGTCCGACGACGGCTACCTGCCGTCGCCGTTGGTGATGGCGGCCGCAATGGCGGCCCGCACCTCGAACGTGAACATCATGATCGCCGCCCTGCTGCTGCTGATGTACGACCCGATCAAGCTGGCCGAGGACCTCAACGTCCTCGACCACCTCAGCCGGGGCCGGGTCACCCCCATCATCGGGCTCGGGTACCGGCCCGAGGAGTTCGCCATGTTCGGGATCGACCCGGCGAAGCGCGGGGCCGAGATGGAGGAGCGGCTCGAAGTCCTGCAGGCGGCGCTCGCGGGCGAGACCGTCAGCTGGCGAGGGCGGACGGCGACGGTTCGGCCCCTGCCGTACACCGAGGGCGGGATGCGGCTGGCCTACGGCGGCGGCTCGCCCGCGGCGGCCAAGCGGGCGGCACGCTTCGGACTCGACTTCATCGGCGAGACCGAGCGTCCGGAGTTGGCCGAGATCTACGCCGCCGAGGCCGAGCGGGTCGGTCGTCCCGCGGGCGCCTGCATGGTCCCGACCTCGGACTCGCCCAGCTCACTCTTCGTGGCTGAGGACCTCGATGCCGCGTGGGCGGCGATCGGTCCGCACCTCCTCCATGACGCCGTCACCTACGGCGAGTGGCTGGAGGGCAACCACGACGCCGTGACCCGCTCGAGGGCCACCACGGTCGACGAGCTGCGGGCCGAGGCCGGCAACTACCGCATCGTCACCCCCGACGAGGCCGTCGAGATGGTCGGGGCCCACGGCTACCTCGGCCTCCAGCCCCTCTGCGGCGGTCTCGCCCCCGAGGACGCCTGGGCCTCCCTCCACCTCATCGAACACGAGGTCCTGCCCCGCATCTGACCGCTCACGCCGGGTCGGGTCGGAGCGGACGTCGACGAGCCGTAATCTGCCCCGCGACGACAGGGGGTCGCCATGGCATGGGACTTCGAGACCGAGCCCGAGTTCCAGGAGAAGCTGGACTGGGCCGACGAGTTCGTCCGCGAGGAGGTCGAGCCGCTCGACCTCGTGTGGGACGGGCTCGCCTTCACGCCGCTCGACGACAACCGCCGCAAGGTGGTCGACCCGCTCAAGGAAGAGGTGCGGCGCCAGGGCCTGTGGGCCACCCACCTCGGCCCCGAGCTGGGTGGGGCGGGCTACGGCCAGCTCAAGCTCTCGCTGCTGAACGAGATCCTCGGCCGGTCGCAGTGGGCGCCGATCATCTTCGGCTGCCAGGCCCCCGACACCGGCAACGCCGAGATCATCGCCCACTACGGCACGGACGCGCAGAAGGAGCGCTACCTGCACCCGCTGCTCGAGGGCGAGGTGTTCTCCAGCTACTCGATGACCGAGCCCCACGCCGGGGCCGACCCCACGATGTTCACCACCCGGGCCGAGAAGGACGGCGACGAGTGGGTCATCAACGGCTGGAAGTTCTTCTCGTCGAACGCCAAGACGGCCTCCTTCCTCATCGTGATGGTGGTCACCAACCCTGACGTGAGCCCGTACAAGGGCATGTCGATGTTCCTCGTCCCGACCGACACGCCGGGCGTGAACATCGTCCGCAACGTCGGCCTCGGCAGTGAGCCCCTGGGCCACGGCTCCCACGCCCTCATCCACTACGAGGACGTGCGGGTGCCCGACGACGCCCTCCTGGGCGGCGATGGCCAGGCCTTCGTGATCGCCCAGACCCGCCTGGGCGGCGGGCGCATCCACCACGCCATGCGCACCATCGGCCTGGCCCAGAAGGCGCTCGACATGCTGTGCGAGCGGGCCCTCAGCCGGGAGACCCAGGGCTCGCTGCTGGGCGACAAGCAGTTCGTGCAGGGCTACATCGCCGACTCGTACGCCCAGCTCCTGCAGTTCCGGCTGCTCACGCTCTACACCGCGTGGGAGATCGACAAGTACAACGACTACAAGCGGGTCCGGAAGGACATCTCCACGGTGAAGGTGGTCATGCCCACCGTGCTCCACGACATCGCCTGGCGGGCGATGCAGGTCCACGGTGCCCTGGGGGTCAGCAACGAGATGCCGTTCAGCGGGATGCTGCTGGGCGCCAACGTCATGGGCCTGGCCGACGGTCCCACCGAGGTCCACAAGGTGACGGTGGCCCGGCAGGTGCTGCGCAACTACCGGCCGAGCGACGACCTCTGGCCCACCGAGCACCGACCGAAGAAGGTGGCCGCCGCCCGCGAGAAGCTGGCCGAGTACCTCGAGCACGAAGTCGGGAACCTGTGAAGGGCGACCGATGATCGACCTCGATCGGCTCGGGGCCTGGCTGGACGAGCTGGACGTCCCCGGTCGGGGCGAGCCCATCGAGGGCGACTTCGTCTCGGGGGGCTCGCAGAACGAGATCTACGAGATCCGCCGCGGCGAGCTGCACGGGGCGCTCCGCATCCCGCCGCCATCCGCGCCGGAGAGCCGGGACGAGGGCATCTGGCGCGAGTGGCGGATCACCGAGGCGCTCGAGGGCACCGACGTGCCCCACACGCCGGCCATCGCCGCGTGCCAGGACCGCGACGTCCTGGGCCGGGCGTTCTACGTGATGGGCTTCGTCGACGGCTGGTCCCCCATGGGGCTCGAGACGGCACCGGACGGGACCAGGCCGTGGCCGGCGCCGTTCGCCGACGACCTCGAGGCCCGCGCCGGCCTGGCGTACCAGCTGGTCGAGGGCATCGCCCTGCTGTCCGGGGTGGACTGGAAGGCGAAGGGCTTGGAGGACCTCGGCCGGCCCGATGGCTTCCACGAGCGGCAGGTCGATCGCTGGACCGCCTTCCTCGAGCGCATCAAGGGCCGCGAGCTGCCCGGCTTCGAGGAGGCGGCCGCCTGGCTCCGCGCCCACAAGCCCATCGACTACGTCCCGGGCCTCATGCACGGCGACTACCAGTTCGCCAACGTCATGTACGACGACGGGGCGCCGGCCCGGCTGGCCGCCATCGTCGACTGGGAGATGGGCACGGTCGGTGACCCCAAGCTCGACCTCGGCTGGACGGTGCAGAGCTGGCCCGAGGACACCATGACCCCTGAGGCCTCCGAGTTCGGCTACGTGGACATGTACGGCATGCCGTCGCGGACCCAGGTCCTCGAGCACTACGCCGAAGTGTCGGGCCGCCAGGTCGACGACATCGACTACTACGTGGTCCTGGCCAAGTGGAAGCTGGCGGTCGTGCTCGAACAGGGCTTTCAGCGGGCGGGCGACGACGAGAAGCTCCAGGCCTTCGGCCCGGTCGTGCTCGAGCTCATGCAGGGGGCGGCCGAGCTGGCGGCGTCCACCGACTACGCCGTGCGCTGAACGTGCGCGCCGCGGTCTGCCGCTCGTACGGACCGCCCGAGGTCGTGGTGGTGGACGAGGTGCCGGCTCCCGAGCTCGGGCCGGGCCAGGTGCGGGTCCGGGTCCACGCCGCGGCGGTCAACTTCCCCGACGTCCTGGTGATCGCCGACGAGTACCAGATGACCGCGCCCCTGCCCTTCGTCCCGGGCAGCGAGTTCGCCGGGGCGGTGCTCGAAGGCGAGCTCCCTGCCGGGACCCGGGTCTTCGGCTCGACCTTCGTGGGCGCCTTCGCGGAGGAGGTGGTGGTCGATGCCTCCGCCGTCACCCCGACGCCGGCCGGCGTGGCGGACACGGCCGCGGCGGCCTTCGGCGTGGCCCACCGGACCGCGTACCACGTGCTCCGGTCGGTGGCCCGGCTGCAGGCAGGGGAGGAGCTGGTCGTGCTCGGGGCCGGCGGCGGCGTCGGCTTGGCCGCGGTGCAGCTCGGTGTCGAGCTCGGGGCCCGGGTGACCGCCGTGGCCTCCACCGCCGAGAAGCTGGAGGTGGCGGCGACGTACGGGGCCGCCGTGCTCATCGACCATCGGGCCGGCGACCTCCGCCCGGCCTTGCGGGAACGGCATCCCGACGGCACCGACGTGGTCGTCGACCCCGTGGGCGGCGCGCTGGCCGAGCCCGCCCTGCGGTCGTTGCGGTGGAACGGACGCTTCGTGACCGTGGGCTACGCCTCGGGCGAGATCCCCCGCATCCCCCTCAACCTCGTCCTCCTGAAGGGCATCCAGGTCCTCGGCTTCCAGTTCCTGACCTTCGCCACGAACGCGCCCGAGGAGATGGCCCGCAACGAGGCCGAGCTCATGGAGCTCCTCGCCGCAGGCCGGGTCTCGCCCCACATCGGCGCGACCTTCGCGCTCGACGAGGTCGGATCCGCCCTCCGCCACGTCGCCGACGGCAAGGCGATCGGCAAGGTCGTCCTCACCCTGGAGTGACCGAACCGACAACGACGCACGTAGGCGGGTGTGGCGTGCGGTTGGCTCGGATTCTCACGCTGCGTGGCTATCCGGGGCCGTCAGGTCAGCGAGCGGACGATTTCCGTCAGCCTCGAGGCAATAGCGTGCGGAATCCGCAAGGTATTGCCTCGAGTTCTGCCTGGGCGACCACAGCACGTGAGATCGGCCACCTCGGCAGCCATGGCGTTCGGGGCAGGTCCCCACACCGCCCTACGTGCGTCGGTTGCGGTTCGTCAGTCGACGTCGATCAGCGAGCGGTCGAGCTCGGCGACGGTCGCCACACCCAGCAGCGCCATCGTCCGCTGCATGTCGGCCCGGAGCCACTCGAGCACCTGGTCGACGCCGCGCTCGCCGGCGGCGGCCAGACCCCAGAGCCACGCCCGCCCGCCCATGGCCGCGGTCGCGCCGGCGGCGACGGCCTTGACGACGTCGCTGCCCCGCCGGATGCCGCCGTCGCAGATGATCTGCGTGCGGCCCCCGAGGGCGTCGGCCACGGGGGCGACGAGGGAGAACGCCGCCGGAGCGCCGTCCAGCTGGCGACCGCCGTGGTTGGACAGGACGACGGCGTCGACCCCGGCGTCGGCGGCCCGCACCGCGTCCTCCACCCGGCCGATGCCCTTGACCAACACCGGGCCGTTCCAGAGCGAGCGCAGCCAGTCGACGTCGGCCCAGGACAGGGCGGGGTCGAACTGCTCGCGGATGTACTCGGAGATCACCACCGGCGTGCTGGTGTCGCCCTCGGCCCGGCCGGCGACGTTGGCGAACTGCACCGGCTCGCTGCGGAGGAACGACCACGTCCAGCCGGGGTGGAGGGCGCCGTCGACGATGGTGTCGAGGCCGAGCTGCGGCGGCATGGAGAAGCCCCGCCGCACGTCCCGCTCCCGCCGCCCGAGCACGGCCGTGTCCACCGTCAGCACGAGGGCCTCGTAGCGAGCGTCGGCGGCCCGATCGACCATCTCCTTGACCAGGCCCCGGTCCCGCCAGGCGTAGACCTGGAACCAGAGGCGGCCGTCGCTGACGGCGCGGACCTCCTCGATCGACCGGCTGCTCATGGTCGACAGGGCGAACGGCAGCCCGGCCCGGGCCGCGGCCCGCGCCCCGGCGAGCTCGCCGTCGGGGTGGACCAGGCGGGGGAAGCCGACCGGCGCCAGCACGAACGGGAAGGCCACCGGCTGCCCGAGCAGCGTCGAGGTCACGTCGACCTCACCGACGTCGTTGAGCACCTGGGGCCGGTAGGACACGGCCGCATACGCCGCCTCGTTGGCGGCGAGCGTCCGCTCGTCCTCGGCCCCGCCGTCGACGTAGTCGAAGACGCCCCGGGGCAGGCGCCGCCGGGCGATCCGGCGCAGGTCCTGGACCGATGCCGCCTTGGCCAGCCGCCGCTCGACCCGATCGGTCTCGAGGGGCCGGAAGCGGACGACCGAGCGGAGGGTGCGCCAGGGGTTCGCCACGGCCGCCTCCCTAGCTGTCGTCGCGCTGCAGCAGCAAGACCCCCGAGGGCGTGCCGCCGCCCGAGGTGACCACGGCCGTGCGGGCGTCGGCCACCTGGCGCTCGCCCGCCTCGTGGCGGAGCTGGGTCATGGCCTCGTACAGGAAGCCGTAGCCGTGGGTCCGGCCCTCGGACAGCTGGCCCCCGTGGGGGTTCACCGGCAGGTCACCGTCGAGGGCGATGCGCCGGCCGCCGTCCATCCAGTCCTTGGCCTCGCCGAGGCCGCAGAACCCGAGGGCCTCGAGCCAGGTGATGGCGTTGAAGGTGAACCCGTCGTAGAGCAGGGCCAGGTCCACGTCGGCGGGCGTGAGGTCGGTCCGGGTCCACAGGTGGGCGGACTGGCCGAGGACCTGCGGCTCGTGGGTGATGGTCTCCTGGTCCCACGAGACCCGCTCGAGGATCTGGGTGCCGACCGCATCGATCCGCACGGCGGGCTTGGGCAGGTCGCCGGCCACCGACGCGTCGGACACGACGACGGCGATCGAGGCGTCGCACGGGACGTCGCAGTCGTAGAGCCCGAACGGCGTGGTGATGGGACGGGCCGACAGGTAGTCGTCCATCGTCATCGGGTCGCGGTAGATGGCCACCGGGTTGCGGGCCGCGTTGGCCCGGTCGTTGAGGGCGATCCACCCGAACAGCTCACGGTCGGCGCCGTAGCGGTGCAGGTAGTGGTTGGCGTTCATGGCGATCCAGTTGGCCGCCGAGATGGCGCCGAACGGGGCCCGCCACTCGGCCATCGGCCCCGAGACCCGCGACCCGCCGGCTTGGCGGAGGCCGAGGGTGGCGTAGGTCGACTCCCACACGGTGCGGAAGCACAGGACGTGGCGGCACAGCCCGCTGGCCACGGCCAGCATGGCGGCGATGACCGAGCCGCCCGGGCCCGGCAGGTCGCCGCCGCCGTTGATCCACGTGGGGTGCACGCGCAGGGCCTCCTCGACGGCGGTCACGCCGCCCTCGCCCATGCCCATCGCCGCCGTGCCGGGGTAGGTCGAGAGCCCGTCGATGTCGTCGAGCGTGAGCCCGGCGTCCGCCACCGCGGCGAGGCAGGCGTCCACCGTCAACGACAGGGGATCCCGCAGCAGCCGCCGGCCCAGCTCGGAGCGGCCGACGCCCGACAGCACGGCCCGGTGCTCGAACCGGTCGGCCGACACCGGCGGCCTGCGGCGTCGGCCGCTGCGGCTCGGGGACCCGCTCCGTCGGGTCGGTCGAGCCCGTGGGCTCGAACAGGGGAAGCCACACGTCCTCGTGCTGCTCGAAGCGGACCTGGACCTCCTGGCCGATGTGGACCTCGTCGGGCTCGACGCCGACGATGTTGGTGGTCAGGTGGACGCTCGGGTCCTCGGCCAGGGCCACGTTGGCGATGGCGTAGGGCGGCTCGAACGCCGGGTGCCAGGGGTGCTGGTTGACCGTGCTGGCCACGACCGTGGCCGCGCCGGAGACCTCGGTCGGCGCCCAGTTTCGGCTGCGGCACGCCGGGCAGACGGGCACGGGCGGATGGACGAGCTGCCCGCAGTCGGCGCAGCCCTGGATCCGCAGCCGGCCGTCGGCGCCCGACGTCCAGAACCACTCGTTGAAGGGGGTGAGCTGGGGGAGGGGACGCACCGGGACTCCGCCGCTCAGTTCTGCCGCTCATGGCGGCTTCGCCGCCGGGCCGCTGGGCCCCGCTGTGCCGACAGGGGAGTGGTGGTGCGCATCGTCAGATCGTCGGCTCGCTCAGGCGACGACGCCGCGGACCTTGAGGTCCACGATCTTCTCCCAGTCGATGCCGAGGCCCTCGAGGATGGCGTCGCCGTGCTCGTTGAACTCCGGGGCCCGGCGCGCCTTCGGAGGCTCACCGTCGTACTGGACGGGGGCCGCGGCCAGCCGGAACGGGATGCCCTCGGCCGTCTCGAGCTCGGTCACGTAGCCGTTGGCGACCGACTGGGGATCGGCGGCGGCCTCGAGCGTGTCCTGGACGACCGTCCACTGGCCGCTGAAGTCGGCCAGCTTCTCGCGCCACTCGTCCACGGTGTGCTCCGCGAACGCCTCGGCCAGGAGCACGGAGGCCTCGGCCGAGTGGGCGTTGATCGAGGCGGCGTCGGTGAAGCGCTCGTCGTCGACCAGCTCCGGCCGGCCGAGGATCCCCACGGCCTCGGCCCAGTACTTGCCCGGCTGGAGGCAGCAGAGGGAGACGTACCGGTCGTCCTTGGTCCGGTAGTTGAAGACCAGGGGGTTGCCCGACGGGACGCCCCGCTGCGGCGGCGCCCACGGCACCTCGTGCTGCAGGGACAGGGCCAGCGCGGCCCCCATCGACCAGATCCCGGTGCTGAGCAGGGAGACATCGACCGTCGTCGCCTCACCCGTCCGCTCGCGGTGGAACAGCGCGCCCATGATCCCGCCGGCGATCGTCATCGCCCCGATGGAGTCGCCGAAGGCTGGGGCGGGGGGCGGGGGGACGAACTCGTCGTCGGCCTGCTTCTGGCCCATGGCGATGCCGGCCCGGCACCAGTAGGCCAGCGAGTCGTACGAGCCCTTGTCGGCGTCGGGACCCCGCTCGCCCTGGCCCGTCCCCCGCACGTAGATGATGTCGGGGTTGTGGGCGCGGATGTCGTCGACGTCCACCTTGAGCTTGGTGCGGACCGACGGGAGCTTGTTGGTCAGGAAGACGTCGCAGGTCGCGGCCAGCCGGCCGAGGATGTCCAGGCCGTCGTCGGAGGTGAGGTCGAGCCCGATGCTCTGCTTGCCCCGGTTGGAGTGCTCGAGCAGCACGTGGACCTGGCCGCCCAGGTTGACGGTGCCGCTCGAGGCGAGGCCCCGCATGGCGTCGCCCCGCTCGACGTGCTCGATCTTGATCACCTCCGCACCCCAGTCGGCCAGGAGGGCCGAGGCGGCGGGGACGAAGGTGTGCTCGGCGACCTCCAGGATCCGGACGCCTTGCATGACTGCGGTCATCGGTGCTCCCGATCTCGGTGCTACGTGACGCTGATGTTAGACAGCGCCGTCGGCGAGTACCCAATGGAACGTGCACGCTGCGCAAAGTTGACGTGACTGTTAGCTCAGCCGTACCCTTGAGTCATGGCTCGCCTGTTGGACTTCCCCATCTTCGATGCTGACAACCACCTCTACGAGACCCGCGACTCCTTCACCCGGCATCTCCCCGATCGCTACCGCGGCGCCATCGACTACGTGGACGTCCGGGGCCGGACCAAGATCGCGGTCAAAGGCCGGATCAGCGAGTACATCCCGAACCCGACCTTCGAGGTCGTGGCCCGGCCGGGCGCCCAGGAGGCGTACTTCCGCGACGGCAACCCGGAGGGCAAGAGCTACCGGGAGCTGATCGGCGAGCCGATGCGGGCCCTCCCCGCGTTCCAGGAGCCGGCCCCCCGCATCGAGCTCATGGACGAGCTCGGCGTCGACCGGGCCCTCATGTTCCCGACGCTGGCCAGCCTGCTCGAGGAGCGGCTGCGCGACGACCCCGATGTGACCCATGCGGTGATCCACTCCCTGAACGAGTGGCTGTACGAGCAGTGGTCGTTCGACTACGAGGGCCGCATCTTCACCACGCCCATCATCACGCTGCCGGTCGTCGAGAAGGCCATCGAGGAGCTGGCGTGGGTGGTCGAACGCGGGGCGAAGACCATCCTCGTGCGGCCGGCCCCGGTTCCCGGCTACGGCGGCTCCCGCTCGTTCGGCCTGGAGGAGTTCGACCCGTTCTGGCAGGCCGTGGTCGACGCCGACGTGCTCGTGTCGATGCACGCCTCCGACAGCGGCTACTCCCGCTACCAGGCCGACTGGACCGGGCCCGAAGAGCTCCTGCCGTTCAAGCCCGACAGCTTCCGCTGGATGACCATGGGGAAGCGGGCCATCGAGGACTCCATGGCGGCCTTCGTCTGTCACGGGGTCTTCAGCCGGTTCCCCGAGCTGCGAGTGGCGGCCATCGAGAACGGCGGTGACTGGGTCGTCCCCTTCCTGCACCACCTCCGCGAGGTCCACCGCAAGCTGCCCCAGGACTTCGACGAGGACCCCGTCGAGGCCTTCCGGCGCAACGTCTACGTCAGCCCCTTCCACGAGGACGACCTCGAGGCGCTCATCGAGGCGGTCGGGGTCGACCACGTCCTGTTCGGCTCCGACTACCCACACCCCGAGGGCCTGGCCGAGCCGTGCTCGTACGTCGACCACCTCCCGCCGGGCCTGGCCCGGGACGACCTGGCCAAGATCATGGGCGGCAACCTCGCCGAGATCATGCGGGTCGACGCCCCCGTCGCCGCCTGAGCCGTGGTCGCCGTCGACGACCTCGTTCAGGCCCTCGCGCTCGAGCCCACCGGCCCGGACCGGTACCGGGCCCAGCACGTCGTGGCCAACGGGTACGGGGTGGTCTTCGGCGGGCCAGCTGCTGGCGCAGTCGCTGGTGGCCGGCGTGGCGGGGCACGAGGGCAAGCGGGCCAAGACCCTGCACACGATCTTCGCCCGGGGGGCGTCGCCCGAGGCCCCGCTCGACATCGTCGTCGAGCCCATGCACGCCGGGCGGGCCTTCGCCAGCACGACGGTGACCATCAGCCAGGGTGACCGGCTCTGCACCCGCTCGCTCCTGCTGCTCTCGGCCGACGAGCCGGACTTCATCCACCACGCCGACCCGGCGCCGGGCGTGGCCCCGCCGGATGACGACCCCGGCGGCCGCGAGTGGGAGGTCCGCGTCGTGGACGACGTCGACGTCGGAGACCCCGAGCTGACCGGCCCACCGGACCTCGACGTGTGGAGCCGCTTCCCCGGCGCCCCCGACGATCCGGTGACCGACCAGGCGCTCCTGGCCTTCGCCACCGACGGCTTCCTCATCGGCACGGCCATGCGACCCCATGCCGGGGTCGGCCAGGCCCAGGCCCACGTCACCGTGACGACCGGCGTGGTCGGCCACACCATCACCTTCCACCAGCCCGGCGCGGCCCGGGACTGGCTCCTGCTCTCGCATCACAGCCCCTACGCCGGCGGCGGGCGGTCCTACGGACGGGCCGACGTGTTCCGGGCCGACGGTGCCCTGGTGGCCTCCTACGTCCAGGACGGCATGATCCGGCCCCGCGACCCCGATCGGGGGGCGTTGTGAGGGTGGGAACGTGGCATTCGCCACGTGTTGACACCAATCTCCACTAGCGAGAACAATGTTCGCGATGTCAGGGGCCCTGCTGCACGGAGGGCTCGAGCGCGCCGCGGACCGATTCGGTGACCGCGTGGCGATCCGGGCCGGCGAGGACCGCTGGTCGTTCCCGGACCTGGACGGCTGGAGCAACGCCGTCGCCCACCACCTCGGTGGACGGGGGCTGGGCGCCGGGGACCGGGTCGCGGTGATGACCACCAACCGGGTCGAGTTCCTCGTGGCCGTCGAGGCCCTCAGCAAGCTCGGAGCGGCCGCCGTGCTCGTCAGCCCGGCGTGGAAGGCGAGCGAGGTGGGGCACGCGCTGGGGGTCACCACCGCCAGCCACGCCATCGGTGAGGCGACGACGGCCCCCGCTGCTCGTCGAGCTGCTGGGGGCGGACGGCGTCACCGACGTCGACGATCCGGGCACGGTCGAGTCCGTCGCCGGGCAGCCCCGGCGGCGGGGGAACTGGGCCACCCCCTCGGCGGACGACGAGGCGGTCCTCGTGTTCAGCTCCGGCACCACGGGGTTGCCCAAGGCCGTCCGCCACACGCACGGCTCGATCGCCAGCGCCACCGCCCACTGGGTGACGGCCCTGGGGCTCGGTCCCGACGACCGGTTCCAGGTGGCCACGCCGCCGTCCCACATCCTCGGGCTGCTCAACCTGCTGGCGGCGGCGGAGGCCGGGGCCACGGTGCGGCTGCACGCCCGCTTCGACTTGGACGAGATCCTGCGCCGCATCGAGCATGAGCGGATGACCCTCGAGATGGCCGTGGCGCCGATCGCCCTGGCCCTGGCCAACCACCCCCGCCTCGAGGACCACGACCTGACGTCGCTGCGCTACATCATGTGGGGCGCCACCCCGGTCACCGAGAGCGTGGCCCGCGTGGTCACCGAGCGCACGGGGGTCCGGTGGCTCCCCGCCTACGGCGCCAGCGAGCTGCCCGTGCTCGCGGCCAACCCGGTCGACGACCCGGACGCCTGGCGCCTGGACTCGGCCGGGCTCCCGCCGCCGGAGGTCGAGCTGCGGGTGGTCGACCTCGACGACGGCAAGGTGCTGCCGGCGGGGGAGGTGGGCGAGATCCAGGCCCGCAGCCCTTCGGTCATGGCCGGCTACCTGCCCGACGACGCGAACGCCGACGCCTTCGTCGACGGCTGGTACCGGACCGGCGACATCGGTTGGCTCGAGCCCGAGGGCTGGGTCCACCTGACCGACCGGGCCAAGGAGATGATCAAGGTCAAGGGCTTCCAGGTGGCGCCGGCCGAGCTGGAGGCGGTCCTCCACGGTCACCCTGCGGTGCTCGACTGCGCGGTCTTCGGCGTCGCCGACGAGGCGGCGGGGGAGGTGCCGGTGGCCGTCGTGCAGCTCGATCCCGACCATCCCGTCGCCGCCGACGAGCTGATGCAGCTCGTGGCCGAGACGCTGGCGACCTACAAGCAGCTGCGGGAGGTGGTCGTGGTCGACACCATCCCGCGCCTGCCGTCGGGGAAGGTGCTGCGCCGGGTCCTCCGCGACGAGTGGGTGGCCTCGGCGGCCGCGGTGGGGTCGGGTGGCTGATGGACGTCCGCCTCTCCCCCGAACAGCGGGCCCTGCGCGACTCGGCGGTCCAGGTCGTCGACCGTCTCGCGCCCACGTCGGTCGGCGCGCTGGACGACGCCGAGCGGGCGGCCAAGCTCGATGCCGCGGTCGACGCCACCGGGTGGCGCGAGCTGCGCACGGCCGCCGACGGCGACGAACCGCTGGCGTCGGCGGTCGAGGTGGCAATCGTCGCCGAGGAGCTCGGCCGCGGCCTGGTCGACGCCCCGTTCCTCGGTCCCACGCTGGCCGCCGATCTCCGCCGCCGGGCCGGCGCACCCCCGGCGACGGGCGCCGAGACCGTCGCCCTCTCGGCCGATCTGTCCGGCCCGGCGGACCCGGCGGTCGCCGTGGACGCCTTCGGCGCCGCCTCGGCGCTGGTGCTCCAGGTGGAAGGTGACGGCCACCGCCTGGGGACCGTCGCCCTGGCGCTCGAGGGGGAACGGGTCGATCTCACCCGGCCGTCGGTCGTCCTCGACTCGACCGTGCCGGTCGGGTCCGTCCCCGGCCAGGCGACCGTCCTCGACGAGGACGCCCTCACCACGTGGACCGCACTGGGTCTCGCCACGACGTGTGCCGACCTCGTCGGGACCATGCAGGGCGCCGTCGACCTGGCCGTTGGCTACGCCTCCGAGCGGCGGCAGTTCGGCGTGCCCGTGGGCTCGTTCCAGGCCGTCCAGCACCTGCTGGCCGACGCGCTGGTGGCCACCGAAGGCTCGCGGAGCGTCGCCCTCCAAGCGGCGTGGGCGGTCGACGCCCTGCCCGCCGACGAGGCCCTCGCGGCCGCCGCGGTGGCCAAGGCCTACTGCGCCCGAGCGGCGCGCACGGTGTGCGAGACCGCCATCCAGGTCCACGGCGGGATCGGCAACACCTGGGAGTGCCTGGCCCACGTCCACCTGCGCCGGGCGCTGCTCTCCAGCGACATCCTCGGCGGCGCCGGACCGAGCCTCGACCGCGTCCTCGAACACCACGGCCTGGGAGGTCCCCGTGGACTTCGGTGACTCGCCCGAGGAGGCCGAGTTCCGGACGCGCCTCCGCGCCTGGCTGGTCGACAACAACCCCGGGCTGCCGGCCTCGTCCACCTCGGACGAGTACTGGGAAGGCCAGGCCCCTTGGCACCGGGCCCTGTACGACGCCGGCTTCTTCGCCATGTCCTGGCCCACCGACATCGGCGGGCAGGGTCGGCCGAGCGTGTACGAGGTGATCGTGGACGACGAGCTGGCGGCGGCCGGCGCGCCGCCCCGCCCGAGCCTCGGCTACCTGGTGTGGGGCATCCTCGAGCACGGCAACGAGGACGTGAGGCAGCGCTTCCTGCCCGGCATCGTCAACGGCCGGGAGCGCTGGTGCCAGGGCTTCAGCGAGCCCGACGCCGGGTCGGACCTCGCCTCGCTGCGCACGCGGGCCGAGCGGGACGGCGACAAGTACGTCATCACCGGCCACAAGGTCTGGACCAGCTACTCCGACGTCGCCGACTGGTGCCTGCTCCTGGCCCGCACCGAACCCGACCGGCCCAAGCACAAGGGGCTCTCGGCCTTCGCCGTCCCGATGCGCCAGCCCGGCGTCGAGCAGCGCCCGTTGCGGATGATCAACGGCATCACCCGGGAGTTCGGCGAGGTCAGCTTCGACGGGGCGCGCGTGCCCGCCGCCGACATGATCGGCGCGCCCGGTGACGGGTGGCGGCTGGCCATGACCGTGGTCAGCCACGAGCGGGAGCCGGGGGAGCTCGGCTTCGTCTCCCGCTACCGCAAGGTGGTCAACCAGCTGGCCCGACGGGTCCGGGACGAACCCGACCGGTTCGGCGCCGAGCAGGTCCGCGACCTCGGCTGGGCCATCGTCGAGGCCGAGATGCTGCGGGCCCACGTCTGCCGCCGGCTGTCGGACCGCCTCGACGGCCTGACCCACGGTCCCGAGGGTTCGATCGACAAGCTGCTGATGACCGAGGTGGAGCAGGCCGTCGGCCACGCGGCGCTCGCGGTGGGCGGCGCCGCCCACGACGGTGGGGACGACACCTGGCTGAAGGTGTACCTCTACAGCCGGGCCCAGAGCGTCATGGGCGGGACCTCACAGATCCAACGCAACCTGATCGCCAACCGCATCCTGGAGCTGCCCTACTTCATGAGTCTACGACCTGCCCGACGAGATCCAGGTCGAGGCCGACGGGCCGATCCGGGTCGTCCGCCTCAACCGACCCGACAACCTCAACGCCACCAACCACGTCCTGCACCAGGGCCTGGCCGAGCTGTTCCCGCAGCTCGACGCCGACGCCGACGCCCGGGTCGCGGTGCTGACCGGCAACGGGCGGGCCTTCTCCGCCGGCGGTGACTTCGAGTACATCGACGAGCTGGCCCGGGACCCCGACCTGCGGAAGGTCAGCCTGGCCCACGGGCGCCAGATCGTGACCGGCATGGTCGGCTGCCGGGTCCCGATCGTCGCCGCGGTGAACGGGCCCGCGGTCGGCCTGGGCTGCAGCCTCGTGGCCCTGTCGGACATCGTCTACATGGCCGAGAGTGCCCACCTCGCCGACCCCCACGTGATGGTGGGCCTGGTCGCGGCCGACGGCGGGCCGGTCACGTGGCCGCTGCTCACCAGCCTCCAACTGGCCAAGGAGTACGCCCTCACCGGCGACCGGATCCCAGCGGCCCGGGCGGCGGCGATCGGCCTGGTCAACCACGTGGTCCCGGACGACCAGGTGCTCGACGAGGCGATGGCCTGCGCGACGAAGATCGCCGCCCTGCCCCAGGGCGCGGTCGAGGACACCAAGCGCATCCTCAACCTCCACCTCGAGCGGGCCGTCCTGGCCACGCTCGACTTCGCCCTGACCGCCGAGAGCCGGTCGTTCGACTCGCCCGAGCTGCGAGCCAACATCGACCGCCTCCTGTCCCGCGAGCCCTGACGAGAGGATCACGAGTGGACTTCGAGCTCGACGACGACCAACACGCCCTGCAGGAAGCCGTGCACGACCTGGTCGACCAGGAGTGCCCGCCCAGCCTCGTGCGGGCCGTGGTCGAAGGCCGCGACGACGGGAACGGGTTCTGGAAGACCCTGGTGGCCGCGGAGTGGCCGGGCCTGACCGTCCCCGAGGAGGACGGGGGCACGGGGGCGACCGCGGTCGAGCTGGTCATCGCGCTGGAGGAGCTGGGGCGGGGCGCCGACCCCAGCCCGTTCCTGGCCACCACCAGCCAGTACGTGGCGCTGGTCCGGGAGGGCACCGCTCCCGATCTGCGCCGGGAGCTGCTGGGTGCGGTCTGTGCCGGGGGGACCGGTGCCGTGGCCTACGCGGCCGAGGAGGTCCGGGGCCGCCGGGAGGGTGACGGCTGGGTCCTGGAGGGGACCGCCCGCCACGTGATCGACGGGGACCGGGCCGACTTGGTGGCGGTGGTGGCCAGCACCGACGAGGGCCCCGGCGTCTTCGTCGTGCCCGCGGGCGATCTGACCGCCACGCGTTCGACCACGTTCGACGGCTCGTTCCACGTCGCCGAGATCGCTCTCGACGGCGTCGAGGTCGGGGCCGATCGGGTGATGACCGGCCCCGAGGTCGACAAGGACGTCGCCCGGGCCGTCGACGAGGCGGTCACCGGCCTGGCGGCCACGATGGTGGGGGCCTCCCGCCGGGTCCTCGAACTGGTCCTCGAGCACGTGAAGCACCGCCACCAGTTCGGCGTGCCCATCGGCTCGTTCCAGGCGGTGAAGCACATGGCGGTCGACGTGTACGTCGCCATCCAGCGGGCGCACGCCCTCTGCCACTTCGCGGCCCTGGCCATCGCCGAGGACGACGATCGGCGGACCATGGCGGCGTCGATGGCCAAGGCCGCGGCGGGAGACTGCCAGCGCCGGGCCTTCCAGCACGGGGTGCAGCTCTTCGGGGGCCTCGGGTTCACCTGGGAGAACGACCTGCAGCTCTACGCCCGGCGGGCGAAGGTGGGCGAGGCGCTCCTGGGCGGCACCGCCGAGCACCGGGCCCGGGTGGCCCGGGCCACCCTCGACCGGCAACGAGCGGAGGCGACGGCATGAAGCTGCAGTTCGACGAGGCCACGGAGGCGTTCCGAGCCGAGTTCAGCCGCTGGCTGGACGAGAACATCCCCGACCCCGCCGAGGCCGAGGAGCGGCCCCGCTCGTCCTCCCACGTGCCGGCGTGGGCGCAGCGATGGCAGCAGAAGCTGTTCGACGCCGGTTGGCTCGTCCCCGCCAACCCGCCCGAGTACGGGGGCCGGAACGCCTCCCTGCTCGAGGAGTTCGTGCACCGCGAGGAGCTGGGCCGTCGGCGCATAGAGCCCAGCTTCAATCCCCAAGGCCTGAGCATCATCGCCCCGTCGCTGCTGGCGTTCGGCACCGAGGAGCAGAAGCGGCGCTGGGCCGTCCCGCTCCTGCGGGCCGAGATCACCGCCGCCCTGGGCATGAGCGAGCCCGACGCGGGGTCCGACCTGGGCGGGCTGCGCACGCGGGCCCTGCTCGACGGCGACCGCTTCATCGTCAACGGCCAGAAGGTGTGGACCTCCGGCGCCCACGACGCCGACTTCATCCTGGCGTTCGTCCGTACCGACCCCGATGCCCCCAAGCACAAGGGGATCAGCTGCGTGGTCGTGCCCACCGACCTGCCCGGCCTCACCCGCCGACCGTTCGGGTCGATCGTGGGTCCCGACGACCTGGACTTCAACGAGGTCTTCTTCGACGACGTCGAGGTGCCGGCCGAGAACCTCATCGGCGACCTCCACGACGGGTGGCGGGTGGCCACGGGCTCGCTGGGCCACGAGCGGGCGATGATGTGGCTGGGCTTCGCCCACAAGCTCGACCAGATGGTCGGGCTCGGCGGGCAGGCGCTGCGCGAGAACGGCGGGGACGAGGACCCGGTCGTGCTGGACTGGTTCGGCAACGTGGCCATCGACGCCCAGGCCCTCCGCCTCCTCGGCTACCGCACCCTGGCCAAGACCCAGCGGGGCATGGAGCCGGTCGAGCAGTCGATCCTGAAGCTGTTCGGCGCCGAAGCCGGGCAGGCGGCGGCGCTGCACCTGCTCGAGGCCCAGGGGCCCGACGGGCTCGACCCCACCCGGCTCGCCGCACCGGTGTCGCTCCTGCAGTCCGACATGTGGAACAACAGCTGGTTCGACTACTACCTGCGCACCTTCGCCGGCACCATCGCCGGCGGCACCTCCCAGATCCAGCGCAACATCATCGCCGAGCGCGTCCTCGGCCTCCCGCGGTAGGGGAGGGTCAACGGGCCTGCTGGAGGTAGACGTCGAGGTGGCGGATCCGGCCTTGGTCGTCGAAGGCGAAGACGGTCATCGAGTTGACGACGGTGACGTCCTCACCGACGTGGTGGCGCTCCTCGACCTCGTAGTACACGAGCCCGTCGAGCTCGGAGATGCGCCGCACCGTCGTCTCGAACGACGCGATCGCGGACGCCCACCCGGTCAGCATCACGGTGTACTGCTGCCAGTCCTGGGTCTCCATGAAGGTGCCCACCCGCTCGAAGCCGTCGACGGCGACGAACTCGGTCAGCGGCGCCCAGTCCTCGGGACCCGTCACGGCGGGCACCAGCCCCTCCATCGTCTGCACGTACTCGAGGACCGTGCGGGTCAGGGGGCCAGCGTCGGTCATCGGGGGCCTCGGGGCAGGACGTGGGGGAGGTCTTCGGTCGTGAGCATCCCCGGCGGCGCGGCGCAGACGTAGGGGATGGCGTTGACCGGGCCGTTGGCGTTGAACGCCGGCACGTAGGACGCCAGCTCGTCGAGGGGCACGGGGAACGGCATGCTCAGGTCGAACGGGGCGTCACCGTGGATGCGGATCCGCCAGCCGGTGGGCTGCAGGCCCCAGTCGGGCTCCACGTCCATGGCCACGAAGCCGTACTGCGTGAAGCGGATGCGGTCCACGCCGCCCTGCTGACCGTGGACGACGACGCGCTGGGCCGCCGCGGTCCCGGCCTCGATCGTGCCGGCGACGATGGTCAGGTCCTCCTTCGCCGCCGCGACCCCGCCTTCGGCGTTCCACTCGTCGATCTCGAACCCGGCGAGGTCGGCCAGCACGCTGAGCGGAGGCTGGTACTCGCCGAACAGGTGGTTCATGCGCCGCTCGGGATCGAAGTCCGCCAGCGGCTTCCCGAACCGCATCTGCTCCATCACCATGTGCGGCGACGGCCGGTGGGAGAGGTCGCCGAACTCCTCGATCTCGATCAGGTCGACGTGGCGCTGCACCGACAGCAGGGCCATCGGGAGGGTCTCGGTGATGAACCCGGGGTCGCTGCCGCTGGCCCACACCGACGAGCCCCCGGTCGCACAGGCGTCGAACACCCGGGCCCGGTTCTCGTCGCTCAGCCGCACCCCCCGGGCGAACAGGTCGCTGCAGGTGGTGACGATGTTCGTGCCCGACCCGAGCAGGCCCACGACGTCGTCGACCAGCTCGTCCTCGGTGAGCCCGGCCCGGGTCTGGCCCCGACCCGTGGCCCGGGGCATGTACACGGCGCAGTCCGCCTCGATGCGCGAGGATCGCCTCTCGGTCGGTCGTGGCCAGGACGCCGGTCGGGCCCTCGTCGCAGAGCTCGCCCGCATCGAGGCCGTCCTTGGCGTCGTCGTAGACGAGGACACCGGCGAGCTCGAGCGACGGGTGGCGGACCACCTCCCGCAGGGCCCGCTGGCCGGTGTTGCCCGTCGCCCACTGGATGACGCGGAGGGGCGTCGTCATCAGGAGATGACCACGGGGAGCGACTCCCAGCCCCGGACGGTCGAGGTGGGGGCCCGCCGGGCGTGGTCCATGTCGACCTCCCACTCGGGGAAGCGGGACAGGACCTCGTCCAGCGCGACGCGGCCCTCGAGCCGGGCCAGCGCGGCGCCGAGGCAGAAGTGGATGCCGTAGCCGAACGTGAGGTGCTGGCCGATCTCGCGGTGGATGTCGAAGCGGTCGGGCTCGTCGTACTGGCGCTCGTCGCGGTTCGCCGACCCGCTGAGGCAGAGCATGGCGCTGCCGGCCGGCACCGTGCCGCCGTGGAGCTCGACGTCGCGGGTGACGTAGCGGCCGACGTGCGGCGTGGGCCCCTCGAACCGGAGGAGCTCCTCGATGGTGTTCCGGACGAGCGACCGGTCCTCGACCAGCTCGCGGCGCTGCTCGGGGTGATCGGCCAGCACCTTGCCCATCCACCCGATGAGGCGGTTGGTGGTCTCGTTGCCGGCGCCGGAGAGGACGCTGAGGAAGATGATCACCTCGTCCCGGGTCAGCCGGCGGGTCGTCCCCGTCTCGTCCTCGAACTCGGCGAACAGCAGCTCGGTCATCAGGTCGTCGGAGGGGTGCTCGGTCCGCCAGTCGATGTACTCCGCGAAGAAGTCGGGTTGGCCGATCTCCATCCCCTCGACGGCCATGGGCTGGCCGGGGTCGGTGCGCAACGACGCATCGGCCCGGTCGCGGGCCTCCTCCTGCGCCGATTCCGGCACGCCGAGCAGCATCCCGATCGTGCGCATCGGCATCTGGGCACCCAGGTCGGCCACGAAGTCGAAGCCCCCGGCGCCCACCAGCGGATCCAGGGCCCGGGCGCAGAACTCCCGCACCTTCGGCTCCAGGGCCTCCATCTTCTTCGGGGTGAACACGCGGGAGAGCAGCCCCCGGTGGACGCTGTGCCGCGGCGGGTCCTCGAAGATGAACACACCCGGCGGCATGTCCATGTCGGCCTTGATGATCTCGAGCACCGCGCCCTTCGCCGAGCTGTAGGTCTCGCGGTCGACCAGCCCCCGCTGGACGTCGTCGAACCGGCTCACGGCGTAGAAGTCGTACGGCTCGTTGTAGTAGAGGGGCGCCTCGTCCCGCAGCCGGCGGTAGGTCGGGTACGGATCCGCGTCGATCTCGAGGTCGTAGGGGTCGTAGTTGAGTGCCGCCGTGGCCGTGGTCATCGGGCCGGAGGCTAGCCGATCGGCTAGTCCTCGGAAAACGGATCTCAGAGGGGGAGCAGCGGGGGGAGCCGGCGGGACTGGAGGAGCTCGGTGCCGAGCTGGTGGGTGAGCGTGCGGGCGTCGCCGAGGAGCCCGTCGAGCACGATCGTCCGCCGCACGTGGAGGTGGAGGTCGTGCTCGGTGGTGAACCCGATGCCGGCCAGGACCTGCTGGGCGTGACGAGCGACGGTTCGGGCACTGCGCCCGGCGATCGCCTTGGCCAGGGCCGCGGCCAGGGGGGAGCCGTCCAGCCAGGCCGCCTGCGCCGCGGCGTCGGCGGCCTCGATCGCCACCAGGCTCTCGGCCAGCCGGTGGCGAACGGCCTGGAACGAGGCGATCGGCACCCCGAACTGGACGCGCTCGACGGCGTGGTCGCGGGCAAGGCCGAGCATCGCCCGGCCGGCGCCCACCAGCTCGTGCGCCAGCGCCCGGTGGCCGGCAGCGACCGCATCGGCCCAGGACGCCGGCGCCCCGATGTCGGCGGCGAGGCCCTCGCCGTCCACCTCGACGAGGCCGAGGGCCGGGTCGAGGCCGCTGACCGGTCGCCGCTCGAGGACCGCGGTGTCGACGGTCGCGAAGCCGTCGACGGTCGCCACGACCGCGGTCGACGCACCGGCGAGCGCGGCGCCGCCCAACCCGTGCACGGTCACGCCTTCGCCGGCCACGGTGCCGGGCGGGTCGGGGCGGCCCAGCGGGGGCAGGATCACGGTGTCCGCCGGCGCCCCCAACGCCCCGGCCAGCACCTGGTCGAGGGCGGAGGAGGAGGCGTTGGCCCGGCCCTGGTGCTCGAAGAGCAGGCCCACGGCCGCTTCCGGGTCCTCGGTCAGGGCCTCCGCCCACCCGAGCCCGTCGAGAGCGGCATCGAGCGCCTCGCCGGTGTGCGCCGCCGTGGCGTGCCGCAGGCTCCGGTCGAACAGCGCCCGGTCGTCGGCGTCCACTACCGGTCGCTCCCCAGATCGAGCAGGCGCCGGGCGATGATGTTGCGCTGGATCTCGGCGCTGCCGCCGTAGATGGTCGCCGCCTTCGAGTAGAGGAACTCGGTCCGCCACTGCTCGCTGACCGGGTCGTCGCCGAGGACGACGGCGTCGTCCAGGCCGTCGGCCACCAGGTCGAAGAGCGCCTGCTCGCTCGTGGCCAGCAGCACCTTGTCGACCGAGGTCTCCGGGCCGAGGCGCTCGCCGTCGGCGAGGCGGTGCTGGGTGGCGCGGGAGCGGGCCCGGAAGGCATGGAGCTGCTGGAACACCTCACCCACGTCGGCGGGGGTGAGGCCGCCGTCGGGGACGGCGGCGAGGAGCCGCTCCATGCGGTGGTGCAGGTGGGCGCCGCGCAGCCCGAGCGCGGTGCTCCGCTCGTAGGGCAGCAGGTCCATGGCCACCGACCAACCCCCGCCGACCTCGCCCAGGGTGCGATCGCGCGGCACGGCCACGTCGTCGAAGAAGACCTCGCAGAACTCGGCCACGCCGTGCATCGTCTCGATCGGCCGGACGGTGATCCCCGGGGTGTCCATGTCGACGAAGAGGGCGGTGATCCCGCGGTGGGCCGACTCGGGCGTCCCGGTCCGCGTGAGCAGGACGCAGCGTTCGGCGTACTGGGCCAGGCTGGTCCAGACCTTCTGCCCCGTGACCCGCCACCCATCGTCGGCCTCGGTCGCCCGGCAGGACAGCGACGCCAGGTTGCTCCCCGTGCCGGGCTCGGAGAACCCCTGGCACCAGGTCTCGTCGCCCCGCAGCTGCCGCGGCACCATCTCGGCCGCGAGCTCGGGCGGGGCGTAGTCGATCATCGTCGGCACCAGCACCTCGGTCATCGAGTAGAGGCCGGGCGGGATGAGGTCGCGGGCCGAGAGGGCCTCGCCGAGGTAGGCCCGCAGCAGCGACGACCCGCCCAACCCGCCCACCTGCTCCGGCCAACCCCAGCGCATCCAGCCGGCGTCGAAGACGAGCTGCTTGACCTTCGACAGCTGGGCCATCTGCTCGTCCAGGGTCCCCGCACCGGCGAACGGCGGGGCGAGGACGTCCGCGTTGTCGTCGAGCCAGGCGTCGAGCGAGCCCCGGAAGTCGTCGAGCTCCATGGGCGGTTGCTACTTCGTGGGCTCGGGCCGGCGCGGGTCGTGCGCCTTGCCCGAGTCGCGGGAGCCGCTGCGGCGCAGGAAGGTCATGGCCCGGGTGTGCAGCCGCCAACCGCCGGGGGTCCGCCGGTAGGTGTCCGTGTACCAGCCGATGCGCATGTCGTGGTTCGTCTGGTCGACGAAGCAGAGCGTCTGCTGGCCCGTGCCCTCGTCGCCGTCGAGCTCCAGGACGGGGGTCCCGGTGAGGAAGAGCCCCTTGGGGGCGGCGGCCACCAGGGTGGGGAAGTCGGCCAGCGTGTACGTGTCGCCGAAGGCGCGGTAGGTGCCGTCGGCGGTGAACACCTCGATGACGGCCTCGACGTCGTCCTGGGTCATCCCGGTGGCGTACTTCGCCAGCAGCTGCTCGATCTCGATGATGTCGGCGATCTCGTCCGGGCCCATCCTCACTCCTCGTAGACGACGTGGACCGCCGGGGAGGTGGGGACGGACTGGCAGGTGAGCACCCAGCCCTCCTCGACCTCCTCGTCGGTCAGCGCGTTGTTGACGTGCATGGTGACCGATCCGTCGACGAGCTTCGCCATGCAGGTCGCACAGCTGCCCGACTCGCACGAGAAGGGAGCCGACAGGCCGAGCTGGCGGGCGGTCTGGAGGATGGTCGTGCCCGGGTGGTGCTCGGCGGTCTCGGTGCGGCCGCCGAGCTCGATCGTGACCTGCGTGGGCTGGTCGCTCGACGGGCCGTCCTCAGGGGGCGGCGCCGGCTCGGGCGCGGTGAACCGCTCGATGTGGACCCGCCCGGGGTCCATCCCCTGGTCGAGCAGGGTGCGCTCGACGATGTCCATGAACGGGGTCGGCCCGCACAGGTAGAAGTCGGGGTCGTCGCCCACCCAGGCGAACGGCGCCACCCGGTCGTCGTCGACGAACCCCTGCTCGACGTCGAGGTGGTGCACGACCTCGAGGCGACCGGGGTGGCGCTCGGCCAGGGCGTCCAGCTCGGCCGCGAAGATCACGCTCTCCTGGTCGCGGTTGGCGTAGAGGAGGTGGACCCGGCGGCGCGTGTTCGCCAGCGCCGCCTTCACGAGGGAGAACACCGGCGTGATCCCGCTGCCCGCGGCGAAGGCGACCAGGTCGCCCTCGCCCGGCGTGAGCTGGAACACGCCGGCGGGGAACGTGACCTCGATCTCGTCTCCTTCGCACAGTGCGTCGTGCATCCAGTTCGACACGACCCCGTCCGGCACCCGCTTCACCGTGACCTGGAGCTCGTCGTCGACGCCGGGCGTCGAGGACATGGAGTAGCACCGGAGGTGGGTCTCGCCGTCGATCACGGCCCGGAACGTGCAGAACTGGCCGGCTGCGTAGGTGAAGGCGGGGCCGAGGTCGTCGGGGACGTCGAGCACGAACGAGCTGGCGTCGGCGGTCTCCGGCACCACGCGGCGGATGCGGAGGCGGTGGAAGTGGTGGTCGCGCGCCGCGTTCAACGGCGAATGGCTGGGGGCGGGGACCGCCATGCGCCGATGATAATCGGATTCTCAGTTCTGACAATGCCGATCGCGTGCGTTCACTACACTGCGCCCATGAGCGAGCCCCGCATCCCGCCGCTGCCGCCGGACCAGTGGCCCGAGGCGATGGGCGAGGCGCTGGCGGCCATGTGGCCGCCGAACCCCCGTCATCCCCGGCCGGAGCGGAAGGGCCGGCCCAAGGGCCTGAACGCCCTCGGCACCCTGGCCAACCACGTCGAGCTGACGCGGGCGTTCAACGGCTTCAACGCCCACGTCCTCTTCGCCACGACGCTCTCGACCCGCCAGCGCGAGCTCCTGATCCTGCGGGTGGCCGCGTTGCGGGCAAGCGACTACGAGTGGGCCCAGCACGCGGTCCTCGGCGCCGACAACGGGCTGGACGACGACGCCATCGCCCGGATCGCCGACGGTCCGGCGGCGCCGGGGTGGTCCTCGAGCGACGCCGCCCTGCTCCGCGCCGCCGACGAGCTCGTCGCCGATGCCCGCATCTCCGACGAGACCTGGGCCGAGCTGGCCGGCGAGCTCGACACCCAACAGCTGATGGACGTCGTGTTCACCGTGGGCGCCTACGACCTGGTGGCCATGGCGTTCCGCTCGTTCGGCGTGGAGCTGGACGACGACCTGGTGCCACGATGATCCTGACCAGAGGAGCCTGATGGACACCGTTGCCTTCCCCCCCGACGTCTTCACGTGGCCGGCCGACGAGCCCCAGCTCATCGGGGGACGGTGCGAGGCCTGCCAGGCGATCGCCTTCCCCCGCGTGAGCTCGTGCCCTCGGTGCGGGACGCCGGACCTGGCCGAGCACCTGCTCCCGCGCCGGGGGACGCTGTGGACCTGGACCACCCAGGACTTCCTCCCCAAGGAGCCGTACGCCAGCGGGGAGACGCCCGAGACCTTCCGTCCTTACGGGGTCGGGCTGGTCCAGCTCGGTGACGAGGTCCGGGTGGAGTCCCGCCTGACCGAGAGCGACCCCGAGAAGCTCGACTTCGGCATGGAGGTCCAGCTGGTGATCGTCCCGTTCCGCGAGGACGCCGACCGCACCACCGTCACGTTCGCCTTCGAGCCCGTGCCAGGAGACTGAGATGGAAGACGTCGCCATCATCGGGGTCGGCCTGCACCCCTTCGGTCGCTTCGGTGACAAGCCCGCCCTCGACATGGGCGCCGAGGCCGTGCGCGCCGCGTGCGCCGATGCCGGCATCCGGTGGGAGGACGTGCAGTTCGCCTTCGGCGGCAGCGCCGAGCTCGACACCCCCGACGTCGTCGTGGGTCGGCTCGGGCTCACCGGCATCCCCTTCATGGGCGTCTACAACGGCTGCGCCACCGCGGCCACGGCGCTGCAGCTGGCCGCCGACATCATCCGGTCCGGCCAGCACGAGCTCGGGGTCGCCGTCGGCATGGACAAGCACCTGCCCGGAGCGCTGACCGGCGACCCGGTCAGCTACGGCGCCCCGAGCTGGTACGGCGACCTCGGGTACTTCATCACCACCAAGTTCTTCGGGATGAAGATCAACCGCTACCTGTACGACCACGACATCTCCCAGGAGACGCTGGCCCGGGTGGCGGCCAAGAACTTCCGCAACGGCGGCCTCAACCCGAACGCCTTCCGGCGCAAGCCCATCCCCGAGGAGGAGATCCTCGGTTCCCGGATGCTGAACTACCCCCTGACCCAGTACATGTTCTGCGCGCCCGACGAGGGGGCCGCCGCGGCGGTGCTGTGCCGGGCCGACCTCGCCCACCGCTACACGTCGACGCCGATCTACCTGCGGGCCACCACCCTGCGGTCGCGGCGCTACGGCGCCCACGAGGTGCACAGCACGTGGGCGGCGGTGGACCAGGACGACGCCCCGACGGTCTACGCCTCCCGGGCGGCCTACGAGATGGCCGGCATCGGCCCCGAGGACGTCGACGTGATCCAGCTGCAGGACACCGACGCCGGGGCCGAGGTGATCCACATGGCCGAGAACGGCTTCTGCGCCGACGGGGAGCAGGAGAAGCTGGTCGCCGACGGCGCCACCGAGATCAACGGCCCGCTGCCGATCAACACCGATGGGGGCCTCATCGCCAACGGCGAGCCCGTGGGCGCCTCCGGCCTGCGCCAGGTCCACGAGCTGGTGCGCCAGCTCCGGGGCCAGGCGGGCGAACGTCAGGTGCCGGGGGAGCCGAAGGTGGGCTACGCCCAGCTGTACGGGGCACCGGGGACGGCGGGCGTGTCGATCCTGTCCACCTGATCGGAAACTACCTTCTCCGGTGATGAAGACCCAGGCTCTCCGCGTGCACGCGGTACCCTCTCACCGATGACCGTGAACGAATCCGTGGTCGAGAACCCGGACGAGCCCGCGCCCACCCGGCGCGAGCTGGCGGTGGCCCGCTCGCTCGATCCGGCGCGGGTCCGGGCCGAGAAGCGGGTGCAGCGCTTCCTCGACGCCGCCCTCGAGCTGATGAGCGGCCCCAGCGACAAGGAGTTCACCGTCCAGGAGGTCGTCGAGCGCTCCGGCCAGTCGCTGCGGAGCTTCTACCAGTACTTCGCCGGCAAGCACGAGCTCCTGCTCGCCCTGTTCGAGGAGTCGGTCCGGACCAACGCCGAACACCTCCGTGAGCTCATCGCCCGGGAGGACGACCCCCTGGCGAAGCTCCGCTGCTTCGCCGTGGAGTACTACAGGGCCTGCCGTCCACTGCCCTCGGGCCGGTCGAGCAAGCGGGCACCGGCCCGGGCCATGGCCGACTTCGCCCAGCAGCTGCTGACCGCCCACCCCAAGGAGGCGTCGCGGGCCTTCGTGCCGCTGGTCGACCTGCTCGAGGAGGTGCTCGGCGAGGCCGCCCGGGCCGGGGCCATCCGTGACGAGGCGGCGACCCGGCGGGTCGCCGGCGTGCTCCTCCAGGCCATCATGTTCAACGTCTTCGCCGCCACCATCAGCGGCTCGCCGGTCGACCCCGACGACGACGCCGCCGACGAGCTGTGGGGGCTGATCCTCCACGGCATCGGAGCCCCCGAGCCCGACTGAGACCGTGGGCGACCCCGACGACCGCGACTTCTTCCGCGACCCGTCCCTGGTCGCCGACCCCTACCCGTTCTTCGACGAGGTCCGGGCCCGGTGCCCGGTGCAGCGGGAGCCGCACCACGACGTCGTCCTGATCACGGGCTACGACGAGGCCCTGGCCGTCTACCACGACACCGCCACGTTCTCGTCGTGCACGTCGGTGACCGGTCCGTTCCCGGGCTTCCCCGTCCCGCTCGAGGGCGACGACGTGAGCGACGTCATCGAGGAACATCGCGACGACCTGCCGTTCAGCGACCAGATCACCACCTTCGATCCGCCGAAGCACACCGAGCACCGCGGGCTGCTCATGCGCCTCCTCACGCCGAAGCGCATGCAGGAGAACGAGGACTTCATCTGGGCCCTCGCCGACCGCCAGATCGACGAGTGCCTCGTCGACGGCCGCTGCGAGATCGTCCGGCAGTTCGGCGCGCCGTACACGATGCTCGTCATCGCCGACCTCCTCGGCGTGCCCGCTGAGGACCACGAGGAGTTCCGGCAGAAGCTGGCCCGCCGGGAGGGCCAGGCGGTCGGCAGCACCGGCGACGACACCATGTCCCACCGGCCCCTCGAGTACCTCTACGAGCGGTTCTCGGAATATCTCGAGGACCGCCGGCGCGAGCCGAGGGACGACGTCCTCACCGGCCTCGCCACCGCCACCTTCCCGGACGGTTCCACGCCCGAGGTCGCTGACGTGGCCAAGATCGCCAGCAACCTCTTCGCCGCCGGGCAGGAGACCACCATCCGGCTCCTCGGGACGGCCTTCCTGCGGATCGCCGAGGACGCCGAGCTCCAGCAACGGCTCCGGGACGACCCGGCACTGATCCCCAACTTCATCGAGGAGTGCCTGCGCCACGAGTCGCCGGTCAAGGGCGACTTCCGGCTGTCCCGCCTGCCCGTGACCGTCGGCGGCGTCGACCTCCCCGCCGGCACCACCGTGATGGTCCTGAACGGGGCCGCCAACCGGGATCCCCGCCACTTCGAGCACCCCGGCGAGTTCTCCATCGAGCGCGAGAACGCCCGGGAGCACCTCGCCTTCGGGCACGGCGTCCACTTCTGCCCCGGGGCGTCACTGGCCCGCACCGAGGGCCGGGTCGCCGTGGAGCGCATGCTCGAACGCACGGCCGACATCCGCATCTCGGAGGCGGAGCACGGCCCGCCCGGCGACCGCCGCTACGAGTACGCACCGACGTTCATCCTGCGCGGCCTCGAGCACCTCCACCTGGAGCTCACACCGGCGGGCTGAGGCAGGTGGGTATAGGCTCCCTCTGCTCAGACGGAAGCTCCATTCTCCGAAAGGGGAAGCACATGGCCGAGCGGCAGATGTCGCTGGTCGGGTTCATGCAGGCCGGCAGCACGACGGTCTACGCCGGATCCTGGCGACACCCGGCGACGGAGCAGGGCTTCCTCGACGCCAGCTACTACCAGAAGCTCGGGCGGACCCTCGAGGAGGGCTGCTTCGACCTCATGTTCTTCGACGACCGCCTGGCCATGCCCGGCATCTATGCCGGGTCCGTGGCCGAGGCGGTGCGGTTGGGGGCCCGGCCGGTCAAGCTCGACCTGAGCGTGGTGCTGGGCGTGGTCGCCGGGGCCACCCGCTCGATCGGCCTCGGGGCGACCTACTCGACGACCTACTACACGCCGTTCCACGTGGCCCGCACGTTCGCCACCCTCGACCACCTCTCGGGCGGGCGGGCGGCCTGGAACGTGGTCACGTCGGTGAACGACAGCGAGGCCCAGAACTACGGCTTCACCCAGGTCCTCGACCACGACGCCCGCTACGACCGGGCCGACGAGTTCCTCGAAGCCACGACCGGCCTGTGGGACACGTGGGACGACGACGCCCTGGTCCTCGACCGGGAGGGTGGCACCTTCGCCGACCCCGACAAGGTGCGCGAGCTCAACTACGAAGGCGAGTGGTTCAAGGTGCGGGGCCCCCTCACCGTCCCCCGGTCGCCGCAGGGCCGGCCCGTCCTGCTGCAGGCGGGGTCGTCGGGCCGAGGGCGGGACTTCGCCGGCCGTTGGGCCGAGCTGATCTTCACCGGTGACCCGGGCATCGAGGTCGCCCGGTCGCACTACAAGGACCAGAAGGACCGGATCGCCGAACTGGGGCGGGACCCCGCCACGGTGAAGATGTGCCCGATGGCCTACACGGTCGTGGGGGAGTCCCGGGCCCAGGCCGAGGAGCGTGAGCAGCTGTTCCTCAACGAGCTGGTCGACCCTCAGGCCTCGCTGACCCTGCTCTCCGAGCTGATGAACCACGACTTCTCGTCGATGGCGCTGGACGACCCCATCACCGACGAGCTCATCGAATCGGTCTCCGGCATCCGGGGCCTGGTGAAGAACCTGCGCCAGCACATCGGCGACGACATCACCCTGGCCGACCTCGCCGGGCACCGGGCCACCCTGCTCCAGGGCCCCCGCTTCGTGGGCACCGGCACCGAGGTCGCCGACCAGATGGAGGAGTGGTTCGAGGGCGACGCCTGCGACGGCTTCGTCATCGCCGCCACCCACGTGCCCGGGGCCTACGAGGACGTCGTCCGCCTGGTCGTGCCCGAGCTCCAGCGCCGCGGCGTCTTCCGCGACCGCTACACCGGCTCGACCCTCCGCGACCACCTCGGCATCGCCCGCCCCGCCCGCGGCGCGTGACCGACCCCGGCTAGGTCGGGGGAGGGGCGAAGACGCCGGCGACCATGCCGCCGTCGACCAAGAGGTCGGCACCGGTCACGTAGGAGGCATCGGGCCCGAGGAGGAAGGCGGTGGCCGCGGCGATCTCCTCCGGCCGCCCGGCCCGCCCGGCCGCTGAGCCCGCAAGCATGTGGCGCATCCCGTCACCGTGCGGACCGGCCAGCTCGGCCTCACCCATCGGCGTCGAGATGATCCCCGGGCTGATCGAGTTGACCCGGGCCTGGCGCTCACCCCAGCGCAGGCTGGCGAGGCGGACGAGCAGGCGGACGATCCGCTTCGACCCGGCGTACGCCAGCCCCGGATCCGTCTGGCGGAGCTCCTCGACACAGGCGAGCGTCGCCAGCCCGTCCACCCCGGCCGCTGACACGGCGGCCTCGTCCTCGGGCGGCAGCGGTCCCACGAGGTAGCCGGAGTTCGACGAGATGACCACGCCGGCCCCGCCCGGGGCGATGACCTCGGCGAAGGACTCGAGCGCGTAGGCCACGCCGAGCAGGTCGACGTCGACGATCCGGTCGCTCGGGGCCTGCACCGGCGAGAGCCCGGCCGTGTGGACCACCGAGCGGACGGGTCCCAGCGCCCCGGCGGCCTCCGCCAGTTCGGCGACCGAGGCCGGGTCGGCGACGTCGACCGTGCGGGTGGTGACCTCCAGCCCCTCGGTCCGCAGCGTCGACGCTGTGGCGTCGAGGGCCGGCTCGCTGATGTCGGCGAGCAGCACGGTGTGGCCGACCCCGCACTCGCGGGCGATCGCCTCGCCCATGCCGCCGATCCCGACCACCACGAGCACGTCCTCGGCCATCCCGGCGGAGGATAATCTCCGTCTCCTTGGCCAAGAGCAGTGTTCTACGTGTGGCCCAGTGGGCGACCGGCAACATCGGCACCACGTCGCTGCGGGGGGTCATCGAGCATCCCGACCTCGAGCTGGTCGGCCTGTGGGTGCACTCGGCCGACAAGGCGGGCCGCGACGCCGGGGACCTCTGCGGGCTCGAGCCGGTCGGGGTGACCGCCACGAACGACCTCGACGAGATCCTCGCCCTCGGGGCCGACGCCGTCCTCTACATGCCCCGCCAGCTCGACGCCGACGAGGTGTGCGCCATCCTGGCCTCGGGCAGCGACATCGTGACCACGCGGGGCGAGTTCCACCGGCCGGCGAGCATGGACCCCGACCTCCGGGCCCGGGTCGAGGCGGCCTGCGCGGCCGGCGGCACCTCGATCCACAGCACCGGCAGCAGCCCCGGCTTCATCACCGAGGCGCTGCCCCTCGTCCTCGCCTCGCTCCAGCGGCAACTGGACCACGTGGTGATCGACGAGTTCGCCGACCTCACCGGCCGGGACTCACCGGACCTGCTGTTCAACATCATGGGCTTCGGCCAGGCGCCCGCCGCGTTCGACGAGCGCCGGCTGGGCCACGGACGGGTGAGCTTCGGGCCGTCGCTCGAGCTGGTTGCCGAGGCCGTCGGCCTGTCCCTCGACTCCCTCGAGGCGAGCGGCGAGGTGGCGACCACGACCCGGGACGTGGAGATCGCCGCCGGGACGGTGCCGGCGGGCACGGTCGGGGCGCAGCGCATCACCGTCTCGGGCCTGCGGGACGGACAGGAGCTCATGGCGTTCCGGGCCAACTGGTACTGCACGACCGAGATCGAGCCGGCCTGGGACCTCCGGGAGACCGGCTGGCGGGTCCAGGTCGACGGCGACTCGCCCCTCGACGTGTCCATCTTCATGCCCGTCCCGCTCGACCGGATGTCCGGCTACACCGCCAACCGGGCCGTCAACGCCGTCCCCTACGTCCACGCTGCGCCGCCCGGCATCCGCACGAGCCTCGACCTCCCGCAGATCGTCCCGAGGCTGAGGTGAGCGCCACCGAGAAGGAGACCGAGGCCGCGTCGCTGGCCGACGCGGTGCTGGAGGCCGAGGCCGAGCGCCAGGCCGCCCAGGAGGAGAACGAGGTCCTCTTCGCCGACGACCTCCTGCCCGGGGTCGGCGACGAAGCGCTCTCCCTCAAGGAGGGCCTGCGCGTCGGGGGTTCGTACACCTTCCTGATGCTCATCCTGCTCAATGGCGTCGAGAACCTCGAGAACGCGACGCTCGCCGTCCTGGCTCCCGACATCCGGGACAGCTTCGGGGTCAGCGACGGGGTGATCACCTTCGTCGCCTCGGCCTCGGCCGCCTTCATCGTCGTCGGGGCCCTGCCCATGGGCTGGCTGGCCGACCGCTACCGGCGCCCCCCGATCATCGCCGCCGCCACGGTGGCCTTCTCCTTCTTCGTCTTCCTGTCCGGCCTCGCCGTGAACGCGTTCACGCTCTTCCTCGCCCGGCTGGGCGTGGGGGTGGCCAAGTCGTCGAACACCACCGTCCACCCCTCGCTGGTCGCCGACACCTACCCCATCGGCATCCGCGGCCGGCTCAGCGCCACGACGCTGGGCAGCGGCCTGCTGGTCGGCGCCATCAGCCCCGCCCTGGTCGGCGCCATCGCCAGCGTCGCCGGCGGGGACAACGGCTGGCGCTGGGCGTTCTTCATCCTCGGGCTGCCGGCGCTGATCCTCACGCTCTTCGCCCTCCGCATCCCCGAAGCACCCCGTGGTCAGTTCGAGATGAAGGACGTGCTCGGCGAGGTCATCGACACGCGCCCGACCCCGATGTCGGTCGAGGCCGTGTTCGCCCGGCTCAAGCAGGTGCGCACGGTGCACCTGGCCCTGGTCGCCTTCGCGGCGTTGGGCTTCGCCCTCTTCACCGAACCGATCCTCCAGGGCCTCTACGTCGAGGACCGGTTCGAGCTCGACGCGCTGGAGCGGGGCCTGCTGGGAACCCTCGGTGGCCTGCTGGCCGTGTGCGTGCTGCCGTTCGCGGCGAAGGGCTATGACGCCCGCTTCCGGGAGGACCCGTCCCGCGCCCTTCGCCTCGTCGGGCTCCTGATCATCCCCGTGGCCATCGTCGTCCCCATCCAGTACGCGATGCCGAACGCGCTCGCCTTCGCCATCGTCGGGGTGGTCCCCAAGGTCCTCTTGTTCACCGCCTTCACGATGGTCGGGCCGATCCTGCAGTCCGTGCTGCCCTACCGGCTGCGGGGCATGGGCGCGGCACTGGCTTCGCTCTACATCTTCTTCATCGGGGCCACGGGCGGGGCGCTCCTGTCGGCGTTCCTCGCCGACGCCTTCGGGCCCAAGGCGGCGGTGCTCGCTGCTCGTGGTGCCGAGCTCGATCGTCGGCGGCTACCTCCTCCTCCGGAGCTCGTCCTACATCAAGAACGACATGTCCATGGTCGTGGCCGAGCTGCGCGAGGAGATGGACGAGCACAAGCGCCAGCAGGCCGAGCCCGACGACATCCCCGGCGCTCCAGGTCAACAACGTCGACTTCTCGTACGGGCACGTCCAGGTGCTCTTCGACGTCGGCTTCGAGGTGCGCAAGGGCGAGGTCCTGGCCCTGCTCGGGACCAACGGGGCGGGCAAGTCGACGATCCTCCGGGTGATCGCCGGTCTCGGCACACCGGCCCGCGGCGTCGTGCGGTTGAACGGGCTGACCATCACCTACGTCTCGCCCGAGAAGCGGGGCCAGATGGGCATCCGCCTGCTTCCCGGCGGCAAGGGCGTGTTCCCGCAGATGAGCGTGCGGGAGAACCTGGAGATGGCGGCCTTCGTCTACCGCGCAGACACCGAGGACCAGGAGCGCCGCATCGCCAAGGTGCTCGACCTCTTCGAGGACCTCGCCGACCGGCAGGACCAGAGCGCCGCGTCACTGTCCGGCGGCCAGCAGCAGATGCTCGCTCTGGCCTGTGTCCTGCTCCACGAGCCCGACGTGCTGCTCATCGACGAGCTCTCCCTCGGCCTGTCGCCGATCATGGTCCAGCACCTCCTCGGCGTGGTCGAGCGCCTCAAGGACGAGGGCCTGACGATCGTGATCGTCGAGCAGTCCCTCAACGTGGCCCTGGCCATGGCCGACCGGGCCGTCTTCCTCGAGAAGGGCCAGGTGCGCTTCGAGGGTGACGCCCGTGAGCTGCTGGAGCGCGACGACCTCGCTCGGGCCGTGTTCCTCGGCCGGGACGGAGGCTGACCGCGGTGTTCGAAGGGTGGTTCACCCGCCAGCTCATCTTCGACGGGCTCGTCAACGGGATGGTGTTCGGGCTGGTGGCGATGGGCATCGTGCTCATCTACCGGTCCACCCGGGTCATCAACTTCGCCGTGGCCAACATCGGCTTCATCGGGGCCGGCGTCTTCGCCCTGCTCGTGGCGCAGTACAACGTGCCGTTCTGGATCGCCGCGGTCATCGGCATCGCCCTCGGGATCGCCTACGGGGCGATCATGGAGCTGATCGTCATCCGCCGGCTCTTCACCGCGCCCCGGGTGATCGTGCTGGTCGCCACCATCGGCATCGCCCAGCTGTCGCTGGCGATCCTCGCCTCCTTCCCCGAGATCGACGCGCCCGGGGCCCGCTTCCCGGTGCCGATCGGCGCCGTGAACGAGTGGGCCGGCGTGCGGGTGGTCGGCCCGCAGCTCACCATCCTCATCGTCGTCCCCCTCATCGCCATCGGCCTCGGGTGGCTGCTCAACCGCACGGCGTTGGGCAAGGCGGTCAAGGCCTCGGCCGAGAACCCCGACCTCGCCCGCCTCTCCGGCATCAGCCCCAAGCTGGTGTCCACCGCCGTCTGGGCCCTCGCCGGTGGGCTGGCCACGCTGTCGCTCTCGCTCCTCGCCGGCGCAGGCCGGGTCGGCCCAGAACCTGGACAACCTCGGGCCCAGCACCCTGACCCGGGCGCTGGCGGCCGCCGTCATCGCCGGGATGGTGTCGTTCCCCCGGGCCTTCCTGGCCGGGATCGCCATCGGCATCGTGCAGGCGGTCATCAGCTTCAACTACCTCGACCAGCCCGGCCTCACCGACTTCCTCGTCCTGATCGCCATCGTGATCGCGGTCTACTGGCAGAGCCGGCAGGACCGAGGCGAGACCCAGACCTTCGCCTTCGGCGCCAAGGCCAAACCCATCCCCGAGCGGTTGCGGCCGATCTGGTGGTTGCGCCAGATCGACCGGATCGGCCTGGTCCTCCTCTTCATCGGCGCCGTGGTGCTGCCGCTGATCGTCACCCAGCCCTCGCGGCACCTGCTGTACACGTCGATCCTGGCCTTCAGCATCTGCGCCCTGTCGCTCACGGTGCTCACGGGGTGGGCGGGCCAGCTCTCGCTCGGCCAGATGGCCTTCGCCGGCGTCGGCGCGCTCCTGACCGCGGCGTTCACCCGGGGCATCAACTTCGACATCCGCATCGGCGACACCCGGCTCCTCAAGGCGGGGATCGAACCGCTCCGCTTCGGGCCGTCGGTCTTCTTCGCCGTGCTCATCACCGCGGGGATCGCGGTGCTGATCGGCGCCGGGGCCCTGCGGGTCCGCGGCCTCTACCTGGCGGTCGTGACCTTCGCCTTCGCGCTGGCCGCCAGCCAGTACCTCTACGACCGCCCGATCCTGAGCGGTGGCTTCACCGACTCCGTGCCGCTGCGGCGCACGGACGTGTTCGGCATCGACGTCACGTCGCAGCGCTCCTTCTACTACGTGACCCTCGCCGTGCTGGCGGTGTGCGTGGTGATCGTGGCCCGGCTGCGGGCGAGCGGCGTGGGGCGGACCACGATCGGCGTACGGGACAACCCGGACACGGCGTCGGCCTACACCGTGTCGACCACCCGGACGAAGCTGCGGGCCTTCGCCCTCGCCGGCGGCCTCGCCGCCCTCGGCGGCGCCCTGCTGGCCGCCAACGTCCAGGCCGTGCCCAGCGACCGGTACTTCACCGTGACCGACTCGCTGCTGGTGGTGTCGATCGTGGTCATCGGCGGGCTGGGGTCGGTGGCCGGCAGTGTCCTGGGCGCGGTGTGGGTGATCGGCCTGCCCGTCCTTCTTCCCCGACAACGACCTGGTGCCGCTGCTCACCTCCAGCATCGGCCTGCTCGTGCTCCTGCTCTACTTCCCGGGCGGGCTGATCCAGATCGGCTACGGGGTCCGACGGGCGCTGTTCGACTGGATGGAGCAGCGCCTCGGCCCGGCCCCGGCCAAGCAGCGCCATGCCGTACCCAGCCGGACGGCCGAAGCTCGGGAACCGCTGGCCGAAGGGGTGCCCGCGCTGCGCACCGAGGACATCGTGGTGCGCTTCGGCGGCAACATCGCCGTCGACGACGTCTCGATCGAGGTCGGCGACGGTGAGGTCGTCGGGCTGATCGGGACCAACGGCGCCGGGCAAGTCGACGCTGATGAACGCCGTCGGCGGCTACGTCCCGTCGTCGGGGTCGGTCGAGCTGCTCGGGCACGTCCATCACGGGGCGGTCGGCGGCGGCCCGAGCCCGGCTCGGGCTGGGCCGCAGCTTCCAGGCCGCCACCCTGTTCCCCGAGCTGACCGTGCGCGACACCGTCCTCGTCGCCCTCGAGGCGCGGGGGCGCACCGGCATGCTCTCGACCGCCCTCTTCTCGCCCCGGGCCATCCGTCGCGAACGGACTCGCCGCACCGAGGCCGAAGAGCTCATCGACTTCCTCGGGCTCGGGCGCTACGCCGACACCTACATCGGTGACCTGTCCACCGGCACCCGGCGCATCGTCGAGCTGGCCGGCCTGCTCGCCCTCGACGCCCGGGTCCTCTGCCTCGACGAGCCCACGGCCGGTGTCGCCCAGCGGGAGACCGAGGCCTTCGGCCCCCTCATCCTCGAGGTGCGCCGCGAGCTGGGCGCCTCCATGCTGGTGATCGAGCACGACATGCCGCTGATCATGAGCATCAGCGACCGGGTGTACTGCCTCGAGGCCGGCCGGGTGATCGCGGAGGGGCTCCCGGCCCAGCTGCGGCAGCACCCGGCGGTCATCGCCAGCTACCTGGGCACGGACGAGCGGGCCATCGCCCGCAGCGGCGCCGCGGCCACCGCCGAGCTGGACACCCAACCCGAGGTGGACCCGGTCGCCTGATCCGAGCCCTCAGCCTCGGGTCTGACCTTCGACCCCGACCTGGTCGAGGACGTCTTGCTCGTCGTTGTGGCTGTGGGTGAACCCGAGGGCCCGCTCGATCTCCACGGTCTCCTTCGCCCGGAACGCCACGATGTAGGCGCGCCGGAACCCGTCGGTCGTGTTGCCGCCCGACCCGTGCATGACCCGCTCGTTGTGGACGGTGCAGTCGCCCCGCCCGATGGGCACGGTCGACACGGCATCGTCGTCGCGAAGGTCGGTCGCCAGGGCATGGGATTCGCCGCGACCACCGAGGACCGGCTGGTGCGGGCGGAGCGCGGGTTCCTGCAGGGTCCCGGGCACGAACCGCATGCAACCGTTCTCGACCGTGGAGTCGTCGATCGCCAGCCACACCGTCGCCGTGCGGGTGTCCGGCGTGTCGGGCCAGTAGGCCATGTCCTGGTGCCAGGCGAACACGGCGTCGAGCTTGTGCGGCTGCTTGGCCAGGAGCTGGTCGTAGTCGAGCTCCATGCCGAGGCCGCAGAGCTGCTCGGCGACCTGCGCGCCGCGCTGTTCGAGGACGTTGCCCTGCCAGGCCGGGTAGTAGCGGCGGGGGACGATCACGTTGACGATCGAGAAGTCGGAGGGATCCCGCCCGTAGTCGCCGGCCATGTCGCAGTAGTCCTTGCCCGGGACGTCGATCTCCCGCCGGAGGAACCGGTCGTAGACCTCCTCGATGTCCCGGATCTCCTCCTCACGGAGCAGGCCCTCGAGATGGACGAAGCCCTGTTCCTGAAAATGCCGGACGTCGTCGTCGCTCACGACGTACTGCCCGTCGTCTCGCAGCATCCCCATCGCCGGGCCAGCCTTGCCCCGCGCCATGAGAGGCGCAAACCTCTGCGGACCGTGCTCGACCCCGACCGCCTCCTCCCGCCGGACCCTGGGGTGCGCGCCGTGGCCCGTTCGCTCTACGAGCGGACCCGGTCGCGGCCCGTCATCAGCCCCCACGGCCATGTCGATCCCCGCTCGCTGGCGGACGATGCGCCCATCGGTGACCCCGCCCGAGAGCTGGTGACCCAGGACCACTACCTGCTCCGGATGCTCTACAGCCAGGGTGTTCCGCTGGAGGCCCTCGGGGCCCGCCCGAACGACGACGGGACCGAGGTGGCCGACGGCCGCTCCACGTGGCGTACGTTCGCCGCGCACTACCACCTCTTCCGGGCCACGCCGTCGAAGCTCTGGCTGGACCACACGCTCTCGGAGGTGTTCGGCGTCACCGAGCCGCTCGGCGCCGACAACGCCGACGCCGTCTACGACCACCTCGTCGCCTGCCTGGCCGAGGACGGCTTCCGGCCCCGCGCCCTGTTCGAGCGCTTCGGGATCGAGCTCCTGGCCACGACCGACGCCGCGCTCAGCGACCTCGACGCCCACGCCCGCATCCGGGCCAGTGGCTGGTCGGGCCGGGTCGTGCCCACCTTCCGGCCCGACGACGTCGTGGATCCCGACCGTCCCGACTTCGGTCCCAACCTCGACCGGCTGGCCAAGGTGACCGGCGAGGACACGACGACCTGGTCGGGGTACCTCGACGCCCTACGGAGCCGGCGAGCGGTGTTCGTCGCCGCCGGGACCGCCGCCAGCGACCACGGCCACCCCTCCGCCTTCACGGCCGACCTCGACCGCGGCGAGGCCGAGGCCCTGTTCGGACGGCTGCGGTCGGGTGAGGCCGAGCCGGGTGACGCCGAGTGCTTCCGCGGGCAGATGCTCACCGAGATGGCGGCCATGAGCCTGGACGACGGGCTGGTGCTCCAGCTGCACACGGGCTCCTGGCGGGGTCACAACCCGTCGCTGGCCGCCCGCTTCGGCCCCGACCAGGGCGCCGACATCCCCAAGCCCGCGGACTACGTCGGGGCGCTGAAGCCACTGCTCGACCGCTTCGGCAACGAGCCGTCGCTCACCGTGGTCATCTACACGCTGGACGAGAGTGCCTACAGCCGGGAGCTGGCGCCGCTTGCCGGCCACTACCCGGCCCTGCGCCTCGGACCGCCCTGGTGGTTCCACGACAGCCCCGAGGGCATCCGCCGGTTCCGCCAGCTGGTCACCGAGACGGCGGGCTTCGCCAACACGGTCGGGTTCAACGACGACGCCCGTTCGCTGCTGACGATCCCGGCCCGCCACGACATGGCCCGCCGGCTCGACGCCGGGTACCTCGCCGGCCTGGTGGCCGAGGGCCGCCTACGCGACGACGAGGCCGCGGAGGTGGCCGAGGACCTCGCCTACGGCCTGGCCCGGCGCGCCTTCGGGCCGTGACCCCGGCGTCCGCCGACCGGCTCTCGACGGCGACGCTGCCGCGGGCCGGGGCCGCTTCGGTGCCGACCTACGACCGGACGACGCCCCCGACGATCGTCCACCTCGGGGTCGGCGCCTTCGCCCGGGCCCACCTCGGGGCCTACGCCGACGACCTCCTCCGCACCGGCTACCCGGCGCTGATCCAGGGCATCTCGCTCCGGTCTTCTCGGGCCGAGGGGCAGCTCGGCCCGCAGGACGGCCTCTACTCGCTGGCCGAGCGGGAACCCGGCGGGACGTCCCCGTTGCGCATCATCGGCTCGTTCGGCTCGGTGGCAACCGGACCCGAGGCGGCCGTCGAGGCCATCGCCGCGCCGTCCACCTCCCTGGTGACGCTGACGATCACCGAGAAGGGCTACGAGGCCGACCTGGCGCCGTCGGTCCTGGCCCGGGGCCTGGCCCGCCGCCGGCGGAACGGGTCGCCGCCGGTGGTCGCCTCGCTCGACAACCTCCTCGACAACGGGCGGCGGCTGCGGGATCGGGTCCTCGAGGTCACCGGGCGCACCGATCCCGACCTGGCCCGCTGGATCGCCGGCGAGGTCCGCTTCCCGAGCTCGGTCGTCGACCGCATGGTCCCCGCGAGCACCCCCGCGGACGTCGACGAGATCAGTGGGCGGCTCGGCGTTCGGGACGACGCCGCGGTGGTCGCCGAGCACTACTGCTCCTGGGTGATCGAGGACATCGACGGGCTGCCCCCTCTCGCTGACGTCGGTGTCGACGTCGTGGGTGACATCGCGCCGTACCAGCGACGCAAGCTCTGGCTGCTCAACGGCCCCCACTCGGCGCTGGCGTACGGCGGCCTGCTCGCGGGCTGCAACACGATCGCCGAGGCGGCGGCCGACCCCACCGTCGCGGGCTTCGTGGCCCGACTGGTCGACGACGTCCTCGAGGTCGCGGACGGGCCCGAACCTCGGGCCTTCGCCGCCGAGGCCCTGTGGCGGTTCCGCAACCCGGCGCTGGGCCACACCTGCCGCCAGGTGGGCGCCGACGGCTCGCAGAAGCTCCCGCCGCGGTTGCTCCCGGTGGTCGCCGCCCGACAGGCGCGGGGGCTGGCGACCGACCGCTTCGCCGTCGTGGCCGCCCTCTGGTCGGCGGCCGTGAACGGCGTCCCGCTCGCCGGCCGCCCGCTGCCCCCGATCGAGGACCCGGCGACCACGCTCGAGGGCGCCGACCCCGCCTTCCTCGCCGAGGTGGCAGGCACACTGGACCGCCTGATGCGCGACGGCATCGACGTCCTCCGGGAGCCGGCGTGACCGCGGAGGTCGGGGGGGCCGACGTGGTCCTCGACGACGATGCCGTGGCCGCGTTCGTGGAGGCGCAGTTCGCCGGGCTGGACCTCGACGGGCGCTCGCTGTGCCTGGTCATCCCCGACGCCACCCGCCAGTGCCCGCTGCCGCTCCTGCTCGGCGCCGTCCTGCGGGCGGTCGAGGGCCGGGTGCGGTCGTGCCGGGCGGTCGTGGCCCTGGGCACCCACGCCCCGATGACCGACGACGCCATGCGGGCCTTCGTCGGCACCGACCACCTCGCCGTCGAGAACCATGCGTGGTGGCACGACGCCACCTTCGTCTCGCTCGGGACCCTGGCCGCCGAGGACGTGGCCCGCTGGTCGGACGGGCGCCTGAACGAGGCCGTGCCCATCCGGCTGAACCGGCTCGTCGTCGAGAGCGATGTGACCGTGATCGTCGGGCCCGTCCTGCCCCACGAGGTCATCGGGTTCTCCGGCGGCCACAAGTACCTGTTCCCGGGGCTGTCCGGGCCCGAGCTCATCGACGTCACCCACTGGCTCGGCGCCCTCATCACCAGCGCCGAGATCATCGGCACCAAGGGGATCACGCCGGTGCGGGCGCTGGTCGAGGGCGCCGCCGACCTGGTCCCCGGCGAGCGCCACGCCCTCTGCGTCGTGATCGACCACGACTCGGGCCGGCTCCACCACGCCGCGTTCGGCGACCCGCGCTCGGCCTGGGCGGCGGCGGTCGAGGTCGCGGCCGAGACCCACATCGAGTACCTCGATGCTCCGGTGCGGCGGGTCGTCTCGCTGGTCGCCCCCCGCTACGCCGACCTGTGGACCGGGGCCAAGGGCTTCTACAAGGTCGAGCCGGTGGTGGCCGACGGCGGTGAGGTGATCCTCTACGCCCCCCACATCACCCAGATCGCCTCGACCCACCCCGGCCTCGACACCATCGGCTACCACTGCCGCGACTGGTTCGTCGCCCACTGGGACGAGGTGAAGGACCTGCCCCGGGGGGAGCTGGCGCACTCCACCCACCTGTTCGGCGCCGGCACCTACGACCCGGTCGAGGGGGAGCACCAGCGGGTCCGGGTCACGCTCGCCACCGGCATCCCGGAGGACGTCGTGCGCAAGGCCAACCTCGAGTACCTCGATCCGGCGGCGCTCGACCTCGAGGCGCTACGCGCCGACCCCGAGACCCTGGTCGTCCCCGACGCCGGCGAGGTCCTGTACCGCCTGCGCTGACCCCGACCCACCCCCAGAACTGCGTATTGCGCCAGTGATAATGTCGTTCTCGTGACGGTCACGACGAGCAGGATCACGCCCGAGATCGGCTTCGAGTTCGCCGGCCTCTCCGGTGGCGAGCTGCTCGCCCCCGAGCGGGCGGCGGAGTGCCAGGCCGCGCTGGACGAGCACGGCGTGGTCGTCTACCGGGAGGCGCACATCGACGACGCCGACCTGCTCGCCTTCACCGAGCTGCTCGGCACGGTGGTCATCCCCAGGATGGGTGGGCTCGAGGCGCACCCCGGCGTCGACGTGATCAGCCTCGACCCGGCCGAGAGCGCCCTGGCCAAGTACCGGCGGAGCACGATCTTCTGGCACCTCGACGGGACCATGGACGAGCTCCCGCAGAAGGCGACGCTGCTCACCGCCCTCGTGGTCGCCGACGAGGGGGGCGACACCGAGTTCGCCAACACCTACGCCGCCTACGAGGCGCTCCCCGACGACGAGAAGGAGCAGCTGGAAGATCTCCGGGTCCTCCACACCTTCACGGCCGCCCAGATCGTCATGACCCCCGACCCGACGGAGAAGGAGCGTGCCGCCTGGGCGAGCGTCCCCTCCCGCGAGCACCCGCTGGTGTGGAAGCGCCGGGACGGCCGGAGGTCCCTCCTCATCGGGAACACGGCCGAGCGGATCGTGGGCTGGCCCGACGACGAGAGCCGGGCCCTGCTCGACCACCTCGTCGAGTGGGTCACCCAACCCCGGTTCGTCCTCCGCCACCACTGGCAGCCCGGCGACCTGGTGGTCTGGGACAACACCGGCCTGCTCCACCGGGCCATCCCCTACGAGCCGACCTCGCGCCGGCTGCTGCACCGGACCACCCTGGTGGGCGAGGAACAGGTCGCCTGACCCCGTCTCGAAGCAGACGCGATGAGGTCAGGTGGAGGTACCGGGGGACCTTGTAGTGCGCCAGCTGGTCGGCGCAGAAGGCCCGCAGCGGGCGTCCGGGACGCCGATCACCTGGACCTCGCCGTGGCGGCCGTCCAGGCCGGGATCTTCGTCGAGTAGTCGGCGAAGAGGGTGCTGACCTGGTCGAGGTCGAGGCCGAACTCGCCGGGGTCGGGGTGGGTCATCGCCTCCCGGTGTTCGGCGTTCGCCTCCCACCACCGGCGCATGCCCTGCTCGAAGGCGTCGGTGACGGGTTCGCCCAGCCAGTCGTAGAGGCCTTGCACCTGGCCGATGGGGTCGCGCTGCACGGCCCGGAAGTCCATGTCGTAGAAGCGGTCGTCGCCGTGCTCGTCCCGGAACCGGAGCAGGCGTTCCATGCCCGTCGTCCAGTGCTGGACGTTGAGCCGGCCCAGGTAGGGGAGATCGAGGTCCTCGCTGAACTGGCGGCCGACCTCGGCGTAGACGTCGGCGACGGAGACCATGACCTCGGTCGGGTCGCGGTGGGTCATGACGAAGCGCGCGTCCGGGAACACCTCGTCGAGGTGGTCGAGCCAGAGCAGGTGGGACGGGCACTTCAACCGCCACGGGCGGGTCGGTGACCCCCACTGCAGGAGCTTGAGCGCCCGACGCTCGTAGCGGTAGGTGGAGGTCAGATCGGCTTCCAGGAGCCAGTCGGAGTACGACGGCACGAAGGCGAAGGCCTGGAAGTAGTGGGCCTTGAAGTCCAGGGCCATCAGGTCCTGGCACTCCTCGGGCCCGGTCGGGGAGCCGGGCACGAGCTTGGCCATCCGGGGGGAGAGCTGGTCCTGCATCTCCTGCGCCGCCTCGGCCTCGGCGATCCGGGGGTCGGGCCCCTCGACCGTCGACGGCGGCGGACACGGCGCGCCCGCCTCCCAGCGGCGGAGCGACCGGGCCTCGGGGTCCTCGGCCAGGAGGATGGACAGGGCCGTGGACCCGGTGCGGGGGAGGCCGAGGCCGATCAGCGGGGCCTCGATCGGCTCGTCGTCGATCTCGGGGTGGCGCCGGTACCAGTCCTCGATCTGAAGGCGCTGGGTGAGGTGCTTCAGGATCAGCTCGGGCAGCACGATCTCGCCGACCGCGTTCAGGGTCGCCTCGGTGTCCAGCGCACCGACCAGGCGCTCGAGTCCCTCGCGGAACGAGTCGTCGCCGAAGTCGCTGAGCCCGGACCGCTCCTGCGCCGTCGCCAGCAGGTCGCCGACGATCACGCCAGGTTGTCGGGGAACGTCGACCGCTCGAGCATGCCGTTGGCAGTCTCGCCGTCCCAGGTGTAGCGGGTGATCGCCTGTTGGAGCTGGAGCCCGCCGCCGAGGTCGGGGGGCATGACCATGAAGGTCGAGACCACGGTCTCACCCTCGACCGACACCGATCGGCCGTCTTCGGTCTCGAGCACGCACGACGCGTTCTCGCCCTTCGGCGTCAGCGTCCGCAGCCACGGGGCGTCGACGACCCGAGCCGGGATGAGCTCACCGTCGCCTTCGAAGAGGTAGCCCTCGTTGTAGGTGTCGAGGCCGTCCTTTCGAGGCGGGTAGGCGATGTAGCCGAAGGCCCGTCCGCTCGGGAAGAGGGCAGCCTGCCACGCGTGGCCCCAGAGCTTCGCCGTGCGGCGGATGCTCTGCCGGCGGATCCGGTTCGCCGCGCCGTTGATGGCGTGCGTCTCGTCGCCGACCCGAAGTCGGCCCGTGGCCCGGCACAGCTGCTCGAAGCGCCAGGGGTAGCCCATGAGGTCGCCTTCCTCCTGGGTCTCCATCACCCGCTTGGCGTCCTCGAGCAGCCCGCCGTTCATGAACGGCGGGACCGCCGGTCGGAGCTCGACCTCGAGCTCGACGGGCACCGGCTCGCCCTGGCCCGGGAAGGCGCCGTCCATCTGGGCCTGGACCGAGGTCGCATGGGCCTCGCCGTCGAATCGGATCCGCAGCAGGCGGTAGGGCTCGACGACCTCGAACGACATCGGTCCGGCGCCCAGGACGCGCGGTCTTCCCTGGTCGTCGTGGGGGTCGTGGACGGGACCGGGACCGAAGACGTTGAACACCCGCCCGTCGGCGAAGGCGAGGTTGAGCTGGGCGTCGTGGGTGTCCCACTGGTCGGCTACGGCTTCGATGCCGATGCGCGGCAGGCCGAACCCGACGCCCTCGTCCCAGATCCAGGCGTTCATCGACTCGTGCATCTCGGGCTCGTCCGGCTGCTCGACGAAGACGTCCTCGAGCTCCTCGCCGAAGCCGCCCGTGAGATCGATGCTCAACCTCGGCCCCCCTTCAACCGACGCCCGGCGCCCTGTCTAGTCTCCGGACGAGTACGACCGATGAGGACGTGCGGATCGGGCTGGCCCGAGAAGGAGAGACATGAACCCGACCCCGCCGTGGTCCGAGCCCCGCACCGCCATCGTCACGGGCGGGGGTTCGGGCATCGGCCTCGCCATCTCCAAGCGGCTGGCCGCCGACGGCGCGGCCGTCGCGATCTTCGACCTGAACGGTGATGCGGCCGATGCGGTGGCCGCCGAGATCGAAGGCGACGGAGGCCGGGCGACGGGCCTGGCCGTCGACGTCAGCGACCGGCCCGGCGTCGACGCCGCCGTCGCGGAGGTGAGGGACCGCCTTGGGGCGGCCACGATCCTGGTCAACAACGCCGGGATCTCCCCGTTCGAGAAGTTCCTCGACATCAGTGCCGAGTCGCTCGAGCGGGTCATCGCCGTCAACATCGTGGGCACCTTCGGCTGCTGTCAGGCCGTCGCCCCCGACATGATCGAGGCCGGCTGGGGCCGCATCATCAACATCGCCTCCTCCAGCGCCCAGACGGGCAGCGTGCTCCAGGTGCACTACTCCGCGACCAAGGGCGCGGTCATCTCCTTCACCCGGTCGCTGGCCCTGGCCCTCGGGCCGAAGGGCATCACGGTGAACGCCGTCCCGCCCAGCCTCATCGACACCCCGCCCCTCCGCCAGGCCGAGGAGCAGGGGCTGCTGGGCCCCGGCGGGGTGGACGCGGCCACCAAGGCACTGCCCGTCCGCCGGGTCGGCCGCCCCGAGGACATCGCCGCCGCGTGCGCCTTCCTGGCGCGGGACGACGCCGGCTTCGTGACCGGGCAGGTGCTCGGCGTCAACGGTGGCCGGGTCATGCAATGACCGAGCGCATCCCGCCGACCGATCAGACGGTGACCGTCCTCCACGCGCGGGGCGCGCTCGACATCGACACGGGCGAGGTGATCGACGGTGCCTACGTGTGCGTCGAAGGCGATCGCATCACCTCCGTCGGCACCGACGCCGGCATCGCGACCGACGCCGACGAGGTGGTCGAGCTCCCCGAGCTCACGCTGCTCCCGGGCCTCATGGACATGGAGGTCGACCTGGTCCTCGGCGGGCCCGGCGCGGGCCTCACGGACCCCGTCGTGACCGACCCCGTCAAGATGACGTTGCGGGGGACGGTCAACGCCCGGCGCACCCTGCGGGCCGGGTTCACCACGGTCCGCAACCTCGGCCTCTTCGTCAAGACCGGCGGCTACCTGCTCGACGTGGCCTTGAGCGAGGCGGTCGAGGCGGGCTGGATCGACGGGCCCCGCATCGTCCCCGCGGGGCACGCCATCTGCCCGACCGGCGGCCACCTCGACCCCAGCGCGCAGAGCGGCCTGGCGCCGCACATGATGCCGCTGTCGGTCGAGGAGGGCATCGCCGACGGCGTCGACGAGGTCCGGCGGGCCGTGCGCTACCAGATCAAGCACGGCGCCCAGCTCATCAAGTGCTGTGCCTCCGGCGGCGTGGTCGCCTCGAGGGGCCCGTCAGGGGCCCAGCAGTACTCGAGCGAGGAGCTGGCGGCCATCGCCGACGAAGCCCACCGGCGCGGCATCCGGGTCGCCACCCACTGCCACGGCGACACCGCCGTCAACGCCGCCCTCGACGCCGGCATCGACTGCATCGAGCACGGCTTCATGATCACCGACGACACGATCCAGCGGCTGGTCGACACCGGGACCTTCCTGGTGTCCACCAACGCCCTCACCGAGGACTGGGACGTCTCGAAGCACCCCGAGGAGACGCGGGCCAAGGTGGCCGAGGTCTTCCCGAAGGCGAAGGAGTCCCTGTCCAAGGCGATCGAGGCGGGCGTCAAGATCGCGTGCGGCAGCGATGCCCCCGCCGTCTGGCACGGCCGCAACGCCGAGGAGCTCGTCGTGCTGGTGAAGCGGGGCATGACGCCCCTCCAGGCCATCCGGGCGGCGACCACGGTGAGCGCCGAGCTGATCGACGCCCCCGACCTCGGCCGGATCGCCCCGGAGATGAAGGCCGACATCATCGGCGTCCCCGACGACCCCCTGACCGACATCACCGCCACGCAGCGGGTCGCCTTCGTGATGAAGGGCGGCCGCATCCACAAGCGACCGGAGTCACCATGAGCGCGAGCTCAGGGTGATCAGGGCACGCGTCGCCGCGCTCGTCATCGCCGGCGCCCTGCTCGCGGGTTGCACCGCGGGGGACGACGGCACCGCCACGGACGACACGACCGCCGCGGACGAGGCGACCGCCCCGAGCGTGCCCACGGGCCCGGCGCCCGGCGTGACCGCCGACTCGGTCAAGGTCGGCATCCAGTACGTCGACCTCGCCTCGCTGGGTGACATCGTCTCGCTCGACCACGGCGACTACGAGGCCGCCTACGAGGCGGTCATCGACGAGATCAACGGCGCCGGAGGCATCCACGGGCGCACGATCGAGGCCGTCTTCGCCCCCATCAACCCCATCGGCACCGAGCCCGCCGATGCCGCCTGCGTGCAGCTCGCCGAGGACGCGCAGGTGTTCCTGGTCATGGGGTTCTTCCTCAACGACGCCGTCCTCTGCCCGCTGGAGGCCCACCAGACCGCGGTCATCGGCGGGTCGATGACCGCCGAGCGGCTGGAGCGGGCCGAGGCGCCGTGGTTCACCTCCGACATCGGCAGCGACATGCAGGTCGAGGTGGTGGAGGCCTTCGCCGAGGGGGGCATCTTCGACGGGACGACCCTCGGCGTCTACAACGGCCCGGGCGGCGACCCCGTGCAGATGGAGGTCATGCTCACCGTGCTCGACGAGCTCGGGGTCGACGTGGTCGAATCCGGCACCGCCGACGCCCCTCCCGACGACGTCGCCGCCGCCAATGCCGCCACCGCGGTGGTGGCCGAGCGCTTCCAGACGTCGGGGGTCGACCAGGTGCTCACCGTCGGGCTCTCCGGGCTGGCGTGGGCCTCGGGCACCGAGCCCCTCGACTACCGGCCCCAGGTCCTCTTCACCGACCCCAACTCGATCCTCGCCTACACCATGGACGCCGCCGGGCGGGACCTGTCCGTGCTCGACGAGGCGGTGGCGGGGAACATCTACGGCGGGTCCCAGAACACCTACGAACTGCCCGCCATGCAGGAGTGCCTCGGCGTGATCGAGGAGGCCGGGATCGAGGTACCGGCGCCGGAGACCCGTGAGCCGCAGGACCCGGAGCTGCACGTGGCGCCGTTCGCCGCCTGCACCTACGTGACCCTGCTCGCGGCGCTGCTCGAGGCGGCCGGTGAGGACCTGAACTACGGCTCCCTGGTCGCCGGCGCCGACGGCCTCGAGGTCCAGCTGCCCAACCAGCCGGACCCGGTCACCTACGGCCCGCCCCCGGCCGCCGACGGCGATCCCACCCCCTACCTCTTCGACTGGGATCCGGACGAACAGGCCTTCGTGCTGCGCGACGGCTGACCTCCCCGCCGATCTTGACACCGTGTCAGAATGCGGCATGGCTGCCGACGAGTACGAGACGATCCGCTTCGAGGTGCGCGACCACGTCGCCTGGATCACCCTCGACCGGCCGGACGTCATGAACGCCTTCAACTTCGCCATGCAGATGGAGCTGCGGAAGGCGTGGCTGGACGTCCGCCTCGACGACGACATCCGCGTCGCCGTCCTCACCGGCGCCGGCGAGAAGGCGTTCTGCAGCGGCATCGACCGCGGCGAGTTCAAGTCCTTGACCGACGTGGACCCGGACGACCACCTCCGCCAGTTCGTGGAGAGCAGCACCAGCTACGACCCGGTCGGCGAGAACCTCTCGCCCAAGTCGGGCCTGCAGTGCTGGAAGCCGATCGTGGCCGCCGTGAACGGGGTGGCGGCGGGCGGCGCCCTCTACATGCTGGGCGAGGCCGACATCATCATCTGCTCGGAGAACGCCACCTTCTTCGACCCCCACGTGTCCTTCGCCATGGTGTCGGCCTACGAGTCGGTCCTCATGGCCCACCGGATGCCGCTGGGCGAGGTCCTGCGCATGCAGCTGATGGGCACCTACGAGCGACTGTCGGCCGAGCGGGCCCTGCAGATCGGCCTGGTGTCCGAGGTCGTGCCCCAGGACGAGCTGCTCGAGGCCGCCGGCCGCATCGCCGAAGCCATCGCCGCCCAGTCACCCTCCGCCATCCAGGGCACGATCCGGGCCACCTGGGCCGCCCACGAGCTCGGCCGGACCCAGGCGCTCCAGCTCGGCCCCCGCTTCCTCGACATGGTCGACACCAAGGACTTCGACGCCATGCAGGAGGAGTTCATGTCCGGCAAGCGGGTCGAGACCCGCGTCCGCTAGCTCGCCAGGCGGTAGCGGACCGGGAGGTGCTTGAGGCTGCCGTTCACGATCGACTCGAGGCGCTCGACCGGGCCGGCCGGCTCGAAGCCGTCGAAGCGCTCGATCAGGAGGCGGTAGATCGTCTCGATCTCCAGCCGGGCCAGGTGGGCGCCCATGCAGAAGTGCTCGCCGAAGCCGAAGGCGAGGTGGGGGTTGGGGCGCCGGTCGACCCGGAAGGCGAAGGGGTCGTCGAAGACCTCCTCGTCCCGGTTGGCGGACGCGAAGTAGATCGCCACCTGGTCGCCGGCCCGGATGGTCTCGCCCCGGATCTCGGTGTCCTCCGTCGCCGTGCGGGTGAAGTGGCTGATCGGGCTCACCCAGCGCAGGATCTCGTCGGCTGCCTCCGGGAGCAGCTCGGGCTGGGCCCGGAGCTTCTCCCATTGCTCGGGGTGCTCCATCAGGGCCACGAGGCCGCCGCTGATGGCGTTGCGGGTGGTCTCGTTGCCGGCCTCGACCAGCAGCTCGCAGTAGGAGGTCAGCTCGGGGTCGGTGAGCGGGGTGCCGTCGATCTCGGCCCGCAGCAGCTCGGTGAGCAGGTCGTCCTGGGGCTCGGCCCGCCGCTGCTCGACCAGCTCGGCGAAGTAGGCGTGCAGCTCGCCCCGGGCCCGCTTGATCGTCTGGCCCGGCGACTCGCCCTCGCGGCGGTACTCCGGGTCGTTCTTGCCGATGACCTCGTTGGTCCACTGGTGCAGCCGGCCGACGTCGTCGAGCGGGGCCCCGATGGTCCAGGCGATGACGGCCAGGGGGAAGGGGGCGGCGATGCGCTCCACGAAGTCGATCTCGCCGTCACCTTCCGCCACCAGCTCGTCCACCAGCTCGGTGGCGATGCGCTCGATGCCGGCCAGCCGGGCCCGCATCGCCTTGGGCGTGAACTTGGGGCTGGCCACCCGGCGCAGCGGGCCGTGCCGAGGCGGGTCGAGCACCACCAGGACGTCGGAGTGGAAGATCGGGGCGTTCGGGGGGCGAAGGGTGATGCCCAGGGCGCTGGAGAAGAGCAGGGGTTGCGCGGCCACGGCCTGGACGTCGACGTGGCGGGTGAGGGCCCAGAACGGCCCGTACTCCGAGGACTCGATCCGGGCCACCGGCGCCTCGGCCCGCATGCGGGCCCACAGCTCGTGCGGATAGCCCCGCTCGCCCCACCGCGCCGGATCGACCAGGTCCGCCGGATCGATGAGGAGGGTGCTCACGGGCGGCCGGCCGGCCAGGTGACGGTCTTCAGCTGGGCGTACTCGAGCAGGCCGTAGTCGCCGTACTCCCGCCCGATGCCCGAGTGCTTGTAGCCGCCGAACGGTCCCCACAGGTGGGGGCCGCCCGCCCCGCCGTTGATGGAGACGGTGCCGGCCTCGATGCGCTGGGCCAGCTGCCAGGCGGTCACGGGGTCGGGGTGCCAGAGGGAGGCGGCCAGCCCATACCGGCTGTCGTTGGCGATGCGCACGGCGTCGTCCTCGTCGTCGAACGGGATCACCACCCCGACCGGGCCGAAGATCTCCTCCTGCGCCACGACCATCGAGGTGTCGACGTCGGCGAAGAGCGTGGGCTCGAAGAAGTAGCCCCGGTCGAGCTCCTCGGGCCGGCCGCCCCCGCAGACCAGCCGGGCCCCCTCCTCCTGCCCGGTGGCGACGTAGCGCTCGACCCGCTCCCGCTGGGCGGCGTGGATGAGCGGCCCCATCCCCGTCGCCTTGTCGGTGGGGTCACCGACCTTCACCCGGCCCAGCGCCTTCGCCATCCCCTCGACGACCTCGTCGTAGACGCCGCGCTGAGCGAGGATCCGGGTCGGGAGGGCGCAGCCCTGGCCGGCGTGGATGGTGAAGCCGAACGCGGCCCCGAAGGCGAACTTGGCGATGTCGCTGCCCTCGAAGACGATGTTGGGCGACTTGCCCCCCAGCTCCAGCAGCACCTTCTTCAGCCCCTCGGCGGCCTGGCCCATGATCTGCTTGCCCACGAGGTCGGAGCCGGTGAACGAGATCATGTTCACGCCGGGGTGGGTGGTCAGGTGCTGGCTGGCCTCGACGTCGCCGGTGACGACGTTGAGGACGCCGGGCGGGAGGCCGGCCTCGTCGGCGATCTCGCCGAGGACGAAGGCCTCCAGCGGCGTGAACGGCGACGGCTTGAGCACCACGCTGTTGCCCATGGCCAGCGCGGGGACGACCTTCGAGAGGTTCAGGTAGAGCGGGAAGTTGAACGGGGTGATGGCGGCGACCACCCCGAGCGGCTCCTTGAGGATCACGCCCTGGCCGAGGCCCCGGGCGCCGGCCTGCGGCGGCAGCGGATCCTGGAACGGGAAGCTGGCCGTGCGCTCGGCCATCCACTCGGCGTAGCGGAAGCCGGTGTCGAACTGCATCATCTCGGCGATCGAGCGGGCCGAGCCCGCCTCGGCGATGATCAGGTCGACCAGCTCGGACCGGCGGTCGGCGACCACCTGGGTGAAGCGCAGCAGGGCGTCGGACCGCTCCCGGGGGGAGAAGCGGCGCCACGGCCCCTCCTCGAAGGCTTCCCGGGCCGCCGCCACCGCCCGGTCGACGTCGGCGACCGACGCCTGGGGCACCCGACCGATGGCCTCCTCGGTGGCGGGGTTGATGACCTCGAGCTCCTCGTCGCTCTCGGCGCCCACCCACTTCCCACCGACGTACAGCTCGTAGCTCTTCAACGTCCTAAGCTCCCGGGCAAGATTTGACACCGTGTCATAAACGTACGGGGGCACCGTAGTGGCCGAGGGGTTCGACAGCGTCAACTTCTTCCGCGATCGCGCCCTCCAGGACGACCCCTACGAGTACTTCGACTGGGTGCGGGCTCAGCACCCGGTGTGGCAGGAGCCCCACTACGGCGTCTACCTGGTCACCGGCTACGAGGAGGCCCTCGGCGTCTACAACGGCACCGACCGGTTCTCGTCCTGCAACACGGTGGCCGGGCCCTTCGTCAAGTTCTCCGAGCCGGTCGAGGGCGACGACATCACCGAGCTGATCGAACGCTGCCGGGACGAGCTGCCCTTCTCCGACCAGCTGCCGAGCTTCGACCCGCCCCGGCACACGTTCCACCGGTCCCTGCTCCTGCGCCTCATCACGCCGAAGCGGCTGAGTGAGAACGAGGAGTTCATGTGGCGCTATGCCGACGAGCTGCTCGACCCGATCATCGAGCGGGGGCGCTCGGAGTTCATCCACGACTACGCCGAGCCGTTCACCATGCTCGTCGTCGCCGACCTGGAAGGGGTGCCCGAGGAGGACTACGGCCTCTTCCGGGACCAGCTGGGCAAGCTGCCGGCGGGCAAGGAGCACAAGCCGCTCGAGTTCCTCTACGAGAAGTTCACCGAGTACATCGAGGACCGCCGCCAGAACCCCCGGGACGACGTGATGGGCGGGCTGGCCAGTGCCACCTTCCCCGACGGCTCGATCCCGGAGGTGAAGGACGCCGCCCTCATCGCCGCCAACCTCTACGCCGGCGGGCAGGAGACCACGGTCCGGCTGCTGTCGTTCGCCCTCAAGGTGCTGGGGGAGCGCCCCGACCTGCAGCAGGTCGTCCGCGACCACCGGGACAAGATCCCCAACTTCCTCGAGGAGACCCTGCGGATGGAGAGCCCGCTGCGGGGCCAGTTCCGCATGGCCAAGGTGAAGACGGAGCTGGCCGGCGTCCCGATCCCGGCCGGCGCCACGGTGTTGCTCCTCCCCGGGGCGGCGAACCGCGATCCCCGCACCTTCGACGATCCCCACGAGTTCGACGTCGATCGCCGCAACGCCCGTCACCACATGGCGTTCGGGTTCGGCGCCCACACCTGCGCCGGCGCCCCGCTGGCCCGGGCCGAGGGCACGGTGACCCTCAACCGCCTCTTCGACCGCACCGCGGACATCCGGCTCGCCGACCAGCCCTTCGAGTACCTGCCCACCTACTTCCTCCGGGGGCTCACCAACATCCACCTCGAGCTCACCCCGGCGTGACGGCGTTCAACCCCTTCGACCCCGAACAGGCCCACGACGCCTGGCCCCTGCTGGCCGAGCTCCGCCAGCAGGCGGCGGTGGTCGACGTCGGCGACGGCATGGCCTACGTGACCCGCCACGCCGAGTGCCGCCGGCTCCTCCGCGACACCGAGGGCTTCTCCAGCGCCCAGGGCTTCAAGGCGCCCGGCGTGGTGGTGCCGCTGGAGGACCGGACGCTGGGCGAGCTGGACCCGCCCACCCACTCGGTCGTGCGCCGGGTGATGGTCACCGCCCTCACGCCCAAGGCGGTGAAGGCGGCCGAGCCGTTCATGGCGTCGACCGCCCGTGACCTGCTCGCGGCCCTCCCCGACGACGGCGAGGCCGACCTCGTGCCGGCCTACACCGCGCCCCTGCCCAACTCGTCGACCGTGCACCTCCTCGGCTTCTCCCCGGAGGACGCCCCGCAGGTCATGGCCTGGGCCAAGGACCTCATCGAGAGCGGCTTCCCCGGCACCCACCGCAACCGGGAAGGCGTGGAGGGCTTCGCCGACGGGTTCCCCGACTTCGCCGGCTACATCGACGCCCGCATCGACGAGCGCCGCACCGACCCCCGCGACGACGTGACCACGAAGCTGCTGGAGCTGGAGGTGGACGGCGAGCGGCTCACCCCCCGCCAGCTCCGGGCCATGGTGCGCAACCTGATCACCGGCGGGCTGACCACGACCAGCCAGCTCCTCGGCAACCTGCTGCACCAGCTCTTCACCGTGCCCGGGCTGGAGGACCGCCTGCGCTCGGACCCGAGCGCCCTGGCCACGGCCATCGACGAGAGCCTCCGCCTGGCCCCACCGGTCATGTTCGCCCCACGGGGCTGCGTGCGCGACACCGAGGTCGAGGGCACGGTGCTGCAGGCCGGTCAGCGGGTGGTCATGGGCACCGCCTGCGCCAACCGGGACGAGGCCGTCTTCGACCACGGCGACGACTTCGACGTCGACCGGGACAACGCCTCGGACCACCTGACCTTCGGCCACGGCCCCCATGTCTGCCCGGGCGCCGTCATGGCCCGCACCGTGGCCCGCATCGCCGTCACGGCGTTCCTCGAGCACTTCCCGCCGGGCACCGTCCGGCTGGCCGACGGCTTCCGGTTCGAGAACGTCCCCGCCTTCTTCGAGACCGGCCCGAAGGAGCTGAGCGTCCTTATTGACAAACGATAAGGATCGAGGTTATCGTTTTTCGATATGGACCCCTCGTCGTCCACGACGCTGAGCACCCGCAAGGGGCTCCTCTGGCTCGATCGCCTCCTGCGCCTGGTCACGGTCGTGTTCGTCCTCGGGACCCTCGTCTTCGTGGCCAACCTCGGCGCTCTTGTCGGTGGCCGGGGTGGCGTCGCCGTCGACGCAGTGCTCGAGCCACCCCTCGACGTCACGATCGACGACGGACCGACGATCGACGTGCTCGCGAACGGCGAGGTGGACGGTCGTGAGCTCGGGCTCGAACGCGCCGCGGTCCGGGCGAAGCTCAGGCTGGACGAGGACGACCTCGACTCGCGGCTGGTGCTGGCGGCGTCAGGGCTGCTGCTCATCGCGGCCTTCTGGGTCGGCATGGTCATGACGCGTCGCATCGTGCGGTCGGCTCGCGATGGCAAGCCGTTCGATCCTCGCAATGCGATCCGCCTCCGGGTGCTCGGGGCGCTGTTCGTGGCGGTCCCCGTCGGCGCCGAGATCACCGGGCGCCTGTTGGGAGCCACCGTCGAAGGCGAGCCAGGGGTGAGTGTCTCGACTGCCTCCCCCGACTGGGGCGTGTCCGTGCTGGTGGCGCTCGGCCTCCTGGCGTTGGCCGAGGTCTTCAACGAGGGCACCGTGCTGCGTGACCTCGAAGACCGCACCATCTGACATGCCCGTCCGAGTGCACCTCGACGAGCTCCTCGATGTCCGCGACATGACCCTCACCGAGCTCTCGGGGCGTGTGGGCATCACCTTGGCCAACCTGTCGATCCTCAAGACCGGCAAGGCCAGGGCCATGCGGTTCTCCACGCTCGAAGCGCTGTGTGAGGTGCTCCAGTGTCAGCCGGGCGACCTGCTGTCGTGGAGCTCTGACGAGACCTGATGGTGTCGACCGCGGCCCAGACCCGGGTGATCGACGCCGCCCTCGGCTTGTTCGCCGAGCACGGCGTGCACGGGACCTCGCTGCAGATGATCGCCGACGCCATGGGCGTGACGAAGGCCGCCGTGTACCACCAGTTCCAGAGCAAGCAGGACATCGTCCTGGCGGTCATGGAGCTCGAGTTGGCGAAGCTGGCCTCCGCTCTCGATGCCGCCGAAGCGGAGACCGATCGCTCCCGGGCCGTCAAGGTGCTGGTCGAGGGCATCGTCGAGGTCGCCGTCGAGCGGCGCTGGGTGGTCGGCGCCCTCGAGTACGACCCCGTCGTGGTCCGCCTGCTGCGCACCCACGAGCCCTTCCCGGAGCTCTTCCGCCGGCTCAACCGCCTGCTGGCCGGCCCCGCCCCGGACGTCGGCAACCGGACGGCCGCGGCCATGTTCCTGAGTGCGGTCGGTGGTGCCGTCACCCACCCGCTCGTCGCCGACGTCGACGACGACACCCTCCGGGCCCACATGGTCGAGGTCGCCCTGAAGCTGGTCGCCGTCGACCCGACCTGACCTCAGGCGGGGGCGAGCTGGCGACCGGCGAGCGTCGGGTCCTCGTCGTCGATGTACGGCGAGGGCCGGAAGCCCTTGACCGTCAGGTAGACGCCCAGTCCCAACTCCCAGGCGGCGATGGGCAGGGCGAGCAGCGCGGCGGTGCCGTCGGTCTGCTCCTGCGCCCCGAACGTGGTGGCGAGAGCCGAGGCGATGAGGATGGGCGCACCGATCAACCCGATCAGGGGGAGGATGCGGGGCACGAGGCCGGAGCGGTACATCACGGTGCCGAGGAACAGGGCGTTGATCGCGGGCATCACGCCGGGGCCGAGCACGAACGACCAGTCGTGGAACGCCACGAGCGACTGCCCGGCGATGACGAGCGTGTCGGCGTCGGCCGAGCCGGCCATGTCCTCGCGCAGGGTCACGATCGACATCAGGCTGAGGAAGCTCACGAACAGCATCGATGCCTCGAGGGTCCGAGAGGCGACGAAGCCCGTGGCAGCCGATCGGCTCACCCGCCGGGCCACCGGGTACAGCGCCACGGCCGTGCCGATGCCGGTGAGGGCGGTGATGACGTCGAACACGCCCGCCCACATCACCGCGGTGTCGGAACCGGTGCCGAGGATGAAGTCGACGTCGTCCTCCACCGTGGACTTCAGGCCCAACGTGGGGATCGAGAAGGCGAAGGTGAGCAGGTAGAGGACACCGGCCCACAGGGCGATCTTGCGCAACTTGGTCATGTCCGTTCCCTTCGGGTGCCGCCGGTTCGTCGCCCGTCGGGTGTCGCCTACCCCGACCGTGTCGATCTTCGACTTGCCTACGATTCGGAGGGATCGAGACGGAGGCGCCGATGTCGGACTACACCACGCGGACGCTCGACCGGGAGACCTGGCCGGAGTTCGCCCGCCTGGTCGAGGCCCACAACGGCGTGTGGGGTGGCTGCTGGTGCATGGCCTTCCACCCCGAGGCCGACCGAGCCAAGTCCGCGGAGGACAACCGGGCCGCGAAGGAGGCGAGGGTCCGGGACGGCGAGGCCCACGCTGCTCTCGTCTACGACGGCGAGGAGTGCGTGGGCTGGTGCCAGTTCGGCGTCCCCGACGAGTTGCCCAAGCTCAAGAACCGGAAGGCGTACCTCGAGGGCCTCGACGACCTGCCCGACTGGCGCATCACGTGCTTCTTCGTCGGCAAGGGCCACCGGCACCGAGGGGTGGCCGCGGCGGGGTTGGCCGGTGCCCTCGAGGAGATCGCCCGGCTCGGCGGCGGGACGGTCGAGAGCTATCCCGACAGCACCGAGGACCAGTCGATCTCGTCCAGCTTCCTCTGGAACGGCACCCTTGCCATGTTCGAGCAGCAGGGCTTCGAGCGCACCCGTCAGATCGGCAAGACCCGCTGGGTGGTCCGCAAGGTCCTCGACTGACCGCTGCGGTCAGGGGCCAGCGGGTTGGAACAGCTCGACGACGTTGCCCGAGGGGTCCTCCAGCAGGATCTGCTGGCCGCCGGGGCCGGTCACGATGTCGTTGCGGAAGCTGGCGCCGGCGTCGCGGAGCCGAGCGACCTCGGTGGCGATGTCGGCGACGATGAGGTGGATGCGGTTCCAGCCTCCGGGGCCCGGCGTGGCGCCGTCGGGCATGGGTCTCCCGGCCGAGCTGGCCGGCCCGCTGAGCAACAGCCGCAGGTTGCCGCGGGTGACGTCGGCGAAGGCCGGGGCGGCGTTCATGCGCGGCTCGAAGCCGAGGTGCTTGGTGTAGAAGGCGATCGCGGCGTCCACGTCGTCGACCATGTAGCGGACGTTCACCATCTCGTCGGGTTCGGTCATGGCTTCTCCTGTGCTGTCGTCGGGGAACTGAGGGTGGCGAGCAGGAACCCGATGCGGGTCTCGAGCTCGTCGGCGGTCTGCTGGAAGGCCGGGTAGCTCGCCGCGTCGTCGCCTTGCCCGGCGGCGGGGTCGGGGATGCTCCAGTGCACGGTCTCGGGGCGGCCGGGGAACTCGGGGCACACCTCGCGCACCCGATCGCACAGGCTGATCACCCGATCGAAGCGCTGTTGGGTGAACTCGCTCAGGTGCTTCGACCGCCGATCGGTCAGGTCGATGCCGTGCTCGTCTCGCATCACCCGCACCGCGTTGGGGTGCAGGGGCTTGGGGTGACTACCGGCGCTGTGGGCCTCGACCAGCCCCGCGGAGCGGACCCGGGTCAGAGCCTCGGCCATCTGGGAGCGGGCGCTGTTGCCCGTGCACAAGAACAACACCCGCGCCGTCGCCGTCCCCGGGTGGCCATTGGTCGCGGGCGGCGGGGTGAGGCGGAGCCCGGGGTGCAGGGCCTCGCCCGTGGCGGTGAGCAGCTCGGCCAGGCGGGGGAGGGCGACGGAGTAGTAGGCGTCGCGGCCGTCAGCCGAGCTGCGCCGCGCCGAGACCAAGCGGCCGTCGCGCAGCTTGCCGAGGTGGTACGAGACGAGGCTCTGGGGCTGTCGCACCAGGCCGACCAGCTCTTGCACCGTGCGGTCGCTGCGGGCCAGGTCGCTGAGCAGTCGCCAGCGCAGCGGATGTCCAGCGAGCTGCAGGAACGCCGGCGGGCTCAGCTCGCGGTCAGCTCGCGCCGTAGGCATCGTCGGCACTTTACATCAAATTGATTTGATGGATCAACGGTTGGATCATGGCGCGTCGGGTCCTCGTGGGTCACTGGTCGTCGAAGGGGAGGGGCCCGAGGTCGGGCGGGCGTCTTCGTTGGTCGGTGTCGACCGGTCCGTCGGGTGGCGGCTCCCCGTAGGTGTTGGAGTACCAGCGGTTGTGCGGGCCGCAGCGGGTGTCGCCGTCCTCCACGTTGGTGAGGCCGCCTCGGCGGTGCTCGGTGACGTGGTTGGACTGCAGCGTTGTCCCGGTGCGGCCACAGCCGAAGGGGTGACGGCAGCGCCGGAACCGGGCGCGGAGGGCGTCGGCCTGGGGCTTGGTGAACAGCCGGCGGGACCGGCCGTAGCGCAGGGGGACCCCGTCGGGGTCGTAGAGGTAGCCGCGCACCGAGCCGGTGAGGAGGGCCAGCACCAGCGTGTTGACGGTGACGACCGTGCCGTCGTCGTCCTCGCAGAGGTCGTCGGGGCCGATGGCGATGTCGTCGAGATCGAGGTCGTCGTCGGTGCCGTCGCGCAGGGCGGCGATGAGCCGCTCGAGGATCTGCAGGGCGAGCTCGGCGCCCGCGTGGAGGTTGATGACGAAGCTCGACGCCGGCACCTCCTCATCACCATGCGCGGCAGAGCGGCGGGCCATGAGCTCCAGGGCGTCCGCCCGGCGTTGGGCCGGCGTACGGGCCAGCTCGGAGGTGGTCGGCTCTCGGCCGAGTCGGTCCCGGGCCTCGGCCACGTCCTGGTGGTAGAGGTGCTCGGCCAGGCGGCTCAGCTCGGCGTCGAAGACCGTGAAGGACAGCGGCGGGAGCCAGGCATCGACCTTGCCGCAGCCGTCCAGGGTCCGTGACGAGGAGCACCAGCGGTCGCGGATCTGCTGCTCCTCCCGCTCGTTGGCGTCGGCGGGACGGGCCCGGGCGATGAAGTACTCCACCGACCGCTGGAAGTCGTCGAAGCGCTTGGTCACCGCCAGCTCGACCAAGACCTCTTCGCCGATCCGGAAGGCGTCGTCGCCCACCAGCCGCCGGGCTCGCTCGAGCACGTCGATGTGGCGGGCGGTGATCTCTCCGGCCGCGAGGGCCTCCTCGGCCAGCGGCTGGTGGCCCAGCCGCCGGGCCAGGCGGCGGCGGGCCGCGGCGTCGTCGCCGTGGCTTCGGCAGTTGTGCAGCAACCATCCGATAGCCGAGGCGTGGCCCTGGGCCTTGTGCTCCTGGGTCGCCTCGAAGCTCCGCAGCACCCGGGCATCCAACACGTCGACCTTGTTCCGGACCCGGCTCACCGTCGCCAAGGCGGCGGTCTTGGCTGCCGAGGGCTCGTCGCCCCAGGACACCTTGTTCGCCAGGTCGAGGGCGTGCTCCAGATCCTCCAGCTCGCTGGTCACGGGGCACCTCCTCTCTCGGTCCAGAGTAGCGAACGTATGTTCGCTTCCCAACCTACTGAGGGGGAGTGACAGCCAAAGGTTCGAAGACGATCACGGGCGTCTCGGTGGACCGCCGGCCGGCGTAGCCGTCGAGCTTCGGTTCGACCTCGGCCCAGCGCTGCCACAGTCGATCTCGCTCCGGCCCCTCGACCTGGATGGCGTGCACCGGGCGCGGCTCCTCGCCCGTCAGGCGCACGACGGCGTCCGGTTGGGCCTCGAGGTTGAGCCACCACGCGGGATGGCCCTCGCCCCAACCGTTCATCGCCAGCACGACGAGGTTCGGACCGTCCTCGACGTAGCCGAGGATGACCTTGCGGTCCTGCCCGGACCTCCGCCCGACGGTCGTCAGGAGGAGCGCGCCCCAGCCCCGCTTGTTCGCCGGGGTCCACAGGAAGCGGCCGCCACTGAGCCGGTAGAGCCCTCGATGGACGCGCCACGCCAGGTGGATGAACCACGGTGGCGGGAGCCGCGGCGGTCGAGTTTCGTCGGTACCCATGCCTGCCCACACCCTACGACGCGGCAAGTTTTGACACCGAGTCAAATCCTGTCATAGCGTCCCGAGCAGACGAGCGAAGGGGAGTGCTTGATGGAGCACCGGCCGTTCGGGCAGACGGGCCTGGACGTCTCCGTGATCGGGTTCGGCTGCTGGGAGATCGGCGGCGGCTACGGGAGCATCGAGGCCCAGGACTTCGACGAGGCCGTCGGCCGGGCCCTCGACCTCGGCATCAACTGTTTCGACACCGCCGAGGGCTACGGCATGGGGGCGTCCGAGGAGGCGCTGGGCAAGGCCCTGGGCGCCCGCCGGGACGAGGCGATCATCGTCTCCAAGTTCGGCATGAACTACCGGGACAAGCCCAACTTCCGTGACTCCAGCCGCGAGCGGGTCATGGACACCATCGACCAGTCGCTCAAGCGCCTGGGCACCGACTGGATCGACGTCTACATGATCCACTGGCCCGACCGGACGGTCCCCTTCGAGGAGACCATGGGGGCCCTGACCGATCTGGTGCAGGACGGCAAGATCCGCCACATCGGCCTGTCCAACTTCAAGCCCGAGGAGATCGAGGCCTGCATGGCCGTCGGGAAGGTCGGCGCCGTCCAGTACGGGTACCACCTGTTCGACCGGCGCATGCAGCGGGAGGTGTGGCCGCTGTGCCAGGAGCACGGCATCGGCGTGATGGCCTACGGCTCGCTGGCCTTCGGCCTGCTGACCGGCACCTTCACCGAGGACACCAGCTTCGGCAAGGACGACTGGCGCTCCCGGGCGGGGGGGAGCATGGCCGGCATGCGCCTCTTCGACGCCCTCTTCGGTGAGGAGAGGTTCCCCGCCAACCTGGCCGTGGTGGAGGAGCTGAAGGAGCTGGCCGCGCGCAAGGGCCGGTCGTTGCCGCAGCTGGCGCTGCGCTGGGCCACGTCGCACCCGGCGGTGAGCACCGCGCTGGTCGGGCTGCGGAACACCGCCGAGCTGGAGGACAACGTCGGCGCCCTCGGCTGGGAGCTGTCGGCCGAGGACCTGGCCGAGATCGACGCCATCTTCGCCCGCCACGACGTCGACCCCGTCCCCGACTACTGGATCGAGGACGCCTAGGTGGGCGAGCTCGCCGGCAAGGTCGCCATCGTCACCGGCGGCGCCGCTGGCATCGGCCAGGCCACCGCTGAGCGCTTCGTGGCCGAGGGGGCGCAGGTCGTCATCGCCGACATCGACGTCGAGCGGGGCGAGCAGGCGGCGAGCGACCTGGGTGACGCCGCGGCGTTCTGCCAGACCGACGTGAGCGACACCGACCAGGTCCAGGCGCTGGTCGACGCCACGGTGGAGCGCTTCGGCGGCCTCCACGTCATGTTCAACAACGCCGGCGTGGGGTCGGCCATGACCCCCTTCCTCCACGACGACCTCGCCGGTTTCCGCCGGGAGATGGACATCAACGTCTACGGGACCATGGTCGGCAGCCAGCGGGCGGCCCGGCACATGAAGGACCACGGCGGGGGAGTGATCATCAACAACTCGTCGATCGCCGGCATCGACGCCAGCCCCGGCCTCGTCATCTACCAGGCCGCCAAGGCCGCCGTCATCCACTTCACCCGGGCGATCGCCGCCGACCTCGGCCGCTACGGGATCCGGGTCAACTGCATCGCCCCGGGCCACGTCGTCACGGCGATGACCACCTACGACATCGAGCCCATCGTGCGCTACACGCAGCCGCTGCAGCGCAAGGGGTCGCCGGAGGAGGCGGCCCACGCCGTCGTCTTCCTGGCCAGCGACAAGGCGGCCCACATCACCGGGGCGATCCTGCCCGTCGACGGCGGCTCCACCGCCGGCCCGCCCCCCGATCTGACCAAGCTCCTCTTCTCCTTGCCGAAGGCCGACGACGGTGGCTGAGATCGCCATCCGCGGCGGCACCGTCGTCGACGGCACCGGCGCGCCGGGCTATCGCGCCGACGTCGGCATCGCCGGCGGCCGCATCGTCGAGATCGCACCGACCGTGAAGGGCGACCAGGAGCTGGACGCCTCCGGTTGCGTCGTGAGTCCCGGGTTCATCGACATCCACACCCACTACGACGCCCAGGTCTTCTGGGACCCGATGCTGCGGCCCTCGTGCTTCCACGGGGTCACCACCGTCATTGCCGGCAACTGCGGCTTCGCCATCGCCCCGACCCGGAAGGAGCACCACGACGTCATCGCTCGGACCCTCGAGAACGTCGAGGACATGGACGTCGACACGCTGGCGGAGGGCATCGTCTGGGACTTCGAGACGTTCCCCGAGTACCTCGACCTCGTGGCCCGGCGGGGGACCCTGCTCAACTTCACTGCCTACGTGGGTCACTCGCGCGTTGCGCCTGTACGTCATGGGCGACGCGGCATACGAGCGAGCGGCGAAGCCGGACGAGATCGTGCAGATGGCAGCCCTGGTGAAGGAGGGCATCGCGGCCGGGGGAGCGGGCTTCTCGACGAGCTTCTCGTTCGCCCACCGCGGTGTCGACGGCAAGCCCGTCCCCAGCCGCTTCGCCGAAGCCGACGAGGTCGAGGCCCTGTTCCGAGCGGCGGGGGAGGCCGGCAAGGGCGTGGTCCTCATCACCCCGGGCGAGCAGTGCACCTACGAGGACGTCTACGAGTGGCAGCCCAAGATCGGCCGCCCCTTCACGTACCCCCTGTTCGCGAGGCCAGATGGGGCGCACGGCCCGACCGTCGAGCTCCACGAGCAGGGCATCGCGGCGGGAGCGGACGTGTGGCCCCAGGTCACGCCGAGGCCGCTGACCATGCAGTTCACGATGGCCGACGCCTACAACCTCAACGTCGGCAAAGTCTTCGGCGAGCTCCTCGAGCGATCCCGAGCCGAGCGCCTGGCGGCCTACGCCGACCCCGAGTGGCGAGCCCGGGCTGCGGCTGACCTCGAGCTGGCGAAGATGAAGCCGAGGTGGGAGACCTTCGAGGTCTCCGAGTCCGAGCGGTCCCCCGAGCTCGAGGGCAGGCGAGTGTCTGACCTGGCGACGGAGCGGGGGAGTCACACCGCTCGACGTCATGTGCGAGCTCGCCCTAGCCGAGGACCTGAGCACGAGGTTCCGCGCCTACATCGCCAACGACGATGCCGAAGCCGTCGGCGACCTCCTGAAGACGAAGTCCGTCGCATTGGGCCTGTCCGACGCCGGCGCCCACGTCGACCAGCTCTGCGACGCCCCCCTGTTCACCGATCTTCTGGCCAAGTGGGTGCGGGAGCGAGAGGTCCTGACCGTCGAACAAGCCGTCCACAAGATGACCGGCGAGCCGGCCTCGATGTTCGGAGTCGTGGGCCGCGGCGTACTGGCCGAAGCCGCCTGGGCCGATGTCGTCGTGTTCGACCCCGACACCGTGGGATCCGGCCCGGTCGCAACGAGTCCGGGACTTCCCGGCCGACGCCGAGCGCCTAACCGCCGAGGCGCCGACCGGCGTCCGCCAGGTCCTAGTCAACGGCACGCCCATACGTCGGGACGGCGCCCGGGTCGAGATGCCGGACCTCCATCCCGGCGTCCGCCCCGCGCTTGTCTGACGTCGGCTCTACTCGGCGCCCGGCGCTACAGGTGGTGGCGTGACCCCGCCACGTAACCTCGACGACGTGGTGATCCTCCGCGAGTTCCTCTATCGCCGTGACGACTTGGTGTCACAGTTCCTCGCACAGCTGGAGGGAGGCGTGTACGACGAGGAGCGAATCACCGAACAGGACGAATCCCGGTCGGGTTTTGGTGGATCCCTCAGCGCAGGACCGGCCGGGCTGTCTGGCGAGCGAGGAAGGCTTGGGAGCAGCGAAGCGGAGCGCACCGTCCGTCAGACGGCAGAATCCCAGTTCAACCGCCTGCGCAGGCTCCTCGATAAGTCGGAGGCGATCCAGTTCCTTTCAGCCTTGGACGATGACATCTGGACCCAGCTCGACCGAAACGAGATTGTTGAGGTTGACGCTGCGGTGCGTCTCGCTCCAGGTGTCGCTGACATGAGCAACCTGTCCGCGGTCGGCGAGATCGCTCCGTGGCTTGAACTCATGCGCACTCTCCCGCCAAGCATGCTGCCTGACGACTACGACCCAACCGAAGCTGACCTCATGAGTAATCAGCTCTCCGCCATCGAGGGTGTCGCTGAGCGGTTCGCCACGGCCGCCGTTCCCTGCATCTTCTCGCCTGCCGGATCACCGAGGTACCAGTTCTTTGCGGAGCTGCCGAGAGAGCACCTACTGGTCGAGCCTGGGGCACTCGAAGGTGAGCTAAGTGTGCTCGCCAAGATTCAGCGTTTCGTCTTGAAGGGCAAGCCCGAGACCCTTGGCAGCGGGATACTGCCCGGGATGTCACTCAATCGTGAGCAGCGTCGGACACAGAAGGCCGACGAACAGCCGATGACGGTCCGACTCAGCTTCCCTGCCGCCGTTGCGACTGTGATTGCGATCTACCGGTAAGCCAAGACGTCAGCGATCGTGGATAGGCAGCGCGTACGTACTGTCGAGTCGATCGGTGACTCCGTCGCCATTAGTGTGCCTGCCCACCTGGCCAGCCTCGACGAGCCGTTCAAGAACGAATTCGGTTCGCTCACCATCCAAGCCGGCGTGTTCAGCGACCTCCGGGGGCTGAGAAGGTAAGCGGATCGTGGATGCTTGCTCCCGGGTGACCCCCACGTTCTGACTCGAGCGCCGATAGGGACGCCGCGACTGCTTCCTCGTCGCTGCCCTCCTGGACATCCCCGGAATCGACGCTCAAGACAGGGCATTTCGCAGATCACAGTCGCTCGTCGACCTATCGACATGCCCGCTGACGAGATGCTTCGGGCTCGCGCCCTTGCCGGTCGCTTCGAGAAAGAAGATGAGTGAGCCACGCCTCCAGGGCACGCACCCCGAAGTTCACGCGTTCCCATACCGCAATTGAACAACATCGACGGATCGCCGAGACGGCGCACGGGCCTGTCGCGACCAGGGCCGCGTTTTCAGATGCGCTTCAGGCCGGGGCATTGGGACTAATCCGGAGATAGCTCGCTGGTGGTTCGATGGTTTCAATATGGAGGTGGGAGGCGCGGATCGAAAGGCCTGTGTCGCCGGTGACGAGGAGCACGCGTCGACCGGTGGCTTTCAGATCAAGGCACGTCTCGAGGATCTCGTGATCCGCATCAGCCATACGTGGGCGTGGCCCGTCATCGACCGGGATTTCAATGGTCACGTGCTCGCGCAGCCGGACTGGCAGTCCGGCGGACGGTGACAGCTGCTCGCGAAGCTGGCTCAAAAGTCGCCGGGCCCGGTCGGCCAGATCGTCTCTCGCCGTGTACTTCTTCTCGTCGAGTTCCTCGACGACACGTAGCGGGAGGACGAGCCTGACGTCCGACTGGCCGACAATAGTGGGCCACGCCACCTGGGCTGGAGGCTCATAGTGGAGTAGCACGTGTGTGTCGAGGACAGCGAAGACTCCAGGGGCGGCGCCGACACGGTCGATGAGCGTTGCAATGTCGCCTGGAGACCTTCGAGGTATTCCGCCTGCCGCTTCATTTCGGTCTGATTGATTTCGTTCCACCGTGGACTGACCTCGGACATGCTCTGGATGTGCCAGTAGGAGTCGCCGCGGAGGGATATCCAGAGCCTCGGGTCGACGAGGCAGTTCCGAATAACAGACTCGGCCTGGTTGTTCGTCCAGGAGAGGTAGTGGTTGACTGCGGCTGCGAATCCCGGCGGGAGGGGGTTTCTGGCCTCCATGGCAGCTGCGCGAAGACCCTCAGCAGCATCCTCGATCAGGACGCCCTCCTTCAGACGAAGTGACACGGCCAGATCGTAAGAGCAGGACCTAGACCCGCTGTGCAAATGGTCGACCGGCACCGGCGGTCGACGTTGGCGTCCAGATTGGCTCAGCGCCTCGAAGCTGCATGGCCGAACGACCCACGAGGGCCGACTCCTCATCGACGAGGCAGTGGCGTCCGCCCTCGTGGACGAGAGTCAATGCAGCGCAGACGCCCGAGTCAGCCGTCACCGTCGCGCAGTATCTGTAGCGACCGGTTGACTCCTTGACCAACGATCAAGGCGACAAGATTCACAGTCGAGAGCAGCCCATACGCAGCAAAGAAGGTCGAGCCGATCAACACTGCCCTTGCTTGCCCGGACGTCGATTGCGGCAAGATCAAACAGCCGCCACCGGCAACTAGCGTGCCCGCGACCAGCACTACCGTTAGATGCCAAAAGGGGAAGAAGTCGGCTTCAATACCTCCGCGACTACGGGCAAGCACTTCGAGGAACATCGGACTCAACTGCGAAGTCACGATCGCCAAGCCTGCGACAACGATGCCGAGGAGGGCCGCAAGCCCGGCGACTTCCGCGAGTAGCAAGTTGGAGAGGCTCTCACTCATCGACCGATTGCAGACGCCGATGCCCGCTGATGTAGCGAGTACGACCGCAAGCCAGAGGTCCCAGCTTCGAACCACGCTGCGGCGGTGCCCCCAAAGCGTCGTCCAGTATCCGCCGACGCTCGGGGTTCGATCGGGGGATGTGTCTGTCATGGCTGACCCTGCGTCGTTGAATCGTCGTCCGCAGGAAACACAGTTGGCAGGAGCTGTTGGAGCGTGCTTTTTAGGCGCTCGTAGATCGTGTCTTCCCAGTCGTCTGCCGATAAGTGAAACTCGCCGGTCACGAGTCGCCGAGCTGAGTCGAAGAATCGTCGACTCGAGGCCTTCAGCCCCGTGAGCCGGTACCTGCCGTTCCCTGCGGCTGCGTGATCCGCAACTCCTTCCAGGACTGTCTCCTTGATGTTGAGGCCTCGACCGTCTTGCCCGGGATCTGACTTCGCCTCGATAGTCAACGGGTCGGCATTCGTCGAAGTGACGATTTGTCTGACCTCTTCGACTCGGTCACGCCACTCCGGGTTCGGCGGATGGATAGTCGCGTGGAAGCGAGTAACTGTCTCGACATCGGAGAGCCACGCGTCGAGGCTCCGCGGATCACTCACTAGCTCGAGGTCGAACGGTGTCGCGGAGCTATCCATCAATGACTTGAAGGCGCCCAGGAAGGATTGCCGTCGGATGTCCGGCGGCCGCTCCTCGAAGGCCATCAACTGCGACCCGAGGTCGATCACGAAGTGGGTGAAGCTGCCGGCGACCGCCCAGCCAGCCTCAACCTGGTACCGATGCTCAGCTTCGTTGTAGTCGACGCTCTCGACTGCAGACGGGCGTACGAACCCGAGTTGGCCCTGCACATAGCCGTCACGGACCTCAGGCTGTGACAGTCGCCATCGCCGGTTGTAGCGCACCGTGGTCCGGTCTGGGTCTAGTGCGGCAAGCAGATCCTCTGACCAATCGTGATCGAGCAGCGTCAAGCTTCGGCGATTGACCTTGGCGACACTTACTTGTCTCTTCAGGGTGCGCGCCATGCTTTCCCCTGTCGTGTTTCGGAGGGACCCTAGTGACAGGGTGTGACCTGACCGCCGTCCTCGACCCTGGAAAGAGAACCCGCACACGTCTCTACCACGATGGCGGCGGACGTTCGCCCCGCCTCTGAGAGAAGGCGCACTATCAAAGCTGCAGGTGCGTAGCTAGCCAGACCTTCATTGTGCGTGACCACCGCCTGGTCACCGGCGCCTCTGGGGCCATCAGGGTGAAGCCGTGGCACGCGCCTGGGGAGACGTGTAGCGCTGCGGGGACGCCGGTTCGGTTCAGGCGTAGGGCGTATTCGACGTCCTCGTCGAGTCGACGGCCGCACGGCGCCAGGCCTAGCCGGCCTCGCGCCAGTCGTGTTCGGCAACGGCGTTCCGAGTCATGCCGCGATCGTGCGCCCGGGCCGGCGGTGAGTCTTCGAGGTCTCATCGAGATCCTCGCCACGAGATCTCCATGAGATCGCAGCACCTTCTCCAAGCTCCGGCGCCGGCGGGGGAGGACGGTGACCCGGACACTGCCCCGTCCCAGGGGCCAACCACAAGGAGATGCCAGCATGACGGTCACCGACCAGCCGAGCGTCGACAACGGCGTGAACGTCCAGGCGTTGCTCGAGGCACGAGCCGCCCTCACCGACGCGCCGGAGGCGGCCGCCTTCCAGTGGCGGGCCAGCTCGCAGTGGGTCGCCGGGACGCACACCCGGACGACGATCGAGGAGTTCTTCGGCCTCGGCGCCGAGCAGTCCCACCGCGAGGCGTTCGTCGTCGACACCGACCACCCCGAGCTGTTCGCGTCCGAGGACCACGCCATGACGCCGGTCGAGATGGTCCTCGCCGGGCTGGCCGGGTGCCTGACGGCCGGGATCGCGGCCGTGGCCACGAACCGGGGTGTGCAGCTCCGTTCGGTCACCGCGACGCTCGCGGGCGACATGGACATCCAGGGGATCCTCGGCATCGACCCCGAGGTCCGCAACGGGTTCGGCGGGATCACTGTCCAGTACGACATCGATGCCGACGCGTCCCGCACGACATCGAGGCGATCGTGGCCCAGTCGCAGAAGCGCTCGGCCGTGTTCGACGTGGTCACGAACCCGACGAACGTCGTCGTCGAGGTCATCTGACCGCGTCGGGAACGCGGAGGATCGGGTCATGAACGCGACATCGGTCGTCGTGGTCGGCGCCGGACCGGCAGGCCTCGCCGTGAGCGGGTGCCTGTCGGACGTCGGCGTCGACCACGTCGTCCTCGAACGTCACGAGGTCGGCCACTCGTGGCGTCGCGAACGGTGGGACTCGCTGCGGACCTTGACCCCGAACTGGATGAACGGGCTGCCCCGCCGGCCCTACCGGGGCCCGGATCCGGACGGCTTCATGACCGCCACGGAGGTCGCCGACCTGGTCGTCAGCTACGCCCAGTCGATCGCCGCGCCCGTGGTGAGCGGAACGACGGTCTCCGAGATCCGTTCCGGTCGCCGGGGCTATGTCGTCGACGCCGACACGGGCTCCTGGGAGGCCGATGCGGTCGTCCTGGCCATGGGGCCGGGTGAGACCAAGGTCCCGGCGGTGGCGGGTCAGCTGCCCGAGGGCATCGACCAGATCCGGGCGGCGGAGTACCGCCAGCCGGGACAGCTGGGCGACCGCGTGCTGATCGTCGGCGCCGCGGCGTCCGGCGTCCAGATCGCCGACGAGGTCGTGGCCAGCGGGCGGAACGTCACCCTCGCCGTCGGCGAGCACGTGCGCCTGCCCCGCACCTACCGAGGGCGCGACGTCCTCTGGTGGATGCAGGCAATGGGGGTCAGCTCCCGCCGGTGGGACGACGACATGGAGGATCTGGCCCGGGCCCGGCAGGTGCCATCCCCGCAACTGGTCGGCACCCCGGAGAAGCGACGGCTCGATCTCGCCACCCTCAGCGCTGCCGGCGTCGAGCTGGTGGGCCGCCTGGTCGGCGTCCACGACGGCCGACTGCAGTGCGCCGGTTCGCTGGCCAACCTGGTCGCCAACGCCGACCTGAAGCAGGCCCGCCTCCTGGACCAGGTCGACGAGTTCATCGACGAGACCGGCATCGCCGCGTCGAGCCGCGATCGGCCGCCGCCGACCGTTGTCGACCCGCCGCGGACGTCACTGGACCCGGCGACGTTCGACACCGTGGTGTGGGCAACCGGGCACCGCTACGCGCCGCCTCAGATCGATCCCGCCCACCTGGACCGGTGGGGGAAAATCGTCCACGACGGTGGGCGCCTCCGGGCCCCGGGCCTGTTCGCGATCGGGCTGCCGTTCCTGCGCCGGCGGAGCTCGACGTTCCTGAGCGGCATCGGGCGAGACGCCGTCGAGCTGACCCTCGAGATCCGCCGGCACCTGGACCGTCTGACCGCGGCGGCATGACCAGGGCTGCCGGCTCCGCCCGGGTGGGCACGCGGCGGGATACTGGAGGCGTGATCTACCGGTTCGAGGATGCCGAGCTGAACTGCGACACGTTCGAGCTCCTCGTCGGCGGCCGGCGGGTCCCGGTCGAGCCGCAGGTGTTCGAGGTCCTCCGCTTCCTCGTGGAGCACCGGGAGCGGATGTGCACCCGCACCGAGATCCTCGACGCCATCTGGGGCGACAACTTCGTCTCGGACAGCGCCCTGGCCAGCAGGATCGCGACGGCGCGGGCCGCCCTCGGCGACGACGGCCGGGCGCAGCGCGTGATCCGGACCATCCACGGCCGGGGGTTCCAGTTCGTCGCCCCGGTCGTGGTCGAGGAGGCGGCAAGCCCGCCGTCGCTGGTGGCCGAGGCTCGCCCGGACGACCTGCGCCAGTCGATCCGGTTCTGCCAGGCGCCCGATGGCGTGCACCTCGCCGTCGCCGAGGTCGGCACTGGGCGGCCGCTCGTGAAGGCGGCGACGTGGATGACCCACGTGGAGCACGACTGGAACAGCCCGGTCTGGCGGCACTGGTTGAACGAGTTGGGCCACCGGTTCCGCTACATCCGCTACGACGCCCGCGGTGGCGGCCTGTCGGACCGGGACCTGGCCGGCAGTCGCCTCGACGACCTCGACACCTGGACCGCCGACCTCGAGACGGCCGTCGACTGCAGCGACCTCCCGCCGTTCGTGCTGTTCGCGATGTCCCAAGGCTCCGGACCGGCCCTCGACTACGCCGTCCGCCACCCCGAGCGGGTGTCGCGCCTCGTCATCCTCGGCGGGTACGTCCGGGGCATGCGTCGACGCGACCCCGACTCCGCCGCTGAGGCCGAGTTGATGCCCGAGCTCATCCGGGTCGGGTGGGGTGGCTCCAACCCGGCCTTCCGGACCGTGTTCACGACGAGCTTCGTGCCCGAGGCGACCTCGGAGCAGATGCGTTGGTACAACGACCTCGCCCTGCAGAGCGCGTCGGCGGAGAACGCCGTGCTCCTGGAGACCGCCTTCCACAACCAGGACTTCGGCGATCTCGCTCGGGCGGTCCAGGTGCCCACGATGGTGCTCCACGCCCGGGACGACCGGGCGGCGCCGTTCAGTGAGGGCCGGCTGCTGGCGTCACTGATCCCCGGTGCGGAGTTCGTTCCGCTCGACAGTGCCAACCACATCCTGCTCGAGGACGAGCCGGCGTGGCCCACGTTCCTGCGCCACCTCGACGACTTCACCGCCGAGACGTGATCTACCGGTACGGGGAGAAGAAGCTGCGCACGTCGTCGACGAACAGCTCGGGCTGCTCCATGGCGGCGAAGTGCCCGCCCCGGGGCATCTCGGCCCAGTGGACCACGTTGTACTTCCGCTCGACCCACGGTCGGGGGAAGCGGATGGGCTCCCTCGGGAAGCGGGCCAGGCCGGTGGGGGTCGAGACGTAGGCCGGCGCGTGCTCGTCGGAATGCAGGTTCTCCCAGTACAGGCGGGTCGACGAGGTGATCGTCCCGGTCAGCCAGTAGAGCATCACGTTGGTGATGAGCTGGTCCCGGGTGAACGCGTTCTCGGGGTCGCCGTCGCAGTCGCTCCAGGCCCGGAACTTCTCGACGATCCAGGAGAGCAGGCCGGCGGGGGAGTCGTTCAGCCCGGCGCCGAGCGTCTGCGGCTTGGTCCCCTGGAGCTGGGAGTAGGCGGACTCCTCTTTGCCGAAGGACGCCATGGCGGCGAGGTCGGCCTGGTCCTCGGGGCTGAGCTCGATCTCCACGTCCCTCGGCTTGTTCGCGATCGCCATGTTGAGGTGGAGGGCGGCGCAGTGCTCCTCGTCGAGGACGGCCATCCGCTCGGCCACCTGGGCGCCCCAGTCCCCGCCCTGGGCGCCGTAGCGGTCGTAGCCGAGGCGGGCCATGAGCTCGACGAAGGCCCGGGCGATGCGCCACGGGTCCCAGCCGGGGGTGCGGGTCGGCTCGGAGAAGCCGTAGCCCGGCAGCGACGGGGCGATCACGTGGAAGTCCTCCGCCAGCCGGGGGATGACGTCCTGGAACTCGACGATCGAGCCCGGCCAGCCGTGGATCAGCAGCAGGGGGAAGGCGTCGTCACGCTCGGAGCGGGCGTGGACGAAGTGGATCTGCTGGCCGTCGATCGCGGGTGCGGAAGTGGTCGAGCAGGTTGAGCTTCGCCTCCTCGGCCCGCCAGTCGTAGGTGTCCCGCCAGTGCTCGACCAGCTCCCGCAGGTAGGGGACCGGGGTGCCGTACTCCCAGCCCGTGCCCTCCATCTGGTCGGGGAAGCGGGTCCGGCCCAGCCGGTCCCGGAGGTCCTCCAACACCGAGTCGTCGACGTGGACCTCGAACGGCTCGACGGCGTCGTTCACCCGCCCCGGGCCTCGAGCAGCGCTCCCCGGTTGACCTTGGTCGCCGCGCTGCGGGGGATCTCGTCCACCACCTCGATCGACTTGGGGACCTTGTAGGTGGCGACCCGCGCCTTGGCCCACGCCCGCACCTCGTCGAACGACGGCGGGTCGTCAGGCGATGCGGCCTGGATGATGGCGTGCACCCGGCGGCCCCACTCGTCGTCCTTCACCCCGATGACGGCCACGTCGGCCACCTTGGGGTGCTCCATCAGGGCGATCTCCACCTCGGCGGGGTAGACGTTGGCGCCGCCGGTGATGATCAGGTCGGTGCGGCGGTCGACCACGTAGAGGAAGCCCTCCTCGTCGAGGTAGCCGAGGTCGCCGACCGAGCAGAACCCGTCGTCGGTCATCGTGGGCTGGGCGGAGCCGCCGAGGTAGTCCGACCCGCCGTAGAGGGGCGAGCGGAGGTAGATGTCGCCGATCTCGCCGGCCGGCACCGGGTTCCCGTCGCTGTCCAGCACCTTCATCTCGGTGTCCCGGGCGGGCCGGCCCACGCTGCCCTCCCGCCCCAGCCACTCGTCGCCCCGGATGGCCGTGAGCCCGAGGCCCTCGCTCATGCCGTAGGCCATGATCACCCGCTCCGGCCCGATGAGCCCGGCCCACCGGTGCACCAGGTAGGGCGGCATGGGGGCGGCGCCCTGGCAGATCCACTCGATGCTCGACAGGTCCCGGTCGTCGATGCCGGGCAGGTCGGCGATGCGCTTGAGCATCGTCGGCGTGCAGTTGAACTGCGACACCCGGTGGCGCTCGATGACGTCGACGACCTGGGCGGCGTCGAAGCGCTCCATGACGATCACGTGGTCGCCGCTCAGCAGGCTGAAGAACGAGAAGAACCCGTTGGTGTGGTACAGCGGCCCGAGCACGAGGATGACCTGGGGCCGGGGGACCGGGCGGCCCATGCCCTCGGCGATGGGGATGGTCAGGGCCGGGTTGTAGATCCCGGGGCGGTTGCTGACGATGACCTTGGGCAGGCCGGTCGAGCCGCTGCTGCAGATGCCGTTGGCCTTGGGGGAGGTGACGTCGGGCAGGTCGGGGACCTCCCGCTCGGCCGTGGCGTCGATCCACTCGACGTCGTCCCCGCCGAGGTGGACCTTCCCGTCGATCGCCTCCCGCAGCCGCTCCAGCTCCCACTCGGGCAGGTCCCAGCGCATCGGCACCGGGATCGCCCCCAGCTTCCACGCGGCGTAGACGGCGACGGCGAACTGCGGTGAGTTCTTCAGCCCGATGCCCAGCCGGTCGCCGAGCCCGAGACCCCGCTCGGCCAGGGCGCCGGCGAGCTGGCTCGAGCGGCGGTCGAGCTCGGGCCAGGTGAAGGCGACCTCGGTGCCGTCGGTGGCCACGAAGCGCCAGGCCACCTCGTCCGGGAGCTCAGCGACGAGCTGGCGGATCCGGGCGGGGATGCTGATGAACTCGTCGGCCCCCACGGCCCGCATGGTACGAGACCTCGGTCAACGGTTTTGACGCCCCGTCAGTTCTCCGGGCCGGGGATGGTGGGCAGCGTCACGTCCGTTCCGCCCTCGGCGGCGAAGTGCAGCTCCATGCCCGCCTCGGCGACCTCTTCACTGGCCAGTCGCTCGGCCGCTGCCTCGTCGTCCCCGAGCTGGGAGCGGAAGAAGTCCCGGACGACTGACACCGTGGCGTCGAAGCCGCTCCCGCTCGGCACGAGGAACTCCGTGTGGCCGACCCGCGGCATGGAGAGCAGGCCCTTCACGCCGCCGAGCTGGTTGAAGGTGCGCACCGCCTCCTCGTGCGGGACCCCGTGGTCCGAGGTGCCGTGCACGAGCACCATCGGTGGCGCCTCGTCGAAGGCGTACTCGCCGCCGCCGTACGGCGCCGGCGTGCCGGCCAGGACGACCGCGGCGTCGATGCGGTCGTCTCGGCAGCAGGTGTTGGCGGCGACGCCGTAGGTGGTGATCCCGCCGTTGGAGTGCCCGAAGGCGCCGATCCGCTCCGGGTCCACGAGGTCGCCGTAGGGCTCCTCGCCCGCTTCGGCCGCGGCCAGCACGGTGTCGACGAGGAAGCTGACATCGCCGGGCTGGTTCTGGGTGTCGCCGGCGTCGGGCGCGGTCGGGGCCTCCTCACTCGTGAGCGGGAACCACGGCGCCACGATCACGAAGCCGGCGCTGGCCACCTCGTCGATGCAGCGGGAGGTAGTCCTCCGGCGACGACGCCAAGCCGTGCGAGTACACCAGCAACGGGTACGGCCCATCGCCCTCCGGCAGGAACACGAGCGACTCCAGCGTCCGGCTCGGCACCGCCGGCACGTCGCCACTGCGCGGCGTCTCCCGCGCCTCGTCGACGTAGGTCTCCTCGACCGTGCGGACCTCGAGGTCGGCGTCCGGTGCGGCCTCGCCGTCCCCACCGTCGCCGTCGTCGCCGCAACCGACAGCCACCAGCACCAGCCCGAGGACCGCGGCCAGCACCCTGCTCCGCTTGGTCATCGGGGCCCCCTTTCCGCGGGACCGGGCTCGGTGATCCGGACGAGGACTTCTTGGGCGGTGCTCGCCACGAGGTGGCCGTGCTCGTCATGGATGGACCCGCGGACCAGGCCGCGCTCACCGGCGAGGGCGACGGTCTCCTGGGTGTAGTGGTGCCACTGGTCGACCTTGACGGGGCGGTGGAACCAGATGGAGTGGTCGAGGCTGGTGCCGCCCAGGCGGCCGGAGGTGAACGGCACCAAGTGGGAGCGAAACGCCATGTCCAGCAGGAGGTAGTCGCTGGCGTGGGCCAGCAGCGCGGCCTGCAGGACAGGGTCCGGGTCGACCGGGCGGGGGAGGCGGAGCCAGTGCGAGCGGGGGCCGGCCTTCTGGTCGCCGCCGAGGAACACCGGCGGCTCGCCGATGCGGATCTCGATGGGCGGCGGTCGGTCGACCCAGTTCCGCGAGGGATCGCCGACGCTCGGCGGGGCCTTGGGGACCCAGTCCTGCAGGGTCGGGAGCTCATCGGGTCCAGGGCCGCCCGGCACCTCGCCCACGAGCTCGTGTCCCTCGGGGTTGTCGTGGAAGGAGGCGATCGCCGTCACCAGCGTCCGGCCTCCCTGCTCGATGTTGACCTCGCGGGTGGCCATGGCGCGGCCATCCCGCACCCTCCGCACGCCGAGCTCCACGGGCTCGACCGCGACACCGGCGGCGGCGAAGTAGGCGTGTAGCGAGCTCGGGGTCATGCCCTCCACGGTCCGGCTCGCCGCCACTAACGCCTGGGCGACCAGCTGTCCGCCGAAGGTCTGCGGAAAGGGGCCCGGTTCGCCCTCGGCGCGGAATCGGTCGTCGCCGTCGGGCTGGAGGTCGAGGACCCGCAGCAGCCCGTCCAGCGCCTCCAGATGCCGCGCCTCGAGGTCGCTCACGGGACTCGATAGCCGTCGCGGGTGAGCAGGCGGACCGGGTCAGCGCCGTCCCACTCCGCGCAGGTGCGGGCGATGGCGGTGAGGTGGCCGACGAACGCCGGTGGTCCCTCGACGACCTCGGTGAAGAACCCGAAGTCCGCCTCGGTGTCGACGAAGGCCACCCGCTGGGCCGGGCTGCTCATCTCGCACGCCACCTCGTAGCCGAGCGCCCGGTACTGGGCCAGCTTCCCGTCGTAGTCGGCGGTGATGGTGCAGAGCTGGTGAAGGGCGACGCCCACCCGTTCCTGTCGGTCACCTTCTCGTCGCGCAGCATGGCCCCCGCAGTATTGACGCCTGTCCGACCCCGCTCGTGTCGGAGCCGCTCTAGGGTCGGGCGATGGTCGCCGAGGAGCCCGACCTGGCGCGGCTGCGGGCCGATCGGCGGGGGAAGCTGGCAGAGACGCTGCCGCAGCACGGCGACGCGCTCGTCCTGCTCGGGGGGTCGAACGTGCGCTACGCCACGGGGGCCCGGGTGGTGGCCGCCGATGCCGGGCGGGCGCAGAAGTGGCGCAACGTGGCGGTGCTCGTCGACGGCGACCCGGTGCCGCACCTCTGGACCTGGCAGCCCGAGGGCGTGCCCGCCGACCACCCGGCCGATCACGTCCACGCCGGCCTCGACCTCACCACCGACGAAGGCGCGGCAGCCCTGGTGTCGTTCCTCGGCGACGTCGGGGCCACGGCTCCCGTGCTCGACGAGTGGACCATGCCGCTGTGGCGGGCCTGGCCGGGCGAGCGACCGGTCGACGCCGTCACGACGGTCATGGGGCCGGCCAAGCGGGTCAAGACGGCCGACGAGATCGCCTGCATCCGGCGGGCCCAGCAGATCAACGAGGAGGCGATGGGCGAGGTGCAGGCCGCCGTCCGGCCCGGCATCCCGGCGACGGAGCTCAGTGCGGTGTTCCTCCGCCGGGTCATCGAGCTGGGGGCGCACGCCAACACGCTCGACCCGATCTGGCAGGTGATGCCCGACCGCATCGACCGGGGCCCGCACTCGCTGACCGGCGACGTGGTGTACCCGACGGTCACCACCGACCGGGTCCTCGGCGACGGCGAGGTCATCTGGGTCGACACCGGCATCACCTGGGAGGGCTACGACTCCGACTTCGGGCGGACGTGGGTGGTCGGGCGCCCGCCGTCGGACCGGGAGCGGGATCGCTTCACCCGGTGGCGAGAGGTGTGCCAGCGGGTGCTCGACGTGGTGAAGCCGGGGGCGACCGGCGCCGACATCACGGCCGCCGCCCGGGAGGGCGAGGAGCGCACGCCGTGGCTGCCCCACCTCTACGTGATCCACGGGATCGGCGTGGACCTGGCCGAGGCCCCGCTGATCGGCACCGATCTCGGACCGGCGTTCGACGAGTCCGTGGTCCTCGAACCCGGCATGGTCCTGGTGCTCGAGCCCGTCATCTGGGAGGACGGCGACGGCGGCTACCGGGGCGAGGAGATCGTCGCCGTGACCGAGTCGGGCTGGGAGCCGCTGTCCAGCTTCACCTACGAGGGCTGGGAATGACCGACCCCGACGAAATTGCGCCGATTCGTCACGGTGGGCGTGACCTATCGGCGCAATTTGGATGGGATCCGGACCGGATGCGGGTCGAGCGCCGGGACCGGGTGCTGGCCGGGCATGGCCGAGGAGGGCATCGACGCCCTGCTCCTCGGTACGGGAGCGAACATCCGCTACGCCACCGGCGCCCGCCCGCTCTGGCTGGCCGGCACCCGGCCCTTCGCCCCGCTCGCCGTGGTCCTCCGCGACGGCGAGACCCACCTGGTCGCCAACTCCGACGACGGCGTGCCCGACGAGCTCGGCGGGGACGACCTCCTCCGGGCCAGCTGGAACCCGGCCACGATCGTGGAGCGGGTCACCGCTGTCCTGGGAGCGGCGCGGACGATCGGGGTGGACGGGCTCACGCCGATGTTCGAGCAGCTGCTCCCCGGAGGACTCGTGGACGCCACTCCGATGCTGCACCGGGCCCGGGCGACCAAGACCGAGGACGAGCTGTCGTGCATCCGCACGGCGACGACGATCTGCGAGGCGGCCCTCGGCGAGGTGGTCGCCGCGCTGACCCCGGGCGTCACCGAGCGCGAGCTCCATGCCCGCTTCGTCGAGCACATGGCGTCGCTCGGCACCACCATCCCGGCCTTCGACGGCACGTTCCGCCCGGAAGACGACGGCCGCGTGGTCCTCGACGCCGGCGTGATGTTCAACGGCTACGAGGGGGGCCTGGCCCGGACCTGGGGTGCCGGCGACACCGCCCGCGCCGCCCTCGACGCCGTCCTCGACGCCTGCCGCCCCGGCGTCACGTACGACGAGCTGGCCGCGGCCGCCCCCGACAGCACGCGGCCCGTGGCCTACGGCATCGGCCTCGGCGTCGAGCCCCTGGCCACCGAGGTCGGCTCGACCCTGTGCGTGCAGGTCCTCGTCGACGGCGTCCTGCTGCGGGAGACCGCCGTCCTCCGCGCCGACGGCCCCGAACTCCTGTCCACCTTCGGCTGACCCGGTGCGCGCCCCTACGCTCCCGACCCATGGGGACGACCCGGGTGTCGAGGCACATCCGGGCGCCCCGGTCGGCGGTCTACCGGGCCTTGATCGATCGGGACGCGGTGCAGCACTGGATGGTTCCGGACGGGATGACCAGTGAGGTCCACGAGTTCGACGGGCAGGAGGGCGGGACGTTCCGGGTCTCGCTGACCTATGACGCGCCCACCGACGCCGGCAAGTCCGACGCGCAGACCGACACCTACCACGGCCGCTTCGTCCGGCTCGTCCCCGACGCCGAGGTGGTCCAGGCCATCGAGTTCGAGACCGCGGATCCGGACCTTCAGGGCGAGATGCGCATCAGCTACGCGCTGGCGGAGGCGACGGACGGCGGCACCGACCTCGTCGGCCTCCATGAGGATCTCCCGCCGGGCGTCCGGCCCGAGGACAACGAGCTCGGCTGGAGCATCTCGATCGACAAGCTGGCCCGACTCGTCGAAGACCGATGAGCTCGTCGCCATCGAGCAGTCAGACTGGCGAGACCCCAGTCCCGAGGAGGATGCATGACCTTCCACGCGTACCTGTTCTTCGGCGGCAACTGCCGTGAGGCGTTCACCCGCTACGAGGAGATCTTCGGCGGTGAGCTGCAGCTGATCACGATGGGGGACGCGCCCGACAGCGAGGATCTGCCTGCCGACAAGTCGGACCTGATCATCCACGCGGCCCTGATGATCGGTGACGCGCTGCTGATGGGGTCGGACGACCCGACCACGGACGACTTCGGTCCCGTGCAGGGGATGATGGTGAGCTACACCGCGGCCGACGCCGACGAGACCAACCGGGTGCACGCGGCGCTGGCCGAGGGCGGGCAGGTCACCCAGGCGGTCATCGAGACCTTCTTCTCGCCGGCGTTCGGCATGTGCGTGGATCGCTTCGGCACGCCGTGGATGGTCAGCGCGCCCGGGCCGGACGAGCCGAGCTGAGCCAGCCGCCGGTCAGCTGAAGCCGAAGGCCGGGGGGACGACGACCACGACCGTGGCGGCCCAGAGGGGGAAGACGGGCAGGTAGGTGGTCTGCCACCGCTCGAGTCGGTGGAAGGTGCTGCGTCCGGTGAGGAACCGGGCCAGGAGCCACGCGGTTCCGGCCAGGTTCACGAGGAGCACCAGGTTGAGCCCGAGGGCGGCCACCCGGTTCGCCGTGAATCCGAGGTCGCCGATCCGGGCCGCCATCGAGGCCAGCACCATCACGTCGAGCACCAGGGCGCTGACGACGGCGACCAGCTGGCTGCGATCCGCCCACCCCGGCGGCTGCGACGGGTCCCGGGCGGACATCCCGTAGAGGACGAGCCCGAAGACCACCACCAGCAGCGCATCGAAGACGCCCAGGAGCTCCCGGTCGAACGTGGCGCCCAGCGCGGTGGCGGCGTAGATGGCCGCGGAGCCGGCCAGCATCACCGCGAACAGCGGCGTGAAGATCATGGTCAGCACCGGCGCCATGTTCTCCACCACCCGCTGCTTGGACTCCACCAGCCACGCGGCCACGATCACCGCCCCCGCCGCCCCCGAGAACATCACCCACTCGAGGATCCCTTCGGGGTCGGCGACGTCGGTGGGCTCGAGGATGAGGGCGGTCAGCGCGATGAGCACCCCACCGCCGAGCGCGATCAGCACGTAGTAGATGACCCACTCGCCCGTGAACCGGACGAAGTCCATGCGCCGCTCGTGGGACCGCAGGACGCCCCCCATGTACGGGTAGGCGACGACGAACCACAGCACGACGGGCAGGTGCGCGGCGACGAGCAGCTCCGTCGACGCGTCCTCGTCGAACGGGTAGACGTTGATCAGGACGGCGGCGATGGCGAACGGCGCGGCCGTCAGCAGGCATGCCCGCAGCGCCAGCCGCCGGGTTCGGGCGAAGTAGCCGGCGAGGAACGGCAGCACGAGCAGGCTCACGTTGCGCAGGAGCCAGAAGGCGTCGTCTCCCGGGAAGCCCGCGACCTGGCAGGGCGATCTGCGTGGCAACGGCGGCCAGGACCGCGAACACCACCGCTTCGACCCACCCACTGTCGGACGGTTGCTCGTCGTCCGCACCGGAGAGGACCAGCTGGCGCCAGAGCCGGCCGCTGTGCTCCCGGGCGAACTCGCGGGACAGCTCGTCGACGCTGCCCATCCGCTTCACGGCCACGAGGAACGCCTCGTCGGTCGCGAGGCCGGCGGCGCTCAGATCCGTGATCTGGTCGCGGAGGTGAGCCTCCAGCTCCTCCACGTCGTGGCCATCGACCGCCGGGGCCCGCTCGACGAAGGACCGCCATTCGGCGATCTCCGTCTCCAAGGACTGCATGGGTCAGGCCATCCCGAGGGCCGGTGACAGCAGGTCGCCGCCGCCCCAGACGTGGCCCAGGGCCCGGGTCACGGTCACCCACTGGCGCTTGTGCTCCGCCAGCGAGGCCTGACCCTCCTCGGTGATGGCGTAGTACTTGCGGCGCCGCCCCTCGGGGGGCGTCTGCCACTCCGTCGTCACGAACCCGAGTCGGTGCAGGCGATGGAGCAGGGGGTAGAGCATCCCGTCGGTCCATTCGATCTCGCCGTCGGACAGCTGCCGGATCCGCTTCAGCAGGGCGTACCCGTAGCTCTCACCCTCCGCCAGGATGGCCAGCACCAGCGGCGTCGCCGAGGCGGCGACGAGGTCCTTGTCGATCTGCATCACAGCCTCCGATACCTAGAGGCAGTATACATAGAGCTACAAGGTATTGTCGTCGGGCTCCTCGGTCATCTGCAGGGCGTTGACCATCAGCGCCGCCAGCGTCTTGGCGGCGGCATCGAGGTCGCACTCGAGGAAGCCCTGGACGAGCCACATCTCGGCGAACCGCTCGCTCATCGCCCCGAGGGCGGCGGCGGCGATCTCCGCGTCGAGCGTCGGGTCGGCCGCCCCGACCCGCTGGAGGTGGCGCACCGAGCGGGCGATCTCCTCCCGGTGGCGCTTGGTCTGGGCGAAGCGGACGGCGGCCACCCCGTCGTCGTGGCGGGCCACCTGCTCGATGACCCCCATGATGCGGGCCTCCTCGCGGTAGCTGGCGAGGTGGGCGCGCAGGGCGATGACCAGGCGCTTGCGGGGGTCGGCCTCGGAGTCGCGGGCGAGGATCACGCTGTGCATGGGCTCGCCGAGCAGCTCGTCGAGCTCCTCGGCCACCTCGCGGAAGACGGCCTCCTTGGAGTCGAAGTAGTGGTAGAAGGCGCCGTGGGACGAGAGGCCGGCCCGCCCGGCGATGTCGGCGATCCGGGCCTCCTGGAACCCGTCCTCCTCGAAGACCTCCTTGGCCGCCGTGAGGAGCCGGGCCCGGGTGGCCTCACCCTTGCGGGAGCGGGGACCGCCTTCGGTCCGGGTGACGGTGGACACCAGGGTCAGGTGCGATCCAGCTCGAGCATCTTGATGGCGTTGCCCCGCAGCACCTTGTAGGTCATCTCGTCGTCGAGGTGGGCCGTGATCTTCTCGGCGTACTCCTTCGACGTGGGCCACGTGGTGTCGGTGTGGGGGTAGTCGACCTCGAAGCAGATGTTGTCCCGGCCGACCGAGTCGAGGTTGTGCAGGCCGTGGTGGTCGGCGGTGAAGCAGCCGAAGATCCGCCCGTGGTAGTAGGTCGACGGCGGCTCGGGGATGCGCTCCTTGGACTTCTGCCAGCTGTCGTGGTGCTCCCAGACCGTGTCGGCCCGCTCCAGCACGTAGGGGATCCACCCGATCTGGGCCTCGGAGTAGGCCAGCTTCAGCTTCGGGAACTGGATGAGCTTGGTGGAGAACAACCAGTCGGCCATCGACGCCATGGCGTTGTTGAAGGCCAGCGTCCCGCCGACGCCGCCGGGGGCGTCGGGTGAGGCCGACGGGTTGGTCGACGACGACCCGATGTGCATGGCCAGGGTGACGCCCCAGTCGTTGCAGACCTGGAACAGCGGGTCCCACTCGCCGGTGTGGATGGTGGGCAGCTTCAGGTGGTGGGGGAGCTCGCTGAAGCAGATCGCCCGCACGCCCCGCTGGGCGTTGCGCAGGGTCTCCGCGGCGGCCAGCTCGACGTCCCACAGGGGGATGAGGCAGAGGGGGATGTTGTAGCCCTGCGAGGGGCCACACCACTCCTCGACCATCCAGTCGTTGTAGGCCTGGATGCAGGCCAGGCCGAGCTCCTTGTCCTCGCCCTCGTAGAAGGTCTGTCCACAGAAGCGGGGGAAGGTCGGGAACGGCAGCGAGCCGTCCATCCAGTTGAGCTCGAAGTCCTTGATGCGGGCGTCCCGGTCGTAGCAGCCGTCGAGCATGTCGTCGTAGGTGACCGCGGTCATCTTCATCATCGAGCGGTCGAGCTCGACGCGGCCGTCCTCCGCCTCGGTCACGGCCTCCTGGGGGATGGCCACGAACTTCTTGTGCACGTAGATGAGCCGGTCCTCGTAGTACCAGGCGCTGCCCCACCGGCCCTCGGGGTCCTCTTCCATCTCGTAGCGGGCGCCGGGGTTGAGCTTGAACTTGCCCCAGCGCTTGTCCTCGACCCGCGGGCCCCGCTCGCGGTACTTCTCCGGCAGCCAGGTCTGCCACACGTGGGGCGGCTCGACGACGTGGTCGTCGACGCTGATGATCTTGGGGAGCTCCGGCACGGCGCCAGCCTACGGTAGAACTGACACGGTGTCAGAAACCGACGTCGGCCTTCCGCCGGGAGCTGCGGGACGTCCTCGAGGCCCACCCACCACCGGATGACGGGGCCGACCTGCGAGCGTGGCAGCGGGAGCTGCACGGCAGGGGCTGGGTCGGCATCCACTGGCCCGTCGAGTTCGGCGGACGGGGCGCCTCGCCGTCCGAGATCGCCGCCTACAACCAGGAGATGGCCCGGGTGGGCGCCCCGGACCTGCCCGGGCGAGTCGGGTTGACCCTGGTCGGGCCCACCCTCATCGCCCACGGCACCGACGAGCAGCGGGCCCGGTGGCTGCCGAGCATCCTCGACGGCACCGACGTCTGGTGCCAGCTGTTCAGCGAGCCGGGCAGCGGGTAGCGACCTGACGGGCCTCACCACGCGGGCCGAGCGGAACGGCGACGTCTACGTCGTCACCGGCCAGAAGGTGTGGTCGTCCCATGCGGCCTCGGCCGACTGGGGGATCGCCTTGGTCCGGACCGACCCGAGCGAACCCCGCAGCCGGGGGATCTCGATGCTGGCGATCCCCATGCGGGCCCGGGGCATCGAGGTGCGACCCATCCGCCAGATCACCGGCGACGCCGAGTTCAGCGAGGTCTTCCTCGACGAGGTCGAGGTCCCCGTCGGGCACCTGATCGGCGAGGAGCACGGGGGATGGAAGGTGGCCACCACGACCCTCAGCAGCGAGCGGGGCGGCGCCTTCATCTGGAAGGAGCAGGTCCGCCACCGGGCGGCGGTCGACCGGCTGTGGGCCGAGTGCACCCGGACCGGCCGGCTCCAGGACCCGCTGGTGCGCCAGGCCCTGGCCCGATGCCGGACCGATGCCGTGCTCTTCGGCCTCCACACCGCGGGCGACACCGAGCCCAGCCTGGTGAAGCTGTTCTGGGCCGAGGCCACCCAGCGGCTCTACGAGGTGGCCACCGACGTGCTGGGTGCCGAGTGCCTGCTCGACGACGGCGACTGGGTGCGAGGCCTGCTCGTGACCCGGGCCAACTCGATCCAGGGCGGCACCAGCGAGGTCCAGCGCAACGTCGTCGGCGAGCGCCTCCTCGGCCTCCCCCGCGGATGAGCTACTCGACGCCGGCGGGGACTCGCTCGGCCTCCGGCTCCTCGGGTGCGACCTCCTCCTCGGTGGGCGGGGGCGCGTGGCCCTCGACGTCGAGGTTCGGGAGGATCCGGTCGAGCCAGCGGGGCATCCACCAGTTGCGGTCGCCGAGCAGCTCCATCGTGCCGGGCACCAACACCAGGCGCACGATCGTGGCGTCGAGCAGGATCGCCGTCGCCAGCCCGATGCCCATCATCTTCATGGTGCGCTCGAACTCGAGCATGAAGCTCCCGAAGACGACCACCATGATCGCCGCCGCCGCGGTGATGACCTTGGCCGTGGCGGCCAGCCCGTCGGCCACCGAGGTGCGGCTGTCGCCGGTGCGGCGCCACTCCTCCCGTACCCGCGAGAGCAGGAAGACCTCGTAGTCCATCGACAGGCCGAAGACCACGGCGAACAGCATCATCGGCACCCACGTCTCGATCGGCCCGGGTTGCACGCCGGTCAGGTCGCTCAACCAGCCCCACTGGAACAGGGCGACGATCACGCCGTAGGCCGCGCCGATCGACAGGAGGTTCATGATCACGGCCTTGAGCGGCACGAGCAACGACCGGAACACGAGCATGAGCAGCAGGAACGAGAGGGTGAGGACGGCGCCGAAGAAGATCGGCATGCGCTCGCCCATGTAGGCCGACATGTCGACGTTGGCGGCGACGAGGCCGCTGACGAGGACCTCGGTGCCGGCCGCCTCCTCGACCGGGGGCAGCACGTCGGCGCGGAGCCGCTCGACGAGCGCGGTCGTGGACTCGTCCTGGGGGCCGCCGACGGGCGTGACCAGCCAGCGGACCGCGGTCGGGTTCTCGGGGTCGTTGGGCTCTGGCCCGAGCACGCTCTCGACGTCGGGATCGGCGCCAACCGTCTCGCTGACGGCGGCGAGGGCCTCGACCTGTTCGGCGCCGTCGACCGGCGCGACGAGGTAGACGGGTCCGGTCGAGCCCTTGCCGAAGCCCTCGACGACGAGGTCGTAGGCCTGCTTGGTGGTCGTGTCGTCGGCGAAGTTGCTCTCATCAGAGAACCCGAGGCGGAGCTGGAGGAACGGGATCGCCAGCACGAGCAGGAACGTGGCGGCCGCGATCGTGGCCGTCCAGGGCCGGTGCTGGATGATGCGACTCCACCGGTAGGCCAGCGTCTCGCGGCGGGGCTTCGGCGGCCGGTGGGGCACCTCCCGCTTGAGCGGGCCGACGAAGAAGCCGAGCCCGATGGTGACGACGGCCAGCAGCAAGCCGACGGCGATCAGTGCGGGCGCCTTCAGGCCGGCCCCGGCGAGGGCCGACGGCCACGAAGCCGGCCGCGACCAGGCCGCGCCACTTGGTGCGCTCGATGTTCTCGCCGGCGAAGCCGACCAGGGCGGGGAGCAACGTCAGCGAGGCGATGACGGTGACCGCCACGGTCAGCGACGCCGTGATCCCCAGCCCGCCGACGAAGCCGATGCCCATCAGCAGCATGCCCAGCAGGGAGATGACCACGGTGGTGCCGGCGAACAGGACCGACCGTCCCGCCGTGTCCATGGCGATGGCGATCGACTCGCGCACGTCGTAGCCGGCGTGCAACTGCTCGCGGTGGCGGGTGACGATCAGCAGCGCGTAGTCGATGCCCACGCCGAGCCCGATCATCAGGCCGACGAACGGGGCGAAGTCGGGGACCTCCGTGAGGTGGCTGACCAGGATCACGAAGGCGCCGCCGAGGCCGATGCCGAACAGGGCGACGGCCACGGGCAGGCCCATGGCCAGCACCGACCCGAAGGCGACGATCAGGATGATGATGGCGAACGCCAGCCCGAAGAGCTCGGCCGAGGGCTGTTCGAACTCGGCGAAGAGGAAGCCGCCCAGCTCGACCCTCAGCCCCTCGATCTCCGGCGCCAGGTCGCGGATCTCCTTGCCGATGTCGGAGGCCCGGGTGAAGTCGATGTCCTCGGGCAGGTTGACCGTGGCGTACGCGATCTGGCCGGCGGCATCGCCGCGACTGGCGATTTGGAACTCGCCGCCCGGCGCGTAGGGGCTCTGCACGGCGGTGACGTCGTCGATGGCCGCGACCTCGGTGAACATCTCCTCCATCGCGGCCTGGACCTCGGGATCGTCCACACCCTGCTCGGCGAAGAACACGATCTGGCCCGACTGCGGCGACCCGCTGCCGTCCGCGAACTCCTCCTCGACCAGCGTGAACCCCTCGGTCGACTCGAAGCCCTCCAACGAGAAGTCCTGGCGGTAGGAGTCGCCGATGGCCCCGGCGACGCCGTTGCCCACGAACAGGGCGACGATCCAGAGCACGAGAACGAACCGGCGGCGATCGTGGCACCACGTCCCGAGGCGGCTGAACATTGGAGGTGCTCCTTCAGTCGGGCTGCGCGACGGCTGATGGTATGAGCTACCCGTGACGCGTCACGCGTGACGGCCGACACTCACCGTTCGCACCTGGCCGGTGGCAGGGCGTTGCGGTCGGGGAAGGCGATGTCGCCGGTGAGGGTGACGGTCTCGGACAGGGCGCCGACGCGGAAGGTGAAGGCGCCGGGCTCGACCCGGTAGCGGAGGTCCTCGCCGGTGAAGCCGAGACGTCCGGCGGGCACCCGGAAGGTCAGGCGCACGGCCTCGCCGGGCTCGGCCTCGACCTTCCGGAAGGCGAGGAGCCGCGACGCCGGCACACCGAGCGACGCCACCTCGTCGGTGAAGACGACCTGGACGACGTCGGTCCCCGGGCGGTCGCCGGTGTTGGTGGTTGTGACCGTGATCGTGAGGTCGTCGGCCGTGGAGCCGGCCTCGACCTCGAGGTCGCTCCGCTCCCAGGTCGTGTACGAGAGGCCGTGCCCGAAGGGGAACAGCGGGGTCACCGGTCCGTCGACGTAGTCGCCCCAGATCATGCTCTTGCCACCGCCGTGGTGGGCGCCGGCGTGGGCGCCGACCTGGCCGACGGTGCGCAGGATGCTGACGGGCAGGCGCCCGCCGGCGTCGACCTCGCCACAGAGCACGTCGGCGATGCCGGTTCCGCCCTCCTCGCCGGGGAGCCACGCCATCACCAGGGCCTTGGCATGGGGCAGGACCTCGGTGAGCGAGTGCACCCGGCCACCGATGACGACGACCACGACCGGGATCCCGCGGCCGGCCACGTCTTCGATCAGCTGGAGCTGCTCGGGGGCCAGGCGGAGGTCGGTGGTGTCGATCATCTCGCCGGAGGTGTCGTGCTCCAGCCGCAGCCCGCTGCGGCCGCCGACGAACACCACGGCCACGTCGGCGCCGGTGGGGTCCTCGACCACCTCCACCCGCTCGCGCAGGGCCTCGAGGGGCGTCGGTGTCGGGTTCTGGGGGAGGAGGTCCTGGATGCTCTCGCCCTGCGGTGCGAGATGGGCGGCGGCCAGCTCCTGGTGGGCGGGGAAGTGGTAGTCGCCCATGAGGAGCCTGGGGTCGTCCGCGCTGGGGCCGAGGACGGCCACCCGCTGGCCGGAGCGCAGAGGCAGGGTGCCGTCGTTGGTCAGGAGCACGATCGAGGCCGCCGCCGCCCGCCGGGCGAGGGCCCGGTCCTCGACGGTGTCGAAGATGGCCGCGGCGCCCCCGGCGTCCACGTAGGGGTCGTCGAACAGGCCCAGCTCGGCCTTCTGGGCGAGGACCCGGCGGCAGGCGGCGTCCACCGCGTCGACGGGCACGGTCCCGGCCTCCACCTGGTCGGGCAGGGTGCGGTAGCACTCGTAGGCGGGGAGCTCGACGTCCAGTCCGGCGAGCAGCGCCCGCCGGGCGGCCTCGGCCTTGTCCTCGGCGCAGTGGTGGTAGTCCACCAGGCTGGACACGCCGAAGTAGTCGGCCACCGTGACCCCCTCGAAGCCCAGCTCGTCGCGGAGCAGGTCGGTCAGCAGCGACCGCGAGCCGTGTACGGGCTCGCCGTCGATCTCGTTGTAGGAGGGCATGACCGCGCCCGGCTCCGGCTTCGTTGATCGCGGCGCGGAACCCGGCGGCGAAGACGTCCCGGGTGTGCCGCGGGCCGGCGGAGACCCAGCCCCAGTTGAGGCCGCCCTCGGGTGCTCCGTAGCCCACGTAGTGCTTGAGCGTGCAGTGCACGCCCTGCGACTGCACGCCCCGCACGTAGGCCACCGCGATCCGGCTGGTCAGCTCCGGATCCTCGCCGTAGGTCTCCTCGACCCGCCCCCAGCGGGGGTCGCGGGCGATGTCGACCACCGGGGCCAGGGTCAGGCGGGCGCCGACCGCCCGCAGCTGGCGGCCGATGACCCGGCCGACCTCCTCGACCAGCTCCGGATCCCACGCCGCCGCCAGCCCGGTGCCGTGGGGGAACTGGGTGGCCTGCCGGGCGCAGAACCCGCCGGTCGACTCCTCGTGGACGAGGGCCGGGATGCCGAGCCGGGTCTCGTCGACCAGGTGGCGCTGGATGCCGTTGGCCAGCGCGGCCGTCCGGTCGGGGCCGAGGCCGGTCTGGGCCGAGATGCGGGAGATCTGGCCGATGCCGTGGACGAGGACCGAGGCGAGCTTGTCGGGGTCGAGCTCCTCACCCGTGGCCAGCTCGGCGAACCACACCCCGGCGAGCTGGGCGCACTTCTCCTCGATCGTCATCTGCGCGAGGAGCTCGTCGATGTCGGTCACCAGGATCCCTCCAGCTTCGAATGTGGTCACCCGGCCGACTGCGTGGCGACGGCGTAGGCGGCGCGGATGGCGGCGCGGTCCACCTCAGGGTCCGGCTCGATCACCTCGCCGTCGCCGAGGCCCCAGGCGTCGGCGATCTCGTCGATCCCGCAGCCCTCGAGGACCGCGGCGGCCTGGACCGCGGCACCGCACGCGACCAGCTCCTCCTCGGCGGGGATCACGACGGGACGGCCCGTCAGGTCGGCCACGACCCGGCGGTAGGCGGCGCTGTGGGCCCCGCCGCCGATCAACAGGATCCGGTCGCCGGCGGCGTCCAGGGCGTCGGCGCCGGCCAGGAGGTTGGCCACCACACCCTCGACCGCGGATCGGGCCAGCTGCTCCCGGGTCACGTCCGTCCGCAGCCCCGTCAGGGTGCCGGCTGGCGTCGGGGAGGTTGGGCGTGCGCTCGCCGTCGAAGTGGGGGACGAGCACCGAGGCCGCCCGCGCCCGGTGGCGCGGCGAGCGCGAGCTGGTCGAAGCTGCGCCGTGCCCACGCCCAGGAGGCGGGCGACGGCATCGGTGACCTTGGTGGCGTTGAGCGTGCAGACCAGCGGGAGGAACCGGCCGGTGGCGTCGGCGAACCCGGCCACCGTCCCGGATGGGTCGGCGCTGGGCTCGTCGGTGACGGCGAAGGCGGTGCCGCTGGTGCCCAGGCTGAGGGCGAGCTCGCCGGGATCGAGACCGAGGCCCAGGGCGGCGGCCATGTTGTCGCCCGTCCCCGGCGCCACGACGGCGCCATGCCAGTCACCGGCCACATCGAGTGGTCCGAGCACCGTCGGCAGCCACTCGGGGTCGCCGTCCACGAGGGCCAGCAGGTCCTCCCGGTACTGGCCCTCGGCCGGCGACCAGTACCCGGTGCCCGAGGCGTCGCCGCGGTCGGTCGAGTGCTGGTCGGTGAGCCGAGCGGTGAGCCAGTCGTGGGGGAGGAGCACGGCCGCCACGCGGGCGAACGTCGCCGGCTCGCTCCGGCGGAGCCAAGCCAGCTTGGTGATGGTGAAGCTGGCCACCGGCACGCTGCCGCACGCCGCGGCCCAGGCCTCGGCGCCGAGCTCGTCCACCAGCACCTCGGCGTCCGGCGCCGACTCCGTGTCGTTCCAGAGCTTGGCCGGGCGCAGCACGTCGCCGGCGCCGTCGAGCACCACCATCCCGTGCTGCTGGCCGCCGACGGCGATCGCCGCGGGCGAATGCCGGTCAGGGATGCCCGCCTCGGCGCAGGCGGCGAGGAACGCGGCCCACCAATCCTCTGGGTCCTGTTCGCTCCGCGGCGGCGTGGTGGGCGGATGGGGTGCCCGCCCCTCCGCGACCAGGGCCCCCGTGTCCGCGTCGCGCACCTGCACCTTGCACGCCGACGTCGACGAATCGACGCCGACGACCAAGGGCACTAGCGAACGCCCAGGAGCAGCTCGGTCACCAGTTGGTCGAGGCGCTCGTGGCCGTAGCCCTGGGCGCCCAGTGCGACCTCGTCGTAGGTCGAGGTCCGGATCTCCTCGAGGCCGCCGGCGGGGGCGGTGGGCTCGGCGAGGTCGGCGGCCTTCGCCGTCTGCAGGGCCTCCTGGATCTCGGCGTCCTCATGGAAGCGACGGGCCTTGTCGGCCAGGATCAGGTAGGTGCGCATGCAGCCGAGGGCGAAGTCCCAGACCCCGTCGGCGTCCTCGGTCCGGTACGGGTGGGCGTCGAAGTGCCGCATCCCCTCCCATCCGGCGTCCTCCAGGAGCTTGACGGTGTAGAAGGCGTCCCGGATCCCCTCCGAGCCGAAGCGGAAGTCCTGGTCGTACTTGCCGATCCGCTGGGCGTTGAGGTCGATGTGGAAGAGCTTGCCCTGCCACAGCGCCTGGGCGATCGCATGGGAGAACGAGAGCCCGCTCATGGTCTCGTGGGCGAACTCGGGGTTCAGGCCGACCATGTCGGGCCACTCGAGCTGGCTGACGAAGGCCAAGGCGTGGCCGACCGTGGGGAGCAGGATGTCGCCCCGGGGCTCGTTGGGCTTGGGCTCGAGGGCGACGCGCAGGCCGAGGCCCCGGTCGCGGATGTGCTCGCAGCAGAGGTCGACGGCCTCCTTGTAGCGCTCGAGCGCCATCCGGATGTCCTTCGCGGCATCGGCTTCGACGCCTTCACGCCCGCCCCACATCACGTAGACCTCGGCGCCGAGGGAGGCGCCCAGCTCCATGGCCTCACAGGTCTTGCGCACCGCGAACCGCCGCACCTGCGGGTCGTTGGCCGTGAACGCCCCCTCCTTGAAGACCGCCCGCGAGAACAGGTTGGTGGTGGCCATCGGCACCTTCATGCCGGTGGCGTCGAGCGCCTTGCGGAACCGCTTGAGCACCTCCTCGCGCTCGGCCGAGGTCGAACCCGGGGGGACGAGGTCGTCGTCGTGGAAGTTGACGCCGTAGGCGCCGAGGTCCGACAGCCGGTGGACCGCGTCGACCGGGTCGAGGGGCGGCCGGGTCTCGTGACCGAACGGGTCGCGACCCGGGTTGCCGACCGTCCAGAGGCCGAAGGTGAAGTGGTGCTCGGGCTGAGGCGTGAAGGCGTCGCTCATCCCCACGATCCTTGCAGAGCTCGGCCAGGGTGGGAATGGCCGCGGGCTCGTCTCACGCCGAGGCGACCCGGTCCCGCAGGACGTTCTTCTCGACCTTGCCGGTGGCGTTCACCGGGAGCTCGGCGATGAGCTCGACGGCGCGGGGGACCTTGTAGTTGGCCATCTGCTCGCGGCTCCACGCGATGACCTCGTCGGGATCGACCTCGGCCCCGGGGCAGGGGACCACGAACGCCATGCCCACCTCGCCCAGGCGCTGGTCGGGGATGCCGATCACCGCGGCCTGCTGGATGTCGGGGTGGCGGAGGAGGGCGTTCTCGATCTCGGCCGGGTAGGCGTTGAACCCGCCGACGATGAACATGTCCTTGGCCCGCCCGACGATCCGGAGGCAGCCACGGTCGTCGACCACGCCGAGGTCGCCGGTCCGCAACCACCCGTCGGGAGAGAGCGCCTGGGCGGTCGCCTGCGGATCGTCGAGGTAGCCCGCCATCACGGTCGGGCCGCGCAGCACCACCTCGCCGGCCTCGCCGGCCGGCACGTCACCGCCCTGGTCGTCGGTGATGCGCAGCTCGAAGCCCGGGCCGGGGCCGGCCGACCGTGGTGGCCACGGTCTCGGCGTCGTCGTCCGGGGAGGTGGCGCTGGCGGTGCCCGCCTCGGTGAGCCCGTAGCCGGTGATGACGATGGAGAACGGGAGCTCGGCGTCGACCCGCCGGATGAGCTCGACCGGGATGTCGGCCGCGCCGGTCACCGCCACCCGCAGCGTCGAGAGGTCGTGCCGGTCCCGGTCGGGGTGGTCGAGGATCGACTGGTACAGCGTGGGCGGGCCGGGGAGCACGGTGACGCCCTCGTCGCCGACCCGGGCCAGCACCCGGTCGACGTCGAACACCGGCTCGGGCAGCATCGTGGCCCCGGCGGCGACGCAGGCCAGGATCCCCGCCTTCAGGCCGAACATGTGGAAGTAGGGGTTGACCATCAGGTAGCGGTCATCGGCGCTGAGCCCGGTCATCGTCGCCCAGTCGGTGGCCACGCCGAGGGTCCGGCCGTGGGTCATCACCACGCCCTTCGGCACGCCGGTGGTCCCGGAGGTGAAGAGGATGTCCGAGGGATCGTCCGGCCCGAGGGCTGCCTGCCGCTCGTCGACCACCGCTCGACCCGCGTCGGTGGCACGCCCCACGAAGTCGTCCCAGCCCACGGCCTCGCCCGCCGCCGGACCGCGGGCGATGACCGTCGTCTCGAGCTCGGGCAGCTCGGCCTCGGCGCCCTCGAGCAGGGCCACGTAGTCGGTGCCGAGGAAGTCGGTCACCGTCACCAGCACCCGGGCCCGGCTGCGGCCCAGCACTTCGGCGGCCTCGACGCCCTTGAACCGCGTGTTGACCGGCACGAGCGTGGCGCCGGCCTGGAGCAGGCCGAGCACGGCCACGACCCACTCGACGCAGTTGAAGCACCAGATGGCGACCCGGTCACCGGGCTCGACCCCCGAGGCCACCAGGGCGGCGGCGAACGTACGCGCCTCGTCGTCGAGCTCGATCCAGCTCAGGGTGCGCTCACCATCGACGATCGCGGGGGCGGCGCCGAACCGCTCGGCGGCGGCGGCGCTCAGGGCGGGGATGCTCGGCCAGCCGTCGCCGGCTGGGGTCACCGGACGACCGCGTCGGCCACGTTCATCAGCTGAGCGAGGTTGCCGCCCATGATCTTGCGCACCGTCTCCTCGGACACGCCCTTCAGCTCGTCGGCGTAGCTGACCGGGTCGGCCAGGCCCTCCGGGTGGGGGAAGTCCGAGCCGAACAGCACGTGCTCCTCACCGATGAGCTGCGCCAGCGCGCCCAGGTCCTCCTCCCAGAACGGGCTGATGTAGATGTTGCGCTTGATGACGTCGATGGGCTCCTCGTCGAAGTCCTGGGGCATCTTCTTGTAGAGGTCGGCCATGCGTTCGAGCAGCGGGGCGACCCAGCTGCTCCCGTTCTCGATGACCGCCACCTTGAGCTGGGGGAAGCGGGAGAGGGCGCCGTGGCACACCAGCGACGACACCGCGTCCTCGATGGGGCGCCAGGACGACAGCATCCGGAAGGCCTCGGGCTTGAACGGGAGCATCTCGCTGTCGTTGCCGATCCACTCGTTGGCGTAGCGCTCGTAGCCGCTGTCCGACGAGTGCATGGCGACGAGGATGTCGGCCTCGACCACCCGCTCCCAGAAGGGGTCGAACTCCGGGAGGGCGAACGACCGGGGGCCGCGCAAGCCGTAGACCGGCGCCGGGCGGATGAGCACCACCTTCGCCCCGCGCTCGAGCAGCCACTCGAGCTCCTCGATGGCCCGCTCGACGATGGGCAGCGTGATCACCGGGGTGGCGAAGATCCGGTCCTCGTAGTTGAACGTCCAGGTCTCGTGCATCCACTCGTTGAGGGCGTGGATGACCACGTGGGTGGCCTCGGGATCATCCCGCAGCCGCTCCTCGAGGAGGCTGGCGAGGGTGGGGAACATCAGAGCCCGGTCGAGTCCCTGCTCGTCCATCAGCTTCAGCCGGGGCTCGGGCTCCCGGAAGGCGTCCGGGGCCTTCATGGCCTCGCCGAAGATCGCCCGGCGGTCCTTGCCCTCGGGGTTGCCGACCCGGAAGTACTCCTCCATGGCGCCCGGCCGGGCCACGACCTCGAACGTGGGGTTGGGGATGTAGTCGCTGATCGTGCCCTTGATGACGATCTTCTTCCGGCCCCGCACCTCGACGTAGTCCACGGCGCCCCGGTAGCGATCGGGGAGGAACTGGGTGAAGGCGTCCTGGGTCTCGTAGAGGTGGTTGTCGGCGTCGAAGACCGGGATGGCGAGGCTGGGTGCGGACATCGTCGTCTCCTCGTGGGTGAGAACCTAATTATCCTGACTTGAGAGCGTCTGTGCAAGACCGCTGAGCAGCGCTCGCGTGCGTTGCGAGGACGCCAGCCGTTCCTCCCGATCTTCGCCGATCGGCACCACCCGGATCGAAAGGTCGGTGGCCCCGGCGTCGGCGAAGGAGCGCAGCCGCTTCTCGACCGCGGCCTCGTCGCCGGCGGCGAGCAGGTCACCGACCTGCTGGGCGTCACCTTGGTCGAGCAGCGCCTGGTAGTTGGGCGAGACCTCCGCTTCGGCCAGGATGCGGTTCGTCCGCGCCACCGCGACGTCGATCTCCGAGTCCCGGCAGAGGCAGACCGGGATCCCCGCCACGATCCGGGGCGCCGGCCGGCCCGCCCCCTCCGCGGCCTTCGTGAGGTGGGGCGCGACGTGGGTGGCGATGGCCCGCTCGTCGGCCATCCAGAGGATGGTGCCGTCGGTGCGCTCGCCGGCCAGGCGGAGCATCATCGGGCCGAGTGCCGCCAGCAGGACCGGGGTGGGCGTGACGTCGGTGATGTCGAGCGGGTTGTGGACCCGGAACCCGTCGTTCTCGACGTCCACCGGGCCGGGGCCGGCGAGGGCGGGCTCGAGCACGTCGAGGTAGTCGCGCATCGTCGCGGCCGGGCGCTCGTAGGGCAGGCCGAGCATCTCGTCGATGATCCAGTGGTGCGAGACGCCCAGCCCGAGGGCCAGGCGGCCATCGCACACGGCCTGGGTGGACAGGGCCTGCTGGGCCAGGGCGATCGGGTGCCGGGGTTGGATGGGCACGACGGCGGTGCCGATCTCGATGCGCTCGGTGGCGGCGCCGACCAGCGTGGCGGCGGTCAGCGCATCGAACTCGTCGGGGATCTGGGGGATCCAGACCGAAGCGAACCCGGCCTCCTCGGCCCCCTGGGCGGCGGCCACCATCTGCTCGACCTTGGTCGCGTAGCGCCCCCGCTCGGGCCCGACCATCACACCGATGCGCACGCCGCCTCCCGGCCTGGATGAGAACGTTCTTCTCAGCGTAGAGTAACAAGCGTCTCAGCAGCAGCTCACGGGGGAACGGCCGCACATGACGACCGCCGAGGTCGATCTCTACTACGACCCGTACGACTTCGAGATCGACGCCGATCCCTACCCGATCTGGAAGCGGCTGCGGGACGAGGCGCCGCTGTACCACAACGAGCGCTATGACTTCTATGCCCTGAGCCGCTTCGACGACGTCGAGGCCGCCTCCAAGGACTGGCCCACCTACATCTCCTCCAAGGGGACCGTGCTCGAGCTCATCCGCAGCGGGATGGAGATCCCGGCCGGCTCGATCATCTTCGAGGACCCCCCGGACCACGAGCTCCACCGAGGTCTGCTGTCGCGGGTCTTCACGCCTCGGAAGGTCGCGGCGCTCGAGCCCAAGATCCGGGAGTTCTGCGCCCGCAGCCTCGACCCGCTCGTGGGCTCCGGCGGCTTCGACTTCATCACCGACCTCGGCGCCCAGATGCCGATGCGGACCATCGGGATGCTCCTCGGCGTCCCGGAGGAGGACCAGGAGGCGATGCGGGACAGCATCGACGAGGGCCTGGCCCTGAGCGAGGGGACGATGCCCGACCCCGAGGACATGGTCGCGGCCAGCGACCGCGCCTCGATGGAGCTGTTCGGCGAGTACCTCGACAAGCGGGCCAAGGACCCCACCGACGACATCATGAGCGAGCTGGTCCACGCCGAGTTCGAAGACCGCACGGGGACCCGGCGCACGCTGAGCAAGGAGGAGGTGCTCGGCTACCTGGGCCTCCTGGCCGGCGCGGGCAACGAGACCACCACCCGGCTCATCGGCTGGACCGGCAAGGTCCTCGCCGAGCACCCCGACCAGCGCCGGGAGGTGGCCGAGGACCGGAGCCTGCTCAACAACACGATCGAGGAGCTCCTTCGCTACGAAGCGCCCTCACCGGTGCAGGCCCGCTACGTCGCCCGGGACGTGGAGGTCCATGGTCAGACGGTGGAAGAGGGCAACATCATGGTGTTGCTCACGGCGTCGGCCAACCGGGACGAGCGCCACTTCCCGGATGCCGAGCGCTTCGACATCCACCGCCGGATCGACCACCACATGACCTTCGGCTACGGCATCCACTTCTGCCTGGGTGCGGCGCTGGCCCGCATGGAGGGTCGCGTCGCCCTCGACGAGGTGCTGAACCGCTTCCCGGAGTGGGAGGTCGACCACGACAACGCCATCCAAGCCCGCACCTCCACCGTCCGCGGCTGGTCGAGGCTCCCCGTCTCCGTTTCCTGAGCGGAGCTAGCGGACGAGCGTCCCCAGGAAGCCGACGGCGTCCCCGGCCGGCCCGAACGACCCCGCGACCCCGGAGCCGTGGTAGCCGGCGTCGGTGATCATGGTGATGCCGGTGACGCCCTTGGCGGCGTCGCTGCAGAGGAACACCAGCGGGTAGGCCTGCTCGAGCGGGGTCGACGCCTCGATGCCGCACTCGTCGCGGTAATCGGAGCCGAAGCCCAGCCACTGCTCGGCGTTCGCCTGGGCCAGGGGGGTGTTGGTGGGGCCGGGGAGGATGGCGTTGATGCGGACGCCCTCCTTCAGCAGCGGGAAGGCCTCGCGGGCGACGTAGAGGTTGATGGCCATCTTCGACCACATGTAGTCGGCCAGCCCGTTCTCCTCGGCCCAGGCCGACGCGGTCTCGAGGTCCATCTCGAGGTACTCGTGCAGCCGCTCGAGGTTGGCCTGCCAGCCGATGCCCGCCATCGAGGAGATCATGCCGATGGCCGAGCCGCGGGGGAGGTGCCCTCCGTCCCGCAGGCGGTCGATCAGGTGGCGGTGGCCGAGGAAGTTGATCTTCTCGATGCCGGGCGTGCCGTCGGCCACGCCGGCGCAGGAGAAGAGGGCGTCCACCGGGCCGCCGCACTCGTCGACCGCGGCGTCGATCGACGCCTTGTCGGCCAGGTCGAGCGGGATGGAGGTCACGCCGTCGAGGGTGACCGGCGCCCGGTCCATCACGACGACGTCGGCACCGGCGTCCTTGACCACCTCGGCGGCGGCGGCGCCCATGCCGGTGGCGCCACCGACGACCAGGGCGCGCTTGCCGTCGTAGCGGAAGGCATCGAACAGGCTCATGGGTGTTGGCTCCTCAGGAGGGTCGGGCTCATCCCGGTGCGGGTGCCCGGGGCGAGAGGACGATGGTGGGGATGGCCACGGTGGGGCCCCGCTGCAGCAGCTGGTCGACCGTGGACACCAGCTCCTCGACGTCGAACAGCGAGCCGCTGAGGAGCTGGCGGTCGGCCCAGACCTGGTGCAGCTCGCCGAGCAGCTCCATGTCCCAACCGTCGGCGAACCCGGTCATGGACTCACCCTCCCCGCCGGCGCAGTCACCGACGACGAGACAGGTGAAGCCGATGTCCGGGTGCTCGTTCCGCCAGGCCATGACCAGCCGGTCGAGCGCCGCCTTGCTCACGCCGTACGCGGCGAGGCCGGGCCAGGGTGGGGTCAGGGACGCGCTCACCGACGACAGGTAGATCATCCGCCCCCCGGCGGCGCGCAGGTGGGGGAGGGCGGCGGCGGTGACGAGCGAGGCCCCGGTGACGTTGGTGTCGAACACCCGTCGCCACGTCTCGGCGTCGGTGTCCTCGATGCGGCCCAAGGGCCCGATGCCGGGGGTGTAGACGACCGCGTCGATCCCGCCGAGCGCCTCGGCCGCCTCGCCGATGGCGGTCTCGACCGAGTCGGCGTCGGTGACGTCGCAGGCGATGGCCACGGCCGCATCTCCGGCTTCCTTGACGGCGGCCTCGAGCCGCTCGCGCCGCCGGGCGAGGAGGGCCACCTGGGCACCGCGCTGGCCCAGGCCGATCCCGATGCAGCGCCCCAGCCCGCTCGATGCCCCCACGATGACCGCTCGCACACCAGCCCCCTTCGTTCGGTTGACGCAGATGTTAGAGGACGAGGGGTCGCGGCTCCGAAGCCGGTCATCGCCCGAACAGGCCGCGTTCGATGATGTAGGCCGCCGAGTCGACCGTGGTCGACGACCGTTCGCGGGCCCCGAACGCGCCGAGCAGGGCGACCATGACGAGGGCCTCGGTGTCGACGTCGCCGAAGTCCCGGGGCCCCAGGTAGCGGACGAGCTGGCGGCGGCCCCAGTCGTAGGCGGCGGCCGAGTCGGCCTTCAGGGTCGGGTCGTCGATGGACGCGTCCGCCCAGACCCGGATCACCGCCGTCTGGGTGGCGTGCACGGCGTTGTAGCGCCGCAGCCACACCCGCAGCGCCGCGTCCTTGCCCGCCACCCCGTCGCTCGTCGGCGCGTCGGGGATCTCGGCCAAGGCGATCGACACCCGGCGGATGGCCTGGACGGCGAGGATGTGGGCGAGCTGCTCCTTGTTGTCGAAGTAGCGGTAGAACGCGCCGTGGGAGACCCCGGCGGCGGCCGCGACGTCGTCGACGCGGGTGCGGTGGAAGCCCCGCCGGACGAGCACGTCACTCCCCGCCGTCAGCAGGGCGTCGAGCGTCCGCCGCCCCGCGGCGGTGAGCTCGGAGGGCTCGTCGTCGCGCTGGAGCACCTCGAGCATGACCGGGCCGAAGTCGAGCTGCGGCGGCCGGCGCGCGGCGGGGGGATGCACGTTGATGTCGGCCCGCAGGCCGAAGAGGGTGCGGTGGACGATGTCGGCGAGGGCGTCGTCGACCCGTTCGGTCGGGTACGCCTCGGGCGCAGCCGAACGGAGGATCGCCGCCATGTCGTGGGTGCGGGTCATGCACTCGAGCAGGAGCTGGATCAGCGGGTCCAGCTGGCGGGGTGGCAGCGTGGTCGTCGCCAGCCGGGCTCGGACCAGGGCCACGGACTGTGCCCCCGCTCGCACCGACCCCCCGGCGACGGCCTCGTCGCTCTCCGCCGCGGCCTGGAAGGCCTGGTACACGGGCTCGTAGCGCTCGTAGATCTCGCTGTGGCGGGCCACCCAGCTCCGGAGGGTGGCCCACCCGTCGAGATCCGGCGTGACCGGGCCGAGGGCTTCGGTCGAGGCGCTCATCTGGCGGGCGACCTGGGCGGCCAAGACCCGGAACACGTCCTCCTTGCTGGAGAAGTACTGGTAGAAGGACACGCGGGAGCAGCCGGCGACCTTGGTGATGCGGTCGATGCTGCAGCGGTGGTAGCCGACCTCGCCGAAGACCTGCAGGGCGGCGTCGAGGATCCGCTGCTGGGTCCGCTGCCCGCGGGCGCCGACGTTCGGGTTGTCCGAGAAGGGGGCGCGCCGGACGACCGGGCCGGGTTGGCCGTCGACGACGGCGTCCGCGGCGGGTTCGGTCTCGGCGGTCATCCGTTGGTGGCCGGGGCCCGACTCAGCCTTCGGCGCGGACCTGGTCCTTGACCGCGGGCACGATCGGCGGCGCTTCCTTCCAGTTGGGGATGCCGTCCTCCTCCATCGCCACCGGCCATCCGTTCTCGTGGACCTGGGCCCAGTGCGAGTGGTTGAGCTCGTGGAGGGTGAAGCAGGCGTTGAGGGCGTTGTAGAAGCCCATGTTGTCGACGCTCTGGTTGACCGCCTCCTTGATCAGCAGCGACGACATCGTCGGCTGCTGGGCGATGCGCCGGGCGAACTCGATCGTGCGCTCCTCGAGATCAGCCGCGGGGAACACCTTGCTGACCATGCCGAGGGCGTGGGCCTCGTCGGCGTCGACGGAGTCGCCGGTGAGCAGCAGTTCCTTGGCCTTGCGGGGGCCGAACTCCCACGGGTGGGCGAAGTACTCGACGCCGCACATCCCGAGGCGGGTCCCGACGACGTCGGCGAAGGTGGCGTCGTCCGAGCAGACGATGAGGTCGCAGGCCCACAGGAGCATGAGGCCGGCGGCGTAGACGTCACCGTGGGCCTGGCCGATGGTGATCTTGCGCAGGTTGCGCCAGCGGCGGGTGTTCTCGAAGAAGTAGTGCCACTCCTGCAGCATCAGCGCCTCGGCGCCCTTGCGGGTGGCCCCGTTGATCTTCCTCGTCGGGTGCTGGTTGGGGCCGGGGTAGGCCTCCTCATTCGAGACCTTGGAGCCGAGGTCGTGCCCGGAGGAGAACATCGGGCCCATCCCGCCCAGGATCACGACCCGGACCTCGTCGTCGGCCTCGGCCCGGAGGAAGGCCTCGTGGAGCTCGACGAGCAGGCCGCGGTTCTGCGCGTTGCGGGCCTCCGGGCGGTTCAACATGATCCGGACGATCTGCCCCTCGTCCAGAGACTCGTAGAGCAGGAACTTGTAGTCGTCGTCGGCCATGAGGTGACTCTACTGTTAGAGACTGCGACGGCTAGCTGCCGGTGGGCCTACGGTGAGCTCGTGACCCGGGCGCTCGTCCTCGGCGGTGGCGGCCCTCTCGGGGTCGGCTGGCAGGCCGGCCTGCTCACGGGCCTGGCGGAGGCCGGCGTGGCGCTCGGCGAGGCCGACTTCGTCGTCGGCACGTCGGCCGGGTCGATCGTCGGTGCGCAGCTCACCCTGGGCCGGCCGCTGGGCGACCTCGTCGCGCGGGTCGGCGAGCGGGCGAGCTCAGGGCTGGGGCCGGTGGCTCATGGACGTCTCTCGCACGCCCGCCGCCTTCGCCGCCGGCCTCCGCCAGGGCACGGCCGAAGCGGCCCGCGTCGGGGCCCTCTGGGCGCCTCTTGGTTCTGGCGCCTGATTGCGGCGTTATGGCACCCGAATCAGGCGCCAGAACGCACGGCGGCCATCAGTTCGGCCCGTCAGGGCAGGTGGCGATCCCACTCGTAGGGGACGACCGTGTGGAACGGGGCGGCGAGCAGCGGCTCGGGCCCGCCGTCGTCCCAGCGACGGTCGAGGACGGGTCCGAGGCGTCCCGCCACCTCGACCGGGTCGTCGTCGACGAAGCAGACCGTGAGCTGGAGGCCGAAGCGGTCCACCGGCGCCAGGGGGTCGCCGGTCGTGCCGGCTGCCCACCACACACCGGCCACCCCGGGCACCTCGGCCAGGTCCCCGGCCGGCGTCCCACCCCGTTCGACCAGCAGGTAGGCGCCGAGCGCTGGGCGCCACGGCACCACGTCCGCACCGGCCAAGATCCGCGGCGCGGCCACCGTCCCGGCCAGGTCGTAGACGCCGAGCTCCACGCTCGGCAGCGGGAAGGGCATCCGGCCCGCCTTGCGCAGGGCCGCCCCGAGCGCGCGGAACGGCCCGAGCGCGGACCGGTCGTCGAACAGGTAGGTCATCACGTGGTCGACCTCGTCGTAGTGCCCCTTGCTGGCGGCCCGGGCCGCTCGGCACTCCGGCGTCGACACCAGCCGGAACGAACCCCGCAGGCCGGGGAGGCGGTGCTGCTCCGGCCGGTGGTCGAGGGCGTGCCACTCGAGGTAGCGGGCGTCCTCGCCTTCCGGGTCGCGGGCGGACATCGACGCCACCACGGTGGTGACCGGCGCGCGGCCGCCGGCGAGCACGTCGGGCAGGTCGTCCGACGGTGCTCCCAGAGTCGACATCGCTGTTAGTTTCGCGCCCGGTGACCGTGACCGACGAGAGCGCCGTCTACTACGACCCGTACGACGCCGACATCGACAAGGACCCGCACCCGGTCTGGAAGCGGCTGCGGGACGAGGTGCCGCTCTACTACAACGAGCGCTACGACTTCTTCGCCCTGAGCCGGTTCGAGGACGTGGAGCCCTGCCTCATCGACTGGGAGACCTACCAGTCGGGCCGGGGGTCGATCCTCGAGCTCATCAAGGCCGACTTCGAGATCCCCCGCGGCGTCATCCTCTTCGAGGACCCGCCCCGCCATGACGTCCACCGGGGCGTGATGTCGCGGGTGTTCACCCCGAAGAAGATGAACGCCATCGAGCCCAAGGTGCGCGAGTTCTGCGCCCAGACCCTCGACCCCCTGGTGGGCACCGGCGGCTTCGACTTCATCCACGATCTCGGCGCCGAGATGCCCATGCGCACGATCGGCTTCCTCCTCGGGATCCCCGAGCAGGACCAGCGGGCCCTCCGCGACCGCCTCGACGAAGGCCTCCGCCTCGAGGAAGGCAAAGAGGCGACGTTCGACACGGAGGGCTTCGAAGGGTCCGACCTGCTTCGCGGGTACATCGACTGGCGGGCCGAGAACCCCTCGGACGACCTCGTGACCGAGATGCTCAACGCCGAGTTCGAGGACGAGGAGGGCGTCACCCGCACCTTCACCCGGGAGGAGGTCATCACCTTCGCCAACCTCCTGGCCGGCGCCGGCAACGAGACCACGACCCGGCTGATCGGCTGGACGGGCAAGCTCCTGGCCGAGCACCCCGACCAGCGCCGGGCGATCGCCGAGGACCGGTCGCTCGTCCCCCAGGCCGTCGAGGAGATCCTCCGCTACGAGGCGCCCTCGCCGGTGCAGGCCCGCTACGTCGCCCGCGACGTCGAGCACCACGGCCAGAAGATCGCCGAGGGCCGCGTGATGGTCCTGCTCAACGGGTCGGCCAACCGGGACGACCGCCAGTTCCCCGACGGCGACCGCTTCGACATCCACCGGACAGCCGGCCACCACCTGAGCTTCGGCTACGGGATCCACTTCTGCCTCGGGGCTGCCTTGGCCCGGCTGGAGGGCCGGGTGGCGTTGGACGAGGTCCTGAACCGGTTCCCCGAATGGGAGGTGGACTGGGAGCACGCCGAGCAGGCCCTGACCTCGACGGTGCGGGGCTGGGAGAAGCTCCCGGTCACCACGGGCTGAGCGGCGTCACTCCTCGCCGAGCACCGGCTGCGGCGCTCGGCGCTCGCCGCCGCCGTCGAGCACGAGGTTGGACCCGGTGATGAACGAGGCGTCGGGCGAGGCGAGGAAGATCACGGCATCGGCCACGTCGCGGGGCGTCCCCATGCGACCGAGCGGGACCGTGGCGGAGACTCTCGCGATGGTGTCGGCGTCCCCGTAGATGGCCTCGGCCTGCTCGGTGGCGATGAGTCCCGCGGAGACGAAGTTGACCCGGACCTTCGGGCCCCAGTCGATGGCCAGGGTCTGGGTGAGGTTGAGCAGTCCAGCCTTCGCGGCGCCGTAGACCGCCGCACCGGGGGAAGGGCGCAGGGCGCTGACCGAGCCGATGTTCACGATGACACCGCCTTCGTCCTGTGCCTGCATGACCTGGTTCGCGGCCTGGCTGACGAAGAACGGCGCGGCCAGGTTCAGGGCCAAGGTCGAGGTCGTCAGCCGGGGTGAAGCCGTCCCCGAGTCGACGTACGGGGCACCGCCGGCGTTGTTGACCAGCAGGTCGAGCCGGCCGAAGCGGTCCACGACGGCGTCGATGAGGGCGTCGACCTGCTCGGCATCCCGAACATCGGTCTGGAAGAAGGTGGAACCGGAGGACAGGTCATCCGACTCGTTCCGCCCGCACACGGCCACCTGAGCCCCCTCGGCAAGGAGGCGCTCGGCGATCCCCCGCCCGATGCCCCGGGTGCCACCGGTGACCAGGGCGACGCGCCGACCCTGGGGCGCCTCCCCTTCGATCATGAGGGCCAGCGTAGAAGGATCTACCTCCGCCGGTCTTGCCATCGCCGTGGCGCCAGAGGATCATGGTTCGGATCCCGGAACACGGGGCCGATCACCGGGCATTGGGGGAGGAGCTCGGCGACGGCCCCTGAGCGACGACCAAGAGCTCCTCACCCTCCGCGACGGCTGACGACGCCACTCGGCGCGATTCAGAGGACCCGTCCCCTTTTCGTCGTTCTGAGCGATAACGGGTGCATGGAGCGGATGGAGCACGGCCTCGAGGCAGCCGAAGCTCTGGTGGTCGCCCGGCTCCGCTACCTGGGTGAACACCGGGTCGCCAAGCGGATTGCTGACAGAGTGATGACATGCCGGATCGGCATCGGATCATCGAGGCGGAGGCATGGATGAGGTCGCGCGCACCCGGGCCCGGGCCCGTCCGCCGCCGGAACACTCGTTCGAGGGGCCGGTGAGGGGCGGAGTTTGCATGATCTTCACACTCAGGGTGGTTTTTCCGGCTACTCTAAGGGAAGCTGGTGCAGTACGAGAGGGGTCACGGGACCCCGGTGACCTAGGTGAAGGCGCGGGTGGGCGAGTTGCGAGTAGCAGTTCAAGGATGTGGATATTGGGGCTCGAAGCACGTTCGCGTGCTCGAGACCCTGGACACCGTCGAGCAGGTGGTGGCCGTCGATCGAGACCTCGAGCGCCTGAAGGCGATCGAGGCGAGCTATGCGGGAGTCGAGACGGCCGTCGACATCGAGACCGTGCTCGAGGACATCGACGTGGTGATCGTCGCGACTCCTCCCGAGACGCATGCGGCGCTGGCCTCGCGGGCGCTCGACGCCGGCAAGCACGTGCTCGTTGAGAAGCCGATGGCGACGACGGTCGAGGATGCTGCCGCCATGATCGACCTGGCGATCGAACGCGACGCCGTGCTCGGCGTGGGGCACACGTTTGAATACAACGCCGCGGTCTGGGCGCTCCGCGACCTCATCCTCGAGGGCGAGCTCGGCCGACCGCTCTACATCGACACGGCCCGATTGAACCTCGGCCTCTACCAGTTCCGGACCAATGTGATCTGGGACCTTGCCCCTCATGACGTCTCGATCATCAACTACCTGCTGGGGGACACACCCACCAGCGTGAGGGCGTGGGGATCGAAGCACCTCCATCACCGTCTCGAGGATGTGGGTTACCTGTGGCTCGACTACGAGCGGGTCAACGTCCACGCCCACATCCATGTCAGCTGGCTTGATCCGTGCAAGGTCCGTCGGGTGACCGTCGTGGGCGACAAGAAGATGGCCGTGTACAACGACATGTCGAACGACGAGCCGCTGCGCATCTACGACAAGGGGCTCCACGAGATCCCGCTGCCGGACACTCCCGAGCGACCCCACACCTACCGAGTGGGATCGATAGTGTCCCCGCACGTGCCGATCAGCGAGCCCCTCCGGGAGATGGACGCGCAGTTCCTCGATGCCGCAATGAACGGCGGTACGCCCATGACCGATGGGCTGAACGGACTCGCCGTGGTACAGGTGCTGGAGGCAGCGGAGCTGTCGTTGCGGGAGGACCGGGTAGTGACACTGGACGAATTCGGAACTCTCCGGTCGCCGGACCGCGCCGGAGCGTGACAGCGCAACGGATCCCATTCACCGACCTCGGCGCAATGAACGCCGAGGTGGCCGAGGAACTCGATCGCGCCTGGCATCGCGCCGTTCAGGACAGCGCGTTCATCGGCGGTGCCGCCGTCGAGGACTTCGAGGCCTCATGGTCCTCCTACTGCGGTGCCGGCCACACCATCGGTGTGAACAGCGGCACCGACGCCCTCTGGCTCACGCTGCGGGCCCTCGGTGTGGGTCCTGGTGATGAGGTGATCATCCCGACCAACACGTTCTTGGCGACCGCTGAAGCGGTGGTCCTGGCCGGTGCCGTGCCCTGCTTCGTCGACGTCGACCCTGACACGTTGCTGGTCACACCAGAGGCAGTGTCGGCCGCCATCGGTCCGCGGACTGCAGCGGTCATAGTGGTCCACCTGTTCGGAGGTCTGCCCGACATGGCCGCGCTGGGCGCTCTCGCTGACAAAGCGGGTATCGCCCTGATCGAAGACGCGGCGCAGGCCCACGGGGCCAGCTGGAACGGCCAACCGGCAGGGTCCTTCGGCGTCGCCGGCTGCTTCAGCTTCTACCCGGGCAAGAACCTCGGAGCGTTCGGAGACGCGGGGGCCGTCGTCACCGACGATGCGTCGCTAGCGGCGACCGTTCGGTCGCTGGCCAACCATGGACGCGCCATCGACGATTCGCAGTATCACCCGCTCGCGGGGATCAACAGTCGTCTCGACGGCCTGCAGGCGGCAGTCCTGTCGATCAAGCTGCCACTGCTCGACGACTGGAACGAGCGACGGCGCGCCGCCGTCGGTGCCTATGCCGACCGGACATCGGACCTTCCCATCCTCCACCTCAACCTCGACCCGGGGACGGTGAGCGCTCACCACCTGGTGCCGATCCGCGTCCCGATGCGGGACGCGGTCGCCGCCACGCTCGCCCGAAGTGGTGTCGCCACCGGCATCCACTACGCCGTCCCCTGTCACCGCCAGCCCTCCTTCGAGCGCTTCGCGCCCGATCCCCTGCCCGTCAGTGAGGAAGCAGCCGACACTCTCCTCTCGCTTCCGCTCCACCCTCATCTGGGCGATGCCGAGATCGATGTGGTCTGCGAGGCGCTACGCCACAGCATCCAGACGATGGCAGCATGAGCAACATGAGCTTCGGCAATGGCTTCCGGGCCGACTGTGCGCCGTCGTCGGCGGGGGAGCAGCACCGGAGTTGAGCGCTCAGAGCTCCCTTGACGAACCGACTGCGGTCGAGGAAGAGATTGCATCGCCCGAGGAGGTGCCGGACGGGGTCGTTCCGGCGTCGGGCCGAGCCACCGGCGGCGACTCGATCCCCGACGCCGTAGGGGGCCTGCGACGGGCCGCCCGCCGCTTCGGGGCCTATTCCGAGGGGCGTCCCTGGTACCGACAGCGAGCAGCGCTGGCGGTCTTGGCCGTGGTGCTGGTGCTCGCACCGGCGATGATCGCCTACCACATCTCGAGCAACCGCCCCGATGTCTACGTTGCGCACGGTGAGGTGCTCTTCAGCGTGGAGGACGCCTTCGTCGACGAGTCGACGTCGGAGACGCTGGCCTTGATCGGACGGAGCGACCGCGTGCTCGCGCCCGTGGCCGAAGCGACTGGCATGTCGCTCGGGGACCTCCAGGACTCGGTGACGACGTCGGTCGTCGGCACGACGACGGTGGTCACCGTCGACGTCCGTCGCGAGGACCGTGCCGAAGCCAAGGCGGTGGCGCAAACGATCACCGAGCAGTGGGTCGACGTGGCCCGTCGACCCACCACCCCGATAAACGGCGGCATGGTTGCCGCCATCACGGCACAGACGACCGAACTCGGCGAGGTGGAGGCTCAGCTCACAGCAGATGACCTGTCGGATGAGGATCGCGTCGCGCTCGAGGCGGTGCGCGACAGGTTGGTCGTCCAGATCGACGAGCTGGAGAACGAGCTCGCCGCGCTCCGAGGCGACGATCTGTTCCTCGGGCACACGGCGACGATCCTGGTGCCGGCTGGTGCCCAGCGGGCGCCCGTCGAGCCCAAGCCGCTCCAAGCCGCCATCGCCGGCGGGGTGATCGGGCTGGTGCTGGCCGGCGCGGTCCTGGCGGTGGCGTGGCAGCTGAACGCTCGGGAGTGAGCGGTCAGCCCGACGTAAACGGCCCGCCGATCGGGCCGACCGGCAGCGAGTTCGTCAGCGACACGCCGGCAGAGACGCCGGCCGAGACGGTGGCCCGCAACTCCGCATCCATGGCGATGTGGACGATGGTCGGCCGCGTCACCGGATTTGTCCGGATCACGCTGATCGCGGCCGTCCTCGGCCCGACCTTCTTCGGCAACCTGTTCCAGTCGGTCAACCTGCTGCCCAACATCGTGTACGAGTTCATGGCGGGCAACCTCATCATCGCCCTGCTCGTGCCACCCCTCGTGCAGCGACTCGACCGTGGCAACCGCGACGACCTCGAGCGGCTGGCTCGAGGCTTTCTCGGAGTGATGCTGCTGGCCTTCGCTGTCGCCGCAAGCGTGGCCATCGCCCTCGGGCCGTTCATCGTCCGAGCGCTCCTGCTCGGCGTCGACGATCCTGACGAGCTCGCCCGACTCGTGAAGCTCGGTTGGGTGCTGCTGGCGCTGGTCGCACCGCAGCTGCTGCTCTACGGCGTGGCGGGGTGCGGTGTCGCGGTCCAGCACGCTCACGGGCGGTACAAGCTGGCGGCGGCCGCGCCGGCTCTCGAGAACATCGGGCTGAGCCTGGTCCTGGTGGCCTATGCCGTGGTGTTCGGGTTGGGCTCGAGGTTCGACGAGATCGGGCTTCCCCAGGTCCTGCTGTTGGGCCTGGGCAGTACCTTCGCTGTCGCTGTCCACGCCGGGGCCCAGGGGTGGGGTGCCAAGCGGGTCGGCTGCCGCCTCCTTCCCCGGGCCGGATGGCGTGACCCGGAGGTACGGGCCATTGTCAGGCTGGCGATTCCTTCGGTGGGCTACGCCGGCCTGAACGCCGTTCGCATCTTCGGGATCCTGGTGGTCGCGGGCACGGTGCCTGGCGGAGTCGTCGCCTTCGCGTTGGCGGTCAACTTCTTCAACCTTCCCGTGGCCATCGGTGGCCGTAGCATCGCCTGGGCGCAGGTGCCGCGGCTCTCCCGCCTCCACCACCTCAACGACCCCGCCTCGCTCTACACCGAATGGAGCCACGGTCTGGCGGCCAGCCTCTTCCTGGTCGTGCCCGCGGGCGTGGCGTACGTCGTGCTCGCCCATCCGTTGGCCGAGGCCTTCTCGTTCGGCGAGATGGCCACCCCCCGAGGGGTTGGTCTGATCACGGCAGCCCTGGCCTCCATCGGACTGGGGGTCATCGGCGAGACCTGTTTCATCCACGCCACCCAGGGGTGGTACGCCCGCCGAGAGGTGAGCGCGCCCTTGCGAGCAATGCTGCTCAGGACCGGACTCACGGTTTCCGGCATGGTCGTTGCCGCGGTCGCCTTTGACGGAATCGCGGCCCTCGTCATGCTCGGTCTGACGGTCACGATCGCCGACGGTGTGACCGGTGGGCTGCTCTCACGGTGGTTCCGGATAGCGGTAGCGCCCGGTCGACACTGGTCGATTCGCCCGCTGCTCCAGGCGGCAGGCGCGTCGATCGTCATGGTCGTGCCAGCCTGGTTCGTCGCCGAGCACTTCCCCTCCCTCATCGGCACCGGCCGGAACGGAAGCATCGTGGCCGTGGCCCTCGCCGCCGTCGTCGGGGCCACCGTGTATCTGGCGATCCAGTGGTGCTGGCGCTCCGATGAGCTCCGGTGGTTGCGGTCGAGCAGGGTCGGGCTGAAAGCCGCATGACCAGGCCCGTCGCTGGTCCGCACGCTCTCGGCGCGGTGTCCCCGGCACCCGCTGCCGGGTGGGGGCACGCGCTCGGTGATCCAAGGCGGCCGCCGGACTGGACGGCAAGGTCGGCCTTGGTTCCGATCGTCGCCGGGGCGCTGGCTGTGCTCTCCGGGGCGGTTGCCGCGTTCACACCACTCGTCGCGCTTGCCCTGGTCTTGGTCGTCGTGCTCGCGATCGCGGTGGCTGTCCGGCCGGTGGTCGGCGCGTACGTCCTGGCGATCGGCTCACCGCTCACCATCGGTTTGGAGCGGGGCGCGTACGTGCCGGGAGCGCGTCCGCATGAAGCGCTCCTGCTCCTGGTCGCGGCGGCGCTCGGCGCCCGATGGCTCTGGGACGCCCGCGGCCGTCCCCTCGAGCTCCGCCCGACCCCTGTACACGTCGCCCTGATCGCCTTGGCCGTGACCGGGTCGATCATCCCGCTCGTGTGGCTGAAGGTCCGCGGTCTCCAGCCGTCGGGTGACGACCTGGCGTACTCGCTCGTGATCTGGAAGTACCTCGTCCTGTTCCTCGTCGTCCGCTTCGCGGTCCGCACGCTGAAGCAGGTCGAACGGATGCTGGCGCTCTGGCTCTTCGGGGCGGCTCTCATCGGAATCATCGCATTGCTTCAGGTGACCGGCGTGCCGGGCGTCGAATCCTTCCTCGCGGAGCACTATGCGCCTCTCGGCGATGAGTCGGCTACGCAGATCCAACGAGGGACATCGACGCTCGGGTCCTCGCTCGCCGTCGGTGACGTGATGGCGGTGAGCCTGGCCATCGCCCTGACCGCGCTGCTCCGGGGCTCCACCCAACGGCTGTTGTACTCGGGAGCGTGCTTGCTCTTCGCCCTCGGCGGAATCGCCTCTGGCCAGTTCTCCGGGATCATCGCAACCATCGTCGCTGTGGTGGTGGTGGGCCTGATCACTCAGGCGTTCGGCAGGGTCCTGTTCACGGCTCTGCCCGTGGCGGTGGTCGGCGCGTTCGCCCTGTGGCCGGTGATCGAACGTCGGCTTGCCGGCTTCTCGACGCCCGCAGGGGTCCCGCTCAGCTGGCAGGGCCGACTCGACAACCTGCAGACGTTTTTCTGGCCGAAGGTCTTCAGCGGCGTCAACTGGGTCCTCGGCGTCCAACCGGCCGGCCGGATCCCGGCACCCGCCAACGACGCGCCGGGGATCAACCGCGAGTTCGTGTTCATCGAGAGTGGGCACACGCTCCTCCTGTGGACCGGCGGACTGCCGTTCTTCCTGGCGTACTTCGTTTTCCTGTTCATCGTCCTCAGGGAGACGCTGGCGATCGCGCGGAGCCACTTCGACAGCATCGGTATCGCCGCCGCAGCAACTGCCGCGGCCGTCTGGATCATCTTCGTGCTGGCCTTCCTGGACATGCACCTCACGTTGCGGGGAATGGGCGATCTGTTCTTCACCCTGTTGGCGCTCTCCCTCACCATGTGGCGACGCGCCGAACCGCAGCCCTCTCCTGAGAGCGCGGAGCGAACCGGCGAGGACGGGGACCGCGCCGCCGATCTCGAGCGCGTCAACCTCGCCGCGCCTGTCGTCGACGGCTCCCAGATCCTGGTCCCGCGCCGCGGCGGGCCGACGGGGACACCCTCCGCGCTGGTCGACCTGAACGGGGCCGGCCCCGACGAGCTGGAGATGCTGCCCGGGGTCGGCCCGGCCAGGGCGGCCGCCATCATCGAGTTCCGGGAGGCCAACGGGCCCTTCGTCACGGTCGAGGACCTCATCGACGTGCCCGGCATCGGCGAGGCCAAGCTGGCGGCTCTCGTCGACCTCGTCACCGTCTGACGGGTGGGCTCAGAGCAGGGTGACGCCGAGGCCCAGCACGACCACGCCGAGCACTGGACGCCCTCGCCGTCCGGCAAACCTCGTTGGAGAGGGCTCCCGTGGGGGCGTGACCCGCGGTTCCCGCCGTCGACGGGAGGGGTAGAATTTTCGCCCGAGCCGGGACGACGGGGCCACAGGAGGATGACCGACGACAGCGCCGCCAACCACGATCCCGCCGCCGGAGCGGACGCGAGGTTCGAGACGGCTCGTTCTGGCGGTCCTCGGGACAGCCGGAGTCGTCGCGCTGACGCTCGCCCTCGTGCTCGATGCGTTCGGGCTGCCCGAATTCCGCAAAGGCTCGGCGGAGATCCGGGTCGGGACGACGTGGGATCCGCCTGACGGCTGGGCGCTCTACCAACGACTCACCATTCCGTCGACGGGTGGTGACATCCGCATGGACCCGGGAGTCGACTACCTGCTGGAAGCGCCGAGGCCGATCACCGCCCCCCTCGAGCTCAGGGGAGGGCGCAACGTCGTCTGGATCGGCGGCGAGATCCGCATCGACGACGCAGGGGAGTTCGCCGATCCCGACCGTCGACGGGCTCTGGTCATCATGGACGAGAACGACGGCGAGGACCCGGTCGAGGGCCGAATCGTCCACTTGGAGGGCCTGCTCCTGCACGGGAAGGACCTGGCCGAGGGCATCAACACCGCCGCTCCGTCGGCCGTCGTCCAGCTCCAGAACATCCGGATCGAACGGGTGGCCATTCGCGGCGCCGACGATCGTGACGGCACCGGCGGCTATCCCGACTCCAACCACGCCGACATCATCCAGATCTGGGGCGCGCAGCGCGAACTCCGGATCGACGGACTGAGTGGGAGCACGAACTACCAGGGACTCTTCCTGCGCGAGGGCACGACGTACGTCGGCGGCCCGATCCGACTGCGCAACGTCGACATCGAGGTGGTTGAGACCGAGGGGGAGGACGGCTTCATCTACGGCGGAGCGCGGCCCTACGCCGCCTACCCGGGAGAGGTCGGCCCGCAGTACATCGACTCGGGGACGGTGTGGATCGCCCACCAGCCGACGTCCGCCTTCGGTTCAGACTTCGGTCGGGTCGCCTACCGCGTCGGGGACCGACTGGTCCCTGACCCGGTGTCGGGTGACGCCACCTTCGCCGACGTGATCTACCCGACTCCAGACATCGCGCGGGACGATCTCGGGGAGTTCGCCACGTGGCCGGGTCCTCCGGGCAGTGGCGAGCGGGTGGACCTCTTCGACTGGTCGGGTCAGGCGCCGGCCCGCATCTACTCGGGCGAGCCGCCCGGGGGCGACTACGTCCAGGCCGCCACCGTGGGGATCGCCTACACCCGTCCCTGACCCGGCGAGCCCGGCCGGCCCGAGCACTCATGACCACGCTCAAGGCGAATGCAGCAGCGACCGATGGCTGCAGGTGTCCCCGTGATGCCTGCCGAATCGAGTCGAAATGCCGGGTCTACGCCGCCACCGGATCGCATGGTCGGGTCTCGTCGCCCTGGTCCTGGCTTCGCTCTGCGTCATGGTCGAAGGCTCAGGCGCCGCGGCAGCGGTCACGACACCGACCGGGCTGACCTGGGCGCCACCGTCCGGCTACCAGGGCTTCCAGCAGGTCCGGATCCTTCCTTCCGGTGGCACCCTGCGACTGGACGACCAAACGGACTACCTCCTCCAAGCGCCCGACCGGATCACTGCTCCGGTGACGATCCGAGGCGGTCGCAACGTCGTGTGGATCGGTGGTCATGTGGACATCGACGCGTGCTGCGCCGGAGGTGCCACGGACCGCAGGGCCGTGATGATCATGGACGGGGACAACCCTGTGCGCGACAGGATCGTGCACCTCGAAGGCCTCCTCCTCGAAGGCGACCACCTGGCCGAGGGGATCGACACCAATGCCGACCTGGCGATCATCCAGATCGAAAACGTCCGCGTGGACAACCTTCGCCTGGCGGCCGGTGGCCATCCGGACATCATCCAGACCTGGGGCAGCTACGGCGAGTTGCGTGTCGATCGCCTGACCGGGCGGACCGACTACCAGGGCTTGTTCCTGAGAGTCGATCTTGCCAACCATCCCCGGGGTGGAGACATCTCTCTCCGGCGCGTGAACCTCGAGGCCTTCGAGTCGGCCGAGTCGGTCGGTCACACGCTCTACTCGGTGTGGAACGACTCGACGGGTGAGGTGCGGGTCGATCAGGTGTACAGCGAGGCCCACCGGAACGGCCACTACGGACCCGGCGCCGATCGGGCCACCATCCTCGTCGAGGACGACTGGCGGGTCTATCCGGAGATCAACGGCGGGGTCATGACCTGGCCTGATCACCCCGCGAAGGTTCACAGGTGGGACGACAGCGGCCTCGGCTCGATCCAGGCCGGCGCGCCCCCCGGTGGAGACTTCGTGCCGGGCGCTGTCGTCGGCGCGCACTACGTCTCGCCCGGGTACGGGGATCCTGGGCCGCAGCCCGTTCCGGATGACGGCGACGAGGAGCCGAGCGGGTGGGCGGAGCTGATGCCACCAGCGCACGCGACCCACCGGGGTCATGCGACCACCGCCCGCCCCCGCGTGCCAGAGCTCACGGTCACTCAGCGCAGAATCGCCGAAATGGTCAACGCCGTACGCTCCGACTACGGCAGGCAACCGCTGACCACCACCGCCAAGCTCATCCGCAAAGCGCAGAACTGGGCCGAGCACCTGGCACGCGTCAGCCGCTTGGGCCACTCGAGGCTCGCCGCCGGCCTCCCACCCGGCTGGCGGGCGGTCGGTGAGAACGTCGGCTACGGCGCGTCCGTCAGTGACGTCTCCCGGGCGTTCCTGCGTTCAGCGGGGCATCGCAGGAACATCCTTCGGGGCTGGACCCAGTTCGGCATGGGCTACGCGACCGACCACGATCGGGTGATCGTCGTCCAGGTCTTCGTGAGGAACTGACCGCTCGTCGAACGGTCGTTCCGTCCCGTCAGCCCGTGTGCTGCTCCGCCCGCTTCCGGCGAGCGACGACGGTGAACGCACCACCGAGAGCGATCAGCACGATGGCGATCCTCGCGAGCGGAAGGTTGTTGGAGCCGGTACGGGGCAGCGTGCCCGCCGCGCTCCCGGGATCTCCGGGGTCGCCGGGATCCGGAACGGTCACCTCAGCCGGGCATTCGTCGGAGTAGCCGATCGTGGTGCAATCCAGACCGTCGGTGGACTGGGCCGCGGCCGGACCTCCGAACATCAGGACTGCGAACAGCGCGACGCCCACCACAGTCCCTGCCCGCATCGAGTTCTTCATTCGCCCCTGCCTCCCTGAGTTGAATGAAAGGGTATCCCATGCGACGAGGGCCTGCAAGGACCGCCACCGCGACCCTCATCCGTGGCAGAACTGAGCGCTCACGGTGAAATCCTCCTCGGGCTGCACATCAACGGTGGCTGCGGTCCCTTCGAGCGCGAGCCCCTCGGCGGCACACACCTCCCAGCCTTCGACACCCCGGACTTCGACGGTGAGCTGGTCGGGGTTGACCATCGGCTGGGGAGCGAACGTCAACGCGTAGTCGTAGGCGGGGTCGCCCGCGCCATCGAGTTCGAAGGTGACCCGGCGAGTGCCGCCCGCGGGCACCAGCACCGAGGTGCCGTAGACCCGTCGGCCGAGCTCGTCGGCCTCCTCGACGGGAATCGGTTCGTCATCAAGGGTGGCCCCGACCACTTCCCAGGGTGAATACACCGAGAGGTACATGAGGTTGGAACCGATCGGGATCCGGCTCGGGTCGCGGTTGCCGATGACGTAGTAGGGCAACCCCGCCTCGGGGGCCGCGTTCGCCAGGGTGACCGTGACCCGGGCCTGCATCCGGCCGCTGTTCGGGTCGTAGCGCACGTCGTACTCGATGCTCCGGTGCAGGAAGATGTCGATCTTGTTGTTGCCCGAGTTCTGGGTGGTCACGGCGAGGAAGTCGCCGTTGACGGGCGGGAGGGCGCCGTCCAGGTCGATCTCCTCGAAGTAGCCCTGTTCGTCGGTCCGTACGCTGTGCACGAGGAGCCGACCCTGGCGCACGACGGGTCCGAGGACATCGGTCACCTGCCGAGGGCCCGGCAGATCCCCGGTGGTCAGCGCCTCGAAGGTGAGTCGGGTGGCGTCGTCGAGGAAGTCGATGCGCCGCGGCCGGTCCTCCCCGAAGGACACGTACTGTTCCCTGAGAAGGACCTCCGCGGCGTTCTCACTGGTGAGCGGCACGCTGTAGCCGGGAACGGTGATCGGCCCGGTGAAGGTCATGAGCGCGGCCAGCGCGTAGGGATCGACCACGACGACCCCATCGATCGGCGCACCGCCGCGGATCTGCGGGTAGATCTCCTCCCACACCTGTGCCACCGACGGGAAGTCGGGTGAGTAGGTCGTGTCCTGCACGAAGCGACCGGGCCGGTATCGGCCCCATCGGTCCAGGTAGTCCGCCGGCCCGCTGATGGTGTACGCCGGATTGCCGATCCCGGGCCTCAGCTCCGCCGTACGCCCCGACCGGGTGAGCTCCATGGCACCGTCGACCGCGGTCATCTCGGCGTAGTTGCCGATGAATCCCCCGAGGCCCCGCATCTCGGCCGGCGTGGTGAACAGGATCAGGTAGCGGCGCTCCTCGTCGGCGCCGAACAGCGCGGGGGCGACCGCGAGGGCGTCCACCGCGACGTCGGCGTCGGCGGCGGCATCGGCCAGCTCGCCACTGAACTCCGCGTACCGGTGAGCGACCCCGGGGACCAACCAAGGCGAGGTCGCCGCCTCCAAGCCCTCGAGGCTGGCCTCGAGGGCGGCTGCCGAGCGCGCCAGGGGTGGCCCGACGGCTCGCACACGGTCGAGGTCGATCGCACCGTCCTCGAATTGCAGCGAATCCAGATCGGCCTCGATCAGCGCTTCCCGGGCTTCTGCGGCGACGTGGGCCCCCTGGTCGGCCGCAACCTGCAGGGCCTCGACGTTCTGGCCGACAACGGGTATGGCCGACGTCGGGGTCATCCAGGCCGCGCCGAACGCGTCGGCGGCCTCACGGAACGCCTGCTCCGCCTCCCCGAGGAGCCGATCGGCTCTGCTCGTCTCTCCGTTCTCGGCGGCCCGCCGGCCGTCACGGGCGCGGTCGATGCCGTCCTGGAGGGCTGAACGTTGATCCAGCGCCACCATCGAGACCAGGGCGGTCAATGCCACTGCCACCCCGGCCACCGTGGCCAGGCCGATCGGTAGCCACCTGCGGACGGCAGGGACGCTGCGTCGGTAACCTGACACCAGCATCGGCAGCACTGCGGCGAGGGCGACGAAGGTGGCCAGGCCCGTGCGCTCGGTAGCCGGGAGTCGGAACAGCGCTTGGACCGCGAGGGCGGCGACGAGCGCACCGATGAGGCGGTCGCGGCGGTCGATGACCACGGAAGTGAAGGCGACTGCCAGGGCGCTCCCTCCCGCAGCGAGGGCGACGGCCGAGTCGGCCGCCAACGTGGCGAGAGCGGCCACGACGAACCAGGTCCAACGCCGGGCCCGTGAGCCCAGGATCACCACCACCGCCGCAGCCGATGCGTTCACGGCGACGTCGGCCAGCGCCGAGGCGGTGGGCTCGGCCCCCGAAGCTGCGGCGCCGAGCGCGGCGAGCGCCGCGAGGGCCCAGACGGGGCGCGACACGCGTGCAGTGTGGAGGTCGGCCCCCGACCGACGTGAGGAGCCAGACCGGAGCTCAGTAATCAGGCCTGCCTCCCGGGGGCGAACCGGCACAGGGTACGCGTCGACATCGTCCTACTGCACGTCACGGCGCCGCTCTCGAGGCTCCCGCCTAGTCCGTAGACTGGTCCCCGTGGCGGAACTCGTGGTGGTGGGACAGGGATACGTGGGCCTCCCGGTGGCGATCCGGGCCTGTGAGGTGGGCTTTGACGTGGTCGGCCTGGACGTGGACCCGGGCCGGGTCAAGCGCATCGCGGCGGGGGACTCACCGGTCGAAGACATCAGCGACCAGCGTCTGTCCACCGCCCTGGACAGCGGCCGCTACCGGCCCACGACCGATTGGGACGATGCCGCCGGTTTCGGCGACGCCATCATCTCGGTACCCACGCCGTTGCGCGACGGCAATCCCGACCTCTCGTACATCGAGGCCGCGGCGCGGTCCCTCGCTCCTCACTTGACGCGGGGGGCCTGCGTGGTCCTGGAGTCCACGACCTACCCAGGCACCACCGAGGAGCTCGTGGCCCCCCTCCTCGAAGCCGGTTCCGGCCTCGTCGCCGGCGACGACTTCCATCTCGGCTACAGCCCTGAGCGCATCGACCCCGGCAACAAGGAGTGGAACTTCGAGTCCACCCCCAAGGTGGTGTCGGGCATCGACAGGGCGTCCCTCGAGCGAGTCCAGGCGCTCTATGACCGCCTGGTGGAGCACACGGTCCCCGTATCGGGGCCCAAGGAGGCCGAGCTCACCAAGCTGCTGGAGAACACCTTCCGCCACGTGAACATCGCGCTGGTCAACGAGCTGGCCATGTTCGCCAAGGACCTGGGCATCGACGTGTGGGAGGCCATCGACGCCGCGTCCACCAAGCCCTTCGGCTATCTGCGCTTCACCCCCGGGCCCGGGGTCGGCGGCCACTGCCTGCCCATCGACCCCTCGTTCCTGTCGTGGCGCGTGCGGGACTCGCTGGGCCGGGCCTTCCGCTTCGTCGAGCTGGCCAACGACGTCAACTCCCACATGCCCGAGTACGTCGTCCGCCGGCTCGTCTTCGCCTTCAACCAGCGCGGCCTAGCGGTCAAGGGTCGGCGCATCCTGCTCCTCGGCTTGGCCTACAAGCGCAACACGGGCGACGCCCGCGAGACTCCCGCCGCGGCCATCGCCGACGAGCTCCTCGCTCTTGGCGCCGACGTCCGTGGCGCTGATCCGCACGTGACGGACGACGAGTTCACCCCCGCGGTCACCCGCGTCGACGCCACGCCCGAGGAGATCACCGCGGCCGACGCGGTCGTGCTCCTCGTCGACCACGACGAGTTCGACCTCCGCGCCCTCACGGAGCACGCCACCTACGTCCTCGACACCCGCCACGTCCTGAACGGACGAACCGTCGAACACCTCTGACCACGTCCCTCACAGTGAAGGTGGAAAGCGACATGACCGACAAGAGACGACATGACCGATAAGCACATCGTGGTCACGGGTGGGGCTGGATTCCTGGGCTCACACGTCGTTCGCCGCCAGTTGGCCCTGGGTCGGAATGTTCGTGTGCTGGACGACTTCTCCAACGGCAAAGAGATGCACATCGCCGAGCTGCGCGACGACGCCCGACTCGAGGTGGTGAAGTGCGACATCACCGAACGGAACGACGTCATGGACGCCCTTTCCGGGGCGGACGTGATCATCCATCTGGCCGTCCTGGACCTCCGCCAGTCGATCAAGGACCCTCTCGGCGTCAACAAGGCGATCGTCGATGGCACCCTGAACTGCCTCGACGGAGCACGCGAGGTCGGGGCCGACCTGTTTCTGAACTGCTCGTCCTCGGAGGTCTACGGAACGGCCGTGCGCACCCCGATGGACGAGGAGCACCCGTTGAACCCGGAGACGCCGTACGCGGCGGCCAAAGCCGCACAGGACCTGTATGTGCGCAGCTACGGGCAGACCTACGGCCTGCCGTGGGTCACCGTGCGCCCCTTCAACATGTACGGGCCGAACTCGCACTGGCAGGGCTTCCGCGGCGAGCTCATCCCGAAGATGATCGTCAGGGCCATGAACCGGAAGCCGCTCACCGTTTTCGGCGACGGGAGACAGACCCGCGACTTCACGTACGTGGACGATGCCGCCGACGCGCTGTGCCGGGTGCTCGACACCCCCTCGTGCCATGGGCAGGCCATCAACATCTGTACGGGCATCGAGACTGCCATCGTTGACATCGCTGAGATGATCTGCCACGCGTTCGAGCTGGATCCCGCCACCTGCATCGAGAGCCAGGCCCCTCGACCGGGCGATGTCCGTCGACACCTTGGAGACAACACCCGGTGCTTCGAGGTCCTCGGATACAGGCCCGACACCGTGTTCGCCGACGGCCTGTCCGAGACCATCGACTGGTTCCGATCGCTCCCGTTCTCGCCCGAGGACATGCTCGCCCAGGAAGTCGTGAGGAGCTGGGAGTAGCCGGTGATCGCGCCCGAGACGTACTGGGTGACGGGAGCCACCGGCCGCCTGGGCTGCGAGGTGACTTCGCGGCTGGAGGAGCTGGGCGCCCGTCCTGTCCCGCTGGTGCTCGAGGGCTACCCGACCACGCCAAGGCGCTGGACGTGGACGGCGACCGCCGAACCCGTCGCGGTCGCGGCCGCAGCCGACCTCGACGCCCTGCCACCGCCAGACCGCGTGCTCAACCTGCACTGGGTCGTCGACCGAGAGCTGTCCGAGGAGGATGAGCTCCTCCACGACATCGATCTCAACATCCGACGCCCAGCTTTCTTCTGGAACTGGCTGGCGGGTACCGACTGCCACCGGTTCGTAAACGTCACCTCGATCAAAGTGTTCAGCCACCTCAATCACCCGCCCGTCTCCTCCGCGACAGACCCCCGTCCAGACAGCGCCTACGGCCTCGCCAAGCTGACCGGAGAGCGGTACTTCGATGCCCACTTCGACGACACGTCGGTCGTTCCTGTCCATGTCCGGCTGTGTTCGCTCGCGGCGGCGGGCGCGCACCCCTCGCAGTTGATGCCACGTCTGTGCGACAGCGCCTTCTCCGACCGACCGATCCAGGTCAATCGGAACCACCGGGTGCACCTCATGCACATCGCCGAGGCGACCGACCTCCTGATCGCCAGCGCGGTCGAGGAGGCACGCGGCCCGTTCGTCATGGCTCCCCCCTCAGAGCGGGTCGAGGAGATCGCACGAGCGTTCGAGGCGCATGTGGGTGTGGCGCTCACGGCCACGTACGTCGACGACGACTCGGGCGTGGCCGAACCGGAGCTGGAGTCGAACGCCGAGTCGCTCTACGCAGCCTGGACCCGGCGCTACAGCCTTGAGGAGATGGTCGGTGCCATCGCCCGCGAGCACCAGGAATGGATGGCCAGGCCGCCGATCTGATGGCACCACCTTGGGCCAGGGGGCGAGTGAACATCCCCGGGGCCGTTCAGGCAAAGAAGCGGTACAGGAGGTCCCCCGCACGCTCGGCGATCACCGGGTCGTAGTCCTCACCAATGAAGGCCTCGGACAGCCCGCCCAGCAGCCCATCGATCCCGTTCATCCCGGCTTCCGCCGGGCGCTGAGTGTCGAGCACCTCCGTGACCCTGCGAGCGACGTCCGGGCTGACCCCCTCGGATCGAATGAGGCCATCGACTGATCCCAGGAGCTCCTCGAGACCCGGGCCCGGCACGCGTTCGCCCAGCGCATGCTGCATCGAGACGACCGGTCGTTCCTCGTTGGCCACCTTCCGCTTGTAGCGGATCAGATCCGGCTGATCGACGCTGCTGACGCCGAGGTCGATCTGCTTCCACCCGCGCTCGGCCGCCAACCGCATTCCCTCCCACAGGAGCAACTCGTTGGGTCGCACGGAGAGATCCGCGGTCACGTCGGAGGCGTTGAACTTGTAGTACAGCGTGTCGCCGCTGACGAGGAACAAGGTGCCCGCGATTGGTCGGCCGTCGTGGTGAGCCAAAGCGACGATCAGGTCGTCGCCGAAGGCCATGCTGAGGCGCTCGAAGAACCGGTAGGGCTGTGGGAGCAGCCGGTGCTTGTGCAAGCGGGTCGCAACGTGCAGATCGTAGAACCCACGCACGTGCGCCGCATCCGAGCGGATGGTCACCTCGACGCCTGCCCGCGTCGCACGTCGAACGTTCTGCCGGACCTTCGAGTCGAGCTGCGCGAACCGCGTGTCGTCGTCGATGTCGTGCTTGATCGAGACAGCGTGCCAGTAGTGATCAACTGATCGCCGGAACCGTTCGTCGTGCGCGGGTACGAGTCCCTCGCGGCAGCGAAGCGTGAGCGAGCCGAGGTCGAGCAGAGGGCCGACCATCCTGGTCCAGGACTGGAGATCACGGGCGATCGGCTCGCAGAAGTCGGAAAACGGGAACGCGACCAGACGCCGCCCGCGGACGTCGTCGATCACCGTGTACGCCAGTCCGCCCACCGGCCGTCCTTCGTCGATCACGACGGAGGCGCGGGCGTCGAAGTCGTAGCTGCTGCTCACGGCGCGGAGCCACCTCGACGAGTTGAACAAGGTGCCACCCTCTCCAGAGACCAACTCGTCCCACAGGGGGTCCGATGCGGGGTCGATGTCGATGACGTGGTTCACGTGGTTCCCAAGGTGAGTGGTGGCGGTGTGACGCTACGGACCCTTCGGGCGGACGCCTCGACGAGGTCGGACCAGGCGAGTTCATCGACGGCTCGGTGGACGGCGAGATCACGGTCCGAGAGCAGGCGGGCCAACTCCTGTTGGTGGTCATCGCCGGCTTCGCCGTGGCCGAAGGTCCGAGGTACGAGCACGGCGGCTCGACCGCTGTCCAGCGCGGTGAGCGCCGAACCACAGCCGGCGTGGGAGACGACGACGTCAGCCCGCTCGACCTCCGCGCGCAGATCCGACGCCGGGAGGAAGTCCCAGCTCGTGCCGGGAAGGGCCGACCTGTCCGCTGTACCGACCTGCCATCGGATCTCCACATCACGCGGGACGATGTCGGCCACCCGGCGCAAGAGTCGACCAAAGGGCCAGTCCGTCGAGCCGACCGTGACCAGGACTGTTCGCGGGTCACGGGCACCGTTGACCCGCTCGGCGGTGTACTCATCGAACACGGAGCCGGCGTACCTCCAGGCACGCCCGACGCGGCCGGGGTACTGCGTATAGGTCGACACGCGCGGGATCGAGGCGAGGATCCGACCGGTGCGCGAGGGCGCGCTGAGACGCGCTGCGGTGTCGATGTAGTACGAGGGGATGCCGCGGAGCGCGGCCCACCCGAGGTATCCGACGGCGATCGCCGAACCGGTCGACACGAACGCCGTCGGACGCCGATCCCGTATCAGAGCTCGCGCATGCTTGACGCTCCGGAGGACGCCCCGGACATCGCGCTCCTCGATGTACGGCACGTAGGCGACCTCTTCGCGGGCGAGCAGCGACTCGGACTGCGGGCCCCGGTGGGTGACCCACAGCCGGTCGCCGGTCAGCGGCAACCGGCTGGCCAACTTGTGGAGCTGGCTCAGGTGTCCACCGGTCGTCGACACCAAGACGACGGTCACATGGCCCCCTCGCCCCGCAGTACCGCCGGAACGGTCCTGACAAGGATGCGTGTGTCCAGCCAGGCCGAGCGCTGTTCGACGTACTGGAGGTCCAGCTCGAGCATCTGGGCCATGTCCACCATCTGACGTCCACTCGTCTGCCACAGCCCCGTAAGACCCGGTCGGACGTCCTGGCGCGATGCATACTTCGCTGGGAACAGTTCGTGCTGGTAGTCGAGCATCGGACGGGGTCCGACCAGGGACATGTCGCCCCGGATGACGTTGAACAGCTGGGGGAGCTCGTCGATGCTGTATCGCCGAAGCATGCGTCCTACCCGCGTGATGCGCTCATCGACCTCGATCGCATAGAGGTCCAGATCGGACAGCTCACCGGCCAGCTCTCGCCGGTCGAAGTCCCGTTGCTCGGAGTCGTCCGCTCCCTGTTTCATCGTGCGCAGCTTGATCAACGTGAACGGAACGTTGTGTCGCCCCACCCGCTCCTGACGGAAGAGCACCGGCAGGCCAGAGTCGAGGAGGATGGCGCACGCGGCCACGGCCACGACGGGGGCAAGGAGGATCGAGGCGAGCACGGCGCCAGCGACATCGACCAGTCTTTTCACCTCCGCCCTCCTGGATGGCAGTCGCGTGGTCGAGGCCGATAGCTGGCTTCGGTCTGCCGGTGTGCTCAGTTGAGTGTGCCACCTGCCGAGGCCACGGCGGCATTCGGCATCGCTGCCGGCCACGAGCGGGACGGTGGCCGACACGCGGGCCACGGCGTCGGCGTCCGTAGACGCCGGACCAGTGATCACGGACGACGAGTCCTGGAGCCGCACTCCCGTCAGACCGGTTTCGCCCGGAATTGGGGCAGACGTCGCCTCGCCGCCCCTGGAGACTGGCAGTGTCAGCGCCTAGCCTGCCCGTTGCGCGGCGGGGGATCTCGGAGGTCCTCATGAACTGGCGGAAGCTACGTGTCCTGCTGGCGGCGACGATGCTCGCGGCCTCGATTGCGGTCCTGGTCAGCGCCCAACCGTCGGCCGCGGTCAGTCCCGACGTGGTCGTGAGCCAGGTCTACGGCGGCGGCGGCAACGCCGGCGCCACGCTGACCAACGACTTCATCGAGCTCCACAACCGGTCGGCGGCGGCGGTCTCGCTGGTGGGCTGGTCCGTGCAGTACGCATCGGCCACCGGTTCGAGCTGGCAGGTCACACCGCTCACGGGCAGCATCGCCCCGGGCGGGTACTACCTCGTCCAGGAGGGGCAGGGGGCGGGCGGAACGACGCCCTTGCCGACGCCCGATGCCACCGGCACCATCCCCATGAGCGCGACCGCCGGCAAGGTGGCGCTGCTCACGAACACCACCGCCCTCACCTGCAGCACGGGTTGCGCGACGAACGCCGCCGTGCGCGACTTCGTCGGCTACGGCAGCACCGCCAGCAGCTTCGAGGGCGCGGCGCCGGCTCCTGGCCTGTCGAACACGACCGCGGCCCTGCGCGCCGCCGACGGAGCGACCGACACCGACGAGAACGCGGCCGACTTCGCCTCCGGCCCGCCGAACCCACGCAACAGCGGGTTCGAACCGCCACCGCCACCTCCGTCAGGCTGTGACGTCCCGGCGTCGCCACCAGATCGCCGAGGTGCAGGGCAGCGGCACCAGCACGCCCATCCCGGGCACCAGCGTGCGCGTCGAAGGCATCGTCACCGGCGACTTCCAGGGCGGGACGGGGCTGGGCGGCTTCTTCCTGCAGGACGCGACCCCGGACGCCGATCCCGCCACGTCCGACGGCCTGTTCGTCGCCTCGGACACGCCCGTCGCCGCCGGCGACCCCGTGCTGGCCAGCGGCACCGCAGCAGAGTCGTTCGGCCTGACCCAGCTCTCGAGCGTGACCGTGGTCGACGTCTGCGAGTCGGATCTGACCATCGCCCCCGCCGCCTACGACCTGCCCCGCCCCGTGGGCACGACCTTCGAGCCGGTGGAAGGTGTGCTCCTGACCTTCCCCGAGCCTCTCGCCGCGACCGAGCACTTCCAGCTCGGCCGCTTCGGTGAGGTCGCGGTGTCCTCCGACGGCCGGCTGTTCCAGCCCACCGACCGGCTCGCCCCCGGAGCGGCGGCCAACGCCCTGCTGGAGGAGAACGGCCGGCGCCGGCTGCTCATCGACGACGGCTCCAACGTTCAGAACCCGGCGACGGTGCCCTTCCTCACGCCCGAGGCGGTGCGCATCGGCGACGAGGCATCCGGGATGACCGGCGTGCTGAGCTTCGGCTTCGGCTCGTACCGATTGGAGCCGACGGCGCCGATCAGCTTCGCCCGCACGAACCCACGGCCACCGGCGCCCCCGCCGGTCGGCGGCGATGTCCGGGTCGCCAGCTTCAACACGCTGAACTACTTCACGACGCTCGCCGACGACAACCCGAACGCCCGTGGCGCGAACGACGCCGAGGAGTTCGCTCGCCAGCAGCCGAAGGAGGTGGCCGCCATCCTCGGCATCGACGCCGACGTCCTCGGCCTCATGGAGGTCGAGAACAACGGTCCGACGGCCATCAGCAGCCTGGTCGACGCCCTCAACGCGGCGACGGCGCCGGGCACCTACGCCTTCATCACCGAGCCGGCGCTCAACCCGCCCAACGAGTTCGGGGGCGAGTTCGGCACCGACGCCATCAAGGTGGCGATCATCTACCGCCCGGCCGCCGTCACGCCGGTGGGCGCGGCCCAGACCTCCGACGCCGACGTGTTCGACCGTCCGCCGCTGATCCAGACCTTCGAGCCCACGGCGGGTGGCGAACCCGTGACGGTCATCGTCAACCACTTCAAGTCGAAGAACTGTGGTGGCGCGGTCGGCGCCGACCTCGACCAGCTCGACGGCCAGAGCTGCTTCAACGCCCGCCGGATCGCCCAGGCCGAGGCGCTGGCCGACCGGCTCGACACCCTCGCGGTGACGAACCCGCTGATCATCGGCGACCTCAACGCCTACACCGAGGAAGACCCCATCCACGTGCTCGAGGACGCGGGCTACACCGGGCTGTCCGAGGAGTTCATCGACGACGCGCAGCGCTACAGCTTCGTGTTCGACGGTTTCTCGGGTGAGCTCGACCACGGCCTCGCCGGCCCGGACCTCGTCGACAACGTCACCGGGGCCACGATCTGGCACTCGAACGCCGACGAGCCCCTGATCCTCGACTACAACACCGAGTTCAACCCGCCCGGCCTGTACCAGCCGAACGCCTACCGGGCCTCGGACCACGACCCCCTGGTCATCGGGCTCCAGCTCACCGAGCCGGCCACGGTGCCCGCCGCGCCCGCGGTGTCCGTCATCCCCGGCTGGAGCGCGGCCACCGTCGAGTGGGAGGAGCCCGACGACGGCGGGTCGGCGATCACCGGCTACGAGGTCCGGGCGTTCGCCCGGGGGTCCGAGGTCGCCTCGGCCAGCGTCGGGCCGGACGCCCGCTCGCACACCTTCGGCCAGCTCCGCGACGGTCGCCGCCACACCTTCGAGGTGGTGGCCGTCAACGACGTTGGCGCCGGTCCGCCGGGCTCCGCGTCGGCGACGCCGTTCGTGCCGCGAAACCCCCGGCGCCTCGATGCCCGGGTCGCCTGCCCGGGGTTCACGGTGATGAACGGGAACGCCTATCCGGTGAGCTTCAGCTGGATCACGGTGCACCTCACGTGGAGGTTCCGACCCGGAGACTCCGGGGAGGCGGTCGTGCCCGCCAACTCGACGGTCGCCCTCGACGCCACGGCGTCGCCGGATCACCCCACCAGCCTGACGGTCTGGGCCGACTGGAGGCTCCAGGACATCGCCATCGCCCGCTGCTGAGCCCGGCCGGTTCGCTCACCGCCGGGCCGCTGGTGGCGCGGCCAGGATCCGATCGAGGGCCCGGCGGGCGTCGCCGGCGACGACATCGGGGTGGGCCGGGGCCCGAGCCCGCTACCTCCCGGCCGCGCTGGGCGCCCCTCGCCTGCGTCGGCTGTACGGCGTCGATGGCGGACCGCGGGACCTGTGGCGAGCGCGGCTCTTCCATGTGCGCCGGGTGCTCCGTCCGCCGCCGTAGGACGTGCACGGAGGGTTCGACAGGACGTGCACGGAGGGTTCGACATCGGGAGCGGCGCTGGCCATGATGCGCCCCGTGCCCGACCCAGCTCGCGACGGCGACCTCGGTTCGATCCTGGCCGTGTTCGCCCATCCCGACGACGAGGCCTACCTGGCCGGTGCCCTGATGGCGAAGGCCGTCGACGAGGGTCGGCGGGTGGTCTGCGTCACGGCCACCCGGGGCGAGGGGGGCTTCGCCGAGGACGATCCCCGCTCGGAGGAGGAGCGGGCGGCGGTGCGGACCGCGGAGATGACCGCCTGCCTCGCGATCCTCGGCGTGAGCGAGCACCACTGGCTGGATCTGCCCGACGGGGGCAGCGAGCAGGTGCCGGACGAGGTCCCCGTGGCCCGCATCACCGAGCTCATCGACGACATCAGGCCCGACACGACCCTGACCTTCGGGCCCGACGGGCAGACCTACCACGTCGACCACGTTGCGATCAGCCGCTGGACGACGATGGCGGTGGCCGCCGCGGACCACCCGACCCGCCTCCTCTACGCCACGATGACCCCGGAGTGGGTGCAGCGCTACGCCGACTTCGGGGTCGACCTGAGCCAGGTGATGATGGTCCCCGACGCCGAACCACCGACGACGCCGATCGACGAGCTGGCCGTCTGGTTCGTGGCCGAGGGGGAGCTCCTCGACCGCAAGGTCCGGGCCCTGCGGGCGCAGGCCAGCCAGGTCGAACCTCTGGTCCAGCAGTTCGGCATCGAGGCCTACTCCAGCCAGACGGCCGACGAGTTCTTCCGCGACCCCGACGCACGCGCCTGACGTAGGGTTCGGAGAGTGCTGGGTCGCCTGGACACGGTCCGCCAGGTGACGGCCATCCTCGACGGGAACCGGTCGGTGATCGTCAGCGGGCCGGCCGGCATCGGCAAGACCACGCTCATGGATGCCGTCCTGCGTCCCCGGCCCCACGCCGCCGGTGCGGCCGTGGCCGGCCTGCGCTGGCGCCCGTTCTTCCCCCTGATGCGAGCGGTCGGACAGCGCCTCGACGGCGACGTCGAGACCGTGGCCTCGACGGTGTCCGTCGCCCTCGACCACCGGGTGCTCTTCGTGGACGACCTGCACTGGGCCGACCCCGCCACCGTCGACGTGCTCGGGCTGCTCGTCGACCGGGTGCCGGTCGTGATGACCTGCCGCCCCAAGCTCGAACCGACGGCGTGGGCCGACCGGGTCGAACTGGTCGAGGTCGCCCCGCTTTCGACGGCCCTGTCCCGGCGCCTGGCCCGCCGGCTGCACCCCGAGCTGGCCACGGCCGACATGGACCGGCTCCTGACGGCGGCGGCCGGCAACCCGCTCCTGATCGAGAACCTCGCCCGCGACGGGGTCACGACGCCGACGCTGCGGGCCGCGATGGGGAGCCGCCTCCAGGACCTGGACGGCACCGTGCGAGACGCGATCGCGGAGCTCGCCGCCTTCGGCCGACCGATCGCGCTCGACCTCCTCGATGTGACGGCGCCCGAGCTGCCCGCCGGCCTCGTCGAGGTGACCGGCGGTGAGGTCTTCCTGCACCATCCCCTGCTGGGTGACGCCGCGCTGGAGTCGCTGAACGCGTCCGAGCGGGCCGACGTGCACCTCCGGCTGGCCGGGCGATTGCCGCCGGCCGACGCGGCCGAGCACTTCCTCGTCGGCGGGGACCGGGACGCGGCCCATCGCTGTGCGAATGCCGCGCTGGACGACGCCGACGACCCGGCGCTGCGGGCCCACCTGCTGTCGATCGCGGCGGACGCGTCCGGCGACGACGCCCTGCGCAACCAGGCCGCGGCCGCCCTGGTCAAGGCCGGCGACTGGCTGGGCGGGCGCCGCCTCGCCGCCGAGGTCCTCAGCGACGATCCCCTGGTCGCCGCTGAGGCCGCGCTCCACCTCTCACGGGCCTGCTGGTTCGCCGGTGACGTGGGCGCGGCGCGAACGGCCGCCGAGATGGGCATCGCCACCCTGGGTGACCGCGACCACCCGCTCGTCGCGAGGTTGTCGGTCGAGCTCGCCCACCAACGGGTCCGGACCGAGGAGGTCGCGGGCTCGACCTCCGAGGTCGCCCGCACCGCCCTCGCCGTCGCCGAGCGCCTCGGCACCGACGTGCCGCGCGCCCGGAACGTCCTCGCCACTGCCCTGGCCCACGACGGGCTGCCGGGTTGGGAGGACGCCTATCGAGCGGTGCTCCCCGAAGCCGCGGCCGTCGGCGACACCGAAACGGAGTGCTCGGCGGCCTACTACCTCGCGTCGCAGCTCGGCTTCGCCGGTCGCCTCCCCGAGGCCATCGACCTGCTCGAGACCATGATCGAGCGGGCGACGGGGTTGGGCGAGGTGACGTGGCGCGACCACATGACCGCGGCCGCCATCACGGACCGGTTCATGCTCGGCGGCGATCCCGACCGCGTGGCCTGCGACGCCCAGCGCTTCGTCCACGAACGTCCGCTCTTCCGCAACCGGGCGCAGGCCGAGCTGGCCCTGGCGCTGTCCCTCGCCGACCAGGGCCGTTCCGACGACGCGGGGGCGGCCCTCGACCGGGCGATGGCCGACCTGACGGGCGACGAAGACCGGTCGATCCTCCTCGCCGCGGCCACCGAGGTGGCCTGGATGGAGGGCGACGTCCCGCGGACGGTCGAGCTGGCGGAGGAGGCGGCCGCGCTCGGGCCGGGATGGTTCGGCATCACCGCGGGCACGGTGGCCACCGCCGCGGTGGCCCGGTTCGAGCTGGCGGAAGCGGTGATGGTCGAGCTGGCGCCGGCCAAGGTCCCGATCTTCGCCTCCTTCCCCGTGGAGGTGGAGGCGCTGCGCACCTTCGCCGAAGGTCATCCCGGGCGGGCCATCGAGCTCCTCGACGCGGTGACGGATCGCCCCGGGATCCCGCGGCGGTACCAGGTCCGGGCGCAGTGGGTGGCCGCGGTCATGGCGGCGCGGTCGGACCGCCCCGACACCCCGTGCCGGTTCCAGGCGGTCCATCGGCTGGCCGTTGCGGTCGGGCTGGCACCGCTCGCCACCCGCGCCGCCGCGGCGCTGCGGAGCTTCGATCGCCCCGCGACCCTGACCGACCGCGAGACCGCGGTGCTCCGCCTCGTCCAGGAGGGGCTGACCTCGAACGAGATCGCCGCCCGGCTGGGGATCGCCCGGGCCACGGTCGAGAGCCACATCGGCTCGGCCATGCGCAAGCTCGGGGCCCGCACGCGCCGCCAGGCCGCGCTCATGATCCAGTAGGGACACCGACGTGGTTGATCGACCGTTCGGCGTAGTAACTCGGGGCGAGCCCGAGGCCGTCGAGCCCGCGTCGCGCTGGCGCGCGATCCGATCCGCGATCTGCCCTCGGAACCGTTCGATCTGGCCGATCAGGCCCTCGCCGTCCGGGCCACGGTGGTCACCGACGACGATGCGGCCGACGTGCTCATGGCCGCGGCCCGCGGCTGTGCGGTGATCGTCCGGGTGCAGCTCGACGCGTCGACGGTGGGTGAGTTCCTCGACGACCTCGGCCGGCTGGTCGACCTGGGGCCGACCACGGATCAGCCGGCCTTGGACGACGACCAGGTGGCGCTGCTCGAACGATTGGCCGACGGCGAGACGGTCACCGAGGCCGCCCGGCACCTGGGCTGGTCCCGCCGCACGGCGACCCGGCGGCTGGGCGACGCCAAGCGACGGTTGGGGGTCTCGTCGACCAGTGCGGCCGTCCAGGCCTTCCGCGCCCCACCCTGAGATTTCGAAGTTGGCTCACTTTGTGGATGCGCGATGACAGCGGGTGACGTACAACGTACGTAACGACGACGTCGTGAGCGTCGCCCGCCGGCGGAGCGGGAAGGGGGGCGACACGCACGGCGCCGTCGCGCGGGGCCGGAACAGGCCGTGAACGTGGGCGCGGAAGGCAGTTCGTCGGCGGGGCGAGTGAGGGGCCGGCGGCCGGGCAGTGGCCTGGTCGTCGGCCATCTTGCCGTTGGCGCACCTCGCCTTACGGAGCCGAGCCGATAGGCGAGGCGACCTGGCAAGCACAGCGTTGATCGCCAAGCGCAGCTTGGCGATGTCCCAGGTCAAGCGCGGCAGCCACAGCTGTTTCCGCGCACGTCCTAAGTTGAGCCGATGCTCGTCCCGGTCCTCCTGCTCGCCGCCCCGATCGTGGCCGCGGCGCTCGCCTGGGGCCGATGGCCGGCGCTGGTGGTGGCGCTCCTCATCGCCCTCGTGCAGTTCCAGGCCCTCCGCCAGACCGAGCAGTTCTCCACTCGCATCTGGCGCACGGTCGGCAAGGGCCGCCGAGGCCGCCAGGCCCGGGCGGCCGAAGTCGTCTACCTGCTGTCCGCCGTCGCCGGCGTCCTGATCCTCGTGGTGGTGATCCTCACGGGCTGACGGGCGGGCCCGGCGTCAGATGCGTTCGAGGGCGGTGCCGTCGAACAGGGGCGTGATGCCGAACGCCTGCTGGTCGGCTTCGAGCTCGTCGTCCGTCGGTGCGGGACCGCCGGCGAGGACCGCTTCGAGGGTCGGCCGCAGCAGGCGGGCGTCACTCGAGGAGTTCAGGAACAACGTGGGCCGGCTCAGGACGAACCGGACGGCGCGGGCGAGGGCATCGGGGTCCGCCAGGGGCTCGTACCAGCTGAAGTGCGGCTCTTCGTCGTCGGCCCACCGCCGCCGGGCGACGGCCTTGATCGTCTGGACCGCGATGCCGCGCTCCGCACAGGTGGCGAGCAGGCCGTCGACGTCGGCGCGGTAACCGTCGTCGCGCAGGAGCGAGTGGTTCAACGGGAACAGGACCGAGTCGTAGTCGAAGCGCTCGAGACTGCGCTGGTGGCTGCCGGCGATGCGGAGGCCGTGCCCGGTGACGCCGATGAACCGGACCAGGCCCTCGGCGCGGGCCTGGACCATGGCGTCGAGAGCGCCGCCCGGAGCGTGGACCACCTCCCACTCGTCGGGCTCGACCAGGTTGTGGAACTGGATGAGGTCGACGGCGTCGACGCCCAGTCGGTCGAGGGACCGCTCCAGCTCGGCCCGGGCCTCGGCGCCGGAGCGCTCACCGGTCTTGGTGGCCAGGAAGAACTTGTCCCGGTGCCGGGCCAGCCACGGGGCCAGTCGGAGCTCGGCATCGCCGTAGGACGCGGCGACGTCCAGGTGATTGACCCCGTACTCGAAGAGCACGTCGAGGAGCTCGTCGGCCCGCTCCTGGCGCATGGCCCCCAGCGCCGCGGCCCCGAAGATGACCCGGCTGCTCTCGTGCCCGGTCCGTCCGAACGGAGCCCGCTCGATCACGGTCGCGACCGTATCCCGGCGGTGAGCTTGTGCTCCAGGGCTTCGACGATGGCGGCGGTGAAGTCGACGCCGGTGACCAGTTGAGCGCTGCCGAGGCCGCCGGGGGAGAACACGTTGATCTCGAGCAGGCGCCCACCCATGATGTCCAGGCCGACCAGGAACATGCCGTCGGCCAGCAGCTGGGGCCGGATGAGGCGCACGAGCTCCAGGACCCCGTCGTCGACCTCGGTGGGGACCGCCCGCCCGCCGGCCCGCATGTTGGAGCGGGACTCGCCTTCGGCGGGCACCCGCCGGAAGGCCGCGTAGCTCCCGTTCACGCACAGCGGTTCGCCGTCGAGCAGGAACATCCGGATGTCGCCCTGGTCGGCATCGGGGAGGACCTCCTGGGCGGCCAGGTAGCCGTCGCGCGCCAGCGACTCGACCATCTGGTCGATGTTCCGGTCGTCCTCCGGCTGCACGAAGAAGACCCCTTCACCGCCGGAGCCCTGTAGCGGCTTGAGCACGGCGTACCCGTCGTGGCGCTCGACGAACGCCCGCACGTCCCCGGCGTTGCGGGTGATCACGCTCTCCGGGCGGGCGGCACGAGGCAGGTACTCGAGGTAGAGCTTGTTGACGGCGCGGCGCAGGCCGGCGGGGTCGTTGAGCACCAGCGCGCCCCGACGGGTGGCGAGCTCCCCGAACAGGAGGCCGACGGTCTGGGCCCACGGTCGGTCCTTCAGGTCGTCGGCGGGGTCGTTGCGGATCAGCAGGGCATCGACGGCGTCGAAGTCGATGCGCTCCCGTTCGCCGGTCGCGGCGTCGGCCAGGAACGCCTTGGCGTCGTCGGTCGCAGGCGGCGGCCGCCAGGCGTGGGCCCGCAGGTGGTCGTCGGGGTCGCAGGCGAAGTCGGCGGCGTCGACGTACCAGACCTCGTGGCCGCGCCGGGCCGCGGTCATGGCCAACCTCGTCGTGGTGTAGGTGGGGAGCTCGGTGGCCAGGTCGTTCACGAACAGGCAGAGCTTCATGGCCGTGCTCCGGCGATGAGGTCCTGGGTCTCCATGCTGTCCGGCTCGAACCGGGTGAGCCACGCGGGCAGCAGCACCGGTGGGAGGAGCAGCCCGTCCGCCCGCAGCGCGTCGATCACCGGCAGGTGGTCGAGGGCGTACTTCCCGAGCAACAGGTCGTCGACGGCGCCACCAGCCCGGAGGTGCGCCAGCAGGCGTTCCAGGCCCCGCAGGTAGATCACGTCCCGCGTGAAGCCGCCACCCCGGTGGACGCGCAGGACGACGTCGAAGGTGCTGGCGTCGGTGAAGCCGGTCTCGGCGAGCAGCGTGCGGTAGGTCTCCACGAAGTCGGCCCCCTCGACCACGCAGTGCACGGCGATGACCCGGGCCGCGATGGTGGCCATCCGGCCCGCCGTGAACCCCCCGACGGCGAACTCGGCCAGCACGGCCAGGGCCTCCTGGGTCTCGTCGTAGTGCGGCAGCCCCATCCGGAAGAGGTGGAGCGCCTGGTGGCTGCCGTTGACCCAGGTGAGGGCGTGGGTGCCCACCTCGTGCTGGATCAGGGCATCGACCCGCCCTTCGTCGACCGCCAGGGTGGCCCCGACGAGCAGTCGGCCCCGTTCGACCACGAGGCCGACGATGTCGTCGCGGATCTCGATGTCGATCTCGATGCCGGGCTGCTGCTCGCGGTAGCGGTCGACCTCGGCTCGCGCGCTCAGCGCGAACGTCTGGGCGTCGACCACGGCCCCGACGGACTCCGTCGTGGTGGCTTCCTGGGCGACGGCGAGGAGGTGCCGGGCCCGGTCGACCAAGCCGGCGCCGGGCGCGCCGTAGAGCACGGTGCTCGCGGCCAGGCAGTCCGCCGAGCCCCGCCGGACGAGGACGTCGAGCTCGGCGTCGAGCTCCCGGCGCTTCTCCCGGAACACGGCGCCGATCGTCGGATCCTCGATCTGGTCGATCGGCAGTGCGTTCAGCTCGCGCCGGATGTGGTCGGGGTCGATGGTGAGGGGCCGGTACTCGAGATGGGGTTCGACTGAGGCCCCGTCGGCCAGGAACCGGCGGCGGGCGTCGACGCTGTTCACGGGCATGACGGCCAGGAGCGGGTCGGTGAGGGCCGCCAGTTCGGCCAGGCCCTGATCGACCCGCTCGACGGCCCCGATCGCGCTGAGCGGGCTCACAGGGGGTGGCTTCTACCCCGTGAGGGTGACGATCTTCCCATCCGCCGAATCGGTCGGTCTGTGGGGTCGACGCTCACATCCGCGCGACGGGCTGCCGACGGAGAACGTGGGACGGTTCGATGCAACGGGGAGTGAGGCGATGTCGAGCAGGAACACGACGCACGCGGCGGGCCACGGGAACCACCTCGGTGACCTGAGCCGTGACCTACCCGACTGGCTCCGGGCCCGGACCGGCTGGCCCGAGAGCGCCGTCGTCGGCGCCTGTCGGCTGGCCGCCGCGGTCACCGGCGCGGCCGCCCTCCGGGTCGAAGCCGATGTCGAGCTCGACCACGAGACGGTGCACCTGCACGTCGACAGCTGTCGGGAGGCGGAGCTGACCGCTGACGTCCCCGGCGCCGCCGTGCGCGTCAGTGCGCACCACGGCGACGTCGTCCTCCAGGTGGCCTGACCCCGCCCACCGCCTTCGTCAGCCGGCGGCCTTCTTCTCGCGGGCGGCCTTGGAGCGGGCGAGCAGCGCGGCCATTCGGTCGTCGGCGGGCGGAGCGGCATCGCCCTCGTCCTCGGCCGGGGCCTCGGCCTCCGCAGGCGCAGGCGCCGCCGCGGCCTCGATCGCCCGAACCGCAGCTTCTTCTCGCTCGCGCACGAACTCGTCCCACTCGTCGTCGCGGACCAGCTTGCTGCGGGCGATCGAGGTGACGAACCGGCCGTTGTCGAACTCGACCCGGTGCCGAGGCAGGCTGAAGCCGATGGTGTCCTTCACGACGCCTGCGGTTCCCTCCGGCACACCGCGGAGCGCGGTGGTCACCCGGACCCGGGTCTTCTTCTTGAACGGAGTGGTGTCGGCTTCAGCCACGGGCGCCGACGTTACGCCGCGGGGTCAGGTGATCGGCAGTTCCGGCTCACAGAGGGCCGCCGCAGCTTCGTCGAGGAGGATGCGCTGGGCCTGCTGGTAGAGGGACTCGGCCTCAGCCGGCGTGTTGCCCACCGCCGTCAGGCCGACTCGCCCGTGCTCGGTGAGGCAGCTGATCATGTGGAAGACGACGCCGGTCTGGCGGGCCTGGTCGAAGTGCAGCCCGTGGCGGGCGACGACGTCGAAGAGATCGTCGAGGCTGAGGGCCTGGAGCGACGGTGACTCGAGGTGGTCCGTGGCGACCAGGTGCTTCTCCTGGCCGATCGCGGTCATGAACAGTGCGGTCGCCGGGTCGTAGCTCCCCCCCGTCAGGAACTGCAGCGTCAGGAACGGGTGGGTGGTGCCGCCCTTGCGCAGGTTGAGCTCGATGGCGTACGGCGTCCACCCACCCGTGCTGTCCTTGACCACGACGAAGTCGATCGCGAAGCGGCCGATCACCCCCTCCTCGGCCAGGCGCCGGCCGATGGTGGTGGCTTCGGCGCTGATGGCCTTGGCGTAGGCGAAGTCGGCCGGGAACCGGCAGCCGAGGTAGCTCTGTCCGCTCGGGCCGCCCAAGAGCTGGTCGTGGGTGGAGAGCAGCTCGACCTCGCCCGTCGGGGAGACCCGGAGCTGCACGCTCGGGCTGCGCAGCTCGACCCCCTCGATGAGCTCTTCGACGATGCCGCCGTTTTCCTCGAGCTTGGCCATGTAGGCCTCGTAGGGGGTCGCGGGGGCCTCGAAGAGCATGGTCTCGACCCGGGACCGGACGTCGGCGCGCTCGCCGGTTGCTCCCACGGGGGGGAGGCCTTGGAGGTCGACGACGGCATTGCCCTCACCGGACACGCCCTCGTTGAGCTTCACCATCGCGTGGGCCAGTCCTGGTCGGGCGGCCCGGAGCCCGGTCACGGCGTCGACCACGGCGTCGACGGTGTGGATGTCCTCGAAGCCGATCGGATGGCGGACGTCCTCTTCGGCGAACAACCGCCGGCACCCCGTCTTGGTCCCGAGGGGGAAGAAGCGGGGGTCGGCGCCGTACATCGGGATCCCGAGCGCGAGGGCGACATCGCGTTCCAGGGGCGTGGTGTTGTAGGGCACGAGGTGGGACTTCGTCCGGTCGGGGATCATCGCCCCGATCTCGGCCAGGAGCTTGGGTCGGTCGAGGAGCTTCGCCGTGAGCGACCGGGGCGAGGCGTCGTTCACCGAGACGAAGCGGAGCCTCGATCGGGCATGGCTCGGGATGATCCCGGGCAGCAGGGCCAGGTAGTACTCGACGATGAGTGGTGACACGGGCATCGAGGTCACGTAGATGAGGCGGATCCGGGGCTGGCGGAGCAGCAGGAGGAGGAAGAGGAACCGCTCCTCGTAGGCCTGCACGAGCGTGCCGCTGCGTTCGCCCACCCGGTCCACGGTGACCGAGGGGATGATCACGACGGACTCGTCCTCGACGTTGAGGCGCATGATCCGCCACACCTCGCTCAACCGTTCCTGCAGCTGCTCGAAGCGCGCGTAGCGCTCCTCCTCACCCAGCGCGGCCAGCGTCATCGGCGCGTCCATGGAGGTGGTCATGACGCCACCGCGGCGTTGAGGCCCCGGATCTGATGGGCGGCGACGGGCTTCGAGAAGCCGCGGAGCTCGAGGTCACCGCACGACTCGCTCACGATGATGTGCTCGGCCTCGGCCTGCACCCGTTGGGTGACCAGGATCTGCCACGGTTCGGCCTCGCTGCACAGCCGTGCGGCCAGGTTGGTGACCGTGCCGATGGCGGCGTAGTCGAACCGGCCTTCGAAGCCGATCCGCCCGAGGGTGGCGTAGCCCTGGGCGACGCCGATGGACAGGGCCAGGTCCTGGCCCTTCCGGGCCCAGTCCTTGGCCAGGTCCTCGGCCCGGCTGCGCATGGCGCAGGCCATCCGCACGGCGCGGTCGGCCGGATCCGGGCACGGGACGGGGTCGTTGAAGAACACCATGAGCCCGTCGCCGGCGAAGCGCTCCAGGGTCCCTTCGAAGCGGAACACCAGGTCGCCCAGGGCGGCGTGGTACTCGGCCAGGACCGCCATGACCTCCTCGGGCTCGGTGGTCTCCGCGAATGCCGTGAACCCACGGAGGTCGCAGAACACGACCGTGATCTCCCGCCGGTGGCTCTCGAGGAAGGACTCGTCGCCCGAGTCCACGATGAGCTCGGCCAGCTGAGGGGCGAGGAAGCGTCGCAACCGGCCCATCCGCTCGAGCTCGTCGACCTGCGCGGCCACCCGGGCCTCGAGCTCCCGGTTCCACTCGGCCAGCTCGGTGGCCTGGCGCTCGATCGTGTCGTGGTACTCCTTGACCCGGAGGAGCGACTTCACGCGGGCCAGGAGCTCGGCCTGGTCGAACGGCTTGGCGACGAAGTCGTCGGCGCCGGCCTCGATGGCCAGGATCTTCTCCTGGTCGCCACTGGCGGTGATCATCACGATGGGCAGGAAGGCGGTGGCCGGGTCCTCCCGCACCTTGCGACAGACCTCGTAGCCGTCGATCCCGGGCATGAGGATGTCGAGCAGGATGAGGTCCGGCGGGCTCTCGGCGATCATGCGCAACGCCTCCTCGCCGGAGTCGGCGCTGCGGACCTCGTACCCCCGGGGACTGAGGACCGCATCGAGCAGCCGCAGGTTCTGCGGTAGGTCGTCGACGAGCAGCACGACGGCGGGTTCAGGCATGGCTGTCCTCCTCACGCGGGGCCAGGAAGCGATGGGCCTCGGCGCGGAGCGCGCCGGGGCTGACCGGCTTGGCCAGGTAGCCGTCGAAGCCGGCGTCGAGAGCCCGCCGGCGGTCGTCGTCCATCGCGAACGCGGTGAGCGCGACCACCGGTACCGAGTCGGTGCGCTCGTTGCTCCGGAGGGCCCGGAGGGCGTCGTAGCCGTCCATCCCCGGGAGCTGGATGTCCATGAAGACGAGGCTCGGTCGCCGTTCGTCGGCGAGCTCGAGACCGGCTTCCGCAGTGCCCGCCTCGACGACCTCGTAGCCGGCGAAGGTCAGGACGTCGCGGACCAGCTTCAGGTTCTTCGGGTTGTCCTCGATGACGAGGATCACCCGGCCCGTCATGACGCCACCCGCTGCAGTGCGGCGCGCGACGGCCTCACGTTCGACGGGTTTGACCAGGTACTCGGCGGCGCCGAGGGCCAGCCCCTTGCCCCGCTCGTCCATCATCGAGACGACGACGACGGGGATCTCCGCCGTGGCCGGATCGGCCTTGAAGAGGGCGAGGAGGTCCCAGCCGTCGATCTTGGGCAGACCGATGTCGAGCACGACGGCGGCGGGGCGCACCCGCCGGACCAGCTCGAGTCCCGCCTGACCGTCCCGCGCGGTCACCACCTCGGCCCCGGCGTCCTGCAGGTAGAGCGTGAGGAGCTCCAGCGAACGGCGGTCGTCCTCGACGATGACCACGATGGGGACGTCCCGTTCCGGGCTGGCAGTCGGTTCGAGTCCGGCCGCCGCGGGCAGCGGCGGCGTCATCGGGATGGTGAAGGTGAACGTGCTCCCGTCGCCGACCTCGCTCTCGACCCAGATCCGGCCGCCGTGGAGCTGGACGATGCGCCGGCACAGGGTGAGCCCGAGACCCGTCCCTTCCTCCTTCGGGGCGCCCCGGCCGCCTTGCTGGAACGACTCGAAGATGCGCTCCCGGTCCTCGGGCGGAACCCCGCCGCCGTCGTCCTCGACGCTGATGGCGACCATGGGTCCGTCGACCCGGGCCCGGACGTCGATCCGCCGGTCGGCGAACTTCACCGCGTTGGCCAGGAGGTTGACGACGACCTGCTTCAAGCGGAGCAGGTCGGCAGAGATCTCCTCGACCCCCTCGCCCACGTCGAGCACGACCTCGATCCCGCGCCGTGTCGCCAGCTCCCGGACCATGATGATGCCCTCGGCGAGGACGTCGTGGACGGCGACCGTGGTCGGCGCGAGCTCCATCTTCCCGGCCTCCACCTTCGACAGGTCGAGGATGTCGTTCAGCAGCTCCAGCAGGTGCTTTCCGGACTCCCAGATGTCGCGGAGGTACTCCTCCTGGCGCTCGTTGATGTCGCCGAACATGCGCTCGAGCAGGACCTCCGAGAACCCGATGACGGCGTTCAGGGGCGTGCGCAGCTCGTGCGACATGCTGGCCAGGAACTCGGACTTGTGACGGCTGGCCTCTTCGAGCTCGGCCCCCTTGTGCTCGAGCTCCCGGAACAGCCGGGCGTTGATGACGGCGAGGGCCGACTGGCCCGCGAAGGCCTGGAGGAGATCGCACGTCTCCGCGGAGAAGCGGCGCGGGGTCATGCTGCGCAGGGTCAGGGCGCCGAGGATGCGGTCGTCGTGGACGATGGGCACGGCGATCAGGGAGCGCCAGCCCCCGTCGATCAGGACGTCGATGTGGGCGTCGTGCGGCCCGTCGTGGAGGTCTTCGACCTGCCGGGGTTCGTGGGCCAGCGCCGCCCGACCGAGGAACGAGTCGTGGAGCCCGATCCGCGCCCGTCCGAGTGCGTCGCGGACGTCCTTCGTCGTCCCGAACTCCGTCTGGAACCGGAACTCCTCGGCCGCCTCGTCGTACTCGAAGATCGAGCCGCCGTCGGCCGCCGACAGCTCGACGGCGTGGCCGATGATCGTCACGAGGACCTGCTCGGGATCGAGGCTGGCGCTGACGGCCTGGCCGATCTCGCCCAGCGCCTCGAGCTGGTCGACCTTGTGGGCCAGCTCGTCCTGGCGGGCCTCCAGCGCCCGCACGAGCTGCACGTTGCGGATGGCGATGGCGGCGTGGGCGGCGAAGGTGGTCAGGACCTCGGCGTCGCGTGGGTCGAAGGGGGCCACCTCGGTCCGCCACGCCGAGGCGACGCCGATGAGCTCGCCGTCGAACAGCATCGGGGCCCCGAGGATCGAGCGGTAGCCGGCGATCTCCTGCAGATCCCGGCGGCCGTAGTCGGGATCGGCCAGCACGTCGTCGATCTGCTGGGCGGAACGGTCCAGGCCGACCCGGCCGATGAGGGTGTCGCGATCCAGTGAGATCTCGTGGTCGTCGACGAACTCCTGGTATTCGTCGGACTGCCCCCTCGCCGTGGCCAGACGGAACTCGTCGCCGTCGACGAGGTGGATCTGGCCGACGTCGGCGTGGCAGAGCCGGCAGATGCTCTCGACGACCGTGCCGAGGATCGAGTCGAGATCCGACGCCCCCCGCCCGACCGCCACGAGGATCTGATCGGTGGCGACGAGCTGCGCCCGCGCCTCAGCGAGCTCGCGTTCGAGCTGGCCGTCCCGACCGTCCATGGTCCCCTTCCCTGGGTATGACATGACGCCAACCGTGCGCCACGCGGTTCAAGACTTCGTCAAGGTCCTGTCAAGTTACGCCACCTCCGCCGCGTCTGCTGGACTGGCGGGGTGGAACGGTCTCTGCTCGTGCTCCTGGTCACCCTCGTCGTCGCGGTCGTCGGGGTGGGGGTGATCGTCTGGCGGGCCGACCAGCAGGCGCGGAGCGACGCCGCGGAGTCCAACTGCCTCGCGCGCGTGGAGGCCACGGCCGTCGTGGCGCTCCTGGTACCGGCCGAGCAGGTCGATGCCGACGGACGGCTGGCCGCGGTCGGGCGACTCGGCGCCGAGATCGAGGCGTGCTGATGACGAACAGGTGGGCCGGGGCGCTGCTGCTGTCGGCGGCGGTCATCGTCGCCGCCTGCTCGGGTGACGATGCCGGCGACGAGCCGGAGGCCGAAGCAGCCGAACCCAGCTCGACCACCGAGGTCGCGGGCGATCCCGACGGGGTCGACCCGTTGCCCCCTCTGCCCGACGACGTCGCCCTGCCCATCGTCTTCGTCCACGGGTTCGCGGGTTCCGCCCAGCAGTACGAGTCCCAGGCCATGCGCTTCGTGGCCAACGGCTACCCGCAGGACCGCATCGTGGCCTATGACCACGACGGCGCGGGTGTCGACATCGAGGGCTACGTCGAGGGGTTGGACGCCGTGGTCGACCAGACGCTGGCCGACACCGGCGCCGAGCAGGTCTACCTCGTCGGCCACTCGCGGGGGACCTTCGTGTCGACCACCTACCTGGAGGACCCGGCCCGGGCGGCCAAGGTGGCGAAGTACGTCGCCATCGACGGGGCGCCCTGTGTCGACGTGGTGCCGTGCCTGGCGCCGACCCAGGAGTCCAACCCGGGCCAGGCCCACGTCGAGGTCGCCACCTCACCCGAATCGTTCGCGGCCCAGTACGAGTTCCTGGTCGGCGCAGCGCCCGAGGTCGTCGACATCGTGCCGCAGCGCGAGCCCGTCGTGCTCTCGGGCCGGGCGGTCAACTTCCCGGCCAACACCGGTCGGGAGGGCGCGAGCCTCGACATCTGGGAGGTCGACCCGGCGACGGGGGCCCGCATCGCCGACGAGCCAATGGCCAACTTCACCCTCGGGGCCGACGGCGACTTCGGGCCGGTCGAGGTCACCTCTGGATCGCACTACGAGTACGTGCTGTCGGCACCCGGCAGCGACGTGCAGCACCACCTCTACCTGCAGCCCTACATGCGCAGCAGCCAGCTGGTGCGGCTCCTCTCGTCCGAGCCCGACGGGACCACCCGGACCAACACCAACGTCGCTGACGCGCATTCGGCGGTCATCGCGATCCGGATGCGGGAGTGGTACGCCGACGACGACGGCGACCTGCCGGGCGATCAGGCCGACGTCCTCGAGTTGAGCACGGCGGGGGCGGAGCCGGTCGACGCGCTCGCCGACTTCGTCGGCAACGAGGCCATCGGCCTCCACCTCCACGACGACGCGGCCACGCCGGGCGAGACGACGTTGGCGGCACTGCCGTACTTCGCGACCCAGCCCTTCCAGAGCGGTGTCGACGTGTTCCTGCCCGCCGCCGATCCCGCCGACGGGACGATCACGGTGACGAACATCCCGCGGGGCGACACCGGGCGACCACAGACCCTCAACGTGCCGAACTGGCCCTCGAGCAGCCACTCGATCTCGGTGGTCTTCACCGACTACCCCGTCGACTGAGGCTCCGTCATGCTCAGCCCGGAGGCGGCGAGTGCGCTGTTCGACCGGCGACGGCGGGCGTGGCTGGCCGAGGACGTCGAGGGCTACCTCGCCTGCTTCGCCGACGACCTGGAGATCGAGGTACCCGGTCGGGACGAGCCCCTCCGGGGGATCGAGGGCTACGAGCGCCTGGTGCGAAGGTCCTTCGCCTGGGCCCGGCCGGTCTCCTTCGAGATCCACCACCTGGCGGTCACCGCCGACGGCACCGTGCTGGCCGAGTGGAGCATCACCACCGACCGCCGCGACGGCGGTGGTCCGATGGCGTGGCGGGGGATGAGCGCCTGTGGCATCGAAGCCGAGCGCATCACCTGGTGGCGGGAGCACTGGGACCGGGCCCAGCTCGGCCTCGGGGGCGCCGACGAGGAATAGATTCGCCCTGTGGCGACCTCGACGTTCGGAGGCGGGTCGACTTCGGCGGACGCGCTGGTCGGACGGCGCCTCGAACTGAGCTGGCTGCGGACCCGGCTCGACCTCGCCACCCAGGGCTACCCGCACCTCGTGCTCATCGAGGGCGAGGCGGGGATCGGCAAGACCCGACTGGCCCAGGAGGCCCTGACCGATGCCCGCCGGGTGGGGGCCACCGTCATGCGGGGCCGCTGCTACGAGGACCTGGACCTGGCCTACCTCCCGCTGCGGGACTCACTCTTCGCCGCCCTGGACCGTTCCCTCACCCGGCGTCCGGGCCGGGAGGGGGACCTGGCGCTCCTGGCCCGGGTCCGGGCCCTCACCGACACCGAGCCGGCGACGGACCGCTCGCCGGAGCAGATCGAGCGCGAGCGGACCCGGCAGCTGCTCGCCCTCACCGAGCTGGCGATCGAGTTCGCGTCCGACGGGCCCAAGGTCCTGTTCATCGACGACATCGACTGGGCTGACGCGTCGACCGTCGACCTCCTCCGGCACCTGCTGTTCCGCCTCGACGACGAGCAGGTCCCGCTGTTGGTGCTGGCGACCATGCGGGCCGAGCCCCGGGCCCGGGCGGCCTCGGCCATGGCCCGGCTCCGCTCGGAGCCGCACACCGCGGTGGTGCTGCTGCATCCCCTCTCCGAGCTCGAAGCAACCGAGCTGGCCCGAGCCTTCCACCCGGGCACGACCCTGGACCGCGCCCGGGAAGTGGCCTCAGCCAGCGGCGGCAACCCCCTGCTCGTCGAGGCCCTCGGTCACGACGGCGGCGCAGTGGCCCCGCCGGGGACCCCGGCCGTCCTCGGGCGTGGAGCGGGCCATCCCGTCACCGCGGCCATCGATGCCACCCTCCGCGGGCTCGCCCCGGACGCCAGCACCGTCGTGCTGGCGGCGGCGGTGCTGGCTCCGGACGGCACCCGCTCGCTGCTCAGTGCCGTGACCGAGCTCGATGGCCCGGCCCTCGACGGCGCCCTGCGTGAGGCGGTCGAGCGGGGCGTGCTGGTCGACGACGGCGGCGTGATCGGGTTCAGTCACCCGCTCTACCGCCACACCGCGTACGCGCAGGGGTCGGCTCGGGCCCGCCGCGGGCTCCACGCCCGAGCGGCGACGGAGCTGCGCGAGCGTCGCGCCGACGGCGGTCCGGTGGGTGTCCGGGCCATCGCACCGCACGTGATCGCCGCCGGGGCCGGTGACGGCACGGCCGCCATCGAGGACGACTGCGTGCGCCGCGCCGGTGACGAGGCGCTGTCACTCGGGGCGTGGAGCGAAGCGACGAGTTGCTATGAGGCGCTGCTCGCGGCCGACGCCCGCGTCGACGACGCGGTGGACGTGCACCGGCTGGCCGGCCTGAGCTGTCGGGGCAACCTGCAGCTCGCCCGGGCGGTCGCCCACTTCGAGGCGGCCATCGAGCTCGCCGGCCCCGACGCGGACCCCGCCGTCCGGGCCGAGCTGCACCTCTGGCGCATCCGCTGTGGGATCGGCACGCGCGAGATGCTGGGCACGGTCACCGACCGCGGGCCGCTCGAGGCGCTGGTCGACGAGATCGAAGCGACCCACCCCGAGCTGGCCGCCGAGGCGCTGGTCGAGCTGTCGCAGTCGTACTGGGTGGAGTGGCAGCTGGCGCCGGCCGAGGCCGCGGCCCGTCGGGCGATGGCCATCGCCGAGGGCTGCGACGACCACTCGGCCTTTGCCCGGGCGACCACGGCGTTGAGCGTGCCGCAGTGGGCGCGCTTCGACCTGCAGGAGTCCCTGGCCACGCTGGAGGACGGCGTGGCCCACGCCCGGGCGGCACGGGATCCGGCCCTCCTGGCCGGCGGCCCCATGTTCCGCATCCCGCTGGTCCTCACGTGGCTCGGCCGCCTCGACGAAGCGGAGGCGCGCGCCCTCGAGTGCTGCACCATCGCCGATGAGACGCAGTACCCGCTCGAACTGGGTCTCCCGTTGGCCGCCCTGACCCAGATCTCGGTGCTGCGGGGCGAGTTCGACGAGGCCGAGCAGTACGCCCACCGAGCGCTGCTCATCCAGCACCTGTCCGGCTACCACTGGGCGGCCGGGCTGTTCCTGCCGGCCCTCGCCTGTGCGCACACAGCCCGGGGGCAGTTCGAGCTCGCCCGGGACGCGCTGGCCACCTGGGCCGAGACGGCCGACGCCATGGAGCGGGCCACCGTGGACCTCCTGTCCCGCTACGTCGACGTCGTCGAGCGCGGTCTGGCCGTGCAGGGCGCGGCGCTACCGGCCCTGCCCCGCGACCCGATGGTGGGAGCCGACGGCTGGGCCGCGATCGCGGTGGAGCTGGCCCGCAGTGAAGGCGCTCCGGGCGACGTGTCGCGAGCGCGCAACCTGCTCGTCGAGGTCGATCGCCGGGGTGGCGTCTGCACGAGCGGCCTGGTCACGCTCGTGCCCCGTGCGCTCGGCGTCTCGATGGACCTCGCCGAGGACGAGGAGGGCGCGGTCGACATGTTGCGGCGGGCCATCGCCGTGGCCGGGGAGATGCGGGCCCACCCCGAACAGGCTCGGGCCCGGGTCGACTTGGCGGTGATCCTCCTCCGCCGAGGCGAGCGACGCGAGGCGCAGGGCCTCCTCGACGCCGCCGTGGCGACCTTCCGCCGGCTGGGCATGGATGCCGGGGCCGAGCGGGCCACGCTCCTGGCCGGCTCCGGCGCCGTCGAGCCGCAACCCGGGGTCCACCTCGGCGCCGACGCCACCTCGATCATCTTCTTCACCGACGTCGTGGACTCGACCCGGCTCACCGAGGAGCTCGGTGCGGTGGCCTACCGGGCCCGGGCCCGGCTGCTCGAAGACGCCGTCACGTCGGCGATCGTGATGCACGGGGGCACGGTCGTGCCCGGCATCAGTCTGGGCGACGGGTTCATCGGGCTCTTCACGAGTGTCGGGCAGGCGATCGAGGCGGCGCGCCAGTGCGTGGCCGACGTCGGCCCGTCCGGGTTGCACCTCCACCTGGCGATCCACCAGGGGGAGCTCCTCGTCGACGGGCCGCGCATCTACGGCGGGGCGGTGAACATGGTGGCGCGGGTGTGCGGCCTCAGCGGGCCGGACGAGATCCTGGTGTCCGAGACGATCCGGGAGGCCGCCGCGCAACGCCACGGTGTCCGGTTCGTCGATCGCGGCGAGCACACGTTGAAGGGCATCGCGGCACCTCAACGCGTCTTCGCCCTGATCGACGTCGGCGAGGAGGTCTAGCCTCCGGTCGCCTTCGCCCCGCCACCGGGTGGGGTACCGACCCAAGGGGACGGCCTCATGGGAAGCATGCCGAACTGGTTCGCCAAGACCAAAGAGATGGCCGCGTTCGACAAGTACTTCAGCCTGATCGACGTCGACGAGCAGGGGCTCAGCGAGCGTTATCACCAGGCGCTCGAACGACTCCTGCGCCAGAAGTACTTCACCCAGTCCGACGCCCTGGACAACGAATGGGCCCTCCGTCCCAATCGGGAACGAGATCTCAAGCTGTCCTTGGACGGTCACTTCCGTGGCGACTGGGTGCACCACCTGTACTCCCGAGACCCGACGCGGTACGGACAGATCGGGGGCCGCTTCTGGCCGCAGGTCCCGTCCGAAGACGTCCTCGACCGGCTGCAGGCCGGCGTGATCTTCGCCATCCACAAGGCGCTCGGCGACGTCGAGCTCGCCGGCATGGGGCTGTCGCAGGACTACCGGGACGTCCTCTGGACGGCCGAGCGCGAGAACGAGATCCCCGTCGACGACGGGATCCGGCCGGTCGCCATGAGCTGGAACTGTGTGGCGCAGGCCGGGGAGAACTTCTTCGAGGTCGACGCGCTCCGCGGTCCGACCGTGGTCGAGTTCGCCATCGCCACCCCGCGTCCGTACGGGCACTCCGTCGTGACCGGCCTCGCCGACGACTTCCGGGACCACGAGCTGGATCTCGGCCAGGGCGGCACCGAGGGCTAGCCGAGGAAGAAGTCGAAGAGCAGCGCGGTGGTGTCGATGTCGATGGTGGTGGGGCCGAACTGGTCCTCGAACCCCGGCGCCGGACGTCCGGGCCACGTGTGGCCGCCCCCCTCGACGACGTAGAGCACGGTCTCGGCGGCGCAGCCCTCCCAGCTCCGACGCAGCACCTCGCCGGAGATGCGCTCCTCGACCGGCTCGGGGTCACAGCCGTTGTGCGCCGCCCAGTCCGCCATGGCCTGGTCCACGCCGCCATGCACCGGGAGACCGTCGGGGATGTCGCCCTTCCACTCCTGCTGGTCCGAGATCGTCGTGGCGTTCAGGCCGCCGCCCGCGTAGGTGACGATGGGATCGGCGTCGCCGTGGAACGCCATGACCGGCACCGGGTCGCCCGTGCAGGTGGCGTCGGAGAACTCGACGCCGGCGACCGGCCCCACGGCGGTGAGGCGGTCGCCCAGGCGGCAGGCCAGGAGCGAGGACATCTGCCCGCCGTTCGACATCCCCGTGGAGAAGACCTTGGCCGTGTCGATGCAGAGCTGCTGCTCCATCTCGTCGAGCAGGTCGGCGATGAAGGTCACGTCGTGGTTGGGCTCGACCGGTGCGGCCAGCCAGTAGGGGGTGGCGCCGTCGACCAACCCCGACGGCGAGACGAGGATGAACTCGTGGTCCGCGGCCGCGTCGGCGAGGCCGTAGATGGCGGGCACGACGGTGTAGGGCACGGTGAGGGCATGGAGGCCGAGCACCAGCGGGAGGGGGCGGCGGCCGTCGTAGGACTCCGGGACGGAGAGCTGGTAGCGGTGCTCGTCGCCGCCGCTGGTCAGCGCGTGGTCGGTGATCCCGGGGGCGACGGGGGTGGCGTCGCAGCCGGCGGACGGTGTTGGTCCGGCTGGTTCCGTCGTCGTCGGCGCGGCGGTCGCGGTGGTCGACGTGGGGGTCGCCGCTTCGCCGCCGTCGTCGGCGCAGGCAGCACCGAGGAGAGCGATCGTGATCGAGGCGCTGCCCTCGTGGCGCGGCGGGCGGGGGGCGCCGACATCTCCCTTGCTTCGGACTGGCGTAAACGTCGCTGCGGGAGACGTCGGCGCCCCCCGCGTGCTGTCCCGGTCAACCCTCGGTCGATTCGTTGTCGGTCGTGGTGAAGGCGATGAGGCCGCCTTGGCCGGGGCCGGAGAAGAGGGAGTAGCCGTAGCCCCAGAGCAGGGCGCCGTCGACGACGGTGGGGCCGGCACCTACGGCGTTGGCGGCTTCGTGGCGCCAGAGCTCCTCGCCGGTATCGAGGTCGTAGGCGAGCATCACGCCGAGGGTGGTGGCGACGAAGGCCACGCCGGGCGCGGCGCTCACCGGGGCGAAGACCATGCCCTCCTCCTCCACCTGCCAGCGGCGCTCGCCGGTCGTGGCGTCGAGGGCCGACACCGTCGTGACGTTGGTGGAGGCGTTGGTCTCGGGATCGCCGATGTTGGACGTGACGACCACGACGCCGTCGACGAGGGCGCTCGACCCGTTCACGCCGCCGAACGTGCTGCCCGGCGTGAGCTCCGCCTCCCACACCACGTCGCCGGTCTCGCGGTCGAGGGCGTGGTAGACGCCGTTCTTGTCGCCCGCCCCGACCAGGGCGCGGTCACCCACCGACCAGAGGTTCGGTGCCGTGCCGACGTCCGCGTCCTCGTCGCGAGGGTCGCCCGCGCTCCACACGTCCGGGTGGGTGAAGGCCCGCGACCAGACCAGCTCACCCGAGTGGAGGTCGAGGGCGAGGAGGCTGTCGGCCAGCGGCGCGGAGGGGGCTTCGTAGGTGTTGCCGGTGCCCACGTAGAGCACGCCCCGGTCCACGTCGACTGCGGGCGTCGACCAGATCCCCACGCCCGCCCCCGCGGTCTCGTCGCCGGGTGTGGTGTCGAAGCGCCAGGCCAGATCCCCGGTGTCGGCGTCGAACCCGCTGATCGAGCCGGTGAAGGTGTAGTCGTCCTGCGGGACCGTGACCTCGCCGCTTGCTACGCCCTGCAGCACGATCCCGTCGGCCACGACCGGCGATGCCGAGACCATGGCGAACGGGTGCTCGTCGACCGTCGCCTCCCACACGACGTCACCCGTCGCCCGGTCGAGCCGGTAGAGCGTGACCCCCGTCGAGGCGTAGAGGGCATCGCCGTCGACCGGGACCGAGCCGATGACCGAGCCGCCGAGCTCGGTGGTCCAGACCGGCTCACCCGTGGCCACGTCGACGGCGTGCACCGCACCCGTCCAGTCACCGAAGTAGGCGACGTCGTCGGCGATGGTGGGGCTCGACGTCACCCCCACGATGCCGTCGATCGACCAGGCCTCGGTCAGATCGGCCGCGGTCTCGGTGGTGATGGCCTCCTCGTCGGGGTTCCACCGGCTGTTGGCCAGGTCGTGGCCGAACTGGGTCCAGCCGGTGTCGCCGGTGACCACCGAGACGGCGACCGATGCCGTGGTGATCGTGGTCGACGTCACCGTGGTGGTCTCGACCCCGTCGTCGGAGCACGCGCCGCCGAGGAGCAGGGTGGTGGCCGCCAGCGTGGCGAGCCGCCTCACCTCTCCCCCTGCACGGCGCCATCAGAGCACGAACGGCGCGAGGCCGGGACGCGCTGGTGCGAGAATCCCCGGATGGCTACTGGGCGGCGGGACCTGCGCATCGTCGTGGTCGGGGCGGGCATGGCGGGGATCCTCAGTGCCATCAGGCTCCGGCAGGCGGGCTTCGACGACCTCGTCGTCTACGAGAAGGCCGACCGCATCGGCGGCACCTGGCGGGAGAACACCTATCCCGGCATCGCCTGCGACGTGCCCTCGCACCTCTACAGCTACTCGTTCGCCCTCAACCCCGACTGGTCGCAGTCGTTCTCGCCGGGGACGGAGATCCAGTCCTACTTCGAGCGGGTGGCGGAGGACCACGGGGTGTTCGACGTGGTGCGCTTCGGCGAGGAGGTGACCGGCGCCGAGTGGACGGACGGCCGCTGGCGGATCGAGACCGCGACCGGCAGGCGCGACGAGGCCGACGTGGTCATCGCCGCCACCGGTGTGCTCCACCACCCGCGGTACCCCGACATCGACGGCCTCGACGACTTCGCCGGGGCCTGCTTCCACAGCAGCCGCTGGGACCACTCGGTGAACCTCGACGGGGCCCGGGTGGGGGTCATCGGCAACGGATCCACCGGTGTCCAGATCACCGGGGCTCTCGTCGACCGCGTCCAGCACTACACGCTCTTCCAGCGCACGGCGCAGTGGATCGCCGCCCTGGACAACCCGGCCTACGACGACGACACGCGGGCCGCGTTCCGCGCCGACCCCGACCGCCTGGAGGGCGTCCACGACAGCCTGAGCGCGGCCTTCGAGGGCTTCTCGCACGCGGTGGTCGAGGCCGACTCCCCGGCCATGGCCGCCATCGAGGATGCCTGCCGCGAGAACCTCGAGGGCAGCGTGACGGACCCCGTCCTGCGGGAGAAGCTCCGTCCCGACTACCGCGCCGGCTGCAAGCGCCTCGTCCTGTCGGGCAACTTCTACCGGGCCATCCAGCACCCGCGGGCCGAGCTCGTGACCGAGGGCATCGAGCGGGTCGAGGCCGGCGGGGTGCGCACCGTCGACGGCCGCCTGCACGAGCTCGACGTGCTCGTGCTGGCCACCGGGTTCCACACCGACGCGTTCCTCCGGCCGATGACGGTCGTCGGCCGCAACGGGACGACCCTGGCGGAGGCGTGGGCCGATCGGCCGGTGGCGTACCTGTCCATCTCCATCCCCGAGTTCCCCAACCTGTTCCTGCTCAACGGCCCCAACGGCCCGGTGGGCAACTTCTCGCTGATCGAGGTGGCCGAGCTCCAGCTCGGCTACGTCCTCCAGCTGCTGGAGTGCCTGCGATCGGGGGAGGCCCGCGAGATCCATGCCAGCCAGGCCGCCACCGACGACTTCGAAGCTCAGCGCCTCGAGGCCTCCCAGCACACCATCTGGGCGACCGGGTGCCGCAGCTGGTACCTCGACGACCGCGGGGTCCCGGCCGTCTGGCCGTTCCGGTTCACCCGCTTCCGCGCAGAGATGGTCGCCCCCGACCTGGCGGCCTACGACCTGGTCTGAGCCCTTCTCGGGTCAGCCGCTGGCGGTCGCTCCGTGGGCGTGGTCGCAGAGGACCTCTTCGCCCTCGGCGATCTGCCCGCCACCGATGCCCTCCAGGGCGGCGAACGGTCCACACGGGTGCGACTCGAGCCACACGTGGACCATCGGCGTGGTCTCGGGGAGGACGAGGCCCGGTGGGCACGTCCCGTCGGCGTTGGTCAGCCCGACCACCTGGCCCGACGGCGTGTAACAGAGGTTGTTGTGGATGTGCCACTGCATCAGGTTCCCGCCGATGTTCGGCGCGTCCTCGAGCGCGGTGCCCCGTCGGAGCATGTACATGGCGGCGACGAGGCGACGTCCACCCGAGGAGGTGTCCCAGACCAGCGACTCCGGGCGGGTGGGGTCGAAGATGTGGTCGTCGTCCAGGAACGCGTCGTTGATGAAGTGCTCCGTGCCCAGGAACCCGTCGCCGATGGAGTGGAACCCGTTGGCCAGGGCGTACTCGGGGTCGGACCAGTTGGGCAGGAGGCGCAGGGTGGTGGCCACGATGTTCTCGGCGGCGGCCTGCTGCCGGGGCGTGACGCCGGGGACGCCGCTGAAGTCGAGGGGCAGATCGGGGTCGTACGCCACGGGGGCACTGTCGTCGTGGTCATGGCCGGCCGCCGCGGTCTCGCCGCCGCCGTGGCCGTGCCCGGCACCGCCGCCGCCATCGGCGTGTCCGGCCCCGCCGTGGGCGTGGACATGGGTTCCACCGGCCACCATGCCGAACAGGGACAGGCCGATGATGCCGGCCGACGCCAGCAGCATCGGCGGGCGGGAAGGTGTCGTGGCGTCCGACCGGGACCTCCACCGCGACCAGCCGATGAGGAGGACGCTGGCCGCGGCCAGGCCGGCGGCCAGGCCGTCGGCCGTCTGGATCGGTTCGGCGACGTCGAGGCCGGGGATGAACGAGATGCCCGAGGACTTGGCCACCACCCATCCGACGAATGCCCCGACGTTGATGCCGACGCCGGCCAGCGCGATCAGCCCGTTCGCCCGCACGAGGGCCAGGGCCCCCCATCCGAGCTGGAGCGCGGCGATGATCACGAAGGTGATCGCGGCGGGCCGGTGCTCGGCGTGCACCCCGATGGCGGCAGCGTGGATCGCGCCGGCCCCCAGGGAGGCCAGGCCCGACACCGCCATCCAGCCGGTGAGGGCCGGGACGGCGAGCTGACGCGTGCCCTCGGCCGATCCGGCCAGGGCAGCGGCACTGGGGGAGGGGATCGTCGTCACGACGTACAGCGTACGTGACGCGGGAGGGCAATAGCCTGCCGCCGTGGCCGAGAGCGCGGGTGCCGTCGCCGCCTTGACCCGGGACCGCGTCGTCGACGCGGCGATCGCCCTGGCCGAGCGGGAGGGGCTGGCCGAGCTCAGCATGCGCCGGCTCGCCGCGGAGCTCGGGGCCGGGACCATGTCGCTCTACAACCACGTCGCCGACAAGGACGACCTCTTCGACGGCATGGTCGAGCACGTCCTCGCCGACGTGCGGGTCGCCGACAGCGACGACTGGCGGGAGGTCGTGGGCACCTGGGCCGCGGACAGCCGTCAGGTGCTCCTCGACCGCATCGCGCTGATCCCCCTGGTGATCGCGCCCCAGCGCCTGCACCGGCTGGGGGAGCTCGGTCGGGCCGTCGGCGAGGCCATGCTCCGCTCGGGCCTCGACGGCCGGTCGGTGACCCTGGTCGTCCGTGTGGTCGCGCGGTACTTCGCCGGCTCGGTCCTGCTCGATGCCCCCCGCGTGCGTGCCGGCGACGTGCCCCGAGCGGCACTGGACGCCACCTTCGTCGCCGGCCTCGATGCCCTGCTGGCCGGCCTCGAGGACGAGGTCACGGATTGATGCTCACCGCGGCACAGGCGACGGACTTCGCCGACGACGGCTACGTGGTGCTCCCGGGCGTCCTGGCCGAGGCCCGCATGACCGAGATCACCGCGTGGGTCGACGAGGTGGCCGGTTGGGCCGCGAGCGACGGGCCGGGTCTGCACCACTTCGAGCAGACCGACCGCGGGGCCGCCCTGGCCCGCAGCGAGGACCTCATCGGGCACCACGACGGACTGCGGACCCTGTTGACCCAGGGCCTCCTGCTCGAGCTGGCCGGTGAGCTCCTGGGTGAGCCCGCGTTGCTCTACAAGGAGAAGGTCAACTACAAGCTGCCGGGGGGCGCCGGCTTCGCGCCCCACCAGGATGCGCCCGCCTACCGCTTCGTGGACTTCCACGTCAGCTGCATGCTCCCGCTCGAGCCGGCGACGGCGGCCAGCGGCTGCCTCTGGGTGGCCGACGGCCGACCTCGGGAGGTCCTGGCCATGGACGGCCTCCGCGGCCTGAGCGCCGAGGTGGTGGCCGCCTGCGACTGGCACCCGGTCGAGCTGGCCGCGGGCGACCTCCTCTGGTTCGACTCCTTCGTGCCCCACCGCAGCGACACCAACCTCACCGACCGGCCGCGCCGGGCCCTGTACCTGACCTACAACGCGGCCTCCGCCGGCGACCTGCGCTCGACGTACTACGACGACAAGGCGGCGACGTTCGCCACCCTCGACGGCTCGGGCGACCGGGCTCGGCTCAGCGTCACCGACGACTTCCTGGGCCGCCCGGTCCCGTGAGCGCCGACCCCGGCGAGCTCCTGGCGCTCTACGAGGGCGAGCGGGCGACGGCGATGTACGACGAGGTGGTCACCGAGCGCGAGCACGCGCTCCAGGCCGCGACCCTCGCCGAGGAGGCCGGCGCCCCGCCGGCCACGGTCGCCGCGGCCCTGCTCCACGACGTCGGTCGGCTCCTCATCGCCGGCGACGACGTCCTCACCGCCGACCGGAGCCACGACCTCCGGGGCCGGCGCCACCTCGCCCGCTGGTTCGGGCCGGAGGTCACCGTGCCGGTCGGGCTCCACGTCGAGGCCAAGCGCTACCTCTGCGGCGCGGAGCCGGGCTACCTCGAGGCCCTCTCGCCCGTCTCGGTGCGCAGCCTGGCCGTGCAAGGGGGCCCCATGACCCCGACGGAGCAGGAGGCGTTCCGTGAGGTGCCCGGCTGGGAGGCGGGGGTCTCGCTCCGGCGCTGGGACGACGCCGCCAAGGTGGCGGACCGCCTCACGCCCGCGCTGGGCGCGTACGAGGGGCTGCTGGCCGCTCTGGTCGTGGGTTGACCCGCGGCGCCGTCGCCGTCAGTCGAGGAAGCGCACGGCGTCGTGGTCGTGCAGGTAGCTGAACAGGCGCCGTAGCGCCTCGGCCACCAGTCGATCGCCCTTCTCGTCGCGGGTGTCGAGCACGCTGCCCCCGGCGAGGATGGGCACCACCAGGCAGAACAGCGCGCCGACGTCGTGCCACTCCCGGAAGCTGGCGTCGTCGATCTCGATCCCACCGGCCGCCAGCCCCGCCCGGTAGCGGGCGAGGAGGTCGTCGCCGTGCGCCCGGCGGTCCTCGACGGTGATGCTCCCGGCCACGAAGTAGGCGTAGTCGTAGAGCCCGCCACCGTGGCCCACGCCCCCCCAGTCGAACACGACCGGTGCTCCCTGGTCGAAGTGCATGTTGTCGATGCGGAAGTCGCGGTGGATGAGTGTGTGCGGGGCGTCGAGGCTGCGGTCGATCATCACGTCGTAGCGGTCGAGGAAGTGCTCACCCAACGCTCTGTCCTCGTCGGACAGGACGTCTCGCGTGGCCTCGGTGAACGCCGGCCACGACCCCCGGCACAGCTCGCCGTACACGCGGACCTCATCACCCAGGCCGTCGGGCAGCCAGGGGTGGTCGCCCAGCCGGGGGCTGGCCCACCACTGCGCGTGCACGCCGGCGAGGGCGTCGACCACGGCGGCGGCCGTGTCGGGATCGGCCCCGTCGAGCTGATCGATGCGCTGGAGCGCGCCGAGGTCCTCGATGAGGAGGGCGTAGCGACCGGTCGCGGCGTCGGCCGCGGAGTACCAGCAGCGCGGGGTGCGGAGGGCGCACGACCCGGCCACCTCGGCGTAGAAGCGGTGCTCGCACTCGTAGTACCCCATGGCGAGGGCCAGCGCCCGGTTCTCGGGCAGCGCCGACGGCAGCTTGGCGATCAGGGTGGCGGGAAGGCCGTCCTCGTCACGGTCCCAAGCCAGGTGGAAACGGGTGATCTCGCCCATCAGGCCGACGGCCTCCGCCACGGGCTCGGCCCGTACCTCGGTGATCGTCGCCGAGGTGCCCGAGCCGCCCGCCTGCATGGCGGCGGTGAGCCAGGCCGCGTCGATCTCCGACGCCACCGCGGGGATCGCTTCGCTGCGCATGGGCCACCCTCCCTAGGTCGTGCGGCCCGGGACCGTAGTGCGTACGGATCAAATCAATGTTCTGACACTAGTCATGCCTCAAGTTCGGAGCCTCGCCCTCCGATCCGGGAGCGACAACAACAACAGCGGCGGCTTGGCGGTCGTCGCGCGGAGGGGGAAAGGCGAATCCCATGATGAAGAAGCTCGGCCGTCGTTCACTTGCGGCGGTCATCGTCCTGCTCATCGGCCTCGGGGTCACCGTCGCGTTCGCGGCGTGGACCACCAACGGCACCGGTGACGGTTCGGCCCGGGCCCAGAGCGCCCAGGCCCTGACCACCGTGGACGTCTCGGCGACCACCACGGCGACCCTGTACCCCGGGGCGACCGGCGATCTGCGCCTGCGGATCAACAACCCGAACCCGTACCCGGTCCGCGTCACCGCGGTGTCCGGCAACGGCACCATCACCTCGGACGCGGGCGCGGCCTGCAACGCCTCAACCGGCGTGGCTTACGCGAACCAGTCCGGGCTGACCCTCGACGTGGCGGCTTCCGGCCAGGCCACGTTCAACCTCGCGGGCTCGGTGACCATGAGCAACGCCTCGCACACCTCGTGCCAGGGCGCGGTGTTCACGGTCCCGGTCACGCTGACCGGCGCCAGCAACGCCCCGTAGATCGCCGAGCGGGTCGGTCGTCGACGGTGACGACCGGCCCGCCAGCGATCGCGTCTGGACACGGTCCTCATGCGTCGGAACCGGCTGGTCGTCGCACTGTTCCTGGTCGTCGTGACGGTGGCTGCCGCCGGCGCCGTCCCGAGCCATGCCGCCTGGCTGGCCGGGTCGAGCGCCTCGGGTGGCAGCACCAAGGCCGACCGGGTCCTCGTCGCGTCCACGCCGACGGTGAACGTCGCCGGCGCTTCGGCCAGCCTGAGCTGGACGGCCACCACCCTGGCCTCGGGCGCACCCGTCTCCGGCTACCAGATCTCCCGGGTCAACACCGTCTCGGGCACCACGGCCTTGGCGACCGGCGGCTGTGCCGGCACCGTGACGACCCTCTCCTGCACGGAGGCCGCCGTGCCGACCGGTCGGTGGGCCTACCGGCTCGCCGGTGTCCGCGGGGCGTGGGTCGGTCCCCTCGGTCCCCAGAGCGTCACCATCGCCGTCGACGCCACGGCGCCGACGGTCAGCGCCGTCCTGCAGAAGTCGACCCTGGGCCTCACCGGAGCGACGCGCTCGAGCGGGTCGTACCGCATCTACGCCAACGTGGTCGATCCCGGTGACCCCGCCACCGGCGTCAACACGGTGCGCGCCGACGCCAGCGCCCTCACGAGCGGCCAGACCTCGGTGATCCTGAACCCGGGCTCGTTCGTGGTCGGCGGCGTGACCTACGGCTATCGCACCGGGCAGCTCACCACGGGCTCGGGCGTGACCGCCGGGACCAAGACCTACACCGTCACCGCCACCGATGTGGCCGGCAACTCGTCGGGGCCGCTCCCGTTCACCGCGGTGGTGGACAACACGGCGCCCGTGGCCACCAGCATCGAGATCCTCAACGGCGGAACCACCCCGGGCAAGCCGGAGACCGGCGACCGCGTGGTGTTCGGGTCCAGCGAGCGACTCGACCCCGAGTCGATCCAGGCCGGCTGGGACGGTTCGGCCACCGCGGTCACCGTGCGCATCACCAACAACGGTGGGGGCGACCGCATCCGGATCCGCAATGCCGCCAACAACGCCAACCTGCCGTTCGGCACCGTCTTCCTGACGAACACGGGCTACGTCACGGCGCAGCGGGACTTCACCGGGTCGACGATGGTCCAGGTCAACGGGGTGATCACCGTCACCCTCGGCACGCCCAGCGGGACGACCGGGACCGTGATCACGCCCTCGATCGCGTCGTGGAACCCGACGACGACCGTCGACGACGCGGCCGGGAACCCGATGGTCAACACCGCCGTCAACGAGGGCGGCACCTCGGACGTGCAGTTTTAGGGTCCGTCAGCGGCCGAGCGTGGTGTGCAGCCGGGCGAGCAGGTCGCCCCGCACGATCTCGCGGGTGCGGGCGAAGGCCTTCGGGTCCAACTCGGCCGCCCACACCGTGGCCCGCTCGACCGCGCGGTCCTCGACGGCGTCCGGGTCGACGACCTCGTCGAGGAAGCCCGCGGCCCGCGCCGCCTCGGGGTCGTAGACCTCGGCCAGCTGCACCGCTTCGGTGAAGTGGCGCTTGGACAAGCGGTGCTCGGCCAGCTCGACGGCGAAGCCGGGGACGAAGAGGCCGATGCGCACCTCGTTGAGGCCGAGCTTGAACTCACCCGCCGCGCCGACGTGCCAGTCGGCGGTGAGCAGCAGGACCGCGCCCATGGCCAGCGTGTGGCCGGTGACGCCGAGCACGACCGGGGCCGGGTGGGCGACGAGGCGGAGGGCGAGGTCAGAGCCCCGCACCATGAGCTCGGGGGCCCGCTCCGAGCGCATGACCGAGAGGTCGAAGCCGGCGCTGAACCGGCCGGGCCGGCCGACGATGCAGACCGCCTTCGCATCGGCCGCCTCGTCCAGGGCCCCGAGCAGTCCGTCGACGACGTCGAAGCCGAGGGCGTTGGCCTTGCCGTCGTCCAGGCGGACGACGGCCACGTCACCCCGTCGCTCATGGGTCACCGTCACGGGCGCGGACCGTAGCTTCGGTCAGAGCTCGACCGTGACCCCCACGACGAGGGTCTGCTCGCTGGGCAGACAGAAGTAGTCGGCGGCCCGGGTGGCGTTCCTGCTCAGCACCGCGAAGAGGTGCTCGCGCCACCGGGCCATGCCCGGGCGGGAGGTGACCCGCACCGCTTCGGTCCCGATCACGTAGGTCAGCGCCGACAGCTCGAGCCCGAGCCGCATGGCGGCCTGGCCGGCCAGCGCGTCGGGGACGTCGGGGCTCTCGAAGAAGCCGTAGCGGAGCTCGACCTGGTGGAAGCCGGCGCCGAGGTCGGTGATCGTCGTGCGCCGGGCCGGCAGCACGCGGGGGCTGGCGGTGGTGATGACCGACACGAAGAGCACGGTCTCGGAGAGCGCGTCGCTGTGGCGCAACGAGGCGAGCAGCGCGGGGGGCGTCGTCCCCGGGACGGAGAAGAGGTAGGCCGAGGCGCCGGGTGTCCGGGCCGGCGGGTCGTCGGCCAGGGCGGCGACGAAGTTGGGCAGGGCCAGGCCGCCGCGCAGCACCCGCTCGTTGACCAGGATCCGACCCGTCCGCCACGTGGTGAGCACGACGAACACGGCCGCGGCGATGACGAGCGGCAGCCACCCGCCGTCCGGGATCTTGAACAGGGTCGACCCGAGGAAGGCGAGGTCGACGACCAGGAACAGCCCACAGAGCGCCCCTGTCCGGGCCCGCCCCCACCCGAAGTGCTCCCGGGCCACGACGTAGAAGATGACCGTGGTGATGGTCATGGTCGTCGAGACGGCGAGGCCGTAGGCCCCGGCCAGTTCGGCCGAGTCCTGGAACCCGACCACGAGGGCGATGCACGCCACCATGAGCAGCCAGTTGATCGAGCCCACGTAGATCTGGCCGATCTCGGTCGAAGACGTGTGGCGGACGCGCACCCGCGGGAGGTAGCCCAGCTGCACCGCCTGCTGGCTGAGCGAGAAGGCGGCGGAGATGAGCGCCTGCGAGGCGATCACCGTCGCCATCGTCGCCAGGATGACGAGCGGGATGACCATGGCCTCCGGCGCCAGCCGGAAGAAGGGGTTGTCGATGGCCGAGGGGTCGTCGATGAGCAGCGCCCCCTGGCCGAAGTACACGAGGATGAGGCTCGGGAGCACGAGGCCGTACCAGGCCACCGTGATGGGGCGCCGCCCGAAGTGGCCGAGGTCGGCGTAGAGGGCCTCGCCGCCGACGACCACGAGGATCACGGCCCCCAAGGCGAGGAAGCCGCGGAAGCCGTTGGCGAGCGAAGAAGTCGACGCCGTACGTCGGGTTCACCGCCCGCAGGACGCCCGGGTGCTCGACCAGCTGGATGCCGCCGAGCACGCCGAGGGTGGCGAACCAGACGATCATCACCGGGCCGAACACCCGGCCGAGCGTCGCCGTGCCCCGGTGCTGGACGAGGAAGAGGGCGGCGAGCACGGCGACGGCCAGCGGGACGACGAAGCGTTCGAGCTCCGGTGCGGCGATCGTCGTGCCCTCCACCGCGGCCAGCACGGAGATGGCGGGGGTGATGATCCCGTCTCCGTACAGGAGGCCGGCGCCGAGCAGGGCGAGGAGCACGAGGAGCCATCGTCCCCCATGCCTCGGCTGGGTCTTCGGGGTGACCAGCGCGCCGAGGGCGAGGATGCCTCCCTCGCCGTCGTTGTCGGCCCGCATCACCACGGCGAGGTACTTGACGCAGATCACGAGCACCAGCGACCAGAACATGAGCGACAGCAGGCCCAGCACGTTGGCCTCGTCCAACGGGACGGGGTGCCGGCTCTCGAACGCCTCCCGCATGGCGAAGAGCGGGTTGGTGCCGATGTCGCCGAACACCACGCCGATGGCGGCGACGGCGAGCGTGGCCGTCGCCGTCGGGTGGGAGCCGTCGCCAGGCATCGGGCCGAATCCTTAGCAGGGACGACCCCGCGCCCGGCGCACCCGATCCGTGCCACGATGCCGCCGGTGGAACCGGGGGAGTTCGGGGGCACGATCGGGCGCTACCACCACGAGTCGACCCCGTGGTGGCCGAAAGCGGATCGGGCCGCGCCGGGCAGCCCGAACATCCTCGTGGTCGTCCTCGACGACGTCGGCTTCGCCCAGCTCGGCTGCTTCGGGTCCGACCTCGACACCCCGACCTTCGACCGCCTCGCCGCGGGCGGTCTCCGGTTCGCCAACTTCCACACGACGGCCCTGTGCTCGCCCACCCGGGCCTGCCTCCTGACCGGCCGCAACCACCACTCGGTCGGCATGGGCCGCATCGTCGAGCTGGCCACCGGCTTCCCGGGCTACGACGCCCGCATCCCGCCGTCGTGCGCCATGCTCCCGGCCGTGCTCGTTCCGGCCGGGTACGCCGCCTGGGCGGTCGGGAAGTGGCACCTCACGCCCGAGGACGAGCTCCACGAGGGGGCGTCCCGGGCCCGCTGGCCGCTCGGACGTGGCTTCGAGCGCTTCTACGGGTTCTTCGAGGGCGAGACGCACCAGTTCGGCCCGGCCCTGGTGTCCGACAACCACCTCGTCGAGCCGCCCGGCGGGCCCGACGAGGGCTATCACCTGACCGAGGACCTCGCGGACCACGCCATCCGCCTCCTGCGCGATCTGCGCTCGGCCGACCTCGAGAAGCCCTTCTTCTGCTACCTGGCCCTGGGCGCCTGCCACTCGCCGCACCAGACGCCGCCGGGGTGGATCGAGCGCTACCGCGGCCGGTTCGAGGAGGGCTGGGACGTCTGGCGGGAGGCCACCTTCGCCCGCCAGAAGGAGCTCGGCGTGATCCCGGAGCACACGGTGCTCTCCGAGCGACCGTCGTGGGTCCCGGCCTGGGCCGACCTCAGCGCCGACGAACGGCGGCTCTACGCCCGCTACATGGAGGCCTTCGCCGCCTTCCTCACCCACGCCGACCACCACGTGGGCCGGGTCGTCGCCCACCTCGAGGCCACCGGTGAGCTCGACAACACCATCGTCGTGGTGGTGTCCGACAACGGCGCCAGCTCGGAGGGTGGCCCCGTGGGGTCGATCAACGACGGCCGGGCGTGGAACGGCCTGCCCCGCACGGTCGAGGAGGCGCTCGGACGCATCGACGAGATCGGCGGGCCCGAACCTGCACAACAACTACCCGTGGGGCTGGACCGTGGCCGGCAACACCCCCTTCCGGCGGTGGAAGCGGGAGGTCCACGAGGGCGGGGTGGCCGACCCGCTGATCGTGCACTGGCCGGCCGGCATCCGCGCCCGCGGGGAGGTCCGCCGCCAGTACGTGCACGCCATCGACGTCGCCCCGACCCTGCTCGACCTCGTCGGCGTCGAGCTGCCGGTGACGGTCGGCGGGATCGAGCAGCGGCCCCACGAGGGGTCGAGCTTCGCCGCCGCCCTCGACGACGACGGTGCCCCCGATCCGCGGGAGACCCAGTACTACGAGATGTTCGGCTGCCGGGCCATCCGCCACGGACGGTGGAAGGCCGCGGTCTACCACCCCATCCAGGTCGACCAGCCTCCGCTCGAGGACGACACCTGGGAGCTGTACGACCTCGAGGCGGACCCCGCCGAGACGGTCGACCTGGCCGAGGCGCACGCCGACGTCCTGGAGGACCTCGTGGGCCGGTGGTGGGCCGAGGCCGAGGCCCACCAGGTCCTGCCCCTCGACAACCGGCCGTTCTCCGAGTTCGTGCTGGGCCGCCCTCCCGCCCTCGCCCCGCGTGACCGTTACGTCTACTGGCCCGGGACGGCGATGGTCCCCGAGCCGACCGCGGTCAACGTCCGCAACCGCGACCACCGCATCGTGGCCGAGCTCGAGGTCGACGACGCCACGCACCACCCCGAGGGCGTCCTGCTGGCGCAGGGGTCGATCCTCGGCGGGTACTCGTTCCACCTGCTGCGGGGACGCCTGGTCTACGTCCACAACAACTCCGGCTACCACCACGTCCGCATCGAGGGCCCGGCCTTCCTCGGCGTCGGCCGGCACCGGCTGGAGTTCCGCTTCCACCGCACGGCCGACCACGCGGGGGAGGGCAGTCTCTGGATCGACGGCACCCAGGTGGGCCACGGCGCCATCCCGCACCTGACCATGAACCGGTTCTCGATCACGGGCAACGGCCTCACCTGCGGCCGGGCCGAGGGCATCCCGCCGTGCCGGGACTACCAGGCGCCGTTCGCCCTCACCGCCCTGCTCCACCACGTCACCGTCGAGGTCGACGGCGAGCCCTGGCTCGACCCCGAGGCCGAAGCCGAAGACGCCATCAGGCGCCAGTGAACAGGTACTCGCTCATCGCGTAGGAGCGGAGGCGGGACAGGTCGAAGGCCTGCATCACGCTGTCCATCATCACCCGGAGGTTCTCGGGGTCGTCGTTGTGGAAGGCCATGACGTCCTCGACCAGCTCGATCGACGGCCAGGCCTCGTGGACGATCCCGTCCATGGGCGGCGCGCCAGCGGTCACCGGGTGGACGACGGTGTTGCGCACGTAGCGCCAGCGGGGCTGCACCTCCTCGGACATCGGCGACTGGTGGCCGTGCCAGAGCTCGCGGAAGGTGCGCGGGTCGAGGTTCGGGTTGCGGTGCACCAGCGAGAAGGTGCTGATGCCCGGCGACCGCTCACCGTCGGGCCAGTCCCGGGGGCCCCGGCGCCCGTTGTCGCCGTACTCGCACCACAGCGACTCGCTCACGAGGTAGCCGGCCCGGCGGACCCCGATGCCTTCGAGGACGGCTTCGTAGGGCGCCCGGCGATCGTGGGCGTCGACGAACAGGGAGATCGCGGCCCGGACGGGGAGCTCGTGATCCGGGGCCGGGGCCGGCCCGGGGATCGGCGCGAGGTCGTCGTCGAGGTGCAGGGTGAGGGACCGGGGTCCGACGGCGAGCAAGGCCGGAGCCACCTCGTCCACGAAGCGGGAGCGCAGTTCGGCCCCGTCGACGCTCGGTCGGTCCCACACGAGGTACACGAGCTTCTCCAAGGCACGGAATACTGGCATGGTGACCGACCGGTTCGAGACCCTGTCCGGCATCCCGGTCGACGCCGTCTACGGCGACGGTCCGGGCCCCGGCGAGTTCCCCTACACCCGCGGGCCCTACGAGACCATGTACCGGTCCAAGCCCTGGACCATGCGGATGTTCGCCGGCTTCGGCGCGGCCGAGGACACCAACGAGCGGTTCCACCAGCTGCTGAAGGCGGGTGGCACCGGGCTGTCGGTGGCCTTCGACATGCCCACGCTCATGGGGCGGGACTCGGACGATCCGTGGGCGGTGGGCGAGGTCGGCAAGGCCGGCGTGGCCATCGACACCCTCGACGACATGGCCACCCTCTTCGACGGCATCGACCTCGGGGCGGTGTCGACGTCGATGACCATCAACGGACCGGCGGCCATCGTGATGGCCCAGTACGTGGCCGTGGCCGAGGCGCAGGGGACCGCTCGGGCGGCGCTGTCCGGGACCATCCAGAACGACATCTTCAAGGAGTACCAGGCGCAGAAGGAGTACCTCTTCCCACCCCGACCCTCGCTCCGCCTGGTCACCGACCTCATCCGGTTCACCACGGCCGAGATGCCCCGCTTCCACCCCGTCTCCGTCTCCGGCTACCACATCCGCGAGGCCGGGTCGACGGCCGACCAGGAGCTGGCCTTCACGCTGGCCAACGGCTTCGCCTACGTCGAGGCGGCCATGGCTGCCGGCCTCGACGTCGATGCCTTCGCCCCCCGCTTGTCCTTCTTCTTCAACGCCCACCTCGACTTCTTCGAGGAGATCGGCAAGTACCGGGCGGCCCGCCGGATCTGGGCCCGCTGGCTGCGCGACCGCTACGGCGCCCGGGACGAGCGCTCGCTGCGGTTGCGCTTCCACACCCAGACCGCGGGGGTGTCGCTCACCGCGCAGCAGCCGGAGGTCAACATCGCCCGGGTCGCCCTCCAGGCCCTGAGCGCGGTGCTCGGCGGGACCCAGAGCCTGCACACCGACTCCTACGACGAGGCCCTCGCGCTCCCGTCCGAGGCCGCGGCCCGCATCGCCCTGCGCACCCAGCAGGTCATCGCCCACGAGACCGGCGTCACGGCCACGGCCGACCCGCTCGGCGGTTCGGCCTACGTCGAGTGGATGACCGACGAGATGGAGCGCCGGGCCGAGGCGATCTTCGCCCACCTCGACGAGCTCGGCGGGGGCTCGATCCTGGAGGGCGTCCTCGAGGGGATCGACAGCGGCTGGTTCGTGGACGAGATCGCCGACTCGGCCTACCGCTACGAGCGGGCCGTGAACGCCGGCGACCGGGTCATCGTCGGGGTCAACCGGTACACCGACGGCGACGACCGGACGGCGGAGATCCTGCGCATCAGCGCCGACGTCGAGGCCGCCCAGCTCGAGCGTCTGGCCGCGGTCCGGGCCGGGCGCGACGGCGCCGCCGTCGATCGGGCCCTGACCCGCATCGGCGACGAAGCGGCCGACCCCGCGGTCAACCTGATGCCCGCCATCATCGACGCGGTCAAGGCGCGGGCGACCGAAGGGGAGATCGCCCGGGCGCTGGAAGCCGTGTTCGGGACCTGGACCGAACGAGCCGCGGGGTGACGAGCACGACCGGCCGGCTCCGCGCCCCGCACGGAGGTCCCGTCCGGATCGTCCTGGCCAAACTCGGCCTCGACGGCCACGACCGCGGCCTGAAGGTCGTCGCCCGCATGCTGCGCGACGCCGGAGCCGAGGTCGTGTACCTGGGCCTGCGCCAGACCACCGAGACGGTGGTGGCCGCCGCCCAACAAGAGGACGCCGACCTGATCGGGATCTCGATGCACAACGGCGGTCACACGACCCTCGCCCCGCGCATGGTCGAGGCGGCGCGGGCCGCCGGTGTCGACGCCCCCGTCGTCGTCGGCGGGATCATCCCCGAAGCCGACGTCGACGGGCTCCACGCCGCCGGCGTCGCGGTGGTGCTGACCCCGGGGGCGTCAGCCGACGACGTGGTGACCGCGATCGCCGCGGCGCTCGAAGAGGGGGACTGAATGGGGCGCTGGTCGCGGGACGAGCTCGAGGAGGCGTTCGCCAACTACCAGGCCGTCGCCCTGGCCGCGGGTACGAGCGGGAACTGGGACCCCTGGGCCGACCTCTTCACCGAGGACGCCACCTACGTCGAGCACCTCTACGGGACGATGGGCGGCCGGGAGGCGATCCGGACGTGGATCACCACGACCATGGCCCAGCCGGTCAACAGTGACATGCGCTTCTTCCCGATCGAGTGGTACGTGATCGACGAGGAGCGGGGCTGGGTGATCTGCCAGGTCTGGAACCGCATGATCGACCCGGGTGACGGGAGCCTGCACCAGGCCTACAACTTCACCCTGCTCAAGTACGCGGGGGACGGGCGCTGGTCCTACGAGGAGGACATCTACAACCCCGGCCACTTCAAGGACATGGTCGTGGGCTGGCTGACCCGGCGCGACGAGCTCCAGACGGACTGAGCGGGCCCGGCGCCGGCGCTCAAGCCACGGTGGGATCCGACCGAAGTAGGGGAGGCACGTTCACCTTTCCAAAGGATCAACATCATGCTGCTCAGCTATGACTTCCTCGCCACCTGGCTGCGGGCTCGCTTCGGTGACTCGGAGCGTGGCGCTTCGCTGGTGGAGTACGCCCTTCTCGTGGCCCTGATCGCGGTGGTCTGCATCGCGGCCGTGACCATCCTCGGCAAGAACGCGAGCGAGAAGTTCGACAGCGTCGGCGGTTCGATCGGCTGATCCGACAGCTCCGAACGTACGAAGGGGCGGGCTTCGGCCCGCCCCTTCGTCGCGTTTGGCGGAATGGGCCGAATGTCCCATCCAGTCCCCTGGCCCAGGGGCCGATGGTTCTCATGACAATCCGGGTCGAGCCCCAACAGGGAGTCCGGCCAATACATCAGGAGAATCAACATGATGCTGTCCTATGACTTCCTCGCCACCTGGCTGCGGGCTCGCTTCGGCGACTCGGACCGTGGCGCTTCGCTGGTGGAGTACGCCCTCCTCGTGGCCCTGATCGCGGTGGTTTGCATCGCGGCCGTGACCATCCTGGGGAAGAACGCCAGTGACAAGTTCGACAGTGTCGGCGGCTCGATCGGCTGATCGGCTACTGACCCGAACTGCAGCAGAGGGGCGGGCTTCGGCCCGCCCCTCTGTCGCGTCCGGGCCCAGGACGTGCACGGATAGGCCGAGGCCTGGTGCGCTTGACCTGGGACATCGCCAAGCTGCGCTTGGCGATCAGGGCTGTGCTTGCCAGGTCGCCTCGCCTATCGGCTCGGCTCCTTACGTCAGAAGAACCCGACGTCGGTGGTGATCTCCAGGGTCCCGCCGACGGCGTCGACCTCGGCGGCGGTGAAGGGCACCTGGTCCTCGTCACTGGGGACGACCACGTAGTTGGCGGACTGGGTCACCGCCCCGAAGCTCACCGTGTACACGCACGAGGTCAGCCCGAAGGGCTGGTCCAAGAGGCCGCCCCCGGCCTCCGCCACCCCCTCGCCGACCGGTGTCTCCTCGGCGATCTCCTCGCCCTCCCCGTCGACCAGGCCGACGGTGGCCGAGCTGTCGTAGGGCGACTCGGCCTCACAGGGGTCGCCGACCACCCGGGTGGCGTCGTCGGCGATCACCCACCGCACCGTGATCGGCAGTGTCGGCACGGTCGTGGTCGTCGTGGTGTCCGGCGGCGGCTCGTCGACCGGGTCGTCCGACTGCGCAGACTCGGCGTCCTGGCGGTCCTGGTACTCCCGGATGCTCAAGCCGATGGCCAGCCCGACCGCGGCGAAGAGGAGGAGGACGAGGGTGGCCAGAGCGGCCCGCTTGACCCGACCGCGTCGGCGAGGAGCGCCCGGATCCGCAGGAGGCGACGGGGGCGGAGGGGGCGGGGCGGGCGGCAGCGGGGGCGTCTGGACCCAGGTCCGGGCCAGCAACGCCGTGGCGTCGGCGGCCAGCTGCGCCGGTGCCGGGTGGTCGGCCCGGTGCAGCAACCGGGCCAGCAGCTCCTCGGCATCGGGGCGGGCGGCCGGGTCCTTGGCCAGGGCGGCCCGGACCACCGGCGCCAGAGCGTCGGGGAGGCCGCTCAGGTCGGGTTCGTCGTGGATGATCCGGTACGCCACGACCTCGGGTCGACCGCTGCCGAAGGGGTTGTCGCCCGTGGCGGCCCAGGCCACCAGGGTCCCCCACGTGAACACGTCCATGGCGGGGGAGACGCTGGCGCCGGTCACCTGCTCGGGGGCCATCCACCCCGGTGACCCCATGATCGTGCCCACCACGGTGATCGACGTGGCCTCCGTGGCCGCGGCCACGCCGAAGTCGACCACCACCGGCTGGTCCTCGGTGAGCATGACGTTGCCGGGCTTCAGGTCGCGGTGGGTGACGCCCGCCCGGTGGATGGTGGCCACGGCCTCCGCCATGGCCACCGCCAGGGCCTCCAACCGGTCGCCGCGGAGGGGCCCGCGCTCGGTCACCTCCTCGAGCAGGGTCGGCCCCTCCACGTAGTCCATCGCCAGGTAGGGCCGGTCGCCCTCGGTGTCGGCATCGAGGAGCGCGGCCACGCCGCGGCCGCCCACCCGACGGGCGGCCTGCACCTCACGCCGGAAGCGGGCTCGGAACGTCGGATCACCCGCCAGCAGCCGGCGGACGACCTTCAGCGCCACCGGTCCCGACGGGCCGTCGGCCAGGTACACCACGCCCATGCCGCCCTCGCCGAGGCGCGATCGGAGGGTGTAGGGACCGACCTCGCGGGGGTCGTCGGCGTCGAGGGGGAGGGGCGCCATGGCCGGACCATTGTGGAGCGGTGTGGTCCCGGCCCCTCGTCGGGGCCACCATGGGGGGGTGACGACCGCCATCGACCGCGCCGACCAGCCCCACGACTTCCTCGCCCTCGACTCCTTGCTCGACGACGAGGAGCGCCTGCTGCGCGACACCGTCCGGACCTTCGTGGCCGACCGGGTCCTGCCCGACATCGCCGACTGGTTCGAGGCCGGGGTCTTCCCGGTCGAGATGGCCAAGGAGATGGGCGCCCTCGGCCTGCTGGGCATGCACCTCGACGGCTACGGGTGCGCCGGGACCAGCGCCGTGAGCTACGGGCTGGCCTGCCTCGAGCTGGAGGCGGGCGACAGCGGCTTCCGCAGCTTCGTCTCGGTCCAGGGCTCGCTGGCGATGTTCCCCATCCACGCCTTCGGCAGCGAGGAGCAGAAGCAGGAGTGGCTGCCGGCCATGGCGGCGGGCGAGGCCATCGGGTGCTTCGGCCTCACCGAGCCCGATTCCGGCAGCGACCCGTCGTCGATGCGGACCAACGCCCGCCGCGACGGCGACGACTGGGTGCTCAACGGCACGAAGATGTGGATCACCAACGGCGGCGTGGCCGACGTCGCCGTCATCTGGGCCCGCACCGACGACGGGATCCGGGGCTTCGTCGTCCCCACCGACACGCCGGGGTTCCAGGCCAACGACATCCACAAGAAGCTGTCCCTGCGGGCATCGGTGACCTCGGAGCTGGTGCTCACCGATGTCCGGCTGCCGGCATCAGCCGTCCTGCCTGAGGTGGCGGGGATGCGGGGGCCGCTGTCCTGCCTGTCCGAGGCCCGCTTCGGGATCGTGTTCGGGGCGGTCGGCGCCGCCCGGGCGTGCTACGAGGCGGCGCTGGCCTACACCGGCGAACGCAAGCAGTTCGACACCCCGCTGGCGGGGTTCCAGCTCGTGCAGCGCAAGCTGGTGGAGATGCTCGTGCAGGTCAACCGGGCGACCCTGCTCGCCCTCCACCTCGGTCGGATCAAGGACCGGGGCGAGATCACGCCCGCCCAGGTCAGCTTCGGCAAGCTCGACAACGTCCGCCAGGCCCTCGACGTCGCCCGGGAGGCCCGCAACGTGCTCGGCGCCAACGGGATCACGCTCGAGTACCCGGTGATCCGGCACATGAACAACCTCGAGTCGGTCTACACCTACGAGGGCACGAACGAGATCCACACCCTGGTCCTGGGCCAGGCCATCACCGGCATCCCGGCCTTCAGCTAGCGGAGCCGGGTAGAAACCCCTCGTGCGCTTCACCGAGGACCACGACCTGTTCCGCAAGGCGGTGCGGGATCTCGTCGAGCGGGAGATCAACCCCCACGTGGACGAGTGGGAGGCCACCGGTCGGTTCCCGGCCCACGAGCTGTTCCCGAAGCTGGGCGCCGCGGGACTGCTGGGCATCGAGTACGACCCGGCCTACGGCGGCCAGGGCGCGGATCACACCTTCACCCTCGTCTTCGGCGAGGAGCTGGGTCGCGTCAGCTGTGGCGGCGTGCCCATGGCCATCGCCGTCCAGACCGACATGGCCACGCCGTCGCTGCACCAGTACGGCTCCGAGGAGCTGAAGCAGCAGTTCCTGGTGCCGGCCATCGCCGGCACCGCCGTGGCCGCGATCGCGGTCACCGAGCCCGACGCCGGGCTCCGACGTGGCCGGCCTCCGCACGCGGGCCCGGCGCGACGGGGACGAATGGGTCATCGACGGCACGAAGCTCTACATCACCAACGGCGCCCAGGCCGACTGGGTCTGTGTCCTGGCTCGCACCTCCGACGCCGGAGGCGCCCAGGGCATGTCCCAGATCGTCGTCCCGACGGACACGCCGGGGTTCGCCGTCAGCCAGACGCTGGACAAGCTCGGCATGCGGTCCTCGGACACGGCGGAGCTGGTCTTCGACGGCGTGCGGGTGCCGGTCGAGCACCTGATCGGCGAGGACGGCCGGGGCTTCCAGCAGCAGATGGAGCAGTTCCAGCGGGAGCGGATGATCGCCTGCTACCAGGCCGCGGGCTCCATGGCCCTCGCCCTCGAGCGGACCCGCGCGTACCTCGGCCAGCGTGAGGCCTTCGGCGTGCCGCTGGCGGCCAACGACTACCTGGCCTACACCCTGGCCGAGGTGTCGGCCGAGGTCGACCTGCTGACCGAGTACAACCGGTCCTGCGCCGAGGCCTTCGTCGCCGGCGACGACACCCGGCGCATGGTCGCGGTGGCCAAGCTCACCGCCGGCCGCCTGCTGCGGCGGGTGGCCGACGTGTGCCTCCAGTACCACGGCGGCCTCGGCTACATGGAGGAGCACTGGACCGCCCGGTACCTGCGCGACCAGCGGCTGTGGGGGATCGGCGGGGGCACCGACGAGGTGATGCTCCGCCTCCTCGCCCAGTTGGACGGCCTGAGTGGAAATCAAGGAAATACTTGAGATGAGCTGAAGATCATAGAAAGCTGCGAACATTCCGTCGCGGCTCAAGTCTCACGCTCCGTGGTCGATCTGGTGGAGGATGTCCCGCGCCCACCTCCTGGTGGCCGCGGTCGTCGCCGCCGCACTGCTGGGGTCCGGCACCCCCGCCTTGGCGCGGGACGACCGCCCCACCCGTCCCCCGTCGTCGTCCACCTCCACGACGACCACGGTCCCGCACGGCATCGACGTCGGTCACGGTGGCGACCACGCCGGGGCCCGGCCGCCCGCGGCGGACATCGACGTCGAGCCGGCCGACCCCGAGAACGTGAACCGGGTCCTGCACATCTCGGCGGCCGAGGCCGACGCCCGCCGGGACGCGGCGCAGGCCGAGCTCGACGCCCTCGAGGCCCGCATCGAACGACTGGTGGCGGACGGCCGGGCCTTCCGGCAGCTCGCCGAGGACCTGGTCGTCGAGCAGCGGATCGTCGCCCGGCGGGCCGTGGTGGCCCGCCAGCGCCTGGTCGACCGGGCGGTGGGCGCCTACGTGGCCGGCAACGCCCCGGAGATCGAGGCCTCCTTCGGCGCGACCGACCCCAACGACGTCGAGCAGCGGGCCACGATCGTCCGCACGATCCTCGAAGCCGACCAGGACGAGGCCGACCGGCTCCTCGCCCGACGCCTCGAGATCACCGCCCGGCTGAGCCGGGTGCTCGAGCAGGCGGCCGAGAGCGCCGCGCTGCTGCGGGCGGCCCGGGCCGAGCGGGCCCCGTTGGAGGCCCGGCTGAAGAGCGCGGAGTACGTGGTCGAGATCTTCGAGGCGGGCAGCGAGATCGTCATCACCGGCTTCGTCTTCCCGGTGGCGGACCCCCACACGTTCTCCAGCACGTACGGCGCGCCGCGGTCGGGCGGGCGCTCGCACGAGGGCAACGACATCTTCGCCCCCATGGGCACCCCCCTCCTGGCGTCGGAGCGCGGCGTCATCTCGGACATGGGCACGGGCACGCTGGGCGGCATCAAGCTGTGGGTCGTGGGCGAGAGCGGGACGGAGTACTACTACGCCCACCTGATCGCGTACGCCCCCGGGATCACCGACGGGACGCCGGTCGAGGCCGGTGACGTCATCGGCTACGTCGGCAACACCGGCAACGCCATCTCCACCCCGCCCCACCTCCACTTCGAGATCCACCCCGAGGGGGGCGAGGCGATCGATCCGTACCCGCTGCTGAACGCGGTCGACCAGGTCGACGGCGAGAACGTGCTGCCCCCGCTCGGGGACGTGGTCCCCCTCTAGCCTCCGCCGGGTGGCGGCGACCATCGACCCCGACGACATCGAGGCGGCCGCGGCCCGCATCGAGGAGTACGTCCGGGAGACCCCGGTGCTCCGTCCCGGCCCGGGCGCGTTCGGCGTGGATCCGGGCGTGGTGCTCAAGCTGGAGCTGCTCCAGCACACCGGCTCGTTCAAGCCCCGGGGGGCCTTCAACCGGATCCTGGCCAACGAGGTCCCACCCGCCGGGGTGATCGCCGCCTCCGGGGGCAACCATGCCGCCGCGGTGGCCCACGTCGCCACGGTGCTCGGCCTGCACGCCGAGATCCACGTCCCGGAGGCCGCGCCCGCCATCAAGCTGGAGCGGCTGGCGCAGTACCCCGTGGACGTGCGCCGGACCGGGGCGCTGTACGACGACGCCCAGGCCGAGAGCAACCGGCGGGCGGCGGAGACGGGTGCGCTCGTGGCCCATCCCTACGACCTGCCCGAGGTCCTCGCCGGCCAGGCCACGGTGGCTCGCGAGCTCGAAGCCCAGGCGCCGGAGGTCGACACCGTCCTCGTCGCGGTCGGCGGGGGTGGGCTGATCGGCGGCGTGGCGTCCTGGTACCGCGGTCGCGTGCGGGTCGTCGCCGTGGAGCCGGAGACCTCCCGCAGCCTCGGGGCCGCTCTCGACGCGGGCGAGCCGGTCGAGGTCAGCGTCAGCGGCCTCGCCGTCGACTCGCTCGGGACCCGCCGCATCGGGGACTGGCCCTTCGCCGCGGCCCAGGCGTGGGTCGATCGGGCGGTGACGGTCACCGACGACGCCATCGCCGACGCCCAGCGGTCCTTGTGGCGGGAGCTGCGCCTGGTCGTCGAGCCCGGCGGCGCGGCCGCGCTGGCCGCGCTCCGGGCCGGGGCGTACGTGCCCGAGCCCGGTGAGCGGGTGGCCGTCCTCGTCTGCGGGGCCAACACCGATCCGGCCACGGTGCAGTGATGGAGCGCACCGAGGAGGTCGACGCGCCCGTCGAGGCGCCACGGCTGTTCGCCGTGGTCGAGGACCTCGAGCGCTACGCCGAGTGGCTGGACATCGTCGTCGCCGCCCGGCCCACGCCGGCGATCGCCGGAGACCGCGGACCGGCCTGGGACGTCGAGCTCCGGGGCCGGGTCGGCCCCCTGGCCCGGTCGAAGCGACTGCGGATGGTCCGCACCGGGCACGAGGCCCCCCGGCAGGTGCTGTTCGAGCGGCGGGAGGCGAGTGGCCGAGGCTCGCCCTGGACGCTGACCGCCACCGTCGAGCCCTCCGGGTCCGGGAGTCGCCTGATCATGCGGCTCCACTACGGCGGCGCGCTCTGGGGTCCGGTGATCGAGCGCCTCCTCGCCGACGAGATCACCCGCGCCCGCCCCCGCCTCCTCGCCCTCCTCGAGGCCGACGCCCGCTGAGGAGAGGTCAGGCCGCCCGCACGGACCAGCGGCCGGAGCGCTCGGTCACTTCGACAGCCAGCCCGAAGGCCGTCGTCAGCACCGGAGCGGTGATCACGTCGTGGAGCGGGCCCTGGGCCACGACCGATCCGTCGGCCAACACGAGGGCGTGGGTGAACCCGGTCGGGATCTCCTCGACGTGGTGGGTGACGAGCACCAACGGTGGCGTGCCGGGATCGGCGGCCAGCGCCCCGAGCCGGGCGACCAGGTCCTCACGGCCACCCAGGTCCAGGCCCGCGGTCGGTTCGTCGAGGAGCACCAGTTCGGGGTCGGTCATCAGCGTGCGGGCGAGCTGCACGCGCTGGCGCTCCCCCGAGCTCAGGGTGCCGAAGGCCTGGTCGGCGTGGCCGCCGACGCCGAAGCGGTCGAGCAGCTCGACCGCCCGGTGCCTGTCCGCCTCGTCGTAGCGGTGCCACCAGGTCTCGAGGGCGCCGTGGCGGGCGGTCATGACCGCGTCCCGGGCACTCACCTGGGGCCGGATGAGATCGGCCAGCGCCGCGCTGGCCAGTCCGATGCGGGGCCGCAGGGCCCGGACGTCGACGTGGCCGACCTCCTCGCCGAGCACCCGCACCGAGCCGGCGGTCGGGTGCAGGTACAGCGCCGCCACCCGGAGCAGGGTGGTCTTGCCCGAGCCGTTGGGACCGAGGACCACCCAGCGCTCACCGGCGCCGACCGACCAGCTCACGTCGTCGAGCACGGTCCGGCCCTGGATGCGCACCGACACGCCCCCGAGCTGGAGGATCACGGACCCTCCAGGTGGCGCTCCCAGGTGGCGTACATGGCGGCGTACGGCCCTTCCCGTCCCACCAGGACCTCGTGGGGGCCCTCCTCGACGATGCGGCCACCTTCGACCACGACGATGCGGTCGGCTCGCCGGGCCGTGGCCAGCCGGTGGGCGATCACGATCGCCGTCCGGCCTTCGAGCACGACGTCGAGGGCCCGCTCGATCTTCGCCTCCGACGCGAGGTCGAGGTTGGACGTGGCCTCGTCGAGCACCAGCACCCGGGGTCGGGCGAAGAAGGCCCGAGCCAGCGCGAGCAGCTGGCGTTCGCCCGAGGACAGCGACACCCCGCGCTCGTGCACCGGCGTGTCGAGCCCGGCGGGGAGCCGCTCGACGAGGTCGTCGATGCCGACCGTGCGACAGGTCGCCCAGACCTCGTCGTCGGATGCATCCGGACGGGCGAAGGCGATGTTGTCGCGGATGCTGCCGTTGAAGAGGAACGGCTCCTGGGGCACCACGCCGATCTGGCCGCGCAGCGAGGCCAGGGTCGCGCCGCGGACGTCGTGGCCGTCGACGCAGACCGAGCCCTCGTCGACGTCGTAGAGGCGGTTCACCAGCTTGGCCACGGTCGACTTGCCGGCGCCGGTGGAGCCGACCAGGGCCACGGTCTCGCCCGGGGCGATCCGCAGGTCGACGTCGCGCAGCACCCGGGGACCGCCGCCGTACGAGAAGCCGACACCCGAGAGCACGACCTCGCCCTCGAGGGGCGGCAGGTCGACGGCATCGGCGGCCTCGGGCACGCCGGGTTCGGTGTCGAGCAGGTCGCGCAGCTTGGCCAGGGCGGCCTGGCCCTGCTGGTAGGTGTTGTAGAGCTGCACGAGCTGCTGGATGGGCGCGAAGAACGCCGTGACGTAGAGGACGAATGCGGTCAGCGCCCCGACGCTCATCCGGCCGTCCAGCACGAAGGTCCCGCCGACGCCGAGGATGACCGCCTGGGCCAGGACCCCGACGGTCTCGGTGGCCGGCCCGTAGATGGAGCCGACCCGGGCGGTGTAGAGGTTGGCGTCGCGGTACTCGCCGACGATGTTGCCGTGGCTGGCGACGTTGTGGCGACGACGGTTGTGGGCGACGAGGACCCGGATCCCCGACAGGCTCTCCTGCAGGTCGGAGAGCACGTCGGCGATGCGGTCGCGCACGAGGGTGTACCCCCGGTCCGAGGCGGCCCGGAACCACAGGGTCAGGACGAGCATCACCGGGACGACGACGAGGAGCGTCACCAGGGCCAGGGTCGGATCGAGGGTGAACAGGATCACGGTGACCACGATCAGGGTCAGGGCCTGGACGGCCAGGTTGACCAGGCCCTCCTGGAAGAGCTGGGTGAGCGACTCGATGTCGCTCGTCATCCGGCTCATGAGCCGGCCCGCCTTCTCGTCGGTGTAGAAGTCGAGCGACAGCCGCTGGAGGTGGGAGAACACCCGGAGGCGGAGCTCGTACATCAGCCGCTCACCGAGCCGCCCGGTGAAGCGGATGCGCCACGCCCCGGTGGCCACGTTGACCACGATGGACACCAGGTAGGCGACGGTCACGGCGACGAGGACCGACGTGTTCCCGGCGTCCACGCCGTCGTCGATCCCGATCTGGGTCAGCAACGGGCCGATCTGCAGCGACAGGGTCTCGACCACGACCAGCGCGAACGCACCGAGGAGGCCGACCCGGTGGGCGGCGAGGAACGTGCGCAGGGTGAGCGACCGTTGGTCGGGCTCCCGCGGCTCGAAGTGGATGTCCGGCTCGGCGTGCTCCGGCTCGGCGTCGAGGATGGCCTCGACCTTCTCGGCCAGCTCGTGGGGGACCCCGGCGAAGGGCAGGCCCGCGGCCGCGCTCTGGCCGACCGCGCTGCCACCCGCCATCGGCGAGCCTGCGGGAGGTCCCCAGGCCATCAGGGCGCCTCGTCCTCGAGGTGGGCGACCACCTCGGCGTAGCGGGGCTCGGTGGCCAGCAGCTCGAGGTGGGTGCCGGTGGCCACCACCCGTCCGCCGTCGAGCAGGACGACGCGGTCGGCGAGGGCGATGGTCGACAAGCGGTGGGCGATCACGATCGTGGTCCGGTCGGTCAGGGCGCCGGCCAGCGCGTCGTGGATCGCCTCCTCGACGTGGACGTCGACGGCGCTGGTGGCGTCGTCGAGGATCAGGATCCGGGGGTTGGCCAGGATGATCCGGGCGAGGGCGATGCGCTGGCGTTGCCCGCCCGAGAGCGTGTACCCCCGCTCGCCGACGATGGTGTCGTAGCCCTCGGGCAGGTTCCGGATGAAGTCGTCGGCCTGCGCGGCCTGAGCCGCGGCCGTGACCTCGTCGTCGGTGGCGTCGGGCCGGCCGTAGGCGATGTTGTCGCGGATCGGCACCGAGAACAGGAACGGCTCGTCGATCACGATCCCGACGGCGGAGCGGAGGCTCAGCACGGTCAGGTCCCGCACGTCGCGGCCGTCGACCAGCACGGCGCCCTCGTCGACGTCGTAGAAGCGGGGCACGAGCCGGACCACGGTCGACTTGCCGCTGGCGGTGCGACCGACGAGGGCCACCGTCTCGCCCGGCTCGATGGTGAGGTCGAGCCCGTCGAGCACCTTCGGCCCGTCGTCGGTGTACCGGAAGGTGACGTCTCGCCACTCGAGCCGACCGACCGGGTCGACGAGGTCGACCGCGCCGGGCCGGTCCTGCACCCGGGGCGCCTCGTCGAGGATCTCGAAGATCCGCCCCGCGGACGCCGCCGCCCGCTGGGTCATCATGAGGAAGAAGCCCAGGAGGCGGAACGGCGTCTGGAGCATGACGACGTAGGCGTTGAAGGCCACGAGCGTCCCGATCGTGACCTGCCCGTCGATGGCCAGCCAGCCGCCGTAGGCCAGCACCGCGGCCAGCCCCACCCGGGGGAGGTTCTCCATCACCGGGGCGTAGGCGGCCCGGGCGTCGGCCTGGCTCACGTTGGCCCACCGGAGGCGCTCGGCGGCGCGGGCCAGCCCCGTGATCTGGCGTTCCTCGGCGGCGAAGGACTTGACCACCCGGACGCCGTTCACGTTCTCGTCCACGATCGTGGCCACGTCGGCCTGGCGGGCGGCGATCACCCAGGAGAGGGGGAACACCAGGTTCCGGAGGCGGGCCCCGACGAGGTAGACGCCGGGGAGGGCGGCCACGGCGACGATGGTCAGGCCGACGTTGATCGAGAACATGACGGCCAGGGCCACGACGAAGCTCAACATCGACATGCCCATCAACGGAGCGAAGGCCGACACCATCTGCACCGAGCGGATGTCGGAGTTGGCCCGGCTGATGATCTGGCCCGACTGGACCCGGTCGTAGAAGGAGAACGACAACCGCGTGAGGTGCCGGTAGATCAGCTGGCGGAGGTCGTACTCGATCTCGAACGCCAGCCGGAACAGCCCGTACCGGTAGATCAGGGCCATCAGCCCGCGCAGCAACCCGAGGGCCACGAGCCCCCACACGTAGGGGGCGAGGGCGTGGGTCTGGTCGATGATGCCGTTGTCGATGGCGCGGCTGGTCACGACGGGGACCGCGACCTGGGCCGCCATCGCGATGACGGAGGCGACGAGCGAGCCCCAGAGCAGGGGGCCATGGGCGGTCACGAGGGGCACCAGGCGCCGGATCCACCCCTTGTCGGTGTCCGGGTCGACCGTGTGCTTCGGGGCCGGGTAGCGGGGCACCACCCCGACGGGCTCCCACGGATGAGGGTCGACACCGCTGTCGTCGACCACCCCCGCTGCGCTCATCGCTTTCGCTCATGGCGGCTGGGGCCGCCGGGCCGGGAGGCCCCCGCTGCGCTCATGGCCGGCTCACGCTACCGGCGGCCCTTCGGGCGCTCGTCCGTCATGGAACCGCAACACCGTTCGGGCCGCCGTCTACCCTGGGGCACCTTGCGACTGGTCCGCCTGCTGTTGCTTGCCGCCTTGGTGGCCGGGGTGGTGGCCATCGCCCCCTCGCCGTCCGCCTCGGGCGACGACATCGACGAGGTGCGGGCGCGGGCCCAGGCCCTGACCCAGGAGCTGGCCGACGCCGAGTCCCGGCTCGGACGCATCGAGCAGGACCTGACCACGGCGCGGCACCAGACCGAGGTCGCACGCGGCGAGATCGCCGGGCTCGAGGGCCAGGTGCAGGAGCTCGTCGTCCAGCAGTACGTGCGGCCGTCGTCGGTGATGCTCCTCGACGGCGATCTCACCCGATACGCCCGGGCCGACGCGCTGGCCCGCATCGTGACCCGGGGCGACACCGACACCCTCGACCGCTTCCGCGGGGCCCAGCTGGACCTCGAGTCGGCGTCGGTCGCGCTGGAGGGGCTTCAGGCCGAGCAGACCCAGGCGATCGCCGACCTCGAAGCGCGCCAGGTCGAGCTGCAGGCCGAGCTCGAGCGCCTCGAGGAGCTGGAACGCCAGCGCCGCGAGGCCGCCGAGCGGGCCCGCCGGGCGGCGGCCGCGGCAGCTGCCGCCGCAGCCGCAGCCGCAGCCGACGACGACCAACCCGCCGCCCCGGTCGACGATGGCGGAGACGACGGCGGAGGTGGGGGCGGAGGCGGGACCACGCCGCCGCCGAGCGGAGGCGGGATCACCTGCCCCGTCCCCAGCGCCACCTTCGTCGACACCTGGGGTGCGCCCCGGGGTGGCGGTCGGAGCCACCAGGGCGTGGACATGATGGCGGCCCACGGAGCGCCGGTGTACGCCCCGGCCAGTGGCACCGTCGAGCACCGCGAGGTCAGCCTCGGCGGCCTGTCGTTCTACGTCTACGGCGACAACGGCGACACCTACTTCGGCACCCACATGAGCGGCTACGCCGGTGGCGGCCACGTGAATGCGGGCGACCTCATCGGCTACGTCGGCCAGACGGGCAACGCGGGGACGCCGCACCTGCACTTCGAGATCCACCCCGGCGGTGGTTCCCCGGTGAACCCGTACCCGGCGACGGCAGCTGCCTGCTTCTGAGCGAGCCGGCGAGCCATGACGGCCAGCGGCGGGGTCCGGCCGGCGCAGCGGGGCCCAGCGGCCCGGCGGCGGAGCCGCCATGAGCGGTAGCACCGAGTTGGCGGCCGCGCTCGCCGCGGCGCTCGGGGGCGCGGTCGACGGTCTGCAGCGGCTGTCGGGCGGCGCCTCCCGCGAGACCTGGGCCTTCACCCTCGACGGGGAGGACCTCATCCTGCAGCGCGAGCGGCCCGGTGGCATCCGCACCGGCGGGGGCATGGCCGCCGAGGCGGACCTCATTCGAGCGGCCGACGCGCAAGGGGTCCCGGTGCCCGAGGTGGTGGCGGCCGGTGACGACGGCGACTTCGGCGCCCCCTGGCTGGTTGCCCGGCGCGTCGACGGCGAGACCATCCCGCGGCGCATCCTGCGCGACGAGCAGTTCGCCGCCGCCCGATCCGGGCTCGCCGCCCAGTGCGGGACGGCGCTGGCCGGCGTGCACCGGATCGACCCCGCGGGAGTGGACGGCCTCGACGAGCAGGAGCCGGTCAGCCAGTTCCGCGACGTGGTCGACACGCTCGGTGAACCTCATCCCGCGTTCGAGCTGGGGTTCCGGTGGCTGGAGGCCCACCGTCCGCCGCCGTCGGGCCGGGCCGTGGTCCACGGCGACTTCCGGCACGGGAACCTGATCGTCGGGCCGGACGGCCTGCGGGCGGTGCTCGACTGGGAGCTGGCTCACCTGGGCGACCCGATGGAGGACCTGGCCTGGCTCTGCGTGCGGGCCTGGCGCTTCGGCGGTCCGCACCCAGTCGGCGGCTTCGGCGAGCGGGAGGACCTCTACACCGCGTACGAGGGGGCCGGCGGCGGCCCCGTCGACCGGGCGGCCACCCACTGGTGGGAGGTGCTGGGCACGCTCAAGTGGGGGGTGATGTGCATCATCCAGGCCGCCACCCACCTCACCGGCCAGAGCCGATCGATGGAACTGGCGGCCATCGGTCGCCGGGTGTGCGAGAACGAGTACGACCTGCTGAGGCTCATCGACTCGGAGGGTGCGGTGCCCGAGCCGACGGTCGGCGTCGCCCCGTCGACGATCCACGACGCCCCGACGGCCGCCGAGCTCGCTCGAGGCGGTGCGCGAGTGGGTGGAGGCCGACGTGCGTGACGTCACCGAGGGCCGGGTCCAGTTCCACACCCGGGTGGCGGCCACCGTGCTGGGCACCGTCGAGCGCGAGCTGGCCCTCGGGCCCGGCCATGGCCGAGGCGCACGCGGCCCGGCTGGCGGCGCTGGGCGTCGAGTCCGAGGTCGAACTGGCGGCCCGGATCCGGGCGGGCTCGATCGACGCGGACGACCGCGCCGTCCTCGACGCCGTGCGCCAGACCGTCGTCGACAAGCTCGCCGTCGCCAACCCCGGCTACGCCTGACCCCCGTCGTTCCGGAGCAACCAGAACGGTGGGCTCAGACCCCCATGGCGTGGTAACCGCCGTCGACGTGGATGATCTCGCCTGTGGTCGCAGGGAACCAGTCGGACAGCAGGGCGACGCAGGCTTTGGCGACGACCTCGGGGTCGCGGCACCGACCAGCCCAGGGGCGCTCGGCCGTCCCACACGTCCTCGAAGAGCTCGAAGCCGGGGATCGACCGCGCGGCCAAGGTCCGCACGGGTCCGGCGGCCACCAGGTTCGAGCGGATGCCCCGCGGCCCGAGGTCGCGGGCGAGGTACCGGGAAGTGGACTCGAGGGCGGCCTTGCAGACCCCCATCCAGTCGTAGCCCGGCCAGGCCACCTGACCGTCGAAGTCGAGCCCGACGATCGAGCCCCCCTCGGTCATGAGCGGGGTCACGGCGTCGGCCAGCGCCCGCAGCGAATAGGCGGAGATGCGCAGGGCGAGGCCCACGTCGTCCCAGCCCGTCTCCAGGAACCGTCCGCCCAGGGCGGTCTCCGGGGCGAAGGCGATGGCGTGCAGCGCGCCGTCGACCCGATCCCACTTCTCGGCCAGCGCGGCCCGCACGGCCTCGGGGTGGTCGTCCTGGGTGACATCCAGCTCGAGGACGTCCACGTCCCCGTCCAGGCGGCGAGCCGTGCGGGTCGTGAGGGACAGGCCCCGGCCGGCCCCCGTCAGCACCAGCTCGGCGCCTTCGCGCTGGGCCAGCTCGGCCACGGCGAAGGCCAAGGAGTCCCGGGTGAGCACCCCGGTGATCAGCACCCGCTTCCCGTCCAGCAGCCCCACGGTCTCTCCGATCGACGTCGCGGCGCCGACGTTACGTCGGCGGGCACCGCCCGTGGCTACCCTCACCGTCCGTGCAGATCGGCGTGCTGGGTGGAACGGGTCCGGCCGGCCGGGCGCTCTCGGCTCGCCTGGCGTCCGGTGGCTTCGACGTGATCATCGGCTCCCGGTCTCGCTACCGGGCCATGGAGGAGGTGGACAAGCTCCTCGGGCGGTGGCCCGAGCACGACCTCTGCATCACCGCCGCGGACAACGAGGGCGCGTCCGAGGCCGATGTCGTGGTCATCGCCACCCCGTGGGACGCCGCCGCGGCCACGGCGGCTTCGGTGTCGAAGCAGCTCCGCACCAAGGTCGTGATCTCGATGGCCAACGCCCTGGCCAAGGTGGGCCACGAGTTCCAGCCGCTGGTGCCGCCCCGGGGCTCGGTGGCCGCCACCGTCCAGGCCGCCCTGCCCGACAGCCGGGTGGCGGCGGCCTTCCACCACGTCCCCGCCAAGGAGCTCGGCGACCTGTCCGCGCCGGTCGAGAGCGACGTGCTCATCTGCTCCGACCACCCGTCGGCGACGCAGACCACGATCGAGATCGTCAACGAGCTCGACGACATGCGCCCGCTCGACGCCGGTGAGCTGTCGAACGCGGCCCCGATCGAAGCCTTCGCCGCGGTCCTCCTCCAGCTCAACGTGCGCTACAAGACGCGGGCCGCCGTGAAGTTCACCGGGATCGACCTGACCGAATGATGCGGTTGTACGACACGGCCCGACGCGAGGTCGTGCCGTTCGAGCCCGGCCCCGTGGTGCTCATGTACACGTGCGGCATCACGCCCTACGACGCCAGCCACGTCGGCCACGCGGCGACCTACCTGCTCTACGACGTCCTCCAGCGCCGCCTGCGCGACCTCGGCCACGAGACCCGGTGCGTGCGGAACCTGACCGATGTCGACGACGACATCCTGCGCAAGGCCCGGGAGCTGGGCGTCCACTACCTCGACCTGGCGGCGGCGGAGACGGCCCGCTTCCAGGCCGACATGGAGGCCCTGGGGCTCCTGCCCTGCTGGAGCGAGCCCCGGGCGACGTCGGCCATCGCCGACATCCGGGGCTTCATCGGGATGGTGCTCGACCGGGGCCACGCCTACGAGGCCGGCGGGGCGGTGTACTTCGACATCTCGAGCTTCGACCGCTTCGGCCAGGTCAGCCACCTCAGCGCCGAGGAGATGCTGCCGCTGGCGGCCGAGCGGGGCGGCAACCCCGACGACCCCAACAAGCGCAACCCGCTGGACTTCGTGCTTTGGCAGCCGTCCGCCGAGGACGAACCGGCCTGGGACTCGCTGTGGGGACCGGGCCGGCCGGGATGGCACATCGAGTGCTCCGCGCTCGCCCTCCGGGAGCTGGGCACGACCATCGACCTGCACGGCGGGGGGACGGACCTCATCTACCCCCATCACGAGTGCGAGGCCGCCCAGTCCGAGGCGGCCACCGGCGACCTGTTCGTCCGCCACTGGATGCACCAGGCCATGGTCCGCATGGACGGCGAGAAGATGTCCAAGTCCCTGGGCAACCTCGTCTTCGTGAGCGACCTGCTCAAGACCTGGGACGCCCGCGCCATCCGCCTGGGCGTGCAGGCTCACCACTACCGCGACTCGTGGAGCTGGACCGACGAGATCATGCCGGCCGCAGCCGACCGCCTGACGGCCTGGCAGGCGGCGGGGGAGGGTGACGCCGCCCTCGACGACGTCCGGGCGGCGCTGGACGACGACGTCGACACCCCGGCGGCGCTGGCCGCCGTCGACGCCGCCGCGGCCGCCGGGCACGGGGTCGCCGAGGCCGCTGCCCTCCTGGGCGTCGACCTCACCGAATGACCTGGATCTGACGCGGGTCTAACCTCCGGGGTGATGGCCCGGGACTACGGCTCGCTGTACCCGGTGGCCATGGCCGTCCTCAGCCCGATCTTCCGAGCGAGCTGGCGGGCCCACACCTCGGGGCTCGAGCACGTGCCCGACACCGGCGGCGCCATCATCTGCCCGAACCACGTCTCGGTGCTCGACTCCTTCTTCGTCCCCCTCGTGCTGCCCCGACGCATCACCTACGTCGGCAAGGCGGAGTACATGGACGACTGGAAGACCAAGTACATCTTCCCGGCCATCGGGATGATCCCCATCGACCGCGGCGGGGGTGACGCCGCCCAGGGTGCCCTCGACGCCGCGACCGGGGTCCTGGAGCGCGGTGAGCTCTTCGGGATCTACCCCGAAGGCACCCGGTCCCGGTCCGGCAACCTCCACCGAGGCCACACCGGCGCCGCCCGCCTCGCCCTGCGCACGGGGGCGCCCATCCTGCCCGTCGGCCTGATCGGCACCCGGGAGGTGCAGCCACCCGAGGCCAAGCTGCCTCAGCTGTTCCGACCGGTGTGGATCAGGATCGGTCGCCCGGTCCAGCCCGGCCAGGACCCCGAGCGGATGGGCGACCACCGGCTCCTGCGCCAGATCACCGACGAGGTGATGTTCGAGATCGGCGCGCTGTCCGGCCAGACCTACGTCGACGAGTACGCCAACAAGAAGCCCGACGAGGTGGCCATACCTCGCCAGCGCAGTGGCGTCATCACCGCCGAGGGACCGGGCGGCAACGGCCATGCCGCGGTCGCGGAGGTGGCGAAAGCCGGTTAGGGCGACGGAGCCCGTCGGTACTCTTGGCCGTCTCATGGCTCTCGACATCACGCTCCCTGACGGCTCCTCGCGCACGGTCGACGATGGCGCCACCGCGGGTGACCTGGCCGCCTCGATCGGCCGGGGGCTGGCCAAGGCCGCAGTGGTGGCCGAGATCAACGGCGAGGAGCGGGATCTGGGCACGCCGCTGCACGACGGCGACGCGGTCGCCATCGTCACGGATTCGACCGAGGCCGGGCGCTACGTCATCCGGCACTCGACGGCGCACGTGCTGGCCCAAGCGGTGCTCGACCTGTTCGAGGGGGCCACGTTCGGCATCGGCCCGCCGATCGAAGACGGCTTCTACTACGACTTCCAGCTCGCCGACGGCGCCACGTTCTCGCCCGACGACCTGGAGCGCATCGAGGCCCGGATGCGCGAGATCATCGCCCAGGAGCAGCCGTTCGTCCGTGACGAGATCCCCGACGACAAGGCCCGCGAGATCTTCGCCGACCACCCGTTCAAGCTGGAGATCATCGACGGCACGGCCGACGATCCCATGTCGGCCACGCCGGGTGGGCTGGTCCGCACCTACGAGAACCCGCCCGACTTCATCGACCTCTGCCGCGGCCCCCACGTCCCCCACACCGGACGGCTGGGCCACTTCAAGCTGACCCGGGTGGCCGGCGCCTACTGGCGGGGCGACGAGCGCAACCCGATGCTGCAGCGCATCTACGGCACGGCCTGGGAGTCCGACAAGGCCCTGAAGGAGCACCTCGAGCGCCTGGAGCAGGCCCGCGAGCGGGACCACCGCAAGCTGGCGGCCGAGCTCGACCTGCTGTCGTTCCCCGACGAGCTCGGCGGCGGCCTGGCCGTCTGGCACCCCAAGGGCGCGCTGGTGCGCAAGCTGATGGAGGACTACAGCCGCCAGCGCCACCAGGACGGGGGCTACGACTTCGCCGTCTCGCCCAACCTGGCCCGATCGACGCTGTGGGAGATCAGCGGGCACCTCGACTGGTTCGCCGAGTCGATGTACCCGCCCATGGAGCTGGAGAACGGCTCGTACTACCCGAAGCCGATGAACTGCCCGTTCCACATCCTCATCTACCGCAGCCGCCAGCGCAGCTACCGGGAGCTCCCGCAGCGGCTGTTCGAGCTGGGGACGGTGTACCGCTACGAGCGCTCCGGCGTCCTCCACGGCCTCCTGCGCATCCGGGGGTTCACCCAGGACGACGCCCACATCTTCTGCACCCGCGAGCAGGTCCAGGACGAGCTCATCAGCCTGCTCGACTTCGTGATCTCGGTCCTGCAGGCCTTCGGGTTCGAGGACTTCACGGCCAGCCTGTCGACCAAGCCCGAGGACAAGGCGGTGGGCGAGGACGCCGAGTGGGACGAGGCCACCGAGGCCCTTCGCCAAGCCCTCGTCGCCAAGGGGCTCGACTACGAGGTCGACGAGGGCGGCGGCGCGTTCTACGGGCCGAAGATCGACATCCACGTCGAGGACGCCATCGGGCGCAAGTGGCAGCTGTCGACGCTGCAGGTCGACTTCCAGCTGCCCGAGCGCTTCGATCTCACCTACGTGGGGGCCGACAACGAGCCCCACCGGACCGTGATGATCCATCGCGCCCTGTTCGGTTCGGTCGAGCGCTTCTTCGGCGTGATGCTGGAGCACTACGCCGGCGCCTTCCCGGCCTGGCTGGCCCCGGTGCAGGCGCGGGTGCTGGGGGTGCGCGACGACCACGACGCCTACGCCGAGGAGGTCGTGGCCCGGCTGCAGGGCGCGGGGTTCCGGGCCGACTCGTCGGCGGCGGACGAGCCACTGGGCGCCCGCATCCGCAAGGCCAAGCTGGAGAAGCTGCCTTACGTGCTGGTGGTGGGCGACGACGACGTGGCCGGCGGCACCGTGGGCGTGAACCCTCGGGGCGGTGAGGTGGAGCGCGGCGTGGGCATCGACGACTTCATCGCCCGGCTCACGGCCGAGGTCGACGCCAAAGCGTGAGCTTGGACCGGTGGTGGGCCGGGTGGCGGCACGAGTACATCAACGCCGCGTTCGCCCAGGAGCTGGAGGGCGGCGAGGGGACGCTCTTCGAGCGCATCCTCAACAGCGGGCTGCCCGACGACGAGGCCTACGTCGTGTCGCGAGGGTCGACCGTGTCCGCCCTGCTCAACGCCTACCCGTACAACTCGGGCCACCTGCTGGTGATGCCGAACCGGGCGGTGGCCGAGCTGGACGGGCTCACCGATGACGAGGAGGTCGAGCTCTGGCGCACGGTCCGCCAAGCGGTCACCGCCATCACGACCGCCTACTCGCCCGAGGGCGTCAACGTCGGCCTGAACCTCGGCCGGGCTGCGGGGGCCGGCGTCCCGGACCACCTGCACGTGCACTGCCTGCCCCGGTGGTCGGGCGACACCAACTTCATGACCGCGGTGGCCGAGACCCGGGTGCTGCCCGAGCCCCTCGGGGTGTCCTGGCGCCGCCTGAAGGACGCCTGGCCCGCCTGAGTACGGTGCGGACGATGGCCGAGGAGGAGCACCCGGAGGAGCACCGAGAGGAGCACCGAGAGGACCACCGGGACGAGCTGCCCGAGGACCTCGACGCCTCGGCCTACGTCGGGCCCTACACCTTCCCCGACAACAAGCGGCGGAGGATCCCCGGCTACCTCTACCTGGGCATCGGGCTGCTGTGCGTGGTGATCTGGCTGGTGGCGGGGGACGGCGCGGTCCTCGTCAACGAGGGGGTCCTGGGGGCCGGGATCGGGCTCCTGCTCATCGGCGCCTACCACCTGCTGGCCGGCTACCCGCTGGAGCTGGACGAGCACGAGGCGCTCGTGGCCGCGACCCGTGAGGTCGGCTTCCCCGTCGGTCACGCGTCGGCCCAGATGGGCTGGCGGGGCCTGCGCAGCCGCCCGACCTGGCGCATCCTGCTCTACTCCGCCGACGACCCCCCGGCGAAGCGGGGTCTCGTCCAGGTCGACGGCGTCGACGGCGAGATCGTCAGCGCCTTCGTCGAGGACAACCCCGAGGACTGGTCCGAGTACGAGTAGGGCGCTTCTGAGCTTGACCTCGACCGCCGGTGGCTCATCGTCGAAGCCATGATCCCTCCGGGCCCGCCCGACGGCCGATGGCTGCGGCGACAGACGCAGGGCCCCGTACCCTGATCGTGCTGACCCCCGGGACCTGGGCTAAGAGGCAGGAGGTTCGAAGTCATCGGGCCATCGGGTCATCTCATCGAAGGTGCTTCCGGTGAAAAGTGCCCCTCTGAGGTCCGCATTGGTGAGGTCCGTCCCGGTGAGGTCCGCATTGGTGAGGTCCGCATTGGTGAGGTCCGCCTCGGTGAGGTCCGCATTGGTGAGGTCCGCCTCGGTGAGGTTCGCATTGGTGAGGTCCGCATTGGCGAGGTCCGCCTCGGTGAGGGGCGCGAAGGTGAGGTCGGTGACGGGCGCCAGGCGGAGGTTCGCCCCGGTGAGGTTCGCCCTGGTGAGGTCCGCCCCTCTGAGGTCCGCCCCGGTGAGGTCCGCCCCGGTGAGGTCCGCCCCGGTGAGGTCCGCCCCGGTGATTCTCGCCCTGGTGAGGATCGCGAGGCTGAAGCTCGCCCCGTCGAGGTCCGCATCGGTGAGGTCCGCATCGGTGAGGTCCGCCCCGGTGAGGTTCGCCCCGGTGAGGTCCGCCCCGGTGAGGTCCGCCCCGGTGAGGTCCGCCAGTCTGAGCTTCGCCCTGGTGAGGTCGACGTGCGGAGATACGAGCTTTTCTAGCCGGGCCGGAAGATTCTGCCTTCCGAGAACCGTCAACGCTGCCTCGACGTCGGGATATGGAATCCACCGCTCAACTTCCTCATCGGCCGGTCTGGCCTCGCCGATATGCGTCCGTACAAAGGTGCAAAGAACCTCGACCACCGTGAGGTGGTCACGAGCGATCCCCGCCCGCTGAATCGCTCGTGCCTGGGCATCGGCGGCGATCCGCTCCAGCGCGTAGACACCTCCGATTCGCACGTCCAGTCGGCGACGACCGCCCTTCTCGTCCTCCTCGCCTAGCTGGTCGATGGCGCGGCTGTAACGCTCGGTGATCTGGCCCTCCTCTGCCACCCGAACCTGCTGCTGGGCGATCTGGATGCGCCACCAGGTGAAGATCCCAGCGCCAAGTACCGCTAGGCCGGTGAAGATCTGCAGGACATTGGCCCGATAGTCCGCAAGCGCTTGGGCCTCCTCGGGTTCATGCAGCTTCGGCTCATGCACAAGGAGCGGCGGGATGAGAAAGGCGGCCGCGAGGAAGACCCCCAGGGCCAGGGCCCCGATTGCCCAGTGCCACCACCTCGGCTTCCAGTCCAAGGGCTACCGGTCTACTAGCCGACCATCGGCGCTACACCGTGCCAACAAGAGTGCCCGTCCCGCCAGACGTACCGTCCGCCTGAGTCGTCCACGACCAGCACGGCCGGCGGCTCGCCGCTCACCAGCTTCGAGGACTCACGGTCGCGGGGTCCGCCGATGGAGGTGATTGTCACGCCCACGGGGGGCTCAGAAGCGCGGGGGATCAGCCGCCTTGCGCCTCGCGGAGCATCGTCGTCCACTCGCCCAGGTCCCACAGACTGTGGTGGCTGACGAACTCCAGGGTGCCGAGCGCGATGACATCGGCCACCGCCTTTCGACCCGACATCTCGTCGGGATACTCGATGACCGACACCAGCGCCATGTGGTCGCCCGAGAAGGCCGTGACCTTGACGTCTCCGCCGTTCTTGGCGACCGCGTCGAGAATCGCCCCGGTCTTGGCGTCGTTCTCCTCCTGACTCAGGCCCTGCCACTCGCCGGGCACCGGCCTGGTCAATGCAAACGAGATGTAGCCCATTGCTGTCCCCTCCTGCTGCGCGGGAGTGGATCACCCGCACCGGCGCGACCGTAATGTGGATCACGCTGTCTCGTCTGCTGAGTCATCCACGACCGGCACGGCCAGGACGACTGTCGCTGCACTACGTCCTAAACAAACTATGGCCAGCGGGACGGTCGCGTCGAAGTAGGCAACTCGGCCATTGAGTCCGGCGCAATCGCGAATCGTGTTCTAAACACTCATGGAAACAGCGCACGTCGGGTGCCGCTCAGGAGATCGGAATGGAAGCATGGTCCACATAGAGCGAATGAGCAGCAGCCTCGAGATCGAGACCGATGAAGGCGGCTTCGAACGCCTGTTTGACAGGTTCATGCGGCAATGGAAGGACCAGATGGAGGACATGAGGCGCCAGGCGGAACAGGCTGAGGAAGACAGGTGGCGAGATCGTCCCCGAGAAGAGCGCGAGCCAACGCGTTGGCGCATATCGACAACCATCGAACTCAGCGCGGACGAGTGATCCGTACCGAGCGTACGACCGGTCCCTTAACGATGTGCGTGGACAGGGACAATCCTGCACCACAGCGCTCCATCGAGGCTCCCGGATCCCGGCCAGTCCCGGGGAGTCGCACAGCGTTGAGGTCCGACAACCCCGAGGACTGGTCCGAGTACGAGACCAGCTGACGCTGGGGCAACGTGTGATGATGGGTCGGTGACGGTCGGCCGGCGGGATTTCCTCCGGGGCGCAGCGGCCTCTGGCCTGGTCCTGGCGGCGGGGTGTGCCGACGACGGGTCCCCGGCGGCCACGACGCGTCCCCGGCCCGATTCGGGCGCGGCCGGGCGGGTCGTGGTGGCGGGGGCGGGGCTGTCGGGCCTCACGGCGGGGCTCGACCTCGCCGACCGTCGGGTGGGACGTCGTCGTGCTGGAAGCGCGGGACCGGGTCGGGCGGCTGGGTGTTCACCCGAGGCGACCCTTCGGCGAGGGCCTGCACGCCGAAGCGGGCGGCGAGTCGATCGACGACAACCACCAGGCCATCCAGGCGGTGCTGCGCCGCTTCGCCCTCCCGACCGAGCGGCGGCTGGAGGACCGTGAGGCCACGGGCGTCGTCTACCGGCGCGGCCGCCGCTCCGGCATCGCCGAGTACGTGGGGCGGCGGGGCGGTCGGGTGCTCGAGGACTACGAGCGCTTCGACACCGAGCAGGCCCGGCTGGCGGAGGAGATCGACCCGGAGCACCCCGAACGCTCGTCGCGAGCCGAGGAGCTCGACGCCCGCAGCGCGGCGGACCTCATCGACGAGTTGGCGCCGGTGCCGGAGGCCCGGTTCCTGATCGAGGCCGACACCCGTAGCTACTACAACGCCGAGCCGGCGGACATCTCGCTCCTGTTCCTGGCCCAGCAGTGGGCCGTCGTGGCCGACGTCCCGTACGCGGCCGAGGAGACCATGCGCATCAGCGGCGGCAACGACCAGCTCCCCGCGGCCATGGCCACCGCGCTGGGCGTCCGCCGCAACCGGCGCGTCCGAGCGGTGGCCCACGGTCCCGAGGGGGTCCGGGTGGACGCCGCCGGCGGACCGCCGGTCGACGCGGCCCACCTCGTCCTGGCCTCACCGCCCGGTCCCCTGCGGGAGGTGGAGTTCGACCCGCCGTTGCCCGAGTCGGTGACCACGACGCTGGACGGCCTGGACCTCGGCCCGGCGGCGAAGGTCATCACCCGCTACGACCCTGCGTTCTGGCGGGAGCAGGGCCTCTCGGGCCTCACGGTCGCCGACCTGCCCTTCGGCGTGACCTGGGATGCCACCGACTCCTACGACAGCGGGTCCGCGGGGCTGCTCACCGCGTTCATCACCGGCGACGCGGCCGTCGAGCTCGGCGATCTCTCCGACGAGGAACGGATCCTCGCCGTCCATCGCCAGCTCGACGAGGTCTACCCCGAGGGTCGGTCCTCCCGTTCGGAGGCCGCCACCTTGGCCTGGGCCAACGAGCCCCTCACCGGCGGCGGGTACGCCGTCTACGGCCCCGGGCAGGTCGTGCCCGTACTGGCCGGCACTGCGTGAACCCCTGGGTCGCATCCACTTCGCGGGCGAGCACACCGAGGCGCTCGCCGGCTACATGGAGTCCGCCGTCCGCTCCGGCCACCGGGTCGCCGTCGAGGATCGGCGATCCGCCAGACGCTGGGTTCGTCAGTGGGTGCGGGCGTGGGCGATGGCCTTCTCGGTGGCGCGCAGGCCGCCGACGCCCGCATGCACGGTCTCCCGGGCCAGGTCCAGCGCCGTCATCTCGGCGCCGCCGACGACCTGGCCGACCTGGGTCCACTGGTCGGCGGGGGTGCGCTCGACCTGGCCAGCGAGCTCGAGGGCCTGTTCGGACAGCAGGCCCAGCTCGCCCTCGAGGTCGTCGGCCGGGTGCTCCCACTGGCGGGCGCCGGGATCGGTGACGGCGGCCTGGAGGACGGGCTGGCGGCCGGACACCACCTCCTTCAGCGCGCTCCCGAGGAGGGCGAGGAGGCGGCCGGTGTCGGCGATCTGATCCAGCGCCGATGCACCATCGGGCCCGACGGTGCGGACGAGGGCGTCGACGTCCTCGTTGCCGTGGGGCTCGACCGCTTCCCGGAAGCGGCGGGGGAGCGACCGCAGGGTGACCGCGACGTCCGACGGTGACTCGTTGCTGAGGTCGAGGCTGGAGCTCACTCGTCGTGGTCGGCGGCGACGCTGGACACGGCGTCGACGAGGTGGGACGGCAGCACGTCGTAGTGGTCGTGCTCGACCGTGAAGCGACCCCGCCCACCGGTCATCGAACGGAGGTCGATGGCGTAGCGCAGGATCTCGGCGGTGGGCACGTGGGCGTTGATGGTCTGCTCGTTGGGCCCGCTCATCTCGGTGCCCTGGACCCGGCCGCGCCGCGAGTTGAGGTCGCCCATGATGTCGCCCTGGTTCTCGGTGGGGACGGTGACCTCGAGGGCCGAGATGGGCTCCAGGATCACCGGCCCGGCCTGGGCCATCGCCGCCCGGAAGGCGAGCCGACCCGCGGTCTTGAAGCTCATCTCGTCGGAGTCGACGGTGTGGAACTTGCCGTCGTAGATCGTCACCTTCACGTCGACGACCGGGTAGCCGTGGACGCCGCCCTGCTGCATCGTCTGGGCCACCCCCTTCTCGACGGAGGGGATGAACTTGGTCGGGATCGCGCCGCCGACCACGGCGCTCTCGAAGACGAACCCGCCGCCCCGCTCCAAGGGCTCGATGCGCAGGAAGGCCACGCCGAACTGGCCCCGCCCGCCTGACTGCTTCTTGTGGCGACCCTCGGCGTCGCCGTTGCCGGTGACGGTCTCGAGGTAGCGGACCTTGACGTCATGGGTGGCGACCGCCACCCCGTACTTCTTCTCGAGCTTCTCCATGCTGATGCTCAGGTGGGTCTCGCCCATGCCCCGGAGCAGGGTCTGGTGCGTCTGGTCGTCACGCTGGATCGTGATCGCCGGGTCCTCCTCCTGCAGGCGGTGCAGGGCGGTGGCCAGCTTGTCCTCGTCGGCCGACGCCTTGGCCGAGATGGCCACCGAGAGCACGGGATTGGGCCGCTCGAGCAGCGGCACCTTCACGGGCTTGCCCTTGGGCGCCAGCGTGTCGCCCGTCCGGGTCTCACCCAGCTTGGCCACCGCGCCGAGGTCGCCGGCGCTCAGCGTGGTCACCGGGAGGGTCTCTCTGCCCCGGAGCACGCCCAGGTTGTGCAGGCGCTCGTCGTGACCCGTGCGGGTGTTGACCAGGTGGTCGTCCTGGCGGATCGTGCCCGAGAGCACCTTGAAGAGGGAGACATGCCCCACGTAGGGGTCGGCGATGGTCTTGAACACCACCGCCAACGGATCGCCAGAGGGGTCGGAGGCGACCTCGGCGGTCGTCCCGCCGGCCTCCACCTCCACCGGAGGCCGGTCGGCCGGGGCCGGACCGATCTCGCAGATGAAGTCGGCCAGGCGGTCGACGGCCACCCCGGCGGTGGCCGAGCCACAGACCACCGGAAAGACGCTGCCGGCCGCCACCCCGTGGGCCAGGGTGTGCTCCAGCTCCTCCATGGACGGGATGTCGCCCTCGAGGTAGCGCTCGAGCTGGTCGTCGTCGGCCACCACGATGCCCTCGACGAGGTTGTCGTGGACCTGGTGCTCGAGCTCGGCCATGTCATCGGGGATGTCGGTCTGGGTGCCCTTGCCACCGTCGTACACCCACGCGGTGTCGGTCAGCAGGTCGGCCACGCCCCGGAAGTCGGTCTCTTCGCCGATCGGCAGCTCGAGCGGGGCCACGCCGGCGCCGAACACCTCACGTAGCTGATCGAGCGTGCGCTCGAAGGAGGCCCGCTCCCGATCGAGCTTGTTGATGAAGATCAGCCGGGGGAGGCCGAGCTCGGCCGCCCGGCGCCACACCACCTCGTGCTGGACCTCGACCCCTTCGACCGCGCTGACCACGAAGACGGCCAGGTCGGCCACGCTCAGGGCCGCCCAGACGTCGCCCACGAAGTCGGCGTAGCCGGGCGTGTCGATCAGGTTGATCTTGTACCCGTTCCACTCGAACGGGGCGAGGGCGAGCGAGAGCGAGAGCCCGCGTTCGTGCTCGGTGGCGTCGTAATCGCAGACGGTGTTCCCGTCCTCGACCCGGCCCTGGCGGTTGATCACCCCCGCTCGGAACAGCAGTGCCTCGGCGAGGCTCGTCTTCCCGACCCCGCCGTGGCCCACCAGGGCCACGTTGCGGATCTTGTCGGCAGCAACTTGGTTCACCGCACCCCCAGTGCGTGGTCCCGTCGTCGGCCCCCCACGGTAGGCCAGCATCGCGGTCACGTCCTCCCGCTGGATGCCACGGGTACGCTGACCCCCGTTCTCGTCTCCGGATCCGCTCCGGAAAGGATCACCCCCGATGTTCGACGGCCGCTTTCGGACCAACATCGAACAGGGCCTCAAGCCCGTCGGTGCGAACCTCCGCAAGACCGGGATCTCCGCCGACCACCTCACCGTGCTCGGCATCGTCATGGCCACGGCCGCGGCCATCACCATCGGGGCCGGCTTCCTGCGGGCCGGCCTGCTCCTGCTCGCCCTGGCCGGTGTCCCCGACCTGCTCGACGGCGCGGTGGCCAAGGCCTCCGGGACCGCCTCCACCCGCGGGGCGTTCTTCGACTCGGTCGCCGACCGGCTGAGCGACGCCCTGCTCTTCGGCGGGGTGGCCTGGTACCTGCAGACCGAGAACGGCGGGCGGATCGCGCTGCTGCCCTACGCCGTCTTCGCGGCGGCGGCGCTGGTGTCCTACCAGCGGGCCAAGGCCGATGCCCTCGGCTTCGACGCCCGCGGCGGCCTCATGGAGCGGGCCGAGCGCTTCATCCTCCTCGGCCTCGGGCTGCTCTTCAGCGAGCTGCTGATCGCCGTGCTCTGGGTCATGCTCGTGGCCACCTCGGGCACGGCCGTGTACCGCTTCGTCAAGGTGTGGCGCCAAGCCGACCGTCCGCCGGCCGTGGCCCGCCCGACCACCGGCCGCAGCCGTCAGCGGCGCCAGCGCACCAGCACCTCGCTCTCCATGGCCGACCGCCGGGCGGCGTGGCGCGAGCGCATGCGCAGCCGCCGGCCCTCCTGAGCCGCTGAACCGAACGGTCGCTGCCTACCGGACCGCCGCCGCGGTCGCGCGCGGGCTGCCGGAGCCCCTGGCCAACCTCCTGGGCCGGGGCGGCGCGCTCGGCGCGTCGGGGGTCCTGGGCGAGCGGCGCCTCATCATCGAGCGCAACCTGCGCCGGGTCCGCGGCCCCGAGCTCTCCGGGCTGGCCCTGCGCCGCGCCGTCCAGCGAACGGTCGACAACTACGCCCGGTACTGGATCGAGTCCTTCCGGCTCCCGGGGACGTCGGCCGAAGAGCTCGACGCGGGCATGTCGTTCGAGGGCATGCACCGCATCGAGGCGGCCGTCGAGAGCGGGACCGGGCCGATCTGCGCCCTGCCCCACCTGGGGGGCTGGGAGTGGGGGGGCTTCTGGCTGGCCGCCACCCTGAAGCACCGGGTGACGGTGGTGGTCGAGCCGCTCGAGCCCCCAGAGCTCTTCGACTGGTTCGTGGACCTCCGCAAGTCGTTCGGCATGGAGGTGGTGCCCCTGGGGCCGGGCGCGGGCTCGGCCGTGGCCCGCTCCATCAAGGCGGCGAACATCACCTGCCTGCTCTGCGACCGCGACCTGACGGGCGGTGGCGTCGAGGTCGAGTTCTTCGGTGAGCGCACGACCCTGCCTGCGGGCCCGGCCACCCTGGCGCTCCGCACCGGCGCGGCGCTGCTGCCGACCGCGGTGTACTTCCGCGGCAAGGGCCACCACGCCGCCATCCGCGAGGCCGTCCCCGTCGAGCGCCGGGGGTCCCTGCGCGAGGACGTGCAGCGCATCACCCAGCTCCTGGCGTACGAGCTCGAGGCCCTCATCCGGGCCGAACCCGAGCAGTGGCACCTGCTCCAGCCCAACTGGCCCAGCGACCACGACGCGCTGGCCGCCCAACGCTCGTAAGGCAATCGGCGTCTACCTTCCTGGCGTGCGCGTCGGCCTGCTGTGCCCTTACAGCCTGTCCATCCCGGGCGGGGTGCAGGGCCAGGTCATGGGGCTGGCCCGTTCGCTGCGGCGGATGGGCCACGAGGCCCGCGTGCTCGCCCCGTGTGACGGTCCGCCGCCGGCGGCGTTCGTCACCCCCCTTGGCAAGAGCGTGCCCGCGGCGGCGAACGGGTCGGTCGCCCCGCTCGCCCCCGACCCCGCCGCCCAGCTGCGGACGATGCGGGCGCTGTGGGACGAGGACTTCGATGTCCTCCACCTCCACGAGCCCTTCGCCCCCGGTCCCTGCATGACCGCCCTGCTGGTGAAGCCGGCGCCCACGCTCGGAACGTTCCACGCCGCCGGCGAGAGCTTCGCCTACAAGCACATGGGTGCGGGGACCCGCTGGCTGGGGCGGCGGCTGGACGTGCGCTGCGCGGTGTCCGACGACGCCCGCAAGCTGGCCGAGACGGCAGTGGCCGGGGCCTTCACCCTCCTGTTCAACGGGGTCGAGCTGGACTCCTACCGCGCCGGAGAGCCCTGGCCCACCGAGGGCCCGACCGTCTTCTTCTGCGGCCGCCACGAGCCCCGCAAGGGCCTCGCCGTCCTGCTCGAGGCCATGGCGGAGCTCCCCGGCGACATCCGGCTCTGGATCGGCAGTGACGGGCCCGAGACGGCGGCGCTGCGGGCCCGCTGGGCCGGTGATCCCCGGGTGGAGTGGCTGGGTCGGCTCAGCGAGGAGGAGAAGATCGCCCGGCTCCGCGGCGCGGACGTGTTCTGCGCCCCCTCCCTCCGGGGAGAGTCGTTCGGGGTGGTCCTGATCGAGGCCATGGCCGCCGAGACGCCGATCGTGGCCACCGAGCTGCCGGGTTACGCCAACGTGGCCCGGTCCGGCCAGGACGCCGAGCTGGTGCGTCCCGGCGATCCCCGCGAGCTGGCCGCGGCGCTCGTCCGGGTGCTCGAGGACCCGGCACTGGCCGAGCGGCTGGTGGCGTCGGGCCGAGGCCGGGCCGAGGCCTTCTCGATGGACGGCCTGGCCGACCGCTACGTCGAGCTGTACACGTCGCTTGTAGAGTCCCGCCCGTGACCGGCCTCATCATCCTCGGCGTCCTCGTCCTGATCGTGATCTTCCTGGTCGTGCTCTACAACGGCCTGGTCAAGCTCCGGAACCGGATCGAGAACGCCTGGGCCCAGATCGACGTGCAGCTCAAGCGGCGCTACGACCTGATCCCGAACCTGGTCGAGACCGTCAAGGGCTACGCCGCCCACGAGCGGGAGACGCTCGAGGCGGTCATCCAGGCCCGCAACATGGCGGTGAGCGCCGAGGGCGTGGGCGACCAGGCCCAGGCCGAGAACATCCTGACCGGCGCGCTGAAGTCACTGTTCGCGGTCAGCGAGGCGTACCCGGACCTGAAGGCGAACCAGAACTTCCTCAACCTGCAGGAGGAGCTGACCGGCACCGAGGGCCGGATCGCCTACGCGCGGCAGTTCTACAACGACACCGTCCTGCGCTACAACACCAAGATCCAGACCTTCCCGGCCGTGGCGATCGCCGGGATGCTGCGCTTCACACCCCGCGAGTACTTCGAGGCCGAGCCCGAGTCCCGGGAGAACGTCCAGGTCTCCTTCGACACCCCACCTTCGGTCGCCGGCACCCCGCCCCCGGCGGCGCCTCCCGTCGCGGAGCCGGCACCGCCCGCCGACCCGGGTACGCCGCCGTCGGCCTGATCGAGGTCGATCCCCCTGTACGACGAGGTCAAGAGCAACAAGCGCCGTTCGATCCTGCTGATCGCCGGGTTCGTGGTGTTCGTCATCGCGGTCGGGCTCGCGTTCAACACCCTCATCGGGTACGGCCCGGTCGGTGTGGTCATCGCGGTCGTCATCGCCGCCGGCCTGGCCGTCGGCAGCTACTGGAAGTCCGACCAGATCGCCCTCTCGATGAGCCGGGCCCAGCCGGCATCGGTCGAGGAGTACCCCCGCCTGCACAACATCGTGGAGGGCCTCTGCATCGCCGCCGGCCTCCCCAAGCCCCGGCTCTACGTGGTGCAGGACGATGCGCCCAACGCCTTCGCCACCGGGCGCGACCCCAAGCACGCCGCGGTCGCCGTGACCACCGGGCTGATGGACAAGATGAACCGCATCGAGCTCGAGGCGGTCATCGCCCACGAGCTGAGCCACGTCAAGAACTACGACATCCTCGTGTCGACGCTGGCCGTGACCATGGTCGGGGCCGTCGCCCTGCTCGCCGACATCGGCATCCGCTCGCTCTGGTTCGGAGGTGGGCGTCGCGACCGGGACAGCGGCGGGGCGGGCAACATCCTCATGATCGGGGCCCTGGTGTTCATCGTGCTCTCGCCGATCATCGCCCGGGTCATGCAGCTGGCGGTGAGCCGGCGCCGGGAGAGCCTGGCCGACTTCTCCGCCGTGGAGATGACCCGCTACCCACCGGGGATGGTCGCCGCCCTCGAGAAGCTGCAGCAGGACCAGACGGTCGTGGCCGCGGGGTCGCGGGCCACGGCCCACCTCTGGATCGAGCAGCCGATGGCCAAGAAGAAGGAGGAGGGCCCCTTCGCCCGCCTCAACCGCCTGTTCGACACCCATCCGCCGCTCGAGGAGCGCATCGCCGCCCTGCGCGAGCTCTAGGGAGTTGGACAGCAGGCGCAAGGCGCTCATCGCCCTCGGGTGCACCATCCCCGTCCTCGGCGGGGTGCTCTTTGCCGTGACCCGGGGCGACGACGATCTGCCGTCGACGACCACGACCGCGGTGACCACGACCACCGTGCCGCCCGTGCTCTGGCCCCTGACCGGGCTGCCGGCCGAGCCCGACGACCCGATCGAGCGGCCCGCGCTGGCCGTGAAGATCTCCAACTCGTCGAGCGCCCGGCCCCAGATCGGCCTCGAGTCGGGCCGACCTCGTCTTCGAGGAGCGGGTGGAGGGGATCACCCGGCTTGATCGCGGTCTTCCACTCGACCTCGGCGGACCCCGTCGGGCCCATCCGCTCGGCCCGGGACTCCGACATCGACCTCCTCGCCGCCCTGGGCCGTCCCGTGTTCGTGTGGGGCGGGGCCAACGAGGGGGTGGCGGCCCGGGTCGCCGGGGCCAACGTGGTCAGCTTCAACGTGGACCCCGACGCGGCCGAGGACAAGTTCCGCGACGACGACCGCACCGCTCCCGACAACCTCTTCATCACCTCGACGGATGCCTTCTGGGCGAAGGCGGGTGACGCCTCGCCGGCCGTGGCCCCCCTGCCGGTACCGCGGCGGGTGCGGCGGGAGAACGCTCCCGTGCCGGGCACGCCGACGCCGGGGGCGACGGTCGACTACGGCGGCACGACCGCCTCGTTCGTGTGGGACGAGGCGCGGGAGGGCTGGGCCCGCCTCCAGGACGGCACGCCCCACCTGGTCGCGGACGGCTCCGTGCTCGCGCCCACCAACGTCGTGCTCCTGGTGACGCCGTACGGCACCGCCCCGTCCGATCCGGCATCACCCGTCGCCCTCACCACGGGATCCGGCGACGCCACCGTCCTCATCGGGGGCAACGCGGTCGACGCCACCTGGAACCGGCCGACGCCGTCCGATCCGTACACGCTGACCGATGACGCCACCGGCCGGCCCCTGGTGCTGGCCCCGGGCCGGACCTGGCTCGGCCTGCCCCGAGTCCGGCGTGGTCCGCCTGGACCAGGCCGCCGCCGACGGCCTGCTCGCCCAACTCCCGGCGGCGGGCTGACCGCTCGCTCGTAGACTCGGCCCATGGTCGACTCCACCGATCGTCAGACGGGCACGTTCCGGGTCAAGCGCGGCCTGGCCGAGATGCTGGCCGGTGGGGTGATCATGGACGTGGTCGACCCCGAGCAGGCCAAGGTGGCCGAGGACGCCGGGGCCACCGCGGTGATGGCGCTCGAGCGGGTCCCCTCCGACATCCGCAAGGACGGCGGTGTGGCCCGGATGAGCGACCCGGAGATGGTCGAGGGCATCAAGGCCGCGGTCACCATCCCCGTGATGGCCAAGGCCCGCATCGGCCACTTCGTGGAGGCCCAGATCCTCGAGTCCCTCGGCGTGGACTACGTGGACGAGAGCGAGGTCCTCACCCCGGCCGACGAGGCCCACCACATCGACAAGTGGGCCTTCGACGTCCCGTTCGTCTGCGGGGCCACCAACCTGGGCGAGGCGCTGCGCCGCATCTCCGAGGGGGCCGCCATGATCCGCTCCAAGGGCGAGGCGGGCACCGGCAACATCGTGGAGGCCGTCCGCCACCTCCGCTCGATCCTGGGCGACATCCGCAAGGTGACCCAGGCCGACGCCCCCGAGCTCTTCGACTGGGCCAAGCAGCTCCAGTCGCCGCTGCCCCTCGTGCAGGAGATCGCCGAGACCGGGCGCCTGCCCGTGCCCCTGTTCTGTGCGGGGGGCATCGCCACGCCCGCCGACGCCGGGCTGGTCATGCAGCTCGGGGCCGAGGCCGTGTTCGTCGGCTCCGGCATCTTCAAGAGCGAGAGCCCGCCCCTCGTGGCCAAGGCCATCGTCGAAGCCACCACCAACTTCCGGGACCCCGGCATCCTGGCCAAGGTGAGCCGGGGGCTCGGCCGCGCGATGCCGGGCCTCGAGATCGGCTCCCTCGAGACCACGTACGCCGACCGGGGCTGGTAATGGAGCCTCCAGGTGCGCGTCGGCATCCTCGCCCTGCAGGGGGCCACGGCTGCCCACGCCTCGGCGCTGAGGCGCCTCGGGGCTGAGCCCGTCGAGGTGCGGACGCCGTCCGACCTGGACGGCGTCGACGCCGTCGTGCTGCCCGGCGGCGAGTCGACCACCATCTCGTTCCTCCTCGACAGCAACGACCTGCGCCAGCCCTTGGCCGAGCGGCTGGAGGGGGGCCTGCCCGCCTTCGGCACCTGTGCGGGGATGATCCTGCTGGCCACCGACGTGCTCGACGGCCGTCCGGACCAGCACTCCTTCGGGGCGATCGACCTCGCCGTGCGCCGCAACGCGTTCGGCCGGCAGCTGGAGTCGTTCGAGGCCGACCTCGACGTCACGGGCCTGGACGACGCCTTCCACGCCGTGTTCATCCGCGCCCCGGGGGTGGAGCGGGTGGGCGACGGGGTCGAGGTCCTGGCCGAGGTGGACGGGCAGGCGGTGCTGTGCCGCCGGGGCCCGATCCTGGTCTCGGCCTTCCACCCGGAGCTGACCGACGACCTGCGCCTCCACGAGCTCTTCCTGGAATCGATCGACAGAGAGGTGACCTCAGCATGAGCGGCCATTCCAAGTGGGCCACCATCAAGCACAAGAAGGGCGCCGCCGACGCCAAGCGGGGCAAGCTCTTCGCCAAGCTCATCCGCCAGGTGGAGGTGGCGGCGCGGGAGGGCGGCGGGGACCCCGACGCCAACCCGACCCTGCGGACGATGTACCAGAAGGCCCGGGACTCCTCCGTGCCACTCGACACCATCGAGCGGGCGGTCAAGCGGGGGACCGGCGAGCTCGAGGGCGTCACCTACGAGTCGGTCACCTACGAGGGCTACGCCCCCAACGGCGTGGCCGTGCTGGTCGACGTGCTCACCGACAACCGCAACCGCGCGGGCTCGGAGATCCGGTCGCTCTTCACCCGGGGCGGCGGTTCGCTGGCCGAGCCGGGCGCGGTGGCCTGGCAGTTCGAGCGCAAGGGCATCGTGACCGTGCCCCGCAGCGCGGAAGAGGACGACGTGATGACCGTCGGGCTCGACGCCGGCCTCGAGGACCTGGCCGAGGAGGGCGACACCTGGCGGCTGACGGCGGCACCCACCGACGTCCCGGGCCTCCGCTCCGCCCTCGAGGAGGCCGGCATCACCGTGGAGTCGGCGGACGTCACGATGCTGCCCTCGAGCACGGTGCCACTGGAGACGGCCGAGAAGGCCAAGGCCGTGCTGCGCCTCATCGACGAGCTCGACGACCACGACGACGTCCAGGACGTGTACGCCAACTTCGACATCCCCGACGACGTCCTCGAGGCCGTCGCGAGCTGAGGAATGGCACCCACCCGGGAGGGTAGGGTCCGGGCCATGACCCCAGCGACGATCACCGACGAAGAGATCGACACCGAGTTGCTGACGCCGGTGGCCGCCCTCCACGACGACGACGGCGACGGCACGGACGGCGACGACGGTGGCGCCGACGACGGCGACGGGGATGCCGGTGGGGGCGACGACGACGGTGGCGCCGACGCCTGAGCGCTCCCCCCTGGGTCGTTGCTTCGGCGACCTCCAGACCTTCGAGCAGGCGTGGCAGGGCGCGCCCCTCGTCGGGCACGATCGCTCGGGCTCCGGGTTCGCCGACCTGCTCGACGTCGGATCCGTCGACCGGCTGATCTCCACCCGGGCGCTCCGCCACCCGGCGTTCCGCCTGGTCAAGGAGGGTGACACGCTCGCCCGGGCCACCTACACGACCTCGAGGCGCTGGGGGGCCACCCACTACGACGGTGTGCTCGACCCGGCCCGCACGGTGGCGGCGATGGCCGACGGCGCCACGCTCGTGCTCCAGGCGCTGCACACCTGGTGGGCGCCGCTCGGGCGCTTCTGTGCGGGCCTCCACGGCGAGCTCGGCCACCCGGCGCAGGCCAACGCGTACCTGACCCCGGCTGACGAGCGTGGCCTGGGCCTGCACTACGACACCCACGACGTGGTGGTCCTGCAGACCGCGGGCCGCAAGCGTTGGGAGATCCTCGCCCCCCGGTTCCCGCAGCCGTTGGGGACCCAGCACTGGTCCGACGTGGGTGGGGGCGAGGAGCTCGACGACGGCGACCTCGAGCCGGTGCTGGACACGGTCCTCGGGCCCGGCGACTGCCTCTACCTGCCCCGGGGCTTCGTCCATCGGGCGGTGAGCGAGGGCGGCGACGCCTCGCTCCACGTCACCGTGGGCATCCACGTCCAGACCTGGCACCACCTGTTCCGGAGCCTCCTGGCCCCCGCCGCCCTCGACGAGGCGGCGCGGGCGGCCCTGCCGAGCGAGGTCGTGCGCGACCGGGAGCCGGTCGACGGCGCCGAGCTGGAGCGCCTGCTCAAGGCGGTCCTCGGTGAGGTCGACCTGGACGAGTCGGTCGCCACCCTCGGCCAGGACGCGTGGGCGCAGTACGCCGGCGTCTACGAGGGCGTGCTGTCCGAGGTCGTGGCCCCGGGCCCGGTCGACGACACCACCGTGGTCGAGGTGCGGGCGCGGCCCGTGACCCTGGAGGAGGCCGACGACGATCGCTGCGCCCTCCGCCTCGAGGACCGGGTCATCCGCTTCCCGGGCGCGGCGCGACCCGCGCTGGAGCACCTCCTGGCTGCCGCGGGGCCCTTCGCGATCGCCGACCTCGCGCCGTACCTGGATGACCCGAGCCGCCTCGTCGTCGGACGCCGGCTCCTGCGCGAAGGGGTCCTCCGTCGCCCGACCTGACCGATGAGACGTGCAGCTCGTGCTCCTTGGCGCTCGAGGAGGACCCCGGCGGCAGCGCCTCCCGCCAGCGGGCGTGGCTCCTCATCGAGCAGCCCGGGGCCTGGGGCCACGACGCCCTGCTCGAGTCCAGGCTGCCGCCCGAGGTGGCCGGGGCGCTCGACGAGCGCCGGAAGGCGGCGAAGGTGCGGGTCCTGCTCATCCGGCGCGGGTCGGGCATCGAGCACCCTGAACGCTGCCGCTGGGTGTTCGTCCGCTCGACGGCGGTCGACCCGGTCATGGGCGGCGGGACCTTCGGCGAGCCCGAGGAGCTGCTCGACCTCGACCTGGCGGGGATGGCCGACGGCTCGGTACCCCTGCCCGACGACGGCCCCGGCCCGCTCATCGCCGTGTGCACCCACGGCCGCCATGACCGCTGCTGCGCCGACAACGGCCGACCCGTGGCCCGCATCCTGCGCCGGGCCGGCGTCGACACCTGGGAGTGCTCGCACGTCGGGGGCGACCGCTTCGCGGCCAACGTCGTGTCGTTCCCCCACGGCCTCTTCCACGGACGGGTGACGCCGGCGTCGGCGCTGCCCGTGGTCCACGCCTACGCCGAGGGGCGCATCCACCCCGCCGGGTTCCGGGGCCGGGCGGCGTACTCACCGCCCGCGCAGCAGGCCGAGATCATCCTCCGCCACGCGCTCGACGACTGGGACCTGGACTCGTTGCGCCTCGGCCCCCACACCCGCGAGGGTGACCGCCACACGCTCACCTTCACTGGTGGGGCGGGGGTGTCGTACGAGGTCGTGGTCGACGTCGGCCGGGACCCGGAGCCCCGCCTGCTCTCCTGCAACAACCCCGGCCCCGGTCACCCGAAGACGATCACCGCCGTCTCCATCCGCTGACCCCCGCCTCTACTGGCGCCAGAACGACTAGATGCCGTCGGCGACGCCGAGGAGGCGGGCGCGGGTGACGACCCGCATGCCGCGGCTCAGGCCGGCGATGGCGACGACCCAGGCGATGGCGCCGATCCAGATGCTCGCCGAGGCGGCACCGAACAGCGCGCCGGTCGACTGGGAGTAGGCGACCAGGATCAAGGGCAGGGTCACGAGCCCGGAGGCCTGCTGGGCGGCCGCGGTGCTCTTCACCCGGGCGGAGAGGCGCAGCACGATCGACAGGGTCAGGGCCAGGAAGGGTGGGACCACCCACAGCATCAGCACCCACCACTCGCGAGTGGGGAAGAACCAGCCGCCGACCTCGGGGCCGACGATCAGGTTGACCACGAGGGAGTAGATCCCGAAGCCCAGGAGCGTGGTGGCGTAGCCGGGCAGCAGGGAGGCGAGGAGCTTGCCGAGGTAGATCTCCTTGACCCGGGCGGGGGAGTGGGCGAGGAACTCGCCGGTGCCCCGCTCCCGCTCGCCGACGATGGTCGAGGCCCCGACGGCGGTCGAGATGGTGAGGGGCACGACCACCGCGACCGGGGCGAACAGGAACACGGCCAGGGCGTACGAGGCCCGCCCGGCGTCGGTCGTCCCCCGGACGGCCTCCTGGGCCTGCTGGGGGAGGACCTCCAGGGCCTGGCTGATCTGGGCCACCGCCTCGACGTCGCCGATGGCCGTGATCGACAGCAGGAGGACGGTCGGGACGAAGAGGAAGAAGATCGCCCCCAGGATCAGCATGGGGATCCAGAAGTCCTTCGCCTGGAGCAGCTGCTTCAGGTCGGTGCGGGTGACCGTCCAGATCCGGTGACGATCCATCAGTCCACCTCGGCCAGGTCGTTGAGCGACGGGGCGGTGCGCGTGCGGAAGCGGCTGGTGGGGTCGGCCCCACCCAGGGCGTTCCCCTCGCCGAACGCACCCTTGCCCTTCCGGACGGCGAAGTAGAGGTCTTCCAGGGAAGGAAGGTGCGGCTCGACCCGGGTGAGCCGGGCCCCGCTGAAGGTGAGGGCGGCGACGAGGTCGGGCACCCGGTCGAGGGAGTCGACCTGGAGCTCGGCCAGGTCGCCCACGCGCTCGTAGGCGATCACGCCGGTGGCCGTCGCCATCGCGTCGAGCTGGTCCGAGTCCTCGGCGGCGAGCAGCACGACGGCGCCCGGCCAGTAGCGGTCGGTCAGCTCCTGGGGCGTGCCCGAGATGAGGTCGGTGCCGTCCTCGAGGACCACGACCTGGTCGGCCAGGCCCTCGGCCTCCAGCAGGAGGTGGGTGCACATGACGACCGTGTGACCGTCCTGGGCCATCGAGCGGATGAGCTCGAGGACCGCATGGGAGGACTCGGGGTCGAGCCCCGAGGTCGGCTCGTCGTAGAGCAGCAGCTCGGGCTCGTGCATGACCGAGCGGGCCAGGGCGAGACGGGTCTTCATCCCGGTCGAGTAGCCGCCCACCATCTTGCCCAGCGAGGCCTCGATGCCGAAGCGGGCGGCGGCCTCGCGGAGGCGGCCCTCGTAGCCCCGGAGGCCGTAGAGCTCGGCGGCGTAGGCCAGGTTGTCCCAGCCGTTGAGCCGGTCGTACAGCGCCGGCTTGGCCGAGACCACGCCGCAGCGGCGGCGCACGTCCTCGCCCTCGTCGCCGGGGTCGAGGCCGAAGACGGTGACCTCACCCCGGTCGGGGTCCAGCGCACCGGTGATCATGCGGATGGCCGTGGTCTTGCCCGCCCCGTTGGGCCCGAGCAGCACCGTGATGGCGCTCTCGGGGACGGTCAGGTCGAGGTCCGAGAGAGCGTCGACCTCGCCGAAGCGGCGACTCAGGCCGCGAGCGGCCACCACAGGTGCACGATCCACGAGCCGTCCATCGGCACCGAGTGGGTGCGCGTCAAGGGTGGGCCGGGTTTTCGGTCCTCCTCTCGATCACCGTCACTTGGGGAAGTTGGCCGACAGGGACAGGCAGAAGGGGTGTCCGGCCGGATCGAGGAGAACGAGGTGGCTCTCGGGTTCCGGCTGTGTTTCTGCCCGCACGGCGCCGAGGGACAGCGCTCGACGTTCGGCATCGTCGAGATCGTCGACCTCGAGGTCGATGTGCCCTTGCTTGGGCACGGATCCGGTCGGCCACGTGGGCGGCACGTAGTCCTCGACGCGCATCGCGGTCAACAAGAGACCGTCGAGCTTGACCACGGTGATCTCTTCCCTGCTGAAGGCGATCTCCCCGCCCAGCAGGTCGGCCCAGAAGGTGCCCAGTGACCGAGGATCAGCACAGTCCAGCGAGACGGCACCCAGACGCATCTTCGCCATGTGGGGACGTTACGCAAGTGGCGAGAACCCCGAAGGAAGAGATACGAACATATGTTTGCTTTTCGGGCGGGGGATGGCTAGGTTGGAGGCGATGCCCGACCCGGCCAAGACCGTGGAGCTGTTGTCGAAGGACCCCACGACGCTGGCCCGGGAGGACGTGTCTGGCCGGCATCACTTCGGCGGAGGAGCTGCGGTCGTGGATCGCGGCGCGGGAGGCCAAGTTCGCCCGCAAGCTCGACGAGTCTGCCGAGGGATCCGTCGGATCCGGCCAAGGATCTGGCCGGGACCTTGGAGCGGAAGCAGAACGTGGGTCGGGGTGAGGCCAAGCGGCGCAAGGACCGGGCCGAGCAGCTCGATCACCTGCCGGCCACAGACGAAGCGTTGGAGCAGGGGGAGATCACCGACGGTCACGCCGATGCCATGGCCCGGGCCCGGTCCAAGGCCGACGCCACGGCCAAGGCCGCCCTGGAGGCGAACGAGGCCCGCTTGTTGGAGGATGGCAAGAAGGACAGCCCGCACGAGTTCGCCAAGCGCCTGGAGCGGTTCGTGCAGCGCCACTCGGCTGATGACGGGCGGGACCAGTGGGACAAGAACCGGGGCCGGCGGCGGTTGTCGTTGGCCAAGGACGGTGACGGCATGACCCGCATCTCCGGGCTGCTGGATCCCGAGGCGGCCCAGCGGATCCGCCGGGCCCTGCTGGGGGTGTCGGAGGAGCTGTTCCGCCGGGACCACCAGGACCACCCCGTCGAGGAGCCGGTGCCGTTCCTGGAACGCACCAGCGAGCAGCGTCTGGCCGATGCCCTCGAGGAGGTCTGCGCCCGGGCCGAAGGCACCAAGGGCCCGGCCACGAACGACGACCGCGCCGTCGTGCTCCTGCCCTATGACGACCTGGTCTCCGACGACGGCCCGAACGCCGCGACCCTGGCCGACGGCACCCCGGTGCCGGCGTCGGTGGCCCGCCGCGTGGCCTGTGACGCCGGGCTCATCCCCGCCGTGCTCGACGGCCAGGGCTGCGTGCTCGACCTCGGGCGGTCCCAGCGGATCGCCTCACCCAGCCAGCGGCTGGCCCTCAAGCTCATGTGGGAATCGTGTTCGTTCGCCGACTGCCGCTCCCCGTTCGAGTGGTGCCAGATCCACCACACCATTCCGTTCAACGACGACGGCGCCCTGGGCAAGACGGATCTGGGGGAGCTGACGCCGTTGTGTCGGCACTGCCACGACCTGGCCCACACCCGAGGCTGGACCATCACCAAGAACCCCGCCGACCACTCCACCCTCACCATCGCCCCCGACGGCACCACCTGGCACCGCCCGCCCGACCGGCACCGACAAACCGGGCCGCCCCCGCGGCGGCGACCGGAACCGGACCCAGCGAGGCACCGGCCGCCACCCTCTTCACCCCCGCCGCCTGACCCGTGGGCCGAGTGGGATCCCCCCACACGGGAGGTGGCTGTCGTACGCTCGTACAGATGTTCGTGCTGGGTGTGGACCCGGGGCTCTCCCGGTGCGGCTACGGCTGCGTCGAGCCGCAGGGCAGGTCGGCCCGGGCAGTGGCGCTCGGGGTGTTGCGCACGGCGCCGGACGACCCGCTGCCCCAGCGGCTGGCCGACCTCCAGGTGGGGATCCGGGCGCTCCTGGCCGAGCTCCATCCCGACGTGGTCGCCGTCGAGCGGGTCTTCTTCCAGGTCAACGTGCGCACCGCCATGGCCGTCGGCCAGGCCAGCGGCATCGTCATGGCCGAGGCCCACGCGGCGGGGGCCGAGGTCGTGCAGTACACGCCCAACCAGGTGAAGGAGGCCGTGGCCGGCTGGGGTGGAGCGGGCAAGGAGCAGGTCGGCCACATGGTCCAGACGCTGCTCGGCCTGGCGGCCCCGCCCAAGCCCGCCGACGCCGCCGACGCCGCCGCCCTCGCTCTCTGCCACCTGGCCCACGCTCCGATGCGGGCGAAGGTGGCTCCGTGATCGGCTCGCTGCGGGGCACGCTGCTCGACCGCTCGCTCGGGGGCGAGGTGCTGGTCGAGGTGGCCGGGGTGGGCTACCGGGTGACGGTCGCCCCCGCGGCGTCGGCCGCGCTCGGCGAGGTGGGCGACGAGGTCTTCGTCTGGACCCACCACCACATCCGGGAGGACGCCCAGACCCTCTACGGGTTCACCGCCCGCGAGGAGCGGCTCTGCTTCGAGGCCCTCCTCGGCGCCCACGGCGTCGGGCCCGCCCTGGCCCTGGCCATCCTCTCGGTCCACGACCCCGTCGCCCTGCGGGGGCTCATCGCCACCCAGGACGTCGCCGCGCTCTGCCTCGTGCCCGGCGTCGGCCAGAAGACGGCGGCTCGGCTGCTGGTCGAGCTGCAGTCCCGCCTCGACCTGCCCGACATCGACCTGACCGCCACCAACGGGCACGCCCCGGCGGCGACCTCGGCCCGACGCGACGTCACCGAGGCGCTCGCCGGCCTCGGCTACGGCCACGACGAGGTCCGGCGCGTGGTCGACGACCTGCCGGCCGAGGGCGACCCGGCCGACCTCCTGCGGGAGGCCCTGCGAAGGCTGGCGGTGGCCTGATCGACCGCGGCCGAGGAGCCCGTCCAGGGCGCGGTCCGCGACGAGATCCTCCTCCCGGAGGAGACCGTGGTCGATCTCGTCGACGACGTCGTCGACGACGAGCCCGGCCTGCGGCCCCGGAGCCTCGACGAGTTCGTGGGCCAGGCCGAGATCAAGGACCACCTTTCCATCGTCCTCGAAGCGGCTCAGCGCCGCGGCCAGCCGGCCGACCACCTGCTGCTGGCGGGTCCCCCCGGCCTGGGCAAGACCACCCTCGCGGCGATCGTGGCCCACGAGCTGGGCGTCGGCCTCCAGGTCACGTCCGGCCCGGCCCTCGAGCGGGCCGGCGACCTCGCCGCCATCCTCACCCGGCTCGAGCCGGGCGACGTCCTCTTCATCGACGAGATCCATCGCCTGCCCCGCCCGATCGAGGAGGTCCTCTATCCCGCGATGGAGGACTTCGAGCTCGACATCGTGCTCGGCAAGGGCCCGGCGGCCCGCTCCATCCGCCTCGACCTCCCGCCGTTCACCCTGGTGGGGGCCACCACCCGCACGGGGCTCATCACCGGGCCGCTGCGGGACCGCTTCGGCCTGGTGGCCCGGCTCGACTTCTACGAGCCCGCCGACCTGGAGGCCATCGTCGTGCGCACGGCCGGCATCCTCGGCGTCGACATCGACGCCGACGGCAGTGCCGAGATCGCCGGCCGGGCCCGGGGCACGCCCCGCATCGCCAACCGGCTCCTCCGCCGGGTGCGGGACTACGCCGAGGTCCGGGCCGGTGGCCACATCGACCAGGAGGTGGCGGCCGACGGGCTGGCCACCTTCGGGGTGGACGAACGAGGCCTCGACAAGGTCGACCGAGCCATCCTGAGCGCCCTCTGCGAGCGCTTCGGGGGCGGCCCGGTGGGCCTCAAGACCCTCGCCATCGCCGTGAGCGAGCCGGCCGAGACGGTGGAGGACGTCTACGAGCCCTTCCTCATCCAGCAGGGCCTGCTCATGCGCACCCCGCGGGGCCGGGTGGCCACGCCCACGGCGTGGTCCCACCTGGGGCTCGCCCCGCCGTCCCGGCCGCCGGGCGACACCAGCCTCTTCGAGTAACGGGCGCCCCGTACGCTCTCGGCGTGCGCATCGAGTTCAAGGGTTCGCCCGCTCCCACCCTCGGGGTCGAGGTCGAGCTGGAGCTGGTCGACCGGGAGACCGGTGACCTCGTCAGCGCCGCCAGCGACATCCTCTCGGAGCTCGGCCAGGGCCACCCCGACGGTGACCACCCCAAGGCCAAGCACGAGCTCTTCGAGTGCACCATCGAGATCATCACCGGCATCTGCACGACGGTGGCCGAGGCCCGGGCCGACCTGACCGCCACCCTGGCCGAGGTCCGGGCGGCGGCCGACCGCCGCAACATCGACCTCATCTGCTCGGGCTCGCACCCGTTCGCGGGGTGGAGCGAGCAGCGCGTCACCGACGACCCCCGCTACCACAAGCTCGTGGAGGCCATGGGCTGGCCCGCCCAGCGCCTGCAGATCTTCGGCGTCCACTTCCACGTCGGCGTCCGCGACGGCGAGCGGGGGCTGGCCATCGCCAACGGGCTCTCCCGCTACATCCCGCACCTCCTGGCGCTGTCCGCCTCCAGCCCGTACTGGGAACAACGGGACACGGGGCTGGCGTCGAGCCGCAGCAAGGTCTTCGAGGCCCTCCCCACCGCCGGGCTGCCCGAGCAGCTGAGCGACTGGACCGAGTTCGAGCGGTTCATGTCGACGCTCATCTCGGCCGGCGCGCTCACGACCATCCGCGAGGTCTGGTGGGACATCCGTCCGCACCCGGACTTCGGCACCGTCGAGTTGCGGATGTGCGACGGGCTCCCCACCCTGCGGGAGGTGAGTGCCCTCGCCGCCCTGAGCCAGAGCCTGGTCACGTGGCTGGACACCCGGGCCGACGCCGGCGAGGAGCTGGCTGCGCCCTCGGAGTGGGTGCTGCGCCAGAACAAGTGGCGGGCGGCCCGCTACGGCATCGAGGCCCAGCTCATCATCGACGACCGCGGCACCGTGCGACCCCTCACCGACATCGTGCGCGAGCTGGTGGCCGACCTCCGGCACTCGGCGGCCACGCTGGGCTGTGCCGACGAGCTGGACGACGTGCTCGGCATCCTCGACATCGGCCCCAGCTACCTGCGTCAGCGCAAGTTCGTCGAGGCCGGCGGTGACCTGCGGGGCGTGGTCGCCCTGCTGGTGGACGACCTGGCGGCCGTGTGAGCCCGCAGCGGATCAATCCCAAAGCGGCCCTCGACGGCTTCCTCGCCGCCCACGGCGAGGAGCTGGTGGCGTTCCGGCGGCGCCTCCACGCCCATCCCGAGCTGTCGTGGGAGGAGCACGAGACCACGGCGGCGGTCCAGGCCCGGTTCCAGGTGGCCGGCATCGAGTCCGCCGCGCTGCCCACCGCCACCGGCCTGCAGGTCGACCTGGGCGACGGGCCGGGCCCGACGGTCCTGTTGCGGGCCGACATCGACGCCCTGCCCGCTCGACGACGAGAAGGAGGTGCCGTACCGCTCGACCGTGCCCGGGGTGTGCCATGCGTGCGGGCACGACGTGCACACCACGATCCTCCTGGGCGCCGGGCTCGCCCTCCACGGCCTGCTCGACGACATCGGGCCCGGCCGGGTGCGCCTCCTGTTCCAGCCCGCCGAGGAAGCGATGCCCGGTGGGGCGCACACGCTGTACCGCACCGAGGTGCTCGACGAGGTCGACGTGGCGTTCGCGCTGCACTGCGATCCCGGCCTGGAGGTGGGTCAGGTCGGGCTGCGCACCGGTCCGATCACCTCGGCCGCCGACCTGGTGGTCATCCGGCTGGAGGGCCCCGGCGGTCACACCGCCCGCCCGCACCTCACCGCCGACCTCGTCCACATCGCCGGACGGCTGATCACCGAGCTGCCCGCGGGCCTCGACCGGCTGACCGACAGCCGGGACGCCGTCACCATGGTCTTCGGCATGGTCGAGGCCGGCCACGCCCCCAACGTGATCCCCACCCACGCCGTGCTCCAGGGCACGCTGCGGGTCCGCGGCCGCACGAGCTGGGACGCGGCCCAGGAACTGGTCGAGCGCCTGGTGGCCGCCACCGTCGAGCCCTTCGGCGCCCGCTACGAGGTGGACTACCAGCGGGGCTCGCCGCCGGTCGACAACGATCCGCAGGCCGTGGCCGTCCTCCGCCAGGCCACGGCCGCCGCCCTCGGTTCGAGCGCCGGCGTCCCGACCGGTCAGAGCGTCGGCAACGAGGACTTCTCCTGGCTCCTCGAGCGGGTCCCGGGGGCCTATGCCCGCCTCGGGGTCCGGCCGCCCGGAGCACCCCGGTGGGCCGACCTCCACGCCGGCGGCTTCGACGTCGACCAGGGCGCCATCGCCGCCGGTGTGCGGCTGCTCGTCCACACCGCCCTGGAGGCGCTCGACACCTACGGCGGCTGACGGCCGTGGACACCGCAGCCTTCGACTACGACCTGCCCGAGGGCGCCATCGCCCAGGTACCCGTCGAGCCGCGGGACGCGGCCCGGCTGCTGGTCGACCGCGGTCCGGGCGAAGCGCCGACCGACCGCACCGTCACCGACCTCCCCGACCTGCTGCGCCCCGGTGATCTCCTCGTGGTCAACGACACCCGCGTCATCCCGGCCCGCCTCCACCTCCACAAGGCGACCGGCGGCGCCGTGGAGGTCCTCCTGGCCGAGCGCACCGGCGCCCGGACGTGGACGGCGCTGGTGCGCCCCGGACGCCGGGTCCCGCCGGGGACGGTCCTGGAACGGGACGGCGAGCCGGTGCTGGTGGTCGACGACGTCGTCGGCGACGGCGAGCGGCAGGTCGAGGTCCTCGGCGAGGAGGACCCGCTGGCGGTCGTGCACCGGCTCGGTGCCGTGCCCCTGCCGCCGTACATCACGGTCGATCTCGACGACCCCGAGCGCTACCAGACGGTCTTCGCCCGCCGGCCGGGGTCGGCGGCCGCGCCGACCGCGGGTCTGCACCTCACCGAGCCGGTGCTCGACCGCTGCCGGGAACGCGGCATCGCCGTGGCGGCCATCGACCTCGAGGTCGGGCTGGCCACCTTCGTCCCGATCCGGGCCGAGCAGGTCGAGGACCACGTGGTCCACCGCGAGCGCTACGTCGTGCCCGCCGGCACCGTCGAGGCGCTGGAGCGGGCCCAGCGCGTCGTCGCCGTGGGGACGACGGTCGTCCGGGCGCTCGAATCGTGGGCCGCGACCGGGCGCACCGAGGGTCCCACCGACCTGTACATCCGCCGCGGTCACCGGTTCGCGAAGGTGGACGTCCTGCTCACGAACTTCCACGTCCCGCGGTCCAGCCTGCTGGTGCTGGTCGACGCCTTCGTCGGCGAGCGCTGGCGGGACCTCTACGCCACCGCACTCGACCGGGGCTACCGCTTCCTCTCCTTCGGCGACGCCATGCTGCTGGCGGCTGCGGCGTGAAGGCCCACATCGCCGTGGAGGCGACCGACGGGGCGGCCCGGGCGGGGACGGTGACGACCGCCCGGGGGACCTTCCGCACGCCGTGCTTCATGCCCGTGGCGACGCGGGGCGCCGTCCGCCACCTCAGTGCCGTCGACCTGGAGCGCCTCGGGTTCGAGGTGGTCCTGGCCAACACCTACCACCTGTCCCTCCGTCCCGGCGCCGACGTGGTGGCCGACCTCGGCGGGCTGCACGGCTTCATGGACTGGTCGGGCCAGGTGCTCACCGACTCCGGCGGCTACCAGGTCTTCTCGCTGGAGCCGAAGGTCGACGACGACGGCGCCACCTTCCGCTCCACCTACGACGGTTCGACCGTGCGCTTCACCCCCGAGCACGTGGTTGCGCTCCAGGAGCTGCTCGGGGCCGACATCCAGATGGTCCTCGACGTCTGCCCGCCGCTGCCGTCGCCGCCCGAGGTGCTGCGGGACGCGGTGGAGCGCACCGCGGCGTGGGCGGCCCGGGCCCGTGCCGCCCACCGGCGCACCGATGACCAGTGCCTGTTCGGGATCGTGCAGGGCGGGACCGACGTGGCCCTCCGGGCCGAGAGCGCGGCGCGGACGGTGGCCCTGGACTTCGACGGCTACGGGATCGGCGGCCTCTCGGTGGGGGAGTCGCAGGCCGAGATGCTCCCGGCCCTCGAGGTCACCACGGCCCTGCTGCCCGCCGACCAGCCCCGCTACCTCATGGGGGTCGGGGATCCCGTCGGCCTCGTCGAGAGCATCGCCCGCGGCGTGGACCTCTTCGACTGCGTCCTGCCGACCCGGCTGGGCCGGCACGGGACCGTGCTGACCGGGGCCGGGCGCCTGAACCTGCGCAACCAGCGCTTCGCCGTCGACGACGGGCCCCTCGATCCCGAGTGCCGTTGTGAGGTCTGCGCCCGCCATTCGCGCGCCTACCTCCGCCACCTCCTGAAGACCGACGAGCCGACCGGGCCCCGCCTGCTCACGCTCCACAACCTGGCCTGGCTCCTCGCCCTGGTCCACCGGGCGGGCGAGGCGGTGCGGGCCGGCACGCTCGCCTCGCTGGTCGAGCAGGTCCGGTCGCATTGGCCCGACCGGAGTGCGGCGGGACCGCCCCGGTAGAGTCGCCCGCCGAGTTCGTCGCACTTCGGAGATGCCGCAATGGGTTCCCTCATCCTGCTCGCGCTGTTCATGGGCCTCTTCTACTTCGTGCTGTTCCGGCCACAGCAGCGCCGCCTGAAGGAGCACCAGGCGCTGGTCTCCTCGCTCGAGGCTGGGGACGACGTGCTGACCAACGGCGGCCTGTACGGCACCGTCACGGCCATCGACGGCCAGATCGCCGAGCTGGAGATCGCCGACGGCATCGTCGTGCGCATCCAACGCAGCGCCATCGCCGAGCTCATCGAGTGGGACGACGGTACGACCGACCCCGACGAGGACCAGTAACCGATCGTGCGACGCAAGGGGGTCGCCCCCCTCCTCATCTTCGTCGCGTTCACGCTCTCGGCGCTGGCGTACACGATGTTCAGGGACTACTCGCCGGTCCTCGGCCTCGACCTCCAGGGCGGCGTGTCCGTCGTCCTCCAGCCCGAGGGCGAGGTCGCGGGCGACGACACCATCGACCAGGCGGTGGAGATCATCCGGAACCGGGTCGACGCGCTGGGGGTGGCCGAGCCCGACATCACCCGCCAGGGCGACACCGTCCTCGTCCAGCTGCCCGGCGTGGAGGACCAGGACCGGGCCCTGGAGCTGGTCGGCCAGACCGCAGAGCTCCGGTTCCGTCCGGTGCTGCAGCCCCTCCCTCTCGTCGGGGAGGAGGTGCCGACCACCACGACCGCCGAGGGCGGCGCGACCACGACGACGGTGGCAGGCGGGGCGACGACGACCTCGGCCCCGGCGACCACGACGACGGCCCCGGCCGGTGACGAGGAGGGCCTCGGTCTCGAGGGCCTGGTGCCGGGTGAGAACGCCGGCGCCCTGCAGCCCACCACGACGGTCGCGCCCACCACCACGACGACCAGCCCCGCGGCCTCCCCCACGACGGCGGCGCCCGGGGAGACGGTGGCGGGCCCCTGCGATGGCGTGCCCGATCGGGCCCGCTTGGGCGACGACGGGCTGCCGGTCCGCCTGAACGACGAGGGGCTCACGCCCCGACCGGCGGATCAGCCGTGCAACACCGTGGTGCTCGCCCAGCGAGACGATGACGGGGTCATCGTGGGGCGCCTGCTGCTGGGCCCGACCGCCCTGACCGGCGACGCCCTGTCGGGGGCCTCGGCCTCCCTCACCCAGACCGGCGTGGAGTGGGAGGTGGGGCCTACTTTCAAGGGGGGCGAGGACGGGATCGACCAGTTCAACGCCGTGGCGGCCCAGTGCTTCGCCGCCGAGCCCACGTGCCCCACCCGCCAGCTGGCCATCGTCCTCGACAGCGACGTCATCTCGGCGCCCGAGATCCAGCAACCCGAGTTCGAGCGCGACCAGATCACGATCACGGGGGCGTTCGACGAGGACTCGGCGAAGGACCTCGCCCTCGTCCTGCGCTACGGGGCCCTGCCCGTCACCCTCGTGCCCCAGCAGACCCAGACGGTCTCGGCCACCCTCGGCGAGGACTCGCTCCAGGCGGGGCTGATCGCGGGGATCATCGGCCTCGCCCTCACCGCCCTGTTCATGATCGGCTACTACCGGATGCTCGGCGTGGTCGCCATCGCCAGCCTCGTGCTCGAGTTCGGGCTCATCTGGGTGCTGATCTCGTGGTTGGGTGAGCTCCGGGGCCTGGCGTTGACCCTGGCCGGGGTCACCGGCCTCATCGTCTCCATCGGCATCTCCGTGGACTCGAACGTGGTGTTCTACGAGCACCTCAAGGAGGACGTCCACAACGGGCGGACCTTCCGCAGCACGGTCGACCGGTCCTTCACCTCGTCCTTCTCGACCATCCTCAAGGCGGACTTCGCCTCCCTCATCGGCGCCACCGTGCTGTTCTTCCTCTCGATCGGGCCGGTCCGGGGGTTCGCCCTCCTGCTCGGGATCTCGACCGTGGTCGACATCATCGCCTCCTGGTTCTTCATCCGGCCGGCCGTGCTGATCCTGGCCCGGAACCCGCGGTGGCGCGAGCGCACCCGGATCTTCGGCATGCCCCAGGTGGGCGAGGCGACGACGTCATGAGCAGCAGCACCGACGAGATCCCCGTCGAGGGCGCGGTCAGCGATCGCAAGGGCCTGCGTGCCGCCCTGCGCAGCGTCTACCAGAACAGCAACGACTTCGACTTCACGAAGACCTTCCGCTGGGGCCTGACCATCGCCCTCATCGTGTCGATCATCTCCCTCATCAGCCTCTTCACCCGCGAGCTGAACCTCGGCATCGACTTCGAGGGCGGCGGCGTGTGGGAGGTCCCGGTCACCGACGTGTCGGTCGAGGAGGCCCGGGACGTGATGGAGGGCGTGGGCGAGAGCGGGGCCAAGATCCAGACCGCGACGAACGCCGACGGCTCGGAGATCCTGCGGGTCCAGGCCGACGTCGCCGCGGTCGAGAACAGCGGCGAGATCACCCAGGCGCTGGCCGAGCTCGGCGGGGTCGACACCGACCAGGTCAGCGTCAGCACCGTCGGTCCGTCCTGGGGCGACGAGATCACCCGCCAGGCGCAGCAGGCGCTCGTCGTCTTCTTCGTCCTCATCACCCTCTACATCGCCTGGCGGCTGGAGTGGAAGATGGCCGTCGGCGCCCTGGTGTCGATGGTCCACGACCTGTTGCTGAGCGTGGGCATCTACTCCATCTTCCAGATCGAGGTCACGCCCGCCACCCTGATCTCGTTCCTGACCATCCTGGGGTACTCGCTCTACGACACGATCGTGGTGTTCGACCGGGCGCTGGAGAACGGCGCCCGGGTCGTGGGGCGGACGCCGTACCGGGTGGTCATGAACCGGACGCTCAACCAGACCCTCATGCGCTCGGTGAACACGACCGTGGCCACCATCCTGCCGATCATCTCGATGCTGGTCGTGGGCTCGCTGTTCCTCGGGGCCGAGACCCTCGAGGAGTTCGCCCTCGCCCTGCTCGTGGGTCTGACCTCGGGGGCCTACTCCTCGCTGTTCGTGGCTGCGCCGATCGTGTCGTACCTCAAGGAGCGGGAGCCGCGGTTCGCCTACACGGGCGACGGTCCGTTGCCGACGCTGGCGCCCGCCGGTGGCAGCGGCGAGATCAAGGCCCGGCCCGCCCGTCGGGGCGGGACCGCCCCGGCCCCGGCCGCCGGCCCCGCCGGGGCCATCCCTCCCCGCCCCCGGAAGGCCAAGAAGCGCAGGTAGCCCCCGCCGAAGGCCCCAGAAGGCCGGGGGGCCAGCGGTAGCCTCAACAGATGACCGACGCGTCGTGGCTGACCGCGCTGGTGCGGGACGTCCCGGACTTCCCCACGCCGGGGATCACCTTCCGCGACGTCACGCCCCTGCTCGGCGACGTCGACGCCTTCCGGTTCGCGGTCGACGCGATGGCCGATGCGTTCGCCGGGGAGACCATCGACCGGGTGGTCGGCATCGAGGCCCGCGGCTTCATCTTCGCCGCGCCGATCGCCTACCGCCTGGGCGCCGGGCTGGTCCCCGTGCGCAAGCCGGGCAAGCTGCCCCACGACGTCCACCGCGAGCCCTACCAGTTGGAGTACGGCGAGGACGCGCTGGAGGTGCACGTCGACGCCCTGGTGCCCGACGAGTCCTGCCTGGTGGTCGACGACGTGCTGGCCACGGGGGGCACGGCGGCCGCGGTGGGACGCCTGGTCGAGCACCTCGGCGGTCGGCTGGTGGGCTTCGGGTTCCTGATCGAGCTGGACGCACTGGAAGGGCGCAGGCAGCTGGGCGAGCACCACATCCACGCCCTGCTGCACTGCTGACATGCCGTCCACCGTCGACCGCGTGTTGCCCTGGCGGCGCGCCGAGCTGACCCCCGACGAGGAGGTGGCCGGCGTCGTCGAGGCGTTCCGGGAGCACCACCCGCGCTCGGGCACCGACCTGGTCGTGCGGGCCTACCGCCGCGCCGCCGAGGCCCACGAGGGCCAACAGCGCAAGTCGGGCGACCCCTACATCTCCCACCCCGTGGCCGTGGCCCGGGTGACCGCCGACCTCGGCCTCGACGACACGACCATCGCCGCCGCGCTCCTCCACGACGCGGTCGAGGACACCAAGGTGGCCCTGGCCGAGCTGGAGGAGGAGTTCGGGCCCGACGTGGCCGCCATCGTCGACGGCGTCACCAAGCTGGAGCGCCTCGAGTTCGAGTCCCGGGAGGCCCAGCAGGCCGCAACCATGCGCAAGATGCTCGTGGCCATGGCCGACGACCTGCGGGTCCTCATGGTCAAGCTGGCCGACCGCCTCCACAACATGCGGACCCTGGCCGCCATGCCCACCGAGAAGCAGCAGCGCATCGCCCAGGAGACCCTCGACATCTACGCCCCGTTGGCCCACCGCCTCGGGGTCCAGGAGGTCAAGCAGCAGCTCGAGGACCTCGCCTTCGCCGCCCTGCACCCGAAGCGCTTCGCCGAGATCGACCACCTGGTCGACGCCCGGGCACCGGAGCGCGACCTCTACCTCACCCAGGTCGAGGGTGAGGTGACCGAGCGGCTGGCCGAGGTCCGGGTGAAGGCCGACGTGACCGGTCGGCCGAAGCACCTCTGGAGCATCTACGAGAAGATGGTCCGAGGCCGGCCCTTCGACGACATCCTCGACCTCGTCGGCATCCGGGTGATCGTGGCCTCGGTCAAGGACTGCTACGCCGCCCTCGGCTGCATCCACGGCATGTGGCAGCCGGTGCCAGGCCGGTTCAAGGACTACATCGCCCTGCCCAAGTTCAACCTCTACCAGTCGCTGCACACCACGGTGGTGGGGCCGGCCGGCAAGGCGGTCGAGTTCCAGATCCGCACGCAGGAGATGCACCGGCGGGCCGAGCTGGGCGTCGCCGCCCACTGGGCCTACAAGGAGAAGTCGCCCGCCGACGACATCGTCTGGCTGAACAAGATCCTCGACTGGCAGACCGAGACCACCGATCCCGGCCAGTTCATGGCCAACCTCAAGGGTGACCTCGAGGACAACGAGGTCTACGTGTTCACCCCCAAGGGCGACGTGATCATCCTGCCCGACGGGGCCACGCCGCTCGACTTCGCCTACGCCATCCACACCGAGGTGGGCCACGCCTGCATCGGGGCCCGCATCGACGGTCGCCTGGTGCCGCTGGACTCGGCCCTGAAGTCGGGGGCCACCGTCGAGGTGATCACCTCGAAGGTCGAGAACCCCGGGCCGTCCCGGGACTGGCTCAACATCGTCGTCACGCCGCGGGCCCAGAACCGCATCCGTCAGTGGTTCTCGCGGGAGCGCCGGGGCGACGCCATCGAGTCGGGCCGGGACGACGTCATCAAGGCCCTGCGGCGCGAGGGGCTCCCGGTGGGCTCCGACGTCCTCGAGAGCGTGGCCGAGGAGCTCAACTACGCCGACCTCGACTCCCTGTTCGCCGCCGTCGGCGAGCACCACGTGTCGGCCAAGTCGGTGGCCACCCGGGTCACCCGGATGCTCTCCGGCTCCGATCCCGGGCGGGAGGAGCAGCTCTCCACCGGGCTGACCACGCCGCGGCGCCCGCGGCGCTCCGCCAGCCAACCCGCTCGTGTCCACGTCGAGGGCCAGGAGCAGATGCTCGTCCGGTTGTCGCGCTGCTGCACCCCGGTGCCCGGCGACGAGATCATGGGCTTCATCACCCGCGGCCGCGGGGTGACCGTGCACCGCACCGACTGCACGAACGCCGTCGCGCTGGTGCGGGAGCAGAAGGAGCGGGTCATCGACGTCGACTGGGACGCCGACAGCCGGGGCACCTTCGTCGCCTCGCTGGTCGTCGAGGCCCTCGACCGCGAGTGGCTCCTCCGCGACGTCTCCGCGGCGCTCTCCGACCACCGGCTGAACATCCTCCACTCCGAGACCCGCACCGGCGGCGACCGGATGTGCCGGATGCAGTTCGACGTGGAGCTGGGCGATCCGACCCAGCTGGACGCCCTGGTGTCCTCGCTCAAGAAGATCGACTGCGTGTTCGACGCCTACCGCGTCCTGCCCGGTTCGTCGAAGTAGGACCGATGGCCCCCCTGTTCAAGGCCCCGGTGGGCACCCGCGACGCCCTGCCGCCCGAATCCCGGCGCTGGGAGGCACTTGCGGCCACCTTCGCCGACGCCGCGGGCCGGGCCGGCTTCGGCCTCCTGCAGAGCCCGACCTTCGAGGACCTCGGCGTGTTCGAGCGGGTGGGCGAGGGCACCGACATCGTCACCAAGGAGATGTACGACTTCGAGGACAAGGGCGGTCGCCACCTCGCGCTCCGTCCGGAGGGCACCGCGCCGGTCGTGCGGGCCTACCTCGAGCACCACCCCGTGGACCCCTGGAAGGTCTGGTACGCCGCGCCCACGTTCCGCTACGAGCGGCCGCAGGCCGGGCGGTACCGCCAGCACCACCAGCTGGGGGTGGAGGTCCTCGGCTCGGTCGACCCCGATGTCGACGTCGAGGTCATCGCCCTGGCCTGGGACTTCCTGGCCTCCGTGGGGCTGACCCGGGTGAAGCTGCTGCTGAACTCGATGGGCGAGCCCGCCGACCGGGTCCGCTACGCCGGGGTGCTGCAGGACCACTTCCGGACCCGCCTCGACGAGCTGGCCGAGGAGGACCGGGAGAAGGTCGAGCACCACCCGCTCCGGGTCCTCGACTCGAAGCGGCCGGCGACGGCCGCGGTCGTGGCCGACGCGCCGGCACCGGCGGAGCACCTCTCGGCCGAGGCCACGAGCCACTTCGAGCGGGTGCAGGCGGGCCTCGACGCCCTGAGCATCCCGTTCGCCGTCGAGCCCCGCCTCGTGCGCGGCCTCGACTACTACACCCGGACGACCTTCGAGCTGCAGGCCGAGGCCCTGGAGTCGGCCCAGAACGCCGTGGGCGGAGGTGGGCGCTACGACGGCCTGGCCGAGGCGCTGGGTGGGCCGTCCACGCCGGGCATCGGCTTCGGCATCGGCGTCGAGCGCCTCCTGCTCGCGGCCGACGCCGAAGGGGTGTGGCCGGTCCCGCCTGCGCCCGTCGACGTGTTCGTGGTGGACGTCACCGGCGGCGAGGCGGCCCGGGACCTGACCGGCGCGCTGCGCCGGGCCGGCCTGGGGGCCGACCGGGGCTTCGACGGCCGCTCGATGAAGGCCCAGATGAAGGCCGCCGACCGCAGCGGGGCGCGCTTCGCCGCCATCGTGGGCGAGGACGAGGCCGCCGCCGGGGTCGTGACCCTGCGGGACCTGCGCGCCGACCGACCGCAGGAGCAGGTGGTGATCGCCGATCTGGCTGCCACCCTGCAGGCGCTCATGGAGACCGACCGATGACCGCCGAGGGGCTGCGCACCGACTGGTGTGGCGAGCTCAGCGCAGCCGACGCCGGGCGGGACGTGGTGGTCTGCGGCTGGGTGGCCACCCGTCGGGAGCACGGCGAACACCTGGCGTTCGTCGACGTCCGCGACCGCACCGGGGTGATCCAGTGCGTGGTGCCCGGCGCCCACGACCTCCGCAGCGAGTACGTCGTCGCCGTGACGGGCTCGGTCCGCCTCCGCCCGGAGGGGACGGTCAACCCCGACCTGTCCACGGGTGAGGTCGAGCTGGGGGACTGCACCGTCGAGGTGCTGGCCACGGCCGACCCCCTGCCCTTCCCGATCAGCGACCGGATCGACGCCGACGAGACCCTTCGGCTCCAGTACCGCTACCTGGACCTGCGCCGGTCCCGGCTGCAGGCCAACCTCGGCGCCCGGGCGAAGGTGAACCGGGCCCTGCGCAACTCGATGGCCGACCAGGGGTTCATCGAGATCGAGACGCCGATGCTGGTGGCCTCCACACCGGAGGGCGCGCGCGACTTCGTCGTGCCCTCCCGGCTGCACCCGGGTGAGTTCTACGCCCTGCCCCAGAGCCCCCAGCTGTTCAAGCAGCTCTGCATGGTGGGCGGGGTCGAGCGCTACTTCCAGATCGCCCGGTGCCTGCGCGACGAGGATCTCCGGGCCGACCGCCAGTTCGAGTTCACCCAGCTCGACCTCGAGGCCAGCTTCGTGGGCGAGGCCGAGGTCCGGCACTTCGTGGAGGTGGCTGTCCGCGCCGCGGCCGAGGCCGTGACCGGCGAGGTGCCCGGCGACTTCGCCACCATGTCCTGGCACGACGCCATGGAGCGGTTCGGCTCCGACAAGCCCGACGTCCGCTTCGGCATGGAGCTGGCCGAGCTGACTGAGGTGTTCGCCTCGACCGAGTTCAAGGCCTTCCAGGCCCCGTGCGTGAAGGGGATCCGCGTCCCTGGCGGCGCCGGCCGGACCCGCAAGGAGCTGGACTCGCTCGTGGAGGCGGCTCAGCACCTGGGCGCCAAGGGCCTGGTCTGGATGAAGGTCGACGGCCCGACCGAGGTCACCTCACCCGTGGCCAAGTTCCTGGCCGAGGAAGAGATCGCCGGCGTCGTCGCTGCCCTCGAGGGCGAGGCGGGCGACCTGCTGCTGCTGGTCGCCGACGAGCGGCGCATGGTCCGCCACGTGCTCGGCGCCCTGCGCCTCCAGCTGGGGCGGCCGCCGGTCAACGACGGTGGGCTGCACTTCCTGTGGGTCGTCGAGTTCCCCCTCTTCGAGCTGCTGGACGACGACGGCAACCCCGTGCCCGCGGCCCACCCGTTCACGATGCCGCACCCCGACGACCTCGACCTGCTCGACGGGAAGGGCGAAGACCTGCTGGCGGTGCGCTCGGTGCACTACGACCTGGTGCTCAACGGCTGGGAGCTGGGCTCGGGCAGCGTCCGGATCCACGAGTCCGACCTGCAGACGAAGATCTTCCGCCTGCTCGGCATCGACGACGTGACCGCGAAGGAGCGGTTCGGTTTCCTACTCGACGCCTTCTGTTTCGGGGCGCCCCCGCACGCCGGGTTCGCCTTCGGCGTCGACCGGCTGGCGGCGCTGCTGGTGGGCGAGGAGAACATCCGCGAGCTCATCGCCTTCCCGAAGACCCAGTCCGGTGCCGACCCCCTGACCGGGTCACCGTCGCCGATCGACGACCGGCACCTGGACGAGCTGGGCCTCCGCGTGCTGCCGCCGAAGGCCTGAGGCCTTAGGACGGCGCGGAAAGGCCGAGGCCTGGTGCGTTGACCCGGATGTCGCCAAGCTGCGCTTGGCGATAGCGCTGTGCTTGCCAGGTCGCCTCGCCTATCGGCTCGGCTCCTTGGTCAGGAGAGGTTGATGCGGACGACGACGCTCTGGTCGCGTGCGTTCGGGTGCTCCAGGTGGCGCCCGTCGACGCCGGGCGGGTCGATGGTCAGGCGCAGCTCGGTGGTCCCGCGGGTGGCGACGAGCTCACGGTCGCTCATGGGCCGCAGCACGTAGCCGAGGCGCTCGACCTCGTCGGCCAGCGCGGTGCCCACGACCTCGGCCGGGTAACCGGTCGTGGAGAGGGTGATGTGGTTGTTGGCCAGCCGGTCGACGACGAGGGGCACGAGGTCGCACGGCATGCGGATGCCGACGAGGGCATCGGCGATCCCGGCCGCGGGCGCGCTCCGGTGACGCTCGACCGACGCCGCCGGGACCGGCTCGTAGCCGGGCGGCGGGCTGGGCGGAGCGGGCGCGGCGGCGACCGGCGCGGCCGCGATCGGCCCGGCCGCGACGGGTGCACCGACGGCGGCGGTCACCGGGACCGGGGCCGGCGCGGGGTCGGCGACCGGCGCCTCGAAGGCTTCAGTGGCGTCGATGTCGTCCTCGACACCCTCCTCGCCGGCGCGCCGGCGGGTGATCCGGCGGTGAACGAGGTAGGCGACGGAGACCAGCACCCACACCCAGAACAGGACGGCAACCACGGGCGGCATGTGATTCCTGTCGGCACCCGGTCCCCCGAGCGTGAGGATCTCGCGGCGCCTTTCGGCGCATCTCCCTAGCCTCGGCGGGACATGACCGACGACCTCTTTGCGGCTGCGGCGGACGAACGGCTGGCCCGCCGGGCGCCATTGGCCGCCCGCCTGCGGCCCACGCGGCTGGACGAGGTCGTCGGGCAGGAGAACCTCCTCGGGGCGGGGATGCCCCTCCGCACGCTGATCGAGGGCGACCGGCTGAGCTCGGTGATCCTCTGGGGGCCGCCGGGCACGGGCAAGACCACCCTGGCCCGGCTGATCGCGGGCCAGACGACCGCGGCGTTCGAGGCGCTCTCCGCGGTCTCCGCCAGCGTGAAGGATGTCCGCGAGATCCTGGCCAAGGCCCGCCAACGGCTCGGCGAACGGGACCAGCGCACCATCCTCTTCCTCGACGAGGTCCATCGCTTCAACAAGGCGCAGCAGGACGCCCTGCTGCCGGGCGTCGAGGACGGCCTCCTGGTGTTGATCGGCGCCACCACCGAGAACCCGTACTTCGAGGTCAACGCCCCGCTGCTCTCGCGGTCGACGCTCTTCAAGCTCGAGCCCCTGGGCCCGGACGCCGTGCGCACGCTCGTCGAGCGGGGTCTCGCCGAAGAGGAGGCGACGGCGGAGGCGGACGCCGTGGACCACCTCGTCGCCCAGGTGGGCGGCGACGGCCGCCAGGTGCTCACCGCGCTCGAGGTCGCGGTGGCGCTGGCCGACGCCGGCGACGGTCCGCCGCACGTCACGCTGGCCCACGTCGAGGCGGCCTTGAACGCGAAGGCCCTCCGCTACGGCGAGGACGAGCACTACGACATCATCAGCGCGTTCATCAAGAGCATCCGAGGGTCGGATCCCGACGCCGCGCTCTACTGGCTCGCCCTCATGCTGGAATCCGGCGAGGACGCCCGCTTCATCGCCCGGCGCCTGGTGGTCGCCGCGTCCGAGGACATCGGCATGGCCGACCCGATGGGCCTCCTCGTGGCCGACGCCGCCGCCCGAGCAGTGGAGTTCGTCGGCCTGCCCGAGGCCCGCATCAACCTGGGCCACGCCACCGTCTACCTGGCGACGGCCCCGAAGTCGAACCGCTCGTACGCCGGTCTCAACGCGGCGTTGGCCGACGTGCAGGAGCAACCTCGGGGCGAGGTGCCGCTGCACCTGCGGAGCACGGGCTACCGGGGCGCGGCATCCCTCGGACACGGGGAGGGCTACGAGTATCCTCACGATGACCCCCGGGGCTGGCTCGAGCAGGAGTACCGCCCGCCCGGCCTCGCCGGTCGCCGGTACTACGAGCCCTCGACCCACGGCGCCGAACGCCACGTGGCCGAGCGCTTGGCCGCCCACCAAACGCAGCGCAGGAGCGATCCGGAGGACACCCCATGAGCAACGGTGCGGTGGTCATCGTCGCCGTGGCGGTCGGGGTGGGGCTCACCCTCCTCGTGCTGCTGGTCGCCTCCCTGCTGCGCACGATCCGCGAGCTGCGGGCCACGGTCGAGGAGCTGCGGGTCGAGAGCGCGGCGGCCATGGCCGAGCTGCACCAGACGGTGCGCACGGCCAACGCCGAGCTGGAGCGGGTGGACGACCTGCTGCAGTCGGCCCAGGCGGTCACGGGGACCGTCGACTCGGCCTCCCGCCTCGCCTTCCTCGCCCTCGGCAGCCCGGTGGTCAAGAGCCTGGCCTTCGCCACCGGCGCCAACCGGGCCTGGCGCCGCTTCCGCGGCGACCGGCTGGGGTAGCGGTGTTCAAGCGCCTCTTCTGGCTCCTGGTCGGCATCACCGTCGGGGTGACCCTGGTGCTGCGCTTCCAGCGCTCGCTGCGGCGACGGACCGACCGGCTGCGGCCCGAGCGGATGGCCGACGACCTGGCCACCTCCCTCCGCGAGCTCGGGGTCGACCTCCGGAAGGCGTTCGAGGCGGGTCGGACGGCGATGCTGCAGCGGGAGGCCGAGCTGCGCGAGCAGCTGGATGCCCGCACCGGCGCCCAATCCTGACTCCGGGTTCAGGGCCCGCCCGTAGGCTGGAGCGGACCATGGACGCCAACGAGCTGCGCAAGGCCTTCATCGGCTTCTTCGAGGCCCGCGACCACACGGTCGTGCCCTCGGCCAGCCTCATCCCGCACGACCGCACGGTGCTCTTCACCGTCGCCGGGATGGTGCCCTTCAAGCCGTACTTCGTGGGCGACGAGCCGGCCCCGTGGAAGCGAGCCGTCACCGTGCAGAAGTGCGTGCGGGCGGGCGGCAAGCACAACGACCTCGACGAGGTCGGACGCACCACCCGGCACCTCACCTTCTTCGAGATGCTCGGGAACTTCAGCTTCGGCGACTACTTCAAGGAGCTGGCCATCCCGCTGGCCTGGGAGTTCGTGACCGAGGTGCTCGGGCTCGACCCGGAGCGGCTGTGGGTCACCGTCCACACCAGCGACGACGAAGCCGAGGCCATCTGGCGGGAGACGGTGGGCCTGCCCGCCGAGCGGATCCAGCGCCTCGACGAGGACAACTTCTGGCAGATGGCCGACACCGGTCCCTGCGGGCCGAGCTCGGAGATCTTCTGGGACATGGGCGCCGAGTACGGCGAGGGCGGGGGTCCCGCCCACGGCGACGAGGAACGCTTCGTCGAGATCTGGAACCTCGTGTTCATGCAGTTCGACCAGCACGAGGACGGCTCCCGGACCCCGCTGCCGAAGCCGTCGATCGACACGGGTGCGGGGCTGGAGCGCATCCTCACCGTCCTCCAGGGCGAGGACTCGATCTTCCACACCGACGAGTTCCGGCGTCTGATCGCCAAGGCCAGTGAGCTGGCCGGGGTGGCCTACGGCGCCGACGAGCGCACCGACGTGTCGCTGCGGATCCTGGCCGACCACGCGCGGGCCATGACGTTCCTGGTCAGCGACGGGGTCATCCCCAGCAACGAGGAGCGGGGCTATGTCCTGCGCCGCATCATCCGGCGGGCGGTCCGCCACGCCTACCTGCTGGGCGTGAACGAGGTCGTCACCCCGGACCTGGTGGACGAGGTCGTAGCCATCATGGCCGACGACTACCCGGAGCTGCGGGAGACCCACGCGGTCGTCCGGCAGACGATCGAGCGGGAGGAGACCCGGTTCCGCGAGACCCTGCGCACCGGGTCGGCCATCCTCGACACGGCGCTGGAGAAGCTGGGTGAGGGCGAGTCCCTGCCGGGGTCGGTCGCCTTCCAACTGCACGACACCTACGGGTTCCCGCTCGAGGTGACCCAGGAGATCGTGGCCGAGCAGGGCGTGACCGTCGACCAAGCCGGCTTCGACGTCGCCATGGACGAGCAGCGCCGCCGGGCCAAGGCCGCCCAGAAGCAGATCGCCACCGGCGACGTGACCGGCTTCCAGCAGGTCCTGGAGCGCCATGGCCCGACCGACTTCGTGGGCCGTCACGAGAACGTGGCCACCGGCACGGTGCTGGCGGTCCTCGACGGCGAGGAGCCCGGCGAGGTGGCGATCGTCCTCGACCGCACGCCCTTCTACGCCGAGTCCGGCGGCCAGGTCGGCGACACCGGGACCATCACCACCGAGTCGGGGCGGGCCGAGGTGTTCGACACGGACTACGCCGTCCCCGAGCTCCACCGCCACCGGGCCCGGATCGTGGAGGGGGAGATCACCCCGGGCCAGGAGGCGACGGCGGCCATCGACGTCGACCGCCGCGACGCCATCCGGCGCAACCACACCGGGACCCACGTCCTCCACTGGGCCCTGCGCGAGGTCCTGGGCGAGCACGTCAAGCAGCAGGGCTCCCTGGTCGCGCCCGACCGCCTCCGGTTCGACTTCAGCCACTACGAGCCGGTGACCGCCGAACAGATCGCCACCATCGAGGACCTGGCCAACCGGGACATCCTCGCCAACCCACCGGTCCGGCACTTCGAGACGACCAAGGACCAGGCCGAAGCGTTGGGGGCGATCGCCTTCTTCGGCGAGAAGTACGGCGACGTGGTCCGGGTGCTGGAGGCCGGGCCGCACTCGACCGAGCTCTGCGGCGGGACCCACGTGTCCGCCCTCGGCGACATCGGCCCGCTCAAGATCGTCTCCGAGGGCTCCATCGGGTCCAACCTGCGGCGCATCGAGGCGGTCACCGGTCTGGGCACCGTCGAGCGCCTGCGCCGGGACGAGGACCTGCTCGCCGGGGTGGCCGACCGGCTCGGGGTGGCCGCCGACGAGGTCGTGACCGGCGTCGACAAGCGGCTCGAGGAGCTCAAGGCCCTGCGGGAGGAGGTGAAGGCCCTCAAACGGCAGTCGGCGACGGGCCAGGCGTCGGCGCTCGCCGCTCAGGCCGTCGACGGGGTGGTCATCGCCCGGGTCGACGGCACCGAGCGCGACGCCGTGCGGGATCTCGCCGTCGCCGTGCGCGACCAGCCGGGCATCCGCGGCGTGGTGGTGGTCGGCGAGCCCGCCGGTGGCGGGGTGGCCCTGGCTGCCGCCGTGACCCCGGACAGCGGGCTGCACGCCGGCGAGCTGATCGCCGACGCGGCGAAGGCCGTCGGTGGGGGCGGGGGCAAGGCGCCCGATCTCGCCGTCGCCGGCGGCCGCGACGCGGCGAAGATCGACGACGCCCTGGATCACGCCCGACGGGCCGCCGGCATCGGTTGAGGGCCATCGGCGTCGACCTCGGCGAGCGCCGGATCGGCATCGCCCTGTCCGACAGCGGGGGACGGGTCGCCACGCCGTGGACCCGGATCGACCGCTCGGGATCCGAGGAGCAGGACCACCGGCGCCTCGCCGGCCTCGTCGACGAAGCCGAGGCCGATTGCGTGGTGGTGGGGCTCCCGCTGTCCCTGGACGGCACCGTGGGGCCGGCCGCCGAACGGGCGCTGGCGGAGGTCGAGCGCCTGCGGGACGTGTTGGCCGTGCCCGTCGAGACCTACGATGAGCGCCTCACCACCGTGACCGCTGAGCGTGCGCTGCGCGAGCAGGGGGTGACGGGAAGGCGCCGTCGGCAGGTGGTCGACCAGGTGGCTGCCTCCGTCCTCCTGCAGGCCTGGCTCGACGCTCGCTCCAGACCGCTACCTGATGACTGACACCCGCGACGAACCCCAGCACGCCACCACGATCGACGAGGTCGAAGGCCACGACGACCACGAGCCCGTCCAGTGGGAGGAGCCCCTCAGCCGCCGGGAGCTCCGGGCCCTCAGCGGCCGCCGCCGCCGCTGGCCCGCCGTGCTCGCCACGCTGGCCATCTTCCTCGTGTTCGGGCTGGCGGCGACCGGGTACTGGGTGTCCCGCCAGATCGATCCGCCGGGTGATCCCGGCCCGCGCGTCGAGCTGACGATCCCCGAGGGCACGGGCACCAGCGAGATCGCCGACCAGCTCGAAGCCGAAGGCATCATCGGCAACGCCACCGTCTTCACCGCCTACGTGCAGTTCAAGGACTCCGGCTCGTGGCAGGCCGGCCTCTACGTGCTGCGGGAGAACTCGTCCTACGACGACGTGATCGCGGTCCTGAACGCGGGACCGGGCGAGCTGCCCTTCGACGAGGTGACCATCCCCGAGGGGTACACGGTGTTCGCCAGCGCCGGGCTTCCGGCGCCGGGCACGCTGGTCGAGCGGATCGTGGACCCCGACAACGGCATCGACCGGTTCAACCAGCGGCAGGTGATGGCGCTGCTGGTCGATGGGACCCTCCGGTCTCAGTACCAGCCGGCCCGGGTCGGGAACCTCGAAGGCCTGCTCTTCCCGGACACCTACCGGGTCGAGCGCGACCAGAACGCCCGCGCCCTGCTCACCGACATGGTTCAGCGCTTCGACCAGATCGCGACCGAGGCAGGCATCGGCGAGGCCACCAACCGCATCAGCCAGGCCACCGGTGGCGAGGTGAACCTCACGCCGTACGAGGCGATCGTCGTCGCCTCGCTCATCGAGCGTGAGGCGAGGGTGCCTGAAGAGCGCCCCAAGATGGCCCGGGTCATCTACAACCGCCTCGAGGCCGGGCTCCCGCTCGGCATCGACGCGTCGCTCAACTACGCCCTCGGCCACCCGGCCACCACCCGGAGCGAGCTGGCGACGGACTCGCCCTACAACCTCCGGGAGGTCGCCGGCCTGCCGCCGACACCGATCGCCGTCCCCGGCCGTGCGTCGCTCGAGGCGGCCGTGGCCCCGGCGCAGGGCGACTGGCTCTACTACGTCCTCGCCGACGAAGCCGGGCGGCACACCTTCACGAACACCTACGAGGAGTTCCTGGACGCGAAGGCCGAGTGCCAGGCCGCCGGCCTCTGCTGATGCCCGACCGGGGGACGCAGGTGGCGGCGGTCATCGGCGATCCCGTCGGCCACTCGCTCTCACCGGTCATCCACAACGCCGCCTTCGCCGCGGTCGGGGTCGACGCGACCTTCGTCGCCCTTCCGGTCGGTGCGGCCGACCTGCCCGCGGCCGTCGCCGGTGTGCGGGCCTTCGGCTTCCTCGGCCTGTCGGTGACCATGCCCCACAAGGCCGCCATCGTGAGCCACCTCGACGACGTGGGCCACGACGCCGCGGCGCTGGGCGCCGTGAACTGCGTGACGCGCGACGGCCGCCGGCTCATCGGGACCAACACGGACGGGCCCGGCTTCGTGGATGCCTTGGGCGCGGCGGGGGTCGAGCTCGGCGGCGCACGGGTCCTCGTGCTCGGCGCCGGAGGGGCCGCTCGGGCCGTGATCCGGGCGCTGCCGAGCGCCGGCGTGGAGCGGATCGGCGTGGCCAACCGGTCGCCCGAGCGGGCGGCGGCGGCCGTGCTCCTCGGCGGTCCGACCGCCCACGTGGTGGCGGTGACGGACGCCTCGGCCTACGACGTGGTGGTCAACGCCACCTCGGTGGGCATGGGGGTCGCGCCGGCGATGGCTGAGCTGCCCCTGGCCGAAGATCAGCTCAGGCCGGAGCAGGTCGTGGTCGATCTCGTGTACGAGCCCGTCGAGACCGGGCTGCTCGCGGCGGCGCGCCGAGTGGGCGCAACGGCCGTCGACGGGGTCGGGATGCTCGTGCACCAGGCCGCGCACGCCTTCGCGCTCTGGACGGGGGAGACGGCGCCGATCGAGGTCATGTCCGCCGCGGCCCGGAAGGCACTCGCGCCGAAAACCTGAACTTCAGCCGTCCTCCGACCGATGGTGAAGGAGCATCCATTTCTTCGGAGGTACGGGTTCCGTGGCGCTACAGGGCACGATCGACACGTTCGAGCTCACCGAGGTCCTCCGGCTCCTCGATGCCGGGGGCAAGTCCGGTGTGCTCCGCCTCGACGGCAGTCGAGGCACAGGCCGTCTCTGGGTCGACGGCGGCAAGGTGACCGGGGTCCAGGTGGACCACGCCGCCCGGGCCGAGGGCTACGCCGAGGCCCTGTTCGAGATGCTCCGCTTCGACGAGGGGTCCTTCACCTTCTCGCCCGGCGACCAGGCCGACGAGCCGGGTGAACCGGCCGAGATCGAGGAGATCATCGTCGACGCCGAGGCCAAGCTGGCCGAATGGCGTGAGATCGAGAAGTTCGTGCCGACGACCCGGGCCACGATCCGGCTCCGCAGTGAGCTCGCCCGCGCCGACGTGGTGCTCGACAAGACCCGGTGGCGCCTCATCGCCGCCATCGGCGGTGGGATCACGGTTGCAACCCTCGGCGACGCCATGGACCTGGGTGAGCTGCCCATCAGCCGGGCGGTCAAGGACCTGATCGAGCTCGGTGTGCTCGACCTCGACGACTCGCCCGTCGACGAGCCCCAGGTGGTCGCACCCGTGGTGTCGGTCGCCGACTCCCCGGTGGACGTGGCCGGCGTGGTCATCGGGACCGAGCCCGTGCTCTCCGTCGGTTCGGACCCCGGGTCCCGGGCCCAGCTCGACGAGTTCGCCGCCGGCTTCGGCCTCAGCGATCCGCCGGCATTCGACGGTGTCGTGGTGGACGCGCCGATCGACGTCACGCCCCTCGGCGACGACGGGGCGCCGGCCTTCGCGGACTTCGGCATCGACGGGACCGGCGGCGTCGCCGGCATCGACGATCCACTGGGTGACTTCTCGGTGGCGGTCGACGAAGGCGTCAACGGCGCCGCTGTCGCCGCCCCTCCGGCGGCCGACGCCGGGCCGATCCTCGGGGCCTCCAACGACGCCGCCGAGGTGGCCCGTCAGCTCTCGAACCTGAGCCCGGCCGCCGCCCGGGCCGTGGCCGCCGCGGCCAAGGCCACCACCGAGGAGGAGCGCGAAGCCGCGCTGGCCGCGGTGGTCCAGGAAGGCGAGGCGCCCATCGACCGCGAGCTGCTCCTGCGCTTCCTGGCCTCGGTCAAGTCCTAGTCCCGCTACCTTCCGAAGCGATGGACGCCGCCGTCCTCGTCGGAGCAGCCCTCCTCGGCCTGCTGGTCAGCCCCGTGCTGCTCCGCCTCGTCGAGCGGGTCCCGGTCCTGGCCACCGCGAGCTACGAGAGCGACGAACAGCCGACGATCACACCCGTCGTGCGGGAGCGGGCAGTCCGGATCCTGGCTCCCGTGCTCTTCGCCGTCGCGGCCTGGCGTTGGGGCGCCAGCGCGGTCCTGGTGCCGTTCCTCCTGCTGTTCGCGGTGCTCCTGGTCGTTTCGATCATCGACCTCGAGCACTACCGCATCCCGGACCGCATCGTCTTCCCGGCGCTCGGGATGTCCGCGGCGCTGATCGTGTTCGTCTCCCTCGTCGAGGGCTACGACCTGGTCTTCGTCCGCAACGCCGCGATCGGTGCCGTGGCCTACTTCGGCCTGCTCCTGGTCCCGCACCTCGTGTACCCCAAGGGCATGGGCTTCGGTGACGTGAAGCTGGCCCTGCTCATGGGCCTGTACCTGGGCTGGATCTACCCCGACGTGTTCCAGGTGCTGGCGCTGATCACGTGGGCCCTGCTCCTGGGCACGGGCCTGGGTGTCCTGGCCGGGGTCGGCTTCGCCGTCGTGCGCGGCCGGCGGGCGGAGTTCCCCTTCGGCCCCGCCCTGGCCCTCGGCTGCATCCTGGCCATCACCTTCTCCGACTCCTTCATCACCTGACCCACCGACACCTGCCCTGGTAAGACCCGGCTGGCGTACGACCCCGGGCCGTAACCTGACGGGGTGCTCCGCTTCCTGACGGCTGGGGAATCCCACGGGAAGGCGCTCGTCGTCGTGATCGAGGGCCTCCCGGCCGGGCTGCCCGTGGTCGAGGCGGACCTGCAGGCCGAGCTGGCCCGGCGCCGGCTGGGGTTCGGTCGGGGCCCCCGGATGCGCTTCGAGCAGGACGAGCTCCAGCTGCTCGGCGGCATCCGCCACGGACGCACGCTGGGCTCCCCGGTGGCCATCGAGATCGGCAACTCGGAGTGGGAGCGCAAGTGGACCGAGGAGATGTCCCCGGCGCCCGGCGAGACGGCCAGCCCGCTGACCCAGCCCCGTCCCGGCCACGCCGACCTGGCGGGGATGCAGAAGTACGGCTTCACCGACGCCCGTGACGTCCTGGAGCGGGCCTCGGCCCGGGAGACCGCGGCGCGGGTCGCGGCCGGGGCCATCGCCAAGCTGCTGCTCTCACACCTCGGCGTGACCGTCCTGTCCCACGTGGTCCGCATGGGCGAGGTCGCATCCTCCGGCGCCCGGCCCGGTCCGGACGACCGGGACCGGATCGACGCCTCCGAGGTCCGGTGCTTCGACGCGGGGGCCGCGGACGCCATGGTCGAGGCCGTCAAGGCCGCGGCGAAGGACGGCGACTCGCTCGGCGGCACCGTCGAGGTGCTCGGCTTCGGCGTCCCGGTGGGCCTCGGCAGCCACGTCCACTGGGACCGCAAGCTCGACGGGCTGCTGGCCCAGGCGCTCATGAGCATCCAGGCGGTGAAGGGCGTGGCCATCGGCGACGGCTTCGCCGTGGCGGCCCAGCGGGGGAGCGAGGCCCACGACCCGATCGCCTGGGACGAGGAGTCGGGCGACTACGTGCGGGGCTCCGACAAGGCCGGTGGCATCGAAGGGGGCATCTCGACGGGCGGCCTGCTCGTCGCCCAGGTGGCGATGAAGCCGCTGGCGACGCTGAACCGTCCGGTGCTCCAGACCGTCGACACCGAGACGAAAGAGGCGACCGTTTCCTTCAAGGAGCGGACCGACGTCACGGCGGTGCCGGCCATGGGCGTGGTGGCGGAGACCATGACCGCCCTCGTGCTCGCCCAGGAGGCGACGCGGAAGTTCGGTGGCGACTCGCTCGACGAGTTCGTCGCCAACGCCAACGCCTACGTGGCGTCGGTGCGCAAACGGGCCCTCGGCCAGGACTGAGACGGCGGTGGCCCACCACGTGGTTCTCGTCGGGATGATGGGCGCGGGCAAGAGCGCGGTCGGACGGCGGGTCGCGGCGCGCCTCGTCCGACCCTTCAGCGACAGCGACACCGTGGTCGAGGACCGGACGGGCCGGACCGTCGGGGAGATCTGGCGTCACGACGGCGAGGAGGCGTTCCGCACGCTGGAGGCCGAGGCCCTGCGGGGCGCTCTGGCCGACCCGACGCCGTCGGTCATCGCCGCCGCGGGCGGCACCGTCCTCGACCCCCGCAACCGCTCGGCTCTGGCCGACTCCGATGCCGTGGTCATCTGGCTCCGAGCCGATCCGGCGACCCTGCTCGGTCGGGTCCGGCACGGCGACCACCGCCCGCTGCTCGACGACGATGCCGAGGGCACGCTGCGGCGGCTGAGCGACGAGCGCCTCGCGCTCTACGACGAGGTGGCCCACGCGGTCATCGACGTCGACGACCTGGACCTCGACGAGGTCGCCCGTCAGGTCCTGGCCGCGGTCGAGGCGGCGGGATGATCCGGATCCCGGTCGCGCTGGAGGACGAGCCGTACGAGGTGCTGGTGGGCGCCGGCGCCCGACACCAGCTGCACGAGGTGCTGCCCCCCGGGGCGGGGCGGGCCGCCGTCGTCACCCAGGAGGCCGTCGGCGTCCCCGTCGACCCCGGGGTGGAGCACGAGGTCTTCCTCCTCGACGACGGTGAGGAGGCCAAGTCCCTCGAGCACGTCGAGGACCTCTGCCGACGATTCGCCCGCTGGGGACTGACCCGGCGCGACGTGGTGGTGACCGTCGGCGGCGGGGTGGTGACCGACACCGGCGGCTTCGCCGCGGCCGTCTACCACCGAGGGGTCCGCGTCGTGCACGTGCCGACCACCCTGCTCGGCCAGGTCGACGCCGCCATCGGCGGCAAGACGGGCGTGAACCTGCCCGAGGGCAAGAACCTGGTCGGGGCGTTCTGGCAGCCTGCCGCCGTGCTCTGCGACACCGAGGTGCTGGCCACGCTGCCGCCCCGGGAGTACGCCAGCGGGCTGGGCGAGATGGCCAAGTACCACTTCCTGACCGGCGTCGACCTCACCGACCTGCCCCTCGACGAGCGGGTGGCCGAGTGCGTGCGCATCAAGGCCGATCTCGTCGTCAAGGACGCCACCGAGCAGGGCGACCGGGCGCTGCTCAACTACGGCCACACGCTCGCCCACGCGCTGGAGATCGCCGGGGCCTACGACCTGCGCCACGGCGAGGCCGTGGCCATCGGCCTCGTGTTCGCCGCCTGCCTGGCCCGCGGCCTCGAGCGCATCGACGACGAACGGGTGGCCGAGCACCGCGCCGTGGTGGAGGGCTACGGCCTGCCGACCACGGTCGACGGCGGCCTGGCCGCGAGCGACCTCGTGGAGCTCATGCGCCGCGACAAGAAGGCCATCGACGGCCTGACCTTCGTGCTCGACGGCCCCCGGGGCGTCGAGGTCGTGACCGGGGTCGAGGACCGCCAGGTCCTCGCCGCCCTCGAGGAGGTCCGGATGTGAGCGCCCTGGTGCTGCTCCTGTCGGGCCCGAACCTCAACCTGCTCGGTGACCGTGAGCCGGAGGTCTACGGCCACGAGACGCTGGCCGACCACGTGGCCGCGGCCCAGCACGCGGCCGCCGAACACGGGCTCGAGCTGGAGCACCTCCAGTCCAACCACGAGGGCGACCTGATCGACGCCATCCACGGCGCCCGGGGCCGCTGTGCCGCCATCATCGTCAACCCCGGGGCCCTGACCCACTACGCCTGGTCGCTGCACGACGCGCTGGCCGCCTTCAGCGGCCCGGTCGTCGAGCTCCACCTGTCCGACCCGGAGACCCGTGAACCCTGGCGCCACCTGTCGGTGGTCGCCCCCGTGGCGAGTGCACGGGTGAAGGGGCTCGGCGGGGCCGGTTACCCGCAGGCGATCGCCGTGGTCGCCGACCTCCTGGAGGCCGCCCATGCTCCCTGACCTGCCCGCCATGGACTTCCCGTCCCGACTCGAACGCCTGCGGGCCGAGCTGGAGGGCGCCGGCTGCGACGCCATCCTGATCACCCGGCTGGTGAACGTGCGCTACCTCACGGGCTTCACCGGGTCGGCCGCGCTGCTGCTCGTACGACCGGACCGCGCCCTGTTCGTGAGCGACGGTCGCTACCGCGACCAGTCGGCCGAGCAGATCGACGCGGCCGGCGTCGACGTGGACATCGAGATCCTCAACCTCGGGCAGAAGGACGTCGTCGTGGCCGGCGCCGAAGGCGTCGACCGGCTCGGCCTGGAGGCCGACCACGTCACCTGGGCCCAGCAGCGGAAGTACGCCGACGAGTGGTTCCCGGAGACCGCCCTGGTGGCCACCGAGGGCCTCGTCGACCAGCTCCGCCTGATCAAGGACGAGGGTGAGGTGGCCCGGATCCAGGCCGCCTGCTCCGTGGCCGACCAGGCGCTGGCGTCGATCGTGGCCACGCTGGCCGACGGCCCCACCGAGGAGGAGTTCGCTCTCGAGCTGGACACGCGGATCCGCCGCCTGGGCGCCGAGGGCAACAGCTTCGAGACGATCGTCGCCTCCGGCCCCAACGCGGCGAAGCCCCACGCCCAGCCCGGCCCCCGGCGCATCCAGGAGGGCGACCTGGTGGTCTGCGACTTCGGCGCGCTGGTCGACGGGTACTGCTCCGACATGACCCGGACCTTCGCCATCGGTGAGGTCGACGCCACCCAGCAGCGCATGCTCGACGTGGTGGCGGCGTCCCAGCAGGCGGGGGTGGCCGCAGTGGTCGCCGGCGCCGACTGCCGTGCGGTCGATGCGGCCTCCCGGGAGATCATCGACGAGGCGGGGTGGGGCGATGCCTTCCTCCACAGCACCGGCCATGGCGTCGGCCTGGAGATCCACGAGAACCCGAGGGTCGCTTCGACCTCCGAAGATACGCTCGCCCCTGGCTACGTCGTCACCGTCGAGCCCGGGGTCTACCTCCCCGAGCACGGCGGCGTCCGCATCGAGGACACGGTCGTGGTCACCGACGACGGGTGCCGGGTCCTGACCGGCGCGCCCAAGTCCACCGATCCGCTCGCCGCCTGAGGAACCACCACCGGAATGCCCGCCATCACCACCAACGACCTGAAGACCGGCATGCACCTGGAGGTCGAGGGCAACCTCGTCCAGGTCGTCGAGTTCCAGCACGTGAAGCCGGGCAAGGGCCACGCCTTCGTGCGCACCACGCTGAAGAACGCCCGTAGCGGTGCCGTGGTCGACAAGACCTTCCGGGCCGGTGAGAAGGTCGAGCGGGTCACGGTCGACAAGCGGGAGATGCAGTACCTCTACCGCGACGGCTCGTCGTTCGTCTTCATGGACAACGCCACCTACGACCAGATCCAAGTCGGGGCGGACACCCTGGGTGACGCCGCCAACTACCTGGTCGAAGGCTCCTCGGCCATCCTGCAGATGTACGGCACCGAGGTCGTGGGCGTGGACCTGCCCGCCGCGGTCGAGTTGGCGATAACCCAGTGCGAGCCGGGTGTCCAGGGCGACCGGGTCTCCGGTGCCCGCAAGCCGGCCACCCTCGCGACGGGCCTGGTCGTGCAGGTGCCCCTCTTCATCGAGCCGGGTGAGCGCATCCGGGTCGACACCCGCTCGGGTGAGTACCTGAGCCGGGCCTGAGGTGAGCTCGGAGCGGCGCCAAGCCCGCGAGCGCGCGCTCGGGTTGCTGTACGAGGCGGAGACCAAGAGCCAGTCGCCGGCCGCGCTGGTCGACGAGCAGGTGCTCGACCCCGACCCGTTCGCCGTCGACGTGGTCACCGGGGTGGAGGAGGCGCAGGAGGAGATCGACGGCCTCATCACGCGCTTCGCCCACAACTGGCCGCTGGCTCGGATGCCGGCCCTCGACCGGACGCTGCTGCGCATGGGGGTCTACGAGCTGACCCAGCGCCCCGACGTCCCGACCGGCGTGATCCTGTCCGAGATCGTCGACTTGGCCAGCATCTACTCCACCGACGACTCTGGGCCCTTCGTCAACGGTGTCCTGGCTGCCATCGCGGCGGAGGTTCGACCTGATGGAGACACGAAGCCGGCGAGCAGCGAACCAGCGTGACCGCCGCGAGCCGCCGGCGGAGCTGGCTCTGGTCTGATGGAGATCCCCCTTCCGAGCCCGCCGCCGGCTGACGACGTCGTCTCCCTCCGCCCGTGGGCGGTGGAGGACGCGCCGATCCTGGCCCGGGCCTGGGCCGATCCCGCCATCCAGCGGTGGTGCTCGGTGCCCGAGGACGCCACTGAGGAGGGCGCGGCCCGCTGGATCGCCGGCGCCGACGGCTGCCGACGCGACGGGCTGGCGTTGGACCTGGCGGTCGAAGCCGACGGCGAGGTGGTCGGCGAAGTCGGCCTCGGCCCGATCCAGTGGGCGCACCGCCGGGCCTCGATCGGGTTCTGGGTCGACGCCGAGCACCGGCGCAGCGGCCACGCCCGACGAGCCATCGAGCTGCTGGCCACCTGGGCCTTGGCGGAGCTCCCCCTCGACACCTTGGCCGCGGAGGCCTCGAGCGAGAACCCGGCCTCGGGCTGGACCCTGAAGGCGGCCGGCTTCACCCTGGCCGTCGAGCGAGAGCCCCGCCAAGCCTGGACCCGCTCCGCGCCGGGTGGGTGATCGTCGCGCTAGGGTCGGCACCTGACCGTGAAGCGGGTCCGGTGAGGCCCGTACGGACAGAGAGGATCGACCGCTTGGCGGAACGAGAGCGCAGGATGACGCCCCCCTACGGGGGCGTTTTCACTGCCCGGGCCCAGGTGATGGACCGCGACGACATCCATCGGGCCCTCCGGCGGATGGCGCACGAGATCATCGAGCGCAACGAGGGCCGGCTCACCGAGATCGTGGTGATCGGGCTGCAGACCGGTGGGGCACCGATGGCCGAGGCCCTCGTGGCCGCCCTCGAGGAGATCGACGAAGGGGCGGCGCCCATCGACCTCGGCACCATCGACGTCGCCCTCTACCGCGACGACATCGGCCTCCGGCCGGTCATGCCCGAGGCGGCGACGGAGATCCCCGTCGACCTCACGGAGCGCATCGTCGTCCTGGTCGACGACGTGCTCTTCACGGGCCGCACGATCCGGGCCGCGCTCGACGCGCTGACCGACTTCGGACGGCCCCGCTCGATCCAGCTGGCGGTGATCGTCGACCGGGGCCACCGGGAGCTGCCCATCCGGCCCGACTACGTGGGCAAGAACCTCCCCACCCGCCGCGACGAGGTGGTCGACGTCAGCATCGACGGCGTCGAGCTGGGGGAGATGATCAAGTGAGCGGAGCGGTGGCCCAGCGGCCCGGCGACGAAGTCGCCAGGAGCGGAAGCTCGTGAGTCCGTCGCATCTCCTCGCCATCGACGATCTCGGGGCGGACGGCATCGACGAGATCCTGCGGCTGACCGACACCTTCGTCGAGGTCTCGGCCCGGCCCATCGCCCGGGTCCCCGCCCTCCGGGGGAAGACCGTCGCGTTCTGCTTCTACGAGGACTCCACCCGCACCCGGGTCAGCTTCGAGACCGCGGCCAAGCGCCTCTCGGCCGACACCGTCAACTTCTCGGTCAGCACCTCGTCGGTGAACAAGGGCGAATCGGTCCGGGACACCGTCGAGACCATCTGCGCCATGGGCGTCGACGGCCTCGTCGTGCGCCACGGGTCCGCGGGGGTGCCCTGGCAGATCACCCGCTGGGTCGACGCCGCCGTCATCAACGCGGGCGACGGCTGGCACGAGCACCCGACTCAGGCCCTGCTCGACGCCTACACGATCCGCCAGGAGCTCGGCTCCGTCGAAGGCCGGAAGGTGGCCATCGTCGGTGACGTCAAGCACTCCCGGGTGGCCCGCTCCGACGTCGCCGCCTTCACCCTCCTCGGCGCGGAGGTGACCCTGGTCGCCCCGCCCACGCTCCTGCCCCCCCGCCTCGAGGACTGGCCCGTCGCCGTCAGCAGCGACCTCGACGCGGTGCTGCCCAAGGTCGACGTCGTCTACCTCCTGCGCATGCAGCAGGAACGGATGACCGAATCCCTCGTGCCCTCGCTGCGGGAGTACACCCGGGGCTACGGCCTGACCCGGCGCCGGGTCGACCTGCTGGCCGACGAGGCGGTGATCATGCACCCGGGGCCGATGAACCGCGGCGTGGAGATCGCCGCCGAGGTCGCCGACCTGCCCCGGGCGGTCGTCACCAACCAGGTCCGCAACGGCGTGGCCGTGCGCATGGCGGTGCTCTACCTCCTCCTCGGCTCGGGCGTGGACCTCAGCCTGCGGGAGCCGGTCGGTGGCTGACGCCGACCTGGTCATCCGGGGCGGGACGGTCGTGGACCAGGACGGGAGCCGCCGGGCCGACGTCGCCGTGGCCGACGGTCGCATCGTCGCGGTGGGCGAGGGGCTGACCGGCGACCGCGTGCTCGATGCCGGCGGCTGCATCGTCGGCCCGGGATTGGTCGACCTCCACGCCCACCTCCGCGAGCCGGGCCGGGAGGAGGCGGAGACGGTGGAAACCGGATCCCGGGCGGCGGCTCGGGGCGGCTTCACTGCGGTGGTGGCGATGCCGAACACGACCCCGGCGATCGACTGCGCGGCGGTCGTCCGCGAGGTGCAGGCCCTCGGCCGCGATGCGCTCTGCGCGGTCCACCCGGCTGCCGCCATCTCCGTCGAGCGGGCGGGGGAGCGGTTGACGCCGATGGCCGAGCTGGCCGACCTGGGCGTGCGCCTGTTCACCGACGACGGCAACGGGGTGCAGGACGACCGCTTGATGCGCCGGGCGATGGAGTACGCCACCGGCCTGGCGCACGACGTGGTGCTGGCCCAGCACTGCGAGGTCGAGGCCCTGGCCGAGGGCGGTCACATGCACGAGGGCGCCTGGTCGAGCCGCCTCGGCATCCCCGGCGTGCCCGCGGAGGCCGAAGAGGTGATGGTCGCCCGCGACCTGGCCCTGGCTCGGCTCACCGGGGCGCGGGTCCACTTCCAGCACATGAGCACGGCCGGCTCGACCGAGCTCATCCGGCGGGCCAAGGCGAGCGGGGCCCGGGTCAGCGCCGAGGTCGCCCCCCACCACCTGACCTTCACCGACGCCGAGGTGGCGAGCTACGACCCGCGCTTCAAGGTCAACCCGCCGCTGCGGGAGCAGGCCGACGTCGACGCCGTCCGAGCGGGCCTGGTCGACGGCACCTTCGACGCCGTCGCCACCGACCACGCGCCGCACACCCAGGAGGACAAGGAGAAGCCCTTCGACGGCGCCCCGCCGGGCATGATCGGCCTCGAGTACGCCTTGGCCATCGTGCTCACCGAGGTGGGCCTGCCCGTCGAGCAGGCCCTCGCCGTCCTGTCCTGGCAGCCCGCGGCCATCGCCCGGCTGAGCGACGAGCACGGCGGCCCCGTCGCCGAGGGTCGCCCGGCCAACCTCTGCGTGATCGACCCCACCGCCGAGTGGACCGTCGACCCCGCCGACTCGGCCAGCCGCAGTCGCAACAACCCGTACGACGGCCGGAAGCTCACCGGTCGCGTCCGCCACACCGTCCTCGCCGGCGAGGCGGTCGTCGTCGACGCCGAGGCGCAGCGATGAGCGGGCAGATCCAGGAGGCGCTGCTCGTCCTGGCCGACGGGACGACCTTCGAGGGGGAGGCCATCGGGGCGGAGCCGCCGGGAGGCGTGGCGACCGGAGAGGTCGTGTTCAACACGGTGCTCTCCGGCTACCAGGAGGTCATCACCGACCCGTCCTACGCAGGGCAGGTGATCGCCTTCACCTACCCGCACATCGGCAACTACGGCGTCACGCCCGACGACGACGAGAGCGCCCGGCCCCACTGTCGGGGGGTCATCGTCCGGGACCTGGCCCGGCGCCGGAGCAACTGGCGCAGCGAGGACGACCTCGATGCCTTCCTGCGGCGCCACGGCGTGCCCGGGATCGCCGGCATCGACACCCGCCGGCTGACCCGGCACATCCGGGACGTCGGGGCCATGCCGGGCGCGTTCGGCACCGCCGACGAGACCACGTTGAAGCAGGCGGCGCTCGACGAGCCGGGCACCGACGGCCAGGACCTGGCCACGGCGGTGAGCTGCACCGAGCCGTACACCGTGGGGGAGGGCCCCCGCCGCGTGGTGGCCTACGACCTCGGCATCAAGCGGACCATCCTCCGGCACCTGCACGACCTGGCCACGGTCGAGGTGGTCCCGGCCGGGACGGCGGCGTCAGAGGTGCTGGCGCGCCGGCCCGACGGCGTGTTCCTCTCCAACGGGCCGGGCGATCCCGCGGCGGTGACCACCACCACCGGGGCCATCCGCGAGCTCCTCGGCGAGGTCCCGATCTTCGGCATCTGCCTCGGCCACCAGCTGCTGGCCTCGGCCCTCGGCGGCGCCACCCACAAGCTCCCGTTCGGTCACCACGGCGGCAACCACCCCGTCCAGCGCCTCGCCACCGGCGGCATCGAGATCACCAGTCAGAACCACAACTACGCGGTGTCGCCCGACAGCCTCGACCGGGCCGAGGTCACCCACGTCAACCTGAACGACGGGGTCATCGAGGGCCTGCGCAGCACCGACGTGCCCGCCTTCAGCGTCCAGTACCACCCTGAGGCCGGCCCCGGTCCCCACGACGCCCGCTACCTCTTCGCGCTCTTCGCCGACCTCATGGACGAGCACTGATGCCCCGCCGGGACGACCTCGAGTCGATCCTGCTCATCGGCTCGGGCCCGATCGTCATCGGCCAGGCCTGTGAGTTCGACTACTCCGGCACCCAGGCCTGCCGGGTCCTGCGCGAGGAGGGTTACCGGGTGATCCTGGCCAACTCGAACCCGGCCACGATCATGACCGACCCGGACTTCGCCGACGCCACCTACGTCGAGCCCCTGGACCTGGAGGTGCTGTCCCGCATCATCGAGCGGGAGCGGCCCGACGCCTTGCTGCCGACGCTCGGCGGCCAGACGGCACTGAACCTGGCCATGGCCCTGGTCGAGGCGGGCGTGCTGGAGGAGCACGGCGTCGAGCTGATCGGCGCCAACGCCGAGGCCATTGCCACCGCCGAGGACCGCGAGCGCTTCAAGCACGCGATGATCGAGATCGGCCTCGGCGTCCCGTCGTCGGCCATCGCCCACACCCTGCAGGAAGCCCTCGAGGTCGTGGACGGCATCGGCCTGCCGGTCATCATCCGCCCCGCCTACATCCTCGGCGGCCGGGGGACGGGCATGGCCTCGACGCCCGCGGAGTTCGAGGCCGCGGCCCGCCACGGGCTGGAGGCCAGCCCCATCTCGGAGATCCTCATCGAGCAGTCGATCGCGGGGTGGAAGGAGTTCGAGCTCGAGGTCATGCGGGACCGGGCGGACAACTGCGTCGTGATCTGCTCGATCGAGAACGTGGACCCGATGGGCGTGCACACCGGCGACTCCATCACCGTCGCTCCCGCCCAGACCCTCTCCGACGTCGAGTACCAGGCCATGCGGGACGCCGCGTTCGCCTGCCTCCGCCGGGTGGGGGTCGAGACCGGCGGCTCCAACGTCCAGTTCGCCCTCGACCCGACGAACGGCGAGATGGTCGTCATCGAGATGAACCCCCGGGTGAGCCGGTCCTCGGCCCTCGCCTCGAAGGCCACCGGGTTTCCCATCGCCAAGATCGCCGCCCGCCTCGCGGTCGGCTACACGCTCGACGAGATCCCGAACGACATCACCCAGAAGACCCCGGCCTGCTTCGAGCCGACCATCGACTACGTCGTGACCAAGGTGCCCCGCTGGGCCTTCGAGAAGTTCCCGGGTCAGCCCGCCGTGCTCGGCACCCAGATGCAGTCCGTCGGGGAGGCCATGGCGATCGGGCGGACGTTCCCCGAGTCGCTCCAGAAGGGCCTGCGCTCCCTCGAGCACGGGCGGATGGGGCTCAACTGCGATCCCGGCGAGGAGGCCCTCGAGGCGCTGACCGACGACGAGCTGCTGGCCCGGGCCGCGATCGCGACCCCGGACCGCCCCTTCGAGCTGGAGGCGGCGCTACGGCGGGGGATCACGGTCGACGAACTCTACGCCGCCACCAAGGTCGACCCCTGGTTCCTCGACCAGATCAGCCGCATCATCGAGGAGCGGGCCCACCTGGCCGGGGTGGGGCTCGCGGCCATGGCGCGGGCCGACTGGCGGCGGGCCAAGCGGCTCGGGTTCAGCGACGCCCAGCTGGCCTGGCTGTGGGGCGAGGACGACGCCGCCGTGCGGGCGGCCCGCCTCGAGGCCGGGGTGCGCACGACGTTCAAGACGGTGGACACCTGCGGCGCCGAGTTCGACGCCCACACGCCGTACCACTACTCGACCTACGAGGACGAGGACGAGGTCGCTCCGGGCGAGCGGCCCAAGGTGGTCATCCTGGGCTCAGGCCCGAACCGCATCGGGCAGGGCATCGAGTTCGACTACTGCTGCGTCCACGCCAGCTTCGCCCTGCGCGCCGCCGGCTACGAGACGGTCATGGTCAACTGCAACCCCGAGACGGTGTCGACCGACTACGACACCAGCGACCGGCTGTACTTCGAGCCGCTGACCCACGAGGACGTGCTCAACGTGCTCGAGGCCGAGGCCGCCTCGGGCGAGGTGAAGGGCGTCATCGTGGCGCTCGGGGGCCAGACCCCGCTCAAGCTGGCCGGGATCCTGCCCGAGGGCCTCGTGCTGGGGACGAGCCCGGCCGCCATCGACCTGGCCGAGGATCGGGAGCGGTGGAGCGCCCTGTGCGCCCGGCTGGAGATCCCGCAGCCGGCGGGGGGCACGGCGGTCACCGTGGACGAGGCGCTGGCCGTGGTCGGGCGCGTGGGCTACCCGGTGCTGATGCGCCCCTCCTACGTGCTCGGCGGGCGGGCGATGTCGATCGTGTACGACGACGACGGGCTCCGCGGCGCCATGGCCGAGCTGGCCGGGTTCGGTTCGCTGGGCCGGGAGGGCGGCTTGTCGGCCGAGCGGCCGGTGCTGGTCGACCGCTTCCTCGAGGACGCCACCGAGGTCGACGTCGACGCCCTCCGGGACCACACCGGCGAGGTCCTGATCGGCGGGGTCATGGAGCACGTGGAGGAGGCCGGGGTCCACTCGGGCGACAGCGCCTGCATCATCCCGCCGCCCACCCTCTCGGCCGAGACCCTCGAGGTCATCGAGGCCCACACCCGGGCCATCGCCGAGGCCCTCGACGTGCGGGGGCTGATCAACGTGCAGTACGCGGTCAAGGCCGGCCAGGTCTTCGTCATCGAGGCCAATCCCCGGGCGTCGCGCACCGTGCCGTTCGTCGCCAAGGCCACGGGCGTGCCCCTGGTCAAGCTGGCGGCGCGGATCATGGTCGGGGCGACCCTGGCCGAGCTGCGGGCCGAGGGCCTGCTCGGCGAGAAGGCGCCGGGTGACCACGTGGCGGTGAAGGAAGCGGTCCTGCCCTTCGACCGGTTCCCCGAGGTCGACTCGGTGCTGGGCCCCGAGATGCGGTCCACGGGTGAGGTCATGGGTATCGACCTCACCGTGGGGTTGGCCTTCGCCAAGAGCCAGATCGCGGTCGGCGACCGGCTCCCGGACAGCGGCACGGTCTTCCTGTCGCTGGCCGACCGCGACAAGGCGACGACCGAGCCCGCCGCCCGGCTGCTGCGCGACCTGGGCTTCGCCATCGCGGCCACGGCCGGGACCGCGGCGTTCCTGGAGGCGCGGGGGATCGAGGTGACCACGGTCGTGGCCAAGCTGGGCGAGGCGTCCGGTCAGGACGCGGTCGAGCTCATCGAGTCGGGCAAGGTCGACCTGGTCATCAACAGCCCCCGGGGCCGCGGCCCACGGGCCGACGGGGCCCACATCCGCCGCGCCGCCGCGGCCGCCGGCATCCCGGTCCTCACGACCGCGGCCGCGGGCCTGGCGGCCGCCCGGGGCATGGCCGACTGGTCCCGCCACGAGCTGCGGGTCCGGACGCTGCAGGAGTACCACCGGGGCGTGCACGCCGACCAGCTGAGCCTTCCCCTCTGATGGAGCCCGAGCTGACCGTCTCGGTCGGGTCGGTGGCGTTGCCCAACCCGGTCATGACCGCATCGGGGACCGCGGGTCACGGCGCCGAGCTGGCGGCGTACTTCGACCTCGCCCGTCTCGGGGCGGTGGTCGTGAAGTCCCTCTCCGCCGAGCCCTGGGCCGGGAACCCGCCGCCGCGGGTGCGGGAGGCCCCCGCGGGGATGGTCAACAGCATCGGGCTCCAGAACCCGGGGGTCACGGCGTGGTTGGCCGAGGACCTGCCCGGCCTGCTCGACCACGGCGCCCGGGTGGTGGCCTCGGTCTGGGGTCGGACCGTCGAGCAGTACGCGGAGGCGGCGACCCTCCTGGCCGGCGCGCCGGCCGACGTGGTCGCGGTCGAGGTCAACTTGAGCTGCCCGAACCTCGACGGAGGCGCGCACCTCTTCGCCCACGATCCCGAGCTGGCGGCGGCTGCCATCGCCGCCACCGAGGCCTGTGACCGGCCCCGGTGGGCCAAGCTGAGCCCGAACACCCCCGACCTGGTCGCCATCGCCGATGCCGTCGTCGCCGCCGGGGCCGAGGCGGTGACGCTGGTCAACACGGTCCAGGCCACCCTCCCGGACGATGGCTGGGACGGGCCGCGCTTCGGCGGTGGGGGAGGCGGTCTGTCCGGTCCGGCGATCCACCCGGTGGCCGTGCGGGCGGTGTTCGCGGTCCGCGCGGCCCACCCTGACCTGCCCATCGTCGGGGTGGGCGGGGTGACCGACGCCTCGACCGCGATCGACCTGCTCGCCGCCGGCGCGTCGGCCATCCAGGTCGGCACCGCCACCTTCGCCCACCCGGGTGCGCCCTCCCGGGTCCTCGATCAACTAGAAAGCTGGTGCCGACGCACCAGAAGATCCCACTTGCGCGAGCTGATCGGAACGATGCATTGAGCGAGTCCGCCGTCCCCGAAGAACTCCGCCAGAAGCTCTGCCTGGCCCTGGACGTCGACGACCTGGTCGCGGCCAACCGCCTGGCCCGCGAGCTGAAGCCGTGGTTCGGCGTCGTGAAGATCGGCCTCGAGCTGTTCACCGCCGTCGGTCCGGACGCCATCGGCACGATGATCGACCAGGGCTACAAGGTCTTCGTCGACCTGAAGCTGCACGACATCCCCACCACGGTCGAGCGGTCCTCCCGGGTGCTCGGCTCCCTGGGGGCGAGTTACCTCACCATGCACGCCCACGGCGGCGCGCCGATGCTGCGGGCCGGCGTCAGCGGCCTGCACGACGGCGCGGTCAGCGCGGGCCTGCCGGACCCCGTCGCGGTGGCCGTCACCGTGCTCACCAGCGACGCCGACGCCCCCGAGCACATCATCCCGCAGCGGGTGCGGGTGGCCGCCGAGGGCGGCTGCGAGGGCATCGTCTGCGCCGTCGCCGACCTGCCGGACCTGCGCACCCTCGTCCCCCGGATGGTCAAGGTCGTCCCCGGCATCCGGCCCGAGGGGGCCCCGGCCGACGACCAGGCCCGGGTCGGGACCCCACAAGAGGCCGTCGACGGTGGAGCGAGCCTGCTCGTCATCGGCCGACCCATCACCCGCGCCGACGATCCGTCCCAGGCCGCCGCCGACCTGGTGGCCTCGGTGGCGTAGTGCCGACGCCCCCGCCCCGCTCGGACGAGCAGCTGCGCGCTGCGCTCGAGAAGGCGGCGGAGGCCCGCCAGGTCCGGGCCCAGCTCAAGGCCGACCTCCAGGCCGGGCACCTCGACCTGCCGGCCGTGTTCGCCCGGGCCGACGACGAGAAGATCGTGGCCGACACCAAGATCCTCACCGTGCTCGAGTCGCTGCCCAACATCGGCAAGGTGCGGTCGCGGCGGACCATGGCCGAGATCGGCATCAGCGAGCGCCAGCGGGTACGAGGCGTCGGACCCCACCAGCGGGCGGCCCTCATCGAGCGGTTCGGCGGGGAGTCGACCCCCTGATCATCGTCATCGCCGGCCCCGGCGGTGTCGGCAAGGGCACCATCGTCGAGCGTCTGGTCGCCCGCGACCCCAAGCTGTGGTTGAGCCGGTCGTGGACCACCCGCGACCGCCGGCCCGGCGAGCCCGAGGACGCCTATGTGTTCGCCACCCGGGACGCCTTCATGGACAACGTGAAGGCGCAGGGCTTCCTCGAGTGGGTGGAGTTCCTCGACTACCTCCAGGGCACGCCGGTGCCCGACCCGCCGGAAGGCCACGACGTGCTCCTGGAGATCGACGTCGGCGGCGCCGAGCAGATCCAGGCCGGCTACCCGGACGACCTCTTCGTCTTCGTCGACGCCCCCAGCCGGTCGGTCCAGGAGGAGCGCCTGCGCGGCCGGGGCGATCCCGAGGACAAGATCGTCAAGCGCCTGGCCAAGGCCGACGAGGAGGCGGACTGGGCCCGGGAGCTCGGCATGCACTTCGTGGTCAACGACGACCTCGACCGGGCCGTCACCGAGATCGAACGACTGATCGCCGACGCCCGCCGGTAGCCTGTTCAGGCCCCTTTCCCACGGAGTGCTGCATGTCTTCGCGCCACCACACGATGATCGAGCCCCGCATCGAGGACCTCCTCGAGCGCGCCGGCGACTCCAAGTTCCGCTTGGTGACCCTGGGCGCCAAGCGGGCCCGGCAGATCAACTCGTACTTCGGTCAGCTCGGCGAAGGCCTCGGCTCATCGATCCCCCCGCAGGTGACGTCCACGGCCCGCAAGCCGCTGTCGATCGCCTACGAGGAGGTCCGGGCCGACAAGATCCTGCCGGTCGACCCCGAGGACATGCCCGACGAGCCCGAGGTCACCGAGGCGGATGCGGCTGATGACGGGGACGACGCCGAGGCGTAGCCCGCTCTCCGGTCGCCGGGTCGTACTCGGTGTCACGGGGGGGATCGCGGCGTACAAGGCCGTCGAGGTCTGCCGTCGGCTGGTCGATGCGGGGGCCCACGTCGCCCCGATCATGACCGAGGGGGCCACCCGCTTCGTCGGTGAGGTGACGTTCTCCGCGCTGGCGTCCGAGCCCGTCCAGACCTCGCTCTGGGACGAAGCCAGCCCCATCCCGCACACCCGGCTGGGTCAGGGCGCCGACCTCGTCGTGGTCTGCCCGGCCACCGCCCGGCTGCTCGGGGCCTATGCCGCCGGCATCTCCGACGACCTGCTCACCGCCACCCTGCTGGCCACGCGGGCACCGGTCGTGGTCTGCCCGGCCATGCACACCGAGATGTGGGAGCACCCCGCCGTCCAGGACAACCTCCGGGTCCTCGCCGGGCGGGGCGTCATCATCGTCCCCCCCGAGGAGGGACGGCTGGCCGGTGGCGACGTCGGTGCGGGCCGCCTGGCCGACCCCGACGTCATCGTGGCCGCGCTGGAGGCGGTGCTCGGGCCCGACGACCTGGCCGGGCTCGACGTCGTCGTCACCGCCGGCGGTACGCGCGAGGCCATCGACCCGGTCCGGTTCATCGGCAACCGTTCGTCGGGCAAGCAGGGCCACGCCCTGGCCGACGAGGCCGCCGCCCGGGGCGCCAAGGTCACCTTGATCACCACGATGGAACGACCGGTGGTGCCCAGTGTCGAGGTGGTCCGCGTGGCCACGGCGGCCGAGATGGACGCCGCCGTCCGCGAGCGCAGCGATGCCGCCGACGTCGTGGTGATGGCCGCCGCAGTGGCCGACTTCCGCCCCGACCGTTCGGTCGAGACCAAGCTCAAGAAGGAGGGTGGGCCACCCACGGTGACCCTGGTGCCGACCGACGACATCCTCGGCGGGCTCATCGAGCGCCGCCGGCCCGGTCAGACCCTCGTCGGGTTCGCCGCCGAGACCGACGACGTCGAGGCCAACGCCGCGGCCAAGCTGGCCCGCAAGCCCGTCGATCTCCTCGTGGTGAACGACGTCTCGGCGCCGGGTGCCGGGTTCGAGGCGGATACGAACGAGGTGCGTATCATGTCGCCCGCCGGATCGACCCTCATCGTCGATCGTCGCGACAAGCGGGCCGTCGCCCGTGCCGTCCTCGACGCCGTGGTGGCCCAGCGGGCCACGCCCTGACCCCCGTCCTGACCCCGATCGCTGTACCCACACCAGGAGCACCTGTGAGCAAGTTCACCTTCACCTCGGAGAGCGTGACCGAGGGCCATCCCGACAAGATGGCGGACCAGATCTCGGACTCGATCCTCGATGCCATGCTGGCCCAGGACCCGTCCAGCCGGGTCGCCTGCGAGACCCTGGTCACCACCGGCCTCTGCATGGTGGCGGGGGAGATCACGACCAACGCCTACGTCGACATCCCGGGCACCGTCCGCCGGACGATCAACGACATCGGCTACGACCGGGAGGCGTTCGGCTACGACGGCAACACCTGCGGCGTGATGGTGTCGATCGACGAGCAGTCGGCCGACATCGCCCAGGGCGTCGACGACAGCGAAGAGGTGCGCTCCGGCATCTCCGGTGAGGACCTGCTGAACAAGCAGGGCGCCGGCGACCAGGGGATGATGTTCGGCTACGCCTGCGACGAGACCGACGTGCTCATGCCGCTGCCGATCCACCTGGCGCACCGCATGGCCGAGCGGCTCGCCGAGGTGCGGCGGGCCGGGACCGTGCCCTACCTCCGCCCTGACGGCAAGACCCAGGTCACCTTCGACTACGAGGACGGGAAGCCGGCCCGGCTGACGACCGTGCTCGTGTCGACCCAGCACAACGACGGGATCGACCGCGACGAGGTCATCCGGCCCGACCTGATCGAGCACGTGATCCGCCCGGTCATCCCCGAGCAGTTCGCCGACGACGACTACGAGGTGTTCGTCAACCCGACCGGCCGGTTCGTCACCGGTGGCCCGGTCGGTGACGCCGGCCTCACCGGCCGCAAGATCATCGTGGACACCTACGGCGGCATGGCCCGTCACGGCGGCGGCGCCTTCTCCGGCAAGGACCCGTCCAAGGTGGACCGCTCCGCCGCCTACGCCGCCCGCTGGGTGGCCAAGAACGTGGTCGCGGCCGGGGCCGCGTCCCGGTGCGAGGTCCAGGTGGCCTACGCCATCGGCGTGGCCCACCCCATCTCGATCATGGTCGACACCTTCGGCACCGAGAAGGCCGACCCGGCCAAGATCGAGCTCGCGGTCAAGGAGGTCTTCGACCTCCGGCCCGCCGCCATCATCCGGGATCTCGACTTGCGCCGGCCGATCTTCCGCCAGACGGCGGCCTACGGCCACTTCGGTCGCGAGGGCGACGGCTTCACGTGGGAGCGCCGTGACCGCGTGGACGCGGTGAAGTCCGCGCTCGGGCTGTAGAACCGCACCCACGCCACACGCACCAGCGGGAGAGAGGACGGCCCGACCCGGGTCGACGGTCCGGGTCCTGCCCGACGTGCCCGCCCTCGGGCGGGCCTTCGACTACCTCGTCCCCGACGAGATGGAGGGCCGGGTCGGCATCGGCTCCGTGGTGCGCATCGAGCTGCAGGGCCGCAGGGTGCGGGGCTGGGTCGTCGAGCTCGACAGCACCCCGCCCGACGGCACGGAGCTGCGGCCGCTGGCCAAGGTGACCGGATGGGGCCCTCCGCCCGACCTGGTCGACCTGGCGACCTGGGCGGCGCACCGCTGGGCCGGGCCGACCGTGGCGCTCCTGCGCACGGCCTCGCCGGCCCGGGCGGTGACCGGCGTGCCCGACCCGTGGCGGCCGTCGCATCCCGTGCCGAGCACGGGCGACGAGCTGGCCGAGGAGGCGTTCCGGTCGCCGCGAACCGTGTTGCGCCAGGCCCCGGGAGCCGACCGGTTCCCGCTGGTGCTGGCGGCGTGTCGCCGGGGCAACGCCTTGGTGATCCTGCCGTCGGTGGACGAGGCCAAGCTCCTGGGGTTGCGCCTGCGCCGGGCCGGGGTGCCGGTGGCGGTGCTGCCCGACGAGTGGGCCCAGGCCCGGGGCGGGGCCACGGTCGTCGGCGCCCGCAGCGCGGCCTGGGCGCCCGTGGCCGAGCTGGCGGCCGTCCTGGTGCTGGACGAGCACGACCAGGCCCACAAGCAGGAGCAGGCCCCGTGCTGGCACGCCCGCGACGTGGTCGCCGAGCGGGCTCGACGAGCCGGTGTCCCCTGTGTCCTGGCGTCGCCCTGCCCGACCCTCGAGGCCCTCGACTGGGGGACGCTGGTGGCTCCCTCCCGGTCGGCGGAGCGCGAGGGGTGGCCGATCGTCGACGTGATCGACCGGCGGAGGGAGGACACCGCCCGCACCGGTCTGTACTCCGAGCGCCTGGTCGAGCTGCTGCGGGGTGGGGGCCGGGTGGTGTGCGTGCTCAACCGCAAGGGTCGGGCCCGCCTGCTGGCCTGCGCGGCGTGCGGCGAGTTGGCCGCCTGCGAGCGCTGCGGCGCGGCCCTGGTGCAGCCCGAGCCCGGCCTCCTCACCTGCCTCCGTTGTGACCTCAGCCGGCCGACGGTGTGCGCCGCCTGCGGTGGCACCCGCCTGAAGCTCCTGCGCGTCGGGGTGAGCCGGGTGGCCGAAGAGCTCACGGCGCTGGCGCAGACCGAGGTGGTGGAGGTCACCGGCGAGTCCTCCGGACCGGTCCGGGACGCCCGGGTCTACGTCGGGACCGAAGCCGTGCTCCACCAGGTCGGCCAGGCCGACGTGGTCGCCTTCCTCGACCTCGACCAGGAGCTGCTGGCGCCCCGGTACCGGGCCGCGGAGGAGGCCCTCGGCCTGCTGGCCCGGGCTTCCCGGTTGCTGCGCGGCCGGCGCGCCCGCGAGGGTCGACTCGTGCTGCAGACCCGCCTGCCGGATCACGAGGTGGTCCGGGCGGCCCTGCACGCCGACCCGACCCGGGTGAGCGAGGCCGAGCGCTCGCGCCGAGCGGTCCTCGGCTACCCGCCGGCCGTCGCCATGGCCGCCGTGTCCGGCGCGGCCGCCGACGAGTACGTGCTGGGGGTCGACGGGCTCGACCTGCTGGGGCCGCGGGACGGGACCTGGCTGCTGCGGGCGCCGGACCATCCGACGTTGCTCGATGCGCTCGCCGCCGCTCCTCGCCCCTCCGGTCGACTCCGGGTCGACGTCGACCCCCTGCGCATCTAGGAGGGTTGGCGTCGATGCGGATCATCGGAGGGACGGCCCGGGGGCGGCGGTTGGTCGGGCCGTCGTCGGAGGGGACGCGGCCGCTGTCGGACCGGGCCCGGGAGGCCCTGTTCAACATCCTGGGGCCGGGGATCCGGGGGGAACGGGTGCTCGACCTCTTCGCGGGCACGGGTGCGGTCGGGCTGGAGGCGCTCAGCCGCGGGGCGGCGTCGGCCACCTTCGTCGAGCGGGACCGGGCCGCCGTGGCGGACATCCGGGCCAACCTCGAGGCGCTGGGGTTCGAGGGCGGGACGGTCGTCCCCGGTGACGCGTTGGGGTTCCTCGGTCGCACGCGGGAGTCCTTCGACGTGATCTTCGCCGGGCCGCCCCAGTGGGCCGACCTCTGGTCGCAGTTCCTGACCACGCTCGACGCCCACCCGGAGGTCCTGGCCGAAGGGGGGCTCGTCGTCACCCAGCTCGACCCCACGGAGGACACCGGCGATCCGGCGCTCTCGACGCTGCAGCGGGTCGATCAGCGCACCTACGGCCGAACGCTCCTGCTCCTCCACGAACGTCCGGGCTGAGTCAGCCGACCTCGCGGATGACGGCGGCGGGGTTGCCGACGGCGACCACGCCGGCGGGCAGGTCCTTGGTGACGACCGCGCCGGCGCCTACGACGGTGTTCTCGCCGATGGTGACGCCCGGGAGGACGATGACCCCGCCGCCGAGCCAGACGTTGTCGCCGATGGTGATGGGCTCCGCGGCCTCCCACTTGGCGCGGCGCATCTCGGGGTCGAGCGGGTGGGTCGGGGTGAGGAGCTGGACGTACGGCCCGATCTGGACGTCGTCGCCGATGGTGATGGGCGCCACGTCGAGGGCGACCAGGCCGAGGTTGGCGAAGCACCGGGCGCCGAAGCGGACGTGCATGCCGTAGTCGCACCAGAACGGCGTCCGGATCTCGGTGCCCTCGCCGACGGACCCCAGCAGCTCGCGCAGGAGCCGATGCCGCTCGTCATGGGCCGCGGCCGGCGTCGCGTTGACCCGGTCCTGGAGCTCCCGGGCCCGCAACGCGGCGGCGTCCAGCTCCGGATCGTCGGCGAGGTACAGCTCGCCGGCCAGCATCCGCTCCCGCTGGGTGCGCGTGTCCTTCGCCATCCCCGCAGTCTCGTCGTTCGGGCCCACCCGCTGCTCCGGCGCGAGCGGCCGTCAGGGCCTGCCCCTGAAGGGGCGCCGGTAGGGTGAATTCCATGGCGCCGTACGAGATCCGGATCGTCGGGGATCCCGTGCTGCGCCAGCGGGCGCACGAGGTCGAGAACGTCGACGACGCCCTGCTGAAGCTGGTCGACGACATGGTCGCGACCATGTACGAGGCGCCCGGCGTCGGCCTCGCCGCCCCCCAGGTGGGGGTGCAGAAGCGCCTGTTCGTCTACGACATCGGCGAGGGCCCGCAGACGCTGGTCAACCCCACCCTCGTGGAGGGTGACGGCGAGTGGGTGTTCGACGAGGGATGCCTGTCGGTGCCCGGGCTGTCGTGGGAGATCGTGCGCCCCAGGGAGGTCCACCTCACCGGCCACGACCTGGACGGCAACGAGGTGTCGGTCGAGGCCGACGAGTACCTGGCCCGGGTCTTCCAGCACGAGATGGACCACCTCGACGGGATCCTCCTGCTGGAACGCCTCGATGACGACCAGAAGAAGGAGGCCAAGCGGATGGTGCGGGAGCTCATGCTCACCGGACGTCCGCCCATGGTCGCGGCCCCGCGGGAGGGGCTGTCGCTCGACTGAAGGCGGCCCCCGAGCACCCCGGGCGGCTGGCCTTCCTGGGGACGCCCGATATGGCCGTGCCGTTCCTCCGGGGACTGCACGACGGCGGCTGGCCGATCGAACTCGTCGTGTCCCGTCCCGATCGCCGTCGCCGCCGCAACGCCGACCCCGAGCCCAGCCCGGTGAAGGCGGCCGCGCTCGACCTCGGGCTGGCCGTCACCGACGACCCCGCCGCGGTGGCCACGAGCGCCGCCGACCTCGGGGTCGTGGTGGCCTACGGGCGGATCATCGCGCCGGAGGTGCTGGCGGCCGTGCCGATGGTCAACGTCCACTTCTCGCTGCTGCCGCGGTGGCGCGGTGCCGCACCCGTCGAGCGGGCGATCCTGGCCGGAGACGAGCGCACCGGGGTCGACGTCATGGTCGTCGAGGAAGGCCTGGACACCGGTGCCGTCTACGCCCGCCGGGAGACCGAGATCGGCGACCATGAACACGCGTCGGAGCTGGCCGAGCGCCTGGTCGCGCTCGGCGTGCCGCTGCTGCTCGACACCCTCCGGACGGGGCTGCGGGACCCCCGCCCGCAGGAGGGCGAGCCGACCTATGCCGACAAGCTCCAACCGACCGACCTCGAGATCGACTGGATGCAGCCGACCCTGCACGTCCATCGCCTCGTGCGCCTGGAGCGGGCGTGGACGACCTTCCGCGGCCGGCGGCTCAAGGTGCTGGCCGGCCACCCGCTGCCGGGCTCGCTGGATCCGGGCGCCATGGACCTCGAGCTGCCCGTCGAGGTGGGGACGGGTCAGGGCACCTTCCGCCTCGACCTCGTGCAGCCGGAGGGCAAGGCCCCCGTGAAGGCGGGGGACTGGGCAAGGGGTGCGAGGATCGAACCGGGCGAGAAGTTGGGAGGACCGTGAGCGGAGCGAGGGCCGAGCGGCCGAGCGGCGTCGCCGTCAGGAGCGGGAGGTACGGAATGGCTGACGATCAGGTGCGCGGGCTGCAGGCCAAGGTGCTGACGGTGTCCGACGGCGTCATCGCCGGGACACGGGAGGACAAGTCGGGCGAGGCGCTGGCCGAGCTCCTGGCCGGCGCCGGCTTCGAGGTGGTGGACCACCGGGCGGTCGCCGACGGCATGGAGAACGTCGGCGAGGCGATCGTCGAGCTGGCCGAGGGCTTCGCCGGGCTGGTGGTGACCACTGGCGGCACCGGGTTCGGCCCCCGCGACCAGACCCCCGAGGGCACCCGCATGGTCCTCGACCGGGAGGCCCCGGGGCTGGCCGAGGCCATGCGGCTGGTGAACCCCCTCGGCCGCCTGTCCCGCGCGGTGGCCGGCACCCGGGGCTTGGCCCTCGTGCTGAACACCCCGGGCTCGTCCAAGGGTGCGATCGAGACGGTCGAGGCCGTGATCGACGTCCTGCCCCACGCCCTTCGCCTGATGACCGGCGAGTCCTCCCAGCACTGAGCTCGGTGACCCGTCGGATCTGCGCCGGGCTGGCTTTGGCCCTCGTGGCCGGTCTGCCGGTCGGCGCTTGGCCGGCGGGCGCCGCCCCACGGTTCGACGTCGAGGACGCAACGGGACGCGTCGCCATGTCCGAGATGGGCGGCGAGATCGTGCTGCTCACGCCCCGCGGCGGGAGCTGACCGGTCGAATCTGCCACGATCGTGTTGACTGACGGCCACCCAGGAGTACGATTGAGCGCGAAGAACACCCCTCGCGGGGTTTGGGTGCAAGTCCCGACCGGCGGTGACAGTCCGCGAACCCCTGCTCCGGCAGGGGCCGATCCGGTGGAACTCCGGGGCCGACGGTGAGAGTCCGGATGAGAGCGAGGGGCCGAGCGTGGCATCCCCGCGCGCACGGTCCCGGACAGGAGACCGATGGCGCAGGCGCAGGGGGCGACGGGCACCGAGGACGATCGGGCCGTCATGGCCCGCGCCCTCGCCTTGGCGGCCGGCGTCCGCACGTCCACCTCGCCCAACCCGTGGGTCGGTGCCGTCGTGGTGACCGAGGACGGCACCGAGCACGGGGGCGCGACCGAGGCGCCGGGCGACCGCCACGCCGAGATCGTCGCCCTCGACGCCGCCGGTGCCGCCGCCCGGGGCGCCACCGTCTACACCACCTTGGAGCCGTGCCCGCACCACGGCCGGACCGGGCCGTGCGTCGACGCGCTGGTGACGGCCGGGGTGCGCCGGGTCGTCGTGGCCCTCGAGGACCCGGATCCCAACGTGGCCGGCCAGGGCATCGCCGCCCTGCGGGCGGCGGGCGTCGAGGTCGTGACCGACGTGTTGGCCGAGCGAGCGGCCGACCTGCTGGCCCCGTACCTGAAGCACCGGAGGACGGGCCGTCCGTACGTGGTCCTGAAGCTGGCGGCGACCCTCGACGGGCGAACGGCGGCACCCGACGGGACGAGCCAGTGGATCACCGGGGACGCGGCTCGGGCCGACGCCCACCGCCTCCGGGCCGAGAGCGACGCGGTCCTCGTCGGTGCCGGCACCGTGCGGGCCGACGACCCCAGCCTGACCGTCCGCCACGTCGACGGCCCTGACCCGTTGCGGGTCGTGCTCGGCCATGCACCGCCCGACGCGAAGGTCCACCCCGCGCTCGAGCTGCAGGGCGACCTGGCCGGCGTGCTGGACGAGCTCGGCGGCCGGGGCGTCGTGCAGGCGCTGGTGGAGGGCGGTGCCACCGTCGCCCATGCCTTCCACCGGGCCGGCCTCGTCGACCGCTACGTCCTCTACCTGGCGCCCGCCCTCTTCGGCGGTGACGACGCCCGGGCGTTGTTCGCCGGTCCGGGGGCCGCCACCATCGCCGACCTCTGGCGGGGCCGAGTCGTCGCCACCGACCGGCTGGGCGACGACCTCCGCATCGACCTGGAGGCGGCCTGATGTTCACCGGCATCGTCGAGGAGATGGGCTCCGTCGTCGCCGTCGACCATCGAGCCGGCGCCGCCCGCATCCGCATCGGGGCCGCCAAGGTGCTCGACGGAGCCCAGATCGGCGACTCCACCGCGGTCGACGGCTGCTGCCTCACCGTCGTGGCCAAGGGCGACGGCTGGTTCGAGGCCGACGTCAGCGACGAGACCCTCCTGCGCACGACCCTCGGCGACCGCCGGGCGGGCGACGGCGTCAACCTGGAACGCCCGCTGCTGGTCACCGACCGTCTGGGCGGCCACATCGTGCAGGGCCACGTCGACGCCGTCGGCGAGGTCCTGGCGCCGGTCCCCGATCTCCGCGTCCGCATGCCCGACGCCCTGCGTCGCTACGTCATCGAGAAGGGCTCCATCACCGTCGACGGCGTGAGCCTGACGGTGGTCGAGCCCACCGACGACGGCTTCACCGTCGCCGTCATCCCCCACACGTCCGAGGTCACCACGCTGGGCGCCCGCCGCGCCGGAGATCACGTGAACCTCGAAGTCGACGTGATAGCGAAATACACCGAGCGCCTGCTCGGCTTCCAGGAGGAACGCCATGGCTGAGCATCCCCCGCAGTTCGACCCCGTCCTCGACGCCATCGCGGCCGTCGGCCGGGGCGAGGTCGTCGTGGTGGTCGACGACGAGGACCGGGAGAACGAGGGCGACCTGATCATGGCCGCCGAGTTCGCCACGCCCGAGAAGATCGCCTTCTTCGTACGGCACACGTCGGGGCTCATCTGCGTCCCGATGACCGGCGACCGCCTCGACGAGCTGGACATCCCGCTCATGGTCCGGGACAACAACACCGAGTCGCAGCGCACCGCCTTCACCTACAGCGTGGACGTCACCACGGGGACGAGCACGGGCATCTCCGCCGCCGACCGGTCGGCCACGATCCAGGCCCTCATCGATCCCGGCACCCGGCCGCTCGACCTGGCCCGCCCGGGTCACATCTTCCCGCTGCGCTACGCCGAGGGCGGCGTGCTCAAGCGGGCGGGCCACACCGAGGCGGCGGTCGACCTCGCCCGCCTGGCCGGCCTCTACCCGTCCGGGGTCCTCTGCGAGGTGGTCAACGAGGACGGCTCCATGGCCCGGGTGCCCGACCTCGTGCCCTTCGCCAAGGAGCACGACCTGGTGATGATCTCCATCGCCGACCTCATCCGCTATCGGCGCCAGAACGAGAAGTTGGTCCGCCGCATCGGCGAGGCCCGCATCCCGACGGAGTGGGGCGACTTCACCTGCTACGCCTACGAATCGGTCCTCGACGGCGAGCAGCACGTGGCCATGGTGCGGGGCGCGGTGCAGGGCGAGGAGAACGTGCTCGTCCGGGTCCACTCCGAGTGCCTCACCGGCGACGTCTTCGGCTCCATGCGCTGCGACTGCGGCATCCAGCTCGACGCCGCCCTCCAGCGCATCGCCGAGGACGACCTGGGCGTGCTCGTCTACCTGCGGGGCCACGAGGGCCGCGGGATCGGCATCGGGCACAAGATCCGGGCCTACTCGCTGCAGGAGGAGGGCCACGACACCGTCGACGCCAACCTCGAGCTCGGGCTCCCGATCGACAACCGGGAGTACGGCATCGGGTCCCAGATCCTGGTCGATCTCGGCATCACCACGATGCGGCTCATGACCAACAACCCGGCCAAGTACGGCGGCCTCGAGGGCTTCGGGCTCGAGGTGGTCGAGCGGGTCGGCCTGGAGGCCGTTCCCAACCCCGAGAACATCGAGTACCTGCGCACGAAGCGGGAACGCCTCGGCCACCTCATCGAGGGCCTCGACTGATGGGGGAGCGCGGGGAGGGCGACGCCGACCTCGACGGCGCCGGGTTGCGGATCGGCGTGTGCTGTGGCCGGTTCAACCGCCACATCACCGATCGCCTCCTCGACGGTGCCCTGAGCGCCTTGGCCGAACACGGGGTCGCCGACGCCGACTCCACCGTCCTCTGGGCGCCGGGCGCCTACGAGCTACCCCTCGTGGCCCAGCAGCTGGTGACCCGCTGGCGCGCCGACGCCGTCATCGCCCTGGGCGCGGTGATCCGCGGCGAGACCGGCCACTACGACTTCGTGGCCGGGGAGTGCGCCGGCGGGCTGTCCCGGGTCCAGCTCGACACCGGGGTGCCCGTGGTGTTCGGCGTCCTCACCACCGAGAACCTCGAGCAGGCGCTCGAGCGGTCGGCTGACGAGGACAACAAGGGCCGTGAGGCGGCCGAGACGGCCATCGAGATGGCCAACCTCCTGAAGTCGCTGCCCGCCGAGGGCTGACGGCCCGTACCCTCCAGGCTCGTGCTGAGGCTCGTCCTGCCCAAGGGTTCGCTCGAGAAGGCGACCTTCCAACTGTTCGAGAGCGCGGATCTCGCCGTGTCCCGGAGCTCGTCGGTCGACTACCAGGCGACCATCGACGACCCCCGCATCGACGACGTCCGCATCCTGCGCCCCCAGGAGATCCCGCGCTACGTGGCCGAGGGCATGTTCGACCTCGGGATCACGGGCCGGGACTGGATCGAGGAGACCGCCAGTGAGGTGGTGTCGCTCGGCGAGCTGCACTACAGCAAGGCGTCGGCCCGCCCGATCCGCATGGTCGTGGCCGTCGCCGGCGACAGCGAGGTGCAGTCGGTCGCCGACCTCCCCGAGGGGGTGCGGGTCTCCACCGAGTACCCCGAGGTCACGCGCCGCTACTTCGAGAAGCAGGGCATCGACGCCGACATCCGCCTCTCGTACGGCGCCACCGAGGCCAAGATCCCCGACATCGTCGACTGCATCGTCGAGATCACCGAGACGGGTCGGGCCCTGCGGGCCGCCGGCCTCCGGGTGATCGACGAGATCCTCCAGTCCTACACCGAGCTCATCGCCAACGCCGAGGCCCACGACGACCCCGACAAGCGCCACGCGATGGGCCAGATCCTGACCCTGCTCCAGGGCACGCTCGAGGCGCGGGGCAAGGTCCTGGTCAAGCTCAACGTGGCGGCCGAGGACCTCGATGCGGTGATCGCCGTCCTGCCGGCGATGAAGGCCCCCACCGTCAACGAGCTCCACGCCCACGGGGGCTTCGCGGTCGAGACCGTCGTCCTGAAGCGGGAGATCAACACCCTGATCCCTGCGCTCAAGGACCGGGGCGCCACCGACATCATCGAGCTCCCGCTCTCCAAGATCGTCCACTGACGGTGGCGGATCCCGCCGCCGAGCGCACCGGCGTCGTGAGCAGCTTCGACGATCCGGGCGGTTACGGCACGGTCACGGCCGACGGCGGGGACGAGCACTGGTTCCACTGCACGGCCATCGCCGACGGCTCCCGCCACATCGACGAGGGCATCCGGGTCCGCTTCCTCGTCGTGCCCGGCCTGCTGGGCCGCTGGGAGGCGAGCGACCTCCGTCCGGAGGCGACGACGACCTAGGACCCGCTCAGGCTTCGTCCGCTTCGGCGCTCTCGGGCTGCTGGCTGACCTGGACGTAGGCCATCTGGAGCTGGGCCAGGGCGTCACGGAGCGTCGGCTCGGCCTCACCCAACCGGTTCTCGAGGTTCTCGACCAGCGCCCGCATGGCGTCGATGGCCAGCCGGGCGGCGTCGAGGTCGCCCTCCGGTTCGCTGAGGTGGATGGCGGCCAGCTCGTAGAGGCCCATGACGTGGTTGGCCACGACCATGTCGGCCGGCGCCTCCAGCACACGTTGGCGGGCGGCCGCCATCTCGACTGCCATCGCTTCGGCCTCGGCTCGCTCCTCGGGGCTCAGCCCGGCCAGCGGGTCGACCTCGTCCGGGGCGGGCGGCGGGGTGGTGGCGGCATCCGGCTCGACCGGGTGCTCACCGCCGGGGGTCCAGAGGCTGCTCATGAGGAGAAGGGTGCCACCGCTGCTAGCGTTCTCCGCGCAATCCAACCTGGAAAGCGGGGCCCCGCCCCCACCTGGCCACCGACGAGGTGCGCACAGGTCCTTCGCACGCATCGCCGATCGGGCGGGCGGTCGGCGTTCCTGTGGCCCACCACCGAGGGGCTGGGGATCGGGGCTCCTCCATTCGCAAGAGGAGTCGCGCATTGCGCAGTGATCGGCCATAGCTTCGGGCCCAGCCCACGACGACACCAGGATCAACGATCAGATCCGGGTACGTGAGGTCCGCCTGGTGGGACCGGATGGCGACCAGATCGGCATCAAGCCCACCCCGGAAGCGCTCTCGATGGCTCGTGACCTCGGTCTCGACCTCGTCGAGGTCGCCGCTCAGGCCTCCCCACCCGTGTGCCGGATCATGGACTACGGGAAGTTCAAGTACGAGAACGCCCAGAAGGCCAAGGAATCCCGGAAGAAGGCGACCAACGTCGTCGTCAAGGAGATGAAGTACCGACCCAAGATCGGGCGCGGGGACTTCGACACCAAGACCCGCAAGGTGCACGAGTTCCTCGGCGAGGGCCACAAGGTCAAGGTCACGATCATGTTCCGGGGCCGGGAGGTCCAGCACCCCGAGCTGGGGCGTCGGATCCTGGACAACGTGGCCGAGTCGGTGGAGGACGTCGGTCGGGTCGAGGCGCTGCCCAAGGTGGACGGCCGGAACATGACCATGGTCCTGGGACCGGACAAGAGGGCACAGGCCGCCGCCAAGAAGGCCCGTGAAGAGGCCGCCGCGGCCGAAGCAGCACTGGCCGACAGCGACGGCACCGAGACCGATGCCAACGACGACAACGTCAACGACGACAACGCCAACGACGACAACGCCAACGAGACGAGTCCGGCGGCCACCGCCGCCGATTGACCGCACGGCCCCTGGGCCGTCGAGCGAGGAAGACAGACGCGATGCCCAAGATGAAGACGCACCGGGGCGCGAAGAAGCGCTTCAAGGTGACGGGCAGCGGCAAGGTGACGCGCCGCCAGATCCACAAGAACCACTTCAAGCGGCGGAAGCCGGCCGACCGCCAGCGCCGTCTGGCCGGTGAGGTCGAGGTGACGGGCGGCGACCGCCAGCACGTCCTCCGCCAACTCGGCAAGCGCTAGAGGAGGAGCAGCAGCATGGCCAGAACGAAGACCTCCGTCGCGTCGCGGAAGCGGCGCAAGGTCACCCTCGAGCGCGCCCAGGGCTACTACGGCAACAAGAGCCGGTCCTACCGGGCGGCCAACGAGCAGGTGATGCACTCCCTGCGCTACGCCTACCGGGACCGCCGGGCCCGCAAGGGTGAGTTCCGGCGCCTCTGGATCCAGCGCATCAACGCCGCCTGCCGCGAGAACGGCACGTCTTACAGCCGGTTCATCGCCGGCCTGAAGGCCGCCGAGGTCGAGGTCGACCGCAAGATCCTGGCCGACCTCGCCGTCACCGATCCGGCCGCCTTCTCGGCGCTGGTCTCCGTGGCGAACGAGGCAGGGTCGAACGAGTAACCGGTCCGTCCAGCGGGTCCGTCGCCTCGGGCGGCAGGCCCGAGCCCGGCGGGACGAGGGTGCCTTCGTCGTCGAGGGCCGGCGCGCGATCAGCGCGGCCCTGGACCACGGCGCGGCCCTCGACGAACTGCTGGTCGTCGGCGGCGCCGAGCCCGAGCTGGTGCAGCGGGCCCGGGATGCCGGAGTGACGATCACCTACGTGGACGGGGTCGACCTCGAACGGGCGTTGACGACCCGCTCGCCCCAGCCCGTGGTCGCCGTCGCGCCCTGGGCCGCCGCGCCGGCCGTCGAAGTGGCCGAGCGGGCTCGGGCCACCGGAGGGCCGGTCGTCGTCCTCGCCGGGGTCAGCGACCCTGGCAACGCCGGCACCATCATCCGTTCGGCGGCCGCCACCGGGGCTGCCGGGGTCGTGTTCACCCCCGGGTCGGTCGACCCCACCAACCCCAAGTGCGTGCGGGCCAGCGCCGGCGCGGTGTTCGCCCTGCCCGTCGGCGCGGTGAGCGACCCCGCCGAGCTCGGCCTCCCCACCGTCGGTGCCGTGGCCGGCGGCGACGATCCCGGCGCCGTCGACCTGTCCGGGCCGGTCGCCCTGGTCCTCGGCCAGGAAGCCCAAGGGCTGCCCGACGGTCTCGTGTTCGATGCCGAGGTGGCGCTCCCGCTGGACGGCGGGGTGGAATCGCTCAACGTGGCGATGGCGGCCACCGTCCTGCTCTACGAGGCCCGACGCCAGCGCCACGGGGGCAGCTGGTGAACCGCGGCGCCTATTGGACTGGACCGCAGCGGTCCCGAACGGGGATCGTGGTGCCCTTGTGACCGAGGACCTGGCCCGCATCGAGACCGACGCCCTCGCCCGGATCGCGGCCGCGTCGACGCTCGACGAGCTGAAGGCCGTCGGCCAGGAGGTCCTCGGCAAGCGTTCCGAGCTCCTCGCGCTGCGCAAGGGCCTGGGTGCCCTCGACGAGCAGGCCCGCAAGGACGCCGGCCAGGCGCTGAACGCGACCACGCAGGCCATCTCGCAGGCGAAGGACACCCGCGAGGCCGAGCTCACGTCGGGGGAGCGGGCGGCGGCGTACGAGAGCGAGCGGCTGGACCTGACCGAGGTGGTCGGCGGTCCCCGGGTCGGGCACCTGCACATCACCACGCAGACCTGGCAGGACCTCGAGGACATCTTCGTCGGGATGGGCTACACGGTCGCCGAAGGCCCCGAGATCGAGACCGACTGGTACAACTTCGAAGCCCTCAACATCCCCGACTCCCACCCCGCCCGGTCGATGTGGGACACCCTCTGGGTCGACGTGGGTGCGCCCGGGTCGATGCTGCTGCGGACCCACACGTCGAACGTGCAGATCCACGTGATGCAGGCCCAGGCCCCGCCGATCTTCGTCGTGGCCCCGGGACGGACCTACCGGCGGGACACCACCGATGCCACCCACCTGCCGGTCTTCCACCAGATCGAAGGACTGGTCGTCGACCGCGGCATCACCATGGCCGACCTGGCCGGGACCATCCAGGCCTTCACGCAGGCCTACTTCGGCCAGGAGTTCGAGTCCCGCCTCCGGCCGTCCTACTTCCCGTTCACCGAGCCGTCGGCCGAGTTCGACATCCGCCCGCCGGGCGGCGACTGGTTGGAGCTGGGGGGCTGCGGCATGGTGCACCCCAACGTCTTCCGCCACGTCGGCCTCGACCCCGAGGAGTGGACCGGGTTCGCCTTCGGGTTCGGCATCGACCGCCTGGCCAAGGTCCGCTACGAGGTCGACGACCTCCGCGAGTTCGTCACCAGCGACGTCCGCTTCCTGGAACAGTTCTGATGAAGGTCCTCGTCTCCTGGCTGCAGGAGTTCGCGCCGGAGTTGCCGGAGGACATCGACCGGCTGACCGAGGCGTTGGACGACCTCGGGACACCGGTCGAGGAGCGCGCCCGCCTCGGTGAGGGCCTCGAGGGCATCGTCGTGGCCCGGGTGCTCGAGACCCGCCCGCATCCGCAGGCCGACAAGATCCAGCTCGTCGACGTCGACCTCGGCGACGGCGAGGCCCTGCAGATCTGCTGTGGGGCGTTCAACCTGGCTGCGGGCGACCTGGTGCCCCTGGCCACGCTCGGCACCACGATGCCCGGGGGGATGCTGATCGAGCGGCGCAAGCTGCGGGGCGAGTGGTCGAACGGGATGCTCTGCTCGGCGACCGAGCTCGGCCTCGGTGACGACGCCGAGGGCATCCTCGTGCTGTCGCCCGCCCTGGAGCCGGGTGAGGCCCTGACCGACGCCCTCGGGCTGCAGGGCGACTGGCTGCTCGACCTCGAGGTCAACGCCAACCGGCCCGACGCGCTCTCGGTGGCAGGTGTGGCCCGGGACGTCGCCGCTCGCTTCGGCGTCGGCTTCGCCCTGCCGGAGGTCACGGCGCCGACGGGCGGCGCGCCGAGCGCCGACGACGCGGCGGTGGAGATCGTGGATCCCGCGGCGTGCCCCCGCTTCCTCGCCCGGGTGCTCCGCGACGTGAAGATCGGCCCGTCGCCCGCCTGGTTGGCCAACCGCATCACCCAGCTCGGGATGCGCCCGATCTCCAACGTCGTCGACGTGTCGAACTACGTGATGCTCGAGCTGGGGCACCCGAACCACGCCTACGACCTCGACACCGTGGCCGGCCGTCGCCTGCGGGTCCGCTTCGCCCGGGACGGCGAGTCCCTGGTGACCCTGGACGACATCGAGCGGCGGTTCCTGGCGTCCGACGTGCTCATCTGCGACGGGGACGACATCCCCATCGGCGTGGCGGGGGTGATGGGTGGCGCCTCCACCGAGATCAGCGAGGCGACGACGAACGTGCTGTTGGAGGCGGCGTGGTGGCACCCGATGCAGATCGCCCGGACCTCGACCCGGCTGAACCTGCGGTCCGAGGCCTCCCGGCGCTTCGAGCGGGGCGCCGACCTCTGGGGCCTCGACCGCGCCGTCGAGCGCTACTGCGCCCTGCTGGCCGAAGTGGGGGCCGTCGCCGCGCCGGACGCGATCGACGCCCGCGGCGACCTCCCGGAGCAGGCCCCGATCGCCGTCCGCACGGCGCGGGTCAACGCCATCACCGGGCTCGACCTGGACGCCCCGACCATCCGCGGCCTGCTCGAGCCCATCGGCTTCGAGGTCGGCGACGAGGCGGACGGCGCCCAGGTCGTCGAGGGGCCGAGCTTCCGCCCCGACGTGATCGAGGAGATCGATGTCATCGAGGAGGTGGCCCGCCACCACGGCTACGCCAAGCTCCCGAAGACGGTCCCCACCTCGCCCCACACGGGCGGGCTGAGCCCCCGCCAGAAGGAGCGGCGGCTCATCCGGGCCATGCTCGTCGGGCTGGGGCTGGACGAGGCGCTGCCGATGCCCTTCCTCGCCCCGGATGACCTCGCCCGCACCGGCCTCGACCCGGTGGGCATCACGGTCACCAACCCGCTCGACGCCCGCGAGTCCGTGCTGCGGACCTCGCTGCGGCCCGGCCTGCTCCGGGCTGTGGCCTACAACGCCAGCCACCGCAACCCCCGGGTCGGCCTCTTCGAGCTGGGCAAGGTGTTCCTCCCGCCCGTCGACGGCCAGGAGCGGCCCCCGGAGCCCGAGCACCTCGGCGTGGCCCGCGCCGCCGCTGAGGCCCCTGAGGCGGTCGCGGTGTGGACGGCCCTCGCCGATCGCCTGGCCCTTCCCGGCGCGGGCTTGCGGGCCGAAGCCGTGCAAGGCCTCCATCCGACGCGCAGCGCGGTCCTCGTGGCGGGCGGGCGCGACCTGGGCGCGGTGGGGGAGATCGATCCCGCTGTGGCCGAGGTCTGGGGCATCGCCGACCGGGTGGCGTGGCTGGAGGTGGATCTCGATGCCGTGGACGGGCTGGCCCGGCGGGAGCGGCAGTACCGCACCGTCAGCCGGTACCCGTCGAACGACATCGACCTCGCCTTCGTGGTCGGCGATGACGTGCCCGCCGCGGCGGTCGAGGCCAGCATCAGCACCGCCGCGGGCGACCTCCTGTCGTCCGTCCGCCTGTTCGACGTGTTCCGGGGCGGCTCGGTCGGTGACGGCAACCGCAGCCTGGCCTACGCCCTCCGCCTCCAGGCCCCCGACCGGACCCTGACCGACGCCGAGGTGGCCGACGTGCGCCAAGCCGTCATCGACGCCGTCTCGGCGGCGCACGGAGCCCAGCTGAGGGGCTGAGGGTGGAGCTCTTCGAGGAGGTCTGCGAGGCGCTCCGGGGTCTGGTCCCGGCCGAGCTGGGGGAGTTCCGGCACAAGACCCACCGCTACGGGACGAAGATCTGGTTCGGCCCGCCCGACGCGCCCCGGGAGCACTACGAGGCCCAGGTGGTCGGGGCGAAGCACGTGGCCGAGGCCGAGTTCCTCGCCGTCGAGGTCGGGTTCCACAGCGAGCACCGCAAGGACACCGAGAACGAGCAGGTCCTGGCCGCCCTCGTTGCGCAGGAGAAGGCGTGGCGACCGATGCTGGGCGACGAGGCGGTGGCGGGGGAGTTCCTCGGAGCCGACAACTGGCGGCGCATCAGTGAGACCTGGCCCGACCCGAGCCTCGACGATCCCGAGCTGGGCACCGAGCTGGCCATGCGCCTCCTCGACTACATCGAAGCGCTGGAGCCGATCCGGAGAACCTGAGCGAAGACTATTGCATAGTCATGCGTAAATACGTATGCTCATCGATCATGCGTGTGGGGATCGTCGGGGCCTCGGGCTACACGGGGGCGGAGCTCTTGCGCCTTGCCGCCGGGCACCCCGAGCTGGAGGTGGTGCTGGCCACGGGGGACACCCAGGCGGGGACGGCCGTCGCCGACCTCTATCCGAGCCTGCGGCCGGTCTACGGCAACCTGGCCTTCGAGCCCTATGCCCCCGACGGGGTCGACGGGCTCGACCTGGTGTTCTGCGGCCTGCCGCACGGGGCCAGCCAGGCCATCGTCCCCGAGATCCGGGACCGGGTGAAGTGGGTGCTGGACCTCTCGGCCGACTTCCGGCTGAAGGATCCGGCGGCCTATCCGCAGTGGTACGGCGCCGAGCACACGGCGCCCGAGCTCCTGGCCGACTTCGCCTACGGGCTGCCCGAGCTCTTCCGGGACGACCTGGTGGGTGCCTCCGCCGTCGCGGTGCCCGGTTGCTACCCGACCGCGGCGGCGCTGGCCCTCGCCCCGCTGGTGCGGGCGGGGGCGGTCGAGACGACCGGGATCGTGGTCGACGCCGCCAGCGGCGTGTCGGGCGCCGGCCGTGGCCTCAAGCCCACCACCCAGTTCTGCACGGTGGACGAGGACTTCGCCGCGTACGGCCTGCTCGACCACCGCCACACCCCGGAGATGGAGCAGGTCCTGGGGGCCGAGGTCCTCTTCACCCCGCACCTCGCGCCGATGACGCGGGGGATCCTGGCCACCTGCTACGCCCGGCCGACCGGGGCCACCACCACCGAGGCCGTCCTCGACGTCCTGCGGGGGGCCTACGCCGACGAGCGCTTCGTCCAGGTCATCGATGGCGTGCCGACCACCAAAGCGGTCCTGGGCTCCAACTCCGCCTTCGTCACCGCCCGGGCCGACGAGCGCACCGGGTGGGTGCTGGCCCTCTGCGCCATCGACAACCTGGTCAAGGGCGCCTCCGGCCAGGCCATCCAGTGCGCCAACCTGGTGGCCGGCCTCCCCGAGACCACCGGCCTCCCCCTCGTCGGGACGTATCCATGAGCGACACGAAGCCGACGGGTTCGAACATCGTCGACGGCTGGCCGGTCCCGGCGGCGGAGCTGGAGCCGACATGAGCGTGACCGCGGCGGCGGGGTTCGTCGCCGCGAGCGGGCACGGTGGCGTGAAGCCCGTCGGGGTCCCCGACCTGGCGCTGGTGGCCACGGCGGACGGCCGGGCCGTCCCGGCCGCCGGCGTCTTCACCGCCAACAAGATGACGGCTGCGCCGGTGCTGGTCAGTCGGGCCCACCTGCGCCAGAGCACGGGGCGGGCCGCCGCCGTCCTCCTGAACTCCGGCAACGCCAACGCGGGCACGGGTGAGCCCGGCAGCCAGGACGCCGAGGAGCTGTGTGCCCACGTCGCCCAGCAGCTGGGCTGCGCCCACGACGAGGTGCTGATCTGCTCGACGGGCCTCATCGGCTACCGGCTGCCGTTGGCGGCCATGGTGGCGGCGATCCCCGCCCTGGCCGACGCCCGATCGGCCGAGGGGGCGGGTGACGCGGCCCGGGCCATCCTCACCACCGACACGGTGCGCAAGGAGGTCAAGGTCGTCGGTGACGGGTTCACCGTCGGCGGCATGGCCAAGGGGGCCGCCATGCTGGCGCCGAACATGGCCACGATGCTGGCGGTGATCACCACCGACGCCGGGGCCGAGCCCCGGGTCCTGCAGGACGTCCTGCGGGACGCCGTCACCGACACGTTCAACTGCATCACCGTCGACGGGGCCACCTCGACCAACGACACCGTGCTCCTGCTGGCCTCCGGTGCGGCGCGCCCGGTGCCGCCGGCCGAGCTCGAGGAGGCGGTGACCGCCGCCTGCGCCTCGCTGGCGGAGCAGATGGTGGCCGACGCCGAGGGGGCCACGAAGCTCGTGCGCGTCCGGGTGGTCGGGGCGGAATCCGACGGCGACGCCCGCACGGCGGCGCGGGCGGTCGCCACCAGCCAGCTGACCAAGTGCTCGTGGTACGGCGCCGACCCCTACTGGGGTCGGGTGGCGAGCGACCTCGGTTCGGCGGGCGTGGCCTTCGACGCCGCCCTGCTGGCGATCGCCTACGGCGGGACCGTCGTCTGCCGGCACGGGATCGGGGTCGCCCACGACACTGCGGCGGTGACGGCCCACCTGGCCGGTCGGGAGCTCGAGGTGACCGCCGACCTCGGCATCGGCGCCGGTCGGGCCGTGGTGCTCACCTGCGACCTGACCCACGGCTACGTCGACGAGAACATGGGGACGTCGTGAACACGGCGGACGTCCTCGTCGAGGCCCTGCCGTACATCCGGCGCTTCTGGGGCTCCACCGTGGTGGTGAAGTACGGCGGCCACGCCATGACCGACCCCACCCTCGCCCGGCAGTTCGCCGAGGACATCGTCCTGATGCGCTCGGTCGGGATGCACACCGTCGTCGTGCACGGCGGCGGGCCCCAGATCGGCGAGGTCATGGCCAAGCTGGGCAAGGAGCCGGAGTTCCGCGACGGCCTGCGCGTCACCGACGCCGAGACGTTGGACATCGCCCGCATGGTCCTGGTCGGCAAGGTGGGGCGCGAGATCGTGTCGGCCATCAACGTCCACGCCCCGCTCGCCGTCGGCCTCTCGGGCGAGGACGCCGGGCTCATCGCCGCCACGCCCCGCGACCCGGCCCTCGGGTACGTCGGCGACGTCGCCGCGGTCGACCCGTCGATCATCCGGCGGCTCCTGGCCGAGGACCTCATCCCGGTGCTGTCGACCATCGGCTCGGATCCGTCGGGCCAGGCCTACAACATCAACGCCGACACCGTCGCCGCGGCCGTCGCCGCCTCGCTCGGCGCGGCGAAGGTGATCTACCTGACCGACGTGGCCGGGATCCTCGACGCCGGCGGCGAGCTCCTCCACACGCTCGACCCGGGCGCGCTGGACGCCCTCGTGGCCGACGGGTCGGTCTCCGGCGGCATGATCCCCAAGGTGGCGGCCTGCCTGCACGCCGTGCGCGCCGGCGTCGGCTCGGCCCACGTGCTCGACGGCCGCCTGCCCCACGTCCTGCTCCTGGAGCTCTTCACCGACGAGGGCGTGGGGACCATGATCACCACGGAGACGACATGACCGCCACGGCGTTGATGAGCACGTACCCCCCGCAGCCGGTGACCTTCGTCCGCGGCGCGGGGACCGAGCTCTGGGACGACGCCGGAAAGCGTTACCTCGACTTCCTGTCCGGGCTGGCGGTGACCAGCCTGGGCCACGCCCATCCAGAGGTGGCCGAGGCCATCGCCGAGCAGGCCCGGACCCTGCTGCACGTCTCCAACCTCTACGGCACCGTGCCGGGCCCCGAGGTCGCGGCCACCCTCGACCGGTTGCTGGGCGGCGGCGGGAAGGTCTTCTTCTGCAACTCGGGGGCCGAGGCCAACGAGGCCGCGATCAAGCTCAGCCGCAAGGTCGGCGGTCGGGGTCGTCACGTCGTGGTGAGTGCGTACGGGTCGTTCCACGGCCGGACCCTGGCGACGTTGCACGCCACCGGCCAGCCCGAGAAGCACGAGGCGTTCCAGCCCCTGCCCGAGGGTTTTCGCCACGTGGCCTGGAACGACCTGGAGGCCCTCGAGGCGGCGCTCGACCCGTCGACCTCGGCCGTCCTCCTCGAGCCGGTACAGGGCGAGGGTGGGGTCAAGCCCGCCGACGCGGCCTACTTCGCGGGCGTCCGCCGCCTGTGTGACGAGCGAGGGCTCCTCTTCGTGGTGGACGAGATCCAGACCGGGCTCGGCCGGACCGGCGAGTGGTTCGGCTTCGAGCACTTCGGGGTGCAGCCGGACGTGGTGACGATGGCCAAGGCGCTCGGCAACGGGGTCCCGATCGGGGCCTGCTGGGCCCGGGCCGAGGTGGCCGAGGCCTTCGTGCCCGGCGACCACGCCACGACCTTCGGCGGGCAGCCGCTGGCGACGGCCGCAGCCCGCAAGGTGCTGGAGGTCATGGAGCGCGAGGACGTGCCGACCCGGGCCCGCGACGCGGGCAAGCGCCTGGCCGACGGACTGGCCGGCCTGCCCCGGGTGTCCGGCGTCCGGGGCCTGGGCCTCCTGCTTGCCGCCGAGCTGGACGGGCCCGACGCCCGGGACGTGGCCCGGGACGCCCTTGCCGCCGGGCTGGTCGTCAACGGCGTGAGCCCGACGGCGCTCCGGCTGGCCCCGAGCCTGTTGGTGGGCGACGACGAGGTCGACGAGGCCCTGGAGATCCTGGCCGGGGTGATGGCGTGAGGCACCTGCTGGAGATCGACGACCTGACCCGGGACGAGCTCTTCGAGGTCATCGCGCTGGCCCTCGACCCCAACCCGCCGCAGGTGCTGTCCCGCAAGGGCATGGCCCTCGTGTTCGAGAAGCCCTCGGCCCGGACCCGCAACTCCATGGAGATGGCCGTGCGGGACCTGGGTGGGCACCCCGTGACCATCCGGGGCGACGAGGTCAGCATCGACAAGCGGGAGTCGGCCGAAGACGTCGCCCGGACGCTGGCCTGCTACCACGCGGCGATCGGCGCCCGGGTGTTCGAGCACTCGGTCCTCGAGCGGATGGCGGCGGTCTCGTGGGTGCCGGTCGTCAACCTGCTCTCCGACGACGCCCACCCGCTGCAGGCCCTGGCCGACCTGCTGACGATGGCCGACGAGTTCGGCGACCTCAACGGGCGCACCGTGGCCTACGTCGGCGACGGCAACAACATGTGCCGGTCGCTGGCCCTCGCGGCCACGTTGGCCGGCATGCAGGTGCGGCTGGCCAGCCCTCCGGGGTACGCCCTGGCCGAGCACGACCTGGACCGCGTCGCTGGTCTGGGCGTGGCTCCCCAGGTGTTCGACCGGGCCGAGGAGGCGGTGGCCGGCGTCGACGTCGTCTACACGGACGTGTGGACGTCGATGGGCCAGGAGGCCGAGGCCGACGCTCGGCGCAAGGCCTTCGAGGGCTTCATGGTCGACGAGCGGGTCATGGCCGGCGCGGGCGAGAAGAGCATCTTCCTGCACTGCCTGCCCGCCCATCGCGGCGAGGAGGTGTCCGACGAGGTGCTGGAGGGCCTCCAGAGCCGGGTCTGGCGGCAGGCGGAGAACCGCATGCACGCCGCCCGCGGCGCGGTGGCGTGGATCCTGGGCCAGGTGTGATGAGCAACAAGATCCAGCGCCAGCACAAGATCGCTCGGCTGCTCGAGACCGAGGACGTGTCGAGCCAGGCCCAGCTCGTGGACCTGCTGGCCGCCGACGGGGTGTCGGCGACGCAGGCCACCGTGTCCCGGGACCTCGACGACATGGGCGCCATCAAGGTGCGGGCCCGGGGCGGGCTGAGCATCTACGCCGTGCCCGACCTGCCCAAGGACCAGGTCCCGCCGGCCGACCACCTCCGGCGGGTGCTCGGGGACTGGGTCGTCGAGGTGGCCCACAGCCACAACCTGGTGGTCCTGCGCACGCCGCCCGGGTCGGCCCACGTGGTGGCGTCGGCCTTGGACCGCTCGTCGCTGCCCGAGGTGCTCGGCACGGTCGCGGGCGACGACACCCTCATCATCGTGGCCGAAGAGGACACGTCCGGATCGCTCCTGGCCGGCCAGCTCCGCGAGCTGGCCGGCCTCACCTGAGAGGAACTCCATGGCGAAGCGGGTGGTACTCGCGTACAGCGGCGGTCTGGACACCTCGGTCGCGGTCCGGTGGCTGATCGACGAGCTGGGGTACGAGGTCGTGTGCGTGTGCGCCGACGTCGGCCAGGAAGGCAGCGACTGGGGGCCGGTGCTCGACCGGGCCAAGGCGGCCGGTGCGGTCGAGGCCGAGGTCATCGACGTCCGGGACGAGTTCGCCCGCGACTTCGTGGTCCCCGCTCTGCGGGCCAACGCCCTGTACGAGGGCCGCTACCCGCTGGTGTCGGCCCTCTCCCGGCCGGTGATCGTGCGCCACCTGGTCGAGGCGGCCAGCCGTTACGGCGCCTCGGCGGTGGCCCACGGTTGCACCGGGAAGGGCAACGACCAGGTGCGCTTCGAGGTGGGTGTCCGGTCGATCGCGCCGCACCTCGACGTGCTGGCCCCGGTGCGGACCTGGGGCATGACCCGGGAGGACGCCATCCTCTACGCCTACCGCCACGAGATCCCCATCACGGCGACGAAGGAGAAGGTGTACTCCATCGACGACAACCTGTGGGGCCGGGCCATCGAGTGCGGCGAGATGGAGGATCCGTGGGCCAAGCCGCCACCGGGGGTGTGGTCGATGACCGTGCCCACGGAGACCGAGCCGCGGGACCTCGAGGTGTCGTTCGTGGAGGGCGTGCCCACGGCGGTCGACGGTGAGGAGCTCGGCCTGGTGGACCTGATCGCCCGGCTCAACGATGTCGTGGGCTCCTACGGCTGGGGCCGCATCGACATGGTCGAGAACCGCCGGGTCGGCATCAAGAGCCGGGAGACCTACGAGTGCCCGGCCGCCCTCGCCCTGATCCAGGCCCACGTCGACCTCGAGTCGATCACGCTCGAACGGGACCTGGCCCGGGAGAAGTCCCGGCTGGAGCCGCGCTACGCCGAGCTGATCTACGACGGGCTCTGGTTCTCGCCCCTGCGCTCGGCCTTCGACGCCTTCGTGGAGGAGAGCCAGCACCTGGTCACCGGCGACGTCCGCCTGCGCCTCTCGCCCGGGCAGTGCGAGGTCACCGGGCGGCGCAGCCCCCACTCCCTCTACGACTACGGCCTGGCCACCTACGACGCCGAGGACAGCTTCAACCACGAGGACAGCGCCGGCTTCGTCCGCCTCTGGGGCCTCGGCCTCGAGACGTGGGCGGCCAAGACGGACGGCCCAGCAGGCGCAGGAGCCGTGACCCTCTGGCAGGGGCGGTTCGGCGACGGGCCTTCCGAGGAGCTGCTGGCCTACACGGTCAGCCTGCCCTTCGACGTCCGCCTGGCGGCCGACGACCTGACCGGTTCCCGGGCGCACGTGCGGGGCCTGGTGCGGGCCGAGCTGCTCGACGGCGACGAAGCGGCCGCGGTGTTGGCCGCGCTGGACCAGGTGGAAGAGGAGCTGGGCTCGGGGTCGTTCGCGTTCGAGGCCTCCGACGAGGACATCCACACCGCGGTGGAACGTCGGGTCACGGAGATCGCCGGGGAGGCCGGGGCCAAGCTCCACACGGGCCGGAGCCGCAACGACCAGGTGGCGACCGACCTGCGGCTCTTCGCCAAGCGGGAGCTGAGCATCGTCGTCGACCGGGTCCTGGCCCTGCAGCACACCCTGGCCGAACGGGCCGACGAGGCGGGCGACACCTACCTGCCGGGCTACACGCACCTCCAGCGGGCCCAGCCTGTGCTGCTCGGCCACCACCTGCTGGCCCACGGTTGGGCGCTGGCCCGCGACGTCGACCGCCTGCTCGACTGCCGGCGCCGCCTCGACGTCTCGCCGCTGGGGGCCGGGGCGCTGGCCGGCTCGTCGCTCGACCTCGACCCCGTCGGCGTGGCCGCCGACCTCGGGTTCGCCGCCGCCTTCGACAACTCGCTCGACGCCGTGAGCGATCGGGACTTCGTCGCCGAAGCGCTGTTCGCCCTGGCCCTGCTCGGCGTGCACCTGTCCCGCCTCGGCGAGGAGCTCGTGCTGTGGAGCGCCGAGGAGTTCGGCTTCGTCCGCCTGGCCGACGCCTACGCCACGGGCAGTTCGATGCTGCCGCAGAAGAAGAACCCCGACGTCGCCGAGCTGGCCCGGGGCAAGGCGGGGCGGCTGATCGGGAACCTGACGGGCCTGCTGAGCACGCTCAAGGGCCTGCCGCTGGCCTACAACCGTGACCTCCAGGAGGACAAGGAGCCCCTGTTCGACGCCCTCGACCAGGTGGCGCTCGGGCTGTCGGCCCTCACCGGCATGATGGCCACGCTCACCTTCGTGCCCGAGCGGATGGCGGCGGCGGCCGACGACCCGGCCGGGGCGGCGACCGACCTGGCCGAGCACCTGGTCGGCCGGGGGATGCCGTTCCGCGAGGCCCACGCCGTCGTGGGGGACCTGGTGCGGCGGTCGCTGGACGAGGGCGAGGACCTCGCCGAGCTCGTCGCGGCCGACGAGCGCCTCGGTGAGGAGGCGGCCGCGCTCCTGGCGCCCGGGGTGTCGGTGACCCGGCGCACGACCCGGGGCGGCGCCGGCCCCGAGGCCTTCACGGCCCAGCGTGCGGCCTTCGCCGACCGACTGGTCGCCGACCACGATCGTCGGTGAAGGCACTGCCCCGGTCGTTCTTCGCCCGGGACGGCCGGCTGGTGGCTCCCGAGCTGCTCAACAAGGTGCTGGTGCGGGGTGAACGGGTGGGACGGATCGTCGAGGTCGAGGCCTACGCGGGCACCGAGGACCCGGCCAGCCACGGGTTCCGGGGCCCGACGGCCCGCAACGAGGTGATGTTCGGCCCCGCGGGCCACCTGTACGTCTACTTCACGTACGGGATGCACCACTGCGCCAACGCGGTGTGCGGGCCGGTGGGCGAGAGCTCGGCCGTCCTGCTGCGGGCGCTGGCGCCGCTCGAGGGCCTCGAGGCCATGCGGGCCGCCCGGGGCCCGGCCGCTCGGCGGGATCGGGACCTGTGCAGCGGCCCGGCCAAGCTGTGCCAGGCCTTCGGCATCGAGCGGGAGCTGGACGGCGCCGACCTGGTGGCCGGCGACGAGGTGCGGATCCTCGACGACGGCACCGCCCCGCCCACCGAACCCGGCGTGTCCACCCGGATCGGCATCTCGGTGGCGGTCGACGAGCCGTGGCGCTGGTTCGTCCCGGGCGACCCCAACGTGTCCCGCTGATGGCGCGGGTCCGGCCCGAGCTGCTGATCATCGGCGCCGCGGTCCTGTGGGGCACCACGGGCACCGCCCAGGACCTCGGCGACGTCGGTGCCGCCCCCGTCGTGGTCGGCACCGTCCGCATCCTCCTCGGCGGCGCCCTCCTGGCCCTCCTCGCCCTCGCCACACCCGTTCTGGTGACGTCGAGGTCTCACTCGGGTGAGCTCTCGCGTGACCAGAACGGCTGGGTGGCGTGGGTGGCGGGGGCGGTAGCGGTGGCGACGTACCAGGCCTGCTTCTTCGCCGCGGTGGACCGGGCGGGGGTGGCGTTGGGGACGCTCATCGCCATCGGGAGCGGACCGGTGTTCACCGGGCTGGTGGCCCTGGTCGCGTCGGGTGAGCGCCCGGTGCCGCGCTGGTACCCCGCCACCGGGCTGGCCATCATCGGCTGCGCCTTGCTGCTGGCCCCCGGCGGGGACAGTGAGGTCGACGCCACTGGCCTCTTCCTGGCGCTCGGGGCCGGCCTGTCGTACGCCGTCTACACCGTCGCCGCCAAGGCCGTCCTCGACCGGGGTGTGCCGGGGGCGACGGTGATGGCCGGCTTCTTCCTCGGCGGCGGGCTGCTGCTGGCTCCGGCGTTGC
>CAWBVI010000005.1:0-175000 GCA_963792205.1 uncultured Microthrixaceae bacterium | reverse complement strand
TGTCGCCACTGGGCTTCGGCCCTTTGGTCACGATGGCGTGCCTTTTGAAGAATGAGTCAGCGAGTTACGGTGTGTGGCAAGGTTAACCAGTGATGGGAAGCCGGAGCGAAAGCGAGTCTGAACAGGGCGTTCAGTCGCACGCTGTAGACCCGAAGCCGAGTGATCTATCCATGGGCAGGGTGAAGCGGAGGTAAGACTCCGTGGAGGCCCGAACCCACTTAGGTTGAAAACTGAGGGGATGACCTGTGGATAGGGGTGAAAGGCCAATCAAACTCGGTGATAGCTGGTTCTCCCCGAAATGCATTTAGGTGCAGCGTCGGGCGTTCAGCGATGGAGGTAGAGCACTGGATGGGCTAGGGGGCCTACAAGCTTACTGACCCCAACCAAACTCCGAATGCCATCGCTCTAGAGCTCGGCAGTGAGACCATGGGGGATGAGCTTCATGGTCGAGAGGGAAACAGCCCAGACCGCCGGCTAAGGCCCCAAATTCCATGCTAAGTGGTAAACGATGTGGGATTGCACAGACAGCCAGGATGTTGGCTTAGAAGCAGCCACCATTGAAAGAGTGCGTAATAGCTCACTGGTCGAGTGATCCTGCGCGGACAATGTAACGGGGCTCAAGCATGGAGCCGAAGCCGCGGATTCACGCGTATGCGTGAGTGGTAGGGGAGCGTCGATCTCGGAGCGAAGCGTCGGTGTGAACCGACGTGGACCGTGGTCGAGTGAGAATGCTGATATGAGTAGCGAAAGAGGGGTGCGAAACCCCTCCGCCGAATGTCCAAGGGTTCCTGGGGAAGGCTAATCCTCCCAGGGTAAGTCGGGAGCTAAGGCGAGGCCGAAAGGCGTAGTCGATGCACAACCGGTTGATATTCCGGTACCACCGTGAACGCGCCCAAGCCAAGCAGGGGTCGCTAGGGGCTGTCCACCTTCGGGTGGACGAACCGAACCGACCGCTGGGCGGCTAGCAACGAGGGGACGCAGGAAGGTAGGTGATCCCAGGCGATGGTTGTCCTGGGGTAAGCGTGTAGGGAGAGGTCCAGGGAAATCCGGCCCTCATACATCCTGAGACGTGAAACCGAGCCGCTTCAGGCGAAGTCACTGATCCTATGCTGCCGAGAAAAGCCTCTAGTGAGCTTTCACGGTGCCCGTACCCCAAACCAACTCAGGTGGACAGGTAGAGAATACCAAGGCGATCGGGAGAACTATGGTTAAGGAACTCGGCAAAATACCTCCGTAACTTCGGGAGAAGGAGGGCCCCAACAGGTGAAGGACTTCGCGTCCTGAGCTCGAGGGGGCCGCAGAGACCAGGGGATAGCGACTGTTTACTAAAAACACAGCAGCGTGCGAAGCCGTAAGGCGCTGTATACGCTGTGACGCCTGCCCGGTGCCGGAAGGTTACGGGGAAGGGTTAGTCCTTCGGGACGAAGCTCTGAACCTAAGCCCCGGTAAACGGCGGCCGTAACTATAACGGTCCTAAGGTAGCGAAATTCCTTGTCGGGTAAGTTCCGACCTGCACGAATGGCGTAACGACTTTCCCACTGTCTCAACCATAGGCCCGGCGAAATTGAAGTACGAGTAAAGATGCTCGTTAGCTGCAGAAGGACGGAAAGACCCCGTGGACCTTTACTACAGCTTGATATTGGGTTTTGGTATGTGTTGTGTAGGATAGGTGGGAGACTTGGAAGCATTGGCGCTAGCTAGTGTGGAGTCAACCTTGAAATACCACCCTGCATTTGCTGGAACTCTAACCTAGGTCCGTCATCCGGATCGGGAACAGTGTCAGGTGGGTAGTTTGACTGGGGCGGTCGCCTCCCAAAGAGTAACGGAGGCGCCCAAAGGTTCCCTCAGCCTGGTTGGCAATCAGGCGTCGAGTGCAATGGCACAAGGGAGCTTGACTGCGAGACAAACACGTCAAGCAGGTGCGAAAGCAGGGCATAGTGATCCGGCGGTTGCGTGTGGAAGCGCCGTCGCTCAACGGATAAAAGGTACCCCGGGGATAACAGGCTCATCTTCCCCAAGAGTCCATATCGACGGGAAGGTTTGGCACCTCGATGTCGGCTCATCGCATCCTGGGGCTGAAGCAGGTCCCAAGGGTTGGGCTGTTCGCCCATTAAAGCGGTACGCGAGCTGGGTTTAGAACGTCGTGAGACAGTTCGGTCCCTATCCTCTGTAGCCGTAAGGAGTTTGAGAAAGGCTGTCCCTAGTACGAGAGGACCGGGACGGACGCAGCTCTCGTGTGCCAGTTGTCCTGCCAAGGGCACGGCTGGTTGGCGACCTGCGGAAGGGATAAGCGCTGAAAGCATCTAAGTGCGAAGCCCGTTTCAAGATGAGACTCCTCACTGGATAACCAGGTAAGGCCCGTGGTAGACGACCACGTTGATAGGCCGGAGGTGTACGCACGGCAACGTGTTCAGCCGACCGGTACTAATCGGCCGAGGGCTTGGTTCAGAACGAATGATGTTCGTGCTCGCTGTGGAGTTCTCGAGGGCGCCCGTCGCCCCTGTGAGAGCGCAAAGGTTTCGGTGGTGATGGCGGCGGGGAGACACCCGTTCCCATTCCGAACACGGAAGTTAAGCCCGCCAGCGCCGATGGTACTTGGACGGAGACGTCCCGGGAGAGTAGGTCGCCGCCGATTTCGCACGAGAAGAGCCCCCAGCCTCGCTGGGGGCTCTTCCTCGTTTTCCGTAGTGGTCGCACCGGTAGCCTCGCCGGCATGGCCCAGGACAACCGTCGCGGTGGAGCGCGTCCACCGGGCGGGGGCAAGGGCCGCAGGCCGGCGGGGCCGAAGGCCGGGCGAGGGCCCGGGGCGAAGAGCACCGGCGGTCCTCCTCGGGCCCGCCGGAGCGGAGGCACCCGGCCGGCCAAGCCGCAGCGCGACGACGGCCGCCGCGGCCCCAAGCAGTGGGGTGGCGTGGCCCGGCGGGGTGCCGGCGAGGTCCGGACCCCGCGACCGGACACCGCATCGGACGAATGGCGCAAGGCGGTCCAGCGGGCCCGGGACGGCGACGGCGACGGCGTGGGTCGGGTGCACGAGGTCGACCCGTGGATCGACGAGGGCAGCGTCGACGACGAGACGGGCGGTCCCGCCCCGGGCCCCGGGGAGCAGCCGGTCGAGGTCGACCTCTCGGCCGAGGATCGCAAGAAGCTCGGTCCGGCCAAGAAGGCCGCGGCCCAGGAGAAGCGCATCAAGGACGCGGCCAAGGCGTTCCGGGGCGAGCGCTTCGAGGACGCCCGCCGCATCCTGAAGGACGTCAGCGAGCTGGCTCCCCAGGTCGCGGCCGTCCGCGAGCTCTACGGGCTCACGCTCTACCGCCTCCGCCGCTGGAAGCTGGCGGCCGCCGAGCTGGAGGCGTTCCGCACGCTCACCGGGTCGACCGAGCAGCACCCGGTGCTGGCCGACTGCTACCGGGCCCTCAAGCGCCACGCCCGGGTGGCCGAGCTCTGGGACGAGCTGCGGGAGGCCTCGCCCTCCGCGGAGCTGGTCACCGAGGGCCGCATCGTCGCCGCAGGGTCGCTGGCCGATCAGGGCAAGCTCAAGGAGGCGTTGGCCCTCCTGGGCCAGGGGAACTGGCGCCTGCCCCGCCAACCGAAGGAGCACCACCTCCGCCGGGCCTACGCCTTGGCCGACCTGCTCGAGCGGGCGGGCGAGACGAGCAAGGCCCGCGACCTGTTCGCTCGGATCCAGCGCGCCGACCCGCGCTTCGCCGACGTCGGCCGAAGGGTCAAGGCCCTCTGAGCGTCGGCCGATGGAGGACCCGTGGGTGCCACCTACGCCAACGTGACCGTGCTCGGGACGTCCGGCCCCGACGTGATCGCCGCCCTTGGCGGCGCCCCCGCCTTCGTGGCCGACGCGGGTGACGGCAACGTCGTCGTCTTCGCCGAGGCCGACGAGATGGACGGCTTCGGCGAGGGCATCACCGCCCGCCATCTCTCCACCGCCCTGGGCCGACCGGCCCTCGAGGTGGCCGTCTACGACGAGGACCTGCTCGACTACCAGGTCTGCGTCGGCGGCGAGAGCGTGACCCGTGGTCTGTGCCCGCCCGAGGTGGCCGAGGCCATGGGAGAGGTCGATGTGCCGGTCCCCGATCCTGCCGCCCTCGTCGCGGCCCTGGGCCAAGGCGACGCCGACCGGGTGCGGCAGGTGCTGGAGGCGGACATGGTCTTCTGCACTGATCGCCACGCCCAGTTCGCCGAGGCGCTCGGCCTGCCCTCCTGGGCGGCGGCGCAGGGGTTCGGCTACCTCGACGACGGCGACGGCGACGTGCCCGTCCCGCTCGTCCGCACCGGCTGAGAACGTTCCTCAGCGTTCGCCCCACCGGGGCTAGAAGGCCAGCACCTCGCGGGCCGCGGCCTCGATGTCGGCGACCTGGGGGAGGACGGCGGCCTCGAGCGTCGGTTCGTAGGGGACGTGGCAGTCGGCCGCCGCCACCCGCCGGACCGGGGCGTCGAGGTCGGTGAAGGCGTGCTCGGCCAACCAGGCGGCGATCTCGCCGCCCCAGCCACCGGTGAGGACGTCCTCGTGGACGACCATCGCCCGGCCGGTCCGGGCGACGGACTCGGCCACCAGCTCCTGGTCCCAGGGGACGATCGACCGCAGGTCCACCACCTCGACCTCCCGGCCGTCGGCGGCCAGGGCCTCGGCGGCCTGCAGGCTCTTTTCGACGGTGGCGCCCCAGGTGACGATGGTCAGGTGCTGCCCGGGGCGGCGGACCACCGCCCGGCCGAGCGGGACGAGGTGGTCGGGCCCGGGGTAGGGGTCCTTGGCGTAGGGCTGGCGCAGCAGGTGCTTGTGCTCGCAGAACAGGACGGGGTCCTCGCCCCGGAGCGCGGCCCGGAGCAGCCCCACGGCGTCGGCCGCCCGGGAGGGGAAGGCCACGGCCAGCCCCGGCACGTGGGCGAAGATCGACTCGCCGCACTGGGAGTGCCAGATCGAGCCGCCGGTGAGGTAACCCCCGATGGGGACCCGGACGACCATCGGGCAGCTGAACGCACCGTTGGAGCGCCAACGGATCGTGGCCGCCTCGCTCTTGAGCTGCTGGGTGGCGGGCCAGATGTAGTCGTAGAACTGGATCTCGGGAACGGGGCGGAGGCCGCGGATGGCCTGGCCCACGGCCCGGCCGATGATGTTGGCCTCGGCCAGCGGCGTGTTGAAGCAGCGGGCCTGGCCGAACTCCCGCTGCAGGCCGTGGGTGGTGCCGAAGACCCCGCCTTTGCCCGCCAGCTCGGCCAGGACGGCTTCGCGGGCGTCGGCCACGTCTTCACCGAAGACCCGGATCCGCTCATCGGCGGCCATCGCGTCGTGCAGGGTGCGGTTGAGGGCGTCGCCGAGCGTGATGGGCTCGCCGTCGCCCGGGTCGTCGACGGCCTCGAGGGCATCGGGGGCCCGCACGTGGTGCAGGACGGTCGCCGGGTCCGGACGGGGCGCGGCCAGGGCCTGTTCCGCGGCCTCGGCCACGATGGCACGGGCGGCCTCCTGGATGCCGGCGACCTCATCGGGCGAGAGCGCGCCGGCGGACACGAGGGTGTCGGCCATCCGGCCGAGGGGGTCGCGCTCGGCCTCGTGGGCCAGCTCGTCGCCGGTGCGGTACTTGGACTGGGTGTCGGCCGAGGAGTGCGAGTAGGGCCGGGTGACGTCGACGTGGAGCAGGGCGGGCCCCACGCCGGCGCGCACGTGGGCGATGGCCTTGGCCCCCCGCTTGCGCACCTTCCAGTAGTCGGTGCCGTCGAAGCGGTGGATCTCGAGGCCGGCGAAGCCCCGGACGAGCTCGGAGACGGGGGCGGGGGCCTGGTCGGCCGTGGGGACCGAGATGGCGTAGCCGTTGTCGGCGACGACGAAGAGGACGGGCAGGTGCAGGGTGCACGCCGTGTTGAGGCTCTCCCAGAACTCGCCCTCGGAGCAGGCGCCCTCGCCGAGCGAGACGTAGGTGAGCTCGTCACCGCGGGCGCCCCGGCCGGGCAACCCCGGTCGGCGGGAGAGGTAGCGGGCCGCCTCGGCGCACCCGACCGCGGGCAGGCACTGGCTGCCGGTGGGGCTGGACTGGGTGACGATGTTGCGCTCGGCGTGGCCCCAGTGGGCCGGCATCTGGCGGCCGCCCGACGCCGGGTCGTCAGCCGAGCCGACCGCCTGCAGCAGCACCTCGTAAGGGGTCACGCCGAGGCCGAGGACGAGGGCGAGGTCCCGGTAGTAGGGGAAGAACCAGTCCTCACCCGGTCGCAGGTCGCGGGCCAGGCCGAGGAGCAGGGCCTCGTGGCCGGCGCCGGAGATCTGGAAGTAGACCCGGCTCTGCTTCTGGAGGTTGATCTCGCGGTCGTCGATCGCCCGGGAGACACACGCCAGGCAGAAGTCGTCGACGGCCTCGGCGGTGGCCACGCCGCGGATGTGATCGGGCCCGCCGGGCCGGCTGGCGGGCGCCAGGGGATGGCGGGCCGGAGCTTCGTCGAGTGCGGTCATCGGGCCTCGTCCTCCCAGTCCCGTTGCTCGAGGGTGTCGCGGACCGCGGCCAGGAAGGCGGACGCATAGGCGCCGTCGAAGGCGCGGTGGTCGAAGGAGAGGGCCAGGTTCCCGACCGGGTGGAACGCCAGGCCGTGGCCGCCGTCGACCGGCACGGCCACGGGCCGGACCCGCACCCCGTCGGTCGAGAGGATCGCGGCCTGCGGCGGGTTGATGATGGGGGCGGTGAAGAGCGTGCCGTAGCGGCCGGCGTTGGTGAGCGTGAACGTGCCGCCGGAGTAGTCGTCGGCCCCGAGCGTCCCGGCCCGGGCTTGGCGGGCCCGGTCGGCCAGGGCGTCGGCGAGGGCGGGCAGGCGCAGATCGTCCGCGTTGCGCACCACCGGGACCACGAGGCCCTCGTAGTCGAGGTCGACGGCCACGCCGAGGTGCACCGCGGCGTGTACGTCGAGGGCGTCGGGGCGGACGTGGGCGTTGACGAGCGGGAAGCGGGCCAACCCGTCGATCACGGCCCGGGCGATGAAGGGCAGCCACGTGAGGCCGGCCTGCTCCTTGACCGGCTCGACCTTGAAGTAGTCGACCTCCATGACCACGAGGGTGTGGGCTGCGGTGGCCAGCGAGGAGGTGAGGTTGGCGGCGATGGTGCGGCGGATGGCCGTGAAGGGCACCCGGCGCACGCCGGGGGCCGTCTCCGGGGCCGCCGCCACCACGGCGAGGACGTCCTCTCGGGTGACCCGCCCGTTCTGCCCCGAGCCCTCGATGGTGGCGGGGTCCACGTCGTGCGCCGCCACCAGCTTCCGCACCACCGGCGACAGGAACCCGCCGGCCTCGTCGTCGGCGCGTGGTTCATCAGGAGGGAACAGCTGAGCGTCTCGCGGAGGTGGTTCCTCGACGGCGACGGGTTCGGGCTCTGGTTCGGGGGTGGGTTCGGGGGTGGCGCCATCGACGGTGATGCGGGCGAGAAGGGTGCCGATGGGGACGGTCTCGCCCTCGGGCACGAGGATCTCGGTCAGCACACCGGCGACGGAGGAGGGGACCTCGGAGTCGACCTTGTCGGTGGAGATCTCGAGCAGCGCCTCGTCGACGGCGACGGGGTCACCGGGCGCCTTGAGCCAGGCCGTGATCGTGCCTTCGGTCACGGTCTCGCCCAACTGCGGCATCACCACCTCGGTGGCGGTGCCGGCACCTGCTCCGGCCATCTGGACCCCCCGGGTCGCGGCCCACGGTAACTGTCCCACCCCCTTCCTACGGTGGAGCCCGTCGCTTCCCCCGACCTCGGTTCCCGGCCGTCCGGAGGAAGCTCCAATGACCATCCCTACCCCGTCCCCGCTCAACCTGGCCCTGCTCGTGGGCCACCTGTCCCGTGTCCCCGAGGAGGTGGCGCTGGCCTCGGGCGACCTGCTCGTCCGCTACGAGATCACCGTCCCCCGATCCGACGAGCGGGCCGACACCGTGCCGGTCGTGGCCGTGAGCCCGCCGGCCTTCGCCCGGGGCCTCGACGCGGGCACCGAGGTCATCGTGGTCGGCCGCACGCGTCGCCGCTTCTGGTCGGCCGGCGGGGCCACCCGCTCACAGGTCGAGGTCCAGGCCACCGATGTCGTGCCCGTCCGACGACGGGCCGCGGCCACCCGGGTGCTCGGCCGGGCGCTGGCTACCCTGGAGGCGTTCGCCGACCAAGAGGAGTGACGCCTGTGACCGATCTCGCCAGCCTGCTGGGCGACGAGGCCGAAGCCCTGCTCAGCCACGAGTCCAAGGGCATCCCGCGCGACGACCTGCACCTGCCGGGACCCGACTACGTCACCCGGGTCCTCGAGCAGAGCGACCGCAGCCCACAGGTGCTGCGCAACCTGCAGTCCCTCTTCGACCACGGTCGGCTGGGCGGGAGCGGCTACGTGTCGGTCCTCCCCGTCGACCAGGGCATCGAGCACTCGGGCGCGGCGAGCTTCGCCCCCAACCCCAAGTACTTCGACCCGGCGAACATCTGCGACCTGGCCGTCGAGGGGGGCTGCAACGCGGTCGCCACCACCTTCGGCGTGCTCGGCGTGGTGGCACGGCGCTACGCCCACCGCATCCCCTTCATCGTCAAGCTGAACCACAGCGAGCTGCTGACCTACCCGAACGCGTTCGACCAGGTCATGTACGGCTCCGTGCAGGAGGCGTTCGACCTCGGCGCCGCCGGCGTCGGCGCCACGATCTACTTCGGATCGCCCGAGTCCACCCGCCAGATCCAGGAGGTCTCCGAGGCCTTCCAGGAGGCGCACGAGCTGGGCCTGTTCACCGTGCTCTGGGCCTACCTGCGCAACAACGCCTTCAAGGTGGGCGACACCGACTACCACCTGGCCGCCGACCTCACGGGGCAGGCCAACCACATGGCCGTGACCATCGAGGCCGACATCGTCAAGCAGAAGCAGCCCGAGAACAACGGCGGCTACAACGCGATCGAGGGCTTCGGCAAGACGAACAAGGCCGTCTACGAGGACCTCACCACCGATCACCCGATCGACCTGACCCGCTGGCAGGTGGCCAACTGCTACATGGGCCGCATCGGCCTCATCAACAGCGGCGGGGCCTCTTCGGGCAGCGACGACCTGGCGCAGGCCGTCCGCACCGCGGTCATCAACAAGCGGGCCGGCGGCCTCGGCCTCATCAGCGGCCGCAAGGCGTTCCAGCGCCCGACCGCCGAGGGCGTCGAGCTCCTCAACGCCATCCAGGACGTGTACCTCGACGACTCGGTGACGATCGCGTGAGCCTCCTGGCGCCTCGCGAGGACATCGAGCTCGACGACAGCGTCACCATCGCCTGAACCCGGCCGATGGTTGATGGCCACCATCGGCGTGCCCCCTGACGCCCGGCCCGGCGCGGTGCACCACAGTGGGTGGTCGCACCGGTAGGGTCGACGTTCGGACCAGCGAGCTCAAAGGAGAGACGTGGCCGACACCGCTGCCCGAGATCACTCGGTTGAGACGCTCGATCGGGTGATCATCCGCTTCGCCGGCGACTCCGGCGACGGGATGCAGCTCACGGGGGATCGCTTCACCAGCGCGAGTGCCGTCTGGGGCAACGACCTGAGCACCCTGCCGGACTTCCCGGCCGAGATCCGCGCCCCGGCGGGGACCCTTGCCGGCGTGTCGGCGTTCCAGGTCCACATCTCGGATCACGAGATCACCACGCCGGGTGACGCCCCGAACGTGCTGGTCGCCATGAACCCCGCCGCGCTCAAGGCCGAGCTCGACGTGCTCGAGTCGGGGGGCACGGTGATCATGAACAGCGACGCCTTCACCGACCGGAACCTGGCCAAGGCGGGCTACTCGGTCGACCCCCGTGAGGACGAGACCCTCAAGGGCTACACCGTCTACGAGGTCCCCATGACCTCGCTGACCAAGGACTCGGTGGCCGAGCTGGGCGTGAAGCCCCGCGACGCCGAGCGCTCCAAGAACTTCTTCGCCCTCGGCCTCCTGAGCTGGATGTACACCCGGCCCGAGCAGCCGACCCTCGAATGGATCGCCGAGAAGTTCAAGGGCCGCGAGCAGGTCATCGCCGCCAACACCGCGGCCTTCAAGGCGGGCCACGCCTTCGGCGAGACCGCCGAGCTGTTCGACCACCCGTACGAGGTGCGGCCCGCGATCCTGCCGCCGGGCACCTACACGAACATCACCGGCAACACCGCGCTGTCGTGGGGCCTCATCGCCGCGGGCCAGCTGGCCAAGCTGCCGGTGTTCCTCGGTTCGTACCCCATCACCCCGGCGTCCGACATCCTCCACGAGCTGTCGAAGCACAAGAACTTCGGCGTGCGCACCCTGCAGGCCGAGGACGAGATCGCGGCCATCACGAGCGCCATCGGCGCGGCGTTCGGCGGCCACCTCGGGGTGACCACCACCAGCGGCCCCGGCCTGGCCCTCAAGGGTGAGGCCATGGGACTCGCCGTCAGCCTCGAGCTCCCGCTCATCGTGATCGACGTCCAACGGGGTGGGCCGTCCACCGGCCTGCCCACCAAGACCGAGCAGGCCGACCTGCTCATGGGCATGTTCGGCCGGTCCTCGGAGTCGCCGCTGCCGATCGTGGCGCCCCTGAGCCCGTCGCACTGCTTCGCGGCGGCCATCGAGGCCGCGCGGATCGCGCTCAAGTACCGGACCCCGGTGCTCCTGCTGTCCGACGGCTACCTGGCCAACGGCGCCGAGCCGTGGCTCCTGCCCGACGTCGCCTCGCTGCCCGACATCAGCGTCCCCTTCACCAGCGAGGCCAATGCGGTCGACGACGAGGGCAACCCCGTCTTCCGGCCGTACCTGCGCAACGACGACCTGGCCCGTCCGTGGGCGGTGCCGGGCACGCCGGGGCTGGAGCACCGCATCGGCGGGCTCGAGAAGGAGGACGTCACCGGCAACATCTCCTACGACCCGGCCAACCACGAGCGCATGGTCCGGCTGCGGGCCGAGCGCATCGAGCACATCGCCCAGGACATCCCGCCGGTCGAGGTCGACGGGCCCGACGACGCCGATCTCCTGGTCGTCGGCTGGGGCTCGACCTGGGGCGCCATCGACGGTGCCGTGGGGCGGGTCCGCGACCGCGGCCTCAACGTGGCCAAGACCCACCTCGTCCACCTCAACCCGTTCCCCGCGAACCTGGGTGAGGTGCTGCACCGGTACCCGAAGGTGATGGTGCCGGAGATGAACCTCGGGCAGCTCTCGCTGCTGCTCCGGGGTCGTTACCTGGTCGACGCCCGCAGCGTCACGAAGGTGAAGGGCCTGCCCTTCACCGCCGGCGAACTGGAGCGGGCCATCATGGAGGAGCTGTCTCAATGAGTGCGACGGACGTCCCCGTCACCACCAAGGCCGACTGGTCCTCGGACCAGGAGGTCCGCTGGTGCCCCGGCTGCGGCGACTACTCGATCCTGACCGCGGTCCAGATGCTCATGCCCGAGCTCGGTGTGCGGCGAGAGAACACGGTGTTCGTGTCCGGCATCGGGTGTGCGGCCCGCTTCCCGTACTACATGAACACCTACGGGATGCACACGATCCACGGCCGGGCCCCGGCGGTGGCCACGGGCCTGGCCATGGCCCGCCCCGACCTCGACATCTGGGTCGTGTCCGGTGACGGCGATGCCCTGTCGATCGGCGGCAACCACCTCATCCATGCCCTGCGGCGCAACGTGAACCTCAACATCTTGATGTTCAACAACCAGATCTACGGCCTCACCAAGGGCCAGTACTCGCCCACCAGCGAGGTGGGCAAGGTGACCAAGTCGACCCCGTTCGGCTCGCTCGACACCGCCTTCAACCCCGTCAGCCTGGCGCTCGGGGCCGAGGCCAGCTTCGTGGCCCGGACCCACGACATGGACCGCAAGCACATGCAGGAGACGTTCCGCCGGGCCCACGCCCACCAGGGCAGCGCCTTCGTCGAGATCTACCAGAACTGCAACGTGTTCAACGACGGGGCCTTCGAGGCGGTCACCGGCAAGGAGCAGCGGGCGTCCATGCTCATCCCCCTGATCCACGGGGAGCCGGTGCGCTTCGGCGACGAGGGCGAGCGCTGCGTCGTGTTCGACGCCCAGGGGAACGCGTCCATCGCCGATGTCGCCGACGTCGACGAGGCGCAGATCCTGGTCCACGACGAGGCCCGGGACGACCCGGCCCTCGCCTTCACGCTGTCCCGCCTGGCCAGCGGTCCCCACGAGCCGACGCCCATCGGGGTGTTCCGGGCCGTCGAGCGGCCCGAGTACGCCACCGAGGCCACCCAGCAGATCGCCGCCGCCCAGGACCGCTCGGGGCCCGGCGACCTCCACGCCCTCCTGCACAGCAGCGCGACCTGGGAGGTCGCGGCCGGCTGAACGTCTCAGTCGCAGGAGGCGGAAGACCGGGCCGGTCCGTGGCTTGGGCCAGAAGAAGGTGGTCTTCGGGGGCATCAGCTCGCCGCCGTGGGCGATGTCGACGATCTGGGCGACGGTGGCGGGGCGGAGGAGCACGCCGGCCTGGGCCGTGCCGGACTCGACCGCTCGGAGGACGTTCTCGACGCCGTGCTGGTAGGTGACCTCGTGGGCGGGAAGTGACTCGCGGGCCCGGTCCAGCCGGCTGCTGTCGAGGTCGCGGACGCCGTCCATGGCCTCGGGCCGCGGTCGCAGGAGCCAGGCCCCGTCGGCGGTCACGAGGGCCAAGGCGCCGGCATCGTCCATCTGGTCGAGCAGCTCGGGTCCGAGCGGGCCGCCGTCGAAGACGTCGAAGCAGGACTCGAGGGCCGCGACGAGGTCGAGGTCGTCCGCGAGGCCGGTGAGCAGGCGGTGGATGGGCTGGACCGAGAGCTGCTCCTCGGCCAGCTCGACCACGTACGTCATGGCGAGGTCCCAGGGCCCCGCACCGTCGCCGGCGCCGTGGCGCTCGTCCCGGTACTGCAGCGAGGTCGACCAACGGTGGTGCCCGTCGGCGATCACCACCGGCTCGGAGCTGACGGCGCTGGCGATGGCGTCGGTCAAACCGGGCTGGCTGATCTGCCAGAGGCGGTGGTGGACCCCCTCGCCGTCGGTCCAGGCCGCCAGCGGCGGGCCCGGCAGCTCGCACAGGGCGGAGAGGCCGTCGGCGGTCGAGAGGCCCCAGACCGCGGACAGGTTGGCCCGGCACGAGCGGAGCATCTCCAGGCGGTCGCTCTTGGCCTTCGGCGTGGTCTGCTCGTGGGGCAGGACGCCGCCGGTGCCGGGTTGGGCCAGCTCCAGCGCGCCGATGACCCCGGCGGTCTGGCGCAGGCGCCCGGTGTCGTCCTTGTAGCCCATCCGGTACACGTAGAAGGACGGCTCCTCGTCCTCGACGAGCACGCCCTCGTCCCGCCACTCGCGCAGGGTGCGGCAGGCGACCGCGTACCGGTCGGTGTCGCCGTCGTCGACGGGCAGGTCGAGGTGCACCGCGTGGAGCGGATGGCTGGCCGCCAACGCGGCGCGCTCGGCGTCGTCGACCACGTCGTAGGGCGGGGCGGTGACCTCACCCAGGTCCACCGCCTCCGGGTCGTAGCGGAGCCCCCGGAACGGCTCGAAGCGCGCCATGCCCGAAGGATTGCAGGCGCGGGATCGAAGCACCGAAGTCCCGGCATGCGAACATGCCCCGATGGCCTGGGCCCTCGACCTCGACGGCGTGCTGTGGCTCGGCGACCAACCCATCCCGGGGGCCGCGGACGCGGTCGCCCGGCTGCGGGACGCGGGCGAGGCCATCGTCTTCGTCACGAACAACTCCTCGGTCCCGGTGGGCGAGGTCGAGGCCAAGCTGGGCCGTCACGGGATACCAGCCGACGGCGCCGTGGTCACCTCGGCCATGGCGGCCGCGGGCCTGGTCGAGCCGGGCGAGACGGCGTTGGTGTGCGCCGGCCCGGGGGTCGACGAGGCGCTGGCCCGGCGCGGCGTGAAGACCGTGCGCACCGGCGCCGCCGACGTGGTGGTCGTCGGCTTCCACCGCGACTTCGACTACGGCCGGCTCGAGGCCGCCAGCACCGCGGTCCGCAACGGCGCCCGTCTCCTCGCCACCAACGACGACGCCACCTATCCCACCCCTGACGGCCCGATCCCGGGCGGGGGTGCCATCCTCGCCGCCGTGCGAACCGCCTCGGGAGCCGTGCCGGAGATCGCCGGCAAGCCGTACCGACCCATGGCCGACCTGGTACGAGCCCTCGTCGGTGACGACGGGGTGATGGTCGGTGACCGCCCCGACACCGACGGCCGGTTCGCGCGGGCGCTGGGGTGGCGCTTCGCCCTCGTGCTGAGCGGGGTGACGTCCGAGCTGCCGGTCGAGCCCGAGCCGGACCTGGTCGCGCCCGACCTCGCGTCGCTCGTCGGCCAGGAGCTGGCCGCGTGAGGTGGGCGGCGCTGGCCGTCCTCGCCGCCCTGGTGGTCGCCGGGTGTGCGGCCGACGTCGACGAGCCCGAACCCACGCGTCGCCTCGACGCCCTGACCTGGCAGGCCGACACCGAACCCGGGCTCGAGGGGCTCCCGCTCGCCGTGGGCAGCAAGCAGACCACCGCCGACCAGATCCTCGGCTGGATCGCCGTGGAAGCGCTGGGGGCGGCCGGGGTCGACGTCACCGAGGAGATCCCGCGGGGCGACTCCCGCGCCACGCGCGAGGCGCAGCTGGCCGGCCTGATCGACCTCTCGTGGGAGAACACCGGGACGGGATGGGTCTCGCTCCTCCGCGAGTTCGGCCCCAGCGCCGACCCCGAGCAGCTGTACCAGGACGTGCGGGACGAGGACCTGGACGAGAACGGGATCGTCTGGTTGCGGCCTGCGCCGGCCGACGCGGGGGTGAGCGTGGTGGCCGCGCCCGACGTGATCGACGACCTCGGCATCACCATGCTGTCGGAGCTCGCCGACGCCCTCGAGGACGGCGAGGAGGACGTCGTCGTGTGCGTCCCCTCGACCAGCGAAGCGCTCGATCCCGAGGGCCTGGCCGCCGTGGCGGAGGCGACCGACGTGCGCATCCGCCCGCGGGACGTCAGCCCCGTCCCGAACGCCGAGCTGATCGAGCTGACCGAAGCGGGGGCGGCCTTCTGCCCCTTCGCCGTGGTGAACCGGCTCGACCCCCGGCTGGCCGACGCCGACGTCGAACCCTTGATCGACGACGTCGCCGCGTTCGTGGCCCAGCGTCCGGCGGTGACCGTCCGGGAGGACACCTACGACCTGGCGCCCGGCCTGGACGACCTGTTCGCCCCCGTGGCCGGCGCCCTCGACACCGACACCCTCCGCGCCCTCGTGGGCCGGGTCACCCAGGACGACGAGGACCCTCGCGACGTGGCCCGGGCGTGGCTGATCGACGAGGGCCTGGCCGAGAGCTGAGCCCGACCGAGGATCGGGGAGGGCGATAGCGTCACGGCGTGGCTGCCATCGATGTCGTGCGTGAGTACCTGGACACTGGGCTGTCCTACGCCCAAGTCACCCGCGAGCGGGCCGAGGAGGTCGTCCGCGACCTCGTCAAGGCCGGCGAGGTGCGGGCCGAGGAGGCCCAGGAGGCGGTGCGGGAGCTGATCGAACGCTCCCGCAAGCAGAGCGAGGCCTTGACCGAGCGCGTGCGGACCGAGGTGCGGGAGCAGCTGGCCAAGGTCCAACCCGCAACGCAGGCCGATCTCGAGGCGTTGGCGAAGCGGGTGGCGGCGGTCGAGCGGAAGGCCAAGACGCCGGCGAAGAAGCCCGCGGCGAAGAAGCCGGCGGCCAAGACGCCGGCGGCCAAGAAGCCGGCCGCCAAGAAGCCCGCTACCAGCTGACGACCCGTCGCCGTCTCGACGTCGAGCTCGCCCGGCGGGGCCTGGTCGAGTCCCGCCAGCAGGCGCAGGAGCTGATCGCCGCCGGCCGCGTCACCGTCGGTGGCGCGGTGGCCGACAAGCCCGCTCGCCTGGTGGCCCCGGGCGAGCCGGTGGTCGTGCAGGGCGAGCCCCCGCGCTTCGTGAGCCGGGGGGGCGAGAAGTTGGATGCCGCGCTGGAGGCGTTCGCCGTCGCCGTCGCCGGGCGCCGGGCCCTCGACGCCGGCTCGTCGACGGGAGGCTTCACGGACTGCCTGCTCCAACGCGGGGCGGCCGGGGTCGTGGCCGTCGACGTGGGCCGGGGCCAGCTCCACCCGAAGCTGCGGGACGACCCGCGCGTGGTCGTCCGCGAGCGCACCGACATCCGGGCCCTCGACCTCGACGACGTCGGGGGTCCGGCCGAGCTGCTGGTCGCCGACCTGTCGTTCATCTCCCTGCGATCGGTGCTCGACGCCCTCCTCGCCGCCGTCGTGCCCGGTGGTGACCTCGTGCTCCTGGTGAAGCCGCAGTTCGAGGTCGGCCGGGCGGAGGCCAGCCGGGGCAAGGGCGTCATCCGCGATCCCGAGGTCCGGGCCGCGGCCCTGGCCGACGTGCGAGACGCGCTGACCGGGCAGGGAGCCGTCATCATGGGGGAGATGGAGTCGCCGTTGAAGGGCAGTGCCGGGAACGTGGAGTACCTGGTCCACGCCCGCACCCCGGGGGCGACCCCGTGAGTCGAGTGGGGCTGGTGCTGCATCAGCAGCGGGAGGAGGCGGCCACCGTGACCCGGGACGTGGCCTCTTGGCTGATGGCCCGGGACCACGAGGTCGTGCTGCCGGAGGCCGACGCCCACCTCGCCGGTCTCGACGGCCGGGGGGTCCCGGAGTCCGACTTCGGGCCCGGCCTCGATCTCGTCATCAGCCTCGGCGGAGACGGGACGATGCTGCGGACGGTCAGCCTGGTCGCCTTCGACGACGTCCCCATCCTCGGGGTGAACTTCGGCCAGCTGGGCTACCTGACCCAGGTGGAGCCGGTCGAGCTGTCCCCCCGGCTGGAGCGGTTCTTCGCCGGGACCCACCAGATCCAGGAGCGGATGCTGGTCGAGGTGCGGCTCGGCGGCTCGACCCGGACGTGGGTGGCACTCAACGAAGCCGTCCTCGAGCGCACGGCCGCGGGCCACACGGTCCGGCTGGCCGTCGCCCTCGACGGCAACTTCTTCACCACCTATGCCGCCGATGCGCTGATCGTGGCCACGCCGACGGGCTCGACCGCCTACTCGCTGTCCGCCCGGGGACCGATCGTCGCCCCCGACCACCGGGCGCTCCTCGTCACGCCCGTGTCGCCGCACATGCTCTTCGACCGGACCCTCGTCCTCAACCCGGACGAGGTGGTGCGCCTCCAGGTCCAGGGCCACCGACCGGCGACGCTGTCGGTCGACGGCCAGGCCGTGCTCGACCTCGACGAGGGCGACGCCATCGAGTGCCGGGCATCGGAGCACACCGCCCGACTGGTCACCTTCGGGACCCGGGACTTCCACCAGATCCTCAAGGCCAAGTTCGGCCTCTCGGACCGGTAGCGGCGCCGTGTTGGCCGAGCTGGCGGTCGAGAACCTGGGCGTCATCGACCGCCTCCAGCTCGTGCTGGGCCCGGGCATGACCGCCCTCACGGGCGAGACCGGGGCGGGCAAGACGCTCCTCGTGGAAGCCGTCGACCTGCTGGTGGGCGGTCGGGCCGACCCCGTGCTCGTCGGCCCAACTGGTGACGAGGCGATCGTCGAGGGCCGCTTCGTGGTGGGCGACGACGAGGTCGTCCTGCGGCGGGTCGTCCCCGCCAACGGCCGCAGCCGGGCCTACGTCGACGGCCGCCTGGCCACCGCCGCCGCGCTCGCCGACGCCGGTCGGCGGCTCGTGGACCTCCACGGCCAGCACGCCCACCAGTCACTGCTCCAGGGCCCGGCCCAGCGGGCGGCCCTGGATCGCTTCGGCGGGATCGACCTCGGTCCGCTCGAGGACGCCCGGGCCGAGCGCCGGGCGGTGGATGCCGCGCTGGCGGACCTCGGGGGCGACGAGCGGTCCCGGGCCCGTGAGCTCGATCTGCTCCGCTTCCAGGTCGACGAGATCGACGGTGCGGGCATCACCGGTCCCGACGAGGACGAGGATCTCGAGGCCGAGGAGGACCGCCTGGCCGACGCCGTCGCCCACCGGGAGGCGGCCGAGGCCGCCGCCGACCGACTGCTGGGGGAGGGGGCGGCACGCGACGGGCTGGCGGCCGCCGGCGCGGCCCTGGCCGACCGGGCGCCGTTCGCCGCCGCCTCGTCCCGCCTGGTCGGGCTCCAGGCCGAGCTCGAGGATCTCGCGGCCGACCTGCGGGCCACGTCGGACACCATCGAGCCGGACCCGGAGCGCCTCGCCACGGTCCGTCAGCGCCGCAACCGCCTCCACGACCTCAAGCGCAAGTACGGCGACACCCTGGCCGAGGTGCTGGCGTTCTGTGACCAGACCGCGGCTCGACTGCTCGAGCTGGAGGCCCACGAGGAGCGGGCGGCCGAGTTGGACGCTCGGCGGGCGCAGGCCGAGAAGGCCGAGGGCGAGGCCGCGGCGGAGGTCGGGCGGGCCCGGCGGGCGGCCGCACCGGAGCTGGCCCGACTGGCCGAGGCCCGCCTGGTCGAGCTGGCCATGCCCAACGCCCGGCTGAGCATCGACGTCGGGGCCGATCCGGGTGACGACGTCACGATCCGGTTCAGCGCCAACCCCGGTTCGCCGCCGCACCCCCTGGCCAAGGTGGCCTCGGGGGGCGAGCTGTCCCGGACCATGCTCGCCCTCCGCCTGGTGACGACGGACGCCCCGCCGACGCTCGTCTTCGACGAGGTCGACGCGGGGATCGGGGGGACGACGGCCCTGGCGTTGGGGACCGCGCTGGCCGAGTTGGGCGACGAACACCAGGTGCTCGTCGTGACCCACCTGCCCCAGGTGGCCGCCTTCGCCGACGCGCAGGTCCGCATCGACAAGCGGGTCGACCTCGACCGGACCGCCACGTCGGCCACGCCGGTGACGGATGACGACCGGGTGGTCGAGCTGTCCCGCATGCTCTCGGGCCAGCCCGAGTCGGCGACGGCCCGCGAGCATGCCGGCGAGCTGCTCGAAGGGGCCGCGGCCCGCCGCCGGCGATCGTGACGACCCCATGAGGGCGCGGTGACCGTCCTGCTGGGGTTCCTGGCCGGTGCGGCTGTGGGTGCGGTCGGGTGGCTGATGCTCCGGCCGACCTTCGCCGCGCCGATCTTCATCCGCGAGAACCACCGGGGCCGCTCGGTGCCGACGGCGGCGGGACTGGTGGTCGTCCTGGCCGTCCTGGCCGCCGAGACGGTCCTCCAGCTGGCCGAAGCGCTGGACATCGAGCCGAACGCCGTCACGGACGGGCCCCGGGCGGCCGTCCTGATCCTGGCCCTCGGCCTCGGTCTCCTCGGCCTGCTCGATGACCTGGCCGGAACCGGGGAGTCCGGTGGGTTCGCCGGCCACCTCGGCGCGCTACGCCACGGTCGCTTCACGACGGGCTCGCTCAAGCTGTTCGCTGGCGGCGCGGTGGCCATCGTCGCCGTGCAGGGGCCCCGCTCCGACTCGCTCGGTCGGGTGCTGCTCGACGCCGCCCTCGTTGCGCTGTGTGCCAACGCCGCCAACCTGTTCGACCGCGCGCCGGGGCGCACCCTCAAGGTGTGCCTGCTGGGGTTCGTGGCCTTGGCCGCGGCCACGGGGGCACCCGCCGAGCTGCTCGGCGTCGCCGTGGCGGCCGGGGCGGGGGCGGGCCTGCTGTGGCCCGATCTCCGCGAGGAGCTCATGCTGGGCGACGTGGGGGCGAACGTGCTCGGGGCCGCCATCGGCCTCGGGGTCGTGATCTCCACCGCGCCGACCACCCGGACGATCGTCCTGCTGGGCGTCCTCGCCCTCAACCTGGCCAGCGAGGCGGTCTCCTTCTCGCGGGTGATCGACCGGGTCCCCCCGCTGCGGGCCCTCGATCGGGTCGGTCGCAAGCCCTGAAACGGCGGGACCTTCGGGGTTCTCCCGCTACCGTGGGACGACCGGCCCGGGTGGGGAATGCCCTGGACCGCCCCGTTTCGCCCGCTGGATGGCCCGGTCAACTCCTTCCATGCTTCGTCGTGCCAAGAGCGCCGTACCACCAGACCTCTGCGGTCGCGCCCGGGTGGGCAAGCGGACCAAGGACCTGATCAAGCGGATCGAGCCCGGTGAGATCGCGGTGATCGACCACGCCGACCTCGATCGGGTGGCCGCCGACGGCCTGGTCGGGGCGCGCGTGATGGCCGTGGTGAACGCGAAGCCGTCGGTGACCGGCCGGTATCCCAACCAGGGCCCGCTCCGGCTCCTGGCGGCGGGGATCCCGCTGGTGGACGAGGTCGGATCCGAGCTGCTCGACGAACTGGAGGACGGCGAGGTCCTCACCGTCGACGGCGACCGGATCCTGCGCGGCGACGACGAGATCGCCGTCGGCCGGAGGCGCACGGTCGAAGACCTGGAGGCCGTGATCGCGGAGGCGAGGCGGACCATCGGCGAGGAGCTCCAGCGCTTCGCCGAGAACACCCTGGAGTACGTCCGCCACGAGGCCGAGCTGACCTTCGCGCCGCTCGACCTCCCGCCGCTGCACACCGCCATCGCCGGGCGGCATGCGCTGGTCGTGGTCCGGGGGCACGACTACAAGGAAGACCTGCGGGCGCTGCGTCCGTACGTCGCCGAGTACCACCCGGTCCTCATCGGCGTGGACGGGGGAGCCGATGCCCTGCTGGAGCGACGCATGCGGCCGGACGTCATCATCGGCGACTTCGACTCGGTGTCGGCCGATGCCCTCGAGGTGGCCAAGGACCTCATCCACCACGTCCATCCGAGCGGCCACGCCCCCGGTCGGGAGGAACTGGCCGAGTTCGGCGTCGACTACGAGGAGTTCGTGGTCGAGGGGACCAGCGAGGACGCGGCGATGATCCTGGCCCACGAGGCCGGTGCCGACCTGATCGTGGCCGTGGGCACCCACGCCACCATGATCGAGTTCCTCGACAAGGGTCGTCCGGGGATGGCCTCCACCTTCCTCACCCGGCTCCGCCTCGGCCCCAACCTCGTCGACGCCAAGGGGGTGAGTCGCCTCTACGAGGGCCGGGTCCGGCGCCGGGACATCTTCCTGCTCCTCGGTGCGGCCCTGGCCGTGATCCTGGTGATGGTCGCGGTGTCCGAATCGCTGCGGGTGTTCATCGACGCGGTGTGGCTGAGCCTGCGGGACGCCTTCTCGTGATCTCGTTCCGCTTCCACATCGTCAGCATCGTGGCCGTCTTCCTCGCCCTCGCCATCGGCATCGTCGTCGGCTCGACCGTCATCGACCGGGCCATCGTCGAGGGCCTGCGCAACCGGGTCGACGAGGTCCGGGACAACCTCGACGAGCGCCAGGCGGCCAACGACGCGCTCCAGGCGCAGGTGGACGAGCTCGAGGCCTTCGCCAACGACGCCGGACCGCTGTCGGTCGACGGCCGGCTGGAGGACACCGTGACGGTCGTGGTCACCGACGCCGGCGTCGACCGCGAGCCGATCGACCGCACGATCGAGCTGATCGCCCAGGCGGGCTCCTCTCTTCGGGGCGTGCTCACCATCGACGGCTCCTGGGTCCTCGACGACCCCGAGGCCCGGGCGGAGCTGGCCGAGATCGTCGGCCTCGACGCCGATGCGCCGGTCACGGAGATCCAGAGCCGGGCGGCCGAGCTGCTCGTCGCCGACCTCTCCTCGCCCGTCGAGGTGGTCGACGACGGGACGGGCGCGCTGGACCAGATCTCCGACCTCGACCTGGTGGACTTCGAGGTGGTCGAGGAGGTGGTCGTCCCGCGGCCCCGCCGCGTCAACTTCCTCATCGTGTCGGGGCCCCAGTCCGACCTCGGGAGCTCGGCCCACACCGAGGCCTTCGCGGTCGCGGCCGACGTGACCTCGGGCGGCGTGGTCGTGGCCGAGGTCTGGGCCGAACAGGAGGAGGGCCCCGACCGGGCGGACTCCCTGTCGACCATCCTCGGCTCACCGGCGCTGTCGGCGGAGATCAGCACGGTCGACGACCTCGACCTGGCTCCCGGCCCCACCGTCGTCGTGCTCACCCTGGTGACCGCCCGGGCGGGAGCGGTGGGGCACTACGGCGTGGGTGACTCGGCCGAAGCGGCCGCGCCGCCCGTCCCCAGCGAATGAGCGATCCCGTGGTCGAGCCCGAGCTGCCGTCGGTCACCCGCTCCGCAGTGGGGATGGGAGCGGCCGCGGCCGCCTCCCGCACCCTCGGCGGCGTGCGGGTGCTGGTCGTGGCCGCCGTGCTCGGGACGACCTTCCTGGGCGACACCTTCGAGGCGGCCAACACCTTCCCCACGGTGGTGTTCGAGCTGCTGGCGGCGGGTGCCCTGTCCGCCGTGTTGGTCCCGACGTTCGTCGACCTCTTCGCCCGCGGTGAGGACGCCGAAGCGGAGGCCCGGGCGGGAGGACTGCTCGGCCTGGCGCTCGTGGTCCTCGGCACCTTGACGGTGCTCGGCATGATCGCCGCCCCGTGGCTGGCCGATGCCCTCACCGCGGCCTCAGACGGCCCGGCGGAGCAGCAAGAGCTGGCGACCGTGCTGCTGCGGTGGTTCCTGCCCCAGCTCGTGCTGTACCCGGTCGGGTTCTGCGCCATTGCCCTGCTCAACGCCCGCCGGACCTTCGCCCTCCCGGCCGCGGCGCCGATCGGCAACACCGTCGTGGTGGTCACCGCGATGGTCGTGTTCCGGATCGTCGCCGGCCCGGACCCGGGCCTCGACCTCTCGACCTTCGAGCAGGCCATCCTCGGTTTGGGCGGCACGCTCGGGGTCGCCGCGTTCGTCGCGGTGCCGACCGTGGCGTTGTGGCGTAGCGGGTTCTCCCTGCGGCCCCGTTGGGCCCCACGCTCGCCCGGCGTGCGCCACCTGCTCGGCCTCTCCGGGTGGGCCGTGCTGCAGCACACCGGCGCGGCGCTGCTCCTCGGTGCGGCCATCGTGCTGGGCGCCGGGGTGGAGGGGGGCGTGGTGGGGTACCGGGTCGCCTTCTACCTCTTCCTCGCCCCCTACGGGATCTTCGCCCAGCCCATCCACACCACGGTCCAGCCGGAGTTGGCCGACGACGCCGCGGCCGGCGACCTCGCCGCCTTCGGCCGTGCGGTGCGGTGGTCGCTGGCCTCGCTCGGCGTGGTCGTCGTGCCCGTCGCCGCGCTGATGGTGGCGATGGCCGAACCGGCGATGGAGGTGATCGCCTTCGGCCAGGCCGACGCCGGCGACGGGGTGGCCCTCATGGCCGCCGGGCTGGCCGGGTTGGCGCTCGGCCTGCCGGCATACGGAGCCTTCCGACTCTTCGCCGCGGCCTGGTACGCCCTCGACGACAGCCGGACACCGGCGCTCGCCGCCGTCGCCTCGGCGCTGGTCGGCGTGGCCCTCATGGCCGGCCTCGCCACGGTCACCGACGGCCCGGCGCAGGTCTTCATCCTCGGGATCGGTCACACGGTCGGCTTCCTCCTCGGCACGGTCTGGCTGGCGGTTCGGCTCCGCCAGCGCCAGGTGCGGTCGATCTGGCCGAGTTCGCTTCCGGTCGTCACCCTCCTGGCCGCCGTGCTGGCCGGCGGGGCGTGGGTGGCGATCGACGCCTGGGCCCCCGACGGCCGCCTGGCCACCGCCCTGGCGATGGTCGTGATCAGCGCCGCGGCCGGGATCCTGTACTACGCCGGCGTGCGGGGGCTCCACCTCCTCCCGGGGCCGTTGGTCCGACCGTCCGCGGTGGCGTCGTGAAACGGACGCTGCTCGCCCTCGCGGTGGTCCTCGGTGTGCTCGCGCCGCTCCTGGCTGCCGGGCCGGCCGCAGCCGACGCGGCCCCTCGAGCCGAGCGGGTCTTCGTGTTCTCGGTGCCGACGCTCAGCTGGGCCGAGGCGAACGACTTCGACCTGCCCCACCTGTCGGCCTTGCTCGACGAGTCCGCCATCGGTGGGCTGTCGACCCGGGCGGTCGACCGCCGCACGACCGCCGGTGACGGCTACGCCACGCTCAACGCCGGGACCCGGGCGGACGGCGACGACGACTTCGACGGCTTGGGCTTCGAGGTGGGCGAGGCCTACCTCGGCGAGCCGGCGGAGCAGGTCTTCACCCGGCGGACCGGCACGCCGGTGCGGTCCGGGCTGTTCACCCTGGCCCTGCCGGCCCTGGACGACGTCAACGACGCCCTCGACTTCGGCGCCGAAGTCGGCGCGCTCGGCGATGCCCTGCACTCCGACGGCGTGCGCGCGGCGGTGATCGGGACGGCGGACGGGACGAGCGAGGAGCTCGACACCGTGTTCGCCCGCCAGGCGGTCATCTCGCTCATGAGCTCCGAGGGGCTGGTCCCGGCCGGGCGGGTGGGCGATGACCTGCTCGAGCCGGATCCGGAGGCGCCGTTCGGCCAGCGCCTCGACAGCTCCGAGGTGGTGGCGGCGTTCGACCGGGTCTGGACCGACCGGTCGGTCGTGCTCGTCGAGGCCTCCGACCTGGTCCGGGCCGACACCTACCGCGGCCTGGCCACCGACGACCAGCGGGCCCACCAGCGCCGCCTCGCCCTGGAGCGTTCCGACGAGCTGCTCGGCGACCTGTTGGAGCGGGTCGACCCGGCGACCGACGCCGTGCTGGTGGTGGGCCCCTACCCGGCCACGGGCAGCGACCACCTCACCGTCGCGGCCCTGCGGGCCCCGGGGGTCGAGCCCGGCCTGCTCAAGTCGGCCGTCACCCGGCGCAGCGGCTTCGTCACCCTCGTCGACGTGGCGCCGACCATCCTCTCCCTGCTCGACGTGGAGCTGCCCGACTCCATGGAGGGCCGTCGCTTCGAGCGCTCGGAGACCGGCGGGTCGGCCGAGGACCGGCGAGAGTGGCTGGAGCAGGCCAACGCCGAAGCCCAGTGGCGCGACGACATGGTGGCCCTGGTGGCGATCGCCTTCGTGGCCGTGCAGCTGGTGCTGTGGGTCGTGGCCGTCCGGGCCGTGAACGGGGACTCGCCCCGGTGGCGCCACGCGGTCGAGGTGGCCAGCCTCGCCGTCCTCGCAGTTCTCCCGCTGACCTACCTGGCCGGCCTGTTCCCCTTCCACGAGTGGGGGTCGGCGGCCTACTGGGCCTTCCTCGTCCTCGGCGGCGGGATCCTCGGCACGCTCGCGCAACGCTTCCTGCGGCGATGGCCGGCCGACCCGCTGGTCGCCGTCCTCGCCCTGATGCTCGGCCTGCTCTGCGCCGACGTGCTGGTCGGTGGGCCGCTCCAGCTCAACACCGTCTTCGGCTACACGCCCACGGTCGCGGGCCGCTTCGCCGGGCTCGGGAACCTCGCCTTCGCCCAGATCGCGGCGTCGGCCACGATCCTGGCCGGGCTCATCGCCTCCCGCATCGGCGGACGGCGGGGGGCGTTCGCGGCCATCGGCCTGCTCCTCGTCGTCCTGGTGATCGACGCCTCGCCCTTCTGGGGCTCCGACGTGGGGGGCGCGCTGACCCTGGTGCCGACCACGGCGGGCGTGGCCGCCGTGCTCCTGGGCATCCGCATCCGCCTCCGGAGCGTGGTCCTGGTCGGGCTGGGGACCCTCGTCGTGTTCCTGCTGGCCGGCATGGTCGACCTGGCCCGGCCGGCGGAGAGCCGGACCCACCTCGGGCGGCTCTTCGAGGACATCGGCGCCGACGGCTTCGACGCCTTCGAGACCGTCGCCCTCCGCAAGGTCGGCGCCAACTTCGGCGTGCTGGCCTCCTCGGAGTGGACCCTCATGGTCCCGGTCGTCTTCGCCTTCATCCTCTACCTGATCTGGCGGGCCCCGGGCCGGCTCCAGCGGCTCCAGGAGGTCATCCCCCAGGAGCGGGCGTCCCGAGTGGGCTTCGTGATCGCCGCCACCCTCGGCTTCGCCCTCAACGACTCCGGCATCGCCGTCCCCGGCCTCATGCTCGGCGTGATGAACGCCTCGCTGGTGTACCTCGTCCTGCGCACCGAGGACCCCCCGTGGAAGGCCGAGATCGACTCACCCGGCGGGCCAGAGGTCAGGGCTCGCAGTCGGGCTTGAGGTAGAGGACCCGCGGGTCGTCGAAGCGCTGGGCGACCTCGAAGCCCTCGGCCTCGAGCAGCGCGGGGAGCTCCTCGAGCTCGCCGTAGCGGTCGGACCAGACGACGACGGCACACACCTCGGGGCGGGCGGCTGCCTCGGCGACGGTGTCGGCGGTCACCCGGCCCGACTCGGTGAGCAGGGCGGAACCGTCGACCAGGTTGTCGGGGGTGCGGAGCCCGGCTCGCCAGACCTGGCCGGGCTCGTCGGAGATGGCCAGGGCCCCCTCGGGCAGGCCGCGCAGGGTGTCGACCACCACCGCCTCGTCGCCCTCGTAGTCGCCCGCCCACAGCAGCGAGGGGCCGGCGTAGGTGGCGATCATGAAGATCGTCGCCAGCACCCCCACGACGAGGGTCGCTCTGACCGGCGGCCGGTACCAGGCCAGCAGGAGACAGGCGGGCGGCACGAGCTCGGAGATGTGGGGCCGCCACATGGGGTGCTCCAGCACCAGCATCAGGAACATGGCGATGAACCAGGCCCACAGCATCAGGGCGACCGGCGGGCCGGTGCCCTGGTCGGGGCGGTCGTCACGCTCGGCCGGCGAGCGGCCCCACCCGAACAGCCCGGCGACGAGGGCGACGAGGGCGGTGGCGGCCAGGGCGACGTCGCGGGTCGTCACCGTGCTGATGAGCTTCTTGAGGTTGGCCCCGGGCTCGGAGCCGCCCGGCGCGTCGAGGTGGTAGGTGACCGACTGGTCCCACACGTCGGCGAAGCCCCACAGCAGCGACAGGCCGAGGCCCACCAGGACGGCGGAGCCGACGGCGGCCACCCAGTCCTTGGGCCGGCGCCCCCAGAGCAGGATGAGGCCGACCGGCACGGCCGCGGGCAGCACGAGGGCCTTGACCATGATCGCCGCGCCCAGGGCGACACCGATGGCGACGGCCCGGCCCGTGGAGGGGTCGCGGCGGTAGCGCAGGGCGAGGAGCACGGACGTCGAGGCCAGGGCCATGGCCGGTCCGTCGGCTGCGATCGAACCGGTCACGGCGATGCTGCTCCCGGTGACCGCGGCCAGACCGCCGGCGATGCGGGCCCCGTCGGTGCCCGCCAGCTCCCGACCGGCCAGGTAGACGACGACCACCAGGGCCAGGCCCGAGGCCAGACCGAGCAGCCGGGGCCCGTTCAGGCTGTGGAGACCGAGGGTGTCGGCGATCCACACCAGCGGGAGGAACAGCGGGCCCTGGCTGGAGAACACCTCGCGGAACGGCACCCCGCCGTTGCGCATGGCGACCGCGGAGGCGCCGAAGACGCCGTCGTCGAAGGTCAGGTGCTTGGTGCCGAAGAAGGTGGGCAGCCGGAGCAGCAGCGCGATCGCCCCGAGGACGACGAGGTCCCGCCGGGTCGGGTCCGCGGCGGTCGCGGCGGGGGCGGGGGCGGCGGTCTCGGTCACGGCGGGAACTCGAGGGACGAAAACTCGGAGGGACCGGGTCCGCCCGGTCCCGGGTCGGCGATGCTACCGTTCATCTCCCGTGGCGAAGCATGTGTTCGTGACGGGTGGCGTGGCCAGTTCTCTGGGCAAGGGGATCACGGCGGCCAGCCTCGGTCGACTGTTGAAGTCCCGGGGCCTGCGGGTCACCATCCAGAAGCTCGACCCGTACATCAACGTCGACCCGGGGACCATGAACCCCTTCGAGCACGGCGAGGTGTACGTCACCGACGACGGCGGTGAGACCGACCTCGACCTCGGCCACTACGAGCGCTTCATCGACGAGAGCCTGACCCGCGACTCCAACGCCACCACCGGGTCGATCTACCAGGCCGTGCTCGCCGCCGAGCGCCGGGGCGACTACCTGGGCAAGACCGTGCAGGTCATCCCCCACATCACCAACGAGATCAAGCGCCGCATCAAGGTCCTGGCGACCGACGACGTCGACGTGGTCATCACCGAGGTGGGCGGCACGGTCGGCGACATCGAGATCCTCCCGTTCCTCGAGGCCATCCGCCAGATCCGCCTCGACGTCGGCCGGGACAACGTCTGCTACGTCCACGTGACCCTGGTCCCGCTCATCGGCCCGGCGGGCGAGCAGAAGACCAAGCCCACCCAGCACTCGGTGACCGAGCTGCGCAGCCGGGGGATCCAGCCCGACGTCATCGTCTGCCGCAGCGCGGACGAGATCTCGAGCGACCTGAAGCGCAAGATCTCCAACCTCTGCGACGTCGAGGTCCGGGCCGTGGCCAACGCCGCCGATGCCGCCAGCCTCTACGACGTGCCCCTGACCCTCCACGAGGAGGGCATGGACACAGTCGTGTGCGAGATCCTGCGCCTCGACGACCGCCCCATCGACCTGAGCGAGTGGGAGGCCCTGGTCGAGCAGGTCCATGCCGCCGACCGTCCGGTGCGGGTCGGGGTCGTCGGCAAGTACACGAGCCTGCCCGACGCCTACCTCTCGGTGATCGAGTCGCTGAACCACGCCGGCTTCGCCCACGGGGCCAAGGTCGACATCGACCTGATCTCGGCCGAGGAGGTCGAGGGGCTGCTGGGCGCCGGGCGGTTGAAAGACCTCGACGGGATCGTCATCCCGGGCGGCTTCGGCGAGCGGGGCATCGAGGGCAAGATCGCCGCCGCCCGCTTCGCCCGGGAGGAGCAGATCCCCTGCCTCGGCCTGTGCCTCGGCCTGCAGGCGATGGTCATCGAGTTCGCCCGCGACGTGCTCGGCCTCGAGGGGGCGACGTCCAGCGAGTTCGACGCCGCCACGCCGCACCCGGTCATCGACCTGATGGACACCCAGCGCGAGGTGACCGACAAGGGAGGCACCATGCGCCTCGGGGCCTACGTCGCCGAGTTGGTGCCGGGCTCCCAGGTGGCCCGCGCCTACGGGCGGGACGTGGTGAGCGAGCGCCACCGGCACCGCTACGAGTTCAACTCCCGCTACCGGGCCCGCTTCGAAGCGGCCGGACTGCTCTGCTCGGGCCAGTCGCCCGACGGCCGGCTGGTCGAGTTCATCGAGCTGACCGGTCACCCCTACTGGCTCGCCACCCAGGCCCACCCCGAGCTCAAGAGCCGGCCCGACCGACCGGCGCCCCTGTTCCGGGCGTTCGTCGCCGCGGCCCTCGACCGGGCCGAGGGGCGCCGCCCGCACCTGTTCGAGCCCGAGGTGGCCGCCCAGCCGGCCGGCTGAGCGAGCATGAGCCCCTTCGAGAAGCGGGGCGAGCGGGAGATCTGGGCGGGTGAGGTCATCTCGGTGGCCGAGGGCACCTTCGTCTCGCCCCGCGGGACGACGTTCCAGCGTGACCTCGTCCACCACCCGGGGGCCGTGGCGGTCGTGCCGGTCGACGGCGAGGAAGCGGTGCTCGTGCGCCAGTACCGGGCCGCGGTCGACCTCGAGGTGCTGGAGATCCCGGCGGGCAAGCGCGACGTCGAGGGCGAGCGCCCGGACCAGACGGCCCACCGGGAACTAGCCGAGGAGGTGGGTCTGACGGCCGGGCGGATGACGAAGGTGGCCGAGTTCTACAACTCGATCGGGTTCAGCGACGAGCTGTCCCACGTGTTCCTGGCCACCGACCTCTCCTCGGTCCCCCAAGACCTGCAGGGCGAGGAGGAGCAGCACCTGAGTGTCGAGCGGATCCGGCTCGAGGACGTGCCCGCCCTCATCGCGGCCCGCGAGCTGGTCGACGCCAAGACGGTCATCGGCCTGCTGCTCGCCCGCGAGCACCTCCGGTGAGCATCGTCGAGCTGCTGCCGCTGGAGGCGGAGGAGTACCTCACCTGGCTGGCCACCGAGAAGGGCCGCTCTCCGAACACGCTCTCGGCCTACCGCCGCGACCTCAACGGCTACTGGGCCTGGTTGCGGGAACGGGACCTGGGCCTCGGCGCGGTCACGGCCGCGGACGTCGAGGCCTACGTCGGCGTGTTGCGGGACACCGGCAAGGCGCCGGCGTCGGTGGCCCGAGCGGTCGTGGCCGTGCGCTCGATGCACGCGTTCTGCGCGGCCGAGGGCCTGCTCGACGCCGATCCCGCGGCCGACGTGGCGCCCCCCGGAGTGCCCCGGGGACTGCCCAAGGCGCTGTCGGAAGCCGACGTGGGTTCGCTGCTCGACGTCGTCGTCGGGACCGACCCGGTGGCTCGGCGCGACCGGGCCATCCTCGAGGTGCTCTACGGCACGGGGGTGCGCATCGCCGAGCTGGTCGGGCTGTCGCTCGGTGACGTCGACCTGGCCGACGCCCTCATGCGGGTGCTGGGCAAGGGCAGCAAGGAGCGGGTGATCCCCCTGGGGCGCCTCGCCCGCGAAGCGCTGGAAGCGTGGCTGTCCAGCGGTGGCCGCCCGGCCATGGCCCCGGAGCGCTGGGCTCGGCGGGGTGACGCCGAGGCGGTGTTCCTCAACCAGCGGGGCGGACGCCTGACCCGCCAGGGTGCATGGGGGATCGTCCGGGACCACGCCCGGCGGGCGGGGCTCGAGCAGGCCATGAGCCCCCACACCCTCCGTCATTCCTGCGCCACGCACATGCTCGACCACGGCGCCGACATCCGGGCGGTGCAGGAGCTCTTGGGCCACGCCTCGATCAGCACGACCCAGGTGTACACCGGCGTGTCGGTCGAACGCCTGTTCGCGGTCTACGCCCGGGCCCATCCCCGCGCCAACGTCGCGGGGGACGGGTAGGGTTTCCCGATGGCCGATCCACTCGCGTCGACCGTTCGCGCCTCGCTGGAGGAGGAGAAGGGCCAGCTCCGGAACCAGGTGCAGGAACTGGTGGGCGGCGACTTCGACGAGAACTTCGCCGACTCCGGCCAGGTGGCCGCCGAGCAGGGCGAGGCGCAGGCGCTGGCGGCCTCGCTGCGGGAGCAGCTCGACGCGGTCGAGCTGGCGCTGACCAAGCTCGACGAGGGCACCTACGGCGTCTGCGAGCGCTGCCAGAAGCCCATTCCTGACGCCCGGCTCGAGGCCATGCCCGCCAGCCGGTACTGCATCGAGCACGCTTAGGACATGCGCGCCTCGCCCATCGGCTTGGCTCCTTAGCCCCCGCAGGTGGAGCTGGACAGCACCACGGTCATCCTGCTGGCGTCGCTGATCCCGTCGGTCATCCTCCACGAGATCGCCCACGGCGTCGTCGCCCTCCGCCTCGGCGACGACACCGCACAGCGGGCCGGCCGGTTGACCCTCAACCCGGTCAAGCACATCGACCCCTTCGGGACGCTGCTGCTCCCCGCGCTGCTGGCGCTGAGCGGGCTCGGGGTCATCGGCTACGCGAAGCCGGTGCCGGTCAACGTGGCCCGGCTCCGCCACCCGCGCAACGACTCGGTCTACGTCGCCCTGGCGGGCCCGGGGACCAACATCGCCCTGTCCGTGCTCGCCGCGCTGGTGTACCGGGCCTTCGAGCCGGCCGGGACGGCGGGTGACGCCGTGCTGCTCTTCGGGATCGTGAACGTGATCCTGGCCGCCTTCAACTTGATCCCGCTCCCGCCCCTCGACGGCTCCGCCCTCGTCGAACGGGTCCTGCCTCGCTCGCTCTGGCCCCAGTACATGCGGCTGCGGAAGTACTCGATGCTGCTGGTCCTGGCGGTCGTGCTGCTCATCCCCGGCTCGCTCAGCGGCCTGTTCGACTGGGCCATCGACCAGTGGGAGCGCCTGCTCTGAGCCGCGCCCCGCACCTCGTGCGCCGGTTCTTCTCGTCGCTCCTGCCCCTCGGACCCTCGACCGCCGACGACGCCTGGGCGCGGGACCACCTGACCGGGGCCGAGCAGGACCTCTGGGGCCGGATGGCCCGGATCGACCGGCGCCACTCCGCCCGGGTGGCCCGCCGGGTCGAGGCGGACCTCGGCGAGGAGGCGACCACCCCGGTCGTCGCCGCGGCCCTGCTGCACGACGTGGGCAAGACCGTCGCCCACCTCGGCCCGTACGGGCGCGTGATCGCCACCGTGTCCGGCGGCGTGGCCGGGGAGACCACCGCCCGCCGCTGGGTCGAGACCCGCGGCTTCACCCGTCGGGTCGGCCAGTACGTGCTCTACCCGGAGCTCGGGGTGGACCTCCTGCGCATGGCCGGCTCGGACCCCTTGGTGATCGCCTGGTCCCGGGAGCACCACCTGCCTGAGGACGAGTGGTCCGTCCCGGTCGACGGTGGGCCGGGCCCTCCAGGCCGCCGACGACGCCAGCTGACCCAGGGCGAACGACAACGACGCACGTAGGGGGTGTGGGCTCGGGTGACCGGGTCGCCGTGACGGCCGTGAAGCCGCGATCTCACGGTCAGCGGTCGAGAGTTCGGGTTCGTTGCGAACCTGGCGCAACCCGTCACGTCAGAGGTGCATGAATGCGCCGATTTCAGGATGAACGCACGGTTCAGGGTCGAACCGGTCGCGGTCGACCACGCAGGGTGAGAATTGGCCGGCAAGGGCACGGAGACCGTGCGCCACCGAGGGGCCGGCCCCCCGTGGTCGCGTCGGTTGTCGGTCAGCCCGGCGGGAGCAGGCCGATGTTCGTCTTGGCCCTCGCCAGGACCTCGGCGGCCTTCTCCTGGGCCTTGGCCGCCCCCTTGGCGAGGAGGGCCTGGGTGGCGCCGGGGTCGGCTTCGAGCTCGCGGTAGCGGGCCTGGATGGGGCGGAGGAGCTCGACGAGGGCGTCGGCCGTGTCGGCCTTCAGCGGGCCGAACTGCGTGTAGCCCTCGGCCACCGCCCTCGGCTCGCGGCCTGTGGCCGCGGCCAGGATCGACAGCAGGTTGGCCACGCCCGGACGGCTCTCGACGTCGTAGGTGACGTCGTCGCCCGAGTCGGTCACCGCCCGCTTGACCTTCTTCTCGATGTCCTTCGGGTCGTCGAGCAGGTCGATGGTGCCCAGCGGGGACTCGCTGGACTTGGACATCTTGTCGCCGGGCCGCTGCAGGTCCATGACCCGGGCCCCGGCCGGCGGGATGTAGGCCTCGGGGACGACGAAGGTGTCGCCGTAGCGGCCGTTGAAGCGCTCGGCGATGTCCCGGGTGATCTCGACGTGCTGGCGCTGGTCGTCGCCGACCGGGACCCGGTCGGTGTCGTAGAGGAGGATGTCGGCCGCCATCAGCGCGGGATAGGTGAACAGGCCGCCGGACACGAACTCGGACCGGCCCGCCTTGTCCTTGAACTGGGTCATGCGGCTGAGCTCGCCGTAGGACACCGTGCACTCCATGATCCAGGCCAGCTCGGAGTGCTCGGGGACGTGGCTCTGCACGAAGAGGGTCGAGCGGTCGGGGTCGATGCCCACGGCGATCAGCTTCTGGGCCAGCGAGAGGCTGGTCGCGGTGAGCTCCGCCGGGTCCTGCGGGACGGTCAGGGCGTGCAGGTCGACGACGCAGTAGACGCTGTCGTGGGTGTCCTGGTCGCTCACCCAGTTGCGGAGCGCCCCGAGCAGGTTGCCGAGGTGGACCTCACCGGTGGGCTTGATGCCAGAGAAGACGCGGGGCACGAGGCGTGAATCTAGGGTCCGCGAAGGTCATCCACCCCACCCGTATCCTCGACCGGATGGCGCTGGGCACGACCGGGTCCTATGAGGTGGCGACCCCGGTCTACGACGGACCCTTCGACCTGCTGCTGCACCTGATCCTGCGCGAGGAGGTCGACCTCTACGAGGTGAACCTGCTCGAGATCGTCGACGCCTTCCTCCGCGAGCTCGACCGGATGGAGAACGTCGACCTCGACGTGGCCACCGAGTTCCTCCTGGTGGCGTCCACGCTCGTCGAGCTGAAGTCCCGCCGGCTGCTGCCCATCGACGACGACGGCGACCTCGACGACGAGCTCGGTCTCTGGGAGGAACGGGACCTGCTGCTGTCGCGGCTCCTCGAGTGCAAGACGTTCAAGGACGCCGCCGTGGTGCTGCGCCGGCTGGCGGCCGACGGCGCTCGTTCCTACCCGCGGGTGGCCGGCATCGAGGAGCGGTTCGTGGCCCTCGCTCCCGACCTGCTCGACGGCGTCGAGCCCGACGACCTGCGCCGGGCCTACGTGAAGGTGTTGACCCGGCCCCAGCCCCGGATCGACCTGGTCCACGTCGCCCCCATCCGCATCAGCGTGGCCGACGCCGTCGAGGAGCTGGTCGACGAGCTGCCCCGCCTCGGCACGACCACCTTCCGGGCCCTCACCGGCTCGCTGGTCGAGCGCCTCGAGGTGGTGGTTCGCTTCCTCGCCGTCCTCGAGCTGTTCAAGCTGGGCCTGGTCGAGCTCGACCAGGTCGGGCGCTTCGGCGAGATCCACATCGCCTGGCTGGGCGAGGCTTCTTCCACCACCGCCGGCGTCCTCGACGCCATCGACACCTACGAGGGCTGATGGCAGACGAAGCGCACCGGGCGATCGAGGCCATCGTGATGGTGGCCGAGGCGCCGGTCGAGCCGGGGTTGCTGGCCCAGCTGCTGGAGCTACCGGTCGACCGGGTCGAGGAGCTCTGCTCCGAGCTCGCCCTGAGCTACGAGGCCGAGGACCGCGGCTTCCAGCTGCAACGGGTCGCCGGCGGCTACCGCTACGCCACCCATCCCGACCTGGCCCCTTACGTCGAGCGCTTCGTGCTCGAGGGCCAGACCACCCGCCTGTCGGGGGCCGCGCTCGAGACGCTGGCCATCGTCGCCTACAAGCAGCCGGTGAGCCGCATCCAGGTGTCGGCCATCCGGGGTGTGGACGCCGACGGCGTGCTGCGGACCCTCGTCCAGCGGGGCTTCGTGGCCGAGGTGGCCCGCGACCCCGGTCCCGGCCAGGCCGTGCTCTACGGCACCACGGCGACCTTCCTCGAGCGCCTCGGCCTCGACGCCCTCGACGCCCTCCCGGCCCTGGGCGAGTTCGTCCCCGGCGCCGACGTGGTCGAGGCCCTGGAGCAGGGCCTGCGCCTGCCCGACGAGGATCCCGAGGTCGAGGTCGTGGCCGACGCCGAGCTGGCCGGCCACCGCGGTGACGACGAACCCTGAGCCGGCGGAGGGGGAGCGGCTCCAGAAGGTCCTGGCCCGGGCCGGCTTCGGCAGCCGACGGGCGTGCGAGGAGCTGATCGAGGAGGGGCGGGTCACCGTCGACGGGATCGTCGCCGAGCTCGGTCGCCGGGTCGACGTCGAGACGGCCCGGGTCATCGTCGACGGGGTCCCGGTGGGTGTCGCCCCCGGCCTGGTCCACTGGCTCCTGCACAAGCCCGCCGGCGTGGTGACCACGGCCTCCGATCCTCAGGGCCGTCGCACGGTGCTCGATCTGGTGCCCGACGAGCCCCGGGTGTTCCCCGTCGGCCGCCTCGACCTCGACACCGAGGGCCTGTTGCTGCTGACCAACGACGGTGACCTCGCCCACCGCCTGACCCACCCGTCGTTCGGCATCGAGAAGGAGTACCTGGCCGAGGTCGACCCCCTGCCCAGCCGGGGCGAGCTGCGCCGGCTGCGCGAGGGGGTGGAGCTCGACGACGGCATGACCGCCCCGGCCCAGGTGGCCACCCTCGACCGCCGGACCCTGCGCATCACCATCCACGAGGGGCGCAACCGCCAGGTGCGGCGGATGGTCGAGGCGGTGGGCAGCACCGTGCGCCGGCTGGTCCGGGTCCGCATCGGCCCCCTCACCGACACCACGCTGACCGCGGGCTCATGGCGCCCGCTCACCCAGGACGAGCTCCGGGGGCTCGAGCGGGCGGCGGCCGGAGAGGACCGAACCCCTCCGGCCAGGTAGCGGCACACCGGTACCATCCCCGACCGATGCCGCTGCGGGCGCTGCGTGGAGCGACCACGATCGAGGTCGACGAGGTCGACCACCTGACCGAGCGGATGGTCGAGCTCCTGACCGAGCTGTTCGAGCGCAACGCCATCGACCACGACGACCTCGTCAGCATCATCTTCACGGCCACCGACGACATCCGCTGCACCTTCCCGGCCACGGCAGCCCGAACGTTCGGCCTCGGTGACGTGCCCCTGATCTGCGCCCGGGAGCTCGACGTCGAGGGCGGCACCCCGTTGTGCGTGCGGGTGCTCCTCCACCTCGAGACGACCCGAGGCCGCGACGAGCTGCACCACGTCTACCAGTACGGGGCCAAACAGCTCCGGGACGACCTTCCGCAATGAGTGGGAGAAAGGCGACGCTGGTCGGCACGGGGCTGATCGGCGGCTCGATCGGGCTGGCCCTGCGCCGAGCCGGCTGGGAGGTGCTCGGCACCGACCGGGACGCCGAGCGGGTCGACGCCGCGGTGGCCCGCGGCGCCCTCGACGCCGTGGGGGAGGATCCGGCCTCGGACCTGACCATCGTGGCCACCCCGGTCGGCGCGGTGGCCGGCGAAGCCCGCCGCCTCCTCGCCGCCGGCCACCGGGTGGTCACGGACGTGGGCAGCGTGAAGGGGCCGGTCGTGGCGGCCGTCGACCACCCGTCCTTCGTGGGTGGTCACCCGATGGCCGGCTCCGAGCAGGAAGGCATCGAGGCGGCCGTTCCCGACCTGTTCGAGGGTGCGACCTGGGTGCTCACGCCGACCCCGCAGACCGACGATCGCGCCTATGCCGTCGTCCGCGCCGCGATCGCCGAGCTGGGGGCCGAGGTCGTCGCCCTCCATCCCGATCGCCACGACGCGTTGGTCGCCGAGGTGTCCCATGTGCCCCACCTCACCGCCGCCACCCTGATGCGGCTGGCCGACGACACCGCGGAGGAGCATCGGGCCCTGCTCCGCCTGGCGGCCGGTGGGTTCCGGGACATGACCCGGGTGGCGGCCGGCCACCCGGGCATCTGGCCCGACATCTGCGCCGAGAACCGGGATGCCATCGTCGTGGTCCTCGGCCGCCTCATCGACGCCCTCGACCAGGTCCGCACCGTGGTCGCCGACGAGGACCGAGACGGCCTGTTGACCCTGCTGGGCCAGGCGCGGACGGCCCGGACCAACCTGCCGGCCCGCTTCGGCCAGCCGTCGGAGCTGGGCGAGCTGCGGGTGGTCATCCCCGACCGCCCGGGGGCGCTGGCCGAGGTCACCACCCGGGCCACCGAGCTGGACATCAACATCGCCAACCTCGAGATCGCCCACTCCGCTGAGGGTGACCGGGGCGTGCTCATCCTCCTCGTCGAAGCGGCGGACCTCGACCGCCTCCACGACGCCCTGGTCGATCGGGGGTACCGCGTCTCCCACCAGCAGGTGCTGGAGTAGTGGCCCAGCTGACCGTCGGCCCCGCCGGCCCGTTGCGCGGCCGCCTCCGGGTCCCGGGCGACAAGTCCATCTCCCACCGGACCCTGCTCCTCGCCGCTCTGGCCGAGGGCCGCTCGGCGATCCGCGGGCTCTCCGACGGGGCCGATGTCGTGGGGACGCGGCGGGCGGTCGAGGCCCTGGGCGTGGAGACGGCCGACGAGGACGGCGCCGTCGTCGTCGACGGTGGCTCCCTGCGCCAGCCCGACCACGACATCGACGTCGGCAACTCGGGCACGACGATCCGGTTGCTCGCCGGGCTGTGTGCCGCCCACCCCTTCGTGACCGTGCTGGCGGGAGACGACTCGATCACCCGACGGCCCATGGACCGGGTCGCCATCCCGCTCCGGCGAATGGGGGCGACCGTGGACGGCCGGGACGACGGCCGCTTCCCACCGCTGACCATCCGCGGCGGCCGCCTGACCGGCATCACCTACCGGACCCCGGTGCCGAGCGCCCAGGTCAAGAGCGCCGTGCTGCTGGCCGGGCTCGGGGCCGAGGGCGAGACGACCGTCGAGGAGGACGTGCCCACCCGGGCCCACACCGAGGAGCTGCTGGCCCTCTTCGGGGCCGATGTCGAGGTCGGCCACGGGTGGGTGCGGGTCCGGCGCTCGCGCCCGGCGCCGTTCAGCTACGAGGTCCCGGGCGACCCCTCACAGGCGGCGTTCTGGATCGTGGCCGCCTGCCTCGTCCCCGGCAGCGATCTCGTCGTCGAGCACCTCTACCTCGGTCCCGCCCGGGCCGGCTTCCTGGACGTGCTGCGGCGGATGGGCGCCGACCTCGAGGTCGACCACGACCCGGATCTCGGAACCGGTTCCGTCCGCGTGCGGTCCGCGGCCCTGGTGGGCACCACCGTGGAGGGCGCCGAGATCGTGGGCCTCGACGAGGTCCCGGCCCTGGCCGTCGCCGCCGCGGCCGCAGACGGGCCCAGCCGCTTCGTCGACGTCGGCGAGCTCCGGGTCAAGGAATCCGACCGCTTGGCGTCGGTCGCCGACACGCTGGCGGCGCTCGGCTCCGGCGCGGCCGTCGACGGCGACGCCCTCGTCGTCGAGGGCGGCGTGCTGCACGGTGGCCGGGTGGACAGCCACGGCGACCACCGGATCGCCATGGCCGCCGCCATCGCCGGCCTCGCGTCGGCGGGCGACCCGGTCACGGTGGACGGCTGGGAGGCCGTGGCCACCAGCTACCCGGGCTTCGAGGCAGATCTGCGAAAGTGCACGGGATGACCCTCATCGCGATCGACGGCCCGGGGGGCTCAGGCAAGTCCACGGTCGCCCGGCACCTGGCTGAGCGCCTGGGTCTCGACTACCTGGACACCGGCGCCATGTACCGCGCCGTGGCGTTTGCCGCGCTCCGGCGGGGGATCGACCCGTCCGACGTGGAACCCGTCGCCAACCTCGTCGACGCCCTCGAGCTGACGGTGGACGACGTGACCGTGACGGTGGACGGGGTCGACGCCACCATCGAGATCCGGGGGCCGGAGGTGACCCGCGCCGTCAGCCTGGTGGCGGCCAACCCGGCGGTGCGGACCGAGCTCCGCAGCCGCCAGCGGGAGTGGGCCGCGGGCCGCGAGGGCGCAGTCGTCGAAGGGCGCGACATCGGCACCGTGGTCTTCCCGGAGGCCGACCTGAAGGTCTTCCTCACGGCCCGGGCCGACGTGCGGGCCGAGCGCCGGTCCCAGGAGGTGACCGACCTGGACTACGAGACCGTGGCCGCCGACCTCGCCCGCCGTGACACCCTCGACGAGGACAGGGAGGACAGCCCGCTGGCCCAGGCCGACGACGCCCTCGTCCTCGACACCAGCGGCTTGAGCATCGACGACGTGGTCGACACCCTCGTCGCCGCCCTCGACGAGGCCACCGCGAGGTGACGAAGTACGAGAGCCGGTACGGCAGTGCCGAACCCACCCTGCCGTCGCGGATGTTCTACCGATTCGTCCGCGCCCTGATCTACGGCGCGGCCAAGCTCCTGTTCCGGATGGAGGTCCACGGTCGCGAGCACGTGCCCGCCACGGGTGCGTTCGTCCTCGCACCGGGGGCGCACCGGTCGAACATCGAGACCTTCGTCGTCTCGCTCGTCACCACCCGCCGCCTGCGCTACATGGGCAAGGACTCGATCTGGAAGCACCGGGCGGCCGACTGGTTCTTCTCCTCGCTGGGTGGCTTCCCGATCAACCGCGCCGGGGCCGACCGCGAGGCCCTCAACCAGACCCTCGAGATCGTGGCCGGGGGCGAACCGGTCGTGATGTTCCCCGAGGGCACCCGGCGCACCGGTCCGACGATCGAAGTGGAGCACATGCGCGACGGAGCGGCGTACGTGGCCGCTCGGGCGCAGATCCCGATCGTGCCCGTGGGGATCGGCGGGTCGGAGCGGGTCATGCCGTCCGGGGCGAAGTACATCCGGCCCACCAAGATGGTGATGGTGATCGGCGAGCCCCTTTCGCCGCCCCCGCTCAAGGAGAGCGGTCGGGTGTCCCGCAGCGGCGTGCGGACGATGACCGAGGACCTGCGGGTCCGCCTGCAGGGCCTCTTCGACGACGCCCAACGGCGCACCGGACGGTCGACCCCCTAGCCTCGTCGCATGGCGGGGGAGCCGGCCCATGAGCACCGGCGGTGGGACGCCCTGCGTGAAGCGGCGATCGAGGCCGAGTACGAGACCGGCGTCCGCGAGGAGACCGAGGAGGCGGCCAAGGCGGCAATCCACGTCCGCCTGGCCCGCATGACCCTCGGCACCCTCCTCGTCATCGCCGGCGTCGCCATGCTGGCGCTGCCGGGCCCGGGTTGGCTGACCATCGCCGGCGGCTTCGCCATCCTCTCCAAGGACGTGGCCTGGGCGGCCCGAGCGCTCGAATGGGTGCGTCGCCGACTGCCGGGTGACGAAACCGAGCCCGTCCCGACCAGGGTCATCGTCGTCTCCGTCGTCATCGCGGTGGTCGCCGCGGCGGGATCGATCTGGTGGACCTTCATCCGGTGACCGACGCCATCCGGCTGGAGGCGGTGTCGAAGACCTTCCCTGGGTCGTCCCGGCCCGCGGTGGGCTCGCTCGACCTGACGATGCCCGAGGGCGCGATCACCGTCCTCGTCGGGCCGTCGGGCTGTGGCAAGACCACCACCCTCAAGATGATCAACCGGCTCATCGAGCCCACGGGGGGCCGCCTCTTCGTCCTCGGGACCGAGATCCGGGACCTGCCGGCCCACGAGCTGCGCCGGCAGATCGGCTACGTGATCCAGCAGATCGGCCTGTTCCCGCACAAGACCATCGCCGAGAACATCGCCACCGTGCCTCGCCTGCTGGGGTGGGACAAGGTCCGAACCCGGGCCCGGGTGGAGGAGCTCACCGCCCTGGTCAGCCTCCACCCCGAGCTCCTCGACCGCTACCCGTCGGCCCTCTCCGGGGGCCAGCAGCAGCGGGTGGGCGTGGCCCGGGCCCTCGCCGCCGACCCGCCGATCCTGCTGATGGACGAGCCCTATTCGGCGGTCGATCCGATCGTCCGCGGCCATCTGCAGGACGAGCTCCTCTCCCTCCAGGACGAGGTGCGCAAGACGATCGTCCTCGTGACCCACGACATCGACGAGGCCATCAAGCTGGGCGACCAGATCGCCCTCCTGAACATCGGCGGGGTGCTGGAGCAGGTGGCCCCGCCCGAAGAGATGCTGCGCGACCCCGCCAACGACTTCGTGGCCGGGTTCCTCGGTCAGGAGCGCGGCCTCAAGCGCCTGGGCCTGCTCACGGTGAGTGACGCGCAGCTGGTCGAGGGTCCGATCGTGGCCGCCGACGCCGGAGCGGAGGACGCCCGTCGGGTCATGGCCGACCACGGGGTGGACTGGGTCGGCGTGGTGGACGAGGAGCGGCTGCTCGGGTGGGTCGCGGCCGAGAACCTCAACGGCGCCTCCGTGGGTGACGCCGACCTGCGCCCGTTCGCCGCCAGTGTCACGCCCCACGCCGCGCTGCGGGAGGCGCTCGACGTGATCGTGGGGGCGCAGACGCGGGTGGCGGTCGTGACCGACGACGACGAGCACTACCTGGGGATGCTGACGATCGACCAAGTCGCCGGCGGCCTCGAGGCGTAGGGGCCGGACATGGTGCTCGGGGCGGACAAGGACTCGTTCATCTGGTGGGACTGGGTCTGGGACCACACCGACGAGATCTGGGCGGCCACGCTCGAGCACCTCCAGTTGACCCTCATCGCCCTCGGCGTCGGCTTCGTCCTGTCGATCGCGCTCTCGGCGATCGCGTTGCGCTTCCGGCCGACCTACGGGCCCATCGCCGGCTTCGCCGGGGTCCTCTACGCCATCCCCAGCCTGGCCCTGTTCGCCATCCTCTTCCCGATCACCGGGCTGACGGTGCTCACCGCCGAGATCGGCCTCGTCGGCTACACCCTGCTCATCCTCATCCGCAACATCGTCGCCGGTGTGGACGGGGTGCCCGACGCCGTGAAGGAGGCAGCCGACGGCATGGGCTACCGGCCCTTACACCGCTTCTTCGCCGTGGACCTCCGGCTCGCCACCCCGGCGATCATCGCCGGCGTCCGCATCGCGGCGGTGACCACGGTGGGGCTGGTCACCGTGACCTTCGTCATCGGCTTCGGGGGCTACGGCGGCCTCATCAACGACGGGCTCTCGCGGAACTTCAACACGCCGGTCGTCATCGGGGCCGGCCTCTCGATCGTGATGGCCCTCGCCATCGACCTGGTGCTGATCATCGCCGAGCGGTTGGCCACGCCCTGGGCCCGGGCGGCGCGCTGATGGGAGCGCTGAACGAGTTCTGGTCCTACGTGACCACCGCGGAGAACTACTGGGGCAACCGGGGCATCGTCACCCGGTCCGTGGACCACCTCCGCCTCTCGGCCTTCTCGCTGTTCGTGGCCGTCGTCCTCACCCTTCCCCCCGCCGTCGTGCTCGGCCACTTGAGGAAGGGTGGGGCGGTGGTGGGCTGGCTGGTCAACATCGGTCGGGCGGTGCCCTCCTTCGCCATCATCGTCCTGATCTTTCCCATCGCCCTCCGCTACGGCTTCGGACTGGGGTTCTGGCCGACCGCCTTCGCCCTGATCCTGCTCGGCATCCCCCCGATCTTCACCAACGCCTACACCGGGGTCCGCGGCGTCGAGCCGGGCACCGTCGAGGCGGCGCGGGGCATGGGCATGCAGGCCCGCGAGGTGCTCTGGAGCGTGGAGATCCCGGCGGCGCTGCCCCTGATCATGACGGGCGTGCGGGTGTCGGCGGTCCAGATCGTGGCCACCGCCACCCTCGGGGCCTACGTCGGCTTCGGTGGGCTCGGGGCCTTCATCGTCGAGGGCTTCGCCACCCAGAACGACGGCAAGCTGTGGACGGGGGCGATCCTCGTCGCGGTCATGTCCCTTCTGGTAGAACTTCTGTTCGGTCAGCTGCAGAAGGCCCTGACCCCCTGGACCCGCGTGGGCCGCTTCGCGCGGCGGGGGCCGGTGGCCTTCGACCTGGTCGACGAGGCCGACATCCTGCCCAGTCCGAGCAGCTGAGATCGCGAAGGCAAACCACAAGGGAGAAAGCAATGTTCAGGAAGATCAGAGGGTTGTGGACGGTGCTGGCCGTCTTGGCGTTGCTCGCCGGAGCGTGCGGCGATGACGACAGCGGCGGCGAGGACGCCGGGGAGGGTGCCAGCGACACGACCGGCGAGGACGCCGGGGCGATCCCGGACGGGCCGGACATCGTGATCGGGACCCAGGACTTCGGCGAGAGCGCCATCCTGGCCCAGATCTACGGCCAGGCCCTGGACGCCGCCGGCTACCCGGTCGAGTACCAGGAGCTCGGTGGCTTCCGCGACCTCGAGGTGCCCGCCTTCGAGTCCGGCGACATCAACTTCGCGCCCGAGTACGTGGCGTCGATGCTCGAGTTCCTCAACGAGTTCGCCGGCGAGGCGACCTCCGACGTCGAGGAGACCGCCGGCCTGTTGGACGAGCGGTTGGCCGAGATCGGCCTCCAGGCGGGCACGCCCGCACCGGCGATCGACACCAACACCTTCGTCGTGACGCCCGAGACGGCCGAGGCCGAGGGGCTGTCCGGCATCGGTGACCTGAGCGAGGACCTCACGCTCGGGGCGCCGCAGGACTGCGAGGCCAACGCCTTCTGCCTTCCGGGGTTGGAGACCGTGTACGGGATCGACATGAGCGGCAACTTCACACCGCTCGACCCCGGCGTCCTGCCCGACGCGCTCGAGAACGGTGAGATCGACGTCGCCGTCCTGTTCTCGACCAGCGGCATCATCGCCGACAAGGGCTGGATCGTCCTCGAGGACACCGACGGCCTCCTGGCCGCCGACAACATCGTCCCGGTGTTCACCGACGAGGTGGCCGACGCCTACGGCGAGGACTTCGTCGCCCTGGTCGACTCCATCAGCGAGGTCATCACCACCGAGGAGCTGACCGAGGCCAACGCCCGCTTCGACATCGAAGCCGAGGACGCCGAGGTCATCGCCGCCGACTTCCTCGAGGAGTACGGCCCCAGCTGACCCGGTCGACGTCGTTCTGGCGCCTGATTGCGGTCCTCTGGCACTGCAATCAGGCGCCAGTTCGCGTTCAGATCATCTTGGCGGTGGCGAAGACCTCGCGGACCATCGGCTCGAAGTGCTCGAGGGTCTCGCTGTCGTAGTCGGGGTCGAACGCGGTCTGGTCCCACTCGTCGGCGAAGCGCTCGGCCAGTTCGAAGACCTCCGGGTCCAGCTCGGCCCGGTGCTGCTCGCGGGCGTCCGGATCACCGCCGAAGTGGGCGTAGTAGTGCCGGCCCTGGAAGTCCTGGTGGACCCGGATCATCGAGTGGACCTCGGGGCGCACGTAGGGCTTGAGGATGGCGGCGGCGATCTCCGGGTGGTTGGGCACGCTGACCGCCTTGCCGATGTCGTGGCACAGGGCGGCGACCACCACCTCGGCGTCGGCCCCGGCCCGCTCGGCCCGGGTGGCGGTCTGCAGGGAGTGCTGGAGCTGGTCGACGGCGAAGCCGTCGGTGATCTCCTCCAGCGAGCGGAGCATGCCGAGCACCCGGTCGGCGACCCGGTCGCGGTGCTCGAAGGTCTGCTTGCCGATCTCGGCCCACTGCTCGGCCGTGGACTCGTCCATGCGGGTGAAGGTGGTGGTCGTGGCCATGGCCCCAGTGTGCCAGCTGCGCCTCAGCCCAAGGCGGTGAGCACGTCGGCCGCGCCGACCGAGCGGTCGTTCGTGGACGGCCGGGCACCCAACGAGCCGCCGAGGGTCACCGTGGCCGCCTCGTCGACGGCGGCGAGCAGGTCGCGAAGGTTGCGCGGGGGAGGGAAGTACTCGTCCTCGTCGGTGAACCAGACCTCCTCGGTCCCCTGGACGGGCGCGAGGCGGTCGATGACCGCCTCCACCAGGTCCTCGGGGGCGGACGCCCCCGCGGTCACGCCGACCGTGCCGGAGAGGTCGTCGGGCAGCTCGTCGGGGTCGTTGACGCGGAAGACCCGCGGGCAGCCTGCGTCGCGGGCCAGCTGCTCGAGCGCCCGGGTGTTCGACGAGTTGGCCGACCCGATGACGACGATGGCGTCGCAGCGGTCGGCGATCTGGAGAAGCCCCGACTGGCGGTTGGTGGTGGCGAAGCAGAGGTCGCTGCGCCCCGGTTGCCACAGGTCGGGCCAGCGATCCTTGGCCGCGTCGAGCACCCCGGCCCAGTCCCGGTGCGACAGGGTCGTCTGGGCGAGGAGGGCGACGGGCTGGCCCCGCTCGGGGAGGGCGGCCACGTCGTCGGGCGCCTCGACCCGGTCGATGGCGTCGGGAGCCACCGCCATGGTCCCCACGGCCTCCTCGTGGCCTTCGTGCCCGACGTACACGATGCGGTAGCCCTTGCCCGCCCGGACCCGCACCTCGTGGTGGACCTTGGTCACCAGCGGGCAGACGGCGTCGACGACGTAGCCGCCGGACACCCGCGCCGCTTCCACCACTTCAGGGGCGGAGCCGTGGGCCGAGAGCATGATCGGCGCGCCGGGGGGCACCTCGTCGAGGTCGTCGACGAACACCACCCCCAGGTCCCGGAAGCGATCCACCACCCGCTGGTTGTGGACGATCTCGTGGTAGCAGTAGACGGGCGGCTCGAAGGTGCGCACCATCCAGGCCAGCGCCTTGATGGCCATCTCCACCCCGGCACAGAACCCCCGGGGGGCGCACAGCAGGACCTGGTCGACCGCCATCCCATCGAGGCTAAGGCCCGAGCGGCCGGGAGCGGGAGGCACAGCGACGGCGGTCCGTCCGTATCCTTGACCGGTGCCTGCGCCGCTCGTCACTGCTGTCGCGCCCGGATCCCCGGCGGACCGGGCCGGCCTGCGCCCGGGCGACGAGCTGCGGGCACTCAACGGGGAGGCGCCCCGCGACGTGATCCGCTACCAGCTCCTGGTCGATGACCCCGAGCTGGAGATCGAGGTGGGTCGGGGCGGCCTCGACCTCACCGTGGAGGTGCACAAGGGGGCGGGGGAGCCGCTCGGGGCCGAAGTGTCCTCGGCGGTGTTCGACGCCGTCCGCACCTGCGACAACCACTGCGAGTTCTGCTTCATCCACCAGCTCCCGCCCGGCCTGCGCTCCAGCCTCTACCAGCGCGACGACGACTACCGGTTGTCGTTCCTGTACGGGAACTTCACCACCCTGACCCGGTTCACCGAGCTGGACCTCGAGCGGGTCCTCACCGAGAAGCTCTCACCGCTCTACGTGTCCATCCACGCCACCGATCCGGACGTCCGGGCCGACCTCCTGCGCAACCGGCGCGGGGCCACGAGCCTGCGGTGGCTGCGGGCCCTTCTCGACGCCGAGGTCCAGGTCCACGGCCAGGTCGTCGTCTGTCCGGGCATCAACGACGGGATCGTCCTCGAGGACACGATGGTCGGCATCGCCGACCGCTTCCCCGAGCTGGCGACGGTCGCCGTCGTGCCGCTGGGCCTGAGCCAGTATCGGCCGGGAGGGTCGCCTCCGGCCCCACACCCGGGCCGAGGCGGAGCACACGGTGGACACCGTCGAGCGCTGGCAGGGCCGTTTCCTCGAGGTCCTCGGTCGCCGGCTCGTCTTCGCGGCCGACGAGTACTACCTCTTGGCCGGTCGGGACTTCCCGCCGGCGGCCACCTACGAGGGGTTCCCGCTCCACGAGGACGGCATCGGCATGGCCCGCAGCCTCGAGCAGGAGCTGGCCGGGCTGGTCGAGACCCCGATCGGGCCGCAGTCGGGCTTCTTCCAGTGGGTCGACGGCGCCCCGGCGGCCGGCTACCGGGCTCCCCGGACCGACGGCCGTGTGGTGTTGCGCCCGCGAGCCGATGCGCCCGTCGCCGTCCTCACCGGCACCTACGGCGCGGCGGTGCTCGAGCCGCTGCTGGCCGACCGGGACGGGGTTCGGGTGCTGCCCGTCGAGAACCGGTTCTTCGGCGGCAACATCGGGGTCACGGGGTTGCTGGTGGGCGCGGACCTGGAGCGGGTCCTGGCCGACCAGCCCCCGGGCCACCGGTACCTCCTGCCCGACGTCTGCCTGTCCGGGGGGCGGTTCCTGGACGGCACCTCGCCCGACGACCTGCCTCACCCGGTCGAGGTCATCCCCACCGACGGGCTCGCCCTGCGCCACGCCTTGGCGTCGACCGGGCCGGCATGAGCGCCCCCGTCGTCGCGGTCGTCGGCCGGCCCAACGTCGGCAAGTCGACGCTGCTCAACCGCATCGTCGGGCGGCGGGAGGCCATCGTCGAGGAGCGCCCGGGGGTCACCCGTGACCGCAAGGCGGTGGATGCCGAATGGCGGGGACGGCCGTTCGTCGTGATGGACACGGGGGGGTTCATCGCCACCGACGACGGCCTCGACGCCGAGGTCAGCCGCCAGAGCGTGCGGGCCATGGAGGACGCCGACGCCCTGCTCCTCGTGGTCGACGTCACCGTCGGCGTGACCGACGCGGACGAGCAGGTGGCGGCGCTGCTCCGGGGCCGGGACGTGCCCACCTTCGTCGTGGTCAACAAGGTGGACGACACCAACCGTGAAGTCGACGCCTGGAACTTCCTCACCCTCGGCCTCGGCGATCCCCACCCGGTCAGCGCCCTGCACGGGCGGGGGACCGGTGACCTCCTGGACGCCCTGGTGGATGCCCTGCCCGAGGCCGACGAACCCGGCGCAGCCGACGCCGAGCCCGAGGGCGACACCGTGCTCTCGGTGGCCATCGTCGGTCGTCCCAACGTGGGCAAGTCGACCCTCTTCAACCGGCTGGACCGGGCCGACCGCTCGGTCGTCCACGACCTGGCGGGCACCACCCGGGACACCATCGACACCGTGATCGAGACCGAGTCGGGACCGGTGCGGATCCTCGACACCGCGGGCATGCGGCGGCGCGGCAAGATCGACGAGTCGACGGAGTACTACTCGGTCGTCCGGGCCCTGAGGGCGATCGACTCGGCCGACGTGGTCCTGCTCGTGATCGACGCCCTGATCGGGGTGACCCACCAGGACCAGCGACTGGCGGAGCGGGCCTCGATCGCCGGCAACCCCGTCGTCGTCCTGCTCAACAAGTGGGATGTCGCCGACGCCGAGCAGCGGGAGGTGGTCGACGAGCAGGTGGCCGACCGGTTGCACTTCCTGCCCAACGTCAAGGTGCTCAAGATCAGTGCGCTGACCGGGAAGGGCGTGCACAAGATCCTCGACGCGCTGCTCGACACCGCCGACGCGTACCACCGCCGGATCCCCACCGCGAAGGTGAACGAGGTGCTCCGCCAGGCCCAGTCGGCGCACCCCGCGCCAGGGGGCACCCGCGTGCTGTACGCCACGCAGGGGGCGTCGGACCCGCCCACGTTCACCCTCTTCGCCAACCGGCGCCTACCGCCGACCTACCTCCGCTACCTCGAACGCAAGCTGCGGGAGGCCTTCGACCTCGGTGACACCCCGCTGAAGCTCCGGGTGCGGGCCCGGCGCGCCTGAGGCCGAGTCGGCTCTCCGCCCTGGGGTGGCGGATACGATCCCTTCGTCATGGTGATCCCCGTCCTGGTCGTCACCGCCGTCCTCTGCCTGGCGGCGGCGGTGTCCTGGGGGCGTTCGGCCCGGCTGCGCCACCGCGTCTGGCGAGGCCTCGACGCCGCCGACGCCGACGAGGGCGCGATCCAGCTGGCCTGGGGCGTCTACCGCAAGGACCTCCACGCCGCCGCCTTCTATGCCATCGCCGGGGTCGCCGTCGGGACGCTGGCCGCCGTCGACCCTCCGGCCGGCGCCGCCCTGCTCGGCGTGTTGGCGGTGCCGGCGATCATCTCGCTCGCCATGTGGCGGACCTTCGAGTCCGAGGCCCGCATGGCCCAGGGCCGCATCGGCATGGAGCGCCGGGCCGTCGAGGTCCTCGACCAGGAGCAACGAGCGCCCCGGATGTGGGCCGAGCGGCTGGCGCCGGAGTCGCTTCCCGACCTCGTCGGCTTCGAGGTCGGCCGGGTCTACCAGCCGGGCACGGGGATGATGGCGGGGGACTTCTACGATCTGTTCCGCCTGACCCCGACCCGGGTGGCTGCGGTCATCGGCGACGTGGCCGGACACGGCATCGAGGCCTCGATCACCGCCTTCCAGGCCAAGTACCTGCTCCGAGTGTTCCTCCGGCAGTTCAAGGACCCGGCGCAGGCGGTGGAGGAGCTCAACAACCAGATGTCGGCCCTCGGCCGCGAGGAGGAGTTCATCTCCCTCGTCGTCGTGGTGTTCGACACCCGGGCCGGGACCCTGCGCTACACCTCGGCCGGTCACCCGGCGGCCTATCTCTGGCACGAGCGCGAGCTGCAGCCGCTCCGGGCCACCGGCCCGCTGCTCATGCTCGCTCCGGGCACCGAGTACGTGAGCCGGGAGATCGGCCTCGACTCGGACGACCTCTGCCTCCTCTACACCGACGGCCTGGCCGAAGCCCGCGACGGCGATCAGCTGTTCGGCGAGGAGCGCATCGCCGCCGCCGTGCGCCGCGACCCGGGCATGGCCGTCGACGTCATGTGCAAGTCCCTCCTCGAAGCGGCCCGGGACTTCGCCAACGGCCCGATCACCGACGACGTCGCGATCATGGCCATCCGCCGCGAGTAGCCGGATGACCGCGGACCAGGAGCGCCTGGCCAAGGCCGCGGAGCGGGCCCTCGCCGGCAACCTCGAGAAGGTCGGCGACAAGCTGGAGCGTCAGGGCAAGCTCTTCGTCCGCGACCGGCTGGCCCTCCTGCTCGACGACGACTCGTTCGTGGAGGACGCCCTCCTGGCCAACGCCGCCGCCGTCGACCTGCCCGCCGACGGCGTGGTCACCGGCACCGGGACCGTCGACGGGCGCCAGGTGGCCGTCGTGGCCAACGACCCGACGGTCAAGGCCGGTTCCTGGGGGGCGCGCACCGTCGAGAAGATCGTGCGCCTGACCGAGCTGGCCCTGCGCCACGAGCTCCCGGTGTTCTGGCTCATCGACTCGGCCGGCGCCCGGATCACCGACCAGGTCGAGCTCTTCCCGGGCCGGCGGGGGGCGGGTCGGATCTTCTACAACCAGATCCGGCTGTCCGGCCGGGTGCCGCAGATCTGCTGCCTCTTCGGTCCCTCGGCCGCCGGCGGGGCCTACATCCCGTCGTTCTGCGACATCGTCATCATGGTCGAGGGCAACGCCTCGATGTACCTGGGCTCCCCGCGCATGGCCGAGATGGTCATCGGCGAGATCACCACCCTCGAGGAGATGGGCGGGGCCCGCATGCACGCCACCGTGTCCGGCTGCGGTGACAACCTCGCCACCGACGACGAGGACGCCATCGACCAGGCCCTGGCCTACCTGACCTACTTCCCCCAGCGATGGCGGGAGGAGCCGCCCGAGTACGAGGCCCGCGAGCCGCTCCGGGAGCTGACCGCCGACGTGGTGCCGGTCGAGGAGCAGATGGCCTACGACATGCACGAGCTCCTGGACGGCCTGATCGACGCCGAATCGTTCTTCGAGGTCAAGCCCCTGTTCGCCCCGGAGCTGATCGTCGGCCTGGCCCGCCTGGAGGGCCGCCCCGTCGGCATCGTGGCCAACAACCCGATGCAGAAGGGGGGCGTGCTGTTCAGCGACTCGGCCGACAAGGCCGCCCGCTTCGTCCTCTGCTGCGACGCCTTCAACCTGCCGCTGGTCTTCCTGTGCGACGTCCCCGGGTTCATGGTGGGCACCCAGGTGGAGCGAGAAGGGATCATCCGCCACGGCGCCAAGATGGTCACCGCCGTGTCCGAGGCCACCGTCCCCAAGATCTCCGTCGTGGTCCGCAAGGCGTACGGCGCCGGCCTGTACGCCATGTCCGGCCCCGCCTTCGAGCCCGAGGCCACGCTGGCCCTGCCGACCGCCCGCATCGCCGTGATGGGGCCCGAGGCTGCAGTCAACGCCGTGTTCGCCAACAAGATCGCCGAGATCGAGGACCCCGAGGAGCGGGACGCCTTCGTGGCCGAGCAGCGCCAGCTCTACGAGGAGGACGTCGACCTGCTCCGGCTGGCCTCCGAGCTGGTCATCGACGCCGTGGTGGACTTCGGCGACCTGCGCCGCGAGGTCGTCCGCCGCCTCGACCGGGCCCGGGGCAAGGACCGTCACTTCTCCGACCGCCGCCACGGCATCCCTCCCGTCTGACGCCATGCCCTGGTGTGACGACTGCCAGAAGTTCTGGAACCCCAACTCCATGCCCGAGAACGGCGCCTGCCCGACCTGCGCCCGCCAGATCTCCCTGCCCCAGAAGGCCCCCTGGCACTTCAAGCTCCTCCTGGTCGCGGTGAGCCTCTACCTCGGTTGGCGCCTCGTCCAGGGCGTGGCCTGGGTCGTCCAGCACGTGTGACCGGTACGCTGCCGGACCACAACACGGGCTGTGGCGCAGCTTGGTAGCGCGCGTGTCTGGGGGACACGAGGTCCCGGGTTCAAATCCCGGCAGCCCGACGCAACTTTGACCAGGGGACACGCTGGCAGTGCCCGTACCCGCCCCGGCGTCTAGCTGATGGAGCGGACCGCGTTGGTCAGGACCTGCAGGCGCTGCTCGGCGGCGTCGAGGGCCTGCTTGGTGGCCGAAAGGCGGGACTCGGTCTTGTCCCGCTCCCGCTCGGCGTCGGCCAGCTCCAGCTCGAGGGCGGCCTGGCGGCGGCTGAGCTTCTCGACCCGGTCGATGGCCCGGTCGTGGCGGTTCTCCATCTCCACGACCGCGCGCCGCGCCTGACGGACCTTGTCCTCGGCGCTCTGCCGGGACTCGGTGATCGTCCGATGCGGCGTGATGCCGGTGCGGCCGGTGGGGTTGGACGGGGTCAAGGGGACAAGTGTTGCCGGTGTGGTCGAGCGGCGCCAGTCGCCGCGGCCCGGGGTGGAGCCGACCGCTACCGTGACCGCCGTGTGCGGCCGGTTCGTCTCGACCTCTCCGCCCGACGACATCGCGAAGTACTTCGGGGCGACCGACGTGGACGAGAGCCTGCTGGGGCCCGAGGGTGCGACGCCGAACTTCAACGTGGCCCCCACGACCGACATCTACGCCGTCCTCGAGGACGGCGGGGTGCGCAAGGTCGAGGCCCTGCACTGGGGCCTGATCCCGTTCTGGGCCAAGGAGGCCAAGGTCGGGAACCGCATGATCAACGCCCGGGCCGACAAGGTGGCCACCAGCGGGGCCTACAAGCACGCCTTCAGGAAGCGGCGCTGCATCATCCCGGCGGACGGGTTCTACGAGTGGACGAAGCCAGGGGCCCAGCGGCCCGGGGCGAAGCCCCAAGAGCGGAAGCATGGCGGTCAGGCGAAGAAGCAGCCGTGGTTCATCCAGCGCCCCGACGGCGAGCCCTTCGCCTTCGCCGGCCTGTGGGAGGTCTGGCGCCCCGAGGGCAGTGAGGACGAGCTGCACTCGTGCACGATCATCACCGGCGAGCCCAACGACAAGATGGCCGAGCTGCACGACCGCATGCCGGTGATGCTGCCGCCCGACGCTTGGGACACCTGGCTCGACCGCGAGCAGGACGACGTCGACCTGCTGGGGAAGCTGCTGGTCCCGGCCCCGTCGTCGCTGATCACCTTCCATCCCGTGAGCACCGACGTGAACAACGTGCGCAACGACGGTGAGCACCTGATCGACCCGGTCGAGCTGCCCGAGGATGAGTGAGCGGCGGGAGCTCCCGCTCAAACGACGCCTCGACCTGTTGACCCTGCGCCTGCAGGGCCGGCTCGACAGCGCGGGCGCCGACCGGGTGCTGCCCTGGGCCTTCTTCGCCGGGCTCTTCCTGGTCCTCGCCGGCATCGCGCTGGCCCGGGCCCACGGGGTGGAGGAGGGCGCCGACCTGGGGAACTTCGCCCAGGCGGCGTGGCTGATCACCGGCGGGGAATCCCCCTTCCTGACCATCAGGGACACGCACCTGCTGGCTGAGCAGGCGGGGTTCGGCTTCTACCCGGTCGCCGGCCTGACCTCGTTCCTGCCCGCCATCCCCACGCTGCTGGTCGTCCAGTCCGCCCTGCTCGCCATCGGCGTGGTGCCGCTGTGGCGGCTCGCCCGGCGGGTCGCCGACCTGCGGGTCGGTGCGTCGTTCGTCCTCCTCTGCGCCTACGCCCTCTATCCCGCCCTCCACGACGTGAACACGGCCGGGTTCAGCCCCGGGGCCATGGCCCTCCCGGCCCTGCTCGGCATGGCCCTGTTCGGCCTCACCGACCGGTGGTGGCTGTACGGCCTCTGCGCGGTCGTGGCCGTGCTCACCCGGGCCGACCTGGCCCTGGTCACCGGGGCGTTCGGCGGCCTGCTCGTCATCGAAGGCCGGCGCCGGCCCGGCCTCATCACCCTCGGCCTCTCGGCCGTCTACGTGCTCGTCGCCCTCCTGGCCATCCAGCCTTATTACAACGACGGTGGGTTCGTGCACGCCGTGGCGTTCGAGAACTACGGGTCCTCCCCGCTGGGCGCCCTCGTCGGGCTGGTGGCCCACCCCTTCCGGGCGGTCGGTGACCTGATCGACCAGCAGAACTTCGAGCTCCTGGTGATGCTCTTCGCCCCGGTCTTCTTCCTCCCGTTCATCGCGCCCCGGTACCTGCTCCCCGTCGTGCCGCTCGAGTGCCTCTACCTCATCGCCAACGTCGCCGAGGACCGGGTCCCCCGACCCGAGCACACCGTGGCCATCACGGCCTTCGTCTTCGTCGCCACCGCCTTCGCCCTGAACCGGATCGGCCGCCGGAGCATCGAACGGGTCAACGTGGACCGCCGCGTCCTGATGGCCCTGTTGTTCGCGTCGATCGTGTTCTTCGTCCAGGACGCGCCCACGTCGCCCTACGAGGAGCCTTGGGCGTGGGGCGTCCGCGACGTGGCCGACCGGGCCCGGTTGGACGCCGCGGAACTCGTGCCCGAGGACGAGGCCGTGCGGGCCTCGCCCGCGCTCCTGCCCATGCTGGCCGAGCGGGCGGAGGTCTACGAGCTGGACACCACCGGCAACCCCCACGTGCGCCGAGCCGCCGACGGGGTCGACGCCATCGTGCTGGACGCCGAAGCTGCGCCCTCCTGGGACGACGAGGACCGGCGCCGCTTCCAGACCGGCCTGGAGGAGCTCGGCTTCGACGAGGTGTTCGCCGAGGCCGGCATCACCGTCTACGAGCGAGGCGGCTAGAGCTCGGCCGCTTCGTGGCCAGCAGCAACCAGTGCCCCGCGGAGGTGCTCGGCGTTCGCGCCGAAGTCAGGCCCGGGCTCGGAGGCCGCGTTCTTGAAATCGAGATCGGCGAGGCTGCGCATGGGTATCAGGTGCAGGTGGACGTGGGGCACTTCGTCACCGACGATCATCAGGGCGACCCGCCGCGGGGTGAACTCGGCGCGCTCGAGCCTGGCCGATGACCTGGGCGACCCCCATGATGTGGGCGGTCAGCGCCGGGTCGAGGTCGATCCAGTGGTCGACCTCCTCCCGCGGGACCACCAGGGTGTGGCCCGGCGCCAGCGGGTTGATGGAGAGGAACGCCACGCAGCGGTCGTCCTTCCACACGAACTCGCCGGGGATCTCTCCGGCGATGATCAGGCTGAACACGGAAGGCATGGGGTCGTTGTAGCCGATCTACCCTGGGAGGACATGCAGGCTGCGGCAGTCGGAGAGGACCGCATCCTCACGATCCCCAACGTGATCTCGGTCGTGCGGCTGCTGTGCGTCCCGATCTTCCTCTGGCTGCTGTTCGACCAGGACGACCGTCTGGCCGCGGCCTGGCTCCTGGCGGTGCTCGGCGCCACCGACTGGGTCGATGGTTGGATCGCCCGCCGCTACGGCCAGGTGTCCAAGCTGGGCAAGATCCTCGACCCCGTCGCCGATCGGGTCCTGCTCATCGTCGGGGTGACCGCGATCCTGATCGACGGCTCGGCTCCGCTCGGCGTCGGCGTCCTCTCGCTCGTGCGCGAGGGACTCGTGGCGGTCTCGGTGCTCGCACTGGCCGCGCTCGGCGCCCGCCGCATCGACGTCACCTGGTACGGGAAGGCCGGGACCCTGCTGGTGATGATCGCCTTCCCGCTCTTCCTCCTCGGCAACGCCGACCAGGGGGCGTGGTCCACCTTCGGGACGTGGATGGGCTGGGCCTGCGTGGTCCCCGGCCTCGTGCTGGGCTACCTCGCGCTGGCGCAGTACGTCCCCCTCGGGCTCGAGGCCCTGCGTGAGGGCCGGGCCGCCCGGGCGGCCGCCCACGACGTCCCCGAGGTCCGGCTGAGCGACACGAGCCGCCGACGGTACGCAGCCGGCGGACGCATGAAGGCCGTGATCATGGCGGGGGGCGAGGGCACCCGCCTGCGGCCGCTGACCTCCAACCTGCCGAAGCCGATGATGCCGCTGGCCAACAAGCCGATGATGGAGCACGTCATCGACCTGCTGAGGCGTCACGGCTTCGACGACATCGTGGTGACCCTGGCCTTCATGCCCGACGCCATCCGCAACCACTTCGGTGACGGCTCGGAGTACGGCGTCCACCTGGAGTACGCCACCGAGGAGACCCCGCTCGGCACCGCCGGCTCGGTCCGCAACGCCGCCGCGGCACTGGACGAGCGCTTCCTCGTGATCTCGGGCGACGTGCTCACCGACATCGACCTCGAGAAGGTCGTGGCCTTCCACGAGGAGAAGGGGGCGCTGGCCACCATCGGCCTCGTCCCGGTCGAGAACCCGCTCGAGTTCGGCATCGTCATCACCAAGGAGGACGGCGCGATCGAGCGGTTCCTCGAGAAGCCGAGCTGGGGCCAGGTCTTCTCCGACACCATCAACACCGGCATCTTCGTGCTCGAGCCGGAGATCTTCGACCACATCGCGCCCGACCAGCCCGGTCGACTTCTCCTCCGAGGTCTTCCCGGCGCTGCTGGACGCCGGGCTCCCGCTCTACGGCGCGGTGGCCGACGGCTACTGGGAGGACGTGGGCACCCTCGAGGCCTACGTCAGCGCCCACAAGGACATCCTCGACCAGAAGGTGACGGTGGACGTCCCCGGCTTCGAGGTCGCCGACGGCGTCTGGGTGGGGGAGGGGGCCGAGGTCCATCCGGACGCCGAGATCGAGGGGCCCGCGGTCATCGGCGACAACGCCCGGGTCGAAGCCGAGGCCTGTCTGGCCGAGTACGCCGTGCATCGGGACGAACGTCAAGGTCCGGGCCGGCGCCGAGATCCGAGCGCAGCATCGTCCAGGACAACGCCTACCTGGGCGAGGGGGTGCGCCTGGCCGGCGCGGTCGTGGGCCGGGCCTGCGACGTGCGCCGGGGCGCTCGCTGCGAGGACGGCTCGGTGCTGGGCGACGAGTGCTTCATCGGCGAGGACGCCGTGGTGGGCCCGGGCGTCAAGGTCTACCCGTTCAAGACCGTCGAGGCCGCCGCGGTCGTCAACACGTCGATCGTGTGGGAGTCGCGCGGAGCCCGGAGCCTCTTCGCCGAGCGGGGCGTGGTCGGTCTGGCCAACGTCGACATCACGCCGGAGTTCGCCGCCCGCCTGGCCATGGCCTTCGGCACCACCCTCAAGAAGGACTCCACCGTCGTCACCAGCCGCGACTCCAGCCGGGCGGCCCGGATGCTCAAGCGGGCGATGATGGCCGGCCTGAACGCGGCCGGGGTCAACGTGTCCGACCTCGAGGTGGCCTCCGTGCCGGTCACCCGCTTCCAGGCGCGGGCGACCCGACAACGTCGGCGGCCTGACCGTGCGCCTCCTGGCCCGACGACCCTCAACAGGTCGAGGTGCGCTTCTTCGGCGACGACGGCACCGATCTCGACGACGACGGCCGGCGCAAGATCGAGCGCTACTTCACCCGCCAGGACTTCCGGCGGGTGCTGCCGAGCGAGATCGGCGACATCGACTTCCCGCCCCGCGCGCTCGAGCACTACGCCGTCGCCCTCGAGGCCTGCATCGACGTGCGGGCGGTCCGGGCCGCCCGGTTCAAGGTCGGTGATCGACTACGGCTACGGCTCGACCGCCTTCGTGATGCCCAACCTGCTCTCCAAGCTCGGGACCGAGGTCCTGGCCGTCAACCCCTACGTGTCGACGGCCGGGATCCTGGCCTTCGACCGGGCGGAGCACGCCCAGCAGGTGGCCGGGCTGGTGCGGACCTCCGGGGCCGCGCTGGGCGCCGTCCTCGACCCCGATGGCGAGCAGCTGACGCTCATCGACGACTCCGGGCGCATCCTCGACGACACCAGCGCCCTGCTCGTCATCCTGGAGCTGCTCGGCGACGACCTGGCCGACCGCGAGGTGGCCCTCCCCGTCGCCATCACCCGGCATGCCGCTGCGGTGGTCACCGCCCACGGCGGCCGGGTCCGACCCACCAAGCTGGCGCCCGCCGCGGTCATGGAAGCCGCCGGGGACCGCGACGTCGTGTTCGCGGCCGGTCTCGACGGCGGCTTCGTGCTGCCCGAGTTCGTGACCGCCTTCGACGGCTCGGCGATGCTGGTCAAGACGCTGGAGCTGCTGGCCCGGCGCGACGTCCGCCTGTCCAGCCTCGTCGCCGACCTGCCCGACCGGCACGTGGTGCGGGAATCGGTGGTGACGCCGTGGGAGCAGAAGGGCACGGTCATGCGCACCCTCATGGAGCGCACCGGTGATCGCGAGGTCATCCTCGTCGACGGGGTGAAGGTCCACCACGACGAGGGCTGGGTCCTGGCGCTGGCCCGATCCCGACGAACCGGTGACGAACGTCTGGGCGGAGGCCGACACCGATCTCGGCGCCCGTCAGCTGGCCGAGGAGTACGCCCGGCGCATCGGCCAGATGATCAAGTGATCGCGACCGGGTAGGTTTCGCGCCGATGAACGTCCCCGAGGACCTGCGGTACTCCAAGGACCACGAGTGGGCCCGCCTCGAGGGCGACAAGGTGCGGGTCGGGATCACCGACTACGCCCAGGACGCGTTGGGCGACGTGGTCTACGTGGAGCTGCCCGAGGTCGGATCGACCGTGAAGGTCGACGAGAGCTTCAGCGAGGTCGAATCCACGAAGTCGGTCTCCGACGTCTACGCCCCGCTCGCCGGCACGATCACCGAGGTCAACACCGACCTGGCCGACGCCCCCGAGCGCCTGAACGAAGACCCGTACGGCGAGGGATGGATCTGCGTCATCGAGCCCGACGACGTCGGCGCCTACGAGCAGTTGCTCGACGCCGCCGCCTACCGGGACCTGACCGAGGCATGACCTGCCCGTCCTGCGGTCACGAGAACACGGCCGGGTCGCGGTTCTGTTCGTCCTGCGGCACCCCGCTGGCGGACGACCGGGATCCGACGACGATGGCCTTCGCCCCCGACGCGGGGAGGAGGCGGCCGAGACCCCGGTGCCCGAGGTCGAGGTCGACCTGTCCGACGTCCCGGTGGGGACCGGTGTGCTCGTCGTGACCCGGGGCGAGGCCGCGGGCACCCGCATCCTGCTCGACCAGCCCTCGACGTCGGCCGGGCGTCACCCGGACAGCGACATCTTCCTCGACGACATCACCGTGTCCCGGCGCCACGCCGAGATCGTCCGGGACGGCGACGAGTACCGGGTCCGGGACGCCGGCTCGCTCAACGGCACCTACGTGAACCGCGAGCGGATCGAGGAGTCGGCGTTGGCCCATGGCGACGTGCTGCAGGTCGGCAAGTACAAGCTCCTCTTCCTCGTGGCGGGCGTGACGTGAGGCGACCATGAGCCCTGAAGGCCACCACTCGATCGGTGAGGTCCTGGCGCTCCTCCAGGAGGAGTTCCCGGACGTCACCATCTCGAAGATCCGCTTCCTCGAGAAGCCAGGGGCTGATCGATCCCGAGCGCACGCCGTCGGGCTACCGCAAGTTCTACGACGACGATGTCGCCTGCCTGCGCTGGATCCTGCGTCAGCAGCGGGAGAACTACCTGCCGCTCAAGGTCATCCGCCAGCGCATCAGCGACGGCGACTGGAGCCTCGAGGATCCGGTGCCCGAACCGCCGGCCGCCCCGTCGACGTCGCCTCCGACGCTCGTCGCCGTGCCCTCCGGCGACCGAGGCCGCCACCACGGCCGCGCCCGCCGTGCGCGCCGTCGAAGCCCTCGACACGGGCATGACCGGGGTGAGCATGACCGTCGAGGAGCTGAGCGCCGCGACCGGCCTCGACGCCGACACGATCGCCGAGCTCACCCGCTACGGGCTGATCGCCGGCCGCCAGGTCGGCTCCGCGGTGCTCTACGACGACGAGGCCCTGGTGGTCGCCCGGTTGGCGGCGTCCTTCCAGAGCCACGGCGTCGAGCCCCGGCACCTCCGCATGTACAAGATGGCCGCCGACCGCGAGGCCGGCTTCCTCGAGCAGCTGGTCAGCCCGATGGTCCGCCAGCGCGACCCCGCCGCTCGCCGCCAGGCCTTCGAGCTCGTCGGCGACCTGTGCTCCTTGGGCGATCAGATGCGGGCTTCGCTGCTCCGGCGCTCCTTGCGGGACCAGCTCGGGCCCCTTTGACCGCGGCGGCGCGGATCCTCTACGACGCGGACGACCTCCGCGCCGCCAACGAGCGCCTGGGACGGGAGATCAGCGCCGCGCACCCTGAAGGGGTGGTGCTCGTGGCGGTGCTGAAGGGCAGCGTGCTCTTCGTCGCCGACCTGGTGCGCCAGCTGTCGATCCCCGTCGAGATCGACTTCCTCGGCATCTCGTCGTACGCGCCGGACAGCGGCCGGGTCCGCCTCACGAAGGACGTCGGCACCGACCTCACCGGGCGCCCGGTGATCCTGGTCGAGGACGTGGTCGACACCGGGCTCACCCTGGCCTACCTCCTCAGCCAGCTGAAGGCCCGCAACCCGGCCTCCCTCGACGTCTGCACCCTCTTCGACAAGCGGGCCCGCCGCATCGTTCCGCAGCCCCTGGCCCACGTCGGGTTCGAGATCGGCGACGAGTTCGTCCTCGGCTACGGGCTGGACTTCCGGGGCCGCTACCGCAACCTCGACCTCGTGGCCACGGGCGATCTCGAGGTCCTCGCCGCCGACCCGGATGCCTACGTGGGGGACCTGTATCCGAGCGCGTAGGTTGTGGGCGATGGTCGAGATGGAGTTGGTCGGGGTGAGGGTGGAGCTGCCCACCAACACGCCGATCGTCCTGCTCCGGGAGACCGCCGGCGAGCGCCGCATGCTCCCGATCTTCATCGGGTCGCCGGAGGCCACGGCCATCGCCTTCGCCCTCGAGCAGGTCGCCACCCCCCGCCCGATGACCCACGACCTGGTCAAGAACCTGCTCGACGAGCTCTCGGTGAGCCTCGAGCGGATCGTGGTCACCGACCTGCAGGACAGCACCTTCTTCGCCGAGCTCCACCTCGTGCAGAACGGGAACGTGCAGACGCTGTCGAGCCGCCCGTCCGATGCCATCGCCCTCGCCGCCCGCACGGGTTCGCCGATCTTCGCCGAAGAGGCGGTGCTCGACGAGGTCGGCTACACGGTCCGCGAGGAGGCCCTGCCCGAGGAGGAGGTCGTCGAGGAGTTCCGCCGGTTCATCGACGACGTGGACCCGGAGGACTTCGCCTCCTGAAGGCGCGCCGCGCCCCAGTCGGCGATCCCTGGCGCAGGGTGCAGATCGGCTGCGTCCTGCTCGTGGCCGTGCTCGCCGTCGGCACCATCGGCTACCTCGTCCTCGGGCTCAGCCCGCTCGACGCCACCTACCAGACGGTCACGACCATCTCGACCGTGGGCTTCCGGGAGCTGCCCGACGAGCCCAGCGTGCCCTTCCGGGTGTTCACGATGGGCCTGGTCCTCACAGGGGTGGGCGTGGCCCTGTACACCGCCACCGTCTTGTTGGAGTCGGTGGTGGAGGGGAGACTGAGCGACCGCATCGGGAGGCGAAGGATGGAGCGCACGATCGACGACCTGACCGGCCACGTGGTGCTCTGCGGGTGGGGCCGGGTCGGCCGCACCATCGGCGAGCACCTCGCCGGGTCGGGGCGTGACCTGGTCGTGGTCGAGGTCGACCCAGATCGCTTCAACGCCATCCCCGGCCTGAAGGTCTGGGGCGACGCCACGGACGACGCGGTGATGACCGGCGCCGGCATCGAGCGGGCCGCCACCCTGGTCACCGCCGTCGACAGCGACGCCGACAACCTCTTCGTCGCCCTCAGCGCCCGCGCCCGCTGTCCCGACCTGTTCATCGTGTCCCGGGTGCGGGACGAGGCGAACGAGGCCAAGCTCCGTCAGGCCGGGGCCGACCGGGTCGTCAACCCGCAGCAGATCGGTGGCAGCCGGATCGCCGCCCTCGCCCTGGCGCCGAACGTGGCCGACTTCCTCGACGTGGTGATGCACGACGGCAGCGTGGAGTTCCGCCTGGAGGACGTCACGGTGCCGCCGGGGTCGCCGCTGGCGGGCCAGACCGTCCGGCAGGCGCAGGTGCGGGACACCACGGGGGCCCTGGTCCTGGCCATCAGAGATCGCGACGGATCGTTCACGACCAACCCCGGCCCGGAGTCGGTGCTCCGAGAGGGCGACGTGCTCATCGCCATCGGCACCCAGGAGCAGCTGACCCAGCTGCAGGCACTCGTCGAACGCCCCTGATCAGGGGTCGAGGCGCCCCTGGTCTCGGGGGTCAGGTCCTCGAGGTAGGCCTGCACGTCGTCGTCCACGTCGGTCAGTGTCGCGTGCGTGTGGCGCCGGGGCGGTGGGCACCGGCGCCTCCTTGCTTCGGACTGGCGTAAACGGCGCTGCGGAGACACCGGTGCCCACCGCTTCGGGTCGTTCGGCGACTGGTCGCGCGTGGTCAACGGGTTTTGGTGGGGAGAGGGTTCAGGCGGCGGGGGTGAAGAGGGTGGCGGCCGGTGCCCTTTGGGGCTCGGTTCCGGTCGCCGCCGCGGGGGGCGGCTCGGTTTGTCGCTGCCGGTCGGGCGGGCGGTGCCAGGTGGTGCCGTCGGGGGCGATGGTGGTCGTGGAGTGATCGGCGGGGTTCTTGGTGATGGTCCAGCCGGGGGTGTGGGCCAGGTCGTGGCAGTGCCGACACAACGGCGTCAGCTCGCCCAGATCCGTCTTGCCCAGGGCGCCGTCGTCGTTGAAGGGGATGGTGTGGTGGATCTGGCACCACTCGAACGGGGAGCGGCAGTCGGCGAACGAACACGATTCCCACATCAGCTTCAGGGCCAGCCGCTGGCTGGGTGAGGCGATCCGTTGGGACCGGCCGAGGTCGAGCACGCAGCCCTGGCCGTCGAGCACCGCGGGGATGAGGCCGGCGTCACAGGCCACGCGGCGGGCCACCGACGCCGGCACCGGGGTCCCGTCGGTCAGGGTCGCGGCGTTGGGGCCGTCGTCAGCGACCAGGTCGTCGTAAGGGATGAGGACCACGGCGCGGTCGTCGTTCTTGGCCGGGCCCTTGGCCTGTTCGGCCCGGCGGCAGATCTCGACCAGCGCCTCGGCCAGGCGGTTTTCGCTGGTCCGTTCCAGGAACGGGACCGGCTCGTCGGCGGGGTGGTCCTGGTGGTCCCGGCGGAACAGCTCCTCCGACACACCGTGCAGAACTCGCCGCACGGTCTGGCCGTCCTCGGGGGCGTACTCCCCGTTGACCAGGGTCATCCCGTCATGGTTCTTGCCCAAACGCAGCCGCTGCCGCGCCTTCTTCTTGTCCCACTGGTCCCGTCCGTCATCGGCGGAGTGGCGCTGCACGAATCGCTCAAGGCGCTTGGCGAACTCGTGCGGAGACTGCTTACGGCCATCCTCCAGCAGGCGGGCCTCGTTGGCCTCCAGTGCCGCCTTGGCCTGGGCGTCGGCCTTGGACCGGGCGCGGGCCATGGCGTCGGCGTGGCCGTCGGTGATCTGCCCGGCCTCCAACTTCTCCTCGGTCTCCGGTAGGTTCTCGAGCTGCTCGGCCCGCTCCTTGCGCCGCTTGGCTTCACCCCGACCCACGTTCTGATTCCGCTCCAACTGACCAGCCAGATCCTTGGACGGATCCGACGGATCGGCGGGCAGGGCCTCCAACCGCCGGGCGAACCGACCCTCGCCGCGCCGCGATCCACGAACGCAGCTCCTCCGCCGAGGTGATCCCGGCCAACAGGTCCTCGCGGGCCAGTGCCGTGGGGTCTTTCGACAACAGCTCCACGGTCTTGGCCGGGTCGGGCACGACCTCAACCTAGCCTGCCCCTAGGCCAGAAGCAAACATATGTTCGTAGAAATTCCCGGCGGAACATCAGCGAATCGGGAGGTAGAAGGAGCGATCGGCCGGGACGTCCCAGAGCTCGAAGCCGAACCGATCGCGGACCGGTTGTGCCTCCGAGCGCAGCGCCATGAACCGCTGGGACCCTCGACCATCGTTGACCTCGACCGGAGGTGGAGCGTACGCTCGGCGTGTGACACGGGCGTAGTTACGGCCGTGTGACGGGGGCGGGCGCCCTGACGACAGGAACCACCACATGACCGGACAGCAGGAGATGTTCCCACGCCACATCGGCTACGGGGGCAAGAAGGCGGCCGAGATCGTCGGCATCAGCTACCGACAGCTGGACTACTGGGCCCGGACCGACCTCGTCCGCCCCACGCTGGCCGACGCCTCGGGCAGCGGCAGCCGCCGGAAGTACTCCTACCGGGACCTGCTCGAGCTCAAGGTCATCAAGAGCCTGCTCGACGCCGGCATCCGCCTCGAGCTGGTGCGGGACGTCTTCACCTACCTCCGCGACCAGCTCGGTGAGGACGTCGCCAGCGCCAACCTCGTCATCAGCGGCGACCAGACGGTCCTGACCAGCGACGGCGAGGAGATGATCGACCTGGTGCGCAAGGGCCAGGGCGTGCTGAACATCCTGCCCCTCTCCGGCGTGGTCGAGCAGGTCGACGCCAGCATCCACCAGCTGTTCCCCGAGGCGCTGCCGGCTGATGCCGTCCAGGGGCCGCCGGGAACGGCGGAGGCGGCCGCCGAGCCGTGACCTCCCGGGCGCCGTCACCGACGGGGGATGCCCTCCTCCCGCACCAGTCGGTGACCTTCGCCCACCTCTCCGAGCGGGAGTTCGCCGCCGTCCTCGACTTCTACGGGGTCGAGTGGCGCTACGAACCTCGGACCTTCGTCCTCGCCGAAGACGCCGCCGGCCGGCCGATCGAGGGCTTCAGCCCCGACTTCTACCTGCCCGACCTGGACCTCTACATCGAGCTGACCACGCTCAAGCAGCGCCTGGTCACCAAGAAGAACCGCAAGATCCGCCAGCTCCGGCTGCGCTACCCCGGGGTCAACATCATGATCCTGTACCGCCGCGACTGGGAGAACCTGGCGGTCAAGTACGACCTCAACCGGGCCGCATAACTGTCCGTAGGCTCTCTGCCCATGAGCCTGCGGCACTCGCCCCTCGATGCCGCCCATCGGGCCCTCGGGGCCAAGATGGTGCCGTTCGGCGGGTGGGAGATGCCCCTGGCGTATGGCGACGGCACGCTCCGCGAGCACAAGGCCTGCCGCACGGGTGCCGTGGCCTTCGACGTCAGCCACCTGGGCACGGTGCGGGTCACGGGATCCGGCGCCGAAGCGCTCCTCCAGCGCACCCTGACCGCCGATCTCACGAAGGTCGAGCCGGGTCGCACCCAGTACACCCACCTGCTCGACGCCGACGACGGTTCGGTCCTCGACGACATCATCGTGTGGTGGCGGGGAGAAGGGCGCTTCGACGTGATGCCCAACGCCTCCAACACCGACCGGGTCACCGACGCCCTGTCCGGCCGCGATGTCGAGGCGGTCGACGTCACGGCCGAGCGGGCCATCCTCGCGGTGCAGGGCCCCGACGCCCGGGAGCGGCTGAAGGCGGTGTCACCGGACGCCGCCGAGGTCGCCCGCCGGCGCGTGGCCGACGTCGACATCGACGGCACGACGGTGACCGTGGCCGGGACCGGCTACACGGGCGAAGACGGCGTGGAGCTGGCCGTGCCGGCGGACGCGGCCGAAAGCCTGTGGGACGCCGTGCTGGCCGCCGGTGCCGTGCCGGCCGGGCTCGGTGCCCGCGACACGCTCCGGCTCGAGGCCGGCCTCCCGTTGCACGGCCACGAGCTGGGTCCGGGCATCACGCCGCTCCAGGCCGGGCTGGGGTGGGTCGTGGGCTGGGACAAGGGCGACTTCCGGGGCCGAACGGCCCTCGAGGCCGAGCGTGAACGTGGCGTCCATCGGCTCCTTCGAGGTCTCGTGCTCGACGGCAAGCGGCCGCCCCGGGCCGAGCAGGCGGTCCTCGTCGACGGCGAGGTCGTGGGCGAGGTCACGAGCGGCAACTTCTCGCCCGGCCTCGACCGGGGGATCGCGCTGGCGTTCCTGCCGCCCGAGATCGGGCCCGACACCCGGGTGGCCATCGACGTCCGGGGCCGGCCCGAGCCCGCCACCGTCGTCACCCCACCGTTCGTGACAGGAGATCGCTGATGCCCGACGGGCTGCCGCCCTTCGCCCACCGCCATCTCGGCCCGGACGCCGACGAGATCGCGGCGATGCTCGAGGTCGTCGGGATGGCCTCGCTCGACGAGCTCATCGACCGGGCCGTGCCGGCCGGCATCCGGGACGACGCCCGCCTGGCCCTGCCGGCGGGGAGGTCCGAGGAGGAGGTCCTGGATCGGCTCCGGGACCTGGCCGGCCAGAACCAGGTGGCGACGTCGATGCTCGGGATGGGCTACTCGAACACCCACACCCCGACCGTGATCGTGCGCAACATCCTCGAGAACCCCGCCTGGTACACGGCCTACACCCCGTACCAGCCCGAGATCTCGCAGGGTCGCCTCGAGGCGTTGCTCAACTTCCAGACGATGGTCACGGACCTCACCGGCATGGACCTGGCCAACGCCTCGTTGCTCGACGAAGCCACGGCGGCGGCCGAAGCCATGGCCCTGTGCCGGCGGGTCAGCAAGCTCGAGTCCGCCGCCTTCTTCGTCGACGCCGAGTGCCACCCCCAGACCATCGAAGTGGTGGCCACCCGGGCCGAGCCGCTCGGCATCAAGGTGATGGTCGGGGATCCCGCCACCGGGCTCGACGGCATCGACGCCTACGGCGTGCTCGTCCAGTACCCCGGCACGAGCGGCGGCCTGCGGGACCTCGGCCCGATCGTCGATCAGGTCCACAGCCAGGGTGGCCTCGTGGTGGTCGCCGCCGACCTGCTGGCCCTGACCCTGCTCGAGTCGCCCGGTGCCGCCGGGGTCGACGTCGTGGTCGGATCGAGCCAGCGCTTCGGCGTGCCCCTGGGCTACGGCGGCCCCCATGCCGCGTTCATGGCCGTGCGCGAGGCGCAGGCCCGATCGCTGCCCGGCCGCCTGGTGGGGGTCTCGGTGGACGAGGCCGGCCGGCCGGCCCACCGGTTGGCCCTGCAGACCCGCGAGCAGCACATCCGCCGCGAGAAGGCGACCAGCAACATCTGCACCGCCCAGGTCCTCCTCGCGGTGATGGCGTCGATGTACGCCGTGTACCACGGCCCCGACGGCCTGACCGCGATCGCCGAGCGGGTCCACCAGCGCGCGGCCCGGCTGGCGAAGGGCCTCGAGCGGTCCGGGATCGCCCGGGAGCACGAGCACGTCTTCGACACCGTGGCCGCGCTGGTCCCGGGCCGGGCCGCCGAGGTCGTCGCCGCGGCCCTCGATCAGGGCATCAACCTCCGGCTCCTCGACGCCGACCGCGTGGGCATCGCCCTCGACGAGACCACCACCCCGGCCGACATCGAGGCGGTCTGGTCGGCCTTCGGCGTGGACGCGGTCTACGACGAGGTCGATTCGGTGGAGCTCCTCCCGCCGGACCACCGGCGCACGACGCCGTTCCTGACCCACCCGGTCTTCCACCGCCACCGGTCCGAGACCGAGTTCCTGCGCTACGTGCGGGCCCTGGCCGACAAGGACATCGCCCTCGACCGGTCGATGATCCCGCTGGGCTCGTGCACCATGAAGCTCAACGGCACGACGGAGATGGTGCCGATCACCTGGCCCGAGTTCGGCGCCATCCACCCCTTCGTCCCGCTGGCCCAGGCCGAGGGCTATCGCCAGCTCATCGCCGAGCTCGAGGCCTGGCTGGCGGAGATCACGGGCTACGACGCGGTGTCGGTCCAGCCCAACGCCGGCTCCCAGGGCGAGCTGGCCGGGCTCCTCGCCATCCGCGGCTACCACCAGCAGCGCGGGGACGCCCACCGGGACGTCTGCCTCATCCCGTCGTCGGCCCACGGCACCAACGCGGCCAGCGCGGTGATGGCCGGGCTGCGGGTCGTGGTGGTGGCCTGTGACGCCGACGGCAACGTCGACGTGGACGACCTGCACGCCAAGATCGCCGAGCACGGCGGGTCGCTCGCCGCGCTCATGGTGACCTACCCGTCGACCCACGGCGTCTTCGAGGCCCACATCGGCGAGGTCTGCGCCGCCGTCCACGACGCCGGCGGGCAGGTGTACCTGGACGGGGCGAACCTCAACGCCATGGTGGGCATCGCCCGTCCGGGACGATTCGGGGCGGACGTGTCCCACCTCAATCTGCACAAGACGTTCTGCATCCCGCACGGGGGAGGCGGTCCGGGGGTGGGCCCGGTCGCCGTGCGCGAGCACCTGGCGCCGCACCTGCCCGGCCATCCCGTCGTGCCCGAGGCGGGACCGGTCACCGGTCCGGGCCCGGTCTCGGCGGCGCCGTGGGGCTCGGCGGGGATCCTGCCGATCTCGTGGGCCTACATCGCCCTGATGGGGCCCGACGGCCTGCGCCGGGCGACCGAGGTCGCGGTCCTCAGCGCCAACTACGTCGCCGTCCGGCTGCGCGACCACTTCCCGGTGCTCTACGCCGGCGAGGGCGACCTGGTCGCCCACGAGTGCATCCTCGACCTCCGGCCGCTGACCCGGACGACCGGCGTCACCGCCGAGGACGTGGCCAAGCGGCTCATCGACTACGGCTTCCACGCCCCGACCCTGTCCTTCCCCGTCGCCGGGACGCTGATGGTCGAGCCCACCGAGTCGGAGAGCCAGATCGAGCTCGACCGGTTCTGCGACGCCATGATCGCCATCCGGGCCGAGATCGACCGGGTGGCGGCGGGGGAGTGGTCGGTCGAGGACAGCCCGCTGCGCCACGCCCCGCACACAGCCGAGGACGTCACGGCCGACGACTGGGACCGACCCTACGGGCGAGAGCTGGCGGCGTACCCGGTGTCGTCGCTGCGGGGGACGAAGTACTGGGCCCCCGTCGGCCGCATCGACGGCGGCTATGGCGACCGCAACCTCATGTGCGGGTGCCCGCCGGTCGCGGACTATGCCGAGGGTTGACCCGAGGTGGGGGGGCGCGGTCCTGGTGGCGGCCCTCACCCTCGTGGGCTGCGGTGACGACGGTGGCGGCGCGGCGGGCGGCACCACCACGACCTTGACGCTCGACCCCGGGGTGACCTTCAGCGACGACGTCACGGTGCCGTCGTCGGGACCGCCCGGGTCGCCGACGACGACGATCCGGTCGGGTGAGGTCGTCAGCGTGCCCAACGAGGTGCCCGAGGCGTTCCCGCGGAGCTTCCCGGTGCCCGAGGGGGCCGAGGTCGAGGTGGGCTCCACCGGTCGGGCCGAGGGCGAGCTGCGCCTCGCCGTGGACTACGCCATCGCCGACGAGCGCCCGCAGGCCGTCTTCGACTTCTACCGGGACGCCGTCGACGAGGCCGGCTTCGCGGTGCTGCTCGAGGACAGCGACGGCCAGGGTCAGGACTTCGTCGGCCAGCTCGTGTTCGAGACCGACACGTACGTCGGCAACGTGCTGATCTCGGGCGACGGTGGTCGCGGCGTCCTGCTCACCCTCACCGCGACCATGCCCGACTGACGGTTAGGGACGCCAGCTTGTCGACCGTCATCCCGGCAAGTCGGTGTCGCCGCGGCGGGGCTCGTCGCCCGGCCAACGCCCCTGGGGAAAGAGGCACACCTGGTCCTTGCCCTGCCGCTTCGCCCAGAGGGCCGCCTGGTCGGCGTTGTACAGGGTCTTCTCGGGGAGGTCGTTGCCGTCGTGGACGGCTATGCCCGCGCTGAAGCTGCGGTCGACACCCGATTCCCGCCAGGCCTGGAGCAGCCGGTTGGCCACGGGCAAGGCGTCGTGCTCGGCATCCCGGGCGATGAAGATGAATTCGTCGCCGCCGGGTCGGGCGGTGAGGTCGGAGTCCCGGACGCTGGTGCTGAGCAGGTCCGAGAACTCTCGCAGGAAGCGGTCGCCCCCCGGGTGGCCGTGCTTGGCGTTGACGTCGCCGAAGTTGTCGAGGTCGATATAGACGAGGGCGTCGCCCGGGGTGAGGCTCTGCACCAGGGCGGCGGCGTGGCGGCTGTTGCCGATGCCCAGCTTGTCGTCCCGTCGGAGGTCCTCGGAGAGCTTGCCGATGACGCGGAACTGCTCGAGCGCCGGGCCGGCCTGGGAGGCGAAGAGGATCGCCAGCTGCTCGGTGAAGGGATCGTCCCCGGTCCGGGGCTGGCGGACGACGACGGCGCCGCCGATCTCGGACTCACCGACCAGGGGGATGATCAGGAGGGTGGTGCCGTTCTCAGCGACGAGGCGGACCTCCCGCGCTTCGAGCGCGTCACCGATGATGCCCTCCACCTCGGGTGACGGTGGCTCGCCCTTCGTCCCGTACGACCCCGCGACGAGGTTGCTGTCCTGATCGGTGAGCACGACGCTGGCATGCTCACCGTGGAAGATCTCGTGGGCCAGGCGGGCCAGCAGGCCGGCGATCTCATCCAGCGTGCTCCGACCGGCCCGCAACACCCCGACCTGCGTGGCGAGCGTGCGGATGTCGGCCTCGCGGCGCCGCTCGACGCGGTGGCCCATGCGGATCCCGGCCAATGCCCAGGCCATCACCTCGCCGAGGAGGGCGGCGGCAGGGATCGTGACCGCCACTGTGGCGACGGGGACGACGCTGTCCTCGGCCAGGGTCACAGCTAGTGCTGAGGCCGCCACGAACGGAATAGCGAGGAGGGTCCGCCACCGGGCCTGGGTGATGCCCACCCACGCGAGGAGGACGAACCAGGCCGTCGGGTAGAAGGCAACGCTCTCGGGGGCCGACGAGAGCTCCGTGAGGCGGTCGACGGCGACGAGGCCTGCGGTGGCGAGGGCGGGCAGGGCCCAGGCGGCAAACCGTGGGAGTCGACGCCAAGGTAGGAGCCAGGCCAGGACGCCGACGAGGGCGCTGCCTGCCGCGGCCAGCGCCCCGAGCTCGGTGTCGACCGGCGGGTCGTCCACGACCAGGATGAGCGCGCCGAGCGTGAGCCCGAGACCGACGACCAGTACCGCCCCCAGCCGCCCGGCGGCGGCGGTGGTGGTGGGATCGAAGCGGCGACGACGGTCGTCCATCAGCGCGCCCCGCCGGGGAGACTTGTCCGCCCACGCATTGTGGTCACCAAGACTACAGAGTGTGGTCGGTGCGGCCAAGAGGTTGGATTCCGGCCCCAAACGGCCGATGGAAGATCGTGGTCCGCCGAATCCTCGCCACGTTCGTCGTCCTCGGCCTCTCCGTGCTGGCGCCCACCTCGGCGCGTGCTGAAGAGGGCGACGACGCCGAGGTGCCGACCACCGACGAGGTCATCGCCCGCACCGTCCGGTGGTTGGGGCGCCAGCAGGTCCGGGATGGCGGCTTCGACGGCTTCATCGCCGGTGGGGGGACCCCCGACGCCGTCCTGGCGCTGGCGGAGTCGGCCCAGACCGAGGCGGGCTGGGACAACCGGGCGGCCGTGGAGCGGGTCGAAGCCGAGGAGACGCGCGACGGCCACACCCCGCTCGACGCCGTTCGCCGGCTGGCCCGCCGGGTGGAGCAGCCCGAGGTGGCCGCCCGATTGCTCACCCGCGTCGCCCTGCCCCTCGGTCTCGACCTCTCCGCGGAAGGACCGCTGGGGGACCTCGTAGCTCCGGCGAGCGAGTGGGTGGCCGACGAGGACGTGGCCTTCGCCGACCGCGTCGAACTGTCCATCGCGCTCCTGTCGACGGGCGCGGCGCTGCCCGAGGGCCTGCTCGACGACGTCGTGGCCGCTCAGCAGGCCGATGGCGGGTGGAACGCGCTCGGCGACCAGGATGCCGACGCCGTCGACCTGAAGACCACAGGGGCGGTGGTCGACCTCCTCGTGCTCACCGGCACCATCCCCGAGAGCGAGACGCTCACCTCGGCGCTGGCCTTCGTCGGTGCCACCCAGGGCCGGCACGGGGCCTGGCCGGGTCCCGAGGGCGACCCCTCGCCAACCGCCACGGCCGGGGCCATCCGGGCCATCCGGGCAGTGGGCCACGACCCGGCGGGCAGCTGCTGGCAGACGTCGGTCGGTCTCGAGGCGGGCCGCGTGAGCGCCGTCGACGCGCTGGCGGGCCTGCAGGTCGACGACGGTGGTTTCGGCGGCGCCGACCCCGTCCCCGAGGCCACCGAGGCCGTCCACGCCCTGAGCGGGCGCTGGCTGCCCCGAGGCCGGGCGCCGACGGCCTGCCTACCCGAGGAGGAGGGTCTGCTGCCCTTCGCCCCGTCCCTGCTCGTCCTCGGCGCCATCCTCGTCGTCGGCGTGGGCGGCGGGGTGCGCATCCTGCGCGCTCCCGCCAACATCTAGCGGCGTCGATCCCACCCGGAGGCGCGACTCGAAGCGCCGGAAGGACCGCAGGGCGACGCGGCCGGTCAAGAGGATCAGCACCGCGTTGGTGAAGGCTGCGGCGGCGTCCCATGCCAGCGACGTCACCGTGTAGAAGGCCCAGTAGCGGTCCAGCGTGCCCGCCAGGCCGAGACCCGGCTCCCAGGCCAGCGCGCCCTGGCCCGCCAGATAGGGCCAGAACCAGATGTTCATGATCGCCCCGTAGAGGAAGCCCCAGATCCAGCCGTAGGCCGCCAGCGCCACCACCTCGAGGTGAGCGGGGAGGCGACGGGTGACCCGGCCGACGAAGCCGGCCCCCGCGCCCATCCAGGCCAGCGCCAGCATCTGGAACGGGAGCCAGGGCCCCATCCCACCGGTGACCAGCGCGGAGGTCGCCATCGCCCCCAGCCCGAGGAGCAGGCCGAATCGGGGGCCGTAGGCGGCTCCGGCCAGGACGATCAGGAAGAAGATCCCCGACCCGCCACCGGGCAGGTCGATCAGCCGGAGGACGCCGGCCATGGCGGAGAGCACCGCCAGGACGGCGATCGTCGCCCCGGTGGTGGTGCCCCGGCGCACCTCGAGGGCGATGGCGAGCACGGCGAGGAGGCCGACGACGGCCGCCACGAAGGGCGCGTCCGCCGCGTGGGCCTCGCTGAAGGCGGTCTCGGCCGGCAACCAGAACGGGTACAGGAAGGCGCCGAGGCCGACCGCGACGAGGAGCAGGTAGAAGACGACGGCCGGTGGCCCGCCGGGGGAGCGGAGGGCCGGACCCGGGACCGAGGTCATCGTCGCACCGCGCTGGCCACTTCGGCCACGGTGAGGAACGGCGGCAGGACCCGCAGGACCTGCGGAGCGAAGAGCGACCCGGCGAGCACCTCGCGGGCGGCGCCGGCGGCCACGACCTCGCCGTCGCCGAGCACCACCGCCCGGGTCGCACACCGAGCGGCGAGCTCCACGTCGTGGGTGGCCAGGACCACCGCGCCGCCCTCGGCGGCGTGTTCGCCCACCGCCCGCTCGAGTGCGGCGGCCGACGGCGGGTCGATGCCCCGCGTCGGCTCGTCGAGGAGCAGGACCTCGGCGCCACCGACGGCCACGGCGCCGATGGCCACCCGCTGACGCTGCCCGGCCGACAACGACCGGGGATGGCGATCGGCCAGGTCCAGCAGCCCCAGTCGGTCCAACCAGCGGCTCACGGTCCCGTCGTCCGGACGGCCGAGCAGCCGGAGCGTGTGCTCGAGCTCGGATCGCACGGTCGGCGCGAAGAGCAGCGCGTTGGGGTCCTGGGGCAGGTAGGCGATGCGGGCGTCGGCGGTGATGGTGCCCCGGTCGGCCTCCTGGAGCCCGGCCACCGCGCGCAGGAGGGTCGTCTTGCCCGATCCGTTGCGACCGAGCAGGGCGATCACCTCGCCGCGATCCACCTCGAGGGCCACGGCGCGGAGCACGGCCTGGCCGCCGAGACGGACCTGCAGGCCGTCGACGCGCACGAGGGCGTCGCCCGCCGCTGGCGGATCGGCCGGCGGCGACGGCGCGTCGGGCACCGGGGTGGAGCCGACCAGGCGGCGGGCGTCGCGCACGGTCAGGGGAGGAGGATCCCAGCCCAGGAGGTGGCCGAGATGGGTCACCGGAGGGGCGCCGTCGTAGCGGGCGAGGAGCTCCGGCACGGACTGGGGACCGAAGAGGTGACCGTGGTCCAGGCGGACCGCCCGGTCGGCCAGCGGCGCGGCGCGCTCGAGGCGGTGCTCCGCGAGCAGGATCGTGGTGCCCAGGTCGGCGTTGAGCCGGGTGAGGGCGGCGAGGACGTCGTCGGCGCCCTGGGGATCGAGCTCGCTGGTCGGCTCGTCGAGCACCAACACGGCCGGCGCCGCGGCCAGCGCCCCGGCGACCGCGGCCCGTTGCCGCTCACCGCCGGAGAGGGTGGCGGGGGAGCGGTGGCGCAGGTGGGCGATGCCGAGGGCGTCGAGCACCTCCTCGACCCGCCGGCGCATGGCGGGGGCGTCGAGGCCGAGGTTCTCGAGAGCGAAGGCGATGTCGTGCTCCACCTCGTCGACCACGAACTGGGCCTCGGGATCCTGGTGGACGAAGCCCACGACATCGGCGAGATCTCGAGGTCGGTGCTCATGGGTGCGCCGCCCGGCGACGACGACGGTGCCGTCGAGGCGTCCCCCGGTGGCGTGGGGCACGAGCCCGTTGACCGCCCGGAGCAAGGTGCTCTTGCCCGACCCCGAAGGGCCGACCACGAGCAGGACCTCGCCCGGTTCGACCGCGAGGTCGACCGCGACCAGCGCGGGCTCGGCCTCGTCGTAGGCGAAGCCGACCCCCTCGAAGCGGACGCCTTCACTCATGCGAACGCCGGCTCCGACCGGGTGGGGAGGAGGGCGGGCACGGCGAGGAGCAGGAACCCGACGGTGGGCATCGCGGCGAGGGAGGGCGACTGGAGGGGCGTGGCCGACCAGCCGAGGGTGCCGTCACCGCCGGCCGACGCCGCGATCACGAGGCTGACGCCGACGGCCGTCGTGCCGAGGACGACGAGGTCGTCGACGGTGAGGGCCCGGGGCCGGTACCGCACCCGGGGCGATGCCTTGGAGGCGAGGGCGACGGACGCGACCAGCAGGAGCGTGCCGGCCGCGGCCAGCCCCGCCGCCAGCGCTCCCCGGCGGCCGATGAGGGCGACGAAGGAGCCGCCGAGCGCGACCAGGGCGAGCAGCGCTCCCCACGCCGAGGCGGAGTCCGCGGGTCCGGGCGGGTGGCGGGCGAAGCCCCGGGAGTCCATGGAGTCGGCCAGGCGCAACGACCGCTCGAGCCCGGTCTCCAGCACCGGGACCACGGTGCGTCCGATGCGCCCCCGCCGGTGCACGACACCGCCGGTCCGAGCCTGGTCGGCCTCGCGGGCCGCCCGCCAGGACGCCACGGTGGCCGGTACGAACGCGGCGGCGATGGTCACGACCAGCCCGGCCTCGTGGAACGCCCGAGGCGCGCTGCCCAGGAGCTCGTGGTGAGAGACCACGCTGTTGAACGCGCCGAACACGGCCAGGAGGGCGACGATGGCGTAGCCCTCGGCCATGGACTGGAGCACCACCTCGCGCTCGATCGTCCCGCCGACCGCGAACCCGCCGAGCAGGCGGGGCAGGGTGGCCTCGGGCAGGGTGAACAACACCGTGCCGACGCCGTGGGTGGTCAGCGCGGTCAGGACCACGCGGATGAGCGCCATCGCGACGCCGGCGAGCACGAGGAGCCGGAAGGCGCCGTTGTCGCTGGTGCGGTGCGCCGCCGTCACCAGGGCGCTGGCGGCCAGGACGAGGGTCACGTAGAAGGGGCTGGGCGCGAGCTGCACCATGACCACGGCGGCCAGGGCCCACGCCAGCCAGGTCACGGCGTGCAGTCGCGGGGTCACGGCGGCCAAGGATGCCGTGCGACGCTGGTTGACGCTCGCGCCCCTGACCGCGTACCGTGCCCGCCCGGAGCGGTCGCCCGCGGCTCGGACGTCGTGGGTGGTCCCGGCAGCATCATCGCCGGGGTGGGGGAAGTCGGTGCGAGACCGACGCTGACCCGCAACTGTGAGCGACCCACGGGTCGTGAGCCAGGATGCCCGCCACTCCCGTCGGTTCGCCGACGCCCGTTCCGGGTGCCACCCAGGGAGTGGTGCCCCAGAAGGGCCCCCGCGGAACGGGGCCCGACGGAGGTGGAGCCATGCGTGCTCTCCGGCTGGCCTGTGCCGGCCTTCTCACCCTGCTGCTCGTCCTCGGGGCGCTCGCGCCCGGGGCCGGTGCCGACTCGGTCACCAATGCCGGGATCGCCTGGCTCGACAGCGTGCAGGAAACCGACGGCGGCTTCGAGCTGGCGAACTTCGCCGGCTTCGAGACGCCCGACGCCCTGCTGGCGATCGCCACCAACGCCCAGACCACGGGGACGTGGTCGACGGCGGAGGCCGTCGCCGCGGCCAACGCCGTGGACAACGGCGGCCGCACCGGCCTGGAGTGGGTCGACGACTGGGTCGACGGGGACCTCACGGGTGTCGGCCCCGTGCCGCCTGAGCAGAAGGCGAAGCTGATCCTGCTCGTCGCCGCGCCGTTCGGGTTCGATCCCACGGCCTTCGATCCTGAAGGTGACTCCGTGGGTTCGGAGGTCGACCTCACGGCGTCCCTCGACACCATCAGCCCCGGCCTGTTCAACGGGTTCCTGTTCGGTCGTCTCGCCGAGGCCGAGTTGGGCCACAACGTGCACCAGCGGGACGTGCAGATCATCTGTGAGGCGGCCAAGCCGGGTGGAGGCTGGAGCTTCGACGGTGACCCCGGCCCGACCAACGCGGCGGACCTCGACACCACCGGCTTCGCGGTGATGACCCTGCGCGCCGCCGGCATCCCGACGAGTGAGTCGGTGATCACCTCGGCGGCGACGTTCGTCGACGCCGGCCAGCAGGCGAACGGCGCGTGGCAGTCGTTCGGCTCCGACGATCCGAACGCCACGACCCTGGCGATGTGGGCCTGGCTGGCCGCCGGGAACTCGTTGGGGAGCCTGGACCACGATCCCGTGCCGTGGCTGCAGGGCGAGCAGCTCACCACGCCGCCGGAGCACGCCGGGCGCTTCGAGAGCCCCAACGACGGGTTCGGCGTGAACACCTTTGCCACCTCGCAGGCGATCCAGGCCCTCCACCTGGCCCAGCCCAACGCCGACTGGCTGCCCCGCCCGGCCGCCACCGGCCGACGGTGCCTACCCGAGTCGACCTACGACGACGTGCCTGCGGGGATCTGGTACGACGATGGGGCCCGCTGGGTCGACGACGAGGACATCGTCGCCGGCATCCAAGGGGAGTTCCGGGGCGCCAACACGGTGAACCGGGCCCAGGCGGCCACGTGGCTGAACCTCGTGTTCGGCGGCATCGGTGGCGATCCGCACGGCTTCAACGACGTCCCGGCCGGGGTGTGGTACGAGGAGGGGGTCGACTTCGTGAGTGACGCCCCGAACGGCCCGATCGTCGCCGGCCTGACCGGCCGGTTCAAGCCCCTGCAGGTCCTGACCCGGGCGCGAGCGACGGCGTGGCTGTACGCCGCGGCCGGCTCACCGGACGTGACCGGGCTGCCCGCCCATGGCTTCTCGGACGTCGGGCCGAACGCCGGGTACGCCGACGCGGCGACCTGGGCCAAGGCCAACGGCATCGTCTCGGGCGTCAACGGCCGCTTCCAGCCGAACGGCCAGGTGACGAGGGCGCACTTCGCGCAGTGGATGTTCAACCTCGCCGCCGAGCCGGCGGCATGGGAGGACGGCGCGACCCTGCCGCCCACGATCCTCTTCGTACCGCCGACGTGATCTCCCCGTCGACCGTGCGGGCCGCCGTGGCCGGTGCCCTCGTGGGTGCCCTCGCGGTGGCCGGCATGGTCGGCTCGGCCTACAGCGAGCCCGCGCCGGAGGCGCAGGGCGCGAACCGGGCTGCGGTCGTCGTCGACACCGGTTCGGGCGTGGTGGCCCGGTGCATCACGTTCTCGTCGGATTCCGTGAGCGGTCTCCAGGCCCTGGAGCTGGCCGGCGTGGCGCCCGTGGTCCGGGCCTTCTCCGGTCAGGGTGGTGCCGTCTGCGGCCTGAACGGCGTCGGCTGCCCCGCCGACTCCAGCTGCCTGACCTGCCAGGCCCCGAACTACTGGGCGTACCACCGCGCGGACGCCGGTGCCGGCGGGTTCACCTACTCGTCCGCCGGGGCGGGCAGCACGTCGGTCACGAACGGCGACGTCGAGGGTTGGCGCTGGGGGACCGGGGCCGCTCCGGGGTTCCGGTCCTTCGCCTCCGTCTGTCCGCTCCAGCCGCCGCCGACGACGACCACGTCGACCACGCGGCCACCGTCGAACGGTGGCCGGCCCGGGGGAGGCCCTGCCGGCAACCCCGACAACGGTGGCACCGGTTCCACCGGCGGGGTCACGGGTGGTGCCCCGGGAGCGCCTGGAGGCTCCGCGGAGCCGGGCAGTTCTGCCACGACCGTGGCGCCGACGACCACGCAGGCAGGGGAGGGGAGGCCTGGGGGCGACGAGGAGGGGAGTGGACCCTCCCCCGGTGACGGCACCGACGATCCCGAGGCCCTCGACGGCGACGAGACCGCGGCCCGCACGCCGCTCGAGGACGGCGACGGCGGCGGCAACGCCCGGACCTGGCTGGCCTTCGCGGTCCTGCTGGGCCTCTTCGGCGCCGCCGGCTGGCGCATCCGCAAGCTCCGCTCCGGTTCTGGCGCCTGATTCTCCGCCCTAAGGACGGCCTGACCGGGAGATCGGGCGCCAGAACGGTCGAACGCCGGCCGTTCGGCGCCGCACCGCCCGCCGGTAATCCTCGTTATGTAAAGTTATGGGGATCGAACGGCAATCGGCGGTCTGGGGCACACTCTCCCCGATCGCCGTAGCCCGAGAGAGCTCACCGAGTTCTCGTAGCGCCGCCGAAGTCCGGGTCCCGCCAGGCCGTCCACCCCACCAGGCCGGCGACGAGCACGGCCAGACCCAGGGTCACCGGCACGGCGACGGCGTCGACGCCCTCGTACGGGTCCAGGTGGCGCAGGTGGTAGATCCAGTGCGGCACGCTGTAGACGATCCAAGCGCCGGCGACGGCCATGACGACCGTGCGCCCCAGGGTCACCAGGGCGACGATCGTCACCACGGCGAGGGCCAGGTTGAGCTCGCCGACGTCCCGCACGAGGTGCTCGTTGTACGGCCCGTCGGCCGCCACCCAGATCCGCCCCGCCCCCGGGAAGTCGTCGTAGAACGCTCTCGGGGCGAACGTGGCCCACAGACCGACCTGCAGGGCCACGACCGTCAGCAGGCCGAGGGCCACCCGGACCATGCGCTCCGGCGTCATGGCGCGCAGCTTGGCAGCCGAAGCGAACGAACAGGTGTTCCGCTACCCTCGGGTGGGTGTTGGCCTTCCAGGGCTCGCTGCTGTCCCAGCCCTCCCCTGCCCTGGCCGGCGTCCCGGTCCAGCGCCGGCGCCTCGCCCACGGGGCCTGGGTCGACCACGCCGAAGGGTGGCTGGCGGGCGCCGATGCGCTGTTCGACCACCTGGCCGACGAGCTGGCGTGGCGGCAGGGTCGCCGCTGGATGTACGACCGCGAGGTCGACGACCCCCGCCTCACCGCCTCCCTGAAGGAGGGTTCGTGGGAGCGGTATCCCGTCCTCCTCGACGTCGTGGCCTCCCTCGCGGCCCGGTACGGCGGAACCTTCCCCTCCTGCTGGCTCAACCTCTACCGGGACGGCCACGACAGCGTCGCGTGGCACGGCGACCGGGTGGCCCGCGACCGCCGCACCGCCCTGGTCGCCATCGTGTCGATCGGCGAGCGCCGCCCGTTCCGACTCCGGCCCAAGGGCGGCGGGCCGTCGATCGGCTACGAGCTGGGCCGAGGCGACCTCCTGGTGATGGGCGGGAGCTGCCAGCGCACGTGGGACCACGGCGTCCCCAAGGTGGCCCGGGCGGGTCCGAGGATCAGCCTCACCTTCCGCCCCGCGGGCCAGGAGCTCACCCCGGAAGGAAGCTGAAGCGAACCTGCCGGCGGGGGTTGTCCCGGTTGGTGTCCACCAGCACCACCGACTGCCAGGTCCCCAGCGCCAGGCGACCGTCCACGACCGGCACGCTGAGCGAGGGGGCCAGGAGGGCGGGCAGGAGGTGGTCGGCGCCGTGGCCGGGGCTGCCGTGGGCGTGGCGGTAGCGGTCGTCCCGGGGCAGGAGGTGCTGCTCGAGCAGGTCGACGAGGTCGTCGTCCGAACCCGCCCCCGTCTCCACCAGTGCCAGGCCGACAGTGGCGTGGGGGGCGAACACGTGCAGCAGGCCGTCGCCCCGCCCGGCGACGAAGCGCGCCGACTCGTCGGTCAGGTCGACGACCGGCCGGCCCGAGGTCTCCAGGTCGACGAGGATCGTGTCCACACCCCGACGATAGGGATCAGGCCGGGGCGATCACGGGCGTGAAGCGGCGGTTCGGCACGTCGTCGCCCATGTAGGCCGCCAGCCGGACGCGGAGGGGCTGCCGGCCGCCGATGCACTCGAAGCGAAAACGTGCCGAGTGCAGGGTGCCGACGGCGAGCGAGATGCGGACGATCGGGTGCACCGGGGCGAGATCATGCACCATTCGGATGCGCGACGACGGATCTCGCCGACGCCCGATCCGCTCTTGGCGACGTGGGGCACGGCGATACGGTGGATGGCCGTATGTCGAGACGGATCGAGGTCGAGCTCACCAGCGACCGCGGGGACGGCACCCTGACCTGGCGGGCCGCCGGCGCGCGCGAGCCCAGGGGGGTGGTCGACGCCGGGCTGCTGCCCTCGGGGATCAAGGTCGGCGACACGGTCAAGGCCGACGCCGACTACGACATGGAGGGCGTCACGATCATCGCCGTCCTGCCCCCGACCGAGAAGAAGCAGGCGGACGACGTCATCGAGTTCATCGGTGCACCACCGCCGCCGCCCCGCGACTACTCCAAGGAGCCCGAGCGGCGGGATCGCAAGCCGCGTCGGGGCGACCGCAAGGGCCGTGACGGCCGTCCGGGCGGTCCCGACGGGGCCCGTGACCGCAAGCCCCGCGAGCGCCCCGAGCGCCCGCGGTTCGAGCGTCCCGAGAAGCCGAAGCTGCCTCCGAAGCCCAAGGCCCCGCGCCTGCGGGCCGGCCGGGTGCACCGCCAGGAGCTCCTGGAGGGGCTGCCCGAGGAGCAGCGACCGGTGGCCGAGCAGGTCCTGAAGGGCGGCATCCCGGCGGTGCGGGACGCCATCGCCGAGCAGAACGAGGCGGCTAAGGCCGCCGGACAGCCCCCGGTGAAGGCCGAGGCCCTGCTGGCCCTGGCCGAGAGCCTGGTCCCCCGCGCCCGCGTCGCCGAGTGGCAGGACCGGGCCGAGGCCGCCATCGAGCAGATCGACGTCGTCGACCTGCGCGATCTGCGTTCGGTCGTGACCAAGGCCGAGAGCGCGGCGCGGGATGAGGGGTCCCGGGAGCTGGCCGAACGTCTGCGGACCGGGCTCGCCACCCGGCTCGAGAAGGAGCAGGCGGCCTGGCTGGCCGAGATCGCCGAGCTGCTGGCCGACGACCGCGTCGTCCGGGCGCTGAACCTCAGCTCCCGTCCGCCCAAGGCCGGGACCCCGCTCCCCCGCGACCTCGCCGAACGCCTGTCGAGCGCAGCCGCCGCGGCGCTGACCGATCAGGTCGGGGCGAAGCGCTGGAGCACCGTGCTCGAAGCGCTGGCCCTCTCGCCCGTGCACGCCCAGGTCGAGCCCGCCTCGATCCCGGCCACGCCCGGTGACGAGCTGCTGGCGGCCGTCAAGAAGGTCTCGATGCAGGTTCCGCAGATCGCGGCGAAGTTCGGCATCGAGCCGGCTCCCCCACCGCGCAACCGTGGGCCGCGCTCGGGTGGCCGCAGCCGGCCCCGTTCGGCTCCGGCGTCGGGCGCGCCCAAGGGTGCACCCCGCATCCCGCCGCCGCCGCCCATCGAGGAGACGCCGGTCGCCCCCACGGCCACCGAGGCTCCCGCGCCGCCCGAGGCTCCTGTGGCGAGGAGCCGGCAGCCGGAGGCTCCCGCCGCCGAGGCTCCCGTCGCCGAGGCGCCGCCGGCTGAGGAGCCCACCCCGGAGGCTCCTGCGGCGGAGGGGGTGGCTGAGGCTCCCGCTGCGCCCGAGGCTCCCGTTGCTGCCGAGACCGACGGCACGGAGGGGGCTGTGGAGGCGTCCGAGGCCACCGAGGCTCCTGCGGCGGAGGCCGACACCACCTCGACGCAATAGCCCTCGGTTTCCACGGGTTCCTGCGTCGAGTATGCGGTCAGCGCCGGAGCAGGTCGAGCACCTCGGCGGGCTCGGTCAGCACCACGTCCCCGGGCTGCGGGCGGACCCGGGGGTTCCAGCCGGCGAGGGCGAAGGTGGCGCCCACTTCGACGGCGCACTCGCGGTCGTGGTCGGTGTCGCCCACGTACACCACCCGGGTCCCGTCGACGCCGAGCTGCGCGAGGACCGGCACCAGGGACTTGGGTGCTCCCAGGGCGAAGGCGGAGGCGGTGGGGTGCCAGTCGTGACGGGCCAGCTCCTCGGCGCCGGAGTCGGGGTGCTTGTTGGAGCAGAGCCCCCACCGGTCGAGCCGGTTCAGGAGCTCGTCGATGCCGGGGAAGGGCCGGGACGCGGTCGGGTCGTAGTGGGCCAGGTACGCCTCGACACTGACGCCCAGGTCCTCGCACTCGTCGGCCAGCAGGCGGCCGAGGCGCACCCGTTCCCGCGCTACGCCGAGGGCCAGGAACGGGGCGATCAGCGCCTCGTCGGAGTCGACCAGGGTCCCGTCGAAGTCGAAGACCGCGACCCGTGGGCCCGTCACGGACGGTCGGGAGGGGTCACCACCGTGGCGTGGCTGGCCCGGCCGCGGTACTCACCCGTGGCATGGTCCTCGTCCCAGCGGGCGCCGCAGGAAGCGCACTCGCAGCTGTCCAGGTCGACGGCCGCCAGGTACAGGCGGCGGACGTCGTAGGACGTGCAGAACGGACAGCTCAGGTGCACCGGAGGTCACGGTAGCGAGGGCACACCAGGGCGCTGACTACCCTGCCCGGCCATGGTCCGCTACGAGACACGAGGCCCCGTCGGCCTCCTCACCATCGATCGCCCCGAGGCCCGCAACGCGGTCAACGGGGAGGTCGCCAACGGCATGGAGGCCGCGATCGACCAGCTGGAGGCCGACGACGAGGTCTGGGTCGGCGTCCTCGCCGGCACCGGGCCGGTCTTCTCGGCCGGGGCCGACCTCAAGGCCATCTCCGCCGGTCAGGCCGCCGATCTGCAGACCAAGCGAGGGGGCTTCGGCGGCATCGTCACCCGCGAGCGGACGAAGCCGATCATCGCCGCGGTCGACGGTGCCGCCCTCGCCGGCGGGACCGAGATGGTCCTGGCCTGCGACCTCGTGGTGGCCTCGACCGAGGCCCGGTTCGGGATCCCCGAGGTGAAGCGCTCCCTCGTCGCCGCCGCGGGCGGCCTGTTCCGGCTCCCCCGGAAGCTCCCGTTCAACGTGGCCATGGAGCTGGCCCTCACCGGCGATCCCCTCAGCGCCGAGCGGGCCCACCACTTCGGTCTCGTGAACCGCCTGGTCGAGCCGGGCACGGCGCTGGAGGCCGCGCTGGAGCTGGCCGAGGCCATCTGTGTCAACGCCCCCCTCGCGGTCCGGGAGTCCCGCCGCCTCGTCCTCGAGAGCATCGCCGTCACCGACGACACCGAGGGCGTCCGGCAGTCGGGTGCCGCCCTCATGGGCCTCGCCTCCACCGAGGACTTCGCCGAAGGCCCCATGGCCTTCATCGAAAAGCGCGACCCGGTGTGGAAGGGGCGATGACGGCTACGTGATGGTGGGGATGATCTCGTGTTCGTGGAGGAACTCGGCGAGACCTTCGGCGAGGTAGAGCTCGGCCACGTCGGCGACCGGGACCCAGCGGGCTTCGGCGGCATCGTCGCCGGCCACCGGGGCGGTGCCCTCCAGGACGGCGACCCGGAAGTCCAGGATCACGTAGTGCTCCTCGTCGGTGAAGCGCTCGGCCCAGCCGACCAGCTCGCCGCAGACGCCCTCCACCCCCGTCTCCTCCAGCAGCTCGCGCACGACCGCCTCGGCCAGGAGCTCGCCGGGCTCGACCCGCCCCCCGGGGACGGACCAGGTCCCGGCCGCCGGGCCGTGGCCCCGACGGATGAGGAGGAGCCGGTCGGCATCGACCGCGATGGCACCGACGCAGACCTGGGGCCGGTTCACGGCGCTTCGATCTCCCGGTGGACGACGATGGCCCGCGCCACCAGACCGAAGCCCTCGAAGAAGTTCTTGGTGGCCCGACTGCCCGGCAGGGCCAGGGCGTCGACCCCGACGCAACCCCGCTCCCCCGCCCAGGCCAGCACCGCGTCCATGACGGCGGCGCCGACACCGACCCGACGGGCGCCCGGCTCCACGTAGAGGTCGCGGACGACGGCCAGGGTGCCGCCGTCGGGCAGGGGCTCGGCCGTGGTCACCGCGTAGCCGACCACGACGTCTTCGATGGTGCCCACCAGGACCTGGGTGGCCTCGTCCTCGAGATCGGCGACCAGGCCGTCGGCGAGGGGCTCCCCGCGAGCGGCGTGCCGGCGCCACACGACACCCCCCTTCTGCTCGGCCAGCTCGGCGATGACCTGCCCGGCCAGCTCGGTCAGGCGCGGCAGGTCGGATGCCTCGGCGGTGCGGGCGCCTTCCACAGGCTCAGCTGAGCTGGGCGATCTTGTTGAGGATCGTCCGCCGGCCGCGGGTGGACTCCTCGTAGGCCCGGACGGCGTCGAGGTCGGACGGGTCGAGGGCTTCGAGCCGAGGCATGACCTGGAACGCAGAGAGGTTGTCGTAGTCCGGGATGGCGAGGTGGTCCGAGCCGGGCCCGTCGCCGATCGGCGCACGATCGACCACGGTGAGGTGGGCACCCGCCGCGTCCAGGGCCTCCTCGGTCGTCGGCGCGGCGCCGTTGGACGGGAAGAAGGCCGATGCCAGCCCGACACCGGTGGCCACCAGGTCGTCGGCGCGGTGCCGGGCCCGCCGCACGGCGTACTTGCCCACGGTGCGGGTGAACAGCAGCTGGCGTCGCCCGCGGGCGGCCAGCTCGGGGACCAGGCGCCGGACCTCCAGGGCGAAGCCGAGGGGGGCGAACACGACCAGGTCGGCCACCTGGTCGACGGGGCCCCGGGAGACCTCGTGGCTCATGTCCGGCGTCATGTCCTCGGGGTCACACGCAATCCAGGCAGAGCTTGCGCTTGGGATCGGCGAGCTGGCTGTTGGGCTTGACGAGGAAGCAGGAGGAGCACACGAACTCGCCCGCCTTGCGCGGCGCCACTCGGCCGCCGCCGTCCTCGGTGTCGGCACCGGACCGACCGGGCTGCACCTCCTCCTCTTCGTCCTCCTCGTCGTCGCTGGCGGCGATCCGGTCCTTGAGGATGGTGTCGAGGTCGGCCTCGACGTCGTCGGGATCGGGCTCGTCCTCGTCGTCGTCCCCAGCCGTCGCGGGGCGGGCCGGACGGTCGGGACCTGAGGAGTCATCGTCCTCCTCGTCGGCTTCGTCCTCGGTCGCAACGACGGCGTCGGCGATGCCGTCCTCGCCGACCAGGTCCTCGTCCAACGCGTCGCCGGCGAGCGCCTCGTCGATGTCCGCAGGCTCGTCGTCGTCGCCGGCCTCCTCGTCGAACTCGTCGCCTTCGTCGGCCTTGTCGTCAGCCATGCCTCTCCTCGTGAGCCCCGCTGGGCGATCGTGGGCGGATCATAGAGGCGTGCTCCCGCGTTCGTGCGCCCTCGTCTTAGGAGCCGAGCCGATGGGCGAGGCGACCAATGAGCACAGCGGCGCTCATCGCCGAGCGCAGCTTGGCGAGCTCCAGGAGGTCCGCGCGACAACGTGTTGCCTATCCGCTGAGGTCCTTACGGGCCGAGGCGTCGGGCCTCAGCCCGGCGCTCGGCCTCCAGCCGCTCCAGCTCGGGCTCGGGCTCGTGGTCGACGAAGCGCATCATCTCGGCGACGGCGTGGTGGCCGGCGTCCTCGGCGATCCGTCGGTGCATCTGCTGGGCCACCCAGCGGTAGGCCGGATGGCCCTGCGGGGTCGTCCGCAGCTCGAGCAGGTGCATGGCCGAGCGGGCGTTGAGCTGCATCACGAAGCGGATGCGGTAGGCCAGCGACACGGCGTAGGAGGCCTGGTCGGGGAACTCCGGATCGAGGGTCTCGTAGAGCGCCGCCGACCGCTCCATGGCCTCGTCGAAGCGCTCGGCGTGGCCGGCGAGGTCGACCGACTCGGGCCGGGTGAACCCGTGCCGCGGCGTCAACCGCTGCCACTCGATCGTCAGCATGCGGTGACGCTGGAGGTCACGGAACGCGCCGTAGTCGGTGAGCACGTCGAAGCGGTAGAACGAGCGCTCCAGCGCCCGCCCCGGCTTGTGCCGGCGGTTGTTCCGCTCACCGCAGTAGGCCCGGACGACGGCGAGGCGCTCGTCGGCGGTCATCGACCGCACCCGGGCCTCGACCTCGGTCTCGGGTCGGTCGGTGTGGGCGTAGAGCATGCTGGCGACGACCTTGACCTCGGCGTCGGGGTCGAAGTCGACGAGGGTGACCGCCGGCTCCTGGTCGGCCTCGCTCTCGGTCGGGAAGACCTTGGCGGCCATGTCGTCCATCGCCATCCGGGTCTCGGCGAGGTAGTTGCTCCAGGCGACGCCGCGGTCGGCGACGTCGACCCGGCGCAGGAACGACGGGATGACCTTGCGCAGCTCGGTCAGCATCATCTGGGCGTACGACCGGGCCTCGGGCAGCGGATGGGCCCGCATCCGGAGCAAGAGCTGTTCGTAGGCCTGGCCCGTGCCGTAGATGCCGACGTTCGACAGGGCGGCCGCGGGCAGGATGCCCCGCAGCGCGTCGAAGGCCTTGGCCCGGATCGACTGCCGGTACACGAAGTCCGAGTCGGCCGGGTCCTTCGGGATGTGCTCCCGGAAGAAGTCGCCCAGCAGCGGCACCAGCGCGGCGTAGGTGTCGAACAGCCGGTCCATGTCGCCCACGTAGCGGGTGCCGTGGGCCGACTGGAGGACATCGGGGTCCCGGTAGTACCGGTAGCGGCCCCCGATGCGGGCGTCGTAGGCGATGTAGCGGGTCGACTGTTCGAGGTAGGCCATCAGCCGGCCCCACTCGAGGATCTTGGTGAGGACGTTCGACGCCTGCTCACAGGCCAGGTGGACGCCGCCGAGCTGGGCCACCGAGTCGTCGCCGTAGTCGTAGAAGACCGTCTGGTAGAGCTCCTCGGCCCGGGCGAGGCCCACCGTGGCGTCCACGGTCTGGTCGCCGGTGATGTCGAGGTCGACGACGAACTCGTCGAGGAACAGGCGGCGCAGGCTCTTGGGTGAGCGCGAGTAGCGGGCGAACAGCGCCCCCTTCACGACCTCGGGCAGGTTGACCAGCGCGAAGACGGGCCGGTCGAGGTTCGTGAAGTAGCGCCGGAGGATGTCCTCCTCATCCGCCGTGAACTCCTCGGCGACGTAGACGCTCACGACCCGGACCTCATGTGAGGGGCCAGCGTACGGCCCCACCGTGCACGGACGCGTGACCTCGGAGAGTGGTCAGCGACGGCGGCCGACCTCGTCCTGGAACGAGGCGGTGGCGGCTTCGAGGTGGGTGGGGTCGAGCCACAGGTCGGCCACGGTCATGGCCATCGACCGGGCACCGTCGAGCACCGCCCGGTCCCCCTCCTCCCCCCGGGCGAAGGCCGTGAACTCGGGGGTGTGGATGGACACGCCCGCCGGCGCGACCGCCAGCATCGGGTGGATCGACGGGAAGGCGTAGCTGATGTTGCCCATGTCGGTGCTGCCGACCACGCCGGACCCGGGGGCCGGGTCGGCGAGGTGACGACCGGCGCGCTCCGCGTTCGCGGTGAAGAGCTCGACCAGCACCGGGTTGTCGATCATGTCGGCGTAGGCCGGGTCCAGCCACTGGTGGTCCATGGTGCAGCCGGCGGCCGCCGCCCCGGCCTCGAGGCACGTCAGCACCCGGGCCTTGAGGTCCTGGAGCAGGCGCGTCGTCGGCGACCGCACGTACCACTCGGCCGCGGCGTGCTGGGGGACGATGTTGGGCTTGTCCCCGGCCTCGGTGAAGATCCCGTGCACGCGCTCGGTGGGGCGGATGTGCTGGCGGAGCGCCGCCACGTTCATGTAGCCGAGCACGGCCGCGTCGAGCGCGTTGCGCCCCCGGTGCGGGAACGCGGCCGCGTGGGCCGCCTGGCCGTGGTACTGCACGTCGACCCGATGGATGGCGATGACGTTCATGGCCTGCAGGTCGCCGTCCGCGGGGTGGATCATCATGGCGGCGTCGAGGTCGTCGATGGCCCCGCGCTCGAGCAGGAAGACCTTGCCGCCACCCCCCTCCTCCGCGGGCGAGCCGATGACGACGACACGGCCCCCCAGCTCGTCGGCAACCGTGGCCGCCGCCAGTCCCGCGCCGAGCCCGGCCGCCCCGATGACGTTGTGGCCGCAGGCGTGGCCGATCTCGGGCAGGGCGTCGTACTCGCAGAAGATGCCGATGGTCGGCCCCTCGCCCGCCCCGGTTCGGGCGACGAACGCGGTGTCGATGCCGGCCGCTCCCCGCTCGACCTCGAAGCCCTCGTCCTCCAGCACTCCCGGCCAGGAGGTCGTGGGCGTGGTGCTCCTCGTAGCAGAGCTCGGGATGCTCGTGGATGCTGTGCGAGATCTCGAGCAGCACGTCGGCGCGGCGTTCGACCTCCTGCGCCAACCGGTCCTTGATCGCGTCAGCGTCCATGGAGGCCCTGTCTAGACGACCACTCGGATCCCGTCAGCCTCGACCCGGATCGACAGCCGATGGGCGGGCTCGAGGCGCTCACCGTCCAGCCACACCCCGTGGCCCTTCGGCACGTCCCGCTGGACGGCCTCGGCCCGCCGGATCCGGATGTCCGGGTGCGGGACGTGGGTCCCGGTCGGGAGTCGGCGGCGCGCCTTGAGGCGCTCGCCGAACGACAGCGTCACCTCCACCACCTCGAGGCGGCCGTCGCCCGGGTGGGCGCGGGGCGCCACGTCCCACGGCCCGAGCCACTGGGCGTTGAACGCGCCGAAGAGGGGTCCGCGCAGCCAGGACCGCCGGGTGATGAGGTGGGCCACGAACCACTGGAGCCGGCCATCGACCAGGACCGCACCCAGATCGCAGGTGACCCGCGTGGCCGAGTCGGACCGCAGGCGGGCCTCGTCCCCGCGCCCGCCCAGGGTCCGCGCCAGGTCACCGCCCAGCAGCCCGAGCGGAGGGATCTCCTCCCCCGCTCGCCGAGCGGCGGTGACCACGTCGCGGGCCTCGGCATCAGAGCGGACGATCACCCCGTCCTCGGGCAGCGGCCCCGTCGTCCCCCAGTCCGCCCCCTTCGCCAGGCTCACGTGGAGACGCCGGAGGAGGCGGCGACCACGCCCCGGTCCACCCGGCGGATGGCGGAGCGGGCGGTGTCCCGAGTGGTGGGGTCGGGGGCGATCTCGGCGATCTGACGCAGCAGGTCCAGCAGCTGGCGGATCTGGCGGACGAAGTCACCGCCGGACAGGTCGTCGTCACCGAGGACCTCGTCGAGTGCGTCACCTCTGGTCCACTCGTGGGCCAGCGGGACGAAGCCGGGATCGGGCTCCCGGGTGAGGCGGAGCGACAGGGCCGCCTCCTCCTTCAGCAGGTCGGCGGCGAGCTCGGCCAGCTGCTCCCACCGCCCCCGGAGCTCGACGTTGGGGAACGTGGGTGCGGGGGCGGGTTCGGGGCTGCGGTGCTCGTAGGTGAAGCACGACAGCAGCGCGACGAGGTCCGGCCCGTCGAGGCCGTCGAACAGCCCTTCGTCGAGGGCTTCGGCCACCAGGAGATCGCTCTCGTGGTAGATCCGGGCCAGCCGCAGGCCGGCATCGGACAAGGCCCAGCCGTCCAGGAGGCCCCGGCCGTCGAGGACCTGCAGCACGCGGTCGAACTCCCGGGTGAGTGACCCGGCGTCCTCGTCCCGGCGGCGCTCGTGGGCGGCGATCTCCTGGCGCAGCCGCCGCGCCCGGCGGGCGGCCCGCAGGTGCTTGCGCACGTCCGGGCAGGACGCCACCGGGTGGTCGTCGGCCGCCGCGACCTCGCGGCTGGACTCGTTGGGCCGGCGGGTGCGGGCCCGCTCGAGCCGCCGGGCCACCTCGTTGCGGAACTTCTGGTTGTTGGGCCGGTACGGCTCCGGCAGCTCGACCTGGCCCAGGCGCACGGGTGGTGCGGTGACGGTGTTGGCCCCGAACGTGAGCACCCGCCCGGTGCGGTTCACGGCCCGCACCCGCACGTGGCCCTGGGCCCGGTGGGCCACGGAGAGGACGGCGACGCGCTCGTGGCCGTCGCGCATCGGGGCGTCGACCACGTCGCCCGGGGTCAGCTCGCTCAGCCGTTCCTCGATGATCCGCTGGGGCGGCGGTTGGCGGTGGGCCCGCCCGGCGTCCACCACGGCCAGGTACTCCTCGACGTCACCGAGCTCGCAGACGGCGGCCTCCTCGACCTCGGCCAGCTCTCGCCGCCGGGCGTCGCTTCCCCGCTCGGCCCGCACGAGCGCCCGGTCGGCCTGGAACTGGGCGAACGACAGCGACAGGAGCCGGTGGGCGGTCTCCGGATCGTGCCGGCGGATGAGGTTGGCCGCCATGTTGTACGTCGGCCGGAAGGCCGACCTCAGCTCGAAGCGGCGGCTGGCGGCGAGGGTGGCGACATCGCTGAAGGGCACGTACGGCGACCAGAGCACCACGGCGGTGCCGTGGTCGTCGATGCCCCGCCGCCCGGCCCGCCCGGTGAGCTGGGTGTACTGCGACGGCGTGAGGCGCTCGTGGCGCTCGCCGGTGAACTTGCTGAGGCTGGAGACCACGACCGAGCGGGCGGGCATGTTGATGCCGAGAGCCAGCGTCTCGGTGGCGAAGACGACCTTGACCAGCCCCTCGACGAAACAGGTCTCGACCGCCTCCTTGAACGGCGGCACCATGCCGGCGTGGTGGGCGGCCACCCCGGCGTGGAGGCCGTCGCGCCAGAGCCCGAACTGCAGGGCGATGAGGTCGCGGTCGGTGAGGCCGGCGACGTGCTCGTCCACGATCTCGTCGATCCGGGCCCGTTCGGCCGCCGTCGTGAGGCCCGGGGCGGCTCGGGCCACCTGGCGGGCGGCGTCGTCGCAACCTGCCCGGCTGAAGACGAAGACGATGGCCGGCAGCAGGCCTTCATCGTGGAGGTGGTCGACCAGGTCGAGGCGGTCGGGGGTGAACCATCGGTGGCGACGGCGCTGGCCGGGTGACCGCCCGCGCACCCGCTGCGAGTCGAACTCCGGCCCTTCGGGGTTCGGCCGGTCCTGGATGAGCGTGGGGATGACGCGGAGCCGGTCCTCCACGCCGTCGGCCACCGCGTAGAGGTGTTCCAGCTCGACCGGGCGGTGGTGCTCGATGACGGTCGCCGTCGGGCCGCGCACGTCCGTCAGCCACGCCGCCAGCTCGTCGGCGTTGGAGACCGTCGCCGAGAGGCAGACGAGGCGGACGTGGAGCGGGGCGTGGACGATGACCTCCTCCCACACCGGGCCCCGGTACGTGTCCTGGAGGTAGTGGACCTCGTCGAGGACGACGAAGCGCAGGTCGTCGAGGGGCCGGCCCGCGTAGATCATGTTCCGGAGGACCTCGGTGGTCATGACCACCACGCGGGCGTCCCCGTTGATGCTGTTGTCGCCCGTCAGGAGGCCCACCTGCTCGGCCCCGTGACGGCGGACCAGGTCGCCGTACTTCTGGTTGGACAGGGCCTTGATCGGCGTCGTGTAGAAGACCCGGCCGGCCGGCTCCTCGAGCACGCGGGCGACGGCGTGCTCGGCCACGACCGTCTTGCCGGCGCCGGTCGGCGCCGCCACCAGGACCGATTCCCCCCGGTCGATGGCGTCGACGGCCTGCTGCTGGAAGGGGTCGAGGGCGAACGCCGCGGTGCTTGCCGGCGCCAGCTCCGCCGGCTCCGTCTTGCTGCTCGAGGGTTTCAGCTCCGCCGGCTCCGTGTCGCTGGTCACGTCGCGGCGCGGGCCCGGCGGCGGCTGATGAGCCGCCCGATCAAGATCGACAGCTCGTAGAAGAGGTACATCGGCACCGCCAGGGCGAACAGGCTGACGGGGTCACCGCTCGGCGTGATGACCGCGACCAGCACCACGATGCCGATGAGGGCGTAGCGCCGCCATGAGGCCAGGCGTTGGTACGTGAGCACGCCCGCCAGCTGCAGGAACACCAGCACGATCGGGAACTCGAAGCCGATGCCGAACGCCAGCATCATGTAGGTGATCAGCTGGAAGTACTTGTCCGGGGTGTAGAAGGCCTCGATGTCCTCGCCGCTGATGTCGATCAGGAAGGCGAGCGCCCGGGGCAGGGTCCAGTAGGCGAGGCTGGCGCCCAGCACGAAGAGCGCGACCCCGGAGGCCACGAACGGCACTGCGTACCGGCGTTCCTTCGGGTACAGGCCGGGCGTGATGAATCGCCAGACCTGCCAGAGGAGCACCGGTGTGGCCAGCGCGATCCCGCCGTACCCGGAGACCTTGAACCGGGTGGTGAGGCCCTGCAGCGGGTCGGTGAGGATCAGGACGGCGTCCGGGTCGGCATCGTCCAGCGGGGCCTTCAGGAACTCGAGCACCTGGTCGTAGAAGATCCACACCACCACGGCACCCACCGCCACGGCCACCACCATCTTGATGAGTCGGGTGCGCAGCTCGGTCAGGTGCTCGATGAGGGACATGTGCCCCTCGTCCAGCTCCTCCCGTTCTTCGTGATCGGTCGCCATGGCGTCGGTGAGGCTCAGGCCGGCGGGTCGGGGTCGGCCTCGTCCTCAGCGGTGAGGTCCTGGGGGCCGCCGGGAGACTGCGGCTTCATGGAGGCCTCGGTCTCGCGGTGCTCCTCGGCCTCGAGGGCACTGGTGAGCTCCCGCTGGAAGCCGGAGGAGACCCGGCGGATGTCGGTCATGACCTGGCCGACCTGGCGGGCGGCCTTGGGGAGCTGGGCCGGACCGAGGACGATCAACGCCACCAGGAGGATGACGAGGATCTCGCCGCCCCCGACGTTGAACATGGTCCCGAGCCTACCGGTGGCCCTGCTCCCGCCTCGTGGCGCGCCCGGCCTTTGCGGCCGGCGCGGGATCAGGAGGCGTCGTTGCCCTGGGTGAGGTGCTCGAACCAGGTCTCGTCGCGGTGCAGGAGGTGGTGGAAGTCGAGGAGGTCGTCGTGGGTGATCGGGTCCTCGAACTGGGGCCGTTCGACGTACTCGGCGGGCGGCTCGGTCGAGGCCATCGTCACTCCCGAGGCGATCAGCAGGTCGATCGTGCGGGTCTCGGCCGCCTTCACGACGGTGACGGCGCAGCCCGGGCACGAGAACGCATAGGTGCCGGATCCGTCGGGCGCGCTCACTCGCACCTGTACGTCACGAGTGGTGAACTCCACGTCACCACAGTCCGGGCAACTCGCCCTGATGGTCGCCATCCGCTGATCCCCAGTCCTTTTCCGCCTCCAGCTAGGGGTGCCATCGGCATGGTCCCGGGGACCCTTGAGCGTTGAGGCGAGAATGGGTCATATGGCCCGTCATCCCCGCCTGCTGCCCGAGCCCATCGGGTTCGCCCACCGCGGGGCGCGGGCGATCGCGCCCGACAACACGCTGGAGTCCTTCCGCCTGGCAGTCGAGCTGGGGGCCACCGGGCTGGAGTCGGATGTCTGGGCGACCGCCGACGGGGAGGCGGTCCTCGATCACGACGGCCGGGTCGGGGGATGGCTACGCCGGCGATCGATCGCCGCCCTGCCGCGCAAGCGGCTGCCCTCGCACATCCCGACCCTCGGCGAGCTCTACGAGGCCTGCGGGACCGAGCTGCCGCTCAGCCTCGACGTGAAGGACCCGGCCGCGCTGGACCCCGTCCTGGCCGCCGCCGACGCGGTCGGAGCCCGAGAGCGGCTGTGGCTCTGCCAGACCGACCACGGCCTCCTGGCGGACTGGCGGGGACCGGCCGACGGCGCCCAGCTCGTCCTCTCGGTCAAGCTCCGGCACCTGCCGGGGCACCCCGAGCGCGCCGCGGCCGAGCTCGCCGGGATCGGCGTCGACGCCGTCAACCTGCACCACTCGGAGTGGACCGGCGGCCTGACCACGCTCTTGCACCGCTTCGAGCTGGTGTGCCTGGCCTGGGACGTGCAGCTCCCCCGCCACCTCGCCGAGGTGCTCGACATGGGCATCGACGGGGTCTACAGCGACCACGTCGACCGCATGATGGAGGCGATCTCGGTCGAGCTCGCCGCGAGCTGATCGGGCGTTACAGGAACCCGAGCTGGGTGAGCGGCCAGACGCGGACGAAGGCGCGGCCGACGATGTGATCCTCGTCGACGGGACCGAACGAGCGGCTGTCGCGGGAGTCGCCGCGGTTGTCCCCCATGACGAAGATGCAGCCCTCGGGGACCTCCACGGGCTCGAAGTCGCCGGTGGCCACGCCATCGGGCAGGTAGCCCTCCTCCAGGATCCGCCCGTTGATCAGGACCTGGCCGTCTCGCCCCTCGACGGTGTCGCCGGACAGGCCGATGACCCGCTTGATCAGGTCCTTGATGCCGCCCTCGGTGGCGGCGGACTGGGCCTCGGAGACCGGCAGGCCGCAGTCGCCCTCACCCTCGGCGGCCTCGAACACGACCAGGTCGCCCCGGTTCACGTCGTGGACGACGTAGCTCAGCTTGTTGACGAGGACCCGGTCGCCGATGTCGAGCGTCGGCTCCATGGATCCGGACGGGATGTAGAAGGCCTGGATCAGGAAGGTCTTGATGACCAGGGCGACGATCAGGGCGCCGCCGATGACGGCGATCCACTCGACCACCGACCGCGTCGTCGAGCGGTGCCTCTCGTTCGAGGTCGTCTCGTCCCTCACCGGTTCCTCGTCCGGGGTGTCTTCGGGCGCGCCCGTTCCGGACTCGGTGTAGGGGGTGGTCACCGGGGCGGAGGCTACCGGCGGTACCGGGCGAGCACGCGACGGGCGGCGCGCGCCGCGGTGTCCGCCGGGAGGTCGCCGTCGACCGCCACGATCTGCGCCGAGGGACCCAGGCGGACGAGCAGCTGCTCCAACCACCGCTCGCTCGCCACGGGCAGGGCGACCCGGCGATGCCCGTCGGGCCGGTCCTCGACCCCGTCATGGGGGTAGTACTCGACGACCCATCCGGCCTCGGCATCGAGGTCGAGGGTGACCCGGGCGTCGTCGCTTCCCGGGTTGAACACCGCGGTCTCCCCTTCGGCGGGCTGGGTGGACACGGGCTGGTCGAGGACCTCGACGGCGGCGATCCGGTCGAGGCGGAAGAGCCGGGGACCCTCGGCGGTGTGGCAGTGACCGCTGAGGTACCAGTTGCCGCCCTCGGCCCAGATCCGGTGCGGGTCGACCTCCCGGCGGCTGCGCTCGTCGCGGCCGTAGGAGTAGTAGTCGAGGGCCACGCGGCGACCGTCGCGGACGGCATCCCGCAGCCGATCGAGGGTCTCGGTCCCCGTGTCGCCGAGGTGCACGGCCATGGCCTCGCCCGGCTCGACCTGCAGGGCCGTGGCCAGCTTGGCCAGGCCCCGGGCCAACGGCCCCTCTCGGTCCGACCCCGGCACCGACAGCAGGCTCTGACCGGCGGCCACGAGGGCGAGGGCCTGGTCGGGGGTCAGGCGCAGCGGGCGCTGGAAGTAGCTGCCCAGGTTGACCGAGACCCGGTCGCCGTCGAGCTCGACGTCGATGAGCTGGTCCGGGGTGTACGGCGGCAGCCCGACGTACCAGATGACCGAGAGGTCCTCCTCCAACTGCTTGGCCGAGATGCCGAACCGCTCGCTGATCTCGCTGATGGTCGCCCCCGGGTTGGCCGCCAGCCACGGCAGCAGGGCGAGGAGGCGGCGCAACCGCTCCCCCGCCGACGGCCGGCTCACTCCAGCGCCTCGAGCCAGGTCACCAGGTCGTCCCGCAGCTCCTGCGGTTCGATGACCTCGGCGTGCTCCAGGAACGTCAGCACGAACGACCGGAAGGCCGTGGGGTTGCTGACCGGCAGGACGAGCTCGATCGAGCCGTCGTCGTGGCGTTCGGCCACGGTCCCCTCCCCCGCCAGGTGGATGGCGGCGCCGGCCTGGTCGGCGTCGACCCGGATGCGGGCCTGGACGGGTTCGTCGTCGCCCAGCTCCCAGGGTTGGCGCTCGGCACCGGACCGGACCTCGTCGGGCCGGCTCGAAGGCCTTCGGCGGGCCTTCGGTGGCGAGCTCGCCCTCGAGGCGGTCGAGGCGGTAGCTGCGCAGGTCGTCGCGCTCGTGGTCGAGGCCGGTCAGGTACCAGCGGCCGCGCCGGAAGTCGAGGCGGTAGGGATCCACGAGGCGGTCGACCCCGCCGTGGCGCAGCCGCACCTGCCGACGCTCGGAGACCGCACCGAACAGCAGTGGCAACCGCGGGTCGGCGGGCAGGGAGGCGACCGGGTCCGACCCGCCGGGGCTGGTGCCCACTCCGTCGGCGGGGATGACGCCGCCCAGCTTCCAGAGGGCCTCCTCGTCGGCCTGGCCACCGAGTTGCACGGTGGAGACGGCCAGGTGGAGGGCGGCCAGCTCGTCGGCCTCCAAGCCGGGATCGGCGAGGTAGTACTCGTCGCGGGGGATGCGGTAGCCGTCCCGGGGCGGGTCCACGCCAGGCAGCGTTTCGACCACGAGGGGCACGCCCAGCTCGCGGAGGTCTTCCTTGTCCCGCTCGAAGGCCCGGTGGAACGTCGCCCCGCTGTCCGGATAGCCCGGGACCAGCTCGCGCAGCTCTTCGGCGCTGAGCGGCCGCGAGGTGTCGAGCAGCACGGCGGTCAGGTTCATCAGCCGTTCGAGCTTGTCGACCTTCCCCACGCTGGGAGCCTACGGAGGTGGCTAGGCGTCAGGCAGGAGCTCGGTGATGTCCGCGGTGTCGCTCTGGTCGGGGATCTCGACGTCGACCCCGGTGCCGAAGTCGGTGAACTCGATGGTCATCGTCATCGACGCATCGCCGACGGCGGTCGGGAACGGCTGCTCGTAGCGCTGACGCACGACCCGGCCGTCGTCGTCGATCCACGCCTCGACCTCGAGCGTGTCGTCCTCGAACTGGTCCATGAAGGCCTCGAAGGCCTCAGGATCGGTGACCGCGTCGGCTTCGTCGTACACGTCCGAGACGTCGATCACGGCGCGGTAGTGCGTGGCCGTCACGCCGTTCACCTCTTCCTCGCCGAGGTCTTCGACGCCGTCCTCGGACGCGCCGTCGAGCATGGCCAGCGAGTTGGTGGGGTCGTTGGCGTTGGACTGGAGCTGGTCGATGTCCACGCCGGCCTGGTCGTCCAGCAGCGCCTCGATGTCCATCCGGATCCACTCGACCCCGCCGGGCAGCGGGCCGAAGATCGGTGACCGCATGTAGATCTCCGTGCCGGAGAACCGCGACTCCATGGTGGTGGTACCCAGGCCGGCGACGTCCGGGTACTCGAAGGTGAGCTCGCCGTCACCGGTCTCGAAGTCCATCGCGCCCTCGCCCGTGAAGGCGAACGAGTCGGGGCCCTCGGCCCCTTCGGGTGCGGCGACCTCGGCCTCGTAGGTGACCTGAGCCGATCCGGCGTCGACCGTGGCCGCCGACGCCGTCCGCACCACTTGCGCGGCGCTCGCCTCGTCGCCGCCACACCCGGACAGCCCAGCGGCACCCAGGGCGAGGACGGGGACCACGAGCAGCCAGCGACGCATCGATCCACGGTATCGGTACCCGGTGGGCCGGCCTGGAGCAGCCATGGTGGTCAGGGTCGGAGCCCGGCGGCCAGGGCCCCCGCTTGGCCGGCTGCGGTGAAGTAGACGGGGTCCTCGTCGGGGCTGCGGCCCATCGTGGTGACGTCGAGCCCTTCGGTGACCAGGAGGGCTGCGGTCTCGGGGGCCGCCACCTCGACGACCTCGTGGCGGTCGAGCGGGCCGAGGTCGGGGTGGGCGGCGACCAGCACCGAGGAGCGGACCAGGTCGAGCACCGTGCGGGTGTGGTGGCTCACCCCCTGGTGGCGGTCACGCGGGTCACCGCTCGACACCCGCAGGCAGGCCACCGGCCGGCCCCCGAGGGCGGCGACGGTGTCCAGGATCGAGGCCGCCTCGAGCGAGGTCGTCCCGAGGGCTGTGCCGGTGCCCACGACGCCCGGGCCCATGCCGACGACGACGAGGTCGGCGCGGAGCACGTGGCGGGCGAGCGTCAGGGCCGAGGCGACGTTGACCGCTTCCAGGTCGCCGCCGAAGGCGTGCCCGGCGGTGACGGTGCCGGCCAGGAGCCCGCGTTCCACCATCGTCGCGGTGAGGTCGGAGAAGGCCAGCGGCAGGGCGGCGCCATCGGTCATGACGTAGACGATGCGGGCCTCGGGTGCGGTGGCGTGCGCGGCCACCACCACGCAGGGCACCTGGCTGTGGACCGTGCACACGACGACAGGTGTGCCGCCGAGGGTGGCCGGCACGTCGGGGTGGGCCTCCTCGCCCGCCCCCGTGTCGGCCTGCAGGCTGGTGTAGCGCAGCTTCATGATGTGGCCGCCACCCGCCTCGCTCCAGGCCTCGCGGGCCAGGTTCCAGTGCACGACGTGCCAACCGCCCGTGCCGAGGCCGAGCTCGACCGCCGTGGTGTTGCAGACCACCCGGTCGCCGACCGTGACGGGCCCGGTGAGCTGGGTGAGCACGTAGGCCCGGGCGGGCTCGTCGTCGCCGAGGTCGACCCGCACCCGCTGCAGGCCGCGGCGCTCGGACAGCAGCTCGGTCACCGCACCGGTGCGGAACGAGGGCATCCCGCGTCCCGCTCTACAAGGACGCGATCAGCTTCTCGACCCGCTCGTCGCGGGCCTTGAAGGGGTCCTTGCAGAGGACCGTGCGCTGCGCCTGGTCGTTGAGCTTCAGGTGGACCCAGTCGACCGTGTAGTCCCGCTTCTTCTCTTTGGCCTTCTTGATGAACTCGCCCCGCAGGCGGGCCCGGGTGGTCTGGGGCGGGTGCTCGACGGCGTGGTTGATGTCCTGGTCGGTGGCGACCCGGTCGACCATGCCCTTCTGCTGCATCCGGTAGAAGAGGCCCCGGTTGCGGTTCACGTCGTGGTACTGCAGGTCGAGCAGGGCGACCCGGGGGTGGGCCAGGGGCAGGTCGTGGCGCTCCCGGTAGGCCTCGATCAGGTTGTGCTTGATCACCCAGTCGCACTCCCGGTCGAGCGAGAAGGGGTCCTTCTCGAGCCCGGTGAGGGTGTGCTCCCACATCTCCAGCGCCTGCTGCTCGAGCGGCGAGAGGCCCCGGGTGTCGGCGAAGCGCAGGGCCCGGTTCAGGTACTCGGACTGGATCTCCAGCGCCGAGGCCTCACGGCCGTTGGCCAGGCGCACCCGGCGGGTGCAGGTGAGGTCGTGGCTGATCTCGCGGATGGCCCGGATGGGGTTCTCCAGGGTCATGTCCCGGATGACCACCGAGGGCTCCTCGAGCATGCGCAGGATGATGCTGGCGGCACCGACCTTCAGGAAGGTGGCGTACTCGCTCATGTTGGAGTCGCCCACGATCACGTGGAGGCGGCGGTAGCGCTCGGCGTCGGCGTGGGGCTCGTCGCGGGTGTTGATGATCGGCCGGGACCGGGTGGTGGCGCTGGAGACGCCCTCCCAGATGTGCTCGGCCCGCTGGCTGATGCAGTACATGGCGCCCCGGGCGGTCTGCAGGACCTTGCCCGCCCCGGCGTAGATCTGGCGGCTGACCAGGAACGGGATCAGCACGTCGACGTAGTGGCTGAAGTCGTCCCGGCGGCTGGTCAGGTAGTTCTCGTGGCAGCCGTAGGAGTTGCCGGCCGAGTCGGTGTTGTTCTTGAAGAGGTAGATCACGCCCCGGATGCCCTCTTCGCGGAGGCGCTGCTCGGCCGAGGCCAGGAGCTGCTCGAGGATGCGCTCCCCCGCCTTGTCGTGCACGACCAGGTCATAGATGGAGTCGCACTCGGGGGTGGCGTACTCGGGGTGGCTGCCGACGTCGAGGTAGAGCCGGGCGCCGTTGGCCAGGAAGACGTTGGAGCTCCGGCCCCAGGAAACGACCCGGCGGAAGAGGTAGCGGGCGACCTCGTCGGGGCTCAGGCGGCGCTGGCCCCGCAGCGTGCAGGTGACCCCGTACTCGTTCTCGAGTCCGAAGATCCGCCGGTCCACCCGCCGCACGCTACCGGTCCGGCACCTCGAGAGGGTTCACCCTCGCTCGCCGGTCACCGAGGTCGCTTGAGTAGCCTGTAGGCGATGCTGGCCAAGCTGGTGCGACCGGCGCTGGCCGCGGTGCTGGTCGGGTCGGCGCTTTGGGCTGTCGCGGCGGCGTCGTTGGACGACCAGGGGGCCGACGACAGCGGCCCCGACAACCGCCCCAACATCGTGCTGATCGTCACGGATGACCAGACCCTGGCGCAGATGGCCGCCCTGCCGCGCACCCGGGCGGTGCTCGGAGGGACGGGGGTCACCTTCACCAACGCCGTCGCTTCCTACCCGCTGTGCTGCCCGTCCCGGGCGACCATCCTCACCGGGCAGTACGTGCAGAACAACGGCGTCCGCCAGAACCTCGCCTCGGACTCGAACAATCCCGCTGCCGTCCACGGACGGCTCAGGGGTGTTCGCCGAGGGTGAGGGGTACCCCGCCTTCGCCAACCAGGCCGAAGGCCATTCGATCGCCGTCGCCCTCGAGCGGTCCGGGTACCACACCGGCCTGCTCGGCAAGTACCTGAACGGGTACCCCGTCCCAGGGCCGGTGCCCCCGGGCTGGACCGACTGGCGGGCGGCCGAGGAGGCGCCCGAGTCGTACTGGAACACGACCATGAACCTCAACGGGCGAGTGGTCGTGTTCCGCAACCGCTTCCAGACGGACCTGTACGCCACGATGGCGTCGGAGATGGTCGACGTCGCCTCGGAGTCCGGCCACCCGTTCTTCCTCTCGCTGAACTTCTCCGCTCCGCACCTGCAAGCTGACACACAGCCGGCCTTCCCGCCCCGCCACCAGAACCTCTATCCCGAGGCGCGGGTGCCGCGCACGCCGGTCTACAACGAGGCCGACTTCACCGACAAGCCGGCGTTCCTCCGCTCCCGGTTCTTCCCGATGCTGCCCGTGCAGCAGTTCAACATGGACGCGGCATACCGCAACGGCTTCCGCTCGCTGCGCTCCGTGGACGAAGCCATCGAGCAGGTCGTCGAGCAGGTCGAAGCGAACGGCGAGCTGGGGAACACCAACTTCGTGTTCATCAGCGACAACGGGTACACGTTCGGCGAGCACCGCCTGCGCCAGTACAAGTACCTGCCCTACGAGCCGATCGTGCGGGTCCCGCTGATCGTGGCCGGGCCAGCAGTGACCCCTTCCCAGCAGGGGACCGAGAGCGACCTCGCTGTCGTCAACACCGACGTCGCGCCCACGATCCTCGACATCGCCGACGTCTCCCCCCTCGCGACCGTGGACGGTCGGTCCCTTGTGCCGATCCTGCGGGGTGTGCCCCGGGCCTGGCAGGCCGGCGCTTCGTCGACGCCGGCCCACCCCCGGCCCGTGTACATCGTGGGCATCACCCCGAACATCCGCGGCTCCATCCCCACCTACAGCGGCGTGCGCACGAGCGACGGTTGGAAGTACGTCCAGTGGGAGGACCCCGAGCGGTCCCGCGAGCTCTACGACTTGGACACCGACCCGATGGAGCTCCAAAACCTGGCCGACCGCCCGGCCTATCGGGACGTGGTGGACCGCCTGGAGCGACAGCGCCGCCTGCTGGCGCGCTGTGCCGGCCGGTCCTGCCACGCCCCGCCCTACGGCTACCTCGACCTCCCCCACCATGGCGGCCTCCCCGGGTGGTTCGCCGCGGCTCGGTGGGCCGACTCCCATGGCCTCGGCGTCGCCTACCGCGACGCCACCTTCCGGCCCGAGCGCGTCCCGAGCCGGATCAGCGCAGTGGCGTGGCTGTGGCGGGAGGCGGGCGAGCCGACGGGGTCCCCTCCGAACCCCTACGTCGACGTGACGGCGGCGTTTGACCCGGTGGTCGACTGGGCCTTCGCCCACCGCATCCTCCGCCCCAACGCGGACCGCCGCCTCCGCCCGGATGCGCCCCTGACCCGGGCCCTGTGGGCCGACATGCTCTGGCGGGCCGTCGACCGCCCCGGGGCAGGCTCGGCGCAGCTCCCGGCCGACGTCGACTCCGACAGGGCAACGGCCGATGCGATCCGGTGGCTCGTGTCGGACCCGTCAGGCTCGCTCGGGCCGATCGCGTCGCTCGGCCCCGGCCGGACCTTTCGTCCTTCAGCCGCGGTGACCCGCGCTGACGCCGTGACCTGGCTCCACGCCGCCGTCACGAGGCGCTGACCTCACCGGCGGTCCCCGGGAGAACGCCGGTCGCGGTCGCTGCTGCCCGTCGAGCCGGACGCCGCGCTACGGACGTGCGCGGACAGGCGGGACGGGGTCGCGGCCAACGCCGCTGTGCTTGCCTGGTTGCCTCGCCTATCGGCTCGGCTCCTCAGGCGCCGTCGTTGTCGCCTTCTGGGGGTGGCAGGTCGGCGCCGCCCCCGTCGCCGGTGCTGGCCGCCACGAGGTCGCCGAGGCGGGTGCGCAGCTCCTCGGTCTCGATGCGGCGGAAGGCCCGGCGCTGTCCCGTGGTCCGGTCGAGGATGCCGACCTCGAGGTCGTCGGCGCCGAGGCGGCGATCGGGCCCCGTGAGCGCCTCGATGGCGACGGTCAGCGCCGCATCGAGGTCGAGGCCCTCGGTCCAGGACTCCCGCACGCGGGCCACGATCGGCTCCGCCTCGCCGCCGAGGGCGGTGCACTGGTCCTCGTCCCGGACGGTGCCGTCGTAGAGGATGTGGAACATCTGGTCGTGGTCCGGATCGGCGCCGATCTCGGCCACCAGGATCTCCACCTCCATCGGCTTGAGCTCGTGGGTGAAGATCTGGCCGAGGATCTGGGCGTACTGGTTGGCCAGGCTCCGGGCGTTCACATCCTCCCGGCTGTAGCTGTAGCCCTTGAGGTCGGCGTGGCGGACCCCGGCGATGCGGAGCTGGTCGAACTCGTTGTACTTGCCCACGCCGGCGAAGGCGATCCGGTCGTAGATCTCGCTGATCTTGCGCAGGGTGTTGGACTGGTTCTCGGCCACGATGGCAATGCCCTCGGTGTACGTGAGGGCGACGAGGCTGCGGCCCCGGGCGATGCCCTTGCGGGCGTAGTCGGCCAGGTCCTTCATCCGCTGCTCGGGGGCGACGTAGAAGGGCATGCTCATGACGGCAGCCCTCCCATCTCGTCGAGCAGCGTCCGGAAGCGCTCGGCGATCTCGTCCTGGTCGAGGGCGGTGAAGCCCTCGGCGGTGATGGTGGCCATCGTCGGGTAGATGCCCCGGACCAGATCGGGCCCGCCGGTGGCCGAGTCCTCATCCGCGGCCTGGAAGAGCGCCTTCAGGGCGAGGTCGACGGCCTCCTCCCGGGTGAGATCGGGCTTCCAGCCGAGCTTCACGACCGTGCCGGCGTGAAGGGAACCGGAGCCCGTGCTGGCGTGGTCGTTCTCCTCGTAGCGACCTCCGGTCACGTCGAACTCGAACAGCCGGCCCCGTTGGCGGGCCAGGTCGTAGCCCGCGAAGAGGGGTACGACGGCGAGGCCCTGCATGGCCGCGGGCAGGTTGCCCCGCACCATCATCGAGAGCTGGTTGGCCTTGCCCTCGAGCGACAGGGGCTCGCCCTCGACCTTCTCGTAGTGCTCGAGCTGGAGCTGGAAGAGCTTGACCATCTCCACCGCGGGACCGGCGGCGCCGGCGATGGCCACCCCGCTGTGGCGGTCGGCCGGGAAGACCTTCTCCATGGACCGGTGGCTGATGAGGTTCCCCGCCGTGGCCCGGCGGTCGCCCGCCATCACCACGCCGTCGGCGTAGCGCAGGGCCACCACGGTTGTGCCGTGGGTCAGGACCACCACGTCACCGTGGCGGTCGGCCTGCGGTGGTTGCAACCCGGCGTGGCGCACGAGGGCGTTGAAGTCGGGCCCGGGGTCGTCCTGGGGCCGGAACAGCGGCAACGTCACGCGCCGGAGGCTACCGGCGCGGCCCCCGGTCGCCCGGCCGGCTCAGAGGCGGATGATGATCGCCAGGGCGTTGAGGTCCAGGTCTTCCTCGACCCGGAGCTCGGTGGGGCGCGGGACAGGGTCCGGCAGGGCGACGTCGACCCGGGCCGCGCCCTCGAACGGCTCACACGTGACGGTGGCGGTGACGGGCGGTCCGTCGTCGAGCGTCGAGGCAAAGCCGGCTTCGAGCAGTGAGTCACTCACGCCGCCCCCGCCCGGCGTGCCGACAACCACGTTGAGCCAGGTGTCCGTCGCGGGTTGGGCCAACACACAGCTGCCCTCACCGCCCGGCTGCTGGGCGGCGCCGACACTCACCTCCCACTGCGGGATGCCCTGGTCGAACTGGATGTAGACGATCGCGTGCTCGTCGTCGTACCGGTCGACCCAGAGCCCGGTGAGGTTGACCGCGCCTACGGCGGTGCCGCTGCCGGCGGCGCCGATCTGCCGATCGGGCACGCTCGTCTCGACGGGGTTGACCACCGAGGTGGTCGGGCCCGGAACGCCTGTCGGTTCGAGCTCGACGAAGTGGCCCGCCTCGATGGCGTCCCGCAGCCGCGCCACCTGGGGGCCGACGACCTGGATGGTGAGCCCACGGTCGGTCCGGATCAGGGCGTCGCCGTCACCGCCGGAGACCTCCCGGAGGAGGGCGACGCCCGGCCCGAGGAAGGAGTCGCCGAGCGGGACCTCGACGTACTGCTCCTCGTCATCGTTGCCGGGCACCCGGAGGAGGTCGAACCACCCGGTCTGGTCCAAGGTCAGGACGTGGAACGTCCACGTCGTCCCCGCGTCGGATTCCTCACCCGTGTAGTAGGCGACGCGCTGGTCGTTGCCGTCAGCAAGGTTCAGGACCTCGCGGCGCGGGAGACCGTCGGGTGTGGGTGCCTGCAGGGGGTCGAACGAGGTCCGGTCGAGGCCGCGGGCGTAGGACAGAACCTGCTCCGCGGACTGGCCGACGCCGCCGACCGCACCGAGTCCGCCATCCGCCAGCCTCCACCCGACGGCGATGAACGACTCGGTCTCGTCCAGCCAGCCGTCCTCCGGACCGCCCGCGGCCCCGTCACCGTCGAGGTCGACGGGCACGCCGACATCCGCCAAGTCGGTCGGCTCGGAGGGCGGCGTCGCCGACACGTGCAGCACCGGTCCGTCGGCGGATCCGGTGCCGTCGGTGAAGAGCACGACGGCGATGTCGAGCCCGACCGAAACGGGCTGCTCGCCCTCGGTGCGTTCGAGGTGGAAGCCGGGGATCTCCAGGCCGACGTACGGGACCTCGCCCTCCCACGTCGTCGGCGAAGCCGGATCGGCAGTGCCGTCGTCGTCCGTCCCGGACACGGCCACGGCGCCGGCGACGCACGCCACGACGAACGCCGAGCCGGCGACGGCTCCGGCCACCCGCCGCTGGCGCTGGCGGCGGGTCGGCTCGGCGGCCGATGGCGGACCGCACGCCGGCATCGTCGGTGGGACCCGGTCGGCGCCACGGGCGGCATCGGTGAGCAGGTCGGGCAGTTGGTCGTCGAGGCTCATGGTGCGAGGTCCTCCCGGAGTCGGGCCAGGCCGCGGTGCAGGTGGGACTTCACGGTCCCCTCCCGCAGGCCGAGCAAGCTGGCGATGTCGGCGATCGAACGGTCCTCGTAGAAGCGGAGGACCACCACCGCCCGCTGGCGGTGGGGCAGGCGGGCGAGGGCGTCGAGCAGGTGGCGGGCCCCGAGGTCCGCGTCCGGTTGGGCATCGGGGGCGTGCCGCGCTTCGACCCGGCGACGGCGCAGGCGGTCCCGGCTGGCGTTGATCACACAGGTCCGCAGGTAACCGCCGTGGTTGTCGACCCGGTCCCAGCGCTCGTAGAGGCGGGCGAAGGCGTCGTGGGTGACCTCCTGGGCCTGCTCGGCCGAGCCGAGCATCAGGTAGGCCAGGCGCGACATGGCTCGGGCCTCCGCCGCGTAGAGCGACTCGAAGCTGTCGTCGGCGTAGGCCACGCCCGGTTCCTTCGTCTCGACAGCCCGCACATCACCAACGACGTCGAGCCCCGAGGGAAGGTTTGCACGTCGACCTGTCGATTCCGGTCACCCCCGTTCGTGGGTAGAGGTGAGCGCGGGATCATCCCGCACCGAACGAGGAGAGAGCTGATGCGGAAGCTGGTCGTGACCGAGTTCATGTCGCTCGACGGGGTCATTGAGGCCCCCGGTGGCGAGGACGACTATCCCCACGGGGCCTGGACGATGCCGTTCTGGGCCGACGAGATCGGCGAGTTCAAGGACGAGGAGCTCCAGGCGTCGGACATCTCCCTGCTCGGCCGCCGGACCTACGAGACCTTCGCCGGGGCCTGGCCGGGCCGGGCCGGCGACCCCTTCGCCGACAAGCTCAACTCGATGCGGAAGGTCGTGGCGTCGACCACGCTCACCGACCCCGAGTGGGAGAACACCGAGGTCATCGAGGGCGACCTGGTGGCGGCCGTCGAGGCCCTCAAGGCCGAGGACGGCGGCGACATCATCGTCGCCGGGAGCATCTCGGTGGCTCGGGCGCTCCTGGCCGCCGACCTGGTCGACGAGGTGCGCCTGGTCCAGTACCCGGTCGTCCTCGGCGTCGGCAAGCGCCTCTTCGACGACGCCGGCGCCCACCGCCTCGACCTGGTCCGTGCCGCGCCGACCAGCAGTGGCGCCGTGCTGCTCGCCTACCAGCGCTCGGCCGAGCCCCTCGGCCAGCCCTCGTTCGGCGGGGGCTGACCGTTCAGGGCAAGGCGACGGTGATGCGGAGCTGGTTGCCTTCGTCGGTGGAGGTCACGGTGCTCCCTGGCTCGCTGCGCACGGCGACGGCGAGCCAGCTCGAGCCGACCCCGTTGGCGCAAGCGAGATACGGGTCGTCGTCCGCCGTCCTCGCGACATGGTCGCCGAGCGGATCGAGCCCGGCGCCGAGGTTGACCCAGGCCCACGGACTGTCCGGGCTCACGCCGTCCACGTCCTCGTCGATGCCGGAGGCGCAGTCCAACCCGCTGATGTCGCCGACCAGCACCTCGCCATGCCTCGGAACCGGGGCGTCGAAGGTGAGCAGCAGCTCGATCTCGGTCGCCGAGGTGGTGATGTGGATGTCCGACAGCGTCACCGTGTCGGTGCCCGGCGCGATGGCCGTGGTCGTCGGCCCCGCGGGAACGGTCGTCGGGGACGGCTCGACGACCGGTGTCGTGATCGGGTCGCCGTTCTCGTCGAGGGGGATGAGGCGGCCGGTCTCGAGGATCTCGCGGACGACGCCCTCGGCCCCAGCGCCCTCCGCGGTCAGGCGGATGGTCAGGCCGTCGGGGGTGCGCCAGTACGCCTCCTGCACCGGTCCGTCGATGCCCGGCAAGGTCATGGTCGGGCCGGGTGCGTCGAGCTCACTGAGGTAGGCCTCACCCGAGCCGAACGGGTTGGGCCCGACCGGCACGGCGGCGTCGAGGGAGTACTCGTGAGACGTGCTCTCCATCTCGGACTCGACCCATCCCGGCTGGTCGGTCGCCTCGATGGTCAGGGTGCTGTCCCCGGACAGGTACTGCGCCCGGGTGAAGGTGGCGTCGTCGTCCCAGATGTGTCCCCGGGTGGCGTCGGGCAGCCCGGGCGGGGCGGCCAACGTGTCGGTGTCGACCCTCGACGCTGACGCCTCGCGGGCGTAGGCGAACAGCTCCTGCTCGGTCACGCCGATGGCACTGGCGTAGATCATCCGGCCCGGGTTGCCGACCGCGTCGAAGTCCTCGAACCACGTGATCGAACGGACGCCGTCGTCGCGGTCGTCGACGTACCCGGTGACCCCGTCGGCCAGCGGCACCTCGCGCTCGGGCAGGAAGTAGTCCGTCGTCGGCCCGATGACGATCACGTCGACCTTGACGAACGGAAGGATGTCGCCGGCGCCGGCCGGGTTGAACACCACCATGTCGATGTCCCAGTCGAGGAGCTGCTCCTCGGGCACGTCGGCGTCCACCCCCTTGAGCTCCCAGCCGTCCAGAGGCGTGCCCACGATCGGCACCTCCAGCGGGCCGCCTTCCGGATCCTGGAGGAGCGGAGCGATCCCCTCCCCGCCCGTCCTCGCCAGGGCGACCGCACCGGCCACGCAGGCGACCACGATGACGGCGCCGGCAGCACTGCCGATCACCCGGTGGCGGCGCCGGCGCTGGGCGCGGCGGGCCACGACGGACTCGACGCCGGCCATGGACGGGTGGACATCGTCGGCCCCGCCGGCCCGCTGGGCGAGCAGGGTCGTGAGCTGGTCGTCGTTCACGGTTCGATCACCTCGCGTAGGTGGGCGAGGCCGCGGTGCAGGAGCGACTTCACCGTCCCGGGGCGGACGCCCAACAGGTCGGCGATGTCGGCTTCGGAGCGGTCCTCGTAGTAGCGCAGGACGATGGCGGCCCGCTGGCGGTACGGCAGGTCGGCGAGGGCGTCGGCGAGGTGGTCGGCACCGAGCTCGGCACTGGGAGAGCCTGGTGGCTGCGGCCGGCGCTCCACCCGGCGGCGGCGCAGCGAGTCCCGGCAGCCGTTGACCACGCACGTGCGCAGGTAGCCGCCGGGGTTGTCCACCTGTCCCCAGCGCTCGTAGAGCCGGGCGAAGGCGTCGTGGACGAGCTCCTCGGCCTGCTCGGCCGAGCCCACCATCAGGTAGGCCAGTCGGGCCATGGCGTCGACTTCGTCGGCGTACAACGCCTCGAACGAGCCGACCCCGCGGTCAGGCGGATCCGCCACCGCCGTCATCCTCACACCCCCTCCGACGAGCGAACCCACCCCGGGGTTCCGCGTCAGGTGCGACGGCGGCGCACGGCAACGGCGCCGGCGACGACAGCTGCGGCGGCCCCGACGCCGATGGCGATGGGGACCGCGGGTGAGGTGTCGCTGCCGTCGCCGGTGCTGTCATCCGACGGGATGCTCGTGAGCGGCGACGCCGCCGTGGTGGTCGTGGTCGTCGCCGCGGCCAGCTCCGGGCCGCGGAAGGGGCCGGTCACCTCGTAGGTGATGCCGAGCTGGGGGTCGCCGCCCCGCTGCGAGCTGAAGTACAGGCGGGTGCCGTCCGGCGAGAACACCGGGCCGGTGATCTCCGACGGCGCCGCGGTGGCGGGCAGCGGTTCGGCCACGACCTTCACGACGGGCACCACCTCGCCGTCGCCGGTGATGACCACGAGCTCCATGGTCGTGCCGTCCTCGGCGACGTAGAGGTCGCCCGAGCCGGACTCCACGGTGATGTTGTCGACGCCGGTCAGGATCCCCTGACCGTCGTAAACAACGGTCAGCTGGTCGGTGGCGAGGTCGAGGGCCCAGACCTCGTCGGTGCCCTTCGTGGTGAAGTAGACGGTCTCTTCGGCGTACCAGCAGCCCTCGCCCCCGTCGAAGGGCGTGACCTCGGCCACCTGGGCGCGGGTCGGCATCTGGCCCCCGGAGGGATCCGGGACCTCGATCCAGCTCGCCGCACCCTGCCCATCGACCGACGCCACCTCGAGCAGCCCGCGGGACAGGTCCGGGTACGCGTCCGGGGTGAAGCGGTAGAAGGCGCCGTCGCTCTCGTCCTCGGTGAGGAAGACCTGCTCGCGCTCGGGGTCCACGGCCGCCGCCTCGTGCCGGAATCGCCCCATGGCGGGCAAGGCCGTGCCATTGCCCGCCGCGGTCGGATCGCACTCCCACACCTGTCCGGTCTCGTGCTCCTCGCACGACAGCCACGTCCCCCAGGGGGTCGGACCGCCGGCACAGTTCGTCTGGGTGCCGTCGAGTATTCGGTAGGCGTCGGCGACCTGGCCCTCGGCGTCGTAGCGGAGCACGCTCACGCCACCGTCGCCCGCGACGGGGTTCTCGGAGTTGACGGCGTGGAACCAGCCCCCGTCGTCGGCCGGGAAGACCGCGGCGCCGTCGGGGAAGGCGAGCCACTCGTAACCGCGGTCCCCCACGGGCTGGCCCGACCGGGCCACGACCCGGGACGTGAAGCCGTCCGGGAGGCGGAGCCCGTTGGCGTCGGGCTCGGTGGCCAGCGGCCCGTAGGGCCCACTCCCCTGCCGCGCCGACGCGGTCGCCCCGACGACGAGCACCACGCCCGCGCCAGCCGTCGCGCCGAGGAACCCCCGCCGGGTGAGCGCAGTCACAGCGTGGTCAGATCACCATGTTCTGTGGCTACTGGCCGCCCTTTTGTACATAGCTCTTGACGAAGTCCTCGGCGTTGGACTCGAGCACCTCGTCGATCTCGTCCAGGAGGTCGTCGAGCTCGGCCTTGATCTTCTCGCCGCTCTCGGACGTGGCCGGAGCCTCGTCGACCTCCTCCTCCTGTCGGGAAGGAGCTGTCTTGCGCTTCTGCTCTCGCTCAGCCATCGACCATCCTCGCTCTACGACCCGAGCCGATCCAGGAGCTCGGCCGCCGTCGTGCTCTCTTCCAACAACGTACCCACGTGCGCTTTCGTTCCGCGTCCCGGTTCCATCATCGGCACCCGCCGCAACGGGTCGTCGCCCACGTCGAACACCATCGAGTCCCAGTTGGCGGCCACGATCTGGTCGGCGAAGCGGGCGAGGCAGGTGCCCCGGAAGTACGCCCGGGTGTCCTCGGGCGGCTCGCTGACCCCGGACTCGACCTCGTCGTCGCCCACCAGGCGCTCGACGTCGAGGCGGGCGAAGAGCGACCGCTCCGGTCGCAGGTCGTGGTACTGGAGGTCCATCGCCGCCAGGCGGGCGTCGGACCACGCGAGGTCGTTGCGCTCCCGGTAGGCGTCGAGCAGGCGGTACTTGGCCACCCAGTCGAGCTGGTCGGCGAGTGCCATCGGATCGGACTCCAACCCGGTCAGCACGGCCTCCCACCGGCGCAGGACCTCCGCCCCCACCTCCTCGCCCACGACGGCCAGCCCCTCGGACTCGGCGTACTTGCGGGCCCGGTCGAACAGCTCCCACTGCACGTCGAGGGCGGTGATGGTCGAACCGTCCTCCAGCTCGAACGCCCGGGCGAGCGTGAGGTCGTAGGAGACCTGGCGCAGCGTGGGCACCGGCCGGGCGAAGCGCAGGTCTCGGGTGAGGACGTCGTCCTCGATCATGGCCAGGACGATGGCGGTGGTGCCGACCTTGAGGAAGGTGGCCACCTCGGAGAGGTTGGCGTCGCCGACGATGACGTGGAGGCGGCGGTAGCGCTGGGCGTCGGCGTGGGGCTCGTCGCGGGTGTTGACGATGGGGCGCTTCAGCGTCGTCTCGAGGCCGACCTCCTCCTCGAAGAAGTCGGCCCGCTGGCTGAGCTGGAACGGGACCTCGGCGGTGGTCAGCCCCGGCGCTTCGGAGCCGACCTTGCCCGCGCCGCAGAAGAGCTGGCGGGTGATGAAGTGGGGCGTCACGTGCTGGACGATGCGGGGGAACGGCACCGCCCGGTCCATCAGGTAGTTCTCGTGGCACCCGTACGAGTTGCCCTTGCCGTCGGAGTTGTTCTTGTAGACGACGATCTCCTGGCCCGCGGGCAGCAGGCGGCGGGCCGCCTCCATCGAGCGCTGGAGGATGAGCTCGGCCGCGCGGTCGAAGCGCACCACCGCCCGGGCGTCCGCGCACTCCGGCGTGGACAGCTCGGGATGGGCGTGGTCGACGTAGTACCGGGCGCCGTTGGTGAGGACCACGTTGACCAGGTGGGTCTCCACCTCGGGGGCGAGGGTGCCCTCGGGGGGCACGCCGCGGGCGTCGTTGCCGGGCGACTCGTCCTCGAAGTCCCAGCCGACCCGGCCGCCGGCATCGGCGTCGGCCCCGCTCGTCTCGTTGACGTAGGCGTTGATGAGCACCGACGAGGCCGCGATGGGGTTCGACTCCGCGCTCCCCCGGACGATGATCCCGAACTCGGTCTCGACCCCGCAGATCTTCGGGATGGCCATCGCGAGCGACCCTACTCAGGCGCCTCGTTCACGGCACGCTTGGCGCCCCCGCCAGGGCCTCGAGGAGGGTCAGCGCCGGCGTGGCCCAACCTTCGGCAGTCGACTCGGCCGCGAGTCGCCCCATCCGCGCCCGGCCGGCGTCGTCGTCGATCAGGGCGAGGGTCTGCTCGGCCATCTCGGCGGCCCCAGTCACCAGCACCCCCGTCCGACCTTCGGCCACCGCGTCGACGTGGCCGGGGATCCGGGACGCCACCACGGGCGTCCCGCACGCCATTGCCTCGGTGAGCGTGAGCCCCCACCCCTCGTGCCGGGAGGCGTTCACGACGACCCACGCCCGCCGGTACCAGTCGACGAGCGCCTCGTCGCTGACCCGTCCCGTGAAGCGGACGCGGTCGGCGATCCCGAGCTCGGCGGCCAGGGACTCGAGACCCGGTCGCGCGCTCCCCTCGCCCACGACCACCGCCTCGGCGCCCGGGCGCGCGTCGAGCACCCGGGCGATGGCCTCGAGAGCCGTGTCGAACCCCTTCTGGTGCATGAGGCGGCCGACGGCGGCGACCAGCGGCATCGGCGCGCGCTCGCCTCCCGGGCGGAACCGCTCGTCGACCGCGTTCGGGGCCACGCCGATCCGGGCTCCGTCGAGGCCGAGGCGCTCGATGAGGTCGTCGCGGGTGGACGGCGACGGCGTCATGAGCGGAGTCCGCCGGTACACGGCGGGGACGACCCACCGCTCGGTGGCGTACATCACCGGCGCCAGCGGCGCCGGCACGAGCAGCCGCCACGTCCCGAGGTGGACGTGGTGGACGAAGCCCACCCGCCGGTGGCCCGACCACAGGGGGCTGAAGAACGGCAGACCGTGGAACACGTCGACGACCCCGTGGTCGCCCCTCCCCCAGCCGCCGCGTGCCCCGGCCGCCATCGTGCTGGCCAGCACGGTCAGCCGGCCTCCCTTGCGGACGACCCGGTAACCGTCACGGATGGTGCGCTCGGGCCGGCCGGGTGCCCGTGAGGTGCGGATCGTGACGTCGAGCCCAGCCCGGGCCCAGTGCGCGGCCATCTGGGAGGCGTGCTCCTCGGAGCCGCCCGCCTCCGGGTCCTCGCGATCCCGCCAGGCGACCACGTGCACGGCCCGCAGCCCGGCGCGCCCCGCCACCTCGGCCATCCGGTCGTGGTCGGCACCGTGGGCGGGTTCAGTCATGGCGAAGCGAGTGTGCGCCGTCGGCCACACGATCGCCACTCCGGGCTACGCTCCCGCACCCAGGCGGGGCCCCGACGACGGGTCCGGTCCCCGCTCAGCCCGCCGGACCACCATCAGGGGACATGACCGACCCGCGCCGATCACTCGTGATCCCCGTGTACCGCGAGTCGGCGCGCATCGGGAGCTCGCTCGAGCGCCTGGCCGCCAGCCCGCTGCTGGCTAGCACGGAGATCTTGGTGGTCGACGACGGCAGCGACGACGACACCGTCGACATCGTCCGCGCCGTCTTCCGGCGGACCGACCTGCGCGGACGCCTCGTCCGGCGGGGCCAGCACCTGGGGAAGGGCTCAGCGGTGCGCATCGGCCTGCTGGCCGCCCGGGGCGACGTGGTCGCCTTCACCGATGCCGACCTGTCCACGCCTGTGCCCGACATCGTGGCCTGCTTCGAGCGCTTGGAGCGCGACGAGGCCGACGTGGTGTTCGCCAGCCGGGCCCACCCCGACAGCACCATGGCCGTGCGCGCCCCGCGCCATCGCACCCTGGCGGGGCGGAACTTCAACCGGTTGCTGCGTGGCCTCGGACTCACCGACGCCCTCGACACGCAGTGTGGCCTGAAGGGGTTCCGGGCCGACGCCGCCCGCCGCATCGGGACCGGGCTCCGAACCAATGGCTTCGCGTTCGACGTCGAGATCCTGGCTCGGGCCGAGCGGGCGGGCCTGCGCATCCAGGCGATGCCGGTCACGTGGTCCCACGTCGAAGCCTCGCGCGTCCGGCCCCTGCGGGACGGGCTGGCGATGACAGCCGACGCGCTGCGCATCCGACTGCGGCTGGCGGGGGGAGGCCACGGGTCCACCGGCGAGCGGGTGACGATGACCGATGACGACGTGGTGTCGATGGCTGACCGTGAGGGATCCCACTGGTGGTTCTCGGCCAAGCGCGGCCTCGTCACCGACGTCCTGGCCGACCTCGACCCACGCTCCCGGGTCGTCGACGTGGGCGCCGGTGGCGGCGCGCTGGTCGGCGACCTGCGGGCGCTCGGCCACCGCGCCTGGGCCCTCGACCTGAGCCCCGTGACGGCCCGACGCAGTCGCGCTGAGCACGGCGACGCGCTGGGCGTGGTCTCCGACGCCGCCCGGTTGCCGCTACGCCCCGGCGCTGCCGACGCCATCACCAGCCTCGACGTGATCGAACACCTCGACGACGATGTCGAGGCCCTCGAGGGCTTCTACGAGGCGCTGCGCCCCGGCGGGCGCCTCGTCGTGACCGTCCCGGCGTACGAGTGGGCGTGGAGCGAGCACGACGCCCGTCTGGGCCACCGGCGACGGTACGACGCCGACGGGCTCCGCCGGGTCCTCGAGGGCGCCGGCTTCACCGTGGATCGCCTGACGCACTTCCACAGCTGGCTCGTCCCCCCTGCCGTGGTCGTGCGGCGGACGCCACTCGGGCGCCTCGTGGGCGACCAGGAGGCAGCCAGCGAGGGTGGCCCGGTCATGGCTCGCGCCCTGGGGGGCCTCACCCGGCTGGAGCGGGCCGTCCTGGGTCGGGTCGATCTGCCGGTGGGCCTGTCGCTGTTCGGGGTCGCCCACCGGCCAGGCTGAGCCCGAGGGCGGCCGCGGCCAGCACGGCGAGGATCTGCGGGCCGGCGTCGAAGCCGGCCCCCCCTGGTCCGGGGGTCACGGCGACGCTGAGGCCCGCGACGGCATACGCCCCCGCCGCGATCGCCGGCAGGAACCGCTGGCGGCCCGGGATCAGCCACAGCGGGATGGTGAGCAGGGCGAGGATCCCGCCGACGACCGCCACGAACGCCGTGACCGCGGCCAGCACGAGCCAAGGGGCGGGCCCGGACGGACGGGGAGGCGGCGCGCCCGGCGACGGCCGCCGCGGTCGGAGGAGGGCGGCGGCCAGGACCGCGGCCGCGCCGAGGGTGCCCACGACGAGGAACAGCCGGTAGGGGCGGTCGGGGGTGTACCGCAGCTCGACCGTCCCCCCCTCGCCCTCCGGGAGCACGAACCCCTGGCGCCACCCGTCCAGCTGGATGGGCGCCAGCGCCTCCCCCTCGAGCCGGGCCTCCCACCCGCGGTTGAAGCCCTCGTTGACCGCCAGCAGGGACTCCGGACCCTGGCCGATCCGCACCTGCCGGCTCACGGTCGACCAGTCGAGCACCTCGACCGAGCGTCGAGCGGCGGGGGGCGCCGATGGCTGGGGCGACTCCAGCACGACGGTGTCGACGGTGGCGACGGAGGATCCCCGGGCGACCAGGCGGTGCTCGCCCCCCTCGACCTGGAGGTCGTCGCACCCGCGGACCTCGATCGGGGTCAACGCCACCAGATCCTGCACGGTGCCGCCGAGGCGGACGGGCACCGGCCGACCGTCGACCTCGACGCCCAGGTCGGTGCCACAGGCGTCCTCGAGGGGTGCCGACAGGTCGAGGTCCCCCGTGGTGGCACCCTCCATCCCCAGGACGTCGAGCTCGGAGAGGGCCACGATCGATCCGAGGTCCTGGGCGCTGGGGGCGGGGAAGCGCACCGTGATCTCGTCGGTGGTCGTGGTCGGGAACCGGGCGACCCCTTCGACGACCTCGAGCCTGCGCTCGACGCCGCCCACCTCGACCTCGACGACGTCGATCGGTCGGCTCGCCGGCGCCGGGGTGAGGGCGATGCCGTCGAGGGTCCGATCACGGTCGGCGGTCATCGTCAGCCCGGGCGACCGGTTGGCGGGGTCCGAGAGCCACGCCGTGGTCGGATCGCCGTCGGCCGCCCACCAGGCCCCGTACTCGGGGAGATCGCCCCACACGGAGGAGGCAGAGGCGACCAGGTCGGCGCCGGTGAGCCGGTCGGCCAGCGCGCCGAGCAGGGCGGGGCTCGGCCGGCCCGTCGCCGTGCCCCGGACCTGCACCGTCGAGTCATCGAGCTCGAGGGTCCGATGGATGCCCGTCTCCTCGTCGGTGCGGGACAGGTCGTAGGCGTCGGCGCGGTTCCTCTCGAGGACGGCGCCCGTCGCTGCCTCCACCCCGGGGACCCGCAGCGTGCGTTCGGGCGTGAAGGCGGGCAGGTCGATCTCGGCGATCCCCGCCGTCTCGAGCACCGCCCGACCGGCGACGGCGGTCATGGTGACGCGCAATCGGCGGGTCTCGCCGTCGGGCAGGTCGACGCGGCGACGGTCCCCGGGCCCGGCGACCTCGACCTCGGTGCTGCCGTCGTCGGTGGTGACCGTGAACGCCGTCACCCGCATCCGCCCGAGGCGGACGGTGGGCAGCTGGATCACCAGGTCGTCCAGGGTGTGCGGCTCCTCGAAGGTGACCTCGATCCACTGGCCCACCGCCGGCTGGCCCGAGCTCACTCGCCAGCTCGTCGCCGGATCGCCGTCAAGCGCCGCGAACGGGCCCGTCTCGGGCCATCGCCGTGTCCCCTCGGCGTAGCTGGAGGCGCGCAGCGCCTCGATACCCGGGTACTCGGCCACCGTGGCGGCCTCGCCAGGGCGGATCGTGGTCTCCGCCGCCCGGCTGGTGCCAGGGGCATCCTCGTGCTCGGTCAGCACGTAGGACTCGCGGTCGTGGACGCGGCCGTAGGTGACGTCCCGGCGCTGCGTCCCGTCGGTGACGATCGCCTGCCCGGGTGCCGAGTGGAGCTCGGGGACCAGGTCGTCGACCGCGATCAGGGCCCGACCCTCGACCGGCACCGAAGCAGCCACCGTCACCAACGACTCCGGGACGCCCGTGACCTCCAAGCGCTCTGCCGCGGGGTAGGCGACCGCCACCGCCTCCGTCCCCGTGACCGCGTAGATCTCCACGGGGGCGAGCGGTTCTTCCGGGTCGGGTTCGGAGACGCGGCGGCGGGCCGGCAGCTCGACGGGAGCGGGAGCGCCGAAGCTGGCGACTGGTTGAAGGCCGGGCGACCCTTCAAGGACGTGGCGGACCACGGCCGGGGGTGGTGCGGTGGCGTGTCCAGGATCGAGGTCGTTGCGGACCAAGACGTGGCCGATGCCCGCTCGGGCGAGGATCGAGGAGAGGCCCGCCGACGGCCGTCCCGTCACGAGGACCTCCTCGACGGTGTCGAGCAGCCGGGTTGAACCAGGGGCGCCCAGGGGGGCGAGGTTGCGCACGACCCAGTCACCGTCGCCGAGCGCGCCCAACGGTTCGTCGAAGGGTCGGCCCCACTGGTACTCGCCGAAGCTGGCGGCGGGGAGCACCAGGGTGCGGGTGCCCTCGTCGTGAGCGTCGAGCCACGCCGTCGCCTCCTTCCAGTGGTCGGGGACCTCCTCGAACGAACCGCTCAGGGGGAGGCGGCCGGTCGCCAGCGGGAGGGCACCGACCACGACCGCGGCGAGGGCCACGGTCGCCACTCCGGCGCGCCAGACGGAGCTCGGCCCGTCGCCGAGAGGTGGTGACCAGCGGGTCGCCACGTGCAGCCCGTGGGCCGCCCCCAGCGCAACGGGCAGGCCGACCAGCGGGGCGAACTTGTGGATGTTGCGCAGCGGGGCACCGGGCCCGTCGAGGAGATCCCGGACGGTCTCCGCCAGCGGGCCGTCGAACGGCCCGACCCAGCCGGCGGCCATCACCCCCGCGCCGAAGAGGAGGGCGAGCACGAAGGGCAGGCGGTCGGGCAGGTCCCGCCGGGCGAGCCCGAACAGGCCGAGGGCGGTGACGGCGATGCCCCCGAGGATGGCCAGCTCGTCGGTCGCGATGCTCCATCCTGCGGGCACCCACGGCCGCCCGTTGACGACGAGGTAGGAGGTCCACGTCCCGGCGCCTCGCAGCACCTCGGCCATCGAGGTCGTGCTCGTGGTCAGCGCCGAGGACTCGGTGACCGCGGCGAAGTCGAAGCCGAACCGCCCCTGGAGCACGAGCGGGCCGGTCCACCAGAGCGTGGCCAGGGCGAGACCGCCGGTCCACCAACCCAGGAGGGCCCGCCGTCGCGGACCGGGGGGGCGAGTGATCAGCCAGAGGGCCGGGAGCACGAGCACCGCCACCACCGAGGCAGCGTTGGCCCCACCCATGGCGACGACCACGAGCACTGACGCCGCCGCCGCCCGGCGCGGCGAGCCTTGCTCGCTGCCCCGGACCAGCGGCCAGAGCGCCAGCGGGAGGAGGGCGAACCCCGTCGTCGCCCCCGACTGGTAGCCCACGATGCTGAGCGCGGCCGGCGACAGGGCGTAGGCGAGACCGCCGACGCTGCGAGAGAACCGGGAGCCGACGCCCAGCTCGCGGGCCAACAGCACCGTGCCGGCGTACGCCGCGACGAGCAGCGCGCCGATCCAGAGCCGCTGCACGGCCCAGGCCGGCAGCCCGACGGCCTCCCCCAGCGCGAACAGGGCGCGATCGGGAACAGGTAGCCGGCGGCCTGGTTGGGCACGTGGCCGAATGCGGTCGTGGGATCCCACAGGTGGAGTCCCGTGGTGAGGAGGCCGCCCGGGTCGAGGGCCAACTGCAGCTTCGTGTCGCGGATGATGCGACCGGGCTCCTGGAGCAGGACGACGGCGACGAGGGTCGCGCCCACGATCAGCTCGGGAGCGACGCGGGCCAGGCGCCTCATGAGCCGTCGACGAGCCGGTGGTGCAGCGCCCGGGCCCGGTTGAGCGTCGCCGGGGTCACCGTGGCGTCCAGCTCGGCCCGCCGTCGCGCCACCTCGCCCGATCGCCGTGGGTCGGGCAGGGGGACGGCCTCGTGGTACCGGGCATCGCCGTGGACGGCGCGCTGTTTGCTCTCGATGGCGGCAAAGATCCGATCACGGGTGGCGCGGTCGTCCCCCACCGGTTCGAGCTCGGTTGCGAAGCGCCGGTTCACGGCATCGACGACTGCGCCGAGCTGCCCGGTGATGTCCGCGAACGAGGCGACCACCACGCCGTGCTCGAGCTCGAGGACCTGCTCGTGGTAGTGGATCCAGTAGCGCAGGAGGTCACGGACGCGGTGGTGCGGGTCGGCCACGGCCATCGAGCAGGTGGCGTCGGCGGGGTCCCGGACGGCGACGACGGTCGGCACCTCGAGGGCCACGGCCCTCCTCACCTGTGCCGGTACGTGGGCGTGGCTGACGATCCGCACCGGTCGTGGTTGGGCCGACGCGATTCCGAGGGCGGCGTAGGTGTTGCCGGACCGGGGGAATCCCTCGACGACCAGGTCGGTGTCCCGCGTCACCCATCGAGAGCGCACCGACTCCGGGGTGAGGGCCAGCAGGATCGGAAGGGCCGCCGGGTGGTCGCCGAGCGCCTCGTAGACGCGTCGGACGCCGCGTCGGACGCCGTGGCGGATGGCCGTCACCGGCGGGAGGGCCGCTGATCGAGCTCGCGGACGACCACGCCGGCGAGGGCCAGGGCAGCGAGGGGCAGGGCCGGGTACAGGGCGAGGACGCCGGGGTCGGCGCCCAGCAGGACGAGCGCCAGGATGGCGCCGGCCACGAGTGGCAGGAGCTGGGCCAGCCGCCGTGCGAACCACCGGTGGCGGATGGCGAGGGCGGCGCTGGCGGTACCCATGGTGACGACGGTGAGGAGCTCCGGCACGGCGCCGCCCCCGAGCTCGCCGATCGACCGGATGGCGTCGCCCGTCGATGCGGTCAGCCCCGGTGTGCCCGTCCGGTGCTCGACGTGGATCAGCCACGGGGTGATCGTGGCGGCCGCGGCCGCCACGGCGACGACGAACTGCCCCGCGGGCAGCGGTCGCGGTCGGACCGCGCACCACGCCAGCGTGGCGACGGCGACGAGGGCCAGCTCGGGTCGGCTGAGGGTGGCGACGCCGAGGAGGACGCCGGCGACGAGGGCGGCGGCGGTGCCGGCGTCGCGGCGGGACAGCACGGCGAGCGCCGCGACGAGGGCCGAAAGGCCGAAGGTGATCGCCAGCGGCGACGCCCAGGTCAGCGGGACGGCGGCGGCGGCGACGGCCGCGACGGCCCCGGTCCGGGCGTCCGTGAGCCGGGTGGTGAGCCGTCCCACGGCCACGACCAGCCCGCCGGCCGCGACGGCCGTGAGCGTGGTCGCCCCGACGGGGACGAGGGCGTCGAGACCGACGGCGATCGGGGGGACGTCCGGGGCGAAGCCGTCACCGGACCGGAGCCCGGCGACGGCGGCTGACTCGGCCTCCGAGAGGACGGGCCCGCCGACGACGAGGCGCAGCGCCGTCGCCGCCACGGCCGCCGCGGCCGTCGCCTGGACGTGGGCGCGGGAGGAGGTTCGGGCCAAGACCAGCCGGGACGACGGGGCCGGGGCCGTCGTCGGACCTGGCGAGGCGGCGGCGCGAGTGACCGCAGTGTCCACCAGCGCCACGAGCAGCAGGATCCCCGCCGCCAGGCCGGCGGCGGCGGCGAGCGGCCGATCGTCGGCGAAGGTGTGCCGCAGGCTGTCCTCGGCGGGGGCGTCGGGGACCAGCGTGGCCAACGCGGCAAGCCCGAGGAGGGCGGCGGGCAGCCACGGGGCCAGAGCCGGTGCCCGACGGATGGCGACGACGCCGAGCGCGGCCACGGCTGCCCCGAACCACCCCCCGAGCAGGAAGCCGGCGACGAGCAGCAGGAGATCGCGGGCCAGAGCTCTGGTCACGGGCCTGTGCTCCGCCTCGGGGCCAAGGCCAGGCCAACGCAGAGGGCCACGGCGAGGATGGTCACGATCAGCGCCGAGCGGTACCGCCCGGCGGGCTGGAACGCCAGCTCGATCTCGTGCTCACCGGACTCGACCATCCAGGACGACTGGCCGTCGATGGGCACGGGCGGTCCGAGGTCGGTGCCGTCGGCCGTGGCCGTCCAGCGGGGATCGTAGGACTGCCCCGTTCCCACCCAGGCCGGTCCGTCCGCCTCCACCTCCAGGCGCAGTCGATCGGGCGTGCGCTCGACCACCTCCACGGTCGGCTCGACGCCGCGGGCGGGGGTCAGGTCGTCCTGGTCGAGGGCGAGCGCGAGCCGATCGAGGAACGGGCCTTCGGAGTGCAGCTCGTGGTCGCCGGCGCCGAGGTCGACGGGCTCGCAGGACTGAAAGGGCACGGACTGCCCGTCGACGAGCTCCTCACGGGCGTCGGCAGCCAGTCGCAGCGGGACGTCCTCGCCGTCGACGGCCAGCAGGCCGGCTGCGCAGGCGTCGCCGCGGCGGGTGCCCGCCACCACCGTCCCTTCCGGGCCGTCGACCTCGACCTCGGCGATGCGGACGGGCTGGTCCGTGCCGGGGCCGGTTCGGCCGACCCGCACCTCGACGCGCCCGACCCGCTGCGCCTCGGGGAGCTCGAACTGGCCCGTCCGTGCGCAGCCTTCGCCGTCGCACCCGGTGGCCTCGAGCTCGACCTCGCCCGAACGTTCGCCGGCGGTGACGACGACGCTGTCGAGGGACGTCGCCGCTTCGCTGAGGGCACGGATCCGCACCGCCGCCACCTCCTGGGCCGGGAAGGTGACCGTCAGCACCTCGCCCTCCTCGGGCCGGACGCCCCAGGCGGTCGTCGGGTCCCCGTCGGTCGCCTGCTCGCCCCGGTGGGCGAGCTCCCCCTCGAAGCGCGACGAGCCCGAGCTCACCACGTCGTCGCCGTCGAAGGCGGCCAGGACGGCGGAGATGCGCTCGTCGCTCAACTCGGGGTGGAGGGCGAGGGTGCCGCTGAGGTCGGCCGGGCCCGCCTGTCGCATCGCGAACTGGCGCCGGAGCGCCTGCTCCTCGGCGAGCTCGCCCCTCCCGATGAGGCGCTCGAACAGGTAGGTCGTGGGGACCTCGGCCAGCGCCGCCGCGAGTTCAGTGTCCTCGTCGGCCCGGCGGAAGAGGTCGTCCGGGACACGGATGTGCTCCCGGAGGTCGAGACCGGGGATGTCGATCTCGCGGAACCCGACCGCCGCCTCACCGGCCGGGGTGACCTCGGCCACCTCCACCTCGACGAAGGTGGTCTCCCGCGGCGAGAAGGTCACCGGCGTGGTCGCCTCGGCGTCGAGGGGCACCTCCACCGGCTCGCCGCTCGAGAAGTGGAGCCGGGCCGCCGCCACGGCACGACCGCCGTCGCTCGGTCGGAACGGCGCCAGGTCGACACCGGACAGCACGACCGGCCGGGCGAGGTCGACCCGGATGCGGTTCCCCACCGGATCCTCCAGCCCCCCGGTGAGCCACATGGTGGCGGGGTCGTCGTCGAAGGCGTTGGCCGGGCGGAGCCACGGCTGGAACCCGGTGAGACGGGTCCCGGAGGCCGTGGCGCTGATCCGCTGAGCGTCGTGGAAGGTCGCCACGCTCTGGGACCCGGGCCGGTCCCAGAGGTCATCCGGCGCCTGGTCGAGCTCCTGGCCCTCGCTGAGGGTCTCGGAGCGGGTGGGCACGGCCCCGCGGAGGCGCACCACCCGCCGCCGGTTGCTGTCGGTGACCACCAGCGGGGCTCCGGCGGTGAGCGCATCGACCAGCTCGTCGCCGTCCACCTCACCGGAGAAGCGGATCGGGCGGCCGTCCTCCACGGCCCCATGGGCGCCGATCTGGGCCATCGAGGAGCCGTCGCCGGCGACGATCGCCGGCGCCAGCGCGGCCCGACCGAGGGCCGGACCGGTCGAGGCAGTGACGTCGTAGACCTCGACCGGAGGCAGGGCCTGCTCGAAGCGGGCCGTGACGGAGTCGTCGTCAGGGGCGACGACGTTCTCCCCTCGCTCGCCGAAGCTGGCGGCCAGGACCAGGGACGGATCGGAGCGGAGGGGGTCGAGCTCCTGGGGCCGGGCGACCTCCGAGCGATCCCAGTCGAGGTCGTTGCGGATGATGACCTGGGTGATGCCCAGGCGGCGGGCGACCGACGCGACGGTGCCGGGTGCGATCGTCCCCGCCGCCACCTGGTCGTCGAGGGCATCGATGGCGGAGGCGACCAACGGTTCGCTGAGCGGGAAGGCGTTGGCGATCACGTTGGGGTGCCGGCGCAGGAAGGCGTCGAAGATGTCGTCGCCCGGCCAGCCCCATCGGTACGCGGTCTTGGTCGTCCCGGGCAGGACCAGCACCCGCCCCTCCCCCGGCTGCTCGTCCACGAACTCGAGGGCCTCCTGCCAGTAGCCGGGGAGCTCCTCCATCTGGGCCCGGTCCGGGTAGAGGCCACCGTTGACGAAGGGTCCGGCGGCGGCGGCGATGACCACGGCGGCGCCGACGTAGGGCATCCGGGACCACAAGGGCGAGCGCCGCCCCACCCTCCTCGCCAGGGTGACGGTGAGGACCGCCAGGAGCACGGCGGTGGCCATGGCCAGGCCCGGCCCGGCCTTGTACGTGTTGCGGAGGGAGGCGAGGGTGGAGACGTTCTCGAAGGCGGCGAGGATCGCCCGGCCGAGCGGAGGGGGGTCATCCGGCTGGTAGCTGCCCACCATCGTGACCAGGCTGGTGAGGCCGAGGGCGACGAAGAGCCAGCGGGGCCGCCAGCGGGTCCAGGCCACGGCGACGAGGGCGCCCACCGGGGCGAGGAAGGTGATCAGGGCGCCCGGGATCGATTCCCAGTAGTACCGGCCCCCCGGCAGGCGCCCGAGGTCGTCGGCGTCACCGAAGTAGGTGAGCCAGAAGCCGAGGCCCCGCCAGGACTCCGACCACGAGGAGGTGACGTTCACCCTGCGGGGCAGCTCCGTCGCGGCCAGCCGGGCCTCGAGCGACGCCGCGCCGAACGAGGCCTTGGTGAGGGCGGCGGCGGCGCAGAGGGTGGTCAGGAGCGCCCCCCTGAGGAGGAAGGCGCCGACGTCCCGCCAGCGGGCGCTGCGCTCGACGGCCACGACGTAGAAGGCCGTCGGGACGAGCAGGGCCACGACGTACACGGTGCCCGGCAGGTCCGCGTTGCCCGCCGAGAACACGACCAGGGCGAGGACGGCAGGCCATCGCCACGATCGTGGCTCCGCCACGCCTCGAAGCAGGGCGAGCACGACAAAAGGGGCGATGACGTAGTTCCAGAACAGGACGCTGGGCAGGAGGAAGACGGCACTGAACGGGTTGAAGGCGTAGGCGAAGGCGGCGAGCGCGTGGGGAGCGCCCACCCGGGGGACGAACGTGCGGACCACCAGAAGGACCCCGACGCCCGCCAGCGTGAGCAGCGACGCGTGCCACAGCCGTTCGGCCAGCGTGGGTGAGCACCCGATCGCCCGGAACAGGGCGATCGGAACGGTGGACGGCCAGAACTCCTCGGCCACGCGACCGAGGCCTCGGCCCCCGTCCCACAGCGCGGTCTCCCGCAGCAGGCGGCCGCCCGGGGCCCAGTACTGCTCGAAGCGGTTGTCGCCGACGTAGTTGCCGGCGGCGTTGACGAGGGTGGTGGCCAGGGAGACGAGCGCCAGTCCGACACCGATCGCAACGGCCGGACGTTGTCGGACGGGCTCGAGCACCCGGAGGTTCCCGACCTCGGCACGTGGCCGGATCGAGTCGGTCACTGGCGGCTCGCAACCGCACGGTCGGCGGCTGGCCGGGCGACGCGAGCCCGGGGGCGGGCGCGGCCGTCACGGAGCTGGCGCAGGGGCTTCTCCACCAGCTCGTAGCCGCACGCTCCCAGGCTGAGAGCGATGAACGCTCCGATCGGGAACAGCTCCCAGAACCCGACCTCGCCCGGACCCCCGAGCCACTCGCGGACCTTGAACAGGACGATCATGTGCCACAGGTACAGGCCGTAGGACGCGTCCGAGAGCCACCGCAGGGGGCGGCTGCCCAGCACCCGGGCCTGGCGGTTGCGCCGATCGCCGAGCACCATGGGGACGAGGAGCAGGGCGCCGGCGGTCACGTAGGCGGCGTACCGGGTGGCGGTCTGGCCGGCGTCCACCGATTCGTGGGACAGCGGGATCTCGACGAGGTCGAGGACGGCGATGGCGGCGACCGCCCCCATCAGGCAGAGACCAGGTCGGCGGGCCAGGGCGGTGACGGGGGACGGGACAGGTCGGCGCGAGTGGCGGCGCCCGGCGTTCACCACGGCCAGTGCCATGCCCAGTGCGAACAGGTCCGCCTGGGCGGGGAGCCAGATGTTCACGAGCCGGTCGTCGCCGCTGAGGCCCCAGGCCAGGCGCCAGATGGGCCCGAGGAGGAAGAACGCGGCGACCACGATCACGTGGGCCCGGAACATCGCGTCGGCGTCCGACCCCCACCGCCGGCCCAGGCGCTGGGCGCCGATCGCGAGGAGGGGAAGCGCGAGGTAGAAGGTGAGGTCGACGCACAGGGTCCACGCGGCCGGGATGCCCTTGGCGTAGAGCGAGGAGTCGTAGATCTGCAGGAGCAGGTACATCTTGAGGTGGTTCACGACGCTGCCGATGGCGGGCGTCTCGAGGATCAGCAGGTAGGCGGTCAGCACCAGCCAGTACAGGGGCATGATCCGCAGGAGGCGCCGCCAGAGGAAGCGCCCGGCGGGTAGGTGGGGCCGACCCTCCAGGTGGGCGCCGACGATCGGCTCGTAGAGCAGGTAACCGGACAGCGCGAAGAACATGGCGACGCCGAAGAAGCTCGCTCGGTTGGCGTCCAGGGTCGGCACCGTGTTGACCGCGCCGGACCCGAGCACGGCGTGGCAGACGACGACCAGCATCGCCGCCAGCGCCCGGTAGCCGTCCAGGGGGGCCAGGCGCGAGGGTCGAGCGGCGGCGCCGGGACCGACGGGGGCGGTCACGGGCCGACTGCCGCGACCGGCGACGGGACGAGACGTCGCTCACGCCGCCGGCCCCAGTTGATGATCGGCCGCTCGAGCAGGTACCAGGACATCGCCGCGATCACCGCTGTGCCGGCGACGGTCACCGCCAGCGTCGGCCAGAACCCGCTCCCCAGGCCCCCGTGTTCGATCAGCTCCGGGCGCAGCTCCCTGATCACCAGCGTGTGCCACAGGTACACGCCGTAGGAGACCACCCCGAACCAGCGAACCACCGGGTGGCCCAGCACGCGGCAGCAGAGGCCCACGGCTCGAGGTGCCCAGTGCGAGAGGCCCGATGAGCCCCAGCCCGATGACCGCGAACAGAGCGTTGCGAGCCATGTGGTCGCCGAGCGGCAGCCGTCCGAAGCCGCCATCCAGCCGGAGGGCGAGCACCCCGGCGTAGGCGACGACGACGGGGACCAGGCCGAGCTCGGGTCGCTGCTGGACCTTCCGCAGGGCGCGGGGCCGCTCGTGGCCGAGGTCGAACCACGCCCGGAGCACGGCCAGCAGCATCCCGGCCGCGAACCAGTCGGCCATGGCGGGGAAGATGCCCAGTGTCGCGGCCCCGCCGTCGATCATCAGGAAGCGGATGCTGGTGGCGAGGACGAAGAGACCGGCGACGGCGGCCAGCTGGATGCGCAGCTGCTCCCGGAGGGTGGCTCGGGGTCCCGCGAGGACGACCGGGAGCACGGCGAACAGCGGCAGGAAGGCGTAGAAGGCGACCTCGATCGTGAGCGTCCAAGCGATGGGGATGCCCGACAACACCCTGTCCGCGTCGTAGCCCTGCTGGAGGCTGAGGAAGATCGCGAGGTCGCCGATGCCGCGAACCGCCCGCTGGGACTCGTCGAACACGTAGACGAAGACGACGAAGGCCAGCCAGTACGCCGGGAAGATCCGCAGCGCCCGCCGCATGAGGTAGCGACCGAGGGGTGGCGAGGGCTCGTCCTGCAGGTGTGACGTCACGAAGGGCCGGTAGAGGAGGAAGCCCGAGATGACGAAGAAGATCGACACGCCGAGGGCACCCCACGGGCGCAGTGCGTACGCGACGAAGCCGTCGTCGCGGGTCAGCCCGGTGGACCCGGCGACGTGGAACGTGAGCACCAGGAGGGCGGCCACGGCCCGGTAGCCGTCGAGGCCGGGGACGTGGGAGACCGACGGCGCGCTCGAGCTGGTCGCTGCCGACGCGCCCTCGGCGGCGTCAGCTGCCATCGGGGGCGCTAGTGGTCGGTGTCGGGCCTTCGCCCTCGCCGACGAACAGCGGCCGGTTGCCGGGAAGGGCGGCGACGAAGTCGTCGAAGCGGGCTTCGGTCGCATCCTCGCCCGGGACGGTGAGGCCGACCTTCCCTTCGTCGGCCAGGTAGTCGTCCTGGACCGTGAGGTGGACGACGCCGTTCACGATGATCTCGATCTCCTCGCCGACGAACCGGGCCGCGACGGTCGTGCCATCGGACACCGGCGTGATCCCGGTGTTGTCGACGACTTCGGCCGCGGTGTCCACGACCCGCAGCAGGTTCCAGGTGTTGCCGTTGGGTGCGGCGACGATGGCCCAGTAGTTGGCCGGACCACGGAACCGGAAGACCAGTCCGGCACCCGCCGTCAACCGATCGAGGCGGACCTGCACGGCGCCGTCGCTCTGGCCGAGTCCCACGACCGCGTGGTTGCCGAACTCGCCGGGCTCGACGACGTAGGCGTCGCCGTTGTCGATCCCCCACCGGCCCGAGAACGTCTCCCAGGTGCGGTCGGGGGTGAACTGCCCCAGGCGGCGGGCGTCGGGGCGGTCGAACTCGTCGATGGTCCCGAACACGGCCGTGGTCGGCTGGATCTCCTGAGTCTCCTCGGTGGCGGGCTCGCCGCCGTCGTCGCCACCGCCGGTGGCGACGAGCACGGCGATGATGGCGATGGTGACGATCCCCATGATCACCCCGATCGCCAGCGTCGTGCGATCGCTGATGGGTTCGTCGTCGGCCGGGTCCTCGAACGTGGACCGCTCGTCGTCGCCTTGCTCGTCGCCCGCTCCTGCCGCCTCGAGCTCGCTGTCGTCGACTGCCGCGGCGCCCTTCCGCCGGTCACGGCCCGTCTCGCCGCGTGTGAGGTCAGTCCCGTGCTCGGCCATGGCGAAATCGTACACTTGGCCATCCGGGCCTGCGGTGCGCCCACACGCGCCGGGCCCTCAGCTAAGGTGCGGCGACCAACCGACAGGAGAGTCAGGGCCGATGCTGAGCCTGGTGGTGCGTGCGGCGGTCGGGGCCACGAACTACGGCGTGCGCCCGAGACGGCGCCAGACGGTGGCCTGAACTCCTCGCGCGTCGTGCCCGATCGGGACCAGTCGGGCTCCACGGCGGCGGATGTCCCGTCACCGTTCACACGGCGAGTCGGGTGGACCCTTGGGTTGCCCCCCGGGATCGCGCTGGCCGGCGTGCTCGCCCTCGTCGTGCGCGTCGTGTGGATCTTCGTCCATCGGGGCAACGACCCGGCGACCGGTGACGCCTACTACTTCCACGGCCAAGGCCTCGGCATCGCCGACGGCCACTGGTTCGTCGATCCGATCGCGCTCGACCTGGGCGGAGTGGGCGTCGACGCCGCTCACCACCCGCCCCTGTACCCGCTGTTCCTCGGTGGGCTGAGCGCGATCGGGCTCGACTCCCCGCTGGCGCAGCGGCTGGCGTCGGCGCTGCTGGGGGCGGCGGCCGTCGTCGTCGTGGGGATGGTCGCCCGGCGCCTGGCGGGTGACCGGGTGGGCGTGCTGGCCGCCGTGCTGGCCGCCGTCTGCCCGAACCTCTGGATAAACGACGCCATGCTCCTCTCGGAGTCGCTGTACGTCCTGGCCGTCGCCGGCCTGCTGTGGGCGGCGTTCGCCTACCGGGCCGAGCCGAGCGTCGGGCGGGCGGCTGGCCTTGGCGCGCTGACTCGGCCTGACCGCCCTGATCCGGGCGGAGGCGATGATGGCCTTCGCGCTGATCGCCGTCCCCCTCGTGATCGTCACCCCACGGGGTGGTTGGCGGATGTGGCGCCGGGACTGGCGCACCAAGGCACGCCACCTCGTGGTGCTGGGTGCCGTCGGAGTGGCGGTGATGGCGCCGTGGATCGGCTTCAACCTGGCCCGGTTCGAGCGACCCGTCCTGCTGTCGTACGGAGCCGCGGGCGTGCTGCCCCAGGCCAACTGCGACGAGACCTATGCCGGACCTCTGTTCGCCTACTGGAGCCCCCGGTGCTTCCAGCTCAGCCCCGAGCTCCAGGACGGGCGACCCGATCCCGCCGAGACGCTCCGGCTGGCGGCGGAGGCCCTGGACCTGGAGCTCAACGAGGCCTTCGTCGCCTCGATGGAGGAGGCGAGCGAGGCCGAGGTCGGCCGCCGGGTGCTGGAGATCGTCGGTGAGGACCTCGATGAGTCCGTCATCGCCGAGGAGGCCCGAGCGGTCGGGCTCGACTACATCCGGGCCAACCTGGACCGCGTGCCCCTGGTGGCCGTCGGCCGGGTCGGGCGGATGTTCGGCGTCTACCGGCCGCTGCAGACCGCCGAGCTCGACGAGACGGTGGAGTCCCGAGGCCGCCTCCCCGTCCGGGCGGGGATGGTGCTCTACTACGAGCTCATCCCCCTGAGCATCCTCGGCGCCATCGTGCTCCGCGGCCGGGGGATCACGCTGGTGCCCTTCGTGGGCCTGCTCGCCATGGTGACGGTCACCGCGCTGGTGGCGATCGGCCTGACCCGGTACCGCGTCCGATCGACCTCGTGCTGTGCCTGCTCGGCGCCGTCGGGATCGACGCCTTGCTACGCCGGCGGTCGGCGCGCGCCGTGCCGGCTTCCGCTGGTCGATGATCCCGGACGACCGGGCGTCGACGGCTGCCCTCCTCCGCACCGTCCATCCCGAGGATCACCGGTTCGCCGACACGGCATGGCTCGACTGGCTCTACGACGAGAACCCCGTCGGGGCGGCCTTCGAGCAGTCTCGCGACCTCGAGGGCAAGCGGATCGGCCACGTCGCCGCTCTGCCGCAGCGGTGGCAGCAAGGCGACCGGCGGATGACCTTCCTGTGCACCGTCAACGCGGCGACGGTCCCCGGTGCGGGCCGGACCGTGTTCGCCGGTCTCGTCGCTCGCGTCGCCCGCCAGGCCGCCGAGACGTCGATGACCGGCTTCGGCGTGACCAACGACGCGTCGTCAGTCCCCACGCTCGCTCGCCTGCACGCCCGCCTGGCGGGATCGCTGCGGGTGGTCGTCGCCCTCCCGTCACCGCCAGCGGGGGTGGAGAGCCTCCCGGTCGACGACACGACGTTGACAGACGGCACCATCACCTCCTTGGTGGAGGACCTGTCCGAACGACACCCGTCGGGCTGGTGCCAGGAGTGGACGCCCGAGACGCTGCAGTGGCGGCTGTCGGCGCCCCTCGCTCGCTACTCGCTCCACTGGACCGACGAGGTGGTAGCGGTGTCCGCCCGCACGACGGTGCGTCGTGTCCCCGTCGGGGTGCTGATGAAGCTGCTCCCCCGCCGGGGCCCGGTACCCGCCGCCGTGACCCGTCGCGTGGTCGGTGAGATCCACCGCCACCACCGCGTTCCGACGGTGGTCTACGCAGGGTTCAACGGCGTGGCCCCCGTGACCGGCATCCGGGTGCCTCGGCGGGTACGTCCCGGCCCGCTGAACCTGTTCGTCATCGGCGCCGAGATCAACGCCACGCTCCAGCGGGCCCCCGAGCTCGCGACGACGGGCGTCAGCACCGACGACCTGGTCTTCGAGACGTTCGAGCTCCTCGACTTCGACGCCCTCTGAGTCGGCTCAGCGAGGCCGGCGGGCGAGCAACAGGCGCAGTTCCTTGGCCGCCAGGCGGTCCCGCAGCCTCGGGATCCGGCCGACGATGGCGGCCAGCCCGTAGCTGGCGGCCACCGTGAGCTTCAGCCGCAGGTGGCCCTCGAGGCTCGACCAGTTCCGTCGCAACGCCCGCAGGCTCTGGGCCGGGAAGTTGATCGGCCCACGGCGGATCTCCACCTCGAAGCCTTCCCCTTCCAGCCGCCGACGGAGGTCGTCGCCGCTCGACGGGTCGGCCCACAGGTGCAGCTCACCGACGATCGTGTCGATCCGGGCGAGCGTGGCGGGCGATGCCGCGCGCAGGAGCTCGAACTCGGCGCCTTCGATGTCCAGCTTGAGGAGGTCGACCGCCCCGAGGCGCTTGACCAGAGCGTCCAGGTCGACCGTGGGGACCGTCAGGGTGGCGCCATCGCCGTCGCTCACCACGGAGCCGGCACTGGTGGGTCCGGTCACGTCCAGCTGGACCTCTCCCTCGCCGGGCCAGAGAGCGGCCTCGACGACCTCCACGTTCTGGATGCCGTTGCGCTCGAGGTTGGCTCGCAGCAGGGCGAGGTTGGCGGGGTTGGGCTCGACGGCAACCACCCACGAGGCGTGGGCGGCGGCAGTGGCCGCGAAGGTGCCGACGTGGGCCCCGGCGTCGACCACCACACCCCCGGCGGACGCCAGGTCGGCGCCCATCCACTCGTACTCCCGCAGCAGCAGGTCGTCCTTCACCGAGATCCAGATGTTGTCGCCGGGGACCTCGAAGTCGTAGCTCCGCCCGTCCCGGTGCCAGCGAACCGGCTGGATCGACGCGCTCGTTGCCCGCCAACCTCCGAACGATCCGCTCGCGCAACGGCAGCATCGGGCGAGCGTAGAGGCCGGGCCGGGCCATCGGGTTGCCCCGCCGGGCGCGTGGCGAAGCGCTACAGGTACTGGCCGGTTCCCACCCGCTCGATCGACCGGCCACCGGTGGCATCGTCGGCATTGGAGGAGACCAGGGTGCGGACGTAGACGATCCGCTCGCCCTTCTTGCCCGAGATCTTGGCCCAGTCGTCGGGGTTGGTGGTGTTCGGGAGGTCCTCGTGCTCCTTGTACTCCTGGTGGATCGACACCAGGAGGTCGTCGGTGCGGATGCCGCGGTCGCCCGTGGCGATGAGGCGCTTGATCGCCAACTTCTTCGCCCGGCGGACGATGTTCTCGATCATGGCCCCCGACGCGAAGTCCTTGAAGTACATGACCTCTTTGTCACCGTTCTGGTAGGTGACCTCGAGGAAGCGGTTGCGCTCGTCGTCGCGGTACATCTCGTCGACCGTGGCCTCGATCATCGACCGGACCGCCTTGTCGGGGTCGCCGCCGCCGAGGTCGGTCACCTCGGTCGGGTCGAGGGGGAGGTCGGCGGTCAGGTACCGGTGGAAGATCTGCGCCGCGGCGTCCTCGTTGGGCCGCTCGATCTTGATCTTCACGTCGAGGCGCCCCGGCCGGAGGATGGCGGGGTCGATCAGGTCCTCCCGGTTCGACGCCCCGATCACGATCACGTTCTTGAGGGCTTCGACACCGTCGATCTCGGCCAGGAGCTGCGGGACGATCGTCGACTCCATGTCGGAGCTGATGCCCGTGCCCCGGGTGCGGAAGAGCGAGTCCATCTCGTCGAAGAAGACGATGACCGGCCAGCCCTCCTCGGACTTCTCCCGGGCCCGCTGGAACACGAGGCGGATCTGGCGCTCGGTCTCGCCCACGTACTTGTTGAGCAGCTCCGGGCCCTTGATGTTGAGGAAGTAGCTGCGGGCCTCGTCGTTGCCGCTGACCTCGGACACCTTCTTGGCCAGCGAGTTGGCCACGGCCTTGGCGATGAGGGTCTTGCCGCAACCGGGTGGCCCGTACAGCAGGATCCCCTTGGGGGCGGGCAGCTTGTGCTCGGCGAACAGGTCCTGGTGGACGAACGGCAGCTCGACCGCGTCGGTGATCTGCTCGATCTGCTCGTCGAGGCCGCCGACGTCGGCGTAGGCCACGTCGGGCACCTCCTCGAGCACGAGCTCCTCGACCTCGGGCCGGGGCAGCCGCTCGAGCAGCAGGCCGGAGCGGGTGTCCATGAGGGCGTGGTCGCCCGAGCGCAACCGGGTGCCGGCCAGCGCGTCGGCCAGGTCGACCACCCGCTCCTCGTCGGCCCGACCCACGATCAGGGCCCGGCGGTTGTCCATGAGCTCCTTGATGACGACGACCTCGCCGGTCACCTCCCCCGAGCGGCAGAGCACCACGTTCAGCGACTCGTTGAGGACGACCTCGCTCCCCCGCACCAGCTCGTCGGCGCCGAGCTCGGGGTGGACGGCGACCCGCATCTTGCGCCCACCGGAGTGCACGTCGACCGTGCCGTCGTCGTTGACCCCGAGGAGGGTGCCGTAGGCCGACGGCGGCTGGGTGAGCTTCTCGACCTCCTCGCGCAGGGTGGCGATGTGCTCGCGGGCTTCGCGCAGGGTGTAGGTCAGCTTCTCGTTCTGCGAGACCGCCTGGGCCAGTTGGCCCTTGGTCTCGAGCAGGCGCTCCTCGAGGGTCCGCACCCGCTTGGGGGCTTCCTGGAGGCGGCGGCGGAGGACGACGACCTCTTCTTCGAGCTCGGCGAGCTGCTCGCGGTAAGCGAGGTCGTCGTCGGGTGTGCCCTGCCCTGCGCCATCGTGTGGGGTGCTGATGCCGACCACCTCCTCATCGGCGACCTTACACATGGGCCACGCGAAGTCGATGACACCTTTGGGACCGGTGACCGACGCCACGCCGAGATTCCACCGAGATTGCCGTGTTTATTGCCCCGGACTGCTAGAGTGCCGCGCGTTCGGGCCGATGGGTTGCCTTACCACCCGGCCCCCCGACCCCCAGGAGAACCCACCGCGATGAAGGTCTGGATCGATCAGGATCTGTGCACCGGCGACGGACTCTGCGAAGAGATCGCCCCCGATGTCTTCACACTGCTCGACGACGGGCTGGCCTACGTCAAGGAGGGCGACAAGGTCTTCAGCGAGCCCGGTGGCCCCGAGGGCCTCGCCGTCGTCCCCGCCGGCCAGGAAGAGGCCACCATCGAGTCCGCCGAGGAGTGCCCCGGCGAGTGCATCTTCATCGAGGTCGACTAGCCCCAGCTGATCAACCGAGCGTGATGCCCCAGCTGATCACCCGATGCATGGGCCGGTCGCCACCGCGCCCGCCCGAGGGACGCCCAGCACCGCATCGATCTCCGCGTCCGTCAGCGCGTAGGCCACGTCGCCCCGGTCGGGGGCGATGGCGAAGGCCACGCCGACGACCTCGCCACCGCTGTCGACCAGCGCCGACCCCGAGTCGCCCGGTCGCAGCTCCGCCGACAGGAAGAAGACGTCGCGTTCGGTGCGGTCGTCGTCGTAGATGTCGGTCCCCCTGGCCCGGACCTGCCGGGCGATCTCGAAGGGGGCGATGCGCAGGTCGCCGCCGCCGGGATAGCCGTAGACGCCACCCCGCTCCCCGACCTCGGCCTCGCCCAGGGCCAGGCCCGGTCGGTCGATGCCCGGCACCGACAGGACGGCCAGGTCCCGGTCGGGATCGAAGGTCACGACGCTGGCTGAAGCCCGGCTCCCGTCCGTGCGCACCACCTCCGTCGCCTCGTTGCCGGCCACGACGTGGGCGTTGGTGATGACCAGGTCACCGTCGACGACGAAGCCGCTGCCCTCCTGCAGGCGGCCGCAGGACTCGCCCTCGACCCGCACCGTGGAGGCGGCGATCCGCGCCGACAGCTCCGCCGGGATGCCCGAGCGGGCCGGCGGGTCCCCGAGGTCCGGGGCCGGTCGGAAGGCGTCGAAGACCTGGGGGAAGCGATCGTCGCCCACGAGGCGGCTGAGGGTCTCGAACGTGTCCGGGGGTGAGGGCAGGACGGCGTTCACGGCGCGGGCCACGGCCGAGTTGCGGGCCTGCTCCGCAGGCCACCCGGGCACGTTGGCCATGGTGGGCAGGGTCAGCCAGAGCACGAGGAGGACCCCGGCGACGCCCGCCAGGGCCCCGGCCGACTTGTCGGCAGTCCTCGCGGTGCCCTCGGGGATGCCGACGCGCAGCCGCGCCCCGACGAGCAACCCCAGGGCCTGGCCGAGGAAGCCCCCCCCGACCAGCAGGGCGACGACGGCGAGGAAGGCCTGGGTGTCGGTGGCCGAGTCGAGCCGGTCGAGGGCGGCGGGCAGCAGGCGAGCCGCCAGGTACAGCCCGCACACCATGCCGATCCACGACGCGGCGCGGGCCACGAAGCCCAGTCGCCAAGCGGCCACCGCCGCGGACAGCGCGGCAAGCAGGGTGACGACGTCGAGGGTGTTCATCGCCGGCCCGGGGTCAGCCGGGCGCCCGGGCGTGGGTCAGGAAGCCGGTGTGGGCCACCATGCGATGGTCCGGCCGCACCGCGAGGCCGTCGACGTGCCAGGTGCGCTGGAGCACCTCGACGGTCTCGGTGGAGAACCAGCCGCCACGGTCGAGGGCGTCCCGCAGCTGGCTGACCTGCACGACCGACGGCGTGTAGGCCACGAGGATCCCGCCGGGGAGCAGCGCCTTCGCCGCGTGGGGGACGACCTGCCACGGCTCGGGCAGGTCGAGGACCACCCGGTCGAGGTCGGCCTCGTCGATCCCGTCGTAGCAGTCCCGGATCTCCACCTGGTACCGGGCGAAGGGCTCCTCGCCGAGGAAGTCCCGCACGTTGGCCTGGGCCCGGGCGGCGAAGTCCTCACGCAGCTCGTAGCCCACGATCTCGGCCCCGGCCCGCAGGAGCGTCATCGACAGGGCGCCGGAACCGACACCCGACTCCAGCATCCGGGCCCCGGGGAACACGTCGGCCAGGAGCAGGAGCGGACCGAGGTCCTTCGGGTAGATGACCTGGGCGCCGCGCTTCATCTTGAGCACGTAGTCGGTGAGGGTGGGGCGGATCACCCGGTAGGTGACCCCCGTGTTGGCCCGGAGCAGGGCGCCCTCGTCGGCGCCGATGATCCGGTCGTGGGGCAGGATCCCGGCGTGGGTGTGGAACTCGCCGCCCGCCTCCACCCGCACGAGGTACCGGCGCTGCTTCCCGTCGATGAGGAGGACCTGCTCGCCGTCGACGATAACCCGCCGGGTCACGACGCGGCCTTGCGGATGGGCGCCTCCACGGGCTGGGTCTGCGAGGCGCGCTCGGCCAGCCGGCAGAAGGCGCAGAGGTCGCCGGGCGTGGGGGCGCCGCAGCGGTGGCAGGCCGAGAGGGCGGTGCCGTCGCCGGGCTCGTCGTCGACCGCGAACCGGGCGGCCACCCGTTCGAGGTAGCCGAAGTAGAACTGGTGCTTGGTGCCCGGCGACGTGGCCTCGACGGCGTTGAGCGCCTCCTTGTAGCCGAGGTGCTTGTTGCCGGCCGCCATCGGGCACTCCTCGACCTCGTAGTCGATGCCGCGGAGGATGCAGTAGGCCGCCGTCTCCCGCTCGCCCAGCCGGACCAGCGGCTTGACCTTGCGGGGGAAGCCGTCACGTGCCGGCAGCACCGGTTGCTGCCGGGCGAGGTACTCGGCCTCCCACCGCAGCACGTTGCCGAAGAGGACGGCGGCTTCGTCGTCGAGGTTGTGCCCGGTGGCCAAGGCGTCGTACCCACCGTCGAGCGCGGCGCGGTCGAAGACATGGCGCTTCGAGATCCCGCACACCGAGCAGGGCGCCCGGCGCGCGCCTGGGCCCCGGTCGGGATGTCGTAGCCGTGGGTCTCCCGCAGATCGACCTCGACGAGGCGCGCGCCTCGGTCCTCGGCGAAGGCGCGGGCGTAGGTGACCGACGACTCGCTGTAGTCACCGATGCCGAGGCCGACGTAGAGCCCGTCGGTGTCGTAGCCGAGGTCGAGCAGGAGGTCCCACAGGGCGAGGGAGTCCTTGCCGCCGGAAACCGCGACCAGGACCCGCTCACCCGGCGCGAGCATCCTGAATCCGTCGATGGCCTTGGCCACCTGGTCGCGGCAGAGCTTGAGGAAGTGCTCGGTGCAGAAGTTGGCGTTGTGGCGCCGGACGTCGATGATCGCCGGCTCCTTGCAGACCCGGCACTTCACGCCAGACCCCCGGAGATGACCGGGCGGATCTCGATGGAGTCGTCGTCATCGAGCAGGGCGTCGCCGGGGACGAGGGTGTCGCCGCGCACGACCAGCACCGATTCGCGGTTCAGCTCCAGGCGGTCCAGCAGCGCGAGGACGCGGACGGGGCCGTCCACGTCGATCTCGCGCCGAGGATTGCGGAGCAGCACCTTCACCCCGTCAGTGTGCCCCGCGGCGACTCAGGACCCCCGGCGGGCCCGCCCCTTCTTCTTCGGGGCCTCCCGGGCCAGCACGAGGGTCTCACCGGGCTGGAGCTCGGCTCGGTAGACGACCTCCTGGTCGCGGGCCGACGCCCACTGGAAGGCCCGCAGCGCCCAGGCCAGGCCGCCGAGCACCAGCCACTTCCGGTTGCCGCCGAAGACCCCGTCGGTGATGGCCCGCCGCCGGGCCATGGGCAGCATCAGACCCGCCGGATCTCGATGTAGGTCTTGTCCTGCGTGCCCTTGCGGCGGCCGAGCACGAAGGCGAGGACGGCGATCACGGCCACCGCCGCGGCGCCGGCCAGGACCAGCGTGTTGCGGGCCGCCTCGGCCTGGTCGGTGACCTCCTCCTGGATGCCGGCGAAGCCGGCCCGGAGGTCTTCGCGGGTGATCGGTCGGCTGGTCGGGACGCTGCTGGGGCTCATGGTCACTTCCCCTTCTTGTACTTCACGGCCCAGTACGACAGGCCGATGACGGCGACGGCGCCCACCAGGACGATGAGGTAGGGCACCCAGGACCAGTTGCCGGTGAAGGTCGAGCCCGTCTCGGTCTGCAGGGCCCGGAGGGCGGCGAGGAGGACGAGGGAGATCCCCGTGGCGATGAGCATCGACCCGCCCGCCCCCGCGGAGATCCACCGGCCGAGGCCCTTGAGGGGCTCGATCGTCTCCTGCTTCGCGTAGGCGACGACCAGGTCCCACACGTCCTGGCCCTTGCCCACCACGCTCTTTTCCCGCGGTTCCACCTCCGGCACGCGCCCTTTCTACCCCCCGAGGCGAGCCCGTAGGAGCTCCACCGTCTCGGTCAGCAGTCCGGTCAGCCGCGTCGTCCGCTCGTCGGCGGTGGCGGTGGCGAGCACCGCTTGACGGTCGGCGGGGCCGAGTGGCGCGAGGGCCGCGACCTGGAAGGTGGCCATGACCGGGTCCTCGGCCAGCTCCACGTCGAGCGGCGCCAGGGCTTCACCGAGCTCGGCGGCGAGGGCCAGTGAGCGCCGGAACAGCTCGTCGACCTCGTCGAGCCCGAGGGTGGGGATGCTGGTGTCGTCCCAGTCCTCCACCTCCGCCCGGGGGTAGGGATCGTCGTCCAACCACCGCTGCACCCGGATCCGGCGGGTCCCCACAGTGGCCAGCGCCGAGCGACCGTCGTCGAAGCGCTCGACCTGGAGGATCCGGGCCGCGGTCCCGACCGACGTGCGCACGTCACCGCCGCCCACCTCGCTCCCCCGCTCGATGAGCACCACGCCGAACTCACCGTCACCCGCGGTGCAGTCGTCGACCAGCGCGCGGTAGCGCGGCTCGAAGACGTGCAGCGGCAGGACGAGCGTCGGGAAGAGCACGGTGCCGAGCGGGAACATCGCCAGCTCGGCCACGGCTCAGCGCTCCGGCGGCCTGGGCCCGACCTGGTCGAGGTCGGGCCGCTGCGGATAGGCGGCCATAGCCAGGCCGACGTCGAAGCGGACGGCATCGCCCGCTTCGGTGATGAAGTCCTCGTTGACCAGCAGGGAGAAGGTCAGGTCGTCGCCCTGGGGCACGGTCACGACCCCCGACAGCCCGCGGGCTTCGTTCAGGGACCCGGTCTTGGCCCGGAGCCGCCCTTCGGCCGGGGTGCCGTTGAACGACGCCGCCAGGGTGCCCGTCTCCCCGGCCACGGCCAGGCCTTGCACGAGCGGAGAACGGACCCCGGCATCGGCCAGCACCGCTTCGAGCAGCCCGCAGGTGATCCGGTTGCTGCCCGCCAGCCCGGAGCCGTCCACTGCGTCGCTGCCGGCCAAGTCGAAGCCCTCCTCGCTGAGGATCGCCTCGACGGCAGCGGAGCCGCCGGCGGTCGACCCTCTGCCGGAACGGGCGAACCCGATCTCCTTCAGCACCAGCTCGGCGGTGTGGTTGTCGGACCAGGTCAGGAACTGGCCGGTGATGTCCCGCAGCGGTGCGGATCGGACCTCGGCGACCACGGGCGCCCGGGCCGGGGCGGTGCCGGCGGCCGACCCGCCGGTCACCTGGATGCCGCGGTTGGTCAGGAGCTCGCGGAACACGGCGGCGGCTTGGGCCGCCGGGTCGCCCGCTCGGGTCTCGACGGCGCCGGGATCCTCCGCCGACGGGAAGGCGCTGAAGGCATCGTTGACCGAAAGGGCTGAGAGGGGCCCGGTCTGGTTCTGGTCGACGAAGCGCGATGGCCAGGCGTCGACGAAGCGGGCCGAGTCGTAGCGGCTCTCGTCGCCGAGGACCGCCCCGCGGACCTCGGTGACGCCGGCGTCCGCGACACGGTCGGCGAGGGTCTCGAGCGAGGTGTGGGCCAGGTCCTGGACCTCGGACGTGCCGGCGTAGCGCCGGGTGGCGAGCACCGGGTCGCCCCCGCCCACCAGCCAGAGGTCGCCGTTGACGACGCCGTTGGCGTTGGGGCGGGCCGCCGCCCGGACCTCGGTCGTGTAGCGGTGGCGAGGACCGAGCTCGGCGAGCGCGGCGGCGGCCGTGAGGACCTTCTCGTTCGAGGCCGGGATCAGGCCGGTGGTGGCCCGGTGGGCGACGATCGGCCGGCCACCGGCGTCGACCACGAGGCAGGTGTCCGCCGGTGCGCCGTCGGCGATGCCGGTGAGGGCGGTGCGCAGGCGCCGGTCGGCGATGTCCTCGGTCAGGTGCTCGGGGACCCGGCGGGCCGACAGCACCGGGGTCACGGGCGACTCGATCTCCACGGCGGATGCCGCGGTCTCGCCCCCCTGGTCGGCCAGCACGGCACCGATGCCGCAGCCGAGGGCGATCACCACGAGCAGCAGCGGGACGGCCAGCTTCTTGACCATCAGGACAGTCCCCGCCGTTGCCGGTAGCGGGCGTAGTGCCACAGGTGGTCGAGCGCGGTCACGGCGCGGTTGGAGGACGCGTAGCAGAGCCGCCCCGTGGCGCGCACCGTCGCCGGCCCGGCGTTGGCCGGGTCGGACACGGCCAGCTCGGTGGCGGTGAGGATCGGCTTGCCCGACGCCTCGGAGAGGTCGGCGGCCGCCTGCGCGAAGCGGGCGTCCTGGCGCTCGTGGTACTCGACGACGCGTTCGAGGCCGTGGTCCGGGTAGAAGCGGCCGTCCCGCTCCATGCGGGCCAGGTTCGACTGGATCCCGAGGCCGAGGAAGATCACGGCGTCGACATCGGGGTGGTCGACCACGATCTCCATGACCTGCGGGATGGTGTCGCGGGTCTCGCTCCCCGCCAGGTCGATGGGGTTGTTGCGACTCCAGCGCGGGGGCAGGTGCCGGTCGATCTCCTCCCGCAGGTCGTCGGGCAGGGCGAGCAGCTCGAGCTCGGAGCGGGCAATGGCGTCGGCGGTCACGACGCCCCAGCCGCCGGCCGTCGTGTACACGGCCACCCGGGGGCCCTTGGGCAGGGGCTGGGTGGCGAAGGTGGCGGCGGCCTCGTAGGCCTCCTCGATGGTCGCGGCCCGGGTGATGCCCGCTTGGCGGCAGGCCCCGTCGAAGATGGCGTCGTCCGCGGCGAGGGCGCCGGTGTGGCTCGAGGCCGCGGCGGCGCCGCTCGAGGTGGCGCCGCCCTTGACCACGACGAGGGGCTTCTCCGCCACGACCGCCCGGGTGCGGTCGTAGAAGGCGCGGCCGTCCTCGATGCCCTCGACGTAGGAGAGCCCGACCGCGGTCTCGTCGTCCCGGGCGAAGAACTCGAGGAAGTCGGCGACGTCGACCGCCGCCGAGTTGCCCGCGCTGACGGCCCGGCTGATGCCGATGCCCGACAGCTGGGCCCAGTTCATGAACGACGAGACGAAGTTGCCCGACTGGCTGGCGATCCCGATCCGACCCTTCGGCGGGTAGGGCGCCACGATCTGGGCACAGAGGTCCACGGGGGTCGAGATGAGCCCCTGGCCGTTGGGCCCGACGAGGAGGATCCCGAGCTCGACGGCGAGGGCCACGAGCTCGTCCTCGGCCCGCCGCCCTTCGGGTCCCGCTTCGCGGTAGCCGGCCGAGGCGATGAAGGCGGCCCCGATGCCCTTCCGGGCACTGGCCCGCAACACGTCGGGGTTGGCCCCGGCCGGCGTGCAGACGAAGACGAGGTCGATCTCGCCGTCGGGCAGGTCGTCGATGTCGGCGACGGTCGGGACACCCAGGACGTCGGCGCCCTCGCGGTTCGTGGCGAAGATCCGGCCGGCGTACCCCGCGGCGAGGATGTTGTGGAGGGCGACGAAGCCGAACTTGCCGGGGTGGGTCGAAGCGCCGGCCACCACGATGCCGCGGGGCTCGAACAGGGCCAGGTAGGGGTCGCTCACCCGGCCACCTCGACGAGGGCGTCGACGGCGACCGGCCGGCCGTCCACCAGCAGGATCGGGTTCACGTCGGCCGACAGGACGTCGTCCCGCTCGGCGGCGGCGAGCGAGAGGGCGAGCAGGACGTCCTCCACCGCGGTCCGATCGACCGCGGGCTCGCCCCGGAAGGGCCCCAACAGGGCCTGGGTCCGGAGCTGGTCGAGCAGGTCGCCGGCATCCACCCGCTCGAACGGCGCCAGGCGGAAGGCCACGTCGGCCACTGCTTCGGCCAGGATGCCGCCCACCCCCAGCATGACGGTGGGCCCGAACTGGGGATCCCGGTGGATGCCGGCGATCAGCTCCCGGGTCGCGGCCAGGAACGGGGCCACGAGGACCGAGACCTCACCGTCCTCGGGTCGGGCGGCCGCGAACAGCTCGGTGGCTGCGGCCGCGACCTGCTCGGCATCGGCCAAGCGCAGGCGGACGAGACCCCGCTCGGTCTTGTGGGCGATCCCCTCCCCGTTGAGCTTGGCCACGACGGGGTAGCCGACCTCGCCGGCCGCCGCGACCGCGGCCTCGACGTCGGCGGCGACGACCTCGGGCGCGAACGGGACGCCGAAGCCGGCGAGGAGGGCCTTTGACTCGTCCTCGGGGAGGGTGCGGGACCCGCTCACCTGTCGCTCACGGGCGGCAACGCTACGGGGCGGGACCGGGCTTCAGGGTTCGAGTGCGGACCGGAAGAACCGGCGAACGTGTTCGAGCCGGGCCTCGAGGGCGTCGTCGCTCAACGGGTCGTGGCCCAGCATGCCGAGGAGGACCGGGGCGTCGGCGAAGTAGCTCAACAGGGCGCCGTACCCGGTGAGCAGGAGCTGCTCGGGGTCGTGCTCGCGGAAGTGCCCGGCCTCCATCTCGCGACGGAAGAACGCCGCCGCCCGCTGGAACATCGGCCGGAGGGCCTCGCCGAGGTCCATGCCCAGGTGCGAGGCGCCCTCGAGGAACTCTCGGCGCACGATCCGGACGAAGTGGGGGTTCTCGCGGAAGAACTCGAAGCCGGCGGTGATGACCCCGTCGACGCGGTCCCAGCCCTGCGTGGGCTCGTCGGTGGCGAACTGGACCCGCTCGTACCACTCGGTCAGGGCCCGCTCGAAGACCTCCCGGTAGAGCGTCTCCTTGGAGGTGAAGTGGTGCAGGAGAGTCGGACGGCGGATGCCCACGGCCTCGGCGATGTCGTTGAGCGAGGTGCCGGCGAAGCCGTTCTGGGCGAACAGCTCCTCGGCGGCGGCGAGGATCTCGTCCCGGCGCGTCAGCGGCGCAGCGGACTCTGACACGAGCCTGACGGTACACCCGCCTCCCGACGGACCCCGGGGGCCTTCGGTTCCCGTGTGATCTACCTACCGGTCGGTAGAGTCGGCGACGATGCTCGATCTGCTCCTCCAGCTCGTCCTCGGCACCGTCGTCGGCCTCCTCCTGAGCCAGATGGGCACCTGGGCCAGCTCGGTCTACCTGCACCGCGCCCTGTCCCATCGGGCCCTCGAGCTGCGCCGAGGCGCCGGGCTCGGCTTCCGGACCCTGATCTGGCTGACCACCGGGGTGAAGCCCCGCGAGTGGGTGGCGGTGCACCGCAAGCACCACGCCCACACCGACGTCGACGGCGACCCCCACTCGCCCGTCCTCCTGGGCTGGGTCCGCGTCGAGCTGACCAATGCCGCGCTGTACCGCAAGGTGGCCCGCGACCCCGAGCAGGTGGCCCGCTATGCCCGGGACCTCCCCCGCGACCGCTGGGACCGGATCCTGTTCGACCACGGCTGGCTGGGCCTCGCCATCGGCATCACCCTCCTCATCGTGGTCCTGGGTCCCGTCGCCGGGGTGACCGCGGCGCTGGTGCACGCCAGCAGCTACCTCCTCATGAACGCCGCGGTGAACTCGATCGGCCACACGTTCGGCCGGCGGCCGTACGGCAACACGGCCACCAACGTCCAGTGGCTGGCGTGGCTCACCGGTGGTGAGGGGCTCCACAACAACCACCACGAGGCCCCCACGTCCGCCCGGTTCGCGCACCGCCGGGGCGAGTTCGACCCGTCGTGGTGGAGCATCCGGCTGCTGTCCTGGAGCCGCTTGGCGACCATCCGCCACCGCGGGCCCCGGGGCAAGTCGGTCCGGCGGGAGCTGGCCGGTGTGGGGTCGCCCTCCTGAGGGCGAGCGCGGCCGTCCTGCCCGACGGCCTCGTCGGGCCGGTCGAGATCGAGGTCGCCGGCGGACGCGTCGTCGCCGTGCGCCCGGTTCCTGATGCCCCCAACCTCAAGGGGACGCTGGTGCCGGGCTTCGTCGACCTGCAGGTCAACGGCATCGACGCGGTCGACGTGGCGATCGCCGACGGTGACGACTGGTCGGTGCTGGATGCGGCCCTCGTCGCCCAAGGCGTGACGGCCTGGTGCCCGACGCTGGTCAGCGCCCCCCTCGACGCCTACGCCGCGCCCCTCGCCCGCATCGCCGCCGCCAGTCGCCGTCCCGGTCCCCGCCCGGCGATCCTCGGCGCCCACCTGGAGGGTCCGTTCCTGGGCGAGCGCCTCGGTGCGCACGAGCCGTCGTCGGTCGTGCCCCCGGACCTCGGCTGGGTCGCCGGCCTCGACCCGATCGTGCGCCTGATGACGGTCGGGCCCGAGGTCCCCGGCGCGTCGGACCTGATCCGGGCCCTCGTCGACCGGGACATCGTGGTGGCGCTCGGGCACACCGCTGCCGGTCCCGACATGGTCGGCGCGGCCGTCGCCGCCGGGGCCTCCTTGTTCACCCACCTCTTCAACGCGTCGGGCGGCCTCGGTGCCCGTGACCCCGGGTCCGGTCGGCGCCGCCCTCGCCGACGACCGACTCGCCGTGTCGCTCATCGCCGACCTCGTGCACGTCGATGCGGTGTCCCTCCGCGTCGCCGTGAAGGCCAAGCCGGCGGACAAGGTGGCGCTGGTCACCGACTCGGTGGCGCGCACCGGGTTCGACCTGGTCGACGGCGCACCCCGCCGGCCCGACGGGACGATCGTCGGGAGCGTGCTGACCATGGACCAGGCCGTCCGCAACCTCGTCCAGGTGGTCGGCGTGGATCTGGTGACGGCCCTCCGGGCCGCGACCACGAACCCGGCCGAGGTCATCGGGGCGACCGACCGGGGCCGCATCGTCCCCGGCGCCCGGGCCGATCTCGTCCTCCTCGACGACGACCTCCACGTCAGCCGGGTCTGGATCGCCGGCGAGCCCGTCCTCGGCTGATCGGGAAGCTCGGGGGCGCGGGTACCGTCACGCGCCGTGGAGATCCTCTCCGCCCTCTTCATCGAGAACATCGACATGCGGCAGGGCGAGGGCGGTGCGGCCCGCATCGACCTGACCGGCGTGCAGTTCTCGGCCGTGGCTCCGTCGCCGCTGCCCCTCACCTGGGCCCCGCACCTCTCGGTGATCATCCGATGTGGCGAGGACGAGCCGGGCACCGGCGTGCTGGAGGTCGTCTACGAGCGCGACGGCGAGCAGCTCGCCCGCAACGTGCAACCGCTGCAGGTGGAACCCGGACGGTTCACCCAGCGCCTCGTCCGGGGGGAGATCGACTTCGAGGACTACGGGACGGTCGAGGCGAAGTGCCGCGTCGACCAGGGCCCGGTCCTTTCCGTGCCGTACACGATGCTGGCGCCACCCGACGCATGACCTACGGCGCCGCGCTCTCCGAGCACCCCGAGGCGACCGACGCCACCGGGGAGGTGGTCGGCGAGGTGCTGGAGCAGGTCGGCGAGGCCCCCGACCTGGCGGTGCTGTTCGTGACCACGCCGCACCTCGGGGTCATGGAGGAGATCGCCAGCACGGTGCGGGCGGTCCTGCGCCCGGGGACCCTGATCGGCGTGAGCGCGTCCTCGGTCCTGGGCGGCGCCCGCGAGGTGGAGGAGGGCCCGGCCATCAGCCTCTGGGCGGGCCGGGTCGGCCCGGTGCGCCCCGTGCGCCTCGAGACCCAGCGGCTCAACGGCGGCTGGGCCCTGACCGGGCTCCCCGTCATCGACGACGCCGGGCCGCGGGTGCTCCTGCTGCTCACGGACCCGTTCTCGCTCCCCGCCGACGGCGTGCTCGACCGGCTGGCCGCGAAGTCGCCCGGGCTGCAGGTCATCGGGGGGATGGCGTCGGCCGCCCGCGGCCCCGGCGGCAACCGGCTGGTGCTGGACGGTGCGGTGCACGACACCGGTGCGGTCGGCGCCCTCCTCGACCCGACGGTCGTGTCGGGGACCGTGGTGTCCCAGGGCTGCCGTCCCGTGGGCCAGGCCTACGTGGTCACCCGCGCCACCGACAACGTCATCCACGACCTGGCGGGTGTGCCCGCCCTCGACCGTCTCCGCGACATCGTCTCCGGCCTCGGCCCCGACGAGCGGGAGCTGGTCCAGCACGGCCTTCACGTCGGGCGGGTCATCGACGAGCAGCAGGACACCTTCGGCCGCGGCGACTTCCTCGTGCGGAACGTGATGGGCGCCGATCCCGAAGCGGGCGACATCGCCATCGGCGACGTGGCCGAGGTGGGCGCGACCGTGCAGTTCCAGGTCCGCGACGCGGCCAGCGCCGACGAGGACCTGCGCCAGCTCCTCGCCGGTCAGCGGGGCCGGGCCGCCTTGGTGTTCACGTGCAACGGGCGCGGGCAGTCACCTCTTCGGCGAGCCCGACCACGACGCGGCCCTCGTCCACGAACAGGTGGCGCGGGGTGCGGTGGCGGGCATGTTCTGCGCCGGTGAGCTCGGACCGGTGGGCGGACGCAACTTCGTCCACGGCTACACCGCCTCGGTCGTCCTCTTCGACGACGCCACCTCTGCCTGAGTCCTTCTCTGCCGAGGGTGGGCTGGGTAGGGTCCGGGCGGACGCGGCTGGGGAGGCTGGATTGACCCTCGAGGAACAGGCGATCAACGTCATCCGGGGCTTGGGCGATGGACGGCCCCCAAGCGGCGAACTCCGGGCACCCGGGCACGGCCATGGCGCTGGCGCCGCTGGCCCACGTCCTCTGGACCCGGATCATGGACTACGACGCCGAGGCGCCCGAGTGGCCCGACCGCGACCGCTTCGTGCTCTCCGCCGGCCACGCCTCGATCCTGCTCTACTCGATGCTGTACCTCACCGGCTACGGCCTCACGCTGGACGACCTGCGCCAGTTCCGCCAGTTCGGGAGCCGCACGCCGGGTCACCCCGAGCGCAACCACACCCCGGGCGTCGAGGTCACCACCGGCCCGCTCGGCCAGGGCGTGGCCAACGGCGTCGGCATGGGCATCGCCGAGGAGTCCCTGCGGGCCCGCTTCGGTCCCGAGCTGTGCGATCACCACACGTTCGTCATCTGCTCCGACGGCGACCTCGAGGAGGGCATCTCCCACGAGGCCGCATCGCTGGCCGGCCACCTGGGGCTCGGCCGCCTCGTCTACGTCTACGACGACAACCACATCTCGATCGACGGGCCCACCGAGCTGGCCCTGTCCGACGACGCCGCCATGCGCTTCGAGGCCTACGGCTGGCACGTCGAGGTCCTGGGCGAGATCGCCAACGACTGCGATGCCCTGGAAGCGGGGCTGCGGCGGGCGATGGCGGTGGAGGACGCGCCGTCGTTCCTGCTCCTGCGCAGCCACATCGGTTGGCCGTCGCCGAAGTTCACCGACACCGCCGACGCGCACGGCAACCCGCTCGGCGAGGACGAGATCCGGGTCACCAAGGAGATCCTCGGGCTGCCCGACGAGCCGTTCTACGTCCCCGACGACGTCCTCGAGCTGTACCGGGAGGCCGGGCGCCGGGGCCGCGGCCAGCGGGAGTCCTGGGAGAAGCGGCTGGCCGACCGCACCGACGACCGCGCGGTGATCGAGGCCTGCCTCGAAGGCCGCGGCGTCCCCGGCTGGGAGGCGTCGCTGCCCCGCTGGGAGGCCGGCGAGAAGCTGGCCACGCGCAAGGCCAGCGGGGCGTGCCTCAACGCGCTGCTCGACGTCGTGCCCGGCCTCGTCGGCGGTGGCGCCGACCTCACCGGCAACACGGGCACCGAGCTGAAGGACCAGGCGGTGTTCGGGCGGGACGACCGCGCCGGCCGCCAGATCCACTGGGGCATCCGGGAACACGCCATGGGCGGGGTGATGAACGGCATGGCCCTGCACGGCGGGGTGCTGCCGTTCGGCGGGACCTTCCTCGTCTTCAGCGACTACATGCGTCCCGCCGTTCGCCTGGCGGCCCTGTCCAAGGCCCATGTCATCTACTCGTGGAGCCACGATTCGATCGGGCTCGGCGAGGACGGCCCCACCCACCAGCCGGTCGAGCACCTCGCCGCGCTCCGGGCGATCCCGGACCTGAGCCTGATCCGCCCGGCCGACGCCAACGAGACCGCGGCGGCCTGGCTCCTCGCCGTCGAGCACGACGGCCCCGTGGCGCTGATCCTCACCCGCCAGGACCTGCCGGTCCTGGAGGGGACGTCGGCGGAGGGCGTGGCCCGGGGGGCCTACGTCCTGCACGACCCGGCCGACGGGACCGACCTCGTGCTCGTCGGGACGGGCAGCGAGGTCGCCCTCTGCGTGGCCACGGCCGAGCTCCTGGCCGGCGAGGGCACGCGCTGCCGCGTGGTGTCGATGCCGTCGTGGGACCGCTTCGCCGCCCAGGACGAGGACTACCGCGACGAGGTGCTGCTGCCGGGGACGCCCTCGCTGTCGGTCGAGGCCGGCGTGACGTTCGGCTGGGACCGCTGGGTGGACGCCGCCCACGGCCTGGACCGCTTCGGAGCCTCGGCCCCGGGTGCGGTGGCCATGGATCGCCTCGGCTTCAACCCCGACGCCGTGGCCGAGTCCGCCCGCCGCCTGCTGGCCTGATCGGAGGATCACATGACCAAGCTCCAGCGCCTCTTCGAAGAGCACGGGCAGAGCCCGTGGCTCGACAACGTCCGCCGGGGGTGGATCACCGGCGGAGAGCTCCAGGCCTGGGTCGATCGCGGGATCCGGGGCATCACCTCCAACCCGTCGATCTTCCAGAAGGCCATGAGCAGCGGCAACGACTACGACGCGCAGCTGGCGGAGCTCGCGGGGGGCGAGATCGTCGACGTCTACTGGTCGCTCGTGATCCGCGACATCGAGGACGCCCTGCGCATCCTGCGGCCCGTGCACGACGCCAGCGCCGGGGAGGACGGCTACGTCTCGGTCGAGGTGGCGCCGTCGCTCGCCCGCGACACCGAGGGGACCATCACCGCCGCCCGCACCCTCCACGAGCGCATCGACGAGCCCAACCTCTACGTGAAGATCCCCGGCACGGCCGAAGGCGTCCCCGCCATCCGCCAGATGATCAGCGAGGGCCGCAGCATCAACGTGACCCTGATCTTCTCGCTCGACCGCTACCAGGAGGTCATGGAGGCCTACCTGTCCGGGCTCGAGGCCTGCGCCGGTGACGTGACCGCCATCAACAGCGTGGCGTCGTTCTTCGTCAGCCGGGTCGACACCGAGGTCGACCGCCGGCTGGACGCCATCGGCTCGCCCGAGGCGCTCGACCTGCGGGGGAAGGCCGCCGTGGCCCAGGCCCAGGCCGCCTACGACCTCTTCCTCCAGATGTTCAGCGGCCCCCGCTGGGAGGCACTCGCCGCCCGGGGGGCCCGGGTCCAACGCCCGCTGTGGGCGTCGACGTCGACCAAGAACGAGGCCTACCCGGACACCCTCTACGTGGACACCCTCATCGGGCCCCACACGGTCAACACCATGCCCGAGGCCACCCTCGAGGGCTTCGAGGACCACGGCACCCTCGCCCGCACGGTCGACGCCGATCCCGAGGCGGCCCGAGCCACGCTGGCGGCCATCGAGGACGTCGGTGTCGACCTGGACGACGTCGGGCGGCGCCTCGAGGACGAAGGGGTGGCGGCCTTCGAGAAGTCCTTCGACGAGCTGCTGGGCACGCTGGGCGAGAAGGCGGACCAGCTCACCGCCTAACGTCAGGGGATGTTCGGGGAGGTCCTGGTCGTCGACACCGTCGCCGCGGAGTTCGCCGAGCGCGTCATCGAGGCCTTCCTGGCCCGCCCCAACGACGTCTTCTCCCTCGCCCTCTCCGGCGGGAGCACGGCCCGCAGCTGCTACGAGTCGCTGGCCGATGCCGGTGGGGCCCAGATCGACTGGTGGCGGGTCGACGTCTACTGGGGTGACGAGCGCTGCGTCCCGCTCGACCACGAGGACTCGAACTATCGCCTCGGGCGGGAGGCCCTGCTCGAGAACGTCGGGGCGGTCAACGCCAACTTCCCCATGCGCTGCGAGGACGGGCCCGATCGGTACCACCAGCTCGTGGGCGAGCTGGGGCAGTTCGACGTCCTCCACCTCGGCCTCGGGACCGACGGCCACATCGCGTCGCTCTTCCCCGACTCCCCCGGCCTGGACGCCGATCCCGGCCGCCTGGTGGTCACCAACGAGGACCCGACCGGCGCCAACCCCCACCAGCGGCAGACCCTCACCTTCAGCGGCATCGAGCGGGCCCGTCTCGCCGTCATCACCGTGAGCGGAGCCGAGAAGGCGGAGGCCATGGCCCGCACCGTGGCGGGCGAGACCCCGGCCTCGCGGGTCCGGGCGGAGCACGTGGTCTGGCTGGTCGACCGCGAGGCCGGCGCCCAGCTCAGCTGACCGCGGCCGGTCGGGGTGTGAGCGCGGCGACGGCGAGGGCCGTGGCGGTGGAGACCACGGGGGCCCAGAAGAAGGCGCCCAGGTCGAGGCCGTTGGGCAAGGTGAGCACTTCGAACCCGTCGATGAGCGATCCGGACTGAATGGTCCCGTAGGCCACGACCCCCGCCAGCCCGGCGGCGGAGCCCAGGATGACCCCGCGGCCCGTGGCTCGAGGTCGCAGGCCGAGGAACACTGGTCCGACCGTCGCCGCGGCGACGAGGTCGGCGATCAGGAAGAGCCGGAGCACGTCGTGGCCCTCCAGGGCGATGAGGGCCGCGGGCACGGTGAGCAACGCCCGCGCCACACGGGCGCCGTTCACGGAGAGCCGGCGATCCGAGAGGTCCTGGGACAGCACCGCGGCGAGGGCGCTCTGCAGGGTGTCCACACTCGACGCCACGAGGGCTACCGCGAGGACCAGCGCGACCAGCACCACGGCCTCGGGCAGGCCGGTGAGCAGGGTGAAGAACGGCACCGCGGGAGGAGGTTCGCCGGCGGCGAGGGCGATGCCCGCCGCCACCAGGCCCGTCGCGCCCACGGCGAGGAGCACGAGCATCGTGAGTCCGGCCGCGCCCCAACCCGCCCGGGTGACCGTGCGGGCGTCGGCCGCGGCCCACGTCCGCTGCCAGTAGCCCTGGTGGAAGAGGTTGGCCGCCACGATGGCCACGCCGAGGACCACGATGCTCTCCCAGCCGGCACGGGAGACCGTGTCCAGTCCCCCGTCGACGGCGCGGGCGACCGGCTCGTCGATGTCGAGGACGATGGCCCCCACGGTGATGGCCACGAGGCCCAGGATCATCACCGCCTGGACCTGGTCGGTGCGCAGCGACGCGGGGAGGCCGCCGTAGGCCGTGTACGCGGCGGTGACCGCGGCAACGAGGACGATCGGCACCCAGGGGTCGACCCCGGCGAGGATCTCGAAGACGGCGCCGATGCCGGTGAGCTCGGCCGTGATGAACATGAACATGTAGAAGATCGACACGGCCGCGACCCAGGCCTGCGCGCTGCGGCCGAAGCGCTGGCGGACCCAGTCGGTGAGGGTGACGCCTTCGGGTGCGGCGGCTCGGATCCGGGGGCCGATCCAGGCGTAGGCGACGAACGGGAGGGCCCCGCCGACGGCGTAGCCCACCACGCCGAGGATGCCGACCTGCGCGCCCACCTCGGGCGGGGCGAAGAGGATCCAGGAGCCGAGTCCCGAGGCCAGGAAGGCCAGCGACAACCGGCCCACGGTCTGGCTGTCGCGCGCGGTGAAGTAGCGGTCGACGTCCTCGGTGCCCCCAGCGCCCAGGGCCACGACGACGAGCCCGCCCAGGACGACGACCAGGGCGCCGATGGCCAGTGCCGCCGAGATCACCGGGGCGCGTCCCACCCGAAGTGGTCGATCGGGCCGTGGCCCGACCCGAGGCGCCAGGTGGCGCCACCGCGCAGGCCGCGGTCGACGAGGGCCTTGGCCTGTCGGAGGGCGGCCATCGGGTCGAGGCCCGAGGCCAGGCCGGCCGCGGTGGCCGAGGCGAAGGAGCAGCCCGTGCCGTGGACGTTGGCGGTGTCGACGCGGTCGGAGCGCAGCACCGTGTGGTCGTCGCCGTGGACCACGACGTCGACGGCCGAACCGCTCAGGTGACCCCCCTTCACGACCACCCAGGCATCCAGCGGTTCGGCCAGGTCGAAGGCGGCATCGAGGGCGTCGTCGGCGGTGCGCAGCGTCCGACCGAGCAGCACGGAGGCCTCGAGCAGGTTGGGGGTGATCACCTCGGCGTGCGGGAAGAGCAGCTCCCGGTAGGCGGACTCGGCGTCCTCGTCGAGCAGGCGGTCGCCGCTGGACGCGACCATCACCGGATCGACCACGAGGTGCGGCAGATCACCCGCCGCGGCGCGCCGAGCAACCAGCTCGACGATCGCGGCCGTGGCCAGCATCCCGGTCTTCACCGCGGCGACGGGCAGGTCGGCCAGGACGGCGTCGATCTGGGCCTCGACGGCCTCCACCGGGAGGAGATCGACGCGCTTGACCGCGGTGGTGTTCTGCGCCGTGACCGCGGTGATCGCGCTGGTCCCGAACACTCCCAGCGCGGCGAACGACTTGAGGTCGGCCTGGATGCCGGCGCCTCCCCCGGAGTCGGAACCGGCGATCGTGAGCGCCACGGGCGGGGTCATGGGGCGGTCTCCTCGAGCAGGGCCCGCACGGCGTGGGCGGGGTCAGCCGCGGTCATCACCGCGCCCATCACGGCCACGCCGGCGGCGCCGGCCGCCCGGCAGGCGCCGATCTCCGCCGCGCCGGTCACGCCGCCGAGGGCGATCACCGGCAGGCTCGTGGCCGCCACCAGCGCCGCCAGGCCCTCGGATCCGAGGCTGGGGCCGTAGCCGGGCTTGCTCGCGGTCTCGAACACCGGGGAGGCCGTGACGTACGCGGCACCGTGCACCTGGGCCTGGGCCACCTCCGCGGCGTCGTGGCACGACCGCCCGAGCTCGAGGGAGGTCTCCGGCCACGGATCGCGGGCGGCGAGGTGGATGCCCTGTGCGCCGAGGTCGGCAGCCAGGTCGGCGTCGGAGGCCACCAGCAGGTCGGCGCGATCCCCGCAGGCGGCGGCCACCCGCCGGCCGAGGGCACGACGGTCGGCATTGGGCAGGTCCTTCTCGCGGAACAGGACCGTCGGAGCACCGGCGGTGACCGCGGCGGCGACCGTCTCCGCCAGCTCTCGCCCCGCGGATTCGCTCTGATGGCGATCGGTGAGCACCAGCAGCCGCATCAGAGGAGGTCCGGACCCAACAGGTCGGGGCGGCCGTGGTCGGGGGTGGACGGATCGGCGTAGGTGCGGCGCGGGATGCGGCCGGCACCGAAGGCGAGCCGTCCGGCCTCCACGGCCTGCCGCATGGCCGTGGCCATCTGTTCGGGGTCGCGGGCCCGGGTCACGGCAGAGGCGAGCAGAACGGCGTCGCAGCCCAGCTCCATGGCAAATGCAGCGTCCGAGGCGGTGCCGACCCCGGCGTCCAGGACGACCGGCACGGCGGCCTGGTCGACGATGAGGGCGATGTTGTAGGGGTTGTTGATCCCCATGCCGCTCCCGATCGGGGAGCCCAGCGGCATGACCGCCGCGCAGCCCAGGTCTTCGAGGCGACGGGCGAGGATCGGGTCGTCGGTCGTGTAGGCCAGGACGGTGAAGCCGTCGTCGACGAGCTGCTCGGCCGCGACCACCAGCTCGACCGGGTCGGGCAGGAGGGTCCGCTCGTCGCCGATCACCTCGAGCTTCACCCAGTCGGTCTCGAACGCGTCCCGGGCCAGGCGGGCCGTGCGCACGGCCTCGGTGGCCGTGTAGCACCCCGCGGTGTTCGGGAGCAGGGCGACACCGAGCCGGTCGAGCAGGTCCAGCACGGAGCCCGGCGCGCTCGGGTCGATGCGCCGGAGGGCGACCGTGACCAGCTCCGTGCCCGAGGCCACCACCGCCTTCTCCATGACGTCGAGGCTCGGGGCCCCGCCCGTCCCGAGGATCAGCCGGGAGCCGAGCTCGCGGTCGGCGATCTTCAGTGGCTCCACATCAGCCTCCCTGCGCCGCGGTGACGATCTCGAACCGGTCGCCCTCGACGGCCACGGTCATCGCCCACTGGCTCCGGGGGACGACCTCTTCGTTGCGGGCGACCGCGATGCCCCGGGGCGAGTCGCGGTGACGGGCCACGAGGTCGGCGACGGTGGTGCCGTTGCTCACCTGGTCGGGCTCGCCGTTGACGACGATGGCGGTCACGTCGTCGCCCCCGCCCGGGCGAAGCGTTCCGGCCCGAAGCCGTCGATCTCGGCCACCTCCGGCCCGGCGCCGAGCAGGCCGGCGACCGCGTCCGCCGTCACCGGGGTGAGGAGGATGCCGTTGCGGTGGTGCCCGGTCGCCACCACCAGGCCGTCGACCGTCGTCCGGCCCACGATCGGTTCGTTGTCCGGCGATCCCGGGCGCAGACCGGCGAGCGTCTCCGCCAGCTCGAGGTCGAGCAGCCCGGGGACGAGCACCGCGGCGTCATGCAACAGGCGGTGGATGCCCTCCACGGTGACGGTCGTGTCGAAGCCCTGCTCCTCGACCGTGGCGCCGACGACGATCCGCCCGCTGGCTCGGGGCACCAGGTAGAGGGACCGGCCCCGGACCAGCCCCCGCACGTTGCCGTGGAGCACGGGCTCGCCCGCCGGGCCCTGCAGCCGCACGATCTGGCCCTTCACCGGCCGGACCGGCGGCCGGGCGTCGGCGGGGATCCCCTCGACCGCTCCCGACCAGCACCCGGCGGCGAGCACGACGCGGGCGGCCTCGAGTCGGGTCCCGTCGCCGAGCACGACGCCCTGCACCGACGACCCGTCGACCTCGATGCGGGTCACGGTCTCTCGGTGCACGGGGACGTGGCGACGGTCGAGAGCCGTGAGCAGGGCGGCGGCCACGAGCCGGTTGTCGACCTGGTGGTCGCCGGCGACCCGCAACCCGCTCCGCACCCCCGGCGCCAGCGCCGGCTCCAGCGCCCGGCAGGCCGAGCCGGTGAGGGACTCGGCCTCGAGCTCCAGCTCGCGCAGGTAGGCGCCGAGGTCACGCAGGAGCCGGGCGTCGTCGGCGTCGAAGGCGACGAGCAACGACCCGCAGGTCCGGTAGCCGACGGCCGTCCCCGACTCCGCCTCGAGCTCGGCCGCGAAGGCCGCCCAGCGCCCGGCCGAGGCCAGGTTGAGACGGAGCAACCGGTCCTCGCCGTAGTGGGCCTCGGTGACCGGCGCCAGCATCCCCGCCGACGCGTGCGTGGCCTGGCTGCCGGGAGTGGGGTCGCACACGGCGACGTCGAGGCCACCCTGCGCCAGCCGCCAGGCGGAGGCCAGACCGATGGCTCCCCCGCCGACGACGACCGCGTCCGGCTGGCTCACGCCAACGCCCGCTCGATGGCGATCAGGAGGGCGGTGACGGCGCGTCCGGGGTCGTCAGCTCGACTGACCGCCCCGACCACGGCCACGCCGTGGACCCCGGCGGCCATCACCTCCGGGACCCGCTCGACGGTGATCCCGGCGATGGCGACGACGGGCACGTCCACGGCGGTCGCGACCGCGCCGACCGCGGCCGGGCCGAGGGGCTCGGGGAGGCCGGCCTTGGTCGCCGTGGCGTAGGTCGGCCCCACACCCAGGTAGTCGGCCCCCTCCGCGACGCGGGCCCGTCCGGCTTCGGCGTCCCGGGCCGTGGCTCCGATGACGGCCTCGGGCCCGAGGAGGCGTCGGGCGATGCCGACCGGGAGGTCGTGGTCACCGAGGTGCACGCCATGGGCGCCGGTGGCCAAGGCGATGTCGACCCGGTCGTCGATGAGGCAGGTGGCGCCGTTCTCCCGGCACCGTCGGGCGACCTCGGTGGCGAGGTCGAGGAACGCCCGGTCGTCGAGGTGCTTGGCCCGGACCTGGATGGCCGGTGCACCGGCGACGAGCGCGGCCTCCACCACCGGAAGGGGATCCTGGCCACCGTCGAGGTCGGTCAGCACGTGCAGCCGACCGATGGCCTTGCCCCGCCTGCGTCTGCCACCGCTGTGCTGGCCACCGAGCTGACTGCCCACGAGCGCTCCCTCCGCCGGTATGAACCGGATCAGGTCGACGGTCGGAGGCTGCGTGACCTCCCTCTCAGCCCGGTGCGCCGGACTCCCGTTGCTGTCCTCGCACGGTAGCGCGACGGGCGGAGAACGGTCGGTAGGGTTCCCGCGCAATGGCGCACGGACTCCTCGATCGGCCGCTCGACGACCTGATGGCCGAGGCGAGCGCGGTGCGGGACCTGGCCCACGGGCGCCGGGTCACGTACTCCCCCAAGGTCTTCATCCCGCTCACCCGGCTCTGCCGCGACCGCTGCGGCTACTGCACCTTCGCCACCGCACCGGCCCGCGTGGAGGCGGCCTACCTGAGCCCCGACGAAGTCCTGGCGATCGCCGTCGCGGGCGCCGAGGCGGGCTGTCACGAGGCCTTGTTCACCCTGGGCGAGCGACCCGAAGCGCGCTATCCCGCCGCCCAGGAGTGGCTCGACGAGCACGGCTACACCTCGACCGTCGACTACCTCGTCGCCATGTGCAGGCTGGTCCTGGCCGAGACCGGGCTCCTCCCTCACGCCAACGCCGGGGCGCTGTACCCCGACGAGCTGGCCGCCCTGCGCGAGGTCGCGCCCTCGCAGGGGATGATGCTCGAGACCCTGGCCGACCTGGCCTGTCACGAGGGCTCGCCGGACAAGGAGCCCGCCCGCCGGCTGGCCACGCTCGAGGGCGCCGGGGAGCTGGGGATCTGCTTCACCACCGGCATCCTCGTGGGCATCGGGGAGACCCGGGAGGATCGGGTCGAGGCGCTCGAGGCCATCGCCGCCTCCCACCGGCGCCACGGCCATGTGCAGGAGGCCATCGTCCAGAACTTCCTCCCCAAGGCCGGCACGGCCATGCACAAGGCCCGCCCGTGTCCCCCGGACGACTACCTGGAGGCGATCGCCCTCGCCCGGCTCATCCTGCCCCCCGACGTCCACGTGCAGGCCCCGCCGAACCTCTCCGACGACTTCGGCCGCCTGCTCGAGGCGGGCATCGACGACTGGGGCGGGGTGTCCCCGGTCACCGCGGACCACGTGAACCCGGAGCGCCCGTGGCCGGCGGTCCAGCGCCTGCGGGAGGTCACCGAGGCGGCGGGTCGGGTGCTGGCGCCTCGGCTCACGCTCTACCCGGAGTTCGCCGCGCACCCCGAGCGGTGGCTGGACCCGGCCCTCCACTTCCCGGTGCTCGACCGCAGCGACGCCGAGCACCTCGGTCGCGACGACCACTGGTACTCCGGAGCCGAGCAGATGCCCCCGCACCTCGTGCCCGCCCCGGTGACGGCCGTCGGCCGGATCGCCGAGGTCCTGGCGGGCGTACGCGCCGGCCAGGAGTTGGGTGAGGACGAGATCGTGACCCTGTTCTCGGCCCGAGGTCCCGAGGTCGCCGCGGTCGCGGCGCTGGCCGACGAGCTGCGGGCCGCGGCGGTGGGCGACGTCGTGACGTTCGTCCACAACCGGAACATCAACTACACGAACGTCTGCACGTTCAAGTGCCGCTTCTGCGGCTTCTCGAAGGGCCCTCTCTCGCTCAACCTGCGGGGTGCCCCCTACCTGCTCACCCTGGACGAGATCGCCGACCGGGTGCGGGAGGCCGCCGACCTGGGCGCCACCGAGGTCTGCCTGCAGGGGGGCATCCACCCCGACTTCGACGGCGACTACTACATCGACGTCGCCCGGGCCGTGCACGAGGCCGTGCCCGAGATGCACATCCACGGCTTCACCGCCCTCGAGGTCACCGAGGGGGCCAAGCGCCTCGGCGAGCCGCTCGACCGGTACCTCGTCCGCCTGCAGGCGGCCGGGCTGAAGACCCTCCCCGGCACCGCGGCGGAGATCCTCGACGACGAGGTCCGGGCGCTGCTCTGCCCCGACAAGATCGACACCCAGGAGTGGCTCGACGCCCACCGGACCGCTCACGGGGTCGGCCTGCGCTCGAACATCACGATCATGTTCGGCGCGATCGAGCAGCCGCGGTCCTGGGCCCGGCACCTCGTCCGCACCCGTGACCTGCAGAAGGAGACCGGCGGCTTCACCGAGTTCGTGCCCCTGCCCTTCGTGCACATGGCGGCGCCCATGTACCTGCAGCGCAAGGCCCGCCGCGGGCCGACGTTCCGGGAGGTGCTGCTGATGCACGCCGTGGGCCGCATCGCCTACCGGGGTTGGATCGACAACATCCAGGCGTCGTGGGTGAAGCTCGGGGTGGGCGGGGTCACCCAGATGCTCCAGGCCGGGGTGAACGACCTGGGCGGCACCCTCATGGACGAGAACATCTCCCGCGCCGCCGGAGCTGAACACGGCCAGGAGTTGACCGAGGCCGACTTCCGGGCCCTGGTCGAGCCTCTCGGTCGACGCCTCGAGCAGCGCACGACGCTGTACGGCCGCGTCGCCCCGGCCTGATCGCGCCGTGAGCCGCCGGGTGCGCACCGGGTCGGTGGAGATCGACCAGCGCATCGAGGACCTCCTGGACGCGTGCGGGGCGACCGAGGACCGTGACCTCCTCTTCGACATCGTGGCGTCGGGCGTCCTGCTGGCCGGGGACGACGCCGACCGGCTGGACCTCAAGATCGTCGCCGCCTCGCTGGCAGAGATGCGCTTGGCCTTCGACGCCTTCGCCCCCTACCGCGACGACCCCAAGGTCACGATCTTCGGATCGGCCCGGATCCTGGCCGAGGACCCGCTGTACGCCGCCGCCCGGGACGTCGCCCGCCTGCTGGCGGCCGAGGGCTGGATGGTCATCACCGGCGCCGGCCCCGGGATCATGGCGGCCGGCCTCGAGGGCGCAGGGCGGGAGATGTCCTTCGGCGTGAACATCCGCCTCCCCTTCGAGCAGGAGGCCAACGAGTTCATCGTGGGCGACACGAAGCTCGTCTCGATGAAGTACTTCTTCACGCGGAAGCTGGAGCTGGTGAAGGAGTCGCAGGGCTTCATCTGCCTGCCGGGCGGCTTCGGCACCTTGGACGAGACCTTCGAGTTGCTCACGCTCCAGCAGACCGGCAAGTCGGTGCCGACCCCGATCGTCTTCCTCGACGAGCCGGGCGGGACCTTCTGGACCGGATGGCGGGACTTCACCCTCGACCACGTGGCCGAGGGCGGCTACATCGCGATCGAGGACCTCGACATCGTCACGATCACCGACGACGTCCGGGTGGCGGCCGACACCGTGCTCGGCTTCTACCGCAACTACCGCTCGATCCGCTGGGTGGGCAAGACCCTGATCGTGCGCCTCTGCGCCGAGCCGACCGAGTCCGAGATGGCCGCCTTGAACGACGAGTTCGGCGAGATGCTCGCCGGCGGCGGCGCCATCCGGCGCAGTGGCCCCCTGCCGCCGGAGGTCGAGGACGACGACCACGTCGATCTCCCCCGCCTCGTGATGGACTTCGACATCCGCCACTTCGGCCGCCTGCACGCCTTCATCCACCGCCTGAACGAGCTCCCGTCCGCCCCCGAAGAGACCGCCGTGCTGGAGGACCCACCCCGGGGCTAGTCGTCGACCGCGAGGTCGTCCGGTTCCTGCAGGAGGTGCACGGCTTTGTCGACGGCGCGGCGGGCCCGGGTGAGCCGCTTCTCGTCCACGGGGAGCTCGTGACCGCCCGCGTCGATCGACTCTCGCAGGCGGGCGATCGCCAGATCGGCCAGCTCCTCGCTGATCGTCTCCAACCGGCCCCGGATCTCGTCGAACTCCCCAGCCATGGGGGCATTCTGGCTCACAGGGGTGACGTTTCGGCCGACCGGACAGGGCAATGGGAGTCTTCTCCGCGCAGGAGCTTGAGCGAACCGCGGCCGCACACGGGATCCTCTTCCCCGACCACGTCCTCGATCAGTTCGTGGCCGCCATCGACTCGGGCAAGCACGTCATCCTGACGGGGCCCCCGGGGACCGGGAAGACCACCTTGGCCTACATGGGTGCGGAGGTGGCCCAGCGGGCCATGCTCTGCGCCGGCTACCTGCCGACCACCGCCACGACCGAGTGGACCACCTACGAGACCATCGGCGGCCTCCAGCCCACCGCTGAAGGGCTGATCTTCCGCCCGGGGCTCTTCGTGGAGGCCATCGAGTCCGGGCGCTGGCTGGTGATCGACGAGCTCAACCGATCCAACTTCGACCGGGCCTTCGGTCAGCTCTTCACCGTCCTGTCGGGTCAGCCCGTGGTCCTGCCCTTCAAGCGCAAGGGCACGCCCCAGCCCCTCTCGATCGTGCCCGCCGGCGTGGAGCCGCCGCCGAACACCGACGTGATCCGGTTGCCCAGCAAGTGGCGCATCGTGGCCACGATGAACGTCTTCGACAAGAACCTGCTCTTCGAGATGTCCTACGCCCTGATGCGACGCTTCGCCTTCATCGAGGTCGGTGCGCCCAGCGAGGAGTCCTACCGCAAGCTCCTCGCCGGTCCCGGCGAGATCGTGGCCCAGCTCCTCGGGCTGCGGAAGTTCACCGACCTCGGCCCCGCCGTCTACATCGACGCCGCCCGGTACGCCGCCCGCCGGATCCAGGACGGGCCCACGCCCTCCCGCCTCCTCTACGAGGTCTTCTACGCCTACTTCCTGCCCCAGTTCGAGGGGTTCGACGACCTTCGGGCGACGAAGCTGTACCGCACCATCGAGGGGCTCTTCGACCCCCCCGAGCAGGCGGAGGTCCGGCGCACGATGGGCGAGGTCCTCGGTGTCGAACTCGCCCTCTGAGGCCGCGGGACCGCACCCCGGGGCCGAGGCCGCCCCCGGCGAGCGGACCGCCACCCACGAGCTGTGGGACCTGCTGCGGCGGCCCTTCAACGTGGTCGAGGCCGTCGACTCGGTGCTCGGGCTGTCGGCCAACGTCGTCCGCCAGCTGACGGGAGCCATCGTCGCCACCTGCCCGGAGGCCGAGGAGCTCCTGGCCACCACACCGCAGACCATCCGGTCGTTGTCCATCTCCATGGACAACCAGCCCGAGGAGTGCCGAGGCGAGCTCCGGGGCCCGGTCCTGTGGTCCGAGACGATGTCGTGCCGATCCTCCAGCCCGGGGCGCAACGACGTGTACGTGTGCGCGGCGGCCTCGCGGGCCTACGACATCCCGGAGAACCGCGTCCTCGTCGCCGCCCTCGTGAGCGTCCGCGACGCCGGTCGCTCCGTGGACTCGATCTCGCGCCCGCTCGTACGACGACGAGACCCTGCGGGCCGCACGGTTCAACGGCCTCCGCGCCACCCGCTTCCTGGAGCACCGGGCGTTGGCCACCGTGACCCGGCACCGTCCGACCTCCCGGGAGATGCGACGGGCCCGGTCCGGGAACCGGCGCTCGACCTACGGTCCCGCGCTGGCCATGTTGGCCCGGGCCGCCGACCCGCTCGAGGCCGACGACATCCTGCCGTTCTGCGACCGCCGGACCCGCGCCCAGCACGCGGTGCTGGTGTCGATCGTGCGGGCCCTCCAGCAGCGGGGCGTGACGGTCGACCCGTTCCGGGCCATGTCCGGCACGCTCCAGTCGGGCCTGCTCCGCTACCACCACCCCCGGCGTCGCGGCGACCGCAGCCGGCCGAGCGGCATCATGATCGGGCAGGTGCTGATCGACGTGCCCGAGCGGGTCCGGGACCGGAACCGGGAACGGGCCGAGCACACGCTGCAGTCCCGTTCGGGGGGCCGTCCCGTGGTGGTCGTGATGGACCCGGGGGACGTCGAGCGAGCGATCCGGATGGCGCTGGAGCCCCAGCCCAGCCTGACCGCGGCGAGCTAGGGCTGCCGGAGACAGGTTCCGGGTCGCCTCAGGCGGCGCCCGTCAGTTGGCCCAGTCCTCTTCCTTCAGGGCCTCAGCGGCGAGGCACCAGCTGGCGTGCTCGTCGCCGGGCTCGGCGCCGCACTCGTCGCAGGGCTGCTGGTCGGTGCCCTCGAGCACGTCATCGAACTCGGTGCGCGTGCGCTTGAGCGCCCGAGCTTCCTCGAAGCGACGATGCCGACCCTTCTTCATGGGGTGCTCTTCATGGGGTGCTCTCCCCATCCGGTCCTGTCTGAACATCAGAGTGTAGCGGTGCCACCGGACGGTGGGAGCGCTCCTCCAGGACCAGCTCGCCGTCGGCGAAGGCCACGGCCACCGACCCCTCGACGAGGCCGTCGAGCACGTCGCCGACCACCTCGGCCCGCCACCCCGAGCGCAGTCGAGAGGGTCCTTCGCCACTGAGATAGGCCTCGATGTCGGACCTCGTGGCCATGAGGCCGGGATCCAGGTCGAGGTCGCGGGCGTGCTGGGCCAGCCAGGCTGAGGCCAGCGTGGCCGCCGGGCGCAGCTCTCGGCGTAGCTCGCCCACTCCGTCGGGCGCGGGGGGCTCGGCCTCCAGCCCCTCCTCGACCGCGGCCAGCAGGGCCCGGCCCACCCCGCCCTTGGCCGCCCCGCGGTCGACCCCGCGGACGTCGGCCAGCTCCTCGATCGAGCGCGGGGCGCGCTGGGCGATGGCCACGATGGCCAGGTCGGAGAGGATGTGGCGCACCGGACGGTTGAGCTCCGCGGCCCGGCGCTCCCGCCAGGCGGCGACCGAACGGGCCACGGCGGCCGGACGGTCCTTCAGGCGACGGGCTTCCTTGACCCGACGCCACGCCTCGTCGGGGTCCCGACCGGTCCGGCTCTCGTCGACCAGCTCGGTGAACTCGCCCTCGGCCCAGCTGAGCCGGCCTCGCTCCTCCAGGCGCTGCTCCTGCTTGGCGTGGAGCTCGACCAGGTGGGCCACGTCGGCGGCGGCGTAGTCGAGCTGGCGCCGCGACAGTGGCCGGCGCAGCCAGTCACTCAGGCGGTCGGCCTTCGGCAGGCGGACCCCCAGCTCGCTGGCGAGCAAGGTGGCCAGCGAGGGCGTCGACGAGCCGAGGAACCCGGCGGCCAACTGGGTGTCGAACAGCCGGCGGGGCACGGTGCCACAGGTGGCGAGCAGCACCTCGAGGTCCTGGCTGGCGGCGTGGACCACCGCCAGGCCGGGCCCGTCCAAGAGCTGGGCCAGCGGTGCCACGTCGACCGCCAGGGGGTCGACGAGGGCGATCTGGCCCTCCCAGGCGATCTGCACCAGCGCCAGCTCCGGGAAGTAGGTGCGCTCGCGGTGGAACTCGGTGTCAAAGGCCCAGATCTCGACGTCGCTCAGGCGCCGGAGCAGCTCGTCGAGCGCTCGGGCATCGGTGACCTGAGTCGGCGCGGGCTCGCCGGTCAGAGCGCCCCCGTCTCGACGGGATGGCCGGTTTCGATCCAGGCCAGCGTCCCGCCCGCGACGTTGGTGGCGTCGATCCCCTGGGCCCGGAGCCACTCGGCGGCCTGCAGGCTGCGGGCGCCGCTCCGGCAGATGACGAGGAGGCGGCCCTCGGCCGGGACCTCGTCGACCCGCTCGACCAGCTCACCGAGCGGGATCAGGATGACCCCCGGGACGTGGGCCTCCTCGTACTCGTCCGGGTTGCGGACGTCGAGCACCGGCTCCCCGCCCTCGCGACGGCCGGCGAACTCGTCGATGCCGATCTCGGGAACATCCACCCCCGGCAGGGTACTCAGGCTGGCGTCTCGCCTCCGCGTCGGCGGAGGTCCGCGGGCTCGTCGGCGTCGGCGAGGGCTTGGGGCGGCAGGTCGGTGACGGCGGCGATGCGGAGGCCCTGGGCCGCCCGGTGCAGGGCCCGCTCCCCCGCGGCGAACGCCGCCGCCAGCACGGGTTCTGCCCGTTGGCGGTAGGCGGCGTGCAGCAGCTCGAGGCGGTCGTCGTGTCGAGGGGCGGCGACGTCGTCGTCGTCACCCAGGGCCGTGACGACGGCCCGCACGACATCCGCATCCACGTCCGGGAGGTCGCAGGCCAGGACGACGACGACGTCGGCGTCGACGGCCTGCAGAGCGGTCAGGACGCCACCGAGCGGGCCCTCGCCCGGGTGGAGGTCGGGCACCGCTCGGAGCCCGACCGCCGTGAGGCCCTCGAGGTCGCCGCCGACCGCCACGACGGGCTCGGCCCCGGCCGCGCGCAGGGCCCGGGCCACGGTGAGGGCGAGCGGGCGGCCGTCGACATCGAGCAGCGCCTTGTCGGCGCCCATGCGCCGGCTGGTGCCGCCGGTGAGGACGGCGCCGGCGAAGGGTTCGGGCCCGGGCAGTTAGGTGGCTCCGCCGTAGGTCGCTTCCCGGCCCCGGCTCCGGTCATGGTGGGCCACGGCGTCGCCCAGGTCCTCGAGGAAGCGGTCGACCACCCGGGCGTGGCCGGGCGAGAGCATGAGGTGGAGGCCGCCCGGCTGGCGGTCGAGGTGCCATCCCCGGTCGTCCATCACGTCGCCGATCCCGCCGATGTCCAGCGTGGAGGAGCCGAACTCGAAGACGGACAGGTCGGGCTCACCGCGGATCTCGAGGCCGTCGATGCCGCGGATGCCGGCCTGGACCGCCCGGGTGGTGTCCCGCACGATCCCGGCCAGCCGGAGGAAGCCGTCGGCCCCGAGGTGGCGGATGCCGGCCCAGGCCCCGGCGATCGGCGGTCCCGGTCGGGTGCCGGCCGTCGTCGAGGAGCCGTAGAGCCCGCCCGGCCAGTCGTCGTAGAGGAAGAGCTGGTGCCGGTGGAGGTCGCGGGAGGCGTAGAGCACGGTGGAGGCGCCCTTGTAGGCGTAGCCGTACTTGTGGATGTCGGCCGAGAGGGAGGTCACGCCGGGAACCCGGAGGTCCCACGGCGGAACGGGCTCGCCCAGCCGGGCCCAGAAGGGCAGCAGCCACCCGCCGAGACAGGCGTCCACGTGGCACAGGACCCCGGCGTCCCGGGCGACGGCGGCCACGTCGGTCACGTGGTCGATGACGCCGTAGGGGTAGCAGGGGGCCGAAGCGACCACGAGGCCCGTCCGCTCGTCGACGGCGTCGGCCACCGTGGCGCCGTGCAGGCGCAGGTCGTCGCCCACGGGGAGCATGCGGTGCTCCACATCGAGGTACTTCGCCGCCTTGGCGAAGGCCGGGTGGGCCGTAGTGGCCGTCAGGAGCACCGGTTCGGCGATGCCCCGCTCCACGCGCGTCGTCCCGGGCCACCTGGACGGCGAGGAAGATGCTCTCGGTGCCGCCGGAGGTCAGGGAGCCCGCCCCGGGCTCCCCACCCAGCAGGTCGCCGGCCATGAGCACGATCTCCTGCTCCATCCGGGGCAGCGACTGGTAGGCGAAGGGGTTGAGGGCGTTCTCGTGCAGGAAGCGCTCGGCCACCGCGTGCTGCAGGGCCTCGAGGCCCTCGTCGTCGTGGTGGTAGACGAGGCTGAACGCCACCCCTCCCCGCCAGTCGATGTCGCCGCCCCGCACGTCGTCGATCTCGGCCAGGAGCTCCTGGGCGCTGGTGCCGTGCTCGGGGAACGAGGTGAGCTGGGGCCCGGCGATCTCCACGCCGGGGGATGCTACGACCCGGCCGGAGCCGGGTCAGCCGCCGTAGTTCATGCGGGTGTCCTCCATGCGGAGGACCTCGGTCTCCTCGTCGGCCTGGAAGCCGGCGTCGACGACCTCGCCGATGAACAGGGTGTGGTTGCCGACGTCGACCGGCTGGCGGACCTCGCAGTCGACGTAGGCCGGGGCCTGGTCGAGGATCGGAGCCCCGGTGACGCCGTCGTGGTACGGGAACCCGTTGAGGGTCTTGGCGTCGGTGTCGACCTCGACCGGCTTGGTGAACTTGCGCACGATCGCCCGGTCCTCCCGAGACGACGGTGTTGAGGGCGAAGACGCCGCCCTCGGTGATGAGCTCGTGGGTCACCGCCGCCTTCTCCACGCTGATCCCCACCAGCTTCGGCTCGAAGCTCACCTGCGTGGCCCAGTTGAGCGTCATGAGGTTCCGTCTGTCGCCGGCGCGGCTCCCGATCACGTACAGCCCGGAGGGCAACGTCCACAGCACCCGCCGGCGCAGCCGGTCGTACTCGTCCTGCTGCTCCTCGGTCTCGATGCCGGGGGGGTAAGGGCCCATGGGTCCAGGGGTGGGTTCAGGCACGACTCGAACCTACCCAGCCGCAGCGACCACTCTGCCGTCGCTGTGACATCCTCCGCGGGGACCGGACGACGGCTGCTCTCAGGAGTGCCCGACCAAGGAGACTCGTTCACCGACCCAGGTGATGCTGGCTACTGCCTGAGGTCGGGGGGTGCTCGGCGTTGGTCGTGGTCTTGGCGGCCGGGGGGTGGGGGGTGGCCGCGTTGGTTGGTCTTCCAACGGTTGTGGGCGGCGCAGAGGGGTTGGCCGTTGGTGGTGTCGGTGGGTCCGCCGTCTTGGTGTTCGACGATGTGGTCGGTCTGGAGGAGGGGTCCGGTGCGGTCACAGCCGTAGGGGTGGGTGCAGCGCCGGAACTTGGCTCGCAGGGCGGCGGCTTGGGCGGGGGTGAACAGTCGGCGGGAGTGGCTGTACGTGAGGATGTTGCCGTCTTGGTCGAAGACGATGCCCCGGACCTGGCCCAGTAGGGCGAGGTAGACGGCGGCGACCGGGGAGATCACCTCACCGGAGGACGTTTCGCAGAACCCGTCCGGCGGGTACTGGGGCTGGTCGTCGGGGTCTTCGGCCAGCAGGTGGCGGATGGCCTCGGCGAAGGTGGGGCCGTCGATGTGGATGAGGGCTTCGACCATGGCGTTGCCGGCGCCGGAGGCGGCCCGGGAGCGCAGGGCCATCCGGACCAGGGCGTCGTGGGCGCGGTTCTGGGGGGTGCGCAGGAGGTCATGGACCTCGGCCGCGGTGGGGTCCCGGCCCAGCAGGGCCTTGAGCTCGGCCCAGTCCTGGTCGAAAAGCTCTTTGACCAGCCGGTCGTGTTCGACGCTGAAGATCTGGTAGCCGAAGGGCTCCATCCAGCCCCGCAGGAACCCGAACCCGTCGATGGTGGTGACCTTGGAGAAGCTGCGGTCATCGACCTGCTCTTTGAACCGCTCCTCGGCCTCGAGGGGTTCGAGCTGGTGCGCGAACCGGGCCACCTGGCGGGCGAAGTCCTCGAACCGCGCCTCCGCCGCGTAACGCAGCAACAGCGGCGCCGCTTCGGCCCACGCCTCGTGCGTGCGCTCCTTGTGGGCATCGGCCAGCACCTCGACGTGCTCGAAGGTCACCGTGCCCGACAACAGCGCCTCGCCCACCGCCGGCAGCCGGTCCGCGAACCGCGACAAGCGGGCGATGCGCCGGGCCTCACGCTTCTTCAACCGGCAGTGATGCTGCAGCCACGGGGTCGCACTGGCGTGGCCCTCGGCCCGATGCTCGCCCCGAGCCTCCAGCGAACGGATCATCCCCAGACGCACACCCTCGAGCTGGTTGATCGCCGCCGACGCCGCCTCGATCGACCCGCCCAGCACCGCGACGGGCTCATCGCCCCAGGCGACCTTGGCCACCCGCTCCGAGGCCTGCACCAGATCGTCGAGCTCGACGGACACCAACGCTCCTCCCGTTGTCTGGGGAAGCTGCTTTCGGTGGCCATCACGGTCCGGAACGGACCCCAGTCGGCTACGAACTGATGTTCCTCAACCTACCACACCCCTGTGACACTCACGCGGACTCAGTCGGCGGACGGGGGCCAGGCGGGGTCGAGCTGGAGGAGGAAGACGGCGCAGCGCTCGGCTTCGTCGTCCTCGCCGATCTGGTCGGCGACCCGACCGAGGCCGGCGAGGGCGGCCAGGAAGCCCCGGTTCTCGGGGTGCACCCAGCGGACGTAGCCACTCCCCCGCCAGCCATTCTGGCGCAGGCGGTCGAGACCCCGGTGGTAGCCGGTGCGGTAGGCGGCATAGGCGAAGGCCTCGTCAGGGGCCAGGTCGCCGAGCCGCGCCCACGCCCCCAGGAAGCGGGGCCAGCGGGCGCAGACGACACCGACCGCGGCGGCATCGTCGCCGGCCTCGGCCAGGGCGGCCACTGCGTCGGCGGGCTCGGGGTCGAGCACCGTCTCCGGCGGCCCGGACGTGAATGAGATGTCGGACATGTGACCGACCCTACGGGTGCTCCTTCTCGAGTGGCATCGTCGGCGCCACCTCGAGCTCGACGCCGGCGAGGGCGTCGAGGTGGGCGGCGGTGGCGGCGTAGGCCTGGGTGACGAGCTCGGTGGTGTGGCTGAAGTCGTCGTAGCGGGGCCGGGGCGGGTCGCCGTACGGCAGCATGACCAGCTCGATGCGACCATCGAGCGCGGCCAGGTCGTCCTCCCAGCGCAGGCGCCGCGAGAGCCAGTGGGACTGGATGGCCACGTCGACCGGTCGGCGGGGCGCCTGCCAGGGTCGTTCGAGCGTGCCCACCTGCAGGACGTAGGCCTTGGTCACCCCCAGCTCGTCGGCCCGGGACACGGGGATGTCGTTGGCGATGCCACCGTCGAGGTAGCGGTGGCCGTCGAGCTCGACGATCGGGAACACCGCCGGGAGGGCGGCGGAGGCCAGGATCGCCTCGTGCAGCGGACCGTGGTCGAACCAGACCTCGGCCGGTGGGTCGATCTGGGTGGCGACGCATTGGAAGGGGATGCGCAGCTCCTCGAAGGTGGCGGGGCGCAGGATGCGCTGCATCAGCTCGCGGAGCCCCTTGTTGTCGTGGAGGGCCTCGCCCCGGCGGGCCAGCTGGAGGCTCGACGGCAGCCGGCTGCCCGAGGGCATGACGTCGGGACCGGCCAGGTGGAGCCAGAGGTCCTCCAGCCGGTCGATGCCCGCCGCCGTGGGGTCGGCGGCATAGGCGGCGCCGTTGAGCGCCCCCACGGAACAGCCCAGGACGAGGTCGGGACGGATGCTGCGCTCGGTCAGCGCCCGCAGCATCCCGACCTGCAGGGCACCGAGGTTGCCGCCGCCCGACAGCACGAAGGCCGTGGGTCCGCGCCGCCGACGGCGCCAGCGCCGCGGCCCTGGGCTCAGGGCACTCGCACCAGGCGGAGGACGTCGGTGGCACGCGACCGGTCGTCGGACCCGGCCAGGACCACGACGGTGTCGCCCGAACGCACGTGGCCGCTCTCCCGGGCGCCGCGGACGGCGGCCCGGACCATGGCCTCGTTGCTCCCCCGCTGCTCCAGGATCATGGGGATGGCGCCCCAGCTCATCGTGAGCTGGCGCACCGTGCGCTCGTCGGGCGAGAAGGCGAGCAACTTGGCGCTTCGGGCCGGAAACGGGCGATCGCCCGCACGGTGAAGCCGGTGCGGGACATGCAGAGGATGGCGTCGGCGTCCATCTCCGCGGCCGCCCGCCAGGCGGCCATCGGTCATGGTGTCGGTGACCCGGGCGTCGTGTCGCCTTCGCTCGATGTGGACGAGGTCGGCCAGGTGGGGCGCCCAGCCGTCGTAGTCGAACTCGTCGTCGGCCCGCGCGGCGATGCGGCCATCGTCGCGCACCGCGGCGACCGGGTCGTGGCCGACGGCGGTCTCGCCGGAGAGCATCACCGACCGACGATCCGTCGAACACCGCGTTGGCCACGTCGGAGGCCTCGGCCCGAGTGGGCGTGGGCGCGTGGACCATCGACTCGAGCATCTGGGTGGCGGTGATGGCCGGACGCCCGAGGGCGATGCAGGTGCCGGATGATGTGCTTCTGCAGGTGCGGCAGCTCCTCGATCGGGCATCTCGGCGCCGAGGTCGCCGCGGGCGACCATGATCGCCCCGCGGCCTCGATGATGCCCTCGAGGTTCTGCGACCGCCGCCCGGGTCTCGATCTTGGCCACGACAGCGGGCCCCGGGGATGGGGCTCGGTGCCGACGCGGCGGACGTCGTGGGCCGAGCGGACGAAGGAGACCGCCACCATGTCGACGCCCGCCTCGACGAAGGCGTCGAGCATGCGGAGGTCCTCGGGGGTGGGGGACGCGATGCGCAGGCGGTCGGACGGGATGTGGACGCCGGGGCGGCCGAGCAGCCGGCCGCCGTGCGATCACCGCGGCAGGCTGCTGCCGTCCTTGTCGACGACCTCGATGACCACCGCGCCGTCGCCGAACTGCAGCCGGTCGCCGATCTCCGACGTCCGTGACGAGCGCTCGTAGCCGACCTCGACGACCTCGCGGCTGCTCTCGCTGTACCCGGGCACGAGGCGGAGCCGTTCGCCGTCGGCCAGCTCGACCCCGCCGTCGGGGAAGCGGCCCGGCGCGGACCTTGGGCCCCGGCAGGTCGACGAGGATGCCGACGGTCCGGTCGGCGTCGACCGACGCCTTGCGGATGCGGTCGTAGCGCTCGAGGGCGGTCTCGAGGATCCTCGTGGGCGAGGCCGATCCGGGCCACGTCCATGCCCGCGTCGATCAGTCGCGTCAGAGCGTCGGCCTCCGCATTCCGACGCCGGGCCGATCGTGGCGATGATCTTCGTCCGGCGGCGCACGCGCGCAACGCTACCGAGGCCCCGGCACGGACGGGGGCGATGGTACGCTCCCGCCGCCATGGACCTGCTCCTGATCCGTCACGCGCTGCCGGTGCGGATCGACGGGCGACGACGGCCCGCCGATCCCTCGCTGAGCGAGGACGGGCGGCGACAGGCGAAGGCACTGGCGGCGTGGCTGGCCGACGACGGCATCGAGGTGCTGGCGGCCAGCCCCCTGCACCGGGCCCGAGACGGCCCAGCCCCTGGCCGAACGCCTCGGCCTCGACGTGGCCGTCGTCGACGGGCTGGCCGAGTTCGACCGCGACGCCCCGTGGTACATCCCGATCGAGGAGCTGAAGGCGGCCGACGACCCCCGATGGCACGCCCTGATCCGGGGGCGAGTGGGAGCTCGACCCGGACGAGTTCCAGCGGGCGGTGGTCCAGGCCGTCGACGCCCTCATCGAGGCCAACCCGGGTCGCACCGTCGCCGCGGTCTGCCACGGCGGGGTGATCAACGCGTACCTGTCGGCGATGCTCGGCCTCGACTCGCTGATGTTCTTCGTCCCGGTCTACACGAGTGTGAGCCGCGTGCTCGCCTCCCGACCGGGGCCAAGTCGCTCGTCACCCTCAACGAGACCTCCCACCGCGCTGACCGTCAGCTGCGGGGCACCTGCGCTCCAGGGGAGGTCCTTGTCGACCCGGAGGTCGCCGGGAGGCCGAGCACCCGCTCGCCGAGGATGTTGCGCATGATCTCCGACGTGCCGCCCTCGATCGAGTTGGCCCGGGCCCGCAGGAACGCCTTCTGGACGCTGTCCGCCCCCAGGCCGTCTGGCCGGGCCGGATCATCTCGTAGGTCCCGTAGAGCATCCCCTCCGGACCGATCAGGTCGAGGCGAACTCGTAGATGCGCTTGTTGAGCTCGGCGAAGGCCAGCTTGGCCGTCGAGCCCTCGGGGCCGGGCGTGCCCACCGAGCCGCATCTGGCTGCGCCCGGATGTTGGTGAGCCGGTTGACCTCGGCCTCGACCCACAGCCGCATGAGCCGGTCCCGGAGCGTGGGATCGTCGTGATCCGCCCGCTCCTCCCAGAGGCTTGACCGCCTCGCCGATCGGGCCCGGAGCCCTTGCGGGGCGCGACGGCGCCGCCGATGGCGACCCGCTCGTTCATCAGCGTGGTCAGCGACACCGCGCCATCCCTCGCCCACGTCGCCGAGGCGCTCGGCGTCGGGGATGCGGACGTCGGTGAAGTAGACCTCGTTGAACTCGGCCTCGCCGGTGATCTGGCGCAGCGGCCGCACCTCGACGCCGGGCGCGTGCATGTCCACGACGAAGTACGTCAGGCCCTGGTGCTTGGGCGCATCGGGGTCGGTGCGGGCGACGAGCATTCCCCACCGGGCCACGTGGGCGCAGCGTGGTCCAGACCTTCTGGCCGTTGACCACCCACTCGTCGCCGTCGCGCACGGCCGCGGGTGGCCAGCGCCGGCGACGTCGGAGCCGGCGCCGGGCTCGCTGAAGAGCTGGCACCAGATCTCCTCGCCCGTGAACAGCGGGCGCAGATAGCGCTGCGCTTCTGCTCCTCGGTGCCGTGGGTCACGACCGTGGGCGCGCCCATGCCGTGGCCGATCGGGTTGCGCCAGGCGGCGCTCGGCCCGCCGGCGGCGGCGAGCGCTCGTTCACCACCCGCTGGAGCCTGGGGCTCGACCCCCAGGCCGCCCTCGCCCTCCGGGAAGTGGACCCAGGCCAGCCCGACGTCGAACTGGGCGCCCAGGAAGGTCCGGGGGTCGGTGGTCGCCGGGTCGTGCTCGGCCAACAGGTTCTTGACGCGCTCGTCGACGAGCTCGGCACCCATGGCGGCGGACGTTACCCGTCGGCCCGTCGCCAGCAGGTCGTGCGGGCCATCGGCGGACGCTCCATGGCTTCGACCAGGCGGCGGCCGTCGAAGCCCGGCAGCTCGTGGAGTCGGCCGATCACGCCGTGCTGGACGGCCAGCTGGCTGGGGACGAGGCAGCCCCGCTCGCCCTCGCCGTAGAGCACGAGGACCACCCCGTCCTCCTTGTGCACGCCGACATCGGTCGTGAGCACCGCCACCTCGGTGAGCTCGGCCAGCGCACCGCTCCCCGCGGCCGTCGGCCAACCACCGGCGGACACCGTCGTCGTCCGTGGCGAGGTCGACGGTCGTGGCCGCCGCCTCCCGCCGCTGACGCTCGTTGCGACGACTGGCGACCGCCGTCGCCACCAGCGCCGCGGCCAGCAGGAGCAGCAGGATCGCGGCCATTGCCGGCGCCTAGTTGAGCGTGGCCCGCAGGCGGAGCTCGGCCGTGGCGTCGCCGGCCGCCCCCGCCAAGGTGACCTGCAGGTCCCGGGCCCACAGCAGGGCCACGGCATCGTCACGGGCCTCGAAGATGTGGACCAGGTTCGCCAACATCCGCACGAGGATGGCGGCGCGGGGTGACGGTTCCAGCCACGCCGGGTCGAGGGTGGCGTCGTCACCGTGCAGGGCCCGGAACACCGCCTCGACCGTGGGGGGATCGAGGAAGCGCGTCGCCCCGGAACGTGTCGACGAACACGTCGGGGTCCACCTTGTCGTGGAGCAGGAAGTGGCCCGGAAGCCCGACCCCCGCCACGGGGACGCCCACCCGACGGCCGACCTCCATGGTCAGGACGCTCAGCGTGATCGGGATGCCCAGGTGGCGGTCGAGCACGTCGTCGAGGTAGCTGTTGGCCACGTCGTAGTAGTCCTCCCGGTTCCCGATGAAGCCCTGGTCGACGAAGAGGTGGTGGCGCAGGCCGTCGAGTGTCGGCACCCGCACCCCGGCCGCCAGGTCGTCCAGTTGCGCCATGAGGTCGTCGGGATCGCTGCTCGGGTGGGCGTGGGCCGTCAGCAGGGCCCAGGCGAGATCGAGCGGAATCTCCTCGTCGGGCCGCCGCACCAGCTCGGCGAACCGCTCCCCATGCTCCACCCGGTCACCGTACCGTCACGACGTGCCCAGAAAGGCTGAGGCTGCTGTGCTTGCAGGTCGCCTCGCCTATCGGCTCGGCTCCTCAGTCCGGAGGCTGGCGGATCGAGGTTCGGCCGGCGAAGCCGTCCTCGGGCCAATGCCACCAGGCCACCGTGGGTTCGCCCAGCAACCAGCACAGCCAGTACTCCCGTCCCGTCGGCTACGGCGGCCAAGTCGATCAGGCCCTGGGTCAGGTCCTTGATCACGATGCCGTCGGCGGTCAGCTCCTGAAGCACGGCGTCCAGCTCGGCCGGCTCCGCGGCGCCGGTGCCGTGGCCGTTGGTGGCCACCTGCTCGGTCGCACCCGCGCCCGCTCGGCCACGGCCGCCGCCGCGACCTGGGCCCGGCGGATCAGGACGGCGACCCGCTCGAGGGCGGCGTCGGCCTCGTCGACCGTCCAGAACCGGGCGCCATCCGGCATGGTGCCCGATCTCGCTCGCTCCGATCTAGCGTGACCGGGATGCCCCGGTGGCCCTTCCTCGAGCACCCTGGACCACTGGCGTTCGCCCATCGCGGCGGGGCGAGCGACGCGCCGGAGAACACGATGCCGGCGTTCGAGCACGCGGTCGCGTCGGGTACCGCTACCTCGAGACCGACGTGCACGTGACGGCCGACGGGGTCCTGCTCGCCTTCCACGACGACCGCCTCGACCGGGTCACCGACGGCACAGGGCGTCGCCGAGCTGCCCTGCTCGGTGGTACGCGAGCCACGGGTCGACGGTCGAGAGCCCATCCCCCTGCTCGAAGACCTGCTGGGCAGCTTCCCCGACGTCGGGTGAACATCGACCCGAAGCACGAAGGCGCGGTCGACGCCCTCGTCGAGGTCATCCGCCGAACGGGCGCGACCGTCACCGGGTGTGCAGGGCGTTCTCCGACGACGCCTGCGCCGGCTGCGATCCGCGCTCGGGCCCGGGATCTGGACCTCCATGGTCCCTCGGCGAGGTGGCCCGTTTCCGGCCGGAGCCGGCGTCGCGGCGGGTCCGGGCCGGCCCGCGGCTGTGTCCAGGTACCCGTGCGCGGGCGGGTGAGTCTCGTCACGGCCGTCGCCTTCGTGCGGGCGGCCCATCGGCTCGATCTCCAGGTGCACGTCTGGACGATCGACGACCCGGCCGCGATGCGATCAGCGTCCTCCTCGACCTCGGTCGACGGCATCATGACCGACCGGCCCCATGTCCTGAAGGACGTCCTCCAGTCCCGGGGTCAGTGGGTGACAGGAGGACGTTGGGGTTCAGGATCTCGTCTGGATCGAGGGCGGCCTTGATCGACCGGAACGTGGCGATCTCCTCCGGACTGCGGACCAGCTACAGCCACCTCCGCTTGGCCACCCCGATGCCGTGCTCGGCGCTGATGCTGCCACCGGCTGCGGCGACCCGCGGGAACACCATCTCGTCGACCCGCTCGTCGTCGGGAGCGACGCCGGTCACGTTGACGTGCAGGTTGCCGTCGGCCGAGTGGCCGAAGACCCAGAGCCGGGCCTCCGGCACGAGGTCCGCCAGCGCGTCGCGGACCTCGCCCACCTCGTGGTTGAGCCCGGCCACGGGCAGCGTGACGTCGAACTTGTGGGGCGGTCCGAGGGTGTTGATGGCCGGTGTGCGCCTCCCGGTAGCGCCACAGCCCGCACCGCCCGGTCGCATCGGACGCCACGGCTGTCGCGCCGAGGTCGATGCCGGCCACCGAACTCCGCCAGACGGTCGTCGGCGTCGGACGCGCCCTCGACCTCCAACAAGACGGTCACCGGCGGCGACGGGCCGAGGAGTCCTGCGCCGGTCACCGAGGCCACCAGCGCCACTCCGGCGGCGAACAAGACCTCGGCGGCCTCGAGGTCCGGGAGTGGCCTCCGGGCGACTGCGCAGCGTGGAGGCCGGGTCGGTCGTCGACCGCCAAGGGCACGTCAGTGGCCTCGACGGACGGCACCAGTGGCAGCCGGACCGCCGGATCACCCCGAGGGTGCCTTCGCACCCACACAGCAGCGCCGCGAGGTCGTAGCCGTGTTGTCCTTGACGAGTCCACCGAGATGGCTCACCACGCGCCGTCGGCCAACACGGCCTCGACGCCGACGACGTCCTGGCGCGTCATCCCGTGGCGCAGCACGTGGTGGCCACCGGCGTTGGTGGCGATGGTGCCCCCGACCGTGGCCGAGTCGCGTGCGCCGAGATCGACCCCGTAGGCCAGCCTCGGCGTCGGCCGCCTGGCGGTGCACGCCCATCGTGACCCCTGCGCCGGCGGTCACCTGCCCGGCCGAACGGTCGACGGTCGGAGGCGCGTCGAACCCGACGGCCGACAGCACCATCTGGCCGGCCCGCGGCACGCCACCGCCGACCAGGCCCGTGTTGCCGCCTTGGGAACGAGGCCGATCCCCCGGCCCGGCAGACGGCCACGACGTCGACACCTCCCCGTCTGCCCGGGGGCGACGAGCGCAGCGCCCGACCGTGGAACCGTCCGGTCCAGTCGGTCACGTGTCCCGCGAGGATGTCGCGGTCCGTGACGACCCGGTCGGGCCCCAAGGTGGCGCGGGAGGTGGTCGATCACCGGGAAATGGTGGCACCACGCGGCCAGTACGGTGCGCGGCGATGTCCCCGGTGCCGTACACGCCGACGGTGCACGCCCCGGACGGCCTGGTCGTGTCCGCGGACCACCTGGCCACCTCCGCCGGCCTGGTCATGCTGGAACGGGGCGGATCGGCGGTCGACGCCGCCATCACGCGGCCAACGCCGTCCTCGGCGGTGGCCTGATCCCCACCTCGCGGCCTGGGTGGCGACCTCTTCGCCCTCGTCCACGACGGGCCCGGCCCGCCCCACGCCGTCGATGCAGCCGGTCGGGCCGGAGCGGGGCCGATCCCGAGCGCCTGCGGGCCGACGGCCACGTGCGGATGCCGTTCCGCGGTGACATCCGGTCCGCGACCGTCCCGGGCTGCGTCGACGGGCGCCTCCTGCACGAGCGCTTCGGTCGACTGCCCCTGGCCGAGGTCCTGGCCCCGGCGATCCGCCACGCGGAAGAGGGCTTTCCCGCCTCGCTGCTGCTCGCCTTCGTCGCCCCGATGGTCGCCGAGGTCCCCGGGGTCGACGAGTGGGCGACCCGGCCCGTGGCCGATGGGCAGCGCCTCCACCGTCCGGGTACGGCCGCCGCGCGCCGTGCGGTAGCCGGTCACGGGCGCGAGGGCTTCTACGGCGGTGCGTTCGGGGCCGGCCTCCTCACCCTCGGTGCGGGCGAGTTCGTCGAAGCGACCTGGCCCCCGCCGTGGTGGGTGGACCCGCTCGGCCTGGACGCCTGGGGCCACACCGTGTGGACGATGCCCCCGAGCTCGCAGGGCTACCTGATCCTCGCCGCCGCGGGCGTGGTCGACACCCTCGAGCTGTCCGAGCCCGACGCGGCGGCGTGGGCCCACCTGCTGGCCGAGGCGGCCCGGCTGAGTGGCCTCGACCGCTACGAGGTGCTCAGCGAGGACGCCGATGGGACCATCCTCGCGTCCGCGGCCCGACGGGAGCGGCTCTGGCCCGGCTGGACCCGGACCGTCGGGCCGCCGGACAGGGACCGGGCTCGCGCCCGGGCCGACACCACGGTCGTGGTCGCTGTCGACGGAGACCGCCAGGGGGTCACGCTCATCCAGTCCAACGCCTCGGACTTCGGTGCCCACCTGGTCGAACCGGCGACCGGGACCTTCCTGCACAACCGAGGGATCGGGTTCCGTCTCCTCGCCGGTCACCCGGCGGAGTACGGCGCCGGGCGCCGCCCACCCCACACCCTCAGCCCGGCGTTGGTGACCGGGCCCATGGACGGCTGCGGGCGGTGGTCGGGACGATGGGGGGCGACAGCCAGCCGCAGGTCGTGCTGCAGGTGCTGGCTCGCTTCCTGGCGGCTGGCCAGGCGCCCGGCCCGGTGATCTCGGCCCCTCGGGTGGTGCTCTATGCCTCGGCTGCGAGGGACGGGTTCTCGCTCTGGGACGGGCCTGACTGCCTGGTGGTCGAGGACCACGCGCCTTCAGGCTGGGTGGACGGCCTCCGGGAGCGGGGCCACGACGTCGTGGCCCGCAACGGCTACGGCGCCGGGTTCGGCCATGCCCACCTCATCGAGGTCGGCGACGACGGCCTGCTCCTGTGCGCGGCTCGACCCCCGGGCGGTGATCGGTCAGGCGGCGGGGCGCTGAGGCCCCTTAGGGCGTGCGCGGGCAGGGGCTGAGACTGCTGCGCTCGACCTGGGGGCATCGCCAAGCTGCGCTTGGCGATCACCGCTGTGTTTGCCAGGTCGCCTCGCCTATCGGCTCGGCTCCTAAGGGATCAGGCGACGGCGTCGGCGGTGCGGAGGCGGCGGCGAGCGCCGAAGGCGGCAGCCAGGCCCACGGCCACGAGGCCGGCGCCGATGCCGATCATCGGACCGATGTCGGAACCGGTACGGGCCAGTGCCGTGCCGAGAGGTGAACGGCAAGGTGGCGCCCGCCACGGTGATCGAGCCCGGTCCGGCCGGCGTCGTCAGGCACGGTGAAGTCGAACGAGAAGGGCACCTCGGTGACCGTGCCCTGGAAGACCACGG
>CAWBVI010000004.1:0-1457598 GCA_963792205.1 uncultured Microthrixaceae bacterium | reverse complement strand
CCCGCCCCACGAACTGAGGGCTCGTGCCCCGGGAGTGCACCAACCCAGTATCGCTCCGCGCTTGGACGACCTGGGGTCTGGGGGGCATCCCGTTCCCCGCCTGCTTGGCGCGGAAATCGACCAGAGTTCGACTGCCGTTCAGCGGCGCGCCGTTCTGTCTTCTTCCTACGCGTCCTAGGTTCCGCCCGGGCGCGCGGTTCGCCGCGCTGAAGCTTCGAACGGGAGTCGTGATGCGAGACGTGGACGAGCCGATTGCCAACCCTCTCATGAACGAGACCTTCGACGAGGTGCTCGACCGACGGGTGTCGCGACGAGGCGTAATGGCCGGCGGCCTGGCCACGGTGGTGGTAGGCGGCACGGCGTTGGGCGGCGTCGGCTCGCTGCTGGACGCGCTGCCGGCCACCGCCACGGGGAACGGCCACGGCCATGGCCACGGCCACGGCCGTCGCCTGCTCGGGTTCCAAGGGATCCCGGTGTCGACCGCCGACACGGTCGTGGTGCCGAACGGCTACACGGCCCGGGTGCTCATCGCGTGGGGTGATCCGGTGTCGAACGGCCCCGCCTTCCTCCAGGACGCCAGCAACTCCGCGGCGGACCAGGCGCAGCAGTGGGGGATGCACAACGACGGCGTCGTCTACTTCCCGCTGCACGGGTCGCACGAGGGCCTCCTCGTCCAGAACAGCGAGTACACCGACGACGGGCTCCTCTTCCCCGACGGGACCGCCAACTGGAACGCGGAGAAGACGACCAAGTCGCAGAACGCCCATGGCGTGAACATCATCCAGATCTCCAGGCGCCACCGCGATGAATGGCGGGTCGTTCGGCCTTCGTCGTTCGGGCGCCGCATCACGGCTCGGACCCCCATCTCGATCGGCGGCCCGGCCGCGGGTGACGCCCGGCTGAAGACGGCGGCGGACCCGACCGGTCGGCAGGTGCTGGGGACGCTCAACAACTGCGCGATGGGCTTCACGCCCTGGGGCACCTACCTGGCGTGCGAAGAGAACTTCAACGGGTACTTCTTCAAGACCCTCGCCAACCGCAACCAGATGGAGATCCGCTACGGCATCGCGCCGTTCTCGTCGGGGACCCGCTGGCACACCACCGACGCCCGCTTCAACGCCGACACCAACCCCAACGAGCCCAACCGGTTCGGTTGGGTCACGGAGATCAATCCGTTCAACCGGAGCTCCACGCCGGTCAAGCGCACCGCGCTCGGGCGCCTCAAGCACGAGGGGGCGTGGGTGCAGGAGGCCCGGGACGGCCGCGTCGTGGTCTACATGGGCGACGACGAGCAGTTCGAGTACATCTACCGCTACGTGTCGAGGCGGTCGTGGCGGCGGATGCTGCGGGCCGGCGTGAACCCGCTCGACGACGGCACCCTCTACGTCGCCAAGTTCCACGCCGACGGCAGCGGGGAGTGGCTGCCGCTGACGCCCGGGGGGCCGGGGCTCGAGTCCTTGACCCAGAACGACATCCTGATCAACACCCGCACCGCGGCGGATCTCGCCGGTGCGACGCCGATGGACCGGCCCGAGTGGATCGACACCATCCCCGACGCGCTCACCGGCATCGCCACCCTGACCAACAACAGCGCCCGCGGGGTCGCCGGCACGAACCCCCGCACCGGCCAGCCGAACCCCGGCGTCGACGCCGCGAACCCCCGGACGCCGAACCCGTACGGCCAAGTCCTCCGCTGGTACTACGAGCACGACTTCACCGAGCCCACCTTCGGGTGGGACATCTTCGCCCTCGCCGGCGACCCCGCGGTGGCCGCCCACGGGTCGACGATCGTCGGCGACAAGTACGGGTCGCCCGACGGGCTCTACGTGGCACCGAGCGGCCGGGTGTGGATCCAGACCGACGTGTCCGCCAGCACGATCAACTCCGGCGCCTACGCCGGGTTCGGCCACAACCAGATGGTGTGTGCCGACCCCCGCAGCCGGGAGACGCGGCGCTTCCTCGTCGGTCCCGCCGGCAGCGAGGTGACCGGCGTGTTCGTCACCCCCGACGAGCGGACCATGTTCGTGGGCATCCAGCACCCGGGCGAGCCGCCGAGCGGGGACAACGACCCGGCGAACCCGAAGCGGTTCAGCTCGTGGCCCGACGGCGCCGGCGGCGGCCGGCCGCGCTCGTCCTGCGTGGTCATCACCAAGAACGACGGCGGTCAGATCGGCAGCTGAGCTGCCGCTACCGATCGGACCTGTCGACGCCACGGGATTCGGATCGCCGGGCCTGGGCTTCGAGCACGTCGAGCTCGGCCTCGGCGGCGGTGATGTCGTCGGGCCAGGTCTCGACGACGCTCGTCGCCCAGTCGGTCCACCGCTCGACCATGATGTCGAACTGCTCGAGGAACTCGCCGCACAGGACGAGCCACGGCAGACGCTCCGGAAACGCTCCTTCGCCGTCGAGGTACGACCGAGGGATCCCGATGCTCTCGCGGTGCTGCTCATCGCTCCACTCCCGGACCCGGTCGAGGGTGGCGAGGATGTCCTGCTTGGTCCCGTGCTCGGCGTAGAAGATCTTCACCAGCGCTTCGAACTCGAGCTCCGGGCCGGCCGCAGGTCGTGGTACCCAGTCCGCCATCGCCCGCCGTCCCTTCGCCGTGATCGAGTACACGGTGCGGGGCCGCTTGCCGATCGTCTCCTTCGTCGCCCGGGCGAACCCGTGCTCGACGAGCTTCTTCGGCTCCTCGTAGAGCTTGCTCTCGGCGCGCGGCCAGAACTGCCCGAGCGCCCGGCGCATCTGCTGGGCGAGCTCGTAGGTGGTCCACGGCCTCACCGCGAGGAGGCCGAGGATGGCGTACGACGTCGTCGTCAGTGAGGAGCGTCCGTTCTGCCATTGACTTCCTCCCTATGGGACCATATCTTACTCCCTATGGGAGCATATAACACCGAGGTGGACCGGATGGTCGAGATCGTCAACACCGAGCAGGCCGAGGCCTGGGACGGCCACGAAGGTGACGTGTGGACCGAGCAGGCGGACCGCTACGACCGGGCGAGCCGCCGCATCTGGCAGCGCTTCGTCGACCGGCACCTCGTCGGCCGTGCCGATCGGGTGCTCGACGTCGGGTGCGGGACGGGGGCCGGACCCGCGCGGTGGCCCGCATCGCGGCCGACGGTGAGGTCACCGGGATCGACCTGTCGTCGCGGATGCTCGAGCTGGCCCGCCAGCGGAGCGAGGACGAAGGGCTCGACAACGTGCGGTTCGTCCGCGCCGACGCCCAGGTCTTTGCCTTCGACCCCGGCGCCCACGACCTCGCCATGAGCAGCTACGGGGTCATGTTCTTCAACGATCCCGTCGCCGCGTTCACGAACATCGGCCGTGGGCTGCGCCCCGGCGGCTCGCTTGCGCTGCTCGTCTGGCGGAGCCTTCCGGAGAACGACTGGTTGATGTCGCTCCGAGGCGCGCTGGCCCTCGGGCGTGACCTCCCCCTACCACCGCCGGATGCACCGACAGCGTTCAGCCTCGCCGAGCCTGAGCGAGTCCACCGGATCCTGGGCGCGGCCGGCTACGACTCGGTCACGCTCGAGCCGATCGACGAGATGGTCGAGATGGGCACCGACGCCGCCGACGCACTCGAGTTCGCGAAGACGATGGGCATCGTCGAAGGGCTGACCGACGGGCTCGACCCCGCCCAGCGAGCTGAGGCGATGGCGAACCTGGCCGACCTCTTCGCCGAGCACGAGACCGCCGACGGCGTGCTTCTGGCGTCGGCCACGTGGCTCATCACGGCGAAGCTCGCCGCCTGACTCCCGGCCGTCCGCGTCAACCCGTTCCTCGACGCGCGCTGAGCTGCGGTCGACCGCTTCTCCGCCACACCGGGCACTCTGGGGCCGAGTCATCTGTTTCACGGTGAGGACGACATGAACCGCCATAGCCCTGCCTCTTGTCGACGAGCACTCGACGTCCATCGCCGCGGCGGTCGAAGAGGTCTGGCCCGCCCTCCTCGACACGGTGGATCGAGCGTTCTCGCGGCCGGGCGCGTCCACCTACGCCCGACTCGTGGGGTGCGCGGACTCGACCCGCACCGGCTCCCGTCCTCTCGAGCGGGGCGCCACGATCCCAGGGTTCCGCGTCGCCGCCGCCGTGCCCGACGTCGAGCTCGTGCTCGAGGGGCGCCACCGGTTCTCGACCTATGCGCTGACCTTCCACCTCGAGCGCTCTGACGGGGAGCGGACCGACCTTCGGGCCGAGACCCGCGCCCGCTTCCCGGGCGCGGCGGGCCGGTTCTACCGACTGCTCGTCGTCGGTTCGGGCGGCCACCGCGTCGCCGTGCGGCGGCTGCTCGACACGGTGCGACGTCGATCCGAAGGCCGGCCGGGCCCCGGTGCGTCCGACGGCGACCCTCGGTAGGTCATCCACGTCCGTCCGCCGCCTGCGTCCAGATGCCGGTGGCGGCGGTCCGTGTGGCGTAGTCGGTGAAGTCGCGGGCCGGCCGGCCCAGGACCCGCTGCACCCCGTCGGTGACGTAGGCCTTGTTGCCGAGGACGTCGCTGAACAGATAGGTCAGGAAGTCGGCGACCTCGGCGGGGACGCCATGCTCGGCGGCACCGGCGGCGTACTCCTCCACCGACACCGGCACGTAGGTGATGTCCCGGCCACGGGCCTTGGCGATCTCGGCGACGACCTCGGGGAAGCTCATCAACCGCGGGCCGGTCAGCTCGTGGACCTGCCCCGCGTGGCCGGGCTCGGTGAGCGCCGCCACGGCGACGTCGGCGATGTCGTCGGCGTCGACGAACGGGTCGAGTTGGCCGTCGTCGGCCGGGAGCACGAACTCGCCGGCCCGGATCTCGTCCAGCGGGAAGTCCTCGCTGAACATCTGCATGAACCAGGCGCAGCGCACGATGGTCACGTCGGCGCCGGTGGCCTGGAGCTCACGCTCGGCCCGCTGGGCCTCGTCCTCGCCTCGGCCGGTCAGCAGCACCAGTCGGGTGACGCCGTGCTCGATCGCGAGCTCGGCGAACGCCCGGGTGGCCTTCGTTGCCTCGGAGAGGACCAGATCGGGGTAGGGGATGTAGACCGCCCGCACGCCCTGCAGCACCGGCGTCCAGGTCGACTGGTCATCCCAGTCGAAGCGGGGCTGTCCCGAACGGGAGCCGACCCGGACGGGGAGACCGCGTTCGCGGAGGCGAGCGACGACCCGCCGCCCCGTCTTGCCCGTGCCGCCGAGCACCAGTGTCGGCCGTTCGTCGGGTGAGATCTCGGTCATGGTGGATCCTCTCCTGCGTTGGACGATGTACCTGCCGTCCACTCTGAGGGAGCTGATCCGGTGGGACAATGCTCGCTCGTCGCTCATTCATGCCCGTTCGTCCAGTCGGCCTGGACGCTTGTGCCCAGACACCGCAGACTGGGCCCATGCGAGGCGAGGATCCCTGGACCACACCCGATCCGTTGGGCGAGGCGCTGCACGTCCTGCGCATGTCCGGCACCTTCTACTGCCGGTCCGAGCTGACGGCGCCCTGGGGTCTGGACCTGCCGCCCGAGCCCGGGTCGATGTGGTTCCACGTCCTGAGCGCCGGCCGCTGCTGGCTCGAGGTGGACGGCGACGAGCCCCGGCAGCTGCACCCCGGCGACTTCGCCCTGGTGCCCCACGGCCAGGGTCACCAGCTGCGCAGCGAGCCCGGGGCTCCGGCCCCCCGGGTCGACATGCTGGAGTACGACTACGCCAGCGACCGCTACGCGATCCTGCGGTACGGCGACGGTGGGGCGCCCACGAGCATCGTGTGCGGCACCGTCCGCTTCGGGCACCCGGCCGCCCGCAACCTGGTGGCGCTGCTGCCCCGCACGATCGTCGTCGAGGGCGCACCGGGTTCGCCGTCGCCCGAGGCCGAATGGATGCACAGCACGCTCCGGCTCATCGCCGCCGAGGGGCGGGAGCTGCGGCCGGGCGGCGAGGCCGTGATCACGCGGCTGTCGGACATCCTGGTCATCCAGGCCATCCGCTCGTGGATCGCCGGCGACCCGGCGGGGCAGACCGGCTGGCTGGGAGCCCTCCAGGATCCGCGCATCGGCCGGGCCATGTCCCTGGTGCACCGAGATCCGGCCCAGCCCTGGTCGGTGGCGTCGCTGGCGCGCGAGACCGCCATGTCGCGGTCGGCGTTCGCGGCCCGGTTCACCGAACTCGTGGGCGAGCCGGTCATGCAGTACGTGACCCGGTGGCGGATGGAGGTGGCGCTCGACTGGCTGCGGACCGACGACGTCCCCGTCGCGGCCCTCGCCGCCCGCCTGGGCTACGAGTCCGAAGCGGCGTTCAGCCGCGCCTTCAAGCGCACGGTCGGCATCTCCCCCGGCGCTGCTCGCCGGTCGCCGCCCGACACGCGGCGCGACATCCCGTCCCTCGCCACGGCCTGAGGACCCGGAACCGCGGGACGCTCCGCTGAACGGCGGTGCGAAGCGCTCGACCTGGCGGCTCTGACCCGGGGTTACGGTGCTCGAGGTGCCGGTGTTCGACCACCTCGGGCAGGAGTACGAGCAGGTGATCCACTGCCACGACGCCCGCACCGGCCTGCGAGCGATCATCGCTCTGCACTCGACGGCCCGGGGCCCGGGACTGGGCGGGACCCGCTTCCGGGCCTACCCGAGCGAGGAGGACGCGCTCGTCGACGTGCTGCGCCTGGCGCGGGGGATGACCTTCAAGCACGCCGCCGCCGGGCTGCCGTTCGGCGGGGGGAAGGCGGTGATCCTCGGCGACCCCGCCGAGGTGCGCACCGACGACCTGCTCCGCGCCCATGCCCGCCACATCGACCGGCTCGGCGGCCGCTACCTGACCGCCGAGGACGTGGGCACGACGCAGGCGGACATGGACCTGATCGCCACGGTCACGCCGTACGTCACGGGGACCAGCGGCGGGTCGGGAGACCCCTCTCCCGCCACGGCGTGGGGCGTGTTCCACGCCATCGGAGCGGCCGCCGGCGACCTCGCCGGGCTGCACGTGGTCGTCCTCGGGGTCGGCAAGGTCGGGGCCGCGCTGACCGGCCACCTCGTCGACGCGGGGGCGAAGGTCCGCGTCGCCGACGTCCGGCCCGAGGCCACCCGGCGGATGGTCGCCGAGCACGACGTCGACGTGATCGACGCCGTCGAGGCCCTGACCGCCGAGGCCGACGTCCTGGCCCCCTGCGCCCTGGGTGGGGTGTTGGACGAGGCCAGCATCCCCCGCCTGCGGTGCCGGATCGTGTGTGGCGCGGCCAACAACCAGCTGGCGACACCCGAGGACGGTGACCGCTTGGCCGCCGCGGGGATCGTGTACGTCCCCGACTACGTGGCCAACGCCGGTGGGGTGATCAACATCGCCGAAGAGGTGGGCGGTTACGACCACGACCGGGCGTGGCGGCGGGTGGCCACCATCGGCGACACGGTCCGGGACCTGCTGGCCGACGCCATCGCCGATGCCATCACCCCCGTGCAGGCGGCCGACCGCCTGGTCCAGCGTCGTCTGGCGGAGTCGACCACGGGGCCCCTTCGTCGGGCTGAGCCGAGCTGATGTCGGTCAGGGCCTGGTCGAGGCTCGGGTAGAAGTGCTCGTGATCGAGGGTCGAGTGGAGCCCGTACCGGCGGACCAGGGCATAGAGCCGCGCCCGCAACTCGACGAAGGCCAGGTGCACACCCTTCGCGTTGAGCTCCTCGTCGAGGTCGCGCAGGACCTCGGCGGCGGTGACGTCGATGTCCGTGATGGCCTCGCACTGCAGGACGATCCATGACGGCTGCCGTTCCTTGACCAGGGCCCGGACCTGGTCGCGGAACTGCCCGGCATTGGCGAAGAACAGCGGCGCTTCCCACCGGAACACGACGATGCCGTCCCGCTGCCGAGCGTCGGGGTAGTCGGTGGTGCTGTGCCAGCCGCCGACCTCGGGGACCTCGCCGAGCACGGCTCCGTGGGGCCACCAGTTGCGCCGGAAGAAGAGGAGCACGGCCAGCCCGATGGCGATGAGGATGCCCTGGAGCACCCCGAAGAAGATCACGCCGCCCGCGGCGACGAGGCTGGTGACCAGTGCCGTGGGTCGGACCATGGCGTAGCGACGGAGCGCATCGAGGTCCATGAGGGAGAGCGCCGCGTAGATGACCACGGCCGCCAACGCCGTCTGCGGGAGATCCGCCAGCAGCCCGTTGAGGAACAGCAAGAGGACGGCCACGAGGCCCGCGCCGACGAGCCCGGTGGCCTGGGACCGGGCGCCAGCCTGATCGGCGACCGCAGTGCGAGACCCGCTGACCGAGACGGCGAAGCCCTGCAGGAACCCGGCCGCGACGTTCGCCGCACCGACGCCGACCATCTCGTGGTCGGGGTCGACCTCGTCACCGCGGCGAGCCGCGAAGCTCGACGCGGTGGCGATCGTGTCGGTGAGCGAGACCATCGTGATGCCGATGGCGCCGACGAGGAGGGGCCACACGTCGGACCAACCGGTCCATGGCAGCACGGGGGTGGGCACGCCCTGGGGGAGCGTTCCGACGGTCGTCACGCCGTGGGTGGCCAGGTCGAACAGCGCCGAGACGACGGTGACGCCCACCACGGCGACGAGCACGGCGGGGAGCTTGGTCGTGACGCGGGGCAGCACCAACAGCACGATGAGCACACACGCCCCCGTGATCAGCGTCGCCCGGTTCGTCTGGTCGAGATCGCGGACGAACGCCCGGATCTCGTCGACGAAGCCGTCGGCGTCGGTGGAGAACCCGAACAGCTTGGGGAGCTGCCCGACGATGATCGTCACGGCCAGGCCGTTGAGGTAGCCGACCCGCACCTCGCTGGACAGCAGGTCGGCGACGAACCCCAGCCGGGCGAGACCGAGCCCGATCTCGATCACGCCGACGAGCACCGCCAGCATCCCCGCCAGGGCCAGGGCGCTGTCCGGGTCACCGACGACGAGCAGGGGGGTGATCGTGGCCAGGATGAGCGGCGACACCGACGAGTCGGGCCCCAGCACGAGCACCTTCGACGGGCCGAACACGGCGTACGCCACGAGGCAGGCGATGGTCGTGTAGAGGCCGGTCACCGGCGGCAGGCCCGCCAGCTCGGCGTAGGCCATGCCCTGAGGGACGAGGATGGCCGCCAGCACGATCCCCGCCACGAGGTCGGGGCGGAGCCAGGCCCGCTGGTACCCGCGCAGCGTCGCCAACCCCGGCGCCCACCGCCGCATCACCCCGGCCATCGCGGTCGACTCCCTTCCCGTGCCTCCTCTGGGGGCCGAACCCACTCACACCGCATGGAGGACCCGATCGGTTCACCGTAATCCCGGGCCGGCTGCCCGATCGGCGGGGCCGAGCGGCGTCCAGCTCCGTAAGGTCTGCTCCACGACGAGCACACCGTCATTGCCGGTGGCGATCGGTGGGGCCGATCTCGACGCCCTGAGCGGGGTGCGTTGGGATGCCGAGCCCATGGTCCCGCACCCGTCCGTCGAGGTGCGGAAGGCCCGCGGCCAGATGGCCCGTGAGCAAGCCCCTCGTCAGAGCCACGCGGTGTTCGTGCCCGGGCCCGACCGGCGCGATCCGGTTGCGTTGCTGGAGGGCCAGTCGGAGGGCCGGGTGCCCGAGCTCGTCAGCATCCGGTACGGGCGCATGCTGACCTCGCCCTTCGCGTTCTACCGCGGTGCAGCCCTCCTCATGGCCGCCGACCTGGCTGGGACCCCGACCTCGGGCCTGCGGGTGCAGCTCTGCGGTGACGCCCACCTGTCCAACTTCGGCGTGTTCGGCAGTCCCGAGCGACGTCTGGTGTTCGACATCAACGACTTCGACGAGACGAACCCCGGTCCCTTCGAGTGGGACGTGAAGCGGCTGGCTGCGAGCTTCGAGATCGCGGGTCGGGCCAACGGCTTCGACGAGGACGCATGCCGGACGACGGTGCTCGCATCGGTCCGCGCCTACCGCGAGGCGATGGCCGGGTTCGCGGCGATGGGCAACCTCGAGGTCTGGTACGCCCACCTCCGCGTCGAGGACGCCATCGCCGAGGTGGCCGCCCGGATCCAACCGGCCACGCTCAAGCGGCTCCAGAAGAACGCAGCGAAGTGGCGCACCCGGGACAGCATGCACGCCGTGGAGAAGCTGTCGGAGGTGGTTGACGGGCGGAGGCGGATCGTGAGCGACCCGCCGTGGGTCATGACGGCCGAAGAGCTCATGTCGGGGTCGCCGGTCGACCGCATCGAGGAGACGGCGCACGAGCTGCTGCGGGCGTACCGGGCGACGTTGCCACTCGACCGCCGTGCGTTGCTCGAGACGTTCGAGTACGTGCACTTCGCCCGCAAGGTCGTGGGTGTCGGCAGCGTCGGCAAACGCTGTTGGATCATGCTGCTGCAGGGGCGGGACGACCACGACCCGCTGTTCTTGCAGTTCAAGGAGGCGGGACCGTCGGTGCTCGAGGAGTTCACCGGGGTCAGCCGGTTCTCGAACGCCGGGGAGCGGATCGTCGCCGGTCAGCGACTGATGCAGGCGGTCTCCGACATCTTCCTCGGGTGGCTGCGCGTCCGGGGCGCAGACGGCCAGACGCGGGATTTCTACGGCCGACAGCTGCGCGACTGGAAGGGATCGGCGGTCGTCGAGGCCCTCGACCCGCAGGGCATGGGCGCCTACGCCGAGCTCTGCGGCTGGACGTTGGCCCACGCCCACGCCCGTGCGGGCGACCGAGTGGCCATCACCTCGTACCTCGGCGGGAGCACCAAGTTCGACAAGGCCGTCGCCACGTTCGCCTCCCGCTACGCCGACCAGAACGACCTCGACCACGCCGCGCTGCAGGAGGCCGCCGCTCAGGGCCGCATCGCGGTCCAGGCCGGCTCGTAGCCGGGCGAGCGCGGCACAGAATGGGAGGATGATGACGGTGGTCGCGGAAAGCGGCTCGGTGCCCGAGTGGCCCCGGCGTCTGGCGGCGATCGTCTCGTTGCTGATCGCCGTCGCCGTCCTGGGCGTCACGATCGTGGTGTCCCTACCGCGTCTGGGACGCTGGCTTCTTCTGGGGGTGCTGATCACGCTGGTCGCGCTGTCCCTCTGGTACGCGTTGACGCGGCCCGGCCGACGCCGTGCTCTCGCGGTCGCCTTTGCCGTTGTCGTGCTCGCCGGCGCGACCGCGGCCGTCTTCGTCAGCTCACCGGTCTCGATCGCCGCGCGGGTCGTGCTGCTGGTGGTCGCCGGCGCGCTGGGCCGGTACGCCCTCGCTCGTGACCTGCGCACCCTGAAGGCCGCCGCGATCGCAGGGACGCCAGTGCGGGCGGCCACACAGGGCGCGCTGGTCATGAACCTCAAGTCGGGTGGCGGGAAGGCCGAGCAGTTCCACCTCGTCGAGGAGTGCCAGCGGCGGGGCATCGAGCCGATCGTCCTGACGCCGGGTGACGACCTGCTCGACCTCGCCCGGGACGCCATCGAGGGAGGTGCCGACGTGATCGGCATGGCGGGCGGCGACGGGTCGCAGGCGCTCGTCGCCGCGGTCGCCGCCGAGCGCGGCATCCCGATGGTGGTCGTGCCCGCCGGGACCCGGAACCACCTGGCGCTCGACCTCGGCATCGACCGCAACGACGTCGTCGGGGCGCTCGACGCCTTCGGCGAAGCCATAGAGCGGCCGATGGACCTCGGCGAGGTCAACGGCCGGGTGTTCGTCAACAACGTGTCGCTCGGCTTGTACGCCACGATCGTGCAGTCGGAGGCGTACCGCGACGCCAAGGTGGAGACCACGCTCGCGGCGTTGCCGAAGGTGCTCGGGCCGGGCACCCGGCCGGTCGATCTCCGTTTCGACGGCCCGGACGGCGAGCACCACGACGGTGCCCACATGATTCAGGTGTCGAACGGGTCGTACGGCCGGACGATGCGAACCATGGGCAGTCGGACCAGTGTCAGCGACGGCACACTCGGCGTCGTGTCGCTTGTCATCCCCGATGACGCGTCGGCGACCCGGTTCCTCGGCGCGCTCTCGGTCGGTCGCCCCGAGCGCTACTCGGGCTACCAGGCGTGGGAGACGCGGCAGCTCGAGATCGACTCGGGCGGGCCCGTCGCGGTCGGTCTCGACGGGGAGACGCTGTCGCTCGATCCACCGCTGCGGTTCACGGTCCGCCCCGGGGTCGTGCGGCTCCGACTGTCGCCTGAAGCCATCGGGCACTCGCCGGCGGCGAGGAAGCTGACCCCGCTGCGGTTCCTCACGGGTCTCTGGCGGGTGGCCCTGGGGCAGGCCTCCTCTTTGTCGCCGTCCGCCCGCGCGTAGACGGTCAGTCGTCGTGGCCAGGATGAGCCGGACGGCGGTGGGCTGACTACTCGCGGGCCAAGTACGAGATGTTCCAATTCACGGACACGAAGCACTTGCCGTGGTGGGTCGTCGACTCCGGCGACAAGCGCTACTGAACGGCGAGGCTGCGCCGACGGGTTGACCTCGGTCCCCCGACGCCGCCTACTATTGCATTTCTGTTACGGACCGTAACGATTCGGCAACGAACGACGGGAGACGGCCCATGCCCAGCACCACCCGCGCCCGACGGATCGCCTGGACGAGCCTCATCGCCGTCCTCCTCGTGGCGGGCCTCGCGGCCTGCACCCCTCGCCAGGTCCGGGCCTACATCGCCGTCACCTCACAGCACTACGACGTCCTGACCTGGGACCAGCTCCGTGAGTTGCGGGAGTGCGAGTCCGGTGGCGACTACTCGGCCATCGGCGGCGGCGGCCTCTTCCGCGGCGCCTATCAGTTCAGGCAGCGCACCTGGAACGGCGTCGCCCGGCGCTGGTACCCCTGGCTCGTCGGCCAGGACCCGGCGCGGGCGGACAGCTGGTGGCAGGATGCCATGGCCCGCGCCCTCTGGGCCGAGCAGGGCCCCGCTCCCTGGGAGGGCTGCGGACCCCAGGTCGCCTGAGCGGGCCGGAGGACGTCCGGGCTTTCGGCTTCCTGCGCCCGCCGTGGGGCCTCGCCCACGACCTGCGCTTCGAGACCCCCTTTGGTTCCGGGGACTGACCCCGGTTCGCCGCCGCCGCAAACTCGTCCGGTCTCACCCGAGATCGCCTTGTGTCTTGACATCGTGCGAGTCGAGATCCAACGTTGTTCAGCGTCACCAGCCCGGATGGGGCGCAGATCGGGGCGATAGTGACGGCGCGAATGGTGGCATCCGTACAAGGGGGGCCGACCACGTGGCGTGATCGCCGTCGTCGATCACGGACCAAGCGGGTGCTGATCATCGTGGAGAACTGTCCCGTCCCACGCGACCGGCGGGTGTGGAAGGAGTGCAGAGCGCTCCTCGACGCCGGCTACGAGGTCTCGGTGGTCGCGCCGCGCGGCCCGGGCCAGCCCCTTCGCCAGGAGCTCGAAGGGGTCAGCCTGCGCTGCTACCCGCCAGCGAAGGAACGCGCCGGCCTCATCGGCTTCGTGCTCGAGTTCAGTTGGGCTTGGCTGTGCACGACAGCGCTGATCGCGTACGCGTTCGTCGTCGAGGGCTTCGCCGCGATCCAGTCGTGCAACCCGCCTGACATCTTCTTCGTCTCGGCCGCCCCGTTCAAGCTGGCCGGCTGCCCCTTCGTGTACGACCAGCACGATCTGTCGCCCGAGCTCTACACCGCCCGCTACGGGCGAAAGGGCGGCCTGGTCCTGCGCCTCCTCTTGTCGCTCGAGCGGTGGACCTACCGCGCCGCGGACCACGTGATCGCGGTCAACGAGCCGCAGGCGGGCGTCGCTCGCCAACGGAGCGGCAAGCGGGACGACCAGGTGACACTCGTGCGGAACGGCCCCACGCTCGCCGAGACCACACCCCGCCCTCAGCGGTGCGAGCTCAAGGAGGGCAAGCGTCACCTGTGCATCTGGGTCGGGGAGATGGGTACGGTGGACGACGGCGTCGATCTCGCGGTGAGAGCGGCGCACCACGTCGTGCACGTGCTCGGCCGTCGTGATTGCCACTTCTCGTTCGTTGGCGACGGTGAAGCGTTCGCCGACCTGACCGCTCTCGCTCGTGACCTGGACCTGCACCCCTACGTGACGTTCACCGGATGGCAAGATCGCTCCGCCGTGCTCGACTACCTCGCCACTGCCGACCTGGGGTTGCAACCGGACCCGAAGAACCCCCGCACCGACCTCGCCACGGCGGTGAAGACGCTCGAGTACCTGGCGTTCGGTGTACCCGTCGTGGCGTTCGATCTGGACGAGACGCGCCGGACCGTCGGCGAGGCTGGCGTTCACGCGACGGGGAACGACCCGGCCAGGATGGGAGCCCTGGTCGATGAGCTCCTCGACGACCCGGTACGGCGCAAGGCGATGGGAGAGCACGGGAAGGCGGCGATCAACGGGGGTTTGTCGTGGGACCACCAGAGCGTGAGGTACGTCCGAGTGTTCGACCGCCTGCTCGCGCGAGGCGGAACTGAAGGAGCCATCAGCCGATGACCGACGAGACCGACATCGCCGTCATCGGCGCGGGGCCTTACGGGCTCGCCGCGGCGGCGCATCTGCGCGCCGCCAGTCACGAGGTCCGGGTGTTCGGGGAGACGCTCCACTTCTGGCGGACGCAGACACCGATCGGCATGGTCCTGCGTTCGCCGTACCTCGGCTCGAACATCGGCGATCCCGAGGGCAAGCTCACCTTGCAGGACTACGAGCGCGACTCCGGTGATCCGTTGGCGGTGCCGGTCCCGGTCGACCGCTTCCTCCGGTACGGCGACTGGTTCCAGGAGAGCGTCGTCCCGGATCTCGACCGGAGGGACGTAGCAGTGGTGGAACGGACCTCCACCGGGTTCCGCCTCCAAGTGGGCGGTGTCGAGTGGGCTGCCCGTCGCGTCGTCGTCGCCGCGGGCGTCGGCACGTTCGCCCACCGCCCCTCGGAGTTCGACGCGCTCGGCGAAGAACTCGCCTCGCACACGATGAGCCACCACGATCTCGCGAAGTTCGCGGGGATGCGGGTGGCAGTGGTCGGTGGCGGACAGAGCGCGCTCGAGTCGGCCGCGCTGCTCCACGAGATCGGCGCGGATCCACAGGTGATCATGCGCAAGCCGGAGGTCCGCTGGCTGTCGGAAGGCTCGTGGAAGCACACCACGCCGTGGTTGTCGAGGCTGCTCTACGCCGCCCCGGATGTCGGGCCGGCAGGCGTGAGTCATCTCGTTGCACATCCGGGCGCCTACCGCGGGATGCCGCGCAAGCTGCAGGACCGGCTCGCCGTCAGATCGGTGCGACCGGCTGGCGCCGGATGGCTCCGCCCACGCCTCTCCGGGGTGCCGATCCGCACCGGACTGCGGGTCACCTCGGCAACCGCGGACGGCGATCGGGTTCGGCTGCGGTTTGACGCAGCAGTGGACGAGACGGTCGATCACGTCCTGCTGGGGACTGGGTACCGGACAGATCTGAGCAAGTACGGGTTCCTGTCATCGCAGCTCGTCGACGCGATCCGGTGCGTGAACGGTCAGCCCTGGCTCGACGACCGTTTCGAGACGTCCGTCCCCGGTCTCCACATGCTCGGCGCACCCGCTGCGTGGAGCTTCGGCCCGCTCATGCGTTTCGTCGCCGGAAGCGACTTCGCGGCGCGAGCGCTTGCGGCCGGGCTGCAACGATGAGACCAGCCGGAGCGGTCGTGCTCGGCGGTGACTACCGCGGCCTCGGCATCGTCCGCAGCCTGGGTCGGCACGGCATCGACGTCTGTGTCGTCCACGGCGAAGACCGCATCGCGTGCACGTCGCGCTACGCACGGCAGAGGGTTCGCCGGACGATGGGGACCGAGGACCAGCAGGTCGAGCAGCTGATGCGCCTAGCCGAGGAGAGCGAGCTCGACCGCTGGGTGCTGTTCCCCACCGACGAGGAGGCGGCGTGGATCGTGAGCCGCCACCACGCGGTCCTCTCATCGCGCTTCCGTCTGACCACCTCGCCGTGGGAGCGCTACGAGCGGGCCGCCGACAAGCAGTTGGCCTACCGGTCCGCTCGGGCCCTCGATGTGGACGTGCCAGAGACGTGGTTCCCCGCGTCGCGCTCGGAGCTGGAGCAGCTCGAGCTCGACTATCCGGTGATCCTGAAACCGGCGGTGCGCCTCGAGATCAACCGCCTCACGCACGCCAAGGCGTGGCGGGTCGAGAACCGGGCCGACCTGCTCGAACGGTACGACAAGGCGATCGCCATGATGGGGCCTGAGGATGTCATGGTGCAGGAGCTGATCCCGGGGGGTGGCGAGCGCCAACTGTCGTTCGCTGCAGCCTGCCGTGATGGGGAGCCGGTCATGTCGGTCACCGCACAACGACGCCGCCAGTATCCGGTCGACTTCGGGCGATCGAGCACCTTCGTCGAGACCGTGGATCGACCCGACGTGCCCAAACCGGCGCTCCTGATGCTCCAGGAGCTGCGCTTGGACGGATTGGTGGAGATCGAGTTCAAGGAGGACCCCCGGGACGGCCGTCTCAAGCTGCTGGACGTCAACGCTCGCGCCTGGGGCTGGCATTCGATCGGCGCGGCCGCAGACGTCGACTTCGCCCACGGCGCCTGGCTCATGGCGATGGGCGAGAACGTGGCGCCGTGCCGGGCCCGGCCGGGTGTCCGCTGGGCTCGGCTCGTGCTGGACGTGCCCGTGTCGGCGCGGGAGATCCTGGCGCGTCGAATGTCGCTGCGCAGCTACCTACACTCGCTGCGCCCCCCGCTGGTCGGACCCATGGCCGCCCTCGACGACCCCGTTCCCACGGTCGTCGACCTGCCGCTGATGGTGCACCGCGAGCTCAAACGGATCGCGCGACGAGCAAAGGAAGAGCGAGGCCGCCGGTCGGCGCGCCAGCCCGGGGTCGAACGACCAGCGCGGGACTCGCCGGAGGTGTGAGCGGCCACCACGACGGTGATGAGTCACGAGTATCTCGAAGGAACATCTCACCCGGGCCAGGGGGCCTCGACACGTGCCCTCCCGAACGCCCGGTCAGTCGTCGTGACCCAGGGGGCGGAGGTGGGCCAGGCGCCAGGCGGCCACCACCATGAGCACGACCGTGAGGCCGGCCAGCCGGACGATGGCGGCAGCGCCTTCAGGGACGCCGTTCCGCAGCAGGTCCTCCCCGTCCGACCACAGCCCGGCGAAGGCCTGCATCGACATCCAGAGGGGGCTGAGCTGCGCCACCCCCGCCAGTGCCGTGCCCAGCAGCCACTCGCCGAGGAGCACCACGGCGAGCGACCACAGGGCCGACCGCCGGACGAGGACGCCGATGAGGATGAACAGGGCGATGTAGGCCGCGGCCCCCGTGGCTGTCGCTACGACCATCGGGCCGACCGCCTCGGGCAACCCCGCCACCACCGCGGCCAGCGCCATGGCCGGCACCACGGTGACGAGCGCGATGAGCCAGCCGCCGAGCCACCGGGAGAAGGCGATCGTGGGGAATCCGACCGGTGACAGCCAGGTGAGGGGCAGCGTTCCCGCCCGGAGGTCAGCCCCCAGGACGGCGTCGCCGATGATGAGGCAGGCCAGGGGCAGGATGAGCCGGAAGAGCCCACCGTCGGCGATCCCGGAGAAGGATTCGGCCACGTCCTCCTGGTTGGCGTCCGCGGCCACCCGGGCCAACCAGCCGAACAGCACCGCCCCGGCGCAGGGCGCCAGCACGCCGAACCACCGCCGCCGCGGGAGGCAGGCCCGCACGGTGTAGCCGACCAGGGCGGGGAAGGGGCGGGCCAGCGGGCGACCGGCGCGCTCGGTGGCCGTCACCGCAGCAGCTCCCGGAACACGCTCTCCAGGGAGTCGTCCAGCGGGCGGACCTCGCGAAGCCGGGCGCCGCTTTCGCGGGCCACCACGGGAAGGACCTCCGCCAGCTCGCCGGCGTGGGCCGAGGAGACCACCAGGCTGTCCCCGTCCACGGCCACGCCCTGGACCGACTCGTGGGCCAGGAGCGATCCGGCCAGCCGCCGCGGCTCGCTGCTGCGCACCAGCACCTGGCGGGGCCGGTCGGCGAGGGCGTCGCGTATGGCCCGGTGCTCACCCGCCGCCGCGAGGCGACCACGGATGATGACCAGCTGGCGAGCCGCCAGGCGCTGGATCTCGTGCAGCACGTGGGAGCTGACGATGACGGTCCGCCCCTGGGCGCCGAGGGCCTGGAACAGGTCGATCAGGGCGATGCGCTGCACGGGGTCGGCGCCGTTCAGCGGTTCGTCCAGGATCAGGACCCGGGGGTCGCTCACCAGGGCCGCGGCGATCTTGGCCCGCTGGCGCATGCCCTTGCTGAACCCGCCGACCTCGCGATCGGCCACCTCGCTGAGCCCGACCGAGGCCAGCGCGCCATCGGGCGCCGCGGGGTCCCGCACGCCGTGCAGCGACGCCCGGTAGCGGACCAGCTGCCGGGCCGAGAGCGAGCCGGGCACGGCGTCGTCCTCGGGCACCAGGGCGATGTCGCCCTGGACCTCGCGATCAGCGCGGGGGTCGCGACCAAGGACCCGGACCTGGCCGCGGTTGGCCGGCAGCAGCCCGCACAGCACCCGCATGAACGTGGTCTTGCCCGCCCCGTTGGGGCCCAGCAGCCCGGTCACCCCCGGCCCGAACGAGCAGGACAGCTCGGTGACCGCCACCTTCGGGCCGAACCACACCGAGACGCCCTCGGCGACGACACTGGCGTCGGCGACGAAGGCCGGATCGATCGGCCCGGGTTCGGGAGCCGAGGGCAGGACGTCGGTCACAGGCGGGACTCCTGGTAGCGGCGGCGCAGGAGGACGAGGCCGCCCACCACGATGACCAGGTAGAGGACCAAGGCGACCCATCCCGCCCCGGCCACCCCCGCCAACCCGCCGTCCCGGTCGAGATCCACCTCGCCCTCGAAGACCACGTCGCGCAGGACGAGGGGCAGGCCCAGGAGGTTGAGGACGCCGGCCAACGAGCCATCCGGGCCGGCGGCGTCGACCAGCGTCCCCGCGACGATCGACGGGATGATCAGCACGCCGATGAAGGCGAGGCCGCCGACGATCCGGCGGTCGGTGAGCGAGGCCACGGCCAGGCTGACCACCGCGTAGAAGCAGGCGAGGATGGCGACGGCGACCGGGACCTTCCAGAGGATGTCGAGGTGGTCGCCGACGTACCGCATCACCCCGTCCTCGGCGACCAGCATCTGGCCCACGTAGAGCAGGACCTGGGGGAGGAAGGCGAAGCCGAACACCAGGGTGAAGATGCCGAAGACCTTGGCCAGCACGTAGTCGTCGCCGGTCAGCGGCCGGGCGAAGATGAGCGGCAGCACGCGGTCATGGCGGTCGGGGCAGATGACGTCGGGCGCGCTCACGGCGACGAACAGCAGGAGGGTGGTCGAGACGCCGACGTAGTCGCGGAAGGTCAGGAACTCGAAGTCGATCTCCTGCAGTGGGGTGTTGCGGGTGGCATAGCGAACCCCGAGGTCGATGGCCGCCGGGATCGTGGCCAGGCCGAGCAGCGTCCAGGGCAGCACCTTCTGGCGCCAGGAACGCCGGAGACCCACCGCCCGCCGGAGGGTGAGTCGCCACAGCGCCCAGCGGCCCGCGGACCGGCCGCCGCGGGCACCGTCGTACGGGCGGTAGCCACGGTCGTAGACCGCGCCGAGTGGCGCCGCGGGGAGGCTCACGACGCGGTTGCCGTCTGCACGAACAGGTCGTCCAGCGAGTGGTGGCGCCGGGACAGCGCGTAGAGGCGCAACCCGAGGTCGGCGACGGCGTCGCGGACGATGTCGAAGGCCTCCTCGCCGATGTCGGTGGCCTCGACGTCCACCACGTGGCCACCTACGTCGACGGCGGTCACACCCAGCGCGGTCAACCGGGCGACGAGCGCCTCGGCGGCGTCGGTGCGCCCACCCACCTCGACGCGCAGCACTCCGGTCCCCGTGACCAGGTCCTCGATGGGCCCGCTGATCACCAGCCGGCCGGCATCGATCATCACCACGTGGTCGCACACCCGCTGCACGTCGTCGAGGAGGTGGGTGGCGAACAGGACCGACACGTCGAAGGTGGCGAGCCGGCGGACGAGCTCGAGCATCTCCTCCCGGCCCAGGGGATCGAGGCCGGCAGTCGGCTCGTCGAGGAGGACCAGCTCGGGATCGGCCACGAGGGCCTGGGCCAGCTTGGTCCGCTGGCGCATGCCGGTCGAGAAGCCACCCACCGGGCGGAAGCGGGCCTCGTCGAGGCCCACCAGGTCGAGCATGTCCGAGGCCCGCTGGCGGGCGGCCTGCGCGGGCAGGCCGGACAGCTCCCCGAACGTGGCGACCAGGTCCGCCGCCGACTGATCGTTGGGCAGGCCGTCGTGCTCGGGCATGTAGCCCAGCCGGGAGCGGATGCCCACCGGGTCCTCGGCCACGCGCCGGCCCACCACTTCGACCGTGCCCGCCGTCGGCGCCAGCTGGCCCAGCATCAGGCGGAACAGCGTGGTCTTGCCCGCCCCGTTGGCCCCCACCAAGCCCACCGAGCCCTGCGGGACGTCCAGGGTCAGGTCACTGAGTGCCGTGGTCCCCCCGGGGTAGGTGAGGGTCAGCCCGGCGGTCCGCAGGAGCACCTTGGCAGGCTAGGCACGCGCCCGCGCCGCTCGGTCACCGCACGCGGATCGAGAAGAACTGGGAACAACAAGGTCTTGACTTGATCCAGATTTCGCGTTAGACGAGGGGCGATGACCGACGGACCTGCCGAGGACGCTGCCGCGCTGCTCCGTCAGCACGGTCTCCACGTCACCGCGCAGCGTCTGGCCGTCCTCCGGGCGGTGTCGGAACGGTCGCACTGCACCGCGGACGATGTCGATTCGGTCGTCCGGGCCGAGCTCGGTGCGATCTCCCGCCAGGCGGTGTACGACGCCCTCGGCGCCCTCACGGCCGCAGGCCTGCTGCGACGGATCGCGCCGGCGGGCTCGCCGGCGCGCTACGAGGACCGGGTGGGCGACAACCACCATCACCTCGTCTGTCGGGTGTGTGGCCAGATGGTCGACGTCGACTGCGCCGTCGGCGAGACGCCCTGCCTGACGGCTGACGACGATGCGGGCTACGAGATCGACGAAGCCGAGGTCGTCTACTGGGGCCGGTGCCCCGAATGCCTGGCGGCGTCCGCCGCCGGTCAACCACGAGGAACAGCGAAAGCCAAGGAGGACCGCCGTGTCCAACGGTAGCGAGAGCGAAAACCCAGCCATCGATGCTCCCGATCCCAAGGGGACCCGGCCGAGGACCAACCAGGACTGGTGGCCGGATCAGCTCGACCTCCAGGTGCTCAACCAGCACGCCCGCACGGTCGATCCGTTGGGCGAGGAGTTCGACTACGGCGCCGAGTTCGAGACGCTCGACCTCGCCGCCGTGAAGCAGGACATCGTCGCCGTGATGACCACGTCCCAGGACTGGTGGCCGGCCGACTACGGCCACTACGGGCCACTCATGATCCGCATGGCGTGGCACGCCGCCGGCACGTACCGGATCGCCGACGGCCGAGGCGGTGGCGGTAGCGGCGCGCAGCGCTTCGCACCGCTCAACAGCTGGCCGGACAACGCCAACCTCGACAAGGCGCGCCGGCTCCTCTGGCCGGTCAAGCAGAAGTACGGCCGGAAGCTCTCCTGGGGCGACCTCATCATCCTTGCCGGCAACTGCGCCATCGAGTCGATGGGGCTCCCGACCTTCGGCTTCGGCGGCGGGCGGGAGGACATCTACGAGCCCGACGAGATCTTCTGGGGCTCCGAGGACACCTGGCTCGGTGACGAGCGCTACAGCGGCGACCGCGAGCTCTCCGGGCCGCTCGGCGCCGTGCAGATGGGCTTGATCTACGTCAACCCCGAAGGCCCCAACGGCGAGCCCGACCCCATGAAGTCGGCGCGCGACATCCGGGAGACCTTCGCCCGCATGGCGATGGACGACGAGGAGACCGTCGCGCTCATCGCCGGGGGCCACACCTTCGGCAAGACCCACGGCGCCGGCGACCCCGATCTCGTCGGTCCCGAGCCCGAGGGGTGCCCCCTCCACGCCATGGGCATCGGCTGGGTCAGCGCCTACGGCACCGGCAAGGGCGCCGACACCATCACCAGCGGGCTCGAGGGCGCGTGGACCAACGAGCCGACCACCTGGGACAACGGCTTCTTCGACAACCTCTTCGCCTACGACTGGGAGCTGACGACCAGCCCGGCCGGGGCCCAGCAGTGGACCCCCACCAACCCCGAGGCGCAGGACACGGTGCCCGACGCCCACGACCCGGCGAAGCGGCACGCCCCGATGATGGCCACGACCGACATCGCCCTGAAGACCGACCCGATCTACCTGGAGATCTCGGAGCGCTTCCACCAGAACCCCGACCAGCTGGCCGACGCGTTCGCCAGGGCGTGGTTCAAGCTGACCCACCGCGACATGGGGCCGATCGCCCGCTACCGGGGCCCCGAGGTCCCGGCCGAGCCGCAGATCTGGCAGGACCCCATCCCCGCGGTCGACCACGAGCTGGTCGACGACCAGGACGTCGCCGCGCTGAAGGAGACGATCCTCGGATCGGGCCTCACCAGCCCTCAGCTGGTGTCCACCGCCTGGGCGGCGGCGGCGAACTACCGCCACACCGACAAGCGCGGCGGCACCGACGGCGGCCGGCTCCGCCTCGCGCCGCAGAAGGACTGGGAGGTCAACGACCCGGCCGAGCTGGCCGGCGTGCTGTCCAAGCTCGAGGGGATCCAGCAGGACTTCAACGGCTCCCAGTCGGGCGGCAAGCAGGTGTCGGTGGCCGACCTCATCGTCCTCGGCGGATGCGCCGCGGTCGAGCGAGCGGCCAAGGACGCCGGCTTCGACATCACGGTCCCCTTCACCCCCGGACGCGGCGACGCGTCGCTGGAGCAGACCGACGTCGACTCCTTCGCCGTGCTCGAGCCCACCTCCGACGGCTTCCGCAACCACCTCCAGGCCGGGGAGAAGCTGCCGCCGGAGCACCAGCTGCTCGAGCGGGCGAACCTGCTCTCACTGACCGCTCCGGAGATGACGGTGCTCGTCGGTGGCCTGCGGGCGCTGGACGCCAACACCGGGCGATCCCGCCATGGCGTCCTCACCGACACTCCCGGAACGCTCACCAACGACTTCTTCGTGAACCTGCTCGACATGGACACGACGTGGACGCCGTCGGTCGACGACGACGGCGTGTTCGAGAGCCAGGACCGGTCAGGTGAGCAGAAGTGGACCGTCACCGCGGTCGACCTGGTCTTCGGGGGGAACTCACAGCTCCGGGCGGTCGCCGAGCTCTACGCCTGCGACGACGGCAAGGACGTCTTCGTCCGCGACTTCGTCGCCGCGTGGGACAAGGTCATGAACCTCGGGCGGTTCGACCTCGCCTGAGCACCGGTTGGGGCCGGCGGCTCGCCGCCGTCGGCCCCCACCAAACTCCTTCAGTCCGGGCGCTCGGTCCGGTGCTCGGTGGGCTGGGGGGTCACGCTGAACACCTTCACCTCGTCGGGCGTCTCGAACCGGTGCCAGACCCCTTGGGGCACGACGATCAGCTCGCCCGGCTCCATCGGGTTGGCGTGCTCGCCACCGTCGTCCAAGAGGAAGATCGTCGTCTGCCCGCCGAGGACCATGACGATCTCGTCGCCGACGGGATGGCGCTCCCACTCGCTGGTGCCGGCCCAGTGGCCGACGAAGATGGCCCCGTCCCGGTAGCCGGCCAGCGCGGCGAAGGCGCCACCGGCGTCCTCGTCGGTGGTCGTCGGGGTTCGTTCTGCGAAGAAGGTCAGGGCCGCGAGGGCGCGGTCGATCGAGATGGGGGTCGAGGGCGACGTGCTCATGGCTGGACCCTACGACCGCTGGGTAGAGCCCTCGCCATGGGGAAGCGCACGAGCCATCCGCCGGGGACCTTCTCCTGGGTCGACCTGGCCACCACGGACCCCGCCGCCGCCAAGGCCTTCTACACCGAGCTCTTCGGGTGGGAGACCGAGGACAACGACGCCGGCGAAGGCGCCGTCTACACGATGTGCCGCGTCGACGGCGACGACGTGTCCGGGCTCTACGAGCTGGGACAGGACCAGCGCGACGCCGGCGTCCCGCCCAACTGGACCAGCTACGTCACCGTGGCCGAGGCCGATGCCGCCGTCGCCCGGGCGCCGGAGCTCGGCGGCGGTGCGCTGGGTCCCGCCTTCGACGTCATGGAAATCGGACGCATGGCGATGCTCACCGACCCGCAGGGCGCGGTCTTCGCCGTCTGGCAGCCGGGCGAGCGGATCGGGGCCGAACGGGTCAACGACGTCGGCTGCCTCACCATGAACGAGCTGTCGACGACCGACCTGGACGCGGCGGGCGCCTTCTACGAGGGGCTCTTCGGCTGGACCACCGCGCCGATCGACACGGGGCCGGAGGGCCCGGCGATGCTGGCCGCCAGCAACGACGGTCGGCTCAACGCCAGCCTCACCGCGCAGGCCGACGTGCCGCCGCACTGGCGCCCGTACTTCACCGTCGAGTCGACCGAGGCGACGCTCGAACGAGCCCAGGGCCTCGGTGGGACGCTGGTGTTCGGGCCCCAGGTCACCCCGGGCGGCACCTTCGCCATCCTCACCGACCCCCAGGGCGCCGTCTTCGGCGTCTTCCAAGGCGAGGTGGACCCGTAGACCAGACGTCGAGCCGATCCGACGCACGGCGATGAATTCGGGGCGCTGAACGGGTCCAACACCCAACCACCTCCTCCCGAAGGACCACACCCATGCGAGACCTCGTCGTGTCCACGTTCATGACCCTCGACGGCGTCATGCAGGCGCCGGGCGGGCCCGAGGAGGACCCCTCCGGCGGCTTCGCCCACGGCGGCTGGTCGGTGAACTACTGGGACGACGTCATGAACGCCGTGATGACCGAGTCCTTCGCCACGCCGTCCGACCTCCTGCTCGGGCGGCGGACCTATGAGATCTTCGCCGCCCACTGGCCCCACGTCAGCGAGCAGGAGCGGGCGGAGCGGGGTGGCACGGCCAGCGAGGTGGACGACTCGGCGGCCGCGACCCTCAACTCGGCGCGGAAGTACGTCGCCTCCCGGACGCTCGACACGGTCGAGTGGAACAACTCGACCCTCCTCGATGGCGACGCGGCCGACGCCGTCGCCGCGCTGAAAGCCGAGGACGGACCGGACCTCCTCGTCCAGGGCAGCGGTGATCTCATCCAGACGCTGCTCGAGCACGATCTCGTCGACGAGTTCCGGATCTGGACCTTCCCGGTCGTCGTCGGCGCCGGCAAGCGGCTCTTCGGCGACGGCTCGAGCCCGGCCGGGCTCGAGCTCGTGGACTCGAAGGTGTCGACCACCGGTGTGGTGATGGCCACCTACCGGCGGAGCGGTGACGTCGAGCCCGGAGCCTTCACCTTCGAGGTCCCGACCGAAGCGGAACAGGCTCGTCGCGAGCGCCTCGCCCAGGAGGACGCGACATGACCGCCGCTGAGGAGCAGATCCGTGCGTCGATCGAGCGGTGGGCCGACGCCGTGCACACCGGCGACCTGGACACGGTGGTCGCCGACCGTGCCGGCGACATCGTGATGTTCGACGTGCCCCCGCCCTATGAGGGCGTGCGGGGCATCGAGTCCTACCGCGAGACCTGGCCACCCTTCTTCGAGTGGCAGCGGCAGGGCGCCAGCTTCGAGATCGAGTCCCTCGAGGTCACCGCCGGCGACGACGTCGCCTTCGCCCACGCCCTGCTCCGCTGCGGCATGCCCGACGAGCTCGCGGCGAACCCCGAGAACCGGCTCCGGCTCACGATCGGCCTCCGCCGCGACGGCGACCGTTGGGTCGTCACCCACGAGCACCACTCCTTCCCGATCGAACTCGCCGATCAGTAGGGAATCATAGAAGGCGTCGCCGGCTTCGAACACTTCCTCGTGATCGGCGTAGGCGACCGTCATCCGGCCCTTGGTCATGACGCCCCAGTGGGGGCACTGGCAACGCCCGTCCGGCAGGTCCACGAACATCGGTGCCAGGTCCACGTCCTGACGGATGGTGACGAAGTTGACGGTGAAATCGGCCAGCTCACAGCCTCGGTCCTCCGCCACCTCGCTGTCCATGGTGATCGGTGTGGTGTCCTTCGACGCCTTGCCCACGACGGTGCTCCTCGGGTCCTGCCATCGCCCCGGTGGCAACGGCCGTGCAAGCAACCTACGAAGGCTCCCGGGTGCCGGGCATGGGGTGTTCACCTCATCTTCTGCGCCCGTCCGGACGGACCGCTTACGCTTCCGCGTGGGTCGAGGGAACCGCCGGTCCGGTTGGCGGAGCTGGTCGCCTCCCTTTCCCTCGGTGTCGACCTCGGATTCGGTCAGCCGATGGAGCACGTCCTGCGCCAGTGCCTGATCGCCCTCCAGCTCGAGCGAGCAGCTCGGCCTCGACCAGGACGAGCGCAGCACCGTGTACTACACCGCGCTCCTCGTCAACGTGGGCTGCCACGCCGACGCCCACGAACAGGCCAAGTGGTTCGGCGATGACATCGCCCTCAAGGCCACGAAGTACGGGCCCGAGCCGTTCAGCGTGCGCCGACATCGTCACCATGGTGCGCCTGATCGGTTCGGGGTCGACGCCCCTTCACCGCGCCCGCACCGGCCTCGAGTTCGCGCTCTCGGGCCGTCGCGACGTGAACGACATGATGACCCGGCATGCCGGCTACGCCCGGGAGCTGGCGGCGCAGCTCGGGGTCCCGGACCCCGTGCTCGAGGCGCTCGGGGCGTCCTACGAGCGGTGGGACGGGAAGGGCTGGCCCGGCGAACGGACGCGCTGAGGAGATCCCCCTCGCGGCCCGGGTCGTGCAGCTGGCCGAGTTCACCGAGGTCGCCCATCGCGTCGGAGGCATCGATGCGCGCCGTTGCGCTGGCCGAGCGTCGACGGGGCACCCAGTTCGATCCGCTCGTCGTCGACACGCTCAGCCTTGACGCCGGAAAGGTCTTCGGCGCCCTGGACGACGCCGGCTCGTGGGACACGGTGATCGACGCCGAACCGACGCTGGCCGTCGCACTGACCGAGCAGCAGTGCGATGACGCCCTGATGGCGATCGGCCGCTTCGTCGACCTCAAATCCCCGTCGATGATCGGCCACTCGAGCGCCGTCTCCGGTCTGGCGGCGGCCGCGGCCCGACACCTCGATCAGTCCGACGCCGAGGTGCGGATCGCCCATCGCTCCGGCCTGGTCCAGGGCTTCGGACGGCTCGGCGTCTCGAACTCGATCTGGGACAAGCAGGGCCCACTCGGCGCTGGTGAGTGGGAACGAGTCCGCCTCCACCCCTACCTGACCGAGCGCATGCTCCGACAGTCCACTGCGCTGGCCCCCCTCGGCCGCATTGCCGGACAGCACTGCGAACGGCTCGACGGTTCCGGCTACCCGAATCGTCGTTGATGCGCACGACCACACGGCCCGTCGTCCGCCGAGCCGCCAGATCCGCCAGCGCAGCGGGGACGGCGTCGAAGCCCACGATCCGCTCGACGGTCGGGCGGTAGCGGCCGTCGGCGAGCAGCCCGCGGAGGGCAGCGTCGGTCTCGGCCTCCATGCGCCGCATCTCCTCGCGGGGGTAGCCACCGAGCGTCACCCCGACCAGGGTGTGGTTGGCGAGGTAGAAGTGCGGATCGTGGGCGATCAGCCCACCGGCATGGCCGCACAGCACGTGGCGGCCGTTGGGCACGAGCAGGCTGCGGGCGGCGGCGCCCATGGCGCCCTGCACCGGGTCGATCACGACCTCCACGCCCCCGCCGACCACGCTGCGCACGGCGTCCACGAAGTCGCCTTCGGCATGGTCGACCGCCTCCGCACCGAGCGCACGGCAGAAGGCCACCTTCTCCGGACCGCCGACGACGGCGATGACCCGGGCACCCCGGGCGAGGCAGAGCTGGACGATGGCGGCGCCGAGGCCGCCGGCGGCGCCGAGGACCACCACCGTCTCGCCCGACTGCACCCCACCCCGCCGGACGACGGCGTGGTAGGCGGTGTGGGCGGGGATCAGGAAGCCGGCCGCGGCCTCGTCGGTCATCTGGTCGGGGACCTCGTAGATCATCGAGATCCCGACCGCGACCTCCGCCAGGCTGCCCCAGGGCTGGATGCAGACGGCGGCCACCCGCCGGCCGAGGAGGTGCTCCCAGCCGGGCGCGGCGTCGATCACGTCCCCCACGCCTTCCTGCCCGGAGACGTAGGGGCGCGCGACCGGCACCGGGTAGTCGCCCCGGGCCATGGTCACGTCCGGGAGGGCGAGGGCGGCGAAGCGCATCCGGAGCCGCACCCAGTCGGTGAACGGCTCCAGGCCCGGGCCCGCCGGCACCCACCCGCTCAGGCCCATGCTCATCCCGGCGAGGTCGGCGGCCGACGGCTCGGCGACCTCGTCGAGCGCGAACACCTCGCCCGGCTCGCCCACCCCGTGCACCCTCCAGGCCCTCATGGCGTCCCCCTCCGACCGGACACTACGCAGCGTGGATCCGCGGGCGGCCCACTCGGTTTGGAACGATGGTGCGGTGAAGATCGAGCAGATGCAGGCCGTGGTGCAGGACGGGTACGGAGGGGCCGACGTGCTGTCGCTCCGTCGGATCGACGTCCCCGAGGTCGGCGCCGACGAGGTGCTGGTGCGCGTCCACGCCGCGGGCGTGACCCGGGCGGCCTGGCACGTCATGACCGGGCGCCCCCATCTGACCCGGCTGATGGGCTACGGCGTGCGCCGGCCCAAGGTCCCCGTCCCCGGACTCGACCTGGCGGGTCGAGTGGAGGCGGTCGGCCGGGACGTGACCCGGTTCGCCGTCGGTGACGAGGTCTACGGCACCGGCCGTGGCGCGTGGGCGGAGTACGCCGTCGCCCCCGAGGACCAGGTGGCGCCGAAGCCCGCCGACCTCCCGTTCGAGGAGGCCGCAGCGGTGCCCTACGGCGCCGGCACCGCTCTGCAGGCGCTCTGCGAGCGGGCGGAGGTGACCCAAGGCCAGCAGGTGTTGGTGATCGGGGCATCCGGCGCCGTGGGCACCTTCTCCGTGCAGCTGGCCCGAGCCCTCGGGGCGGAGGTCACCGGGATGGCCGGTCCGACGAGCCTGGATCTCGTCCGCTCGCTCGGCGCCGACCACGTGCTCGACCACACGAGCCAGGAGATCACCGCCGACGGCCGCACCTATGACCTCATCATCGACATCGTGGGCCGCCGGCCGTTCTCGGTCCTCCGCCAGGCGCTGGCGCCCTCCGGGACCGCGGTGATGGTCGGTGGCGAGGGCGGCGGGCCGTGGACCGGCGGGTTCTTCGGTCGCATGGCCCGGGCGGCCCTGCACTCGCGTCTCGGCAAGCAGCGGTTCCTCAGCCTGGTCGCCAAGGACACCGCGGACCGCCTCCTCGTCCTCAACGAGCACCTCGAGACGGGCGCCATCACGCCGGTCATCGACCGGAGCCATCCGCTCGCCGAGGTCCGCGAGGCCTTCCGCCATCTCGAATCCGGTCCGGCGCACGGGGTGATCGTGCTGACGACCTGACGACCGGGGTGCGGTCCTGCCCGCCGTTTGCCAGCATGGGCCCGACGACCCGAGGAGGCACGCGGTGGATGACAAGGAGATCGTGAGCCGGATCAGCGAGCTGGCCGACGAGGAGCACCGGCTCGAACGGTCCCACGAGGGTGAGGCCCTCGACGACGACGAGCTCGCCCGGATGCAGGAGATCGAGGTCGCGCTCGACCAGTGCTGGGACCTCCTACGCCAGCGCCGGGCCCGGCGGGATGCCGGCGAGGACCCGGACGGCGCCGCGGCCCGCCCCGAGGGCGTGGTCGAGGGCGTGCGCTCGAGAGGCTGAGCTGCCGGCTTGATCGGACATCGCCAAGCTGCGCTTGGCGATCAGCGCTGGCTCCAGGTCGCCTCGCCTATCGGCTCGGCTCCTCGTCCTCGCCGATGCGGATGCAGCTCGGGAGGTCGTCGCTGGCGTTCGCCACGCGGTGGAGCACGGCCTTGGTCGGGCGCACGACGAGGGGCCGGTCCTGGGCCTCCGGAGGCTCGCCCTCGCCGTCGACGATCAGGCTGTAGTCCTCGCCGGCGGGCGCGGGCCAGAGCAGCGTGGCCGCCGCGTTCGCGGCCACGTTCGCCCGGCTGGTGTTGCCGGCCTCCACCACGAGGTGGTCGCCGTCCACCCGGGCGGTGACCGACACCACGTGGGGACCACCCTGGGCGCCCGCCGTGACCAGGTAGGGGTGGGGGCCGAACTCGGCGATCCGAGCGGCCAGTGCCTCCAACGAGACCGCGACGCTCATGACCTGATCGTAGGCTCGGCGGGATGATGGAGACCGTGCTCGAGGCCACGAACCGGCTCCGAGCCGCCGGGTACGACCGTGACTTCGTGCCCACCGAGGACGGGCTCCTGCGGTGCGGGGCCTGCAACACCGAGCACGACCCGGCCGAGATGACCATCGACGAGGTCGTTCGCTACGAGGGGTCGACCGACCCCGACGACGAGGCGATCGTGCTGGCGCTGGTCTGTGGCTGCGGGCAGCGCGGCCTGTTCGTCGCCGCGTACGGACCCAACGCCAGCGCCGCCGACGGTGCGGTGCTCCGGCGGCTGGCCGTCAGGTGACGGTGAGGATCGGGAGGAGCCGGTCGGCGGCGGCGTGGGCGAGGTCGAAGTAGCGGCGCTGACGGCGCTCACCCCAGCGGGCCAGGAAGCGCGACCGGGGCAACACCCGCAACTGCGCCGCGTCGGTCGACCACGGGGCGATGACCACCTCGACCCGGGAGAAGCGGGCGATCCTCGGGCCCCGCCCCGTCACCCGACCCCGCGTCTCCCAGGTGCCGGCGTCCTCGGGTCCACGGTGCTCGAAGGGCTCGTCGAGGCGCAGGCTCCCCCGCCGGCCGAGGCTCACGTCCTGGCCGACGGGCAGGGCGTTCGGCCGGTCCAGGACCCGGGACAGGACGGCCGGCGTCCGGTCGATGCGCCGCGTGATCACGTCGAACTCACACCACGCGTCCCGCCGTCGGCGGCGGGGATCCGGCAGGCCTGAGGCCATGGGACCATCATCCTCCCCGGATCCCGGAGGTCAAGCGACAGCCGTCACAGCCCGGCCGTCGTAGCCTCGGAACATGAGCGAGCCGGTCACGGAGTGGGTGACCCGGTCACCGGCGCCGGCGCTGCGACCCTTCATCCGGGAGTACTGCGGGTACCGGCTCGAGGGCCATCCGGCAGGCGTCCACCGGGGCCTGCCGTCCCGGCACATGACCTTCATCGTGAGCATCGGGCCGCCCGTCGACGTCATCCGGCAGACCGACCCCGGACAGGCGCCGAGCCGGTACGGCTGCGTGCTGAGCGGGCTGCAGGCCTCGAGCGCGCTGATCGCCCACGACGGCAACCAGGAGGGGGTCGAGATCGAGCTGACCCCGCTCGGCAGCCGGGCCCTGCTCGGCGCCCCGGCCCGGGCGCTCTGGAACCAGACCCTCGAATGGGCCGACGTCGTCGGCGGTGCCGGTCACGAACTGTGGGAGCGCCTGCAGGTGGCGCCCTCGTGGGCCGAGCGCTTCGCCGCCTGCGACGACGTGCTGCTCCGGGTGGGCCGGGAGGAGCAGGTCGTGCCGGAGCTGGCCGAGAGCTGGCGGATGGTGGTCGGCTCGGGCGGCCAGGTCACGGTGCGGGACCTCGCCGTCGAGACCGGCTGGAGCCGCCAGCACCTGACCCGTCGCTTCCGGGACGAGTTCGGCCTCGCCCCGAAGCTGGCCGCCCGGGTGGTGCGGTTCGAGCGGGCCCAGCGCCTGCTCCGGGCCGCCCCGCCCCACATCTCCATCGCCCAGGTGGCCGCCGGGTGCGGCTACTACGACCACGCCCACCTCGACCGGGACTTCGCCGAGCTGGCCGGCTGCTCACCGTCGGAGCTGTTGACCGAGGACCTTCCATCCTTCCAAGACGAGATGGCGGAACGGTTGCATGCTGGAGAACATGAGCAACCCACCCATGAGCAACCCACCCACGGTCTGGCCGATCCTGTCCTTCGTTGACGCCCGGGCCGCCATCACCTTCCTGACCACCGCCTTCGGCTTCGAGGAGCGCGCCGCCTACCCGAGCGAGGACGATCCGTCGGTCATCGTGCACGGTGAGCTCCGCTGGCCGCTCGGCGGCGGGCTCATGTTCGGCAGCGCCGGCAAGGACGACTCGCCCTTTGGGCGGCGCACGCCCGGCAACGACTCGGTCTACGTGGTCTGCGACGACCCCGACGGGCTGTTCGAGCGGGCCACGGGAGCCGGGGCCGAGGTCGTCGCGGGACTCAAGGACGAGGACTACGGGTCGCGGGGCTTCACGGTCCGCGACCCCGAGGGCAACCTCTGGAGCTTCGGCACCTACGCCGGCGAGTGAGGTCGGCCGGGGAGGGCGTACGGTCGCCGCATGACCCTCCCCACCCGTGCCCTCGGCTCCACCGGCCTGAACGTCCCGGCCCAGGGACTGGGCTGCATGAGCTTGACCGACTTCGCCTACGGGCCCGCCGACGAGAACGAAGCGGTGGCCACCATCGAGCGGGCCCTCGACCTCGGTGTCACCTTCCTCGACACCGCCGACGTCTACGGGCTGACCGAGAACGAGAAGCTCGTGGGCCGCACCATCGCCTCCCAGCGGGACGACGTGGTGCTGGCCACCAAGTTCGGCAACGTCTTCCGCGACGGTGAGCGGGGCGTCGACGGCTCGCCCGAGTACGTCCACCAGGCCTGCGACGCCTCCCTGGAGCGGCTCGGCGTCGACCACATCGACCTCTACTACCAGCACCGCCCCGACCTGACCGTGCCCATCGAGGACACCGTGGGGGCCATGGCCGAGCTGGTCGAGGCCGGCAAGGTCCGCCACCTCGGCCTGTCGGAGGCCTCCGCCGACACCGTCCGCCGGGCGGCCGCCGTGCACCCCATCGCCGCGCTGCAGAGCGAGTGGTCCCTGTTCACCCGCGACCTCGAGGACGACGTGGTGCCGGCCTGCCGGGAGCTCGGCATCGGCCTCGTCCCGTTCAGTCCCCTCGGCCGGGGGATCCTCACCGGCACCGTCACCGCCACCGACAGCCTGGCCGACAACGACTTCCGCCGGACCAACCCCCGCTTCGCCGACGGCGCGTTCGAAGCCAACCTGTCCCTGGTGGACGTGGTCAAGGAGGTGGCCGAGGCCCGAGGGTGCACCCCCGGCCAGGTGGCCCTGGCCTGGCTCTACGCGCAGGGCGACGACGTCGTGCCGATCCCCGGCACCAAGCGCCGGAAGTACCTCGAGGAGAACGCGGCCGCGGTGGACGTCCACCTCGAGCCCGACGACCTCGAGCGCCTCGGCGCCCTCCAGGCCGTGGGCGACCGCGCCGTCGACATGGCCTTCGTCAACCGCGACACCCCAAGGCGACCGGGCTGAACGCCTCAGGCGAAGAGGTGGCGGCCGGCGGCGCGGGCAATGGCTTCCGGATCGTCGCCGAGCTGGGCGGGCAGGAGGTCGTTGAGCCAGAGCCACGCCACGCCGTGCATCAGGGACCACGCGGCCACCCCGGCCTCGACGCGGGAGCCGGCGTCGGTGAGGGCCTCGGCCGGTCCGTAGAGCAGCTCGGCTGACTGCGCCCGGGCTCGGGCCAGCGCGGGGTCGTCGACCCGGAGCAGCTCCGGTCGGAACATCACCTCGAAGTGCGCCCGGTGCGTCACCGCGAAGCCCACGTAGGCCACGCCCACCTCCAGGAAGTCATGGCTGCGCGCCCACGCATCGGCCAGCGCGGCCCGCAGCAGCTCGTGGCCCTCGACGGCCACGGCCGTGAGCAGCCCGGCCTTGTCCCCGAAGTGGTGGGTGGGCGCGGCGTGCGACACCCCGACCCGCCGGGCCAGGTCACGGAGGCTGAGCTCGGCCGGACCTCGCTCCTCGACGGCCTCGACGGCAGCATCCAACAGCGCCCGCCGGAGATCTCCGTGGTGGTAGCCGCTCCCGGACATCGCCTCGACGCTAGCACCTATCTAGGCATTGACAAGATTGGCTCACGGCGCGAACTTGTCAGTGACAAGACTGAACGCGACCCGACTGGACCCTGAAACCCATGGAGCTCTCCGATGCCTCCCGGGTGATGGCCGGGATCCTGCTCCTCGCCATCACCACCATCGAGTTCGGCGGCGTCTTCCTGCTCCGCATCGTCCGGGGCGACCACCCGGTCACCGAGGAGCAGCGCACCTTCTTCCGGGCCGGCCACGCCCACGCCGGCGTCCTCGTCTCCCTCGCGCTGATCTGCCAGCCGTTCGTCGACGCCGCCGACCTCGAGGGCGCCGCCGAGCTCGTCGCCCGCGAGGGGGTGGCCGTGGCCGCCCTCCTGATCCCGGGCGGGTTCTTCCTCTCGGTCGCCCGCCCCGGGGCCACCGAGCCGAACGGACTGATCCGGTTGATCCCCCTCGGCGTGGTCAGCTTGGCCGCGGGCGTGATCGCTCTGGGCCTGGGCCTGCTCACCTCCACCTGATCGGGCCCGTCGGTACCCTGGGAGCATGTCGATGGCCCAGCCCCTCCCCACCCCGGTAGCCGACCTCGGTGCCGAGACGCGAGGCGCCTTCCTCGTCCGCGTCTACCAACACCTCGCGCTCGCCGTCGCGGCGTTCATCGTGTTCGAGACGCTGCTGTTCTTCACCGGGCTGGCCGAGGCCATCTACGACCTCGTGGCCGGGAGCGGTGCGGCCTGGCTGCTCGTCCTGGGCGCGTTCATGATCGTCAACTTCCTGGCCACGGCGGCCGCCCACGACCTGGATGACCCCGCCCGTCAGTACGCCGGACTCTTCGGCCTCGCCGCGGCCGAGGCGCTGATCTTCGCCCCGTTCCTCTGGTACGTGTTCAACGTCGAGGGAGCGGGCGGGAGCGCCACGGTCGCCAGCGCGGCCGTCGTCACCGTGCTCGGGTTCGGCGGCCTGACCGCGGTCGGCCTCTACACCCGGCGGGACCTGTCGTTCCTGCGGCCCCTCGTGATGTTCGCGGGGGTGATGGCCCTGCTCCTGATCGTGGCCGCCCTGCTCTTCGGGCTCGAGCTCGGGGTCTGGTTCTCCCTGGCGATGGTCGGCGTGGCCGGCGCCGCCATCCTCTACCAGACCCAGGCGATCCTCAAGACCTACCCCGAGACCGCCCACGTGGGTGCCGCCGTGCAGCTCTTCGCCTCGGTGATGCTCCTCTTCTGGTACGTGCTGCGCATCTTCTCTCGCGACTGAATCTGAGATCGCAGGGTCAGGGGTCGGGGACGAAGGGGTCCCAGGCCGGCGGGGCGGTGCGGAGGTGGCCGACGACGAGCTCGACGAAGCGGCCCGGCGCGATCCCGCTCGGCTCGCCGGCGGTCGTCAGCCGGGGGATCAGCCCGCCGACGTCGGTGGCCGACCACACGGTCGACGCGGGCTCCTCGTCCTGGAGGCGTTCGGCCAGGGGAACCAGGTCGCGGCGCTCGCGCAGCGGCCGCGACCGGAGCTGGACCCAGGTCTCGTAGCGGTGCTCGACCTCGTAGCGGCCCTCGCGCACGGTGGCCACGACGAGACGGTCTGTCGCGCCACAGACGGCCATCGGGTGCAGCCCGTGGGCCCAGTCCCCGCCGAAGCGGTGACCGCCGGCATCGGGCGCGTCGCTGGGCACCGTCACCACCGCGAGCTCGACGTCGGGGACCTCCTCGAGCTGGACCGCGCCCGAAGCCAATGCCGCCTCGCTCGCCGCCAGCGACGCATCCTCCTCCGCCCACAGGTCTCGATGGCGCTGGATGCCATCGCACAGCTCGGGCAGCCGCCCGAGCAGTTCCTCGTAGAGCCCGGCCGTGCGCTCCATGTAGTCGTCGGGCCGCCCGTCGTCGCCAGCCATCGCCGAGAGGACCATCGAGACCCGGGCCGCATCGCGGTCCTGGTAGACGGCGAAGTCACCGGCGCGGGCCACGTCCTCGAGGAACGGCTGACGGGCGAGCGCTTCGTCCGGCCGGCAGAGGGCGAAGAGCGAGACCAGCCCGTCCTGGTCGAAGTGGTTGTTGGACACCAGCTCCACACCGTCGGGCACGAGCTCGGGGTGATCGAGGAGACGGAACGCCATCTGCGCCGACAGGTCGTCGGCCACGGCCTCCGGCGGGGGGTAGCCCGGCCAGTGGGTGACGGTGAGGACGGTCCCCTCGGTGGGCGAACCGTCCACGACCACGTTGGGCCGCCCGTCGAGGTGGTGGTAGGCCTCGAAGCGCACGCCTCGACGCTACGAGCCTCAAAGGTCGAGCAGCTCGGCGTACCGGTCCCGGTTGACGTGGTCGGCCCCGCCTGCTCAAGTCACGCCATGCCCAGCGACCTCCAGCTCAAGCTGATGAACGCGATCCACAAGGCCACGCTCACCCTCACGTTCGGCAAGGTCGGCAACCGGCTGCTGGGGATGCCGGCGTTCGAGCTCACCACCATCGGCCGCAAGAGCGGCCAGCCCCGCAAGGTGATGCTGACCGCCCCCTACACCGAGGGCGACACCATCGCCGTCGTCGCCTCCAAGGGCGGCAACGACGAGCACCCGGCCTGGTTCCTGAACCTGCGGGACAACCCCGACGTCGAGGTCACGCACCCGGGAAAGCCGACGCAGAAGATGACCGCCCACGTCGCCGATGCCCAGGAGCGGGCCCGGCTGTGGCCGCTCATCACCGAGGACCACGACAACTACGCCGGGTACCAGAAGAAGACCGAGCGCGAGATCCCGGTGGTCCTGCTCGAGCCCCGGACCTGACCCGTCTCCGTGCGGGCCCTGACCGCCGAACGGCGGTGGCGCTCGAGCCAGCCGCACGAACACGTGTGGGCCACCGTCCTCGACTTCTCCGCCTACCCCTCGTGGTGGCCGTTCCTGATCTCGTTCGAGCCGCCGCCACTGGCGCGTGGCGCCACGACGCGGGCCGTCGTGCGGGCCCCCGCCGGCTACCGGCTCCGCCTCGATCTCGAGCTCACCGAGGTGGAGGCACCCCGGCGGGTGGTCATCGCCGTCGGCGGCGACGTCATCGGTGAGTCAACCGTGACCGTCGCGTCGGTGGACAGCGGGAGCGAGGTCGGCCTGCACTGGTCGCTGGCGCCCCGGCGGCGCCTGCTGCGGGCGCTCGGCGTCGTGGCCGGCCCCGTCCTCGTCCAGGGCCACGACCGCATCCTCGACGACGGGTTCCGCCGTTGCCTCGAGGCGACCGGCCTCGACCTCACCCCGATCCCGCGGTGACGGCGGCCACGATCTCGTCGACGGCGGCATCGGCCAGGGCGCGCATCTCGTCGTCGGTGCGGTCCTGGATGGGGTGGGGCACGAAGACCCGCGCCGCGGGGAAGCCGAGGGCGACGGCCTGCGCTTCGGCGGCCTCGACGAACTCCGTCGAGGCCACGAACGCGCTGGGGATCCCCCGCTGCTCCAGATCAGCGATGTCGTGCACACTGCACGACGTGCACGAGCCTCAATCGGCGAGGGCTTCGATGACCACGTGGCACCGCTGCGCGATCTCGTAGCGCAGGTCGGCCGGGGCCGGCTTGGTGAAGGTGGGCTTGGTGAAGCGCTCGACGGTGGCACCCCGTTCCGTCAGGCGCAGCTGGACCTGGTCGAGGAACACGTTGCCCCGCGGCTTGCTGATGTCGAGCAGCCCCACGATCAACCCGTCGACGGAGGCCGGTCGGTCGAGCAGGGTGCGCTCGGCCGGCGTGCGCTCGCCCGTGGGATCCAGGATGGTCGTCACGACAGGACCTCCTTGGTCACGATCTCACTGCCACCGGCACCGCTGACCCAGCCCCCGATGATGGCAGAGAACAGCCCGGCGCCGCCGCCGGCGTGGACGATGAGCAGGCCGCCGGGCCGGAACTTGGGCAGGGTGGCACCGGCGAACCCTTCGGGTAGGCCCTCGGCGATGTCGCCCGCGCCCCGGACCAGGTCGGCCCCGTCGAAGGTGAGCAGCGCGGTGAGCTCGTCGAGCAGGCGCTGACGGCTCCAACCCGCTTCGGCGAAGACCCGGGCGTGCTCGGGCGAGACCACGAGGGTGGCGTCGAAGCCCAGGACCAGCTTGGGGTGGGCTGCCGTGCGGAGGCAGGCGGCGAACGAGCGGGCCAGCGACTCCGGCTCCCGCGAGAGCTGGTCGACGATCCCCCGTACCCCTTCGGCGGCGAAGAGGGTCACCGCGTCGACGCCGGCGTCGAGGCCGCGGTGGACCGACAGCGGTTCCCAGGGCGAGCCCTCCTCGTCCTCGGCGAAGCAGAACCCGAGCTTGCCGGGATGGCCCAGGGTGGCCCGGTCCACCCCGCCGGGCCGGCCGCCGCCCACGTTGCGGACCACGAGCTGCAGGGCCCGGCCGATGGTGCTGTTGGCCCGGTTGCCCTGGCCGAGGGCGTTGCCCCCGCTGTTCATCCCGATGCGCCGGCGCACCGGACCGTTGACCACCACCATCGGCCCGCTGAACCAGGTCGTGGCCAGCAGGCCGTGCATGTTGAACTCGTCGGTGCAGGCCGCTTCGACCGCGGCCAGCACGACCGGGAGGTACTCGGGGCGACAGCCCGCCATCACGGCGTTGACGGCCACCTTCTCGACCGTGCCCTCGACGAGGTCGGGCGGGATGACGGCCACGACCTCGTCCGGGGCCCGGCTGGTGCCCTCGAGCATGCGCAGCACGCGCTCCTCGGTCGGGGGGACGACCGGGAGACCGTCGGCCCAGCCCCGGTCGAAGAGCGCCTCGAAGTCGTCCTCCAGGGTGGCCAGCTGGACGCGGCGGCTGCGCAGGACCGAGCCGCCGAAGCGCACCGCCAGCTCGTCGACCCGGTCAGGGTCGACGTTCAGGGAGCCGCAGCCGGGCCGGTAGTCGGGGAGGTCGCCACCGAGGTCACCGGTGTCGGTGAACGCCTGCCACGCCCAGCGGTCCCAGCCGACGGTGCGGCCCTCCTCCTCGCCATCGACGAAGCGGAGCAGGGTGGGCACGGTGTCGAGGTCGTGGTGCCACGAGAAGTCGAGGTCGGTGTCGTCGACCACACCGTCGATCCCCTCGGGGAACGTGGGATCGTCCTGGCTGAGGACGGTGATCTCGGTGCGATCGGCCAGGTCGACCAGGACGGGGGCGACCAGCGTGCACGTCGGGCAGTCCCGCTTGACGACGGCGACCAACCCGTCCTGGACGATCGTCGGCGCGGCCATCACATCGGGGGGACGAGCTCGCGCCAACGGGCAGCCACGGCGTCGTCGCCGAGGGTCTCCACGCCGTCCTGGTCGCGGCCCCAGAGGAAGAGGAGCAGGTCCTCGGCCGGACCCCGGAAGGCCACATCGCCCTTGGCGTGCTCGCGGGTCAGCTCGTGCCGACCCTCGGGGAGGAAGGTGATGAGCCACTCGCCGTCCGTGTCGCTGCAGTGGAGGTGGGCCGACTCCCCCGCACCTGGCGCCGAGAAGAGGATCCGGGTCAGGCCGACGAAGCGGTCGAGCATCTCGTCGATGCCATCGGCGGCATCGGACGGCGCCATCGGCTCCGGGACGAGACCGGCGCCCCGCTCGGCGTCCCAGCGATGGATCAGGGTCTCGTGGGCCATGCGCCGAGCCCAGAAGCCAACCGTGGGGTCATCGGGCCACCAGGTCCAGCACTCGGCGGCGGGCTCGACGCCGTCGAGCGCGTCCAGGAGGTGTGCACTCGCCACCCTCACCCACGCCGCCACCTCCTCGTCGTCGCCCTCCGGCACCTGGAACTCGCCCCGAACGGCGAGGTCGGCCGTGGGTCGGCCGTCGACGATGCGGGCCGCCATCTCGTGGCCGCCACCGATGTGGGCGACGACGTCCCGCACCTTCCAGTCCCCACACCAGGAGACGGCGCCGTCGGGGTCGGCAGCCATCGCCGCCAGGGCCCGGACCGACTGCTCGCGGATCAGAGCGGGAGCGTCGATGGGCATGCGCGACCCTAGGTCGGCGCGAGCGGATTCTTCACCAGTTCTTCGAAGCCGCGCGACAGCGCCACCAGGTGCTCCCCCTAGGGTCGTTGACCATGTCGACGCGAGCCAAGGTCCTCATCGTCGGGGGCATCGTGGTGGCCGCCCTCATCGGTGGCGGCCTCTACTGGTACCTGAGGGACGACGCGCCGGAGGCGGTCTCGCTCGAATCCGCGGTCGACCAAGTCGAGGACGACGACCCGAGCTCCACGACGGCTGCACCGGGGACGAGCGCGCCCGAGAGCGCGGTCGACGGGATCTGGACGGTCGACACCGAGACCGGCGAGTTCGACTTCGAGACCGCGACGGGGACCTTCGCCGGGTTCCGCATCAATGAGGAGCTGGCCGGCGTCGGGTCCGCCACCGCGGTGGGTCGCACCGGTGACGTGACCGGGTCGTTCACCATCGAGGGCACCGACGTCACCGAGGCCGACTTCGAGGTCGACCTCACGACGATCACGACGAACGAGTCCCGCCGCGACGACCGCGTGCAGGAGGCCCTGGAGACCTCCTCGTTCCCGACGGCCACCTTCACCCTGACCGAGCCCATCGCGCTGGGATCCGGCGCAGCCGAGGGCGAAGCGGTGACCGCCACGGCGGTGGGCGACCTGACCATCCACGGCGTGACCCGCAGCGTCGACTTCCCGATGGAGGCTCAACTGGTCGACGACACCGTGGTCCTGGTCGGCTCGATCGACCAGACCCTGCCCGACTACGACGTCGTGGCGCCGTCCAGCCCGATCGTCCTCGGCGTGTCCGACGACTTCACCCTCGAGCTCCAGTTCCTGCTCACGTCGAGCTAGGCCGAGGCGGCCTCGGTCAGCCTCGTCAGGCGGTCGACGGCGTCGAGGTACTCCTCGACGAGGCGTTGGATGACCGCACTGGTCTTCTCGACGTGGTCGAGCTGGCCGACGACCTGTCCGGCCGGGTTGAACATGACCGAGAGGGCCTTGTCGGCGTAGCGGTGGCTGCGGGCCACGCAGTCGCCGGACACCATGTACTGCAGCGGCATGGGCAGTGGGTCAGGGGCGTCGGGCGCCTCCCACGCATCGGTCCACTCCGTGCGGATCATCCGGCAGGGCTTGCCCGTGAAGCTGCGGCTCCGGACCGTGTCCCGCGACGAGGCGTCGAGGAGCTGCTGCTTCTGGGCCGGGGGCAGGTCGGCCTCCTCGACCGTGAGCCAGAGGGAGCCGGCCCAGACGCCCTGGGCGCCCATGGCCAGCGCGGCGGCGATCTGCTCGCCCGATCCGATGCCGCCGGCCGCCAGCAGCGGCGTGGGGGCGATCGCCTTCGCGATCTGGGGCCACAGCACGATGGAGCCGACGTCGCCGGTGTGGCCACCGCCTTCACCACCCTGGCCGATCACGATGTCAACGCCGGCCTCCTTGTGCTTCAGGGCCTGGTAGGGCGACCCGCACAACGCCGCCACCTTCAGCCCGGCGTCGTGGATGTGGTCGATGACCTCCGTGGGCGGCGTGCCGAGGGCGTTCGCGATGAGCTTGACCTTGGGATGGGCGAGAGCGACCTCGATCTGGGGCGTCGCCGTCGCCTCGGTCCAGCCCAGGAGGCGCATGGAGTTGCCCTCGTCCTCGGGGAGCTCGGGCACGCCCCGGTCGGCCAGGACCTTCCTGGCGAAGTCCAGGTGGCTCTGGGGCACCATCTTCCGGAGCTCGTCGGCGAGGTGGTCGGGGTCCATGTCCCCCATCCCCTCGTACTTGCCGGGGATGACGATGTCGACGCCGTACGGAGCGTCGCCGACGTGGTCGTCGATCCAGGCCAGCTCGATCTCGAGCTGCTCGGGGGTGAAGCCGACAGCGCCGAGGACGCCGAAGCCACCGGCCTTCGACACCGCCGCCACCACGTCGCGGCAGTGGGTGAAGGCGAAGATGGGGAACTCGATGCCGAGCTCGTCGCAGAGTGGGGTGCGCATGTCGAGGCCTCCTAGGCGCGGGGCGCGGTGGGGGTGAAGCGGACGGGCATCGTCTTGATCCCGTTCACGAAGTCGGAGTGCAAGCGGTCGTAGGGCCCGGCCAGCTCGAGATCGGGGAGGCGCTCGATGATCTGGCGCATGGTGGCCCGGATCTCGGCCTTGGCCAGGCTGGCCCCGAGGCAGTAGTGCTCGCCCCCGCCGCCGAAGGTGACGTGCTCGTTGGGCGTGCGTCCGACGTCGAAGGCGTGCGGGTCGTCGAACACGTCCTCGTCCCGGTTGGCCGAGGCGTAGTAGAGGACGACCTTGTCCCCCGCCCGGATCGGCACCCCCCGCAGTTCGGTGTCCCGGGTGGCCGTGCGCCGGAAGTTGTGGATGGAGCTGCCCCAGCGGAGCATCTCGTCGACCCCCGTGTCCCACAGGGACGGATCGTCCCGCAGGCGTCGGGCCTGGTCGGGGTGCTCGACGACGGCGAGCAGCGAGTGGTTGATGAGGTTCCGGGTGGTCTCGTTGCCGGCCACGATGAGGGTGATGAAGAAGAGGTTGAGCTCGGCGTCGGTCAGGCGCTCGCCCTCGACCTCGGCCTCGACCAGGGCGGTCATGAGGTCGTCGCGGGGGTTCTGACGGCGGTCGGCGGCGACCTCGTCGCAGAGGGCGTACACCTCCATGGACGCCACGGTGGGATCCTCGCCCTGGTAGTCAGGATCGTCCCGGGAGCCGATGAGCTGGTTGCTCAGCTCGAACATCCGGGGCCACTGCTCCTGCTCCAGCCCGATCATCTCGCAGATCATCTGGACCGGGACCTGCGCCGCGATCTCCGCGACGAACTCGACCTCGCCCTTCTCGCAGACCTCGTCGATGACCCGCTCCGCCCGGCGCTCGATCTCGTCGACCAGCTTGGCGATCATCCGGGGGGTGAAGCCCCGGGACACCAGGCGCCGGTACCGGTGGTGCTTGGGGGGATCCATCATCAGGATCGTCAGGCGGAGGGAGGCGAGGGCCTCCTCGTCCTGGGTGGGGATGAAGACGCCGCCCACCTCCGCGGAGAAGGTGGCGGAGTCCCGGCTCACGGCGACCACGTCCTCGTGCTTGGTGACCGCCCAGAACCCCGTGTCGTCCGGCTCGGGGTGCCAGCACACCGGGGCGACCGCCCGGAGACGGTCGAACTGGTCGTGGGGAACGCCCCGGCCCCAGGTGGCAGCCAGGAGGTCGATGCCGTCGATCTCGGTCACGGTCATGAAGCGGTCGCTCCCGTGTGCGCTCGGTTGACCACGCCGCACAGGGCGGCGACGGCCAGCTCGTCGGGCACCGAGTCGGGATCGACCCGGCGCATCATCTCGAGGCCCAGCAGCAGGCCGATGAGGGCGGGGCCGACACCGGCCGCGCCCTCCCCCGCCCACTCGCTGACCCCCTCGTCCAACGCGTCGAACACGGCCCGGTAGCGCCGAGCGAGGTACCGGCGAGCCTCCTCGTCGCGGGTGGCGTGGCTCCAGAGCTCGTGCTCCAGCGCGATCCAGCGGCCGTCACCGACCACGGGGTCGGCGACGTTGCGCCACATGACCCCCATCCGCTCCTCGAGCGTGGTGGCCGTGCTCAGCTCGGCGCCGGTCACCGCGGCGACGTCGTCGATCCAGCCCTCGAGCAGGGCGTGGAGCAGGCCGTCCTTGCTGCCGAAGTGGTCGTACACCGCGCCCGACGTCCGGTCGGCCGCCTCGGCGATGGCGTCCACCGACGCCCCCTCGACCCCGCGGGCGGCGAACAGCTCCGCGGCGGCGTCGAGCAGGGCCTGGCGCGTCCGCGCCCGGCGCTCCCCCTGGGTGGCCATGCAGATATATAACCACCGTTAGCTATCTAACGCAAGCTACGGAAGTCAGGCTGCGGCGGCGGTGAGACCCAGCTCGTCGACGATCTCGACCAGGGCGTTGCGGACGGCGACGATGGCCGGGCGTTCGGCGCTGGCGGTCCGGTAGGCCAGCTGGACGACCCGCGTGACGGGGGGATCGATGCTGATCACCCGCACGCCCGGATCGATGTCGACCAGGCCGAGGTCGGGCACGAGCGAGACGCCCTGGCCGGCCCGGACCAGGTGGAGGGTGGTCGGGTAGTCGTCGACCTCGTGGGCCAGGTCGGGCTCGAAGCCGGCATCCCGGCAGGCCGCCAGCAGGCAGCGACCACAGCTCAGGTCGGCGGGCGAGGACACGAACGCCCGACCCGAGAGGTCGGCCAGGCGGACGCGGCGGGACGTGATCGGGTCGTCGTCGGCCACGACGAGGTGGAACTGGTCGTCGAGCAGGTTGAAACGGGTGAGATCCGGTCGCCGGGGTGCCGGCGAGTGGGGGTAGTCGATGGCGAAGGCCAGATCGAGCTCGCCCGAGGACAGGCACTCCATGGCGACGTCGGGGTCGAGCTGGCGGGTGCGCAGGGTCAGGTCGGGGTGGCGTTGCGCCAGGCGCTGGAGCAGGGGAATGAGCAGGGTGGCGGCGACCGACTCGAAGACCGTGCAGGTGAGGTCACCCCGGACCTCGCTGCTCAGGCGCTCGACCGCGACCTGCGCCGCCTCCATCCCCGCCAGCAGGTCGTCGGCGTGGCGGACCAGCTCCCGGCCGGCATCGGTGAGGCGGACGTTGCGGCCCACCCGTTCGAGGACCGGGACCCCGGTGACCTTCTCGAGCCCGCTGAGCTGCTGGGACACAGCCGAGGCCGTGTACCCGAGCGACTCGGCGGCGGCCGCGATGGTCTGGCGGTTGGCCACCTCGCGCAGCATGCGCAGCTGCTGCAGGCTCATCTCCATCGGTCTCGACCTCCTGGCCGACGATTCAGTAACTCTGCACAGTATGCATCATGAATCATCGCTTGTCCTACATGATCGACCGTGTGATGGTGGTTCCATGTTCGCAATCCACTGCAACCACTGCCAGAAGCGTTACCTCGTCAGCACGTCGGCGATCGACTCGTTCGGCAACACGGACCAGGGTCCCGAAGCCGTCGTGCACTGCCCGCACGGCCACGCCGTCCTCCACGACTTCCACACCGAGGTCAGCCGACCGCTCGAGTCCGTCACGGTCTCGGCGTGAGCGGAGCCAGACTGCACGTGTGCACCGACGTCGTGACTGGCTGGCGATCGGGGCCGGCACCATTCGCTGCGCCTCGGGGCTCTCCTTCCTGGTGGCCCCGCAGGCGGCCAACCGGCTCTGGGGCGGCGAGTCCGACGAGACGCCGACCGCCCAGCTCCTCCTCCGTTCGATGGGCTACCGCGATGCGCTGGTCGGGGCCCTCCTCCTCCGGGCTGGGCTGACCGGGTCGCCCGCGACCCCCGGCTGGTTCCTGGCCAGCGGTGGCGCCGACCTGGCCGACCTGGTGGGCGGCCTGGCCACCCACGAGCACATGAGCCGTGACCAACGGCTCCGCGGTCTCGGAGGCGCCGCCGTCGGCATCGCCGTCGGCCTGGGCGGGGCGGCACTCGCCCGCCGGCGCCTCAGTCCGTCGTCGGCCTGACGGCGAGCGAGGGGTCCCGGGCGATCCAGGCCTCGTGGGTGGCGAGGGTGCGGGCCCAGAGCCGATCACGGTCGCGCGTCACCGATGTCGGCCAGCACGAGCCCGAAGCCGTCCGCCAGCTCGGCGAACCACTCCCCTCGTTCGTCGAGCAGGCGGACGGCCGGCTCGGCGCCGGCGCCCACCCTGGTCAGGACGAGGCCCCGCAGGATGTCGCACCCGTCGCGGTCGCGTCGCTGGGCGCTGACCGTCCGTACGAACCCGGACTCGGGTGACGTGGACAGCTCGACGTGGCGCTCGGCGAAGGCGGTCGCCGCGGCGGGGGCCGACCGCCAGCTCATGGACGTGAACGAGCCCTTGGGGTCGTGGAGCAGGCGCCAGTCGCCGATGCCGTCGGTGGGCTCGACCAGCTCGTAGCTGAAGGGACCCTGGGCGTAGCGACCGGCGACGAGTGGCAGCGGCTCGTGCAAGGCGTCGCCGAGCCCGGCGTCGACGTACCAGTCGCCCTCCGGGTTGCCGGCGGTGGGCAGCTCCGCCACGGTCAGCACGAGGTGGTTCGACAGGTCCCGATCGGCGGGCTCGGGTCCGTGGACCCCGCCGACGTGGCGGGTCACCGCGTAGCCGAGGTGCTCGAGCAGCCGGCCGAAGGCACCGTTGAGGTGGTAGCAGTAGCCGCCCCGCCCCTGACGGGCGATGCGGGCGACCGCGGCGTCGACCTCGGTGTCCCACGCCTGGCCGAGGTGGATCCAGAGCGTCTCGTACGGCACCCGTTCGACCTGGGCCCGGTGCAGGGCGACCAGGCCCTCGGCGGTGGGGTGTTCCGCTTCGACGCCGAGTCGGTCCAGGTAGGCGTCGAAGTCCGTAACTGCTGTACGGTATTTCACCAGTGACAGCCTACGAGATGACGGGACTCCGCGTCACCGTCGCCCTGGTGAACGAGCTCACGCCCGGCCTCGACCGGGGCCGGCCCGTCGCCACCCCTGCCCCGCTCCCGGCGCTCGTCGGGATCCTCGCCGTCGACCCCGCCTCGGTCGCCCAACTCGGCGCGGCGGACGGCCCGGGCTTCGTCGCGCTCGCGGCCGAGCTGCGGGCCGTCTTCGCCGCCGTCGACGAGGGCGACGTCGACGGCGCGGCCCACCGCCTCAACGACCTGCTCGCCGCGCACCCGGCGAACCCGCACCTGGCCAAGGAGGAAGGGCGCTGGCTGCTCCACCACCATCCCGCGGCCACCGCGCTGGTGCCGATGTGGACCTCCATCTGCGCCGAGGGCACGGCCCGGGTGGTCGGCAAGGGCGACGCCGACCGGCTCGGCACCTGCGCGGCGGCGGACTGCGACCGGGTCTTCATCGACACCTCGAGGAACGGGAGCCGCCGATTCTGCTCGACGACCTGTCAGAACCGCACCAAGACCGCCGCCTTCCGCGCCCGCCGATCCATCCCGTCCTGACCGACGGCAGGATCGGTCAGCGGGCGGTGTCGTCCGCGGGCTGCTCGTCCGCCTCGCCGGTCTCGCCCACGGCCTCGCCGTCGCCCTCGTCACTGGGCGGGAGGACGCCGGCCCGACGATCCCGGGCATCCGCCTGGATCGAGGCGCCGATGGCGACCGCCAGCACCGCGAAGATCACGGTCAGCGAGACCACGGTCGGCATGTGGTACTCGAGGGGCTCGCCGATCAAGAGCATCTTCACGCCGACGAAGGCGAGGATGACGCCGAGGCCGATGTTCAGGTACCGGAACCGGCCCTGCATCCCGCCCAGCAGGAAGTAGAGCGACCGCAGGCCGAGGATGGCGAAGGCGTTGGACGAGAAGACGATGAACTGCTCGCGGCTCACGGCGAGGATGGCGGGAACCGAGTCGACGGCGAAGACCACGTCGGTGGCCTCGATGAGCACGAGGACGGCGAAGAGGGGGGTCGCCCAACGCACGCCGTCCTTGATCGTGAACAGCTTCTGGCCGTCGTACTCGTCGGTCGTGCGCACCACGCGCCGGACCGCGCGCATGGCGATGTTGTTGTTGTAGTCGACGACCTCGTTCTCGTCGTGACGGGCGATCCGCCACGCGGTGTAGATGAGGAACACGCCGAAGACGTAGAGGATCGGCTCGAAGCGCTCGATGAGCGACACGCCGGCGAAGATGAAGATGGCCCGGAGGACGAGGGCGCCGAAGATCCCCCAGAACAGGACCCGGAACTGGTACTTCCTCGGCACGGCGAAGAACGAGAAGATCACCGCCCAGACGAAGACGTTGTCGATCGACAGGCTCTTCTCGATGAGGAAGCCGGCGTAGTACTCGGCGCCGGCCTGGCCCCCCTGCCACGCCACGATCACCAGGCCGAAGAGCAGGCCGATCGAGATCCAGACGGCGGACTCGATGGCCGCCTCCTTGATCGTGATCACGTGCGCGGTGCGGTGCACCAGCAGGAGGTCGATCACCAGCATGAGGCTGATCCCGGTGACAAGGGCGACCCACACCCACAGCGGGACGTCGAAGCTGACGAAGTTCTCCTCGACCGCCGCCGACGAGGCGAAGAGCGGGCCACTCATCAGGCTGGTCACAGGTTTCGGTTCCTTCGGTCAGACCACAGTCGTCGACCAAAGGTCTCTCCCACCTGCCCTCCGGGCAGGCCGCTCGTCCGGGCCGAGGCCGTGATGACGGATCGAACGCACCGGGGATACTCCCCTTCAGCACCGCCCAGCCTACGGGCTTGACTGTGGGGATGGACGCGCCGGCCACCCTCGGTCTGAGCCGGCGTCAGGAGAACCTCGCCCTGGCCACGCTGGCCCTGCCGGTCCTGCTCATCTCGATGGACGCCACCATCCTCGGCTTCGCCATCCCCTACCTGAGCGAGGACCTGCAGCCGTCGAGCGCCGAGCTGCTCTGGATCATCGACGTCTACTCGTTCGTCCTCAGCGGCCTCCTGATCACGATGGGCAACCTCGGGGACCGGATCGGGCGGCGGCGGCTGCTGCTGATCGGCGCCGCCGGGTTCGGGGCCGCCTCCGTCGCCGCCGCCTTCGCCCCGTCGGCGACGGCCCTCATCGCCGCCCGGGCCGCGCTGGGGGTCGGCGGGGCGACCCTGATGCCCTCGACCCTCTCGTTGATCACCAACATCTTCACCGACGATCGGCGCCGCCGGTTCGCCATCGCCGTCTGGGCGACCGTGTTCTCGGTCGGCGCGGCACTGGGCCCGATCGTCGGGGGCTTCCTGCTGGAGCACTACTGGTGGGGGTCGGTCTTCCTGCTCGCCGTCCCGGTGACCATCACCATGCTCATCGCCGGCCCGACCCTCCTCCCCGAATCGCGCGATCCCGACCCGGGCCCGTTCGACATCCCGAGCTCGCTGCTCTCGATGGCCGCGATCCTGCCCGTCGTCTACGCCATGAAGACCCTGGCCGAAGCCGGCGGCCTGGGCGTGGTGCTGCCCTGCCTGGTCGTGGGCGTCGCCGCCGGCGTCGCCTTCGTGCACCGCCAGCACCGCCTGAGCGAGCCGATGATCGACATCGACCTGTTCCGAGTGCCGAAGTTCCGGATGGCCATCACGGGCAACCTGCTCGCCGCGTTCGGGTTCGCGGCGTCGATCTTCCTGCTGACCCAGTACCTCCAGCTCGTGCTCGGCCTCTCCCCGACCCGCGCCGCCCTCCAGATCCTGCCCCCCGCCGCCGTGGGTGCCGTGGTCACGCTGGGCACGCCCCGGCTCAGCGCTCGCTTCGGTGCCTTCCCGGTGATCGGCATTGGCCTGGCCACCGGCGCGACCGGGTTCCTCCTGCTCACCGGCTTGGAACCCGACGGATCCCTCCTGCTGCTGACCGTCGCGTTGATGGTGCTCCAGGCCGGCCTGAGCGCGTCCATCACCGTGGCCATCGACGGGATCATGGCCTCGATCCCGCCCGCGAAGGCGGGGGCCGGCGGCGCGGTCTCGGAGACGGCGATCGAGCTCGGCGTGGCCCTGGGGACGGCGGTGCTGGGCAGCATCCTGACGGCCGTCTACCGCCGCGAGCTGGGCGACGACACCCCCGACGCCGCGCTCGAGACGCTCGGGGGCGCCCACGAGGTGGCGGCGCAGCTGGGCGGTGCGGCCGGTGACGCCCTGCAGACCGCGGCGAACGCCGCGTTCACGGAGGGGATCCAGGCGGCCTGCCTGGTCGGGGCGGTCCTCCTGACTGCGGCCGCGCTCTGGTGCTGGCGGGTGATCCGGGCCGACCCGGTCCGCCAGTAGGTTCGGGGCATGCGTCGCCTGCCCGTCAGCGTCGTGCTGCTCGCCCTCGTGCTCAACGCCTGCGGCGACGACGACGGGGGCGAAGTCGACACCGGGGGTGACGAGACCACGCCGGTCACCATCGAGGACCTGGAGGGCCGCGCCTTCGAGTCGACCTCCAGCACCGGCTACGACCTGGTCGAGGGCAGCACGGTGAGCCTGACCTTCGCCGAAGGGCGCATCTCGGCCAACGCCGGGTGCAACACCCAGAACGGTGACGTCGAGATCTCCGACAACACCCTCGTCCTCACCTCGGAGATGGCCAGCACGATGATGGGCTGCGAGCAGGCGCTCATGGACCAGGACCAGTGGCTGGCCGAGTTCCTCGGCAGCGAACCCGAGGTGGCCCTCGACGGCGACACCCTCACGCTCACCGGTGACGGCGAGACCCTGGAGCTGACGGCCGAGGGCTAGCCCTTCGCCTCCGCCAGGCCGACGTCCACCGCCCCCGGCGCGGGGAAGGGTTGGTGCGCAAGGAGGTCCACCACCCGGATGTGGCCCTCCTCGAGCGGGCCGGTGGCGGCGTCGACCGTGCGCCAGTGGACCCCGGGCTGGCCCGCCGGCTGTGACTCGAGGACCAGCACCCGCAGGTCGCCCGGCGCGAAGTCGCACTCGGCCTGCACGGCGGCCAGGAGCTGCTCGTGGTGGAGGTGGCCGTCGCCGAAGTTCCAGCCGAGGACGACCCCGGCCGTGGCCTCACCCTCGTCGACGGTGTAGTCCTCGAGGTCGTCGACCACCCTTGGCAGGACGGCGTTGAGCGCCCGGCCGTGGAGGTGCATCGACCGGAAGGCCCGGAGCTTGCCCCGCACGGCCCGGATCGTGTGCTCGTCGTAGAGCAGCTCGAGCTGGCGGTCGATGGTCGGGGCCGTCTTGGTCAGGCACTCGTCCAGCCGCGACTCGGTGCCCTTGCGGAACAGCCACAGCGAGGCCGCCCAGTTGCCGGCGTAGTAGCGCATGGCGGGCAGGAACGAGACCTTGTCGGGGCGGAGGTTGCCGAACACCGGCCCCACCACCAAGGCGATCACGAGGAGCACGGCGAGCAGCGGGTCGTCGAGGACGTCGAGCGGGCTGAGCTCGGCGTGCTCGCCGAAGAGCACGAACATCGAGTACAGGAACAGGACGTTCCACTCGATGGGCACGCCCATCGGGAAGCAGGACGTGATGAAGAGGTGGAAGCCCAGCATCACGGCCAGGCCGATGGTCGTGGGCGTCCCTCCGGAGGAGACCGCCAACAACAGCGGGAAGGCGTACTCGATCACCGTGCCCCCGTGGGCCAAGGCTGCCGCCAGCCGAGAGGCCCGGAGGTCGTCGGGCCAGTGCCGGTACATCGCCTTCTTCAGCGCCGGGACCGGCAGCACCGGCGAGTTGCTGACCATGATCGTGACGACGTTGGGGAAGTGGTGGTTGAGCTTGGAGGTGGCGGCGCCCCACCAGATGGCCAACTGGACGACCATCGACCCGGCGAACAGCACGGTCACGTCGTCGCCGGCGAACACGAAGACGATCAGGGTCACCCAGTAGTGCTCGGCCCGGGCAGCCAGGAAGACCGTCTTGTCCCGGAGCCCGATCACGGCGAGGACCACGACGACCGGGAGGAGGAGCTCCGCATCGAGGAGGGGCTCGGTGGTGAGGAGCGCCCGCAGGGCGAAGGCCACCAGTCCCACGTAGAGCACGGCGTCGAGGACGCTGCGCCGGTGCCCGGCGGTGAACGGCACCCGATCGGGGAACGGGGGCAGGCGCACGGTGCCGGGACGGCCGAAGTGGGTGAAGGCGACGATCGGCGGGACATAACGCCCGGTGAGCGGGCCGCTGCCGCAGCCGAGGCCGAGGACCTCGTACAGCAGGGTCCACAGGATCGCCTTCTGGAACGCGATGGGCGAGGCCCACCAGTCGCCGATGTCGCCGAGGCCGTGGACCTGTGGTGAGCGACTGACGAAGACCACCCAGAGCCACACGTAGAGGGCGATCTTGGCGACGTAGAAGAGGTAGGCGACCAGGGGCGCCCCGAACCCCTGCACGGCCCACGACTCACACATGAGCCGTACCCGCTCGGCCTCCGGGCGCTGGGCCCAATCGTCCAGGTCGAGGTCCGGCAGCGCCGGCTTGATCACCCCCACGCCGTCACCGTCAGGATCAGGTCACAGGAAGTCGGCCGTCGAGCCCGCGACGGGGGTCGGGTCCATGCCCAGCTTGCTGTGGTCCCACGAACGGACGCGCTCCACGTCGACCCGCACGGCCACCCGCTTGTTGAGCATGAACTCGACGAGCGGCTTCACCTCGTCGGAGTAGGGGCCGTTGTAGCGCTCCCACACGCTGACCCCGAGGGTCCACAGCGCATCGGGGTCGTCGACGATCACCGCCCGCCCCTCGAGCGCCACCCCCCGGAGGGTGTCGTAGGTCAGGCCGTCCTCGATCATGCAGGTGATCCGGTCGTCCCGGCGGATGTTCTGGACCTTCTGCGACTTGGCCTTGGTCTCGAACCAGATGTGCCCGTCGATCACGCCGTACCACATGGCCACCAGGTGGGGGTGGCCGGTCGGTCCGACGGTGGCCATCGTGCAGGTCCGGCTGCGATCGATGAACGTCGGTGATCTCGTCGTCGCTCATGACGATCCTGGCCCGCTCGTTGGTCCCCATGCCGCGTCCTCCGCTCCGTCCTCGACGGGGGAATGGTGGCAGACCCGTGCTCCTCAGTCCGCGTGGACGAGGGTGTCGAGGCGTTCGACGGCCTCGATGAACTCCTCCACCATCTCGAGGACCACGCGGCGGGTGGGCTTGACCGTGTTCATCGAACCGACGACCTGGCCCACGAAGTAGGTGACGAGGCGCTGACCGCCCGAGCCCTCGTTGCCGGCCACGCGGGCGATCCGCTGCAAGGCGGGGCCCACCAGCAGGGGTTGGATGGGCATGGGCAGGGGACCAGGTCCTTCCGGGCTCTCCCACTCGTCGGTCCAGGCCGTGTGGAGCATGCGGGCGGGCTTTCCGGTGAGCGACCGCGAGCGGACGGTGTCGCCCGAGCCCGCCGCCAGGAACTTGTCCTTCACGGGTGGCGGCGTCTCGGCCTCCTCCGTGGTGAGCCACACGGAGCCACACCAGACGCCATCGGCGCCCAGGGCCATGCCCGCCGCCAGCTGGCGACCCCGGGCGATGCCGCCCGCGGCGAGAACGGGCAGCGGGGCGACGGCGTCGACGACCTCGGGGACGAGGACCATGGTGGCCACCAGGCCCGTGTGCCCGCCCGCCTCGGTCCCCTGGGCCACGATCAGGTCCGCCCCCGCCTCGGCGTGACGGCGGGCGTGCTCCAGCGAGCCGGCCAGCGCGGCGACGGGGACGTCGTGGCTGTGGGCCCGCTCCAGGAAGTGGGGCGGGGGCGGCCCGAGGGCCGACGCCACGAGGGCCGGCCGGTGGTCGAAGCAGACGTCGAGCAGTGGGGCCATCGACTTGGGGTCGATGCGCATGCCGCCGACGCCGCGGCGGGACTCGACGCCCTCGGGCATCGGGGGGACGTCGTAGCGCTCGAGGATCTCGTCGACGAAGGCCTTGTGCTCGTCGGGGAGGAGGTCGACGAGCTGGTCCCGACCGAGACCCCCCTCCTCCGAGCCCACGAACTTCTCGGGCACGAGCAGGTCGATGCCGTAGGGCTTGCCCTTCACCTCGTCCTCGATCCAGTCGAGGTCGACGGCGAGCTGCTCGGGGCTGTGGGCCACCGCCCCCAGCACGCCGCAGCCGCCGGCGTTGGTCACCGCGGCGACCACGTCGCGGCAGTGGCTGAAGGCGAAGATCGGGAGATCGATCCCGACGAGCTCGGTGGCCTTGGTGCGCATGACCCGAGTCTCGCGTCAGAGCAGCTTGGTGCGGTAGAGGTCGAGGACGCGGTCCAGGGCGTCGTGGGTCGGGGTGCCGGTCTGGTCGACGAAGTGCTCGGTGAGCACCGAGTGGGGCTTGATGGCGGCGTCGGGGTTGGCGTCCTCGTCCTCCAGCTCGACGCAGGTGAAGGCATCGCCCAGCTCGTCCTCCAGGAACCGGAAGCGCTCGCTGGGCGCGAACCTGTCGCTCTTGAACCGCAGGCCGATGACCTCGAGGCCCTCGTTGGCGCACCGGCCCTTCACGACCGCGAGGTCCTCGGGCGAGATGTCGATGCTGCGACGGTCCTTCTTGCGCAGCACCATCGGGAGGGAGGGCTGGGACAGCACCGGCGCCAGCAACGCCGGCTCGGTCGCCATCGCCAACGCGTAGCCGCCGGTGAAGCACATCCCCACGGCACCGACCCCGGGGCCACCGCAGCGCTCGTGCTCGGCCCGGGCCAGCGCCCGCAGCCAGTCGACCACCGGCGAGGTCTTCCCCGTGGCGAAGACGACGAACTCCCGGCTCACGCACGTCGGGAACATCGACGAGGCGACGTAGCCGACGGTCGACAGCTTCTTCGCCGGGTCGATGTCGCGCCCGGGGTCCCCGAACAGGTGGGGCAGCACGACCGAGCAGCCGATGGCCGCCACCCGGTCGGCGAAGGCGACGACCTTGGGCGTGATGCCCGGCATCTCGGCGATGACGATCACCGCCGGGCCGGAGCCCTTGCGGAACACGGCCCGGGCCTTGCCCTCGTGGGTGAACATTCCCTGCTCGTAGTCGGCCAACGCGGCGTGGGTCACGGAGCGGCAAAGTAGTCGTGCGGCGTCAGGTCACGATCAGGCGGACGGCCACCACGAGGCCGATGGCGACGACCAGGGCCCGCAGGACCGGGGCCGGGATGCGGCGGCCGATCCGGGCGCCGAAGGTCCCGCCGGCGGCGGCCCCGATGGCGATGCAGGCCACCGCCGCCCAGGCCACGTCGGCGAAGAGGATGAACACCACCGCCGCGACGGCGTTCACCGTCCCGGCCAGCACGTTCTTGAGCGCGTTCGACCGGGTGAGGTCGTCGGGGACGAACACGGCCAGGATCGCCAGCAGGATCACGCCCTGGGCGGCCCCGAAGTAGCCGCCGTAGATCCCGGCCAGGTAGCCGAGGGCCAGGGGCGCGGCGCCGACGTCACGGGCCCCGTCGGCCCGCCGCTCGCGGACCCAGGCCGACAGCCGGGGCTGGGCCAGCATCAGGGCGCACGCCACGAGGACGAGGACGGGAACGATGGCGTCGAACACCTCCGAGGGGAGCACGAGCAGGAGGACGGCACCGGTCAGCCCGCCCAGCCCCGAGGCCACCGCCAGGATGCGGGCCCGGCCCCGTTGCCCCTCGAGCTCGCGCCGGAACCCGTAGGCCCCGGACACCGAGCCCGGGACCAGGCCGATGTTGTTGGACACGTTGGCGACGACGGGGTCGTACCCCACCGCGAGCAGGGTCGGGAAGGAGACGAGGCTGCCGGAGCCGATCACGGCGTTGATCCCGCCGGCCCAGAACCCCGCGAGCACCACGAGCCCGGCCTCCCACCACTGCACGAGGCCCACTATGTCCCCCGCGGGGTCGTCAAAACCGGTTGACGCCAGGCAGGCGGGCGACGAGCGTGCCCGGCGTGGGCAACCCCTTCGCCGACGGGTCGGCCGTCGAGCGCACGGGCGACGGTCGCTACCGGGGCCGGATCGACGAGTGCCGGTCGCCTACGCCACCCAGATCTACTTCTTCATCTTCCCGCCCTGACCTGAGACCATGGCGCGATGACCGCTGCGAACATGGCCCGGTTGGAAGCCATCGCGCTGGCGCTCCCGGAGGCGGTGCGGGTCGACATCGAGGCCTGGGACGGCGAGCCCACCTTCCGGGTGCGGAACAAGAACTTCGTGTTCACCAACCCCGAGGTGACCGGGATGTCGGTGAAGCTCTCCCAGGAGGAGGCCGAGGCGGTGGTGGCCACCGATCCCGGGGCCGAGCCCACCGGTTACGGCATGGGGCGCCACGGTTGGGTGTCGGTGCAGGTCGGCGATGACGCCGACGAGGACCGCTGGCAGCAGATCACCGAGTGGGTCCGGACCTCCTACACGCTGGTGGCGCCGAAGACCCTGGCCCGCATCGTCCTCGAGGAGGACGGGATCACCGAGGACTGATGCACACCTACGACCTCACCGTGACCTGGACCGGCGACGACGGGGTGGGCACGGCCGACTACCGCAGCTATCGCCGGGATCACGTGGTCTCGGCCGAAGGCCGTCCCGACCTCGCCGGGTCGTCCGACCCCACCTTCCGGGGCGACGCGGCCCGCTGGAACCCCGAGCAGCTCCTCGTCGCCGCGCTGTCGCAGTGCCACATGCTCTGGTACCTGCACCTGTGCGCCACCAACGACGTCGTCGTGACCGGCTACGTGGACGACGCCCACGGCGAGATGCGCACCCATGGCGACGGGTCGGGTGAGTTCACCTCGGTCACCCTGCGGCCCCGGGTGACCGTTGCGAAGGAGGAGATGGTCGAGCAGGCGGTGGCGCTCCACGCTGACGCACCCACGCTCTGCTTCATCGCCCGATCGGTGAACTTCCCCGTCCACCACGAGCCGACGGTCACCGGTCCGGGGTGAGCCTCAGCCCGCCAGTGGCTTGCGCTCCACGGGCCGGGTCATGACCTCGCCGTTGCGCACCACCGACACGGGGCCGTCCTCGCTGACGACGATCAGGGTCGCACTGGGGTCGTCGAAGCTGTAGCGCCGCGCCGAGGTGTGGCGCATGCCGCGGAAGGCCTCGACGTCGGACTCGGCCTCGGCACTCGGCACCAGGCGCACCCCGAGGTGGCGCAAGGTGCCGGCGCAATCGAACACCACCGCGCCGTCCACGAGGGCCAGCACGTGACGGAGCGGACCGAGGTCCTCGGGCCGGCCGATCTCGTAGGGCGGCGGGGTGTTGAGCCGGACCTGAAACGTGGGCTCGGGGTCGTCGGTCGGCCGGTAGGCGATGAGGGCGCCCACCCCGGTGGCGCCGAGGTCGTAGACGGCGAAGGCGAGGAGCTTGGCCAGGACCTTCTCGTCGCCGTGGAACCCGGCGCCGGTCACCACCCGCACCCAGGGCTTGAGCGGAGGCTCGTGATGCCATCCGACGCCGTCCCAGCGGAGCACGCCGAACTCCCCCACCATGCGGACCTGGCCCATCGGGTGGCGTTGGACGAGCGTCCCGCTGGTGGCCTCGGCCAGGACCACCAGGTCCCGCTCCGACCCGGTGGGGCGATCGAAGACCACGACCTCGACCCGGCCGTCCTCGTGGCGGACCATCCAGCTCGAGAGGCCGTCGGCGTAGCGCCGGGCGTCGGCCTCGTGGAACTCGTCCACCCAGCGCCGGGACACGGTGAGCGCCGTCTGCTCCCGCCAGGCGACGGGGTCGATGTGGGGCTCGTGGATGGCGCCGAAGGCCGGGATGCGCTTCTCGTGGACCGGCGGGCGCAGGGCGTGGTCCAGCTCGACGAGCAGGGATTCGGGCCACTCGCGCGCCTCGCCGAGGAGGCCCTCGTCGTTCAGCTCCTCGGTCAGCCGCTGCAGTCGCCCGGCCGACGGCCCCGCGGTCGTCACGCGGTGCACCGTAGCGACGGGGCAAGCTGGCGCCGATGGCCGGCAGGGGGACGCCCGCGGTGACGGCCCTCGAGCGGGCCGGCATCGAGCACGGTCTCCACGAGTACGACCCGACGGGCGGCGGCGACGTCGGGTTTGCCCTGGACGCGGCTGCGCAGCTCGGGCTCGACCCGGCGCGGGTGTTCAAGACCCTGATCGTGGAGCTGGACGCCGACGCGCGGCGCCTCGGCGTGGTCGTGGCGCCCGCCGCCGACGAGGTCGACCTGCGGGCGACCGCCCGGGCACTCCACGCCAAGCGGGCCGGGTTGGCCGATCAGACCCGAGCCGAGCGCACGACCGGGTACGTGGCCGGTGGCATCAGCCCCTTCGGCCAGCGCAAGCGGCTGCCGACGGTCCTCGACGCCACGGCCGAGGCCTACGCCACCGGTCACGTGAGCGGCGGCCGGCGCGGCCTCGAGATCGAGGTTGCGCCGTCCGACCTGGTGGCCGTCCTCGACGCCGTCGTGGCCGAGGTGGCCCGGCACTAGTCGGCCAGCGGGGTGGCCGGGATGGTGCCCATGCGACCGTGGTTGAAGTCGTCGACCGCGTCGAGCAGCTCCTGGCGGGTGTTCATCAGGAACGGGCCGTAGTGCGCGATCGGCTCCCGGATGGGTAGCCCGCCCAGGAGCAGGACCTCCAGGTCCTCGGTGGTCTCCGGCTGCTCGTCGGCCGCCCCGATCACCACCGATTCACCGGGCCCGAACACCACGAGCTGGTGCTCGTCGACAGGTCGGCCCTCGGCACCGGCCTGACCCCGGCCGAGGAGGACGTAGGCCATGGCGTTGAAGTCCGGGCTCCAGGGGACCTCGAGCTGCGCCCCGGGGCGGAGGCTGGCATGGGCGTAGGTGATCGGGGTGTGGGTCGCGCCGGGCCCGGCGTGCTCGCCGAGGTCGCCGGCGATCAGGCGGACGAGGGCGCCGCCGTCCGCCGAGGCCAGCAGGCGGAGGCCGTCACCGGTGATGGCCTGGTAGCGGGGCTCGGTGAACTTGAGCCGGGCCGGCAGGTTCACCCACAGCTGGACCCCGTGCGTGCGGCCACCGTTGCGCTTGAAGGTCTCGGTGGGGACCTCGTCGTGGAGGATGCCCGCGCCGGCGGTCATCCACTGGGTGTCGCCCTCGCCGATGACCCCACCGCCGCCGTTCGAATCGTGGTGCTCGACGACTCCGTCGATCACGTAGGTGACCGTCTCGAAGCCGCGGTGCGGGTGCCAGGGGGCGCCCACCGCCTCGTTGGGTGCGTACTCGACCGGGCCGAGCTGGTCGAGGAGGAAGAAGGGGTCGGCGCTCGACGCGTCGAGCCCGCCGGGGAACGGACGCCAGACCTCGAAGCCGGCCCCTTCGACGGCGTGCTGGGCGGTGACCACGCGCTCGACCGGACGCGGACGGGCCTCGTCCAGCGTGGTGATGCGGGGAAGGACGAGGGGGTTCTCGACGGTGATGGCGGGCATCGGCAGACCTTCCTTTACTTGCGTATGCAACTACCAACGCCGAGCGGGGCCCCGCTATGCCCGTCAGCCGGCCCCGAGGATGTCGACGACGAAGACCAGGGTGTCCGTGCCCTCGATGCCGGCTGACTCGTTGCCCTCGGGCCCGTAGCCCTGGTCGGGCGGGATGACGAGCAGCATCTGGGTGCCGACCTTCTGGCCCACCAGCGCTTCGTCCCAGCCGGCGATGACCCCACCCACCCCGATGGGGAACGACGAGGGCTCGCCCCGGTCCCACGACGAGTCGAACTGCTCGCCGCCGTCCCAGATGACGCCGGTGTAGTGGGCCGACAGGGTCTGGCCCTCCTCGACGACCGGACCGTCGCCTTGGATCAGCGGCTCGGCGACCAGCTCCGTCGGCGGCTCGCCCTCGGGCAGGGTGATGGTCGGGGCGCCGTTCTCGGCCAACTCGACGGTGGGGAGGCCCTCGGGCGGCTCGACCGCCTCGCCTTCGGCCCGGGTGAGGGGGACGCTCGCGTCGAGCACGTCGATCACGAAGATGACCGTGTCACCGGGCTCGACGCCCGCGTCGGGGATGCCGCCCCGGGGCTCGAACCCGTCCGCGGGGGCCACCGCGATGACGACGCGGCTCCCGACCGGCACCCCGGCCAGGCCCCGCACCAGCCCGGGGATGATCTGGCTCTCGTCCATGACCAGGGTGGCGTCGGTGTCACCCTCGAAGGAGTCGTCGAACACGTTGCCGTCCCGGCCGTTCACCGCCACGTTGCGGAACGACACCGTCATGCCGGCCTCCAGCGGATCGCCGTCGCCCTCCTCGAGCACCCGACGCACCGTGGTCTCGGACTCGAACGGCGGCTCGAAGGTCACCGTGGCGGCCTCGCCGAACGCGCCCTCGACGGTGATGGCGTCCAGAGACGGATCGTCCTCGGCCGGCTCGATGGCCGGCGTCGCCTCGTCGACGCCGGCCGCGGCGGCGTCCTCCTCGTCGGCCACGACCACGTCCTCGCCGCCGTCGTCACCGCAGGCGGCGAAGAGCAGGAGCAGGGGCAGCAAGAGGCCGAGGAGACGGCGGAACGAGGGGCGCACGGGAGGGGGTCCTTCGGGTCGGGGTGCCCGCTCAGGATGCCAGCGTCGAGGCTCGATGGGGCGTCGCCCCTCGGCCCGGAGGGGAGCCAGGCCGTGGCTTCGAGGCTCCCGGTCGAACGCGGCCCCATCATTACCCTGCCCCTCGTGGGGTCGACCCTGGACACGACCGAGCGGTTGGCGGTCCGGCGGCCGACGGGGCGGGACCGGGCCTCGGTGGTCGGTGCCGCGGTCGCCAGCCGATCGCTGCACCACCCCTGGCTGACCGCCCCCACCGACGCCGACGCCTACGCCGCGTACCTCCGGCGCCTCCGACTCCCCCAGCACCACGGCTTCCTCTTCCGGCACCTGACCACCGCCGAACCGGTCGGCATCACCAACGTGAGCGACGTCGTCCTGGGTTCGTTCCGCTCGGCGCACCTCAGCTACTACGCCTTCGCCGGCCACGAGCGCCAGGGCCTCATGACCGAAGCCTTGAGTTGGACGGTCGACCACGCCTTCGACGTCCTCGGCCTGCACCGGCTCGAGGCCAACGTCCAGCCCGGCAACACGCCGTCACTCCGCCTGGCCGCGGCCTGCGGGCTCCGCAAGGAGGGGTTCTCGCCCCGCTACCTCCACATCGACGGCGAGTGGCGGGACCACGAGCGCTGGGCCATCACCATCGAGGACCGCTCCGGCACCGGGTGATCAGGCGGTCCCGGCGTTGGCCGCCTCGAACTCGCGCAGGGTGGCCTCGATGTCGTAGGGCTGCTCCCGCAGGGTCTCGGGATCCCACTCGCTGCGGGGCAGCGAGAAGAAGTCGCCACCGTAGATGTGGAGGGCGCCGGCGAACTGGGTGGTCGGGTTGGTGACGCTGTGGATGGTGTCGTCGCCCAGCAGGCAGGAGTCGGAGGGCCGGAGCTCGAGGCCGCCCGAGGACGCCAGGCCCTCATCGGACCGGCGGAAGAAGGCGTTGTCCTCGCCGCCCGTGTAGATGCCGATGGTGGCCCAGGTCAGGTGGTCGTGCGGCTTGAGGACCATGCCCGGGCCCCACACCACCTTGAGCACGGTCAGCTCGTCGGACACGAGCAGCTTCACCAGCTCGGCCCGCTCGGGGGGCAGGGCCTGGGCGACTTCGCCCGGCTCCGCCACCGCCCGGTCGAGCACCTCCTTCACGGCCAGGCGAGGCTGAGCCTCCGCCCGCGCCGCGACGCAATCGGCGAGGAAGGTGTCGAGGTCGAACATGCCCTGAGCCTCGCACCTCACCGGCTCGCTTGCACCCCCTAGGACGTGCGCGGATGGGCAGCACGCTTGTCGCGCGGACTTTCTAGAGCTCGCCAAGCTGCGCTTGGCGATAGGACCGCTGTGCTCATTGGTCGCCTCGCCATCGGCTCGGCTCCTAACCTCGCAGGCCCATGGGGCGGAGGGCCGTCCTCGGGCCCACCCTCGCGGTCGCGCTGGCCCTCGTCGCCGGCCCCGGTGCGGGCCGGGCGACGGCGGCGCCCGCCGACGCCCCCTCGGTGGGGCTGGTGGGCGATTCGGTGCCGTTCCAGAGCTTCTGGCACTGGGACAAGACGATGAAGCGGGACCGCCGGATCACCTACAGCGAGACCGGCCTGGCCTACAAGGTCCGCACGGTGATCCCGGGAGTGCGAACGGCGATGCGCCGGGCCGAGCCCAGCCGCCCCGACATCTTCATCGTCTTCCTCGGCGCGTCGCAGTCCCAGTCCGAACCGCCGTCGGTCTGGCGGGACGAGCTCCGCCGGCTCCTCGACATCGTCAGCCCGCGGGCGGACTGCGTCCGGGTGTTCGAGATCGACGACGACCGCTCGGGGTACTACCGGCTGCACGACCGCTGGGCCCGGGGCTACAACCGGATCACCCACGCCGTCACCAACGAGTACCCCGACGCCGAGTGGTACCACTACGCGCTCTGGGCCGGTCTCGCCGGGCCGGAGTTCGAGCGGCCCGACACCCTGCACCACAACGGCGCCGGCCAGGTCCAGGTCGCCCGGCTCATCCGCCATGCCACCAACACGTGTGACCCCGCCCTGCAGACCGGGCCCTACTGGGACGTCCTCGACCACCATCCCGCGGCCGAGGCCATCGCCTGGGTGGGCGAACGCCACCTGTTCGCCGGCTACGCCAACGGGACCTACCGGGCCGAGATCGGTAGCTTCGTGCTCGACGCCACCCGGGGCGAGCTGCTCGGGATGGCGTGGCGGCTCGCCGGCCGCCCGGGCGGCTTCGGCCCCCATCCCTGGACGGACGGCCGCCCGGCGCTCGACGCCGCCCTGCGCTGGGCCGCCGGCACCCGGGTGGGGACCGGCTTCCCCGACCAGACCTATCGTCCGGCCCGGCTCGTCACCCGGGGCCAGGCCCTCGCCCTGCTCTGGCGGATGGCCGGACGACCCGGCGGCTTCGCCGACGACCCGTGGACCGACGCCGACGGCCCGGCCATCCGCTGGGCCGCAGAAAACCACCTGCTGGGCGGAACCAGCCCGGGTACGTTCCGGCCGAACGCCCCGCTGCACCGGGCCGCCCTGGCCAACCTGCTCTTCCGCTTCGACGCCCTCCCCGACTGAGGTATCCCCATGAGCACGCACTTCGTGATGGTCGTGATCGACGCCGGAGACCCGTCGGGCCTCGCGCGGTGGTGGGCCGATGCCCTCGGCTGGCCCGTGAGCCTCGAGGAGGACGACGAGGTCATCGTCGAGCCCCTAGACGAGCTCGAGGACCAGGTGCCGGCCCTCGCCTTCGTGCCGGTCGCCGACCCGAAGAGGGTCAAGAACCGGGTCCACCTCGACCTCGCCTCCGCCGACGCCGACGACCAGGCCGCGATCGTCGAGCGCCTGCTGGCTGCGGGAGCCACCCGAGCCGACGTCGGCCAGACCGGTGAGGAGACCTGGGAAGTGCTGGCCGACCCGGAGGGCAACGAGTTCTGCGTGCTCCTCGGCCCGGGCGACCCCGGGAACCCGCTGGCGGCGATCTGCCTGGACGCCGTCGACCCCGCGGGCCTCGCCGCCTACTGGGCCGCGGCCACCGGCTGGGAGACCGCCGAGATCGACGACGAGGGCGTCAGCCTGGCCAACCCCAACGGCCACCGGCCCCGCCTGGACGTCATGGCGGTGCCGGAGCCGCACACCGTCAAGAACCGCATCCACCTCGACGTGGCTCCTCCCAAGGACGCCGACCAGGCCGCCGAGGTGGACCGGCTGCTGGGCCTGGGCGCCACCCGCGCCGAGGTCGGCCAGACCGGCGACGAGACCTGGGTGGTCCTCGCCGACCCCGAGGGCAACGAGACCTGCGTCCTCAGCCCCCGCGACCTGCCCGGCGTGGTCCTCGTCCCGCGCTGAGCGGGTCGACGCGCATCGCCGGCGCAGCCCGACACACTGGGGTGATGCGTCGGCTCCTGGCTGCGGCCGTGCTCCTGCTCGCCTTCGGCTCGGCGGCACCGGCCCGGGCGCACGGCGAGGAAGGGCACCTCGAGGTCGTGAACGCCGTCCCCAACGGCGACGGCAGCGCGGTCACCTACACCGTGGAGCTCACCTACGCGAACGACGGCGACATCGTGAACGGGGCGGCGGTCACGGCGACCGTGCACCAGCAGGGCGGCGGAGCGCAGCCACCGGTGGACCTGGCCGGCGCCGGCGCCGGGTGGTACTCCGGCCGGATCCAGTTCCCGGGCCCGGGCCAGTGGCGGGTGACCTTCGCCACCGCCGATCCCGAGGCGACGGTCGAGGCGAGCTACCAGGTGCCCGAGCCGCCCCCCTCGACGACCTCGACGGTTCCGGCCCCGACGACGACCGCGCCCCCGACGACCGAGGTCGAGGACGCCGCCCTCCTGGCCGATGGGTCCGGGGGCACCGACGACGGTCCGCCCACCGGGATGGTGGTCGGCGGCCTGGTCGCGGCCGGCGCCCTGCTCGCCGGGACCGGTGTCGTCCTGGTCCGACGCCGAACGGCCTGACCACCGGCCGGACGACCATCGCCGCGGAGACCGAGGTCCGCCACGACGATGGCCGCCTGGCCTCCCTCACGATCCCGACCCGCCATGCTGCGCTGGCGCCTTCGCCCGCAAAAGGCGAGGGGGGGCGCAACGGGCGCGGGCCGGGACCGTGTGCCCCGCCGGGGGAGGCGAGCCGATAGGCGAGGCGACCTGGCAAGCACAGCGCTGATCGCCAAGCGCAGCTTGGCGATGTCCCAGATGAAGCGCAGCAGCTTCAGCCATTTCGCGCCCGTCCTGAGGGCTAGAGGCCCAGGGGGAGCTGGTTGCCGTTGAAGGCCCGAGTGCCGTCGACCACCTGGAGGTCGGCCAGGGCCGGCACGTGGGCCCGGGCATACGCCACCATCCGGGACAGGTCGCTCACCCCGTTCGACGCCGCCACCGGGGCGATCTGCAGGGTCGAGAGCACGCCCACGGCCCGGCCGGAGGCGTCGAGGAAGGCGCTCCCCGAGTCGCCGGGGATCCCGGGGGAGACGGTGTAGACGAGGTGGGTCCAGCCTCCGCCTTCGGCGCCGAGGCTGATGCCGGTCTTGGGGCTGAGCTGGGTGATGCCCCCGCGCAAGCTGGAGTTGCCGTAGGAGTAGACCCGTTCGGAGAGCGTGGTGCCGTCGCTGTCGACGCCGGTCGGGCCGCCCCAGTGAGGAACGGTCGGGTTGACCGAGCCGACGTCGGCCGGGTCGAGGCGGACCAGCGCCAGGTCGTTGTAGGCGCAGGCGTCCGGGTCGGTCTCCCCCGCGGCCTGCATGGTCAGCCACGAGTTGTAGGCCAGGGTCCCGGGCCGGCTGGCGCCGTCGACGGTCACCGTCGTCCCGAGGGGCAGCGACCCCGACAGGCAGCCGTCGGTCTCGGTCTGGCCGCCCGTGCCCGAGCAGTGGGCCGCCTGGCCGATGTAGACGTCGCTGCCGGCGGTGAAGACGAAGTTGGCGGTGCACTGGCCGCCCGCGGTGTCGGTCTGCACGCCGGGGTGGATGGTGGCGGTCGCCTCGGGCGCCCAGGTCGGGGCGGCGTCGGCGGGGGCAGGGCCGGCCGCCAGGACGGCGGTCAGACCGAGGACGGCCGCGAACACGGCCAACGGACGGCGGAAGGAAGCCACGTCGTTGATCTCCAGGTTCAGGGATGCCGTCCCACGGAGAAGAGACCGGCTGGGCGCGTCGCTATGACGCGTGGTGCACTGGCGCCGTGATGTTCACGGCCGACGCCGTGCCGGGCCTGGCCGACGGCTCGATCACGGTCACCTTCCGCAACTGGAAGCGGCCCCAGGCCAAGGTCGGCGGCCGGTTCCGCAAGGGCGACCTCTGGTTCGAGGTCGATGCCGTCGACGTCGTGCCCGTGTCCTCCATCACCCGAGCCGATGCCCGGCAGGCCGGCGAACTGGAGGTGGCCGGCGTGCTCCGCCGCCTCGGTGATCCCACACCGGGCACCGCAGTCCATCGGGTGGCGTTCCACCGCATCGCCCCGGCCGGGCCGCCGGTCGACGAGGCCGACCTCACGCCCGCCGACGTCGCCGAGCTCGACCGTCGCCTCGGCCGCCTGGACGCGGCAAGCAAGGACGGGCCCTGGACACGAGCGACCCTCGTGCTCATCGGCTCACAACCGGGGGTGGTCTCCACCGACCTGGCTGAGCAACTCGGTCGGGAGCGCGCCGCGTTCAAGGCCGATGTGCGCAAGCTGAAGGCGCTCGGCCTGACCTTCAGCCTGGAGGTCGGCTACGAGCTCTCGCCCCGGGGACAGGCCTATCTCGACGTCCCCTTAACGCGTTCTTCAGCGCGCCTTCGGACGCCGGTGACGACCGCTCTAGCGTCCGGTCGGTGAGCATGTACTCGACGGTGAAGCGCGTCATCGTCGGCCGCCCGCTCGAGTCCGACCTCGAGGCCCACCAGCGCCTCGGCAAGCCCGTCGCCCTCGCCGTCTTCGCCTCCGACGCCATCTCCTCGACGGCCTACGCCACCGAGGAGATCCTCCACGTCCTCGTCCCGATCGCCGCGATGGCTGCCCTGGACTACCTGATCCCCTTGTCCCTGGTCGTCGTCGTCCTGCTGGCGATCGTGGTCACCAGCTACCACCAGACCATCCACGCCTATCCCGGCGGTGGTGGCTCCTACGTGGTCTCCCGCGAGAACCTCGGCGTCAACCCCTCTCTCGTCGCCGGGGCGTCGCTGCTGGTGGACTACACGCTCACGGTCGCGGTGTCGATCTCGGCTGGGGTGGCGGCCATCACGTCGGCCGTCCCCGGCCTGCGCGGCGACGAGGTGCTGATCTGCACGGTGCTCATCGTCGTGCTGACCCTGGGCAACCTGCGCGGGGTCAAGGAATCCGGCCGGCTGTTCGCCTTCCCCACCTACGGCTACATCGTCACGCTGGGTGCCCTCCTCGGGCTCGGCCTGTACCGCTCGTACACCGGTGCCCTCGACCCGTTGCCGGTCGATCAGGAGCAACTCGACCAGTTCACCGAGAACGGTGCCCTGCTGTCCGGCGTGACCCTGTTCGCGCTGCTACGGGCGTTCTCCTCCGGCGCGGTCGCCCTGTCCGGCGTCGAGGCCATCTCCAACGGCGTCAGCGCGTTCCGGGCCCCGGAGAGCCGCAACGCCGGTCGCACCCTCACCTGGATGGGCGTGATCCTGGGCGTCTCCTTCCTCGGCATCTCGGTGCTGGCCCATCGGCTCCAGCCGACGCTGTCGGAGAACCAGACCGTCCTGTCCACCATGGGCCGCGCCGTGTTCGGAGGCGACAACTTCTTCTACTTCGCCCTCCAGGCCTTCACGGCGTCGATCCTGATCCTCGCCGCCAACACGGCGTACGCCGACTTCCCCCGCCTCTCGTCGATCATGGCGGGCGACCGCTTCCTGCCCCGCCAGCTCGCCAACCGCGGTGACCGGCTCGTGTTCAGCAACGGCATCGTCGTCCTCGCCGCCGGCGCTCTCGTGCTCATCGTCGCCTTCGGCGGCGACACCACGGCCCTCATCCCGCTCTACGCGGTGGGCGTGTTCACGGCGTTCACGCTGTCGCAGTCCGGCATGGTCGTGCACCACTGGCGCCTGCGCGACCCCGGCTGGCGGGCCGGGATCGCGATCAATGGGACCGGGGCCGTGGCCACCCTCATCGTCCTGCTCGTCGTGGTGATCTCGAAGTTCACCATCGGCGCCTGGATCCCCGCGGTGGTGATCCCGGTGATCATGGTGGCGCTGAAGGGGGTCAACCGGCACTACCGCCGGGTGGCCAAGGCGCTGGCCTGCACACCGAGCTGGTCGGCTCCCCTCCGCACCCACACCGCGGTTGTCCTGGTGGCCGGCGTCCACCGCGGCTCGCTCATGGCGCTCGACTACGCCCAGCGCCTCCACCCCGAGGACCTCCTGGCGGTGAGCGTCGCCCCCGACGACGCCGCCGAAGCCAGCCTCCGCGAGCAGTGGCGCCAGTACGGGCTCACGTTGCCGCTCGAGGTCATCGAAGCGCCCTACCGGGACCTCGTGCCGCCGGTGTTGGCCTTCCTCGACGAGCTCGACGCCCGCAACGGCGAGGACCACGTGACGACCGTGATCCTGCCCGAGTTCGTGGTGACCCACTGGTGGGAGCAGATCTTCCACAACCAGAACGCCCTGGCCCTCAAGGCCCGGCTCCTCTTCCGCCCCCGCACCGTCGTGACCTCGGTGCCCTTCCACGTCGGCGTCGACGACCAGCCCGATCCGACCCACCACGCGCCGGCATCTGAGCGCGCCGACGATCCCGAGCCCGTCAAGAACGCGTAGAGGTCGGTCGCTCGCGCGTTGAGAACGCGTTGAGGGCCCTGCCCCAGACGGGGGACGGGCGTACACCCGGGATGTGACCGACATCTCGACAGCAGTGAAGGCAGACGACCGGGAGACCGCCGTCGCCGGTGTGGTCCTCGCCGCCCTGTGTCCGATCGCGGTGGCCGCCGCCTTGGTCTCGGTCCGTGACGCGGTCGGCAACACCAACGTGGCCCTCGGCCTGGTGCTCGTGGTCCTCGTCGCCGCCCTCACCGGAGGCCGTACCGCGGGAGCGGTGGCGGCTGTGAGCAGCGTCCTGGCCTTCGACTTCTTCCACACCCAGCCGTACCTGTCGCTGACGATCGACTCCAAGGACGACCTGATCACGACGCTCCTGCTCCTCCCGATCGGCCTGGTCGTGGGTACGGTCGCCGCCCGGGCCCGGACGGCCCGTCGGCAGGTCACGGCGTCCCGTGACCAGATGCACCGGGTTCACCGGCTGGCTGAGCTGACCGCCTCCGGTGCCGACTCGGCCGCCGTGCTCGACCGGGCCCAGCGGGAGCTGACCGAGCTCCTCGGCCTGGCCAACAGCCGGTTCGAGGCACCGCCCTACGAGACCGAGCTGCCGGTGCTCGACCGCGGCGGCGCCGTCGGGGTCACCCGCCACCGGTACACGCTCGACGGCTTCGAGCTCCCCCACGAAGGCGTCGCCCTCCCCGTGCTCTCCCGCGGCCGTCCCGTGGGCCGTTTCGTGCTGGTGCCCAACCCGGGAACCGGCGTGTCCCTGGAGCGTCGGATCGTCGCGGTCGCCCTGGCCGACCAGGCCGGCGCCGCGCTGAGCCCCGCAGAGAGGATCAACCATGCGTGACGTCCTGGCCGTGGCCGCGGTCATCGCCTTCTTCGCCCTCGGCGCCGCCTACATCATCGCCTGCGCCCGCATCCTGGCGAGCACCGGCGACATCGACGAGCCCCTGGCCGACGACGACGAGGGCGCCGACGACCCCGAAGTGCTCACCACCGCTCGATGAGCGACACGAAGCGAGCGCAGCCCTCACTCGAACCGTCCGACAACAAGCGAGCGGAGCTGGAGCCGCGCATGAGCGACGACGTCATCGGCCTCATCCTCGCCGTCCTCCTCACGGGCTACCTGGTGGTGGCCCTCCTGTTCCCGGAGAAGCTCTAGATGTCCACGGTGTCCTGGCTCCAACTCGGCGCGCTCCTGCTCGCCTTGGGTGTGAGCATCCCGTTCCTCGGCCGCTACATGGCTGCGGTGTTCGGCGGCGGTGCCGCCCCCGGCGACCGGGTCTTCGGTCCCGTCGAGCGGCTGGTCTACCGGCTGATCGGCGTCAACCCCGAGCGGGAGCAGCGGTGGCCGACCTATGCCGGCTCGGTCCTCGCCTTCAGCGTCGTCTCCGTCCTCGCCCTGTATCTGCTGCAGCGGGTCCAGGGGTCGCTGCCCTTCAACCCGACCGACGCCGCCGCCGTCCCCCCGGCACTGGCGTTCAACACGGCGGTCAGCTTCGTCACCAACACCAACTGGCAGAACTACGCCGCCGAGAACACCATGAGCCACCTCACCCAGATGGTGGGGCTGGCCGTGCAGAACTTCGTCTCGGCCGCCGTTGGCCTCGCCGTGGCCGTGGCCCTCATACGGGGCCTGGTCCGCCGCCGCTCGTCCACCATCGGCAACTTCTGGGTCGACCTCACCCGTGGCGTGCTGCGCGTCCTCCTGCCGATCGCCTTCGTGGCCGCCCTCGTCCTGGTCAGCCAGGGCGTCGTGCAGAACCTCGGTGGGTTCGAGGACGCCACGACCCTCGAGGGTGCGGCCCAGGTGATCCCCGGCGGACCCGCCGCCAGCCAGGAGGCGATCAAGGAGCTGGGCACCAACGGTGGTGGCTACCTCAACGCCAACTCGGCCCACCCGTTCGGCAACCCCAACGGCTTCACGGACATCTTCGAGATCTACCTCCTCCTGGTCATCCCGTTCTCCCTGGCCTGGACGTTCGGCAAGATGGCCGGCGACCGCAAGCAGGGGTTGGCCGTCCTCGGGGCCATGGTCGTGCTCTGGGCGGCAAGCGTCGGCATCGCCATGGGGTTCGAGGTCAACGGCAACCCCGAGCTCGACGCCCTCGGCGTGACCCAGGAGGTCACCGACGACCAGTCGGGGGGCAACTTCGAAGGCAAGGAGGTGCGCTTCGGGCCGTCCGCATCCGCCCTCTTCGCGGCCTCGACCACCGGCACCTCGACCGGGGCGGTCAACGCCGCCCACGACAGCTTCACCCCCGGCGGTGGTGCCGTGCCGCTGGTCAACATGATGCTGGGCGAGGTCAGCCCGGGCGGCGTGGGCGCCGGCCTCTACGGGATGCTCATCTTCGCCATCCTGGCCGTGTTCATCGCCGGCCTGATGGTCGGCCGCACCCCGGAATACCTGGGCAAGAAGATCCAGGCGGCCGAGATGAAGCTGGTGGTCCTCTACATCCTGATCGTGCCCGTCTTCGTGCTCGGGCTGACGGCGGTCTCGGTGGTCATGGACAGCTCGGTGAGCTCCATCCTCAACGCCGGGCCCCACGGCCTGAGTGAGGTGACCTACGCGTTCACCTCGGCCTCCAACAACAACGGCTCCGCCTTCGGCGGGCTCACGGGCAACACCGACTGGTACAACTCGATGCTCGGTCTGTCGATGCTGGCCGGCCGCTTCCTGCTGATCGTGCCCGCTCTGGCGATCGCCGGGTCGCTGGCCCGCAAGCAGCGCGTGCCGGCCTCAGCGGGCACCTTCCCGACCGGCACTCCGCTCTTCGTCGCCCTCCTCGTCGGCGTCGTGCTGATCGTGGTCGGACTCACCTACTTCCCCGTCCTCTCGCTCGGCCCGGTTGTCGAGCAACTCGGTCTCTAGGAGAACACGATGACCGCAGTCCGATCGCAGCCGCGACAGAACACCACGCGCAAGCTGCTGGACCCGCAGATCGTCCGAGTGGCCGCGGTCGACAGCGTCCGCAAGCTGGACCCCCGCCTGATGGCCCGCAACCCGGTGATGTTCGTGGTCCTCGTGGGCAGCGTCCTGACCACGGTCCTGTTCTTCCGGGACCTCGGCGACGCCACCGGCGACGAGAACGTGTTCGCCGGCCTCGTCGCGGCCTGGCTCTGGTTCACCGTCCTCTTCGCCAACTTCGCCGAGGCCGTGGCCGAGGGCCGGGGGAAGGCCCAGGCCGAGACGTTGCGCAAGGCCCGCTCGGACACCATGGCCCACCGCCGGGCGGCCCAGGAACTCGAGGAGGTGGCCTCCTCCCTGCTGCGCGTCGACGACGTCGTCGAGGTGTCCGCCGGCGAGATCATCCCGTCCGACGGCGAGATCATCGAGGGAATCGCCTCGGTCGACGAGTCGGCGATCACCGGCGAGTCCGCCCCCGTCATCCGCGAGTCGGGTGGCGACCGCTCGGCCGTCACCGGCGGCACGCGGGTGCTCTCGGACCACATCGTCGTCCGCATCACCGCCAAGCCGGGCGAAACGTTCCTCGACCGGATGATCGCCCTGGTCGAGGGGGCCAGCCGCCAGAAGACCCCCAACGAGATCGCCCTGAACATCCTGCTGGCCGGCCTGACCATCATCTTCCTGCTGGCCACGGTGACGCTGCAGCCGTTCGCGATCTACAGCGGCGACAGCCAGGACATCATCGTGCTGGTCGCCCTGCTGGTGTGCCTGATCCCGACCACGATCGGCGCCCTCCTCTCCGCCATCGGCATCGCCGGCATGGATCGGCTGGTCCAGCACAACGTCCTGGCCATGTCGGGCCGAGCCGTCGAAGCCGCGGGCGACTGCTCGACCCTGCTCCTGGACAAGACCGGCACGATCACCCTCGGGAACCGCCAGGCGGCCGAGTTCCTCCCGCTCACGGGGGTCGACCCCGAACGGCTGGCCTCGGCGGCGCAGTTCGCCAGCCTGGCCGACGAGACCCCCGAGGGTCGCTCGATCGTCGTGCTGGCCAAGGAGCGCTACGGGCTCCGCGAGCGCGACCTGCGGGACGCCACCCTTATCCCGTTCACGGCCCAGACCCGCATGAGTGGGGTGGACCAAGCCGGCTCGTCGGTGCGCAAGGGCGCGGCCGACTCGATCCGGCGTTGGGTGGGCGAGCGGGGCGGCACGGTGCCGGCCGAGCTCGACGGGGTCGTCGAGCGGGTGGCCACGGGCGGGGGCACACCGCTCGTCGTGGCCGAGAACAACGACATCCTCGGCGTGATCCACCTGAAGGACGTGGTCAAGGAGGGCATGATCGAGCGCTTCGACCAGCTCCGGGCGCTCGGCATCCGCACCGTCATGATCACCGGCGACAACCCGCTGACCGCGAAGGCCATCGCCGACGAGGCGGGGGTGGACGACTTCCTGGCCGAAGCCACCCCCGAGGACAAGATGGCCCTGATCCGGTCCGAGCAGCAGGGTGGCCGCATGGTGGCCATGACCGGCGACGGCACCAACGACGCCCCTGCCCTGGCCCAGGCCGACGTCGGGGTGGCCATGAACACCGGCACCCAGGCGGCCAAGGAGGCGGGGAACATGGTCGACCTCGACTCCAACCCCACCAAGCTCATCGAGGTCGTGGAGATCGGCAAGCAGCTCCTGATCACCCGGGGCTCGCTCACCACCTTCTCCATCGCCAACGATGTGGCCAAGTACTTCGCCATCATCCCGGCGATGTTCGTCGTGGTCTTTCCCCAGCTCGACACGTTGAACGTCATGGACCTGGAGACGCCCCGCTCGGCGATCCTCTCGGCGGTCATCTTCAACGCCCTCATCATCGTGGCCCTCATCCCGCTCGCGCTTCGGGGCGTCCGCTTCCGGGCCATGGGGGCGGCCGCCGTCTTCCGGCGCAACCTCCTCGTCTACGGCGTGGGCGGCCTCATCGCCCCCTTCGTCGGGATCAAGGCCATCGACCTCGTCATCACCGCACTCGGAGTGTCCTGACATGCGTTCACAGCTGTTCGCCGCCCTGCGGGCCGTGATCGTCCTCACCGTGCTCACCGGGGTCCTGTACCCCTTGGCCGTCACGCTGGTGGCTCAGGTGGCCTTCGACGAGGAGGCCGACGGCTCGCTCATCCAGCGCGACGGCGAGGTCGTGGGCTCCTCGCTCATCGGCCAGAGCTTCACCGAGCCGGGCTACTTCCACGGCCGGCCCTCAGCCGCTGGCGCCGCGGCCAGCGGCACCGAGGGCGGTGACCCGGACGATCCCACTCAGATCGCGTCGTCGGCGTCCAACCTCGGCCCCACCAACCCGGACCTCCTCGCCGCCATCGAAGAGGCCGTGGTCGCCTACCGCGAGGAGAACGGTCTCGACGAGGACACGCCGGTCCCCGTGGATGCCGTGACCAGCTCGGCCTCCGGCCTCGACCCCCACATCACCGTGGCCAACGCCGAGCTCCAGGCCCCCCGGGTGGCCGAGGAGCGGGGGCTCGAGGTCGAAGCGGTCCTCGACCTGATCGACGACCACACCGACGGTCGATCGCTCGACTTCCTCGGCGAAGCCGGGGTCAACGTCCTCTTGCTCAACCTCGCCCTCGACGAGGCCTGAGCAAGGACCACCGAGGCCTACCGTGAAGCCGTGACCACGCCGGAAGGGCGACGCCGTGGCAGCCTCCGCATCTACCTGGGCGCGGCACCGGGTGTGGGCAAGACCTTCGCCATGCTCAACGAGGCCCACCGGCGCCGTGAACGGGGGACCGACATCGTCGTCGGCCTCGTGGAGACGCACGGCCGCGAGCGGACCGCCGAGCAGGTGGGCGACCTCGAGGTCCTCCCCCGCAAGCGGATCACCCACCAGGGCAAGGACTTCGAGGAGATGGACGTCGACGCCATCGTGGCCCGGCGGCCGGAGGTGGCCCTGGTCGACGAGCTGGCCCACACCAACATCCCCGGAAGCCGCAACGAGAAGCGCTGGCAGGACGTGGACGAGCTGCTCGACGCCGGCATCGACGTGCTGTCCACCGTCAACATCCAGCACCTCGAGTCCCTGAACGACGTCGTCGAGCGCATCACCGGCGTGCGCCAGCGGGAGACGGTGCCGGATCACGTCGTCCGTGCGGCCGAACAAGTCGAGCTGATCGACATGACGCCCGAGGCCCTGCGCCGGCGGATGGCCCACGGCAACATCTACCCCGCCGGACGCATCGACGCCGCCCTCGGCAACTACTTCCGCCTCGGCAACCTCGGCGCCCTGCGCGAGCTGGCCCTCCTCTGGGTGGCCGACCGCGTCGACGACGCCCTGGAGGACTACCGGGAGCGCCACGGGATCACCGAGCCGTGGGAGCTGCGGGAGCGGGTCATCGTCGCCATCACCGGGGCCCCGGGCACCGAGCACCTGATCCGGCGCGCGGCGCGCATCGCCCAGCGGGCCAAGGGCGAGCTCATCGGCGTCCACGTGACCGCCGACAGCGGCCTGGCCGAGGGCCGCCAGGGGCTGGTCGACGCCCATCGCTCGCTGCTCGAGAAGCTCGGCGGCGAGTTCCGGGAGGTGGTGGCCTCCGACGTGGGGCTCGCGCTCATCGACGTGGCCCGGGCGGAGAACGCCACCCAGATCGTGCTGGGCGCCAGCCGTCGGAGCCGGCTGCAGCGGCTGACCCAGGGATCGGTCATCAGCCGGGTGATCAGCCAGGCGGGCCCCATCGACGTGCACGTCATCTCGGCCGAGACGACCGACGAGGAGCGCCTCGCGCTCCCCCTCCCCCGCCGGGTGCTCACGCCGCTCTCCCCGACCCGCCAGGCCTGGGGCTGGGGGCTGGCCGCTGTCGGCCTCCCACTGCTGACGCTCGCCCTGGCCAACCTCCGCGACGAGGTCCACCTGCCCACCGTGCTCCTGCTCTACCTGGGGCTCGGGATGACCGTGGCCCTCGTCGGGGGCACGCTGCCCGCACTCGCCACCGTGGTCGGAGGCTTCCTGCTCGCCGACTACTACTTCACCGAGCCCCTCTACGACCTGAGCATCGATCGGGCGGAGGTGTTCGTCTCCCTCATCGTCTACCTGCTGGCGGCCGGGCTCGTGGCCGTGCTCGTCGACCGACTCGGACGCACGCGGCTGATGGCCGCCCGCAGCCATGCGGAAGCGGAGGCCATGGCCGCATTGGCCGGATCGGTGGCCGAGGCCGGGGCCCTGCCCGATCTGGTCGCCCACCTGCGCACCACGTTCGGCATGCGCAACGCCGCCCTCTTCGCCCGCAGCGGGGACGGTTGGGTGGTCGAGGCCAACGCGGGGGCACCCATGCCGGCTCGGCCCGAGGACGCCGACGTCTCGCGCCCCATCGGATCCGACCTGGTGCTCACCCTGTCCGGGCGCAAGCTGGCGGCGGCGGACGAGGGGGTGCTCTCCGCGCTCGTCGGTCAGCTGACCACCGCGGTGGAGACGCGCCGCCTGCAGGCCGAGGCCGACCGGGCCATCGAGCTGGCGGCCGCCAACGAGCTCCGAGGGGCGCTGCTGCAGGCCGTGTCCCACGACCTGCGGACGCCGCTCGCGGGCATCAAGGCCTCGATCAGCAGCCTCCGCCAGCACCAGATCACCTGGGCCGAAGCCGAGGTCGAGCAGTTCCAGCGCACGATCGAGGAGGAGGCGGACCGCCTCGACGCCCTGGTGGAGCAGCTCCTGGACATGAGCCGGCTGCAGTCGGGAACGGTCCAGACCCGGCTCGGGCCGGTCAACCTCGACGGCGTGGTCCTCACCGCGCTGGCCGCGCTGGGCGACCGGGCGGCCGGGGTCGAGGTCGAGGTCGACGAGGACCTCCCCGCCGTGCTGGCCGACCGGGCGCTCCTGGAGCGGGTGGTGGCCAACCTGGTCGACAACGCCCTCAAGATGAGCCCGCCCGACCGACCGGTTCGGGTGGCGGCCGGGGCGGTGCCCGACGGCGTCGACCTCCGGGTGGTCGACCAGGGCCCCGGGGTCCCACCGGCCGAGCGGGAGCGGGTCTTCGAACCGTTCCAGCGCACCACCGATCACGGCACCGGCGTGGGCCTCGGCCTGGCCATCACCCGGGGCTTCCTCGACGCCATGGCGGCCGAGATCGCCCTCGAGGACACGCCGGGCGGTGGCCTCACCGCGGTCGTCAGCCTCCGCCGCGCCGACCAACGGCGACCCCAGTTGGCGGAGGCCTGAGGTGGCCCGGGTGCTGGTGGTTGACGACGAGGAGGCCATCGTCCGGGCGCTGTCGGCCAACCTCAAGGCCCGGGGCTACGAGGTGGACCTCGCCGCCACGGGCGAGCAGGGCCTCGACCTGGCCGCCCGCCGCCACCCGGACGCGGTGATCCTCGATCTCGGCCTGCCGGGCATGGACGGGCTGGAGGTGGTGCGGGGCCTTCGCGGCTGGACCCGGATCCCCATCATCATCCTCTCGGCCCGGGGCGGGGAGACGGAGAAGGTCGCCGCCCTCGACGCCGGGGCCGACGACTACGTCGCCAAGCCGTTCGGCATGGACGAGCTCATGGCCCGCGTGCGCGCCGCGCTCCGGCGGGCGACGCCCGCCGAGGAGCAGCCTCGGGTCGAGACCGACGCCTTCCGCATCGACCTGGCCGCCAAGCAGGTGGTCGACCGGGATGGCGCCCCGGTCCACCTGACGCCGATCGAGTGGGGCCTGCTCGAGATCCTGGTCCGCAACCCGGGGCGACTGGTGACCCAACGCCACCTGCTCCAGGAGGTCTGGGGACCGGATTACGGCGAGGAGACCAACTACCTCCGAGTGCACCTGGCCCACCTCCGGGCCAAGCTCGAACCCGAGCCGTCCCGGCCCCGCTACCTGATCACCGAGCCCGGGATGGGCTACCGCTTCGAGCCGTAGCGATTCCCTGTCGTCGCCCGGCAGGTAGTAGGAACGCGCCCGGATGGCTGGGGCGCAGCGGGCTCACGAGGGCAACGGGTCCGGGACCGGTGGCGGGCACACGATCAAGGGCAGCATGGGCCTGCTCACGCTCGGTGCCCTCGGCGTGGTCTACGGCGACATCGGCACCAGCCCGTTGTACGCGGTGCGGGAGTCCTTCGGCGAGGCCCACGACATCGCGGCCTCCGAGGCCAACGTCCTCGGCCTGCTCTCGCTCATCACCTGGTCGCTGATCATCGTCATCACGATCAAGTACCTGGTGTTCGTCCTCCGGGCGGACAACGAAGGGGAAGGGGGCATCCTCGCCCTGACGTCGCTGGCCACACCCAAGGGCAACCCCTCGTCGCGCCGGTGGGCGCTCATCCTGGTCGGGCTCTTCGGCACCGCCCTGCTGTACGGCGACGGGATCATCACCCCGGCGATCTCGGTCCTCTCCGCCGTCGAGGGCCTCGAGGTGGCCCAACCCGGCATCTCCGACCTCGTGCTCCCCATCGCCGTGGTCATCCTGATCGGCGTCTTCTCGGTCCAGAGCCGGGGGACCGGGACGGTCGGCAAGCTCTTCGGACCCGTCATGGTGGTCTGGTTCGCCGTCCTGAGCGTGCTGGGCCTGTCCCACATCGCCGACGCCCCCCGGGTGTTCGAGGCCGTCAACCCGATCCACGCGGTCGACTTCTTCCAGAGCGAGGGATGGGAGGGCTATCTCGTGCTGGGCTCGGTGTTCCTGGTCGTGACCGGCGGTGAGGCGCTCTACGCCGACATGGGGCACTTCGGCCGGGGACCGATCCGGCGGGGGTGGTTCTCCATCGTGCTCCCCGCACTCCTGCTCACGTACTACGGCCAGGGTGCGCTCATCCTGTCCGACCCCGAGGCGGTCGAGAACCCCTTCTACAACATGGCCCCCGACTGGTTCGTGCTGCCGCTGACCGCCCTGGCCACGCTGGCCACGGTCATCGCCAGCCAGGCCCTCATCTCCGGCGCCTACTCCCTCACCATGCAGGCGATCCAGCTCGACTACACGCCCCGCATGGCCATCCACCACACGTCCGAGGACCAGCGGGGACAGATCTACCTGCCCACCGTGAACTGGGCCCTGATGATCAGCTGCATCGCCCTCGTGCTGGGGTTCCGCAGCTCGTCCAACCTGGCCGCGGCCTACGGCGTCGCCGTGACCATGACCATGTTCATCACCACGATCTTGTTCTACGTGGTGGCTCGCGAGCGCTGGGAATGGTCGCGAGGCAAAGCGGCGCTCGTCTGCGGCCCCTTCCTGTTCATCGACATCGCCTTCCTCGGCGCCAACCTGATCAAGATCCCCGACGGCGGCTGGCTGCCGCTGGTCGTCGGGGCGCTGATCTTCCTGCTCATGACCACGTGGCGCACCGGGCGGGTGCTCGTGGGCAAGCGCCTCCGGCAGGGCGAGCTGCCGTTGGCCAAGTTCATCAAGAGCCTGTCCAAGCAACAGGTCACCCGGGTGCCCGGCACCGCGGTGTTCATGTACTCCCGCCCGGGATCGACGCCCCCGGCGCTCCTTGCCAACCTCTTCCACAACCGGATCCTGCACAAGAACGTGGTGATCCTCTCGGTGAGCACGATGGACGTGCCCCGGGTGCCGCCGGCCGACCGCGAGGAGCTGATCGACCACGGGCAGGGCTTCTTCTCGGTGCGGCTCCGCTTCGGGTTCATGGAGGAGCCCGACGTCCCCCACGCCCTCAGCCACGTGCTGTCGTCGAAGGTCAGCTTCGACCCCCTCCACACCAGCTACTTCCTGGGCAAGGAGTCCATCCGCCCCAGCCCCCGGGAGGGCATGGCCGCCTGGCGGGAGCGCTTGTTCGCGATCATGCACCGGAACGCCACCGGCGCCGCCACCTTCTTCAGCCTCCCCGACGAACGCACCATCGAGCTCGGCCGCCAGGTCGACATCTAGCCAATGGCGGGGTGACCGGACGGCCGCGGGTGGCACCGGTACGGTGCGCGGAGACCCCGGACAGGAGCACACCCGATGAAGCGGTCCAGGAGGATGTCCGTCGCCGCCCTCGTCCTCGTCCTCGGACTCGGTGCCCTGGTGCCGGTCGTCGGCGACGGGGGTGCGGCAGCCCAGCCCGAAGGCGGCCCGCTCCCCGCCCTCACGCTCGAGCCCGTGGCCACCCTCGAGAGCCCGATCGCCATGGCCACCCGGGCCGGCACCGACGACCTCTTCGTCGCCGAGCGGGAGGGTCGGGTCCGGGTCCTACATGTGAACGGGGCGAACGTCACCCTCGACCCCGTCCCGTTGCTCGACATCGAGCACCGGACGACGACGGACGGCGAACGAGGCCTACTGGGGCTGACGTTCGACCCGGCCGGCGCCCGGCTCTTCGTCCACTACACCAACACGGCCGGCGACACCCGGGTCGTCGAGTACCGGATGTCCGGGGGCGGCTCCGGCGACGACGTCCTCCTCGGGTCCCGGCGGGTCGTGCTCGGGGTCGAGCAGCCCTTCGCCAACCACAACGGGGGCGAGCTCGTGTTCGGCCCCGACCGGCGCCTGTACCTCGCGCTCGGTGACGGCGGCAGCGGCGGCGACCCGTTCGGCAACGGCCAGAACCGGCGGGTGCTGCTCGGCAAGGTCCTGCGCATCAACCCCAACCGGGCCGGCAGCAGCGCCTACACCGCCCCGGCGAGCAACCCCTTCTTCAACCAACCGCCGAAGCGCAAGGCCATCTGGCTGTACGGCGTGCGCAACCCGTGGCGGATCTCCTTCGACCAGGAGACCGGCGACCTCTACGTGGCCGACGTCGGGCAGAACTCCACCGAGGAGCTCGATGTCCTCCTGGCCAACGCCCAGGGCCTGAACGCGGGCCGCGGGGTCAACCTGGGATGGAACCGCATGGAGGGTCGCCACCCGTTCGGCGGCCGCACCGAGCCCCCCAACCACACCCGGCCCACCCTGACCTACTCCCACACCAACGGCCGGTGCGCCATCGTCGGCGGCTACGTCTACCGGGGCGCCGCCATCCCCGCCCTCGACGGCATGTACGTCTACGGCGACTTCTGCACCGGCGGGATCAGCGGAGTGGTGGTCCACAACGGCGTCGTCACCCGCCGAGTGCCCGATCTCGGCATCGACGTGGCCGCCTTCGGGCTGCTGTCGTTCGGCCAGGACCGCGACGGTGAGGTCTACGTGTTCGACGAGACCACCGTGTACCGCATCGATCCGGCCTGACGCCGGTGGCTAGGCCGCCTTCTCGAGGATGTGGACGCCGCAGGCGGAGCCGAGGCCGATGACGTGGGCCAGGCCCACCTTGGCCCCCTCGATCTGGCGGTCGCCGGCCTCCCCCCGGAGGTGGTGGCACACCTCCCAGATGTTGGCGATCCCCGTGGCCGCGATCGGGTGGCCCTTGGACTCCAGACCGCCCGACACGTTCACTGGCGTCGAGCCGTCGCGCGTGGTCGCGCCGGACTCGAAGAACGGGACGGCCTCGCCCTCCTTGCAGAGCATGAGGTTGTCGTAGTGGACCAGCTCGGCCGTGGCGAAGCAGTCGTGGAGCTCGACCAGGTCGAGGTCCTCGGGTGAGACGCCGGCCTGCTCGTAGGCCTGGGTGGCGGCCCGGCGGGTCAGGGTGTTCACGTCCGGAAGCACCTGGCAGGCCTCCTGCCAGGGGTCGGAGGTGAGGATCGAGGCCGACACCTTCACGGCCCGGCGCCGCTGGTCGGGGTCGAGGGTCTGGAGCTTGGCGTCGCTGACCACGACCGCCGCGGCGGCGCCGTCGCAGTTGGCCGAGCACATGGGCCGGGTGTTCGGGTAGGCGATCATCACGTCGCCCATGATCTCCTCGAGGCTCATCTTCTTCGTGTAGGCCGCGAGAGGGTTCAGCGTGGAGTGGGCGTGGTTCTTCTCGCTGATCCGGGCGAAGAGCTCGAAGGTGGCCCCGCCGTACTTGTGGCCGTACTCCATGCCCACCTGGGCGAACACCCCCGGCATGGTCTCGGTCCCGATGCGACCGTCGACCGAGGCCACGGCGCCGTAACGGCCCGAGGGGGTCCACTCGTCGTTGTCGGACTTGCGGCTCCCGCCGGCGAGGAGGCCGGCACCGGAGAGCTTCTCGACCCCGACGGCGAGGCCCATGTCGGTCTCCCCCGCCTTGATGGCCATGATCGCGGTGCGCAGCGCCGTGGCCCCCGTGGCGCAGGCGTTGGAGACGTTGAACACGGGGATGCCCGTCTGGCCGATCTGCTTCTGCAGCATCTGGCCGATCGGGGCGCCGGCCCCCATGAGGTTGCCCGCCGCCAGCACGCCGATGTCGGCCATGGTCACGCCCGCGTCCTTCAGGGCGGCCAGGGCGGCCTCGGCGGCCAGGTCGATGGTGTCGTCGTCCGGGCGCTTGCCGAACTTGGTCATGTGGATCCCGAGGATCCAGATGTCATCCGCGGCCATGGCTGCTCTCCCTACTGGATCGGCTCGAAGCCGTAGTTGACCGCCTGGGTGCCGGCGGTGTCCTCCCCCACCGGAACCGTCGTGAGCCGCACCTTCATCCCGAGGCTGACGTGCTCGGGATCGGGATCCACGTTGACCACGTTGCCCCGCACGCTCGTGCCGTCGCAGTCGACCACCCCGGCCACGAAGGGCACGGGCACGCCGGGGGCGGCGAAGGCCACGATCGTGAAGGCCCGCAGCTCACCCTCGGTGGCGACGTCGACATCGGCGAACTCGGTCCCGGAGCACGAGGCGCAGGCGTTGCGACGGTCGAAGAACCGGGCGCCACACGACGTGCACTCGTGGGCGACGAGGTGGGGTTCGGGTTCGAGGACGAGGTAGTCGACGAAGGGGATCTCTGCCGTGTCACTCACGCCGCGCAGTCTCGCGCGAGCCTGAGATCGAGTCCGCATCCGGGTGCGGCGCCTGGCACGATGGTCGGGTGCTGGTCTTCGCGGAGCCTCCGAGTCCCCGTGCGGTGGCCCCGATCCCTCTGGGCGCGCCGGCGTCGCCACGGTCCGAGGGCCGACCGCTGGACTGACGTCGCCCCGACGCTGGCCGCGCTCGCGGTCAACAGCACCACCAGCCTCATCGCCGGCATCGCCCTCGCCGCGCTGACCGACACCTTCGCCCGGCTCCCCGGACTGCTCGTGCTGGTGCCTGCGGCCATCGGGCTGCGCGGCAACGTGTTCTCGGCCCTGGGCAGCCGGCTCAGCACGGCGATCCACGCCGGGACCTTCGCCACCAGCCGGCGCCGGGGGACCGTGCTGACCGAGAACGTGCTCGCCGCCCTCGTGCTGACCTCGGGGCTGTCCCTGGCCCTGGCCGTCGGGGCGTGGGGCCTGGCTCAGCTGATCCTGCCCACGCCGCCGATCCCTCTCCTCGACCTGGCCACGATCTCGATCGCCGGCGGCCTGCTGGCGTCCGTCGTCGTGCTCGCCGTGACGGTCGGACTGGCGGTGAAGGCCACCCGGCGGCGGTGGGACCTCGACGACCTGGTGGCCCCGGTCGTGTCCACCCTCGGCGACGTCCTCACCATCCCGGCCCTCGCGCTGGCCACGGTCCTCGTCGACCGAGGCTGGGCCTCGACCGCCATGGGGATCGGGCTGGTCGCCTGCGCCCTGGCCGTCACGCTCTACGGGCTCGTCAGCCGCCAGCCCCTGCTGCGGTCGGTCTGCCGGCAGTCGTGGCCGGTCCTGGTCGCCGCCGGCGGCTTCAGCCTGCTGGCCGGCCTCGTCATCGAACACCGCCTCGAGGAGCTCGCCGCGGCCCCCGCCCTCCTCGTCCTGGTACCGGCCTTCGTCAGCAGCGCCGGCGCCCTCGGGGGCGTGCTCGCCGCCCGCGGTCGCGACCGGCCTGCACCTCGGCCTCCGGGAGCCGGGGATGCTCCCGGATCGGGCGACCCGGGCCGACATGGCCCGCCTCGCGGCGGTGGCCGTGCCCGTGATGGCGTACAACGCCGTCGGGGCGGCGTCCGTGGCCGGGCTCGTCGGACCCGCGGAACCCGCGGCCGGCGGTCTCCTGGTCACGGCCTGGATCGCCGGCGCCGGTGCCGTCGCCTTCGCCTTGGCTGTGGCCACGCTCAGTGCCACGGCCGCGGTGCGCCTGCGCCTCGATCCGGACACCTACGGGATCCCCCTGGTGACCTCGACCGTCGACCTGGTGGGGGCCACGCTCCTCGTCAACACCGCGGTCCTGCTCGGCGTCGCCGGCTGACCAACCCGTCCAATCGTCAGTCGGCGGAACTAGTCAGCGGCGCGCGGCACATCGAAGACGGCAAGGTCCTCCGCGACGACGACGTCGCCGGCGAAGTGCGCCACGGCCTCGGCCACCCATTCCCCCTCCGTTCCCGGTGCCGGCGCGGGCACCAGATGGGTCAGGACCAGGGTGCGGACCCCGGCCCGGGCGGCGGTCATCGCCGCCTGCTCCACGTCGGAGTGGTAGTCGAGGATGTCCTGCAGGCGCGGCAGGGGAACGGCTTCCACGAGCGAGCGCCGGATCACCGTCTGGACGTAGACGTCGGCGCCGGCGCAGAGGCGGTCGAGCCCGTCACAGGGCAGGGTGTCGCCGGCGCAGACCGCGGTCGCCTCCCCGTGGTCGAAGCGGTAGCCCACCGTGGGGTGCACGGGCTTGTGCTCGGTCGGGGCGGCCAGCACCCGGACCCCGCCGTCGTCGAACGCCACCCCGTCGCTGACCTCGGTGACCTCGACCACCGGGCGCCAGGTCAGGTCCTCGTGGTGGGCCAGGCGGTACCCGATGTCCTCGTCCAGCATGGCCAGCGTCACGTCGACGAAGGCCTGGGTCCCCGGCGGGCCGATGACCCGCAGGGGGGTGGGGGCGAAGGTGCCGATCCAGTGGGTGGTCACGACGTCGTTGAAGTCGGTGACGTGGTCCGAGTGCAGGTGCGTCAGGAGCACGGCGGTGAGCTGACCGGGACCGGACCCCGCCGCCGCCAGGCGCATGAGCACGCCCCGTCCGCAGTCCACGAGGAACTGCCGGCCCCCCGCCTCCACCAGCGTCGCCGCCCCCGCCCGGGCGGCATCGGGCAGCGGGCTTCCGGTCCCCAACGTCGTGACGCGCACCCCCGGATGGTAGAGAAGCGGCCGTGGGCGGCTCGGTGGACGCGGTGCTGTGGGACTTCGGCGGGGTGTTCCTCCCCTCGCCGTTCACCCACATCCGCTCGTTCGCCGGCGAGCTCGGCGTACCGGGCGAACAGCTGGAGCGCCTGGTGTTCGGCTCCTACGAGACCGACGGCGACCACCCGTGGCACCGCTTGGAACGGGGTGAGCTCACCTTCGACGACTGCAACGCCGCGCTCATCGCCGCCGCCGCGGACGAGGGGGTGGCCTTCGATCCCGTCGAGCTGCTCATGCGCATGGGGGACGGCGGCCTGCGCATCCTCCGCGACGACGTCGTCGCGGTGGCCCAGCGCATCCGGGCCGACGGCTACCGGACGGCGATCATCACCAACAACATCCGCGAGTTCGCCGAAGGCTGGCGCTCGATGCTCGACGTGGGCTCGATCGCCGAGCTGGTGGTCGACTCCTCGGAGGAGGGCATCCGCAAGCCGGACCCGGCGATCTTCGCCCTCACGCTGGAGCGCCTCGGCGGGGTGGCGCCGGAGCGCGCGGTCTTCCTCGACGACGCCCCCGGCAACATCCGGGCCGCCGAAGCCCTCGGGATCCACGCCATCCTCGTCGAGGACGACTACGCCCCCGCCCTGGCCGAGCTGGATGCGGCGCTACGAGGAGACGGGTAGGGAGTCGAGGCCGCGGAGGGTGATGCGGCCGTTGGCGACGGCGTCGCCCGCCTGCTCCAGGTTCGGGAAGCGCCGGATGAGGGAGCCCATCGCCACCTGGCCCTCCATCCGGGCCAGGGCCGCGCCGAGGCAGAAGTGGATGCCGGAGCCGAACGTCAGGTGCTGGGAGGCGTCGGGCCGGCCGACGTCGAACTGGTCGGCCGTGGGCCCCCACTTGGCCGGGTCCCGGTTGGCCGAGGCCAGGTGGGTCATGACCAAGGTCCCCGTGGGGATGGTTCGGCCGTCGACCTCGAGGTCCTTCATGGCGATGCGGCGCGACATCTGCACGGGGGCGTCGTAGCGCAGGCACTCGTCCACCGCGGTGGCGTCGAGGCCGGGGTCCTCCCGCCAGCGCTGCATCTGCTCGGGGTGCCGCAGCAGGGCCTGGACCCCGTTGCCGATGAGGTTCACGGTCGTCTCGTGGCCGGCGATGAAGAGGAGGACGATCTGGTCGCGCAGCTCCTCGGCGCTCAGCCGGTCGCCGTCGGACTCGGCCTGCAGCAACCCGGTGAGCAGGTCGTCGGCCGGGTGCTCGCGCTTCCAGGCCACGACCTCGTCGAGGTGGTCGCTCATGGCCCGGCTGGCCGTGAAGGCCTCCCGCACGTCCTCGACGGCCACGATCGGGTCGAGGGTCTTGGTGAGGGCGTGCGACCAGGCCCGGATCTGGTCGCGGTCGCCTTCGGGCATCCCCAGCATCTCCGAGATCACCTGGAAGGGCAGTGGGAACGCCAGCTCGTCGACGACGTCCCAGGTCCCGGTGCCGCTCACCCGGTCGAGGGCGTCGTCCACCAGCGCCTGGATGCGCTCCCGGAGGCCTTCCACCCGCCGCACGGTGAAGGCCTGCGCCACCAGCTTGCGGATCCGGGTGTGGTCAGGAGGGTCGAGGTTGAGGATCGCCCGGTCGCCTCGCCCCCGGATCTCGTCGCCGTACTCCTCCACGAGGTCGGCGATCATCGCCTCCCGCATCTCGTGCATGGTCCCGGCGATGTTCTCGTCGGCCACCGAGGTGGTGGGGTTGCGCAGGAGGTCGAAGCAGTCCCGGTAGGCGAAGAACGCCCAGATCCCCAGCGGGCTCTCGTGCACGGGATCGGCCTCCCGGAGCGCCGCCAGCTGGGGGTACGGGTCGGCCACGTAGTCCGGGTCCAGCGGGTTGAAGAAGACGGGAGGGACCTCGACGGCGTCGGTCACCCGCGAAAACCTAACGCCCTACGCTGCCCCGGGTGTCGGCCCCGCCCTGCGATCCCGCGTTGCTCGAGGCCGCCGTGGCCATGGCCCGGGGTAGCCGGTGAGTTCACCCTCCCCTGGTTCCGCTCGATCGAGCTGGAGGTCGAGCACAAGGCCGACGACACCCCCGTCACGGCGGCGGACCGGGGCGCCGAGCGCCTGCTGAGGGAGGAGCTGTCGGCCCGGTTCCCCGATGACGCCGTCGTCGGTGAGGAGGAGGCCGACACCGCCGGCACGTCGGGCCGGACCTGGATCATCGACCCGATCGACGGGACGAAGGCCTTCACCCACGGGGTGCCGCTGTACAGCACCCTGCTGGCCGCCACCGACGAGCACGGGCCGCTGCTCGGCGTCATCTGCCTGCCTGCCCTGCCGGAGACCGTGTGGGCCGGCCGGGGTCTCGGCTGCTTCCTCGAGGGCGAGCCCTGCCGGGTGTCCGACCACGCCGAGGTCGCCGGGGCCTACGTGACCGCCTCGGCCCTGCGCAACTGGCCGGCCGGTGCGCTCGACGCCACCCACGCGGCCGGGGCCCTCGTGCGCACGTGGGGGGACGCCTACGGCTACGCCCTGGTCGCCAGCGGCCGGGTCGAGGCCATGGTCGACCACCAGGCCGCGGTCTGGGACGTCGCCCCGATGCCGGTGATCATCGGCGAGGCGGGCGGGCGGTTCACCGACCTCCAGGGTCGGGACGCCACCGACACCGGCAACGGGTTGGCCACCAACGGCCGGCTGCACGACGAGCTGCTCGCCCTGCTCGCCCCGCCCGGCTGACGTGGCGACGCCGAACGGGCTGAGCGCGGCGGAGGTCGCCGACCGACGGGCCCGCGGCCTCACCAACGACGTCCCGGCCACCAACACCCGGACCTACGGCCAGATCCTGGCCACCAACCTCTTCACCCGCTTCAACTTCCTCCTCGGCGGACTGCTGGCGGTGATGCTCGTCGTCGGGCCGCTCAACGACGCCCTGTTCGGTGGGGTGCTCATCGCCAACGCGCTGGTCGGCATCGTGCAGGAGGTGCGGGCCAAGCGCACCCTCGACCGGCTGACCATCCTGTCGGCCCCCCGGGCCCTGGTCGTGCGGGACGGGGTCGAGCAGGACGTGGCCGTCAACGAGGTGGTGCTGGACGACGTCCTCGAACTGACGCCCGGCGATCAGGTCGTGGTCGACGCCGAGGTGATCGAGGCCGGCGGGCTGGAGGTGGACGAGTCCCTGCTCACCGGCGAGGCCGATCCGGTTGCGAAAGCCCCGGGCGACGAGGTCCTGTCCGGCAGCTTCGTAGCGGCCGGCGGTGGCTACGTCCGGGCCACCCGCGTCGGGGTCGAGGCCTACGCGGCGAAGCTGGCCGAGGACGCCAAGCGCTTCACGCTGGCCACCAGCGAACTGCGTACCGGGATCGACCAGATCATCCGCCTCATCAGCTACGCCATGGTGCCCACCGCGGTGCTCCTGCTCATCAGCCAGCTCAACGCCCACGAGGACTGGCAGGAGGCGGCCGCCGGGACCGTCGCCGGCGTGGTGGCCATGGTGCCCGAGGGCCTCGTGCTGCTGACCAGCGTGGCCTTCGCCGCCGGCGTGGTCCGCCTGGGCCGGCAGCAGGCGTTGGTCCAGGAGCTGCCCGCGGTCGAGACCCTGGCCCGGGTCGACGTCCTCTGCCTCGACAAGACCGGCACCATCACCGAGGGCGACATCTCCTTCGTCGGCCTCGAGCCGGTGGCCGATATGGGTGAGGACGAGCTCACCATCGCCCTCGTCGCCCTCGTGGCCGCGGAGGCGAACCCCAACGCCACCCTGCGGGCCGTGGCCGTGCACGTGGAGGCCTCGGCGACCGAGCCGCCGCCCGCCGACGTGTCCGTCCCCTTCTCGTCCGCCCGGAAGTGGAGCGGCATCACGCTGGCCGGCGGCGCCTCGTGGCTGCTCGGTGCCCCCGAGGTGCTGGCCGACGGCGACGGCCTGGCCGCGCGGGTCGGGACCCACGCCGAGGCCGGGGAACGGGTCGTGCTCCTGGCCCGCTCGGCGACGCCGCTGAGCGACGACGGCCTGCCCGGCGACATCGAGCCGATGGCCCTGGTGGTGTTGGCCGACCGGACCCGGGCCGACGCCGCGGAGACCCTCGCCTACTTCGCCGCTCAGGGCGTCACCCTCAAGGTCATCTCCGGCGACAACCCGGTGACGGTGGCCGCCGTCGCCCGGGAAGCGGGGTTGGCCGGCGCCGAGCACGCCGTCGACGCCCGCCAGCTCCCCGAGGACGAGGCCGGCCTGCAGGCGGCGCTCGAGGCCAACACGGTGTTCGGCCGGGTCCAGCCCCAGCAGAAGCGAGCCATGGTCCGGGCCCTGCAGGCGGCGGGCCACACCGTGGCGATGACGGGAGACGGGGTGAACGACGTCCTCGCCCTGAAGGACGCCGACATGGGCATCGCCATGGGGTCGGGCTCCTCGGCCTCCCGAGCCGCGGCCCAACTCGTGCTGCTGGACGGCTCCTTCGCCACCCTGCCCGCAGTCGTGGCCGAGGGCCGACGGGTCATCAACAACATCGAGCGGGTGGCCAACCTCTTCCTGGTCAAGTCCACCTACTCGATGCTGCTCGCCCTGGCCGTGGGCGTGGCCCACATCCCCTTCCCGTTCCTGCCCCGGCACCTGACGCTGGTCGGCAGCCTGACCATCGGCATCCCCGCGTTCTTCCTCGCCCTGGCCCCGAACGACCGGCTGGCCCAGCCGGGCTTCGTGTCCCGGGTCCTGCACTTCGCCGTCCCGGCGGGGACCCTGGCCGCGATCGTCACCTTCGTCGGCTACGCCGTCGGCCGCAGCGTGCTCGACCTCACCCTCGACGAAGCCCGCACCACCGCCGCCCTCGTTCTGGCGTCGGTCGGCCTGGTCGTCCTCGTCCGCCTGGCCCAGCCGCTGACGGCCTGGCGGCTGGCGCTGGTGGCCTCGATGATCGGCCTCTTCGCCCTCGCCCTGATCCTGCCCGCCGCCCGGGAGTTCTTCGCTCTGGACCTCCCGCCGGCGGACGCCCTGGTCATGGTCGCCGGCCTCGTCACGGCCTTCGACGTGGCCTGGCGCGTCGCCCGCCACTGGATCGCCGCCCTGCGCATCGAGGGGGACTGACCGCCGTCCGCCTGAGACGGGCTCAGGGATCGATTTCGGAGGGCTCGCTGACGGCTACCGGTAGTCGGGGTTGGGGAAGTCGAACGAGACAGCCGGCGTCCCACAGCGAGCGCTGGTTGCCCTGGGCCGGGATGCCCGAGCCGTTCAGCGGTCCTTCAGCATCCGGGCGACCGCGCCGACCCGGCCGTAGTAGGCGTACTGGCCCTTCTCGTTGAGCAGGTGCGAGTTGCCGTAGAGGCGCTCGATGACCCGGGTGCAGACCGAAGACTTCTCGCCCAGCCAGATGGGCGTGCACAGCACGAGGATGTCCGCGGCCAGCACCCGCTCGAACAGGGCGGGCCACTCGTCGGTCTCCCACCCGTGCTCGGTCATGTCCGGCCACACCCCGCTGGCGAGGTCGTGGTCCAAGGCCCTGACCGTCTCGGTCCGGACCCCGTTGGCCTCGAGGACGGCGATGGCGACGTCGGCCAGCCCCTGGGTGTTGGACACCTCCGGCGACCGCTTCAACGTGCAGTTGATGAACAACGCACGCAGGTCCGAGTAGTCGACGTCGGTGGCGTCCGGAGCAGTCATGGGACTGCGGTCACCCGAGCGGCTCCTCCGTTACACGCGGACGGTCCGGCTGGTCGACGTCATTGCTGGAGCCCAGCAGGCGGCCGTGGCCCTGGCCGAACCAGGTGAGGACCTCGTCGACAGTCGGCACCTCCTGCACCGTGAGGCTGGCACCGAAGGGCTCGTTCCAGAAGTCGTCCGGCTCCGGCGGCGTCCACGGGCCCACGTAGAAATAGGGCCAGTCGTGGCCGACGTCGCCCGGTGAGAGGCCGAAGGTGATCTCGCCGAACGAGGTGGCCAGGTCGAAGTGCTCGGGCCAGAGCTGGATCTCGGCTGGTTCCTCGTGGACGAAGTGGGCACAGAGGATGACCAGGGCGGCGTAGCCGGTGGCGATGAGCTCGGCCAGGAAGGCGGCGGCGTCGGTGTCGACCACCAGCTCCTCGTCGAGGGCGGGCATGGGCTCGGGGGTGTAGAGGTCGGCGGGCATCCCGGGCTCGACGTCGACCAGGGCCCCGGCGGCGGCCAGCGTGGTGATCGGGGCCCGGTCCTCGATCGTGCCTCCGGCCAGGTCGTCGTCGCGCACGATGACCTCACGGCCCACGATCAGCGCCCGCCGCTCGACCGCGGCGCCATCCCGCATGTGGAGGTAGTTCTGGGTGGCGAACCCGCCCGCGGCCTGGCGCAGCCCGATGCGGCGCCGGCCCCGGTACAGCGCGGCGGCGAGGACGTGCTCCCCGACGGCATGCAGCGAGCAGCGCGTGGTGGCCAGCACCCCGGGGTCGAGCACGGGCGGACAGTAGGACGAGTAACGGTTCGGGCGCAGGCGAGACCGTGCGCCCATGGCCGTCGATCTCCGCGAGGATGACGCGCCGTGGCCGGGTCCGCCGTCGACTTCAGCGACGACCTTGCCCTCGTGGCCGCGCTCCGGGTCCGGGACGCAGACGCCTTCGCCTGGCTCCTCGACCAGTACGACGCCGCGCTGCGCCGGGTGGCCGGCACCTTCGTCCGCACGCCGGCGAGTGCGGACGAGGTGGTCCAGGAGACCTGGCTGGCGGTCATCGTGGGCATCGACCGCTTCGAGGGCCGCTCGACGGTCAAGACCTGGCTGTTCCGGATCCTCATGAACCTCGCTCGGACCCGCGGCGTCCACGACCACCGCAGCGTGCCCTTCGCCGACCTCGCCGCCGATGGCAACAGCCCGGCTTTCGCCTCCGACCGGTTCCGGGCCGGCTTCACCCTGTGGTCCGGGCACTGGATGCTCCCGCCCGCGCCGTGGGAGGAGGCGCCCGGCGCCCGGCTGGAGTCGGTCGAGACCCTCGAGGTCGTCGGCCGCGCCATCGTCGAGCTCCCCGAACGCCAGCGGGCGGTCCTCGTCCTGCGCGACGTCGATGGCTGGACGCCCGCCGAGGTCTGCGACCTGCTCGAGCTGTCGGAGGGCAACCAGCGCGTCCTCCTCCATCGCGCCCGCGCCGGGGTGCGCCAGACCCTCGAGGACCACTTCCTGGGGCGCCGGCCATGAAGCGGAACCGCAAGGTCGTCTGCAAGGGGTTCGTCGAACTGGTCACCGAGTACCTCGAGGACGCGGTGGAGCCGGACGAGCGAGTGCGCATCGATCAGCACCTCGACGACTGCCCTGACTGCACCAGGGTCCTCGCGCAGTGGCGGCGGACCATCGCCCTGGCGGGACGCCTCGGCGAGCACGAGGTCGAGGCCCTCTCCCCCGCCACGCGCGGCCACCTCCTGGCCGCGTTCCGGGATCAGCCCACCGCGCCAGACTGACGAGATGCAGGACTACGACGCCACGATCACGAGTGAGGGCGACGCACTGGCGGCTGCGGCAGCCGTGGGCGATCCCGACGCCCCGGTGCCGGGGACGGACTGGAGGCTGGCCGAACTGCTCGATCACGTCGGCCGGCTCTCCTGGTACTGGTCCGGCCGGGTCCGACAGGCGGCCGGCGGGGAGTTCTACGACACCGACCGCCCCGACGGCGTCGACCACGCCACGTGGATCCGCAACGGCGTGTCCACCATGCAGGAACAGCTCGCGGCCGCCGACGCCGACGCCGAGATCAAGACCTGGGCGGGGCTCCGGCCCCCGAGCTGGCTCCGCCGGCGGATGGCCCACGAGCTCACCGTCCACCGCTGGGATGCCGAGGCGGCCGGTGGCGTGCCGGCGCCCATCGACGCCGACCTGGCCGCCGACGGCATCGACGAGTTGCTCAGCGAGTTCCTCCCCGCCGCCGACCTCGCCGCGGTCGCCGGCACGTTGCACCTCCACGCGACCGACGGCGACGGCGAGTGGTTCGTCGACGGCCACGACTGGGAGCGGGCCCACACCAAGGCCGATGTCGCCCTGCGCGGGACGACCGCCGACCTGCTCCTCGTCCTCTGGGGCCGTCTCCCGGTGACGACCGTCGAGGTCCTCGGCGACGACGCGGTCTTCGCCCGCTGGAAGGGGGCCACGGCCTTCTGAAAACCACAAGAGCCGGCCACCGAGGTGGCCGGCTCCTGCTCGAACGGTCGGCGGTCAGCTCAGGGCTTGCACCACCGCGGCGTGCCCGGCCTTGTGGAGCGCGGCCACGTCGTCGAGGTCGAGGTGGTCGAGGCGGTCCTGCCATTCGCTCCGCTCGGAGATGGCGGCCGCGTAGTTGGCCTTGCGCTTGGCCACCCGGCCGACGCCCTCGCGGGCGGGGGTCGGGGCCTCGTTGGTCTCGTACTGGGCCTCGATGCCCTCGCGGAGCATCTCCAGGGCCTCGGAGCGCAGCTGGCTGATGCGGGACTCGGTCACCCCGAGGAACTCGGCCAGCTCGAGGCTGGTCCGGCCCTCCAGGAAGTAGCCGATGATGACCAGGCGCTGCCGCTCGGGCAGGAGGTCGACGGCGTCGCGGAGGTAGGCGTGGAGCTCACGGGTCTCCAGCTCCTCCAGCGGCTCGAGCTGGGTCCGGTCACAGAGGACGTCGACGAGGGTCAGGTCCTCCTCGGTGTCCTCGGTGACCTCGTGCTCGAGGGCCAGGACCACGCTGCGGAACATGCGGTCCTGCAGCCGGTTCAGCTCGTCGATGGTCATCCCGAGCTCGGCGGCCATCTCCGCCAGGCTGGGTACCCGACCCAGCTCGGTGGCGAGCCGCTGCTCGGTCTGTTCCATCTTCCGGGCCAGGTTCCGCACCGAGCGGGGGGCCCAGTCGGCTGCCCGCACCGCATCCAGGATCGCCCCCCGGATGCGTTGCGCTGCGAACCGGTCGAACGGGACCCCACGGCTGGCGTCGAAGCGGCGGGCCGCCTCGACCAGTCCCAACGCGCCCGCTCGGGCCAGCTCCTCACGGTCCACGTGGCGGGGGAAGTGCACCGCCACCTGGAACACGATGTGCCGCACGAGCGGCAGGTGCTCTTCGATCACTTTGGCATCGATGGCATCGCCCATCTGAACTCTCGCCCTCCCATGGTTGTTGTAGCCATCGGGGTAACGACACCTGGGCCTGGATGCTTTAGCGATTTATGCGACGAATCCGGATCAGTCCCCGAACGTGGCCGCGCGGATCCCCCGGTCGGCGAGGTCGAGGAGCAGCGGGAGGGGCTCGTCGATCGCGGCCACGCCGAAAGCGCCACGGCGGGTGATGGTCCCCTCCCCCACCCCGCAGGCCAGCACCGCGGCGACGGCGCCGGCGGCGACCGCCGGGCGGTCCATCGCGCCGTAGACCACGACGGCCCGGCCGCCGTCCCGAGCGCCCCGCACCTCGACCCGGATGGCCCCGGGACCGCCCTCGGGATGGGGACGCCGCATCATGGGGAGCCAGGCGGTCAGCCGGTCCCGACGGTTCGCGGCCAAGCGGGCCGTCACCCGGGTCAGGTGGGGCAGGGCGTCGACCAGCAGGAGCGGGTCGGGCAGCGCAGCGCGGTAGCAGTCGCGGCCGCCGACGGGCTCGGGGAACCAGCACAGCTCCCGTCCCGAGCCTCCCGTGCGGGTGACCCAGGCCCCGTCGCGCCAGTCCAGGCCCTCGGTCCCCAGGGCCTCGTGGTGCTGCGCGGCGCAGGCGGGGCCGCCGGTCCCGGCCTTGGCCACGTGGACCTCGTCGACGTCATCGAAGGCGGCGGACGCGTGACGGGCGAGCAGGCAGCTCAACCCCGGGGCGAAGCCGGCCCCCGCGATCACGGTGGCGTCGCGCTCGACCGCCTCCGGGTCGAGGTCGAGCAGGCCCCGGACGTCGACGACCGCATCACTGGTGGCCACGACCGAGCTGCCCTGGCGCAGGGCCTGGGCCGCCTGGGCCGCCTGCGTGCCCGCGGGCCCGGCGAGGAGGACCACGTCGGCCTCGGGGACCTCCACCTCGGCCGCCACGGCCCGCTTGCCCAGCAGGTCCGCGACCTTGCGGCGCTTCTCCGGATCGGCGTCGGCGACCACGACCCGGTCGACCACGTCGGTCGACGCCAGCTGGCGGGCGGCGCGGGCCCCGGTGGCGCCCACCCCCACGACGGCGACCTTCATGACCGGATGGCGAGGGTGATCAACGCAGCTCGGGACCGTCCAGCTGCCGCCAGCCGCCATCGGTCGGCGGTGTGCCCCCCTTGCCCCGGACGCGGAAGAGGGCGGCGAACAACCCGGCCACTCCGACCGCCAGGAGCACTCGACGGAGACGTTGCACCGCGGGGACGGTAGCCGCAGCAGACGACGGGCCACCCAGGAGGCGTGTACAGCTTCGCCGTCGACGGTGACCCGGAGGAGTGGGGCTAGTTGGAATCGAACCAACGACCTCGCCCTTATCAGAGGCGCGCTCTAACCGACTGAGCTATAGCCCCGGGTGGACCGGCCACTCTACCGAGACGGTCCTGTCAGAATCACCCTGGATGGAGCTGCTGGCGAAGGGTCGCGACTGCGACGTGTACGACCGGGGCGACGGCACCGTGCTCCGCCGTTCCCGCAAGGCGTACGACCAGACGCCCGAAGCCCGGGTCCTGCGTTACGCCGCCGACCAGGGCTACCCCGTGCCCAAGGTCCACCTCCTGGAGGACGAGGGCCGAGACCTGGTGATGGAGAAGATCGAGGGCCCGACGATGGCCCAGGCCCTCGAACGCCGCCCGTGGAAGGCCAAGACCATGGGACGGCTGCTGGCCCGACTGCACACCGACCTCCACGCCCTCCCCGCGCCCGACTGGCTGCCCGCGCTCCCCGAAGGTGACGCCCTCCTGCACTTCGACCTGCACCCCCAGAACGTGATCCTGGCCCCCGACGGCCCGGTGGTCATCGACTGGACCAACACCTGCCGGGGGCGGCCCGGGGTCGACGTGGCCCGAGCCTGGGCGCTCATGGCCTGTGCCGAGGTGGACGTGTCGCCAATGCTGCGCCTCGTGCTGAACCCGGTCGTCGGGGCCCTGGTCCGCAGCTTCGTCGACACCGCGGGACGGGAAGAGGCCCGAGCGGAGCTCGCCTTCGCGGTGGAGGTCACGCTCCTCGACCCGAACATCAGCGAGACCGAAAAGGCCCGCGGGCGGGAGCTGGTAGCGGCCGAGACCTGAAGGTCAGTCGGTGCTGGTCTTGCGCCGACGGCGCTTGCGCGTGTCGGCCAGGTCCTGCTCGATCATCGTCACCCGGACGCCACCGGTGATGTCGCAGATGAGGTTGAAGAGGACCGTGAGGAGCACGGTGAAGAAGATGGCGGCGACGGCCATCACGGCCCCGACGGACAGCAGCGACTCGAACATCTGCTGGGGGTCGAAGTTGAAGTCCTCGAAGCCGAGATCGATGATGAAGTCCTCGGTGTTCTCGACGGAGCCGGACGTGACCGCCGCCCGCCAGATGAGCAGGGAGGCGAGCACCACGATGCCCCACACACAGGCGATGAAGAGGCTCGCCACCTTGAACACCGACCAGGTGTCGATGCGCCGGACCACCCGGCGCACGCGACGGGCCGATGCCTTCATGTCGGCCCGGTGCTGCCGGCGGCTGACCTTCTGCCGCTTCGGCGGGACCACGGCCGCGCCCTCGTCCACCGCTTCGTCCTCGACGGCATCGTCGTCGGTCGCGACGTCCTCGGAGACCTCGAGGTCGTCCTCGTCGAGGTCGTCTTCGCGAGGTCGCTCGTCGAGGTCGGGCTCGTCGACGACGGTGTCCTCGGTGGTTTCGACGTCGGTGTCCTCGGCGAGGGTGTCCTCGTCGACCGGCTCGTCCTCGTCGATGGTGGTCACGTCGGTGTCCGCCGGCACAGCTCGAAGTGTACGGGATCGGTCACGGGCAGTGGTTGGCAGAGTCCCGCGGCCCCCGCCACAGCACGCAGCGTGGTCACGAACGAGCGGGGCACGTCGATGGCCAGACCCCGCTCGTGCATCGACGTCCCCGGCCGGGCGACCGGAAACGGGTTCGAATGGCGGTTGGCCCAGAGGGCGGCCTGCTGCGCCCGGCTGCGCCATCCGGAGCTGACGGGAACGGGTCGCCCGAGCAGGGCGCCGGCGCGGGCCACGGCGGCCGTCATCGCCGCGGTCAAGCCCTCGGTGCCCGATCCGGTGCGGGGGGGCGGGGCTTGAGCGCGGGCACGGGCATCGACCCCTCCTACCCGGACCGTCACCGTGGCATCACCCACACCTCCTTGGACGTCGACGGTCGCCGATCCGTTCGCTCGGGCCAGGGCCTCGGCGCCCGGGGTCCCCTCGGCGGCACCGGCGAGGGCCGCGGCGTCGGCTGCGGTCCGGGCCTGGGCCGCCTCCATGGCCCGCAGCCCCAACCGGCCCAGCACCACCATCGCCCCCACACCCACCAGCAGCACCACGAGCAGCAGCGGCAGGGCCTGTCCGGAATCTCCACGGATGCGCACGCGCGCCTCCCCGTTCGATCACCTCTCGGGGGAAGCGGGAAGGGCTAGGGCTGCGGGAGCTGGGGCGGCGGGTCGTCCTCGTCCGGCGGGGTGAGGACCGGGGCCACCGCGACCACCGACTCGCCCTCCTCGAGGGACATCACCCGCACGCCCGACGCATCCCGGCCCTGCGAGGAGATCTGCTTCACCGCGGTGCGGATCAGCGTGCCCTTGGACGAGACGAGGATGACCTCGTCGTCGATGTTGACCATGCGAGCAGTCAGGACCGGGCCCTTCTGGGGCGTCATCTTGAAGCCCTTGACGCCCATGGTCCCTCGCCCCTTGGCCGGGTACTTGTCGAGCTTGGTCCGTTTCCCGTAGCCGCCCTCGGTGATGGTCAACAGGTCGGCGCCGTCGACGCTCACCGCGCAGGACACGACCTCGTCGCCCTCCCGCAGCTTGAGGCCCCGGACGCCGGCGGCCGAGCGACCCATGGGCCGGACCAGGTCCTCGCTGAAGCGCACGGTCTGGCCGCTGCGGGCGACCATGAAGATGTCGGCGTTGCCCGAGGTCTGGATCACCCGCACCAGCTCGTCGCCGTCCTTGAGGTTGATGGCGATGAGCCCATCCCGGCGGGATTTGTCGTACTCGGTGAACTTGGTCTTCTTGACCTGGCCGTTCTTGGTGGCGAAGAACAGGAACCGGTTGGTCTCGTAGTCCCGGGTGTCGATGATGGCCTGGATCTTCTCGTCGGGCTGCAGCTCCAGCAGGTTCACGACGGCGGTGCCACGGGCCGTGCGGTCCTTCATGGGGATCTCGTGGGCCTTCAGCCGGTAGACCTTGCCCCGGTTCGAGAAGAACAGCAGGTAGGCGTGCGCGGTGGTCGAGATCACCGCGGTGACGAAGTCGTCGTCGCGGAGCTTGGCTCCCGCGACGCCGCGGCCTCCTCGGCCCTGGGTCCGGAACGCGTCGGCGGCCACGGTCTTCACGTAGCCCGCGGCGCTGAGCGTGACCACCAGCTCCTCGTCGTCGATGAGGTCCTCGAGGTCGATCTCGCCCGGGTCGTGCGTGAGCTCGGTGAGACGGGGGCTGGCGTGCTTCTCCCCCACCGCCGCCAGCTCCTCCTTGATGACCGTCCGGAGCTTGCCCTCGTCGGCCAGGATCGCTTCGAGCTCGGCGATGGTCTCACGCAGCTTCGCCAGCTCCTCCTCGAGGTCGGTCCGGCCGAGGCGGGTGAGCCGACCGAGCTGCATGTCGAGGATGTGATTGGCCTGGATCTCGCTGAACTCGAAGCCCTCACCCATCAGGCCCTCGCGCGCCTCGGCCCGATCGGCCGATGCCCGGATGAGGGCGATGATGGCGTCGATCATGTCGATCGCCTTGAGCAGGCCCTCGACGATGTGCTCCCGCGCCTTCGCCGCGGCCAAGCGGTACTCGGATCGACGACGGATGACGTCGACCTGGTGGTCGATGTAGGCCTGCAGGGCCTGGACCAGGTTGAGGGTGCGGGGCACGCCGTCGATCAGCGCCACCGTGTTGACGGCAAAGTTCGTCTGCAGCGGGGTGCGCTTGTACAGGTTGTTGAGGATGACGAGGGCGGGCGCGTCCTTCTTGAGCTTGATCTCGAGTCGGATTTCCTCGCCGGCCGACGCGTTGTTGATGTCGGCGATACCGGTCAGCTCGCCGGCGTCGACCAGCTCCTTGATCTTGCTGAGCACCGTGCTGGGGCTGACCTGGTAGGGCAGCTGGCTCACGATGATCATGTCGTTGCGCTTGCCCTCCTCGATCTCGGCCACGGCCCGCAGTCGGATCGAGCCCCGGCCGGTGCGGTACGCGTCGAGGATCCCCTGGCGGCCCATCATCAGCGCCCCGGTCGGGAAGTCGGGGCCCTTGACGAACTGCAGGAGGTCGTCGGGGGTGGCGTCGGGGTGGTCGATGAGGTGCGTGGTGGCGGCGATGACCTCGCCCAGGTTGTGGGGCGGGATGTTGGTGGCCATGCCCACGGCGATGCCCTGGCTGCCGTTGACCAGCAGGTTCGGGAAGCGCGACGGCAGCAGCGACGGCTCCTGGAACTCCCCGGAGTAGTTGTCGACGAAGTCGACCGTGTCCTCGTCGATCCCGTCGAGCATGGCCATGGCGATCTCGGCCAGGCGGCACTCGGTGTAGCGGGCCGCCGCCGGTGGGTCGTCGGGGGTGCCGAAGTTGCCCTTGGCCTGGATCAGGGGGTGGCGCAGCGAGAAGGTCTGGCCCAGGCGCACCAGCGCGTCGTAGATGGCCCCGTCGCCGTGGGGGTGGTACTTGCCCATGACGTCGCCGGTGACCCGGGCGCACTTCATGGTGGTCCGGTCGGGACGGGCGCCGAGGTCGTGCATGCCCCACAGGATCCGGCGGTGGACCGGCTTGAGGCCGTCACGCGCGTCGGGCAGGGCCCGGGAGACGATGACCGACATGGAGTAGTCGAGGAAGGAGCGCTCCATCTCCTCCTGGATCTCGATGGGCTCGAACTCCTCCTCGAAGAGGGTCTCGTCCCGGCCGTCGGGGGGTGGCGGCGATGGACTCATATGTCGAGGAACCTCACGTCTTTCGCGTTCGTCTGGATGAAGTGCTTGCGGCTCTCGACGTCGTCACCCATGAGGACCGAGAGGACCTCGTCGGCGATGGCGGCCTGCTCGACCGAGACCTGCAGCAGCGTGCGCTTGGTCGGGTCGATCGTCGTCTCCTGCAGCTCCTCCCAGTCCATCTCGCCGAGGCCTTTCAGGCGCTGGAAGTCGTTCTTGTGGTTGGGGTTGTCGGCCAGGAACGCGGCCTTGGCGGCGTCGTCCTTCAGGTAGATCTTGTCCTTGCCCACGACCGTCGAATAGAGGGGGGGCTGGGCGATGTAGACGTGACCCCGCTCGACCAGGTCCCGCATCTGGCGGAAGAAGAAGGTGAGCAGGAGCGTGCGGATGTGGCTGCCGTCCACGTCGGCGTCGCACAGGATGATGACCTTGCCGTAGCGGATCTTCTCGGCGTCGAACTCCTCGCCGAGGCCCGCGCCGATCGCCGAGATCAGGGCCTGGATCTCGTTGTTCTTGAGCATCTTGTCGATGCGGGCCCGCTCGACGTTGAGGATCTTCCCCCGGATCGGCAGCACCGCTTGGATGCGTGGGTCGCGGGCCTGGGTGGCCGGGCCGCCGGCCGAATCGCCCTCGACGATGAAGAGCTCGGTCTCGTGCATGTTCCGGGACTGGCAGTCGCGCAGCTTGTCGGGCATGCCCGCACCCTCGAGGGCGGACTTGCGCCGGGTGGCGTTGCGGGCCTCGCGGGCGGCGTTGCGGGCGGTGGCGGCCGCGATCGACTTCTTGACGATCTTGTTGGCCTCGGTGGGGTGCTCCTCGAGGAAGTCACCCAGCTTCTCGTTGGTGGCCCGCTCGACGAGGGAGCGCATGGGGACGTTGCCCAGCTTGCCCTTGGTCTGACCCTCGAACTGGGGGTCCCGCAGCCGCACGGAGATGATCGCGGTCAGGCCCTCCCGGATGTCCTCACCGAGGAGGTTGGGATCCTTCTCCTTGAGCTGGCCCTTGGCCCGGGCGTACTTGTTGACCACGTTGGTGAGGCCCTTCTTGAACCCCTCCTCGTGCATCCCGCCCTCGATGGTGTTGATGCCGTTGGCGAAGGAGTGGAGGCCGTCGGTGTTGTAGCCCGTGTTCCACTGGAACGCGAGCTCGACCTCCATGTCGGACTCCGCCTGCTCGAAGTAGCCCACCCGGCTGAACAACGCCTCCTTCGAGGCGTTGACGTGCTTCACGAAGTCGACGATCCCGCCCGCGTAGCGGAAGGTGATGGTCTCGGACTCGGGGTCGCGCTCGTCCTTCAGGCGGATCTCGAGGCCCTTGTTGAGGAACGCCATCATCTGGAGGCGCTCGATGAGCGTCTGCGCCCGGAAGTCGACCTCGTCGAAGATGGTCGGGTCGGGCCAGAAGCGCACGGTGGTGCCGGTGCGGTCCCGCGGCGCCTTGCCGACGGCCTTCAGCTTGGTCTGGACCTTGCCGCCCTTGGCGAAGTCCATGAACCAGTGCTTGCCTTCGCGGTCGATCTCCACCTCGCAGCGCTCGGAGAGGGCGTTGACCACCGAGACGCCCACGCCGTGGAGGCCCCCGGACACCTTGTAGCCGTCGCCGCCGAACTTGCCGCCGGCGTGCAGGACCGTGAGCACGACCTCGGCGGCGGACTTGCCCCGGGTCTTGGTGTCGACCGGGATGCCCCGACCGTCGTCGCGCACCTCACAGCCGCCGTCGGCCTGGAGGGTGACGTCGATGCGGGTGCAGTAGCCCGCCATCGCCTCGTCCACGGCGTTGTCGACCACCTCGTAGACGAGGTGGTGCAAGCCGGTCGGCCCGGTGGAGCCGATGTACATGCCGGGTCGCTTCCGGACCGCTTCCAGGCCCTCCAGGACCTGGATGTCCTTGGCGGAGTAGGACGAATCTGCCTTGGCCACGCGTGTTCTTTCAGCCTCGAGGGGGTGATCGGGGGGCGGACACCAAGCCTACCGCCGAGGGGTGACGTTCCCGACTCCAGAAACAACTGAAAGATATGGAAAGTGCGTCCTCGTCCCGGGCGCTTCAGGCCACCTGGTCGGCCTCGGCGAGGCGGGCCCGGAGCCGGTCCCGCAGCTCGGTGGTGTCCACCTCGCGGTAGGCCCGGCGGCGGCGGACGACGACGAAGCCGGTGGCGGTCACGCCGGCCAGGCCGGCGAGGCCCAGGACCTTCCACAGCTTCACCCTTCCTAGGGTAGGAGGCGTGGCGAACCCGTCGGCCAAGGCCCTCCCCCTGGCCGACGCGGCCGAGCTGACCTCCACCGGCGACCTGTGGCTGTTCCGAGGCCGGAGCGCCGCCGACCGGGCCATCCGCCTGTTCACCAACAGTCCGGTCAACCACGTCGCCGTCGCCCTCACGTTGGACGACCTCCCGCCGTTGCTCTGGCACGCGGAGCTGGGGATGTCCACCGAGGACGTGTGGGCGGGAGAGGCCCAGCGGGGGGCCCAGCTCCACCGGCTGACCGAGGCGGTGCACACCTGGGTCGACACGTACGGCCAGCGGCCCTACTTCCGCCAGCTCGACACGGTCGTGACCCGGGCGATGGAGGACGAGTTCCTGCGGGTCGTGAACGAGTACGACGGCAGCCGCTTCCCCCGGACCGGCAGCCTGGTCCGGCGCTGGCTCTCGGGTCGGATCCGGCGGGGCGTGACCCTCGAGGACGTGTTCTGCGCCGAGCTGGCGGCCATCACCTACCAGCGCATGGGCCTGCTCGGCACCGAGCGCCCGGTCAACTGGTACGACCCCGGCCGCTTCTGGAGTGGCGACCGGCTCGAGCTGGCCCCGGGCGCCGTGCTCGGCGAGGAGATCGAGGTGATCGTGTGAAGGTCCGGATCGAAGGCCGGGACCTGCCGGGTCGGTCGTTCTGCAGCGTGGGCGAGCAGATGGAGAACGTGCACGTCGGGACCCAGGTCGGCCGCGAGCCGGCCGACCTCGTCCCGGCGGACGTGCCGTCGGCGAGCTGGGACCTCGAGGTCCGGGTGGTGGTGACCGACGACGGCGCCCTCGACTTCCGGGGCCCGGCGGTGCAGGGCAAGCGGGGCGAGCGCTTCCTCTACCTGACCTGGGGTGACGTGAAGGACGACGGCACCTTCGCCATGTTCCGCCGGGCCAAGCTCATGCTCGACCGCATCGACCCGAGCCTCGTGCAGCGCGCCGAGGACGGCGGGAGGACCCTCGTCGCCGACATCGTCCTCACCGACGGCTGGGGCCACCCCATGTGCGCCCGCGTCGATCCCCCGGCGCTCACCTGGTCCGTTCACTGAGGCCGCGTCGACCCCCGTCCGACCCCGAGTGAACCATCGCCGGGTCCGGAGCGTCTCCGGGGTCGTGCACGGCAAGCCGCTGACGGCGCTGCTCAGCGCGGCCGTCCTCGTCGGTGCGTGCAGCCAGGATCCGGCCCCGTCACGCCTGGAACGCGGCGCCGGACCGCCGACCACCGCCGCACCGGCAGCGGTCGAGTGGCCCGGCGTCGGCAGCCGGTGGTCGCAGGTCCCGGCCGGGCCGGCCGACGGCCGGGTCTTCCCCGTGGAGGTGTGGACCGGGGACGAGCTGATCATCTGGGGCGGGGAGACGGTGTCGGAGGGCGACTGGTCCCGTGACGGCGCGGCCCTGGACCCCGCGACCGGCACGTGGCGACCACTGGCTCCGGCGCCGCTCACCGCCCGCAGTGAGCACGCCGCGGTCTGGACCGGGACGGAGGTCATCGTGTGCTGCGGCCGAGCCCCGGACGGAGGCGCCGAAGCGGCCGCGGCCTACGACCCGGCAACCGACACCTGGACCGAGCTGGCCCCGCCGCCCTTCGCCGCCCAGTTCCCCGTCGCCGCGTGGACCGGGGATCGGATGATCGTGACCGGCGGGATCACCGATGGTGGCCAGGGCCAGGCGGAAGGGACGTGGGCCTACGACCCCGACGCCGACCAGTGGACCGAGCTCGGGCCGGCACCGGCCGTGATCGAACGGGATGCCGACGCGGCCTGGACGGGCGATCGCCTGCTCGTCTGGCCCCGGGTGTTCACCGAGGTCGCGCCCATGGCCTACGACCCCGACGCCGACGAGTGGACGCTCCTGCCCCGGCCTCCGGTGCGGTTGACCCCGGACAACGGCTCGATGGTGTGGACCGGAGACGAGCTGATCGTGTGGGGGGTGGGCCAGTACCCGAGCGACACGGACGCGGTGGGGGCCCGGCTCGCCCCCGACGGCAGGTCCTGGCGCACACTCGCCGACGACCCGCTGCCACCCGTGGACTGGTACGAGGGGACGCCCGGCAGCAACGCCGCGGTGTGGACCGGCGAGGAGATGGTGGTCTGGACCGGTGGGGTCGGTCCCCGCGAGGACCACCCGGTCGTGCTGGCCTATGACCCCACCGCCGACCGGTGGCGGGAGCTGGACCGGGCACCTCGAGGCGCCCACAACCCCACGATGCTCTGGACCGGCGACGTCGTCCTCGCCCTCACCGATCGCGTGCTGGCCATCCGCCCCTGACCCCCAGCATCGTTCTGGCACCAGAACGGGGAGCTAGTGGCCGTGCTCGGCCTCGGCGGCGTCGGCCTTGGTGGCGTGGATGGTGCCGTCCGGGTGCTCCGGCGGGCTGTAGAGCGAGTAGAGCTTCAGGTCCTCGTCACCGATGTTCACCACGTTGTGCCACACCCCGGCCGGCACGATGATCGCCCAGTCGTCGCCGACCTCGTAGCTCTCCTCGACGCCGTCCTCGCTGCGGCCGAACTCGGCCCGACCGCTCCCCTGCTCGATGCGGAGGAACTGGTCGATGTCGTGGTGCGCCTCCCAGCCGATCTCCTCGCCGGGCCGCAGGCACATCACGGTGAGCTGGGTGTGCTCGCCGGTGAACAGCACGGCGCGGAAGTTGGAGTTGACCAGCGTGGCCTTCTCGACATCAGCGACCCAGCCCAACATGTCGGCCTCCTCGTCGGTGGTCCGGGCCGAGGCTAGGCGCCCAGCTCAGGCCGGGCCCTCGACGTGGTCGACGCGGCCGTCGACGGCGAAGTAGCGCCTTCGAAGCAACGCCGCAGATCGTCGGATCTTCGTGGTGGCACCCCCAGGTGGGGGTGCCGTCACGGTTTCGCGCCCGGAAGGCGACGGGTGACAATGCCCGGGTGGGAGTGGGCCAGGGCGGACCGGTGCGCGTGGTGGCGGCGGCCGGCATCCGGCCGCGCTGGCGGTCCCTCCTCTTGCTCACGTTCGCCCTCGGGCTGACCGGCGCCGTGGTCCTGGCGTCGCTCGCCGGGAGCCGGCGGGGCCGGGACGCCCTCGACGAGTTCCTCGACTACCACCGGCCGGGCAACGTCGAGGCGTTCGTCGACCCCTCACTGCCGGTGCGCCAGCAGGAGGAGGCGCTCGCCCGCATCGTCGCCGCCGCCGGCGACGTGGCGTCCGTCGAGATGGCCGCGCTCATCGTGGCCCTCCCCGGCCCCGATGGCATCGACGACGAGCGCACCGACCGGCTCGTCGCCGAGGCCCACCTCAACGGCGTCCCGATGGACGACCTCAACCGCGTTCTTCTCCTCGACGGCGAACTCCCGCTGGAGCCCGGCGAGGTCGCGGTCAACGACTTCCTGGCTGGGCGACGGGGCTTGGAGGTCGGTGAGCCCCTGCAGGTGGCGGTGTTCGCCCGCGAGGACCTCGATCGGGTCGGCAACGGCGAGGCGGTGGCACCGGTGGACGAGGCCGAGCTCAACGTCGGCGCGATCATCCGCACCCCGTTCGACCTGGCCCGGAGTCCTCAATCCCAGCCCGGCACCCTCTACGAGTCCGAGGAGGCCCGGGTCGTGCTCGAACCCTCCTTCTGGGCCGAGCACGGCGGTGACCTCGCGTTCTACGGGTTGGGCGCCGCGTTGGAGATCGCGCCCCGCGACCGCGAGGCGACCCTGGCGGCGATGACCGAGGCAGCAGGGGACGAAGGGTTGGTCAGCCCGGTCGGCTCCGAAGACCTGGCCAAGCTCGGCCCGGTCGGTGATGCCATCGACCTGCAGGCCAATGCCCTCCTCGCCCTGGCGGCGGTCGTCCTCGTGTTCGGGCTGGCCGTGCTGGGCGCCGCCGCGGCGCGGGCGGCGCGGGAGGACGAGTCGGCCCGGGACGCCCTCCACGCCCTCGGCCTCACCAATCAGCAGGTGAACCGGGTCACCCTCCTCCGCGGCGCGGGGCTCGCCGTCGCGGCCACGGCGATGGCGGTCGTCGGCGCGGTCGCCTTGTCCCCGCTCTTCCCGATCGGGCTGGCCCGGGAAGCCGACCTCGACCCCGGGCTGGAGGTGGATCCCGCCGTCCTCGGCGTGGGCGGGGCCGCGTTCTTCCTGCTCCTGTTCGGTCGGCTCGTGCTCGCCACCAGGACCGACCGGGTCGGCGCGCAGGCGGCGCGCTCACCCACCGCCGTGCCCCTCACCCCCGCGGGCCTCGGCGTCCGGCTGGTGACCGACGGTCTCGGTCAGCCCGGTCGAGGGGCCTCCCGGGCCGCCATGGCCGCGGCGATCGCCGGTACCGCCGCTGTGGTGGCGGCCGCCACGTTCGCCGCCAGCCTCGATCACCTCGTCGCTGATCACCGCCTCCAGGGCTGGACCTGGGACCTCGTGGTCGGCAACTACTCGGACCCGGAGACAGCCGAGGCCGGCCGGCGGGCGCTGGTCGCCAACCCCGACGTGGAGCGGTTCAGCGCCTACCAGTGGTCCACGGTGCGCGTCGACGGCCACGACGTCACGGTCGCCGAGTTCGACGCGGATGCGGTCGCCCTCACCCCCACGGTCCTCGAGGGACGGGCGCCACAGGGCGACGACGAGATCGCGCTCGGCCGCGACACGCTCGCCGACCTCGACAAGGAGATCGGTGACACGGTCGCGGTGTCCGCGACCACCGATCCGGTCGAGGCCACCATCGTCGGCGTCGTGGTCGCGCCCGCGACCGTCGTCTTCCCCATGGACCTCGATTCGGGCGCCACCACCACCTTCGATCTCATCCGCCGGGTGTTCGCGGACCAACCCAACTCGGCCATCCCGGCGGGCTACCTGGTCGACATCCGGGACGACGTGGGTCCCGCCGCGGCACTCGACCGGTTGCAGCAGGACTTCGGGGGCACCGTCCTCGGCCCGATGGAGCCCCTCGACCTCGCTGACCTCCAGCGGGTGCGCACGGTTCCGTATCTCCTCGCCGCCCTCCTCGGGGGGCTGGCGCTGGTCAGCACGGTCGTGAGCCTCAGCTCGCTGGGCCGCAGACGGCGCCGCGACGTGGCCGTGCTCCGTGCGCTGGGCCTCGCCCGAGGCCAGCTCCGGCGGCTGGTGGGCAGCGAGGCGACCACGTTCCTCGCCCTCGCCCTCGCGATCGGGGTGCCGGTCGGCGTCGCCGGCGGGCAACGGGCGTGGTCACTCGCGGCAGACGGACTTGGCTCCGAGGTGGGCCCGCTCGTCCCCGTCATCACCCTCGTGGTGGCCGCCGCCGCGCTGCTCCTCGCCGTCAACCTCTACGGGCAGGTGCTGGCCACGGTCGTCGGTCGTCGCCACCCCGGTCGTGACCTCCACGCGGAATAGGCCGGCCCGGTAGCACCCCTCGGTCACCGGCGGGTGCGAACCTGGACGCCGGTGACCACGCCGGCGCCGAGGATCGGCTCGAGGCGCTCGATCAGCCGGCGCTCCTCCCAGGCCAGCCGCTCGCCGTAGGCGGGGTCGTCGGCGTGGACCACGAGCACACCGCCGCGGACCCCCACCGGCTCGGTGTGGGCCGCCAGCTCGCGGCCGACGACGTCGGCCCAGCGGTCGAGCAACGACGTCGTGGCCTGGACCGGTGCCGACCCGAGGTCGTCGAGCAGGGCCTCGAGCGAGCGGCGCATCGGCCGGGGTGTCGACGGGCTCACGGCAGGATCTTCCCACCCGCCAGGGACAGGCGTCGCTCCGGCACCACCCCGTCGGGCAACTGGCCGGCCGTGGTCAGGAGGGCCTGGCCCGCCGGCAACAGCTCGACCAGCGCATGGCTGTGCGCCGCGTCGAGCTCGGAGAAGACGTCGTCGAGCAACAGGACCGGGGGCACCCCCACCCGATCGGTGACGAGTCGGTGGACGCCCAGGCGCAGGGCCAGGGCCAGTGACCGTTGCTCGCCCTGGGAGGCCTGGGTCCGGGCCGGAAGACCGTCGATGACCAGCTCCACCTCATCGCGGTGCGGCCCCACCGTGGATGCCCGGCGGCGCACGTCGTCGTCCCGAGCCGCGGCGAGCGCCTCCGCCAGGCCGGCCGACCCCGCCCACGACGAGCGGTGGGTCACGCCCACCTCCACGGGGACACCGGCGAGTCGGCCGTAGGCCTCGGTGGCGTGGGGCGCCAGGGCCTCGGTGACCTCGGCGCGCCGGGCCCCGATCTCCTCCCCCACCTCGGCCAGCTTCTGGTCCCACACGTCGAGGGTCACGGCCACGTCGTCGCGCAACCGCCCCGCCGCCTGCCGCAACAAGCTGTTGCGCTGGCGGAGGACCCGTTCCAGCTCGAGGCGCAGGCCGTCGTCCCGCGGCCGGAGTTGCACCATCGCGTCGTCGAGGAACCGACGCCGCTCCCCCGGGCCTCCCTTGACCAGCACCAGGTCGTCAGGGGTGAACACGCTGACCCGGAAGGCGTCGAGCAGGTCGCGACGCCGGGCCCCGCGCTGACGGTTGAGCTGGGCGACCGTCCGGCCACCGGTGATCTCGCACTCGATCAGCAGCTCACGCCCCTCCCGCTCGACCTCACCCCGCACGACCGCCGAGGTGCAGCCGGCCCGCACCAGCACGTCGCCGGACGCCCCGCGGAACGAGCTCAGCGTCGACAGGAACCCGATGGCTTCGAGCAGCGCCGTCTTGCCGGCGCCGTTGGCACCCGTGACCGCGGTGACGCCGGGAGGAAGTTCGAGCTCGTCCTGCTCGTGGTTGCGGAAGTCCGTCAGCCACAGCCTCCGGAGCCTCATGCGGTCAGCTCACGCGGACGGGCATCAGGAGGTAGAGGAAGTCCGGCGTCCCGACCGACTTGATGAGCGCCGGCTTCAGCGCGTCGAGGGTCTCGACCGTGAGCTCGTCGCCGGGGCACACCTCGAGGCCCTGCAGCAGGTAGTCGGGGTTGAAGGCGACCGTGAGCTCGGTGCCCTCGAAGCGCGCTTCTACCTCGTCGTGCGCCTGGCCGACGTCCTGGGTCACGGCGAGCAGCTCGAGCTCGCCCTCCGGCTTCATGACCAGGCGCACCGGGGTGGCCTCACGGGCGAGGAGCTTCACCCGCCGGAGGGCGTCGAGCAACGGCCCGCGCCCAACGGTCAGCACGTTGGCCTGACCCGACGGGATGAGGCCCTGGTAGTTGGGGAACTCCCCCTCGATCAGCCGGGTCACCAGTCGGGTGCTGCCGATCTCGAAAGCGGCGTCTCGCTCCCCGAGACGCAGGGTCACCTCACCGTCGTCGGGGAGGACCCGGGCCAGCTCGGCCAAGGCGCGGGAGGGCACCAGGACCTTCTGCCCCTCCGCCAAGACCGATGTGCCGGACATCGTGCGCACCGCGAGCCGGTAGGAGTCCGTGGCCACGAGGCGCAGCCCGTCGTCCTCCGCGCTCATGAGGACCCCGGTGAGGATCGGTCGCGAGTCGTCGGAGCTGGCGGCCGGGATCACCTGCTTCAACGCAGCACCGAAGTCGGCCGCCGCGAGCGTGACCGCGTCTCCTTCGGGCTCGGCCAGGCGCGGGAACTCGTCGGCGGGGATGAGGCGGATCTCGAACTCTGCGGTCGCTCCGGTGATGCGGGCCTGCTCCTCGTCGGTCTCGAAGCGCACCGCGCCCTCCTCGACGGAGCGCACGACGTCCGACGCGAGGCGAGCTGGCAGGACGACGACGCCGTCCTCTTCGCCGTTCACCTTCACGCCGACCGAGATGGTCAGGTCGAGATCGCTCCCGGTCACCTGGAGGTCGTCGCCCCCGAGCTCGAGCCGGACACCGGAGAGCACAGGGAGTGCGCCACCGCGGTTGGCGACGGCGCGGCCGGCGGTACCGAGGGCCTCGGCCAACACGTCCCGGTCGCAGCGGAACTTCATGGAGCAGTCCTACTTTCGGTCAGAGAGGATCTTTGGACAGGAAAACTAGTGAGTGCTGTGGATTGGGGACGGCACCCTGTTTTCCCTGGTCAGCCTCCGGTTGCCTATCCCCACCGCTGTCCCCCGTGATCCCCCGTCGACGGGCACCGAGAGCGGGCGCTGGGGAGAACCCCCTGATCGTCCCCACGGTGTCCTCCGGCGCGACGGCCCTCGTCCACCGCCTGTCCCCCGCGGCATCCCCAGGTGGTCGACCCGCTCATACCGGCTGGCGCAGGGTGTCGATCAGGTCGGTCACCTGCTCGTAGAGCTGCCCCCGCTCGGCCATGAGGTCGGAGACCTTGCGGACGGCGTGGATGATCGTGGTGTGGTCGCGACCCCCGAAGGCGTCGGCGATGGCGGGGTAGCTGAGATCGGTGAGGTCCCGCGCCGCGTACATCGCGACCTGGCGGGCGGTCACGAGCTGGCGCCGGCGGTTGGGTCCCACGATCTCGTCCACCGGGATCCCGAACTTGGCCGAGGTCACGTCGAGGATGCGGTCGATCGTGATCGGCTTGGGTCCGATGTCGCCGAGGATGGGGGCGAGCACGTCCTGGGCCAGGCCCATGGTGCAGGGCTGGTCGTTGAGCCGGCAGTAGGCGGTGAGCCGGTGCAGGGCTCCCTCCAGCTCGCGGATGTTGGTCTTCACGTTGGTGGCGATGAACTCGAGGATCGCCTCGGGCACCTCCACCTCGGTGCGCTGCGCCTTCATGCGGAGGATGGCGAGTCGGGTCTCGAGGTCGGGGGGCTGCACATCGGTCACCAGGCCCATGACGAAGCGGCTGCGCAGCCGGTCCTGGAGCGTGGCGATGGCATCCGGCGGCCGATCGGAGGTGAGCACGATCTGGCGGTTGGCCTCGTGCAGGGCGTTGAAGGTGTGGAAGAACTCCTCCTGGAGCCCTTCCTTGCCCTCGAGGAAGTGGATGTCGTCGACGAGCAGGACGTCGATCTCTCGGTAGCGACGCTTGAAGTCGGTCGTGGTGTTGTTCCGGATGGCGTCGACGTACTGGTAGAGGAACAGCTCGGTGCGGACGTAGCGGACGACGAAGGTCGGGTAGTTCTGCTTGATGTAGTTGCCGATGGCGTGGAGCAGGTGGGTCTTGCCCAGCCCGCTGGGGCCGTAGATGGTGAGCGGGTTGTAGGAGCGGGCGGGGGTCTCGGCGACCCGGAGCGCGGCGGCGTTGGCGAACTGGTTGGAGCTGCCGATGACGAAGGTCTCGAAGGTCTGCTCGGGTCGGACGTCGGCCGGGCCGGCGGTGGTCATCTCCCCGTCGAGGCTCTCCGGCGGCACCGGCAGCTCCTCGAGCAGGCCGAGCTCGTCGAAGGGATCGGCGTTCTGGTCGTCGAGGCGCGACGGGTGCGGGAGGTCGAGGAGGTCGGCCTCACCGGGGTCGGTGTCCACCACGACGAAGCGCAGGTCGTGGACCGCCGGCGCGTGCGCGGCGAGGGCCTCGTCGATGAGGGGCCGATACCGGAGGTCGAGGCGGTCGCGGGCCATGACGCTCGGCACGCCCACCACCAGGGTGTCGTCCTCGAGGTCGAGGGCCTTGGTGGGTTCGATGTACATCAGGTACACCCCGCCGGAGACCTGCTGCTCCAGCTCCGCCCGACAGTGGTCCCAGATCGCGTGTGCGTGTTCGCTCACCAGACAACAGCTCCCCAGCTATCTCGGCTCATCGGGCCCCCGGCAGGGGCATCCGGTCGTACGTACGTTCAGGAAATCGGTGTTTGATGGATCCAAGGGGCGTCCACAAGCTGTGGACGCGCCTGTGGAAAACAGCGAGCAGGGTCGATCCCCGTTGACCGAATCGTCCTGGCCACCACTGCCGTTCTCGATGTGTCCGGCCGGGTCGACATGGTCGCTCCCGGCCGACGTTGCCTCCTGTCGGCGCAGGGCGGCGAACCTAGCACTGCGCCGAAGGGGGTGCGACACGGCCCCGTTCTCCCTGGTCACCGGCGAACTGCGGTGAAACGATGTTCGAACGGCGGCCGTCCCGCGCCGCCGACCACGCTCCCTGGTTGTGGCGGGTCGCCGCGCCGTCTAGCGTGGCGCGATCGTCTGCCGGGTCGTCCGGACGGCGGTCCCGGTTCTCAGCACCTTCGGAGGGTCGGGCGTGTCCCTGATGTATCTCCCGTGTTCTCGGGTGATCCGGTGGGACCGGAAACAGATCTCGCCACCGGGCACCGACCCCGGCCCGGGTGGCCCCCTGGAGGACCCACCATGAAGCGCACGTACCAGCCCAACCGCCGCCGTCGGTCGCGGAAGCACGGCTTCCGTCACCGGATGTCCACCCGAGGGGGTCGGTCGATCGTGCGATCCCGCCGACATCGGGGCCGCGCCCGCCTGTCGGCCTGAGCGCCCCTCCGGTTCGGCGGGTCGTCGCGGTGTCGTGGCCAAGTTCCTCGTGGTGCGGGGACGGGATTCGTTCTCGGCCCTCTCGCGCCACGGACGCCGCATCCGCGAGGGGCCGGTGACCGTCGTGCACCTGGGCCTCGACCACGAACCGCGGGTGGCCTTCGCCATCGGGCGCGGCGTCGGCCCAGCCGTCGTGCGCAACCGCCTCCGCCGGCGCCTCCGGGCGTTGTGGCGGGAGGCCCTCGAGTCGAACCCTCCCCCGCCCGCCGGCGACTACCTGATCGTGACCGCACCACCCGCCGCCCTGCTCGCCATTTCGGAGCTCCGAACGTGCCTGGGCGGTGCCCTCGGACGGCTGGAAGCCGCGCCGTGAGCCCCCTCGCCCGCCTGTTCTCGTGGCTGATCCGCGCCTACCAGTCCCTCCGCGCCGGCCGGCCGAGCCCCTGCCGCTTCTTCCCGTCGTGCTCCGCGTACGCCCTCGAAGCCGTGGAGGTCCACGGCGCGCTACGGGGCGGTGGCCTGGCCGTGCGGCGCCTGTGCCGCTGCCACCCCTGGGGCGCGCACGGCATCGATCTCGTCCCTGAGCCCCGCTCGGGGCGCCCCCGACACCACGAGGTGGTCTAGATGTTCGACACCCTGGCCGAGCCCCTGGCCGGCCTGATGGCCTGGTTCTACGGGATCTGGCCGTCCTACGGCGGCGCCATCATCCTGCTGACGTTGAGTGTGATGCTCGTTCTCACTCCGCTCACGCTGCGCGGCACCAAGTCCATGCTCCGCATGCAGCAGCTCCAGCCGGAGATGAAGCGCATCCAGAAGGAGTTCAAGGACGATCGTCAGCGCCAGAACGAGGAGCTGATGGCCTTCTACAAGGAGAACGGGATCAACCCGCTCTCGTCGTGCCTCCCCCTCCTCATCCAGATGCCGGTCTTCATCGTCCTCTACCAGGTGCTCCGCGGCCTGACCCAGACGAGCGCGGACGTGACGGCGAACTGCCCCGACGGCGGGTGCTTCGACCCGAAGTACCTGAGCCAGACGAGCGAGCTGTACCAGAGCCTCTCCAGCCACACCCAGATGGAGTGGCTCGGCATCGACCTGGCCATCAGTCCCTCCGACGCCCTCGAGATCGGCTTTTCGACCTTCATCCCGTTCGGGATCATGATCATCGTCGTGCTGGTCTCGGGCTACGTCCAGCAGTGGCAGATCCAGGGCCGGAGCCAGAACCAGAACCAGAACCCCCAGCAGCAGCTGATCATGAAGATCCTGCCGGCGTTCATCGGGCTGATCTCCTTCGGGCTGCAGGGCGCCCTCGTCCTGTACTTCGTGACCTCGAACCTGTTCCGGGTCGGCCAGCAGTTCCTGATCACCCACACGATCTACAAGGACGAGGCCGTCACCGCGGGGGTGATCGACGCCGACAGCTCTGAGCGGTCCAAGGACGCCTCGGACAACGGTGCGCCGAAGGCGTCGTCCACCGGCACCAAGGGCAAGCCGACCCCGTCGCGTGGCGGACCCAGCGGCAACGGCAAGGGCAAGGGACAGAACAAACGTACGACGTCGGGTCGGGGCGGTACGGCGGCCGCGCTCCCCCAGCCCCGACCCCGGAAGAAGAAGAGGTAGCGACGTGGAGTGGGTGCAGACGACCGGCAAGACGGTCGACGAAGCCAAGGAACGGGCGCTCGACGAGCTCGGGGTCGACGACCGCGATGCGGAGTTCGAGGTGCTCGAGGAGCCCAAGAGCGGCCTGTTCGGCCTGACCCGGGGCGAGGCCAAGGTCCGGGCCCGGGTCCGGCCGGCGAGCCCGCGCCCCAAGCAGGAACGCGGTCGCCGTCGCTCCGGGAGCGGCGGTGGCGGGCGGGGCCGCAGCGGCCAGGGCGGCCAGGGCGGCCGCCGCGGAGGTCGTGACGGAGGTGGCCAGAAGGCACGCAACGGGAACGGCAACGGTGCCGGCGAGGCCTCGGAGGGCGACGGCGAGACGCGCCGGCCCGAGGGTGCCGGCCGGGGTGGCCGCGGCCGACAGGACGACGGTGGGGACCGGAGCCGCTCCCCCCGCAGCGGAGGCGGCCGCGCGCGGCCCCGTCAGGACGATCGACAGAAGGAAGAAAATGAGGCACCCATGAGTGAAGCGAGCGTGAAGGAGCAGGCGGCCGCCGCCGAGGACTTCCTCACCGGACTGGTGGAGGCCTTTGGGCTGACGGCCACCGTCACGGCCGAGGAGGTGGAGGACGCGGTCGAGGTGGCCATCGACGGCGACGACCTCGGCCTGCTCATCGGCCCCAAGGGCCGGACGCTCTGGGCCCTGCAGGAGCTGACGAAGACGGTCGTCCAGCGCCAGCAGGGCGGCGGGCTGTCCACCCGGATCCGCGTCGACGTGGCCGGCTACCGGGAGCGGCGGCGGGTGGCGTTGGAGCGGTTCACCAAGGATGCCGCGGCGGCCGTGCTCGAGTCGGGCGTGGCCCGGGCCCTCGAGCCGATGGGTGCTGCGGACCGCAAGGTCGTCCATGACACCGTGAACGACCTCGACGGGGTCACGACCCGGTCCGAGGGCGAGGATCCCCGGCGGCGGGTCGTCATCGCGCCGGAGTGACCCGCCCCGGATGAACCCGGTCCTGGCGGAGATCCTGGGCGAGGCGCAGCGCCACGGCTGGATCGGTCCGGGACCACTCGAGGACCAGATGTCCCACAGCGGGGCCTTCGTCGAGCTGCTCGGCGAGGGCCCCGGTGTCGTTTTCGACCTCGGGACCGGGGGAGGCCTGCCGGCGTTGCCCGCGGCGCTGGCGCTCCCCGCACTGGCGGTGGGTCCTGGTGGAAGCGCAGCTCCGCCGGGCCGACCACCTGCTGGCGGCGGTCCGGCGCCTGGGGGTCGGCGATCGGGTCGAGGTGCGCCACGTGCGGGCCGAGGACCTCGGCCGGGATCCTTCGGCGCGGGGACGGGCCGATGCGGTGACGGCCCGGTCGTTCGGACCCTCCGCCGTCGTGGCGGAATGTGCCGCGCCGCTGCTCCGGCTCGGTGGCCGGCTGCTCGTCAGCGAGCCGCCGACGGCCGCGGGACGATGGCCGGACGATGGGCTGGCCGAGTTCGGCCTCTCCCCCGCCACGTCCCGACAGATCGACGGGGCGACGATCGCCGTCCTGCAACAGGTGGCCGTCTGCCCGCCCGGGTTTCCCCGCCGTGCCGGGGTCCCCCGGCGCCGGCCACGCTTCTGATGTTTCCCGTGGAACGTTTTCCGATCTGATCATCGGGAGGATGTTTCCCGTGGAACCTCGGCGAGGGTCCTTGCAATGGGTACCCGCCACCGGGAAGGATGGCGCCGTGGCGAAGACCTCGGGTCGGAAGCGCAAGCGTGCCGCCGAGGACGAAGATCGGGTATCGGCCAAGGAACCGCAGCCGGACCTGACCATCCCGCTCCCCAAACCGATCCACCCGCGCGTCATGGCCGTGGCCAACCAGAAGGGCGGCGTGGGCAAGACGACCACCGCGGTCAACCTCGGTGCCGCGCTGGCCGAGCGGGGCCTGCGCATCCTGGTCGTGGACCTCGACCCCCAGGGCAACGCCAGCACGGGCCTCGGCCTCAACATCCGGGAGCTGGACACGACCATGTACGACGTCCTCCTCGACGGCGTGCCCATCGAGGACTGCATCGAACCGAGCGACGTCCGGAACCTGTTCGTGGCGCCGGCCAGCCTCGATCTGGCCGGGGCGGAGATCGAGCTGGTCTCGGCCATGTCCCGCGAGCTCAAGCTCCGGCTCGCCCTCCAGCCGGTCCGCGACGACTACGACTACATCCTGGTCGACTGCCCGCCATCGCTCGGCCTCCTGACCCTGAACGCCTTCGCCGCCGTCGGCGAGGTGCTGGTCCCGATCCAGTGCGAGTACTACGCCCTCGAAGGCCTCGGCCAGCTGCTGCACAACGTGGACCTCGTGCAGAAGGCCCTCAACCCCGGCCTCGAGGTCTCCACGGTGGTCCTCGTCATGTACGACGCCCGCACCACCCTGGCCGAGGACGTCGCCACCGATGTGCGGGCCCACCTCGGCGAACGGGTCACCGACACGGTCATCCCCCGCACCGTGCGCCTGTCCGAAGCCCCGTCCTACGGGCAACCGATCACGACCTTCGACCCGAAGTCCCGGGGAGCCTGGGCCTACCGGCGCCTGGCCGAGGAGGTGGCCCAGCGCGGCGCGATGCCGGCACCGGTCGACGACGCGGCGACCGAGGCGGCGCCCGACGCGACGGCCGGCGCCACGTTCGACGACGGCCCGGACGCGGCCATCACCCCGCTGGTGCCGCCCGGGTCGACGCTGGTGAGCGGCTATCCCGCCGCCGCCGAGCGGCCCGCCCGCTGAGGCGCCCGCAGTGGCACGCCCGGAGGAACGCCCCACCGAGTGGTATCCGGGCGATGGAACGACGGCCTAGCGCCGTGCGCGAAGCAACGCCGGCGCTGCGGGCCCCTGGCTCCCGGTGCCCGGCCGAGGAGGTGACCGATCGTGGCTGCACGGCGTAGCGGGTTGGGACGGGGCCTGGGTGCCCTGATCCCCGAGGAGTCCGAGGCGGAGCTGGGGGCCGCGTTCCGGGAGATCCCGGTGGGCGAGATCGTTCCCAACCCCTACCAGCCACGCGAGGAGTTCGACGAGGCGGCGATCGGCGCCCTCGCGGACTCGATCCATCAGGTGGGCGTCCTGCAGCCGGTCCTGGTGCGGCCGATCGACGGTGGACGGTTCCAGCTCGTCGCGGGGGAGCGGCGCTGGCGGGCCGCGCAGCAAGCCGGGCTGACCGCGGTCCCGGCGATCGTGCGGGAGGTCCGCGACGTCTCGGCGCTCGAGCACGCCCTCATCGAGAACCTGCACCGCCAGGACCTGAACGCGCTGGAGGAGGCGGCGGCCTACCAGCAGCTGATCGACGACTTCGGTTTCACGCAGGAGCAGCTCGCCAAGCGGGTCGGCAAGAGCCGGCCGACGGTCACCAACACCCTGCGCCTGCTCCAGCTGCCGCCCGCGATCCAGGGCCTGCTGATCGACGGTCGTCTGGCGGCCGGCCATGCCCGGGCCCTCCTGCCGATGGAGGATCGGGAGCTCCAGCAGAAGCTCGCGGCGCTGGCGGTGGACGAGGGCTGGTCCGTGCGCCAGGTCGAGGATGCCGTGAAGGCCGGCGGGGGAGGGGCGTCCCCCGCCAAGGCGCCACCGTCGGAACCGGGCGCGACCCGCCCGGCGGCACTGCTCGAGCTCGAGGAGCTGCTCGCCGGCCACCTCGACACCCGGGTCAGCATCCAGACCGGCGGCAAGCGGGGTCGGCTCGTGGCCGAGTTCGCCGACCTGGACGACCTCGAACGCCTCTACCGGATCATCATCGCCGGCGACTGAGCGTCGTCGCCGGCGCCGGGGAACCCCGGAAAACCGCGCCGTTCCGGGCCGAACTGCCGTTGACCACAGGTTTAGCCACAGGATGTGGATAACCCCCCAAGTGGAGGTCGAGGTCGAGAGTTCCGGGATCCGAGCCCCCGACACCACGGAGCGCGCGAATCTCCTCACCCATCCAGGCGATGCTCGATCCAGCACGTGATGGCGCGGGCGAGCGCGCCGGCCAGGTCGGCGGCCCGGACCACCACCTGGTCGGTGGGGCCGAGCTCGCAGAAGACCGCTGGCATCCTGGTCTCGCGGAGGACGGGGAGGCGCATGCCACCCGCTTCGGCGGTTGAATCAAGAATGGTTCCTAATTCAGCGGCGGTGAGCTCGGCCAGCCGCCGACCGCCCACGGACACGAACCCGTCGGTGGCGTAGTAGGACACCCGGGCCGAGCGCTCGGGGACCAGCCGCAGGCCCAGGTACAGCTCGGCGCCGAGGTCGTTGGCGGCGCGGGCCTGGGTGGACCCGTCGCCCGCGTGGACGACGGTGACGTGGGCGCCGGCGTCGGCGAGGAGGTGGTGGACCCGATCGGCGAGGGCGTCGAGGGAGCCCGGGTCGCCGATGACGATGCGCCGCTCGGCCAGCTGGCGGGGTGCATCCCGCTGGGCGAGGACCTCGCGGGCCTGGGCCACCGGCGTCGGGCCGGCTCGCCGGCCGGCGAGCCGGCGGAGGGCGGCCACGGTGTCCGCGCCGCAGATCCGGTCGGGGGTCAGGCCGCTGTTGCGTTGGAACTCCTCGAGCGCCCGAGCGGTGTCGGGGCCGAAGAAGCCGTCGACCCGGCCCGCGTCGAAGCCGAGGGCACCGAGGTGCGCCTGGAGCTCGGCGACGTCGTCCCCGCGGAGCATCGGCGTGCGGTGGTAGAGGAAGCGGTCACCGAGCCGGTAGCCGGACTCCACCAGCGCGTTCCAGGTCATGGGGCCGCAGACGCCGTCGGCGGGCAGGCCGCGCTGGCGTTGGAAGGCGGCGGTGGCCGCCTCGGTCGCCGACCCGAACTCGCCGCTGGCGTCGCCCTCGACGACGTGTCCGAGCCCGCCGAGGCGCTGCTGGACGTCGCGCACGGCCTCGCCCGAGGAGCCGCGTCGCAGCGGCAGGGTGTCCTGCGCGGTGTCAGCCACCGCAGGTTCCTACCAACGGCAGCCGGACTTCGCCACTGGTCGCGTGGCGAGGGGGAGGATCAGGCCAGGTACTCAGCCAGCTCCTGCACCATCTGGCCCTTGCCCTTCGCCCCGATGAGGCGCTTGGCCTCCTGGCCGTCCTTGAAGACGATCATCGTGGGGATGCTCATGACGCCGTAGCGCCGAGCGGTGGCCTGGTTGTCGTCGACGTTGAGCTTGGTGATGCGCAGCGAGTCGTGCTCGGCCGCGATCTCCTCGAGGACGGGGGCGATCATCTTGCACGGACCGCACCACTCCGCCCAGAAGTCGACGAGGACGGGGGTCTCGGACGCGCCGACCTCCTCGTCGAACGTTGCGTCGGTGAGGTCGCTGATGCCTTCGGCCATGGAACGTTTCTCCTTCGTTTCGACCCCCAACAACCTAGAGAAGGGGGGTGACATTCCCCGGGCTCAGTGCTGAGCTTCCAGCCATCGCTCGGCGTCGATGGCGGCCATGCAGCCCGAGCCGGCGGCGGTGATGGCCTGGCGGTAGGTGTGGTCCTGGACGTCGCCGCAGGCGAACACCCCGGGGACGTTGGTGGCCGTTCCCGGACCGGTGATCAGGTAGCCGGAGTCCTCCATGTCGAGCTGGCCCTCGAACAGGGCCGTGTTGGGTGTGTGGCCGATCGCCACGAAGAGGCCGGTGACCGGCAGGGTGGTGAGCTCGTCGGACTGGACGTCCTTCACGACCACCCCCTCGACCGTGGTGTTGCCGAGCACCTCGGCGACCGCTGAGTTCCACTGGAAGCGGATCTTCGGGTTGTTGAGGATGCGGCTCTGCATGATCTTGGAGGCCCGGAGCTCGTCGCGCCGGTGGACCAGCGTCACCGTGTCGGCGAACTTCGACAGGAACATGGCCTCCTCGACGGCCGAGTCCCCACCGCCGACGACGGCGATGTGGTGCTCGCGGAAGAAGAAGCCGTCGCAGGTGGCACAGGTGGACACCCCGTGGCCGATGAGGCGCTCCTCGCCCAAGCCGAGCATCTTGGACTGGGCACCGGTCGACACGATGATGGCCTTCGACCGGTACGACGGCTCCGGCGCATCCGGGTCACCCACCCAGACCTTGAACGGCCGTTCGCTCAGATCGACCCGGCTGACCTTCTCGGTGACGATCTCGGCGTCGAAGCGGGCGGCCTGCTCACGGAACCGCATCATGAGCTCGGGGCCCATGACGCCCTCGGGGAACCCGGGGTAGTTCTCCACGTCGGTGGTCAGCATGAGCTGGCCGCCCGGCTGGTCACTGGAGGAGGAGGGCTCACCCTCGATGACCAGTGGCGACAGGTTGGCCCGCGCGGCGTAGACGGCTGCGGTGAGGCCGGCCGGGCCCGATCCGATGATGATGACCTCGCGCACGTCAGCGCTCACGATCTCCTCCTCTGATCACGTCGGCCGAGGCAACGGCATCGTGGCCCCGGGCATTCCCGGGGTTCAGGCCGGCTCGGGGGCGTACCGCTGCCGCCACGCGAGGAGGCCACCCCCGATGAAGATCACCCCGATCAGGAGGTGAGCGGCCCAGACGCCGCCGGGGAGGTAGACGTTGGTGAAGCGGACGAGGGCGATCGTCAGCAGGACGAGCGCGACCAGCCCCGCGAACACCCCGATGAGCCCGTAGACGATCGCCCGGGCGACGGTGAGCACCGGCCCCGTGGTCTTCTCCCGGACGGCATCGACGACCGAGACGACGGCGTCGGCCGCCTGCCCGGCCCAGTCGTCACCAAGCGGGGTGGGGGCGGTCGGGCCGGTGGGTCGGGTGGGGGCGGCCATGGCGCTCACCCTAGTGACGTGCGCGGACCCGAGGCCGACCTCAGGCGGGGAACGCGGTGAGCGTGGTGCAGGTGTCGGCGCTCACGACGATGACGAAGGGCCTGCCCTCCGTGGTGGCGTACACGTAGACGACGGCGGGCACCTCCGCGTAGGTGGCCGTGGCCCGGAGCAGCAGGCCCGTGAGGGTCGGGTCGGCCTCCTCGAGCCGGACCTGACACGCCTCGCCGTCGCCGGGAAGCGGCGCGGCCCCGTCCTCGGTCGCCGTGGTGGTCGTGGGTGGGGGCCCGCCGTCCTCGTTGAGCTGGTTGCCGAGCTCCTCGTCCAGGGCGCTGCGCAGCTCGTCGGCGTCCGCCACTGCGCCCAGGTCGGCCTCGAGCAGTTCCTGCCCCTCGCCGGGGGAGGCGACGGACCCCGACGTCTCGTCGGCGGCCTCACTCTCCACGCCGGCCTCCTCGCTGCTGCCGCCGGCGTCGCCACCGTCGTCCGCGCTGTCGTCGCCCGCGAGGTCCTCCCCGTCGCCGCCGAGACGGACCACGAGGAAGCCCGCAGCCACCACGACGGCGATAGCGGCGGCCGTGGCCAGCCAGCGGGGGAGTGCCGGCCGATTCGGCCGGAGCCTGACCACGACCTCCTCGGGGCGGCGCCCCTCGGCGATGGCCCGCCGGATGGCTTCGTCGCGATCCGCATCGTCCTGTGGGGGCACGGGGGACCCGATCAGGTCCCGGACGGCGCCGAACTCCTCGAGCCGGGCCCGGAGCACCGGATCGGCCAGCACCCGAGCGCGCTCGTCGGCGGTGGCCTTGCCGTCGAGGACGGCGCTGACGAGGTCGTCGTCGGGTCGGAAGGGCTCAGTCATCGGTCGTCTCCGGGGTACGACGCTCCCGGGCAGGGGCCGGGTTCCCGGCCAGCACGTGGGCCAGGGCGGCTCGACCGCGGGAGATCCGTGACCGGACGGTGCCGGGGGCGAGGTCGAGGACCTCGGCGATCTCGGCGTAGTCCAGGCCGCAGAGGTCCCGCAGGACGACCGGTGCCCGGAACTCGGGACTGAGCTGGGCCAGTGCGGCGTCCACCTCGAGGCGGTCGGCCACCTCGGTGTCGACGGCCGGTCCTCCCGAGCTGGGCTCCCGCCCGAGGACCTCGTCGTCGACCGGGACCGGCCGCCGGCCCCGCCGGCGCAGCTCGTCGAGGCAGGCGTTGGTGACCACGCGGTACATCCATGTGGTGAACCGGGCCCGGCCGTCGAAGCGGTCCAGCCGGCGGACGACGGTGATCAGGGCTTCCTGGGTGGCATCGGCCGCGTCGGCGTCGTTGCCCGCCAGGCGCCGGCAGATGGCCCAGATCCGCTCGTGGTGGCGCCGCAGGAGCGCGTCGAGGGCGCGGTCGTCGCCTCCGACCGCGGCCTCGACCAGGGCCTCGTCAGCGATCTGCGGAACGATCCGCGGACCGTAGCCCTCGCTCCTCCTTCAGCCGGGGAGGACGGTCGCCTCGGCGATCTCCACCCGGAAGCGCCCGTCGGCCTGGGCGGCCCCGAGGTCGGTGATCCAGAGGAGGACCGCGCCACCCTCGGCCCCGCCGAGGTCGAAGGTGGTGCCGCCGGCCCCGATGCCCGTCTGCTCCGTCACCGCCTCGCCCCACCCCGCCAGGTCGACGGCCGGTCCGTCGGCCACGTACACCTGCGCGGACCACCCCCCGGTCGGAGAGGACACCGCGAGCTCGCCGATCTCGGTGGCTTCCTCCAACGTGAGGACGAGCCCGACGCCCGCCTTGAGGTTGCCGAAGGCGTTGGAGTCGTACGTCTCGGTCGGCCACAGCGTGGCCTCGTCGCCGTCGACCGCCAACGGGAGCTCGCCGTCGTTCTCGCCGGACGTGCCCGTGCCGTCCGGATCGAATGCCGCCGCGGTGACGGCGACCCCTCCTTCGAGGTCGTCGGGCGGCGGTCCGGCGGGCTGCTCCGGCAGCTCGGGGTCCTCGTTGCCGAAGAGGTCGTCACCGATCACGCTGCCCAGGAGGATCCCGGCCACCGCCAACGCGACGAGCACCAGGCCGATGACCAGCACCGGGCCGGTCCAGTTCTTCCGCGGCGCCTTCGCGGGCGGCGGGCCGGCGCGCTTGGGTGCCGGTGGGGGAGCGGTGACCGGGGGCGGCGCGACCGGCCTCGGCGCGCGGGGCGGGGCGGCGATCGACGTCCCGTCGTTCGCCGCCTCGAGGAAGGTGGCGTCGTCCGCGCTCGGGTCGGCCGCGGCCAGCAGCGCGCTGCGGAACTCCGCCGCCGAGGCGGGCCGGTCGTCGGGGACTCGCTGTAGCGCGTGGAGGATCACCGCCTCGAGCGGGCGCGGGACCTCCGGGTGGAGCTGGCGGGGTGGCGTGGGGTCCTGGTGGAGCCGGGCCAGCACGGTCGCGGTGTCGGTGTCGCCGCTGAAGGGCACCCGCCCGCACACCATCTCGTAGAGCACGATGCCCAGCGAGTAGAGGTCGGAGCGGGCGTCCACCGCGTCGCCCGACACCTGCTCGGGCGCCAGGTACTTGGCCGTGCCCAGGACCGTGCCCTCGGTGGTGTGGTCGGCGTCGGTGAGCTTGGCGATGCCGAAGTCGGCCACCATCACCCGCTTGTCGTCGCAGAGGAGGATGTTGGCGGGCTTGATGTCGCGATGGACCAGGCCCGCCCGGTGGGCGGTCTCGAGGGCCTCCGCCACCCGGGCGGCGATGTTCACGGCCTCCTCGGTCGGGAGCACGCCCTGCTCGTCGAGGCGGTGGCGGAGCGAGACCCCCCGCACCAGCTCCATGACGATCGCCTCCTCGCCCTCACCGTTGTGGGTGTCGTAGATGGCGACGATCGACGGATGGGTCAGGCGGGCGGCGGCGATTGCCTCCCGTCGGAACCGCTCGACGAAGCTCTGGTCGCCGGCGAGGTGCGGGTGGAGGAGCTTGATGGCCACCGGTCGGTCGAGGACCGTGTCGGTGGCCTCCCAGACCTCGGCCATCCCGCCGACGGCGAGGCGGCGTTCGAAGCGGTAGCGACCGGCCAGGGCGGTGCCGGCCCGGTCGGGCCGCTCCGTGGTCGGAGGTAGAGGCGGTTCGGCCACGGCACCCCAACGCTACCCCCGGGCCGCGCCGGCGCTCCGAACAGGCCATTTGGCCTACTCAAGGAGGCCGCCGGAGACGTCGAAGCACCGCGGGTGACGGCGGAAGCGCGTTGGATGGTCGCGGGTGCGGCGCTCATGGTCCTGGCGGGCCTCGCCGTCGTCGCGGCTCCGAGCTCGGTCGAGGCGCCCGCTGCGGCCTCGCCCGTGGCGCCGCTGGCCGCGGGAAACGTCGACCTGGAGGGGGACACCCCGGTCGACGACGGGGGGCTCTGGGCGGGCGGAGCAGGCCAGGAGTACGTCACCAGCGGCACGAAGTGGTCCGACACCCACATCAGCTACGGCTTCGTCAACCGCACCGGGGACGTCTCGCTGGCGTCCCAACAGAGCGCGGTGGCGTCGGCGTTCGCGTCGTGGGCCTCGGTCACGCCACTCACGTTCAGGAAGGTGGCCGACTGCGGCATGGCGTTCAACGCGCCGGGGTGCACCACCCCCGACATCCGCATCGTCTTCGGCGCGGGTGACCACGGCGGGGGAGCGTTCGACCAGAACTTCGACGGCCCCAACGGTGTGGCCGCCCACGCCTTCTACCCGCCGCCCAACGGCGCGTCGGCCGCCGGCGACCTGCACCTCGACGACGCCGAGCGATGGAGCACCACCGGCTCCGGGGTCGACCTCGAGAGCATCGTCCTGCACGAGCTCGGTCACGTCCTCGGGCTCAAGCACGCTCTCCCGGGCCAGTGCCCGCTGCAGTCGAGCTCCTCGCGCCCGATCATGTGCAGCGTGATCGTCGGCATCGACCGGACGCTGGCGCAGGACGACGTCAACGGGGCCCAGGCGCTCTACGGCCCCCCCGATCTGGCGTGTGCGGGACGAGCCGTGACCGTGGACCTCAACGAGGGTGAGCACCCGACGGCGGGTGCCGACGTGGTCCTGGGCAGGCCCCTCGCGGACACGATCAACTCGGGCGGCGGGGCCGACATCGTCTGCGGAGGCGGCGGCGACGACCGGATCGACCTCGGAGCGGGCAGCGACCGCGCCGTGGGTGGCGCGGGCAACGACCGGGTGTACGGCCGTACGGGCAACGACCGCCTCGAGGGCGGGGCGGGCAACGACCGCCTGCTGGCCGGCGACGGTGCGGACGACGTCTACGGCGGCCCGGGGGCGGACGTCCTCGACGGCGGCGCCGGCCCGGACGAGCTGTACGCCGGCCCCCAGAACGACACCTGCAACGGCCGGGGCGGCAGCGACACCAGCACGGGCTGCGAGCGCCGCGCCAGCGCCTGACGGGCTACTGCCTGATCCAGAAGCAGACGCCCAGGACGCCGGGGCCGCCGTGGGTGCCGATCACGGGGCCGATCCGGCCGGTCCCGATGGCGGCGGCGTCGTACTCGGCCGCCAGGAGCTCGACCAGGTCCTTGGCGTCCTCCTCGGCGTGACCTTCCATCACCCAGAGGTTGTCGACCTCACCGTGCTCGACGACCTTGTCCCGAAGCCACAGCAGCGCCTTCTTGCGGGTGCGGGGCTTGGCCGCCTCGTGGACCTCGCCGCTGCTCATGTCGAGCACCGGCTTGATCGACAGGACGCTGCCCACCAGGGCTTGGGCCTTGCCGACCCGCCCGCCCTTGACGAGGTTGTCGAGGGTGTCGAGGGTGCCCCACATGCGGGTGCGCTCGGAGAGGGACTCGACGAGGGCGACGACGTCGGCGACCGAGGCGCCCCCCTTGGCCGCCTCCGCGGCGGCCACGACGATGTTGCCGAGGCCCAAGGTGAGGGCCTTGGAGTCGAGCACGGTGACCGCCACCTCGCCCTCGAGGGCCTTCGCCGCCGTGGCCGCCGACTGCATCGTGGCCGAGAGGGCGGCGGACAGGTTGATGGACACCACCTCGTCGCCGGCGCCACCGAGGGCCCGGAACGCCTGCTCGAACGCGCCGGGGGAGGGGGCCGCGGTCTCCGGTAGGGCATCGGAGGCCGCCATGCGGGCATAGAAGTCGTCCACGCTCAGCTCGGTGCGGTCGACGAACTCGTCGGCGCCGAAGCGGATGGAGAGGGGCACGACCTCGATGCCGTGCTGGTCGACGAGCTCCTGGGAGAGGTCGCAGGCGCTGTCGGTGACGATGCGGACGGCCATGGGGCTCGGGGCTCTCTTCGGTCGAGGTCGGGTGCGCGGGCGAGCGTAGTTCTCGGCCGTTCGGTCAGACCGGGGCCGGGACCTCCGCGTTACCGCTCCCGACCCGCTCCAGGTCGTCGGGATCGACCAGTCGACGGTTGCGGCGAGCGGTGCGCCAGTGCCGCGCCCACCAGACGACCAGCACCAGCAGCGCACCGATGGACAGGACGAGGCCGACCCCGGAGAACGCCGTCGATCGCACCGTGATCTGGGCGCGGCCGACGGTGAGCACGCCGTCGGGCGACGTGGCGGTGATGCGCAGGGGGAACGACCCGCTGGCCCGGGCCTCGACGGGCACCTGCACGCGGTTGGGTCCCTCGGCCAGGCGCAGGCGCTGGGTGGCACCGTCGGGGAAGTCCAGCTTGTTGTCGCTGTCGAAGGTCAGCTCGACCTGCACCGGGCCGCCCGTCTCGTTGAAGAGGGTGATCGGGATGTCCCCCTCGCGGGACGTGAGGGTCACGGTCTCGTCGTCGGTGATGCGCACCCCGGCGGTGCGGGCCTGGATGTCCTCGCTCACCGCTCGGAGGTAGGCGCCCCGTTGGTTCTCGGTGAGGTCGATGGACCCGGACACGAGCAGGCGCCGCCGCAGGTCCTCGCCGAAGGGGTCGGCGCCGCCCGCGAAGCTCGTGTAGCCGTCGACGGTGGCCTGGGTCGCGACGAGGTTCGTCCCGTAGGCCGTGAGGTCCTGGCCGGCCAGGGGGATGCCCTCGACGACGGGGCCGGGCTCGATCCCGGGGCTCCCGAGCAGGTTCTCGTCGAAGAGGGCGGCCAGGCTCACGGGCCGGAGCGGGCCCCGTCGGGCCAGGCCGGCGAGCAGGGTGTCCAGGTAGGCGGCGGGCAGGGGACGGTTGGCCGGCAGCTCGACCACGACCCCGGCGTTGGTGTCCTCGACGCCCACTCCGCCATCGTCGGGCGGTGCCGCCTGCAGGGCGAGGTCGGCGATCGTGCGGTGGGCCATGAGCACCGGGTCCGAGGTCCCGTTGACGTAGGCGCGCAGCGCCGAATCGGCCAGCACGGCATCCATCGTCACGCCGGTCGCTCCGGTCACGACCAGCGGCTCGTCGGTCGTCGCGGATCCGGAGACCGACTCCTCGCGGAACAGCGCCCGGTCGAACCCGGCCTGGGCCAACGCGTCGAGGGCCGGCGTGGTCGGGTTGCCGGCGCCCACCCAGGTCCGGGCGTCCGCCGGGCGCCGCAGCAGGCGACGCAGGGTCCGGTTGCCGGCCTCGAACTGGTCGACGAGGGCGTCGCCGAGGTCGCTCACGCCGGCGAACGCCGCCAGGTCGAGGCGCACGTAGGGCCCGGTGACCACGTGGCGCGAGGCCACCGCGGCGCGGACCCGGTTCAGCAGGGCGGGTTCCTCGCGAGCGGCGGCATCGAGGAGCTCGGGGGTGGCGGCCACCGTGACGGGGACGTCGTCGTGGCGTTCGAGGATCCCGCTGCGGACATCGAGGATCCGCCGGGGGCGTCCGCCCAGGTCGGACGTGCCGTCGGGTTCGAGCGACGGGGCGGCATGGAGGGGCAGCACGACCGACACCCGTAGGGGAGTGGTGGCCGCGTCGTCGGGCGGGCGGACGACGAAGGTCAGCATGGACCGCCCCGTGGTGCCGTCGGCGTCGGCGACGGCGACGGTGAGCGGGTAGACGCCCGGGTCGGCGACGGGGAGGCCGAAGTCGGTGCCGTCGGTCGCGAGACGGATGCGGGACACGCCGTCCCGCCGGGGCGGGACGATCGTGGCGGGAACCGAGAGCGCGTCGCGGATGTCCCCGAGGAGGGTCGGGTCGGCGGCGCCCCGGACGATCGTCTCGCGGGAGGTGACGGCGCCGTAGAGGGTGAGCTCGACGCTGCCGCCTTCCGGCAAACCCCCGGCGTAGGTGAACGCGAGGGTGAACGGCTGGTCGTCGGCGACCCAGGGGCTCTGGCCCACGAGGCGGGGGACCGGACCCGGCGGGGTCTGCGCGGTCGCCGACCCCCCCGCTCCGAGGACGGTGGGTGCCAGGGCGGCGAGGACCAACGCAGCGCGTCGGAGGCGCCGGCGCGTCAACGGAGCGGAGCCCCGAGCACGTCGAGACCGTCCGGTTCGGTCCGGAAACCGAGTGCTTCGTAGAGGTGGAGCGCGGCGGTGTTGTGCTCCTGGGTGTTCACCAGGGCCCGGCGGGCGCCCCGGCGGCGGAGCCACGCGAGCGCGTCGAGCACGAGGTCCCGCCCGAGGCCCTGGTTGGCGTGCTCGGGGTGCACCGCGACCCGCTGGAGGTAGCCCCGGCTGCCCGCCCGGCCGGAGACGGCGTAGCCCACCACGGTCCGGCCCGGCGCGGTGACCCGGAGGCGTGAGGAGGGCGTGGCGAGCTGGGCGTCCCGCAGCCCGCCGGCATCGAGTCGCCACGGCGGGGCGAAGGCGAGGGCGTCGACGGCCAGGATCGCCGGGCGGTCCCGCCGGCCGCCCCGCCGGATGGGCGAGGGCCGGGCCACGGGATCGACGTGCTCGAGGTCGTGGGCGAGCAGGTGGAGGTGCTCGTCGACGGCGAAGCCCACGGCCAGGAAGGGCACCTGTTCGTCGGGGCTGAGCGCCGCGGTCCGGGCCCGCTGGTAGCCGGCGTCGGCCAGGTCGGTGAGGACCCGGCGGAGGGCGTCGACGCTCAGCCGGCGGCTGGCGTAGGGCACGAGGTGCGCGATGGTCGGGTCGACCGGCCACGGTCGCACGCGCAGAGCGCGGTGGCGCGCGGCCGTGGTCATCGGGCCGGAGCCACCCGCAGGGCGCGGTGGCGCGCAGCCGTGGTCATCGGCGCCGAGGATACGGGAAGCACCCCGGCCTCTCCGGGGCAGGTCGCTACCGTCAGGGCGTGGCCTCCGTCCTGCTCGCCACCCATCCTCGCTTCGGCGACCACGACACGGGGCCGGGCCACCCGGAGCGCCCGGCGCGCCTCGGCGCGGTGCTCGACGGGCTCCGCCGCAGTGGCCTCGACGAGGCCGTCGTCCCGTTCGAGCCCCGAGCCGCCAGCCGCGCGGAGCTCGAAGCGGTCCACCCCGCGGCCCACCTCCACCGCCTCGAGGCCTTGGCCCGGGCGGGCGGGGGCCACGTCGACGCCGACACGCGGATGGGCCCCGCCTCGTGGGACGTGGCCCTGCTGGCCGCCGGGGCGGGGATCGATGCCGTCGAGCGACTCGAGCGGGGTGAGGCCGACGCCGCGTTCTGCGCCGTGCGCCCGCCGGGCCACCACGCCACCGCCGACCGGGCCATGGGCTTCTGCCTGCTGAACAACGTGGCCATCGCCGCCACCCACCTGGCCGACCGGGGCGAGCGGGTGCTGATCGTCGACGTCGACGCCCATCACGGCAACGGCACCCAGGACCTCTTCTGGGCCGATCCCCGCGTGCTGTACGTCTCGTTCCACCAGCACCCGCTCTATCCGGGGACGGGGGCGGCCGAGGAGGTCGGCGCGCCCGGGGCGAGGGGCACGACGGTCAACTTCCCCCTGCCCCCGGGCACCACCGGCGACGTCTACCGGGCGGGGATCGAGGGGGTCCTGGCTGCGGTCGTCGAGTCCTTCGCCCCGACCTGGCTGCTGCTCTCGGCCGGCTTCGACGCCCACCGTCGCGACCCGATCACCGACCTCGGCCTGACGGCGGGTGACTACGCCGACGTGATCCGCGACCTGCTCGCCTTCGCCCCGCCCGGCCGGCGGCTGGTGTTCCTCGAGGGCGGCTACGACCTCGACGCCCTCGCCAGCTGCGCGGCGGCGACCGTCGGCGCGCTGGTGGACGAGGACGTCCGCCCCGAGGACCCGACCGCGCACGGCCCCGGCCGCGAGGCGCTGGCCGGCGTCGCCCGGATCCACCACCGCGTCGCCGACGAAGGACCGCGGTGATCCCCGAGCGGCTCCAGCCCGTGCTGGCGGCGGTGGCACCGGTCGTGGACCGCTTCGTCGCGTCCGACCGGCGCATCTACCTGGTCGGCGGCGTCGTGCGGGACCTGCTGGTCGGCCGCGAGCTGAGCGATCTCGACATCGATCTCACGACCGACGCCCGGCCCGACGAGATCAAGGCGCTGCTCGCCCCGGTGGCCGACTCGGTGTGGACCCAGGGGGAGCGGTTCGGCACGATCGGGGCCGCGATCGGCGACTGGACGGTCGAGGTCACGACCCACCGGGCCGACGTCTACCTGCCCGAGTCCCGCAAGCCCGAGGTGACCTTCTCGACCGAGGTCGAGGAGGACCTGGCCCGCCGGGACTTCACCGTCAACGCCATGGCCCTGGCGCTGCCGGAGCCGCGGCTCATCGACCCGCACGACGGCGCCGCCGACCTGGCCGCGGGACGGCTCCGGACCCCGCTGGCGCCCGAGGAGTCCTTCAGCGACGACCCCCTGCGCATGATGCGGGCGGCCCGCTTCCTGGCCGGCTACCGGCTCCTGCCGTCCGACGAGCTGGTGCAGGCCGTCGCCGGGATGGGCGACCGCCTGGCCATCGTCTCGGCCGAGCGCATCCGCGACGAGCTCGACAAGCTGCTGGTGGTCGAGGACCCCTCCGACGGCCTCCGGTTCCTCGTCGACACCGGGCTGGCCGAGGAGTTCCTGCCCGAGCTGCCGGCCATGCGCCTCGAGCAGGACCCGATCCACCAGCACAAGGACGTCCTGACCCACACCATCGCCGTGGTGGCCAACACCGCGCCCGACCGGCTGGTGCGCCTGGCCGCCCTCCTCCACGACATCGGCAAGCCCAAGACCCGCTCCTACGGGGCCAACGGCGTGATGTTCCACCACCACGAGGTGGTCGGCGCCCGCATGGCGCGGGACCGGATGACCGCGCTGCGCTACCCGAACGACGACGTCGAGGTCGTGACCCGGCTGGTCCGCCTCCACCTCCGCTTCCACGGCTACGGCGAAGGCGACGGGTGGACCGACAGCGCCGTGCGCCGCTTCGTGCGCGACGCCGGTGACGAGCTCGACCGGCTCATCGAGCTCACCCGCTGCGACTGCACCACGCGCAACCGCCGCAAGGCCGAGCGGCTCGCCCGGCGCATGGACGACCTCGAGCATCGCATCGCCGAGCTGGCCGAGCAGGAGGAGCTGCGCGCCATTCGCCCCGACCTCGACGGCCGCCAGGTCATGGCCCACCTCGGGCTGGCGCCGGGGCGGGAGGTGGGGGAGGCGCTGGCCATGTTGCTCGAGCTCCGCCTCGACGAGGGGCCGCTGAGCGAAGACGAGGCCTACGCCCGCCTCGACGAGTGGTGGACCGGCCGCTGAGGAAGGGCGCGGATAGGCAGCACGTCGTCGCGCGGACCTCCTAGAGCTCGCCAAGCTGCGCTTGGCGATGAGGGCCGCTGTGCTCATTGGTCGCCTCGCCTATCGGCTCGGCTCCTGAGCCCCGGGCGCGAAGCCGGGGCCCCTGCGGGGCCCCGGATCGAGCATCACCACCATTCGAAACCCGCACCGCAGCCGTCCCCCCTCAAGGACCGGGTTCGCCGCGCCGATGCTCTCGGTGGCTGCGGTGCGTGTGACGTCACTATGGCAGGTCGTTGCTGTCACTTCATGAGTCAAAAGTCTCAAATCGACGGGCCCGGCTGCAGGACCGCCGCCAGGACCCGGTCGACGTCGGCGAGGTGGTGGTGCAGCTCGTGGACGGTGTGGCGGGCGACCCAGTCGACGGCTCGTAGCTCGCGCTGGGGGTAGCTGTACCACCCGGTGCGGGCCCAGCCGGCGTCGTCGAGCGATCCGAGCAGTCCGGCGAGCGCCGCGGCGGCACCAACGAGCTGGTCCGCCGCCACCGAGGGCTGCTGGTCGTTGTAGCGGTCGGCCACCGCCCGCTCGTCCCGCCCCATGGGCACGAACTCGGGCTCGACCTCCTGCTGCGCGAGCTGGATGCGCCCGCGCTGCACGGCGAGGACGTCGCGGACGTGGCAGCCGTACTCGAGGCAGGACCAGGTGTCGGCGACGGGGCGCTCCCGCAGCAGGGCGGCGGGGGTCTCGGTCAGGCGCAGGGCGTGGGCGTCGGCCAGGGTCGTGAGGCGCGGGCCCACCTCGGCGCGGGCGAAGCCGTAGTAGTCGAACCGGCACGCCTCGCACCGGTCCATCGCGTCAGGAGCCCTCTTTGCGGGCTCGGACCACGAGGGTGCCGGGGAGCCAGGTCATCGCCGGGGTCCAGTGGCTGCTGCGGCTGGGGGTGGGCAGGGGCTCGGGCTCGAGGAAGATGTCGAGGCGGAACTTGGCCCGGGTCAGGCTGGTGAAGAGGCCACCGACCGTGTGGGGGTACTCGGCCTCCACCCCGTCGGCCCGCGCCGGGAGCGGTTCGGGGTCGGCGTAGCGGCGGGCCAGCCTCGGCGGCACACCGCTGTCCGGGTCGAGGGTGGCGAACGCGGGGTGCGGGAGCGACAGGGCGAGCGGGGCGTTGGCCCCCAGCACCCGGTGGACCTGGCGGAAGACCCGGTTGAGGTCCTCCACCTCGGCCAGTGAGGACACCGACAGCGCGGCGTCGATCGAGTCCCCGCGGAGGAACGCCAGGTCGGCGAGGTCCGTCCGGTGGAACTCGACCCGCACGTCGGCCTTCTCGCACGCCTCCCGGGCCCGGTCGACCCGCCGGGACACGTGGTCCACCGCGATCACCTTCGCGTCGTTGCGGGCCAGCGAGAGGATGGCGTCGGTCCGCCGGCAGCCCAGGACGAGGATCCGCTTCGTCTCGACCGGGCCGAGGAGGCGGAGCTGGGACTCGCCCGGGATGTCCGGCCCGTACTCGAAGTCGGCTATCCCCATCAGCCCTCCGGAGGCTCGAAGGTCATGGCGTCGAACTCCCAGAACGCCCGGAGGGCGACGATGCGACCGTCGTCACCGATCCGGTACGTGAAGACGCCGTCGACGACCGATCGGTTGCCGTCGGGGAGGGTGGTCGTGATCCGGCCCACGTTGGCGCACTCGTCGCCGCACGCGTAGGACTCGCGGATCGCGAACCGGACCTGGCCCAACGAGATGACCTCGTCCCAGAACCCGGCGACCGCCGCCTTGCCGTGGCGGCCGAGGCCCTCCGGATCGAGCGGCGACGGCCCGATCGGGTCCTCGACGATCGCGTCCTCGTCGAAGAGGGCGAGCCAGCCGTCGCGGTCGCCGGCCTCCACCGCAGCCATCGATCGCTGCGACGCCGCCCGCGCCGGGTGCTCGCTCATCACGGGGTTTCTAGCCGGTCCGGCCCATCCTGAGCGGTCCGAGCATCTACCCTCCCGCCATGAGCTTCCGGGTGGAGGCGATCCGTGGTGCCACGCACGGTGGCACGGTCGACTACCGCTTGGCGCGTCAGGGCGTCCTGACCGAGTACCGGAAGGGCCGGCTGGCCCGCCACGAGGTGTGCGACGCGCACCCCGAGCTGCTGCGGGTGGCCCGGGACTACGTGGAGGACACCACCGAGCTCGACTGCCCGGTGTGCGAGGAGGAGAAGCTCAAGCTGGTCTCCTACGTGTTCGGGTCGTACCTCGGCCCGGCCGGGCGTTGCGTCCGCGACAAGGCGGAGCTGGCCAAGGTCACCCGCCGCAAGGGCGCCTACCGGTGCTACGTGGTCGAGGTCTGTCCCGACTGCGGCTGGAACCACCTGCTGCGGGTCTTCGACGTCTGAGCCCTGCCGCACGAGGCGACCGCTCTCGGCCGTCATCGAACGGTAACCTCTGGGCCGGCCCGGTCCCCTGCCCCTTCTTCAGCCATGCCCACGAACCCTGACATCGACCCCGACGAGAAGGTCTCGCTCTGGGGTCGCTATCGCCGCCGCCGCTTCCGCCGGCGCAGCTTCTTCTGGCGATGGCGGCGCGTGCTGTTCCTGGCCATGCTCGTGGTGGTCGGCGGGCTGGCCGGCGTCGGCCTGATCCTGTCCAGCATCGAGCTCCCCCCGGTGGACGCCGAGCTGGCGGAGACCTCCTTCATCTGCACCCGCGAGGTCACCGAGCGCTGTGGTCCGCGCAACGCCGCCGCGCAGCTGAACGCCGAGGAGAACCGGGTCATCGTCCCCTACGGGCGCATGCCCGACGTGTTGATCGACGCGGTGATCGCGGCCGAGGACCAGCACTTCTGGGACCACAACGGCATCGACCCCGCCGGCATCGCCCGGGCGGGGTGGGCCCAGTTGACCGGCAGCAGCGAGTCCCAGCAGGGCGGGTCGACCATCACCCAGCAGTACGTGAAGATCGTCACCGAGGACGACGACGACACCGTGGCCCGCAAGATCCGGGAGGCCATCTACGCCGTCGAGCTGGAGCGGGAGCTCTCCAAGCGGGAGATCATCGAGCGCTACCTCAACACGGTGTACTTCGGGCGGGGCGCCTACGGCGTCCAGGCCGCGTCGCAGGCCTACTTCTACAAGAACGTCGAAGAGCTGTCGCTGACCGACGCCGCCTACCTCGCCGGGCTCATCCGGGCGCCGGAGTCCGCCGACGCCGAGCGCAACCCCCGGGAGGCCTACCGCCGCCGCGACACGACGCTGGTCAACATGCGGGAGCTGGGCTCCATCACCGACGCCGAGTTCGATGAGGCCGAGGCCGTCGAGTGGTACGTGAACCCCTACGGGGTGTGCGTCGAGACGTGCCCGCCGGGCAACGTGCTGCCCCGGACCCAGGCCCGGCTCTTCTCCCACGTGCAGGGCCACGACGTCGGCGCCGATTACTTCTACGAGACGGTGCGCCAGCAGCTGGTCGAGATGTTCGGCGAGGACCGCGTCTACACCGGCGGGCTCCGCGTGTACACCAGCCTCGACCTCAACTGGCAGCGGCAGGCGTACGAGACCGTCGTCAACCGCTTCCCGCAGCCCGGGCCGGAGAGCTCCATCGTGGCCGTCGGCGGTGACGGGCGGGTCCGGGCGATGATGGGTGGCCGCGACTTCAACCTCAGCGAGCTGAACCTGGCCATGGGCGCCGAGGGCGGCGGTTCCGGGCGCCAGCCGGGGTCGTCGTTCAAGCCCTTCGCCCTGGCCGAGGCGCTGGCTCAGGGCTACTCGGCTGAGGCCCGCATCCCGGCCCCGAGCAGCGTCTCACTCGACATCCCGGGCAGCACCGAGACGTGGGAGGTCAGCGGGGGCGGGTCCTCCGGCGGTCACTCCCTGCTGAGCGCCACCGCCGCCTCCTCCAACGTCGTCTTCGCCCAGCTCATGCTCGAGCTCGGTCCCGAGCAGGTCATCGACATGGCCCACAACCTGGGCGTCGAGTCGGAGCTGCCGATCGTGCCCTCCTTGGTGCTCGGCTCCGGCGAGCTGTCGGTGCTGGACATGGCCAGCGCCTTCACGACCTTCCGGGACCACGGCATCCATCGCCAGCCGGTGATGATCGAGCGAGTCGAGGACTCCCGCGGCAACGTCATCTACACCGCGGACGACCACGCGCCGCAGCAGGTGATCTCGCCGGAGGTGGCCGACACCGTGACCACGGCGCTGCGGGGCGTGACCAGTGGCGGCACGGGGACCGCGGCCCAGATCTCGGGCTGGGAGACCGCGGGCAAGACGGGCACCACGCAGAACAACAAGGACGCGTGGTTCGTCGGCTACACGTGCAAGGTGACCGCCGCGGTGTGGGTCGGCAACGTCGGCGGCCCGGGCCAGGAGATCGCCCCGCTCGGCGGACAGGGCGGCACCCTGGCCGCACCCACGTGGGCCGAGTTCATGACCCGCCTCGACGACGCCGGCCTCGTCGAGAACGACTGCTCGCTGGCGAACGTGACCGACTTCCCCGGCCGGACCAGCTTCGAGGACCTCGACGTCCCCGACGTGCCGTCGGAACCGACCTGCCCGGCCGGCTACATCCCGCAGGACACCAACGGCGACGGCGTGATCGACAGCTGCTTCCAGGGCGGGGGCGAGGAGCCGCCGCCGACCAGTGGGACCGAGCCGCCGGTGACCGAGCCGCCGGTGACCGAGCCGCCACCGACGACGGTCACCGTGCCCCCGACCACGGTCCCCGGCCCGTCCCCGCCCGCGCCGCCGCCCCGGATCGGCAGCGGTTAGGGCTCGGTCGCGCCCACGACCCGGTGGGGGTAGTGGGTTCGGCACGGGAAGCACCAACGCTCGGTGCCCTCGGCCTCGCTGACCGACGGCTCCTGGTCCCACGCCTCGGCCACGACGTAGAGGCGGACCACCTCGACGACCTCCTCCTGCTCGCGACCACACGAGTCACAGGTGGCGTTCGTCACCTCGGGCTGGCCTGCCATGAGCGCCCGAGAGTAGGCTGGCGGCTTCGCCGGCAGCCGAACGTGCGCTGGACGAGGAGGAGGCTTCCATGAGCAAGCCCGTCACCGCGCCCGACATCCGCGACCACAAGGTCCGGGACGGTCGGGACCCGCTGGTCATGGTCACGGCGTATGACGCGCCCGGGGCCCGGATCGCCGACGAGGCCGGCGTCGACCTGATCCTGGTCGGCGACTCGGTCGCGATGGTGGTGCTCGGCTACGACGACACCCTGCAGGTCACGACCGACGACCTGGCCCACCACACCGCTGCCGTCGCCCGGGCCAAGCCCCGGGCCCTGATCGTCGGCGACCTGCCGTGGATGAGCTACCACGTCTCGGTCGAGGAGACCGTGTGCAACGCGGCCCGGCTCGTCCGGGCCGGTGCCGGCTCGGTCAAGCTCGAGGGTGGGCGCAAGCGCCTGCCCATGATCGAGGCCATCCTCGACGCCGAGATGCCCGTCATGGGCCACCTGGGGCTCACGCCGCAGTCCATCAAGGCCACCGGCGGCTTCAAGGTCCAGGCCCGCGCCCACGAGGCCGTGCAGGAGCTGGTCTCGGACGCGAAGGCGCTGGCCCACGCCGGGTGCTTCGCCCTCGTGCTGGAGGCCGTGCCCACCGAGGTCGCCCGCATGGTGACCGACGCCGTCGACGTCCCCACCATCGGCATCGGCGCCGGCCCCGGCTGCGACGGCCAGGTGCTGGTCGCCCACGACCTGCTCGGGATCGAGGACCGGATCCGGCCCAAGTTCGTCCGGCGCTACGCCGAGATGAAGGACGGGATGGTCGACGCCATGAGCCGGTATGCCGCCGACGTCCGCTCGGGGGCCTTCCCCGGCGACGCCGAGAGCTACCACCTCAGCGAGGACGTCGCCGAGTCCCTCGGCCTCTACGGCCGCACGGGGTAGTCGGGCAAGAACGGTCGGTGCGCCCACCCGCCCCCTTGGTCGCGTCGATTTCGGTGGAGACTGGGCGGCCATGCGGATCGCCCGGCTGCTTGTCGTCCTCGTCTTCGTGGCCGCGTGCGGCGACGACGGTGGCGAGACGGCGGCGACCGCAGTGTCCATCGCCGACGGGATCGACCTGTCGGCCGACGGGCCCGAGTCGGCGTCGGGGCGGGTGACGATCGCGGGCTTCGACGAGGTCGCGGTCGAGGTGACGACCGAGGGCGGCGACGTGATCGAGTCATGCCTGCTGCTGGCGCAGGCGGCGGAGCAGTACACGCAGGGCCTGATGAACGTGGTCGACCTGGGCGACTACGCGGGGATGCTCTTCGACTTCCCCGAGGGCGAGCGGACGGGTGGCTTCTGGATGCGCGACACGCCACTGCCCTTGTCGATCGCCTACCTGGACGTCGACGGAGCGGTGGTGTCCACCGCCGACATGGACCCCTGCCTGGACCTGGGCGACGAGTGCCCCGGCTACGAGCCGGAGGGGCCGTACACCGACACCGTCGAGGTGCCACAGGGCGGCCTCGAGGCCCTCGGCCTCGACGGTCCCGACGCCCGCCTCGTCCAGGCCGGCGCCTGCGCCCCGCCCTGACTGTCACCCCCTGTCGTCATCCTGGGCCGTGATGAGTACCCTGCGACGCCGACAAGGCCTGCCTCCGGGTGGGCACCGACCCTGCCCCCTGCGGGGGCTCCAGGTGGTCCGCCACCGGAACCGAAGGGATGTGATGCACGCATGACGCGTGTGTACGAGCTCATGGTGATCTTCGACCGCGAGGTCGAGGAGTCCACCCTCGACGGGCTGCTGAACCAGGCGACCGCCATGATCGGCGACGCCGGTGGCCGCGTGGCCTCCACCGAGAAGTGGGGCTTGCGCAAGTTCGCCTACGAGATCGACCACAAGGACGAGGGCTTCTACGTCGTCCTGGAGGTCGTGACCGAGACCAGCGACCTGGCCGACGTCGACCGCTTCCTCCGCCTCGCGGACGAGACCGTCCGCCACAAGATCATCCGTCTCCCGGACCACGAGGCCGCTCGTCGCGGCCTGCTGGGCGACGGCGAGCCGGCGACCGCCGGCTGAACCAGGAGCACCAGACATGGCAAACGACCACAACACCGTCAGCGTGACCGGCAACCTGACCCGCGACCCCGAGTTGCGCTTCACGTCGAGCGGCCAGGCCGTCACCAGCTTCACCGTCGCGGTCAACCGCTCGTGGCGGAACCGCCAGACCGAGGACTGGGAGGAGGCGACCTCCTTCATCGACGTGACGTGCTGGGCCAAGCTGGCCGAGAACGTCGCCGAGTCGGTGCCCAAGGGAGCCCGGGTCGTCGTCGCCGGCCGGCTCGACCAGCGCTCCTGGGAGACCCAGGACGGCGACAAGCGGTCCAAGGTCGAGATCGTGGCCGATGACGTCGCCCCGAGCCTGAAGTTCGCGACCGTGGAGATCACGAAGAACGAGCGCCGCGAGGCCGGTGACGGCGGCGGCTACGGCGGTGGTGGTGGCGGCGGCGGAGGCGGTGGCGGCGGCCGGCCCGAGCCCAACCCAGCGCCCGCCGGCGGTGGCGCCGGTGGTGGCGCCAGCGGCGGCGACGGTGGTGGCCGCGGCTACGACCCCGATGAGGAGCCCTTCTGATGGCGAAGCAGCAACGACGGACGAAGAACAAGGACAACGCCCGGCGCGGCAAGAAGAAGGTGAGCCTGCTCAACCAGGAGCAGATCACCTACGTCGACTGGAAGGACGTCAACCTCCTCCGGCGGTTCATGAGCGACCGGGCCAAGATCCGCGCCCGTCGGGTCACCGGCAACAGCGCGCAGCAGCAGCGCGAGATCGCCATGGCGATCAAGAACGCGCGGGAGATGGCCCTGCTGCCCTACACCAGCCGGGTCACCACCCAGCGCACGTCCCGCGACCGCGGCGAGCGTGGCCCCCGCGCCGACGTGCCCATGCCCATGCCCACCCCGGCCACGCCCCCGCCCACCGCGGGCGGACGCGAGGACGAAGGCGAGGAGGGCTTCGAGCCGACCCTCGACGAGGGTGTCGAGGTCGGCGCCGGTGAGGGCGGCGACGTCGAGGTCGGGGTCGAGGCCGAGGTCGAGACCGTCGGCGCCGGCGAGGAGGCCTGATGGAGCTCATCCTCCGCTCCGACGTGGCCGGGCTCGGCCATCGGGGTGACGTGGTCGAGGTGGCCGACGGTTACGGCCGCAACTACCTCCTGCCCAAGGGCCTGGCCCTCAAGGTCACGGCCGGGGCCCGCGCGCAGGCCGAGTCCATGGCCGCGGGCCGGGCCGTCCAGGACGCCAACGAGCGGGAGGCCGCCGAGGGCGTCGCCTCCAAGCTGGCTGGCCGCACCATCGCCATCCCCATGCGGGCGGGCGAGGAGGGCAAGCTCTTCGGCTCGGTGACCGCGGCCGACATCGTCACCGCGGTGGCCGAGCAGGCCGAGATCGAGATCGACCGCCACGACCTGGTGCTCGAGGCCTCGATCAAGGAGCTGGGCACCCACGAGGTGACCCTCAAGCCCCACCCCGAGGTCCAGATCCCCCTCCTCGTCGAGGTCACCCCGGCCTAAAGACGCTGTCACACCCCACGGGGATGATCTCCCTGTGGACAACCGCCGCGCCATCCCCGACAGATCCACAGGGGTTGCCCGGAGATCCCCAGGTTGGTCCCTGTCGGTGCCGGTGTCGTTGGGTCAGAGTGGCGGCGTGGGGGAACGGGGCCTGAGTGTTGAGTGACGGCGCGCCCCATCCAGCCGACTACGACGACGGACCCCGGCCGGCGGGGCGGGTCCCGCCGCACAACCTCGAGGCCGAGGCGTCGCTGCTCGGGGCGATGCTGCTGTCGAGCGACGCCATCTCGGCGGCGATCCAGCACGTCACCGTGGCCGACTTCTACAAGCCCGCCCACGCCCACGTCTTCGACGCCATCACCAGCCTCTACAGCCAGGGCGAGCCCGCCGACCCGATCACCGTCGCCGAGGAGCTGAAGCGGGCCAACCTGCTCGACGCCGTCGGGGGGGCGGGGGCGCTGGTCGACCTCGAGTCGGCCACCCCGGCCACGTCCAACGCCTCCTTCTACGCCAAGATCATCGAGGAGCGCTCGATGATGCGAAAGCTCATCGGCGTGGGCGGCGAGGTGGCCCAGCTCGGCTACGACGTCCCCGACGACGTCGACAAGGCGGTCGACACGGCCGAGTCGCTGGTCTTCCGCATCGCCGAGCGGCGGATCAGCGACACCCTGATGCCGATCCACCAGCTGATGGACCTCGGCCTCGACCGGCTGGAGCAGCTCTACGAGAACAAGGGCGAGATCACCGGGCTGACCACGGGCTTCCGCGAGCTCGACAGCATCCTCGGCGGCTTCCAGCCCAGCTCCCTGGTGATCATCGGGGCCCGCCCGGCCACGGGCAAGACCAGCCTCGCCCTGGCCATGGTCGCCGGGGCGGCGATGCGGGCGAAGAAGTCGGTGCTCATGTTCTCGCTCGAGATGAGCCACATCGAGCTCACCCAGCGCCTGCTCTGCTCTGAGGCCCGGGTCGACTCCAAGAAGATCAGGACCGGCGCGCTGACCGACGAGGACTGGAAGCGCATCAGCCGTGCCGTCGGCCGGCTCGGCGAGGCCGACCTCTGGATCGACGACAACCCGAACCTCACGATCATGGAGCTGCGGGCCAAGGCCCGGCGCCTCAAGAGCCAGATCGGCGACCTCGGCCTCATCGTCGTCGACTACCTGCAGCTCATGAGCGGCCGCAGCTCCGCCGAGAGCCGCCAGGTCGAGGTGGCCGAGATCAGCCGCGGCCTCAAGATCCTGGCCCGTGAGCTGGAGACCCCCGTCGTCGCCCTCAGCCAGCTCTCGAGAGGCGTCGAAGCCCGCCAAGACAAGCGCCCAAACCTCGCGGATCTACGCGAAAGCGGGAGCATCGAGCAGGACTCGGACGTCGTGATGTTCATCTATCGCGACGCGCTGTACGACCGGGAGAAGACCGACGACGGTGACACCGAGCTCATCGTGGCCAAGCACCGCAACGGCCCGATCGGGACCGTGCACCTCACCTTCCTCCCGCGCTTCGCCCGCTTCGAGGACGGCGCCCGCGACCTCTGAGGGTCAGCCCTCGGTGTAGGCGGCGAGGGTCCTGGCGGCCGCGCCTTCGGCGACTTCGATGTCGGTCCCGCGGGCCACGTCGGCGTCACACCAGTTGGCGCCGCTGAGGGTCATGAACTCCCGGCCCTCGTCGGCGGCCAGCCACGCCTGCACCTCGGCGGGATCGACGGGTTCGCCGGTCGAGAGGTGCAGCGTCAGGCCCATGACCGTGAGGTCCCACCCGATGCCGACCGCCCCCGGCCCGAACTCCTCCCAGTGCGCATCGACGGCGGCCGTGTGCTCGAGCTCGAAGCGGGCCTTGCCGTCACCCTCGTCGGTCAGGCGCACCTCGACCCAGCTCACGCTCCCGTCGAACTCCCACGTGGCGGCGAAGCGATGGGGTGGCTCGCACTCGGTGATCGTGCCGCCGGCGTTGCCCTCCAGCTGGTAGTGGCCGCCGACCTCCAGCTCACCGGTCACGGGGAGGAACCAGCGGGGGATCCGCTCCGGGTTGGTGCACGCGTCCCACAACTCGTCGACGGTCGCGTCGTACACCTGGCCCACCACCACGGCCCGGGTCTCGCCATCGGGTCGGTCCCGGTCCACGACCAGGCGGTCGACCGCCGCGATCTGGTCCTTCACGTCGATCATCGGTTGCTTCTCCTTCCCCGGACCAGCTCGGTGGCCCAGCCTGAATGACTAGTGACCGCTCCTGGGCATGGGCGGGACGTCCTCGGGGGCCTCCTCGCCGAGGCTGCCGTAGCGGACCCGGAAGGCGATGTAGGCGCCGAGGCCGGCGGGGAGGGGGAGCCAGTACGACACGAGGCGGTACGCGAGGGTGGCCACCAGCGCGTCCTGGGCGGGAACGCCGGCGAGGGTGAGGGCACCGACCAAGCCGGCCTCGACGAAGCCGAGGCCGCCGGGGGTGATGGGGATCATCCCGAGCACCGCGGCGGCGCCGTAGGCGAGCAGCACGACCGACATGCGGGGGCGGGCGTCGAGGGCTTGGAGGGCGGCCACGAGGGCGAGGTAGTCGAGCAGCCAGTTCCCGGCCGAGGCCACGAGCGCCTGGCCCCACTGCTCGCCGAGCGCCGCCTTCACCCGATCCCGTTCGGCCAGCATCCGGGCCACCGAGAATCGGTTGCTCCGGCCCAGCCGGGCGGCCGTGGCGTTGGCCACCCGCTCGATCCAGGCGCCGACCACCTCGAGGGGTCGATCGGTGTTGACGGCCACGACCCCCAGGCCCACCAGGAGGAGGAAGAGGATCCCTCCCGCCCACGCCACCAGGACCAGCCCCTGCGGGATCGGGGCGCCGAAGAAGGCGAGCACCAGGGCGACGGCGGGAAGGGCGAACAGGGTCGCCGTCGACACGATCGAGGTCGCCGCCATCGTCGACCCCGCCGTGCCCATCGTCACCCCGCTGGCCGCCAGCATTCGGAACTGGAGCGCGGCGCCGATGGCCGCCCCCCCGGGGACGGCCTTGGTCACTGCCGCGCCGGCCATCTGCGAGGTGGCGGCGGTGAACCAGTCGGTGGTCGGCAGGGCTATGCGGATGAGCCACCACATGCAGGTGAAGGAGCCGACCTGGAAGCCGAGCATCACGACGAACCAGGGCCAGGAGATCTCCTCCAGCTCGTCCCAGCCCTCGAAGACGTCGACGATCTTCGGCAGGAGGAAGTAGAGGGTGAGGGCGCTGACGATCAGGAACAGCACCCGCCACGGCGACCAGTACCGCCGCTGGGCCGCGGGAGGCCCGGCCTGACCGGCCTCGACGCGCTGGTCGTCGTCCGCCCCGTCGGCGTGCGCGCCGCTCACCGTGCTCATCTTCGCCGACCCGCGACGAGATCGCCGATTCCGATCCCGGCCACGGCGCCGAGGAGGGGCCAGCCGACGAACCCGGTGACGATCGCGGCCACCGTCCCCGCGACGACGCCGATCGCCGCGCCTGCGCCGAGGATCATGCTGCGGCGCGGTCGGGGCGCGTCGAGCGGGGCCGGCCTCGCCGCGAGCGCCTCCACCCGCGGTCCCTCCCCGGTCGGGCCCGGTCCTGGAACTCGCTCTCGCAGCCAGTCCACCAGCAGGTCCATGGCCTCCGACCGGCGGCCCTCGAGGTAGTGCGGGGCGCCGGCCAGCTCGGCGTAGGTCCGGTCGTCGGCGCCGCAGGCCTCCGCCATCGCCTGGGCCTGGCGGAGGCGGATCTCGGTGTCGCCGGTGGCGTGGACCAGCAACGTCGGGACGGTGACGCGGGGGAGGGTGTCGGCCATGCGGGCGTGGGAGTGCGCCGCCGACCAGGTCGACAGCCAGCCCCGGGCGGTCATCGTGCGGGCGAGGCCGCCATAGCCGTAGTTGGCGTCGAGCGGGTCGGGGAAGGCGAAGACCGAGCCCATCTCCCGGTCGTCGGGGTCGATGGTCAGGTCGAGGTACGCCGGGTCGGCCAGCGTGCGGTGGATGGTCAGGTACCGGGCGTGGATGGCCCGGCGGCGGAGACGGTTCCAGCCCGGCGAGCCCCGCTCGAGGTCCTCGGTCTCCGCGCGGGCGGCCGCCCGATCGGCCAGCAGCGTCTGCGCCCGGGCGTCGAGCCGGGCCATTCGGGTGTCCTGCGCGGCGCGGTAGCCCACCACCCAGTCCCGGTCATAGGTCGACGGCGCTGGCCATGGCCGCCAGCCATTGGCCGGGTCGTACATGTCCAGCGCGGGATCGACCGAGAGCGGGTCGTCCTCGTCGACCACCGACGGGTCGATGACCTGGCGGAGGAACTCCCCCTCGCCCGGGTGGGCGGCCAGCGCGATGTAGGCGTCGCCCAGGGTCCGACCCTCGTCGGCGGCGGTGGCCTGGGCCATGGCCAGCAGGGAGCCCCCACCCGAGTTGCCCAACAACACGACCGCCTCGGCTCCCCGGGTGCGCAAGAACTCGACCATGACCTCCACGTCGATCAGGCAGGCCTCGTGGAGGCAGTCCGTGTCGTTGTTCACGTAGCGGGTGGCGAAGCCCAGGACGGCGTAGCCCGCGGCGGCCAGGGGTGGGCAGGCGTAGTGGACGCTGAAGTCACCCCGCGGGTGGGTGAGGGCGACGGCGGTGTGCCACCGCCCCCGCGCCGGGGTCCAGAGGATCCCCCGGACGATGGCGCCGTCGGGGGTCACCCGGGTCACCGGCTCGCGTCGGGGCTCGACCGCCGGCGCGTCCGCCGGGTCGGGCCAGTAGCCCAGGAACGGGCGGGGCTCGCTCAGGGCCGTGCTCGGGTCAGGGAGTGGCGACGCGGTCTTCGGCCCGGTGGAAGATCGGGTCGGGGGCGGGCTTGGCCGCCGGTTGGGGGTCGAGGAGGTCGCGGGCGGCGGCCGCGTGGTCCTCGGGGGTGAAGGCGCGCACCGTCGTGCACCATTCGACCAGGATGCCGTTCGGGTCCGACGTGTACACCGAGCGACACCAGTCGTGGTCCAGCTCCATGACGTCGTAGCCGTGGTCGAGCCAGCGGTCGCGGGCGGCCGCCTGGGCGTCGAGGTCGGGGGCGTCGAAGGCGATGTGGTTGACCCAGATCGGCAGGCCGAGACCGGTCGAGATGGCGGGGTCGAAGTCGTCCACCCGGGGGTCGTGCAGCTCCCAGATGGCGAACATCCCGCCGGCACCGTCCCCGGTCTCGTAGAAGAGGTGCTTGCCCCACCCACCGGGCTCGTCGCTCGGGGCGACCTCGACCCGGACCAACCGGAAGCCCATGGCCTCCGAGTAGAAGCGGTGGGTCGCCTCCAGGTCCCGGGTGGCGATGGCGACGTGGTGGAATCCCATGGCCCAAGGATCGCGCGCCGAGGGTCACCGGGGTGCAACGGGGCCGGGCGTTACCGTCCCCTCCATGGCGCGACGCCCGTCTTGGCGGCTCGCGGTCGTCGTCCTCGTCGCGCTGATCGGGTTGAGCGCAGTGGCCGCCGTGCTGGACGACGACGAGGCGCCGTCCGCGGACGCCCCCGAGGCCTTCCTCGAGGCGTGGGCCCGCAGCCGGGCGGCCACCTACCGCAGCGTGAGCGACTTCGTCCGCACGTCGAACCAGACCAGCGCCGAGCTGACCGACCGGATCATCGTCGCCCAGCGCCCACCTGACCGGCTCAGCATCGACGGCGACGGGGCCACCGGCCTGGTCGACGGACGGCGCATCGTCTGCACCTACCGCCGTCAGCAGCTCGCCTGTGAGGACGCGGAGGCGGGCCGGACCTACGAAGAGGACGTGGCCGGCCAGCTCGACACGCTGCGGGACTACGTGAGCGGGGACGACCCGCTGTACGCCACCACCACCGCTTCGGGCGATGACGGCGACTGCTTCACCCTGCGGCTCACCGAGCCGGATCTCGTCGCCCCGCCACTGGGGACGACCGCCACCTACTGCTTCGACCCGGAGATCGGCGCGCCGACCCGGATCAGCATCGAGCGGGTCGAAGCCAACGACGACACCCAGGTGGTCAGCCTCACCGGCGAGGTCACCGACGCCGAGCTCGATCCGGCGACGGCCCTCGATCCCTGACCGACCACTCTCCGTGGTAATTGTCCTCAAGAATCCGGCCCATCGGCCGTAGATATCCATGTCAGTGGTCATCGCCCCCACTGACAAAACCGGGGTGAAGGGCGGGGGTCACGACTCCCTCCAATGCATCGCCACCAGCGCTTTTCCCAGGGTGCTGGCGCCTTCCCGTGGCCTCCGCCCACCCCACCCGCCCCCCACTGGGGGGCGGCGCTCGACGAACCGTCGGCTCACCGCTGTGCTTGCCTGGTCGCCTCGCCTATCGGCTCGGCTCCGTAGGGTCTGGCCGGTGCGCGCCCGACTCGGTCCTGAGCTGACCGTTGCCGGCATCGCCGCCTTCTGGGGGTCGATCGGCCTCGTCGTGCGGGAGATCGACCTCTCCGCGGTCACCATCGTCACCTTCCGGGTCGCCATCGCCGCGGTGGCGCTGGGCGCGTGGCTCGTGCTCCGGCCCGACGGGCACGGCCGCCGCATCGTCGTGTACCGGCCGGCGCGCACGGTGGTCCAGGGGATCACCCTCGCGGTGCACTGGGTGCTGTTCTTCGCCGCCCTCCAGCGGGCGCCGGTCGGCCTCGTCACCCTGCTGGTCTACGTCGCCCCGGTCCTGGTGGCGGCGGTCGCCCCCTTCACCCTGGGTGAGCACCTGACCCGGCGAGTCGTCGTGGCCCTGGCCCTCGGCCTCGGTGGTTCGGCGCTCCTCCTCGGGCCCGGGACCGAGGACGTCGAGGCGACCGGCGTCGTCTACGCCCTGCTGGCGGCGGTGCTCATGGCCGCCCTCCTCGTCAACGCCAAGGTCCTGTCGCCGCTCTACGGCGGGCGACGCCTGGCCCTCGCCCAGGTCTCGATCGCCACGGTGGTGCTCGTCCCCGCGGCCGTGCTCGGTGACGGGTCCTGGCCGACCGCCGAGGACGCCGGCTGGGTGCTCGTCCTCGGCCTCGTGTACACGGCCGCGGCACTGGCCGTCTTCCTAGGAGCCATGGGCCAGATCCCCGCCGTGCACACCGGCGTCCTCGCCTACCTCGAACCCGCCTCCGCGGCCGTGCTGGGCTGGCTCGTGCTCAACGAGACCTTCGGCGTCGGTACGGTCCTCGGCGGGCTACTGGTCGTGGCCGGCGGCCTGCTGGTCCTGGCCGAACCGGGCGCCGACGAGGTGGCGGTGTCGCCCGAGGCGCCGGGCCTGTCGAGCCAGGGAGGTGGACGTGTTCCTGGGTGAGGACCTGCTGGCCTATCTCGTCCTGGCCATCGGCGGCGCCTTGTGCGTCGGCAACATCCTGGCGCTGGTCCGCCCCCCCGAGGAGGTGGCCGAGGGCGACCTCGAGCGGGCCCCCGTCGCCCGTTCGGTCGTCATGGCCGTGGTCGGTGGCGTCGCCGCCGTCTGGGCCCTCGCCAGCCTCATCGCCGGCTGAGCCCGTCAGCGCAGAGGCGCCACCGGGCCGAGGGCGTCCAGGAGGCGGTCGGGGAGGGGGATCGTGGTCCAGCCGTCGGTTTCCACGGCGACGTAGACGGTCTCGCCGGTCGCCACCGGCCGCTCGCCCACCCGGACGCCGAACTGGAGGGTGAAGCTCGTCGTGCCCAGCCGCGACAGCCCGACGTCGACCTCGCCCGGCTCACCCCAGCGCAGGGGACCGGTCCAGTCGAGCTCGGTGTGGACGAGCTGCACGTCCCACCCGGCCGCCAGCAGGTCCGGATAGGGGAGCCCACCATCGGCGAGGAAGGCGGTGAGCGCGTCGTCGAAGTAGGCCAGGTACCACATGTTGAACACGACGCCCTGCTGGTCGGCCTCGAGGTAGCGGACCGCGACGGTGTGGGTGAACGGCACGCCGCGCGTCTAGGGGTCGCGGGCCGGGGCCGGGTTGCTGGCGGCCACCGCCTCGGGGTTGACCTGGCACCGCAGCTTGCGCAGGAGGGCCTCGAAGCGGTCCCGCTCACTCGGGCTCAGCACCGAGAAGGCGTCCTCCAAGGCCTCGATGTGGTCCGGCAGCATGCCCTCGATCTCGCCCAGGCCCTGATCGGTGAGGCGGGCGTACACGACCCTGCGGTCGTGGGCGCAGGACACCCGCTCGATGCTGCCGCAGGCCACGAGGCGGTCGATGGCCCGGCTGAGGCCGCTGGCCGACATCGTCACCTGTGCCGCGAGGTCGCTCATGCGCAGGCTGCGATCGGGGCTGCGGGCGAGGCGGATCAGCACCTCCGCCGTCGGGGTCTTCCTGGGTCCCAGGCGGGCCGTCAGCCCGTCGTGGACCTCGAACAGCAGGCCCGCCAGCGTGATGCGGGGGTCGTCGAGGTCGCCGCGGCTCATGGCCTGATCGTAGAGGCGGGAACAACTACTTGTGCGCGCAAGTTGTTGCTGGTACAGTCGTTGCAGACGCAAAGATTGTAGACACAACGAGAATCCACCCCATGAGGAGCAGACCATGACCGTCACCGAGACCCCCCAGACCCGGACCGTCGACGGCACCGAGGTGCCCGAAGCCGGCACCTACACCGTCGACGCCTCCCACAGCCACGCCGGCTTCGTCGTCCGCCACTTGATGGTCTCGAAGGTCCGTGGCGCCTTCAGCGGTGTGTCCGGCACGGTGACCGTCGCCGACGCGATCACCGACTCGGTCGTCGAGGTCGAGATCGACCCGTCGACCGTGGACACCCGAGACGCAGGTCGGGACGAGCACCTCCGCTCGGCCGACTTCTTCGGGACGGACGAGCACCCGACCATCACCTACCGGAGCGGCCGCGTGCGCCACGACGGCGGTTCGTGGCTCCTCGACGGTGACCTCACCATCAAGGGCGTCACCCGCCCCGTGACCCTCGACGTCGAGTTCCTGGGCGCCGTCGCCGACCCCTGGGGCAACACCCGTCTGGGCTTCTCGGCCGCCGGCGAGCTGGACCGGGAGGACTGGGGCCTCAACTGGAACCAGGCCCTGGAGACCGGCGGCGTGGTCGTGGGCAAGAAGGTCACCCTCGAGATCGAGGCCGAGCTCATCCGCCAGTAGGCGTCCAGACCGATCCCCCCGCAAGAGGCGCCCTGCGCGGCAGGGCGCTTCTTCGCGCATGGGAACATGACGCTCGATGACCGTGCCGGACAACGTCGTCGTGATCCTGCTCGACTCACTCAACCGCCACGACCTGGGTTGCTACGGCGGCGATCGGACTTCGCCACCCCCGAACTCGACCGGTTCGCGGCCGAGCGCGCCACCCGGTTCACCCGGCACGTGACGGGCTCGCTGCCCTGCATGCCCGCCCGCCACGACATCCTCTGCGGGGCGCTCGACTTCCTCTGGAAGCCCTGGGGCTCCATCGAGCTCTGGGAGCGCCCCGTGACCGCGGCGCTCCGCGAGGAGGGCGTGGTCTCGATGCTCGTCTCGGACCACCCGCACCTGTTCGAGACCGGTGGCGAGAACTACCACACCGACTTCTTCGCCTGGGACTACCAGCGCGGGCCACGAGGGGGACCCGTGGCGGACCCATCCCGACCCGAGCTGGGTGGGCTCGCCGGCGGTGGGGGCGTCGTGGTTCTACGAGCGCCTCCATGGCTCCTTCGCCATGGAGCGGGGCTACGACCGGTCGCGCACCTTCTTCCGGGTCGAGGAGGACTTCCCCGGCCCGCGGGTGATGGCCGCGGCCGCGGACTGGTTGCGCACCGCCACGCCGCACCACGACCGGTGGCTCCTCTTCGTGGACGAGTTCGACCCGCACGAGCCCTTCGACGTGCCCGCCCCCTGGGAGGGCCGGTACGAGGACGAGCCGTGGGAGGGCGACCGCCTCATCTGGCCGCCGTACATCGTCGGCGGTCTGAGCACGGGGCTCCTCAGCGAGGCTGAGGCCCGCCACCTGCGGGCCAACTACGGCGCCAAGGTGTCGATGATCGACCACTGGTTCGGCCGGGTGGTCGCCGCCCTCGACGAGCGCCAGCTGTGGGACTCGACCGCGGTGGTCGTCTGCACCGACCACGGCCACTACCTCGGCGACGTGCGCGGGGGCGTCGACATCTGGGGGAAGCCCGGCGTGCCGCAGTACGAGCCACTGGGCCACACCCCGCTGCTCGTCCACTGGCCGAGCGTGGACGGCGGCGGCACCTGTGACGCGCTGACGACCAGCGTCGACCTCCACGCCACCCTCAGCGAGGTCTTCGGGGTCACCGCCCGACACCGCACCCACGGCCGCTCGCTGGTCCCGCTGATCACCGGTGAGGCCCCCGGCGGCCGGGAGTGGGCGATCGGTGGGGTGTGGGGCAACTGGGTCCAGGTCACCGACGGCCGGCGGAAGTACGCCCGGGGGCCGGTCGGCGACAACTTCCCGCTGTCGATGTGGTCGAACCGGTGGTCGACCATGCCCCTGCACCTGGCCGGCGTGGAGGGGATGCCGCCGCCGGATGGCCGGGCGGTGCTCGACACCATGCCGGGGACCGACATCCCCGTCATCCGTCAGCCGTACGGCGCGGGGGACCGGATGCCGTTCTGGGTCGGGCACGGCCACGAGGACCAGCACCACCTCTACGACATCGACCTCGATCCCCAGGAAGCCGAGAACCGGGCGGGGGAGGGGGTCGAGGCCGAGCTCATCGATCTCCTGCGCACGGCCCTCGTCGAGCTCGAGGCCCCTGCCGACCAGTTCGAGCGGCTGGGCCTCGGCTGATCAGACCGGATCGAGCGGGGCGGTGCCGAAGGCCACGCTGAACCGGACGCACCACAGCACCACCGTGTTGTAGCGCTCGAGGTCCACGTCGGGCGGGATCTCGTAGTTCTGGTCGCCGATGTTGCCCTTCAGGTCCCCCAGGCTGACCACGTCGTCGTCCAGGGCCTGCTCCTCGGCGTCGGGCGCCGCCGTCGAGAGGTAGACGTCGACGTCGGGGCCGTTGTCGGTGGCGAACTCGGTGAAGCGGAGGAAGCGCTGCTCGCTCCCGTCGGTGAGGACCTGGACGGTGCCCTCCGACGGATGGGTCCGGCCCCCGAACTCGCCTCGGGCCACGGCGCTCACGACGGGAGTCGGCGCCGTGGTCGCCGTGGAATCGGCCACGACCTCGCCGGGGGAGGGGCCTGAGGGGGCCGCGGTGTCCGGCTCGAGGCCGGCCCCGGACTCGAACACCGGCGCGGCCTCGTCGACCTCGTCGTCGATCCACAGTGCCTGGACGCCGAACCAGCCGAACGCCAGCCAGGCCAGACCGGCCACGAGGACGGCGCCGCCGAGGGCCAGGGAGAGGCGATGGCGGCGGACGAACCCCGGACGCTCGGCGGCATCGGTCATACCCGTCCAACGCCGCCGAGCAGGGGGCCGTTCCCGGCCGGACCCTAGGACCCCGCTGAGCTCCTTTCGGAGGTCAGCTACCTGCTCCGCTGACCGCCGGGGATTCGACCGGTGTCGGCGTGCCGGATGCCGCGGGCACGCCGAAGGCGAGGTTGAGGACGCCGCCGATCGCCAGGCCCAACCCGGCGCCGCAGATGACGTCGAGCGGGTTGTGGGCCCCCACGTACACCCGCCCGAAGAGCACCATCCCGGCGATCGCCCACGGCACGATCTTCCACCGCCCGGGGAGGTAGGGCGAGACGATGGTGGCGAGCGCGGTGATGAGCAAGGCGTGGCCCGAGACGAAGCTCTCGCCGCCGGCGTGGACGTCACCACGGATGTGGATGTCGCTGCCGATCGACGTCCCGGGCCGCTCGCGGGTGGTGACCCCCTTCACCCCGCGCTCGAGCACCAGCTTGAGCACGGTGGCCGCCAGCGCGGCCCACGCCAGCCGGTACCGACGCAGCACGAGCGCGCCAAGGGCGACGATGGGCCCGACGAACAGCGCTCCGGCCTGCTGGAACGGCCAGAGCACGGGGTAGAGCGCCTCGGGGAGGTCGTTCACCGCTCGGAAGACGGCCTCCTCGGTCCCCGAGACCTGGCTGTCGCGCACGAGCAGCATCCCGACGCCGAGCACGGCGAGACCGAGGCCGACGCTGGCCGCGTCGCGGCTCCGGCGTTCGTAGCGGGTCGTCCTGGAGCTGTCCGTGGGGGCCACAGGCCTCCCTCCGGGTGGTCATCGAGCGCCCGGCGACCCTACGCCCCGATCGTCGACGGCGCGGCTCCGGCTACCCCACAGGAGTTTCCCCACCACGACCCGTGTCGATGTGGAAGGCTCGGTCGACGACCCCTGGGGGGGAGGAGCGTGGACGGTGCGCCGTCGTCGAACGATCGCCATCTTGGTCCTCGTTGCAGTCGTGGGCGGCGCCGGGTGCGGGTCGGAGCCGGATGACGGGCCCGAATCGGCGGCGGCCCGGGTGGCAACGACACTGCGCGACGACACGATCACCGTCGGATCGTTCGACTTCGCCGAGAGCGAACTGCTGGCCGACATCTACAGCCAGGCCTTGGAGGCCGAGGGCTACGACGTGCGGCGAGCATTCGGCATCGGGCCCCGGGAGTTCGTGCTGCCGGCGCTCGCCGGCGGCCTGGTCGAGGTGGTGCCGGAGTACGCCGGGAGTGCCCTCCAGTTCTCGAGCCTCACCTCCGACGCCGGCACCGACGACGTCGAGGGCACGAACGACCAGCTCGCGGAGCTCCTCGCCGAGCGGGGGATCACCGTGCTCGCCCCCTCGCCGGCGCAGGACGCCAACACCTTCGTCGTGACCCGCGAGACGGCCGAGCGCGAGGATCTGCGAACGCTGAGCGACCTCGCCGCGGTGGCCCCCGAGATGACCTTCGCCGGCCCGCCCGAGTGCGCCTCCCGGCCGTTCTGCCTGCTCGGCCTGGAACGGGTCTACGGGCTGTCCTTCCGCGAAGTGCTCGCCCTCGATGCCGGCGGTCCCCTGACCCACCAGGCGATCGCCAACCGCGACGTGGACGTCGCCCTGTTGTTCACCACGGATCCGGCGCTCATCGACGGGGATCTCGTCGAGCTCGCGGACGATCGCGACCTCCAGCCCGCCGAGAACGTCACCCCGCTCGTGCACGCCGACGTGGTCGACCACTTCGGTCCGGACCTCGCCGCCCGCATCGACGCCATCTCGCAGCGGCTCACCACCGACGGCCTGCGCGCCCTCAACGCCCAGGTCGCCGCCGGCGATCAGGACGTGGCCGCCATCGCGTCCGAGTGGCTGGCCGCGGAGGGGTTGTCGTGACCACCGAGGCGGGGGTGGACGCACCGTCGGCAGCCGCCCGCACGGAGCTCGACGCCACCGCCTCGGTGCCGTCGACGGCGCGGCGCTCTCGTCGGCGCCGGCGGCCGTCCGGCGCACCACCCCCGCTCCCCCGCAGCATCGGGCTCACCGGCAAGCTCTGGCTCGCGGCGATGGGGGTCCTGACGCTGTGGGTTGCCCTCGCCCACCTCTTCCCCGCGGTCGAGCGGTTCACCGTCCGGATGGATGCGGCCATCCTCCGGGGGATCGCCGGCCTCCGCACCGACTGGCTGACCGATGTCATGAACGGCATCGACCGCCTCGGCTCCGGCTGGGCGATGACGTCCTGCGGCTTGGGTCTGATCGTCGCGTTGATGGCGTTCCGGCGGTGGCGCCACCTCTTCACCTACCTCGGCAGCATCGTCGTCATCGCCGTCATCGGCCAGATCCTCTACGCCAACCTCGCCCGGGCGCGGCCCTTCGACGTCACGATCATCGGACGGTGGGCGGGCTACGCCTTCCCGGCGCCACCGGTCGTCGTGCTCACGTTCGTCATCGTCGGCATCGTCTACGCCATCGTCGTCCCCGGACGGCCGCGCACGATCGCGAAGGCGGTGGGCGGCGCGGTGATCGTGCTGTTCATCGCCGCCGAGCTGTACCTGGCCACCTATCACCCGACGGACGTCCTGTTCGGCGTCGCGCTCGCCGTGGGCATCTCGCTCAACGCCTTCCGGACGTTCACCCCGAACGAGGTCTTCCCCGTCGCCTACCGGCAGGGCAAGACCGCCCACCTCGACATCGGCGGCCGGCGCGGTGAGGCCATCCGGAGCGCCCTCCACGAGCAGCTCGGGCTCACGGTCCTCGACCTGAAGCACGTCGGTCTGGCCGGATCGGGCGGATCGACCCCACTGCTGATCACCGTCAAGGGCGATCCCGACACCCGACTGTTCGGGAAGCTCTACGCCATGAGCCACGTGCGCGCCGACCGCTGGTACAAGCTCGGCCGCACGCTCCTCTACGGCCGCCTCGAGGACGAGGCGCCCTTCCAGTCCGTGCGCCGGCTCGTCCAGTACGAGGACTACGCGCTGCGCCTGCTGCAGGACGTGGGCATCCGGAGCGCGACGCCGTACGGGATCGTGGAGATGACCCCTGAGCGCGAGTACCTGCTGGTCACCGAGTTCTTCGCCGGTGCCGAGGAGATCGGCGAGGCCACGGTCGACGACGGCGTCATCGACCAGGGCCTGCTGCTCATCCGGAACCTCTGGGACGCCGGGATCGCCCATCGCGACATCAAGCCCGCGAACCTCATGGTGCGCGACGGCGAGCTGCTGGTCATCGACGTCGCCTTCATGCAGATCCGGCCGTCACCATGGCGCGAGGCCGTGGACCTGGCCAACATGATGCTCGTCCTCGCGGTGCGCACGGACGCCGATCGGGTGTACGAGCGGGCTCTCCAGTACTTCTCGCCCGACGAGATCGCCGAGGCGTTCGCCGCGGCTCGCGGCATCGCCAGCCCGTCGCAGCTGCGCACGATGATGAAGGCCGACGGGCGCGATCTGGTCGCTCAGTTCCGGGCCAAGGCGCCCGAGCGCCGACCCATCTCGCTCCAGCGTTGGAGCGTCAAGCGCGTGCTCCTCGCCCTCGGGCTCGTGGCCGCCGCGCTCGTGGTCGTTCCGAACGCGGTGAGCCTGTTCAGGCCCGTCCACGACATGCAGGTCACCGGCAGCCCCGACTGCGCCAACGACAGCAACCTCCTGGTCCTCATGGCACAGTCCGTCCCCTCGGCAACGTCGGTGCCGTGCGTCGCCTCGCTTCCCGCCGGCTGGGCCGTCGGCGGCGTGAAGATCCGCAACGACAGTGGCGCCTTCTGGCTCGATTCCGAAGACGTTGGAACCCGGGCGGTCGAAGTGACCTTGCTGCCTCCGGAGCAGTGCGCGGTCGAGAGTGCGACCGAGGTGCCGAGCGACGAGGTCGGCATGCGCCGCTTCGAGGATCCGGAGGCGTTGCCCCCGGACCTGCGCAGCACTCGCACGTACCTCTTCGACGGGGGCTGCATCACGTACGCGTTCGAGTTCGCGGGCGACGCCACCGCCGCGCTCACCTTCGCCACGGACAACGCGCTGGCGTTCCAGCCCCGCGAGACGTTGGTGAGCGAGGTGCGCGAGCACACGGGTCTGCGGCTCTGTGGGGCCGGGGTGCCGTGCCCGGGTGGCTCGTGATCGCGGGCACCCGGTGATCGCCCTCGTGCTCGCCGACATCGGGCCGCTGGGGGCGGTGCTGCGCGTCCTCGCCGCGCTGGCCATGGCCGCCGCCGTGACGGTCATCTCCCTGCGGCTCCTCGGCATCCGACGGGGGTGGGGGACCGCCCTCCTGTCCGGGGCCGTCGGCTGGGTGGTCGCCACCGTCCTCGCCCTCGGGTTGACCGGGTGGGACCGCGGGGCCGACGGCCTGGTGACGCTGGCGTTGGCGATCGGCATCCCGGTGACCATGGCGACCGCAGTCACCCTCGACCTGCTGTCGCGGCCGGGGACGTTGGCGTTGGGCGAGCGCGCCGGGCTCTTCGTCACCCCTCGGCCCGTGCGCGCGCTCCGCCGGCGGTGGGCCGTGGTCCGGCGCTACCACGAGTTGGTCCGCCTGCTCCGCAGGGAGGGCTTCGCGCCGTACCTGCCGATCGCTGGTCGCGTCGACGCCGTCGGTGCCCCGGTCGGCGTCCGCCTCCGCCGCGTGCTCGAGGAGGCCGGCGGGGTGTACATCAAGCTCGGTCAGATCGCGGCGACGCGGATCGACCTGGTGCCGGCGGAGATCGCCGACGAGCTCGCCCGGTTGCAGAACCAGGCTCCGCCCGAGCCGAGGGAGAACGTGGTCGCGGTGCTGGAGGCGGAGCTCCACGACGAGGTCGACCGCGTGTTCGCCGAGTTCGACTGGGAGCCGATCGCGGCGGCCTCGATCGGCCAGACGCATCGGGCCCGCCTGCACTCGGGCGCGGCGGTGGTCGTCAAGGTCCAGCGCTTGGGGATCGAGGACACCATGGAGCGCGACCTGGCCGCGCTCGCCTTGCTGGCCGATGTCGCCCAGCGTCGCACCGTCATGGGACAAGGGATCCGATCGGGGGAGATGCTCGGGCAGTTCGCGCACAGCCTGCGGGCCGAGCTGGACTTCCGGCGAGAAGTCGATGCGATGGAGGAGATGGCCCTCCTGCTCGGCGAGGGCAGCGAGGTGCGGATTCCCAAGCCTCACCGGGAGCTCTGCACCCGGCGGCTCCTCGTCCAGGAGCGGTTCGAGGGGTTTGCGCTCGCCGACACCGAAGAGCTCGCCGCCTCCGGCGTCGATCGCCGGGCGCTGGCCGAGCAGCTGCTCCGCAGCTTCCTGGACCAAGTGCTGCGCGCCGGCTTCTTCCACGCCGATCCCCACCCAGGGAACGTCTTCGCCTTCCGCGACGGGAGCCTGGGCCTGATCGACTTCGGGGCCGTCGGACGTCTCGATCCGATCGAACAGGCCGCGGTCGTCGACATCCTCGCCGCGCTCGCCCAACGAGATGTGAGCCTGCTGCGGGACGGCATCGAGCGGGTGGCGGACGTGACCGAGGGGGGCGCCACCGAGCAGCTCGAACGCGCCCTCGCCCGACTGATGGCCGAACACGTGCGGCCCACCGGCACGATCGACCCGAGCGTGCTGGAGGACCTCGTCACGATCCTCACGCGGTTCGGCGTGCGGCTCCCAGGCGACCTCGTGACGCTGACGCGCGCGCTCGCGACGCTCGACGGGACGATGCGCGTCCTCGACCCCGACACGTCGATGGTGGCCGCGGCCATGGAGATGATGACGTCCACCACGGCCCCGAAGCCGATCGACCCGGAAGCGATGGTTCGCCACGAGCTCGGGGCCGCCCTTCCGCACCTCCGGCGCCTGCCCGAACGGATCGACCGCATCCTCACCCTCGCCGGGCGAGGGGAGCTGCGCCTGCGCAGCATCGTGGACGAGGACCAGCACCGGATCCTCCGCACCTTGGCGAACCGGGCGCTGCTCGGCACGGTCGGCGCGGCCTTCCTGGTGGCCTCCGCGCTGCTCCTGGTCGCGGAGGATCCGGGACCCACGCTCGCGACCTCGTCCGGTCTCTTCGAGATCTTCGGTTTCGGGGGCCTCTTCGCGGGAACCGTTCTCCTCCTGCGGGTCGTCGCCGCCGTTGCTCGGGACGGAACGACATGAGCCGCGTCCTGTCCGACCCGGTCCCTGACGAACTGGGTGCCGAGCCGCCGGCGGCTGGGCTCGACGGGCAACCGCCGGGTGAGCGCCGCTTCCGGCATCCCGGCGATGCCGTCCGCCTCGTCGTGTGGGGGACGGTGACGCTGGTGCTGGTCGTCCTGCTCGCGGTGGCCACGTCGACGAGCGAGGGCGTGACCACCGACGTGGGCCGGGTCGTGACCCGCGTCCCGAACTCGGTGCGGGAGTTCCTGCTCGGCTTGGTCCAGGTCGCCGCACTCGTTGTAGCGCTCGCCGTCGTGGTCGGGCTCGTCGTCAAGCAACGATGGCACCGGCTGTTGCTGGTGGCGCTCGCCGGGGCCGCCGGGGCCAGCCTCTTCGCATTGCTCGATGCCGGCTTGTCTCTCCACCGGCGGATCCCGGACGGGGTCACAGGTGACACCTGGGTGCTGTCCAGCAGCTTCCCGTCGCTGCCCTATCTCGCGGCCGTGGCCGCGGCCGCGACGCTGGGGAAGCCCTGGCTCTCGCGCTCCTGGCGCCGGAGCTGTGACTGGGGCGTGGTCGTGCTCGCCGGCGCCATGGTGCTCGCCGGGACCGCAGGAGTCCCCGAGGTCGCCCTCGCGGTCGCGGCCGGCGCGGCGGCGGGCGCCGCCGTCCTCGTCGTCTTCGGCGCCCCGAACCGACGTCCCGCACCCGCCACCGTCGCCGAGTCCCTGCGCGAGGCCGGGCTACCGGTGACGGCGTTGACGCTCCAGGTCGCGCCGACCGGCCGGGCCCAGCGCTACGTCGCCACCATGACCGATGGACCGCCGCTGTTCGTCAAGGTCTACGCCCAGGACGCGCGCGACGCCGATCTGCTCTATCGCGGCTACCGCACCCTGGTGTTGCGGGGGCCGGGCGACGAGCGGCCGTCGACCTCGCTCTCCCACCACGTGGAGCACCAGGCCCTGTTGCTGATGCTCGCCCGCCGGGCGGGCGTGCGCTGTCCGGAGGTGGACGCGATCGCGCGGCTGGGTGACGGCTCCGTGGCGCTGGCGCTCGAATGCATCGACGGCGAGCTGCTCGACGCCCTGCCGCCCGACCAGGTCGACGACCCGCTGCTCGACGAGGTCTGGCGAGAGGTGGTGACCATCCACGGGCCCGGCTAGCCCATCGGGCGCTGCGGGCGGGCAACGTCCTCGTGGCGGCCGGTCGGCCCACGATCATCGACCTGAGCTTCGGCGAGGAGTCGGCGACGCCCCGGGCCCAAGCCATCGACCGGGCGGAGCTGCTCGCCTCCCTCGCCGCGCTGGTCGGACCGGAGCGGGCTCTGGCGTCGGCCGCCCGGGTGCTCGACCCCGCCGACCTGGCGACCGCGCTCCCGTACCTCCAGCCCCTGGCCCTGTCGGCCTCGACGCGCCACCAGGTGTCGAAGAGGCTCCTGACCGAGCTCCGCAACAGCATCGCCGAGGTGACGGGCGAGGAGGTTCCGGCGCTCGAGCGGCTCCTGCGCGTCCGGCCCCGAGCGTTCCTGACGGTGGCCGTCCTGACCGGCGCCTTCTACCTGCTCCTCCCGCAGCTCGCCAACGTCGACGACAGCGTGCGGGCGATGCGGTCGGCCAACTGGGGCTGGGTGGCCGTGTGCGTCGTGATGTCCGGGTTGACGTACGTGGCCTCGGCGATCGGGATGGTAGGGGGCGTGCCCGGCCGCCTGCCGTTCGTCCCGACGGTCATGGCCCAGCTCGGCTCGTCGTTCGTCAACCGGGTCACCCCCGCCAACGTCGGCGGCATGGCGCTCAACGTCCGCTTCATGCAGAAGGCCGGGGTCGACTCCGGGGCGGCGGTCACCGGCATGGGCCTGAACGTGGTGGCCGGCGCGATCGTGCACCTGGTCCTGCTGGTCGCCTTCTTCGCCTGGGCGGGTCAGAGCAGCCAGGGCAGCTTCGCGATCCCGTCCAGCAGCAAGCTCCTGGTCGCCATCGCCGTCGTCCTCGCGGTGGTCGGCATCGCGGCCGCGACCACCAGGGGTCGCCGCCTGTTCCAGACCCATGTCCTGCGCTTCCTCAAGCAGTCCTGGCAGAGCCTCACCACGTTGGCCCGATCGCCGTCCCGGCTGCTCGAGCTCTTCGGCGGGTCACTCGCCGTGACGCTGGCGTACACCGCCGCGCTCGCCGCCGCGGTCGCGGCGCTCGACGCCGACGTGTCGTTCGCCGAAGTCGGGGCCGTGTACCTCGGGTCGTCCCTCATCGCCGCCGCCGCGCCGACGCCGGGCGGGCTGGGCGCGATGGAGGCCGCGCTCGTCGCCGGCTTCACCGGTGTGGGCGTCGAGCCAGGCGGTCGCGGTTGCCGTCGTGCTCACGTACCGGATGGCGACGTTCTGGCTACCGATCCTGCCGGGCTGGCTCTGCTTCCAGGCGCTCCAGCGCCGCAACCTCATCTAAGGAGGCGAGCCGATAGGCGAGGCGACCCGGCAAGCACAGCGCTGATCGCCAAGCGCAGCTTGGCGATGTCCCAGGTCAGGCGCAGCAGCCTCAGCCCTTCCCGCGCCCGTCGTACGCGGCTTCACCCGGAGTGCTCGCCCACCGGGGCGACCGGCAGGCCCTCGCCCCCGAGGCCGAACGCCCACCGAGCGAGCGTCCCGCACAGGAGGCCGAGGCCGGCGCCGCCGACGACGTCGAGCGGGAGGTGCACACCGGCGTAGACCCGACCGAAGGCGACCGTCACCGCGAACGCGATGGCCACCACGCGCCAGGGGCGGGGCAGCGACGGCGCCAAGACGGCGGCCAGGGCGAACGCCACCGCCGCGTGGCCCGACACGTAGCCGAAACCCGTCGCCCGGTCGTGGAGGTTGACGTCCGTGAGGAACGCCGTCGGTCGCCCTCTCGACACCGCGTCCTTGACGACCTGCGCCGTCCAGTACGCGGCCTGGCTGCCCACGAGCGCGGCGAGGGTGAGGCGGCGGTCGCGGCTGATCACCCCCGTGAGCCCGACCACGGCGAGGGAGCCGAAGAAGCTGCCGATCTGCATCGGTCCCCACACAAGGACCCACCAGACGTCGCTCAGGTCGTTCACGGCCGAGAAGACGCGCGCCTCCCACCGGGGCACCGTCTCCTGCGCCACCGCGACGACCCAGCTCCCCGCGAGCAGGATCGCGCCCCCGAGCACGGCGACGACCTCGCCCACGCGGACCCGGCCTCGCGGGTTCCAGCGCGCCCGGCTGGTCGTGACCATGCGGGCACGGTACGCGGCCAACCGGCCGGGATCGCGTGGAGCGGGTGACGGGAATCGAACCCGCATTATCCAGCTTGGGAAGCTGATCGGACGGTCCCCGCTGACCAGCGGATCAGGGGCATGGCTCGGTGAGCGAGGCGTCGATCTACGCGACTCCGCGACTTGGTGGCGGCTGCGATCAGAAGCGGTGGCGGGTATGGGTGAATGTGCCCTTGCTGAACGCGAGGACCTTGGTGGGTGCCACGGAGAACACGAGCGCTGCGCCGACTTCGTGGTGGAAGCAGCCGTCGCGGGCCTCGAACTTCCAGCGTCCATCCCACTTCGACTTGATTGCGTCGCGGCGCATCCGGCCTACGACAGTTCGTCCTCGATCAATCGATCGATCCGTTCGGTGGTGGCGAAGTCGCCCGTGAAACGGTTGCGCATCACTGCCACGGCGACGCCCGAGTCGATGTCGGCGTAGGCGGCAGAACCGTTCATGCCGACCATGCCGAAGGCGGAGCCGGGCGTGCCGCGACCGCTCGGTCGAGCGGGGCTGTAGCCGTACCCCCACGACGTTGGAAAGCCCATCACCTCGTCCATGCCGGCGAACGCGACCGTCGCCATCGCCGCCCGCCGGGCGGGCGACACCAGCTCGACTCCGTCCACGTGCCCGAGCAGAGCCGAGTAGATGCGGGCGGCGCCGAGAGCGCTCATGGTGCCCTCCGAAGGAATGTCGCAGGTGAGGAGATCGGAGCGGTTGGCGTAGTCGGCGTCGGGGACCACCCCCGCCGGCATCGCCCGGTCGAGCGGCGAGCCGGGCTCGGGTCGGAGTACTTCGTCGCCGTCGGCGGCGACCTGCGTGGCAACCAGCGGCAACAGCCGGGCGGGGACACCGAAGTGGACCTGGTCGGCCACGTCGAGCGGGCCAGTGAGACGCTCGCGCAGCAGCGTCGAGATCGGGTCGCCGGTCGCCCGACGAAGGATCTCGCCGAGCACGAACCCGAAGGTCTTGGCGTGGTAGCCCAATCGGGTCCCGGGCTCCCACCACAGCTCGGCGTCCGCGACGACCGCGCACATGGTGTCCCAGTCGCACAGATCCGCCGCGGTCGTTTCGGCTGGAAGACCAGGCACACCAGCGGTGTGAAGCAGCACGTGGCGCAGCGTCACCGTTTCCTTCCCGCGTGCCCCGAACTCCGGCCACACGTCGACGACGCGCAAGTCGTCGGTGACCTCACCGAGTTCGATGAGGACGTGCGCCACCGAGGACGCAATCCCCTTCGCGGTGGAACCCGCCCAGAACAGGGTGTCGCGATCGACGGGCGCTCCGGTTCGCGGATCGGACACGCCGCGTGCCGTGTCCACGAGTGTGTGACCGTTCCGGATGACCGCGACCTGCACCCCGACCTCCTGGCCGGAACCGACCACGTCATCGAGGAGCGCGTCAACGGCGGAGGCAAGATGGTCCTCACGCATGTCGACGATTCTGACTGCCGGCGGCCGTCAAACTCATCGCTCTCGCACTCAGCTCATGCGGGTGACCGCCGTACAGCGTCCCAGCTGACCTGGGCCTTCGCAGTGGAGCGGGTGACGAGAATCGAACTCGCATTATCAGCTTGGGAAGCTGATGTTCTGCCATTGAACTACACCCGCGGGGAGGGGTCAGGGTAGCGGGGGCTACGGTCGCGGGGCATGTCGTGGGAGCTGGCCCAACTCAACATCGGACGGATGAAGGCGCCGCTCGACGACCCGCAGATCGCGGGGTTCGTGGAGGCCCTCGAGCCCGTCAACGCGCTGGCCGACGCCGCGCCCGGATTCGTGTGGCGCCTGCAGACCGAAGACGGTGACGCCACCGCGATCCGGCCGTTCCCCGACGACCTCATGCTGGTGAACATGAGCACTTGGGCGTCGCTCGAGACCCTGGCCGACTTCGTGTACCGGTCGGATCACCGCGACGTGATGGTGCAGCGCCGCCAGTGGTTCGAGAAGCTGGACGAGGTGTTCACGGTCCTGTGGTGGGTGCCGGCCGGGCATCGACCGTCGATCGACGAGGCCAAGGCCCGCTTGGTGCAGCTCCGCGAGCAGGGCCCGGCCGCGGAGGCCTTCACCTTCCGTCAGCCCTTCCCGGCTCCCGATGGCGACCCCGTCGAGACCGACGATCGCTGGAACTGCTCGGTCGGCTGATGCAGGTCGCCATCCTCCTCTCACCCGGGGTCACGGCCTTCGAGGCCCTCGGTCCCTACGGCGTTTTCCGCCGGGTGCCCGGCGCCGAGGTCCACCTGGTGGCCGAGCAGCGCGGGCGGGTCACGACCCAGGGGGCGAAGGTGGCGCTGCTGGCCGGCGCCACCCTGGCGGACCATCCGCACCCCGACGTGATCGTCGTGCCCGGCGGGCTCGGGATCCGGCGCCTGGTGGAGGACGAGGCCGCCGTCGCCTGGGTGGCCGCGGCCCACGAGGAGAGCCTGTGGACCACCGCCGTCTCGACCGGCTCGGTGCTCCTGGCCGCGGCCGGCGTGCTCGAGGGCGACGCCACCACGCACTGGCTGGCCACCGAGCTCCTCGAGGAGAAGGGCGCCCACGCCGTGCCCGAACGGCTGGTCCGGTCGGGCAAGGTCCTCACCGCGGAAGGCGCCGCCGCCGCGGTCGAGATGGCGCTCGAGGTCGTGGCCCGCGTCGTCGACCCGGCGACCGCGGCCCGCATCCGGGCCGAGCTCGACGTCGACGACCTCGGCCCGATGGAGCCGGGGAAGCCGGCCCGGCCGGAGACCCTGGTCGCGCTGGCCGGGCCCGACGAGCTCGACACGGAACCCGCCTATGTGCTGGAGGGCGCGCCGGCGCCCCGGCGGCGCCGCCACGCCAAGGGTCGCATCGACCTCACGTTCGCCGCCGGGTGACATGACCTGGTCGGCCGCCGACATCCCCGACCAGGCCGGGCGCACGGCGGTGGTCACCGGCGCCAACGGCGGCCTCGGGCTCGAGACGGCCAAGGCCCTGGCCGCCGCGGGGGCGCACGTCGTCATGGCCGCCCGTGACCCCGAGAAGACCACGGCCGCGGTCGACGCGATCCGGGCCGACGTTCCGGACGCCGATCTGGAGGTCGTGCCCGCTCGACCTGGCCGCCCTGGCCTCGGTGCGAGAAGCGGCGGCGTCCATCGCCGAGGCGCATCCCCGGATCGACGTGCTGGTGAACAACGCCGGGGTGATGGGCATCCCGGAGCGGGAGACGGCCGACGGCTTCGAGATGCAGTTCGGCGTGAACCACCTGGGCCACTTCGCCTTCACCGCCCGCCTGCTCCCAGCGGTCCTGCGCGCGGACGGTCGGGTCGTCACCGTGACCAGCACCGCCCACCACATGGGCCGACGAGTGGACCCCGCCAACCCGCACCTCCATGGGCGGTACCGGCCGTGGCGGGCCTACGGCCAGTCCAAGTTGGCGAACTACCACTTCGCCCTCGGCCTCCACCGTCGCCTGGCGGCGGCCGGCGTGGGCACGGCCAGCCTCCTGGCCCACCCGGGCCTGTCCAACACCGACCTGCAGGCCCACAGCGTGGTCGAGACGGGCGGCGGGTCCAGCCAGCGCTTCTTCGAGTGGCTGGCGGCCAAGACCGGCATGAGCCCGGCGCAGGGGGCGCTGCCCCAGCTCCGGGCGGCCACCGACCCGGAGGCGCACAGCGGCGAGTTCTACGCGCCCCGGTTCGTCAACAACGGGCCTCCGGTCAAGCGGCCCATCCTGCGCCCCATCGGGCTGGACCGCTCGATCGACGTGCTCTGGGAGGTGTCGGAGCGCGAAACGGGCGAGACCCTCGACGTCGCCGCGGCGGCGGCGGCCTCGGACTGAGGCGGGCTCGGGTCAGCGGCCTCCGGACGCGACCATGGCGGCGTCGATGGCGGCCGGGGCGAGGATGGTCTCGAGCACCATCACCGCGGCGCCGGTGATGCCGGCCTCGTCGCCGAGCTGGCTGGTGACCAGGCGGAGGTGACCGGTCGCCAGGGGCAGCGACCGGCGGTAGACCTCTTCGCGGACGCCGGCCAGGAGGGGTTCGCCGGCCAGGGCCACGTCACCGCCGAGCACGATGACGGCGGGGTTGAGCATGTTCACGCAGGTCGCCAGCACCCCACCGATGGCGTGGCCCGCCTGGCGGACGAGGCGGACCGCGTCGGGCTGGCCGGCCAGCACCTGTTCCACGGCGTCACGGCTGGTGTGCGTGGGCAGGCCTTGCTCGCGGAGCCGAGCCGCCAGCGCGCCACCGCCGGCCACCGCCTCGAGGCAGCCCAGGTTGCCGCAGCGGCACACCACGTCGTCGTGGTCGGGAACGTGGATGTGGCCGATGTCGCCGGCGGCACCGTCGGCCCCGCGGTGCACGTGGCGGCTGGCCACGATCCCCGAACCGATCCCGGTTCCGATCTTCACGAAGAGCAGGAAGGCCTCGTCCCGCCAGTTCGCCCAGTGCTCCCCGACCGCCATGATGTTCACGTCGTTGTCCACCAGGGCGGGGACGCCGAAGCGCTCGGCCAGGCGGTCGCCGACCGGGTAGAGGTTCCAGCCCGGCATGATCGGCGGCGAGACCGGTCGCCCGGTGGCGAACTCCACCGGGCCGGGCAGCCCCACCCCGACGCCGCGGACGTCCGCCGGGTCCCGCCCCGCCTCAGTGAGCAGCCGGTCGAAGGTGTCCTCCAGCCAGGTGAGGACCACATCGGGTCCCTCGGCGACGGCGATGTCCTGGGCGTGCTGAGCCAGGACCCGACCGGCCAGGTCGGTCACGGCCACCCGGGAGTGGGTGGCCCCCACGTCACCGGCCAGCACCACGCCGGCGTCGCCGTTGAAGGTCAGGACGGTCGGGGGACGGCCACCGGTCGAGGCCCGGTCGCCACCCGCGACGAGCAGGTGGTGGGCGATCAGGGCGTCCACCCGCTGGGCGATCGTGGAGCGGGCCAGCCCGGTGAGCGCGGCGAGGTCGCCCCGTGTGGTCGCCTGTCCGCTGCGGACCAGGTTGAGGATCGAACCGGCGGTGGCACCGGTGGCACCGAGGGGACCGACCGCTTCGGCCGCCTCGACCCCGGTGCTCACGGCGGACAGTGAACCAGCGCAGCTTCGGACTGTCAAAGATGCAGAAGTGATGGAGTTTGGTTTGTGCATCCGTTCACTTTTGATTGACAGCAGGCAGAACTTTGGGAAGGATGTCAGGCGATGGGGGGACGGCTTCCGGGCCGAATCGGGGGAGCGCCGCTCCGAGCCGGCATCGTCGGTGCGGGGTTCATCGGCGAGGTCCACGCCAGCGCGGCGCGCCGGGCAGGGGCCCGGGTCGTCGGTGTGGCCGCCTCCACCGCGGCCAGCACGGCAGAGGCGGTCGAGCGCCTCGGTGCCGAACAGGGCTTTGCCGACGGCGAGGCGCTGGCGGTCTCGCCCGAGGTCGACGTCGTCCACATCTGCACGCCGAACCACCTCCATCGATCGCTGACCGAGGCCGCGGTCTCCGCCGGCAAGCACGTCGTGTGCGAGAAACCGCTGGCCGTCGACGCCGCCGCCGCCACCCACCTCCGGGACACCGCGACCGCGGCGGGCGTGGTGGCCACGGTGCCGTTCGTGTATCGCTTCTACCCGCTGGTCCGGGAGGCCCGGGCCCGGGTCGCCGCCGACACCGGCGCGATCCGGCTGGTCCACGGCACGTACCTGCAGGACTGGCTCTCGACCGACGAGGACGACAACTGGCGGGTCGACGCCGACTTCGCCGGGCCGTCCCGAGCGTTCGCCGACATCGGTTCGCACTGGTGCGACCTGGTCGAGTTCGTCACCGGCGACCGCGTGGCCGCGGTCTGCGCCGAGCTGGTGACCGCGCTGCCGGAGCGCGTGGCCCAGGGGCCGCACGCCCACGCCTTCGCCGCGCCGGGTGCCGCCGATGGCGCCCCGCGCCGTGCCGTGTCCACCGAGGACGTCGCCGTGGTGATGTTCCGCACGGCCGCCGGCGTCGTTGGCTCCCTGGTCGTGAGCCAGGTGTCCTCGGGCCACAAGAACCGCTTGGCCTTCGAGATCGCCGGCGCCACCACCACCCTCGAGTTCGACCAGGAGCGCCCCGAGACCCTCTGGATCGGGCGGCGGACGGCGTCGGAGCTGCTGGCCCGGGACGCCGCGCACCTCGACCCGGCCGCGGCGGCGTACGCCACCGTCCCGCCCGGTCATCCCCAGGGATACCAGGAGTGCTTCGACGCGTTCGTGGCCGACACCTACCGCGCCGTCGCCGCGGGGTCGACGTCAGCGGTCGATGGCCTGCCCACGTTCGCCGACGGCGCCCGAGCCGCACAGATCACCGAGGCGGTCCTGCGCTCTGCCGCCGAGCACCAGTGGGAAGACGTGGCATGACGACCCACCAGGAGGATGTGCCATGAAGCTCGGGTTCCTCACCGCCTGCCTGCCCAAGCGGCCCCTCGACCAGATCTGCGCCTGGGCCGAGGCCGAGGGCTTCGAGGCCCTCGAGGTGGCCGCCTGGCCGGCGCTGGGCGACCGGCCGTTCACCGCCACCCACCTGGTGGTCGACGACTTCGGCGCCCAGGACGCCGACGAGGCCCGAGCCCTCTTCGCCGAGCACAGCCTCGAGTGCTCGTCCCTGGCCTACTACGACAACAACCTCCACCCCGCGCCCGACGAGCGGGCCGCGATCAACGACCACGTCCACCGCTGCATCGACGCCGCAGCTCTGCTCGGTTGCCCGACCGTGGGGACCTTCGTCGGTCGCGACCCCACCCGCTCCGTGGCCGACAACCTCCGAGAGGCGGAAGCGGTCTTCGCTCCCCTGGTGGCCCACGCCGGCGAGGCGGGCGTCAAGCTGATCATCGAGAACTGCGTGATGGAGGGGTGGCACCCCGACGGCTACCCGGGAAACCTCGCCTACTCACCGGAGCTGTGGGAGTGGATGTTCTCCCTCGGCCTCTACCTCAACTACGACCCCTCCCACCTGCTGTGGATGGGCATCGACCCGGTCGAGGCGCTGAAGCCCTACGTGGACCACATCCCGCACGCCCAAGCCAAGGACATCCAGCTGGACCCCGCGAGGCGGAACCGGTACGGCTGGCCGGGCCGGGCGGTGGTCCGGGACGACCCCTGGGACGTGGGTTGGTGGCGCTACCGGATCCCCGGCCTCGGCGAGGTCGACTGGAGGCGGGTGGTGGACGCCCTCTACGAAGGCGGCTTCGAGGGCGTGCTGTCCGTGGAGCACGAGGACCCGGTCTGGGGTGGGACCGAGGAGAAGGTGGAGATCGGGTTGAGGACGGCGCACCGCACCCTGCGCCCGCTGATCGTGGCATGAGCTCGTCCGAGCGCGGCAGCGGCGCGGTGCCGATCCTCGAGGTCCGGGGGCTGGTGAAGGAGTACCCCGGCGTGCGCGCCCTGTCGGGGGTGGACTTCGACGTGCGGGCCGGCGAGGTGCACTGCATCGTGGGCCCGAACGGCGCGGGCAAGTCGACCCTCATCAAGTGCGTCGCCGGCGTGGTCGAGCCCACGGCGGGGGAGGTCCGCATCGACGGCGAGCCCGTTCCCGCCGGCGAGCCGTCGGCGGCCATCGCCCGCGGCGTGGCCACCATCTACCAGGAGCGGGACCTCGTCGAGGACCTCACGGTGGCCCAGAACGTGTTCCTCGGCCACGAGCTGCGGCGGGGCGGGCTGCTCGATCGGGCCCGCATGCGCCGGGAGACCGTGGAGCTGCTGCGCCGAATCAACCACGCGACCATGCCGCCGGGCATGTACGTCCGGGACCTGCGCCCGGCGGGCCAACAGGTGGTCTCCATCGCCCGGGCGCTCTCCCACGACGTCCGGGTCCTGATCATGGACGAGCCCTCGGCCATCCTCGACGACAACGAGATCGAGACGCTGTTCGACGTCGTCCGCCACCTCACGGCGGAGGGGGTGGGGGTCGTCTACATCTCCCACCGTCTCGACGAGATCCGCCGGATCGGCGACCGGGTGACGGTCCTGCGCGAGGGGGCGACGGTGGTCTCGGGCCTGCCGGCGGACACTCCGTCTGACGACCTGGTCACTCGCATGGTCGGCCGGGAGCTCGACCGCCTGCTGCCGGAGCGCCCGGTGGGCGGCGGCGAGGTCCTGCTCGAGGTGGAGGGCCTGCGCCGCCTCCCCGACGTCAAGGAGGCCAGCTTCCGGCTCCACGCCGGTGAGGTGTTGGGGATCGCCGGGTTGGTCGGATCGGGCCGCAGCGAGCTGCTGCGGGCGGTCGCGGGCGTCGACCCCCGGGACGCCGGCGAGGTGTGGGTCGAGGGACACCGCCTCCCGAGCGGCCGGCCGGGTCGAGCGATCGCCGCCGGGCTCGGCCTGGCGCCGGAGGACCGCAAGTCGCAGGCGCTGCTCTTGGACTGGGACCTGACCAAGAACGTGACCCTGGCCGACCTCGGCCGGTTCCAGCGGGGGGTCCTGCGGGTGCGGGCCGAGCGGGCCGCGGCCGAGGAGCAGCTCCGGGCCCTGCAGACGACGCCGTCCGACGGCAGTCGAATGGCCCGCGAGCTGTCGGGGGGCAACCAGCAGAAGGTGGTGCTGGCCCGCTGGCTCCTGCGCCGGAGCCGGATCCTGCTGCTCGACGAACCCACCCGGGGCGTCGACGTGGCCGCCAAGGTCGAGCTCTATCGCCTCATGGCCGACCTGGCGGGGGAGGGGTTCGGCGTGATCATGGTGTCCTCGGAGATCGAGGAGCTGTGCGGGCTGTGCACGCGGATCCTCATCATGCGGGAGGGCGAGCTGGTCGACGAGCTCGACGGCGCCGAGGCCACCGAGCTCGAGGTCCTGCGTCGGGCCATGCCCGGCACCCAGGAGATGGTGGCGCCGGCAGCCGGAGGGGCGGCGTGATGGCCGAGTCCACCCCGACACCGACCCGGTCCGCGCCCAACCGTCGCTTCGGCGGGCTGTCGCGGACCACCATCCAGGACTACGCGCTCGTCGGGGTGATCGTGGCCCTGATCGTGGTCGGCTGGATCCTCAAGCCCGACACGTTCGTCACGACCGACAACTTCCGGGCGATCCTGACCCAGGCGAGCGTGGTCGGGGTGCTGGCCATCGGCATGACCTTCGTCATCGCCACCGCGGGCATCGACCTGTCCGTGGGCTCGGTCGTGGCGGCCGCCGGGATCGCGGGCGGGCTGGTGGTGGATTCCGGCGCGTTGGCGTTCGTCCTCGCCGCGCTCGGGTTCGGCCTCCTGCTGGGGACGATCAACGCCACCGCCATCGCGATCGGCCGGGTCGTTCCCTTCGTCGCCACCTTGGCCATGCTGGCCATCGCCCGAGGTCTGGCGCTGCGCATGAGCGACAAGAGCCCGATCAGCCTCCTCAGCCTGGACGGCGTGCGGTGGTTCGGCACCGGCGAGGTCGTGGGCATACCCGCCTCGATCGTCATCTTCCTCGCGGTGACCGTCGCCGGGTGGATCCTCCTGAACCGGACCCGCTACGGCCGTCACGTGGTCGCCGTGGGCGGCAACCGGGAGGCGGCCCGCATCGCCGGCGTCCCCATCCGGGGGGTCATCTTCAGCGTCTACTGCCTCAGCGGCCTGCTGGCCGGCCTCGCCGCGATCCTGCTCTGCGGGCGGCTGGCCAGCGCCTCACCGGTCTCCGGGGAGCTGCTGGAGCTCGACGCGATCGGGGCGACCGTGGTCGGCGGCACCAGCCTCGCCGGCGGCCGGGCGACCATCACCGGCACGTTCATGGGCGTGATGGTCTTCGCCCTCATCTTCAACCTGCTGACCCAGCTCGACCTCGCCACCGAGTGGCAGCAGATCGTGAAGGGGGTGATCATCCTCAGCGCCGTCCTGATCCAGCGGCCCGAGCGCATCTGACGCCGCTGCCGTGCCGCCATCGACGTGGCCCCCCTTGCGTCGTGGTTCCTGCCGTACCCGCCGCCGTCCGCGCCGGTGGGCGTCCAAGACCCGCAAGAAAAAGGAAGACCAGACATGTCCCAGACCCGACGACTGGTGGCCATCGTGGCGGTTCTCGCCCTCACCTTGGTCGCCTGCAGTGACGACGACGGTGGTGACGGCGGCAGCGCCGAAGCCACCACCCCCGCCCCGTCCGGCGACAGCGCCGAGCTCGGCGAGACCGTGACCATCGTGGCCAGCGTGCCGCCCACCGACCACGGCTGGCTGGGCCAGATCGCCGCCTTCGCCCAGGCGGCCGCCGACCAGTGGGACGACGTCGAGTTCCGGCTGCTCGAGGCCGCCGACGCCGACAGCCAGGCGTCGCAGATCGAGACGGCCATCAACGATCAGCCCGACGCGCTGGTCGTGCTCCCCTACGACGGTGAGCAGCTCACGCCGGTCGCGGAGGAGGCCATGGAGGCCGGGATCCCGGTGATCAACGTCGACCGCCTCTTCGCCACCCCGGAGGCGGCCCGGGCCACGATCCTGGGCGACAACTACGACATCGGCGTGAAGGCGGCGACGTTCTTCGCCGAGGAGCTCTCCTGCGAGGGCAACGTGGTCGAGATCCAGGGCATCGCCGGCATCTCGGTCACCGAGGACCGCAGCGCGGGCTTCGCCGACACGCTCGAGGAGCTGTGCGGGGACGGCATCGAGATCGTCGCCCAGCAGCCGGCCGACTTCACGCCTGACCTGGGCCTCGAGGTCATGGAGGCCATCCTGCAGGCCAACGACCAGATCGACGGCGTGTACACGCACGACGACGACATGGCCGAGGGCGTGGTCGCCGCCATCGAGAACGCGGGCCGTGAGGACGAGATGATCCTCACCGGCGCCGGAGGCTCGTGCACGGCGTTCGACCGCATCGAGGCCGGTGGCCTGTACGCCGCGACCTACCTCTACAGCCCGACGATGGCGGGCTCGGCGGTCAACATGGCCCGGCTCATCGCCCAGGGCCGCGGGTTCGCCGACCTGCTGGAGCCCGAGGTGCCGGCGGAGATCATCGTGCCGCCGACCGAGGTCACGCCGGACAACGTCGGCGACCTCCGGGACCTCTGCTTCGAGGCTGGCGCCTGATCGAGGTCGCTTCTTGTTCCCGGGACCCGGCCGCGGCGGGGTCCCGGGGCGGGGGCGACACGAACTGAAGGGTCAGTCGGCGTCGAGCTGGGCCGCGCGGTGGGCCTCGCGGTCGGCCAGGGGGCGGTCGAGGGCGCCGGCCAGCTCGGTGGCCAGCTGCTCGGCGTGGAACGGACGGGCCAGGAAGCCGTCGGCGCCGGCCTCCCAGGCCTCGGCCTCGGCCTCGACCTCGTCGGCGAGGAGCACCACCGCCACCTCTGACACCGGCGGGTTGGGGTGGCTGCGGATCTTGTCGAGCAGCTGACGGTTCGCGGTGGGCCCGGAGAGGGAGAGGACCGTGGCCCGGCGCGGGGTGGCGAGCAGGTGGCGCACGGCACCCTCGGCCGTCTCGACCCGGTGGACGTCGTGGCCCTCGACCGCCATCAGGCGGGCCAAGAGCTCCCCGGCGTCGGGGTCGTCGCAGACGAGGAGGACCCCCTCGCCGTGGGGCTCCCAATCCCGGCGCCTGCCGCCGCCTTCCTCACGTTTCGACCGTCTCAGCACCCCATGCCCCCTCCGGCCGGGTCAGCTCTCGGACGTTTCCGCACCTGCACCCGCCGTCAGGGGCTCGCCCGCCGGGGCGGGCTCGCCGGCCTCACCCCGTTCGATGGCTTCGAGGACGTGCATGGCGAGGTCGGCCACCTTGACCTGGTCCTCGTCCACCCCTTCACCCTTCACGCCGTCGTCGATCATGATGTAGCAGAACGGGCAGGCGGTGGCGATGCGGGTGGCACCCGTGGCCAGCAGCTCCTGGGAGCGCTCGACGTTCACCTGCTTGCCCGTGTGCTCCTCCATCCACATGCGGGCCCCGCCGGCCCCACAGCACATGCCCTTGGTGCCGTTGCGAGGAGCCTCCACCACCTCGACCCCGCCGAGGCTGCCGATGACCTTGCGGGGAGCCAGGTACACGTCGTTGTGGCGGCCCAGGTAGCACGAGTCGTGGTACACGAGCCGCTCGTCGAGCCGGGCCTCGGACAGGTCGAGCCGCCCGCTCTCGATCAGGCTCTCCAGGAGCTGGCTGTGGTGGATGACGTCGAAGTGCCCGCCGAGCTGGGGGTACTCGTTGGCCAGGGTGTTGAAGCAGTGGGGGCACTGGGTGATGATCTTGCGCACGCCCATGCCGTTGAGCGCCTCGACGTTCTGGGTGGCCAGCATCTGGAAGAGGTACTCGTTGCCCGACCGGCGGGCCGGGTCACCGGTGCACAGCTCGGAGGGCCCGAGGATGGCGACGTCGAGGCCGGCCCGGGCCATCAGCTTGGCCATGGCCTGGCTGACCTTCCGGTTCTTGTCGTCGAAGCTCCCGGCGCAGCCGACCCAGTAGAGGTACTCGTGGTCGAAGGCGTCGCCGGGCTCGACCACGGGGACGGCGTCGTCGCCCTCGAGCGGCTTGGTCCAGTCGGCCCGCTCGCCCTGGGACAGGCCCCACGGGTTCGAGGAGTTCTCCATGGAGCGGTAGGCATTGCCCAGCTCGGTGGGGAAGTTGGACTCCATCAGCGACAGGTAGCGCCGCATGTCGAGGATCTTGTCGAGGATCTCGATGTCGACCGGGCAGATCTCGTCGCAGGCCTTGCACGAGGTGCAGGCCCAGACCTCCTCGGGCGTGATGCGCTCGAACAGGCTGTCGGCCTGGATGGTGATCTCGGCGTCGACCCCGATCGGTGGGGACACGACCGGCGAGCCCGACGCCGCCATGACCTCACCCGTCTTGAGCACGATCTCGCGGGGGTCGAGCGGCTTGCCGGTGGCGTGGGCGGGGCAGACCGACGTGCAGCGGCCGCACATGGTGCAGGAGTCGGTGTCCAGGAGCTGCTTCCAGGTCATCTCGCTGACGGTGGAGGCGCCGAAGGACTCGAGCTCGGTCTCCATCAGGTTCGGGAGTGGCTTCATGGCCCCCTTCGGGCGCTCCCGGTCGCTGAGGTACATGTTCAGCGGCGAGGTGAACATGTGGCGCAGCATCGTCACCGGCAGGATCGCCAGGAAGGCCACGAAGCAGAGGACGTGGACCACCCAGATCACCTGGTGCCAGCCGGCCAGCGAGCCCGTCCCGTCGACCAGCGCCGACAGCGGGTAGCCGATGAAGGACCATTCCTCGAACGACGGGCGGTCGGCCATGGCGATGCGGAACATCTCCGCGGCGAAGCCGGTGAGGCCGAGGACGGCGAACAGGCCGAGGATCAGCGCGTGCTCCGGCTTCGACTTGATGCGGATGCGGTAGGGCCGCACCACGTAACGGCGGATGACGGCGAAGGCGATGCCGGCGAGGAACACGAGGCCGGCGGCGTCGCCGACGAAGCTGTAGGCCTGGTACGTGGTGCCGTGGAGGAACTTGGCGTCCTCGGGGAGCTGGTGGTCGATCTCGAGGACCGCGGTGACCGCGGTCAGGACCAGGAAGCCGACGTAGATGAGGGTGTGCATGACGCCGGCGACCGGGTCGCGCAGCAGCGTCTGCATGTAGACCCCGGCCCGGAAGTCGGCCAGCCGCCGACCGATGTTGCGGCTGGTGGTCGAGCGGTCGTCGGGGGCGCCCCGCTGCCAGTTCTTGACCCGGAACGAGAAGAGGACGGCGCCGTAGACCAGCAGCACGGGGATGACCGTGTAGAAGGCCACCTTCACCGGGGTCGGGATGTTCCCGAACACCTCACGGTGGATCGCGGAGTCCTCCTCGAACCCGGTGATGGACGGGGCGATGCCCGAGGCCACCGTGAAGAGGGCGATGGCAGCACCGAGCCCGATGACGAGCTGATGGGGGCTGAACCGCTTCATGACTCCTCGGAACCTACTCGCCCCACCTCCCTGGGTGGACAACCCGGCCGTGGGCTCCGGGGCCGTCATCCGGCGTCAACATGGCCGAAACACGACCTTCCTACGGTCGGCTCGTGCCTGCCACCCCGGCCCTGCGGCCGTACGCTGCCTCGGACGCCACGACGGGGGGTTCGGCCATGGGCCAGTACCGGCAGTTCATCGACGGTGAGTGGGTCGACGCCGTCGGCGGGGGCACCTGGGACCTGATCGATCCGGCCACCGAAGAGGTCATCGCCACGCTGCCGTTCGGCGGCGGTGAGGACGTCACCGCGGCCATCGAGGCCGCGGCCCGGGCCTTCCCGGCGTGGGCGTCGGCCACGGCCTACGAGCGCGCCGCCGTGCTCCGGCGGGCCGCCGACCTCGTCCGGGAGCGGTTGGCCGACCTCGGCGCCGTGACCTCCCGCGAGAGCGGCAAGCCGCTTGCCCAGGCCCAGGGGGAGTGGGTGGCCGCGGCGGACCTGCTCGAGTGGTACGGCGAGGAGGCCAAGCGCAACTACGGGCGGATCATCCCGACCCGCGTCCCCGGCAAGCGGATGCTCGTCCTGCACCAACCCGTGGGGGTCGTGGGGACGATCACGGCCTGGAACTTCCCCGCCTACAACGTGGTCCGGTCGGTGGCCGCCGCGCTGGCCGCCGGCTGCACGGTGGTCAGCCGTCCCTCCGAGCTGACGCCGATGACGTGCATGGACCTGGCCGCGGTCCTCGAGGAGGCCGGCCTCCCTGCCGGCGTGTTCAACGTCGTCAACGGCGAGCCCGAGGCGATGGGCCAGGCGATGCTCGACCACGAGGCGCTGCGCAAGCTCCACTTCACCGGCAGCGTCCGGGTCGGCAAGCTGCTCATGGACGGCGCGTCCAAGACGGTCACCCGGCTGTCGCTCGAGCTGGGCGGCAACGCGCCCGTGCTGATCCTGCCCGACGCCGATCTGGACGCCGTCGCCGCCGGAGCGGTGGCCGCCAAGTACCGCAACGCCGGCCAGGTCTGCATCTCGCCGCAGCGCTTCCTCGTCGGCGGTGAGCGCCGGGACGAGTTCGTCGAACGCGTCGTCCCGCTGGTCGAGAAGCTGCGCCTGGGGCCCGGCGCCGACCCCGACACCGACGTGGGCCCGATGATCAACGAGCGCCAACGCGACCGCCTCGAGGAGATCGTGCGGGTGTCGGCCGACCGCGGGGCCAAGGTGGCCGTCGGGGGCGGCCGGCCCGACGACCGGGACACGGGGTGGTTCTTCGAGCCCACCGTCGTCACCGACGTCACTCCCGAGCTGCCCGTGTACCACGAGGAGCTGTTCGGCCCGGTCATGCCCGTGAGCAGCTTCGACGACCTCGACGAGGCCATCGCCCTGGCCAACGACACGGCCTACGGGCTGGCCGCCTACGTCTTCACCAACGACCTCCGTTCGGCCCTGCGGGCGGCGGAGGGGCTCGAGTTCGGCATCATCGGCGTCAACGAGTGGGCTGCCAACGGGACCGAGGGCCCGTTCACGGGCTGGAAGCAGTCCGGTCTCGGCAGTGAGTCCGGCGCGGAGGGCTTCGAGGAGTACGTGGAGACCAAGCTCGTGTCGATCGGCGGCATCGGGACGTGAGATGACCGGTCCGGAGACGCGCTCCCTGGTGGTCCGGGTGTGGCTGCCCGACCGGCCCGGCGCCCTCGGGGCGGTGGCGAGCCGGATCGGCGGGGTGGGCGGTGACGTGCACGAGATCGAGGTGGTCGACCGGGGGGCCGGGCGGGCCGTCGACGAGTTCCTGGTCACGGTGCCCGACGAGGTCAACGACGACCTGCTGGCCCGCGAGATCGAGGCCGTCGACGGCGTCGACGTCGAGGAGCTGCGGTCGGTCGAGTTCGTCGAGCGTGATCCCCGCATCGACGCCCTCGAGGCCGCGGTGGCGCTCAACCGGGCGTCGCTCGGCCTCGACCTGGCGGCCGAGCTCGCGTCCCGGGCCTATCACGAGCTCCGAGCGGTCTGGGCCGCCGTGGTGGGTCCCGAGGGGGTGGAGGCGACGGCCGGCAAAGCACCGGATTCGCCATGGCTCACCGCCTTCGGGGCCGGCGCCGCCGCCGGCGAAGGTGACGTCGGCGTGGCGGCGGACGAGGACGGCGAGGTGGCCTGGGCGGCGGTGGCCGAGGACCGGGTGCTGCTCGCCGGCCGGACCGGCGTCCCGTTCCGGCCCCGGGAGCGCCGGGTCCTCCAGCTCCTGGCCGAGCTGACCGCGTCCCGCTGAATCACGGGGAACGTCACACGGCATTCACCGGAGTGCCGCTTGCCCGAGATGATGTGCCGCTACCTTGGGCAAGCATGAACACGGTGTCCGGAACCGACCTGCCGCCCACCGCGGCCGTCGACCCTGCGCCCGTCCACCGGACGTTCGGGTTCTCCGACATCTGCGGCTTCACCAGTTACCTCGAGCGAGAGGGGCCGCTCGCCGCGGTCCGCCTGCTCACCGAGTTCCGGGCCTCGGCCCGGGAGATCGCGGCGCGCCGGGGCGTGCGCATCGCCAAGTGGCTGGGCGACGGGGTGATGTTCGTCTCGGTCGACGGCGGGCCGCTGCTGGCCACCGCGGTCGAGCTGACCAGCCGCCTCGAGACCAGCGGGCTCGACCTGCGCTCCGGCGTGGCCACCGGGTCGTGCCTGCTCTTCGAGGCCGACGACTACATCGGCCACTCCGTGAACCTGGCCGCTCGGCTCTGCGACCTCGCCCGTCCCGGCGAGGTCCTCGCCGACGAGAACACCGCCACGCTGGCGCCCCACTGGGTCCGGGTGGGCAAGCCCCGCCGCAAGCACCTGCCCGGCGTCGGCAAGGTCGAGGGCATCTGCCCCCTCCACCTCGACGACCAGGTCCCCCTGACGGCCTGACCTCGATTTCAGCCCGCTTGGTGGGCCACGGCTTCGGCGGCGGCTCGGGCGGCTTCGGCGCCGCCGAGGTAGCGGTCCTCCAGCGCGATGTCGTCGACCGGGCGGAGGTCGCCGCCGAGCTCGTAGACGAGTGGGAGCCCGGTGGGGATGTTGACCTCGGAGATCTCGTCGTCGGGGATCTGCTCGAGGTGCTTCACCAGCGCCCGCAGCGAGTTGCCGTGGGCGGCGACCAGCACGAGCCGGCCAGTCCGGAGGTCGGGCACGATGGCGTCGTACCAGTAGGGCAGCATCCGCTCGACGACGTCCTTCAGGCACTCCGACGCCGGGATCAGCTCGGGGGCCAGCTCGGCGTAGCGAGGGTCGAAGCGGGCATGGCGCTCGTCGTCCGGGTCGAGCGGCGGGGGCGGGATGTCGTAGGACCGCCGCCAGACCTTGACCTGGTCGGCCCCGTGCTCGGCGGTGGTCGCCTTCTTGTCCTTGCCCTGGAGGGCGCCGTAGTGGCGCTCGTTGAGCCGCCAGTGACGGCGCACCGGGATCCAGTCCCGGTGCATCACCTCGAGGGCGTGCTGCGCGGTGTGGATGGCCCGGCGCTGGACCGAGGTGTGCACGAGGTCGGGAAGCAGATCGGCCTCCGCCAGCAGCTCGCCGCCCCGGCGGGCCTCGGTCACACCCAGCTCGGTCAGGTCGGCGTCGAACCACCCCGTGAAGAGGTTGGCCTCGTTCCAGGTGCTCTGGCCGTGGCGCAACAGCACCAGCCGAGAAGTTGATAGAGAAGGACTCAAGTTTCTATACTCACGCATCGACAACTGGTTCGATCCAACCCGAGAAACCAGCGAAACAGGAGCGTAACCCCCATGTCCAAGGCCGTCGGAATCGATCTCGGTACCACCAACTCCGTCGTCGCCGTGCTCGAAGCCGGCGAGCCCACGGTGATCCCCAACGCCGAGGGGTCGCGCACGACCCCGTCGGTCGTGGCCTTCGCCAAGGACGGCGAGGTCCTCGTGGGCGAGGTCGCCAAGCGCCAGGCCATCACCAACCCCGACCGCACCGTCCGCTCGGTCAAGCGCCACATGGGGACCAACTGGTCGATCGACATCGACGGCAAGGCCTACCGCTCCCAGGAGATCGCGGCCCGCGTCCTGCAGAAGCTGAAGGCGGACGCCGAGGCCTACACGGGCGAGACGGTGACCCAGGCCGTCATCACGGTGCCGGCGTACTTCGACGACGCCCAGCGCACCGCCACCAAGGAGGCGGGCCAGATCGCCGGCCTCGAGGTGCTGCGCATCATCAACGAGCCCACCGCGGCCGCGCTCGCCTACGGCCTCGACAAGGAGGGCGAGGACCAGACCATCCTCGTCTTCGACCTGGGTGGTGGCACCTTCGACGTCTCGCTCCTCGACATCGGCGAGGGCGTGTTCGAGGTCAAGGCCACCCACGGCGACACCAACCTGGGCGGTGACGACTGGGACCAGCGCGTCATCGACTGGCTGGTCGACTCGTTCAAGGGCGACCACGGCGTCGACCTGGGCAAGGACAAGATGGCCGAGCAGCGCCTCAAGGAGGCGGCGGAGAAGGCCAAGATCGAGCTGTCGAGCACCCAGCAGGCCCAGATCAACCTGCCCTTCATCACCGCCACCGACAGCGGCCCCCTCCACCTCGACTACACGCTCAGCCGGGCCAAGTTCCAGGAGCTCACCGCCGACCTGCTGGAGCGCTGCCGCGGTCCCTTCGAGCAGGCCATCAGCGACGCCGGGCTGAAGACCGAGGACATCGACCACGTGATCATGGTCGGCGGTTCGACCCGCATGCCGGCCGTGGCCGAGCTGGTGAAGAGCATCACGGGCAAGGAGCCCCACAAGGGCGTCAACCCCGACGAGGTCGTCGCCGTCGGTGCCTCCATCCAGGCCGGCGTGCTGAAGGGCGACGTCAAGGACGTGCTGCTCCTCGACGTCACCCCGCTGTCCCTCGGCATCGAGACCAAGGGCGGGGTGATGACGCGCCTCATCGAGCGGAACACGACCATCCCCACCAAGCGGACCGAGGTCTTCACCACGGCCGACGACAACCAGCCGTCGGTCGAGGTCCACGTCCTCCAGGGCGAGCGGGAGATGGCCCAGTTCAACAAGACCCTGGGCAAGTTCCAGCTCGTCGACCTGCCCCCCGCGCCGCGGGGCGTCCCGCAGATCGAGGTCACCTTCGACATCGACGCCAACGGGATCGTGCACGTGTCCGCCAAGGACCGGGCGACCTCCAAGGAGCAGTCGATGACCATCACCGGCCAGTCGTCGCTCGCCAAGGACGACATCGAGCAGATGGTGAAGGACGCCGAGGCCCACGCCGAGGAGGACCGGCGCAAGAAGGAGGAGGCCGAGGTCCGCAACACGGCCGACACCCTCGTGTACCAGACCGAGAAGCTGCTCAAGGAGCAGGGCGACAAGATCAGCGGCGAGGAGAAGGACGCCGTCGAGACCAAGCTGGCCGAGCTGAAGACGGCGCTCGAGGCCGGCGACCTCGAGATCATCAAGGGCGCCACCGATTCGCTCATGACGGCCAGCCAGACCTTCGCCCAGCGGCTCTACGACGCGGCCTCCCATGACGCCTCCAGCCCGGGCGGCGGTGCGGCCGGCCCCGGCCCGGAAGCGGCCAGCGGACCGGACGACGACGAGGTCGTCGAGGCCGAGATCGTGGACGACGACGGTGAGGAGTCCCAGAGCGCATGAGCGACCCGAAGCGGCGGCCTCGGGTGGTCGATGCCCTCCCGACCTCGCCGGAGGCGGACGCCGACGAGGCCGACGCCGACGAGCCGGAGGAGGACGCCGACACCCCGGTCGATGACGCATCGCCCGAGGAGCCGGAGGAGACCACCGAGGAGGACGTCGAGGCGGCCGCCGACGCGGTGGAGGCCGACCTGGCCCTCGCCACCGACGAGGTCGGCCAGGTCGCGGGCGAGCGCGACGAGTACCTCGACCAGCTCCGGCGGGTCCAAGCCGACTTCGAGAACTACCGCAAGCGGGTCATGAAGCAGCAGGCCGAGACCGTCGAGCGGGCCACCGAGGGGCTGGTCGGCGAGCTCCTCCCGGTCCTCGACGCCTGCGCTGCCGCGCTCGCGCACGGCGACGCCTCCATCGAGCCGATCGCCAAGGCCCTGATCGACGTGCTCGAGAAGCAGGGGCTGGACCGGCTCGCGCCCGAGGGCGAGTCCTTCGATCCCAATCGCCACGAGGCGGTGGCCCACGAGCCCGGGGACGACGAGGGTGCCGGCCTCACCGTGGTCGAGGTCCTGCGGCCCGGCTACGTCTGGAAGGGCCGCGTCCTGCGACCAGCCATGGTGCGAGTGCGGGGGTAGGTCGTGGACGCCCAGCGGGAGTGGTTCGAGAAGGACTACTACGCGGTTCTGGGAGTGTCCTCCGAGGCGACGCAGAAGGACATCACGAAGGCCTACCGGAAGCTCGCCCGGGAGAACCATCCGGACACCAACAAGGGCGACGCCGCGGCCGAGGAGCGGTTCAAGGAGATCTCCGCGGCGTACGACGTCGTCGGCGACGCCGAGAAGCGCAAGAAGTACGACGAGGTCCGACGCCTCGGCGCGGTCGGCGGCGGGTTCGGTGGTGGCTACGGCGGTGGCCAGCCGGGTGGCAACTTCGGCGGGGGCTTCAACGTCGGCGGCGAGGGCATCGGCGACCTCGGCGACCTGCTCGGCAACCTCTTCGGGCGGGGTCGGCGTGGTGGCGGTGCCGGCGCTCGGCCCGCGGGGCCCCAGCGGGGCGCCGACCTGGAGGCCGAGCTGCACCTCGCGTTCGAGGACGCCCTGGCGGGGGTGACGACCTCGGTCAACTTCGTCAGCGATGCGGTCTGCTCCACCTGCGCCGGCAGCGGGGCCGAGCCGGGCAGCGACGTGGTGGTCTGCCCGCAGTGCGCCGGGCGCGGGGTGATCGACGAGAACCAGGGTCTGTTCTCCTTCAGCCAGCCCTGCCCCCGCTGCGCGGGTCAGGGCATGGTGGTGAGCGACCCGTGCTCGACCTGCGGGGGTTCCGGCGTGGAGCGCCGACCGCGGACGGTCAAGGTGAAGATCCCCGCCGGCGTGACCGACGGCCAGCGCATCCGGCTCAAGGGCCGTGGTGGCCCCGGGCGCTTCGGAGGCCCGCCCGGCGACCTCTACGTGGTGGTCCACGTCGGCCAGCACTCGTTGTTCGGCCGCCGGGGCCGCAACCTCACCCTGTCGGTGCCCGTGACCTACGCCGAGGCCACCCTCGGGGCCGACATCAAGGTGCCCACCCTCTCGGGTGAGCCGGTCACCATCCGGATCCCGTCGGGCACCCGCAGCGGGCGCACGTTCAAGGTGCGGGGCAAGGGCGCGACCACGAGCAACGGGACGGGCGACCTCCTGGTCACGGTCGAGGTGGCCGTGCCCCAGAACCCGTCGGCCGAGGAACGCAAGGCGATCGAAGCACTGGCTGAGGCGACCGGTGAGTCGCCGCGAGCACATCTGGGGGTGTGACATGGCGATCGAACGGACCCGGGCGGTCTACGTCATCTCCGTCGCCGCCGAGCTGGCGGGCATGCACCCGCAGACCCTGCGCATCTACGAGCGCAAGGGTCTGTTGGAGCCGGCCCGGACCCAGGGCGGCAGCCGGCGCTACAGCGACGAGGACATCGCCCACCTCCAGCGCATCCAGGACCTCACCGCCGAGGGGCACAACCTCGAAGGGGTCCGGCGCATCCTCGAGCTGGAGGGGGAGATCGAGGAGCTCCAGGGCCAGATCAAGTCGCTGGAGGAGGACGCCGCGCAGGCGGTCGAGGACACCCACCGGCAGTACCGGCGCGACCTGGTGCCGGTGAAGCAGTCGGTCGTCCTCTACCGCGGCGCCCGGCGGCGCGGCTGAGCGATCGTCGTTGACACCCTCCGTCCGTCCCGGGACAATGGCCTGGGCGATCGGGAAGGTCCATGATGGTCCTCCTCCGGGCCCGGTGGCGTCCCGCCTGATCAGCCCTCGACGGTGAGCACGAGGTCGTCGGCGCCGACCAGGCCCTGGGCGGCGGGGTCGAAGGTGGCCAGCGTGGCGATGACGTCACCGGAGGTGAGCAGGGCGCGGGCGAGCAGGCCCTTGGCCGCCTTGCCCCCGTGGCCGGCGGGTCGCCCGCCGTGGGTCAACAGGAGGGGCCGGACGAGCTCGTAGCGTTCGGGCTCGGGGACCCAGGCGGCCCGGTGCTCGTTGGGGAGCAGGTCGACGACGATGTGACCCGCCAGCTGGTCGTTGAGCGTGGCGGACAGCGTCGGCCGCCAGAACGTGGCCAGGTTGCGCACGGGCGGCACCGAAGCCGACAACTTCAGGCGGAAGTCGGGCACCGGGTCGTCCCACGCCGTCAGGCCGGTGAGCGCGGACACCACCAGGACGCCAGCTTCGGCCCGCTGGAGGGCGGCCGCCGTCAGGGTGCGGGGCCCGAGGTGGTCCCAGACCACGCCCGTGAAGCGCTCGTGCGCCGGCATCGTCGGCGCGCCGACGACGGCGAGGTTCGCGACCTTCGCCGACCGGAGCAGGTCACCGGTCGCGCCGAGCTGCTTCGCCGTGCCGCCCCGCGCCCGTCGCAGCGCGTTGGCGACGCGGGTCCGAGGGACGGCGAGGGCCGCGCCGAACCGGCCCGAGTCCGTGGTCCACCCGCCACCGGCGCCACCGGACGCCTTCCCCTCCGACGGCGGCAACAGGACGACCAGCACACCGCCGATCTTGGCCGGTCAGGCGACCGGGGGACAGCTCGTCGCGATCCTGCTCAGATTGAGAACACAAGAGCAAGGAAAGTTGAGTGTTCTCTTGTCAACTTTGGGTGCGGTTTCGTAGACTGGCGCCATGGCGCTCGACCCGAACCGCTGGACCCTCAAGACCCAGGACGCGGTGAGCACGGCCGCCGAGGCGGCCAAGGTGCAGAGCAACCCCGAGGTCACGCCGGACCACCTGCTGGCGGCGCTGCTGGGCCAGGCCGAGGGCGTCGTCCTCCCGATCCTGCAGAAGGTGGGACGCCCGCCGCTCGAGCTGCGCAACCGGGTCCAGGAGGCCCTGGCCCGGCTGCCCCACAGCTACGGCTCCGAGGCCCAGTTCGGCGCCGAGCTCCGCTCGGTCCTCGATGCCGCCGACCGCGAGCGCGAGCAGCTCACCGACGAGTACCTCTCGACCGAGCACCTCCTGCTGGCCCTGGCCGAGCGGGTCGGCGTCAGCCGCGACGAGCTCTTGGCCGCCCTCGAGGAGGTGCGGGGCAGCCACCGGGTCACCAGCCAGAGCCCGGAGGACCAGTACCAGGCCCTCGAGAAGTACGGCCGTGACCTCACCGAGGACGCCCGTCAGGGCAAGCTCGACCCCGTCATCGGCCGGGACGAGGAGATCCGCCGGGTCATCCAGGTGCTGTCCCGGCGGACCAAGAACAACCCGGTGCTCATCGGCGAGCCCGGCGTCGGCAAGACGGCGATCGTGGAGGGCCTGGCCCGCCGGATCGTCGAGGGCGACGTGCCCGAGAGCCTGCGCAACCGCCGCCTGATCAGCCTCGACCTGGGCAGCATGGTCGCCGGTGCCAAGTACCGGGGCGAGTTCGAGGAGCGGCTCAAGGCCGTGCTCAAGGAGATCACCGACGCCGAGGGCGAGGTCATCACCTTCATCGACGAGCTCCACACGATCGTGGGCGCCGGGGCGGCCGAAGGGGCGATGGACGCCGGCAACATGATCAAGCCGCTGCTGGCCCGCGGTCAGCTCCGGATGATCGGGGCCACGACCCTCGACGAGTACCGCAAGCACATCGAGAAGGACGCCGCGCTGGAGCGTCGCTTCCAGCAGGTGTACGTGGGCCAGCCCAGCGTCGAGGACACCATCGCGATCCTCCGGGGCCTGAAGGAGCGCTACGAGGTCCACCACGGGGTCCGCATCCAGGACGCCGCGCTCGTGGCGGCGGCGGTCCTCTCCGACCGGTACCTCACGGGGCGCTTCCTGCCCGACAAGGCGATCGACCTGGTGGACGAGGCGGCGAGCAAGCTGCGGATCGAGATCGACTCGATGCCCACCGAGATCGACGTGGTCGAGCGCCGGATCCGTCAGCTCGAGATCGAGCGCGTGGCGCTGGCCAAGGAGACCGACGCCGTGTCCAAGGAGCGGCTCGAGGCCCTCGAGAAGGAGCTGGCCGAGCTCAACGAGCAGAAGTCGTCGATGGTGGCCCACTGGCAGTCCGAGAAGGAGGCCATCACCGCCATCCGGGAGCTCAAGGAGGAGCTGGAACGCCTCCGGGAGCAGGCGGAGCGCGAGGCCGACCTCGAGAAGGCGGCCGAGATCCGCTTCGGCCGCATCCCCGAGCTCGAGCGCCAGATCGACGCGGCCACGGCCCGGCTCGACGAGCTGCAGGTCGACCAGAAGATGCTCAAGGAGGAGGTCGACGAGGAGGACGTGGCCGAGGTCGTGTCCCGCTGGACCGGCGTCCCGATCTCCCGCCTCATGGAGGGCGAGGTCGAGAAGCTGATCCACCTCGAGGATCACCTGCACCAGCGGGTGGTGGGTCAGGAGGAGGCGGTGGCCGCCGTGGCCAACGCGATCCGTCGCAGCCGGGCCGGCCTCTCCGACCCCCACCGGCCGATCGGCAGCTTCCTCTTCCTCGGCCCGACCGGCGTGGGCAAGACCGAGCTGGCCCGGTCGCTGGCCGAGTTCCTCTTCGACGACGAGCGAGCCATGACCCGCATCGACATGAGCGAATACCAGGAGAAGCACACGGTCGCTCGCCTCATCGGTGCGCCCCCCGGCTACGTGGGCTACGACGAAGGTGGCCAGCTCACCGAGGCCGTCCGTCGGCGCCCCTATGCCGTCGTGCTGCTCGACGAGATCGAGAAGGCGCACCCGGACGTGTTCAACGTCCTGCTCCAGGTGCTCGACGACGGCCGCCTGACCGACGGCCAGGGTCGGACGGTCGACTTCACCAACGTGGTGCTGGTCATGACGTCGAACCTGCCCGGCGACCCGAGGGACTTCTTCAAGCCGGAGTTCGTCAACCGGGTGGACGACATCATCTCCTTCCGCTCGCTGACCGAGGAGGACCTGGGCCGGATCGTGGAGATCCAGTTGGAGGACCTGCGGCGGCGGCTGGCGCAGCGCCGCATCGAGCTGAAGGTCACCGACCGCGCCATGGCGTGGCTGGCGGAGCGCGGCTTCGACCCGGCGTTCGGCGCCCGGCCACTCAAGCGGGTCATCCAGAAGGACCTCGGCGACCGACTCGCCCTGATGCTCCTGGAGGGTCGGGTCGCCGACGGGGACCCGATCACCGTCGACGTGGAGGACGACGACCTGGTCATCACCTGACGCACGGCGGTCTGGCTCGTCGCCGACCTGGGGCGGGCGGCGCCGTGAGCTGAACGATCCTGCCGCGCTGCGTGCTCAAGACGGCGCCCCTCCGTGCCGATGGTGCGTGCGGAAGGTTGGCGATCACCCCAGGGGACGGCAGGGTCCACATGCAGAGCACGCAACGGCGCACCCGGTTCCGGGGCGAACGCGGCTACGTCCTCATCATGTCGGCGTTGCTCATGCTGCCGCTGCTCGCCTTCGCGGGCTTCGCCATCGACGTGGGCTCCTGGTACACGCACGCCAACCGGATGCAGCGGGCCGCCGACGCCGCCGCCCTGGCCGGCGTGGTGTGGATGCCCAACGACGAGAAGGCCGAGCAGGTCGCCCTGGCGACGGCCAAGGCCAACGGCTTCGACGACGCCGCGTCCGACATCGTCGTCACGGTCACCCCGGTCGGGAACCGTCGCCTCCGGGTCTACATCCACGACACGACCGTGGACATGTACCTGTCGAGCATCTTCCTCGACTCGGTCGACATCGAGCGCCAGTCGTTGGCGGAGTACGTGCAGTCCGTGCCGATGGGGAGCCCGGACAACACGGTGGGCAACGACCCCGAGCGGTGGGACACCGCCGGCTACATCAGGCCCTTCTACTGGTTGAACACCTCGGGGCCGAACGGGCGCAAGGCCAACGGCGACCGCTACACCGCCGGGGTCTGCGACGCCTTCTCCAACTGCAGCGGGACGACCAACCTCGACTACGCGGACGAGGGGTACATGTACCGCCTCACGGTCGACACCAAGCCGACCAGCGGGAACATGGAGGTCCAGGTCTACGACCCGGCCTTCTTCTACACCGGCGACATCTGCGACACCGGCAACCTCCTCGACACGGCCGACGGCGCGACCTACACGAACGCAGGTCAACACCCTCGTAGCCCAGGGCCACGCCGACGCGGCCGACCGGTACACGCGAGGCAACACCAAGTGGTGTACGGGCGACCAGGACATCAACGGGCGCACCGTGGAGACGACCTACCTCGTGCGGGCGCCCGACGACACGCCGTTCGACAACCTCGACAACCCGGTCGTCTGCGCGATGACCTTCAGCGACTACAGCGAAGAGGTCTATCCGCTCCTCAACCAGGCGGACGGGTACCGGGACGGCCCGATCGGCGACGAGAACATGGCCTTCGACGACCACTTCCGGCAGTGGGCGTCGGTCTGCTCGGTGCCGTGGGGCAACATCGAGGTCGGTGAGTACCTCCTCCAGGTGCGCACGAACGCCGACCAGTCCAACCCCCCGACCAGCCTGGCGAACGCCGATGCCACGGTCGCCGACGGCGGGTACAACCGCTATGCCGTCCGCGCGGGCTTCGGGACGCCCGGCAGCGCCACCTTCAACGTCGGGCTGAACCTGTTCGCCGAAGGTCGGCTCCCGATCTACGTGAACCAGAGCGTCGGGGGCACCGCGACCAACTTCTACCTGGCCCGGATCGTGCCCGAGTACGCCGGCCAGATGCTCGAGCTGGAGTTCTTCGACGTCGCCGACGGCTCCAATGGCACGCTCACGATCACGCCGCCCGCGGACATGACCGGCAGCGGCGTCACCGGCTGCACGTTCATCCGCGACGCGACGCCGGCCGACATCACGGTCTCCGCCGCCTGCACGAGCCCCACGCTGACCAGCGCGCAGTACAACGGCCGGGTCGTCACCGTCCAGATCCCGTTGCCGGACGACTACGGCTGCGACGCCGGCAGTGACCTGGGCTGCTGGTTCAAGGTGAACCTCGACTTCGCCGGTGGCTCGCCGAGGGACACGACCACCTGGGCGGCCCGGGTGCGCGGTGACCCCGTCCGGTTGGTGGAGTAGGCGATGCGACGCTTCTGGGACCTCCGGGCCCGCCGCCGACGCGGTGAGCGGGGCGCGGCGCTGGTCGAGGCCGCCTTCATCACGCCGGTCTTCGCCCTCCTCCTCTTCGGGATCCTCGAGTTCGGCCTGACCTTCCGCGACTACCTCACGGTGGCCAACGTCTCTCGGGACAGCGCCCGAGGGGCGAGCGCCTTCGGCGACGGCCTCTACACCGACTGGAACGTGATCCAGATCGCCCGGCAGTCCTCCAAGGGCTTCCGGCCGAACGAGATCCAGCGCCTCATCATCTTCAACGCCGGTTCGGTCGACGGGTCGATCTTCGACCCGGCCCACCCCGCGAACGCCTGCCTCGAGGCGACCGACGGCATCGCCGACGTCTGCAACGTCTACTGGTCGACCGACCTGGCGCGGCCGAAGACCGACTTCGGGTGCAAGCCGACCGAGACCCTCGACAAGTACTGGTGCCCGAGCGGGCGGGAGACCAGGGCGTCCGGACCGCCGGACTACGTCGGCGTGTACGTGCGGGCCCGGCACGACTACATCACCGGTCTCTTCGGTCCGGGCATGAACCTGACCGACGAGATCGTCATGCGCATCGAACCACAGGACTTCTGATGCTCTACTTCTCCCGACTCCGCCGGCGCCGAGCCGAAGGTGACCGAGGTGCGGTCATCACCGAGTTCGCGCTCCTCGCGCCGCTGCTGGCCCTGATCGTGGCCGGGGTGCTCGAGTTCGGCCTGGCCTGGCGAGACTCGATGACGGTCTCCAACGCGCTGCGCTCGGGGGCTCGGGTGGGCAGCAACGCCGGCCGGGAGCGGGGGGCGGACTACACGATCCTCAAGTCCCTCCAGGCGGCCATGGCCGAGATCCCGGACGCCCGGATCGAGCGCATCATCGTGTACAAGGCGAGCACGGCCAACTCCGCCGTGCCGGCCGCCTGCCTCGCCATCACCACCAGCGGCGGGGTCACCGGCAGCTGCAACGTGTACGTCGCCACCGACCTGGCCCGCCCGCTCAGCGACTTCGCGGGCACGACGAGCTGCGACGTCGGGTCGCCCGACGAGCACTGGTGCCCGACGTCCCGCCAGAACCAGCAGGCGCTCGGCGCCGACTACCTCGGCGTGTGGATGCAGGTGCGGTACGACTACGTCACCGGCATGTTCCCGGGCGACGGCCTGACCATCCGGGACCGGGCGATCATGCGCCTCGAGCCGAGGGTCGACTGATGGCCCGCGGGCGATCTGTGCTCCAGTTCCGCCGCCGATCTGCCGATCTCACTGCCATGGATCGGGCGTCGCGTCGCGTGAAGGGGACCAGGGGCGTCACCCTGGTCGAGTACGCGCTGATCATCTCGGTGTTCGTCTTCGGCACGATGGGGGCGATCTCGCGCCTCGACGACGCTTCGGGCGACTACTACGCGAACGCCAGCGACGACATCGGGGACCTCCCGCAGTCCGGCATCGACACCAGCGACGACGGCACCTCCACCACGTCGACCACGTCGACCACGAGCACCACGTCGACCACGAGCACCACCTCGACCACGACGACGACGACGACGACCACGACGACGACGACCACGACGACGACGACGACCACCACCACGACCACCACGATCCCGACGACGACCACGAGCGCGGCCCGGAGCACCATCACCGAGATCACCGACATCTCCGACGGTGGCGGCTCGGACGACTACAACGCCATCGTCCGGGTCCGGATCCGCAACAGCCAGAACGGCAACGCCATCAACAACGCCACCGTGACGATCCGCATGGTGGACGATGCCGGCACGACCACGGTCAAGACCTGCCAGACGGCGTCCACCGGCCGGTGCAGTGCCACCTGGAACCGCCCCGAGTCGCGAGAGCCCGTCCGGGCCACGGTGATCAACGTCAGCGCCACGCCGGTCTGGGACAACGTGCAGGCCGCGGTCTGGCTCCAAGAGCCCTGAGCTCCGGGGCCCCTCGGCCCGATCGGTAGGCTCTCCCCGCAACCCGGACCGACGGAGGGGAGAAGGCCGTGCCCGCGACCGTGGTCGTCGGCACCCAGTGGGGCGACGAGGGGAAGGGGAAGTTCACCGACCTGGTCGCCAAGGAGATGGAGCTCGTGGTCCGCTACCAGGGCGGCCACAACGCCGGCCACACCCTGGTGGTCGACGGCGACAGCTTCGCCCTCCAGCTGGTGCCCTCCGGGATCCTCTACGACCACATCACGCCCGTCATCGCCAACGGCGTGGTCGTGGACCCTCGGGTGCTCATCGACGAGCTCGACATGCTCGAGGCCCGGGGGGTGTCCACCGAGCGGTTGGTGCTCAGCGGCAACGCCCACCTGATCCTGCCCTACCACCAGGCGATCGACGTGATGATCGAGCGGTACCTGGGCAAGAACAAGCTGGGCACCACCAAGCGGGGGATCGGGCCGGCGTACGCCGACAAGGCCTCGCGGATCGGCCTCCGGGTGCAGGACCTCCTCGACCCGAAGATCTTCCGCGAGAAGCTCGACGGCGCCCTCCGGGAGAAGAACCCGCTCCTGGCCAAGGTGTACAACCAGCTCGGCTTCGACGCCGACGGGATCGTCGAGGAGTACGTCGGCCGCTGCCTGCCCCGCCTCGAGCCCCACATCGGTGACGCCGTCGGCCTGGTGCACACCGCGCTCGAGGCCGGCCAGCACGTCCTGCTCGAGGGGGCGCAGGCCACCTTCCTCGACCTCGACCACGGCACCTATCCGTTCGTGACCTCGTCGAACCCGGTCGCCGGCGGGGCCTGCACGGGGGCCGGCGTCGGGCCTCGCCACATCGAAAGGGTGATCGGCATCGCCAAGGCCTACGTCACCCGGGTCGGTTCGGGCCCGTTCGTCACCGAGCTGCCCGAGGGCGACCCCGTCGGTGACCTGCTCGTCGAGGTCGGCCACGAGTACGGGACCAACACCGGACGGCGCCGGCGCCCGGGTTGGGTCGACGCGGTCATGCTCCGCCACGCGGCGCGGCTTGAACTCGCTGTCCGAGCTCGCCCTCACGAAGCTCGACGTGCTCGACACCCTGGAGACCGTGAAGGTCTGTGTGGCCTACGAGGTCGACGGTGAGCGCCATGAGCAGCTCCCGTACCACCAGAGCGCGCTCTTCCACGCGGCGCCGGTCTACGAGGAGCTGCCGGGGTGGGGTCAGGACCTCAGCGAGGTGACCGAGGCCCACGAGCTGCCCTCGGCGGCCCAGGACTACCTGGCCTTCCTCGAGGAGCAGGTGGGCGTCCCCATCCGCCTCGTCGGGGTCGGCCCCGGTCGCACCCAGTTCGTCCAGCGCCTTCCGTGAAGGTCTGCGTCGTCGGCGGTGGCGGGCGGGAGCACGCTCTGGCTCATGTGCTCTCGCGGACGGCGGAGGTGGTGGTGACGCCGGGGAACCCGGTGATCCCGGGTTCCGTCGCGGCTCCGCCGGAGGAGATCGACGCGGATCTGTTCGTGGTCGGGCCGGAGGCGCCGTTGGTCGACGGTCTCGCCGACCGGTTGCGAGCCGGGGGGCGGCGGGTGTTCGGGCCAGGGGCCGACGGCGCCCGCCTCGAGGGCTCGAAGGCCTGGATGAAGGAGGTGCTGGCGAACGCCGGGGTGCCCACCGCGCAGCACCGTGACTTCACGGATCCGGAACCGGCGATCGCGTTCTTGTCCGGCCTGGCCCCGCCCTACGTCGTCAAGACCGACGGCCTGGCCGCGGGCAAGGGCGTGCTGGTCACCGAGTCGCTGCCGGATGCGGTGGCCGACATCCGGGACAAGTTGTCGGGGTCGGCCTTCGGCGACGCCGGCCGCCGGGTGGTGATCGAGGAGGGGCTCACCGGGCCCGAGCTCTCGCTCTTGGTCGTGTGCGACGGCACCCGGGCCGTGCCCCTCGCCCCCGCCCAGGACTTCAAGCGGGTCGGCGACGGGGATGCCGGTCCCAACACCGGTGGCATGGGGGCCTATTCGCCGGTCCCCTCGGCCACGGCGGCCGTGGTCGACGAGGTCATGGACCGCGCCGTGGAACCCACGCTGGCTGCGCTGCGGGCGGACGGCATCGACTACCGCGGGGTGCTGTACGCCGGCCTGATGCTGACGTCGGACGGCCCGAAAGTGATCGAGTACAACGTCCGCTTCGGCGATCCGGAGGCCCAGGTCGTGCTGCCCCGCCTGACCTCGGATCTCGCCGCGCTCCTGGCGGAGGCGCGCCGACGGGGCCTTGGCCACCACGCCGGCCTTCGACGACGGTGCCGCGGTCACCGTCGTCCTCGCCACCGAGGGCTATCCCGAGGCCCCCCGCACCGGCGACCGGATCGACGGCCTCGACCGGGCCCGCGCTCAGCCCGGGGTCACCGTGTTCGCTGCCGGCGTGGCCCGGGACGACCGCGGGGCGCTCGTGACGGCCGGGGGCCGGGTGCTCGCGGTCACCGGGCAGGGACCGACGATCGGTGCGGCCCGCGAGGTGGCCTACGGTGCCGTCGGCGACCTGTCCTGGCCAGGAAGCCACCACCGATCCGACATCGCCGCGGCCGCGGCCGCCGAGGAAGGAGGGACCTCGTGAAGGTCGCCGTGCTGATGGGTTCGAAGAACGACGGCGAGAAGATGGCGCCGGCGGCTGAGCTTCTCGAGCGCTTCGGCATCGAGGCCGACGTCCGGGTGCTGTCGGCCCACCGCAACCCCCACGAGGTGGTCGAGCTGGTGTCCGGCGCCCGGGAGGCGGGCTACGTCGCCTTCATCTGCGGCGCGGGGATGGCCGCCCACCTGGCTGGCGTCGTCGCGGCCCATACCACCCTGCCGGTGGTCGGCGTCCCCATCGCCAGCGGGGCGCTCAATGGCGTCGACGCCCTCTACTCGACCGTGATGATGCCGCCCGGGATACCGGTGGCCACGGTTGCCGTCAATGGCTCGAAGAACGCCGCCATCCTCGTCGTCGAGATGCTCTCGATCCGCGACGAGGACCTGGCGAAGCAGTTGGCGGAGTACCGCGAGGAGATCGCCAAGGGCTGAGCTGCCCCTAGGACGTGCGCGAAAAGGCGGAAGCTGCTGCGCTTGACCTGGGACATCGCCAAGCTGCGCTTGGCGATCGGCGCAGTGCTTGCCAGGTCGCCTCGCCTATCGGCTCGGCTCCTTAGTCCTTGTCGCCGCGGAGGGCGGCGATGCGGTCGAGGAGCTCCTGCGCGTCGCCCGCTCGGGGGCGATCGGTGTCCTCGACCGGGACCCCGCTCGGCGCGGCCAGGTGGGACGGAGGGGCGGCGGCGGGCGCCTGCGGGACCGGTGGGGGCAGAGGCGGCGGCGCCGCGGACGGGTGGCCCACGAACGGCGGGGGGCGCAGGGGCGCGTCCGGAGCCTGCTGGACCGGTGGCGCGGGCGGTGTCGGGAGGGCCGATGGGGCGTCCAGGAACGGCGGGGGACGCAGGGAGGCATCGGCGGGCGGAGCCTGCGGGATCGGGGCGGCGAGCGGCGGCGCCGCCGTGACGGGCGTGTGGTCGACGTACGGGGGTGGGGGGAGGGGTTCGTCGGCGAGCGGGGTGTGGTCGACGTATGGGGGTGGGGGGAGGGGTTCGTCGGCGAGCGGGGTGTGGTCGACGTATGGGGGTGGGGGGAGGGGTTCGTCGGCGAGCGGGGTGTGGTCGACGTATGGGGGTGGGGGGAGGGGTTCGTCGGCGAGCGGGGTGTGGTCGACCTGCGGCGGTGAGGGGAGCGGTTCGTGGGCGACATGGTGCGCACCCGCCGACGGGGTCAGTTCCCCGGGCGGCGAGGGCGTGGCCGTCCCGAAGCTGGCGGCCAGCGGGTCGCCCGCCACGTCGATGGTCACCGGGCCCGGGAACGTGGACGGCGTGGGTTCGAACGGCGTCGGCTCGAAGGGCGTGGGCTCGAACGAAGTCGGGTCGAACGGTGCTGGATCCGGGGTGGGCGGCGCGACAGGGAGCGGGTCGAACGGTGCTGGATCCGGGGTGGGCGGCGCGACAGGGAGCGGGTCGAAGGCGGCCGGCTCGTAGGAGGACGGATCCCGAGTGGGGTGCGGGTCCTGGGGCGAGAGCGGCGTGGGCTCGAAGGGCGTGGCCTCGAGCGACGTGGCCTCGAAGGGTGTGGCCTCGAAGGGCAGGGCCTCGAAGGCGGAGGGCTCCAGTGGGGTGGGCTGGAACGTGGGGTCGATGGCGGGGGGCATTCCCGGGGGCGCTCCGTAGGACGGGGACGCGACGGGTGGCGGAATGGGGGGCGCCACCTCGAACGCCGGCGGGGGGAGTGGTGCGGGCCCGTCGGCGGCCGGCGGGGCCGGCGGCGTGAGGTCGAACTCCGGCGGTTCGACGGTCGCGGGTTCGAAGGTCGCCGGCGCGGCGGCGACAGGAGGAGGCAGCTGGTCCATCGGGAACGCCGACGGCACATCGATCTCGTCCCGCCAGTCCTCGCCGGGTGGACCGGGTGGCGCGAGGTTCACGTCGGGCGGCGGCTCGGGCACGCCGGGCTCGGGCGCGGGGAGCCGCAGGGTCTCCCGTTCCGCCGCGGCCCGGGCTTCGGCTGCGGCTTCATCGTCCGCGGCCTTCGCGTCGTCCATGATCTGCCACGTGGCCACGCCGTCGGGTGGGGGGCTCTTCAGGTCGCGCTTGCGGGCCTTGCGCCAGTCCTTCAGCTTGGCCTTCTTCTCCTTCGGCACGATGACCGTCGGGTTGCGGGCGTTCTTGCGCACGCCACCCGCGGTGATCGCACAGGGCACGCAGAGCGGCGGCTTCGCGGGACCGAAGGGGTAGATCAGGCAGTCCGCGCAGAACGAGGCGCCGCAGGACCGGCACAAGCCCTCCGCAATCTCGTGCACGTGCTCGCGACAGGTCTGCGCCACACCCTTCCGTCGGCCGACCGCCCCCCCCGATTGAGCAGATGGTCCGCCGTACGATGGTGTGGTGACCCCCGTCCCCAACGTGCTGGCCGAGCGTTACGCCAGCGCGCCGATGGTCGAGCTGTTCTCCGCCGAGCACAAGGTGCGGCTGGAACGCCAATTCTGGGTGGCGGTCATGGAGGCCCAGCGCGAGCTGGGCATCGACATCCCGGCCGAGGCGATCGACGCCTCCCGGGCTGCCGTCGACGACGTGGACCTCGAGGCCATCGCCGAGCGGGAGCGGACGACTCGCCACGACGTCAAGGCGCGGGTCGAGGAGTTCGCCGTCCGGTCCGGCCACGAGCACGCCCACAAGGGCATGACGTCGAGGGACCTGACCGAGAACGTGGAGCTCCTCCAGGTCCGCGAAGGCCTCCGGCTCGTGCGCGATCGGCTGGTGACCGTCCTGGCTCGCCTGGCCGAGCGAGCGGTCGAGTTCGAGGGCCTCGCCCTCGCCGGGCGCAGCCACAACGTGCCCGCCCAGGTCACGACGCTGGGCAAGCGCTTCGCCAACGCCGGCGAGGAGGTGCTGCGGGCCTTCCACCGAGTCGACCGGTTGGCCGCCGACCTTCCCCTGCGGGGCCTGAAGGGCCCGATGGGCACCGCGCAGGACGAGCTCGACCTCCTGGACGGCGATCCGGCCGCGCTCGACCGGCTCGAGGAGGCCGTGCGCCGCCACCTGGGGTTCGACGCGTCCCTGACCAGCGTGGGGCAGGTGTACCCGCGCTCGCTCGACCTCGAGGTGGTCACGGCCCTGCTGCAGGCGGCCTCCGGTCCCGCCAGCCTCGCCACCACGATCCGGCTCATGGCCGGCCACGACCTGGCGACCGAGGGCTTCGTCGAGGGCCAGGTGGGCTCTTCGGCGATGCCGCACAAGATGAACGCCCGGTCCTGTGAGCGCATCGTCGGGTTGAAGCGCATCCTCGAGGGCCACGTGACCATGGTCGGCGCGGTCGCCGGCGACCAGTGGAACGAGGGCGACGTGAGCTGCTCGGTCGTGCGCCGGGTCGCCCTCCCCGATGCCTTCTTCGCCGTCGACGGGGTGCAACAGACGACCCTGCACGTGCTGGCCGGCTTCGGGGCCTTCCCCCGGGTGATCGGCGACGAGCTGGCGCGCTATCTGCCCTACCTCGCCACCACCGCCATGCTCGTCGCGCTGGTCCGGGCGGGTCTGGGGCGGGAGGAGGCCCACCAGCACCTGAAGCAGCACGCGGTGGCGGCCGCCCTCGCCAGCCGTGAGCAGGGCGCGGCCGCGGATGGGCTCGTCGACCGGCTCGCCGCCGACGACGCCATCCCGCTCGACCGGGCGGCGCTCGATGCCCTCCTCGCCGATCCCCTGGCGTTCGTCGGCGATGCCCGCCGCCAGGTGGCCGCGTTCGCGGCCACGGTGGAGAAGGTCGTCGCCGACCATCCCGAGGCGGCTTCGTACACGCCGGACCGCCTGCTGTAGAAACGGGGCCATGGCCCCAGACCCGCTCTACTCCGGCAAGGTCCGCGACCTGTACGCGGTCGGCGCCGGCCGCCTGCTGCTCGTCACCTCCGACCGCATCTCGGCCTTCGACGTGGTCATGGCCGAGCCCATCCCCGACAAGGGCCGCGTGCTGACGGCCATGTCGTCGTTCTGGTTCGAGCAGTTCGGCGACGTCGCCCCGGCTCACGTGATCTCGACCGACGTGGCCGACCTCCCCGACGACCTGCAGCAGCCCGGCTGGGAGGGCCGGGTCATGCTCTGTCACCGGGCCGAGATGCTGCCCATCGAGTGCATCGTCCGCGGGTACCTGACCGGGTCGGCGTGGAAGGAGTACCAGCGCTCGGGGACGATGCACGGCACCGCGCTCCCGAGGGGCCTCGAGGAGTCGGCGCGGCTCCCGGAGCCGGTCTTCACGCCCTCCACCAAGGCCGACGAAGGTCACGACGAGAACATCTCCTTCGAGGCTGCGGTCGACCTGGTTGGCCAGGAGGCGGCCGAGTCCGCCCGGGACATCTCCCTGGCCTGTTATCAACAGGGCGCGGACTGGGCGGCCGAGCGGGGGATCCTCATCGCCGACACCAAGTTCGAGCTCGGGTTCGTGGACGGCGCCCTCACCCTCTGCGACGAGGTGCTGACCCCCGACTCGTCCCGGTTCTGGCCCGCCGACGAGTGGCGGCCGGGCGCGACGCCACCGTCGTTCGACAAGCAACCGGTGCGGGACTACCTCGACGGTCTCGACTGGGACAAGGCACCGCCGCCTCCGCCGCTGCCCGACGAGGTCGTGTCGGCCACCTCCGCCCGCTACGTCGAGGCCTACGAGCGCATCAGCGGTCGCCGCTTCGCCGACTGGCCCGGCGCCGGGACCTGACCACCGTTCGCGCCCGCTCCGGTTCGATGCGCGACGATGACCGGGTCGACGCCGAACCCCCGGGAGACAACGTGCAGTTCGCCGTGCAGGTCGAGGTGACCCTGCGCCCTGGCATCGCCGACCCGGAGGGGGCGACCATCGAACGGTCGCTGCCCGCCCTGGGCTTCGAGGAGGTGGCCGGGGTGCGGGTCGGCAAGCTCATCCGCTTCGAGGTCGAGGCCCCGGACGAGCCGGCGGCCCGGGCCCGGGTGACCGAGCTCTGCGAGCGGTTCCTGACCAACCCGGTGATCGAGGACGCGTCCATCCATCTCGACCAGGTGGTGCCCGCCTGATGCCGCCCCGGGTCGGTGTGCTGCTCTTCCCGGGCTCCAACTGCGAACAGGACGTGCTGGAGGCGTTCAGCGGGCTGGGCGCCTCAGCCGAACTGGTCTGGCACGGTGACCGCTCCCTGTCCGGTGCCGATGCCGTCGTCGTCCCCGGCGGCTTCGCCCATGGCGACTACCTGCGACCGGGAGCCATCGCGCGGTTCTCCCCGATCATGGGGGCCGTGGCCGAATTCGCCGCCTCCGGGGGACCCGTCATCGGCATCTGCAACGGGTTCCAGGTGCTCTGTGAGGCGGGTCTGTTACCCGGTGCGCTGCAGAAGAACGCCGGCCTTCGTTTCCTTTGTCGAACCGTTGGCCTGCGCGTCGCGTCGTCCGCATCGGTGTTGACCAGCGAGGTGGAGGTCGGCACCGAGCTGCGCATTCCGATCAATCACTTCTCGGGCAACTACACGTGCTCGCCCGAGACCTTGGACCGCTTGCGGGCCGAGGACCAGATCGTTCTGCGCTATGTGGACAACCCCAATGGGTCGATGGACGACATCGCCGGGGTGCGGAACACCGCGGGCAACGTCGTCGGTCTCATGCCCCACCCGGAGCGCGCCAGCGCCGCCCTGCTGGGCAGCGAGGACGGGCGACCGCTGCTGGCCTCCGTCCTCGCCGCCACTCGAACTTCGGCGTAGGCGCCGGGGTCAGCCGCCTCGGCCGATCCCGGCGGCCTTCAGGGTCGTGGGCGGCACGCCCAGCTCCCGCCAGGCCGCGTAGGTGATGCCCTTGCGGGCGCCGTAGCCCTTGGCGTTGTCGGTGAAGCCCTGTTCGAGGGCGCCGAGGTCCGGCTTGTCCTCCATGTTGGTCAGCTCCGTCGCGAGATCCATGCGCTCCTGGATCAGCTGAAGACGCTTCAGGGGATCGGCGCTTTCGAGCTGGGTGTCGATGACGTCGAGCCGCTTCTTGATCGATTCGGGTGTGCGCTTGCGGCCACGCTTTGGCTTGTGTGCCTCCAGCGCTTCTAGGTATTGACGGACGGCCTTGGATTGTGCACGACCTTCGGCAAGTGCCGCTTTGTGTTCGGCAGACATGCTGCCTCGGGTTTCCGGTGCCATAGCCGCCAAGTGTGCTCAGGATTCACCACAAATGCAAAGTACCGAAGGAGGTGATTGCCCTAAACGCGTGTTTGGTGGGCCTTGCCTTTGCGGTCGACTCGGTGACCTTCCTCGCCGGTTCCTTGGGCTCGCGCACCATGCGGCTACGGTCGGCGCCGTGGCGGAACTGCACCGCGAGCTGGGGCTCACCGACGACGAAGCGGCCGACATCGAGGACCTGCTCGGGCGATCACCGAACCACCTCGAGCTGGCGATGTACGCCGTCATGTGGTCCGAGCACTGCTCCTACAAGTCGTCTCGGATCCACCTGAAGCGCCTGCCCACCGAGGGCGACGCCGTGCTCGTCGGCCCGGGGGAGAACGCTGGGGTCCTCGACGTCGGCGACGGCATCGCGGTGGCCATCCGGATCGAGTCGCACAACCACCCGTCGGCCATCGAGCCCTACCAGGGCGCGGCCACCGGCGCCGGTGGCATCCTCCGCGACATCTTCACGATGGGGGCGCGGCCCATCGCCCTGATGGACCCGCTCCGCTTCGGGCCGCTGGACGATCCCCGGAGCCGGTGGATCGCCGAAGGGGTCGTGGCCGGCATCTCCGGCTACGGCAACTCGGTCGGGGTCCCGACCGTCGGGGGCGAGGTGGTCTTCGACGAGACCTACCGGGGCAACCCCCTGGTCAACGTCCTCTGCCTCGGTGTGATGCCCAAGGACCGGTTGGTGCTGGGCCAGGCGTCGGGCGAGGGAAACCTGGCCGTGCTCCTCGGCTCCACCACCGGACGGGACGGCATCGGCGGGGTCAGCGTGCTCGCCAGCTCCGGCTTCTCCGAGGAGACCGCGGCCGACAAGCGACCCTCGGTCCAGGTCGGTGACCCCTTCGAAGAGAAGCGCCTCATCGAGGCCTGCCTGACCCTGCTCGACGCCGGCCTGGTCGTGGGCATCCAGGACCTGGGGGGCGCGGGGCTGACCTGTGCGACGAGCGAGACCGCTTCCCGGGCGGGGATGGGCATGGACGTCGACGTCTCCGCCGTTCCCCGCCGCGAGGAGGGCATGGAGCCGTTCGAGGTGATGACCAGCGAGTCCCAGGAGCGGATGCTGGCCATCGTCGAGCCCGGCGACCTCGTCGAGGTGCTGGCCATCTGCGAGCGCTGGGAGGTGCGGGCGTCGGTGGTGGGCCGGGTGACGACCGGCGGGCGGCTGCGCATCCTCGACGGGTGGGAGGGGGACGTGCTGGCCGACGTGCCGGCGTCGTCGCTGCACGATGCGGCACCGCTCTACGACCGTCCGTCCGTCGTCGCCCCCCGTCCCGCCGACTCCGCCGCCGACGCCGACGCCGCTCCGGGGGACTGCGGGGCCGACCTGCTCGGCCTCCTGACCGACACCGCCTGGGTCTGGTCCCAGTACGACCACCAGCTGTTCCTGAACACCGTCGTCGGACCCGGCGACGACGCCACCGTCCTGCGCCTCAAGCACCCGACGACGGGCGAGGACACCGGGCGGGGTCTGGCGCTGACCACCGATGGCAACCACCGGTGGTGTGCCGTCGACGCCCGCGAGGGCACGGCGATGGTCGTGGCCGAGGCCGTGCTCAACCTGGCCTGCGTCGGCGCCCGGCCCCTGGCCCTGGTCAACTGCCTCAACTTCGGCGACCCCGAGCACCCCGAGGTGATGGGCCAGCTCTCCGAGGCCGTCGACGGGATGAGCGAGGCCTGCCGGGCGTTCGGCGTCCCCGTCGTGGGGGGCAACGTCAGCCTCTACAACGCCTCCGAGGGGACCGACATCGACCCCACCCCCGTGGTGGGCGTGCTCGGCCTGATCGACGACCTCGCCGTGGTGCCTCCCGGTGCCCGGCTCGGCGCGGGCGGCCGGCTGGTGCTCCTCGGCCCCGAGCACGACGCCCTGGGGGGCTCCGAGTGGGCGGCCACGGCCGGCCACCCCCGCCAAGGCGACCTCCCACCGCTCGACCTCCGACTCCACTCGGCGGTGGCCGACCTCGTTCGTGGCCTGGTCGCCGACCAGGTCGTCCACGGCGTGCACGACGTGGCCAGCGGCGGCCTCGGCCTCTGCCTGGCCGAGATGGCCGTCGCCGGTGCGGTGGGCTTCACCGTGTCCGGCGTGGCCGACCACCGGGCGCTGTTCTCCGAGGGCCCGTCCCGGGCCGTCGTGTGCGTGGCCCCCGACCGCGAGAACGAAGTGCTCGCTCGAGCCGAGGCCGCCGGCATCCCGGCCAAGGTCCTCGGCGACACGGCCGGTGACCGCCTGGTCGTCGACGGCCTCGTCGACGTCTCCCTGACCGAAGCCACCTCGACCTGGCACAACCGCCTCCCCGACGCCCTCGACGCCGTCGCCTCCAGCTGAACCCGAGGTTGCCCCCGACCAGGGTGAACGGACCCGTGGAGCCTCGTCGCTAGGCTCGCCGAGGTGAGCTCCATCGCCGTCGACGACGTGGTCGACGACGGCAAGAAGGAGGCCTGCGGGGTCGTCGGGGTCTACGCCCCGAACCAGCCGGTGCCCCACCTCCTCTACCTTGGGCTCTACGCCCTGCAGCACCGCGGCCAGGAGTCGGCGGGCATGGCCGTCAGCTCCGGCGACCACGTGACGGTCGTGAAGGACATGGGCCTCGTGGCCACGGTCTTCGACGACCGGACCCTGCAGTCGCTCAGCGGCCACTTGGGCATCGGCCACACCCGCTACTCCACGTCGGGCTCGTCGAGCTGGCGCAACGCCCAGCCCGTGTTCCGAGACGCCCCAGCGGGCCAGTTCGCCCTGGGGCACAACGGCAACCTCGTCAACACCGAGGCCCTCGCGGCCGAAGCCGGGATGTTGCCCGGGATGATCACGAGCGACAGCGACCTCGTGGCTGAGCTGATCGAGTCCGAGCTGCCCGACGGCGGCGACGAGTGCAGCGACGGGCGCGCCCTCGAGCGGGCCCTCGGGAAGGTGCTGCCGCGGCTGGAGGGCGCGTTCTCGTTCGTGCTCATGGACGAGGGCCGGATCATCGGGGTCCGGGACCCCAACGGGTTCCGACCGCTGTGCCTCGGGCGGCTGGCCTCGGGCTGGGTGCTGGCCTCGGAGTCGCCCGCCCTCGACGTCATCGGGGCTCACTTCGTGCGCGAGCTCGACCCGGGCGAGATGGTCGTCATCGACGCCACCGGCGTCCGATCCTCGAAGCCCTTCCCCGAGTCCCGGCTCGACCCGAAGCTCTGCCTGTTCGAGTTCGTCTACTTCGCCCGGCCCGACACCCGCCTGTACGGCCAGAGCGTGCACGCCGCCCGGGTGAACATGGGCGAGCAGCTCGCGGCCCAGGCGCCGGTCGACGCCGACCTGGTCATGGGGGTGCCCGAGTCGGGCCTGCCCGCCGCCGAGGGCTACTCCCGGGCCAGCGCCATCCCCTACGGGCAGGGGCTGGTCAAGAACCGCTACATCGGGCGCACCTTCATCGCCCCCAGCCAGGAGATGCGCGCCCTCGGCGTGCGCATGAAGCTCAACCCGCTGCGGGACACCATCGAGGGCCAGCGCCTCGTGGTGGTCGACGACTCCATCGTGCGGGGGACCACCACCCGGGCCATGGTGCGGATGCTGCGGGAGGCCGGGGCCGCCGAGGTCCACCTGCGGGTGTCGTCGCCGCCCTACCGCTGGCCCTGCTTCTACGGGATGGACACCGGTACCCGGGGTGAGCTGCTGGCGGCCAACCTGACCGTGGCCGAGATCCAGGAGTACCTCGGCGTCGACACGCTGGCCTACCTCGAGCTCGACCGCCTGATCTCGGCCACCAGCGCCGTCGGGGCCGGCTTCTGCGATGCCTGCCTGACCGGGCAGTATCCCGTCGACATCCCGGAGAACCTGCACAAGGGCGTCCTCGAGGCGGGGGAGATGATCACCGAGACCCGGGTGGCGGCCCCCCGCCTCCTCGACGACGATCACCGCCTGCCCGCCGACCTCGCCCGCGAGGAGTGACGCCCGAGACCTATTCGGGATCCGGCGTCGACATCGACGCGGGGGAGGAAGCGGTCCGCCGCATCGGCCCGGCGGTCCGATCGACGTTCACCGAGTCGGTGCTCACCGACGTCGGCGGGTTCGGCGCCCCCTTCGCCCTCGACACCTCGCGCTTCACGCAACCGGTGCTGGTCTCGTCCACCGACGGTGTGGGCACCAAGCTGCTCGTGGCCGAGGCCACCGGCCGCTACGACACCATCGGCATCGACCTGGTGGCCATGGTGGTCGACGACCTGGTCTGTCAGGGGGCCGAGCCGCTGTTCCTGCTCGACTACCTGGCCGTCGGCGCGCTCGATCCCGACGTGGTGGCGGCCGTGGTGGAGGGCATCGCTGAGGGGTGCCGCCAGGCTCGCTGCGCGCTGATCGGCGGGGAGATGGCCGAGCACCCGGGGGCCATGGAGCCCGACCGCATCGACGTCGCCGGCTTCGCCGTGGGCGTCGTGGAGCGGGATCGCCTGCTCACCGGGGACCAGGCGCGCCCGGGTGATCTCCTGATCGGCCTGCCCTCGCCCGGCCTGCGATCCAACGGCTACTCGTTGGCCCGCCGGGTGCTGCTCGAGGTGGCCGGCCTGCCGCTCGACGAGGTGGCCGACGACCTGCTGCTGCCGTCGGTGATCTACGCCCCGGCCATCGTCGACCTGCTGACCGAGGTCGAGGTCCGGGGCGTCGCCCACGTCACCGGTGGAGGGATCCCCGGCAACCTGCCCCGGGCCCTGCCGGACGATGTGAGCGTCTGGCTCGACCGGACGACCTGGGACGTGCCCCCGATCTTCGGGCGGATCCAGGAGCTCGGTGAGGTGGCCGACGACGAGATGGAGAAGGTGTTCAACCTCGGGATCGGCATGGTGGTCGTCGTCGCTCCGGCCGACGCCGACCGAACCATCGAACTCCTGGAGGAGCGAGGCCACGCCGCCCGGACGATCGGCGAGGTCACGACCGCGTGAGCGGCACGAAGGAGCAGCTGATCGCCCATCTGCTCGAGCACTCGGTGCGGCGGGGGGACTTCACGCTGAAGTCGGGCAAGCAGAGCGACTGGTTCCTCGACGCCAAACAGACGTGCTGTCGGCCAGAGGGGATCCTCCTGGTGGCCGAGCTGGCCCTCGAGGCCATCCCGGCCGAGGTCACGGCGATCGGGGGCCTGACCGTCGGGGCCGACCCCGTGGCTTACGGCGTGGCCGCGGTCGCCGCCACGCGGGGCCGCGAGCTCCGGAGCTTCACCATCCGCAAGGAGGCCAAGGACCACGGGGTGGCCGGCCGCCTGGCCGGCGCCCTGGTGCCGGGGGACAAGGTCGTCATCACCGAGGACGCCGTCACGCGCGGCGCATCGCCGATGGAAGCTGTGGCGGTCGTGCGTGAGCTCGGGGCCGAGCCCGTGCTCGTCATGCCGGTGGTCGACCGGGGCGGCACCTGCGCCGCCATGGCCGAAGCCGAGGGCATCGCCTTCCACCCCCTGGTGACCGCCCCCGACCTCGGCTTCCCCTACGAGAAGGACGCCTGACGAACGGGACGAACCCGGATCGGGCAGCTTCGGCTCAGCGCAGCATGAAGACGTGGACAACCCACAGCCGGCCGTGGCCGCGGGCGGAGCCGGTCCCCACGTGGTTGAAGGGGCCGAGGATGTTGTCGCGGTGGCCGCCCGAGCCCATGAACGCGGCGTGGATGCCCGACAGCGAACCGCCGGTGCCCACGTTCTCGGCCAGGCGGCGCCAGCCCGACGGGACACCAGCGGCGAGGTTCGAGTGGGCCAGGCGGCCCAGAACGGCGAGGTAACCGGCCCAGGACTGCGCCTTGCGGGTGAGCTGCTGGTGCAGCGCGAGGCCGCCGCGCCCGTGCTGGCGGCGGGACTGGTTGATCAGCTCGGCGATCCGGCGCTGCTCGGCCGAGTACAAGGGCACGGCCACGTCGATGGCGACGTTGTCCCGCACGGTGGGGACCGCCGGCGACCGCGCGCTCACGACCACCTGGCGCCGCGCGCCCCGTGGTGCGCCCCGCCGGGCTTCGACCTCGACGGTGACGGTCCGGTACTGGCCCGGGCGGAGGTTGCGGAGCATGAACGTGCCGGCCTTGACCGGCGGCGAGACCTGCTGGGAGCCGACGAAGTAGCGGACGGCGAAGGCATCGCTCTCCGAGGTGCCCCAGACCCGGATGTGGGCCGTCTGGTCGTCGTCGTTCTGGATCCGGACGTAGAAGTGGGCGTCGCGGCCGGGCTCCAGCTGGGCGCTGCGGCTCTGGCCGGCGCCGGTCAGGTTGTAGACGTTGTTGCCGCCCCACGCCTGCTGGCTGGGCGTGCGGATCACCGCGTCGGGCCGCGGGTTCGGGGCGGCCTGGCGGGCCGCTGCAGGCCAGGCCGTCAGGAGCAGCACCAGGACCACGGCCAGGAGGGGGCGCAGCACGGGGATGTCTCGACCGTACGGGTCGCCGGGGCCGGCGCCGTGGCATTCGGGGCCTCCGCGGGGGACACGCTGGGTGGATCAGAACGCCATGACTTACGCTCGGCTCGTGACCGAACACCCGATGCGCGAGCGGTTGGACGAGCTCGCCAAGCGTCGTGAAGCGGCCGTCCACGCCGGATCGGAGCGCTCGGTCGAGCGCCAGCACGCCAAGGGCAAGATGCTCGCCCGGGAGCGGGTGGAGTACCTCCTCGACGAGGGCTCCTTCCACGAGCTCGACCAGCTCGCCCGCCACCGTTCGACCGCCGCGGGGCTCGAAGAGCGGCCGTACACCGACGGCGTCATCACCGGCTGGGGCACCATCGACGGCCGGAAGGTCTTCGTCTTCTCCCAGGACTTCACGGTGTTCGGCGGGGCCCTGGGCGAGGTCTTCGCCGAGAAGATCCACAAGCTCATGGACCTGGCCCTCTCGGTCGGGGCGCCCGTGATCGGGCTGAACGACGGCGCCGGCGCCCGCATCCAGGAGGGCGTCGTGTCGCTGGCCAGCTACGGCGGCATCTTCTGGCGCAACGTCCAGGCCTCAGGGGTCACCCCGCAGATCAGCGTCGTCCTCGGCCCGTGCGCCGGTGGTGCCGTCTACAGCCCCGCCATGACCGACTTCATCTTCATGGTGCGGGAGACCTCGCACATGTTCATCACCGGTCCCGACGTGGTGAAGACGGTGACCGGCGAGGAGGTCACCCTCGAGGAGCTGGGTGGGGCACAGAGCCACGCCTCCAAGTCCGGGGTGGCCACCTTCGTCGCGGCCGACGAGCAGAGCTGCCTGGACAACGTCCGGTTCCTGCTCTCGTTCCTGCCGTCGAACAACCTCGAGGCGCCGCCGTGGTTCGAGCCCACCGACGACCCGACCCGGCTCTGCCCCGAGCTGCTCGACGTGATCCCACCCAGCTCGAACATGCCCTACGACATGCACGCCGTGATCGAGGCCGTGGTCGACGACGGCGAGTACTTCGAGTACTTCCCGCACTGGGCGGGCAGCATCACCTGCGGCTTCGCCCGGATCGACGGACACCCGGTGGGCGTGGTCGGGAACCAGCCCCAGGTCCTGGCGGGGGTGCTCGACATCGAGTCCTCCGAGAAGGCGGCCCGCTTCGTGCGCACGTGCGACGCCTTCAACATCCCGCTGGTGACCTTCGTCGACGTGCCCGGGTTCCTCCCGGGCGTCGACCAGGAGTACGGCGGGATCATCCGCCACGGGGCCAAGCTGCTCTACGCCTACTGCGAGTCGACCGTGCCCCGCATCCAGGTCATCACCCGCAAGGCCTACGGCGGCGCCTACGTCGTCATGAACTCCAAGTCGATCGGCGCCGACCTCGCGTTCGCGTGGCCGTCGGCCGAGCTGGCGGTGATGGGGCCCGAGGGGGCGGTCAGCATCGTCTACCGGCGCGAGCTGCAGGACGCCGCCGACCCGGTGGCCCGCCGCACCGAGCTGGTCGACGAGTACATCGAGCGCTACGCCAACCCCTACGTGGCCGCCGAGCGGGGGTATGTCGACGACGTGATCGACCCGGCGGATACCCGGATCAAGCTCATCGCCGGGCTGGAGATGCTCCGCAGCAAGCGCGAGGAGCTCCCGAAGCGCAAGCACGGCAACGTGCCCCTGTAGTGCACGTCACCCCGACGCCCACCGAGGAGGAGGCGGCGGCGATCGTCGCCGCGCTGGAGGTGGCGTGGCCGAAGGCCGGGGTCGAGGAAGCCGGCGACGCGGCACCGCGGTGGCGGTTCTCGGGCCGGTGGTGGTCGAAGCCGCTGCCCGCTCGGCGCGAGCGACCCTTCTGAGCGAGGCGGACAGGCTGAGGCTGCTGCGTTTGACCCGGAACCTCGCCATGCTGCGCTTGGCGAACGACGCTCTGCTTGCCAGGTCGCCTCGCCTGTCGGCTCGGCTCCTGAGCGAGCCGGGCTAGGCCGCTTCTGCGAAGCGACCCGTGCACCACACGCGCCCGGTGTCGTCCACCACCGAGACGGCGGCGATGTCGTCGCCCTCCAGCTCCGTGGCCACGCCCCACGAGCTCCGCCCGCCGCCCAGCGTGAAGTCGCCGACCTCTGTGGTCGGCCCGTCGCGGAGGTCGAGGCGCAGCGCGTAGTGCTTGGCCGAGGGGCCGGCGAAGACGATGTCGGCCCAGGCCGGCACGGACACGAAGAGGACGGCGTCCTCGCCGCCGTAGCGCCAGACCTCGCCGACGGTTCCGCCCTCCGGCGCCTCCATCGGCGCGGCGGCCAGCTCGGTGCCGTCGTCGCCGGCGTCGCCGGCGTCGCGGCCCAGCAGCAGCCCGATCCCGAGCCCGCCCAGCACGAGGACGACGGCCGCGGCCGCCGCCAGGACCGGTCGCCGTCGGTGCCGGGCTGAGGTCCCGGCCGATCCGCGGTCCGCCTCGATCCGGGCGATCACCGCCGACTCGAACCCGGGCGGCGGTTCGGCCTCCGGCGCCAGGGCCAGCACGTGGTCGACGGCCTCGGTCAGCTCCTGCACGTGCGCCCGACACGCCGGGCAGCGGGCGAGGTGGGCGAGGGCGGCCCCCCGCTCGGTGCCCTCGAGCGTGCCGAGGGCCAGCTCCGCGGCGTCAGCGCGGAGCGCCTGGCAGTCGGCCCGCTCAGCCACGGTGCGCCTCGTCGTCGGCCAACGAGTCCCGTACCCGCAGGAGCGCGGTGCGGACCCGGGTCTTGGCCGTCCCCAGGGGGATGGCCTCGATCTCGCCGATCTCCCGCGCGGTGCGCCCGCCCAGTGCCGCCAGGGCCAGGGCCCGGCGCTGGTCGACGGGCAGGGCACGCAGCGCCGCGGTGGCCCGGGCGGCGTCGTCGTCGAGCAGCACGTGCTCCTCGGGTCCCGGGTCGAGGGCCGTGAGCACGATGGTGTCCGGGTCCACCGGGTCCACCGGCCGGGCGCGCCGGCCGCGGAGGTGGTCGAGGGCCAGGTTCCGGGTGATCGTCAGCAGCCACGTCGGTACCGAGCCCCGGCGGGCGTCGTAGGCACCGGCGTGGCGCCAGGCCCGCACGAAGGCCTCCTGGGCCACGTCGGCGGCCGCGTCCTCCCCGACGATGGTCATGGCGAGCCCGTACAGGCGACGCTGGAAGCGCCGGACGAAGACGGCCGTGGCCGTCGGCTCACCGGTGGCGAACCCGGCGAGCAACGCCTCGTCCGACGCGTCCCACACGGCGATGACGGTAGGCCGAAGCCCCGTTCAGGCGGCCTCGATGGCGTTGCCTTCGGCGTCCACGGGATACCAGCCCGGGAGGCCGACGCCCGTGGCGTCGCCGGGGGCGGTGTCGCCGGAGAACGTGTAGAGGAGGTGGCCGTTGTACACGACCTGGTTCGGCGCCTGGCCGTCGGCGGTGGAGAGCAGCGAGGCGTCGACCCCGTCGCCCCCGGTCGGGTCGCCGTCGGTGACCAGCGCGGGCCACGCGTCGGCGCAGGCACCGGTGCACGCACTGGTCGTGCCGTCGTCCATCTCGAACAGGTAGAGCGTGAGGCCCGCGGGGTCGACCAGGGCCTCTCCGACGCCGCCGACCTCGGCCACCGCGACGGTGGCCACTTCGGTGGCCGTTCCCGTGTCGGCCGGCGCCTCCGTGGTCGCCGAGGATGTCTCCGTCGGGGCGCCGTAGTCCGGACCGCTTTCGGCGGCCGCGGTCGTGTCCGAGGCGGCCGAGTCGTCGCCGGAGGACGAGTCGTCGTCTCCGCAGGCGGCGAGCAGGAGGGCGGCCGCGGCCAGTGCGAGCAGTGGGCGAAAGCGCTTCATGCCGAATCCCTTCGTCGAGTACCCACGGGTACTACGCCCGCGGTGGTCGAAGGGATTGCCGGTCCGGGTCAGGCGGCTCGCATCCAGGCGATCCGATCGTGGACGAACACCCGCTCGCCCTCCCGGGCCACCACCTGCACCAGCTGGCCCCGGAACGGCGACCGCACCGGCACCCGGTCCGAGCCCGTGCGGTGTACGTGGCCGATCACCGCGCCTTCGTCGACGTGGCCACCCGATTCGGCGGGCACGAACACGCCGCTGCTCGGGCTGACGATCACCCGCTCCGGCACCTCAACGGTCTCGCCGTCGTACATGAAGCGCAGGGTCGCGCCCCCGCGTTTCGCGTCGCGCGCCGACCGGTGAACCGCCTGTGAACGCTGCCTGCTCTCTCCGTGTACCCAACCACGCCGGCTCCGCCCCGGTGCCCGAATCGGGCCGTCGGTAAGGTCGGCGCCATGAACGCGTCCGAGCTGACGTCGGTCGCCGACGACGAGGCGGTGGTCCACGACGGAGGCGAGGTCCGGGTGTACGCCGACCTGGCGCCGGGCACCGACCACGTCGTCGACGGCCACGAGTTCCGGACGTTCCCCGACCTCGGCGAGCGGTTGGCCACCTTCGCGACCGTCAACGACGTCCACTTCGGCGAGACCGTCTGCGGGGTCCTCGAGGGCTACGACGGTGGCCCCACCTTCATGGCCGAGCCCGGCGCCGATCCGTACCCGGAGGTGATGAACGGTGCGGTGATCGCCGACATGACCGCCATCGAGCCCGATCTCGTCGTGGCCAAGGGCGACCTCACCACCCACGGCGTCCGGGAGGAGTACGAGGCGTTCCTGGCGCACTACGGCGGAGCCTTCGGCGACCGGCTCGTCCAGGTCCGGGGCAACCACGACGGGTACGCGGGCGAGACCTTCGCGGCCGACGCCGCGGTGGCCCACACGCTGCCCGGGGCGATCCTCGCCGTGCTCGACACCGTGATCCCCACCCACACCCCCGGCCAGGTCACGGCCGAGCAGCTCGCGTGGCTGGACGACCTGGCCGCCACCGCCGATCGGCCGGTGCTGCTGTTCGGCCACCACCACGTGTGGAGCCCGGACTCGAACCACCGCCCGGACAGCTACTTCGGGATCAACCCGGACGACTCCGAGCGCCTGGTCGAGCTCGTGGCGCGCCGACCGGCCATCAAGGGCTACTTCGCCGGCCACACCCACCGGAACCGGGTGCGGCGGATCCGGGCCACCGGCGCCGTCCCCTGGGTCGAGGTCGCGTGCGTGAAGGACTTCCCCGGCACGTGGGCGGAGTACCGGGTCTTCGAAGGGGGGGTGATCCAGGTCCACCGCCGGGCCTCCGCCCCTGCGGCCCTGGCCTGGGCGAACACCACCCGGGCCATGTACGGCGGCGCCTATGTCGACTACGCGTTCGGCGCCCTCGAGGACCGCTGCTTCGTCATCGGGTAGGCCGCCCGGCCGGCGGGGGGTGCCCGGCTAGGGTGCGCCCGGGACGGAACGGGAGGACCAGGCTGATGACAGGACGACGGTGGGCGCTCGCGGCGGGGCTGGTGCTGGTGGGCGCGGGCCTGACGGCGTGCTCCGAGACGGCCGCGAACGACTTCGAGGCCGGCGAGTGCACGAACGACGACCTGTCCGGGTCGATCGGCGAGATCGGCACCGTCGACTGCGACGAGGAGCACACGGCCGAGGCGTTCGCCCAGTTCGACATCGACGGCGACGACTTCCCCGGCGACGAGGAGGTCGCGGCCCAGGCGTTCGAGGAGTGCTGGGGAGACCTCTTCGAGGACTACGTCGGGATCCCGTACCAGGAGTCGATCTACGACAGCCCGTTCCACATCCTGCCCTCGGAGGACAGCTGGGACGGGGGCGACCGCACCGTGATCTGCGTGATCACGACCACGACGGACGGCTCGCCGCTGGAGGGCTCGGCCGAGGGGTCCGAAGCCTGACGCCCGCTGTCCGCTCGCTCGCCGTGGCCCGATGACCGCTCGACGCGGTCTGCTGGGAGGCGCCGTGCTGCTGCTCGCCCTCGCCACCGGGTGCAGCAAGGACGTGGCGGCCAACGACCTGGCGGCGGGCGACTGCACCGCGGACGAGATCGTCGATGCGGTGGCCGACGTCGACACCGTGGCCTGCGATGGCGAACACACCTACGAGGTCTTCGCCACCTTCGAGCTCGAGGGCGACGAGGGTGCGGACTGGCCGGGACGCTCGGAGGTGGAGTCCGAGGCCGCCGCGGGGTGCAATGGTGAGCGGTTCGAGGAACATGTCGGCATTCCCCATGAGGACTCCACGCTCTACACCACCTTCCTCGTCCCCACCGAGGACACGTGGGACGGGGCCGGCGACCGCACCGTGGTGTGCTTCGTCTTCGAACCCGTCGACGCCGAGGGCGGCGACCTCGCGCCGGCCACGGTCGAATCGTCCTTCGAGGGTGCTGCTCGCTGATCGGCGGCGCGCCGGCGTCGTCCTGTGCGCCGCCGCCCTCCTGCTGGCCGCGTGCTCCGGCGACGACGCCACCGGCGAGGACACCTTGGGCGCCGAGCCCTTCCAGCTCGAGCTGGACGTGGGCCAGTGCTTCGACCGCCCGGCCGATCCGGACGTCGAATCGGTGCCCGCCGTTGCCTGCCGTCGTCCCCACGACCTGCAGGTCGTCGCCGTCTTCGACCTCGACGACGAGGACGAGTACCCGGGGCCGGGCGTCGTGGCGGACCGGGCCGGGAACGGCTGCAACGAGCGCTTCGAGGACTACGTGGGCGTGCCGCAGGACTCCTCGGGCCTCGTCCTGGTGCCCTATGCCCCCGACGAGCTGGCCTGGGAGGCGGGGGAGCGCCAGGTCACCTGTGCCGTGGCGCTGAGCGAGGGTCGTCTGGAGGGCTCGGTCGAGGGCAGCGAGGGCCAGGGCGGCGAATGACGGCGGGTGCGGTCCTCACGGCCGTCCTCCTCGTGGTGGCGCTCCCCCTCGTCGCGGGCTGCTCCGGCGACGACGGCGAGGATCGCGTCTTCTTCGGCACCGCCGTCGACCGCGGGCGACCGCCCCACCAGCCTCTACGACCTCGAGGTGGGCGACTGCTTCAGCGGGCTGGCCCGCAGTCAGGACCTGCGGGTCCAGCCTGTGCGCTGCGGCCGCCGCCACGAGGCCGAGGTGTACGGCGTCGTGGACCTCACGAACCGCCGCTTCCCGGGGGCCGAGACCCTTCGCATCCAGGCCGCGACGGCGTGTGCCCAGCGGTTCGCGGCCTACACCGGCGAGCCGCCGGGCCCGGGCATCGACGTGGCCTTCACGGAGGTGGTTCCCACGTTGGCGTCCTGGGCCTCGGGGGATCGCACCGCCCTGTGCGTGGCCCTCGGGGTGGACGGCGCGCCGCTCACCGGCACCATCGCCATCGGGGGGGACGGGGCGTGAGCGACACGAAGCCGGCGCCACAGGCCCTCGAGGGCCTGCGGGTCATCGACTGCTCGACCGTGCTGGCGGGACCCGGGTGTGCCCGCTACCTGGCCGACTTCGGTGCGGACGTCGTCAAGGTCGAACGCCCGGAGACGGGCGACACCACGAGATCCCTGGGCTGGCGGGACCCGCGGGACGGGGTGACCCTGTTCTGGAAGCTGTTGGGCCGCGGGAAGCGCTCGATCGTGCTCGACCTGAAGAGCGACGAAGGTCGCGAGACCATGCTCGACCTCGTGGCGGGCGCCGACGTGCTCGTCGAGAACTTCCGTCCGGGCACGCTCGAGCGCCTGGGTCTGGGCCCCGACCTTCTCCTCGAGCGCAACCCCGGCCTCGTCATCACCCGGGTGACCGGGTTCGGCCAGGACGGTCCGTATGCGAGCCGGCCCGGCTTCGCCACGCTGGCCGAGGCGATGTCGGGCCTCGCGGCCATCAACGGCGAGCCCGACGGCGGCCCGTTGCTGCCCCCGATCGCCCTGGCCGACGAGGTCACCGGCATCGTGGCCGCGTTCGCCACGATGGTGGCGCTGCACTCCGGCGTCGGCCAGGTGGTCGACGTGAGCCTGCTCGAGTCCCTCTTCCAGCTCATGGGGCCGCTGCCGTCGCTCTATGCCGTCTGCGGCGAGCTCCAGCCCCGGATGGGCGCGCAGCTGCCCTACACCGTGCCTCGCAACACGTACCGCTGCGCGGACGGCACCTGGGTCGCGGTGTCGACCTCCGCCGAGTCCGTCGCCCGCCGGGTGCTCGACCTCGTCGGCCTGGGTGACGACGAGCGGCTCTGGAGCTTCGAAGGCCGGGTGGCGCACCGCGACGAGCTCGACCGCGTGGTGGCCGAGTGGATCGCGGCCCGGCCCGCCGACGAGGTGGTCGCCGCCTTCGAGGAGGCCCACGCCGCCTGCGCCCCGGTCTACGACATGGCCGACCTCGCCGCCGACCCCCACATGCGGGCCCGGGAGGCCATCGTCGACGTCGACGGCACGCCCATGCAGGGCCTCATCGCCAAGCTCAGCGCCACGCCCGGCCACATCCGCTGGGCCGGCCGCCCGCTCGCCGCCGACCAGGCCGAGGTCCTCGCCGAGCTCGACCGCGAGGACTGACCGAAACGCCAACCAGTCGGGGTCAGGCGTGCGAGATCATCACGTGCTTGAGCTCGGTGTAGGCCTCGATGCTGTACACGGACATGTCCTTGCCGTAGCCGGACTGCTTGAAGCCGCCGTGGGGCATCTCGGGCACGAGGGGGATGTGGTCGTTGACCCAGACGGTGCCGAACTGCAGGGCCTTGGACAGGCGCATGGCCCGGCCCACGTCACGGGTCCACACGCTGGAGGCCAGCCCGTAGTCGACGTCGTTGGCCCAGGCGATGGCCTGGTCCTCGTCGCTGAAGCGCTGGACGCTGACGACCGGGCCGAAGACCTCGCGCTGGACGATCTCGGTGTCCTGGGCCATCCCGGCCACGACCGTCGGGGCGTAGAACCAGCCGTCCCGGTCGAGGGCAGCGCCTCCGGCCACCACCTCGCCGCCCTGCTCGCGGGCATGGTCGACCATGGTGGCCACCCGGGCCCGCTGGCCCTCGGAGACCACCGGCCCAAGCTCGGTGCTCTCGTCGGACGGGTCGCCCACCGGCAAGCGGCCCGCCGCATCGGCCAGCCCGGCGACGAGGTCGTCGTAGAGCCCGGGCCCGGCGACCACCCGGCAGGCCGCGGTGCAGTCCTGGCCGGCGTTGAAGTAGGCGCCGATGGTCACGGCCTGGACGACGGCGTCGAGGTCGGCGTCGTCGAAGACGAGGACGGGCGCCTTGCCGCCCAGCTCCAGGTGCACCCTGGTCAGCGACGGGGCGGCGTTGGCGGCGATGAGCTTGCCGGTGGCCACGTCTCCGGTGAGCGACACCATGCGGACGAGCGGATGGGCCACCAGCGCGGCGCCGGCCGTCTCACCCTGGCCGGTGACCACGTTGAGGACGCCCGGCGGGAAGACGTCCGCTGCCAGCTCGGCCATCCGCAGCGATGTCAGGGGGGTCAGCTCGGAGGGCTTGAGCACCACGGTGTTGCCGGCGGCCAGCGCCGGCCCGATCTTCCAGACCGCCATCATCAGCGGGTAGTTCCAAGGCGTGATCGAGGCGACCACGCCCAACGGGTCCCGGCGCAGCATCGAGGTGTAGCCCGCCAGGTATTCACCCGCGGCCCGGCCGTCGAGGTTCCGGGCCCCGGCGGCGAAGAACCGGATGTGGTCGATCGCCATCGCCATCTCGTCGCCCATCGTGGCGATGGGCTTGCCGACGTTCTGCGACTCGAGGGCGCCCAGCTCCTCGGCGTGGTCCTCCAGCACGTCGGCCAACGCCAACAGCGCCCCACTGCGGTCGGCGGGCGTCGACGCCCCCCACTCGCCGAACGCCTCAGCCGCCGCCGTCACCGCGGCGTCGACATCGGCGGCGTCGCTCGACGCGGCCCGGGCCATCTCCTGCCCGGTGGTGGGGTCGATCACGGGATCGGTGGCGCCCGTGGTGGGATCCGTCCACTGGCCCCCGATGTAGTTCTGCTCGGCCATGTTCTCCCCCTCGGCGGTCGACGAGGAGGCGAGCTTAGGACCGGTCGGCATCCGGGGAGGCGGCCTCCCCTGAACGGCTAGCTTGACGCCGCGAGGGGGAGAACGTGGCCGAAGGCGTCGAGCTGGCGGACCGGCAGGTGACGGAACCGCACGCGCCAGTCGACCAGCCCGCCGTCCGATTCGACGGCGTGACCAAGCGCTTCGGATCGTTCACCGCGGTCGATCAGGTCGACCTCGCGGTCGCCGACGGCGAGTTCTTCTCGATGCTCGGTCCCTCGGGCTCGGGCAAGACCACCTGCCTGCGGCTGATCGCCGGATTCGAAGCGCCGTCGGAGGGCACGGTCTGGTTGCACGGCGCGAACGTGAACCGTCGGGCCCCGCACGAGCGGGACGTCAACACGGTCTTCCAGGACTACGCCCTCTTCCCGCACATGACGGTCGCCGACAACGTGGGCTACGGCCTGCTCGTCCGGAAGGTGGGCAAGGCCGAGCGCCGGCACCGGGTCGGCGACGCCCTCGATCTGGTCCAGCTCCCCGGCCTTGGCGAACGCCGACCCGACGAGCTCTCGGGCGGCCAACGTCAGCGGGTGGCGTTGGCCCGTGCGCTCGTGGTCCAACCCCGCCTGCTGCTCCTGGACGAGCCGCTCGGCGCCCTCGACCTCAAGCTGCGGCAGGCCATGCAGGTGGAGCTCAAGGCGATCCAGCAAGAGGTCGGCATCAGCTTCGTGTACGTGACCCACGACCAGGAGGAGGCGCTGACCATGAGCGACCGCCTGGCCGTCTTCGACCACGGGCGGGTGGAGCAGGTCGGCACCCCGGCCGAGGTCTACGAGTTCCCGGCCACCGCCTTCGTGGCCGGCTTCGTGGGCACCTCCAACGTCCTCGAGGGCGAGGTGGCCCTGGCCCTCACCGGGTCGACCACGGCGGTCACCATCCGTCCGGAGAAGATTCGCCTCGCCGAGCCCGAGGTCGCTCCGGGACCCGAGGAGTGCTTCGCCGACGGGGTCGTCCGCGACGTGGTCTACCTCGGTCCGCACACGCGGTACCTGCTCGAGCTCGACGTCGGTCAGATCCTGACCGTGGTCGAGCAGAACCTCGCCACCACCTCGGGAGAGGTGCTGGCCGCCAAGGGCCGACGCGTTCGGGCCTTGTGGGGCCGGGCGATCAACCACCCGATCCGCTCGGGTGACGACCAAGGGGGAGACGTATGAAGCGCTACCGGTTGCTGGCCGCCTTGCTGGCGGTCTTCGGCCTGATCGCCGCCGGGTGTGGCGACGACGACGGGGGAGGGGGCGATGGCGAGAGCGCCACGCCCGACACGTCGAACCTGCCCACCGAGGTCGGCGAGGGCGAGGGGGCCCTCAACATCATCGCCTGGCCCGGCTACATCGAAGACGGGTCGACCGACGAGGCCTACGACTGGGTGACCGGCTTCGAGCAGGAAACCGGCTGCGAGGTCGAGGTCACCACGGCCGGCACCTCCGACGAGATGGTCTCGCTCATGACCACCAGCGACGAGTACGACGTGGTGACCGCCTCGGGTGACTCGAGTCTGCGGCTCATCGCGGGCAACACCGTGCAGCCGGTGAACCTCGACCTCATCCCGAGCTACTCGACCGTCGACGAACGGCTCCAGAGCGCGCCCTGGTACACGGTCGACGACGTGGCCTACGGCGTCCCGTACCAGTGGGGAGCCGACGTGTTGATGTACAACACCGAGGTCTTCACCGAGGAGCCGACGTCGTGGTCGGTCATCTTCGAGGACACCGACCTGCCCGACGGCGACTCGAACTCGGGCCGCATCCAGCAGTACGACGGGCCCATCCACATCGCGCTGGCCGCCCTGTACCTCAAGGCGACCCAGCCCGACCTCGGGATCGAGGACCCGTACGCCCTCAGCCAGGACCAGTTCGACGCCGCCCTCGCGCTGCTGCGCGAGCAGCAGCCGATGGTCCAGCGCTACTGGCACGACTACGCCGTGCAGGTGGAGGACTTCACCAGTGAGGGCACGGCGGCCAGCAGCTCTTGGCCGTTCCAGGTCAACCTGCTGCAGGCCGACAGCCAGCCCATCGCCAGCGTGATACCGGAGGAGGGGACAACGGGCTGGGCCGACACGACCATGCTGGCCACCAGCGCGCCGCACCCGAACTGCGCCTACCTCTGGATGGAGCACTCGCTCGATCCGACGGTGCAGGGCGACGTGGCGTCGTGGTTCGGCTCGGTTCCGGCCGTCCCCGCCGCGTGCGAGGGCAACGAGCTGCTGACGGACGAGGGTTGCGCCATCAACGGCTTCGAGAACTTCGACCAGGTCTCCTTCTGGAAGACCCCCGAGGCCGACTGCTTCGGCGAGGGCGGCGACTGCGTGCCGTACTCGACCTGGGCCGAGGAGTACCTGGCCGTCATGGGCGGCAACTGACCGCTCGCTGACCGTGGGTCGGGCGGGGGATCCCCGCCCGACCCGGGCTCCCCTGTCGCCGTGACCGTTGCCGTCGAGCCCTCGACCCCGATCAGTGGGACCGGCGCGCCCCAGTCCTTCTGGCACCGCCTGTCCGGCTTCTTCTACCGGCACCGGTGGGTGAAGCTGGTCCTGCTCCTCGCGCCCCCGCTGCTCTGGTTCGTCGTCTTCTACCTGGGTTCGTTGGCCTCGCTGCTGTGGCAGAGCTTCTACCGCTTGGACGACTTCAGCGGGACCGTCGACGAGACGATCAGCCTCGACACCTGGAAGGACCTGTTCACCGCCGCCAACCGTGACGTCATCCTCCGCACGGTGTCGATGGCTGCCGCGGTCACCGCGGCCGCCATCGTCCTCGCCTACCCGGTCGCCTTCTTCATGGCCCGTCGGGCCTCGTCCCGGGCCCGTTCGGTGCTCTTCGTGCTGGTCCTGCTCCCGCTCTGGTCCAGTTACCTGGTGCGGGTCTACTCGTGGAAGCTGATCCTGGCCCAGGAGGGGGTCATGACCTGGTTCTTCGACCGGCTGGCCCTGGGCTGGGTGCTCGACGGGATCCTCGACCTGCCGACCGTCGGCGGCTCGGGGCTCTCGGTCTCCCCGTTCGGCCAGTGGCTGGTCTTCGTCTACATCTGGCTCCCCTACATGATCCTGCCGATCACCGCCGCGCTCGAACGGGTGCCCGCTTCGCTGGAGGACGCCTCGGCTGACCTCGGCGGCCACCCCCGGACGACGTTTCGACGGGTGATCTGGCCCCTGGCCCTCCCCGGCGTGGTCGCGGGGTCGATCTTCACCTTCTCGCTGACCCTCGGCGACTACATCATCCCCACCGTCATCGGGAACTCGAGCCCGTCGATCGGCGAGAGCATCTACACGTACCAGGGCACCGCGGGGAACCTGCCACTGGCCGCAGCCTTCAGCGTGGTCCCGATCGCGATCATGGTCATCTACCTGGCGCTGGCCCGCCGGGCCGGCGCCTTCGAGAACCTGTGAGCCGGCGCGGCGACGGGGTCGGGCTCAAGGCGGCGGTGGTCGCGGTCTTGGTGTTCCTGCACTTCCCGCTGCTCATCGTCATCCTCTACGCGTTCACGACCCAGGAAGCGGCGTTCAGCTTCCCTCCCCCCGGCCTCACCACCAAGTGGTTCGGCCAGGCGTTGGACACGCCCGATCTGTGGGAGGCGCTCCGTCTCTCGATCGGGGTGGCCCTCGTCGCCGCCCTCGCCGCCATGGTCCTGGGGTCGATGGCGGCCGCAGCGGTCGGCCGGTTCCGGTTCTTCGGCCGGGAGGGCATCTCGGTGTTCCTGGTGCTCCCCCTCGCCCTGCCGGGGATCATCACCGGCATCGCCATCCGCTCGGCCCTCAACATCGGCGATGTCGGCTTCTCGTTCTGGACCATCGTCATAGGCCACGGGACGTTCTGCGTCGTGGTCGTCTACAACAACGTCCTCGCGCGGCTGCACCAGACGTCGGGTTCGGTGGTGGAGGCCAGCCAGGACCTCGGCGCATCGGGTCTGCAGACCCTGCGCCACGTCCTGCTCCCGACGGTGGGCACGGCGTTGCTGGCCGGCGGCATGCTGGCCTTCGCGCTCTCCTTCGACGAGGTCATCGTGACCCTGTTCACCACGGGTCCCGGCCAGGAGACGCTGCCGATCTGGATCTTCCGCAGCCTCTTCAAGCCGCGTGACCGCCCGCTGACCAACGTCGCCGCGATCGTGGTCATCGCCCTGACCTTCGTGCCCATCCTGCTCGCGGAGCGCCTCAGCCGGGGCACCGCCTTCGTCCCCAACCGAGTGAAGGAAGAAGACGTACCGACGGCCTGACGACAGGGCCTAGGGCGCGGTGGCGACCTCGATGCGGTCCTGGCGCCACTCGCGGGCGGCGGTGAGAGCGTTGTCGGCCTGGGTCAGGATCTCACCTGCGTCGAAGGCGTGGGCGGGGTAGCAGGCCAGGCCGGCCCACAGCGTGTAGCCGGTGTTGACCCCCGAGAGGTGGCGCCGGATCCGCTCGACGGTCCAGATGGCACCGTTCTCGGGCGTGTCCTCGAGCACCAACCCGAAGCGTCCGTCGGCCATCCGGCAGGCGGTGTCGGCGTCGCGGATCGTGCTGCTGATGCTGTCGGCGATGGTGCGGGGCTTGGCCGGGCGGGGCTTGCCATCGGCCAGGCCCTCCACGACCTCGATCAGGACGACGGCCACCGGCCGGAGGTGACGACGGGCGGCGGAGAGCCGGGCGTCGAGGGCGACGTCGAAGTACTCCTGGCTGAACAGCCCGGTCGAGGGGTCGGTGAGGGTGTTGGCCGAGGCGTCGACCGGCGACGGCACGGCCCCGGTTTCGGGGGCCGGTTCGTCCTCCAGCGTCTCGAGGCGCGAGGCGACCTCGTCCAGCTTCGCCGTGGCCTTGCGCAAGCGCTTGACCAGCACGACCACGGCCGCGATCGCCAGGACCGACGCCACCACTGCCACTGCTCCGAGGACGATCATCGACTCCTGACCCTGTTAGCCGTTCGCTCTCCATCGGCCCCGAAGACCGGAAAATCAAGCCCCGGACGGGCCGTCGAGGGCAAGATCGGCCAGTTCGGACATCAACGCGCCCAGCGCGAAGTCCTTCGGCGTGTAGACGGCGGCGACGCCCGCCGCCAGGAGGACGGGCTGGTCCTCCGGCGGGATGATGCCGCCGACGACGACAGGGGCCGTCACCCCGGCGCCGCGCAGGAGCCGGAGCACCTCGGGCACCAGCTCGAGGTGGCTGCCGGACAGGATCGAGAGCCCGATCACGTCGACGTCCTCGTCGCGGGCGACGGCGGCGATCTGCTCCGGTGTCAGCCGGATCCCCTGGTAGATGACCTCGAAGCCGGCATCGCGGCCGGCGACGGCGATCTGCTCGGCGCCGTTGGAGTGGCCGTCGAGGCCCGGCTTGGCCACGAGGAGACGGGGCGGCCCTCCCGGGCGCGCCCGGAGCCGGTCGGCAATGGCCCGGAGCGCGTCGGTGGCCCGGCCCGCCGCTCCGGCGACGCCGGTCGGCGCCCGGTACTCGCCGAAGGCCTCGCGGAGGGTGTCGGCCCACTCACCGGTCGTCCCGCCCGCATGGGCCAGGGCGATGGTGGCGGGCATCAGGTTCTCGTCGGTCTGCGCCACCCGGGCCAGCTCGTCGAGGGCCCGCTTGACGGCGTCCTGGTCCCGCTCGGCCCGCCAGACCTCGAGCTCGGCGATGTGGGTGTCCTGCAGGGCGGGGTCGACCCGGAGGATGCTCTCGGCCCCGCCGAGCGGCGAGTCCGCCGTCTCGGTGAAGGCGTTCACCCCGACCACGGTCAGGTCGCCGGACTCGATCCGCCGCATCCGCTCCGTGTGGGAGGCCACGAGCCGGGTCTTGAGCTCGTCGATCGCCTCGAAGGCGCCGCCCAGCGCCAGCACGTCGTCCAGCTCGGCGGTCGCCTGGTCGAGGAGCTCGGCCGTCCGGGCCTCGACGACGTGCGACCCGTCGAAGAGGTCCTCGTACTCGAGCAGGTCGGTCTCGTAGGCCAGCACCTGCTGGATGCGCAGCGACCACTGCTGGTCCCAGGGGCGGGGGAGGCCGAGGGCCTCGTTCCACGCCGGGAGCTGGATGGAGCGGGCCCGGGCCCCCTTCGAGAGGGTGACGCCGAGGGCCTCCAACACGATGCGCTGGACGTTGTTCTCGGGCTGGGCCTCGGTGAGGCCGAGGCTGTTGACCTGGACGCCGTAGCGGAAGCGCCGGGCCTTCGGATCGGTGACGCCGTAGCGCTCGAGGCAGAGCCGGTCCCACAGCTCGGTCATGGCCCGGACCTTGCAGGTCTCCTCGACGAAGCGGATGCCGGCGTTGACGAAGAAGGAGATCGACGCCACCACCGCGGGGAAGTCGTCCGCGGCGACCTGGCCGGACTCACGCACCGCGTCGAGCACGCCGACCGCCGTCGCCATCGAGTAGGCGATCTCCTGGACCGGCGTCGCCCCGGCCTCCTGCAGGTGGTACGAGCAGACGTTGATCGGGTTCCACTTCGGGATGTGGGCGGCGCAGAAGGCGACCATGTCGACGATGAGCCGCCGGCTGGGCCGGGGCGGGAAGATGTAGGTCCCCCGGGAGAGGTACTCCTTGACGATGTCGTTCTGGGTCGTCCCCCGCAAGGCCTCGGACGGGACTCCCTCCTCCTCGGCGTGGGCCACGTAGAGCCCGAGGAGCCACGCGGCCGTGGCGTTGATCGTCATCGAGGTGTTCATCTCGCCCACCGGGATGCCGTCGAGGAGCTGACGCAGGTGACCGAGGTGGGCGACCGGGACACCGACCTTGCCGACCTCGCCCCGAGCCAGCGGGTGATCCGGGTCGTAGCCGGTCTGCGTGGGGAGGTCGAAGGCCACCGACAGGCCGGTCTGGCCCTTGGCCAGGTTCTGCCGGTAGAGCGCGTTGGACGCCGTGGCCGAGCTGTGCCCGGAGTACGTGCGCATGAGCCACGGGCGGTCGCGCTCGTGGTGGGCCTCGGTGGTCACGGTCCCATGGTCCCGCGTGGGCGGACACCCTGTCACGCCCATCTCCTGGCGATTGAGGACGGTCAGGTCCGGAACGCTTCGGGGAGCGGCGCGTCGAGCGCCGCTCCCAGGCGTTCCAGGTACTCGGCCCGGCTGACCTCGACCGCGCCGAGCGACGCCAGGTGGGGCGTGCTCCACTGCACGTCGAGCAGCGTGGCGCCGCCGGCGACCAGCACGTCGACCAGGTGCACCAGGGCGACCTTGGAGGCATCCGTCTGCCGGTGGAACATCGACTCGCCGGCGAAGAAGCCACCGACGGCCACGCCGTAGAGGCCCCCTGCCAGCCGCCCGTCGGACCACGCCTCGACGCTGTGGGCCCACCCCAGCTCGTGCAGGCGGGTGTAGGCGGCGACGATGGTGTCGGTGATCCACCCGTGGGGTCGGTCGGGATCGGCACAGGCCTCGACGACTGTTGGGAAGGCCTGGTCGATGGTCACGTCGTAATGGCCCAGGGATCGCTGCAGCGACCGCGAGATCCGTAGTCCGTCGAGGGGGATCACCCCACGGGGCTCGGGTGACCACCACGCCAGCACGCCCCCGTCGACGGGCATCGGGAAGATGCCCGACCGGTAGGCCGCCAGCAGCGTGCCCGGTTCCAGGTCGGCGCCGACGCCGACGATCCCTTGGCGGTCGGCCGTCTCCGCCGACGGCAGGTCCCACGACGACGGCGGGGGCTCGACGGGCATGCGAGGGGTCTACCCCCGACGCCGGCTACTTCCGGTAGTCGTAGAAGCCGCGGCCCGACTTCCGACCGAGCTGGTCGGCGACGACCATCCGGCGCAGGAGGGGCACGGCGGCGTAGTTGGGGTCCCGGAACTCGTCGTAGAGGGCGTCGAGGATCGACACGGAGGTGTCGAGCCCGACGAGGTCGAGCAGCTCGAGCGGGCCCATCGGGAAGTTGCACCCGCCCTTCATGGCGGTGTCGATGTCCTCCCGGGTGGCGGTGCCGTTCTCGAGCAGGCGCACGGCGTTGTTGAGGTAGGGGAACAGCAGGGCGTTGACGATGAAGCCGGCCTGGTCCTTCACCTCGACGGCGTCCTTGCCGCACGCCTCGGCGAAGGCCCGGGCCGTGGCGATGGTGTCGTCGGCCGCGGTCAGGGGTCGGATGATCTCGACCAGCTTCATCGCCGGCGCCGGGTTGAAGAAGTGGATGCCGCAGACCCGCCCCGGGTTGTGCACCTCCACCGCCATCTCGATGACGGGGAGGGTGGAGGTGTTGGTGGCCAGGAGGGCGTCGTCGCGACAGGCCGCGTTCAGGTCGACGAAGAGCGCCTTCTTGGTGGCCAGGTCCTCGACCACCGACTCGATGACCAGATCGCAGTCGGCCAGGTCCTGGAGCCGCGCCGTGGCGGTGATGCGGCCGAGGACGGCGTCGCGCTCGGTCTCCTCGAGGCGTCCCTTCTCGACCAGGCGGTTCAGGCCCTTCTCGAGCGAGGCCAGCGTGGCATCGGCCGTCTCCTGCTTGCGGGACCGGAGCACGACCTCGTAGCCGGCCTGCGCGGCCACCTGGGCGATGCCCGCGCCCATGATCCCCGACCCGACGATCCCCACACGGCTGATCTCCATGGCCCCATTGTTACCGACGGGTAGCTTCGCGAGCGAAGCCTGGAAGTAGCGTCACCGGCCGACATGGGCCTGGCCGAGACACTCGCACCCCGCGGCTATCTCCGGACGCTGCCGCCCCGGGCCCGGACGATCATCCGGGAGCACCGGCGGCGCCTCCTCCACGACCTCCGCGGGCGCGTGCTCGACCTGGGCGGTGATCCGGGGCACCTGCCCCTCTACCCGGCGTCCACCGAGGTGGTGGTCGGCGAGGGGGAGGGGGCGTTCGACCACGTCGTCTCGATCCTGCAGCTGGCCGCCGTGCCGGACCCCGCGGCCGAGCTCCAACGGGTGCGGAGCCAGCTGGCGCAGACCGGCTCGTTCGTCTTCCTGGAGCCGGTCACCGATCCGGGGTTCAGCGGCCGGGCGCAGCGCGCCGTCGCCCCGCTGGTCGGTCGCCTGGCCGGCTGGCGCCCCGATCGCGACATCCCCGCGCTGGTGCGCGACGCTCGTCTGCACATGACCGAGCTGGTCCGCACCCCGATGCCCCGCCACCTCTGGCCCCTCACCGAGCTGGTCGAGGGCCGGGCCCAGCTCCCGGAGCAGCCGTGACGTCCGGGCCCCTGGCGCTGGTCGGAGGGCAGGCCTTCACCGCCGGGTGCACGTTCGACGCCGGGCTCCTCGAGGCCAGCGGCGGCGAGGAGGTCGTCGTCCTGCCCACGGCCGCCGCCTACGAGCACCCCCAACGAGAGGTGGATGCGGCTACCGAGCACTTCGAGGGTTTCGGCGCGCGGGTGGTGGGCCTCGACGTCCTGACCCGTCCGGATGCGCTCGTCGAGGAGCACGCCGCCCGCGTCCGGGACGCCCGCTTCGTGTACCTCACCGGCGGGTCGCCGATGCACCTACGTTCGGTGCTCAAGGACACGCCGGTCTGGGACGCCCTCGTCGCGGCCTGGTCGGACGGGGCCGTCGTCGCCGCGGCCAGCGGCGCGGCCCGCGTCCTGTGCGATCCCATGGTCGATCCGCGCGGCGGGGCCTTCACGGTCGGCCTCGCCCTCCTCGAGAACCTGGCCGTCATCCCCCACCACAACGACTGGTCCGAGGACAAGGCCCACCGCACGTTGCTGCTCGCCCCGGCCGACCTCCTGGTGATCGGCATCGACGAAGCCACCGCTCTCATCCGCGATCCGGACGTCTCGTGGCGGGTCGAGGGAATCGGCTCGGTGGCCGTGTTCCGCGCCCGTGAAGAGGTCGGCCTGGAGGCCCTCCCCGCCGGCTGACGTCAGTCGAGGAGGTCGCCGGTCACGACTCCTCGATGGTCACCGAGCGCACCTGGACCCGCGGATCGGGGTGGCCCGTCGTGGGGGTGTCGCCGTCCACGTGGGTGTCGAGGATGCCGTTGACCACGTCGATGCCGGCCTGATCGGTGTTGCCGAAGACCACGTAGGTGCCCTGGGCGTCGAGGCTGGACACGGCATCGGTGCCGACCAGGAAGAACTGGCTGCCGGCGCTGTCCGGCTCCGACGTCCGGGCCATCACCAGCTGGCCGGGCTCGTACGTGAAGCCGTCGCCCTCGTCGGGGATGGTGTAGCCGGGAGTGGCGTTGTTGTTGCGCCCGCCGCCCTGGACGATGCCGATCGACGGATCGGTGCGGAAGATCAGCGTCTCGTCGTAGAAGCCGTTGCGGGCGAGGAACACGAAGTTGTTGACCGTGTCGGGCGTGTTCTCGGTGTCGAGGTCGACCCGGATCTCGCCCGCCGACGTGTCCAGGACCGCGGTGTAGCTCCGGTCGGGGTCGATGCACGTGGGCGGCGGCTCCGTGAAGGTGCGGACGGGTTCGGACACCCCCTCCACGGGGGGACACCCCTCAGGGATGGCCGACTCGTCGTCGCCGTCCTCCTGGAGCAGGGAGAGGACGAAGAGCACGGCGAAGAAGGCCACGATCAGGCCGCCGTAGATGAGCAGCCGGCGGCGCCGGGCCCGGCTCTTCTCCCACTTCTGCATCGCCTCCCGTTGCAGGCGGTGCCCTTCCTTCTGACGCTGACGTTTCTCCGTTGGCATGGCGGCGGTCAAGCTACTGGCCCCTCGGCCCGGCCAGACCGTCGGTAGCGTGAAGGCCGTGGGGCTGGTCGTGCAGAAGTTCGGTGGGACCTCGGTCGCCGACGCAGAGCGCATGCGGGCGGTGGCCGATCACATCGCGCTCACCCGCAAGCGGGGCGACCAGGTCGTCCTCGTGGTCAGCGCCATGGGCAAGGAGACCGACGACCTCCTCCGCCTCGCGTCCGAGGTGTCCCAGCAGCAGTCCGGCCGCGAGATGGACATGCTCATCACGGCCGGCGAGCGCAAGGCCACCGCGCTCATGTGCATGGCGCTCCACGAGAAGGGCGTGCCCGCCGAGTCCTACACGGGCAGCCAGGCCGGCTTCATCACCGACACCCTCCACACGAACGCCAAGATCCTCGAGGTGCGCCCCGATCGGCTGCGCAAGGCCCTCGACGCCGACGTCGTCCCCGTGGTCGGCGGGGCCCAGGGGGTCTCCACCGACCACGACGTGACCTTCCTGGGCCGGGGCGGCAGCGACACGACCGCCGTGGCCCTCGCCCAGGCGCTCGGCGCGGACGCCTGCGAGCTCTACACCGACGTGTCGGGGGTCTTCACCGCCGACCCCCGCCTGGTCGCCACCGCGCGGCGGATCGACCACATCACCTTCGACGAGATGCTCGAGATGTGTGCCACCGGCTGCCCGAAGCCGGCCATGCGCTCGGTCGAGTTCGCCCGGACCCACGGCGTGCGCCTACACGTGCGCTCCGCCTTCACCTGGGAGCCCGGCACCTGGATCACCGAGGAGGACTCCATGGAACAGGCCATCGTCTCCGGTGTCGTCGACGACGACAGCGAGGCCAAGGTCACCGTGGCGGGCGTGCCCGACCGACCCGGCATCGCCGCCCGGTTGTTCCGGGCCCTCGCCGACGCCGACATCAACGTCGACATGATCGTGCAGAACGTGTCGGCCGACGGGGTGACCGACATCTCCTTCACGCTGCCCCACGAGGACCTCGACGAGGGGCTGCGCATCACCGAAGGCATCGCCGCGGAGATCGGGGCCGGTGCGGTCACACCCGATCCCCGGATCGCCCGGGTGAGCCTGGTCGGGGCGGGGATGAAGTCGAACCCTGGGGTGGCGGCGCGCATGTTCGAGGTCCTCGCCACCGAGGGGGTCAACATCGAGATGATCTCCACCTCGGCCATTCGCATCTCCTGCGTGATCCCCGAAGACGACCTCGAACACGCCGTCGACGCCCTCCACACGGCGTTCGAGCTGGGCGCCTGAACCCACCCACGGCCGGACCGCTTCGAGCCGTAGCCTTGGGGCCATGAACGTCGCCATCGTGGGGGCCACGGGTCAGGTCGGCCAGGTGATGCGGGCCGTCCTGGCCGAACGGGACTTCCCGGTCGACCGCCTCCGCCTCTTCGCCAGCCACCGGTCCGCCGGCCGCACCCTCGACTGGAAGGGCGAGGCGATCACGGTCGAGGACGTCGAGGGCGCCGACTGGTCGGGTCTGGATCTCGCCCTCTTCTCCGCCGGTGCGACCGCCAGCCGGGCCCTGGCGCCGGTGGTGGCCTCCGCCGGGGTGACGGTGGTCGACAACTCCTCGGCCTGGCGGATGGACCCCGACGTGCCCCTGGTGGTGCCCGAGGTGAACGGCCAGGAGCTGGGCCACCTGCCGAAGGGCATCGTGGCCAACCCCAACTGCACGACGATGGTCGCCATGACCCCCCTGGCCGTGCTCCACGCGGAGGCCGGCCTGCGCCGGCTGTCCATCAGCACCTACCAGGCGGCCGGCGGCGCCGGCCTCGCGGGGACGGCCGAGCTCGAGGAGCAGGTCCAGAAGGGGGCGCACGCCGCCTCGGCGCTCATCACCGACGGCCGGGCGATCGACTTCCCGACCGCCCAGGTGTTCCCCACGACCGTGGCCTTCAACGTGATCCCCCAGGCCGGCGACCTGCTGGACGACGGCACGGGCGAGACGGTCGAGGAGCGCAAGCTGCGCGACGAGAGCAGGAAGATCCTCGGCATCCCCGACCTGGCCGTGTTCGCCACCTGTGTCCGGGTGCCGGTGTTCACCGGCCACTCGCTGTCGATCGCGGCGCAGTTCGAGCAGCCGATCACCGCCGCCCGGGCCACCGAGCTCCTCGAGGCGGCACCCGGGGTCGTCCTGGCGGTGATCCCCAACCCCCTGGCCGCCGCGGGCATCGACCCCACGCTGGTGGGCCGGATCCGGGTCGACCCGACGGTGGACAACGGCCTGGCGCTGTTCGTCTCCGGCGACAACCTTCGCAAGGGGGCCGCCCTCAACGCCGTGCAGATCGCCGAGGCCCTCGCCGCCGCCTGAGGCGTGAGAATCGACGGTGACGGCCCGGCAGGTGGGCCGATACGCTCGCCCCACCGGGAAGTGGCGCAGCTTGGCAGCGCGCGTCGTTCGGGACGACGAGGTCGCGGGTTCAAATCCCGCCTTCCCGACTCCGCTCCGAGTCGTCGGGGCTTCAGCCCTCGGGCGCCTCGGAACCTTCGGTGTCCGCGGCCGCGGTCTCGACCGGGGCCCCGTCGTCGGCGTCGCTCGTGGCGTCGGTCTGCTCGCTGGCCAGCGACGCCGGCCGCTGTTCGGGCTCGGCCGGGTTCTCCGGGGTGGCCTGGTCGGGGACCACGGCGTTCTCGGGGAGCGCGTCGCCGGGACCGCCGACCAGCGCACCCTCGTGGTACTCGCCGCCCGCCCGCAGCGCCTCGGCCGCCCGACGGAGCCGGAGGGCGTCCAGCGGCTTCACCAGCCAACCGTCGGCATCGGAGCGGCGGGCGAGGAACACGTCCGCCATCCGGTCGAGCAGCATCAGCACCGGGCGGGGTTCGAGGCGTCCGGCGCCCTCCTCCGACCGCAGCGACAGGCAGGTGGCCATGCCTCCCATGTTCCCGATCTGCAGGTCGAGCACGACCAGGTCGGGATCGAGGTCGGCGACCGCGCCCACGACCTCACGGCCGCTGTGCACCCGCTCCACCTTCGTCGTCTCGTCGGCCAGCGCGGCGTCCACCTCGTCGTGGAGGCGGTCGGAGTCGGTGGCCAGGAGCACGACGGGCACGGCGCCGGAGCGTACCGGCGCGGATCGGCCGGAGGGGAACCGGGTCGGCTGAGGTCATGGCTACCATCGCTCGGACCACCGCCCTGCGTCTCCGCTCCTGGGCTCCGCCCGGCGCGTTGGCCCCCGTCCCGGAGGACCGTTGCTCTCCATCACCGTCGAACCGGGTGACGAGTACACGCTCTGTCGCCCCGAAGGTGAGCTCGATGCCTACACCGTCGGTCGCTTCCGCGAAGCGCTGGCCGAGCTCACCGAGACCCGCCAGCTCCTGATCGACCTGTCCGAGGTCCCGTTCATGGACTCGGCCGGCCTGGGCGCCCTCATCGGCGGCATCCGCCGGACCCGCGAGGCCGGAGGGGACGTGGCCGTCGCCTGCGGCCGGGCGACGCTCACCCGGCTCCTGCACACGACCGGCTTCGACCGGATCGTGGCCGTCACCGAGACCGTGGACGACGCCGCCAAGGCCCTCGCCGCCGGCCAAGGCGACCCCGAGGTCGTGTAGCCCGGCGGGTCAGTCCGTCACCACGTGCTGGGCCAGCTCCTCGAGCCCGGCGAGGTCGTGGACGTCGCCGCGGAGGAAGGGCACGCGGACCACGGTGGCGTCGCCGACCCGTCCCACCAGCTCCCGCAGGTGGTCCTCCTCCCGACTGGCGATGAGCTGGAAGTCGGCCAGGTTGGCGTAGTGGTCGCCCAGGGCGGTGCCGGCGAGGGTGTCGGCTCGCTCCCGGGCGGCCTCACCCAGGCCCGGCGCGAACCGCGGGTGCATGCGGTTCACGACCAGCGCGCTGATCGACATGTCCGCCTCGCCGAGCGCCTCCGCGAAGAAGGCCGCCTCGTCCAGGGTGTCGCGACGAGGCGAGGCGACGAGGACGAAGCGGGTGGCCACGTCCGCCAGGAGAGCGTCCACGTGGCGGGCCCGGTCGCGGAAGCCCTCCTCCATGCCGTGGAAGGCCTGGAAGAAGGCGATGGCGTCGTCGATGACCTCGGAGCCGACGACCCGGGCGACCGTGCGGAGGAAGGCCTGGGCGGCAAGGCTGGCGGCCTTCAGGATCCCCCGGGTCGGGGCCATCACGACCTTGTAGAGCGGATGGTCGAGGAACCGGGTCAGCGTGCCCGGGGCGTCGAGGAAGTCGAGGGCGTTGCGGGTGGGCGGCGTGTCGACCACGACGAGGTCGAAGGCGGACTCGACGTGGAGCTCGTACAGCTTCTCCATGGCCATGAACTCCTGCGTGGCCGAGAGCGCGGAGGAGATGTTGCGGTAGAAGCGGTTGTCGAGGATGCGCTCGGCCTGCTCGGGCGTCGCCGCGTACCTCGTGACCAGGTCGTCGAAGGTGCTCTTGGTGTCGAGCATGAGGGCCGACAGCTCGCCGGGCCAGTCGCCCTCGATGCGACCGGGCTCGTTGGTCAGGCCTTCGAGGCCGAGCGCGTCGGCCAGCCGCTTGGCCGGGTCGATCGTGACCACGGCGGTGCGCCGACCCTGGCGGGCCCCCTCCATGGCCAGCACGGCGGCGATGGTGGTCTTGCCCACGCCGCCCGACCCGGTGCACACGATGACCTCGGCGTCCCGGACGAGGGTGCTCATGCTCATGGGTCCAGCTCCGCTCGCTTCAGCAGGACCGCGTCTGCGGCGACTGACGCTCGCTGCGTGTCCCTGCTCACGCCACGCCCACGGCTTCGGCCAGCCCGTCCACGAGCGCCGTCGCCAGGCGGTCGAGCTCGGCCGGACCGAGCTCGGACTCGAAGAGGAAGGGCAGGTGCACCTGGGGCAGGGGGAGGGCGTTGCTGAGGCGGGCCACCTGCCCGACCTGGAGCGCGACCCGGTGGCGACGGAAGTCCGACGCCGCCGCCAGGGTCCCGGCTTCGCCCGTCGCGGAGGGCCACGCCGGCCGCGGCGGCCGCCGTGGACGGGTCGACCGCCAGCCCCGGCAGGTCGGGGTAGCGACCGTTGACCACCACCGGGCCGAGCGCCACGCCGACCTGGTCCTCCAGGTTGAACGCGGTCTCGACCAGCTCGTTGACCGGCGTCTCCTCGGGGAGGGTCACGAGCACGACCCGACACCGCTCGGCGTCGGTGAGCAGCTCCATGACCTCCGCCGCCTGGTTGTGGATGGGGCCGGCGCGCACGGCGTCGAGCAATCCCCGAGCGGAGCGCAGGAAGGTGATGGCGTGGCCCGCGGCGGGAGCGTCGAGCAGGATCAGGTCGGCGGCCCCGCCCCGCTCGAGCTGCTTGACCTTGCCCAGCACGAGGATGTCCTTGATCCCGGGCGCGGCGGTGGCCAGCGTGTCGATGCGCGCCCGAGGCCACGAGCCGCCTGGCCACCCGGCTGAGGCCGTGGGCCTCGAGGTACTCGAGCATGGCCTCGTCGGGGGTGAGCGTCCGGGCCCGGACCTCCGCCCGACCGGAGGCCTCGTCGGGCTCGGCCAGCACGATCTCCTCGTAGCCGAGGTCGTCGGTGCCGAACATGTTGGCCAGCCCGGACTTGCCCTCGACCTCGACGACCAGCGTCCGCCGGCCGAGCCGCGCCGCCGCTCGGGCGAGGGCCGCGGTCACCGTCGTCTTGCCCACGCCGCCCTTGCCCGCCACGATGACGACGCGGGAAGCGGCGAAGAACGTCGCTGGATCCAAACCCCAGTCCTCCCGGAGGCTGCGTGCGCAGGCTAGCGATGACGGTTCTCGGCCTTTCGTTGGCCCTGATCGGCCTGGCCGGAGGTCCCGCGTCGGGCCAGGACGACGACGACGGTCCGGCCCCGCAGCAGGTGGACATCCTCGAAGTGGCTGGCTACCTCGATCCTGTTCTCGTCGACTTCATCACCCGGTCGATCGAAGAGGCCGAGGCCGAGGAGGCGGTGAGCGTCGTGCTCCAGCTGAACAGCCCGGGCTCGGTGGTCAGCGACGAGGAGCTGGCCGCCCTCCTGACGACGGTGCGCGACGCCACGGTGCCGGTGACGACCTGGATCGGACCGAGCGGGGCCCGCGCCGCCGGCGGCGCCGCGGAGCTGGCCGAAGCCACTGCGGAGGTCGGCATGGCCCCGGGAACGCGCCTCGGCGACCTCGACGAGGACGAAGCGGTGGAGGCCGGGACCGCCGACCGCAGGGCCCCGACGATCGGCCTGTTCGTCAACGACCTCCCCGGGTTCGAGACCGAGCTCGACGACGGCGACCTGGTCCCGGTGACCGAGACCCGGTTCCGCCAGCTCCCCCTCAGCTCGCAGCTCTTCCACACGGCGGCCAGCCCGGCCGTGGCCTACCTCTTCTTCGTGCTGGGCATGGGCCTCATCGTCTTCGAGCTCTACACCGCGGGCGTGGGCGTGGCCGGGGTGATCGCGGCCGGCTTCTTCGTCCTCGGGGCCTACGGGCTGGCCGTGCTGCCCGCCCGGGGCTGGGCCGTCGGCCTGCTCGTGCTGTCGATGGCGGCGTTCTGCGTCGACATCCAGACCGGCGTGCCCCGGTTCTGGACGGGCGTCGGCTTCGTGTGCTTCGCCGTGGGCACCTTCTTCCTCTACGACGGGCCGCGCCTGTGGTGGGTCACGGTGCTCTGCACGTTCGCCGCGCTGGCCGTTGCGGTGTTGGCGGGCATGCCGGCGATGGTGCGGACCCGCTTCTCGACGCCGACCATCGGGCGAGAGTGGATGATCGGCGAGGCGGGCCAGGCGGTGACCGCCGTGGCGCCGGACGGGACGGTGAGGATCCGCGAGGCGCTCTGGCGGGCCCGGACCAACCGCGCCACCCCGCTCGAGGTGGGCGAGGACCTGGTCGTCGCCGGCCTCGACGGCCTCGTCCTCGAGGTCGAACCCGCCGATCCCGACCGCAGAGCCCGAGAACACCGGCGCTGAACCGTCGTTCACCGATCGTGGGAATTTTCGCCACACCCCTTTACGGCCAAAACGGGTGGACCTAGGGTCGCGTCCCTGCAAGGGGGTCCAGCGTGACGGCTCAAGTAGACGTCGGATGGCAGGTGAAGGCGGCATGTCGGGGGCCGCAGGCCGCCATCTTCTTCCCGCCGCCCCAGTTCGAGCGCAAGGACGAGAAGGCCGAGCGCGAGCGACGGGCCAAGGAGATCTGCTCCACGTGCCCGGTCAGGCAGCCCTGCCTGGCCTATGCCCTCGGCATCCGTGAGCCCCATGGCATCTGGGGCGGGCGCAACGAGGCCGAGCGCAAGGAGCTGCTGACCCGCTAGCGCAACCGCGAACCGGCGATGCGAAGGTCGCCGCGGCGGCGGGTGATGCCGCGCCCGTCGAGCAGGGTGACCAGCGGGACCGCGTACTTGCGGGTCGTCCCGAGCGCCTCGCGGAGCTGGCTCAGGGTGAACCCGTCGGGGTGCTCGGCCAGGAGGCGGACGACCACGGGGGTGATCTGCTCGACGGCCGTCGGCGGCGAACCAGATGCCGTCCTGCTGGACGACCAGGCCTCGCCGGGCGAGGGCCCGGAGCTCCTCGGGATCCACCCCGTCCGGGGGAGGCGGGGCGAACGGCGCGGCGGCCAGCGCCGCCACGTAGGGGTGGTCGGCGAGGGGGTCCGCCCGGCCGCCGAGCACCGCCCGGCCCCCCTCGACCTCGACGCTTTCGAGGCCGTCGACCAGCGAGCGCTCCCGGTCGTCGAGGCGGGCGACGTCGAGGCCGAGGTCACCCGCCTCCTCGATCCGCGCCCGCAACGACTCGCGCGCGGCGCCGAGGGCGTCCGGGTCGACCACCCAGCGCCCGACCGTGGCGGGTCGGCGTTCGCCGGTGAGCCGCTCGAGCCGGTCGACCTCGATCCAGCCGCGCTCGGCCACGACGCGCTCGACCGATCGATCGGGTCGGGCCCGCGTGGCCGGCAGGACGGGATCGACGTCCAGGACCTCACCGCCCCCCACCGTCTCGCCCCGCCCCGATCTCGCGGAGCACGTAGCGGTCTCCCGGGACGAGCGGGAGGCGCACGGGCAGGTGCAGCCGGACCCGGCCCGACGTCCCCGGCGCCAGCGACTCCTCCGCCAAGACCCGCAGCCGAACGGTCCACTGGCCGGTACCCAGATGGAGCACGTACGCCCCCCGCCGGGACACCCGGTGCTCCAGCGAGGCCAGCACGGTGAGGCCGGCGTCGACGACGGCGGTCTCGTGCCACTGCTCGGCCCGCAGGACGACCTGGCCGCGGCCGACCTGGTCGTGCTCCACGCCGACGAGGTTGAGCGCGCCGCGACTGCCGGGAGGCAGGTGGTCGACGTGCTCGTGGTGGGCCTGGAGGCCGCGGACCCGCACCCCGGGCCCGCCGGGTCGGACCGACAGCTGATCGCCCACGGCGACCGCGCCGCCGAGCAGCGTCCCGGTCACGACGGTGCCGGCGCCCCGAGCTGCGAAGGCGCGGTCCACCCAGAGCCGGGGCCGGTGCCGATCGGTCACCGGGGAGGTGGCCCGGAGGACACGGGCGAGGGCCGCTCGCAGCTCCGGGAGGCCCTGCCCGGTGGGGGCGGCGACGTCGATCACCCCGGCGTCGGCCAGGAAGGTCCCGGCGACGTGCTCGGCCACCTCCAGGCGGGCGAGCTCGACGAGGTCGGGCTCGGCGCGGTCGACCTTGGTGAGCGCGATCACGCCATGGCGCACGCCGACGAGCTCCAGGATGCGCAGGTGCTCCTCGGACTGCGGCTTCCAGCCCTCGACGGCATCGACCACGAACAGGCAGGCGACCACGCCGCCCACGCCGGCGAGCATGTTGGCGAGGAAGCGGACGTGGCCGGGCACGTCGACGAACGAGACCTCCAGGTCCTCCAACTCGGTGTGGGCGAAGCCGAGGTCGATGGTGAGGCCCCGGGCCTTCTCCTCCGCCCACCGGTCGGGGTCGGTGCCGGTCAGCGCCTCGACCAGGGTCGACTTTCCGTGGTCGACGTGTCCGGCTGTGGCGACGACGTGCAGGCCCTCACCCCCCGCCGATGGCGCCGAGCGCGGCAGTGACCAGCTGGTCTTCGGCCGGGTCGACCGTGCGCAGGTCGAGGACGGTCTGACCGTCGTCGACCCGGGCGACGACCGGGACGGCGATGCTCCGCAGCGCCGCCCGCTGGTCGCCGGGGACGGCGACCCCCGCGGACGGGATCTCGACCCCGGGCAGGGTGCCGCCGCCGGTCACCGAGGCGCAGTCCACGACGGTCCCGTGACCCAGAGCCTCGGCCCGGCGGCGCAGCTCGTCGACGGTGCGGGTGGCCAGGCGCCAGAGGGGGATGTCGTCCCCTCGGCGGTCGAGATAGGCGAGCGCGGTGGCCTGGAGCGCGGCGAGGACGAGACCTCCGGGGCGCAGCGCTCGCGCCAGCGGGTGCCGGGCGCAGGCCCCGACCAGGTCCGCCCGGCCCGCGATGATCCCGGCCTGCGGCCCGCCGAGCAGCTTGTCGCCGGAGAACATGACCAGCGCGGCCCCGGCGTCGAGGGTCTGGCGCACCCCGGGCTCGTCCCGCAGCCACGGTGGCGGCCCCCCGTCGAGCCACGGACAGGCGGCGTCGAGGAGGCCGGACCCGAGGTCCACGGCGACCGGGGGGCCGAGCGCGGTCAGCTCGCCGACCGCCGCCGACTCGGTGAAGCCGGTGATGCGGTAGTTGGACTGGTGGACCTTCAGCAGCAGGCCGACATCGGCATGGTCGGCGACGGCCCCCGCGTAGTCGGCCAGCCGGGTGCGATTCGTGGTGCCCACCTCGACCAGCCGGGCTCCCGACGTGGCCAGGATCTCCGGGATCCGGAACCCGCCGCCGATCTCCACCAGCTCGCCTCGGGACACGACGACCTCCCGCCCCCGGGCCAAGGCGGCCAGGGCGAGGAGCACCGCGGCGGCGCCGTTGTTGACCACGGTGGCGGCTTCGGCGCCACAGGCCCGGGCCAGGAGGCCCGCGGCGTGGGCCCACCGCGACCCGCGCTCGCCGGTCGCGAGGTCCAGCTCGAGGTTGGTGTAGGCCGCGGGCTGGGCATGGGCGAGCGGGGCCCGACCCAGGTTGGTGTGCAGGAGCACGCCGGTCGCGTTGACCACGGGCCGCAGGAGGGCGGCGGCGACGGCCTCGGCCTCGGCCCGCGCCGCGTCAGGGTTCCCCGCGGCGATGGCCGTGCGGGCCGCATCCACCAGCAGCGGGTGGGGGAGGCCGGTGTCGGCCAGGCTGCGGGCCAGGGCGTCGACGGACGGCGGCCGCACGGGGCTGAGGATAGGTGGCCCCAGGAGCCTCCCGCCCCGGCCGGCCGTAGCCTTGAGGGCGTGTTTCTCGTCCTGCTGGTGCTCTTCGTCGCGGTTCCCGTGGTCGAGCTGTACGTGATCGTGCAGGTCGCGGGCGCCTTCGGCGTGTTCGAGACCGTCGCCGCACTGATCGCCGTCGGCTTCGCCGGGGCCTGGCTCTGCAAGCGAGAGGGCCTGTCCACGCTGGGACGCCTGCAGGGCGCGCTGAACGCCGGGCGGATCCCCACACGCGAGCTCCAGGACGGCGCGTTGATCCTCGTGGCCGGCGCGCTCCTGCTCACCCCCGGGTTTCTCGGCGACGTCGTGGGCATCCTCCTGCTCCTGCCTCCCACCCGGGCGGTCGTCCGCCCGCTGCTGGGCCGTCTCCTACGGGGCCGGCTCCGCGTCGCCACGACCGTCGGGACCGGACCGACGGGCCGGTGGTACGGCTCCGTCGTCGACACCGAGGGCCGCCCTCGCGAGCCGCACGACGACGACGGTCCACCGGGTGCGATCCCGCTCGGTCCGTGAGCACGGTCCTCGCCCCCCAGCCGGGGGCCACGACGATGGTTGTGCGCGACGGCCCTGATGGCGTCGAGGTCGTGATGCAGCGGCGCAGCCCCGATCTCGTCTTCGTCCCCGGGGCCCATGCCTTCCCCGGCGGCAAGGTCGAGCCGGCCGATCACGACCCCCACCCCACCACCGGGGTGGTCCCGACCGACGCCGAGGCCTCCGCTCGCCTGGGGATCCCGTCCGGCGGGCTGGCCTACTGGGTCGCGGCCGTCCGGGAGATCTACGAGGAGGTCGGCCTGCTCGTGGCCGATGGCGCGGTCGGCGACGTCGACCACCACCGTGAGGCGGTCGACCGCGGCGAACGCCCCTTCGCCGAGGTCTGCACCGAGCACGGGATCGCCCTCCGCCTCGGTGATCTCCGCTACTTCGGCCACTGGACGACACCGCCCGGCGCGCCGCGGCGGTACTCCACCCGCTTCTTCGTCGCCCCGGCCCCGCCCGGCCAAGAGCCCTGTCACGACGGCAACGAGGCCGTGGCCTGCGAATGGGTCCGCCCCCAGACCGCCCTCGACCACTTCGCCACCGGGTCCTGGGAGCTGATCGACCCGACCGAGCGCAGCCTCCTCGCCCTCGCGCCCTTCGAGACCGTGGCCGACCTGCTCGCCCACCTCGACACCGACCCCCCGCTGACCGACGACCACGGTGGTCGGCGCGTCGTCCTCCCCCACGAGGTCGTCGCCGCCCACCAGGAGAGCCCGACGTGACCATCGACGAAGCCCCCGAACCGATCCCGATCATCCCCGACGTCCCCCGGGCGCTGTCGCCGCTCGTACGGCGGATCTGCGCCGACAACCCCGGCGTCATGACCGGTCCCGGGACCAACACGTACCTCATCGGGGTCGACGAGATCGCGGTGATCGACCCCGGACCGGCCGACGACGCCCACCTCGATGCCGTGGCCGGCTGCGGGGGCGATCGGATCCGGTGGATCCTGCTGACCCACACGCACCCCGACCACGGCCCCGGCGCCGCGGGGCTCAAGGAGCGCACCGGTGCCGAGATCCTGGCCTTCGAGGCCCGGGACGGCATCGAGATCGACGGCACGCTCGGCGACGGTGACATGGTCGAGGGCACCGAGTGGCGCCTGAGCACCCTCCACACCCCGGGCCACGCGTCCAACCACCTGTGCTTCCTCCTCGAGGAGGAACGCTGCCTGTTCACCGGCGACCACGTGATGGACGGCTCGACCGTGGTCATCAAGCCGCCGGACGGCGACATGGCCGACTACATCGCCTCGCTGGAACGGATCCGGGCCATGCGCCTCTCCGTGCTGGCCCCCGCCCACGGTCACCCGATCGAGGACCCCCGCCAGCGCATCGACTGGTACCTCGCCCACCGGGCCGAACGGGAGGCGGCGATCGCCGCTGCCCTCGAGGAGGCGGGCACGGCCTCCATCGATGACCTGGTCGCCACCGTCTACACCGACGTCGACGCCGAGCGGCACCCGATCGCCCGCCACACGGTCCATGCCCACCTGCTGAAGCTGCGCGACGAAGGCAGCGCCAAGGGTGACGACCTGGACGGCGAGTGGAGTGCGGCCTAAGCATCCGCCCCCCGAGTCCCGGGTAGGAGAACCGCCCATCGTCCCGGGAAGGCTTCATCCGCAGGAAACACCGCGGCCACACGCGACTGGCACCGTGACCGAGGCCATGGCTGCCGCCTTGACCCCGACGGTGCCACACGATCTCCCGGCCAGTGGGCGGGGCCTGCTGGAGGGCTACGTCACCGGGGGCTTCTACGACGAGGCCGTCGACCCCGACGGCGAGCCCCGCCCGGAGTACGAGGTGCTGTTCGACCGGCTGCGGGCGATGACGCACGAGGAGCTGGCCCGGCGGGCGGCGATGTGCGACGACACGATGCGCAAGCGGGGCGTGACCTTCACGCTCGCGGCCACCGGCGAGGACGACGACGAGGACCTCGAGCGGACGTTGCCCATGGACGTCCTCCCCCGGATCATCGACGGTGCCGCCTGGCGTGAGCTCGAGGCCGGGCTGATCCAGCGGGTGGTCGCCCTCAACGCGTTCCTCGAGGACCTGTACGTCGGGGAGCGGGCCGCCATCCGCGACGGGATCGTGCCGTACTGGCTCGTCACCTCGTCGGAGGGCTTCGTCCGCGAGGCGATGGGCGTGCCGGCGCCGTCCGGGGTGCGCTGCCTGGTGGCCGGGCTCGACCTGGTCCGGGGAGCCGACGGCCGCCTCCGGGTGCTGGAGGACAACCTGCGCAACCCGAGCGGGATCTCCTACGTCCTCGAGAACCGGGACCTGATGACCCGCCTCTTCCCCTCGATCGTGCGGGCCCACCGCGTGCGGCCCGTCGGTCACTACGGGGAGCTGCTGCTGCGGGCGCTGCGGAGCGTCGCCCCGCCGGGTGTGTCCGATCCCGGCGTGGTCGTGATGACGCCAGGGATCCACAACGCCGCCTACTTCGAGCACGCCTTCCTGGCCCACCAGATGGGGGTGGAGCTGGTCGAGGGCAACGACCTCCTGGTCGACAACCAGCGGGTCTTCATGCGCACGACCGAGGGCCCCCGCCCGGTGCACGTCATCTACCGGCGGCTGGACGACCGCTTCCTCGACCCCGTGGGCTTCCGCAGCGAGACCTACATCGGCGTGCCCGGGCTGCTCGCCGCGGCGCGGGCCGGGAATGTCACGGTGGCCAACGCGGTCGGCAACGGCGTGGCCGACGACAAGGCGGTGTACCCCTTCGTCCCCGACCTCGTCCGCTACTACCTGGGCGAGGAGCCGCTGCTGCCCAACGTGGGCACGTACTGCCTGTGGGACCCCGACCAGCGGGCGGCCGTCCTCGACCGCCTCGACGAGCTGGTCACCAAGCCGGTCGACGGCGCCGGCGGCTACGGGTTGGTCATCGGTCCGCGGGCCAGCGACGAGGCCCTCGCCATCCTGCGGGCCCAGATCGAAGCCGACCCCCGGCGGTTCATCGCCCAGGAGGTGGTGCAGCTCTCGCGCGTGCCCACGGTGACCGAGGACGGCCTCGAGGGCCGCCACGTCGACCTCCGCCCCTTCGTGATCTCGTCCGCCGACGGCGTCGAGGTGGTGCCGGGCGGGCTGACCCGGGTGGCGCTCCGGAAGGGCTCGCTGGTCGTGAACTCGTCGCAGGGCGGCGGCACGAAGGACACCTGGGTGCTGAACTCACCCCTCCGGTCATGATGCTGGCCCGCCACGCCGAGAACCTCTTCTGGGCCGGTCGCTACGTGGAGCGGGCCCAGGACACGGCGCGCATGCTCGACAGCACGTACCACCACAGCGCCGGGCTCGCCCCGGAGCAGGCGGCGCAGGCCTGGGCCGGCCTGCTGCGCGGACTCGGCCTGGACCGCCAGTTCTCGGCCTCCGGGCGCGAGCTCGACGTGACGACGGTCAACGCCTTCCTCATGGGCGACGCCCTGCACCCGGGGGCGATCGGCCAGGCCGTGCGGCGGGCCCGCGAGAACGCCCGGAGCGTCCGCGAGCTGTTGTCGTCGGAGCTGTTCGAGGCCTTCAACCGCGCCTACCTCGAGCTCCGGGCGTCGCAGCGCACGGGCGGGCGGGGTGGGCTCGACGAGCATCCGACGGAGCTGTACGCCGACGTCCGCCTGCGCTGCCAGTCGATCCTCGGCGTCGCCACCGAGACCATGCCGCGGGACGATCCGTGGCGGTTCCTGATGCTCGGCGTGCTCCTGGAGCGGGCCGAGCTCACCGTCCGGGTGCTCTCGGTGCACCTGGCCGCCGACCACGACGACCCCCAGCCCGAGTCGCTCGCCTCCTGGGCGGAGCTGCTCGAGTCGAGCGCCGCGCTCGAGGCCTTCGTCCGCTGGCAGCAGGGCACGGCGCCCCGGCTGACCGACGTGACCGCGTTCCTCCTGCTGTCGCGGACCTTCCCGCGCAGCGTGCTCCGGGCCCTCAAGGCGGCAGAGGAGCAGCTCGGCCGCCTCGAGTCCGACGAGTCCCGGTCGGTGACCCGCCGCTTGATCGGCGGCGTGCGTTCCCAGCTCGAGTACGTCGACGGGCACGAGCTGACCCCGTTGGGGCTGGCCGAGCTCCTCGGCCGCATCCAGGCCCGGCTCCCGGCCGTCGGCGACGCGCTGGCGGACCGCTTCTTCAGCCCCGGCGAGTCCGCCGGGCTCTACCTCCACGAGCTGCGGGGCAACGACGCCGTCTCGGCCGATCCCGTGGAGGCGGGGTCCGACCCATGAGGCTCGACATCCGCTACGAGACCCGGTTCCGCTACGACGCTCCCGTGCGGGAGTCCCACAACGAGGTCCGGGCCTGCCCGGTCGACGACGCCCGCCAACGGGTGCTCGACTTCCGCCTGCGCGTCGACCCGGCGACCACGGTGCAGTCGTTCCGGGACTACTGGGGCACCCGGGTCGAGACGTTCGGCGTCACCGCCCGCCACGACCGACTGGACGTCGTGGCCGAGATCAGCGTCGAGACCTCGCCGGCGTCCGACGACCCGGCGCCACCGACGCCGATCGCCGAGCTGGCGGCCGACGAGCGGTTCCACGAGTACCTCGTTCCCAGCCGCCACACCGGCGGGGGCGACGAGTTCACCGAGGTCGCGGCCGCGGTGATCGACGGGGCGGCGTCGGCGGAGGAGGCCGGACGGGCGGTGTCCACGTGGGTCGGCGAGGCGCTCACGTACACCCCGGGCGCCACCAGGGTGGACACGCCCATCACGGAGGTCTTCGAGCGGAGGGTCGGCGTGTGCCAGGACTACGCCCACCTCACGGTGGCCCTCTGCCGGGCCGTCGACGTGCCCGCGAGGTACGTCTCCGGCTACCTGTTCGCCCGCCGGGACGACCGCATGACCGAGCACGAGGACGAGGAGTCGGTGTCGGTCCAGACCCATGCGTGGGTCGAGGTCGGCGTCGCCCCGGGGCGCTGGCAGCCCCTCGACCCGACCAACGGCCGTGACGTCGCGGATCGTCACGTGAAGATCGGCCACGGCCGGGACTACTTCGACGTGACCCCCTTCCACGGCAGCTTCTCGGGCAGTGCCGACCCGACGCTGGTCAGCTCGGTCGACATCCGCCGCCGTACCGACGACGGCGGGCGCCCGACCATCCTCTCCGCCGCCGACCGTGGCCTCCTGCGCCGTCCCGTCGCCCAGGACCCCCGGCGCCTCGCCCAACAGCAGCAGCAGCAGTAGTAGTTGGCCTACGAGGGCGCGTCGGCGGCCTTCGCCGCGTCTTGGGCGTCCAGGGCGGCGACGGCGGCCTCGAGCACCCGGGCACTGCAGCCCGCCATCTCGACCGGCGGGACCGCCTCCTCCACGATGTGGCTGGCGATGGCCCGGAAGGCCTCGGCCGCCGGGCCGTCCCCCAGCGCCACCGGCCGGCCTTCGTCGCCTCCCTGAGCCACGCTCGGCTCGAGGGGGACCGACCCGAGCAGGGGCACGCCGGCCTCGAGGGCCAGGTCGGCGCCGCCTCCCTCACCGAAGAGCGGGTACGACTCGCCGTGCTCGCACGTGAAGGCGCTCATGTTCTCGATGACGCCGGCGATGCGCAGATAGGACTTGCGGGCCATGTCGGCCGCCCGCACGGCCACCTTCTGGGCGCTGCGCGACGGCGTGGTCACGATCACGATCTCGGTGCGGGGCAGCATCCGGGCCAGGCCCATCTGGACGTCGCCGGTCCCGGGGGGCATGTCGATGAGCAGGTAGTCGAGGTCGCCCCAGCGCACGTCTTCCAGGAAGTGCTGCACGGCCCGGTTCAGCATCAGGCCGCGCCACATGAGGGCCGACTCCTCCTTGTCCACGAGGAACCCCATGGACACGACCTCGAGGGTGCCGTCGCCCACCGTGGTCACGTGGGGGACGATCTTCTTCTCTTCGACTGAGCCCTCGAGGCGGCCCTCCAGGCCGAGCATGCGGGGGACCGAGAAGCCCCAGATGTCGGCGTCGAGCACGCCGACCCGGTGACCCTGGGCCGCGATGGCGACCGCCAGGTTCACGGTCACCGACGACTTGCCGACCCCGCCCTTGCCCGAGGCGACCGCGATCACGCGGGTGGTGGGCGGCACCGCGGTGTCGGGGGCCTGCTCGCGGACGTTCCAGCGGGCCCGGGCCATCGCCCGGGCCTTCTCGTCGGCGTCCATCTCGGTCCAGGCGAGCGCGACCGCGGTGACCCCGGGGAACGACTCGACCCGGGCGACGATGTCCTTCTTGATCTGGGCCCGCAGCGGGCACCCCTCGGTGGTCAGGGCGATGGTGACCGTGACCGTCCCGTCGTCGGCGACCGCGACGGCCTTGGCCATGCCGAGGTCGACGATGTCGCTGCCCAGCTCCGGGTCGATCACCCCCCGCAGCAGCCCGAACACCGCCTCGGTGGTGGGGGGCGCCGATGCGGTCATGCGGTGATTTTACCGGTCTAGCCCGTGTAATCTGGTGCGGTGGTCGAGCAGACGGTGTCCGCGCCCTCGCGGTTGGAGATCCTGAAGGCGCTCGGCGAGAACACCCGCTACGCCATCTACCTCGAGCTGGCCCGCTCACCCCGCCCCTTGGCCACCGCCGAGATCGCCGCCACCCTCGACCTGCACGCCAACACGGTGCGTCCCCACCTGGAGCGCATGCGCGAGGTCGGGCTCCTCGAGCAACGGGTGGCCAACGACGGCGGCGTCGGCCGACCCCAGCACCTCTACAGCCTCGCTCCCGACGCCCCCTCGCTCGGTCTCGAGCCGCCGGCCATGCCCGCCCTGGCCCGGATGCTGCTCACCGTGGCGGCCGAGGCCGGCCTCGACGGCAACGACGCCGAGGCCGCCGGCCGGGAAGAGGGCGCGCGCGACGCCGTGGTGTTCGGCGAGGGCAGCGCCTGCATCGAGGCGCTCATGACCCAGCTCGAGTACCTGGGCTTCGACCCCGAGGTCACGGGCGGTCCCGACGGCGTGACCATCGCCTTCACCCACTGCCCCTTCCGGGAGCTGGCCGAGGCCAACCCCGACCTCGTCTGCGGCCTGCACCGCGGCATGGTCAGCGGGTTCGTGGACGCCCTCGGCACCGGGGAGATGGGGGCGTTCCGGACCCTGGTCGACCGCGTGCCCTGCCAGACCGATGTGGTCGAGATCGATCTGGATAGATTCGACTTGAAGGACCGACAGGAGGACCGAGCGTGATCACCGTCACCGACATTGCGGCTGCCAAGGTGAAGGAGCTCCTCGAGCAGGAGGACGAAGCCGGCCTCGCGCTGCGCGTCGCCGTCCGTCCTGGTGGATGCTCGGGCTTCAGCTACGAGATGTTCTTCGACAGCGACGTCGGCGACGACGACCAGAAGGCCACGTTCGGCCAGGTCGAGGTGATCGTCGACACCTCCAGCGCCATGCTGCTCGAGGGGGCCACCCTCGACTACAAGGACGGCCTCAACCAGGCCGGCTTCTCCATCGACAACCCCAACGCCGAGCGCACCTGCGGGTGTGGACAGAGCTTCAGCTAGTCCCCCTCACGCAACCGACGCGAGGGCTTCCTGGAGTTCGGCGCGGTCGTAGACGGTGTCGAGGCGGGTGACGATCGTGCCGGTCGCGTCGGCGACGAACAGGGTGGGCTCGTAGGTGAGGCCGTACGCCTCGGGCGCGGCGGACAGACCGCCGGCGGTGGGGTCGGCGTCCCCACGGGGGTCGGCGTAGACCTCGGCGTGCACCGCGGTGACGGTCCGGAAGTCCGGCAACGCCTCCACCAGCAGGTCGAGGACGGGGCCGCAGATGGCGGTCTGGCAGAACTCCGGCGTGGCGATGAGGAAGGCCACCGGGCCCCCGCCGCCCAACGCCTCCCGCAGGGTGGCCGCGTGGAGGGCGCAGGCGGGGGTGCGGGTGCAGATCGGCGTGACCCCGCGGTCGTTCCCCCGCGTGGGGGTGTCGAGCGGGGGCAGGGCCTGGCCGGCACCAGGGACCGACGACGCCTCGCCGACGTCGAAGGTCAACACGTTGAAGCCTTCCTCGTCGGCGACCGCCAGCTCGTAGATCCCGGCTTCGCTGGGCGTGAACCGCACGGGGTAGTAGGGCGTCGGCACGCCGTCGTCGTGGGGCTCGATCTCGACCATGATCGGCTCGCCACCGTCGCGGCGGACGCGGAACTGGCGCGGGGCGAGCCCCTCGCGGATCGGCACCCCCTCGTTGTCGGCCAAGGCCACCGGAACCCGCTGTTCGCTCCCGGTCACCAGCACCCCTTGCGGAGGCAGCAGGCCGAGGAGGACACCGGTGAGGTCGCTGCCGTCGCCCGCGGTGCCCGACGAGCTCGTCCCGCCGTCGTCGCCGCCTCCGCAGGCCGTCAGGAAGGCCAGCGCGGCGCCCCCGGCGAGCACGGATCGGCGGGAGAGCCGCGGCGTCGTCATGGGCGGCCGAACCTATCCTCGCCCGGTGAGCATCCGGCTGCAGGTCGACGGCCGGGAGGTGGAGGTGGCCGACGACGGCGCCTCGCTCCTGGAGGTGCTGCGCGACGGGCTCGGCCACCGGTCGGTGAAGGACGGGTGCAGCCCTCAGGGCCAGTGCGGTTGCTGCACCGTCCTGGTCGACGGCGCCCCCAGGGTGGCCTGCGTGACCCCCGTCCGCCGGGTCGCCGGCCGGGAGGTGACGACGGTCGACGGACTGGATCCGGCCGACCGGGACGCCTGGGCCGAGGCCTTCTGTGCCACCGGTGCCAGCCAGTGCGGGTTCTGCACGCCGGGGATCCTGATGCGGCTGGAGGGAGCCCGCCGCAAGGGCGTCGACCTGGCCGACGAGGTGGCCGTGGGCAAGGCGCTGGCTGCCCACCTCTGCCGGTGCACGGGTTGGCGCACGATCCAGGAGGCGGCCGTCGCCATCGGGTCGAGCCCCCCTGGACGCGACCTTGCCGCCGCGGCGCGCCGGGCCGAACTGGAGGGCGGCGTCCCGCAGCGGGTCGGCCCGGAGGTGGCGCTGGGCGCCGGGGGGTTCGCCGACGACGGCGTCCCCGACCGCGCCCTGGTCGCGGTCCCCGACGGGCAGGGCGGATATGCGGTCGGGGAGACCTTGGCCGAAGCCCGGCGGGCGGCGGGCAAGGTGCAGGGCCGTCGCACCACCGTCGAGCCCCGGCCGCCGCTGGAGGTGCCCGACGGCGACTGGGACCTGACCCTGCGCACGACCTGGGTCGAGCCCGCCTACCTCGAGACGGATGCGTCCTGGTGCGAGCCCGGCGGCGAACCAGCCCCGCCGCTGGCCAACGGCGGCGCCTTCGGGGGCAAGGCCCACGCGCCGGCGGGTACCGATGCCCGCCGGCTGGCCGACGAGCTCGGTCGGACCGTGCGGGTGCTGTGGTCCCGCGAGGACACGGTGCGCCTCGGACCCAAGCGCCCGCCGATCGCCGCGGGGGTCAACCGCGACGGCACGGGTGTGGTGCGGGTGGCGCGCACGCCGGGCATCGCCGAGTCGTTCGAGGCCGCCGGCTTCGCCGTCGAGGAGGCCGCCGTCGCCGGGCCGCCCACCTCGGCTGCCCTGCGGGCGGCGGGCTGGGCCGAAGCCGCGGTGCTGCGGTCCGGGGCCCGGGGCGAGGTCGGCTGGATCGAGGCCCCCGGTGGCGGGAGGGCAACCGCGGCAATCCGTGACGGCCGGATCGAGGTGCGTCTGGACGGCGGTGAGCCCCTCGACGAGGTCGTCCTCCGCTCCTATGCCATCGGGGCGGCGCACATGGCCCTCAGCTGGGTGTGCGCCGAAGGCCTGGCCGTGGACGACGAGGGCGAGGTCCACGACCTCACCATCCGTTCCTTCGGCATCCTCCGCGCCCTCGACATGCCCGAGGTGGACGTCGCGATCGAGGGCTCCGACCGCCCTGCCGTCGCCGCCTCCGACGCGGTGTTCGCCGCGGTCGCCGCCGCGGCCTGGCTGGACCAGGGCTGCCCGCCGACGTGGCCCACGGGCCACCGCTACCGCTAAGGAGCCGAGCCGATAGGCGAGGCGACCTGGCAAGCACAGCACTGATCGCCAAGCGCAGCTTGGCGATGTCCCAGTTCAAGCGCTGCAGCGTCAGCCTTTCCGCGTACGTCCGAAGGACTACGGTCCCAGGCCATGAGCAAGCCGGTGGGGGCGTACACGCCGATCGTGCGGGCGGGCGACTGGCTCGTGGTCTCGGGCCAGATCGGGCTGAAGGACGGCACGCTGGTCGGCGGTGGCTTCCGGGACGAGGTGGTCCAGTCCCTGGACAACCTCGAGGGCCTGCTGGCCACCGAAGGGGCCACGTTGGCCGACGTCGTGAAGACGACCGTCTACCTCCGCCACATGGGCGACTACGCCATCCTCAACGAGGAGTGGGTGGGCCGGTTCGCCGACCACCTGCCCGCCCGGGCGGCGGTCGCCGTCAGCGAGCTGCCCCTCCACGCCCTGGTCGAGGTGGAGGCCTGGGCCTACGCCGGCGATCGCTAGCATCGGCGCATGGCCGGACCCGTCATCATCGTCGGGGTGCTGCTGATCCTGCCGATCCTGATGTGCGTCGGCGGCGCCGTCCTGGCGGCGATCCTGGGCTGGTCGCTCAAGGCGAAGGTCGACGACGAGCACGAGGGTTCCGAGCTGCTGGAGCTCAACACCTGACGGCGTCGGGGCCTCGGGACGGTCGGACGGCATAGGGCATCCGACTCATTTCTCCGAAGTCGCCAGACAGTTGTCATCCTGGGCGAATCCGGCGTCGATGGAACATCGTGCGCCTTGCCGTCGAACAGCGCTCTCTCGAGCGCCGACTGCTCGACGCCATCGCCGAAACGGTGGTGGCGGCGGACGGGCGCGGTCGGCTCATCTACTGCAACGAGGCCGCTCAGCGCGCCTTCGGCGCCACGGCCGAGGAGCTCCTCGGCGGTCCGATCGAGGGCCTGCTCGCCCAGGAAGCGAGCCACGACGAGCTCGAGGCGATCGGCGAGGCCATGCTCGCGGGCCGCTCCTGGACCGGCCTCGTGACGGGCCAGCGCATCGACGGCACCACCTTCCCCCACCGCATCACCCTCTCCCCGCTGCTCGACGACGACGGTGCGCTGGTCGGCATGGTGGGTGTGGGCCGGGACATCAGCCCGGAGGTGGAGGCGGCGGACCGCGCCCGGGCCCACGACGAGCGCTTCGTCACTGCCATCCAGGAGCAGAAGGAGCGCCTGGCCATGACCCTCGAGGCCGCGGGGATGGCCACCTGGGACCTCGACCTCACGACCTTGCGCCAGACGATGTCGGACAACTTCGCCGACGTCCTCGGCCTGCCCTTCGACGAGGTGCCCGAGACCTTCGACGGGATCCTCGAGATGGTCCACCCGGACGACCAGGCCCTGTTCCTCGAGCCCAACCCCGACGGCGAGGTGGTCGCCGACCGCTTCGACGTCGAGTTCCGCATCATCCGGGCCGACGGCGACACGATCTGGGTCGGCTGCAAGGGCAGCTTCGTGCGCAACGACGACGGTGAGCCGATCGGCATCCGCGGGACCATCGTCAACCTCACGGAGAAGCGGTCGGTCGAGATCCGCCGGGTCGAGGCGGAGGAGCGCTACCGGCACACGATCGAGGCGGCCAACGACGCCTTCGTGGGGGTCGACGACCGAGGCCACATCACCGAGTGGAACGCCGCCGCAGAGCGCATGTTCGGCTGGACCACCGCGGAGATCCTCGGTCGACCGGTGCTCGACACCCTGATCCCGGAGGACCGGCGCGAACGGTACGCGGCGGCCCTGACGGGCTGGGCCGACATCGTGCAGGCGGGCCACGCGCTGCCTGAGCACTGGGAGCTGCCGGCGCTCCACCGTGACGGCCGCGTCTTCACCATCGAGATGTCGGTGGTGACGAGCATGGACGAGGAGGTCCGCCACCTGCGGGCGTTCGTGCGCGACATCACCGCCCGCAAGGCGCTCGAGCAGCGGCTGGCGGAGCAGGCCGTGACCGACGCGCTCACCGGGCTCCCCGACCGCACCGTGCTGCTCGACCGGCTCTCGGACGACCTGCACCGGCTGACCGGCAGCAACGGTGTCGTCGGCGTGCTCTTCATCGACGTCGACCGGTTCAAGTCGGTCAACGACGAGCTGGGTCACGACGCGGGCGACCAGCTCCTCGTGTCGGTGGCCGACCGGCTCCGCGGCGCCGTCCGCCCGGCGGACACGGTCGCTCGCATCGGCGGCGACGAGTTCGCCGTGGTCTGCGGGGACCTCACGAGCGAGGACGACGCACTCCTCGTCGCCGAGCGCATCCTGGCCGCGCTCGACGCCCCCCTTCCCCTGGGAGAGGAACGGTATGAGGTCCGGGTCAGCATCGGCATCTCGCTCTCGCAGGACCCCGGGACCAAGCCCGACGCGCTGGTCCGTCGGGCCGACATGGCGATGTACCGGGCCAAGAAGTCCGGTGGCCACCGGGCCGTGGTCTACGGGACCTGAGGCTCCTCAGGACGTGCGCGGAAAGGCTGAGGCCTGGTGCGCTTGACCTGGGACATCGCCAAGCTGCGCTTGGCGATCACCGCTGTGCTTGCCTGGTCGCCTCGCCTATCGGCTCGGCTCCTTAGCCCGACCAGCGCGACTGGCCGAAGCGGTAGCCCACGGAGCGCACGGTCTGGATCAGGTTGGCGTGCTCCTCGCCCAGCTTGGCCCGGAGCCGCCGCACGTGGACGTCGACGGTGCGGGCCCCGCCGTAGTACTCGTAGCCCCACACCCGGCTGAGCAGGGTCTCGCGGGTGAAGACCTTGCCGGGGTGCTGGGCCAGGAACTTCAGCAGCTCGTACTCCATGTAGGTGAGGTCGAGCGGCCGGCCGGCGATGACCGCCTGGTAGGTCTCGAGGTTGAGCACGAGGGGGTCGTACTCGACGACCTCGGCTTGGACCCCGCTGCCCGACCGCCAGAACTGGTGGCGCAGCCGGGCCTCGAGCTCGCGGGGGTGGAACGGCGCGAGGCAGAAGTCGTCGTACAGGTCCTCGCGCAGCTCCAGCTCGCCCAGCTGGGCGCCCGAGACCAGCAGCACCACTGGCGCGACCGGGATGTCGCGCCGGCGCAGCGCCCGACAGAGGGCGAACGCCCCCTCGGGGTCCTGGTCGGCGCTCACCACCGCGCCGCCCCATCCGCCGTCGGGCTCCAGCCGGCCGGCGCCCACCTCGTCGGCGACGGCCTTCCACGCGAAGCCGGAGAGGTCGAGGGTCTGGGCCAGGTCGGGGGACGGGGGGTCGGGGAAGACGAGGACGGGCTCGGTCGAGCCGTTCGGATCCGCCGCGCCCATGCTCACCAGCCTGCCACCCTCACCACACCGGGAGGTAACGCTTGATCTCGAACGGGGTGACCTGGGCCTTGTACGCGGCCCACTCGTTGCGCTTGTTGCGCAGGAACCAGTCGTGGACGTGCTCGCCCAGGGCTTCGGCCACGAGGTCGGAGTGCTCCATGGCGTCGAGGGCGTCCGACAGCGACTGCGGCAGCGGGTGCAGGCCCTCGGCCGCCCGTTCCTCGGCGGTGAGCTCGAAGATGTTGCCCTGCTGGGGGTCGGGCAGGTCGTAGCCCTCCTCGACCCCCTTGAGACCGGCCGCCAGCAGGACCGAGAACGCCAGGTAGGGGTTGCAGGCCGGGTCCGGGGCTCGGTACTCGATCCGGGTGGAGGACTCCTTGCCCCGCTTCACGACGGGCACCCGGATCAGCGCCGACTGGTTGTTGCGGCCCCACGAGACGAAGACCGGCGCCTCGAAGACGGTCTGGGATCCCGTGCCCGATCCCTCCACCAGGCGCTTGTACGAGTTGACGAGCTGGTTGGTGATGGCGGTGATCTCCGGAGCGTGGTGCAGCAGGCCGGCGATGAAGTGGCGGCCGACCTTGGAGAGACCGAGCTCGTCGCCCGCGTCGTGGAAGGCGTTCACGTCGCCCTCGAACAGCGACATGTGGGTGTGCATCCCCGAGCCCTGCACCCCTTCGAGGGGCTTGGGCATGAAGGTGGCGTAGACCCCGCGCTCGAGGGCGATCTCGCGCACGACGAGGCGGGCCGTCATGATGCCGTCGGCCATCGAGAGGGCGTCGTCGTAGCGCAGGTCGATCTCGTGTTGGCTGGGGCTGTCCTCGTGGAAGCTGTACTCCACGGGGATGCTCATGGCCTCGAGGGTGTGGATGGTGCGCTTGCGCAGGTCGGAGGCGACGTCGGCCGTGGTCAGGTCGAAGTACGACCCGCTGTCGAGGGGGACGAGCGGCGTGGTCGGGTCACCGTCGGCGAAGTAGAAGAACTCCAGCTCCGGGGCGCAGAAGAACGAGAACCCGCGCTCACGGGCCCGGTCGAGGTTGCGGCGCAGGATGCCGCGGGGGTCGCCCTCGAAGGGCTGGCCGCCGAGGTCCTCGATGTCGCAGAACATGCGGGCCGAGTTGTCGTCGGCCATCGTCCAAGGGAGGAGCTCGAAGGTGTTGGCGTCCGGCCGGGCCAGCACGTCGGACTCCTGCAGGCGGGAGAAGCCGTTGATGGCCGAGCCGTCGAAGTGCATGCCCTCGGCGAAGGCCGTCTCGAGCTCGGCGGGGCTGATGGCGAAGGACTTGAGCTGTCCGAGCACGTCGGTGAACCAGAGCCAGATGAGGCGGACGCCGCGTTCCTCGACCGTGCGCAGCACGTATTCCTGCTGGCGTTCCATGGGTCCATGATGACGGGTCGGGCCGGGCGCTGTCTTCCTTCTCGGGCTGGTTCACATGGCGTTCACATTTGTGCAACCGCTCCGAAATGGGCGACCGTGATCCTGGCTCCAGTTCTCCGAGCAGAACCGAACCGACGAGAAACCGAGGTAAGCGTGACCTACCGGGCTGAGTACATCTGGATCGACGGCACCGAGCCGACGGCCGAGGTGCGTTCCAAGACCAAGATCGTCCCCGACGGCGGCGAGATCGGCATCTGGGGCTTCGACGGCTCCAGCACCAACCAGGCCACCGGGGACAACTCCGATGTCGTGCTCGAGCCGGTCTTCACGTGTCCGGACCCCATCCGGGGCGGGGACAACGTCCTCGTCATGTGCGAGACGATGCTGACCGCAGACCTCTCGCCCCACCCGACCAACACCCGGGCCATCGCCCGGGCCGCCCTCGACAAGTACGGCGACCAGGAGCCGCTCTTCGGCCTCGAGCAGGAGTACACGATGCTCGACCCGGCCTCGGGCTGGCCCTATGGCTTCCCCGCCCACGGCTACCCCGGTCCTCAGGGCCCGTACTACTGCGGTGTGGGCGCGGTGAAGATCGCCGGCCGCGACATCGTCGAGGAGCACACGACCCTGTGCATCGAGGCCGGCCTCAGCATCTCGGGCACCAACGCCGAGGTCATGCCCGGCCAGTGGGAGTTCCAGGTCGGCCCCGTCGACACCGTCGCCGTGGGTGACCACCTGTGGATGGCCCGCTACCTGCTCTACCGCCTGGGCGAGAAGTACAACGTCGAGATCTCGATCGCGGCCAAGCCGATGAAGGGCGACTGGAACGGCGCCGGCATGCACACCAACTTCTCCACCAAGGCCATGCGGGAGAACTACGAGGCCATCACCGCGGCCTGCGAGGCGCTCGGCGCGCTGGGCAAGCCCGAGGAGCACCTCACCGGTTACGGCGTCGGCATCGAGGACCGCCTCACCGGCGAGCACGAGACCCAGCGCTACGACCAGTACAGCTACGGCGTGTCCGACCGGGGTGCCTCGGTCCGCATCCCGTGGCAGGTGGCCAAGGACGGCAAGGGCTACATCGAGGACCGGCGGCCGAACGCCAACGCCGATCCCTACGTGGTGGCCTCGCTCGTGACCAACACGGTCTGCGAAGCGCTCGTCTGACCCCCCGGACGATCGTGACGGCCCGGGGTCGCCCGCCAGGGCACCCCGGGCCGTTGCGCGCGTAGGGTCGCGGCCCATGGAAGAGCGCACCCCCGCCGAGGTCGTCGACTACGCGCAGCAGGAGGGCGTCGAGATCGTCGACTTCCGGTTCTGCGACCTGCCGGGGCTCATGCAGCACTTCTCGGTGCCCCTGCACGAGTTCTCCGAGGAGAGCTTCGAGGAGGGCCACGGGTTCGACGGCTCGTCGGTGCGGGGCTTCCAGGAGATCCAGGAGTCGGACATGATCCTGCGGCCCGACCCCAACACGGCCTACCTGGATCCCTTCACCGCCCGGGCCACGCTCAACATCAACTGCTTCGTCCACGACCCGATCACCGGTGAGCACTACAGCCGGGACCCCCGCTTCATCGCCCAGAAGGCGGAGTCGCACCTCATCGACAGCGGCGTGGCCGACACCTGCTACATCGGGCCCGAAGCCGAGTTCTTCATCTTCGACGACGTGCGCTTCAGCCAGACCCAGCACTCGGCGATGTACTCCGTCGACTCCATCGAGGCGTCGTGGAACACCGGTCGCGACGAGGGGCCCAACCTCGGCTACAAGCCCCGGTACAAGGAGGGCTACTTCCCGGTCCCGCCCATGGACCACTACCAGGACCTGCGCACCGAGATGACCCTGGCGCTGGAGGCCCTTGGCGTGCCCGTCGAGGTGCAGCACCACGAGGTCGGCACCGTGGGCCAGGCCGAGATCGACATCCGCTTCGACTCCCTGGCCGCCATGGCCGACAAGCTGATGCTCTTCAAGTACGTGGTGAAGAACGTCGCCCGCCAGGCGGGCAAGACGGCGACCTTCATGCCGAAGCCGATCTTCGAGGACAACGGCTCGGGCATGCACGTCCACCAGTCGCTGTGGAAGAACGGCGAGCCGCTGTTCTTCGACGAGGCCGGCTACGCCGGGCTCTCCGACCTGGCCCGCTGGTACATCGGCGGCCTCCTCACCCATGCCTCGGCCGTCTGCGCCTTCGCCAACCCCACCACCAACAGCTACAAGCGGCTGGTCCCCGGCTACGAGGCGCCGGTGAACCTCGTGTACTCACAGCGCAACCGCTCGGCCGCCGTGCGCATCCCGCTGTACTCCCAGAGCCCGAAGGCGAAGCGGCTCGAGTTCCGTTGCCCCGACCCGTCCGCCAACCCCTACCTGGCGTTCTCCGCGCTGCTCATGGCCGGGTTGGACGGCATCGCCAACCGGACCGAGCCCCCCGACCCGGTCGACCGGGACCTCTACGACCTGCCCCCCGAGGAGCTGCGCGAGGTGCCCCAGGTACCCGCCTCCCTCGAGTCCGCCCTCGACGCCCTCGAGGACGACCGGGACTTCCTGCGGGCCGGCGGCGTCTTCACCGACGACCTCATCGACACCTGGATCGCCTACAAGCGCGAGGCCGAGGTGGATGCGCTCCGCCTGCGCCCCCACCCCTGGGAGTTCCACCTCTACTACGACATCTAGCCGAAGTGACCGCCACCGAGCCGATCACGGTCTACGGGGCGCCGTGGTGCCCCCACTGTCGCCGGGTGAAGAAGTTCCTCGCGGGCCAGCGGGTCCCCTACCAGTACGTCGACGTGGACGAGGATCCCGATGCCATCTCCGCGCTGAAGGCCCTGCAGGGTGGCGGCCAGATCATTCCCACGGTCGTCTATGGCGATGGCGGACACGAGGTGAACCCCACGGACGCGATGTTGGCCGGCCGGATCGGTCTCGACCTCGAGGCCGCCCGGGTCGTGTACGAGCTGGTGATCATCGGCGGTGGGCCCGCGGGACTGGCCGCCGCGATCTACCGGCCCGCGAAGGCATCGACACGGTCGTCGTCGAGGCCAGCGCGCTCGGTGGGCAGGCCGCCATCAGTGGCAGCATCGACAACTACCCGGGGTTCCCCGAGGGGATCTCGGGCGGCGAGCTCGCCGACCGGTTCATCGCGCAGGCTCGGCGCTACGGCGTCGAGCTCCTCTCGGCGGTGCCGGTGGTCGGTCGAGCGACGGAGCTCTTGGTCACCTCGCTCGCCCACGGACAGCAGCTCACGTCTCATGCCGTGGTCGTGGCCACCGGCTCGACCTACCGGCGCCTCGACGTGCCGGGTGAGGACGAGCTGACCTGTGACGGCCCCTTCTACCGAGGCGCCGACGAGGTCCTGGTGATCGGGGGCGGCAACTCCGCCCTCGAAGAGGGGCTACACCTGACGGAGTTCGCCGACCGCGTGCGCCTGCTCGCCCGATCGGAGCTGTCGGCGTCGGCCGTTCTCGAGGAGCGGGTGCGCTCCGACGACCAGTTCATCGTCCACACGGGCATGGACATCCTCGAGTTGGAGGCAGCCGACAGCCGATTCGCCGGCGTCGTCGCCCGGCACCGCGACAGCGGCGAAGTCCATCGCTTCCCCGCGGCCGCGGTGTTCGTCTTCATCGGTCTGCTGCCGAACACCGAGTTCCTCGGGGACTCCTTCGAGCGCGACGACCGCGGCTTCCTCGTCACCGGCGTGACGATGGAGACGACGGTGCCAGGAGTGTTCGTAGCTGGTGACGTCCGATCGGGATCGACGAAGCAGTTGGGGTCGGCAGTCGGGGAGGGCATCGCCGCGTTGCTGATGGTGCGCCAGCACCTCGAGCAGCGTCGGGTCCGGGCGGTGGAGCACTCGGGCGTGTAGCCGCCTGGACCACGGCGACCGGGCAAGGGCTTCGGCCGCTTCGGGTGGGCTTCGTCCGCCACGAGGCCCGAGCACCCGACGACGTCGCACCCCCCTGATGAGCCCGCGGTCACGGCGGCGGGTCCTCCAGCACGAGGCGGACACCGACGAGGCGCACCGGGCGGCCGACCTCGAAGCGGGCGAGCACCTCGAGGGCCTTCGCGATGACGATCGCGGGGTCGGTCGTCGGCTCGGGGAGCTTGCCGGACCTCGTGCGGGTGAAGAACGTCGCGGTCCGGATCTTCACCCCGACGTGGGTGATGCGCCGGCCCAGGTCCGCGACCGACGCCGTGGCCTCTTCGGCGAGCCGGACGACATTGGCGTTGACCTCGTCAGGGTCGGTGAGGTCGTGCTCGAAGGTGACCTCGCGACTGCGTGACCGGGGCACGTGGGGCTCGTCGACCACGGGCCGGTCGTCTCCACCCAGGCCCAGCACCCGCAGGTACGGCCCGATCGACGGGCCGAAGGAGCGGGCCAGCTCGTGGTGGTCGGCGGCCGCGAGGTCGGCGACGGTGACGACGCCGTGCTCGCCGAGGCGGGCCGCCGTCCGGGAGCCGATCCCGGTGATCGCCGTCACCGGCTCGGCGCCCATCACCGGCAGCCAGGTGCGCCGGGTGAGGCGAGCCACGCCGCCGGGCTTGGCGAAGCCGGTGGCGGTCTTGGCCTGGAGCTTGGTCTCGCCGATCCCGACGGCGCAGCGCAGCTGCGTCCGGTCGTACACCGTCGCCTGGACATGGCGGGCGAAGCCTTCGGGATCGGCGGTGTGCACGCCGACGAACGCCTCGTCCCAGCCCCACTCCTCGACGGCGACGCCGAGCGACCGCAGGGCCGCCATCACCTGGGCTGACGCCGCCTCGTAGGCGGGCCGGTCCGAGGGGAGGAACACGGCGTCGGGGCACCGGCGGGCGGCGGTGCGCAGCGGCATCCCCGAGCGCACCCCCGACGACCGCGCCTCGTAGGAGGCCGTCGCCACCACCTGGCGCGGCCGCGTCGGGTCCCCGTCGCCGCCCACGACGACCGGACGGCCCACGAGCTCGGGCCGCCGCAGCACCTCGACGGCAGCCAGGAACTGGTCGAGGTCCACGTGCAGGATCCAGTCCCGCTCGCCCAGCTCGGCCGGGGGTGGCGACGGATCGCGCATCGTGGTCAGTCTGCTGTCAGCCCAGGGCCGCGACCACGTCCTCGATGAGACGGATGCGCCCAGGGGTGCCCGGGTTGGCAGGCTGTGGGGCATGCCCGTCGCGCTGCATCACATCGTCGTGGATGCCCACGACCTCCCTGCTCAGGCCCGGTTCTGGGCCGCCGTCCTGGACTGGGAGGTGGTGTCCGAGAAGGAGCGGGAGGTGATCATCGGTCCGGGCGCCGATGCCCCGTCGGGCATCTGCTTCATGCCGGTGACCGACCGCAAGCAGGGAAAGAACCGGCTCCACTTCGATCTGAACCCGTACCCCGGAACCACGGCCGACGAGGTCGAGCGGATCGTCGGCCTCGGCGCCCGGCGGGTGGACGTCGGCCAGGACGGATCGGAGTCCTGGACGGTCCTGGCCGACCCCGAGGGCAACGAGTTCTGCGTCGTGCGCCCGAAGGCCACGCTCGCCGGCTGAGCCCTCAGGCCGCTGACGCCCTCAGCGCGGCGGCCGTGGCGGCCGCCGAATACGGGTGGTCGACGCCGGGGACCACGAGGGTGTCGCCTTCGATGTTGTCCGTGCGCAGCGGCAGGATCTCCTGGTAGCCGGGTGAGGCGTACCAGGCCTTGGCGGCGTCGACGTCGGGGAACTCGAGGATCACGATCGTCCCCGGCCAGTCACCCTCCATGACCTCGACCTGGGCGCCGTGGACGAGGAAGCGCCCGTCGTAGGGGTCCATCGTGTCCTGGATGCGCTCGATGTACTCGAGCACCTCGTCGTTGATCTGCGGGGTGCGCAGGTGGGCGATGGCGTAGGCAGACATGTCGGTTCGCTCCCTCGGTCGGGCCACGGCGGTGGCCGCTCGCCCCTCACGATGCGCCCGGGAGCTCGCCGGGGCGACTACCTGTCGGGTAAGCGCGGCATCGAACCGGTGCGCGGGTCGCGTGCGAGCGAGCGCCACGCCTCCCGCGCCACCAGGTAGCCGGCGCTGATCATCAGCACCACGACGCTCACGCCGACGACATCTGCGATCGAGTCCATGAGGCGACCCCCTGGGGTCCAGTGTCCGCCCAAATCCGCGGTTTTGCCAACGCGGCACCGAGATGACCGATGAATTGGGTCGGCTTCGGCGGTCGGTGTGGGTAAGAAGGAACCCCCGAACCCAATCCGAGGAGTCCCCCCCGTGTTCGCTCGCCTGGGTCCCTGGTGCCATGACCGCCGGTGGTTGGTGCTGATCTCGTGGGTCGTCGCCCTGTTCGTGCTGCAGGGCGTCGCCGGTGGCGTGGGCAACGGCTTCCGCGACGAGTTCAACCTGCCCGACGTCGAGTCGCGGACGGGCTTCGACGTCCTCGACGACGAGTTCGGGGGCCAGGGCACCGGCTTCACCGGGACCATCGTGTTCCAGGCGGAGCAGGGGGTGGACGACCCCGAAGTCGAGGAGGGGATGCAGGCCCTCTTCGACCTGGTGGCCGAGCAGGACGACGTGACCCGGGTCGAGAGCCCCTACGCCGAAGGCGGCGAGCAGCTCATCGCGTCCCAGGGGCCCGAGGCCGGCCGGATCGCCTACGCCAACGTCGAGCTGGACGACGAGACCGACTTCGCCCGGGCGGGGGAGATCCGGGACCTCATCCTCGACGAAGCCCCTGACATCGACGGCCTGCGCATGGAGCTGGGCGGGTTCATCTTCGCCGAGTTCGAGCAACCGCAGACCGAGTTCATCGGCTTGGCCTTCGCCATCCTGATCCTCATCGTGGCCTTCGGGTCGGTCCTGGCCATGGGCCTGCCCATCGGCGTGGCCCTGTTCGGCATCGGGCTGGGCGCCGCGGTCACGACCCTGCTGAGCAACGTCATCACCATCCCGGAGTTCGCCCCGTTCCTGGGGGTGATGATCGGGCTCGGGGTCGGCATCGACTACGCGCTCCTGATCATCACCCGGTACCGCGAGCAGCTCCACAGCGGCCACGACGTGCGGGAGTCGATCACCATCGCCATCGACACCGCCGGCCGGTCGGTGCTCTTCGCCGGCCTCACGGTGGTCATCTCCCTGCTGGGCATGCTCCTCATGGGCATCACCTTCGTGCAGGGCCTGGCCGTGAGCGCGGCGCTGACCGTGCTCCTGACCGTGATCGCCTCGCTCACGCTCCTCCCGGCCCTGCTGGGGTTCGCGGGCGAGCGGGTCGAGCTCACCCGCCGCCGCGGCCTGATCGCGGCCGCGCTCGTGGCCGTGGCCCTCTTCGGGCTCGGGCTCGGTGTGGCCCCGCTGGCCGTCGCCATCCCCCTGGCGGTGATCGTGCTGATCGCCGGCATCTTCGTCCCCTTCCTGAAGGTGCCGGTGCGCCACCGGCCGCCGAAGCCGCGGCAGGAGACCGCGGCCTATCGCTGGAGCCGGGTCATCCAGCACCGGCCGTGGCCGTTCGCCATCGGTGGTGCCGCCTTCCTCCTCGTGCTCGCCATCCCGGTGCTGAGCCTGAACCTCGGCTTCTCGGACGAGAGCAACTTCCCGGACGACAGCTCCACCAAGCAGGCCTACGACCTGCTGGTCGAGGGCTTCGGCGAGGGGTTCAACGGCCCGTTCCTGCTCGTGGCCGAGGTGGGTGAGGACACCGACCTCGCCGCCCTGTCTGCCGTGACCGACGCCGTGGCCGCCGATCCGGGTGTCGCCGCCGCCTCCCCGCCGGTGCCCAACGACCCCGAGCAGCCCACCGCGGTGCTCTGGAACGTCGTGCCCCAGACGGGCCCGCAGGAGGAGGCCACCACCGACCTCGTCCACCGGCTCCGCGACGACATCCTCCCGCCCGTCGAGGACCAGACCGGCGTCGAGGTGCTCGTCACCGGCAACGTTCCGGTCAACGTGGACTTCTCGGCCTTCCTCCAGGAGCGGCTGGTGTGGTTCTTCGGCGCCGTCCTGATCCTGTCGTTCCTCCTGCTCATGGTCGTGTTCCGGTCGCTCCTCGTGCCGCTGAAGGCCGTGATCATGAACCTGCTCTCGATCGGCGCCGCCTACGGCATCGTCGTGGCCCTGTTCCAGTGGGGCTGGTTCAGCGACATCACCGGTGTGCAACCCGCGCCGGTCGAGGCCTGGATCCCGATGATGCTCTTCGCCATCGTCTTCGGGCTCTCGATGGACTACGAGGTGTTCCTGCTCTCCCGGATCCGGGAGGAGTGGCTCCGCACCGGCGACAGCCGCCTGTCGGTGGCCGACGGCCTGGCCGCCACGGCCAAGGTCATCACCGCCGCCGCCCTGATCATGGTGGTCGTCTTCGGCAGCTTCATGCTCGAGTGGGAGCGGACCATCAAGATGATGGGCACCGGCCTGGCCGTGGCCATCTTCCTCGACGCCACCGTGGTCCGCCTGCTGCTGGTGCCCGCCACCATGGAGCTGCTGGGTGACTGGAACTGGTGGCTGCCCCGCTGGCTCGACCGGATCATCCCCAACATCGCCGTCGAGGGCCGCCACGCCGACGAACCGACCGACGAGGCCACACCCGAGCGGGAGCCCGTGCTCACGGGCCGCTGAGGCACCGCGGGTTCGCTCGCCGCTTCCTGAACCTTCACCCCCGGGCCTTTTCGCTCAGCGGTCGAAGGCGCGGACGGCCGCGATGATCGTCTGGGCGTAGACATCGGCCCCGGAGGGGCTCGGGTGGACCCCGTCGCCCTCGATGACCCCCCCGGAGGCCGAGGCGGCGTACCAGTCGGCGATGCGCACGTTGTCCTCGTCGGCGAGGGAGCTCACCGTGCCGTTGGTGTCGTCCTCCCATGACTGCGGCACTCGGGCGTTCACGACCACGACCCGGTCGACGTTGCGGACGAGGCTCATCAGGCGCGCCGCCTGCTCACCGTCGAAGGGGCCGTTCGTGCCGAGGTGGATGACCAGGCTGCTGAACCGCGCCAGATCGCCGCTGTCCCGATAGGCCTGCAGCGCGTCGAGGCCGTCGTCGACCTGGCGCGACACGGCGGCGTCGACGGCGATGGTTCCCCCGCTGGCCTGGGCGAGCGCCTCGCGCGCCCCCAGCATGACCGAGTCGCCGATGGCCAGGACCGGCCCGAGGGGCGGCGCCGGTGCGCCGGTCGTGGTCGGCGTCGAGTTCTCGGTCGGCGTCGAGTTCTCGGTCGGCGTCGACTGCGGGTCACCCACCGTCGTCACGGGGCTCCCCGGGGCGTCGGTGGTGGCGGGTGGGAGCTCCGGGCTCACCCGGGTCGGGCCGTCGGCGAGGAGGGTGGGCACGTTCGTCTCGCGGTTGATGAAGAGCAGGCCGCCGAGGGAGACCAGGGCGAGCGCTCCCGCCACCGCCAGGCCCTTGCGCACCGGCAGGTCGCGGTCCACCCACCAGCGCTGAACGCTGCCCCGGCGGAACGGCTGCTCGATGAAGCGCCATGAGGCCTCCGCCAACACGACCGTGATGGCCAGCTGGAACACCAGCGGCATGCCGCCCCGGATGTCCCCGGACTCGGGTGCGGTGAGGACCAGGACGGGCCAGTGCCAGAGGTAGAGCGCGTACGACCGGGTGCCGATCCACAGCAGGGGGGCCCAGCCGAGGACCTCGCTGAACCGTGACGCGGGGTGGACGGCGATGGCGACGGCGAGCGCGGCCAGCAGGGAGACCACCAGGAAGCCGCCCTCGAAGAGGAGCGTGGTGTTCTCGTGGATCACCAGCATGGTGGCGGCGAGGCCGGCCAGGGCACCGAAGCCCAACCAGTCCACGACCCGCTGTTGCCGTCGAGGCAGGAGGTGCGGAAGCTGGTCGGCTGACCAGATCGCCCCCAGAGCCACCCCCACCAGCAACCCGGCGGCGCGGGTGTCGGTGCCGTAGTACACCCGCGACGGGTCGTCGCCCGCCGAGTAGAGGACCGACATCCAGATCGTGGACGCCAGCGCGCCCAGGCCGGCGGCGATGGCGACCGGAGTCCGCCAGCGGCGCCAGACCTGCAACAGGCCGGCCATGGCGATCGGGAACAGGATGTAGAACTGCTCCTCGACGGCCAGTGACCAGAGGTGGCGCAACAGCGGCGGCCGACCGAACGTGTCGAAGTAGGTGTCGTCGCCGACGATGAGCCACCAGTTGCTGACGTAGGCCAAGGCGGCGAGGACGTCGCCGAAGAGGTCCTCGGACGCGTCGCGGGCGAAGGTGAGCGCGGCGAGGGTCACGCCGAGCAGGAGGGCGTAGAGCGCCGGGAGCAGGCGACGGGCCCGCCGCTCCCAGAACCCGACGAACGAGACGGTCGCCGAGCGGTCGTGTTCGGCCAGCACCAGCTGGCAGATCAGGTAGCCGCTGATGACGAAGAAGATGTCGACGCCGAGGAACCCGCCGGAGAGCCACCGGGGCTCGGCGTGGAAGACGATGACGGCGAGGACAGCAATCGCCCGGAGGCCGTCCAGCCCCGGCCGGTAGCTGACCCGCGCTTCATGGCGTCTCGGCGCCGCCGTCGCGTGAGCCACTGGCCCCCTCTCTGCCGGCTGGGACCCGAACAGGGTAGGGCGGACGGCCGCCGCGCCGACAGGCCCTTCCGGCGGGCGCGACCGTGACCATCGGTTGACCGCAAATACAGGATAGAGCTGCTAGAAACCTTGCAAATCCGAGGTCACTGTCCGAGAGGCTGACCGATGAGGAAGCTGGTTTTCGTCGTGTCCGCCCTTGTGCTGATCGTGGCCACCGCGTGTGGTGACGACGACGGCGGCGGCGACACCGAGGCCGCGGACGAAGGCGGCGGGGAGTCCACGGAGCTGATCGTCCTCGCCGCGTCATCGCTCACCAACGCCTTCACCGAGATGGAAGGGGTGTTCGAGGACGCCAACCCGGGCGTCGACGTCGTGCTCACCTTCGACAGCAGCAGCACGCTGGCGGAGCAGGTGGTCGAGGGCGCGCCGGCGGGCGTGCTGGCCACGGCGGACGAGAACAACATGGCGACCGCGGTCGACTCGGGCGAGGTCAGCGGGGAGCCCGTGATCTTCACGAGCAACAGCGGCGTGATCGCGGTGCCGGCCGGCTCCACCACGGTGACGACGCCCGAGGACCTCGAAGGCGACGTCGTGCTCGCCGTCTGTGCGCCCGAGGTTCCCTGCCGGGTGGTCGCCGATCAGATGTTCGAGGAGCTCGGCATCGAGCCCGAGGTCGACACCGAGGAGGAGAACGTCGCCGCGGTGCTGACCAAGCTCGAGGCGGACGAGGTCGACGCGGGCGTGATCTACACGACCGACGACATCGCCTCCGACGACGTTGAGGCCATCGACATCGGTGACGTCGTCGTGACCACCGACTACCCGATCGTGGCCGTGTCCGACGACGAGGCGGCCCAGGCCTTCGTCGACTTCGTCACCGGCGACGAAGGACAGGCGATTCTGACCGACGTCGGGTTCGTGGCGCCGTGAACTGACCGGCGCCGAGGTGGGCGGCGGCGAAGCCGCCGAGTTCGGCGATGTCGACCTCGCCGAGGTCGCCCCGACCCTCGATCAACGGCCCCGCGGCCGCGAACCACCCCGATTGCGTGTGGTGGCAGAGCGTGTGGGGCACCGGTCCCGGGAGCACGCCGATCGTCGGTGACCGGACGGCGCCGAGCGGCTGGTCCCGGGCCACCACCAGCAGGTCGGGGAGCAGGTCGGCGTGCGGCCCGGTCCACCGGTCGTGGAGGCGTTCGACGTGGGTGATGACCGCTTCGCCGGTGACGTCGTCGACGAGGGCGAGGAGCTCGACCTCGAGGTGGGTGAGCGTGGCGTCGAGCTGATCGGGCGGGACGACGCCGTCGCGCTCGCGGCCGATGAGGTTCACCCGGACGAGGCCGCAGGTGCTGTCGCTGTTCATGCTGAAGAACGACCGCCCCGCGCGGGCCTGGTACCCCTGCCGCCGGGTGAACCGGTGCCACCTCGCGGGCATGGCCTCGCGCAGACGGCGAGGGACCACGGCCCGCCAAGCCGATCGCGCCCTCTGGTGGATCGTGGCCGCGGGCTGCAGCCGCCGGTCGAGCCGGTAGAGGACCTCGTCGAGCCAGGGCTGGTCGAAGCCGGCGCTCCCGATCCCCTGACCGGCGAAGGCGATGACGGTGGCGTCGGAGCCGGCCGCGGCCACGATGCGTCCGAGCTCGCGGTCCAGGGCGCGGTAGTGGTCGGTGATCGGGTCACCCAGCTGCTGCCGGGCCTCGGGGTCGTGCCGGGGGTGCCCGGTGTCGTGGAGGCGCCAGCACGAGTGGCCGACGCAATGGCCGGCGTTGAACACGATCACCGCGAGGTCGGGCCGGTGCGCGGCGAGGAGGTCGACGGCCAGGTCGCCCTTGCGCGTCGTCATCGACGCCTGCTCGTCGAGGAAGCGGTGTCGGTCGGCCATCGTCGCGGGAAGGTCCACGCAGGCTCGGGTGTGGCCCGGCCCGTACCGCGCAACGACGGTCTCGGCGAGCCCAGGCGGGTCGCTGAAGGGGCTGACGCCCCGTTCGTCGTGGGTCAGCCAGTCGGCCAGCGCCACGCCGTCGAGGCCGTGACCGAGGGGGGCCCAGGGCACGTCGACGACCACGACGCGGTGCCCGGTGTCGCTGACGTCCTGCCAGAACGGGCGGGCGCGGATTCGTTCCCGCCCGACCGATTGCGGCTCGTAGCCGCCCCCGTCGAGGTGCAGCGGGTAGCACCACCCGTGCTCGTCGGGCGGGAGCCCCGTGGCGAACGAGAGCCACACGGCCACGTCGGAGAGCCCCTGCGGCAGGCGGATGCCGCCGCGGCCACCGCGCTCGACCAGGCCGGCGAGCGCCGGGAGCTGGCCTGCGGCCAGAAGCTCCTCGACGGCCGGCCAGGAGACGGCGTCCAGCCCGACCACGAAGACCCGCCGATCAGCCACTCCGCCTGACGCTACCGAGCCGGTCCGGGTCGTGACCGATGGCACCGGAAATGATCGGTGGCCGACGCGCGTTGGTCCAATACCGTCGGCACCGACCCGCTGGGGAGGGTCGCCGGCGATGAATCGTGGCGGTGGCGCGGGTCCAAGCCATGTGCGCGTGACAACCGACCTCCCGAGGAGGGTGACGATGACCGGAGCCTCAGCGACCTACGCCGTGAAGGCGCGGGGCCTGGTCAAGCGCTACGGCGACACGACGGCACTGGCCGGCATCGACTTCGAGGTGCCGACGGGCACCGTCACTGCCGTGCTCGGCCCCAATGGCGCGGGCAAGACGACCGCCGTCCGGATCCTGACCACGCTCGCCGACGCCGACGAGGGCGAAGCGACCGTGGCCGGCCACGACGTCCGGACCGAGCCGAGTGAGGTGCGCCGCCGCATCGGCCTGGCCGCCCAGGATGCGACCGTCGACCCCCTGCTCACGGGCCGGGAGAACCTGATCATGCTGGGCGAGCTGCACCAGTACCGCCGGAAGGAGGCGATGGCGCGCGCCGACCGCCTCTTGGAGGAGTTCTCGCTGGCGGACGCCGCCAACCGGGTGTCGTCCGGCTACTCGGGCGGCATGCGCCGGCGGCTCGACCTCGCCGCCACCCTGATCTCGGATCCCGAGGTCCTGTTCCTCGACGAGCCCACCACCGGCCTCGACCCGCGGGCCCGGGCCGAGCTGTGGACGGTGCTCGACCACCTGGTCGACCGCGGGACCACCTTGCTGCTCACCACGCAGTACCTGGACGAGGCCGAACGGCTGTCCGACGACATCATCGTCGTCGACCACGGCCGGATCATCGCCCGGGGTGACGCCCGCAAGCTCAAGCGCGAGGTGGGCGGGGACCACCTGCACGTCGTGGTCGTGGAGGCTGCGTCCCTGCAGGAGGCGGCCCGCATCGTGGCCGACGTCACGGGGAGCCCGCCGCGGGTGAACGAGGACGCCCGCTCCGTCGACGCCCCGATCGACGAGGGGGTGGAGGCGCTCGTCACCGCGGCCCGGGCCTTGGCCGATGCCCAGATCGAGGTTGACGACCTGAGCCTGCGCCAGCCGACGCTGGACGAGGTGTTCCTGACCCTCACCGGCGCGGCCCCTGAGGACGAAGACGACGAGGAGGAGCAGCGATGACCGCCACCACCGTGCCGACCATCTCGGTCCCGGGGCGGGCCGGCGAGGGGCTCCAGCCCCCGCGCGGCTTCCTCCACGACACCTGGGTCATCGCCCGGCGGGGCGTGCTGCACCTGAAGCGCCAGCCCGAGGCGCTGAGCGACGCCACGATCCAGCCGATCATGTTCGTGCTGCTCTTCGGCTTCGTCTTCGGCGGCGCCATCGACGTGCCCGGGGGGAACTACCGCGAGTTCCTCATGGGCGGGATCTTCGCCCAGACCATCGTGTTCACCGCCTTCGGCGTGGCCATGGCGATCGCCAACGACTTCAAGAACCAGGCGGTCGACCGGTTCCGTTCCCTGCCGATCGCCCGCGGCGCGGTCCTGAGCGGCCATGCCGTGGCCAACCTGCTCAAGACGGTGCTGCCCATCGTGATCATGTCGGTCTGTGGCCTGCTCGTCGGCTGGCGGATCAACGGTGGCCTGATGGACGCCCTCTTCGGCTACCTGCTGATGCTGCTCTTCGCCTTCGCCATGATCTGGGTGGGCGTCCTGCTCGGCAGCGTGGTCGGCACGCCGGAGGGCGTCACCGGCATCGGCTTCGTGGTCCTCTTCCCGCTGACCTTCGTGGCCAGCACCTTCGTCCCCAGCGACACCATGCCCCCGGTCCTGCAGACGGTGGCCGAGTGGAACCCCGTGACCACGCTGTCGGAGGCCATCCGGGTCCTGTTCGACAACCCCCGCACCCCCGTGCAGCCCGGCGATCCCTGGTCCATCCAGCACCCCGTCGCCTACACCGTGATCTGGGCGATCGGCATCGTGCTCGTCTGCGCCCCGCTCGCCATCCGGGCCTACGACCGCTCCATCGCCCGCTAGTCGCGGGGAACCGCGGCGGCCGGCCGCGTCGTCTGACAGGTATGCGCGTCCGCCTGGTCCTCGTCCTCCTGCTCGTCCTGGGCCTGGTGCCCGCCTGCGGCGACGACGGGGGGTCGACCGAGGTCGCCTCGGCCGAGCCTGTGCGCTCGGACGCCGACCGGGTCGAGCCGCCGGCGGACGCCCCCGTCGACGAGCTGGTGCGGGGCATGGCGGACTTCGCCTTCGACTTCCAGCGCCTCATGCCGGCGGACGACAACCTCGTGTTCAGCCCGACGAGCATCGCCACGGCCTTCGCCATGGCCGACGGCGCAGCTGACGGGCCCACCGCGGCCACCATCGAGGAGGTCTTCGGGTTCCCCGCGGCGCCGGGGGTCCACGAGGCGATGAACGCCCTCCTGCGCCAGCTCGACGTGGACGAGGAGGAGCTGACCGTCTCGATCGCCAACAGCAGCTGGGCCCAGCAGGGTCGGCAGATCAGCACCGACTACCTCGACCTGCTGGCCACGCAGTACGGGGCCGGGATCGAGACCGTCGACCTGCAGGGTGACAACGAGGGCAGCCGCCAGACGATCAACCGCTGGGTGGCCGAGGAGACGCGCGACCGGATCCCCGACCTGCTGCCGCCGGGGTTCATCAACCCGCTGACCGTCTACGTCCTGGTGAACGCCGTGTACTTCAAGGGGGACTGGGAGCAGCCGTTCGGGCAGTACCCGACCGAGCCGGCCCCGTTCACGCGCCGCGACGGGACCCGCGTCGACGTCGACATGATGCACAACGCTGAGCTCGGCGCCCGTTACCTGCACGAGGAGGGCCTCGACGTGGTCGAGCTCCCCTACGCCGGCGACTTCAGCATGGTGGTCGCGGTCCCCGACGACCTGGCCGGGTTCACCGCCGACCTCGACGCCGACCGCTGGTCCGCTCTCGTCGGCAGGCTCCGCGACGGCATCGTCGACCTGGCCCTGCCGAAGTGGGACATCGAGTCGACGATCGACTTGGCCGAGCCCCTCAGCGAGCTGGGTGTCCCCATCCCCGGGGGCGAGTTCCCCGCAGTCGGGGCGGAGCTGTCGAAGGGCATCCACGCCGCGAACATGACCGTGGACGAGGAGGGCACAGAGGCGGCCGCGGCGACCGCGCTGGGCTTCGAGGAGTCGGGACCACCGCCGGTCGACGTCACCATCGAGGCCGATCAGCCCTTCTTCTACGCCATCGTCCACGAGCCCACGGGCGCCCTGCTCTTCGCCGGTCAGATCACCGATCCGTCCTGACGGGGGGCGGGGATAGGGTGACGCTGAGCTCAGAGAATCGAGGTCGTCACGAAGGGTGGTCTTCCGGCGGGGGCTGACGGAGGAAGCAGCGACGAGCCGCGGTACCTCGACCTGGCCCGCGAGATCCAGCACGAGGTCGAGCGCGTCGCGGCTGATGGATCGGCCCGACCCGAGGACCTCGACCGGGTCTTCGACGCGGTCACTGAGCGCGAGCGGGCCCGGATCGTCCGGGAGGTCTTCGACCGCCTACCGGTCGAGGAGCAGTGGGCCGTGCTCGAGCGCACCTTCGGAGACGTCGAGCTGTCGGCGGCCCTGGCGGGCGCTCGGGAGGAGCAGCTGGTGTCGGCCCGCCGACGTGAGGTGCGCCTCGCCCTCGTCGCCGCCGACGACCGGTTCGACACGCGGCGCCTGCCCCAAGGCGAGCGGCTCACCCTCGGCCTCTTCCGGGAGGCCGACGTGGCTGTCGCCATCGATCGCGGCGCCCGGGCCACCAACGCCGCCCGTCGCCTCGGCCTCAAGGCCACGGCCGAGGCCGGCGCCCTGCAGGTCATCGAGGACGTCTTCAACCCCGGTGGCGGTTACTTCGTGACCCGTGAGTACGACGAGGTCACCTGGCGGGACCACGACCGGCTGCCGGCCCATGCCGTGGTCCGGGTCGGTTCGCTGGTGGGGACCGAGCTCGACCCCAGCCTCCACCTCGGGGGCCGCGTCGACATCGAGCTCGAGGGTCAGGCCCGTCCGGGTCGGCTCCACCTCGGCTTCGCCCTCGTGGGCGACGTCGAGCTCTTCTCGGGTCCGGTCGGGTGACCGGGCCGTCCGAAGGCCGAAGGAGGCCACGATGGATGTAGGGATCGCGTTGATCGTCATCGCGCTGGGCGTCGGGCTGGTGCTGCTGGGCGCCGCGGCCAGCTTCCACCTGATCGGCGCCGCCGAGCTGGGGTTGGTCAACAAGCGGGTCGGGCGCAAGCTGAAGGGCGACCAGCTCGTCGCCCTCCACGGCGAAGCCGGCTACCAGGCCGACCTGCTCATGCCCGGGCTCCGGTTCAAGTTCTGGCCGGTCCACAAGGTCGAGCGCTACGCCTGGGTGCAGGTGCCCCCCGACCACATCGGCCTGGTCATCGCCCAGGTCGGCGCCCCGCTGCCCACGGGCGCCAAGTCCGCGGTCTACAAGCCGGAGTTCGGCAGCTTCTCCGACATCCGGACGTTCGTCTCCGACGGCGGCCAGCGCGGCGTGCAGCGCCCGGTGCTGCCCCCGGGTTCGACGGCGCCGATCCATCCAGTCGGCTTCGTGGTCATCACCCGTGAGCGCATCTTCGGCAAGATGATCTCCGACGCCACCCGCTCCGCGGCCAGCCAGGTCGAGGAGACCGCGCTCAACGTCACCCACATCACGCCGCAGGGCGACCGCGACGTCGTGGGCGTGGTCACCACCCTCGAGGGCCCGGCGTCGAGCGACATCGCCAGCCGGATCGGCGGGTTCAGCGACGTCACCGCGATGGAGGCCTCGGAGGACGGCACGCCGACCCTGGTCATCCAGGCCGTGCTGCGGTCGAAGAACAACCTGCACGACAACTACCAGGACTACCAGGCCTTCCTGGCGAACGGGGGTTGCATCGGCCTCCAGAACGACCCCCTGCTCTACGGCTCCTACCTCCTCAACCCGTTCCTGGTCCGGGTCGAGCTGCGGGAGATGCTCGTGGTCCGCCAGGGCGAGGTGGCGGTCATCAAGTCCTACGTCGGCCTGCCCACCGAGGACACCTCGGGGGACGAGTTCAAGTTCGGCTCGATCGTGAAGCCGGGCCACCAGGGCATCTGGTCCGAGCCCCTGCGGACCGGCAAGTACACGCTCAACCCGCGGATCTACGAGGCCGAGGTGGTGCCCACGTCGATCCTGACCCTCAACTGGTCCCACGCCACCAGCGACGCCCACAGCCTGGACGAGCACCTCGCCCCCATCGACGCGAAGAGCCGGGAGGCGTTCACCTTCAGCATCGACCTGCAGGTGCAGATCCACGTGCCCGACACCCGGGCGCCGAAGGTCATCAGCATGGTCGGGACGATGAAGAACCTGGTCAACGAGGTCCTGCAGTCCGCGGTGGGCAACTACTTCCGCAACAAGATGCAGACCCTCGGTGCGGCCGAGTTCATCGAGAAGCGGGACGAGGTCCAGCACGCGGCCGAGACCTACATCCAGCAGTACCTGTCGCGCTACGAGGTCGAGACCCGGGGCGTGTACATCCAGGACGTCGTGTTCCCCGAGGACCTGGTCGAGGTCCTGACCACCCGCGAGATCGCCGCCCAGGAGCGGGCGACCTTCGCCCAGCAGCGTGAGGCCCAGGAGGCCCGGGTGAGCCTGGAGCAGCAGCGGGGCGTGGCCGACATGCAGGGCGAGCTGGCCCAAGCCAACGTGTCCATCGACATCGAGCGGGCGCGGGCGCAGGCCGCCGGTGCCCGCGCCGAGGGCGAGGCCAAGGTCATCACCACCACCGGTGAGGCCGAGGCCACCCGCACGCAGGCCATCGGGGCCGCCTCCGCGGCGGCCGAGGAGGCCCTCGGCCTGGCCCGGGCCAAGGGCTTCCAGGCCCAGCGCCAGGCCATCGGCCCCGAGCAGACGGCGCTGGTCGCCGCGCTCCGCGAGGTCGGCTCGGGCCACGTGAAGATCGTCCCCGACATCCAGGTGGGCGGCGCCGAGGGCGGCGTCCTCGGCGGGCTGGGCGCCCTCCTGATGCGCAACCTGGCCGACGACGACGGTCGCAACGGCTCCTCGAACGGCGAGTTGCCCTCCGGCCCGACCCCGGAGTCGGCGTCGTCGTTGCCGGAGCCGGAGCTGCCGACGGACGGCACCGACGAGGAGGCCGAGGCGCCGGGCGGCTGAGCCCGGTTCGCCCCCTACCCTGGGTCCCGTGGCCGACACGGCGACGCTGTCCGCGGACGATCTCGGTCCTGAGCTCGATCGGCACCGGCGGGCGCTGACCGCGCACTGCTACCGGATGCTGGGCTCGGGCTTCGAGGCCGACGACGCCGTCCAGGAGACCCTGGTCCGGGCCTGGCGCAGCTACGACCGCTTCGAGGGCCGGTCGACGATGAGCACCTGGCTGCACCGCATCGCCACCAACGTCTGCCTGACGATGCTCGAGGGCCGCCAGCGCCGGGCCCGTCCCATGGAGCTGGGCCCGGCCTCACCGCTCGCCGAGGCGACGCTGGGCTCGGCCCAACCCGAGACCCACTGGCTCCAGCCCGTCCCCGACGGCCTCGTCCTCGACCCGGGCGATCCCGCCGAGCAGGCCGCGGCGCGCGACACCCTCCGCCTGGCCTACGTGAGCGCTCTCCAGCACCTGCCCCCGCGCCAGCGCGCCGTGCTGATCCTGCGCGAGGTCCTGCGGTGGCACGCCGACGAGGTCGCCGAGCTGCTCGACACGAGCGTGGCCTCGGTCAACAGCGCCCTGCAGCGGGCCCGGGCCACCCTGGCCGAGCGGCGCATCAGCGAGCTCGACGCCACCCCCGAGGTCGACGAAGGCGACCAGGAGCTGGCGGACGCCTTCCTCGACGCCTTCGCCCGCTACGACATCGACGCCATGGTCGAGCTCCTGCACTCCGACGCCACCCTCTCGATGCCGCCCTACCCGCTCTGGCTGCAGGGCCCCGACGACATCGCGGGCTGGATGCTCGGTCCCGGTCACGGGTGCCGAGGCTCGCTGTGCCTCCCCGTCGCCGCCAACGGCACCCTCGCGTTCGGCCAGTACCGGCCGAGCGGCCCGGACGGCGCGCCGGAGCCGTGGGCTTTGCAGGTCATCGAGATGGCCGGCGGCAAGGTCACGGCCATCAACTCGTTCCTGGACACCGAGCTGCTCTTCCCGCTCTTCGACCTCCCGGAGCACCCCGAGGCCTGAGCCGGCTCAGGCGAGCGCGGCGAAGCGGACCTCGTCCGCGGCGCCGTCCAGGAAGCGGAGCATCCGGCGTCCTTCGGCGGAGATCCGGTCCTGGGCCCGCGACGCGAGCGGGCCGCGGTGGTGGACGGTGATGCCGCCTTCGTCGGGGCGGGTCCAGACCGCCCGCACCTGTCCATCCAGCAGGACGGTGCCGCGGACGTACTGGTCGAGCGCACCCACCGGCCGCCGGTCGTCCGGGGCGTGGAAGCGGGAGCGGTCGGCGTGGGACAGGAGCACGTTGTCGTACTCGGGCAGGAAGCGCACCGGCGCGGGGGTGTCGGGATCGGGTCTCGGGGCGTCGGGCAGGTCCCAGAGCTCGCGTCCCCGGTCGTCGCGGAAGGGACGCAGCCGGTCGGCCAGCCGGTCGACGACCTCGCGCAGCCCCGTGAGCCGGCACCAGGCGCTCACGTCGGCGGCCGTCGCCGGCCCGAAGGCACCGAAGTAGCGCAGGGCCAGCTCGTCGATCGAGGGCGTCTCGGCGATCGGTCGCTCGACCCAGGCGTCGAGGGGGATCTGGCGGACCTGGGCGGTCTTGCCCCACACGCCCCGGGGCGGGACCTGGGTGAGGTCCAGCAGGTTGCGACAGGCGTAGGCCAGCGCGCCGGCGTCCAGGTCCGGGTAGGCCCCGCCGATGAGGGCCCGCAGCTCCCGTGGGCTGCGGGGCTCCTCCGCCACGAGCGGCCGGAGCTTCGCCATGATCGGGCCGAGGTCCATCGCCGCCAGCAGGTCCTTGTACTGGCTGTGTCGGGTCAGCTCGGCGTCGAGCACCGGCTGGATGAGCGGCCGGATGACCAGAGCGTCCTCCGCGGTGAGCAGGTGGATCGTCCCTCGCATGACGACGATGCGGACGAGGCGTCGGTCCTCCAGCGCGCGGCCGATCACCTCCGGGTCGAAGTCACGCAGCCGCGACCAGAGCGCGAGGTAGGGGTCCGGCGGTTCCTGCGCCTGGAGCCCGACCAGCTGGGCGACGACGTCGACGGGGTCACCATCGACCCGCTCGAGCAGCAGCTGACGGGCCAACGTCGCCCGCCCGAGGGCCCGATCGCTGAGAACCTCGTGCATCGAGGGTCAGCGTCAGGGGCGCAGGGCCCAGAGGTGGATGGCGGCGGTGGCCCGCCAGGGGCGCCAGACCTCGGCCCGGGCCTCGACCTCTCGGGCGGACGGCACGGTGCCGTTGGCCAGGGCCTTGCGCAGGACCAGGTCGCCGGACGGGAAGGCGTCGGGCTCGCCGAGGCGCAGGGCGAGGTACTGCGCCGTCCAGTCGCCGAGCCCCGGCAGCGCGACCACCGAGGCGACCAGCTCGTCGAGCGGGACGCTGCCGTCGAGGCGCACGTCGCCGTCGCGGACGGCGGCGGCGAACACCTGCAGCGCCTGCACCCGGGCGCCGGTGAGGCCGAGCCCGTCGAGCTCCGCGTCCGCCACTCGCTCGGCGGTCGGGAAGGTGTGACTCAGCCCGAGCTCGTCCAGGCCGGGCACGGGGTCCCCCAGCCGGTCGACCAGGCGACCGGCGAGGGTCCGGGCGCCGGCGACGCTGACCTGCTGGCCGAGGATGGCCCGCACGCCGACCTCGAAGCCGTCCCAGCTCCCCGGGACCCGCAGACCCGGCCGGGCGGCGACCAGCGGGGCCAGGGTGGCGTCGTCGTCGAAGCGTCCGCCGGCGGCGGGTTCGTCGTCGAGGCAGAACATCCGCCGCACCTGCTGGACGACGTGGATGAGGCCGTCCCAGTACGGCAGGTGGGCCCGCAGGAGCAGGTGCTCGGCATCGCCCTCACCGACCTCGATCACCCCGGGCTCACCGTCGACCACGATCGTGCGTCGGTACGTGGTGCCGTCCACCACCTCGGCGCCGTCGATGGCCCGGCCGCCGAACCAGTCGAGCAGGGCGGCCCAGTCGAAGGGCGGGTTGAAGGGCAGTCGCAGGGTGAGCCCGCCGTCGGCGGCCAGCCGGTCGGCCTTGCGCCTCCGGTCGCGCAGGTCGCGGGGTGAGGCGCGGAACGTGTCCTGCATCGTCCGGTTGAACTGGCGCACGCTGCCGAAACCGGCCGCGAAGGCGATGTCGGTGAGGCTCAGGTCGGTGTCGTCGAGCAGCCGCCGGGCGAAGTGCGCCCGCCGGGACCGCGCCACCTGGTCCGGGGTGGCACCGACGTGCTCGGCGAAGAGCCGCCGCAGGTGCCGGGCACTGACCCCGATGCGGGCGGCGAGGTCGCCTTCGGTGTGCCGATCGAGGTACCCGTCGATGATGAGCCGCACGGCCCGGCAGACCAGCTCGGGGCCGTCGACCCAAGACTCCAGGTCGGAGGTGCGGTAGGGCCGGCACTGGAAGCAGGCCCGAAGGCCCGCGGCCTCGGCGGCGGCCGCGGAGCGGTACGGCGTGACGTTCCTGGCCAGGGGGCGACCGCCACAGCCCGGTCGGCAGTAGATGCCCGTCGTGCGGACACCGGAGTACTCGAGCGTCGTCATGGGCTCAGGATCGCTCCTCCCGGCGGCGACATCTGGCCGCATCCGGACAGCTGCATCATGCCCGAGATCAGACGGATCCGGACATCGGTGATCAGCCCGCGTTCAGGCGGGTGAGTAGACGATCCCGGCCATGACCAGTCGAACCACCGCACTCGCACTCGCCGTCCTCCTCCTCGCTGCGGGGCTGAGCGCCTGCGGTGACGACACGACCACGACGTCCAGCGCCGCGGACGCCAGCAGCGTGGACACCTCGACCTCGACCTCGACCTCCACCTCGACCTCGGTCCCACCCGTGATCGACCCCGGTGACGGCGGCGAGTACGCGCCGGAGCTCGACCCCGCCGACTTCGTGGCGACCATCGACCACCCCTATCTGCCGTTCACCCCGGGCAGCCGCTGGCTCTACGAGGAGACCACCGAGGACGGGACCGAGCAGATCGAGATCGTCGTGCAGGAGGAGACCCGCGACATCGAAGGCATCACCGCCACGATCGTGCGGGACACCGTCACCCTGGACGGCGTCCTGGTCGAGGACACCCTCGACTGGTACGCCCAGGACGTCGAAGGCAACGTCTGGTACCTGGGTGAGGACGTGTCCAACTACGACGAGAACGGTGAGCTCGTCGACCACGACGGGTCCTTCGAGCACGGCACCGACGGTGCGTATGCCGGCATCGTCATGCTGGCCGACCCGCAGGTGGGCGACGCCTACCGGCAGGAGTTCTACCCCGGTGAGGCCGAGGACCTCGGCGAGGTGGTCCGGACCGGCGAGCAGGTCACGGTGCCCGCCGGCACCTACGACGACGTCCTGGTCACCCGGGACTGGAACCCGCTCGAGCCCGAGATCATCGAGGAGAAGTCGTTCGCTCCGGGCATCGGGCTCGTCTTCGAGGAGAAGGTGGCGGGCGAGACCGGCGAGGCCGTCCTCGTCGACGCCCAGGTCCAGCCGCCCCGGAGGTAAGGAGCCCGCCGGTCCCGCCGATGGAAAGCGCATGGGTGTGGGGCCATGGAAGCCGGACAAGCGCTGGCTGGCCGTGCTCGTGCAGGGCATGGCCGATGCTGTCGCCGTCGTCGACGCCGACGGGGTCCTGCGCTACCTGAACCCGGCCGCGGAGCAGCTCTTCGGGTACCAGCTGGCTGAGCGCCAGGGTCAGCCCGTCTTCGACCTCGTGCACCCCGATGACCTGGACCTCGCGGTTGCCGCGCTGGCGGAATCGGCCGAGGAGCTCGACCCCGGCAACGCCATCGAGGTGCGGGTGCGGGCAGGTAGTGGCGACTGGCTCCACGTCGAGGTGATCGCGACGAACCTCACCGACGACGAGCGGCTTGGCGCCCTCGTCCTGTCGTTCCGCGACATCACCGTCCGGCGGGCGGCCGAGCGCGGTCGGACCTCGGCCGAGCGGGTCCTCGACCACACCTTCTTCCACAACCCGGTCGGGCTCACCCTGTGCACGCTCGACGGCCGCTTCGTGAAGGTGAACCCCGCGTTCTGCGAGCTCGTGGGGCTGACCGAGGCCGAGCTCCTCGCCGACACCTATCAGGCCCTGACCGATCCCCGTGAGCTGGCCGACGAGGAGGAGGCGCTCGTTGCGGTCATCCGCGGTGAGCGGTCGAGCTTCACGACCGAGAAGCGGATCCCCCGCAAGGACGGGACGACCCGGTACGGCGAGCTGACCGTGTCGATGGTCGAGGACCCCGATGGGGTCCGGCTCATCTTCGGCCAGCTCCGCGACGTGACCGAGCAGCGCGAGATGCACCGCGAGCTCGAGCACCGGAGCCTGCACGATCCGCTGACCGGACTGGCGAACCGAGCCCTGTTCTCGGACCGGGTGGGTGTCGCCTACCGCCGGCACCGCCGGTACGGGAGCGGCCTCTCGATCGCGTTCGTGGATCTCGATGACTTCAAGACCGTCAACGACGCCCTCGGCCACCCGGCCGGCGACGAGCTGCTGCGGGGCGTGGCCGAGCGGCTGACGAACCGGTTCCGGGCGACCGACACCGTGGCCCGGGTCGGCGGCGACGAGTTCGCCGTGCTGCTCGACGAGGCGGGCGAGACGACGCACGCCGAGCACCTGGCCGGCGAGATCGTGACCCTGTTCGACGAGCCGTTCGTCCTGGGCGGCCGGCGGCTACGGGTCGGGGCGAGCGTCGGCATCGCTCCTATGGCACCCGGGCGCGACGACTACCGCGACGTCGAGGAGCTGGTGGCCGACGCCGACCTCGCCATGTACGCGGCCAAGAAGGCGGGCAAGGGCCGCTGGCGGGCGTTCCGGCCGTCCATGCGCACCCGGGCGGCCGCCCGCCTCGACATCCGGGAGCAGCTCGAGCACGGGTTCCGCACCGATGCGGTCGAGGTCCACTACCAGCCGGTCGTCGACACCCGGACGGGCGAGACCCGCGGCCTCGAAGCCCTGGCCCGCTGGCGGCACCCCGAGATCGGGCTGCTGCGTCCCGGTGACTTCCTCGACCTGGCCGAGGAGATGGGGCTGGCGTCGGCCCTCGACGCCTGTGTGCTCGAGCGGGTGGGGATCGACCGCGCCCAGTGGCGCCGGGACGCGCCGCACCTCGCCGCCCTCCCGATCTCGGTCAACGTCACCGTGGCCGAGGTCGGTCCCGCCCTGGAAGACCGGATCGACGCCTTCCTGGGTTCGCCCGGCGGCCAGGGCATCGAGCTGTGGCTCGAGCTCACGGAAAGGGCGATGCTGCTCAACATCGAGACGGTGGGCGCCAGCCTGGCCCGGCTCCAGGAGCGCGGCGTCCGGATGGCGTTGGACGACTTCGGCGTCGGCTACTCCTCGTTGGCGCACCTCCACCGGCTGCCGATCGGGTTGGTGAAGCTCGACCGAGCGTTCCTGGCGTCGGTGCAGACGTCCGGCCCCAGCTTCATGACCACCGTCGTCGACCTCTGCGACGCGCTCGACCTCGAGGTCATCGCCGAGGGCGTGGAGACCTACGACCAGCACCAGCTGATCTGCTCGGTGGGCATCCGCTACGCCCAAGGGTTCTTCTATGCCGAGCCCCGAGGGCCGGCCGCACTGGCCTCGCTGCTCGCGCCGGCTCAGCCGGCCCCGCCGGTGCAGGGGGTCTCGACCTCGGGTGCGGTCGGACCCTCCAGGTAGGTCTCCAGGAACTGCTGGACGCGGGGATCGTCGACCGAGTCGAGCGCGAGCTGGCGGTTCCACGCGGTGAGCACGATCGGCGCCTCGAGACCGGGATAGGGCGTGACCAGGATGTGGTCGGAGCCTTCGGCGATCCCGGCCAGCGCCTGGACCTGCGCCTCGGGCAGGTCCTCCTGGTACGCGATCCACACCGCGCCGTGCTCGAGCGAGTGGACCGCGTTCTCGTCGGGCACGGGCTCGTCGTAGAAGTGGCAGTTGGCGAACACGGGGTTGTGGTTGCCGGCCGTCGGCGGGCTGGACGGGTAGTCCACGCTGCCCTCGACGTGGGTGGCGTCGGTGATGTCGGTGGCCACGACCCCCTCCACCCCTTCGGGTGCGGGCTCGCCCTGCGCCAGACCGGCACCCCCGTCGCCGCCGGTGTCGCCGTCGCCGCCACAGGCGCCCAGGAGCAGCAGAGCCGCGAAGAAGAAGGCAGGGAGGCGTCGCACGGCGCCTGACCCTACCGAGCCTCGACGCCGTAGAAGAGGCGCTGGGTCACCTCCCTCGCCCGGCGGGTGACGCGGCGGTAGTCGTTGCGGAGCTCGGTGGCGGTCGTGTCCAGGGCCCGGGCCAGCCGGGTGAGGGAGAGCTGGTCCTGGGGCAACGCGTCGCCCGGCGTGCCCGTGAGGAGGAACCAGCGGTTGCGGGTCCGCTCGCAGAAGACGTAGGCGGCACGGAGGGCGCCGGCGTCGGCGGCGCTCACCGCGCCGATCCCCTCGAGGCGGGCCAAGGCCGTCAGGGTGGCGGTCGAGCGGATGTCGTGGCGGAGGGCGAGCAGCTGCACCGTGAACTCGACGTCCGAGAGCGACCCGCGGCCGAGCTTGAGGTGGAAGTCCGGGTCTTCGCCGGTCGGGATCCGCTCGGTCTCCATCCGAGCCTTGAGCCGGCGCAGCTCCCGGGTCGCGGCGTCGTCGGGCGCCTGCCAGACGAAGGGGGAGATGCTGTCCACCAGACCCCGGCCGAGCGCAAGGTCGCCGGCGACGGGCCGGGCCCGGGTCATGGCCAGGCGCTCCCAGGGCAGGGCCCAGCGCTGGTAGTAGGTGTGGTACCCGATGAGGCTGCGGGCCAGCGGCCCCTGGCGGCCCTCGGGGCGCAGGTCGGCGTCCACCGCGTACAGGCGACGCGAGGGTGTCTCGCCGCCGACGAGGCGCCGGACGCCGACGGCCAGCCGCTCGGCCTCGGCCCGGTCGTCGGGGCCGTCACCGTCGAACACGAAGAGCACGTCGAGGTCGGAGGCATAGGACAGCTCCTCGCCCCCGAACCGTCCGACGGCCACGATCGCGAACGGCAGCTCCGGCTCGAGCGTGGCGAGGGCCACGTCGAGGCAGGCCTCGGCCAGGACAGCGACATCGCGCCCGACGGCCGCGGTGTCGGCGTCGGCCAGCAGGTCACGGGCGATGATCCCCACCAGCTGGCGCTGCTGCCACCGCCGGAGCGCCTCCTGGCGCTCGTCCTCGTCCGGGCGCCAGCTCGTGGTGGCCGTGGCCGACTCCACGAGCGCGGCCCGGGGCCGGAGGCCCAAGCGGGCCGGGTCGGCCAGCCGGGCGACGAGGTCCGGGTTGCGACGGAGCAGCTCGCCCGCGGGGCGGCTGGTGCCGATCAGCCGGCACAGGGCCCGGGCCGTGTCCGGCGCCTCCCGGAACGTGGCCGCGAGGTGGGTGGCGCCGTCGGGTCGGTCGGTCAGCCGGCGCAGGGCCAGGAGCCCGAGGTCGGGGTCGGCGGTCTCGGTCAGCCAGTCGAGGAGCAGGGGCAGCACCTGCTGCATCAGCCGGGACGCCCGGGTGAGGCCCCGGGTCAGGTCCACCACCGCCTCGCGGGTGCGGTCCACGTCGGTGAACCCGAAGGCGGTGAGGCGGGCCGCGGCCGCCTCGGGGGCCAACGCCTGGCTGGTGCCGGCGAAGGCCTCGAGCAGCGGACGGAACCAGAGCCGTTCGTGGATCAGGCGGACCGCCGCCCGGTGGGCGGCCAGGTCGGCGTCGAAGGCCCCCAGGGCGTCGGTGGCCACGCCGCCGCGGTATCCCAGCACCCGGGCCAGGCGAGTCCGGGCCGGGATCGACGCGGGAACGGCGTGGACCTGCTGCTCGTCCTCGAGCTGCAGCGCGTGCTCGACCCGGCGCAGGAAGCGGTAGGCGTCGGCCAGCCGGTCGGCGTCCTCCGGATCGACGTACCCGGCGTCGCGCATCTCGGCCAGGACCCGCAGCGTGGTCGGTGACCGCAGGTCCTCGTCGAGGCGGCCGTGGACGAGCTGCAGCAGCTGCAGAGCGAACTCGATGTCACGGATGCCGCCCGGGCCGCGCTTCACCTCTCGGTCGCCGAGCCCGCCGCGGGCGACCTCCGCCTCCGCCCGGCGCTTGAGGTCCCGGATCGATCGGATGTCGTCGGCGTCCCACCGGCGGGACCAGAGCGCCTCCGCCGCGGCAGTGGCCCACGCCGCGCCCTGGGCGGGGTCCCCCGCGACCGGTCGGGCCTTGAGCAGGACCTGCAGCTCCCAGGGCTGGGCCCACCGCGCCCAATGGGCGGCATACCCCCCGACGGAACGGACGAGCGGCCCGTCGCGGCCTTCCGGTCGCAGGTCGATGTCGACCCGGAAGCACCCCCGGGCCAGGTCCAGGATCCGCCGAGCAGCGCGGGTCGTGTCCCCGGCGTCGCCGTCGCCGACGAGCACGACGTCCACGTCGCTGGCGTAGTTGAGCTCGTCGCCGCCGAGCTTGCCCAGCCCCACGACCGACAGGTCCTCCGCGGTGCCGAGGCGCACCGATGCCTCCAGCACCTCCGCGCCGAGCCGGGCGAGGCCGGCGGCGGTGATCTCGAGCGGATCGCGTTCGGTGAGGTCCCGGGCGGCGAGGCGGAGCAGCTCTCGTCGCTTCCAGGTGACGAGGGACGCACCGTCGACCGCGGCCTCCGGGGTCCGCTGGTCGAGGTCCACGAGCACCTCGAGGGCGTCGGCGTCGGCTTCCAGCAGGCGGGTCAGCGAGCGGCTGGCCCCCGCCACGGTGGCGATGGTGGCCAGGATGGCGTCGTCGGCGAGGGCGGGGTGGCCCGGGTGGGCCGCGTGGAGCCGCTCCAGGGCGTTCTCGGCTCGGCCCGGCACGGCCGCGGCGCGCGCCGCGACGAGCGACGCCGGAGGAAGGGCGACCACGCCCGAAACGTAACGGCGCTTCGGGGTCGGCGGGCCCTGGGTAGCGTCGAGGCGTGGAGGCGCTGCGGGTGGCCCTGTGCCAGGTGAACCTGACCGTGGGGGACCTCGACGGCAACGTGGAGCGCATGGCGGCGGCGCTGGTGGAGGCGGAGGTCGCGGGCGCGCAGGTCGCCTGCTTCCCGGAGCTGGGCGCCGCCGGCTACCCGCCGGAGGACCTGGTGCTGAAGCGGAGCTTCGTCGCCGCCAACCGGGCGGCCTTGGAGCGCTTCGCCGCCCGGGTGGGCGAGACGGTGGCCGTCGTCGGCTTCGTCGAGGACGACGGTGACGCGCTCCACAACTCCGCGGCCGTCTGCTGCGAGGGCGAGATCGTCGGGATCTACCGCAAGCAGCGCCTGCCCAACTACGCGGTGTTCGACGAGGACCGGTACTTCGAGCCGGGCACCGAGCTGCCCCTCTTCGAGATCGGCGGCCTCCCGGTCGGGGTGTCGGTCTGCGAGGACGCGTGGCAGCACGGCGGCCCGATCCCCGAGCTGGGAGCCGGCGGGGCCCGGATCGTGCTCAACATCAACGGCTCGCCCTACTACGCGGCCAAGGGCCACGTCCGCGAGCGGCTCATCGGCGCGCTGGCGGGCGCGGCCGACTGCCCGATCGTCTACCTCAACCTCGTCGGGGGCCAGGACGAGCTGGTCTTCGACGGCGACTCCTTCGTCTGCGACGCAACCGGCACCGTGGTCGCCCGGGCGGAGGCGTTCGTCGAACAGGTCCTGGTGGTCGACGTCATCCCCGGGCCGGAACGCCCGGTGGAGCTCCCGCTCACGGCGGTGACCGGCGCCCCGGGTCCCCGCGTGCCGTTGCCGGTCGCGGTCGAGCCGCGGCCGCTCAGCTCCGAGGCCGAGGTGTGGGCGGCGGTCGTCCTCGGCACGAGGGACTACGTCATGAAGAACGGCTTCGGCGGGCGTGGTGCTGGGGCTCTCGGGCGGCGTCGACTCGTCGGTGGTGGCCACGATCGCCGTGGACGCCGTCGGCCCGGACCAGGTGCACGGCGTGCTGATGCCGTCGCGCTTCTCGAGCGACCACTCGGTGACCGACGCCGAGAAGCTGGCCATCACGCTCGGCATCGACCACCGGACGATCCCCATCGAGGCCGCTCACGACGCCATGCTCGAGATGCTGGCCCCGTCCTTCGAGGGGCGGGAGCCCGACCTGACCGAGGAGAACCTCCAGTCCCGGATCCGGGGCATGGTCCTCATGTCGCTCAGCAACAAGTTCGGCTGGCTGGTGCTGACCACGTCGAACAAGAGCGAGAGCGCCGTCGGCTACGCCACCCTGTTCGGTGACACCGCGGGGGGCTTCGCCGTCATCAAGGACGTCCCGAAGCTGCTCGTCTACGAGATGGCCCGCCACCGCAACCGGGTCGCCGGCCGGGAGATCATCCCGGAGGCCGTCCTGACCAAGCCGCCGTCGGCCGAGCTCCGGCCCGACCAGCGCGACGACCAGAGCCTGCCCCCCTACGAGGTCCTCGACCCCATCCTCGAGGCCTACGTCGAGGACGACCGCTCCATCGAGGAGATCGTCGCCTCGGGCCACGAACGGTCCGTGGTGGAGCGGGTCGTGACCCTCGTGGACCGGGCCGAGTACAAGCGCCGGCTCACGCCCCCGGGACCGAAGCTGACCACGAAGGCATTCGGCCGCGACCGCCGGCTCCCCATCACCAACCGCTACCGGGGCTGACGCGGCGACCCGCGATTTGTGCTTTCCTCCCGCCATGACGATTCGGCGGCTCGCGTCCCTGCTCACCCTCCTGGCTACGGCGGCCTCGGCCTTCGTCCTGGTCGCCGCCTCACCGGCCTCGGCCGACTTCCAGACGTTCAGCCACGCCAGCATCAGCCAGCCCGTGGGCATGGCGGCCGCGCCGGACGGGTCGCTGTGGTTCGCCAACTACGGCAACGACAGCATCGGGCGGATCGACCCCACCACGGGCACCGTCACCAACTTCACCGCGGCGGGCATCGACGGGCCGCGGTCGGTGACCGTGGCCCCCGACGGCGTGGTGTGGTTCTCCAGCACGGAGAACGGCCGGCTCGGCAAGGTCGAGGCCGGCACGGTGACGGTCTACGACGTGGCCATGGAGCAGATCGACGACGTCGAAGTGGCCGTCGACGGCGACATCTGGTTCAACGGCTTCCCCGGGACCGACGACCTCCGCATCGGGCGGTTCGAACCGGACACGCTGCTCGACTTCACCTACGACGTCCCGGGCTTCGCCCTGCGGATGACCCCGCACGCCACCGACGGCATGTGGTTCATCTGGTTCAACGCCGCCGCCTCGACCCCGCGCATCCGCCACATCACCGAGGCGGGCGCCCTGACCGGGTTCGCCACCGGCACCATCGACGACCCCTCGGACCTCACCTCCACCCCGGACGGCCGGCTCTGGTTCACGGGCGAGGACGATGACCGGGTGGGCCGCCTCAACCCGGCGACCGGGGTGACCGCGTCCTTCGGACTGGCCCCGGAGCTGATCTCGCCCAACGAGATCATCGTCGGGCCGGATGGCGACCTCTGGTTCACCATCCGCTCCGGCGGCCGCTTCGGTCGCCTCGACCCGGCGACCGGGACGATCGTGACCTACCGGGATCCCACCGACACCGTCGAGGGCCCGGTCGGCCTGGCCGTGGGGGGTGACGGCAACCTCTGGTACACGCGGGCCATCGACCTCGTCGGCCGCCTCGACCTCGGCACCTGCGCGGGTGAGGAGGTCACCGTCGACCTGCGGCTCGGCTCCCGGCCGACGGCCGCCGACGACGTGATCCTGGGCCGGGCGGGGGCCGACACGGTCAACGCGGGCGGAGGCGACGACCTCGTCTGTGCCCTCGGCGGCGCCGACACGGTCGACGGGGGCGCGGGCCGCGACGTGCTCAACCTGGGTCCGGGCGCCGACGAGGCCGACGGCGGGACGGGCAACGACGGGGTCACCGGCAGCACGGGCGACGACGTCGTCTTCCTCGGGAGCGGCGCCGACCGGGTGTCCGGCGGCGACGGTGACGACCTGCTCTTCGGCGAGGACGGTGCTGATGCGCTGGACGGCGACGGTGGCGCCGACGCCCTGTTCGGGGGCAACGGCAGCGACACCTGCCGCGGCGGCCTCGGCCGGGACTCCGGTTCCTCCTGCGAGGCCAGCACCGGCATCCCCTGACCCGGTCCGCTCAGGACTGGCAGGGCTCCGGGATCTCGTCGACCCCCTGGGTACTCACGTCGCAGTAGGTCCGGAGGGTGACCAGCCACTCACCGTCGATGTTGACCGCGGCCCCGGGAAGATGGTCGAGCACCGGCGCCCCGTCGAGCAGGAGCGAATAGGTGACGTCGGCGTTGGTGGCGTCGACGGCCTCGATGGCGTCGATCCGCACCCGGATGTCGGCCGCGACCTCACGGGTGGCCTCGTAGCTCTCGAGGAAGGATGACCGCAGCTCGTCGGCCCGCTCGAGCGACGAGAGCTTCACCTCGACGTCGGTCACCGACCCGTCGAAGAGGTTCGTGAAGGCTTCGGTGATGGCCGCCTCGGTCTCGGCGTCCGCCGTGGTCGACGGCGCGGTCGTACTCGGCGCCGTGCTCGGGACGGTGGCTGTGCCCGCCGCCTCGACCTGGGCGGTGGTGGTCGGGCAGGCGAGCGTGGCCTGCACGCCGGTGTGGTCCGAGGGGAAGGCCAGCTCACCTTCGGCCGGCTCGCCGTTGAACAGGCCGGTGGGCGGCACCGCCTCGCAGTTCCGCTGGTCCAGTACGAAGAGGTAGTCGATCCGCTCCGTCTGGAGGCTGGTCGGGTCCTCGAGGTCGACGAGGGAGTCGTCGATGCGACCGGATGTGCACTCAGCGCCGGTCTCGGGGTCGCACTCGTCGTTGCCGACCGCGAGATGGGTGTCGACGAAGCCCGCGTCGGTGATCGCCACGATGGTCGGCTCGCCGGGCTGGGCGTTCAGGTCGCCGCCGAGGACCACCACGCTGTCCGGGGTGGCGATGTCCCGGGCGAACTCGGCGACCTGGCGGCCCTGGCACGTGTTCAAGGTGTCAGTGACCTCGCAGGGCGGTGGACAGGTCGCCTCGTCACACGGGCGGTCGTCGCTGCTGCTCGCCAGGTGGGTGCTCACGTAGTCGACGACGCCGACATCGGCGGCGACCCGGACCCAGAACGCCGTGCGCAGCGGCCCGGCCAGGCGGAGGCGCTGGGCGCCGAGCACCGGGTCGGTCGTGAGCACCACCTCGCGGTCGAGGCTGGGGTCCTCGGCTCCGACCACCTCGTAGCTCCCGTCGCACACCTCGCCGAGGGGCCCGGCCAGCTCCTCGACGGTCTGCTGGTTGGCCTCCTGGAGGCTGACCAGCTCCGGGCACCCGGCGTCGGCGAGCTGGGTGGCGAAGAGGCCGACCCGGGCCGGGAGGTCACAGCGGTTCGACTCCTCCGCGCACGCGGTCCCGTGCAGCAGGTTCACGCTCACGAGCGTGACGGTCGGATCGTCGGCCTCGGCCTCACCCTCGCCGCCGTCGTCCGAGCACCCGGCCAGGACGACCGCGGTGACGAGCATGGCCGGCAGCCCGCGCCGTCGGATCGACATGGCGCACCTCCCCCCGGCCCGGGACGCTAGCCCTCGTCCTGGGAGGGGTCAGCGCAGGGCGATGAAGTCCTCGCCGGTGAGGATGTCGACCACGTTGACCCCCGCCCAGGCCACGGCCACGAGGACGAGCGCCACCAGCAGGCCCCGACCGGCGAGGTCGAACGGGCGGCTGCGCACGAGGCGGCGGAGACCGCCGATCCGCTGCGCGGCCAGCACGGCCAGGATGCCCCCGACGACGAACAGCAGCAGGAAGAAGGCGGGGGCGAAGACGAGCAGGGGCAGGCAGCCGGCCACCCCGAGGGGGGTCCAGGCCGGGAGGGGCCAGCTGCGCTCGGCCCGCTCGATCATCGACGCGACCGTCATCCCCCACAACGGGAACAGGGCGACGATGAGGAGGACCGACAGCAGGTCGGGGTCGAGGAAGAGGAAGTCGACGCTGTCCGGGTTGAGCGCGTCGATCAGCGGGGCCAAGCCGATGGCCAGGCCACCGAGCACGAGGCCGGCGCCCCGGGCCGAGGCCGGCAGCCATCGCCGGATGGCGACGTAGACGAGCCCACCGAACAAGCCCGAGGTCACGCCGACGAACACGACCAGTCCGATCGTCCCGCCGAGGGTGATCTCGCCGATGGTCTCGTCGGCTTCGGTCGCCAAGCCCTGGACCCGGTCGGACGAGGTGGCGGCGAGGATGCGCATCATCAAGCGCCCGCCGAGACCGGCGGTGATGACCCCGGCGACGATCCCGGCGCTCACCGCGACCGAGATCGACCGGAGCAACCGACGGAGCGTGGCCCCGAGCGGCGGGACCTCATCGGTCACGATCAGGGGATCGGAGCCGGTGGGCTCGCCTCCCCAGCGGACCACGGCGACAACCGCCGCCGCCAGACCGGTCAGGCAGACCACGCTCAACACGACGAGGTCCATCGGCGGGCGAACCTAGCGGGGCGGATTGTGCGGCGCTTGACCGTCCGGTCAAGAACTAGGGTCGAGGCCCATGGCTGATCCCGAGCGGCCGCGCGCCGCGTTCGCGCCCTGGGACCGGCGCGAGCTCCCGGGGTCGTTCTCCGTCGAGGAGACGGCCCGGCGCGTCGGTCACTACAAGTGGATCGAGATGCGGCTCTTCGAGGCGCTCGGCGGCTGGGTCGCGACCGTGCCCGAGATCGACGTGAAGCTCCGCCTGGGCACCCACTGCTACCACCACGCGTGGCACAGCGAGCTCTGGCACAAGCGCCTGCCGGAGCTGCGGGAGATGAACCCCGACCGCCTGACCCTCCCGCCCAACGACGAGATGGTCGCCTTCGTCGACGCGCTCACCGAGCCGGAGGCGCCCGAGCTGACGATCGAGAAGTTGGTCGGCGTCTACCGGGTGCTCCTCCCGCACAAGATCGCGGCGTACACGTACCACCGCAACAACACCAGCCGCATCACCGACGCCCCCACCATCCGGTCGCTGGAGTTCATCCTCCAGGACGAGCTCGACGACTGGCGCGACGGCGAGATGCTCATCCAGTCGCTGCTGGAGACCGAAGAAGAGGTGCAGAGAGCCGCGGATCGGGTGGCCCACCTGGAGAAGTTGCTCCTGGCCGCCGGCGGGATCGCCGGCCCCGGGACCATCGGCGACCCGTACGCTGAACCCCAGCCCACGGAGGTGACGGCATGAGGAAGGCCCATCCGGTCGAGGACCTGGCCCGCGACGAGCGCTTCGTCCGGGTCGACATCCAGGAGCGCATCGGCGACCCGCGTTCGGTGCGGAACAGCCGCATGCGGACCCAGGCCCGCCTGACCCCCGATCGCCCCGACTCGGCCGACGCCGCCCGGGCGCTCATGCACGGCATCTTCGTCGGCGAGATCCAGGCGCTGGAAGGCGCCGGTCGGACCTGCTGGGACTTCGACACCGGCGACGAGCGTGACGAGGCCCCCTTCGCCCTCAAGCTCGACATGGCCCGCCAGTGCTGGGACGAGGCCCGCCACTGCGAGATCTCGGTGAAGCTCAGCGACTGGATGGGCACCGAGATCGGCGAGTTCTCCGAGGGCACCTTCCTCTACGCCGCGGCCTGCAACCCGGACCCCGTGCTGCGCCTCACCGGCGTGAACCGGGCGCTGGAGGGCCTCGCCATCGACGTGTTCAACACGATGCGCGAGTTCGGCGAGCTCGCCGGTGACCCGGTGCTCGAGTTCTGCGAGGACTGGATGCTGGCCGACGAGGTCACCCACGTGAAGATGGGCTCGGACTGGCTGCGCCGCCTCACCGAGGACGATCCCGAGCGGCGCAAGAACGCCCTCGAGTTCCAGCGGGTGGTCGACAAGCTCTTCTCCCTCGGTGGCTTCCGCAGCGACGAGGACGACAGCCCGGTGAAGCTGGCGCGCCGGTTCCGCGAGCTGGCCGGCTTCGACGACGAGGAGATCGACGAGATCGCCGAGATCGCCAGCGAAGCGCTCGAGGAGGCCCGGACCCGCCAGGAGGCGGCCGCCGCCCTCGCCACCGCGTAGGGCCGCGTGGCCCGGGTCATCCTGCGCCCCGAGCGCTGGGCGCTGGTCGACTTCGACCCGAGCGCGTCCTGGCCATCGCCGAGACGGCGGCCGACGCCGCCGGCCTGCCCGCCGACGCGGAGGTGATCGTCGAGGTCGACGACTCCTCACCGCTCGGCCGCAACAGCATCGACGGCATGGACCCGATCCACATCTCGATGGAGAGCGGCGCCCTCGAGGACCCCAAGCAGCCGCGCCACCTGAGCGAGCCGGCGGCGACGGGCGCCATCGGCCGGCTGCTGTTCCGGGCTGCCGATCGCCTGCAGGACACCTTCGCCGACGCCCCGGCGGACGAGGACGTCCCGCCGGCGGTCGCGGTGGCCTGGGAGGTGTACGCCGCCGGGCGCCTGGCCCGGACCGGCCACCAGGCCCAGCGTCAGCGGTGGCGCTACCACTTCCGCAACCGCCACGGCTTCACCGACGTGGCCGACGCCGCCTTCGACCGCCTCTGGTCGGCCGACGACCTCGCCTGGTCCGACCTCGAGGCCATCACCGCAGAGACCCACGCCGCCGCTCCGGCCTGAGGCCATGACCGAGGCGGAGGAGCGGCTGGCGGAGCTGCTCGGGCAGCTGGAACCGGCGATGTGGATCCTGACGGTGTCCACCGGTGAGGAACGGGCCGGGTGCCTCATCGGCTTCGCCACTCAGACCAGCCTCGACCCGCCGCGCTTCCTGGCGTGCGTGTCCCGGGTCAACCACAGCTTCGCCCCGGCCATGCGCGCCGCCCACGTGGCGGTGCACGCCGCCCCGGACGACGACGACCTCGATCTGGCCACGCTGTTCGGCGAGGAGACCGGCGACGACGTCGACAAGTTCGCGTCCTGTCACTGGCACGAGGGCCCCGAGGGACAGGCCATCCTCGAAGGCTGCCCGGCCTGGTTCGTCGGGCGGGTCGAGCACCGGTACGACGTCGGGGACCATGTCGGCCTGCTGCTCGAGCCCGTTGCGGTCGAAGGCACCCTCGAGGGTGTGCTCGGCTTCGACCGCGCCAAGGGGCTCGACCCCGGCCACCCGGCCTGAGCTACGCCAGGTCGTGGGCGCTGATGGCCTCGAGGAGGTCGATGTCGGGTGGCTCGGTCAGCAGGCCGCGACACGCCTCGGCCATCTCGACCATGTCGGCGGAGTCGAAGTGCGCCTGCTGGGCCGCCGGGCCGTCCCACTTCTGGATGACCACCAGCCGGCCCGGACGGGTGACGGAGGCGACCAGGTCCACGTTGCGGCACCCGGGGTGGCCGCGGGCCAGCACGACGTACTTGGCCAGCACGGACAGGAGCCGTTCGGGATCCGCGGCGGCGAAGCGCATCACCACCACGGTGAGCTCGATGTCGTCGCTCAGGGGACTGACCTCAAGGGCGGGGGCCTTCCGGTCGAAAGCCTCACGGAGAGCGTCCGGGGCATCCCGGTCGGCGGTCGAGGCCGGTTGGCCCCCTTGACCGCGTCGGTATCGTAGGCACGGCCCCACCGGCGGGCGCGGGAATCCGCGGTGGTCGCCGGTACCGTCCAATGAGGTTCCACCAGGCCAGGGAGACGGTCGTTGCCCAAGGAGCGAGTCGAGCGGGACGAAGAAGACCTCGTTCGCCTGTACCTCACCGACATCGGGCAGTACCCACTGCTCACCAAGGACGACGAGGTCCGCCTCGCTCAGCAGATCGAGGGGGGCACGGCAGCGCGCGAGGAGATGGACCTCGCCACCACGCTCTCACCGGCGCGCAAGCGCGACCTGCGCAAGACGATCCGCCTGGGTGAGGACGCCGAGCGCACCTTCGTCCAGTCCAACCTCCGCCTGGTCGTCTCCATCGCCAAGAAGTACCAGGCCTCCGGGCTGCCGCTCCTCGACCTCATCCAGGAGGGCAACCTCGGCCTCATGCACGCGGTCGAGAAGTTCGACTGGCGCAAGGGCTTCAAGTTCTCCACCTACGCCACGTGGTGGATCCGACAGGCCATCACCCGCGGCATCGCCAACACGGGGCGCACGATCCGCCTGCCGGTCCACGCCGGCGACACCCTCGCCCGGCTGCAGAAGGCCCGCTCCCGCCTCGAGCTGAAGTACGGCCGTCCGGCCACGCTGTCCGAGCTGGCCGCCGAGGTCGAGATGCCGGAGGACAAGGTGACCGAGGCCCTCCGCTTCGCCGCCGAGCCCCTCTCGCTCTCCGAGCCGCTCCGCGAGGACGGCGACGCCGAGCTGGGCGACGTGGTCGAGGACCGTTCGGCCGAGTCGCCGTTCGAGGTGGCTGCCACCGCGCTGCTCCCCGAGGAGATCCAGCGCCTCCTCGCCCCGCTCGACGAGCGCGAGCGCGAGATCCTGAAGCTGCGCTTCGGGCTCGACCGGGGCGAGCCCCGCACGCTCGAAGAGGTCGGCGAGCACTTCAACCTCACCCGGGAGCGGATCCGTCAGATCGAAGCCCGGGCCATGTCGAAGCTCCGCCACCCGAGCAGCGACACCGGCGCCCGCGACCTGCTGGCCGTCTGATCCCCCGGCGCCGTCCTCCGGCGACGGCGTGATCAGCGACGACGACCTTCGCACGCTCGAGACCGAGGTCCAGCGCGCCCTTGCCACCGGTGACCGCTCGCGGCTCGACCTCCGCGGCTTCGGGGTCACCAGCGTCGTGCTCGCGGCTCCGCGGGGCGCGCCGACGGTGGCGGTCAAACGGGTCCCGCCCTTCCGGGACGCAGCCGGGTTCGAGCGCTACCGCGACGTGGTCGTCCGCAACATCGACGAGCTGCGAGCCCGTGGGGTCGACGTCATCGAGACCGAGGTCCGGCTGATCGAGCACGACGGACGCCTGGTCGGGTACCTCGTCCAGCCCCTCCTCCCGCCGGGGTCGCTGGGCGAGGCCGTGCTGAAGGAGGCCGAGCCGAGTCCCACCCACCCGCTCGTGGCCGCCATGGTCCGCCACGTGATGGAGGCGACCACCTCACGGCGGGGCCTCGACGCCCAGGTCGGCAACTGGGCGGTGGTCGACGGACGGATCGTCTACCTCGACGTGACCACGCCCTTCTCGGCCGACGAGGCCGGCGAGCTGGAGATGGACCTCGACGTCTTCCTCCTGTCGGGCCCGCCGGTGATGCGGCCGATCTACCAGCGGCAGCTGCCCCCGTCGATGCTGCGCTGGCTCGAGCCGCGCCACGCTCTCCTCGACCTGGTCGGCAACCTCTACAAGCTCGACCTCGACGACTGGGTCGAGCCGATCCTCGTCGCCACGGCCGGCCAGGTCGACCCCCCGATCACGGTGGACGAGGCCCGGCAGTACTACGACGGCGAGGTCAAGACCTGGACGATGCTGCACCGGGTCCTGCGGGGCTACGACGGATGGCAGCGCCGGATCCGGCGGCGCCCGCCGCAGATGTTCCTGCCCCCACCGGACTACGACCCTGTCGCCTGGAAGGCCAAGAAGGCGACCTGGACCTGAGCCCGCTCAGCGCTCGACCTGGGCGGGCGTGGACATGTCGGCGTTGAGGCCACCGTCGCCGAGCTGGCCGGCGGCGTCGTTGCCCCAGCAGAACAGGCGCTGGCTGGTGATCGCGGCACACACGTGCCGACCGCTCGTGGAGACCTTGCTCCAGTCGGTGGCGCCGCCCTGCACCTGGGTCGGGGTGGGCGAGTTGGCGTTCGCCCCACCGTTGCCCAGCTGGCCGACGGCGTCGGTGCCCCAGCAGTAGAGCCGGCCGCTGCGGCGCCGGCCGCACGTGACGGCCTCGCCGCCGGAGACGGCGGTCCAATCGGAGGCCGGGCTCACCTGGCTCGGCACCGGCACCTGGAACTCCGAGCCCCCGTTGCCGACTTGGCCGAACTGGTCGAGGCCCCAGCAGAACAGCCGGCCGCTGGCGCGGCGGGCGCAGGTGTGGCCGCCACCGGCCGTGAACGTCGTCCAGTCCGTCCGGCGGCCCATGACCTCGGTCGGGGCGAGCCGTGTTCCGCCGCTGACCCCGTTACCGACCTGGCCGAAGTTGTTCAGGCCCCAGCAGAAGAGGCGGCCGCTGGCGCGGCGGGCGCAGGTGTGGTTGCCGCCGGCGTCGACCGCGGCCCAGTCCGTGCGGAGGCCGGCGACCTCGGCCGGCGTCGCCGCGCCCGCCGGAGCGCCGTTGCCGAGCTGGCCGAAGTCGTCGAAGCCCCAGCAGAACAACCGGCCGCTTGCGCGGCGGGCGCAGGTGTGGTTGCCGCCGGCGCTCACGCTCGTCCAGTTGTTGCCGCCAGCCACCAGGGTCGGCACGTTCCGGTTCAGGTTCGTGCCCCCGTCGCCCAGCTGGCCGAATGCGTCCGAGCCCCAGCAGTAGAGGTTGCCGGTGGTGCGGATGCCGCAGGTGTGCTCGGAGCCAGTGCTCACCGTGGTCCACCGGACACCGGACTCCGCGACCACGACCGGGGTGCTCTGGTCGGCGTTGGCGCCGCCGTCGCCCAGCTGCCCGGAGCTGTCAAACCCCCAGCAGTAGAGGCGGCCCGTGGTGCGGATGGCGCAGGTGTGCAGCAGCCCGCCCGACACCATCCGCCAGTCCGAGCTCCCGGCCTCGGGCGCGGCCGCTTCCGCGGCCGTCGGCACGACCGTTCCGACGACGAGGAGGAGCACGCCGACGAGGACCAGGCGTCTCGGCGCCGGTCCCGTCATGGCTACGGGAAGACCTCGACGGGATAGGGCATGTTGGTGTTCGTTCCGCTGTCGCCCAGCTGGCCCTGGTCGTCCAGACCCCAGCAGAAGAGGCGACCGCTGGTGATGAGGGCACAGGTGTGGCGTTCACCCCCGTCGAAGCCGGTCCAGTCGGTGGCGCCGCCCTGGACCTCGTCCGGGGCGCCGGTGGCGGGATCGGGGGTCCCGTCGCCGACTTGGCCGTCGCCGTCGTAGCCCCAGCAGAACAGCCGGCCGGACGTCCGCCGTGCGCACGTGTGGTAGTAGCCGGCGTTCACGGCGGTCCAATCGGTGCGGTTGCCGGCGACCTCGGTGGGACGGTCCCGGCTGGTGTTGGCGCCACCGTCGCCGAGCTCGCCCTCGAAGTCGTTGCCCCAGCAGTAGAGCCGGCCGGTCGTCCTCCGGGCGCACGCATGGCCGGCGGTGGTGCTCACCGAGGCCCAGTCGGTGCGGCCACCGACGACCTCGCCGGGTGTCGACTGTTCGATGGGTGTGCCGCCGTTGCCCAACACACCGGAGACGTTCTCACCCCAGCAGAAGAGGCGCCGGCTGGTGCGGAGGGCACAGGTCTGCCAGCGGCCGGCGCTCACGGCGGCCCAGTCGGTGCGGTTCCCGGCGACCTGGGTAGGCCGGTCCCGGCTGGTGGTGGTGCCGCCGTCGCCGAGCTGGCTGCTGCCGTCATAGCCCCAGCAGAAGAGGCGTCCGCTGGACCGCCGGGCGCAGGTGTGGACGTAGCCCGCCGACACGGCGGCCCAGTCGGTGCGGCCGCCGGCGACCTCGTTCGGCGTCGTCGTGCCCGTGCTTGCGCTCCCGTCGCCGAGCTGCCCGAAGTCGTCGTTGCCCCAGCAGTAGAGGCGGCCCGTGCGACGGCGGGCGCACGTGTGGCCCCAGCCGGTGGTGACCGTCACCCAGTCCGTCCCACCTCCGGCCACCGCGGTGGGGGTCGTCTTCGCGTCGTTGCCCCCACCGTCGCCGAGCTGGCCGTTGGCGTCGCTCCCCCAGCAGTAGAGGCGGCCGGACGTGCGGATCCCGCACGTGTGGGAGATCCCGGCGCTCACCAGCCGCCAGTCGGAGCTGCCGGCCTCGGGCGCGGCGGCCACCGGCGCCGGAGTCGAGGCCAGGACCGTGCCGACGAGGACGGCCGCGACTCCGATCACGACGAGACGAGCACGAGTCCAACGAGCTGCCATGCCAGGACCCCCCTGTCGACCAGTCGCCGGAGACGCTACCCCTGGCCCCATTCCCCCTGCAGGCCGGTCGTCGCCTCGGTTGGACGTCGTCGATCGGGCCGACTCCCGCGTCGACGAGAGTGGCGGAGGTGGACGGGAATCGAACCCGCCGGACGGGGGTCGCCCGTCCCACCCGCTTTGAAGGCGGGGGAGCCCACCAGGTGCTCGGACACCTCCACCCGACACGGTACGACCGGTTGCTCGTAGAGTGGCCCCATGAAGAAGCTGCTACTGCTCCTGGTCGTGGTGGTGCTCGGCGTCGTCGTCGCGAAGAAGCTCCAGGAGACCTGATCAACTAGCGCCGGCGGAAAGCGGCTCGGCCCTTGGGTCGAGCCGTTCTTCGCGCCTGGGCCCGGACGCGCTCCCAGCGGGTGAGCTCGGGTTGGCGCCGCAGCAGCCAGAACACGACGACTCCGGCCACGATGGCCGCCAGTCCGCCGCTGACGGCGGCGGCCTGCCCAGGCGTCGGCATCGCCACCCGCTCCCGCATCCTCACCGGTCGCTCGAAGATCCGGACCTCCCACCCGCGTTCCTCGGCGACCCTGGCCAGGGCCCGGTCGGGGTTGACGGCGACCGGGTGGCCGACGGCGCTGAGCATGGGCTCGTCGGTGATCGAGTCGGAGTAGGCGTAGGAGGCGGCGAGGTCGATGCCATGGCGCACCGCCGACTCCTCCATGGCCGTCACCTTGTTGGGCCCGTAGGAGTAGAAGTCGACGTCGCCCGAGTAGCGACCGTGCTCGTCCACCTGGGGGCGGGTGGCGATGACGTCGTCGACGCCGAGGTACTGGGCGAGGGGGTCCACGATCTCCTCCGGCGAGGCCGACACCAGGTACACCCGGCGACCGGCGGCCTGGTGCTCACGGATGAGGTCGAGGGCCTCGTCGAAGATGATCGGCTCGATGACCTCCTCGAGGGTCTCGCGCACGAGGGACCGGATGTGGTCGCGGGACCAGCCGACGGTGACCCGCAGGGCGGCCTCGCGCATGCGGGCCATGCGGGCCTCGTCGGCGCCGAGGTAGAGGTAGACGAGCTGGCCGTAGAGCGCCCGGAGCAGCAGCCAGCGGGAGAGGAGGCCGGCCCGGTACAGCGGCTTGCCGAAGGCGACCATCGACGCCCGGGCGATGACCGTCTTGTCCAGGTCGAAGAAGGCGGCCTCCACGCCCGCCCACCCTACGAACCCTCCGGGGCGGGTTGGGGGTGGCACAGGTCACCCGTAACGTGACCGCGGTCGCGAGCTACCCGCTCGCCATCGGCGCTTCCCCCGCCCGTCACCCTTCCTGGGGGAAGTCCCGTGCTCCTGTCCTGCTGGGCCCTCAAGGGCGGCGTGGGGACCACCGTGGTCACCGCCGCCCTCGGCCTCACCCTCACCCGCGCCGGCCACGACGTCCTGCTCGTCGACCTGGCCGGTGACCTGCCCGCGGCCCTGGGCCTGCCGGAGCCCGACGGCCCCGGGCTGACCGACTGGCTCGCCGCCGGTGACGACGTCCCCGCCGACGGCCTCGGCCGGCTCGAGCTCTCGGCCGGGCCCGGGCTGGCCGTGCTGCCCCGGGGCGGCGGTCCGCTGGCCCCGACCGTCCGGGTCGAAGCCCTGGTCGGGGCCCTGGACACCCGGAGATCGGTGGTCGTGGACTGTGGCGTCCTCGACGGCGTGGAGGCCGACCGGACGGTGGTGGCCGCCCGGGCGACCCATTCCCTCCTCGTGACCCGGGCCTGTTACCTCGCCCTCCGCCGGGCATCGGACCCACCCCTGCGGCCGTCCGGTGTCGTCCTTGTCACCGAGCCCGGCCGCGCCCTCGACCGCAGCGACGTCGAGCACGTGGTCGGCGCCCCGGTCCGGGCCGAGATCGCGGTCGATCCCGCGGTGGCCCGCGCCGTCGACGCCGGCCTGCTCGCCAGTCGCCTCCCCCGCGGCCTCGAGCGGGCGCTGCGTCATGCCGCGTGACGTCCCGGGGGTCGGGGCCACCCTCGAGGAGCGGGTGCACCGTCGCCTGCTCGACGATGCGGAACGGGCGGAGGACCCGCGAGCGGTCGAGCGGGCCCTGGCCGACGAGGCGCCGTTGCTCACCGGCGTCGAGCGAGCAGGGGTGACCGACCGGGTCACGGCCCGGGTGGGCGGCCTGGGGCCCCTCCAGCCCCTCCTGGCCGACCCGACCGTGTCGGAGATCATGGTCAACGGGCCGGGCCCGGTCTGGATCGAACGGGCCGGCCGCCTCGTCCGCACCGACCTCTTCCTCGATCGGCGCACCATCGAGCACCTGGTCGAGCGCGTGGTGCGGCCGCTCGGCCTCCGGGCGGACCGCACGGTCCCCCTCGTCGACGCCCGCCTGGCCGACGGCTCCCGGGTCAACATCGCCCTGCCGCCGCTCGCCGTCGACGGGCCCTACGTGAGCATCCGCCGGTTCACCGTGACCGCCGTCGGCCTGCCGGACGTGTGCCCGCCCGGTGTGGACGGGCTGCTGGTCGACGCCGTGACCGGCCGGGCGAACGTCGTGGTCTCCGGTGGTTCCGGCGCGGGCAAGACCACCCTGCTCAACGCGCTGACCGCCCTGGTGCCGGACGGCGAGCGCATCGTGACCGTCGAGGACGTCGCCGAGCTGGCGCTGCCGGGCGAGCACGTCGTGCGCCTGGAGGCCCGCCCGGCCAACGCCGAGCAGGTCGGCGGGGTCACCATCCGCGATCTGGTGCGCAACGCCCTGCGCATGCGGCCCGACCGCATCGTCGTGGGCGAGGTGCGCGGGGCGGAGAGCCTCGACCTCCTGCAGGCCCTGAACACCGGGCACGCCGGCTCCCTGGCGACGTGTCACGCCAACGCGCCCGTGGACGCCGTCGAACGGCTGGCCACGCTCGCGCTCATGGCCGACGTGGCGCTGCCCCTGGCCGCGGTGCGGGACCAGTTCCGCGCCGCGGTCGACCTCGTGGTGCAGGTGGCTCGGGAGGCGTCGGGGGCGAGGGCGGTCGTCGAGGTCTGGGAGGTCCCGCCGCCCGGATCCCCGTCGGTCGGCCGGGTGCTGGCCGATCGCGGTGGTCGACTCGCCGACCCTTCGCGCCCGGTCCGATGGCGGTGACGCTCGGGCGGCACCACCCTCGCCGGCGACTCGTCGGCGCCGGCGCTCGCGAGCTCCGATGGCGGCCGACGGACCTGCGCCGCGGCCTGCCCATCGAGTGGCGCGGCCGCGAGGAGGCGCGGCTGGGGCGTGAGCTCCCGGTCCTGCTGGAGGTCATCGCCCGGTCGCTGCGGTCCGGTGCCTCCGTGTCGACGGCCCTGCGCGAGGCCAGCACCGGCGAGACCCTGGCCGCCGCCGACCTCGCGGCCGTGCTCCGGGCCGCCGACCAGGGCGTGCCGATGGCCGATGCCCTGGACGGGTGGGCCCGGCGCCGTTCGACCCCCGGGATCCGGCTGACGGTGGGCGCCCTGGCCGTCGCGGTGCGCTCGGGCGGCTCGCCGGCGCGGGCCCTCGACGGTGTGGCCGCCACCCTCAGGTCCCGCAACGAGGTCGAGCGTGAGGTCCGGGCGCTGGCCACCCAGGCCCGCGCCTCGGCCGCGGTGATGGCCGTCGCCCCCGTGGCCTTCGCCCTGCTCGGGGTGCTCGGCGACCATCGGACCGCCACCTTCCTGCTCGGGACGGCCGGAGGCCTGGCCTGCCTGGTCGCCGGCCTGGCGCTCGACGTCGCCGGGGCCTGGTGGATGGCGCGCATCGCCCGGGGCCCGCGATGAGGCCCGTGGTCGTCCTCGTCGTCCTCGTCCTGTCCTCGGTGTGGCCCGTGCGTCCCCGGCGCCCACGGCTGTCGAGTCCCCGATCGCCTCGGCGGTTGCTGCGGCCCCGGGTCGACCGTCGGCTGGCCGTCGCCGTGATCGCGCTGTCCGCCTCGGTGGTGGTGTCGCCGGTGGTCGGGCTGGTGGTGGTCGGCCTCGGCATCGCCCGACCGCGATGGGTCGCCCGCCAGATGGCGGCGCGGCGCCGGTGGGCGACCGTCGAGGCCGTCCCCGAGGCGGCGGACCTGCTCGCCATGGCCGTGGCGGGTGGCCTCTCCGTGCCCCTCGCGGTCGCGGTGGCCGGGCGCTGGTCCCCGCCGCCGGTCGGACCGGCCCTCGCCTCGGCCGACCGCCAGCTGGCGGCCGGCCGTTCGCTCGTCGATGTCCTCGAAGACCTGCCCGGCGAGCTGGGCGATCCGGTGCGGCCGCTGGTCGACGTCCTGCTGATGTCCGAGCGCTACGGGGTCCCGTTGGCCGAGGGCCTCGACCGGGTCGCTCGGGAGGCCCGCCTCGAACGACGGCGCCACGGCGAGGAGCGGGCACGGCGCGTGCCGGTGCTCCTGCTCTTTCCGCTCGTCCTCTGCATCCTCCCCGCCTTCGGGCTGCTGACCGTGGTGCCCCTCCTCGTGGGGTCGCTGCCCGACCTTCCCCCGCTCTCTCCCTGACCTCCCCGGAGGTGTCCCGTGCTGCTCCGAACCCTCGTCGCCGTCCAGGTGGCGTTGTCCCCTCGCTCCCGGTCCCGCGGCGACCGTGGCCAGACCACCGCCGAGTACGCGCTCGTGCTCGTCGGGGTGGCGGCCGTCGCGCTGCTCGTCGTGGCCTGGGCGTCCGACACGAACAAGATCGGCCGCCTGCTCGACGGGGTGCTCGACAGCATCCTCGACCAGATCCCCTGACCGGCGTGCGTCAGCGCGGCCAGGCGACGGTGGAGGTGGCACTCCTCCTCCCCGTCGTCACCGTGCTGCTGCTGGCGGTCGTCCAGGTCGGCCTCGTCGTGCGCGACCAGGTGCTGGTCACCCACGCCGCACGCGAGGCCGCCCGGGCGGCGGCCGTCGACCCGCAGCAGGCCACGGCCCGACAGGGCGCTGAGGCCGCGGCCCGCCTCGATCCGGCCCGGCTCGACGTCGACCTGTCGGGGGACACCGATCCGGGTGGTCGGCTCACGGTGACCGTCCGCTACCGGTCCCCGACCGACGTCCCGATCGTCGGGGCGCTGATGGGCGACCGGACGCTGGTCGCGGAGGCCACGATGCGGGTCGAGTGACCTCAGCCGGCCAGCAGGACCGTCAGCAGGCGGATGGCGCCGGCCTTGTCGAGGGGTTCGTTGAAGTTGCCGCACTTGGGCGACTGGACGCACGACGGGCACCCGTCCGGGCAGGCGCAGGCCTCGAGGGCCTCCAGGGTGGCCTGGAGGTGGCGGTCGGCGGCTTCGTAGCCGAGGTCGGCGATCCCGGCCCCGCCGGCGTAGCCGTCGTAGACGGCGATGGTGGGCAGGCCGGTATCGGCCTGGAGCATGGTGGAGACCCCGCCCACGTCCCACCGGTCGCAGATGGTGAAGAGGGGCAGCATGCCGATGGCGCAGTGCTCGACGGCGTGCAGGGTGCCCGGGCCCTCGGCGGGGCTGACCCGGGCCGCGTCCAGCAGCGCCGGCTCGACCGTGTACCAGACGGCCCGGGTGCTCAGGTGCTGGACCGGCAGGTCGAGGTCGACGTAGCCCAGTAGCTCGCCGGTGGCGGCGTCGCGCCGCCGGTAGCCCGTGACCTGTGAGCTGACCTCGATCGAGCCCAGCGCCAGGCGGGCCCGGCCGACCTCGCGCTGCGCGTCCACCTCGGCGATGCGGACCTGGGTCTCGGTGCGGGGCTGGGTCCACTCGCCCCCCTCGTCGGGCGCGACCACGGCCCGGCGGGCGTCGAGGTCGAGGTCGGTCACCTTCCAGTGGGTGCCCTGGTGGAGGTAGACGGCGCCGGGGTGGACCTGGCTCGGCGCCCGGCCGACGTCGACGGTGCCGATGAGCTCGTCGTCGCCGTCGACGATGCGGACCTCGGAGGCCATGCCCGAACGCAACCCGACGCCGTGGGCGGGCCAGCCCGAGCCGCACCACACGGCGGCCATCGAGTCCCGCCGGGGCCGCAGCCGGAGGCGATCGTCGAGCACCAGGCGCCGGACGCCGTCGTCGAGCAGGTCTCCCCACCACCGGTCGTCCTCGGGGGTGAGCGGGCGCTCGTAGGCGGCGCAGGCCAGGTGGGGGAGCAGCACGTAGGGGTTGGCCGGGTTGATGACGGCCGGCTCCGGGGCCCGGGTGAAGAGCTCGCGGGGGTGGGCCATGAGCCACTGGTCGAGCTGGTCGTTGCCGGCGACCAGCACCGCGACGGACTCCTGGCCCTCCCGCCCGGCGCGCCCCGCCTGCTGCCAGAGCGACGCGATGGTCCCCGGGAAGCCGTTGAGCACGCAGGCGTCCAGGCCCCCGACGTCGATGCCCAGCTCCAGCGCCGTGGTGGCCACCACCGCCCGCAGCCGGCCCGAGAAGAGCTCACCCTCGATCTCGCGCCGCTCGGCCGCCAGGTAGCCGCCGCGGTAGGCCCGGACGGCAGAGCGCAGCTCGGGGGGCAGCCGCCGCTGGACGTCGCGGGCCACCACCTCGGCCCCCCGCCGGCTGCGGCAGAAGGCGATCGTCCGGTGGCCCTCGGCCACGAGCCGGGCGATGAGGTCGGCCGACTCCCGGTTCGTGGACCGGCGGGGGCCGGTGGACTCCCGACCGTCGTCGTGATCCGTGAGGTCGATGACGACCTCGTCGTCGGGGTCGGGCTCCACCGCCGGGTTCCAGAGGGCGACCAGGCGCTCGCCCTTGGGCGAGGCGTCGTCGGTGATCTCCTCGACCGGGAGGCCGCAGAGCTCGGACGCCAGGTGGCCGGGTCGGCCGATGGTGGCGGAGCAGAACACGAAGGTGGGATCCGAGCCGTAGAGGGCGCAGAGGCGGCGGAGGCGCCGCAGCAGGTGGGCCACGTGGGTCCCGAAGATGCCCCGCAGGACGTGGAGCTCGTCGACCACCACGTACTGCAGCCGGGCCAGGTAGGTCGACCACCGGGCGTGGTGGGGGAGCAGCCCCGAGTGCAGCATCTCGGGGTTGGTGAGCAGCACGGTGGCCTTGGACCGGGCCCAGGACCGCTCCTCGGTCGTGCAGTCGCCGTCGTAGGTGGCCGGGACGAGGCTGGGCACCTCCAGGTCGAACAGCGCTCGGGCCTGGTCCTGGGCGAGGGCCTTGGTGGGGAAGATGCACAGCGCGGTGCCGGGCCGGACCGGGGCCACGGCCGCTTCGGCGATCGGCGCCTGGTAGCAGAGCGACTTGCCGGATGCCGTCCCGGTCGCCAGGACCACCGAGCGCCCGTCGCGCACGAGGTCGATGGCCTCGGCCTGGTGGGCCCAGAGGCGGTCGACGCCGAGCCGGTCCCAGACGGCCGGCGGCAGTGGCCGGGTGAGGTCCCCGAAGCGGGCGGGCCGGGCCGCGAGGCGCTCGAGGTGGACGAGGCCGCGGCCCGCGACCAGGTCGGCCAGGGAGGGCGTCACCGGCGCGAGCGCCATCCGGGGATGTTACGGGTGTCAGCGCCGTAGTTACAGGGCCGGAACTACCGGGACGGCATTTGCGCGTCACGGACCGGTGACGAACCGGGTTCTACGCTGGGTCCGGTGTACGAGGAGGTCGGGGTCGAGGACCGGGGCGGGTGGCAGGTCCTGCGCCTCATCGGCGAGGTCGACGTGGCCGCGGCGCCCCGGCTGCGCGACCGCCTCGTGCAACTGGTGATCACGGGTCCGGCCTACGTGGTGGTGGATCTCGCCGGGGTCACCTTCATCGACTCCATGGGCCTCGGGGCGCTGGTGAGCGGCCTCAAGCGGGCCCGGGCCCATGACGGCGACCTGCGCCTGGCCGCCGCGAGCGACCACGTCGCCAAGGTGCTGTCGATCACCCGGCTCGACCAGGCCTTCCTCGTGGCCGACGACGTCGACGCCGCCCTCAGCGGCACGGTGGGGTGAACCTCGTGGGTGAGATCGTCGAGCTCGAGATCCCGCCCACCTTGCAGTACCTGGATCTGGCCCGGGTGATGGTCACGGCGGCGGCCTCCGTCGATCCCGGCTTCCCGCCGGCGAGGGTGGCCGACGTCCGCCTGGCGGTGTCGGAGCTCTGTGCCAACGCCATCGAGTCCCAGCAGCGCCTGGGCCGGTCGGAGCCGCTCATCATCCGCTGCGTCCTGGACGAGGACCGGGTCACCATCGAGGTCGAGGACCACGGCGGGGGCTTCGATCCCGGGGACCTGGCGCCGATGCCGTCGGCGACCGATCCCGGCCGACTCGAACGGGAGCGCGGCCTCGGCATCCCCCTGGTGCGGACCCTGGCCGACGACATCGAGTTCCTGGTCAAGGAGGACGGCACCACGGTCCGTTTCGTGCTCTTCCACCCTCGTCACGCCGGTGGCCGGTGACTGGGGCCTCCCCCGACCGGGTACGGGCCGCCCATGCGAATCCTGCTCATCATCCTCGTCGTGATCATCATCCTCGTCGTGCTCGGCGTCATCGGGCGAGGGCGTCGCGTCTGAGCCATCGATGAGTCCCGGCGCCGGCCGGGGTCGAAGGGCCATGACCTTCGTCCTGATCCATGGTGCGGCGTCAGATTCGTGGTACTGGCACCTCGTGGTGCCCGAGCTGGAGGCTGCCGGGCACGAGGTGATCGCCCCCGACCTCCCTTCGGACGACGACGCCGCCGGCTTCGTCGAGTACGCCGACGCCGTCGTGGCCGACGTGGGGGGGCGCGACGAGCTCGTCGTGGTCGCCCAGTCCCTCGGCGGGTTCACGGCCCCGCTGGTGGCCGACCGCCTCCCGGTGCGGCTCCTCGTCCTGGTCGCCGCCATGGTGCCCGCCGTCGGCGAACACCCGGCCCAGTGGTGGGAGCAGAGCGGTTGGGGGGCGGCGAGGACGGCTCTGCTCGAACGAGAGGGCCGCGCGCCGAGGGCATGGACGTCCTCTGGGACTTCTTCCACGACGTCCCCGACGATGTCGTCGCCGACGCCATGGCTCGGGGGGAACGTGACCAGTCGGGCGCACCGTTCGAACGGCCGTACCCGTTCACGGGCTGGCCGGAGATCCCGACCCGGTTCCTGCTCTGCCGCGACGACCGGTTCTTCCCCGCCGATTTCCAGCGCCAGGTCGTGCCGGAGCGGCTGGGGATCGTCCCCGACGAGATGGCGGGGGGCCACCTGCCGGCGCTGGGCCACCCGCACGAGCTCGCCGAGCGCCTCCTCGCCTACGCCGACTCGCGTACGTCCTGAGACCTACTCGTAGCGGCGGAGCTCGCGCTTGGCCAGCTGCATCCGATGGACCTCGTCCGGCCCATCCGCCAGCCGCAGGGTCCGGAGATGGGCGTACATCGACGACAGCCCGAAGTCGGGGCCGATGCCGCCGGCACCGTGGGCCTGGATGGCCCGGTCGACCACCCGCAGGGCCATGTTGGGCACCCCGACCTTGATGGCCGAGATCTCGATGCGGGCGCCCTTGGCCCCGACCGTGTCCATGAGCCAGGCCGTCTTCAGGACCAGCAGCCGGGCCTGCTCGATCTCGAGGCGCGAGTCGGCGATCCACTCCTGGATCACGCCCTGCTCGGACAGCGGCTTGCCGAAGGCCGTGCGGCTGACGACCCGCCGGCACATCGCCTCCAGGGCGCGCTCGGACGCCCCGATGGCCCGCATGCAGTGGTGGATCCGCCCGGGGCCCAGACGGGCCTGGGCGATGGCGAAGCCCCCGCCCTGCTCGCCGATCAGGTTCGACCTCGGCACCCGGACGTCGTTGAACAACAGCTCGCAGTGCCCTTCCTGGTCGGTGTAGCCGAACACGGTCAGGTCCCGCACGACGATCAGCCCCGGGGTGTCCATGGGGACGAGGACCTGGCTCTGCTGGAGGTGTCGGGGGGCGTCCGGGTCGGTCTTGCCCATCACGATGGCGATCTTGCAGCGCTCGCGGGCGGCACCCGAGATCCACCACTTGCGGCCGTTCAGGACGTAGTCGTCACCGTCGGTGGCGATGCGCAGGGCGATGTTGGTGGCGTCGGAGCTGGCCACGTCTGGCTCGGTCATGGCGAAGCACGAGCGGATCTCGCCCTCCAGCAGCGGGCGGAGCCACCGTTCCTTCTGCTCGTCGGTGCCGAACATGGTCAGCACCTCCATGTTCCCCGTGTCCGGGGCGGCGCAGTTGAGGGCCTCCGGCGCGAGGTGGCTGCGCCCGGTGATCTCCGCCAGGGGGGCGTAGTCGAGGTTGGACAGGCCGTCGGTCCACTCGGTGGCATGGGGCAGGAAGAGGTTCCACAGCCCCTGGGCGCGGGCCTCCGCCTTCAGCTCCTCGACCACCGCGGCGTGGTGGTGGGGATCGCCCGATGCCGCCATCTGCTCGTTCCAGACGGGCTCGGCCGGCAGGACCTTCTCGGCCATGAAGGCCTCGAGGCGCTCCGACAGCTCCCGGCACTTCACACTCGGTTCGAAGTCCACGCCGGCCGAACCTAGCGGTCACCCCGTTCTGGTTGGGGGGCTGCTCACGGGTGAGCCGGGAGAGCAACCAGAACGGAACCTACGATCCGCGGGTGGCCGGCGCCCTGCCCTCGTGGTTGACCGGCGCGGCGGCGGCGATCGGGGAGCGGGGGGTCGTCGTGGCGCCGGCCGGCCACGGGAAGACGGCGGTCCTCGACCTCGTGGCGGAGCGCCACGCCGGCCCCGTGCACCGGGTGCGGGGCCGGCGGTCCGAACAGGACGAGCCACTGGCGGCGCTCGAGGGCTTGGCCGGGGACCGTCGCTCGCTCCTTGCCGCGTTGGGTGACGACGGCCTCCTCGTCGTCGACGACGCCCAGTGGCTCGACGAGGCGTCGCTGCTCGCCGTCGTGGGCGCCGCCGACCGAGGCGGCGCGGTGGTCGTGGCCCACCGGCCCACGCCGGTGCTGGGGGAGCTCGACCGGGTCCTCCGACCGCCGGTGCGGCTGTCGGCGCTGGGCGAGGACGACGCAGGCGAACACCTCGCCCTCCACCTCGGGGCCGCGGTCGAGCCCGCGCTGGTCGATGCCGCCCTCGCCCGCACCGAGGGGGTTCCGGCCCTCCTCGACGTGCTGGTCGACGGCTGGGCCGCCGACGGCCGCCTGGCGGGCGGCCGCCTGGTGGGCGACCCCGACCCGCTGCCGACCGCCACGGTGGACGCGATCCGAGACCGGACCGACGAGGCCGGTGACCCCGCCGCCGCCGTGCTCGGGGTCCTGGCCCTGGGCGCGTCGCTCGACGACGGCCTCCTGGCGGACGTGTCCGGCGTCGCCCGCGACGAGCTGGTGCCCGTGTTCGACGAGCTCCGGGCGCTGGCCCTGCTGGTGCCCGGCCACGACGAGCCCGTCCGGGTCGTGGCCGACGGGCTCGTGGCCGTGACCCCGCCGGAGGAGCTGCGGGCCCGCCACGCGGGGGTGGTGGCGGCCCTCCGCGGGCGTGGCGTGCCGGCCGGCGCGCTGGTCGACCACGTGGTGGCCGCCGATCTGGCGGGCGAGGACGCGGTGGCCGTCCTCGTGGACGCCGCCGTGGCGGTGCTGAGCGAAGATCCCGAGCAGGCCGGGGCCTGGCTCGACCGGGCCCGGGCCGTGGGCGGCGATCCCCAGCTCCTCGCCGCACCGGCCGCGGTGGCGGCCTTCGCCCGCGGCCGACCGGACGAGGCCCTGCTCGCCGCCGACGACGTCCCCGCGACGGCCGCGCCGGCCGACCGGGCGCGGGCGGCCTCGGTCCGGGCCGCGGTGCTGGGCGGGCGCGGCCTCTGGGCCCGGGCCGGGGACGACCTCGCCGCCATCGAGGGCGACCCCGCGGCGCTCGGGTGGTCGGTCATCGCCCGCCTCGGCGCCGGAGACCGGCTCGCGGCCCAGACCGCGCTCGACGACGCCGCGGACGGTGGACCGTCGCTGGCCGCCGGAGCGTCGGTGGGTGCGGCTCGCCACCTGGTCGCGGCCGTGAGCGGTGACCTGGACCTCACGGGGTTCGCCGACGCGGCCGAGCTGGCCGAACGGCGCCCCCTCGGGCCCGCGCCCGTGACCCCCCACGCGCTGGGCGTGGTCGTGGCCACCGCGGCCGGCGAGCTGACCGTCGCCCGGGACCTGGCCGAGCGGGCGCTGCGGCACGGTGTCGGCGGCCCGGTGCACGATCGCCGCCATCGTCTTCTCCTCGGGTGGGTGGCGCTCCGCGAAGGCCGGTGGGACGGGGTCGAAGCGGCGCTGGCCGAGCCGGAGCCCGCGGACGAGCCGACGCCCCAGGCGGTCCTGGCCGCGGCGCTGGAGGCCGGGCTCGCCCGCCGGTCCGGCGACCTGTCGCGCCTGGTGGCGACGTGGGAGCGGGCTGAGCCCCTGCTCCTCCGCCAGCCGGTGTCGCCGTTCGCCGTCGAGCCCACCGCGGAGCTGGTGATCTGTGCCCACCGGCTCGGAGCGGGAGCGCGTGTGGCCCCTGTGGTGGCCGAGCTGGAGGCGGTGTCGGCGGACCTGCCCCTCTGGGCGATGGTGCTCGACTGGCTCCTCCTCCAGGCCGCGGTCGCCGCCGACGACAGTGACGCGGTCGCGGCCCGGGCCCGGGCCGTCGGCACCCGCCCGGCGCCGGGGCCGCGGCTGGTGGCGCTGGCCCCGGCGGCGTCGGCCTGGCTGGCGGTGCTGGCCGGGGAGGTGCACGAGGACCAGGTCGCGGACGCCGCGGACGGCCTCGTCGCCGCCGGACTGGTGTGGGAGGCGTCCCGGCTGGTCGGCCAAGCCGCGATCCGCACGACCGACGGCACCCTCGCCCGAACGCTGCTCGAGCGGGCCCGCGACGTCAAGGGGCTGCTCCCGGCCGAGCGCGACCCCGACGCCGAAGCGACCCCGGTGCCGCCGTCGGTGCTGTCCGAGCGCGAGCTCGAGGTCGGGGCCCTCGTGGTGGACGGCCTGACCCACAAGGAGATCGGGGCCCAGCTCTACATCTCGCCCAAGACCGTCGAGCACCACGTCGCCAAGATCCGCCAGAAGCTGGGCGCCTCCACCCGGGCGGAGCTCCTGGTCGCCCTGCGCGGCGCGACCGGCCCCTGATGGGCGAGGTCCTGGCCAGCGTCGTCGTCGTCCTGGGCGGGATCGTCATCTGGTGCACCGACCTCCCCAAGGACTCGGTCGCCCGCCGCCTGGCGGCACCGGTCCTGCGCCCGGCCCGCTGGCTGGGGCTGGGCCACACCTGGAGGCTCTTCGCCCCGCGGCCGGCCCGCGGCTCGACCCGGCTGGTGCTCGAGGTCGTGCGGGCCGACGGCAGCGTCGACGAGGTGGCGTACCCGCCGCCCAGCCTGCGGGTGCGGGGCCGTCCGATCGGACGGGCGCTCAAGCTCAAGCGCACCCTGTTGGGCCGCCACAACCCTGGCCTGCGGGCGTCCTTCGCCCGCTTCGTGGTCGCCCACGACGTGGCGCCCGGGCCGGCACCGGTCGCCGTGCGCTACCGGGTCGAGCGCCGCCGCCCGGCCCCCTTCGCGGAGCCGGACCGCACCCCGCCACCGGCCCGGATCACCCGCCCGTACACCGTGCGCCTCGACTCGACCTGACGCCGTGGACCTCTGGCACGGGCTGCTGTTCACGCCCGTCAGCCCTGCCATCCTCGCCCTCTTCCGGATCGCGTTCGGCGCGGTGCTGGTGGGTGACGCCGTGCTCCTCATCCGCGACGCCCCTCGGCTCCTGTACCCGGACGCGGTCTACGACCTCCCCACCGCCAAGCGGGCGCCCGTCGGGCGGCGGCTGAGCCTGCTGGTGTGGCTGCCGGCGACGGTCGGCGCCACCCGGGCCGTCCTCGCCCTCCACCTCGTCGCCGTCGTGGCCCTGACCCTCGGCGCCCTCACCCCCCTCGTCACGATCGTCGCCTTCGTGACCCTCACGTCGTTGCACCACCGCGATCCACTGGTCCTCAACTCCGCCGACGCCGTCGCCCGCCTGTTCTGCTTCTGGCTGATCTTCGCCCCGGCCGGCCGGGTCCTCTCGATCGACGCCGGGCTGTTCGACCTCGACCCCGACGCCCTGGTCGACGCCTGGCCGCTGCGCCTGCTGCAGTTCCAGCTCCTGGTCGTCTACCTCCGCACTGGCTGGTGGAAGATGCGAGGGGCCGAGTGGCGGGCGGGGACCGCCGTCTGGTTCGCCCTCAGCTCCGCCGACCTGCGGCGCCACGACCTCCCGCGGTGGCTGAAGCGCCCCGCGGTCTACCGGGCGATGACCTGGGGCACGGTGGCCTTCGAGCTGAGCTTCCCGGTGCTGGTCTGGATCGGTCCCCTGCGCTACCCGATGCTGGCGGTGGCCGTGGCCTTCCACCTGACGATGCACGCGCTCCTGCGCATCCGCCTCTTCCCGTGGGTCATGCTCGCCGGCCTCACCCTCCTGCTCCCCCCCGACGACGTCGCCTCCAGGCTCCTCTGAGGATCAGCGGGTCAGGTCGACGAGGATCTGCTCGCAGCTCCGCACCAGGACGCGGGACGCGTCGACCAGGTCGGGCGAGCTCATCGGGCTCTCGGCTCGGCGCTGCCAGCGGGCCATGACCTCCTGCGCGGCGGCGGCGATCTGGCCGGCGTCGGCGCCGCCCTCGAGCCCGAGGCGGGCCTCGACGGTGCCGCCCTCAGTGCCGAGCAGCCGCTCCATCGCCTCGACGTCGTCGGGCTTGGCCGTGACCGCCCCCGTGCGGAGGGCGTTCAGCAGCCGGAGCTCGTCGAACTCGTGGGCGCCCGCCACCAGTCGCTCGATGTCGGCCGTGAGCACGTCGCTGCCCTCCACCGGGTGGTCGCGCACCGCCGCTTCGATGGCCACCAGCGCGGTGCGGGCCACGAGGACGTCCCGCCGATCGGCGAACTGGGTGAGGAGGGCGGCCTGCAGCTCGTCCAGCCCCGAACGGGCCAACAGGGCGTCGGCCAGCTCCGTGGCCGTGTGCACCTCGCCCGCCCGGATGAGGTGGACCGACAGGCGGATGCCGAAGAGGCCGAAGCGGCCGAGCACCGCCTCCCGCTCCAGCTCGGTCAGGCCGACGTTGGTCGGGGCCTGGACGAACCGGTCCGCGGAGAGGAGGAGCTTCTCCACCTCCTCTTCCGGGGCCGAGGCCAGGGTGCGCAGCGCGGCGAACTCCGCCTCCCGCAGCGTGTTGCCGGTCTCGGCCAGCAGCCCGGCGACGGCCACGACGGTCTGGGCCAGCTTCCGCACCTTGGGGTCGTCGCGGTAGCGGACCGCGATGGTGCGAGCCGACTCCATCGAGTCGAGGCGGCCGACGCCGACCTCGTCGGCCCGGGACAGCACGGCGATGGCGTTGACGGGCGTGGCCTGGCTGGTCTCCTCGTCGTGGAAGGCCTCGAGGAAGCCGACGTCGGAGCTGTGGAGGTGCTTCATGAGGTACAGCACCGCGTCGGCCTCGGTGGCCTTCTCGTCCTCCGGGGTGAGGAAGGCCTCGGTCCGGGCCGACACGTCCGTCGACAGGGACGCGATGCCGGGCGTGTCGATGAGGGTCATCCGCTTCAGCGAGGGGGTCGGCCACTCCACGACGAGGCGCTCGACCGCGGCGGCGGGCACGTCCTGGAGGTCGACGTCGATGGCCCCTTCATCGCGGGTGAAGGGGACCTGCCGAGGCGCGCCGTCGTGGGGGTCGAGCGTCACCCGGTAGGTGATGCCGTCCTGGTACCAGGTCACGATCCGGGTGCACTCGCCCTCGTCGGTCGGGGCCAACCGCTCGCCCACCAAGGCGTTGAGCAGGGTGGACTTGCCCGCCTTGACCTTCCCGGCGATGGCCACCCGCAGCGGCGCGTCGAGCCGGTCGAGCACGGCCTGCAGCGGGGCCTCCTGGGGGGTGCCGGCGTAGGCCGCAACCGCCCGCGCCACGAGCGGTCGGACCTCCTCGACGAGGCTCACGACGCCTTCCGGATGGCCATCGGCCCGATCATCTCGACCCGCTTGCGCAGGTCGGCGATCCGCTTGAGCTCGGCTTCGACGTCGGCCTGCTCCTTCTTCTGGGCGTTCTGGTCCCCCCGGACGGCGTTCTGGATGGCCGCCAGCGTCTCGCCGGTGGAGCGTGACTGCTCCTCGGCGATGACCTGGAAGTGGTCCCGCAGCTGGCGGTTGATGCGGCGCAGGGCGTCCCGGCTGTCCTTGCCCGCCATGAAGTTGGCCTCGTCCATGTACTTGCGCTGGACGTTCTTGGCCTGGGCCCGGCGTTGGGCGAGCTGGCGGGCCTTCTCGTCGCGGAGCGACTTGCGGCCCATCACCAGGCCGATGCCGATCGGGAGGGGGCCGAGGGCGACCCCCAGCATCCCGCCGAGCGCGCCGAACATGAGCGTGCCGATGTAGCCCCCGCGCAGCCCGGCCATGCCCTGCTGGGCGGCCGTCATCTTCTTGGCCTCCAGGTCGGCGTCGACGTCGATGTGGGCGAGGGCCGCGGTCGGGTCGCCGGCGGCGATGGTCACGGGGGCGTGGGCCAGTTCGACGTCGAAGTGCTCGGCGACCTTCATGGTCAGGACCTGGGACTGCTGGAGCAGGAACTGGTGGTTGTAGACCACGTCCTCGGCCACCCGCCGGTACAGCCACGGCTCGAACTCGGCCCACACGTCGGCGGGGTCGACCTCGTCGAGGGCGTCGTCGACCTGCTGGTTGATCTTGCGGAACCGGGCCCGTAGGTCGTGGTCGACTTCGGCGGTCAGGTCCTGGCTGCCGTCGGAGAGGGTCTGCTGCCAGCGGGCGGCCCGGCTCTTCAGCTCGTCGGCCCGGGCCTTGGCCGCCTCCAGCTCGGCCACCCGGGCCGCGGTCCCCTCGGGGTCGCCGAGGGCGGCCTTGCGCTCCTCGAAGTGGTTCTCGAGCTGGTCGACCACGGCGTGCAGGTCACCGATGACGGCGCTCACGGTCAGCTCTTCGGCCTTGCCCACGATCTTGGTGCTCAGGTGGTCCAGGAGCGCCGGGAACCCGGACTCCGCGTCGAGCTCGTCGTCGCCGAGCTCACGGGCCTTCGCGTGGAGGGTGGAGGACACCGCGAGGATCGGGGTGGTGATCTTCAGCCGGTCGAGGTGACCCTGGTCGATGTCCACGATCTTGCGCCAGGCCGGGTAGAAGTCGGTCTTGGTCTGGACGCAGACCAGGTTCGGGCAGAGCTGGCGGGCCCGCTCCATGAAGTCGATCTCGGGCGCCGTGAACTCCTGGCTGGCGTCGGAGACGAACAGCACCGCCTCGGCCATCGGGAGCGCGCCCATGGTGATGGTGCTGTGGGCCGAGCCGAGCCCGCCGACGCCGGGCGTGTCGACGATGACCAGCCCGCTCCGGAGCAGCTCGATGGGCAGGCCGACCTCGACCGACTGGATCCGCCGGGCGCCGATGTCGCCGAACCGGTTCTCCGTCGCGTAGCGGCTGATCTCGGCGACCGGGATCTCCTCGCGGACCGGGTCGGGCGGGTCGCCGCTCTCGTCGTCCTGGACTGGCGGCCGGTACAGGACCGCGGCGGTCGGCCGCTCCGCCCACCGCACCGCGGTCGGCACCGCGGTGGCGATGTCGTCGTCCACCGGGCAGATGTCGGTGCCGAGGAGGGCGTTGACCAGGGTGCTCTTGCCCTGCTTGAACTCGCCCACGACCAGCACGTGGAACGACGGGTCGTCCAGTCGGCCCCGGGCCCGGGTCAGGCGCGCCGTGAGGTCCTCGCGCTCGTAGGCCGCCGTCGCCTTGCTGGCCAGGTCCAGTGCCGTGACCGCCCGGCCCACCAGCGGGGACCGCTTCACCGGGGCCGCGGGCTCAGGCATCGCCGACTGGTGTAGCAGCCCCCGTCTCCGTCCCGAGCGCCGCCGCGTCCCGCATGGCCCGGCAGGCGTGGCAGGCCTCGCACGGCCGCCAGTCGTCGCCCTCGCCGACGGGCCGCCGGCACCACCAGCAGAGGTCGACCACCTCGGGGGGCAGGGAGTCGCGGATCAGGGCCTTGCGGTGCACCCGGTCGCCGGTCAGGCGGGCGAGGGGGCGCACCCACGGCGGTCGCCACCGGCGGGACTGGAACGCGGCGTGGAAGACGGCCTCGCCTTCGGCCAGCTCGGCGAAGCCGGGGTTGATGTGGCCGGTGACCACGGCATCGGCCCGCCACCGACCGAGGGCGCGCACCACCCGGGAGGCGGTGAACAGGGTGAGGGTCGTGTCCCAGCCCCCGGCGCCGGCGGGCAGCTGGAAGGTGTGGGTCGAGGTCGACCACTCGAACGGGCGCAGGTGCTCGTCCGCCCACGCCCGCACGCGGTCGAAGGCCTGGTTCTCCGCCCCCGCCCGCCCCTCGAGGTTGTCGAGCTCGATGTGGTGGGCGTGGACCTCGTGGTCGGTCGCCGCCAGCAGGTTGACGAACAGGGCCACGCTGTCGAGCCCTCCGGACAGCAGGAGGACGAGGCGCAGCGGCCGACCCGTGGGCAGTCGGGCCCGCTCGAAGGTCGGACCCAGGGTGGCGGCGACGGGCGTGGCCTCGCCCGTCGCCGGGCTCACCCGGTCGTCACCTCGGCGCGTGCGGTGGACCCGCTCACACGTCGGGGACGTCGGGCTCTTCTGGCTCCGGCTCGGGCTCCGGCTCCGGCTCGGGCTCCGGCTCGGGCTCGGGCTCCGGCTCCGGCTCGGGTTCCGGCTCGGGCTCGCCGTCCTCCGGCTCCCCCTCGTCCTCGTAGCCGTCGTCCTCGGGCTCCGGCTCGGGCTCCGGCTCGCCGTCCTCCGGCTCGGGCTCCGGCTCGCCGTCCTCGGGCTCGCCGTCTTCCTCGTAGTAGTCCTCGGGGTGGTCGACGTCGAAGGAGTCGTCGATCTGGACCTGGGTGACGGTGTTGCCGTCGCCCTGGATGTTGCTGACCTGGGCTCCTTCTTCGGCGTAGATGAAGGCGTTCTGCTGGTAGATCGTGTTGTAGGTGTAGGAGATCTCGTTGATCACCGACTGGGTGGCCGCGGTACCCGCCGAGCCGTGGTAGGCGTTGTACTGCGCGGCGTTGCCCTGGTAGGGCCCGCCGAGCCGATCGGCCACCTCGGGCATGCAGCCGGCGACATCGGCCGGCTCGGCGCCCTCCGGGAGGTTCTCGTCGGTCCAGGCCTTGGGATCGTTCCCGTACTCGATGGCCGCGTCGTTGCTCTGGAAGAGCTCCAACAGCCGGTCGACCAGGGTTTCTTGTTCGGCGGGATCGATCGCCATCGTGCGTCCTCCGGATCAGGTGGTGGGCGGGAACGCTACGCCCTCTCGCGAAACCGTGCTCGAACGACGCGTGGCCGGGCGATGGACTAGTCGGCGAGATCGTCCGGGAGGTCCTCGGCCCCCGCGCCGAAGTCCAGATCCGCCTCGGCGTCGACGTCCTCGGCGTCGTCGAACGCCTCCTCGAAGGGCTCCTCCCACGCCGGCTCGGCGGCCTCGCCGCCATCGTCGAGCTCCTCGGTGACGAGGGCGTCGGCGGTCGCCAGGTCGTCGCTCCCGTCGTCGCCTTCGTCGTCGGCCGCCGGTTCCTCGCCGGGGTCGTCGCCCTCGCCGAAGGCCAGCTCGGCGGCGACGGGCTCGGCCTCGACCTCGGCCAACAGGCCGAACACCTCGGTCGGGTCGGCGTCGGGCCCGACCTCGCCGAGCTGGGCGCCGAGCTCGGGCGGCAAGGCGTCGCTGACGTGCTCCAGCGCCGTGTCGACGTCCTCGGTGGTCCAGTCGTCGAGCCCGCGCTCGGCCAGGAAGCCCTCCGGGTCGGCGGCGAAGGCGGCCTTCGCGGCGACGTCGGTCGCCAGGTCGGTGGCGACCTCGAGGAGGGTGTGGGGTAGGGGCATCGTCGTCGTCCGGTCGGTTGGTGTCCGAGCGTAGGACGGCTCGCCCGGGGCCAGATGGGGGACATCCCCGTACCGGAGAATGGGGGACGCGGCGAAGTTCCCGGTCGGAGGGGCGGTTGTAGGGTCGGGACCTCATCCGCCGCACGGGAGGAACGGTCAGCGTGGGCTACGCACTCGGGGTCGACCTCGGGACGACCTACACCGCGGCCGGCGTCTACCGCGACGGGCGGGTCGAGATCGCCAGCCTCGGCAACCGCTCCGCGGCCATCCCCAGCGTCGTCCTGCTGAAGGCGGACGAATCGATCCTCACGGGCGAGGCGGCCAGCCGCCGCGGGGCCACGGAGCCCGGCCGGGTGGCCCGCGAGTTCAAGCGCCGGGTCGGCGACACCACGCCGCTCTTCCTCGGCGGGAGCCCGTACTCCGCTGAGGCCCTCATGGCCAAGCTGCTGCGCTGGGTGGTCGACGAGGTGGCCAGCCGCGAGGGCGGTCCGGCCGACGCCATCGCCATCTGCCACCCGGCCAACTGGGGCCCCTACAAGAAGGACCTGCTCAGCCAGGCCGTTCGCCTGGCCGACCTGGCCGGCGCCGAACTGGTCACCGAGCCGGAGGCGGCGGCCATCCACTACGCCTCCCAGGAGCGGCTCGAGCCCGGCGACGTGGTCGCGGTGTACGACCTGGGTGGCGGGACCTTCGACGCCGCCATCCTGCGCAAGACCGCAACCGGCTTCGAGATCCTGGGCGAGCCCGAGGGCATCGAGCGCCTCGGGGGGATCGACTTCGACGCCGCCGTGTTCCAGCACGTCACCCGCTCGCTGGGCGGGGCCCTGGACGACCTCGACGAGGACGACCCCACCGCGCTGGCGGCGGTGGCCCGCCTGCGCCAGGACTGCGTGGACGCCAAGGAGGCCCTGTCCACCGACACCGACACGACGATCCCGGTGCTCCTGCCGTCCACCCAGACCGAGGTCCGCCTCACCCGGGGTGAGTTCGAGGCCATGATCCGCCCGGCGTTGGCAGAGACGATCGGGGCCATGCAGCGGGCATTGCGCTCCGCGGGCGTCGACGCCTCGGCGGTGTCCGAGGTCCTGCTGGTCGGCGGGTCGTCCCGCATCCCGCTGGTGGCGCAGATGGTGGGGGCCGAGCTGGCCCGCCCGGTGGCGGTCGACGCCCACCCCAAACACGCCATCGCACTGGGTGCCGCGCTCTTCGCGGGCATGGAGAAGGGCATGACCGGGGCGGCCGGTCCCGTCCAGGCCGACGCCGGCCACGACGTCGTCCCCGGGGCCGCCGCCGCGGGAGCCGGCGTCGGTGCCGCGGCGGTCGTGGGCGCCGCCGCGGCCGCCGCCAACGCCCCGGTCGAGACGGCCTCCTCGGTCGACACCGGCCCGCCCGAGGCGCTCTCGGCGCCGATGCCCCATCCGGCCGCGCCCCCGCCCCCCGCCGCCACGGCTGCTCCGCCTCCGCCGCCGCCGGCGACGGTGAGCCCACCGCCTCCACCTGCACCGCCACCGCCGGCCCCGGCAGCTCCCGTCCCGCAGCCCGCCCGGCCCTACGCCGCCACCGTGCGCACCACGCCCACCGCGCCCCCCAAGAAGCGCAAGCAGCCCATCGGGGCGATCATCGCCGCCCTCGTGGTCATCGCCGCCCTGGGCGGCGGACTGGCCTACGTCCTGACGCAGGGCGAGGAGGAGGATCCGGACCAGATCGACGCCACCGACGACACCGGCGGCGGCGAGGAGGAGCCGGAGGGACCGGTCGAGACCGTGGCCTGCCCGACCTCGGAGCAGGCCTTCATCTGCCTCACCGACGTCACGGTCCAGGACGACCGCTTCGTCGTCGACTTCGAGCCGGTCGGCTTCATCCCGGACCCGTCCTTCGCCCCGGGCACCCTGCACTTCCACGTGTTCCTCAACCCGCCCACCCCGCCGGAGAACGCCGGGGCCAGCACCCAGTGCCCCGGATGCGTGTGGCACGCGTCGGGCGGCGCCGCGCCGCTGGTCGTCGACCCCGACGGGGCGAACAACGTCACCCCCGCCGACGTGACCGATCCGGCGTCCACGTCCATCTGCGTCCTGATGGCCGAGGGTGATACCCACAACTCCTTCGGCGGCACGGGCAACTGCCTGTCGCTCGAGGGCGTCCTCTGACCGTCGAGGGCGCCGTCGTCCTGGTCACCGGAGGGGCCGGCGGCATCGGCGCCGCCGCGGCCCGGCTGTTCGCCCGCGACGGGGCGTCGGCGGTCGTCGTCGCCGACCTGAAGGACGCGGGCGAGACGGTGGCCGCCGTGGAGGCCGCGGGGGCGACCGCCTCCTGGGTCGAGGCCGACCTGACCGACGAGGCGGCGGTCAAGGGCCTGGTCGACGGGATCGTGGCCGAGCACGGCCGGCTGGACACCGCCTTCAACAACGCCGGGATCACCGGCGAGATGACCTCGTTCCACGAGCTCGACCGCGGGGACTGGGACCGGATGCTGCAGGTCAACCTGACCAGCGTCTTCCTGTGCATGAAGCACGAGCTCGCCCACTTCGTCGAGCGGGGCGGCGGGGGCGCCATCGTGAACACCTCGTCGGGGGCGGGCGTCGTCGGTTTCGCCGGCCTGCCCCACTACGTCGCGGCCAAGCACGGCGTGCTCGGCCTCACCCGCACGGCCGCCGCCGAGTACGGGCGTCAGGGCATCCGGGTCAACGCCGTGCTGCCCGGTCCGACCGACACGCCGATGCTCCGGGGCTTCATCGGCGAGGACGACGGAATGCGCCGGATGATGGCCGCGTCGGTCCCCTCGGGCGACCTGCTCGCCCCCGAGGAGGTCGCCGAGGCGGTCGTCTGGCTGGCCTCCGACAAGGCCCGGCAGGTCAACGGTCAGGCCCACCTCGTCGACGGTGGCGGCATCTCCAGCCGCTGACCTCTGGAGGCGATGGTTGACTTTTGGGGCTTCCCGCCCCATACCCTCCGCGCCGTGGCCGGACCGTTGGTGATCGTCGAGAGCCCCGCGAAGGCGAAGACCATCGCGGGCTACCTCGGGGGCGACTACGTCGTCGAGTCGTCGGTGGGCCACATCCGCGACCTGCCCCAGAACGCCGCCGACGTCCCCGCCGCCTACAAGGGCGAGGCCTGGGCCCGGCTGGGCGTGGACACCGAGAACGACTTCAAGCCCCTGTACGTGGTCAACAAGGGCAAGAAGGACGTGGTCGCCAACCTGCGCAAGAAGCTGAAGGACGCCACCGAGCTCTACCTCGCGACGGATGAGGACCGCGAGGGCGAGGCCATCGCCTGGCACCTGCTCGAGGTGCTGAGCCCGCCCGAGCGCATCCCGGTGCGGCGGATGGTCTTCCACGAGATCACGCCCGAGGCGATCCAGCGGGCCATCGACGAACCCCGGGAGATCGACCGCCGCCTGGTCGACGCCCAGGAGGCGCGGCGCATCCTCGACCGCCTGTACGGCTACGAGGTCAGCCCCGTCCTCTGGAAGAAGGTGCAGACCGGCCTGTCGGCCGGCCGGGTCCAGAGCGTGGCCACCCGCATCGTGGTCGAACGGGAGCGGGCGCGGATGCGCTTCACCGCCGCGTCCTACTGGGACCTCGACGGCGTCTTCGCCGGTGGCGAGCCGGCGGCGGAGTTCCCGGCCACCCTCGTCACCCTCGACGGCCAGCGCCTGGCCACGGGCAAGGACTTCGACGAGCACGGCCACCTGACGGCCGAGGTCGCCCGCCTCGACGAAGCCACCGCCACCGCGCTGGCCGAGGGCCTCGACGGGGCCACCTTCGCCGTGCGCTCGGTCGAGTCGAAGCCCTACACCCGCAAGCCCTACGCCCCGTTCATGACCTCGACCCTCCAGCAGGAGGCCGGGCGCAAGCTGCGCTTCTCGTCGGCCCGCACCATGGCCGTGGCCCAGCGCCTGTACGAGAACGGCTACATCACCTACATGCGCACCGACAGCACCACGCTGTCGGAGACGGCGGTCAGCGCGGCCCGGTCCCAGATCGCCGAGAAGTACGGCAGCGACTTCCTGCCCGATGCGCCCCGCCAGTACACCCGCAAGGTCAAGAACGCCCAGGAGGCCCACGAGGCCGTCCGCCCCGCGGGTGACCGGTTCCGCCTTCCCGAGGAGGTCGCCGGTGAGCTGGGGGCCGACGAGCTGCGCCTCTACGAGCTGGTGTGGCGCCGCACGGTCGCCTCGCAGATGACCGATGCCCGGGGCCAGAGCGTCCAGGTGCGGCTCGGGGCGTCGGCCCGGACCGGGCAGGACGCAGAGTTCGCGGCCTCGGGCAAGACCATCCACCACCCGGGGTTCCTCCGGGCCTACGTGGAGGGCTCCGACGACCCCGAGGGCGAGCTGGAGGACCAGGAGCGGGTCCTGCCCGACCTGGCCGAGGGCGACGTCGTGGCCGCCCGCTCGGTCGAGCCCAAGGGCCACGAGACCCAGCCCCCGCCTCGCTTCACCGAGGCCTCCCTCGTGCGCCGCATGGAGGAGCTCGGGGTGGGCCGCCCGTCCACCTACGCGTCGATCATCGGCACCATCCAGGACCGCGGCTACGTGTGGAAGAAGGGCTCGGCCCTGGTGCCGTCGTTCACCGCCTTCGCGGTGATCACCCTGCTCGAGGAGCACTTCCCGGACCTCGTCGACTACGCGTTCACCGCCCGGATGGAGGACGAGCTGGACGAGATCGCCAGCGGGGAGGCGGAGCAGATCCCCTGGCTCAGCCGCTTCTACTTCGGCAACGGCACCGACGGTGACGGCGGCCTCCACCAGATGGTGTCCGGCCATCTCGACGAGATCGACGCCCGGGCCATCAACTCCATCCCGATCGGGGACGACCCCGAAGGCGTGGCCATCGTGGCCCGTCCCGGCCGCTACGGGCCGTACCTCCAGCGCGGCGACGACACCGCGTCCATCCCCGAGGACCTGCCGCCCGACGAGCTCACGCCGGCGATGGCGGTGGAGCTGCTGGAGGCGCCGTCCGACGACCGGGTCGTCGGCCAGGATCCCGAGACGGGCCTGTCGGTGCTGGCCAAAGCGGGCCGCTTCGGTCCCTACGTCCAGCTCGGCGACCCGGAGACCGAAGAGGTCGACGGCAAGCCGAAGACGGCCTCGCTGTTCCAGACGATGACGATCAACACCCTGACGCTGGACGAGGGCCTCCAGCTCCTGTCGTTGCCCCGAGTGGTCGGGGTGGACCCGGCCGACGAGGTCGAGATCACGGTGCAGAACGGCCGGTACGGGCCCTATCTCAAGAAGGACAAGGACACCCGGAGCCTGGCCGACGAGGAGCAGCTCTTCACCATCGACCTCGACGCCTGCCTCGCCCTCCTGGCCCAACCCAAGACGCGGGGTCGGGGCCAGGCCAAGCCACCGCTCAAGGAGCTGGGCGACGACCCGGCCACGGGCTCGCCCATGGTGCTGAAGGACGGTCGCTTCGGGCCCTACGTCACCGACGGCGAGTCCAACGCCTCGTTGCGCAAGGGGGACACCGTCGAGGGCATCACCCCGGAGCGGGCCGCCGAGCTGCTGGCGGAGCGGCGGCTGAAGGCGCCGCCCAAGAAGAAGCCGGCCGCGAAGAAGAAGCCCGCGGCGAAGAAGAAGCCCGCGGCCAAGAAGAGCGACTGACCCCGGTGCCTGGGCGGTTCATCGCCCTGGAGGGGGGCGACGGGTGCGGGAAGTCGACCCAGGCCCGCCTGCTGGCCGGGTCCCTGGGTGCCCTCCTGACCCGTGAACCCGGCGGTACCCCCGCCGGCGAGCGCATGCGCGACATCGTCCTCGACCCGGCGACGGGCGAGATGGACGACCGGGCCGAGGTCCTGCTCATCGCCGCCGCCCGGGCCGACCACGTCGCCCAAGTCGTGCGCCCCAACCTCGAAGCGGGGCGGGACGTGGTGACCGACCGGTACGTCTCGTCGTCGCTCGTCTACCAGGGCCACGGTCGCCAGCTCCCGGTCGAGGAGGTGGCCGAGGTCAATGCCTGGGCGACCGGAGGGCTCACGCCGGACCTCACCGTGCTGCTCGAGGTGCCCCCGGCGATCGCCGCGGCCCGGGTGGGCGGCGACCCGGACCGGTTCGAGGGCGAGGGCGACGACTTCCACGAGCGGGTGGCCGAGGGCTACCGGGAGCTGGCCGGCGCCGATCCGGCAGGCTGGGTCGTGGTGGACGGCACCGGCACGGTCGACGAGGTGGCCGCCCGGGTCCTCGCCGCGGTCACCGAGCGCCTCTTGTGAGCGTCACCACCGACCTGTGGGGCGAGGTGGCCGGACAGGACCGGGCCGTCGCCGACCTGAGGGCCGCGGTCGCCGCCCCGGTCCACGCCTACCTCTTCGTCGGCCCGCCGGGTAGCGGCCGCCGGGCCGCGGCCCGGGCGTTCGCCGCCGAGCTGTTCTCCCGCGACCTCGAGGGTGAGGACGCCGACCGCCAGGCCCGGCTCGCCCTCGACGCCAAGCACCCCGACCTCGTCTTCTTCGAGCCCGAGGGCCAGCGGCTGAGCGTGAACAAGAAGGAGAGCGACCTGCTGGACATCCTCCGCGAGGCGAACCGGGCGCCGGTGGAGGCCGACCACAAGCTCGTCGTCCTGGGTGAGTTCCACACCATGGAGGAGCACGCCGGGGCCCTGCTCAAGACCATCGAGGAACCGCCCCCCCGGACGGTCATCGTCGTCGTCGCCGACGAGGTCCCGCCCGACCTCGTGACCACGGCGTCGCGCTGCGTGCGGATCGAGTTCGGACCGGTGCCCGACACCATCGTGGTCGAGCGCCTCGTCGCCGAGGGGGTCGACGCGGCCCGCGCCGCGGAGGCCGCAGCCGCCGCGGGGGGCGACCTGGCCCGGGCCCGGCTGCTGGCCACCGACGACGCCCTCGTGTCCCGCCGCGACGCGTGGGCGGCGGTCCCCGAGCGCCTCGACGGCACCGGGACCCGGGTCGTGCAGCTGGTCGAGGACCTCCGGGCCCGCATCGACGTCGCCCAGGCCCCCCTCGACGCCCACCACGAGGTCGAGCGGCTCGACCTGGAAGAGGAGATCGAGCGCTACGGGTTGCGCAGGGGCCTGCTCGGCGAGCTGGTCACCCGCCAGAAGCGCCAGGTCCGCACGCTGCGGCGTCAGGAGCTGCGCTTCGGCCTGGCCACCGTCGCCGGGCGCTACCGCGACGCCCTCCCCACCCATCCGGAGCCCGTGGCCCTGGTCGACGGCCTCACCGCCATCCAGGCCGCGGCCGACGACCTCATCCGCAACCCCACCGAAGAGCTCTGGCTCCTGGGCCTGCTGCTGAACCTCCCGCCCCTCCGGTGACCCCGGAGGCCGAGGCCGAGGTCCCGCGGCGGGCGTGGGTCGTCCTCGCGCTGGCCTGCATGGCGGGCTTCGCCGGCGCCCTCGACCTGTCGGTGGTGTTCGTCGCCTTCCCGGAGATCGAGGACGCCTTCCCGGACTCGTCGACGGCTCTGCTGTCCTGGGTGCTGACCACCTACGGCATCGTCATCGCCGCGCTGCTCGTGCCCGGCGGCCGCCTGGCCGACCTCTACGGCCGCCGGCGGATGTTCCTGATCGGGGCCACGATCTTCGGGCTCGGCGCGCTGGCCAGCGGGGCCGCCCCGAGCCCGGGGGTGCTCATCGCCACCCGGGCGTTCCAGGCGTGCGGCGGCGCGCTGATGACACCGTCGGCCATGGCCCTGGTCCTGCGCGAGTTCCCCGAGGACCGCCGGGCGATGGCCATCGGCACGTGGGGCGCGGTGGGTGGCGTGGCCGCGGCCGCCGGGCCGTCCATCGGCGCGCTGGTCGTCGAACTCGGTGGCTGGCGGTGGGGCTTCTGGCTGAGCGTGCCGCTGGCGGTCGTCGTCATCGTCCTGGGCCGTTCGGTCCTGGTCGAGTCGGTGGACCCCGACGTGCACGGCCTCACCGACCTGCTGGGATCGGCCCTGGTGGTGATCGCGGTCGGGTCGCTGGCCCTCGGGCTGGTCGAGGGCCCCGAGCGGGGGTGGACGGCACCGGGCGTGCTCGCCGCCTTCGTCGTCTCCGCCGCCGCCTTCGCCGCGCTGGTCCACCGCTCCCGCCACCACCCCTCGCCGGTGATCTCACCCGACCTCTACCGGGCGCCGCTGTTCCGGCGGGCGAACGTGGTCGCGCTCCTGTTCGGGGCCGCGTTCTTCGCCATGTTCTTCGGCCTGGTCCGCTTCCTGACCGAAGGCTGGGGCTACTCGACGGGCCGTGCGGGCCTCCTGGTGACGCCGGGGCCCGCCGCGGCCGCCGTGTTCTCCTACGTCGGCGGTCGGCTGGCCGACCACGTCGGCCACCGGGCGGTGATGGTGCCGGGGGCGCTGGTCTTCGCCGCCGGGGGCCTTTGGCTCCTCGTCGGCATCGGTCCCGAGCCGGAGCTGGCGACGGTGTGGCTGCCAGGCGTGCTCCTGCTCGGGGTGGGCATCGGCCTGGTCTTCCCGAACTTCCAGAGCGCGGCGGTCCACGGTGTCGACGAGTCCCGCTTCGGCGTCGCCGCGGCGGCGATCCAGACCGTCGTCCGGCTGTCGGGCACGATCGGCATCGCCCTGGCCGTCGTCCTCGTGGGCGGCTTCGTGGCCGGCGACCCCGTGGCCGACTTCGATCCCCTCTGGTGGTCGCTGGTGCTGCTCGGCGTCCTCTCCGCCGCCGTCAGCCTCGGCATCGACACCCGCCCGGACCCCGACGAGCCCGTCGTCGTTCTGGCGCCTGATCTCCCGCCCCTGGCCGGGGAATCAGGCGCCAGAACGATGGGCTAGAGGAGCTCGTCGGCCAAGAGGGCGAGGTGATCGAGGTCGGCCAGGTCGAGCACCTGGAGGTACACGCGCTCGGCGCCGACGTCGGCCCACTGGCCGAGACGGTCGCGGATCTCGTCGGGGGTGCCGCCGAGCTGGCCGGTGCGCAGCTGGTCGGGGTCGTGGGCGATGGCCTCGGCCCGGCGCTGGAACTCGGCCTCGTCGGCGCCCATGGCGACCGTGAGCGCCACCGACCACGTCATCGTGGCCGGGTCGCGGTCGCGCGCTTCGCACGCCGCGGTCACCCGCTCCTTCTGGGGGGTGAAGTCGGCCAGCGGTGAGAACGGCAGGTTGAACTCGTCGGCGTAGGTGGCGGCGAGGCGCGGCGTCCGCTTCGCGCCGTGGCCGCCGACGATGATCGGGGGGCGGGGCGACTGGACCGGCTTGGGCAGGGCCGGGGAGTCCGTGAGCTCGTAGTGGCGACCGGCGAACGAGAACCGCTCGCCCGCCGGGGTCTCCCAGAGGCCGGTGATGACGGCCAGCTGCTCCTCCAAGCGCTCGAACCGCTCGCCCGTGTCCGGGAACGGGATGCCGTAGGCGTGGTGCTCGCCGTCGAACCACCCCGCACCCAGGCCCAGCTCCACCCGGCCGCCGCTCATCTGGTCGATCTGGGCGATGGTGACCGCCAGCGGCCCCGGCAGCCGGAAGGTGGACGAGGTGACCAGGGTCCCCAACCGGATGCGCTCGGTCTCCCGGGCGATGGCCCCGAGGGTGACCCAGGAATCGGTGGGGCCCGGCAGCCCGTCGCCCGCGAACGTGACCCAGTGGTCGGAGCGGAAGAAGGCGTCGAAGCCGCCGGCCTCCGCGGCCTGGGCAACGGCGAGCTGGTCCTCGTACGTGGCGCCGAACTGGGGCTCGGTGAAGATCCGCAGGTCCATCCCCGGTGTCTACTCCAGGACACCTGGCGTTCGGGACGGCGTCATCAGGCCCTGGATAGGGTCCGCGCCGGTGGCTGCCATCTCGTTCGACCGGGTGACCAAGCGGTTCGGCGACGTCGTGGCCGTCTCCGACCTCAGCCTCGAGGTCGACGACGGTGACTTCCTCGTCCTGCTCGGCCCGTCGGGCTGCGGCAAGTCGACCCTCCTGCGGATGCTCGCCGGCCTGGAGGAGCCGACCGAAGGGGTCATCAGCATCGCCGGCGAGCCGGTGAACGGGGTGGAGCCCAAGGACCGGGACATCGCCATGGTGTTCCAGAGCTACGCCCTCTATCCGCACAAGACCGTGCGGGAGAACATCGAGTTCCCCCTCCGGCCCCGCAAGGTCCCGCCCGACGAGCGCCGCCAGCAGGCCGACGACGCCGCGGCGCAGCTCGGGCTCTCCCAGCTCATGGAGCGCAAGCCGGGCCAGCTCTCCGGCGGCCAGCGCCAACGGGTCGCCCTGGCCCGGGCCATCGTCCGGCGCCCGGTGGCCTTCCTCATGGACGAGCCGCTGTCCAACCTCGACGCCAAGCTGCGCACCCAGACCCGGGCCGAGCTGGTCGAGCTGCAGCGCCGGCTGGGCACCACCTTCGTCTACGTGACCCACGACCAGGTCGAGGCCATGACCATGGCCAAGCGGGTGGCGGTGCTCTCCGAAGGGGTGCTCCAGCAGGTGGGCCCGCCGACGGAGGTCTACGACCGCCCGGCGAACCTCTTCGTCGCCCGCTTCATCGGCAACCCGCCCATGAACACCCTGCCCGGCACGGTGGACGGGAGCACGATCCGGGTCGCGGGCGGTTCGGTGCCCTCGCCCACCACCTCGGAGGCGCTGCCGGACGAGGTGGTCGTCGGCGTCCGCCCCGAGCGGATCGGGCTCGGCGGTCCGGGGGCGACCGGCATCCGGGCCGAACTACGGGTCGTGGAGTCGCTCGGCCACGAGCAGCTCCTGCTCTGCGAGAGCGAGGCCGGCCAGCTCATCGCCCGCCTCGACCCCGACGAACCGGTGCCCGACGTCGGCGCCGAGGTCGTCCTGGTCCCCGACGTCGCCCACCTCCACCTCTTCGACCCGGCCACCACCGAGCGCATCGGGTGAGGGGGCCACCGCCGTGACCATGCAGGGCGTGCCCACCGTGGACACCGGGGAGGACACCGGCCTCGGTCGCAAGCGGGCGAGCGAGATCCCCCTCGCGCTGCTCCTCCTGGCCCCGTCCCTCATCGTCTTCGGGGTCTTCATCTTCTATCCCATGGCCCGGACGATCTGGCTGGGCTTCTACCGGGAGGACCCCTTCGGCGGCCGCTTCTACGTGGGCTTCGACCAGTACGTCGACGTGCTCAACTCGTCGTCGTTCCGCCACAGCCTCTGGGTGACCCTGCTGTTCGCGCTGATCACCGTGGGCTTCGGCCTCACCCTCGGCCTGGCCCTGGCCGTGCTGGCCCACCAGCGGATCAAGGGCATCACCGTCTTCCGCACGATCTTCTCGTCGACGGTGGCCACCTCGGTCGCGGTGTCGGCCCTGATCTGGCTGGTGCTGTTCCAGCCGTCGATCGGGATCGTCAACCAGTTCCTGCGATCGATCGGCCAGGAGCCGGTCCAGTGGCTGCTGGACACCAGCACGGCGCTGTTCGCGGTGGCCGCGACGACCGTCTGGCAGAACCTCGGGATCACCTTCATCATCCTCATCGCCGGGTTGCAGGGCATCCCCGACGACCTCTACGAGAGCGCACGGGTCGACGGGGCCAGCGCCTGGTTGCAGTTCCGCGAGATCACGGTGCCGATGCTCTCGCCCACCCTCCTGTTCGCCAGCGTGATCCTGACCATCAACGCGTTCCAGTCCTTCGGCCAGGTCGACCTGCTGACCGAGGGCGGGCCGGCCGACTCGACGAACCTGATCGTGTACTCGATCTACCAGGAGGCCTTCCAGAACCGGAACGGGGGCGTGGCGGCCGCCCAGGCCGTCGTGCTGTTCCTGATCGTCCTGGTGCTGTCGCTGGTGCAGTTCACGTTCTTCGAGCGCCGGGTGCACTACGGCGGGGGGACGGAGGAGTGACCGAGGTCATCTCCGCCGAGCGCGGGGCGCCACCCGTGCCGCCGTCGGTCAAGGGCGCCACCCTGCGCAAGGTCGGCCGCTACGTCGGGTTGACGTTCGCCGCCGTCCTCGTGCTCTTTCCGATCTACAGCGCCGTGGTCGTGTCCATCCAGCCGGCCAACGCGCTGCTCGAGTGGCCCGGGATCCTCATCCCGAACGAGATCTCGTTCGACGCCTTCGGCCAGGCCTTCGACCAGGGCAACCTCGGCATCTACCTGCGCAACAGCTTCATCCAGTCGACCCTCATCATGGTCTTCCAGGTGGGCACGTCGATCCTGGCCGCCTACGCCTTCGCCTTCCTGCGCTTCCCCGGCAAGCGCTGGCTGTTCTACGTCTTCCTGGCCACGCTCATGGTCCCCACCGAGGTGATCGTGGTGGCCCAGTTCCAGATCGTGTCCGACCTGAACTGGGTGAACAGCTACGCCGGCCTCGTCGTGCCGTTCCTGGCCTGGACGTTCGGCACCTTCATGATCCGCCAGGCGTTCCTGAACGTGCCGCGCGATCTGCGGGACGCCACCGCCCTCGACGGGTACGGGCACGGCGGGTTCATGTGGCACGTGGCCATCCCCCTGGCCCGACCGGCCATCGCCGGCCTCTCGGTGTTCAGCTTCCTCTTCGCCTGGAACCAGTACCTCTGGCCGCTCCTGGTGGCCGACGACCCCGACGTCCGGACCGTCCAGATCGGGTTGAAGAGCCTCAACTCGGCGAACGTGGACGAGCTCAACCTGGTCATGGCGGGCACCCTCATCGCCGCCCTTCCCATCGCCATCGTCCTGATCGTGTTCCAACGTCACCTCGTGCGGGGGCTCACCGCCGGGGCCGTGAAAGGATGACCCGCCCATGACCACCCCCCGCCGCCTTCTCGTCCTCCTCGCTGCCCTGGCCCTCGTGGCCGCCGCCTGCGGCGGTGGTGACAGCGGAGGTGGGGGAGGCGGCGGTGGTGAAGGGGCGCAGGGGCGCGACGCCGAGGTGGATCCCGAGCTCTGCCCGGTTGACGCCCTGGAGGCGGCCACCGAGCCGGTGGACGTGGAGTTCTGGCACGCCATGACCGCCTCCAACGAGGAGACGCTCAACGATCTGATCGCCGATTACAACGCCAGCCAGGACGCCGTCGTGGTCACCGGCGTGTTCTCCGGCTCCTACGACGAGACCCTCGACAAGTACCTCACCGGGCTCCGCAGCGGCGAGCTGCCGCAGCTCGTCCAGCTCGAGGAGACCACGCTGCAGACCGTCATCGACAGCGGCAGCACGGTGCCGGCCGCGGCCTGCGTGGAGGCGGCGGGGTACGACACGTCCGACCTGCTGCCCTCCGTCCTCGCCGAGTGGGAGGTCGAGGGCACGCTCTGGCCGATGCCGTTCAACGTGTCGAACCCGGTCTTCTACTACGACCGCAACGACTTCGAGGCCGCCGGCCTCGACCCCGACGCGCCGCCCGCCACCCTCGACGAGATGCTGGAGATGGGGCGCACGATCGTGGAGGCCGGCGCCGCCGAGAACGCCATGGCCCTGGAGGTCCAGCCCTGGTATCCGGAGCAGTGGAGCTCGATGGCGGGCCAGGAGCTGGTCGACAACACCAACGGCCGCGACGCCCGGGCCACCGCCGCCACGGTCGACAACGAGACCATGGTCGACATCTTCGACTGGGTCCGGAACATGGTCGACGAGGACCTCATCTTCAACGTGGGCCGCAACCCGTCGGGGGCGGATCACTTCTTCGCTCTCGCCAACGGTGACGCCGCCTTCACCATCGGCACGTCGGGCGCCCTCGGATCGGTCTACGACGCCCTCGACTCGGGCACGATCGAGACCGACGTCGAGATCGGCATCGGCCCGCTCCCGGGTCCGGTCGCCGCCGGCCCGACGAGCGCCGGCGGCGCGGCCCTGTCGATCGTGGCCAACGGCTCGTCGCCCGAGCAGATCGCCGCCACCTGGGACTTCGTCACCTACCTCGTCGACCCGGCGCAGCAGGCCCGTTGGCACGTCAACACCGGCTACATCCCGATCAGCGCCGCCGCCTCCGAGGACCCCGAGGTTCAGGCCCTGTGGGCCGACCGCCCCGGCTACCAGGTGGCCTACGAGCAGCTGGCCGACGACAACCTGCCCCCGGGTGGGGGTGGGCCGGTGATCGGCGCCTACGTGGAGTTCCGCAACGCGGTCGAGGACGCCATCGAGGCCCTCGTGCTCGACAACGCCGACCCCGCCGAGACCGCCGCCGATCTCCAGGCCGAGGCCGACGACGCCATCGCCGCCTACAACGAACGGGTCCCGGAGTAAAGAGCCGAGCTTCAGCCCTCCCAGTCCACCACCACCCGTTCCGTGCTCACCTCGGCGATGAGCTGGAGGACGGCCTGGTGGGCGGGGTGGGCGCGGTAGCGCTCGAGGGCGTCCACGTCGTCGAAGGTGGACCACAGGCCGACGTCGTAGCTGTTGTCGCCGTGGAGGACGTCGGTGCCGGCCTCGTAGGCGCGGACCTCCGGGATCAGGCCCGGGAGGGCTCTCAGCCGGTTGGCCAGCTCCTCGGCCTGGACGGGATCGGGCACGCGGAGGCAGACGACGTGGTGCAGCACGGGAGCATTCTGCCCCCACGCCGCTCCTACCATCGGCGACCAATGCTCGCCCCCCGGCGGCTCGCCACCCTCTTCTGCGCCGCTGCACTCCTGGCCGGCTGTTCCGGCGACGACGGAGCCGGCGACCTGTCGGTGGCGTCCACCACGACCACGACGCTCGTGGCGGGCACGGCCGGGGCGACGACCGTCGAGGTGGCGGAGGGCCCGCACAGCGTGCTGACCGCGGTCGTCGACGTCGTCAGCGACACGCCGGTCCGCCCCCGAGTCGTCGCCCGGGCAGCCGGTGGGCACACCGTCGTGGTGCCACCACCGGCCGACCCCGCCACCGAGCTGACCATCCCGCTGGTCGGGCTGCGGGCGGAGACCGAGTACGCCGTGCGGGTCGAGGGCAGCCCGGGCCTGCGGACGGCATCGCGGCGGCTCCGCTTCACCACCGGCGCCCTCCCCGGGGACCTCCCCGACCTGACGGTCTCGGCCACGGCCCGGGCCCGCCCAGGCGTGACCCTCTTCAACGCCGGGGCCGGGGTGGACGACCTGCCCCTGTCGGGCTCGCTGCTGGCCGTCGACCAGGACGGCCAGGTCGTCTGGTACCACCAGGCCGAGCAGAGCATCGCCGACGTGCGCCAGCTGCCGAGCGGCAACCTCATCTTCAACTACGGCAACATCGGCGCCCGGGAGATCGACGTCTTGGGCGACGTCGTGCGCGAGTGGACCACCCGGAACCGGGTGCGCTTCGGCCAGGTGGACTCCCTCGACCGCGACACCTACGGCGACGGCGCCGTCGTGCTCGAGACCCCGCGGCTGCACCACGAGGTGGCCGACCTCCTGCCCAACGGCAACTTCCTCGCTCTGGGCATGGAGATCCGCCCCGTGGACGGGTTCCCGGCCGACCTCTGCCCCGTCGACCCGCTCCCGCCCGGCCCGCGCCCCATCCGGGGCGACGTGATCCTGGAGTTCACGCCCGAGGGCGAGATCGTCCACCGGATCTCGCTGCTCGACTCGATCGACCCCGTGGCCCAGCCCGGCCTGAAGATGTGCGAGGTGAAGACCGATCAGCTGGCCTACGGCAACCGGCCCTTCGTCGACTGGTCTCACGCCAACTCGGCGGAGGTCTTCGAGGACGAGAACGTGGTGCTGGTGTCGGCCCGCAACCTGAGCTCGGTGATGGCGCTGCGGTGGCGTCGGGACCCAGAGGGCCCCGCGGGTGAGGTCCTGTGGCAGCTCGGGCCCGGGCAGGACTTCCGGCTGACCGAGGGCGAGTGGTTCCACCAGCAGCACGCCCCCGAGGTGCAGGCCGACGGCACGGTCCTGATCTATGACAACGGCACCGAGCGGCCGGGGACCGTCCCGGCCGGCGGCACCACGCTGCCCTACAGCCGGGCCGTCGTCTACGCCCTGGACCACGACGGGCCGCGGGCGACCTGGACGGCGCGACAGGTCTGGGAGCACCGCTCGACCGAGCCCGGTGGCGAGCCGACCTACGCCGACTTCCTCGGCGACGCCGACCACATCGGCGGCGGTCACATCCTCATCTGCCATGGCGCGGTGGCCGACCCCTCGACCGGCGACTTCTACTCGGCCCGTCTCCTCGAGGTCGACCGGGCGTCAGGGGCCACCGTGCTCGACATCCGCCTGCTGGCCGGGGCGGAGTACGGGTGGCGGAGCTACCGGGCCGAGCACCTCGACACCTGGTACCCGCGGGGCGCGGCCGCCGAGGTGGCGATCGATGACCCGCCCGTGCCCTGACCGGCGTCAGACGATCCGGTAGGTCTGCAGGGCGTGGGCCACGACCCGTCCGTCGCCATCGGCGGCGGTGACCTCGCAGAAGATCAGCTCGCGGCCGCGGCGCACCGCCCGGCCGTGGCAGACGAGGTCCGAGCGGCGGGCCGCGCCCACGTATTGGACCGACAGGGCCACCGTCGACGCCCGCGAGCCCTTGTCGAAGTCGTGGTTCGACCACGCCGCGGCCGCGCCCGCCGTGTCGAGCATCGTGGCGATGACCCCACCGTGATAGACCTCGCCGTCATTGGTGAGCTGCTCGTGGAACGGGAGGCGCACGACCACGTCGTCGGGCTCGTAGCGGTCGAAGGTGATGCCGAGCAGGCCCATGAACGGAGTGGTCGGGAAGATCCCCTTGATGGCCTGCCGCCGTCGATCCTGCTCCGCCTCGGACAGCGGCGGGCGGGCGTCATCGGGCATGGCGCGCAGCTTGGCAGACCCCGTGGCTGAGTCCGCCACGGCGCTCGTCCTCGAGGCCCCCCGGCAGCTGGTCGCGACCTCCGTGGAGCTGCCCACGGTGCGGGCCGACAACGGGATCCTGCGGGTCGAGGCCTGCGGGCTGTGCGGAACGGACCACGAGCAGTTCACGGGGGCGCTGCACCCGGGGTGGGCGTTCGTGCCCGGCCACGAGGTCGTGGGCATCGTGGAGGAGCTCGGACCGGATGCCGCCGAGCGGTGGGGCGTGGCCGAGGGCGACCGGGTGGCGCTGGAGGTCTTCCTCGGGTGCGGGGACTGCCCGCGCTGCGAAGCAGGCGAGCCGCGAACCTGCCGCCGCCATGGCCTGCGGACCATGTACGGCTTCGCCGGGACCGACGTGGGCAGTGGCCTCTGCGGGGGCTACGCGACCCACCTGGAGCTCCGTCCCGATTCGCTCGTGCTCCCGGTCCCCGACGACCTGGACCCCGTCCTGGCCACCGTGTTCAACCCGCTGGGCGCCGGCCTCCGCTGGGGCGCCCGGGTTCCCCGTACCGCTCCCGGCGACGTGGTGGCCGTGCTCGGTCCCGGCATCCGCGGCCTCTGCGTGGTGGCGGCGGCACGGGAGGCGGGTGCCGGGTTCGTGATGGTGACCGGGGCAGGGGAGCGGGACGCCGACCGGCTCCTCTGGGCCGAGCGCTTCGGCGCCGACCTCACGGTCGACGTGAGCGTCGACGACCCCGTCGAGGCGCTCCGGCGCGCGACCGGTGGTCGGCGGGCCGACGTGGTGGTCGACGTCACCGCCATGGCGCCGGCGGCCTTCGCCCAGGCGGTGGCCCTGGCCCGCACGGGCGGGACGATCGTCGTCGCCGGCACGAGGGGCCCGAGCGCGGAGGCGCCCGGCTTCCACCCCGACGAGGTCGTCATCCGGGAGCTCCGGGTCCTCGGGGCGCTGGGGGTCGACTTGGCCGACCACGCCGCCGCGCTCGACCTCCTTGCCGCCGACCGATACCCGTTTGCCGCGCTGCCCAGGGAGGTCGTCGGCCTGTCCGGGGCGGCTGAGCTCCTGGCCCGGATGGCCGGCGAGTCCGGCCCGCCCGCCCCGATCCACGGGGTCGTCGCCCCCTGATCGGCCCCGGCGTTTGGCACCGGGGGAATCGCCTGGAAAGCTGTGGGTGACCCGCCGGGAGTGAGGGCAGTTGGGGTACCGACTCGAACCTGACGAAGCGATCGACCAGGGTCTTCGTCGCGTCGCGAGGGAGCGGCTCGACACCGCGCTGGGCCGGCTGGACGACCTGGACGGCGCGGAACCGGAGGCCATCGAGAAGGCGGTCCACGACGTCCGCAAGCGGAACAAGGAGCTGCGGGCCCTGCTCCGCCTGGTGCGCCCGGTCCTCGGTGAGGCCGACTATGACGCCGCCAACCGCAAGGTGCGCGACGCCAGCCGCCTGCTCGCCTCGGTGCGCGACGCGCAGGCGCAGCTGGCCACGTTCCAGGACCTCCGGGCGGCCGAGGGCGACGACGGCTGCGGAGAGGCCCTCGACGCCGTGGCCAAGGCCCTCGAGACGAAGGCGGACTCGTCGTCCCGGTCGGTCGGCCAGGGGGACCCGAACGTCGTCCGCGCCCGCCGGAAGCTGGCCAAGGTCCGCCTGGCGGTCGAGCAGTGGTCCCTGCCCGACGACATCGACGCCGTGGCCGAGTCGATCGGGGGCACCTACGACCAGGCCTGCCGGAAGCTGACCAAGGCCCGCAAGGACCCGGTCGACGAGCGGCTGCACGAGTGGCGCAAGTACGTCAAGCAGCTCTGGTACCAGGTGCGGCTGGTCGAGCCGACCGCGCCGAGCGTGCTCGGCCCGCTGGTCGACCGCCTCGACGACCTCAGCGACGCGCTGGGTGACGAGCACGACCTCTCCGCCCTGGTCGCCGCGCTGCGCGCCGATCCCGAGGCCTACGGCGGTGGCAAGGCCGTCCGGCCCGCCCTCGAGGTGGCCCGGCACCGTCAGGCCGACCTCCGGGCCCGGGCCTTCGGCCTCGGGGCCCGCCTACTGGCCGAAGACGCGGACGCGTTCGCGGCCCGGGTCCGGAGCTACTGGGTCATCGACCGCAAGCAGGGGCGGGAGCCCAAGGCGGGCAGCATCGCCGACCTGGCCGACCTCGACGAGCGTCCCGACCAGGAGGTCTCGACCGTCGAGCGGGAGCGGACCTTCCTCGTGGCCGAGCACCTGGAGCTGAACGGCAGCGGCCGGCGCATCCGCCAGGGCTACATCGCCATCGACCGCAGGGTGGCCGTGCGGGTGCGGGAGCAGTCCGAGGTCGGGGCCACGCTGACCATCAAGGCCGGGACGGGCGCCAGCCGGACCGAGATCGAGTGGCCGATCGAGCAGGCCCAGTTCGACGCGCTCGTGGCCCCTGGCCGAGGGCCGGAGGGTGGAGAAGACCCGCCACCGCGTGCCCGTCGGGGACCACGTCGCCGAGGTCGACGTGTTCGCCGGATCGCTCGACGGTCTCTGGTTGATCGACGTCGAGTTCCCCGACGACGAGGCCCTCGCCGCCTTCGACCCCCCCGCCTGGTTCGGCCCCGAGGTCACCGAGGACCCGCGCTACTCCAACGCCCACCTGGCGGTGTACGGCTGGGAAGCCCGCTTCGACGACCTCGTGAGCTGACCGGGGTCCGCGGAACGCCCTGCGGCCCTTGCCCCGCGGCCCTCTACGCTGGCACGACCCGCCCGGGTAGCTCAGTCGGCAGAGCGGCTCACTCGTAAGGATCCGACGCCGAGCGCTGTGCGGATCGCTCGGACGGCGCTGATGGCACGGAGGCCCGGTGAGCGTCCGGGCCCCAGTCATCCGCTGTCTGGATGACGGCCCGTGTGGCGATAGTGGAGCCAGGGCGGGGCCGGACGGGAAGGATTACGGTGGCGCGATGGGCGGGAGGGGGAGGGGGTTTGCCGGTGCCGTCGTGGCGGTGCTGGTCGCCGCGGTCGCGGTGGCGGTGACGGTGGCCCCGGCGGCGGCGACCCTGTGGTTCGTGGGCGACGAGGCGTCGTACCGGTCGGCACTCACCGTGGCCTCGAGTGACAACACCGGTCCCCACACCATCGAGATCACCGCCGACTTCACGATCACCGGCGCCACCGACCCGACTTACAGCGGCGCCCAGCCGTTGACCATCGACGGCAACGACCACTTCCTCAGCGGCGGCGTCACCCGCCGGATCCTTGCTCACACCAGCACCGCGGCGTTGACCGTCAACGACCTCCAGCTCAGCAACGGCAAGGCCAGTGGTCCCGGCGGGGCCATCAGCGCGGGCGGGTCGGTGACGGTCACCGACACCATCTTCACCAACAACATGGCCGGAGGCGGGGGGGCGATCAGCGCCACCGGGTCGGTGACCGCGACCAACAGCAGCTTCACCTACAACACCGCCTCCGGCGGCGGTGCCTTCAGCGGAGGCGGAGGAGCCATCAGGAGCGCGGCGTCGGTGACGGTTGCCGGGAGCACCTTCAGCTTCAACATCGCCACCGGCGACGACATCTTCAACGAGACGTACTTCGGGGGCGGGGGGGCCGTCAAAGCGGCCCTGTCGGTGACCGCCACCGGGAGCACCTTCACCTACAACAACGCCACCGGCGACGACTTCGCCAATGGGGGGGCCATCAATGCGGGCCTGGTCACGGTGGGACTGAACACGCCGGGATCGGTCACGGCGACCAACAGCACCATCGCCAACAACAGCGCCAGTCTGGACGGGGGAGGCATCCACGCCGAGTCGGTGACGACGGCCAACAGCACCCTCGCCAACAACACCGCCACCCGGGACGGGGGGGCCCTCTACGCCGGGGCGGCGATGACGACCAACAGCACCTTCATGGGCAACACCGCCAGAGCGGGCGGGGCCATCTTCGGCATCGGGTCGGTGACGGCAACCAACAGCACGCTCACCGGCGGGAACACCGCCACCACTAGCGGTGGAGCCATCGTGGCGTCCGGAATGACATTGGTGCATGCGACGGTGGTGGGGAACACCGCCGTCGGCGGGTCCAACCTGGTCTCTACCGGGGAAGGGCTCGATTCGTTCGGGTCGGTCGTGGCGCTGCCGTTGGGCGGAGGCGCCAACTGCAACGTCGATGCATCGGGGGTCTCGACGTACAGCTACGCCGATGACCTGTCCTGCGGATTCGACGACGTCACCGACGACCAGGCCGCCGGCAACGACCCGCAACTGCAGGCGTTGGCGAACAACGGCGGGTCCACCCTGACCCGGGCACCACAGGCGACCTCGCCACTGGTGGACGCCATCCCGAACGCCGCCTGCGATCCCGCGGTGACCACGGATCAGCGGGGCGCGACCCGACCCGCCGACGGCGACGTCGACGGCACCGACGAATGTGACATCGGCGCGGTGGAGCACCAACCCCCCGCCGCACGGCCCGACGCCCGCATCAAGCGGGGCGCTGCCGGTGCGCTGCAGGGCAACAACATCTACAACACCCTCACCGGACAGACCGTCAGCGGCTCCGCCGCCCGTGGCCGCAGCATCACCTACTTCGCGTCGGTCCAGAACGACGCCGCCTTCACCGAACCGCTGCGGGTCCGGGGCCAGGCCTCGACCACCAACTTCACCGTCGTCTACCGCAACCCGGCCGGGGTCAACATCACCGGCGCGGTGACCAGCGTGTCCGGATACACGACCCCCGACCTCGCAACCGGGGCCACCCACCCCATCAAGGTCGTGGTCACCGTCCGCAATACCGCACCCCGCAACGCCTCGACAGCCCGCACCCTCACCGCCATCTCCACCATCCGCCCCCCGATCAAGGACACCGTCAGGTTCATCACCAACCGGTCCTGACCGGTCGGCCTCTACCCTGATCGGACCCGCCCGGGTAGCTCAGTCGGTAGAGCGGCTCACTCGTAAGAATCCGACGCTGAGCGCTGTGCGGACTGCTCGGATGCCAGTTCTGGCACGGAGTGCTGGTGAGCGTCGGTGCCACAGTTATCCGCTGTCCTTCTTCGAGCCACGGCAGTCCTAGGGCCAGCTCTGCGCGGCCGATGCTCGATCGCGTCCTGGCGGCGGTCGAGCCACGAGGCCGCAGCTCTCTCCACTCACCGCTCGAGGCCGCGGTCGGCACCGCGGGAGGTCAGCTCGGAGGTGGCCGCCGCCCTCGTGCGCGAAGGGCAGTTCCACAACTCCACATAGAGCTGCTTGGGGTCAGCCAGATCCACCCCTTCGTCGGCGGGCGGGTCGGCTCGGCGACCGTGGGCGACCCTGCGGGTCGCGAGCCGCTCGACCAGTTCAACAGGAACTCGAGGATGATCTCGACGGCGAGCCGAGGACACTCTCAGGGCCAGCCCGGACACGGAAGGATCACCCGACGACACCACGTCCGATTTGATGCCTTGACGGCCGAGTCGGCCACTCCTACGTTGACTTGCGAGAACAGCAATCGCGCCGAGGTGTGCTGGTGGCCGAGCTTCTGGACCGGCGGCACAGAGCAGCACCAGCCAAGCGGGTGCTGCGGGATCGCCGGGCCCTGGGTCGTGGTCCGCGACGGTTAGGCCACCCGCCGTCACGTTACCCAAAGGCGGTGGCGCGATCCGCAACATGAGCGAGAAGTTCGCCGCGAACCCCGTCACCGGTACCGGGTCGCTGACGGTCCCGATCGCGATTTCACCGGGTCGTGGAGGCTTCGGACCCGAGCTGACCCTTCATACGACAGTGGTGCGGGCAACGGACCCCAGGTGTCGGGACGACATGCCCTCGGATCCGTCACCGGGGACACCCACCCGGCTCCCCGCTACCTCGACGACGAGGAGTCCGACGTCTTCGTCCTCTCGGGCGCAGAGGACCTCGTCCCGGTGCTCGAACGGGTCGGTGTACGGTGGCAGCAGCGCGACCTCGCCTACCGGCGTCGGCGACGACCGGTTCACCGTCCGTCGGTACCGGCCCCGATTCGACGGTCTCTTCGCCAGGATCGAGCGCTGGACGAACGACGAGCCGGGCGATGTGCACTGGCGTTCTATCACGAAGGACAACGTCACGACGCTGTTCGGCACCGGGGTCCGGCAGTCGCGTCTTCGACCCAGCAGCCCGCAGCGGCGTGTCTTCTCGTGGCTGATGGCGCAGACTACGACAGTCGCGGCAACGTCATCGTCTACGAGTACAAGGCGGAGAACTCGCGACTATCACCGTCGCTCGCTCAGGAGCGCAACCGCACGGAGCAGAACGCGGGGCGCGGAGCGGTACCTGAAGCGAATCAAGTACGGCGGCGTGACGCCCTACCACCCGGCCAACGGCGGCGCGCTGCCGACCGCTGGCTGTTTGAGGTCGTCTTCGACTACGGGGAGGGCCACTATGACCCGTTGCCGTCAGCGGTCGGATCGCGAGCTGGTGCGAGCGGCGATCAACGCAGCTTGGCAATGGCCGGTCCGCGAAGATCCGTTCTCACCGTTACCGCCCTGGGTTCGAGGTTCGGACCTACCGCCTCTGCCGCCGCATCCTGATGGTCCACCACGTCCCCGAGGAAGCCCCGGCGAGCAGCCCCACGACGGCCTGGTAAGCGCCACCGAGTTCGGTCGACGAGTCGCCGTTGCCACTACCTGACCATCCGTCACCCACGTCGGCTTCCGCCGGCTGCCGACGGGACCTACCGGAGGAAGGCGCTGCCGCCGCTCGAGCTGTCGTTCAGCCCGTGTGACGCTCGACCCGACGGTCTGCGACGTCGATCCGGAGAGCCTGGAACACCGCCCACGGGGCTCGCCGGAGACGACTACCAGTGGATCGACCTCGAGAGCGAGGGTCTCCCCGGGGTCCTCAGCCCGGACACCCGATGGTTGGCACTACAAGCGCAACCTGAGCCCGGCTCTGCCGGAATCGACGCGGCGACGTGGCCCCGCGGTCGGCGCCCGTTTCGGCGCCGACCGGCCGATCGCGATCGTCCCGGCTGGGCCGATGGGAGGTCCCGACGCCCAGCTGTTCGATCTCGGCCGAGACAGCCGCCTGGACTCGTCGATCTCGCGTCGCCGGATGCCGGCGCTTCGTCGCGAACGGATGACGGCTACTGGGAGCCGTCCGACCGTTCCCCGCTACCAGCCGACCGTCGACTGGAGCCGACCCGAACCTGCGTCTCATCGACCTCACCTTCGACGGCACGCCCGACGTGCTCATCACCGAGGGGGACGCGCTCGTGATCCACCGGTCGTTCGGGCGCGGACGGCTTCGCGCCCGCGGAGCGCGTGCCGACCCGTCGGACGACGAGGCCGGCCCGCGACTCGTGTTCGCGGACGGGACGGAAAGCTATCTTCCTCGCGTCGATGGCTGGCGACGGTGTCGACCTAGTGCGAATCCGACCTCGGAGATCGTCTACTGGCCGAACTGCGGCAACGGGGTCTTCGGCCCGAAGGTCACGATGGACAATCCACCCACTTGGACGCCCACGGACCGTTCGATCCGCCTGGGTCCGCCTGGCCCAGTTCGACGGCTACGGCCCTACTGACCTGGTTCTACCTGTCGCGAAGCGGCGCGACGATGCACCTTAACCAGGCCGGCAACTCCTGGAGCCCGCCCGGCGCTCGTGAGGTGGCGGAGATCCCAAACCACACGTCCGTGGCCGTCGTGGACCTCTTCGCGAAGGGGCACGCCTGCCTTGTGTGGTCGTCCGACCTTCCGGGTGACGCCGACGCCCGCTGCGCTACGTGGACCTGATGGGCGGCGGAAAGCCCCACCTCCTTGTCGGTGTCGACAACAACTGCGGCGTCAAGACGCGTTGCACCACGCGTCGTCGACCTGCTTCTACCTCGAGGACGAGCGAGTCGGGCCGACCTTGGATCGGAAGGACTCCCGGGCGCCGGTCCGGTCGATCAAGCCAGATCGAGACGATCGACCGGATCAGCAGGAGCCGTTTCGTCACGCAATACGCGTACCACCACGGTACTGGGATCCGTCGAGCACGATCACGGCTTCGCGTCGTCGAGCAGTGGGACACCCAGCACTACGACGACTTCCGCGTGACCGCCGCTGCCGACGCGACCAACGTGGACGAGCGTCGCATGTCCCGCCGACCCACACCAAGATCTGGTACCACCCGGGCGCGTACCCGAGGCGAGGACATCAGTCGGCGGCTGGCTCGCGAGTACTTCGGCGCTGCCGGCAGCCTGATGCTCGCCCGAGCTACGAGGTCACGCCTCCACGGCGTTTCTCGACAACCTGCTACCGGCCACGGTGATGCCGCCGACGAGATCGAGCGTGGCGGGACGATGCGCGGGGCATCCGCCCGCTCAAGGGCAGGTCCTGAGCGAGGAGATCTACGCCGATGACGGCACCGCACGTGACTCGCTCCCGTATGTCGTCACGGAGAGCAATCACACGATCAAACTCCTTCGGCAGCCACGGGAGCAAACCAGCCATGCCGTCCTGTTCGCGCACCCGCGTGAAGCCATCACCGCACCACCCGAGCGGCGACCTGAGCGACCCTCGCGTCACCCACGACGTCGTGCTGACGGTCGATGACTTCGGGAACGTCGAGCGGCTCTGTCACCATCGCCTACCCCCCGGCGGATGAGCCAACCGAGAGCCCGAGCAGGCGCGGACCGACATCATCCTGCTGACGCTGGACCGCTAGGCGAACGTGGATAAGTCAGAACCCGACGACGGGGAAGACTGGTACGGGCGTCCGCCCACGTGGAAGTACGCAGACCTACGAGGTGGTCAGACCGCCCCCGGGTCGACGTGCGGATCGCACTTCCCGGCCGTTCGAGCGGTTGGTCGAGCCATAGTCCCGGCGGCGCGACCAGCGCACCGCAGCCGAGCGACGACCTCGGCCTCCGGACTGGGACTGGCGAGCCCGCTGGGATCCGCCCCGGCGGCCCGGGGGGTCCAGGCGGGCCCAGGCTCCGGCTCATGGCGCACGGCGCGAGTCCGCTACCGCGCCGACGACCTCTCCGCGGACTCCTGGCCCTCGGCGGGATCGGTCGCCGTGCCCTCGCGGGCGAGATCGTACACGCTCGCCATTGGCCGCGGCTTGGTCGGGCCCGTGTTCGGCGGGCGCGTGAACGGCGCGATGCTCAGGGTCGTCGGCTACGTCCACAGCGCCGGCGACCACGACTGGTGGATCCCGTCCGGGCGCGTCGTCTACCACGACGACCCCGGGCGTCCGCTCCCGCGTCGAGCGTGGCGGCCGCCGAGGCGCGCTTCTTCCAGCCCTGCCGCTTCCGAGACCCGTTCGGAGCGGACGCTGGTGTCGAGCTACGACGCCCACTCGCTGCTGCTGCTGGTTCGCGGGACGCCCTCGGCAACCGGGCCAGCTCTGGTGAGCGCGACGACGCGATGGGTCGTTTGAGCCGACGACTCGACTACCGAGTGTTGCAGCCACCCTGGTGACCGACCCGAACGGGAACCGAACTGAGGTCGCGTTCGACGTGCTCGGGATGATTGTCGGGACCGGCCGTCACGGAAAGGTGGACGAGCACCTGGGCGACCTCATCGATGACGCGTTCGAGCGCGACCTCGCGATTCCCGGTCACCGTCGATACCTGACGCGCCTGTGGGCAAGGAGGTCGCCACTCCTGTCGAAAGCGAGCACGCGGGTCGTGTACGACGTGCTGCCTTCGTCGCACGAGGCGGCTGTCCGTACTCCACGGCCGGTAACCGTCTCGACACTGTCCGGGAGACCCATGTCGGTGACGCGCGTCGCTGCCGCGGCCGACGCCGTGGGTCCAGATGGCCTTCTCCTACCCGACGGTTCGGCCGACAGTTCGCAGACCAAGTGCGCGCCGACCCGGCCCGACTGCGCCGGAATGGGACGACGGTGTCTCCTCGCTTCCTGCGGAGTCCGTGGACCTGCCTGAACAACAAGGGATTGCCGTGCCGCCGCTTCGAGCCCGACTTCACGGCGACGCACGGTTCGAGTCGGGCCGTGGAGCGAGGCGTGGCGACATCCGCTTCTACGACCCGCTGGACCGCGTCGTCGCGACAGTGCATCCGAACCAGACCTGGGAGAAAGTGCTCTTCGACGCCTGGGAGCAGACGAGCTGGGACGTCAACGACACCACCGGTACATCGGCCGCGGCCCTGGCCGACCCGGACGTGGGGGTCTGTCTGCAGCGCCTCCCCGCGGGCGGGATCCCCTTCACGAGTTGGTTCGACGCGCGCCGCGCTTCGGCCAGCTCGGCCCCGAGGAGCAGGCGGCCGCCAGAAAAGCTCTCGCGCACGCCGGCACGCCGTCGACGTCCGCTGCGACGGTCTCGGACGGAGGTTCCTCAGCCTCGCCCGCAACCGGACCACGCGCAACGGCTCGACGATCGACGAGGAGTCCCCGACCTGGACCGAGTTCGACGTCGAAGGAAATCCCCGGGTCATCCGCGACGCGAAGATGCACCGACCGATGCAAACCGTCACCGGACGGTCATGCGGTACGAGTACGACCTGGTGGGCCGGCAGGTTCGCTCGCGGAGCATGGAGGCGGGCGAGCGTCTGGTACTTACGGCCTGCGACGGCAAGCCCGCCTATGCGTGGGACAGCCGAAATCACCGCTTCCGCACCGTGCACGACGCGCTGCGCCGCCCGACCGAGACGACGTCCTGCGCAACGGCGCGGATCCGGAGGTGCTGATCGGGCGCACTACGTACGGCGAGTCGCCGGACGGGTGCGCAGAGGGACAACCTGCGCGGCAAGGTCGTGACCGCGTGCTTCGACCAGTCCGGGGTCGTGACCGGACCCGCCCGTACGACTTCAAGGGAAACGTCCGCCGCTCGCGGCGCCGGCTGGCCCGCGCGTACGATCGCGTGCTCGACTGGTCCACCAACGTGACGCTAGAACCCGGGGCCTACACGAGTAGGACGGCCGCTACGATGCCCTCAACCGAGCGACCCAGCTGGTGGTGCCGCACGACGAGCAGCCCGGCTCAGCGATCAGCGTCACGCAGAACGTGCACAACCGGGTCGGGCAGCTCGAGCAAGTGTATGTCTGGCTGGACCTCGACCGCGAGCCCACGCGTCTCCTCGATCCGGACACCGCCAACGTCCGTCCGATGACGGATGCGCCTGTACGACCCAAGGGTCAGCGTACGCGTCTCGATCGAGGTACGGCGGATGGCCGTGTGATCAGGACGAGCTACACCTACGACCGCGACACGTTCCGGGCTCGTCGGGTCTCTACACGCGTCGTCGCGTCGATCCCTCATCAGGACGTCGTTCCCGGCGGACTGCGACAACCCGGGGCGACCCCTCCTGCAGCGGGGCACCCCGCACTACCCCCGCGCGGGCAGTCGTCCGGGTTGCAGAACCTGCGGTACACCTACGACGCGGCCGGCAACGTTACCCACATCCGCGACGACGCCCAGCAGACCGTCTTCTTCAAGAACGTGCGCGTCGAGCCAAGCTCCGAGTACACCTACGATGCGATCTACCGGCTGATCGCGGCGACTGGCCGCGAGCACCTCGGCCAGACCGGGGCCCCGATCGCGCACTCCTACAACGATGCCGGGCCGTGTCGGTCTGCCGCATCCGGCCGACCAGAATGCCGTCGGAAGGTACGTCGAGGACTACGCCTACGACGAGGTCGGCAACCTCCTCACGATGCGACACGGCGGACGGACGCGCAGCTACCCGGCTGGTCGCGCACCTACGCGTACGGTGAGGACAGCACGCTCGAGCCGGGCGAGTTCCCGAGCAACCGCCTGACCCGCACCTCGGTCGGGTGCCCGCACCGAGACTACAGCACCGCCGGCGACGGCTACGACGCTCACGGCAACATGCTGCGGACGCCGCACCTGAGGGTGCTGGCTTGGGACTTCGCGGACCAGCTCCGGATGACCCGCAGCCAGGCCGTCAACGGCAGCGACGCCGAGGCGCCGGCTCCACGACGGCGAGCGCACCTGGTACGTCTACGGCTCTACCGGACAGCGCGTGCGCAAGGTCACGGTCGCGGCCTCCGGAGCTGTCACCGACCAGCGGATCTACCTCGGCGAAGGCGAGATCTACCGCCGCGCCGGGAACTCCCCTGGTCCGCGAGACGCTGCACGTCATGGACGGGGCGGACCGTGTCGCGCTTGTCGAGACGCGCACCGCGGGCACGGAGCCGGGGGAACCCGCCTCGGCTCATCCGCTATCAGCTCTCCAACCATCTCGGCTCACGCTGCCTGGAGCTCGACCAGCGGGCCGACGTCATCTCCTACAGCGAGTGGGCACCCCATGGGGATCCGACCTTGCAGACGGTGCGTAGCCAGACCGAGACCAAGGCGCGGTACGGCTACACCGGCAAGGAGCGGGACGAGGAGAGTGGCCTCCAGTACCACGAGTCGCGGCACTACGCGGCATGGCTGGGCCGATGGACCAGTTGCGACCGGAGTGGGCTCGCAGACGGCACCAACCTCTATCGCTACGTCCTGAGCAACCGACGGGTCGCGACCGACAGCAGCGGGCGAGCCAACCAGCTGGTCGTCGGGACACTCACGGCCGAGGTGGCCGCCGAGGTGACAGCGCTCCAGTCAGACGTCAAGAAGGTGCTCAAAGAGGTGGTGGTCCAGTCAGGCCGCGGCGGCACGAGAATCCGACCAGATCGTCCACACGCTCTCAGAGGGAGTACCGCACCGACTCGCCGAGGAGATCAAGAGCATCACCGCGGCGTCGTAACGTCGAGAACGGCGTCGTCGATGCCAAGAAGCTGGCGCGGAAGGTCGAGTCGATGTTCGAGCAGGTCTACAAGCACAACTTCGCGCTGTTCATGGAGGACTTCGTCGCGAACCGGAAGACCGGCGAGGTGATGAGGGAAAGGCTCCGTGTCTTTGTGAAGGGAAGCGACAAGGAGACGAAACTGATCGAGAAGCGGCTCAACACGATGTGGGCACGACTCGAGCGGATCCACGGGCTACAGATCGAGAAGACGGTCGAGCCGCTGTCAGCACTGCTCAAGCAAGCAGCCCCCGCGGCCAGCAAGTACTACAAGAAGCTCGCGAATTACGTGGGGTATTCCACCAACTTCATGGGCACCGCCGCGCTGGACAAGCTCGCGAACGATGCTTTTGATCTGGTCAAGCGCGGATTCCAGCTGGCCAAGCAGTCACGGGCGGGCAAGTTCGGAAGCGGCGCCGCAGAGGTGCTGCTCAAGAAGGGCGGCAAGGTCATTCCGCTGGTCGGAACCGGGATCGGGGCCGGACTGGCGGTCAATGAGCTGAGCAAGGGCGAACTACGCGACTGCGCTGGTCGAGGCGGCCGGTGCATCGGAGATTCCGATCATCGCCCAGGTGGCGGACTTCGGAAGCCTGGCTGCAGAACTGACCTGGGTCGCGAAGGACGCCTTCGATCCCGACCAGGGCATCGAGATGTGGTGGTACGAGCACGTCCTCAAATGACGGACGCGGCCCGGCCGCCCACTCCACACACGAGCAAGGAACGAGGCGACGGGGAAATGTCGACAGGGGTCAGCCCGGAACGGAGCGCAGACGGAACTGTCGAGAGGTGGGGACGCGTCCACGGCGTAGTGACCACCGACCTGGGTCCCGTCGATCCCGGCTGGGTCGTTCACGGGTTCGACCTCTCCCTCACCGACGAGCGTTCTCTCGGCGACTGCCCGATCGCCGACGGCCGCTACGTCCTCGAGTACCCCAGGAGAGATGCCGGCCAGCGCGGAACACGGGCGAACCTCCAGGTGCGGGTGTTCAGTGATGCGGGCGAAGACCTCGAACGTTCGGTCGTGCGGTTCAACGCGGGGCCGGTCGAGGAGATCGACGTCACGGTTTGGGGCCCGCTCTCCAATGCCTCGCTGTTCGAACGCGCCATGGCCGCCGTTCGGGCGGTCCTTGGGGACCTGGAGCTGGTGGAGCTCGTCGAGGACGAGGAGCACCAGGAGGTCTCGTTCCTGGCCACTGCCAGCGGGGTCGGACTCGAGGTGGTCACCGATCTCCGCGACTGCCATCGGTTGGCGCTCGAGGCGGCCCCGACAACCGGTTTGTCGAAACGCGTGGTCCAGGCCTCGAAGCCCCGCTCCTTCCGAGCTCGCGCTACCGCCCGACGTGTTCTTCGCGTGGCTGAGAACCGGTGTCCAGGCCGACCAGGTGTGGGCATCGAGTCCCCGGCAGCTGGTCGACATTTCCCAACCGCCGTCGCCACGGGGCTAATCCCGCAGCGACCGTGTGACGACCTCGACCAGCTCGAGGCGCGGATAGCGGCACGTGCCCTCGACCACCAGATCAGCCGGTCCGACGAAGGCCAGCCTGGCCGGGTCGGGGACCTGCTCAGTACGCTCCCCCAGCAACTCACACCTGCCAAGGAGCGCGGCAGCCGAGGTTCTTCTCGACGTCCCCGTCGATGATGCGGCCTTCCAGGAGCGATTGCGCACGGCGAAGCTGACGGGCAAGGAGAGAGCACTCGTCGAGCGAACCGCACGCCTGGCCCTCCTCGTCGAGGCGCACACGCCTCTCGTGAGGGCACTCCAGTCGACGCTCGCGGAGGACTCCGGCAGCACCCTGGAAGGCCTGGCCAGGATCCCGCCGGAGGGCTGGCTCGATCTCGCCTGCACGTACACCCCGCCGGGCGCCACGCTCGCACCGCACGAGCTGGCGGCCCAGCTGCAAGGACGCGTGGAGGAACTTTGTCCTACCGGCACCCTCCGGGAGCGCCTCCAGCGAGGCTCACTGGACTTCCACCACCCCGGCATGAGCGCAGCGCGCAGGAGTACCTCGAGGGCGATCCGGGCTTCGACCTCCTCGCGGTCGCCGACATCGACGAGCTGGACAGAGGACGCGCCCGCGTCACTCCCGACGGGGCAGACGCATTGAGGGCGCTTCGAGATCTCAAGCGACTGGGCGCCTCCTGGACCGAGAGCGCCGCGCTGCTCAAGGTCGGATTGGACCGGATCGGGACCCTCGCGGACGCCGAACCGGAGGCGCTTGCGAGCCGGCTCGCCGACGACATCCCGGCCGACCGTGCGGCCTCGATCCATGCTGCCGCCGAGCTGGCGCGGATACCGCGATCGGGCTCATGGTGCAGGTCTCGCCGCGCTTCGCGAAGACTGGCGGACCAGGTCCCTCGGAGGCGAAGGCGCTCGCCCAGGTGCTCTCCGGCCAAGACGGCGTCCCCGGAGAGGCTGGGGAGATCGACACCTCGCTGCTGCCGGACACCGCCACTCTTCGCCGGCTCTTCGGCGACCTGGACGACTGCGCGTGCGACCACTGCATGTCCATGAGCGGTCCCAACGCCTACTACGCACAGCTCCTGTACTTCGAAAGCCGAAACGACTGCGCGTGGCGCCGATTGCTGAAGACTCGCCCCGACCTGGTCGATCTCGAGCTCTCGTGCTCCAACGCGGAGACCCAGTTTCCGCACATCGACCGGGTGAACGAGGTGCTCGAGAACGCGGTTGCCCTCCCCTTCTCGATCCCGGTTCCGCCCGGCCGGAGACCGCCGACTCGCTCCTGGCGCTCCGGCGACCCCCCTGCACGACACGATCTATCAGGCGCTCAGGCTCACGTGCGTGTCCATGAGCGACCGAAGCGACCTACACGCGGAGCGTGAGCCGAGCCCCCAGCCGGCCGGCGCAGCAACCACTTGGGTGGTGCGCGACCCGGCGACCCACAAGCGCTGGACCCTCCAGCGGATCACCGAGTCGCTGACCGTGACCCAGCCGGGAGCCCCTCCCTGGATGCTCACTCTGGGCGAGCTGAGTCCCTGGTCTGAGGCCGACAGCCTGGACAAGGGGCGGCTCGGCACGGGCCTTCGACAGGTGCTCGACCACGAGATCGGACCGCAAGTGCTCCGACTCTTCGACACCAAGGTCACCCCGCTCGAGCCCGGCGCGCGCTCGGCGGCTGGACTACCGGCTCGGAGCCCGGATCACGGTCGACGCCTCCCGGCAGACGATGACGCTGGACGACGAGGACGGCACGCAGATCACTGTCGATCGGCTGCGTTCGGCCGCCCTGTACGCCGCTATCGCCGATGAGCTGGCCCCACGCTGGACGTGCGGACGGCGCTCTGGCCGAACTGATCGGCTGGCGGTCCCCGGCCACGGTGTCCGTCGAGGATCCGGGCCACCGTTGGACGGTGACGAGCGATCCGCGCACCCTCGAGCACACGATCCAGCGTGACGAGTTGCTGGTGGTGGCGCTCAGCTACCAAGCATCGTCGAGGCCGTCCGAGGATCTCGTCGCCCTCCCGGAGAACCGCAACCCCCTTGCCTATGACAGCCAGCATCTCGGTGGCGCACGGTTCCCGTGGACACTGCCTTTCGACCTGCCGCTCCTCGAGGAGCGCGCCTACCTCGAACGCGGCGCAAACGTCACGGCTGGAGGTCATGGAGACCCTGGCTCCGGATCGGCTCCTCTCCGACGGCACGCGGTCGCCGCGGGAAGTCCTCGGCCTCTCAGCGGCGCAGGCAGAGCTGATCGCGAAGGCTTCCCCCCGCTGACGCCGACCAACGCTGGCGTGACTGGGGGCTGGAGGTAAGGAGCGGTAGAGCGACGATTCGCGACGCCAGCATCGACCAGAAGATCAAGGGCACGCCCCTCGAGCTGCTCAGTCGCGCCTCGATCCTCGTCCAGCAATCAGGACTGCAGTGGGATGAGCTGCTTGCCATCATCGACACCGACTACCTGAAGGAAAGCCAAGCTCACTCCCCGCCCCGCCGGCGAGTGCCGGCTCAGCCGCGTCCACCTGCATGTCACTGCTCAGCCGCTGGACCGCATTCATCGCTTCACCCGCCTGTGGCGGCGAGCTCAAGGTGGCGCATCCACGAGGCGGACATCGCCCTCGGCAGGTGGGGATTCGACCTCGTGAAGCTCTCGGCCGTGGAACGGCTTCGACGGCGGCTCGACCTTCCGGTGGACGAGATCTTGACCTGGTGGGTGGGGCTGGGCGGTCGCACCTACAACGGGCTCGCCGTTGACGGCACGCCCGAGGTCTACGCCGTGTTCGATCGTGTGTTCTACCATCCGACCCTTGGCGCAGCAGTCGCGGAGCGCCTTTCGTTGTCCGCCGACCGCAAGGCGCTGGCGGGCGAGGCCACGGCAGGACCCTCACCGCAGCTCAGCGAGCACCTGGATCTGCTCTCCGCTGCCCTGGGCGGCGCCGAAGCCGACTCGCCGGTCTGATCGTCGCACCGGAAGCCGCCATCTCAGACGTCCTCGACCTGGCGAACCTGTCCAGACTCCACGCCACCGTCAGCCTGACCCGGGCCCTTGGCCTCCCGGTCCAGGACTACCCTCTGGCGCGAAGACTTGTCGGCAGCGACCCCTTCGCGAGCCCTGAGCAGGCCGTCCGGTTCGTAGAGGCCGTCGACTTCGTACAGGCAAGCGGGTTCAGCTTCGAGGACCTCGCGTTCCTGCTCCGGGGGGAGGTCCAGCCCGGCTCTGCGCTCCCGCTAGGGGCCGACCGAGTGAAGGACCTGCTCCGCCGGATCGCCGATCTGCCTCCGGACCCAGCCCCGGAAGGTGGTGGCGGCACCTCGCCCACGGCACCGCCCACGACACCGACCTCGCGAGCCTTGCGCGTCGTGACGCTGCTCGCGGGCGAGGCCAGGATGGACGCCGCGGTCCTCGCCCCGCTCGTGCTCGGCGTCACCGGCGGACCGCAGCTGCATACTCCGGGAACCAACGTCCCAGCAGTCGACACGCTGCTCCAGGTCACGCGCACCAGCGGGCCGACGAGCGCTCAGGCGGCTGGGGCCGTCCTGCAGCGCCTGCACAAGGTCGCGCTCCTATGGAGGCGCCTCGTTATCTCCCCGGTCGACCTTTACTGGATCGGCCCACCGATGAGGGTGCTCCAGCCCGATGACCTGTCCGAGCCTCGCTTCGGTGACCCGACCTCCACGTTCGAGTCTTGGTGTGGCCTCGTCACTCTGGCTCAGCGGCGCGCTGAAGCATCGACACCTCGACGCCCTTTTCGGCGGATTACTGTGACCACCTCAGGGCGAACCCGCCGGACACCGCCAGCGCCAGGCGGAGATCGCCACTGCCCTGAACCTGCCCGCCAGCGACGTCGACCAGGCGTTTGGCGACCTCGGCCTCGGACTGGCGTCCTCCGCACCCACGTACAGCAACCCTGAGCGTCTCGCCGCCGTCATCCGTGCCCTGGATGCTCGCCAAACGGCTCGGTGTGCCCTGGGTCCAGGTGAAGATGCTCGCCGACCCGACGCCGGGTGCGGATGCGGCGACCGCAGCGAGGCATCTCCTCTCCGCCAAGTACGGCGACGAGCGTTGGCGCGACGTCGTGAGGCCGGTCTCCGACATGGCTCCGAGAGCGGCAGCGGGACGCGGTGGCGGACTACCTCGTCGCCAGGAACCAGCTGCGTGGTCCCGACGACCTGTACGACTACTACTACATCGATGTCATGAGGTCCCCCTGCTTCGGATGATCTCCCGCCTGGTCGAGGCGCGACCGGAGCCGTGCAGCACCACCTGGGCGTCCGGGTCTCGCTCGGCCAGGAGCCGGGCTGCTCGATCGCCGCGAAGGACCGGGAGCGGCTTCCGTTCCTGCCCTCAACCCTCCGCATCTGGGAAGCGGGGCTCGAGCGTGTTCCTGCACACGTGGCCCTTCCTGCACGCAGAGCTGAGGGACGACATCACCCAGGCAGGCAGGAACCACGCGGAGCAGCGCTGACCCAGGGTGAGCCAGGTCGCGATGCTGCTCGCATGGCCTACCTCGGGTATCTGGAGGAACTGAGGAAGTGGACCAGATGCAGGTGCTGGCGCTTCACGAAGATCGTCCGAGTGCGGCGAGCGGGGCTCCCGCCGTGTTGTACGTGATCGGCCGTTCAGCCAACAAGCCTTACCAGCACTACCTCCGGTCCTGCACCAGCTTCGGCGAACCGACCGCATGCAGTGGACGGGCTGGGAGCGTCTCGACAGCGACATCCCCGGCGACCAGGTGATCCCGTTCGTCTTCGAGGGCGATCTGCACGTCGCCTGGCCGGTCATCCGCAAGATCAACGACCCCGACGTGCGGGAGGAGGAGCAACCGCTCGAGATCAGCCTCGCGTGGACCCGGCGTACCGCACAGGGCTGGACCAAGCGACGGGTGAGCAAGGACCCACTGCCGAGACTCGGACGCTGACGCCGTGCGGGACCGAGACCGACGGTTTCGCGAACCGGGTCTACGTGGACCGGCCGTCGATCGATCCCCTCCATTGGCCAGGATGGAACCTTCCGCAGCTTCGTGGCCTCGGCGCGGGAAGGCATTCGTATTCGGTGCTTCGCAGGCAAGGACCCCAGCCACCACCGCCGGTCGTCGCGAGCGTCGGGGTCTATCCCACCTACACGGACCGCCACAAGGACCTTACCAAGGACTTGCGCATGCCGGCGCTCTGGGTCGACGGATCGCACCCTGTGGGTCTACACCGTCACCGTGTACAAGAGCTCCCAGAAGAGATCCTGGCCCGCGACCGACGCAGACGTGAGCGTTCAGGTGCAGGGGGAGTCCGACCCCCGGAACCTCGGGCGCACCCCAACGGGGTTCGTGACGGGCAGCGTGATCGCTCCGTTGAGCCCCGACCAGATCACGTTCACGATCAGCGCCACCGACGGAGGCCGCTCGACTCCCCCGAGCATTCCCGTGAAGATCGAGGGCTATGCCACCTATGTGTACGTTGCCGCCACCCTCGTCATTCCGACGACGGAGCTGCCGCCACCGTTCACGGGAGCACCCGAGGGCGTTCCGATCGAGATGGACGCGGGCCGGGGACTTCGTGTTCTCCTCAGGGCGGGACGTCGAGTCCTCGTACACACCGGCCGTCCTCACCCACTGATCTGCTCGAGGGAACGGTCAGCCACGCGGGCGGTTTCCGGGAGGCGCTCTCCAGCGACGGCATCTTCCGCGCCAGTGCGACCGCTCTCTGGGCAGCCCCCCCGTCATTTCGCCGCGACCCGCGGTCGGTTCCAGGCTGTCCAACCGTGCCCCAAGGCCTATCCGCAGTACTGGCACTACGCAGACGCCTTCGGCCGTTACTACCTTCGCGCGCACCTCGACCTTCTCGTCGTCTCGGACAGACTCGGGATCGTGGGACTCCTCAGGATCGCGGCGTCGAGCGCATCGCCGGTCCTTCATGAGTTCCAGTCGGTGACTGACGGGGCCACCGGTTTCGAGAGCCAGTTCGCGCGCGCATCCCCTCGACCCGAGCTCTCTCACCAGCCAAGGGGTGTCGTTCGAGCCGCACTCGCCCAAGGCCGTGTACATGTGGGAAACCTGGTTGCACACGCACATGCGCGCGTGGCAGCACCTGGCGAAGACCGGACACCTCGACGATGCGCTCGCACTGCTCAGCCAGGTCCGGGACCCGGACGGCCCCGGCCTTGGATGGCGATTCCTGCCCTTCCAGCAGATCGCTTCCGGAGACACTCTGCGAGACGTGCTGGGCTGGCTCTCGGACCCTTCCGGTCATCTCGAGGCGATTGCGGCCTTCAAGCAGCAGCTCCGCGCCTGGCGCGCAGATCCCTTCCGACCGTTCGCAGTCGCGCGGTGGCGCCCGTCCGAGTTCGCGATGCGGGTGGAGATGGATCGTGTCGACCAATTGATCGCCAGAGGGGACCAGTCCTTCCGCCGGGGGACCAGGGCCGGGGTGGAACTGGCCGCGCCCGACTATGTCCAAGCATTCCGACACCTTGGCGTGTCCTCCGTGCCGTCGGCGTGCGGCGGTCAACCGACGTCCGCTGAGCTACCGCGAGCTCACCAGCCGTCCTGGCGACTACTCCTACGCCTGGGAGCGCCTCCTCGACGGACCGGGATGGATGGAGGCGCCGGGTCATCAGGCCGACAGCGGGCCGGCTCCTGATATTCGTGTCCTAGGGTCCACCTACTTCTGCGTCCCGCCCGATCCGTACCTGCAGGAGCGTCGGGACCGAGTCGGGCGGCGCGTGTGGAACCTGCGCCATTGCCTCGACATCGACGGCAACCCCCTGGAGCTGTCGCTGTACGACCCTCCCGTCGACCCGGATCTGCTCGTGCCGCGCCATAGCGGCCGGACTCGACGTCGACGCCGTCCTTCGCGGGCTGGGTGCCGCACCGCCCCGGTTCCGCTTTGGCTACCTGTTGCGCAAGGCCGAGGAAGCGGCCGCACGCCTGGCGTCGATCGACGAGGAACAGGTCGCGAAGCGAGACAGGCACGACGCAGAGGAGCTGGCGCTCCTGCAGTCGACGGACGGCATCGAGCTCCTGGGGCTCGCGATCGAGATCAAGAAGGACCAGATCAGGGAGGCCAGGTCGAACCTCGATGCGCTCCACCTGGCGCGGGCCAATGCCGCCGACAAGTGGTCGTACTTCCAGCGGCTGCTGGGCAAACAGGACGTTGCAGCGCCCCCCGTCGGGGTCACACGCCACCCGTGTCTCTGCGCCGTTCTCGATCGCTCCTGCAGGCCCGCTCGATCCGATCGACGCGAGCCTGGGACTGACCGCCAGTGAACTGACCCACCTCGAACTGACCGAATTGGGTCAGGGGCTGTCGATAGCGATGGGACTGGGAAAGGCGGCGGCTTCCGTGGCCTTTGCAGTCGGCGCCTACCCGCTGGCGGCACCTTCGGCGACGGCAGTTGGCCATGGGGTGGGCGCCACGGCCGAGGCGCTCGGGGCCGCGGCATCGGGGGTAGCCCACCAGGCGGCCACGGTGGAGACGATGGCACGCTACGAGCATCGACCGCGCCGACAATGCGTCGCAGTCCAATACCTGGGCCGGGGAGCTCGACCACCTCGGAACCCAGATCCTCGCGAGCCAGATCCAGCTCGACATTCGCGAAGCCGACCTGGCCAGCAGCGAGAGACAGCTCGAGCAGGCCATCCGGGTGGACGAGTACCAGCGCAACGAGAAGTACCTGACCCTCGATGTCCAGCGCGAGCGTCTCGAGCAGGGGAACGAACTCCGCTTCGCCATGCTCCAGCTCACGCAAGAGCTCTTGAGCGACGTTTGCGCGCAGCGTACGAGCTCGAGCTCGGTGAGGCTCCCCCACCGGACGAGCTGTCGAGCCCATTGGGATTCCGCGGCAGCGGGGATCTTCTCACCGGCCGTCGCCTGCAGCACGAGCTGGCGCGGCTGCTGGCGTCGTTCGACCAGAAGCGCGCTCAGCAGCGGGATGCCCTCGTCATGAGGGTCTCTCTGAGGAAGCACGACCCGGCTGCGTTGCTTGAGCTTCGTGCGACCGGCGTCTGCACCTTCAGCATCACCGAGCCAGCGTGCGACTTGCACAACCCTGGCCAGTGGGATCGCAGGATCAAGGCCGTGCTGGCCAACGTCCACTGCGTCGTCGGCTCGAACGAGACGCTGGACTGCATCCTCACCCGCAGCGGAGGAGTTCGGAGAACCTCCGACCGCGTGGCGCCCGGTAGCACGCTCGTGAACGACCCACCCGGAGTCGACCGAATCCCCATCAACTCGGGCAGGCGCGACTCGGGGCAGTTCGAGTTCAATCTGAACGACGACCTGCTGGTTCCTGGTGAGAACAGAGGGTTGGCCGACAGCACGTGGACTCTCGAGATCGCGACGCCCTTCCGCGGGTACGACCCGGGGACGATCGCCGATGTCGGTGCTCGAGATCATGTACACGGCACGCCCAGGCTCCCCACTGTCAGTCACCCAGGCCGTCGACAACGTCAAGGCGATCATGAAGAACGCCGCCAACGAGCCGCTCGCACTGCTCTTCAGCGTGCGCCATGACATGACCGACGAGTGGCAGAGGCTCGCAGACGCTTCCCGGCGAAAGCTCTCGAGCGCCACCGTGAACCTCACGCTCGACCAGGACGCCTTCCCGATCGCTTTTCGCAGCTCCCGAGTGGAGGCTCACGGTGGACAAAGTCGAGCTCTACGCCAAGCTCGGCGCCGGAAGCGGTCGCCGACTTCGAGGTCGACGGGCTCCAGTGGCGTGTGAAGCCTCCACAGGGTGCCGCCTGGGTCGGGGGCGCGCTCGGTGAGCTGTTCGTCGACGAGACGAAGTTCCAGAAGGGCTTGGGCACCGGAGCAGTGTTCACGGCTACTGCGCAGCGCAGCGGATCAGCACCACAAGGCAAACCTGGCCAGTGGACGCTTGAGGTCTGGAGGGCCGGCCCTGGCGGTGCCCCTGAGGCCGTCGACGCCTCTGCGCTGAAGGATTTGCTCATCGTTTGTCACTACACGGCGAAAGACGTCCAGAGCTGACCTTGAATCACCCACGGCTCTCACGACACGACGTCGCTGAAAAGGCGCGGGCCCGCGGGGGCAGTCTCGGTGCGTCGTCCGAGCCCGGTTGATCCGGCCCGACCGGTGGAGTGATCACGGCGTGCGGAGGCACCGTCGCGGCCGTGGCGGTGAACGACCACACGATCGGCCCGCGTCGCCCGGTGAATCGGGGGCGTCATGGGTCGAGACATCCGTTGCGCGGTAGCACTTGTAAGAATCCGACGCTGAAGGCTCCGCGGACAGTTGGGATGCCAGTGGTGGCCGGGCGGGCGGGTGAGCGCCGGGGCCAAGTTCTCCGCTGTCCGAAAGACGGGGTGCCTGCTTCGACCATGGCGCGATCAGGACCGCCCTGGCGGCGGGGCAATTCAGACCCTAGGGACTACCCGCCAATGGGAGACCTTCAGGGGCCCTGGTTGCGCTGGCTACGGTCGCGCCGTGGCGTGCATGACCTCGACCGCCACTTTGGACGGCGGCTTGACGCTGTCGTACGCGGAGCAGGGCAAGCGTACGCGGCAAGCGTTGCTGCTCTTGCCGGGACCGACGGACTCGTGGTGGTCGTATGAACCGGTGCTTGCCCGTCTGCCGTCGTCGGTCCGGGCGGTCGCCGTGTCCCAACGCGGCCATGGTGACTCCGACAAACCGATGACCGGTTACGGCGTTGAGGACTTCGCCGCCGACGTGGTCCGCTTCCTGGACGTGCTCGGCATTGACAGGGCAGTTCTGGCTGGGCACTCGGGCTCGTGTCCAGTAGTCCGCCGCGTGGCCATCGACCAACCGGAACGTGTGGCCGGGCTGGTGCTCGAGGCGTCACCGACGACGCTTCATGGCGACGCCCGGTTCGAAGAGTTCGTTACGACCGTCGTGTCGGATCTGGAAGATCCCATCGGCGCGGACTTCGCCCGCTCGTTCGTCGTCGACACGTCCTCGGAGGGGCTCGACCCCGCGGTCCTCGAGCAGCTCGTGGACCAGCTGCTCAAGGTCCCGGCTCGGCGGTGGAAGGAGATGTTCGCCAGACTCCTGCAGTACGACGACAGCCCCGAGCTGGGGTACATCGCCGCACCGGCGCTGTTGATCTGGGGCGACGGCGATGCGCTCGTGGGGCACGACATGCAGGAGCGGCTGGCCGAGCGCATCCCCGACGCGACCTCACTCAGGTACCCAGGCGTCGGACACACCCCGAGGTGGGAGGACCCGACACGCTTCGCCGCCGATGTCGCAACGTTCGTCGGGCGATCGCTCCCTCGGCGAAGTCGATAGGAACGGACGGGCGGTCCTGCCACCAGGAGGCCTCTGCTAGATCCGGTTCCCCGCCAGGCCCGTGGATCGCAAGCGGCCCGGTGCTACGCCTGCGGTGTTGGTTCGCCCGACGAGGTCGTACCCGTCAACACCATGGCCGTCCGCCTGACCGCGGTCCGCGGGAACGCCCTGCGGCCCTCGCCCCGCGGCCCTCTACGCTGGCACGACCCGCCCGGGTAGCTCAGTCGGTAGAGCGGCTCACTCGTGTAATCCGACGCTGAGCGCTGTGCGGAACGTCGGGGATGCCTGCATTCCGGGGGCCGGCTGATGAGCCTGTGGTGCCGAGTTATCTGCTTTGCGTCAAGGGAGGCGTGTGCCACGAGGCTGAGCGCGCGGTCGAGAGCGGTATCTGGCCGATTGCCGAGGCCGGTATCCGGGAGTACGTTCGCCTTGAGGACTCTCTGGGCAATTGCCTTTTCTGGGCAGGCTCGAAGGGATGGGTCCAATGCGTGACGGCGACCGCGGAGGCGGACGTTGGAAGGGTTTGACGTCCTCACTGCTCGCTTTGCTGATTGGGCTTGCGCCATCGCTGTTGTTTGTTGATGAGGTTCGGGCTGGCGCTGACCGGAGTCAGCGGGTCGTTATCCGGGTCGCGCCCAGTGGGGGCGATGACACGGAAAGTCTCCAGGCGGCCTTGGATGCCGCTTCGGCGGCGGGGCCTGGTGCGGTGATCGAGTTGGCCGCCGGTACGTTCCGAGTGGGTCGGCCTCTGGTGGGTTTGAACTTCGACGGGACGATCCGCGGCGCAGGTTTGGCTGAAACCGCGATAGTGGCGGACGGCTCGGTTAACCCGGACGGGCTCTTCCAACTCCTTCCGGCCGAAGAGGCGGCGGCGCTCCGATCTTTCGTCTCCCCCGTGCTGTTCTTGTTCCTTGAGGCCGACGTCGACCGATTCGGTCAGCCCGTCACCAGCCGCCGTAGCCAACGACTGGCGGTGGAGGATCTCACGATGGAAGCGAGCGGACGAACCGTCGCGCACTTCGACATCAACGAGAATGCAGACACCGAGCGCCTGTACTCGTTCATCTGGATCGAAGGGTTTCGGCCCGACTGGACGAACTCGCACGACCAGACCCCGGCAGACCTTGGGGCAATCGACGCCGAGCATGCGCAGGTTTCCACGCTGCGAGCTCGCTTCCGGGACGTCCACTTCGACGGACGAAACCGGGCTCGGGCGAGGACGAGCCGGGCGGGCCCTTCGACCCGAATCCGGACGTACGTAACGCCTTGATCATCGAGGGCGCGGTCGTCTCGTTGAGCCGGCTCCGGATCCGTTCTTCTTCTTCAGGCCGATCAATGTGGCGCTCAAGTTCGATGGCAGCGTGTTCAGTCATTTCCCAGGCCAGGGCGGGATCTTCGCCCCGCAGCTGGTGGGAAGGAACGATCCTTCCTGGACATTCGGCCCTGACGCGGTCGCGGGCAGCGTCGAGATCAGGGACAGCGTCTTTGAGGACACGCCGAACGGCCTGCTGGCTGGGGACCTGAGCGACGTCAGGGTGATCGTCGACAATCCGTCTTCCAACGCGTGGATTACGGGGTCTCACTGTGGACGAATTACCAAGCGACGGACCTGGATGCCATCGGTACCCCGCAGGCGTCCCCTCGCGGGTCACGATCAAGGGGTCGACGTTCGAGGACACCGCCGCGGCCGCGGTATGGATGGACGAGTACCTCGGCCCCTCGCATGTCGACCTCAGAGTCAACAGCAACGACTTCATCCTCGACGGTCCGCCACAACTCGGGCTCCTCGGAACCGCTGTCGAGGGCGCGCGAATCGTCGGCAACTCCTTCTCCGGGGAGGGTTACGCCGGTGTTGTGGCGCTCGGGTCCGCCGCGGTGGAAATCCATGGCAACGATTTCTGCGAGTTGGTTGTGCCGCCGTCGGCGGAGGCGTCGCCGGAGCTGGGCTTGCCGACCAATGAGTCGGAGGCGCCGATCGTTCTGCTCGATTCCATAGACAACCGCGTGAGTGGCAACGGCTGCCCGTAAGCCTCCCCCGACGGTGCTGGCTGGCGTCAGCCGAGCGGAATAAAGCGCCTGCCGAATCCGGTGGAGCTACACGCCCGCCCCGCTTCGGAGCGTTCACGCTAGCCGCTGACGATCGCTGCCGTTCCGACCGGCTCGTCGACGTCGCACCTTCGGACCCACTCCTCTAGCGCGAGGAGCGTGCCGCTGGCGTGACCCGGATGCGCTTGTCGCTCACTTGCGCGCCGCCGAACTGGCCGATCGGGGAAGGCGGTTGGGCTGGTCCGACGAGCATCGAAAGCGGGTTCACCGTAGAGCTGGAAGGAGAACGTACGGGCGCGTCCGACGGAGACGGAGACGGACTCACAGGCGGCGACGGATCGCCACGAACGTGTCGCCCATTGAGTTCGACGCCAGCGCAGCGAGGAACGGCCATGGCGCGATTACTCGACGCACGTCCCTGGCGGGCTCGGCGGCAGCCGAGGCGTCGCCCTGGCCGGCCCCTTCGCCGGGTTCGTCGCCGACCGGTCGCGGGGACGCCCCATCCCACGCTCGGCCCGATTCCCGACCGCCGGCACGAACATGCGACTGGCTGCCCAAGGAGTTCCGACCGCTCGTTCCACGACGCCGAACGACCGTGGTGCTCGACGACGGCACCGTGCTGCCCGACGCCACGACGGCATGGCCCTCCGAGGCCGAGGCAACGTCGTGCTGGTGCGCCACCAAGGTGAACCGCCAACCCGGCGTTCAGCGACGCCGCCAGATACCCCTACGACGCCGTCGCCGGAGCAGCACGACCACCGTGAGGTGGCGCTTCGGCGAGGTGGTCAGTGCCCGCGCCGGCCTGCAACGGCACGCAGATCAACTGCTCGGGCGGACGCATGCCTGCGACTGCCTTCGATTAGCGTGCGAGGAGATCAACGGGCCCGACGTCGGCCCCGACTTCACCGGCGTGTCGAACGTTCTCACCCAGCCCCACGGCTACATCTTCGAGGTACCCGCCGGGGGTCAGTCCGATCGGGAGCCGATCACGGCCGCCGGCCGCTTCGCGCACGAGGCCGTGGCGTTCGATCCTCGCCACGGGGTGCTGTACATGACCGAAGACAACTTCGGCTTCCCGTCGGGTCTGTACCGGTACCTCCCCCGCCGGCATCCGCTGCACGTCGGCCGACTGGTCAACGAGGGACGGCTACAGATGCTGGCCGTCGAGGGCACACCCGGCGCCGATCTGGCGGCGAATCAGCCGGACGGCGCCCGCTACCGGGTGAGGTGGGTCGACATCGACGATCCCAATCCCAGCTTCCCGTTCACGCCCGGCCAGCCCGCGCCCACCACCAACAACGAGGCGCTCAACTACGTGGCCGAGCAGGGTCGGGCACAGGGAGCCGCTTCGTTTCGCGGCTCGAGGGCGCCACCTACGACCGGGGCACAATTTACTTCTGCTCGACGCAGGGCGGCGGCCCGGCCGAACCCGGGCCCAGCGACGCGGTGCAAGGCTGGGGCAACGGCTTTGGGCAGATCTGGGCCTACGACATCTCGTCGGAACGGCTGAGGCTGGTGGTCCAGTCGCCGGGGCCCGAGACGCTCGACTTCCCCGACAACATCACCACGAGCAAGCGGGGCACGCTTGTGCTGTGCGAGGACGGCGCCGGCGACAGCTGCGTGCGGGGCCTGTCCCCCAACGGAAAGCTGTGGGACATCGCGCTGAACCGGGTGGTCAGCTCCACGGGCGCCATCCGGTTCGGCGACGAGTTCGCGGGCGCAACCTTCGACCCCAACGGGCACACCCTGTTCGTGAACATCCAGGCCAGCCGCGGCATGTCCTTCGCCATCTGGGGCCCGTGGCACAGGATCGGGGTGTGACGTTCGCTCGTGACTCGCCCTTGACTCAGGGGATAGCGATTGACCCAGCCGGAGTCGGATCGCGCCGACCGGAGCGAGGGCTTCGAGGGCGGGCCAGGTTGACGACGCGCCGGCTCGGACCAGCTCGGCCTGGTGCCCACCGTCTCCTCAATCGAACGGCAGTGGGGTCGACCTGGAGAGCGTCGCCCTCCACGAGCCCGGGCACGCCCTCGGCATCACCCACGCCGCGGACCCAGTGCCCGCCGGCGGTACCCGGCGGTTGTCCTGCGCGACCATCTGTCGTCAGCGCCAGCGGCGAAGCGCATGAGGTCGTCCTCGTGCCGCCTTCGGCGAGCCGCTGGTGAGCGGGACCCAGACGACGTCCTGATCGAAGTCGACATCCTTGGGGCCGGGCCGGCGAGCTCCACGAGGCGCGTCCCGTGTCGACAAAGAGGAGCAGGATCGCCGTCTCCCGCCGATCCTCGAACCCCTTCCCGGACGACGTGGCGAGGAAGGCCCGGAACGCATCGGTGATGACGACCGGGGGCGGGTCCTCGGGGACGGTCGGCGGAGACACCTTGGCCATCGGCGACGAGGTTGTCTCGCCCTCCTCGTCGAGCCAGCGGAAGAACTGCTGCAGGTAGCGGTAGCGGTAGCGGGTGGCCGCGGTCGACGGCGGCGGAGGAAGCGATGAGGTCGGTGAGCCCGGGAGCCTCTACGCTTTGGCCCCTGGTCGCAGTGCCGTTTGAGCTGCCCGCTGAGTGATCCACTGCTGATATTGGTCGCTGTGGGACGCTGCACGTGCATCTCGGACGGATCTGAAGCCGGATCTCCCTGGTGGGAGGCACTGATTGCCCGCCCGGGTAGCTCAGTCGGCAGAGCAGCTCACTCGTAATGAGCAGGTCAGGAGTTCGATTCTCCTCTCGGGCTCTGGTTCGGCGGCCATGCCACAGGAGGCGCCGTGTGTCAGCGGCCCCAGGCGTGCTCGAGCTCGGAGTCGCCGACGTTGGTGTCCAGCCAGTCCTGCAGGGGTCGGGCCTGGTGCAGGAAGTCGACGATCCGGTCCTTGGCTCTCGAGGTACCCAGCCAGGCGCCGGCGGACCACTCCCGCCAGGCGATCAGGCCCTTGTGGCGGAGCCAGCTCGATGCGCGGGTGGTCCTTGGGGTAGCCGCGGGGTGCGGTCTTGAGCGATCTCCGGCCCGTGACGTCGATGCCCGAGCCGCGCACCTGCTCGATGAGCGCCTCGAGCTCGACACCCGTGCGATCGTCAGCGACCGCTCGGCGAAACCGCTCGAGCTGGTCTTTGGCCATCACGTACGTCCCGAGCCCGGCGCCAGGCCCTCGGACGAGAGCTGGACGTAGCCGCCGTCGCCGAGCCGGGCGCCCATCGCCGTCTTGTACGGCGACTTGTCGGCGCTGAAGCGCACGTCGCGGTAGGGGCGGAAGATCTTCCCCTCGCCGAACTCGGCCGCCAGGTCGGCGAGCAACGCCTCCATCGGGGCCCGCACCTGCCCTCGTACACCGCCTTGTGGTCGGTCCAGTACACCTTCGTGTTGTCGACTTCGAGGCCCTCGTAGAACTCCAGCGCCTCCACCGGCCACCCCTGGAACGTCATACCGAAACGGTAGTGACGACGTAGCCTCGAAGGTTCCGTGAGTCCACGAGCCGAGCGTCAGCGCAGCTGAGCGTCGAAGGGGCCTCCAGCCCTCACGCGGGGGAGGGGCGGGATGGTCACCAGCCCCTCGGGATCGTGCTGCACACCGCGGTCGGCACCCTCGACGGCACGGTCGCGTGGTTTGCCCGCCCGGAGAGCGGCGTGAGCGCGCACTTCGTCGTCGGCCTCGATGGCCGGCTGGTCAGCGTGGTGCCCGAGGCGGACACGGCCCGCCATGCCGGCCGGATCCACCGGGCGACGGCCCCCTTCCTCCCCGACGGGGTGGACCCGAACCGGGCGACGATCGGCATCGAGTTCGTGGACGATCGCGACCCGCAAGGCGTTCGCCGCCCGGACGCCGCAGTACGCCGCGGGCGCCGAGCTCCTGTGGGCGTTGAGCCTGCGCTGGTCGATCCCGCTCGACGCCGACCACGTGGTCGGGCACCGGGCCATCGACGCCACCCAGACCTGCCCCGGCAACCTCGACATCGAGCGCCTGCTCCGCGAGGCCGCCGCCCTCGACTCGGAAGCGTGACCATCGCCGTCCTGCTCCCGGTCCGCAACGGCGAGGCGGACCTCCCCGGCGTGGTTCGCGGCCGTCCGCCCCTGGGCCGACGTGGTCGTGGCCCTCGACGACGGCTCGACCGACGCCACCGCGGACCTGCTCGAGGCCGAGCCGCTGGTGGACGTGCTCCTGGCCAACCCGCCCCGGGACAGCGCGGCGGGCTGGGACGACGGGGAGAACCGTCGCCGCCTGCTCGAGGCCGCGGCGGGGGTCGACCCGTCGTGGGTGGTCTGGCTCGACGCCGACGAGCGCCTCGCTCCGGACGACGGCGCCGCCCTACGTGAGTTCCTCCTCACCGACGGCCTTCCTGGGGTGGCGTACGGCTTGACCCACTGCCGGATGTGGGGGCCCGACGGCTATGACCCGGCCGTCCGGTGGGTCTACCGGGTCCACGCCTGGCAGCCCGGCCTGCACCTGCCCGAGGGGCGACTCCACGAGCCACCGGTACCGGTGGAGATCCCGCGGGGGGCCTGGGTGCGCACCACGATCCGCCTCCAACACCTCGGGGGGCTGGACGAGCGGCGCCTCGACGACCGGCTGGCCAAGTACGCCGACGCCGACCCTGAGGGCCGGTGGCCGACCGACTTCGGGGGCTTGGACCGGGTGCCGTCCCGGGTGGTGCCGTGGGCCGACCGGGATCTCGGGCAACCCGTGCTGCTGGAGGCCGACGGGCCGTTCGGGATCGGGCCGCTGGTCGCCGAGGCCGGACGGGCGGTCGCCGTCGACGCCGCCGATCGCCCGACCCTCGTCGTGCTCCTGCCGGTCCGCAACGGGGAGGCCGACCTCCCGGGCTGGTTCGCCTCCGTGGCGGCGTTCGCCGACGCGGTCGTCGCCCTCGACGACGGGTCGACGGACGGCACCCGGACCCTGCTCGAGGCGGAGCCCCTGGTGGAACGGCTGCTGCACCGGCCGGTCCGCCCGGACCACGCCGGCTGGGACGACGCCGCCAACCGGTCCCTCCTGTTGGAGGCGGCGGCCACCCTCCGCCCCCGCTGGGTCCTCTTCCTCGATGCCGACGAGCGCATCACGGCCGACGACGCCGCGGCCCTCCGAGCGTTCGTCGAGGGTGACGAGGCCCTCGCCGGCTTCGCCTACACCTTCGTGGTTCACCGCATGGTCGGCGACCTCGAGCACTACGACCGGGCCGAGCTCCCCGTGGCCCGCCTGTTCGCCTGGGAGCCGGGCCAGCGCCTGGACGGGGAGCGCCTCCACCTCGTGCCGGTGCCCACCTCCATCCCTTCGGCTCGCTGGTTGCCGACGACGCTGCGCATCCAGCACCTCGCCGGGCTGGACGAGGACCGGCGGCGGGCCCGCCTGCGCAAGTACAACGAAGCCGATCCCGGCCTGGAGCACCAGGCCGACTACGGCCACCTGGTCGACCCTCCGGGCCCGCTCCGGACGTGGGCGCGGCGCCCGGAGGACCTCCCGGTGCTGGTCGAACCGGCCCCGGTCGAGGAGCTTCCGGCCGAGGCGGGCGCCTTCGACGTCGACGCCCCGGTCCTGTCGGCGATCGTGATCTCCCGCGACGACGAGGCGCGCATCGAGCGCACCGTGCGGTCGGTGGTGGACCAGGAGGTGCCGGTGCCCTTCGAGGTCATCGTCGTGGTCAGCGGGACCGATCGCACGGCGGCGATCGTGCGGGAGCGCTTTCCGGAGGTTGCTCTCATCGAGCTCGAGGGCGTCGCCCTTCCCGGCCGGGCCCGCAACGCCGGCCTGGCCGTGGCCCGGGGCGACTACGTGTCCTTCCCCGGCTCCCACGTGGTGCTCCCGCCCGGCAGCCTGGCCGCTCGGGTCCGGGCCCACGAGCGGGGCTACCCCATGGTCACGGGCACGATCCGCAACCTGACGACGACGGGGGCCGGGTGGGCGTCGTACTTCCTCGACCACGGCACCGTGCTGCCCGGCCGTCCGTCCGAGGAGCTCGCCGTCGCCCCGCCCCACTGCTCCTACGACCGCGAGCTCCTGCAGGCCGCGGGCGGGTTCCCCGAGGACCTCCGGGCCGGTGAGGACACCGTGGCCAACACGGCGATGTTCCGTCAGGGGCTGAAGGCCTGGCGGGACCAGGACGTCGAGCTCCTCCACGAGAGCCCCTGTCGCACGGTGCGGGTCCTGGTCCGCCACCACCTCCAGCGAGGGCGGGGCTTCGGCCGCATCCTGCTCGACCAGGTCGGTGCGGGAGGGCGGGCCCTCGGCAACGGGGCCGTCGGACCCGGCTACGTCCGGCGCCGGTTGGCGACCATCGACCGCCACGTCGCCCGTCACGGTGACCCCGAGCTCCAGGCGACCTACCAGCGGGTGCGGCCCCTGGTGCGGATCGGCGCCACGGCGGCCTGGATCGGCGCCTGGCTGGAGCTGGCCCGGCCCCGGCGCGGCGGGTGGCGGGCGCTGTTCGGCACCCCCGCGGTGCACGTGGTGCTGGCGGGCATCGACCGGCGGGAGGAGTTCCCCGTCGGGCGGGCCGACGCCGTGGTGCTGCTCCGGGCGGAGCCGGTCGGGGGCCGGGTCGCGCTGCTCCTACCGCCCCGGGACCTGGCCGTCGGCGCACCCGATGCCGACCCGGTCCGGCTCAACGAGACCTACTTCGAGGGGGCGGCGGCCGAGGGCGCCGACGACCCCCGTCGCGGGCTGGCCCGCCTCCGCCAGGCCACGTCCGAAGCGCTCGGCCTGCCCGTCGGCGCCGGGGTGGCCGTGCACATGGCGGGCTTCGCCGACCTCGTCGACGCCCTCGGCGGCGTCCACGTGGACGTGCCCCACGAGATCCACGACTACCGCGTCGAGGACGGCGAGCAGATCCAGTTCGCCCGGTTCTCCGCCGGTCCGCAGCGCTTCGACGGCGCCGCAGCCCTCGCCTACGCCCGGACCCGAATGGCGGACGGTGACCGCTGGCGGCGGGATCGCCACGCCCAGCTGGTGCGGGCGGTGGCCGCCTCGGCGCTCCGGGCCGTGCGCCGGCCAGCTCGGTGGCCGCGGATCCTGCGGGCCGTACGGACCACCCTGACCGTCGAGCCCGGCGGGCTGCGGCCCGCGCTGGCGGCCCTCACTCTGGCCCGACGAGGTGGGCGCCTCGAGTCGATCCCCGTGGTGCCACCCGCCGTGCACTCCGTCCGCCTCGAACGGGGCTGGTTCCACGTGGCCGACCCTGAAGGCCTCGAGGCGGTCGTCCGGAGCCGCTTCGTCGCCGGCGAACCGCCGGCGTCAGGTGGCCCGGAAGGTGGCGGTGGGTGACCAGCCGCTGTAGGCGTCGTTGCCACGTCTGCGGCCGGCGCACCCGGGCCCGGAAGTGGTAGCGGCCCCGCTCGGTGGCGCGCATGGTGGCCGCCGCCGGCTTGACGCCGGTGCGCCACTCGCGGAAGGTGCCCTGGCCGGGCGACTGGCGCTGCACGTCGAAGACGAGCCCGGTCGGCGCTCGCCCGGTCGCCCACCGGATGGTGAAGGTCGAGCCCTTCGGCGCGTGGGCGGGCGTCACCAGCACGGGGACGGTGAACCGGCCCGTTCATCTCGGGGTGACTGTTCTCGTCACAGCGGTACCGCCAGGTCCCGGCGCCCGGCATCGGGCCGATCACCTCGATGTGCGTACCGGGCCATCGGTCGGTGTCGTAGAGGTTGAGCCCGCTGGCGTCATGGATGTTGTGACCGCTGGTCCCGTGGTTGTTGAACGGCTTGTCGGCGCCCTGGGCCAGCGTGAACGGCGCGGGGAAGGCGTAGTCGCGGATGACGAGGTAGAAGTCGGCGAGGGCGGCCGCCTGCGCGGGAGACGACTCGAGCAGGCTGGCGTAGGAGAGGGCGGCGGCGGCGGACACGCCGGTCGCCACCAGCCGGCGGATGAACACGCGCCGGCTCAGCTGGCCGTCGAGATACCCCTGGACGAGACGTTGCCTGGACAACCACCCTCCCCACCGTCGATCGGCGCACCGTAACCCATGGCTGCCGTGAGCGATGTACCGGCGCTACGAGCGGGAGCGACGTTCGGCGCGGCGGCTGGAGCGGCGGACCCGGCGGTCGGGTCGGGGGCGGGACCCCTGGACGACCTCGTGGGTGGCCTTGCCGACGTGGAGCATGCCTGCGGTGAACATGGCCGCACGGTCGCACCGACGCGATAACCGGCGCGAAACCGTGAGAATCCGGGCCATGGACACCGAAGACCTGCGCCTGGCCGTCTACCACCACCTCGCGGAGACGGGCCGGGCGCCCGTCACCGGCGCCCTGGCCGCCGTGTTCGACGTGGAGGAGAGCGAGGTCGAGGCCGGGCTCCAGGCCCTGCACGACGACCGCCACCTCGTGCTCCGGGACGGCCGGATCGTCATGGCCCACCCCTTCGCCACCATCCCGCTGGGCTTCTCGGTCATGGGCACCGGCACGTTGTGGTGGGGCGGCTGCGCCTGGGACGCCTTCGCCCTGCCCCACCTCCTCCCGGACGAGGGCGAGGTCCTCGTGGCCACCCGGTGCCCGGGCTGTGGCGCCGCCCTGGCGTGGGTCGTCGGCACCGAGGCGCCGCCCGAGGGCGACGAGGTGGCCCACTTCCTCGTGCCCAGCGACCACATGTGGGACGACGTCGTCCACACCTGCAGCCACCAGCGCCTCTTCTGCGTCGAGGCCTGCGTCGACCGCTGGCTCGGGGCCACCGGCAACGAGCGGGGCGACGTCATCGACCTCACGACGCTCTGGCGGCTCGCGTCGCACTGGTACGAGGGCCGTCTGGACCGCGGGTACACCCGCCGCGAGCCGGCCGAGGCCCACGCCTACTTCGCCGAAGCGGGCCTGCGTGGCGCCTTCTGGGGCCTCTGATCAGCCGGAGGTGAAGCCGGTGAGGACGCCGGCGACGTTGGTGCCGATGGCGTCGATGGCGTAGCCGCCCTCCATGACGAACAGGGTGGGGACGTCGAGGTCGGCGAGGCGAGCGCCCAGGACCGGGTAGTCGGGCGTGTCGAGGCGGAAGCGGGAGATGGGGTCGTCCTTGTAGGTGTCGACCCCGAGCGAGACCACGACGGCATCGGGGCGGAAGGCCCGCACGTGGTCGAGGGCGTCGTCGAGGGCCAGGAACCACTCGGTCGCCGGCGAGTCCCAGCGCATGGGGTAGTTCCGGGTGGCGTCTGCGCCCTCGCCGTCGCCGCGCTCGTCGGCGTACCCGGCGAAGTAGGGGTACTCCTGGCGGGGGTCGCCGTGCAGGGAGGTGAAGAGCACGTCGCCCCGGTCCCAGAAGATGTCCTGGGAGCCGTTGCCGTGGTGGTAGTCCACGTCGACGAGGGCGACGCGCTCCAGGCCGTGGTCCCGCAGCGCCTGCACCGCGGCGGCGGCGTTGTTCACGAAGCAGTAGCCGCCGTAGAGGTCGAGGGCGGCGTGGTGCCCGGGAGGGCGGCACAGCGAGAAGGCCGCCCGTTCGCCCGCGAGCAGCCGGTCGGCCCCCGTCAGGGCCACGTCGGCCGACGCCAGCACGGCCTCGGCGGTCCCCGCCATGATCGGCGAGCCGGCGTCGAACGAGAAGTACGAGAGGCGACCGTCGATGGCCTCCGGCTCGGCCTGGCGCATGCGCCGCGACGGCCACGCCAGCGGCAGGGCGTCGGTCTCGTCGCCGTGCTCGGCCTCCCAGAGCACCCACGCCTCCTGCAGGAACGCCAGGAAGCGCTCGTCGTGGACCCGGGCCAGCGGGGCCAGGCCGTGGGCGGTGGGCTCGATGACCTCGCCCAGGTCGGCGGCGCGCACCGCGGCGAGGATGAGGTCGGCCCGCTCCGGGCATTCGAACGGTGGCCGCAGCGCCCCGTCGATCAGCTCGCCCCGGGCGTCGTGGAGCCGGTGCCGGTCGCTGTAGACGGTCCGCACCCCACCGGGTGTAGCACGACGGGGGGTCGGGTCAACCCAGGGGTTCGTCGAACACCACGGTGCCGTCCTCGGCGTAGCCGACGAGGTGGTCAGCCGCGGACGGCGCCCAGTCCATGGTCAGGACGGCGAACCAACGGCCGTCGTCGACCTGCTGCCACCGGTCGACCTCGATGGTGTCGAGCACCACGAGGTCGACCCCCTCGGGCAGCAGCGCGGCGACCACGGCGCCCGTCTCGTGCGGGATGGCCTCGACGTGGAGCTCGTGGTCGGCGATGCGGGGATCGCACACGTCCTGGCCGAGCAGCAGCAGGCAGTTGGCGAACTCGGTGTTGTGGACGAGTTGGATCCCCGCCGGCTCCAGCACGTACGCGTACGCACCGGCGAAGGGGCCCGGGGGATCGTCGACCAGTCGCTCCTCCACCGCGGGGTCGAGGAGCGTCTCCTGGCCGACCGTGCTGGTCCCCACGACGATCGGGATCGTGCGGGGTCCCTGGTCGATGTCGGGTGGGACCGGCACGAGGTCGCGTTCGTCGCCGAGGTACCAGAAGGACCCGCCGGCCTCCGTCGCCGGGTCCAAGCGGTCGAGCGTCGCGTACGGGCCCTCGAGGAGGCGCCGCTCACCCGGGACCGGCTCGCCGCCGGGGCGGCGCCAGAGCTGGCCCTCGTTGACGAACCACGGCTCGCCCGCGCCCACGCCGAGCGAGGCGGTGGGGCCGAAGTCCGCCACCCGCACCCAGCCCGCGGGGTCCACGACGATGGTGCTGTTGGACGGGTTGGCCACGGGGTCGTCGGTCGCCAACCACAGCAGGCCGCCGGCCATCGAGACGTCCGTCACCCGGATGACCCGGCGGGTGAAGCCGCCGAACGCGGGCTCACCGGCCAGGTCGACCAGGTCGGCCAGGGGCCACGGTCGCACGACCTCGGTCGTGTCCAGGTCGATCTCGGTGAGGTGGTCGTCCTGGGTCACGTAGAGCGAGCCCTCGTCGGCGGCCAGCTGCCGGTCGAACCCGGGCGTCACCTGGACGGTGGCATCGAGCTCGTTCGTCGCCGGATCGATGCGGGCGACGACGCCGTGGGGCGACGCCAGCCACGCTCGTCCGCCGGCCACGACCAGGTCGGTCGGCTCGAACGCATGGGGGTCGACGTCCTCGAGGCAGCGGATGCACCAGGGCTCGTCCAGCCGGATGGGCACCTGTGCGGTCACCTCGAGGCTGTCCCGATCGAGCCGGCTGACGACATCGGCCCCGGAGCCGGCGACCCACACGGCGTCGTCGCTCACCGCGATCAGGTCGGCCGGACCGCTCACCTCGCCGGTCGCCGTCACCTCCCCCGAGTAGGTGTCGACCCGCACGACCGTGGCGGCGTCGTCGGGGGCATCCGGCGGGGGGGCGGTCAGGACCCACACGCCCTCGTCGTCGCCGGCGAGCGCGAGTGCCCGCTGCGGCTGGGCCGGCAGCGTGACGTCCTCGGGGGCGGCCACGACGCCCTCGTCGGGACCGTCGTCCCCGCCCAGGCGGGGGAGGGCGATGCCGGCTCCGACCAACGCGACCACGGTGACCGCGCTCAGCCCCGTGACCAGGGCCCGGCGCCGCCGGCGACGCTGGGCGCGCCGGCGAGCCACGCCGTCGACCACCGAGGCGCGGTCCGGCGGGTGGACGTGGCCGGCCAACCGGTCCAGGCCGGCGCGGAGGTCTTCGGGCTCAGGCACGGTCGCCCAGCCCGACGGCCAGGGCCTGGCGGGCCCGGAAGAGCGAGGTCTTGACCGTCCCCGGGGCCACGCCCATGACCGCGGCCGCGTCGTCGACCGAGAGGTCCAGGTAGTAGTGCAACACGACCGAGGCCCGCTGGCGGTCGGGGAGCCGGCGCAGGGCGCGGGCGAGATCCACGCTGTCCTCGGTCGCCGGGCCGGTGCCGTCGGCCTCCACGACGCGTTCGACGAGCTCCTCCCGGCGCAGATGCCGGAACCGGCTCCTGACCAGGTTCAACGCCACGGTGACCACCCAGCGGTCCAGCGCGTGGAAGTCCTCGCCGCGCTCCAGTCGCTCCCAGGCCCGCACCAGGGCCTCCTGCACCGCGTCCTCGGCCGCGCCGGGGTCGCCGCAGTAGAGGGCGATGGCGCGCACGACCCGCGGGTGGTCCTCGCTGATGAAGGCCTCGACGACGGCCGCCGGTTCACGGTCGCCCCGCACGGAGCCCCATCTTCATGCCTGGAAGACGCTCGGGAGCGCCGTCCGGTTGACAGGGATCGGCCTTTTCCGGTCAGCAAGTCCCGGTACCGTGCCCCGCACACGAGGCGAGAAGGACGGGGTGCGGAGGTACGCAGCATTGTTGGTGGTCGCGGTGGCGGCAGCCGCGACCTCGGGCTTGGCCGGTCCGCCGGCTCCGGTCGCCGCGGACGAGCCGGCAACCGTCGCCTTCGTCGGGGACTCGATCGGCCGCGACGCCGAGCCCGAGATCACGGCGAACGTCGAGCCGACGAACCCCATCGCCTACTTCCACGCCATCGGCGCCGGGTACATCGACTACCACCTCCCCCTCCTGCTCGACTCCCGCCACGGCCGGGTGAGGGCGGTCGACGGCCCGGACATCGTCGTGGCCGAACTGGGCGTCGGCGACGCCTTCTGGAGCCACGGCGCCCGCCGGTTCGAGGCCGACATGCGCCACTTCCTCAACGCGGTCACCCCGCACGTGGACTGCGTGATCTGGATCGACCAGAAGGCGAGCGTGAACCGGGCCTATCCGGAGATCAACGAGCGGTTTGCGGCCTTCAACGCCGTGGTCCACCGGGTGGTGAAGGACTACCCGAACGCCACCTACCTCCACTACGCGGCGTGGACCCGGTTGGCCGGGTCACCCAGCCCCTACTTCCTCGCCGACTACATGCACCTCACGCAGGCCGGTGAGCGAGAGCTGGGCCGCCTGGTCGGCACTGCCGTCCGGGGGTGTGACCCCGACCTGCGCAGCGGGCCGTTCTGGGACGTGACCGACGACTTCTGGGCCGCCGACGCCATCAACTGGGCCGCGCAGGAGGGCATCGTCGGCGGCTTCGACAACGACACGTACCGGGCCGTTGTCGGCCAGTTCCGCCCTGCGGCCACGCGGGGTCAGGCCCTGGCGATGGTCTGGCGGCTGCTCGGTCGGCCTTCCGCGGGCGGGCCGCACGGATGGTCCGACGCCCCGCCCGCCCTCGGGCCGGCCCTCCGCTGGGGCCGGGCGACCGGCGTGGCCACGGGCTACGGCGACGGCACGTTCCGCCCGAACGCGCCGGTGCAGCGGGGCGCCCTGGTGAACATGCTCTGGAAGGCCGCCGGGCGTCCCGGCCCGTTCCCCACTCATCCCTGGGCCGCGTCGGCTCCGCCGCGGCTGCGCGCCGCGTTGCGGTGGGCGATCGCCAACGGCATCCTCGGGCCAGGGGGCGGGGGCTTCGGCATCCACCGTTCGGTGAACCGGGCGCAGATCGCGGTGTGGCTCCAGGCCACCGACGCCTTCCTCGACCTCCCCCCGCTGCCGGCCACCCCCCCGACGACCGTGCCGCCGACCACGGTGCCGGTGCCGACCACCACCGCGCCTCCGCCGCCGACGACGATGCCGGTGCCGCCCACCACCGGGCTGGTACCGCCCACGACGGTGCCCGTCGGCGACGACCGTCCCGTAGGGTTCCTGCTCCAGATGGCGGACCAGGCCACCTTCGCCGAGCAGGCCATGCCGCTCATGGACGGCCTGTACTCGGCCGCCCTGCGCATGACGCGGAACCCGGCCGACGCCGAGGACCTGGTGCAGGAGACCTACCTCAAGGCCTACCGCGCCTTCCACACCTTCGAGCAGGGCACCAACCTCAAGGCCTGGCTCTACCGGATCCTCACCAACACCTACATCAACCAGTACCGGGCGAAGAAGCGCCGCCCCGACGAGACCGATCTCGAGGAGGTGGAGGACCTCTACCTGTACCGGCGCCTCGGCGGGCTCGAGGGCGCCGAGGCCGGTCGCAGCGCGGAGGAAGAGCTCTTCGACCACCTGACCTCGGACGAGGTCAAGCAGGCGCTCGAGGCCCTGCCGGAGCAGTTCCGCATGGCGGTGCTGCTCGCCGACGTCGAGGGTTTTGCCTACAAGGAGATCGCCGAGATCCTCGACATCCCGATCGGCACCGTGATGAGCCGCCTGCACCGCGGAAGAAAAGCCATGCAGAAGCAGTTGTACGAGTTCGCCAGGCAGCGAAATCTCGTCCCTGATCCCGACCTGAGTGCGACCTGATGTCCGAGCACTGCGAAGAGACCCTCGCCGAGCTCTACACCTACCTCGACGACGAGCTCACGGTCGAGGTGCGCGAGCGCATCCGGGTCCACCTGGACGACTGCCCGCCCTGTGGCGACATCGCCGTCTTCGAAGTCGAGCTGCGCCGGGTCATCGCCTCGAAGTGCATCGACCGGGTCCCCGACGAGCTGCGGGCGCGGATCCTGAAGGCCTGTACCGGGGAGCCCGAGCCCGCCGGTTGACCCGGCCTAGCGGTCGACCTGTTCTATCGAGGCCAGGTCACCCGCCCCCGTCACCGCCTCGGTCAGGCGTCCCCCGGCCTCGCCGTCGTCCCTCAGCCAGCGGTCCCAGAACGCCGTCGTCACGTCGACCACCAGCGCGTCGGCCGGGTCGGGCGTGTTCTCGTAGGGCTCGGCGTGGGCGGTTTCGTGCAGGGTCACGAGGATCTTCGGGCCGACGGCGTCCGCATAGGCGCTGACCGCCTCGTCGTAGGGCAGGGCGTAGTCCTGGTCGGCGTGCATCACGAGCAGGGGGAGGCCGGAGTCCATCGCGAACTCGCCCCCGACGGCCAGCCGGGCGCCGTCGAGGACCATGGCGGCGACCGGCCGTTCGTCCCGGCAGCAGTCGTTGAAGGCGACGCCGTAGGTGGTGGCCCCGCCGAGGGACAGACCGGCCACGCCGATGCGGTCGGGGTCGACGGTGCCGAACAGCGGGTCGCCCTCCTCGCTCGAGGCGGCCAGCACCGAGTCGATCACGAAGCTGATGTCGCCGGGCTGGTTGGCCAGGTCCGTGAACGTCGGCTCCCCCGGCACCTCGTCGTTCGACAGCGGGAACGCGGGCGCCGCGACCAGGTAGCCGGCGTCCGCCCACGCCTCGAGGAGCAGGGTGAACTTGCGGGGGTGGCCGGCCAGGCCGTGGGCGAAGGCCACGAACGGGTACGGGCCCTCGCCGGCGGGCACGTAGACGTCGGTGACGAGGACGCGCTGGTCGGACCCGGGCAGGCCGGCCCCGGCCGGCGTGGGTCGGTCGGCGTCGACCAGGTCGAGGGTCAGGTGGGTCACCTCTGTACGCGTCGGCACGGTGCTGGTCGGGCTGACCGTCGGCGGGCTGGTGGTGGCGTCGGTGCCCTCGGTCACGGCGTGCTCCCCATCGTCCCCACAGGCGGTCGCCACGGCGAGGATGGCGAGCAGGATCGCCCCGATCTGGCGCATCTGGGTGCCAGAACGTACCCGGTATGCTCCGCGGCCATGGTCCTCGGCGTCGTCTGGCACTTCTGGATCGCACCCGTCCTGGTGCTGACCGTGTTCGCCATCCTGGCCGTGACGCTCATCGGCTACCTGCGCAAGGTCAGCGCCCCCCGCTACCCGAAGGGCTGAGCGCCGTGAGCCCCGGGGTGGTCGACTGGGACCTCGCCCTGAAGGTCGCCACCCGCCTCAGCGGGCGGGAGCCGTTCGCCGACTCGTACCACTACGCGGCGCTCACGCCCGACTTCGCCGAGCTGACCGCCATCGCCGAGCACCGCGTGGCCGACACCACCGGCCTCATCTCCTCGGCCGGCCCCGCCCGGGCCCGGGTCGTCGACCGTCCGGCCTGGGTGGCCGCCAACCTGGCCTCGTTCCAGCGCCTGCTGCGACCGCTCACCGACAAGCTCGGTGACCGCTTGGGCACGGGACCGGCGGCCCCGCTGACCCAGAAGTTCGCCGGTGCCGAAGTCGGCGCGCTGCTGGGCTGGATGTCGACCCGCGTGCTCGGCCAGTACGACCTGCTGGTGGCCGAGGACGAGTCCCCGGAGGACCAGGACCTCGTGTACTACGTGGGCCCCAACGTCCTGGCGCTGGAGAAGCGCTTCGCCTTCCCGCCCCGCGAGTTCCGCCTCTGGCTGGCCCTGCACGAGGTCACCCATCGGGCCCAGTTCACGGGCATCCCGTGGCTGCGCGCCCACTACCTCGGCCTGGTCGACGAGGTCCTCGGCGCGGTCGACCCCGATCCCCGCCGCTTCGTCGTGGCCCTGGGCCGCGTGGTCGAAGAGCTCCGGGCCGGGCGCAACCCCCTCGAGGACGGTGGACTGGCCGCCGTCCTCGCCACGCCCGAGCAGCGCCTCGCCCTCGAGCGGGTCGCGGGGCTGATGAGCCTGCTCGAGGGGCACGGCGACGTGACCATGGACCGGGCGGGGGCCGACCGGATCCCCTCCGCCGCCCGCTTCGGCCGGGTGCTGCGCCAGCGGCGCCAGCAGGCCAACGGCGTCGCCCGCCTCCTCCAGCGCCTCCTCGGCCTCGAGGCCAAGCTGGCGCAGTACGAGCAGGGGGAGCGGTTCATCGCCGCCGTCGAGGCCGCCCGGGGTCCTCGAGCGCTGGATGCGGTGTGGGCCGATCCCGCCCGGCTCCCCACCCTGGCGGAGATCCGAGACCCGGACGTCTGGCTGGCCCGGATCGACCTCGCTGCCGCCTGACGTGTCGCTCGCCGAGGACCTCCTCGCCCGCTGCACCTTCCCCGCCCCCGACGAATCGGTGACCTGCGCCGTCTCCGGCGGCGCCGACTCGCTGGCCCTCCTCGTGCTCGCCACCGCGGCCGGCTGCCGGGTCACCGCCGTGCACGTCGATCACGGCCTCCGGCCCGGGTCGGCGTCCGAGGCCGACCGGGTGGCGGCCGCGGCGGAGCGCTATGGCGCCCGGTTCCGCCGAGAGGCGGTCACGGTCCTGCCCGGCCCCAACCTCCAGGCCCGGGCCCGGACGGCCCGCTACAGCGTCCTGCCCGCCGACGTGCTCACCGGCCACACCGCCGACGACTGGGCGGAGACCATGCTGCTCAACCTGCTCCGAGGGGCGGGGCGGCCGGGCCTCGCCGGCATCCACCGCGGCCGGGGGCGGCCGCTGCTGGCGGTCCGCCGGAACGAGACCCACGCCCTCTGCGCGGCGGAGGGCCTCGAGCCGTTGGTCGACCCGACCAACGCCGATCCGACCCACCGGCGCACCCGCGTCCGCCATGAGGTCCTGCCGATGCTCGACGACGTGGGTGGCCGCGACGTGGTCCCCATCATCACCCGGCAGGCCGAGATCATGGGGGAGGAGAGCGAGCTCCTGGACCGCCTGGCGGCGACGCTCGACCCCACCGACGTCGTCGCCCTGCAGGCCGCGGAACCGGCGCTGGCCCGCCGGGCCCTGCGGTCCTGGCTCTGGCGGGGGATGGGGACGGACTACCCGGTGGACGCGGCCGCGGTCGACCGCGTCCTGGCCGTGGTGCACCACACGAGCCGGGCCGCCGACGTCCAGGCCGGTTGGCGGGTCCAGCGCGCGGAGGGACGCCTCCTGCTGGTGCGCTGAGGCGATCCCGCCGCCGGCCGCCGGTAAGGTCCGGCGGCGATGGACGAAAGCGGCGTGGTCCCCATCGAGGATCCGCACCTCGGTCGGGTCTTGGTCCCGGCGGACGTGCTGGCGGCCCGCGTCGCCGAACTGGGCGCGCAGATCACCGACGACTACCAGGGCCGTCCGCCGCTCCTCGTCGGGGTGCTCAAGGGCGCGTTCATGTTCATGAGCGACCTCTCCCGCCACATCGCCCTCCCCGTGGAGTTCGACTTCATGGCGGTCTCGTCCTACGGCGCGGCCACCCGGACCTCGGGGGTGGTCCGCATCGTGAAGGACCTCGACCTCGATCTCACGGGACGCCACGTCCTGCTGGTGGAGGACATCGTCGACAGCGGTCTCACCCTCCGCTACCTCAAGCGCAACCTGCTGTCCCGCAACCCTGCCAGCCTGGAGGTCTGCGCGCTGCTGCTGCGCGAGGGCGCCACCGACGGGGCCAGCCTCAAGTACGTCGGCTTCGAGATGCCGCCCGACTTCGTCATCGGGTACGGCCTCGACGTGGCCGAGCGCTACCGCAACCTGCCCTACATCTGCGCGTACAACGAAGAGCTCTGATGGCGACACCCGCGATCGACGAGGACCTGCCACCGGTCGACCGGCCCCGCATCGAGGCCGCGGTCCGCGAGATCCTCGCCGCCATCGGGGAGGACCCGGACCGCGACGGCCTCCAGGCGACGCCCTCCCGGGTGGCCCGCATGTACGAGGAGATCTTCTGCGGCCTGCGGGAGATGCCCGACCACCACCTCAAGGTGACCTTCGAGGCCGATCACGACGAGATGGTCATGGTGCGCGACATCGCCCTCATCTCGACGTGCGAGCACCACCTGGTGCCCTTCATCGGCAAGGCCCACGTGGCCTACATCCCCAACGACGACGGCCGCATCACCGGCCTGTCGAAGCTGGCCCGGCTGGTGGACGCCTACGCCCGCCGGCCCCAGGTGCAGGAGCGCCTGACGACCCAGATCGCCGACGAGATCGAGCGGACCCTGCAGCCCAAGGGGGTCCTCGTGGTGCTGGAGGCGGAGCACCTGTGCATGTCGATGCGCGGGGTGCGCAAGCCGGGGTCCTCCACGGTGACCTCGGCGGTGCGGGGCCTGTTCCGGGAGAACGACGCCACCCGGAGCGAGGCCATGCGCTTCATCGGACGTGTCTAGGCGACTCGTCCTCATCATCGCGATCGCGGCCGTGCTGGCCGTAGGCACGGCGGTGGCCTGGTCCCAAGTCGTCGACGACGCCGAGCCGCGGGACGACCAGGAGGCCGGGTCGATCGCCCGCGACCCGGCGGTGGCGACCACCACGACCGCCGCCGCGCCGACCACCACGACGGCGCCGCCGTTCGAGGGCTGGGTCGACCCGGCGTCCTCGGGCCAGCCGTTCCCGAGGGCGCGGGTGGAGGGGATCCTGACGTTCCGGGGCAATCCGACCCGGTCGTGGTACGGCGAGGGCCCGGTGCCCCGCCGGCCGCAGCTCCAGTGGAGCTACCCCGAGGGGAGCATGTGCTCGGAGTCCTCCGATGGCGAAGGGGTGCGGACCTGGTGTGGCACCGGCTGGACGGGAGAGCCCGCGGTCTTCGAACGGGAGGGCCGGACCTGGGTCGTGTTCGGGGCCTACGACCGTGCGGTGCACTTCGTGGATGCCGACACCGGCCAGGACATCATCCCGCCGTTCCCCACCGGCGACCTCATCAAGGGCTCGGTCAGCATCGACCCGCAGGGCTACCCGATCGTCTACACGGGCTCGCGGGACAACAACCTGCGGGCCATCGCCTTCGATCGCCCCCAGCCGACCGAGCTCTGGTCGCTCTCGGCCGACGCCGTGTCGCCCACGTTGTGGAACGACGACTGGGACGGCTCGCCGCTGGTCCTCGGTGACTACCTGTTCGAAGGGGGCGAGAACAGCCAGTTCCACGTCGTCAAGCTCAACCGGCACTACGGCGACGACGGGCTGGCCCAGGTCTCTCCCCAGCTGGTCTTCAACGCGCCGGGCTGGGACGACCAGCTCCTGGCCGAGCTCGGCGACACCGACGTGTCCATCGAGAACTCCGTCGCCGTGTCCGGGGACACGGTGTACTTCGCCAACTCGGGTGGCCTCGTCCAGGGCTGGGACATCAGCGGGGTGAGGGAGGGCCGAGTGCCCCAGCGCACCTTCCGGTTCTGGACCGGCGACGACACCGACGCCAGCGTGGTGGTGGACGACGAGGGGTTCCTCTACGTCGCCTCGGAGTGGGAGCGCCACAACGGGCGCGCCACCGAGGTGGGCCAGATCATGAAGCTGGACCCGAGGCATCCGAACCGGCCGCTCGTCTGGTCGGTCGCCGACCAGGGCGCGGACGTGGCCGGCGTCTGGGGGACGCCGGCGCTCCACCGTGACATCGTCATCGTCCCCACGAACGGTGGGGCGGTGAAGGGCATCGACCGCCGCACCGGGGCCGTGCGCTGGGAGCTCTCGCTGCCGGGACCGACCTGGCAGTCGCCCGTCGTCGTGGACGACGTGCTGATCCAGGGCGACTGCAACGGGGTCCTGCACGCCTACGACGTCGCCGACACGCAGGTGCGTCCGCCGGAGCTGTGGGCGATCGAGATCGGCGGCTGCATCGAGTCCACCCCGGCGGTGTGGCGGGGGCAGATCTTCCTCGGCACCCGTGCGGGGCAGTTCCACGCCATCACCGGACCGCCCCGCGAGGCCCCCGGGGCCGGGCAGGGAGGCCGGTAACCTGTCTCCGTGACGGCGCTGGTCATGGGGGTCCTGAACGTGACGCCGGACTCCTTCTCGGACGGCGGGCGCTTCGTCGAGCCCGAGGTCGCCGTGGCCCACGGCCGGGCGATGGCCTTGGACGGCGCCGACATCGTCGACGTGGGGGGTGAGTCGACCCGTCCGGGTGCCGCCCCGGTCGCGCTCGACGAGGAGATCCGCCGGGTGACCCCGGTCATCGCCGGGCTCGCCGGCGAGGTCCGCGTGTCGGTCGACACCCGCCACGAGGCCGTCGCCGAGGCGGCGGTGGACGCCGGCGCCACGATGATCAACGACGTGTCGGCCTCCCTGCACGAGGCGGCCGCCCGGCTCGGGGTGGCCTGGGTGGCCATGCACATGCAGGGCGAGCCCGCCAGCATGCAGGCCGAACCGCACTACGACGACGTCGTCGCCGAGGTCCGCGAGCAGCTGGTCGAGCGGGCCGAGGCGGCCTTCGCGGCGGGCGTGAACGAGGTCTGGATCGACCCCGGCATCGGGTTCGGCAAGACCCTGGCCCACAACCTCGACCTGCTGGCCCACGTGGACGCCCTGGTGGCCACGGGGTGGCCGGTGGTGATCGGCACCAGCCGCAAGTCCAGCCTCGGCCGGTTGCTCGCCGAGAGCGACGGCACGGTCGAACCGCCGTCGACCGACGACCGCCTCGAGGCATCTCTTGCCACCGCGACGTGGGCGATGGCGCAGGGAGCGGGCATGATCCGTGCCCACGACGTTCGGGCGACGGTCCAAGCCGCCCGCGTCGTGCAGGGAGAGCTTTCGTGACACCGAAGGGAAAGTGGGCCCGGGGCATCGTGCCGCGGAACTTCCACTGGATCGTGAAGGACCAGCTCGCGGTGTGCGAGCGGCCGGGCGGCTACGGGTCCAACCATCGCCGCGTCCGGCGCCAGGAGGAGATCATCTGGCTGCGCGAGTCCGGGTTCGGCTGTGTGATCTCGCTCATCCCCTCCCCCCACAACCTCCACAACTACGACGAGCTGGGCGTGGCGTGGCAGCACCGGCCGTTCACCGCCGAGGACGACGAGGCCACCTACCTGAACGACCTGTACCCCGAGCTCGACCGCCTTCGGGCCGAGGGCACGATGGTTCTGCTCCACCAGGACGAGCTGAGCGACCGCTTGGTCGGCGTGCTGGCCGGTTACGTGCTGTGGGCCGGCCTGCTGGACGACGGCCCTCAGACCATCTCGGTGGTCGAGCGGATGGTCGACCGGCAGATGGGCCCGACGGGCCGCGGCCTGGTGACCCTGGCCATCGAGCTGCGGGACCGGCGCCGGGCGTCGACCTGACCGGGGCGAGGGGACCGACGATGGGAGAACCGGACCGGATCGAGCTGCGGGGGCTGCGCGCCCTGGGCCTCTGCGGGATCCTCCCCGAGGAGCACGCCCGGCCCCAGCCCCTCGAGATCGACCTCGACGTCGAGGCCGATCTGGCGAAACCGGCGGCCTCCGACCGCGTCGAGGACACCATCGACTACTCGGCGCTGTGCGCCATGGCCGAGCGCATCGTCACGGCCGAGCGCTTCGACCTGCTGGAGGCCCTGGCCCAGCGGCTGGCCGAGGCGGTCATGACCGACGACCGCGTGGTGGCGGTGACCGTGGCCGTGCGCAAGCTCCGGCCGCCGGTGCCGCACCACCTCGACACCAGCGGCGTGCGCATCACCCGCACCCGCGCCCAGCTCGGTTGAGCCGGGCCTTCCTCGGTCTCGGCTCGAACCTCGGCGACCGCCGGGCGCGGTTGCGCACCGCGGTCGCGGCGCTCCCCGACGTGGTGGCGGTTTCGCCGGTGTACGAGACCGACCCGGTCGGTGGGCCGGAGCAGGGCGCGTTCCTGAACGTCGTGGTCGAGCTGAGCACCGATCGCTCGCCCCGGGAGCTGCTGGGGTGGTGCGCCGAGCTCGAAGCTGCGGCCGACCGGGTGCGCGAGGAGCGCTGGGGCCCGCGCCCGCTGGACGTGGACGTGCTCTGGGTGGACGGGGTCACCGTCGACGAGCCCGATCTCGTGGTGCCCCACCCCAGGATGTGGGACCGCCGCTTCGTCCTCGCCCCGTTGCGTGATCTCGCGCCCGACCTGGTCTCGGCGGCCCAGGTGGCCGCGGCCGAAGGCGCCGTCCGCCCCGTCGGCCCGCTGTAGTTACCGTCGCGGCATGCGAGCGATGGTGGTGCAGGAGTTCGGGCCGCCCGAGTCGGTCAGCATCGAGGAGCGGCCGGAGCCGGAGCCGGGTCCGGGGCAGGTGCGCATCCGGATCGAAGCCGCCGGCGTCAACTACGTGGACGCCATCATGGCCAGCGGGGGCTACCAGCTCACCCCGAACCTCCCCTACGTGCCCGGCTCCGAGGTGGCGGGCACGGTCGACGCGGTGGGGGAAGGCGTGACCTCGCCGGCCGTCGGCGACCGGGTGCTGGCGTCCTGTGGCTTCGGCGGCTTCGCCGAGGCCGTGGTGGTGCGGGCGGAGCAGGCGTTGGCCCTCCCGAGCGGACTGGACCCGGCCACGGCGGCCACCGTGGTTCAGGCCTACGGCACCGGCCTGTTCGCCCTGGAGCTGCGGGCCGGGCTGAAGGAGGGCGAGACCCTCCTCGTCCTCGGCGCCGGTGGCGGGGTCGGCCTGGCGGCGGTGGACGTCGGCCGCGCGCTGGGCGCTCGGGTGTTCGCGGCCGCCTCGTCGGCGGAGAAGCGCGCGGCGGCCCTGGGGATGGGCGCCGAAGCCGCAATCGACTACACGACCGAGGACCTGAAGGCCCGGGCCCGGGAGCTGGCGGGCGGGACGGGCGTCGACGTGGTCTACGATCCGATCGGCGGCGACCTGGCCGAGCCCGCCATCCGGGCGCTCGGCGAGTTCGGGCGCTACCTCGTCGTCGGGTTCGTCGGCGGCATCCCCAAGGTGCCCACCAACCAGGTCCTGCTCCGCAACCGGGCGGTGGTCGGCGTCGAGTGGGGCGGGTGGGCCATCTTCCATCCCGAGGAGAGCGCCCGGCTCATCGACCGCCTGATCGGCCTGCTCGACGAGGGCCGGCTCCACCCCGCCGCACCGTCGTCGTTCCCGTTGGGGGACGGCCCGAAGGTCCTCGCCCGCCTTGTCGCCCGCGAGCTCACCGGCAAGGCCGTCCTCGTCCCGTGACGTGAAGCTGCGGGTCATCGGGGCCGGGCGGGCGGGCGGCGCGCTGGCGCGGGCCGTCTGGCGAGTGGGTTGGTCGGTCGAAACCCCACTCGGGCGGGACGACGACCTGGCGGGGGCGGCCGAGGGCGTCGACCTGCTGGTGATCGCCACGCCGGACCCGGTGATCGTCGAGGTGGCCGCGGCGGTGACGCCCGACGCGACAACCGTCGTCGCCCACCTCGCCGGTGCACTCGGGCTCGACGTGTTGGCCGGCCACCCGCGGCCGGCGGCGTTGCACCCCCTGGTCGCCCTCCCGGACGCCGAGACCGGCGCTGACCGGCTCGCTGACGGCGCCTGGTTCGCCGTGGCCGGGGACCCCTTGGTCGAGCAGGTGGTGGCCGACCTGGGCGGCCATCGGTTCACCGTCGCCGACGAGGACCGCACCCGGTACCACGCGGCCGCGGTCATCGCCTCCAACCACCTCGTCGCCCTCCTCGGGCAGGTCGAGCGGGTGGCGCCCGACGGCGTGCCGCTGGAGGCCTTCCTCGCCCTCGTCCGGGGCACTGTCGACAACGTCGCGGCCCTCGGCCCGGCCGCGGCGCTGACCGGTCCCGTGGCCCGGGGTGACTGGGCGACCGTCGACCGCCACCTCGCGGCCCTCCCCGATGACGAGCGCGCCGCGTACGAGGCCCTGGTCGACCAGGCCCGCCGCCTCTCGGGCTGACGGGCACACTGGCGGGGTGGAGGTCGTCACCACCATCGCGGAGGTCCGGGCGCGGCTCGACGAGGTCCGGCGGCGGGACAGCACGGTCGGGTTGGTGCCGACCATGGGGTTCCTCCACGACGGGCACCTGTCCCTGATGCGGGCGGCGCGGTCGGCCACCGACGTCGTCGCGGCCACGATCTTCGTCAACCCGCTGCAGTTCGCGCCGGGCGAGGACCTCGACGCCTACCCCCGCGACCCCGAGGGCGATCACGCCAAGGCCGAGGGGGTCGGCGTGGACCTGCTGTTCGCCCCCGACCACGCGGAGATGTACCCCGACGAGGTGCTCACCACGGTCTCGGTGGGTGCGCTCTCGGCCTCGATGGAGGGGGCGTCGCGGCCCACCCACTTGGCCGGCGTGGCCACGGTGGTGGCCAAGCTGTTCGCCATCGCCGGCCCGGCCCACGCCTTCTTCGGCGAGAAGGACTTCCAGCAGCTGGCCGTCATCCGGCGGATGGCGGCCGACCTCTCGTTCCCGGTGGAGGTCGTCGGTTGCCCGATCGTGCGCGAGCCCGACGGCCTCGCGCTCTCCAGCCGGAACGCCTACCTGTCGCCCGACGAGCGGGAGGCGGCCACGGTCCTGAACCGGGCGCTGAAGGCGGGCGTGGCCGCGGTCCGCGCCGGTGAGCACGACCCTGGCGCGGTCCGCACCCTGGTCGGCGACATCATCGACGCCGAGCCCCTGGCCGAGCGGGACTACGTCGCCCTGGTCGAGCCGGACACGCTGGCCGACGTCGAGGACCCACTCGTGCCGGGCCGGATCTACCGCCTGCTGACCGCCGCCCGGGTGGGCCAGCCCCGCCTCCTCGACAACCTGGCCGTGCCGGTCCCCACCTGAACCGGCGTAGCGTCGGCGGGCGGTGCCGGAAGAGCTGGATCTGCTGGTCCTCGGGAGCGGGGTGGCGGGCCTGTCCGCCGCGGTGCGGGCCGCGGGGCCGATGGGCCTGAAGGTCGGCCTCCTCACCAAGGGCGCCCTGGACCAGGCCACGACCCGGTGGGCCCAGGGCGGCGTGGCCGCCGTGCTGGACGAGGACCCGGACTCCCTCGACCTGCACATCTCCGACACCCTCGAGGCGGGGGCCGACCTGTGCGACTCGGCCGCGGTGCGGGTGCTGGTCGACGAGGGGCCCCGCCGGGTCCACGAGCTGATCGCGTTCGGGGCGGTGTTCGACCGGGAAGCTGGCGGTGAGCTGGCCCTGGCCCGGGAGGGCGGCCACTCCGAGCCCCGCATCGTCCATGCCGGCGGCGCCGCGACCGGGGCCGAGGTGGAGCGGGCGCTGGTGGCGGCTGCGCGGGCCACCGCCGCCAAGGTCTACGAGCACACCTTCGCCCGCGACCTGCTCATGGTCGGCGGGCGCTGCCGCGGCGTGACGGCCTTCGACCACCGGGGCGAGCGCATAGAGATCCGGGCCCGGCACACGTTGCTGGCGACCGGGGGAGCGGGCCAGGTGTTCGCCGTCACCACGAACCCGACCGAGGCCACGGGCGACGGCATCGCCATGGCCCACCGGGCCGGCGCGGTGCTGGCCGACATCGAGTTCATCCAGTTCCACCCCACCGCCCTCCACCACCCGCAGATGCCGAGGCCCCTCCTGTCGGAGGCCCTGCGCGGCCACGGGGCCCTGATCCGCGACGCCAAGGGCGAGCGCTTCGTCGACGAGCTCCTGCCCCGGGACCGCGTGGCCCGGGCGATGACCGCCACCATGACCGAGCAGGACGTCGACCACCTCTGGCTCGACGCCACCGTGCTCGAGGATTTCGAAACCCGGTTCCCGACCATCGCGGCGTCGCTCGCCGAGGTGGGCCTCGACCCGGCCGAGGACTGGCTGCCGATCGCGCCCGCGGCGCACTACACGTGCGGCGGCATGGTGACCGACCTGGACGGCGCCTCGACCGTGCCCGGCCTGTGGGGGGCGGGCGAGGTCACCTGCACCGGCGTCCACGGGGCCAACCGGCTGGCGTCCAACTCCCTCCTCGAGGGCATGGTCTTCGGGCCCCGGGTGGTGGAGGCCATCGAGCGGGGCCGCGACGGACCCGAGTCGACCGGGGCCATGCGCTCGGTCCTCGGCACCGACGCCCCCGGGGTCATCGCGGGACGCGAGCCGCCGGCCCGGGCGGCGCAGGAGCGAGGGTTCATCGCAGGCCCGCCGCCGCCCGAGACAGCGGCCGGATGGCGGGCCCACCTGCAGAAGGCGATGACCAGGGGCGCCGGCGTCTGCCGTGACGCCCGCTCCCTCGAGGACGCAGGCTGGGCCGTCGGCGGCGCCGAGCGCGCGGCCGAAGGCCACGAGAGCATCGAGTGGAGCGAGGTCTGCAACCTGGCCGATGTGGCCCACGCCATCATCCGGGCGGCTCAGGCCCGGGAGGAGACCCGTGGTGCCCACACCCGCGAGGACTTCCCGGCCACAGACCCGTCGCAACGGGTGAGGTTCCTCATCGGGACCTGACCGTTACCCTTCCGCAGCGATGTCCGAGGCCCAGACGCCCGCCCCCAACTGGTACCCCGATCCGGGCGGCAGGCACGAGCACCGCTATTGGGACGGTGCGGCGTGGACCGACAACGTGGCCGACCACGGCCGCCAGTCGGTCGATCCCCTGGTCGCCACCCACGTCCCCACCACGCACCACACGGCCGACCGGGTCCAGCAGCAGGTCCAGCAGCACGCCGGCGCCCAGCCCGCGGGCCAGGGTGGGGGGACGCTCTTCACCGAGCCGATCCTGGTCGTCAACCAGAAGCGCAAGCTCGTCGAGCTGAACACCGAGTTCGCCGTCTACGACCAGCACGGGACCCAGATCGGCGCCGTCCGCCAGGTCGGCCAGAGCTCGACCAAGAAGGCGCTGCGCCTCCTCGCGAACGTCGACCAGTTCCTCACCCACAAGGTCCAGATCGTCGACATGCAGGGCAACGTCATCGTCGCCCTGACCCGCCCGGCGAAGTTCATCAAGTCCAAGGTCATGGTCAGCGACGGCCGGGGCCAGCCCATCGGCGAGGTCGTGCAGAAGAACGTCGTCGGCAAGATCCGCTTCTCGCTCGAGTCCGGCGGTCACACCTACGGCTCGATCAACGCCGAGAACTGGCGGGCGTGGAACTTCTCCATCCAGGACCACGCGGGCACCGAGGTGGCCCGCATCACCAAATCGTGGGAGGGCCTGGCGACGACCCTCTTCACGACCGCCGACAACTTCGTCGTCCAGATCCACCATCAGTTGGACGAGCCGATGCGCTCCATGGTCATCGCCAGCGCCCTCTGCGTCGACCTGGCCCTCAAGCAGGACGACCGCGGCCTCAACTGATCTCTCGAAGGAAACCGAATGCCCTCCGTCTCCACGTTCCTGCGGCGCGTCCCGCGCACGCTGATGTTCTGGCTCGTCATCGCGGTCTTCGCCGTGGCGGCCGTCCGCGCGTTCCACCCCCAGCGCGGGTTCGACGAGGTCCGCACCGGTGAGCAACCCCTCGAAGTCGCCGGTTCGGACGACGGCGTCTGGGCGCTGAACTTCGGCGACCACAGCGTGAGCCTCATCGACACGGCGACCGACGAGGTGGTGCACACGACCACCGACGAGAGCCTGACCCCGGCCCTGACCGCCAACGACGACGGCGCCTTCGTCCTGGTCGACGCGGGTGAGACCCTGCTCCGGATCGACCCGGCCGAAGGGGGGGTGGCCGAGCGCATCGACCTCACGGACACGCTCGACCATGCCGCCCAGGACGTGGCCGCGGGCGACGGGTTCGTCTGGGTGACGTCCGGCGAGGGCGGCCAGATGGTGCGGATCGAGGGCGACGGGACCATCGGCGAGCCGATCGACATCGGTGAGCCCGTGGCCCAACCGCAGGTGCTCGACGACGTGCTGTGGGTCCACCTCACGGCGGGCCTCGCCGAGTACGACGCCGCGTCCGGCGAGCAGGTCCGCGTGGTCGAGACCGACCGCCGGATCCACGACTTCGTGGCCGACGACCGGGCCCTGTGGCTGCTCGCCGACCTCGACAACTTCGCGCAGACCGGGTTCGTGGTCCGCCTGGACCTCGAGGACGGGACCGAGACCCCCTACCGGATCACCGAGTCCCGCCTGTCGCACGTCGCGGTCGCGGGCGAGCAGCTCTTCGTCTCCGGGAGCGCCGGGATGTTGTTCGAGCTGTCCATGGACCCCCTACGGCTGATCGCCACCGAGCAGGTGGCGGTCTCGACCAAGGACCTGCGGGGGACCATCGTCCGCGACGACGTCGTCTGGGTCGCCGACGGCACCAACGGGGTGGTCCACCAGCCCGTCGACGGCATCGACGGCGAGATCCCCACGACCACCCTCCCGGGGTAGCGGGCCGGCGACGAGATGCCCTAGCCCGAAGCGGGGGCGAGGACCCGCCCGTAGGCGCGGGCCAGCCACGCCGGGTTGGCGGCGAGGAGCGGCCCGCCCAGGGCCAGGATCAGCACGTAGCCGGCTGCGAAGGACGCCAACCGAGGGTCGAGGCCGGCCGGCACCGCCAGCGACACCAGGATGATGGCGAACTCGCCCCGGGACACGAGGGTGAGGGCGAGGTTCGCCGCCGCCTTGGGCCGCAGCAGGTTGAGCCGTCCCACCGCGTACCCCGCGGCCACCGCCAGGACGAGGGTCAGGGCCACGGCCGCGGCGACCGGACCCGCGACGTCAGCCACGTCGCCGGGGTCCACCGTGAGGCCGAAGGTGAAGAAGAAGGCGGCGGCGAAGGCATCGCGCAGGGGCAGCACGAGGCGCTCGACCCGCTCGGCCACGGGGCTGGCGGCGATGACCATGCCGATCATGAAGGCCCCGATGGCATCGGACACCCCGGCCTGCTCGGCCACGCCGGCCACCAGCAGTGCCAGGCCGACGAACGCGACGGTGAGCAGCTCGTCGTCGCTGGGTCCGAGCAGGCGGCCCACGATCCGCCCGCCCCACCGGGCCGCCGCCGTGAGGGCCAGCAGGAACAGGACGGCCTTCCCGAAGGACCACAGGGCGTCGCCGGCGCCCGAGGCATCGTCGAGCAGCGGTTGGAGCGCGGCCAGGTAGAGGGCGAGGAAGACGTCCTCGACCACCACCACACCCAGGATCAGGCGGGTCTCGGGGTTGGCCAGCCGCTTCAGCTCGATGAGGAGCTTGGTCACGATGGCCGACGACGAGATGCCCACGACGCCGGCGATCACCAAGGCCTCCGCGCCGCCCCAGCCGAACGCCAGCCCGAGCAGCAGGCCACCACCGATGTTCAGCGCCAGGTAGACCCCACCGCTCCCGAGCAGCTTGGTGCCACCGGCGAGCAGGTCGCCCAGCGAGAACTCGAGGCCCAGGTAGAAGAGGAGCAGGACGAGGCCGATCGCCGCGACGAGCTCGAAGTCCTCCGGATGGCTGACGACCTCCCATCCCGGCGTGTTCGGGCCCAACACGACGCCGGCGAGCATGAAGAGCGGGATGGTGGGCAACCCGAGGCGGCGGCCGGCGCGGCCCAGGATGGCGGCGGCCACGAACGCGCCCCCGAGGGCGACGAGGGTCTCGCCCATCAGCTCAATGGATGAACTGGTCCAGGAAGCCGGCCAGGTCCTCGGGCCGGCCCATGACCACCAGCTGGTCACCGACCCGGACCACCTCGTCCGGTTCGGGAGCGACGATCTGGTCGTCGCCCCGCACGATGGCCGCGACCGTCATGCGGCTGCGGTGCCGGATCTGGGCGTCGGCGATGGAGGTGTCGGCGATCGCCGACCCTTCCCGCACGGTCACCCAGTCGATGAGCAGCCCACCGATCACGGCCTCCACCTGCTGTACGGCCGCGGGCGTGAAGTAGGAGCCGGCGATGACCGCACCCAGCCGGCGGGCGGTGTCGTCTTCGATGGAGACGACGGTGGCGTCCTCGTCCGGATCGGTCGTCAGGTACACGTCGCGACGGCCCGTGTGGTGGATGACGACGCAGACGCTGGCGCCATCCGCCAGCCCGAAGGTGAAGCGGCGTCCGATGCCAGGGAGGTCGTCTTCTTCGATCTGGCCCGGTCCTGGTGCCATCCGCCGAGGGTACGGGTTCGGCCCGGAGAGGCGGAGGGACCGCCAACTACGCTGCCAGGCATGGTCACCCCCCGACCGGCGGACCCGCCGCGTCACGCCGTCCGGGAGGCCGTCGCGCGGGCCCTGGCGGAGGACCTCACCCCGTTGGGGGACCTCGAGCGCGCTCCTGGTGCCGCAGGAGGCTCAGGCCACCGCCGTGCTGGCGTCACGGGCCGAGGGGGTGTTCGCGGGCCGGGCCTGTGTCGACGAGACCTTTGCGCAGGTCGATCCCGGGGTCGCGGTCGACTGGGACGCCGACGACGGCGTGGCGCTCGTCCCGGGCGCGGTCGTCGCCCGGGTCCGGGGGCCGCTGCGGTCGATCCTGACCGCCGAGCGGACGGCCCTGAACTTCGCCCGCCACCTCTCCGGTGTGGCCACGCTGACCCACCGCTTCGTCGAAGCCGTGGGGCCCGACGTCCTGGTGTGGGACACCCGCAAGACCCTGCCCGGCCTGCGGGCACTCGAGAAGGCGGCCGTCCGGGCCGGAGGCGGCGCCAACCATCGGGGCAGCCTGTCGGACTGGGTGATGTTGAAGGACAACCACCTCACCGTGCTCGACATCGGCGCGACCGTGGCCCGGGCCCGCGAGGTCTGGCCCGGGCGCACCATCCACGTGGAGTGCGATTCGGTCGAGCGGGCCGTGGCCGCCGCCGAGGCGGGGGCCGACGCGCTGTTGCTCGACAACCTGGGCCCCGAGGACGCCCGCAAGGCGGCCGCCGCCGCCCGGGAGGTGCTCGCCGGGCGCCGGTGCCTGATCGAGGCGTCGGGGGGCATCACCCTCGAGACCGCCGCGGCCTACCGGGCCAGCGGGGTCGACGCCATCTCCGCCGGCGCGCTCACCGACTCGGCCAAGGCCTTGGACCTCGGGCTCGACGTGGAGCCGGGCGCCTGATGCTGCTGGCGGTCGACGCGGGCAACACCGACACCGTGATCGGGCTCTACGACCTCGACGTCGACGACCCCAAGACGGCCGACGACGGCCTGCTCGACCACTGGCGCATCGCCACCCACGCCGAGCGCACGGCCGACGAGCACGCGGTGATGTTCCAGGGCTTCTTCGCCGCCAAGCGCACCAGCTGGCTCGACGTCGTCGAGGGCATGGTCATCTCGTCCGGCGTGCCGAGGGTGATGAGCAACCTGCGCAACATGTCCGCGCGGTACCTCGGCCGGGAGGCCGTGGTGCTCGAGCCAGGGGTCCGCACGGGCGTGGCCATCCGCACGGACAACCCGAGGGAGGTCGGGGCCGACCGGATCGCCAACGCCGTCGCCGCCTTCGACCTCTACGGCGGCCCGACGATCATGGTGGACTTCGGCACGGCCACGACCTGCGACGCCATCTCGGCCGAAGGCGAGTACCTCGGTGGCGCCATCGCCCCCGGGGTCGAGATCAGCCTCGACGCCCTCGTGGGCCGGGCCGCCGCCCTGCGCCAGGTGGAGCTGGCCGAGCCGCGGTCGGTGCTGGGTCGAACCACGGTGGAGTCGATCCAGTCCGGCATCGTCTACGGGTACGCCGCCCAGGTCGACGGGCTGTGCGCCCGCATCATCGACGAGCTGGGCGACTGCACCGTGGTGGGCACGGGCGGGCTGAGCCCGCTGATCGCCCCGTTCACCGAGTCGATCGAGCACGTCGAACCGTGGCTCACGCTCCACGGCCTGCGCCTCGTGTACGGCATGAACACCGAGGACGACGACGCCTGATGGCCGACCCGTCCGGGGTGCCGTACCGGGTCGAGCCGACCCACCACGCCGAGGACGTGGTCGAGCGTTGGCACGGCATCGAGGACGGCGAGGAGACCGGCCAGGAGGTGACCGTCGCCGGCCGGCTGATGCTCCAGCGCCCGCACGGCCGGCTGGCCTTCTCCACGCTCCGGGACCTGACCGGTGACCTCCAGCTGTTCTCGCTCGAGAAGGTCACGCCCGACTTCGCCGAGCTCAGCGCCCTGCCCCTCGGCACCTGGATCCTCGCCACCGGCGAGGTGGTGAAGACCCGCAAGGGCGAGCTGTCGGTCAAGGTCACCCGCTGGGAGGTCCTGGCCCGGCCCGTCCGGCCGTTCCCGGACAAGTGGCACGGGCTCCACGACCCCGACACCCGCTACCGCCAGCGCTACGTCGACCTCTGGGTGACCGAGGAGGCCCGGGACACGCTCCTGGCCCGCTCCCGCATCGTCTCGTTGTGCCGGCGTTGGCTGGAGGACCGTGGCTTCGTCGAGGTCGAGACGCCCGTGTTCCACCCGATCCCCGGCGGGGCGCTGGCCAAGCCGTTCGTCACCCGCCACAACGCGCTCGACCTGGACATCTACCTCCGCATCGCCCCCGAGCTCTATCTGAAGCGCCTGGTCGTCGGCGGGATCGAACGGGTCTTCGAGATCGGCCGGGTGTTCCGCAACGAGGGCCTGTCCCCCCGCCACAACCCCGAGTTCACGATGCTCGAGCTCTATCAGGCCTATGCGGACTACTCGGACATCATGCGCCTGACCGAGGAGCTCGTCGCCTTCGTCGCCACCGAGGTCACCGGCGGGACGAAGGTCATGGTCGGGGGTCGCGAGCTGGACCTGGCCACGCCGTGGCGGCGGGCGGCGCTGACCGACCTCGTCGAGGAGGCCATCGGGGTGCGCCTCGACGTGCGCCGCCCGGTCGAGGAGGCGCGCGCGGTGGCCCGGGAGCACGGCCTCGAGCCCGAGGACTCCTGGGGCACGGGCAAGATCCTGCTGGAGCTCTACGAGAAGCACGTGGAGTCGACGCTCTGGGACCCCGTGTTCGTCACCGACTACCCCAAGGAGGTGTCGCCGCTCTCGCGGGACCACCGCGAGCTGCCCGAGATGGTCGAGCGCTTCGAAGCCATCGTGACGGGACGGGAGCTGGGCAACGCCTTCTCCGAGCTGATCGACCCCGTCGAGCAGCGCGCCCGGTTCGAGGACCAGGCCCGCCAGGGCGAGGCGGGCGACGAGGAGGCCATGGCCGTCGACGAGGACTACCTTCGGGCCCTCGAGTACGGGTTGCCGCCGACCGGTGGGCTCGGCATCGGCATCGACCGTCTGGTGATGCTGCTGACCGACTCGCCCGCCATCCGGGACGTGATCGCGTTCCCGACCCTGCGGCCGGAACAGGAGAGCTGATGCGGGTCCTCGTCACGGGCATGGGGGGCGACTTCGGGGCCAAGACCGCAGCCCTGGTCGAGGCCGACCCGGCCGTGGAGGCCGTGCTCGGGCTCGACGCGCATCCGCCGCGGCGCCGCCTCCGGCGCAGTGAGTTCCGGCGCATCGACCCGCGGGACACGGAGCGCACCGCGGCGGCGGTCCGGGAGTTCGCCCCCACCGTCGTGGTCCACCTGGGCGTGTGGGAGCCCGATGCCCGCGCCACCCCGGCCGCCGCGCACGCCCGGACCACCCTCGGGACCCGCGCCGCCCTCGGCGCGGCCGTGGCCGCGGGGCGGCTCGAGCACCTGGTCGTCCGTTCGGGCATCGAGGTCTACGGCCGTGGCCCGGGCTCGGCGGCCCGGCCCACCGAAGCCGACCCGGTCCGGCCCACCTCCCCCTACGGGCGGACGCTGGCCGCGGTCGAAGGCGAAGCGGCGGCCGCGGGACGGATGGCGGAGGTTCCCGTGGCGCTGCTCCGCTTCGCCCCCACCGTCGGGGTGCAGTACCCGAGCCCGCTGAGCCGGGTCCTGCGCTCGCCGGTCGTGCCCGTGAACGCGCTCTCCCTGACCGCGCTGGCGCCCGCCGAGTTCAGCCTGCTCGACGTGGAGGACGCCGCCGCCGCCTTCCTCGCCGCCGTGCGCCGCAAGGTGGACGGACCGGTGAACGTGGTGGCCGACGGGACCATCACCCCGCTGGCCGCGGCTCGCCTGGGCGGCCGCCTGCCCCTGCCCATCGTGGCTCCCGGGTGGATCCCGGCGCGGGCGATCAGCCGGTTGATCGGCCACCCCATCCCGTCGCACGTCCACGAGCTGCTCCTGCGCGGCCGCCGAGCCGAGGGCAGCCGAGCGGCCGAGGCGCTGGGCCTGGCGCCGTCCCGGACGACCGAAGCCGTCGTCCGCTCGCTCTACGACTGGGCCCCGGTCGTCTACCTGCGCCCCAGCCAGTCCTCCGCCGCCTGACGCGCTCGCGGTTGTTCACTGACCGTTCGCGGTGGAGTAACTTCGGGGCTGCGTGCCGTACGCCACCGCTGCTGACGGGACCCGCATCGCGTACGAGCGGTGCGGCCAGGAAGACGGTGAGCCGCTCGTCCTCATCCAGGGGCTGGGCGCCGACCGTCGGGGCTGGCTCATGCAGCGCGGCGCCCTCGGCCAGCGCTACGACCTCCTGCTGGTCGACAACCGCGGCGTCGGCGATTCCGACCGGCCTCCGGGCCCCTACGACCTCGGTCAGATGGCGGAGGACGTCCTGGCGGCCATGGACGAGGTGGGCTGGGCGTCGGCCCACGTCATGGGGGCGTCGATGGGCGGGGTCATCGCCCAGATCCTCGGCGTGCTGCACCCCGAGCGGGTCCGTTCCCTCGTCCTCGCCTGCACCGCCTGCCGCCACGAGCCATGGCGGCGCGAGCTGTTGGCGGGGTGGAAGGCGACGGCGCTCGACCACGGGATGCGGGAGTTCGCCCAGCGCAACGCCAAGTGGCTTGTCGGCCCCCGTTCGATCCGCCGCTTCTGGCCCGTGTTGAACCTCTTCGGCGGGCTGGCCCTCAACGCCGAGCCCGATGCCTTCGCGGCCCAGGTCGATGCCATCCTCCAGGCCGACGAGACCCTGAGCTTCGCCCTGGCCGGCATCACCGCGCCGACGCTGGTGATCGTCGGGAGCCAGGACGTGCTCACCCCGATGGCCGACGCCGAGGAGGTGGCGGAGGCCATCCCCGGCAGCCTGCTCGCCGTGGTCCGGGGCGGGGCCCACGGGTTCATGTTCGAGCACGCCAAGGTGTTCAACGACACCGTCCGGAGCTTCCTCGACACGGTTACGGCCGAGGCCGCCGGCGCGGTCACGAGGCTGCCCGCCGCCTGAGCCGCGCTCCCGGGTGCTGGCACCACCTCGATGTGGTGTGCCGGTCGGGTTGTGGCACGGCGGTTGTCACGGTCAACTGGGGCCAATGGGCGGAATCGGCCTCTTGGTCCGCGCGGAGATTCGGCGGCGCTGGGTCGCGCTCGTCCTCATCGGCCTGCTGGCGGGAGTCGTCGGCGCGTCCGTCGTCACCGCGGTCGCCGGGGCCCGCCGATCGGACACGGCTTACGACCGCCTCGCCGACCTGACCGGCCAGCCCGACGCCACCCTGGTCAGCTTCGTCGACCCCGCCTTCGTCGACGCCGTCGCCGACCTCCCCGAGGTCGAGGAGGTGTGGCGCCTCCGCGGTGTCGTGTCCCAGGTACTCGACGTCCCCGAGGTCGTGTACCTGTCGATCGTCTCTGGACCGCCCCGACCGCCGGGGATCTTCACCCCGAAGGTGGAGGAGGGCCGGTTGCCGGTCGACGACGCCGCCGGCGAGGTGGCGATCGCCGCCGGGCTGGCGGAGGCGTTCGACGTCGCGGTGGGCGATGTGCTGCGGGTCGGCCTGCTGACCCAGGACGAGTTCGAGTCCTTCGACGAAGGGTTCGGCGAGCCCGACGGCCCGACCCTGGACCTCGAGCTGGTCGGCACGTTCACGGTCGCCGGCAACGAGACGACCGAGCAGGTGGGGATCCTCGGGTCACCCGCCTTCGCCGCCATCGCCGCCGAGGGCGGTGGGGGCGACGGCGCCATGATGGAGCTGTCGGACCAGCCGGGTTCGGTCGCCAGCTTCGAAGCCGGCGTCCTCGAGCTCTCCGAAGAGTTCGACCTCCCGGACGACGCGGCCGAGCTCGGCGTCTACGACCTCAAGCTGGCGGCAGACGACCGGGACCGCTACCAGTCGGCGGCGGGGGTGGTCGCCCGGGGCCTGCTCCTGGCGGGCGTCGCCGGCTTGGTCGTCGGGCTCCTGGGCGTGGCCCAGACCGCGCTGCGCCACCTCACCCGGGGCCTCGGGATCCACCCCGCCCTGCTCGCCCTCGGCTTCGAGCGCCGCCAGCGCCTCTTGGTCGCCCTCATGCCCTTCGCCCTCGTGTCCGCGCCCCTTGTGGTGGCCATCACCGTCGGCGGCGCCATCGCCCTGTCCCCGCTGCTGCCCATCGGGGTCGCCCGCGAGGTCGAGCCGTCGCCCGGGGTGGAGGTGAACCTCGCCGTCCTGGGGATCGGCGTCGTGGTCGCCCTGGTCCTGTTCTTCCTCGTGGTCGGCCTGGTCGCCCTTCGGGCCAGCCGCCGGGAACCGGGCATCCGGCCGAGCGGGTCCCCGCTGCTCGGCCGTTGGACGACGTCCAGCCTGCCGATGCCGGTCACCGTGGGGACCGGCCTCGCCTTCGAGCGGGGCCGGGGTGGGGCCGCCGCCCCCGTCCGGGCCGCCTTGGTCGGCGGGGTGGTGGCGGTGGCGGCCGTGGTCGGCTCCGCCGCCTTCGCCGCCAGCCTCGACCGGTTGGTCGACACGCCGGAGCGCTATGGCTCGCCCGGCGACCTGCTCGTGGCCGACGCCCAGGACGAGCTCGTCACCCAGGTCCTGGGTGACCCCGACGTCGAGGCGGTGCTCGAGGTGCGGGGCTTCGACCTCGTCATCGACGGCACCCGGCGAGACACGTTCGGGACGGATGTCCTGAAGGGCTCCATCGGCTTCAACTACGTGTCGGGGAGGCCGCCGTCGGGCCCCGCCGAGGTGGCCCTCGGCCCGGCGCTGGTCTCCCGGTTGGGCAAGGGCCTCGGTGACACGGTCAGGCTGGACGAGGTCGACCGCGACGCCACCATCGTCGGCATCGTGCTGGCTCGCGGCGACACCGGGGACCGGTACGCCGACACCGCCGTCGTGGACGACGAGATCCGCCGCGAGGTGTCCAGCCGTGGGAGCTTCCGGGAGGTCATGCTGCGCTACGCCCCGGGCGTCGACGTCGAAGCCGCATCGGCGGAGCTGGCCCAGGACTACGAGATCGAGCGATTCGCGCCGCCCGCCCGACTTCGGGATGTGGCCCAGGTCCGCAACCTCCCGCTGATCCTCGCCGCCGCCGCCGGTCTGCTCGGCCTCGGCCTGCTCGGCCACGCCCTGGTGGTGACCGTCCGCCGTCGGGGCAACGACCTCGCCCTGCTCCGGGCGCTCGGGGCCCGGCCCCGGGACACCGTGCTGTCGGTGCTGGCGATGACCGTGATCATGGTGACCGTGGGTGTCGGCGTCGGCATCCCGGTCGGCCTGCTCCTGGGCAACCTGGCCTGGCGGCAACTGGCCGACAGCCTGTTCGTGGCGTCCGACCTGGCCGTGCCGGTCCTCGTCTTGGCGCTGGTGCTCCCCGTGGCGCTAGTGGTCGGCCTGCTCGCCGCCGCCATCCCGACCCGCCGCGCTTCCCGGCTCGAGGTCGCGGAGCTCCTCCGCCGCGAGTAGCCCGAGGCTAGGGGAGCCGCGCGAGGCCGGTGTGGTCGTCGGCCGGCAGGTCGCCCTCCACCACGGCGATGACCAGTTGGGTGAGGAGTCGTGCGTCGCCGGCGACGGTGCTGGCGAAGGCGGTGTCGGCGGCGTCCCGGCCGGTGGCGATGCGGACCAGGGACGACCGGGGCGCCAGGCGCGTGGCGTCGACGACCTCCCAGGCCCCACCCACGCGGGCCTCGGTGACGGCGTGGAAGTCCATGGGGTCGAGGCCGGGGGCGTAGACGGCGACGAGCCGGGCCGGGATGCCGAGCGCCCGCAACAGCGTGATGGTGACGTGGGCGAAGTCCCGACAGGCGCCGGACCCGGCGCCGAGGGTGTCGATGGCCGTGGTCTGCGACGTGCTCACGCCGAGCTCGTAGGCCAGGCGGGCGTGGACCCACTCGCCGACCTCTGCCGGCGTGGCGCCCGTCAGCTCGACGCGGGCGAAGCCCATCAGCGCGTCCGACGGGCAGTACCGGCTCTGACGGAGGGCGGTCAGGGCCTCGGCGTCGAGCTCGGGCCCAGCGTCGGGGGCCGATCGGGCGGGCACGGTCGCCGAGTAGGTGACCGCCAGCGCACCTGGCCCGGCCCGCACCACGTGGGCGCGGCCGCCCGCTTCGACGGCCAGCTCCTCGACGTCCACGGGCGCGTCGTCGAGCGTGACCACGAGCGACTCCGCCTGCGGCGCGACGGCGGCGACCTGCAGGGCCAGGACGGTTCCGGGCGCGACCTCGAACCCGAGCTCGCACGTCACCGTTCTGGCGCCTGATCCGGGCGTCATGGCGCCTCGATCGGGCGCCAGAAGGGCACGGTCAGGGAGTGAAGTCGGCGATCTGGGCGACGAGGACGTCGCTGGCCTCGGCCATGGCGTCGACCACCCGGGAGGGGCCGAGGTCGTCGAGCGCGGCCCGGCCCTCGTCCACGTACGAGCGGGCGGTGGCCAGGGACCCCGGCACCGCGCCGTCGCTGCGGATGAGGCTGAGCGCCTCGTCGACCTCGTCGGGCTCGAGCGGATGGCCGAGCAGGCCGGCGAGGTCCCCGCCGGTCGTCCCCTGGAGGGCCCGGATGGTGGGCAGCGTGTAGACGCCCTCCACGAGGTCGTGGCCGGCGGGCTTGCCCAGCTGCTCGGAGGAGGCGACCACGTCGAGGACGTCGTCGATGACCTGGAAGGCCATGCCGTAGGACCGGCCGAACCGGGTGAGGGCTTCGATGCGGTCGCGCTCGAAGCCGGCGACGAGGGCGCCGATGCGGCACGACGAGGCGAACAGGGCGGCGGTCTTGCCCTGGATCGAGGCGAAGTAGGCGTCCTCGGTGCGGCCGACGACATAGGCGTCCTGGAGCTCGCGCACCTGCCCCTCGCAGAGGCGGGCGATCGTGGCGGCCAGCAGGCCGGCCACCTCGGTGCCGAGGCCGGCCGCGATCTCCGACGCCCGGGCGAGCAGGAAGTCGCCGGCGAGGATGGCCTTGAGGTTGCCCCACCGGGCATTGACGCTCTCCACCGTGCGCCGGGTGGTGGCGTCGTCCATGACGTCGTCGTGGTAGAGCGAGCCGAGGTGCACGAGCTCGACGGCGACCCCGCCGAGCACCGCTTCCTGCGTGGCGGCTGACGGGCCGGCGTCGGCCGACCGGGCCGCCGCCATCGTCAAGGCGGGCCGGACCCGCTTGCCGCCGGCCCGGATCAGGTGGCTGGCCACCTCGGTGAGGAAGGCGTCGTCGGCCTGGACCCACTCGGCCAGGGTGACTTCCACCCGGTCGAGGTCGTCAGCCATGCCGGGGAGTCGGGTGAGGGGGTTCCCGGCCACGGGGCGACGATAGGCGCGGACCTCTCGTGGGCGGTAGCCCGATCGGGCCCTGTGACCACGGCCACTGGCGATCCGGGAAGCAGGACGGTGCCGTACCCGTTGTTCACGTCACGGTGTGGCACCGTGGGGGTCGAATCCCTTGCGGCACCCCCCTCACCGGCCGACGTGCGTACGAAGGGGTCGTCGGTAGACTTGGCCAACCAGGAGCCCTACATCCGGGAGGAGCATCTTGTTCGAACGGTTCACAGACCGGGCTCGCCGAGTGGTCGTCCTCGCCCAAGAGGAAGCACGGCTGCTCAACCACAACTACATCGGCACCGAGCACATCCTGCTCGGGCTCATCCACGAGGGCGAAGGCGTCGCGGCAAAGGCGCTCGAGTCGCTCGGCATCAGCCTGGAGGCGGTTCGCAGCCAGGTCGAAGAGATCATCGGCCAGGGCGGCTCCTCGCCGTCCGGGCACATCCCCTTCACGCCCCGCGCCAAGAAGGTCCTGGAGCTGTCGCTCCGCGAGGCCCTGCAGCTGGGCCACAACTACATCGGCACCGAGCACATCCTCCTGGGCCTGATCCGGGAGGGCGAGGGCGTGGCCGCCCAGGTCCTGGTGAAGCTGGGCGCCGACCTGTCCCGCGTCCGCCAGCAGGTCATCCAGCTCCTGTCCGGCTACTCCGGCTCGGGCCAGGGCGAGAAGGCCAGCGCCACCTCCGGCCAGGCCTCCGAGCAGAGCCAGCAGTCCGGCTCGCTGGTGCTCGACCAGTTCGGTCGGAACCTGACCCAGCTGGCCGCCGAGAAGAAGCTCGACCCCGTCATCGGGCGCGAGCGCGAGACCGAGCGGGTCATGCAGGTCCTGTCCCGCCGCACGAAGAACAACCCCGTCCTCGTCGGCGAGCCCGGCGTGGGCAAGACGGCCATCGTCGAGGGCCTGGCCCAGTCCATCGCCAACGGCGACGTGCCCGAGACCATCGTGGGCAAGCAGCTCTACACCCTCGACCTCGGTGCCCTCGTGGCGGGCTCCCGCTACCGGGGTGACTTCGAGGAGCGCCTCAAGAAGGTGCTGAAGGAGATCCGCACCCGCGGCGACATCATCCTGTTCATCGACGAGCTCCACACCCTCGTGGGTGCCGGCGCCGCCGAGGGTGCCATCGACGCGGCTTCGATCCTCAAGCCCATGCTGGCCCGGGGTGAGCTGCAGACCATCGGCGCCACCACGCTCGACGAGTACCGCAAGCACCTCGAGAAGGACGCCGCCCTCGAGCGGCGCTTCCAGCCCATCAAGGTCGAGGAGCCGACGGTGGCGCACACCATCGAGATCCTCAAGGGCCTGCGGGACCGCTACGAGGAGCACCACCGGGTCACGATCACCGACCAGGCGGTGGTGGCCGCGGCCAACCTGGCCGATCGTTACATCTCCGACCGGCACCTGCCCGACAAGGCCATCGACCTCATCGACGAGGCCGGCTCCCGCCTGCGCATGAAGCGCATGAAGACGCCGGACGACTACAAGGAGATCGAGGCCGAGATCGCCGACGTCGTCCGCCAGAAGAAGGCGGCGGTCGAGGAGCAGCGCTTCGAAGACGCCAGCTCGCTCCGCGACAAGGAGAAGGAGCTGCTCGACCGCAAGGGCGAGAAGGAGCTCGAGATCAAGGCGGCCGGCGTCGACCTGTTCGACGAGGTCGACGAGGAGGCCATCGCCGAGGTCCTCAGCATCTGGACCGGCATCCCGGTCTACAAGCTGACCGAGGAGGAGACGGCCAAGCTCCTGCGCATGGAGGACGAGCTCCACAAGCGGGTCATCGGCCAGCAGGACTCCATCAAGGCGGTCTCGCAGTCGATCCGGCGCACCCGGGCCGGCCTCAAGGACCCCAAGCGCCCCAGCGGCTCGTTCATCTTCCTCGGCCCGTCCGGCGTGGGGAAGACCGAGCTGGCCAAGACGCTGGCCGAGTTCCTCTTCGGCGACGAAGAGGCGCTGATCCAGCTCGACATGTCCGAGTACATGGAGAAGCACACGGTCAGCCGGCTGGTGGGCTCGCCCCCGGGCTACGTCGGCTACGAGGAGGGCGGCCAGCTCACCGAGGCCGTCCGCCGCAAGCCGTTCTCCGTGGTCCTCTTCGACGAGATCGAAAAGGCCCACCCCGACGTGTTCAACACGCTGCTGCAGATCCTGGAGGAAGGTCGCCTGACCGACAGCCAGGGCCGCACGGTCGACTTCCGCAACTGCGTGCTGATCATGACCTCGAACCTGGGCACCGCCGACCTGCGCAAGGCCAACGTCGGCTTCGGCAAGGCCGACGCCCAGCTGACCTACGAGAAGATGAAGGACAAGGCCGAGGACGCGCTCAAGCAGCACTTCCGGCCCGAGTTCCTGAACCGGATCGACGAGACCATCGTCTTCCACGAGCTGACCCAGGACGAGGTCCTGCAGATCGTGGACCTGATGATGAAGCGCATCGTGATCCAGCTCCAGGGCCAGGGCCTCGGCATCGAGCTCACCGACGCCGCCAAGGTCATGCTGGCTGAGAAGGGCTACGACCCGAGCCTGGGCGCCCGTCCACTGCGGCGGTCCATCCAGCGCCTGGTCGAGGACCCGTTGTCCGAGAAGCTCCTCTGGAAGGAGTTCCGCGCCGGCCAGATCGTCCTGGTCGACGCCGAGCTCGATCCCGAGACCGGCGAGACGGTGATCACCTTCGGGAGCAAGGAGGGCTTCGAGCCCCCCACCCTGGAGACGGTCGGCGCCACCGACGAGGTCGAGTAGTCATCCTGACCCGCTGTACTGGCGCCTGATTTCCCGGTCATGACCGGCAGATCAGGCGCCAGAACGCGTCTGGGCGCCGTCGCGCTCCTGGTCCTGCTGCTGACGGGGTGCCGGGTCGACTCGGCGGTCCGGGTCGAGGTGGCCGAGGACGGGTCCGGGACCGTCACCGTCGAGGTGGTGCTCGACCAGGAGGCCGCCGACCGCATCCCCGACCTCGCCGAGCAGCTCCGCGTCCGGGACCTGCGCCGCACCGGCTGGGAGATCACCGGGCCCGAGCCGCTCGAGGGCGGTGGCGTCACCATCACCGCGACGAAGGCCTTCTTCGAGCCCGAGCAGCTGGCCGTCGTCCTGGGCGAGATCGGCGGGACCCGGGGGCCGATCCTCGACCCGTCGCTCACCCGGGAGCGCAGCTTCGGCCGCACCACCTACGAGTTCACCGGCACCCTCGACCTCTCCCGCGGCATCGCCACGTTCAGCGACCGTGCCCTGACCCAGCTGCTCGACGGCTTCCCCGTCGGGCGGGACCTGGAGGCACTGGAAGCCGAGCTGGGCGCACCGATCAGCGAGCTGACGTCGTTCACCTTCGAGATCACGCTGCCCGAGGGTGACCGCACGGAGACCACCACCTTCGAGGCCAGGTTGGGCGACGAGCCGGTCCCCATGGAGGCCAGCACCGAGGAGCGCAACACCCTCGTGTGGGGGCTGGCCGCGGGCGCGGCCGCTGCCGTCGTCCTCCTGGTCCTGGTGCTGGTCTTCCGCCTGCTCCGAGGCGCCTTCCGCCGCTGATCGGGGAAACCCGGTGCGGACCTCGCACCCCCTCCTGGATGGGCGTGCCAGACTCCGCCGATGCTCATCTTCGCCATCCTCGGCTTCGGCATCATCGTCGGCTTCATCGCCGGCTGGATCACCGGTACCGAGTCCTGGGGCAAGCGCATCGGCTACGGCCTGCTCGGCTCCTTCGTGGGTGGCCTCCTGGCCAGCCTCCTCGCCGGTGACGGCCTCGCGCTGCGCCCGAGCGGGATCATCGGCTCGATCGTCGGGGCGATCGTCCTGATGCTCATCGACCGCGCGGTGAGCAGCCGGCGGTAGCCACCCCGCGGCCGGCCGCCCGGGCCGACGCGGTACGTTCTCGCCCGACGGCCTGACACCCGGGGGAGATCATGACCGTGCGCACTCGACGTCTCTGGTGGCGGCTCGCGGCCGCGCTGCTCGCGCTGGGCCTGGTCGCGGCCGCCTGTGGCGGGTCCGACGACACGGGCGGGGGAGGCGGCGGCGAGGAGTCGGGGGGCGAGGAGTCGGAGGGCGACCCCGATGCGACGGCGGAGCCGGTCCGGGGCGGCCGGCTGGTGTACGCCCGCGAGGCGGAGACCTCGAGCCCGTGGACGCCGGCGCAGATGATCTGTGACACCTCCTGCCACCAGGCCATCCGCGGCATCTACGACACCCTGACCTTCGTCGGTGCCGACCTCGAGCCGCACCCCTTCCTCCTGGAATCGTTCGAGTCCAACGCCACCTACGACGAGTGGACGTTCACGGCTCGGGAGGGGGTCACCTTCCACGACGGCACGCCGTTCGACGCCGACGCCCTGCTCGACCACTTCGACCGCATGGCGAACAGCACGCTCGTGGGCAACGCCCTGCAGGCCATCACCAACGTGGAGAAGGTCGACGAGATGTCGGTCGTGATCTCCACCGAGACGCCCTGGGTCGACTTCCCCCTCTACTTCGCCGCCCAACCAGGCTACGTCGCCTCGCCGACCTGGCTGGCCGACGTCGAGGCCGGTCGCGCCTCCGAGACCGAACCCGTGGGCACCGGCCCGTTCGTGTTCGCCGAGTACAACCCGGGCAACAACTTCCGCATGACGGCCAACGAGGACTACTGGCTGACGGCCCCCGACGGCCAGCCCTACCCGTACCTGAACGAGATCGAGTTCCTGGTGCAGGAGGAGGACGCCACCCGGGCGCGGGCCCTGCAGTCCGGTGAGGTCGACATCACCCACACCGACCGCGGCCCCGACATCGAGGACCTGCGCGAGCTGGCCGACGACGGGACCCTCCAGGTCTTCGAGATGACCGAACGCTCCGGCACCAGCTACGCCCTGATGAACGTCGCCGCCGACTCGCCGATCCAGGACGTCGAGGTGCGCCGGGCCTTCGCCATGGCGGTCGACCAGGAGTTCCGGAACCAGTCGCGCTCCGCCGGCGTGTTCGAGATCGCCAACGGGCCCTTCTCACCGGGGACCGAGGGGTATCTGGAGGACTCCGGCTATCCCGCCTACGACCCGGAGGCGGCCGCCGCCATCGTCGAGGAGTACGAGGCGGAGAACGGGCCGATCGTCATCAGCTACCGGACCACCGCCGATCCCGACAACCGGCTGACCGTCGAGCTCATCGCCCAGAACCTGGCCGACGTGGGCATCGAGATCGAGATCGACCAGACGGAGCAGGGCGAGTTCATCCAGCAGGCGGTGCTGGGCAACTTCGAGGTCTTCACCTGGCGCGGCCACGGCGGCGTCGACCCCGAGACCGAGCGGGTGTGGTGGCACAGCGAGAACGCCGATCCCCTCGGGGACATCGCCCTGAACTTCGGGCGGTTCCAGGACGACGTGATCGACGAGAACCTGCAGGTCCTGCGGGAGTCCACCGACGAAGCCGAGCGCACCGCGGCAGCGGAGGCCATCAATCGCCGGTTCGGCGAGCAGGTCTACAACGTGTGGGCCGACTGGACGTTCTGGCTCATGGCCTACCAGAACGACGTCCACGGGGTGCAGACGCCGCTCGTCCTGCCCGACGACAGCGAGGGCATCGTCCAGGGTGTCGGGGCGAACGGCGCCGTCAGCCTGACCCAGGTCTGGGTGGACGCCTAGGGAGCCACGGGCCCGGGTGGCTGTCCCACCCCCTCCGTAGGGTCGGCCCATGGGCCGACCCCGCACCGTGCACCGCTGCTCCACCTGCGCCGCTCCGGCGCCGCAGTGGTCGGGGCAGTGCCCGTCCTGTGGGGCGTGGAACACGCTCGTCAGAGGAATCGGCGCCGCCTGGCCGCCCTCCGGTCGGCCCGGGCGGCGAGCCCGCCCTGCTCCTGTCCGACGTGCCCACCGACGAGCGCCGCCCGGCCCCCACGGGCGTCGACGAGGCCGACCGGGTCCTGGGCGGCGGTCTCGTCCCGGGTTCGGTCACCGTCCTCGGTGGGGCGCCGGGCATGGGCAAGTCCACCCTGCTGCTCCAGGTCGCGGCGGCGGTCGCCGCGTCCGGACGGACGGCGCTCTACGCCTCGTCCGAGGAGTCCCGGGTGCAGGTGCGGGGCCGGGCCGAGCGCCTCGGTCTGGCCGGCGACCGCCTCTGGCTCCACGGCGAGGCGTCGATCGAGCACCTCCTGGTCGCCGCCGACGAGATCCGGCCCGACCTGGTGGTGGTGGACTCCGTCCAGACCGCGTTCGATCCGCAGGTGCCCTCCGCGCCCGGGTCCCTCATCCAGGTCCGGGCCGTGGCCCAGCGCCTCGTGACCGAGGCCCGGGCCCGCGGCGCGGCTGTGGTGCTCGTCGGCCAGGTGACCAAGGAGGGCGGTCTGGCCGGCCCCAAGGCCCTCGAGCACGTGGTCGACACCGTCCTGGCCTTCGAGGGTGACCGCCACCACGCGCTGCGGCTCCTCCGCGCGGTCAAGCACCGCTACGGGTCCACCGACGACCTCGGCGTGCTCGAGATGACCGAGTCGGGTCTCGTCGGCGTCCCCGATCCGAGCGGGCTGTTCCTCGCCGGTCGGCGCCCGGGGGTCCCCGGCTCGGTCGTCGTGCCGACGCTCGACGGGCACCGCCCGATCCTGGTCGAGGTGCAGGCGCTCACGGCCGAGGTGTCCTACGTCCCGCCGCGGCGCTCGGCCCAGGGCATCGACAGCGGCCGCCTGGCCCTGCTCCTGGCCGTCCTCGAGGCCCGGGTCACGACGATCACCGCCAAACGCGAGGTGTACGCCCTCACCGCCGGGGGCATGCGGCTGACCGAGCCGGCCGGTGACCTCGGCCTGGCGCTGGCGGTGGTGTCGGCGGCCCACGACGTCGCGCTGCCCGAGGACGTGGTCGCCGTCGGCGAGGTGGGCCTCGGCGGCGAGGTCCGACCCGTGGGTCGCATCGAGCACCGGCTGGCTGAAGCGGCCCGCCTCGGCTTCCGCCAGGCCGTGGTGCCGCAGGGCACCCCGGCGGTGGCCGGTCTCCGCCTGGTGGAGGTGGGCACGGTCCTGGAGGCCATCGCCGCCCTCCGCCTGCTCGACCGGGCGCTGGCCGCCGCGTAGCCGCCTCCGCCCACCGGTCCGGAATGGCGCTATCGGGCCAGGGGTAGGCTCCTGGCCGTGGAACCGGCCAGTGACGCCATGCGCGGCGCCCTCGCGGCCACAGCGCCGGGATCGGCGCTCCGGGAGGGGCTCGACCGGATCCTGTCCAGCGGCATGGGCGCGCTCATCGTCATCGGTGACGGGCCGCAGGTGCTCAACATCTGCTCCGGCGGCTTCCTGCTGGACGGTGCCTTCAGCCCCCAGCGCCTCTCCGAGCTGGCCAAGATGGACGGCGCCATCATCCTCTCGCCCGACGCCAGCCGCATCGCCCGGGCGAACGTGCACCTCGTGCCCAACCCCAACACCCCGACCTCGGAGACCGGCACCCGGCACCGCACCGCCGAGCGGGTCGCCCGCTCGATCGACGTCCCCGTGATCTCGGTCTCGGAGCGGATGGCCGCCATCGCCGTCTACGTCGGGGAGCTGAAGCACCGCCTCGACCCCATCCCCCGCCTGCTGGACGGTGCCAACCAGGCCCTGCGCACCCTCGAGCGCTACCGCAGCCGGTTGGACGAGGTCTCGAGCAACCTGTCCGCCCTCGAGATCGAGGACCTGGTCACCGTCCGTGACGTGGTCCAGGTGCTGCAGCGCACCGAGATGGTGCGGCGCATCGCCGCCGAGGTGGAGGGCTACGTCGTCGAGCTGGGGGTCGAAGGACGTCTGGTGCGCCTGCACCTGGAGGAGCTGTTCGCCGGGGTGGAGGGCGACCGCCGCCTCGTCCTGCGCGACTACTTCCACGAGGACGCCGGCTGGCACCTCGCTGAGGCCATGGGCGGCCTGGCCTCACTGGACACCGATCACCTGCTCGACTTCAAGAGCGTGGCCGCCGTGCTCCACCTGCCCGTGGACGCCGACGACCTGGACGCCAGCGTCGAGCCCCGGGGCCACCGCCTCCTCTCCAAGGTGCCCCGGCTGCCCGAGTCGGTCATCGACGCCATCGTCGAGCACCTCGGGAGCCTGCAGAAGATCATGCGGGCCACCATCCCCGACCTGGTCAACGTGGAGGGCGTCGGCGAGACCCGCGCCCGGGCCATCAAGGAAGGCCTGGCCCGGCTCGCCGAGTCGAGCATCCTCGACCGGTACGGCTGAGCGTCAGGACGACCGGATCTCCATCTGCTGACGGTTGGTGATGCGGTAGCGGCCGTCCTCCTGCTCGAGCCAGCCGAGGCGGAGGAACGACGAGATCGCCTTGTTGACCCGCTCGCGTGAAGCGCCGACCATCCCGGCCAGCTCCTCCTGGGTGACGGGGAGCTCGAACTCCTCGTCCTCTCCGGCCAGGTCGAGCAGGCGCTTGGCCGTCCGCCCGGTCACGTCGAGGAACATGGCGTCGGCCAGGGCCTCGTCGGTGGCCCGGATGCGACCGACGAGCAGGGCGACGACCGGCCACAGCAGCCCGGGGTCGGCCTCGAAGACGTCGCGCACGGCGGCGTACGGCACGACCACGACCTCGGACGGCTCGAGGGCGCGCGCCGCGGCCGATCGGCCATGGCCGTCGAACAGCGGCATCTCGCCGAAGAGGTCGCCCGCCTCCATCAGGGCGACCACGGACTCGCGTCCGTCGATGGCCACGTTGGCGATGGCGATCCGCCCGCTCGTGACCACGAACAGCTCGTTGGCCTCGCCCTGCTCCTCGAAGAGCACGTCGTTGCGCTCGAGGGCGCGGGTCCGGGCCGCGGCCGCGACCGCCGCGAGGCGCTCGGGCGGGAAGGCGGCGAAGAGCTGGACGTCGGCCAGGACGTCGGCGGGGACCATGGCGGTCAGGCTAGTGACGGAGGTCACGGGTACCGTCCAGACCGTGAGTTGCTGGGCCATCGTCGTCGCCGCGGGGACGGGCCAGCGCTACGGCGGGGCCAAGCAGTACGAGCGCCTCGGTGACCGCCGGGTCCTGGACTGGTCGCTCGAGGCGGCCCGGGGCGTGGTCGACGGCGTGGTCGTCGTGGTCCCCGACGGCGCACCCGCCGAAGCCGGGGCCGACGTCACCGTGCCCGGGGCCGCGACCCGCTCGGGCTCGGTGCGGGCCGGCCTCGCGGCCGTGCCGGCGGCGGCCACGGTGATCGTGGTCCACGACGCCGCCCGTCCGTTGGCGTCGACGGAGCTGTTCGCCGCGGTCGTGGCCGCCGTGGAGGCGGGCGCCGACGCCGCCATTCCCGGGGTGCCGGTGACCGACACCATCCGCCGCACCGACGGCGCCACCGTCGACCGGGACGACCTGGTCGCGGTCCAGACCCCGCAGGGCTTCGCGGCCGACCGGCTCCGGGCGGTGCACGCCGCCGCCCCCGAGGCCACCGACGACGCCTCGCTCGTCGATGCTTCCGGCGGGACGGTCGTCGTCGTCGCGGGTGAGCCTCGCAACCGGAAGATCACCTCCCCCGACGACCTGGTCGCGGCGGCGGCGCTCCTCAGGACGACTCCGTGAGCGGAGCGTGGGCCCGAGCGGCCCGACGGCGAAGCCGTCAGGAGCGGGAAGCGTGAGCTTCCGCATCGGGCAGGGGTTCGACGTCCACCCCTTCAGCGACGACCCGCAGCGCCGGCTCGTGCTCGGCGGCATTCCGGTGGAGGACGGGCCCGGCCTGGCCGGCCACAGCGATGCCGATGCGCTCGCCCACGCCTGCGCCGACGCCGTGCTCGGCGCCGCCGGGCTGGGCGACCTCGGCGACCACTTCCCGGACACCGACCCGCAATGGGCCGGCGCCGACAGCCTGACGCTCCTGGCCGAGGTGGTCCGGCTGGCGGTGGCCGCCGGATGGCAGGTCGTCAACCTCGACGCCACGGTCGTCGCCGAACGGCCGAAGCTCGGGAACCGGCGGACGGCGATGGCCGACCGGCTGTCGGAGGTGGTCGGCGCGCCGGTGTCGGTCAAGGCGACGACCTCCGAGGGTCTGGGCGCGCTCGGTCGAGGCGAGGGCATCGCGGTGCTGGCCGTCGCCCTCGTCGAGTCGGCCTGATGCCGGCGCAACGGCGTCCGAAGGGACGCGGCGGTCGCCGGCCGCCGCACCGGCGGCCGCCCGATCGGGCCGCGCCGAAGCGCACCGGGAGCAGCGGCGGAGGCGGCCTCGGCGGTGACCAGGTCGAGGGCCGCCAGGCCGTCCGGGAGGCGCTGCTGGGTCCCCGCTCGGTGCGGGAGATCCTGCTCGCCGTCGACCTCGATCCGGCACCCATCCTCGACGACATCCGGGACCTGGCCGGTGAGCAGCGCGTGGCCCTGCGGGAGGTCCGGCGCAGCACCCTCGAGGCGCAGGCCCGTTCGGACGCGCCACAGGGGGTCCTGGCCACGGTCGCCCCCCTGCAGCCCACGCCGCTCGAGGCCCTGGCCGCCGTCGAGCGACCGTTCCTGGTCGTCCTCGACGGGATCCTCGATCCCCAGAACCTCGGGGCGATCCTGCGCACGGCCGAGGCGGCGGGGGTGACCGGCGTGGTCCTGCCCCGGCACCGGACGGTCCGGGTCACGGCGGCGGTGACGAAGACCGCGGCCGGCGCCGTCGAGTGGTTGCCGATGGCCGTGGTGGCGGGCATCCCCGCCGCGTTGTCCGATCTGAAGGCGGCCGGCGTCTGGGTCGTGGGCCTCGACCAGGACGCGGACGAGACCTTCTGGGACCTGAAGGTCGCCGCCGACCCCCTCGCCCTCGTCCTCGGCAGCGAAGGCTCGGGCCTCTCCCGCCTCAGCCGGGAGCGTTGTGACGTCGTCGCCGCGCTCCCCCTGGCCGGCCGCCTCGGCTCGCTGAACGTCAGCGCCGCGGCTGCGGTCGCCTGCTACGAGATCGCCCGCCTCCGCCGCTAGCCCGCCGACCGGATGGCGTCCCACACGCGCTGCGGGGTGCACGGCATGTCGATGTGGCGGATGCCGAGGTGGCTCACCGCGTCCACCACCGCGTTCTGGACCGCCGGGGTGGAGCCGATGCTGCCTGACTCGCCGATGCCCTTCGCCCCGAGCTCGTTCAGGGGGGTGGGGGTGACCATCTCGATGCGCTCGAAGCTGGGGACCTCGCTGGCCGCCGGCACCGAGTAGTCGGCGAGGTTGGCGGTCTGCGGGTTGCCGTCCTCGTCGTAGCGGATCTCCTCGAAGAGGGCCTGCGCCGCTCCCTGAGCCAGCCCGCCGTGGATCTGCCCGTCGGCGATGAGCGGGTTGATGAGCGTGCCGGCGTCGTCCACGGCGACCATGCGGGTGAGCGCGACCGCGCCGGTCTCGATGTCCACCTCGACGACTGCCAGGTGCGCCCCGAACGGGAAGGTCGGCCCTTCGGCCGCGAAGTCCGAGATGCCGAGCAGCGGTTGCTCGGACCGCGTCGCCACGTCACCCCAGCCCACGCCGACCGCCGGGACCCCGGCGACGTGGAACCGACCCGTGACCGTGTCCAGCACGACGTCGTCGACCGCGGCCTCGAGCTGCTCAGCCGCCCGTTCCCGGGCCTGGTCGATCAGGTGGTCGGCGGCCGACAGGATCGCCGAACCCGCGATCTGGACCGACCGAGAGCCGCCGGTGACGCTGCCCTCCGCCACGTCGTCGGTGTCGCCGTGGATGACCCGGACGGCGTCCATCGGCACGCCCAGGCGATCGGAGGCCAGCATCGCCCAGGTCGTCTCGTGGCCCTGGCCGAAGGGGGTGGCGCCGGTGCGGACCTCGACGGTGCCGTCGGGCAGGGCGGTGACCGAGCCGAACTCGCCACCCCCGCCCAGCGCGGTGATCTCCACGTAGACGCTCAGGCCGATGCCCAGTTGGCGCACCTCGCCGGCGTCGCGGCGGCGTCGCTGCTCCGCCCGCAGGTCCTCGTAGCCGGCGGCCGCGAGCACGGTGTCGAGCGCGGTGCCGTAGGCCCCGATGTCGTAGACCGCCCCGCCGGGCGTGGTGTACGGGTAGACGTCGTCGGCCAGGACGTTCTTCCGGCGGACCTCGGCCGGGTCCATCCCGATCTCGGCGGCGAAGAGGTCGACGGCCCGCTCGATGGCGGCGGCGGCCTCGGGCCGCCCCGCTCCCCGGAACGGCCGGACCGGCGTCGTGTTGGTGACCACCGAGACCGAGTCGAAGCCGGCGTTGGTGACGCCGTAGACCCCGGTGACCATCATCCGGGTCATGAACGGGAGCACGGCACCGAGCATCGGGTAGGCCCCGGCGTCCTGGATGACCGAGAGCGAGTAGGCCGTGATCGTCCCGTCCCGGCTCCCGCCGATCTTCACCTGCTGGGTCTGGGCCCGTCCGTGCGTGAAGCCGGTCATGCTCTCCGAGCGGGTCTCGCTCCAGCGCACGGGCCGATCGACCCGCCGCGCCAGCTCGCCCAGGAGCAGCTCCTCGGGGAAGGCGCCGTTCTTGGCGCCGAAGCTCCCCCCCACGTGCGGGACCACGACCCGCACCTGGCCCGCATCCAGCTCGTAGAGCGCGGCGAGCGAGTCACGGACGGGATGGGCGCCCTGGCAGCTCGACCACGCGAGCAGGCGACCGTCGTCCCACCAGGCCGCGCCGGCCCGGGGCTCGATCGGGGCGGCCGACACCCGCTGGTTCACGATGCGCTGGCTCACCACGACCTCGCAGCCGTCGAAGTCGGCGATCAGGTCGCCGGGGATCTCCATGGCCAGTGGGGATGCGGCGCCGGGGAACACCACCGCCCCGTGCTCCCGGGCCTGCTCGGGATCCACCACGGCGTCGAGCGGCTCGTAGTCGACGAAGACCTGCTCGGCGGCGTCGACGGCCTGGGTCCGCGTCTCGGCCACGACGGCCGCGACCGGTTCGCCGGCGAAGCGCACCAGGTCACGAGCGAGCAGGGGCCGCTTCATGTCCTGGTTGAGGAACATCATCTCGGGGTCCTGGTCCCCGAACGGGAGATCGGCTGCGGTGACCACGGCGAGCACGCCCGGCGCGGCGAGCGCGTCGTCGACCTCGATGGACTCGATGCGGGCGAAGGCCAGCGGCGAGCGCACGTACACGACGTGGGCGGGCGCGGGCAGGGTCACGTCGTCGACGTAGTCGCCGGCGCCGGTGAGCAGATCGGGGTCCTCGAGGCGCGGGACCCGGTTACCCAGGATGGACATGGTCGGCCTAGTCCGAGCTGGGGAGGGGTTTGGCCTCCTTGAGGGGCAGGTCCACGCCGGCGACGGACAGCGAGCCGGCACCGGGGGTCGAACAGAGCAGCTCGAGCCCGGAGTCCTCGTGCACGTAGCGCTTGCCGAGCAGGGTGCCCCCGTCGTGGGCGCCGCCCACCGGGCCCCGATCCGCGTCCGCGGGGGCCTCGTCGGCCATGACCATCGGGGCGCCCCCGCACTCGATCTCGACCGGCTCGCTCGGGGGTCGGACGATGATGACCTCGGTGGCGCAGACGGTGCTGGCCAGCTTCTTGCCTGGGGTGAGCTCCACGGCCCCATCCTGCCCCACGAAGGTCCAGCGCCGGGAACCGCCGCCGCACGCCCGGCCCCTACCCTCGCCCGGACATGATCCTGGCGCACGGCGTCGGCGCCCTGAGCGGCCTGCCTCTCGAGCGGTGGCAGTTCGCGTGGGGCGTCGCCGCGATCGTCGTCATCGCCTTCTTCGCGGTGAACTCGGCGCGGCGCCGGGTGCCGCACGGAGGCGGTCACCCCTTCCCGGCGTGGGTGGCGCTGGTGCTCCGGGTGCTCGGGGTGGTCGCCCGGGTGGTCGGCGTGGTGACCTACGTCGGGGTCATCTCGGCCGGCCTGTTCGGCAGCGAGTTCCCGGCCGCCAACCCGGCCCCGATCGGCGTCCTCATCACGTTCTGGGTCGGGCTCCAGCTCGTGTCGATGGTGCTGGGCGACGTCTGGCGGGTGCTCAGCCCCTTCGAGACCCTCGCGCTGGCCGGGGCTCGGGTGCGGGCTCGGGCCAAGGGCGAGCCGCTGCGGCCGGCGATCGAGGTCGGGGGCGCAACGCACTGGGCGGCAGCCGTCGTGATCGCCGGGTTCGTGGGGCTGGAGCTCGCCTATCACAGCCCCACGACACCGCGGCTCCTCGCGCTGCTGGGCCTGGCCTACGGGGTCGCGGTCCTCGCTGTCGCCGCCGTCCGCGGAAGGGGCTGGCTCCGCACCGGCGAGGGCTTCGCGGTCCTCTTCGGCCTGTTCGCGACCCTCTCACCGATCGCTCGCCTGGAGGATGGCCGGCTCGGCGTGCGCTCACCGCTCCGGGGACTGAACGAGCTGACCGTGCGGCCCGGCACGATGCCGTTGCTCTTCGTGGTGCTGGGCGCCGCGGTGTTCGACGGTCTCGCCCGGACCCGGTTCTGGTTCGACCTCACCATCGAGCGGGTCGGGTGGGGCTACACGGGGGTCAACACCCTCGGCCTGGCCTGGACGATCGGCATCGTCGCCCTCGTCTACCTCGGGGTCACGCGTGTGGCGTCCTGGGCCACGGGCGAAGAGCCCGATCCGATGGCGACCGGCTTCGCCCCCCTCCTGGTGCCGGTCGCCGCCGCCTTCACCGTCGCCCACTACTTCTCGGTGCTCGTCCTGGAAGGCCAAGGCTTCTGGTTCCTGGCGTCCGATCCCTACGGCGAGGGCTGGGACCTGTTCGGCACGGCCGACGGCACCGTCGACTTCGAGCTGGTCAGCGCCGCGACCATCGCCTGGGTCCAGGCCGCGGCCATCGCCCTCGGTCACGTGCTCGGCGTCGTGGTGGCCCACGACCGGGCCGTCACCGCCCTCGCCCCCCGCAAGGCCCTGGTGGCGCAGTACGTCCTCCTGCCGATGCTGGTCGGTTCCGCGGTGGCCGCCATCGCGCTGCTGCTGGGGTCCTGAACGCGACCGTCCTTTGGAGCCCGAGGTGGGATTCGAACCCACGACCCCCGCTTTACAAGAGCGGTGCTCTGGACCAACTGAGCTACTCGGGCGGCGAGGCGGAGGCTACCGATCGGAGGGTCCGCGGTCGGCGTCCACCCGCCGGTCAGACTCGCGCGCATGTCTCTGGGGGCACGAGAGCGGTCTATCCTCGACTTCGAACGGTCCTGGTGGCAGTCGCCGGGGCCCAAGGAGACGGCGATTCGGGCTACGTTCGGCCTCTCGACTACGCGCTATTACCAGATCCTCAATGACCTCCTCGACGACGACCTCGCCCTGCAGTACGACCCGTTGGTCGTGCGCCGCCTCCGGCGCCTGCGCGACCGCCGCCGACGGGCCCGCTACGAGGGCGGCGGCGGGCCGATGAGCCATCCGGGTCGATGAGCGTGCAGGAGTGGTGACATGAACGACGGCGCGTTCCGGGGTGTGGTGCTCGTGGGGGTGGCCGTGGTCATCGGCCTCGTCCTCCTCAGCCGCGGGCTGGACGACACCGGTCCGGTCACGGTGCGGGCGGACGGCGGCGGCGAGGAGTCCTCGGGCAACGACGAGGACGATTCCCCGACCGACACGGTCGTCCCCGACGAGGTGGTCGATCCGAGCGGCATCCCCGTGGTCGTGGCCAACGGCAGCAACGTGTCCGGGGCGGCCGGCGCCGTCACCGAGCTGCTGATCGCCGCCGGCTACTCGCCCGGCGATCCCACCGACACGACCGTCGACCCGAGCCAGACCCCGCTCGACACCGTGTACTACATCGCCACGCCGACGAGCTTCCAGGCCCAGGCCGAGCAGGTGGCCACCGACCTCGGTCTGCCGCCCGAGTCGGTCGTCGAGATGCCCAACCCCCCGCCGGCCGACATCGGCCTCGCCGGGGTGCTCGTGGTCCTCGGCAGCAGCCCGGGCGGCCTGGCGGAGTCGGCCGTGTCCGCCACGACCACCCCCACCACCGTTCCGGCAGGGTGACCGCGCCGGTCGGCGCCCCGGTGCAGCCCGGCCCGTGACCACCCTCACCGAACGCCTGGCACCCTTCCGCGCCGATCCGAAGGGTGCCGCCCTCGTCCTCGACTACGACGGCACCCTGTCGCCGATCGTCGAGGACGCGGCCGCAGCGCGGCCCCACGACGGCGTGCCCGACCTCCTGGCCCGGTTGCGCGACCACCTCGGGCTGGTCGCGGTGATCTCGGGCCGTCCCGTCGACTTCCTGAGCCCGCTCCTCCCCTCCGGCCTCGCGCTGGCCGGCCTCTACGGGTTGGAGGTCGTGGTCGGCGCCCGCCGCCGAGACCACCCGCAGGCCGGCAACTGGCGGGAGGTCGTCGACGACGTGGCCGGCCGGGCCGAGGCCCGGGCGCCGGCGGGCGTGGCGGTCGAGCGCAAGGGCCTCTCGCTCACCCTGCACTACCGCACGATCCCCCAGCTGGAGGCCGCCGTCGCCGCCTACGCGGCGGAGGAGGCTCATCGGTCCGGGTTGCAGGCCCGGCCGGCGCGCATGTCCTGGGAGCTCCACCCGCCGATCGAGGTCGACAAGGGCACCGCGGTCCTCGATCTGGCCGACGGCTACGCGGCCGTGGCCTTCGCCGGCGACGACGTCGGCGACCTCCCCGGGTTCGACGCCCTCGACGAGCTGGAGCGGCGCGGCGTCGCCACCTGCCGGGTGGCGGTGGACAGCACGGAGGTGCCCGCGGAGCTGATCGACCGGGCCAACGCGGTCGTGGTCGGACCCGATGGGCTGGTCGCGCTGCTCGAGGGGCTGCTGGCCGAGTAGTCAGCGGCTCAGCCGGCGGCGGCCAGGTTGTCCGCCAGCCAGTCGGCCGGGGTCCGGGCCCCGGCCCGCTCCCGCCATCGGGCGGCGAGGCTGCGGCGGTCCTCGCCGTCGAGCGCCAGGGCCCGGTGCAGGGCGTCGGCGGTGTCGACCACGTCGAAGGGGTGGCACGGCACGACGGCGTCGGCCAGCTCGGCCCAGGCGCCGGCCTCCCGGGAGAGCACGAGGACGCCGTCCCGGGCGTTCACCAACGCCGCCTCCTTGGCCACCAGGTTGAGGCCGTCCCGCACCGGGTTGACCAGGACCACGTCGGCCCGGGCGAGGGCGGCGACCGAACGGGGGAAGTCGTCGGTGTCGTCGTAGAGCACGGGGGTCCAGTCGGGGGTGGCGAAGCGCTCGTTCACGCGGGTGACCACCGCATCCACCTCGCGCCGGTATGCGGCATAGTCGGCGACGCCTTGCCGCGAGGGGTAGACGAAGGCCGCGAACACCACTCGCTCCCGCCACTCGGGACGGGTGGCGAGCAGGTCTTCGTAGGCGAGGAAGCCCCGCACCAGGTTCTTCGACAGCTCGATGCGGTCGACCCGGGTGATGAGGCGACGGTGGCCCACCTGGGCCTCGAGCTCGGTTCGGGCCGAGGCCGTCGCCGCGGACGTGGCCACCGCCTCGAGGTCGTCGCGGTCGGGACCCAACGGCGCGACGAAGGTGGCGGGCGGGGCGATCCCGTCGGCGGCACACGAGGCGAGGAAGGCGTCACGCCACCTCGCCGTGTGGAAGCCGCACGACCGGTAGGCGGCCATGCCTTCGAGGAGGCTGGTCCGGGCCCGGTCGGGGAGCACGGCCAGCTCGTCGGGCCCGGCGAACGGGGTGTGGCTGAAGTGCACCGGGCGGAGGTCGGGACGGGCCTCGGCCAGCGCGGGCGCGACGCGGCTGAGGTGGAGGTCCTGGACCAGGACGACCGCCCCTTCGGGGGCCACGTCGGCGATGGCGCCGGCGAAGGCCTCGTTGACCCGCTCGTAGGCGGCCCAGGCCGCCCACCACGACCGGTCGGCCACCGGGTGTCGGCTGCGGTCACCCAGGCCGTGATGGAGGTACCAGAGCGTCGTGTTGGCGATCTCGTCGTAGTAGGCGCGGTAGGTCTCGGGATCGATCGCCAGCGCCCGGTACCGGAAGCCCTCGACCTCGGTTATCCCCGTGCCCGCAGCCTCCCGGTCGGCATCCGACATCGCCGCCGCGATCCAGACCGCCTCGCTGCCGGCCAGCAGCGGGCCGATGCCCGAGACGAGACCCCCCGCACCCCGGGTGGCCACGAGCTCACCCTCGTCGCCGTGGCGGAAGGAGACCGGTCCCCGGTTGGCCACCAGGACGAACGGGCCGGCAGATCCCGACAGGGGTCCGACGGCCATGACGGCACCATAGGAGCGTGCGAGTCCTGGCCGCGCCCGACAAGTTCCGGGGCACCGCCCGCGCGCCCGAGGTGGCGGCCGCCATCGCCCGGGCGGCCACTGCGGCCGGCGCGACCTGTGACGAGGCGCCGCTCGCCGACGGCGGCGAGGGGACCCTCGACGCCTTCGGCGGACCGAATCGGACGACCACGGTCTCGGGCCCGCTCGGCGACCCGGTCGACGCCGCCTGGCGGCTCGACCGCGGGACGGCGGTCATCGAGATGGCCACCGCCTCGGGCCTCGAGCTGGTGGGCGGGCCCGAGGGCAACGACGCCGTCGCCGCGTCGACCTACGGGACCGGCGAGCTGATCGCGGCCGCGGTCGAGCGCGGTGCCCGGGAGATCGTCGTCGGGGTCGGCGGGTCGGCCACCACCGACGGGGGCTTGGGCGCGCTGCGCGCCTTGGAGCCCGGCCAGCGGCTCCGAGGGATCGACCTGCGGGTCGCCTGTGACGTCCGGCTGCGGTTCGTCGAGGCGGCCGAGGTCTACGGGCCCCAGAAGGGCGCGTCACCGGCGCAGGTCGAGCTCCTGCGCCGCCGGCTCGAACGCCTCGTCCAGATCTACGTCGAGGAGCACGGGGTCGACGTCACCCACCTCCAGGGGTCCGGGGCCGCCGGGGGGTTGGCCGGCGGGCTGGCCGCGGTCGGGGCCACCCTCGAATCGGGCTTCGAGCTGGTGGCCGACGCCGTCCACCTCGACGAGCGCATCGAGGGCTGCGACCTGGTGGTCACCGGCGAGGGCTTCGTCGACGACCAGTCCTTCGACGGCAAGGTCGTCGGTGGGGTGAGCTCGCTGGCGGGCGCTCTCGGGGTTCCCGTGCTCGTGGTCGCGGGCGACGTGCTCGTCGGGCTGCCGGCCGAGCTCGAGGTCGAAGCGGTCTCGCTCACCGACCGCTTCGGTGGCGAACGCTCCCGCCTCGACACGCTGGCGTGCATCGAAGAGGTCGTGGCCACCCACCTGGCTGGCGGCTAGCGGCCCCCGTCGGGCGGGCCGCGGAAGAACACGACGACGACCGCCACGACCGCCACGACGATCAACAGCTTCGCCAGCGTGAACGCCAGGCCCAGCAGGAACTGCACCAGGGTGATCGCCCCGAACAGCGCCAGGCCGCCCACGATGACGATCGGCCAGGGGCTGCGGGACCGTTCGACGGCCTCGCGTTCTTCCATGGGAGCAAGAGTACGGTCTCCGGCCGTGACCGGCCCGTCGTCTGCTGAGCTCGCCCGCCTCGACGCCACCGCCCAGGCCGACCTCGTGCGCTCGGGCGAGGCCACGCCGGCCGAGCTGGTCGAGGCGGCCATCGAGCGCATCGAGGCGGTCGACCCGCAGCTCAACGCTCTCGTCCACCGCCAGTTCGACGAGGCCCGGGCGGCCGCCGCGGGCGAGCTGCCCGACGGGCCGTTCCGCGGGGTGCCCTTCCTCTTCAAGGACCTCGACGGCAGCATGGAGGCCGGCCAGCCCTACCACGGCGGCACCCGCTACCTCCAGCGGCACGGCTACGTGCCCGACGCCGACGCCGAGCTGGTCCGGCGCTACAAGGCCTCGGGGCTGGTCGTCGTCGGCCGGACCAACTGCCCCGAGCTCGGCCTGCAACCGACGACCGAGCCGGTCACCCGCGGGGCGACCCACAACCCGTGGGACCTCGACCGCTCGCCCGGCGGGTCGAGCGGCGGGTCGGCCGCCGCGGTGGCGGCCGGGCTCGTACCGATGGCCCACGCCGGCGACGGAGGCGGGTCCATCCGCATCCCGGCGAGCGCGTGCGGGCTCGTCGGCCTGAAGCCGACCCGGGCCCGGCACACCAACGCCCCCGAGAACGAGGCCTGGGCCGGGTTGGTCGTGCGCAACGTCGTGAGCCGCTCGGTCCGGGACACCGCGACGGCTCTCGACGCCATCGCCGGGCCGGCGCCCGGTGACCCCTATGCCGCGCCGCCGCCCGCCCGGCCGTACGCGGACGAGGTCGGCGCGGACCCCGGCGCGCTGCGCATCGGCTGGCTGAGCGAGGACCCTGCGGGCGTGGCGGCCACGGATCCGGAGTGTGTCGCCGCGGTGTCCGGCGCCGTGGAGCTGCTCGAGGACCTCGGCCACCAGGTCGAGGCCTCGGTGCCCGCCGGCTTGGACAGCGACCTCGTGGTGGCCAACTTCACCGCCTGCTTCGGGGCGTGGACGGCCCAGGAGCTGGACCACCTGGAGGCCCTGGTCGGTGAGCCCCTGGTCGAAGGCGACGTGGAGCCGGGCACGGCGGCCATCGCCGAGCTCGGTCGGACGGTGAGCGCCGCGGACTACCTGGGCGCGCCTCGACCGCCTGCAGTCCTGGACCCGCGGGGTGGTGGCGTGGTGGGAGGACCACGACGTGCTCGTCCTGCCGACGATGCCCGTGCTGCCGACGCCGCTGGGCGCCTTCGCCGGCTCGCCGGACAACCCGCTCGAGGGCATGGCCCTCTCGACGACCCTCGTCCTCTTCACCGCCCCCTTCAACGTGACCGGCCAGCCCGCCCTCTCGCTGCCCCTGCACTGGAGTGCCGGCGGCCTGCCGGTCGGCGTCCAGTTCGTGGCTGCACCGGGCCGGGAAGACGTCCTCGTGCGCCTGGCCGCCCAGCTGGAGGACGCCGCCCCCTGGGCCGACCGCACCCCACCCGTCTTCGCGGGCTGACGTCCACCCTCAGGTCGTTTTCACGACCAGGAGGCTGCAGGGGAGGTGGTGGGCCACCTTGCTCGGCACGCGGCCGACGGGGGCGAGGCGGCGGAGGCCGGTGAGGCCCTTGTTCCCGGTCACCAGCAGGTCGTAACCGCCGCGCTCGGCTTCGTCGACCAGGACCGTGGCCGGGTCGCCGCCGAGCCCGACGGCGTGGATCACCACGCCGTTGCCCTCGTGGAGGGCGGCCGCCTCCTTGGCCACCCGCTCGCCGTCCGGGCCGACCGACAGGATGGTCAGCTCGGCGTCGCTGGCGCGGGCGACCTCCACGGCGCGGTCGACGGCTCGCGCGGCCGTCACCGACCCGTCGGTCCCGACCAACACGTGATCGATCATCGTCCACCTCCTGCGTCACGGCCCGGGGTCGACCCGGTCTGGCTACCTGACAGGTCAAGACCGTCAGAGGAGCCCGCCATGACGTATACCTGCCTGGTCGTGGGCACCGACGGCTCGGCGACCGCCGAGCGGGCGGTGACCCAGGCCGCCGCCCTGGCGGCCGCCGACGACGCCCGCATGGTGGTCGTGACGGCCTACGAAGGCCCGCGGCGCACCGCCATGGAGGAGCTCGCCGGCGTCGAAGCCGGCGCCTCGGCGTGGCGCCAGAGCGCGGCCCCCGCCGACCTGCGCTGGGCCCTCACCGACCGGGGCCAGGCCGAGGCCGTCGCTCAGCGCGCCCGGACCCTGGCCCAGAACGCCGGTGCCGGCTCGGTCGTCGTCCAGAGCGACGAGGGTGATCCGGCGGAGGTCCTGCTCGACAGCGCCCGCCTCCACGACGCGGACCTGCTGGTGGTTGGCTCGGTCGGCCTGGTCGGCGCCCAGCGCTTCCTCCTCGGCAGCGTGGCCTCCACCGTCCTGCACCACGCCTCCTGCGACGTCCTGGTCGTCGACACGGCCTGAACGGCGTCAGCTGCCGGTGATGCCGCCGTCGACGGGGATGACGGCGCCGGTGAGGTAGGCCCCGGCGCGGGAAGCGAGGAAGATCACCGTGCCGGCCAGGTCGTCGGGATGACCCACGCGACCGAGCGGCACCGACCGGGCGATCGACTCGCGGACGGCGGGGTCGTCGAGGGCGAAGGCCATCATCCGGCTGTCGAACGGTCCGGGCGCGATGGCGTTCACGGTGATGTGCTCGCGAGCGAGGTTGGCGGCCAGGTGCCGGGTGAGCATGTGCACCGCGGCCTTGGTGGTGGAGTAGGCGTAGGTCTCCATCACCGGCACCCGGAGGCCGTCGACGGAACCGATGTTGATCACGCGAGCCGGGTCGTCGTCGGTGGCCGCGGCCCGGAGCTGGGGGAGGAGCGCCCGGGTCAGGTGGAAGACGCCCTTGACGTTGACCGCCCAGAGCTTGTCGAAGGCGGCATCGGGATAGTCCTGGAGGGGCGCCCCCCACGTGGCGCCGGCGTTGTTCACCAGGAGGTGGACGGCGTCCTCGCGCTCGGCCACCGCGGCGGCCAGGGCCGCGCAACCGGCCTCGGTGGAGAGGTCGGCGGCGATGCCGACCGCCTCGCCCCGCTGGCCGAGCTCGGCGGCGACCTGCGCGCACGCCTCGGCCTTGCGAGAGGCGATGACGACCCGCATGCCGGCGTCGACCAGCCCGTCGGCGATCATGCGGCCGATGCCGCTCGTGCCGCCGGTCACGACGGCCGCCTTGCCGGTCAGGGAGAACAGGTCCGGGGTGCCCATCGCCCCGTTCTAGCGGTCAGGCGCTGCGGCGACCGTAGGCGGCCAGCTCGACCGCAGGGGGCAGCTCACCCACCTGGACCCGGGCCGGGCCCGCCGCCGGGCGGTCGAGCACGAGCGACGAGGGCAGGCCTTGGACCCCGGCCCGGTCGAGGATGGCGTGGAGGACCTCGGTGGCCTGGACCGACAGCTCGGCCAGGTTCCGGTTGCGGTGCAGCCGCGCCCCGAGATCGACCTGGGCCAGGCCGCGGGAGCCGACCGCAGCGTGGGCGTCGAGCAACAGCCCGACGTCGACGCCGTAGCCCTCGACGAACGGCAGCGCCTCGACCAGCGTCCGGCGGGCGGCGTACTCCCCGGACAGCGGCTGCACGAGCGAGGCCAGGCCGGGGTGCAGCAGGGCGAGGGCGGGGCGGGCGAGCAGCTCGGTCACCCGTCCACCACCGGGTTGGCCACCGGTCTCCGGACGTTCGTAGAAGCCCTTCACGAAGTCCACGTCGGGCTCGGTGAGCAGGGGGCCCAGCAGCCCGGTGACGAAGGCCGGGTCGAAGTCGCGCAGGTCGCTGTCGCACCAGACGAGCAGGTCGCCCTCACTGGCGACGACCGACGTCCACAGCGCCCGGCCCTTGCCCGGCCCGGCCCCGTGTTCGGCCGCGACGTCGGCGGCGGCCACCACCCGGGCCCCGGCGGCCTTGGCCACCGCGGCGGTCCCGTCGGTCGAGTGGTCGTCGACGACGAGGATCTCGTCGAGCAGCGGGACGCGCTCCACCAGCGCTTGGCGGGCGCGGGCCACGATCGTCCCCACCGTGGCGGACTCGTCACGCGCCGGGAGGCACAGCGAGATCCGCTGCTCGCCCTTCCTCGCGAGGAGTTCCTCCGGCGGGAAGGCGGCGTGGTGGTAGGTGCGGACCCCGGCCATCGATCTCGAACGGTAGGGCGAACCGCCCGCAACGGGACCGTGAGCGGGAACCCGCGCCGCCCCGGTGGTCGGCTCGCGGCGCACCGTTAGCATCGATCCGTCGCTGGCGGCCCTCGGTGCCGCCCTGGGAGAGGAGACCCTGTCGTGAGCGTGACCATCCGGGTGCCGACGACGCTGCGCACGCTGACCGGTGGCGCCGCCTCGGTCGACGTCGACGGAGCCACCCTGAGCGAGGTCTTCGAGAGCCTCGAGTCCGCCCACCCCGGGTTCCGGGACCGTCTCCTCGACGACGACGGCAAGCTCCGCCGCTTCGTCAACGTCTTCGTCGCCGACGACGACGTCCGCTTCCTCGACGGCCTCGAGACCCCGGTCCCCGACGGCGAAACCGTTTCCATCGTCCCGGCCGTGGCCGGGGGCTAGGCAGCTGGGCCGATCGGCTCATCAAGGCGGGTCCCGCAAGCGTCGATCTTCTGGGTATGACAGGGACCGGTCGGGTGCTCGTCGCGGACGGGGACATCCGCCTCCGGGCGCAGCTCGGGGTCGCTCTGGCTGCGGCCGGCCACGTCGTCGTCGACGCCGGTTCGGTCCGGGATGCGGCCGGCCTGCTCGGCAGCCGGCGCCCCGATGTCGTCGTCCTCGACGTGAGCGAGGGCTACAAGGGCATTGCCCTGCTCCGCACCCTCCGGGACGAGGTCCCGGGCCCGCACCCCGGCATCGTTGCCGTGTGCCCGGATGACGACCCGGCCGCGGCCGCTGAGGCGATGCTGCTGCGGGCGGAGGTCCAGCTCGTGCGGCCGGTCGACACCGAGACGGTCCTGGCCGCCGTCGACCACGTCCTCCTCGCCCGGGAGCACGCCCAGGCCTGATCCGCGGCGGCGGCCCGAGATTCCCGCCGCCCCGTGTTGCGATTCGCGGTGCCCTCGTGGTTTGCTGTTAGCAGTCTCCATGCGAGAGTGCTAACCGCAGAAAACGATCCTCGAGGGAGGACACCCGAATGGCAAAGACCATCGCCTTCGACGAGCAGGCCCGCCGGGGTCTCGAAGACGGCATGAACAAGCTGGCCGACGCGGTGCGCGTCACCCTCGGCCCCAAGGGCCGCAACGTCGTGCTCGAGAAGAAGTGGGGCGCCCCCACCATCACGAACGACGGCGTCTCCATCGCCAAGGAGATCGATCTCGAGGACCCCTTCGAGAAGATCGGCGCCGAGCTGGTGAAGGAGGTGGCCAAGAAGACCGACGACGTCGCCGGTGACGGGACCACCACCGCCACGGTGCTGGCCTGGGCCATGGTCCACGAGGGCTTGCGCAACGTCGCCGCCGGGGCCAACCCGATGAGCCTCAAGAAGGGCATCGAGGCCGCGGTCGAGGCCGCCGTCGCCAAGATCGCCGACCTGGCCGTCGAGATCGAGGACAAGGGCCAGGTCGCCCAGGTCGCCTCCATCTCCGCGGCCGACGAGGAGATCGGTCAGATGATCTCCGACGCCATCGACAAGGTGGGCAAGGACGGGGTCATCACCGTCGAGGAGTCCCAGACCTTCGGGATGGACATGGAGCTGGTCGAGGGCATGCGCTTCGACAAGGGCTACATCTCGCCCTACTTCGTGACCGACCCCGACCGGATGGAGGCCGAGCTGGAGGACCCCTACATCCTCCTCGTCTCGTCCAAGATCTCGGCGGTCAAGGACATGTTGGCCGTGCTCGAGAAGGTGATGCAGGCGGGCAAGCCGCTGGTCATCATCGCCGAGGACGTCGACGGCGAGGCTCTCGCCACCCTGGTCGTCAACAAGATCCGGGGCACCTTCAAGTCCGTCGCCGTCAAGGCCCCGGGCTTCGGCGACCGCCGCAAGGCGATGCTGCAGGACATGGCCATCCTCACGGGCGGCCAGGTCATCTCCGAGGAGGTCGGGCTCAAGCTCGACAACACCACGCTCGACCTGCTGGGCTCGGCCCGCAAGATCGTGGTGACCAAGGACGAGACCACCGTCGTCGAGGGTGGCGGCTCCGAGGCCGACATCCAGGGCCGCATCCAGCAGATCAAGAACGAGATCGAGAACACCGACTCGGACTACGACCGCGAGAAGCTCCAGGAGCGCCTGGCCAAGCTGTCCGGCGGCGTCGCCGTCCTGAAGGTCGGCGCGGCCACCGAGGTGGAGCTCAAGGAGAAGAAGCACCGCATCGAGGACGCCGTCAGCACCACCAAGGCGGCCATCGAGGAGGGGGTCGTCACCGGTGGCGGCGTGACCCTGGTGCGAGCCTCCGGGGCGGTCGAGGCCGTCGTGAAGAAGCTCGACAAGAGCGAGCACGACGAGGCCACGGGCGCCCGGATCGTCCTGCGGGCGCTCTCCGAGCCCCTGAAGCAGATCGCGGTCAACGCCGGCCACGAGGGCGGTGTCGTGGTCGAGAAGGTGCGGGGCCTCGACAACCCCGCCGAGGGCCTCAACGCGGCCACCGGCGAGTACGTCGACCTTGTCAAGGCCGGCGTCATCGACGCGGCCAAGGTGACCCGCTCGGCTCTGCAGAACGCGGCGTCCATCGCGGCGCTGTTCCTGACCACCGAGGCGGTCATCGCCGACAAGCCCGAGGACGAGCCCGCCATGCCCGGTGGCGGCGACATGGACTTCTGAGTCCTCGTCCCCCCGCGAACGCGAGAAAGCCCGGCCCCGAGGGGCCGGGCTTTCTTCGTAGGTTCCCGCGATCGTGAGCCGGTGGTGGTCCCCAGCGTCCAATCGGCCCGATCGGGCCGATCGGCATGGGCCAAAGACCTGCTTTTCGAGCGGTACCCTCCACCGCGTGCCGGGTCGCACGAGCTCGACGCTCACCCAGCGGTTGCGGGGCGGTGTGGTGTCGCGGGTGCCGGACCGGCTCATCGTCGAAGAGCCGATGGCCATCGACCTCGACGGCACGCTCGTCGCCACGACGATGCGGACCCCGGGCAACGACTTCGAGCTCGCGGTCGGCTTCTGCTTCACCGACGGCCTGCTGGCGGGCGCGCCGGTGCTGCGCTGCCGCTACTGCGGCACCGGGTCGGCGACGGAGACGGAGTTCAATGCCGTGTCGGTGGAGACCGGCGGTCGAGCACCGACCCCGACGCCCCGCCTGACCGCCACGACCTCGAGCTGCGGGCTCTGCGGTACGGCATCGCTCGCCGAGCTGGCCGAGCGCCTGGCGCCCCTGCCGGCGACGACGTCGTTCCCGCTCGATGTCCTCGCCCTCGCCGCGGCCAAAGCCCCCGCCGACCAGGAGCTCTTCACGGCCACCGGGGCGGTGCACGCGGCGGCCGCCTTCGACCGGGACGGCACGCCGCTCGTCGTGCGGGAGGACATCGGTCGCCACAACGCGGTCGACAAGGTCGTCGGCCGCCTGCTGCTCGACGACGCCCTCCCGGCCACCGAGCTGGGCCTGTTCGTCAGCGGCCGGGCCTCGTTCGAGATGGTGCAGAAGGCCTGGGCGGCCGGGTTCTCGGCGGTGGTCGCCGTGAGCGCACCGTCGGCCCTCGCGGTGGAGACGGCCCGCGTGGCGGGGCTCCAGCTCGCCGGCTTCGCCCGCGACGGTGACCTGAACCTCTATGCGCCGGAGCCCACGTAACGTGGCCGCGATGCCGGGACGCAACCGCCGGGACCGGCGAGCCACGGGGGCCCGCCTGGAGCACCCGCTCGTCCGCGACGACGGCCGGTTGCGTCCGGCCACCTGGGAGGAGGCCCTGGACCGGGCCACGTCCGGCTTCCGCCGGGTCCTCGACGACAAGGGCCCCACCGGCATCGGCCTGTTCAGCTGCTCCAAGGCCACCAACGAGGTGAACTTCGCGGCCCAGAAGTTCGCCCGCACCGTGCTGGGGTCGAACTACATCGACTCCTGCAACAGAACCTGACACGCGCCCTCCGTCGTCGGTCTGGCGACAGTCTTCGGAGCGGGTGGTGGCACCTCCTCGTACCGGGAGGTGGAGGAGGCCGACGTCATCGTCCTCTGGGGCAGCAACGCCCGTGAAGCCCACCCCATCTACTTCCACCACCTCCTGCGCGGGGTGGACAACGGCGCCCGCCTCTACTGCGTCGACCCCCGCCGGACCTCGTCGGCCAAGTTCGCCGACGTGTGGCTCGGGCTCGACGTGGGCACCGACATCGCCCTGGCCCACGCCATCGGCCGGGAGCTGATCCACGCCGGGCTGACCGATCCGGCGTTCATCGCCCACTCGACCCAGGGCTACGACGACTACGCCGCCGCAGTGGAGCCCTACACGCTCGCGCGGGCCGAGGCCCTGACGGGCGTGCCCCGGAGCGCCATCCGCGAGCTGGCCCACGCGTACGGCGAGGCCGACAAGGCCCAGATCCTGTGGACCCTCGGGATCACCGAGCACCACAACGCCGTCGACAACGTGGTCGCCCTGTGCAACCTCGCCCTGCTCACCGGCCACGTCGGCCGCTGGGGCTCGGGCCTGGTGCCGTTGCGGGGCCAGAACAACGTGCAGGGGGGCGGCGACATGGGCGCGCTGCCCAACAAGTTCCCCGGCTTCCAGGACGTGACCGACGAGGCGGCGCGGGCCCGGTTCGAAGCCGTCTGGGGGGTCCCGCTCAACCCGGAGCCGGGCCTGCACCTGACGCTGATGTTCGAGGCGATGGGCCGTGGCGAGCTGACCGGTCTCTACGTCATCGGCGAGAACCCCGCCGACTCCGAAGCCGACGTCGAGCACGCCCGCGCCCTGCTCGAGGGCCTGGACCACCTCGTCGTCCAGGACATCTTCCTGACCCGGACGGCCGAGATGGCCGACGTCGTCCTGCCCGCCACCGCGGCCTGGGCGGAGGGCGAGGGGACCGTCACCTCCAGCGAGCGCCGGGTCCAACGGGTGCGGGCCGCGGTGCCTCCGCCGGGGGAGGCCCGGGACGACCTCGCCATCCTCGGCGAGCTGGCCCGCCGCATGGGCTACGCCTGGGGCGACCCCTCGGCCGAGGACCTCTGGGACGAGCTGCGCTCCCTCTCGCCGATGCACGCCGGCATGTCCTATGCCCGCCTCGACGCCGAGGGCGGCCTCCAGTGGCCCTGCCCCACCGAAGACCACCCGGGCAGCCCCTTCCTCCACGGCTGGTTGTGGGAGCCCGATCTCGGCGGGCGGGCTCCGGCGCCCTTCAGCGTGGTCGAGCACGCGGGACCGGTCGAGGAGCTGTCCGCCGAGTTCCCGCTGCGCCTCACCACCGGCCGGGCCCTCGATTCGTTCAACACCGGGGTGCAGTCCGGCGACTTCGCGTCGCCCATCCGCTACGGGGACGCCCTCGACGTGAACCCCGCCGACGCCGAGCACCTGGGGGTGGTGGACGGGGAGCGGGTCCTGGTCACCTCGCCGCGGGGTGCGGTCGAGATGTCGGTGCGGGTCCAACCCGACCTGCCCGTGGGCCTCACCTTCACCACCTTCCACTTCCCCGAGCTGGTCGACGCCAACGTGCTCACCAACGACGCTTGGGACCCGAGGTCGGGGACGAGCGAGTTCAAGGCCGCGGCGATCAGAGTTGACAAGATCGGCGTGTGAGCGACACGAAGCGAGCGTCCGAGTGCGAGGCCAACCGTTCGCTCGTGAGCGAGCGGAGCTGGAGCCGGATGGCTGACCTCTTCATCGGACCGGATCGTCCGTCCGAGATCGAGCGGGACACCGTCGACGCCGTCCTCGGTGACGTCGGGCCGGTCGTGGTCGTCGAGGACGAGCGGCTGGTGCGCAGTGGCCGCACCCGTCGCCTCGAGCGCCGCCACCTCCTGCTCCCCACCCTGATCGCGCTGCAGGAGGAGGTGGGCTGGATCAGCCCCGGCGGGCTGAACCACGTGGCGGACCGCCTCCAGGTGCCGCCGGCCGAGGCGTACGGCGTGGCCACGTTCTACGACCTGCTCCGCACCACCGAACCCACCCATGAAGGGGCGACCACGTGGGTCTGCGTGGATCCCGCCTGCCGCATCACCGCCGGCTCGGCAGCCGTGCCCGAAGGCACCGTGGCCCACGACTCGCCCTGCCTCGGCCGGTGCGAGCAGGCGCCGGCGTCCTTCACCCAGCGCCGGGGCACCCCCGAGCGGCTGGGGCCGCCCTCGCCGTTCACCCTCCCGCAGGCGGGAGATCCCGGCCTGCGCCTGCTCCACCGCGTCGGCGTGGTCGACCCGTCGCGCCTCGACTCGTATCGGGACGCGGGTGGGGGCACAGCGCTCGCCCGGGCGCGGGAGATCGGCCCGGACGCCGTGATCGCCGCCATCACCGACGCCGGCCTGTCGGGCCGCGGTGGGGCGGCGTTCCCCACCGGGGTCAAGTGGCGAGCGGTGCGTGACGCGCCCGGCGACCGCAAGCACGTGGTGGTCAACGCCGACGAGTCCGAGCCGGGCACGTTCAAGGACCGGACGCTCCTGGAGCGGGATCCCTTCGCCCTGCTCGAGGCGACGGTGATCGCCGCCGAGGCCGTGGACGCGAGGGAGGCCTGGGTGTACGTGCGGGGCGAGTACCCCGAAGCCGCGGGCCGGGTCGAGGCCGCCGTGGCCCAGGCCGGTGCCGCCGGCTGGCTGGGCGGCCTTCGACGTCGAGGTCCGGCGCGGGGCTGGGGCCTACATCTGCGGTGAGGAGACCGCCCTCTTCAACTCCATCGAAGGCTTCCGGGGCGAGCCCCGCAACAAGCCGCCGTTCCCGACCACCCACGGCCTGTTCGGCCAGCCCACGGCCATCAACAACCCCGAGACCCTGCTCAACGTGCTCCCGATCCTGGTCGACGGACCGGAGGCCTACCGCGCGGTGGGCACCGAGCAGTCGCCGGGCACCCGCCTGTTCTGCCTGTCCGGCCGGGTGGGTCGGCCGGGCGTCTACGAGGTGCCGTTCGGCATCACCCTGGGTGCGCTGCTCGACCTCGCGGGCGGGGTCACGGGCGACCTGGCCGCCGTCCTGTTGGGCGGGGCGGCCGGGGTCTTCGTCGGACCCGACGCCCTCGGGCTGCCGCTCACGCTGGAGGACACCCGGGCGGCCGGGGCCACCCTCGGCTCCGGGGTCGTCATGGCCTTCGACACGCTCGGTCGACCTCACCGACGTGGTCGTGCGCATCGCCGAGTTCTTCCGCCACGAGTCGTGCGGTCAGTGCGTGCCCTGCCGCGTCGGTACCGTCCGGGTCCACGAGACGATGGTGCAGATGCGCGACCGCGGTGAGCTGTCCGCCGGCCGACGAGAGCTCCTCGACGAGATGGCGGCGGCGATGACCGACGCCTCCATCTGCGGCCTCGGCCACACGGCAACCGGCGCGGTCCGCTCGGCCCTGGCCCTCGGCCTGGTGGGCGCGGCGTGATCCGCTTCACGGCCGACGACCGCGAGCTCGAGGTCGAGGAGGGCACGACGATCCTCGGCGCGCTGACCGACGCCGGGGTCGAGACGCCGACGATCTGCTGGTCGCCCAACCTCACCCCCGTCAACGTCTGTCGGGTGTGCGTGGTGGAGGTGGAGGGGTCGCGGGCGCTGGTCCCGGCGTGCTCGCGACCGGTCGAGGAGGGCATGGTGGTCCTCACCGACTCCGACCGCGTCCGCCACAGCCGCAAGCTGGTGCTGGAGTTCCTCGGCTCGGGGGTGGACCTCAGCCAGGCCGACGCCCTCGGGCCCTGGATCGAGCACTACGGCGCCGATCCCGACCGCTACGGCGCCGAGGACCACCCCGCCGAGCGGGTGCAGGAGGAGGTCAAGGTCCAGGACCAGCTCTACATCCGGGACTACGAGAAGTGCGTCCTCTGCTACAAGTGCGTGGAGGCCTGTGGCGACGACGCCCAGCACACCTACGCCATCGCGGTCAGCGGACGGGGCTTCGACGCCCGCATCTCGACCGAGTTCGACGTCGCCCTCCCCGACTCCGCCTGCGTGTACTGCGGCAACTGCATCGGGGTGTGCCCCACGAACGCGCTGCAGTTCACCACCGAGTTCGACCTCCGGGCGGCCGGGAACTGGCAGCCCGAGGAACAGACGGTGACCACCACCGTGTGCTCGTACTGCGGTGTGGGGTGCAACCTGGAGCTCCACGTCCAGGACGAGCGGATCGTGAAGGTGACCTCGCCGGCCGATCACGAGGTGACGAGCGGCCACCTCTGCATCAAGGGCCGCTTCGGGTGGACCTACGTCCACGCCACCGGCGACGAGGGCGATTCTCCCGCCTGACTATCGCCTGTTGCCGCGAACCGGCACACTGGACAGCAATGGCAGGTCGGGTTCGGGGGGTCTTGGCCTTCGTGGCGGCGGGCGTGGTCTTGAGCGCGTGCGGCGGGTCGGGCTACGAGTACGTCCAGAACGACGACGCCGGGCTCTACTTCCGGGTCCCGGAGACCTGGACGGTGCTCGAGGTCGAGGAAGCGGAGTCGGGACGCCCGGATCCGGTGGCCGCCACACCCGACGCCTGGCTCCGGCTCATCGACCGTTCGCCCACGCCCGGAGCGGGCAACTACCAGGCGTCCCTGCCCGCGTACCCCGTCGGGTTGGCCAGTGTGCGAGCGGTGGAGTCGGCCGAGGCCCGGGACGCGCTCGACTACGCCACCCTGCGCTCGTCCGTCCTGGGTGAGGACCCGCTGGTCCTGGCCGACCAACCCGACAGCACGTTGGAGCTGGTGGACGGCTACGACATCACGACCGACGAGGGCCTACGGGGCCAGCGCCTCGTGTACTCCGTCGAGGTGGAGGACGGCCGCTTCGTGACCATGGACCACACCGCCCTGGTCAACGAGAACACCACGGAGGTGTACGAGCTCCTCCTCAAGTGCGAGGCCACCTGCTACGAGGCCAACCGTGACGAGATCGACGACATCGTCGACTCGTGGACGATCGAACAGGAGTCCTGATGCCTGAGATCCCCCCCGGTCCGCCCGTCGCCACCCCATCTCCCGACCACCGGGAGGGGTTGCCCGAGCCCGGCGTCCTCTCGCGGGTCCGGGAGTCCGACCGGACCACCCGCAAGCCGCTGCCCTTCTGGGACCGGATCAAGTTCCTCGTCCTCCTCGGCGTCCTCTTCTGGTTCTTCGTCTGGGCCGACATGGCCGACAACCCGATCCTGCCCTTCGAAGAAGCCCTCGAGCGCACCCTCGAGGCCAAGTGGTGGATCCTGGCCCTGGTCGGCTTCGAGGCCATCCGTCAGGCCCACTTCCTGCTTGCCGAGTCGTGGCCGGGCTACCACCGGCTCTGGAGCGACAGCGTCTTCGGCCGGTTCGAACGGCGCATGGCCAAGTTCAACGACTGGAACCGGTTCCGGGTGGCGCGGATCGTCAAGCTGATCGTCTTCCTCGCCCTGCTCAGCATCGTGCTGGCCGCGGTGTTCGACGTGTCGCCGATCACGGCGTTGTTCGAGCTCCCCGCTCGGCTCATCGATGCGCTCCCCATGTTCCTGCAGTTCCTGATCTACCCGATCCTGCTGATCTCGCAGTTCGCCGCGCTGTTCTGGTTCCTGTCCCGGGGTGGCGTCGACGTCTACTACCCCGACGACATCGAGACCCGGCTCGACGACGTCTGGGGCCAGGACGCCGTGGTGGCGCGGGTCCAGGAGAGCATGCTCTTCCTCGAGGACCCCGAGAAGATCGAGGAGAAGGGCGGGTACGTTCCGGGCGGCATCCTGCTCTGGGGGCCGCCAGGGACGGGCAAGACCCTCATGGCCGAGGCCGTGGCCGGCGAGACCGGCCGGCCCTTCGTGTTCGTGGACCCGGGGGCGTTCATCAACATGTTCATGGGCGTCGGGGTCATCAAGGTCAAGGCCCTCTTCCGCAAGCTGCGCAAGCTCGCCCTGCGCTACGGCGGGGTCATCGTCTTCTTCGACGAGGCGGATGCACTCGGGAGCCGCAGCCTCGCCACCCAGGGCGGCCTCGGCGGCCAGGTGGCCGCTCCTGCGCCGTGGGACGACCATCGCCGATGGTTGTCGCCCGCCTCGCAGGAGCTGGTCCTGTCGGGCCCGGCGCCGGATGCTCCCGTGCAGCGGGACGGGGTCATGATGATGGGCGGCGGCGGCGGCGGCATGGGCACCCTGCAGGCCCTGCTCACCGAGATCTCGGGCCTGAAGAAGCCGCGTGGCCTCCTCAACCGGTTCGGGCGGCGCCTCCTGGGCATGCGGCCGAAGCCCCCGCCCAAGTACCGGATCCTCGTGATGATGGCCACGAACATGCCTCAGGCCCTCGACGAGGCCCTCCTCCGCCCGGGTCGCCTCGACCGCATCTACAAGGTGGGCTACCCGTCCAAGGAAGGCCGCAAGCGCACGTACCAGGGCTACCTCGACAAGGTCGCGCACGAGCTCACCGACGACCAGATCGAGAAGCTGGCCACCATCACGCCGTACGCCACCGGCGCGACGATCAAGGACCTCGTCAACGAGGCGCTCATCGTCGCCATCCGCAACGGCCGGGACCGGATCGTGTGGCGCGACATGCTCGAGGCCAAGCAGATGAAGGAGTTGGGGCCGCCCGAGGACGTCGAGTACATCGAGCGGGAGCGCCACGCCATCGCGGTGCACGAGGCGTGTCATGCGGTGGCCTCCCATCGCGAGCGCAAGCACCTCAACATCGACCTGGCCACGATCGAGAAGGGCGGGACCTACCTCGGCATGGTCCGCTCGGTCCGTCCCGAGGACCAGTTCACACGGTGGCGGTCGCACTACGAGGCCGACATCAAGGTGTCGCTGGCGTCGCTCGCCGGCGAACGGGAGTTCTTCGCCGGCGACAGCTCGTCGGGCGTGTCCGGCGACCTCGACTCGGCCACCACGGTGGCCACCTTCATGGAGGGCTACTGGGGCATGGGCTCCACGGTGGCCAGCCACGGGGTGACCGATCGGCTGAAGGTCGGGGGTGGTGGCAAGCCGCGGGGCGAGGAGGAGGCCGAGAAGGACCTGCTGCGCGACGCCGCCCTCGGTCAGCGCATCGAGGAGAACCTGGCCCGCCTGCTCGAGGAGACCGTGGATCTCATCCGCGCCAACCGCCTCGAGGTGCTGGCCGTGGCCCATGCCCTCGAGCAGCACAAGACACTGTCCGGTGAGGACGTGGTGGCGGTGATCGAGGGGACCGAGGGCACGCTGGTCGACGGCCGGCTGTACCACGACCCGTCGACGCTCGACCTCTTGGAGCGGTACCACGAGGTGGCCATGCGGGCCCACCAGGAGAACACCGCCGTCGACGCCCGCCTCCCGGAGCTCACCAACGGCCATCGCCCGCTGACCGCGGCCAGCACCCCACCCCCGGACTGATCAGGCCGAGTTCAGCTCGCGGTAGACGGCGGGGAGGACGCGCCGGAGGTAGCCGACGGGCCGGACGAAGGACCGGCCGCGGCGGCGGTGCCGGTAGGCGATGGGGACCTCGGCGTAGCGGTGGCCCTTCGCCAGCAGGTCGAGGGTGAGGACCTGGGCGTAGTTGTAGTCGTGGACGATCTCGGCGTCGGCCACGGCCGCCGCCGACAGGGCGCGGTAGCCGGACTGGGCGTCGGCCAGCGGGCGGCGGGCCACGAACGAGGTCAGCGCGGTGAGGATCCGGTTGCCGACCCAACGGTGGGGCCGCATGTCGGGGTAGCCGGCGGCGAAGCGGTTCCCCACGACGTAGTCGGCCGCGCCCGCCAGGATCGGGGCCACCATGGCGGCGAGGTCCGCCGGGTCGTACTCGTCGTCGGCGTCGCAGAACACCACCGCCGACGCGCCCCGGCGACGTCCTTCGACCAGGCCGTCGCGGACCGTGGCCCCCAGGCCGCGGTTGCGCTCGTGGCGGATGACCTCGGCCCCGGCCGCCCGGGCCCGCTCGGCCGTGTCGTCCCGGGAGCCGTCGTCGATCACGAGGCAGTCGACCGGCCGGTCCTGGACCGTGGTGGGCACCCGGGCCACCACTTCGGCCACCGTGGCGGCCTCGTCGTGGGCGGGGAGGAAGAGCAGCACCGGACCGTCGGCGACGGGCGTCGCGGGCACCTGCTCCGGCTCCGGCTCTCGCCCGAGGCGGAGGCGACCGGCCAGGCCGGGGCTGGGCCAGAACACCGCGGAGCTGCCCGCCAGCAACGAGTACGCGGTGCTGATCGCGTGGACCACCACGGTGGCCGCCAGGCCCTCGGCCGCGCCGTAGCCGAGGGCCACGAACGTGGCGGTGCCGGCCGCCTCGAAGGTGCCGAGGCCGCTCGGTGCGACGGCGGCCACCTGGGAGCAGACCGTCGTGGCCGTCACCAGCAGCGCTTCCTGGTAGCCGATGGGGAGCCCCACCAGGCGGGCGCCCTCGAGGACGAGGACCGCCTCGAGCAGCCAGGCGGACGCCGTGGCGGCCAGGACGACGAGGGTGGGCAGTCGGACTTCGGCCCCGTTGCGCATCGCCCGGCGCAGCCACCACCACGCCGCCCCGCCCGCGGCGACGGCGAACGCCAACGCCAACGCGAACCACGGCCCGGCGAGCGACCAGAGCACCGTGCCACCGGCCGCGGCGCCCAGCGCGGCCAGGGTCACGAGGTCGGCGACCCGCAGGGTCACGGTCGAGGCGGTGGCCGGTGCGACGCCGATGCCGGCCCGGCGCACGACGCTGACGATCCGAAGCGGCTCGCCGAGGCGCAGGGGGAGGACGTGGTTGGCGCCGTAGGCGAGGTGGATCCCGGCCAGGGCGTGGCCGAGCGACAGCCCGGGCAGGACGCGGGTCCAGGCCCAGGCCCGGACGACGAAGGCGAGGGCCAGCGCGGCGACGGCCAGCGCGACGCGGCCCGGACGGTCCTGGGCGGCGTGGAAGGCCTCGGCCACCGCCGCGGTGTCGACGCCGCGGGCGATGACCACGACGGCCACCGCCGTCGTGGCGAGGCCGATCCCCAGCACCCAGCGGCCCCGGTGACGACTTGGTAAGCGCGGGCGCCAGGACATGTGAGGCAAGCTTTACAGAACGGAGGTCGAGCTCACAACCGGCGCCGTACGATGGCGCCGATGCCCGATGCGCTGCGCCCCCAGGTCGGTTGGGGGGTCCTCCACCTCTTCTGCAAGCCCACCCCCACGCGGGACGCCCAAGCGGTCGTGGCCGCGGTCAAGGCGGCCGAGGGCCTGGGGGACCAGGTCGTGCCGGTCGCGCTGCTCGGCCACAAGGCCGACCTCGGGTTCATGGTCCTGGGCGACGACCTGTGGCGCCAGCGGCGGTTCCAGACCGACCTGCAGGCCGCCGGCCTCGAGGTGGTCGACTCGCTACGTGTCGCTCACCGAGGTGAGCGAGTACGCGCAGGGGATGCCCGAGGAGATGAAGCAGAACCGCCTGCAGCCGCAGCTCCCGCCCGAGGGGAAGGCCGCGTTCTGCTTCTACCCGATGTCGAAGCGTCGCGGCGGTCCGGACCAGAACTGGTTCACGCTGCCGTACGACGACCGCAAGGCGCTCATGCTCGAGCACGGCACCTCCGGCCGGAAGTTCGCCGGACGGGTGCTGCAGGTCGTCACCGGGTCGACCGGGCTCGACGACTTCGAGTGGGGGGTGACCCTCTTCGCCGTCCATCCCGACGATCTCAAGGAGGTCGTCTACACCATGCGCTTCGACGAGGCGTCCGCGGTCTTCGCCGAATTCGGGCCCTTCTACACGGGGATGGTCACGACGGTGGAGCACCTCGTCGAGGTCATCTAAGCTCCCGAACTCCACCGGTGGGGTGGCCGAGGGGAGACGGCAGAGAACTTGCGCATCCGGGTGGTGGTGATCCCCGCGGTCGTGCTCTTCGCGTCGCTGCTCGCTCTCACCACGCCCGCCGGTGCGCAGGAGGGCGACGGCCCGCCGGCCCGGACCACCGGGGTCTCCGCCACCCTGACCTTCGACGTCGGCGAGGGCGACGAGGCGGTGGAGACCCCCGCGGAAGACGTCGAGTTCACGGTCGAGACGGTCGGTGGCGACGAGGTCGGCACCGGGGCCACCGACGCCGACGGTCTGTTCCTGCTCGAGGTGCCGGGCCCCGGCCAGTACACGGTGACCATCGATCCCGAGACGGTGCCCGACGGCGTCGAGCTGGTTGATCCCGACACCCTCGTCCGCACCGTCCAGGTCAGCCCCCAGGAGACCCAGCGCGTGCTCTTCGCTCTCCAGGAGGAGGGCGCGGTGAGCACCCGGCAGCAGACCGGCGACTTCGACCGGTTCCTCCAGCTGCTCGTGGAGGGCATCAAGTTCGGCCTGGTCATCGCCATGATGGCGATCGGGCTCTCGCTCATCTTCGGCACCACCGGCCTCACCAACTTCGCCCACGGCGAGATCGTCGTACTCGGGACGATCATGGTCTGGTACCTGAACGACGGCGGCATCTGGCTCCCCTTCGCCACCGTGATCGCGATGGCGCTCATGTTCGGATTCGGCGCGACCTTCGACTCCGGGCTCTGGCGGCCCCTCCGCCGGCGGGGGACCAGCCTCATCTCGATGCTGGTCATCAGCATCGGTCTGTCCCTGGTGCTGCGCTACCTCATCCTCTACGTGTTCCGGGGCCGCCCCAAGGCCTTCCACGACTACGCCGTCCAAGAGCCGTACGAGTTCGGCCCGATCACCATCGTGCCCAAGGACATCTGGGGCATCGTCATCTCGGTCGTGGTCCTGACCCTCGTCGGCCTGGTGCTGACCCGGACCCGTATCGGCAAGGCCATCCGGGCCGTCGCCGACAACCCCGACCTGGCCCGTTCGTCGGGCATCGACGTCGACCGGGTGATCGTGATCGTGTGGGGAGCCGGGGCGTCGCTGGCCACCCTCGGGGGCGTGCTGTTCGCCACGAACGAGCTGGTCGACTGGCAGTTCGGCTTCAAGCTCCTGCTGTTGATGTTCGCCGGCGTGACCCTTGGTGGCCTGGGCACGGCGTTCGGGGCCTTCGTGGGCAGCGTGATCGTCGGGGTCATCATCCAGGTCTCGACGCTGTGGATCTCGCCCGAGCTGAAGAACGTGAGTGCCCTGGTGCTGCTCATCCTCATCCTGGTCATACGTCCGCAGGGCATCTTCGGCCAGCGCGAGCGGATCGGCTGAGGGGGCGGGCCGTGGACTGGATCAACATCATCGAGAACACGCTGCGGGCGGGGGTCAGCCGGGACGCCGCGGTCTTCGCCATCGCCGCCATGGGCCTCAACGTGCACTTCGGCTACACCGGGCTGCTCAACTTCGGCCAGGTCGGCTTCATGGCGATGGGGGCCTACGGGGTCGGCATCGGGATCACCTACTACGGCTGGCACCCGGTCACCGCCCTGATCATCGGGGTCCTGGCCTGTGTCGCCCTGGCCCTCGTGCTCGGCCTGCCCGCCCTCCGCCTCCGGGCCGACTACCTCGCCATCGTCACCATCGCCGCGTCCGAGATCATCCGGACCGTGATGAGATCGGTGTCCCTCCGCGACTACTCCGGTGGCTCCAACGGGATCAACGGCTTCGCGGAGGGCTTCTACTACTTCAACCCGTTCGACCCGCAGGCGCAGTACGGCTTCACCATCGGCAGCTTCGACTTCAAGTTCTTCGGGAACCAGCTCTGGATCATCCTCATCGGCTGGGGCATCGTGGCCCTGGTGACCCTGTTCGTGTGGTCCCTCATCCGGGCCCCGTGGGGTCGGGTCGTCCGCTCCATCCGGGAGGACGAGGACGCGGCCCGCTCGCTGGGCAAGAACGCCTACGGCTACAAGGTGCAGAGCCTGATCATCGGCGGGGTCATCGGTGGCATCGCGGGCATGGTGCTCTCGATCGGGACCCAGACCGTCCAGCCCGACGCCTATTCGCCGCCCATCACGTTCTTCCTGTACACCGCCCTCATCCTCGGCGGCCTGGGTCGGGTCTGGACCCCGATCGTCGGCTCGGTCGTGTTCTGGATGCTCCTGGCCCTGACCGACAACTTCCTGCGGGAGGCGGTGGACAACCGCTTCCTCGGGATCAACAGCATCATGGACGGGGTCCAGATCGGCCAGGTCCGGTTCATGCTGGTCGGCGCAGGCCTGGCCCTGCTGATGATCTTCCGGCCCCAGGGGCTGTTCGGGAACAAGCAGGAGATGGCCCTTGAGGTGTAGCGGAGCTCCGGGCCATGGCTGACGTCGTCGGCGCGGTGGCGCTGCTCGTGGCCTCGATCCTCATCGGCCTGTGGGTGACCGCGGCCCAGGACGCCTTCGCCCGGGCGCCGTGGGCCTGGGACCAGGCGGGACTGAACCGCCAGACCTGGCTGATACTCGTCGGGGCGTTCGGGTTCCTGGCCGCCCCCTTCTACCTGCTCGGCCCGAAGCGGAAGATGGTGGCGACGGCGGCCGAGGCCCGAGCCCACCGGCCCTTGGTCGATCCCGCGGTGCTGGCCGGCGTGGAGGGTCGCCCGGGCGTGGCCAAGCCGGACCCGATCCTCGTGGTCGACAACGTCCAGCGCCGCTTCGGCGGGCTGAAGGCGGTCGACGTCGACCACCTCGAGATCCAACGCGGGCTGATCACCGGGCTGATCGGCCCAAATGGCGCCGGCAAGACCACGCTCTTCAACCTCCTCACCGGCTTCGACACGCCGGACGGCGGGTCCTGGCTGTTCAACGGCGTCGACATGGGCGGCTCGGTGGCCCACCTGCTCTCGACCCGCGGCATGGTGCGCACCTTCCAGCTCACCAAGGCCCTCTCGAAGATGACCGTGCTGGACAACATGATGCTGGGGGGCATCGACCAGCAGGGCGAGAAGTTCGCTTCCGCGTTCGTCCCCAACACCTGGCGGGCTCAGGAGGACGAGCTCCGCGATCGAGCCCTCGTGCTGCTCGAGCGGTTCGGCATGGCCCACATGACCAACGAGTACGCGGGCACGCTCTCCGGCGGCCAGCGCAAGCTGCTGGAGATGGCGCGGGCCCTGATGACCGAGCCCGCCCTGGTCATGCTGGACGAGCCGATGGCCGGGGTGAACCCCGCCCTCACCCAGTCGCTCCTCGGCCACGTGAAGTCCCTGCGGGACGAGGGCATGTCGGTGATCTTCGTGGAGCACGACATGGACGTCGTCCGCGACATCAGCGACTGGGTCGTGGTGATGGCCGAGGGCTCGATCATCGCCGAAGGCACCCACGACGACGTCACCGGCAACCCCGACGTGATCGACGCCTACCTCGGCACCGACCACGGCGTCGAGGCCACCGCCGACCCGACGGTGGCCGCGCACCAGGTCAGCGAGATCGTCGACGAGCGCGAGGTGGCCTTCGAAGAAGGGATCCCGGACGATGGCTGACGAGTTCCTGCTGGAGGCCCGCAACATCGTGGCCGGCTACGTGCCCGAGGTGAACATCCTCAACGGCTGCGACCTCGAGCTGCGGGAGGGTGAGCTGGTCGGCATCATCGGCCCCAACGGGGCGGGGAAGTCGACCCTGATCAAGGCCCTCTTCGGTCTCCTCCACATCCGCGAGGGCAACGTCACCTTCCGGGGCCAGGACGTCACCGGCAAGCCCGCCCACGAGCTGGTCCGCGCCGGAATCGGCTACGTGCCCCAGCGGGACAACGTCTTCTCCCGGCTCACGGTCTCGGAGAACCTGGAGATGGGCGTCTACCAGGCGCCGAAGACCCTCGCCGCGCAGCGGGAGCGGGTGTACGCGATGTTCCCCCGCCTGGCCGAACGTTCCGACCAGCGGGCGGGGCTCCTGTCCGGCGGGGAGCGCCAGATGCTGGCCATGGGCCGGGCGTTGATGATGGAGCCCTCGGTGCTCCTGCTCGACGAGCCCTCGGCCGGCCTCAGCCCGGTGTTGCAGACCGAGGTCTTCGAGCGGGCCGACACGATCAACCAGGCGGGCGTGTCGATCATCATGGTGGAGCAGAACGCCCGGCGGTGCCTGCAGATCTGCGACCGGGGCTACGTGCTCGACCAGGGCCAGAACGCCTACACCGACACCGGCAACGCGCTCCTGCACGACCCCAAGGTCATCGAGCTCTACCTGGGCACGCTGGCGAAGGCCTGACCCAACCGGACGACCGTCTCTTCGAGGTCCGCTTCGGTGGTCCGGGGGTTGATGGTGCAGAGGCGGAGGACGGTCCGGCCCCGCAGCGTGGTCGTCGAGACCGCGGCGTAGCCGTCGTCGGTGATGGCGGCGGCGGCGGCCACGTGCTGCTCGGTGGTGGCGCCCACCCGGGCGAAGGTGACCACGCCGAGCTGGGCCGGGGTGACGATCGCCCAGGCCGGATCGGCCGTCACCAGGGCCTCGGCGTGCTCGGCGAGGCCGATGCCCCGCTCGATGGCCTGGCCGAGGCGCTCGTGGCCGTAGGTGCGGAAGGTGAGCCAGAGCTTGAGGGCCCGGCCCCGCCGGGTCAGCTCGAGGCTGCGGTTGCGCAGGTCCACCTCGCCGGTCCCGGCCACGATGTCGGCCAGGTACTCGGGGTTCATCGTGAACGTCCGCTCGAGTGCGCCGGGTCGCCGGACGAGGAGCACGCCCACGTCGTAGGGCTGGAAGAGCCACTTGTGGCCGTCGAGGACGAGCGAGTCGGCTCGCTCCAGGCCCACCAGGACGGGCCGGCCCGAGGGTGCGAGCGCGGCCGGCGCCCCGTAGGCCCCGTCGACGTGCAACCACAGGCCTTCGCCGGTGCAGAGGTCAGCCAGCTCGGGGAGCGGGTCGACGGCTCCGGTGTTCGTCGTGCCCGCGGTGGCCACGACGATGGTCGGCATCCGGCCGGCGGCCCGGTCGTCGGCGACCGCCGCGCCCACGACGTCCGGCGCCAGACGGTGCTCGTTGTCGGTGGCCAGCGTGCGCACCGCCGCGAACCCGGTCGAGCGGAGGCCGCGGCCGATCGAGGCGTGGGTCTGGTCGGAGAGGTAGACGACACCGTCGCCGAGCTCGGCTCGGGCGGCCAGGAGGCCGGTGAGGTTGGCCATCGAGCCCCCCGAGAGCAGGACACCTTCGGTGCTCTCGGGGAGCCCCAGCACCTGCCGGAGCCAGTCGATCACGACCAGCTCGACCGCCGACGGGCCCGCCCCGCCGCCCCAGGACGCGGCAATGGCCTGGAACCCCGTCCCGAGCCAGTCCCCGAGGATGGCGGGGTACGACGACGGCCCGGGCACGCGGGTGAAGAACCGGGGGTGGTCGGTGTGCTGCATCGTCGCCAGGGCCACCTCGACCAGCTGCTCCATCGCGACGAGCGGGTCGCCGGGCCCGGACGGAACCGCTCCGCCCAAGGTGGCGAGGAGGTGCTCGGGCGTGTCCGTGCGCAGCGCCGGTCGGTCACCGAGCTCGGTGAGGTGCTCGACGACCCGGTCGACCACCCAGTACCCGAGGCGGCGCATGTCCTCCGGGTCGAGGCCGAGGGGGCCCAGCTCGGATGCCCACTCCTCAGACAACGTGGTGCTCCGGGCGCAGGGCCCCGGTCGCGAACCGGTCGGCCGAGAGGGGCGAGACGTCCACGAAGGGCTCGCGGCCCAGCCAGAGGTCGCGCAGGACCTCGCCGACGGCGGGCCCCTGCAGGAAGCCGTGCCCGGAGAACCCGGTGGCGTAGAAGAAGCCCGGCCGGTGCTCGGCGCCGCCGAGGAGGGCGTTGTGGTCGGGCGTGACCTCGTACAGGCCGGCCCACCGGTGGGCGATGCCGAGGTCGAGCAGGTCGGGGGCCCGGGTCGCGATGGCCGCGGTCAATGCCGGCAACCACTCGTCGTCGGTCGACTGATCGAAGCCGGGCTCTTCCCTGTCGTACGACATCCCCAGCAGCAGGCCTGGGCCCTCCCGGTGGAAGTAGAGGGTGGAGGCGGCGTCGATGGTCATGGGGCTGTCGGCCGGGAGGAGCGCGGCCCGGCGCCCGTCGAGCGGCTCGGTCACGAGGATCTGCCGCCGCAACGGGGTCACGGGCAGGTCGACGCCCGCAGTGGCGGCGAGTCCCTCGGACCAGGCCCCGGCCGCGCAGATCACCGAGCCGGTGGTCACGCGCCCGGCGTCGGTGACGACCGCCGTGACCCCGGCGGCGTCGGCCTCGACGGATCGCACCTCGATGCCCGTGCGCAGGTCGGCCCCGAGCCGGCGGGCCGCGGCGGCGTAGCCCTGGACCACGCCGTCCGGTGAGCAGACGCCGTCGCGGTGGTGGAACGCGGCCGCGAGCACGTCGTCGGTGGTCAGGACGGGCGCCCGCGCCGCCGCCTCGGCCGGGGTGAGCATCCGGCTGGCCACGCCCAGGTCGTTCTGCAGGGCGACCGCCGCCTCGAACACGGCCACGTCGGTCGCGGCGGTCAGGCAGAAGAGGTAGCCGACCTGCTGCAGGTCGATCTCGCCGCCGGGCCGGCGGGCGAAGTCCTCGAAGGCGTCGAGGCCGCGGGCCCCGAGGGCGATGTTGAGGGCGTCGGAGAACTGGGCCCGGACCCCGCCGGCTGCCTTCGCCGTCGAGCCCGAGCCCAGCGCGCCGCGTTCGAGCAGGAGGATCCCCCGCACGCCCGCCTCGGCCAGGTGGAACGCCGTGGACGTGCCCATGACCCCGCCGCCGACGATCACGACCTCCGCGGCGGCAGGGAGCGGGTTCACGTGAACGTGACGCCTTGGGCCAGCGGGAGCTCGTCGGAGTAGTTGACGGTGTTGGTCGCCCGGCGCATGTAGGCCCGCCAGGCGTCGGAGCCCGACTCGCGCCCGCCCCCGGTCGACTTCTCGCCCCCGAAGGCGCCGCCGATCTCGGCCCCCGACGTCCCGATGTTCACGTTCACGATCCCGCAGTCGGAGCCGTCGGCGGCCAGGAACCGCTCGGCTTCGCGCTGGTCGGTGGTGAAGATCGACGAGGACAGGCCCTGCGGGACGTCGTTGTGGAGGGCGACCGCCTCGTCGAAGTCCCGGTAGGTGAGGACGTAGAGGACCGGGGCGAAGGTCTCCCGCCGCACCAGGTCGGTCGCCGCCGGCAACCGCACCAGGGCCGGCCGCACGTAGACGGCGTCGGGGGCGCCGTCGGCCGGGACCTGCTCGCCGCCCACCACCAGCTCGCCGCCCTCGGCCTCGGCTTCGGCCAGCGCCTCGGTCATCGCCGTCCGCGCCGCGGGCCCGATCAGCGGTCCGACCAGGGTGCCGTCGGCGAACGGATCGCCCACGGTCAGGCCGGCGAAGGCCGTCCCGATCCGCTCGACCAGCTCGTCGACCACGTCCTCGTGGGCGATCACCCGGCGCAGGGTCGTGCAGCGCTGCCCTGCGGTGCCCGCGGCGGCGAACACGATGGCCCGCACCGCGAGGTCGAGCTCGGCCGACGGGGCCACGACGGCGGCGTTGTTCCCGCCCAGCTCGAGCAGGCAGCGGCCGAAGCGGGCCGCGACCCGCGGCGCGACCGCCGCCCCCATGCGCTCCGACCCGGTGGCGCTCACGAGCGCCACCCGGCTGTCGTCGAGGAGGGCGCCGGCGGCATCGGCGCCGGCCACGGCCACGACGTTGAGGTCGGCCGGCGCGCCTACGTCGGCCGCCGCCCGGTCGAGCAGCGCGGCACACGCCAAGGCCGTCAACGGCGTGGTGGGGGACGGCTTCCAGACCACGGTGTCGCCGCAGACCAGCGCCACGGCGGCGTTCCAGGACCACACCGCGACCGGGAAGTTGAAGGCGGAGATGACGGCCACGACGCCGAGCGGGTGCCAGGTCTCCATCAGGCGGTGCCCGGGCCGTTCGGACGGCATGGTGCGGCCGTCCAGCTGGCGGGACAGGCCGACGGCGAAGTCGCAGACGTCGATCATCTCCTGGACCTCGCCCCGGGCTTCGGCCGCGATCTTGCCCACCTCCACCTGCACCAGGGTCGCCAGGTCGTCGAGGTGCTCGGCCAGCAGGGCGCCGAAGCGCTTGACCAGCGCACCGCGCACCGGGGCGGGGACCGTGCGCCAGGAGAGGAACGCTTCATGGGCCCGGGTGACGGCCTCCTCGACCCCCCTCGCATCGACGGCCGGCACCGGGAAGAGGTCCTCGCCGGTCACCGGCGTCCGGGCCGTGACCGACGGACCATCCACCGGGCCGAGGTCGACGCCGCAGCCGTCGAGCGCGGCCCGGGCCATCCGGCGCAGGTCGGCGGTGGTGTGCTGCAGGGCGACGGGCGTGGTCACGCCACCTTCCCTACCACGCGAACGAGCCGGCCCCGAAGGGCCGGCTCGCGCGCTGTCAGTCCGTACTGCGTCGGGGAGCGATTACTCCTCGATGGCCGCGAACTGGAACTCGGTCAGGCTGTCATCGATGGAGTTGTCGGGGCCGTACTGGAGGATCGCGAAGCTCGCCTCCGTGGGCTCACCCGAGTCACCGAAGGTGTAGGGGCCGCCCACACCGTCGTAGTCGATGTCCTCACCGTCCGCGACGAGGTCACGGCACTCCTCGAAGGTGGTGCACGTGGTGCCGTCGCGGGTGACACCGTTGATCTCGCCCGCAATGGCGACGGGATCGTCGGTGCCGGCCACTTCGGCGGCCAGAGCCGTGATCACGACGGCGTCGTAGGTCTCGGGGCCGTAGGAGAAGTCCTCCAGGGCCGGGTCGACCTCGAGCAGCCGCTCACGGAACTCATCGGTGAGCTCGGCGGAGGGCAGGGTGCCCCGCACGCCTTCGAGCACCCCGGGGCTGTCGGCGAAGTTCTCGCCCAGCGCGTTCCCGACGTTGCCGTCGACGAGGTAGATGTTCTTGCCGCTCGCCTGCGTGAACCCAGCCTCGAAGAGCGAGGTCAGGATCTGGGCCGACTCCTCGAAGCCGATCATGACGAAAGCGTCAGGATCGCCGGCGACGATGTCGCTCACCTCAGCGTCGAAGTTCTCGGCCGCGGGGTCGTAGACGATCCCGCCGTCGTTGAGGACTTCGGCACCCGACTCAGCCAGGGGCTCGGCGGTGTACTGGAGGAGGCCCTCACCGTACGGGTCCTGGCGGGCCATGATCCCCACCGTGGCGTTGCCGTCGGCGACGATCAGGTCCGAGAGCACCCGGCCCTGGAGCACGTCGGACGGGGCGGTACGGAAGTACAGCCCGTTGTCGTCGTACTCGGTGAAGTCGGGCGAGGTGTTGGCCGGCGAGAACTGGATGACGTTCGCCCCGGTGATCTTGTCGATGACCGTGAACGACACACCGGACGAAGCAGCGCCGACGATCACGTCGACCCCGTCGGCCAGATGCCGGTCGGTGGTCTGGTTGGCGATGTCGGTGTTGGTGTCGCCGGAATCGCCCTGCGAGTACTCGACGTCCGCACCAAGGACGCCACCGGCGCCGTTGATCTCCTCGATCGCCAGCTCGGCCCCCGCGAACTCGGGTGGCCCGAGGAACGCAAGGTCCCCTGTCTCCGGCAGCAGCGTGCCGACACTGAGGACCCCGTCGGCGTTGCCGCCGTCCGTTCCCTCGCCTTCTCCCTCCGTCGTCTCGCTGCTGGACTCCTCGCCGGAACCCCCGCCGTCGTCGTCGCCACAGGCGGCGACGATCAGCGAGAACCCGAAGAAGACAGCCAGCAGACGCCACAGACGTCCGTTGAATCGCATTTCTCTCCCCTCGGAAAGCAGCACGCCGTGGCATCGGCGCCACGGCAGCGCAGAGCATAGGCGCAAAGATCGGCGCGGTGTAAGGCGGCAACGCACCTGTAACAGAGGCATGATCCTCCGGGCATGCACACGGAGTTGCTCTACCTGCAGGACGCCTACCTGCGGGCCTTCGACGCGACCGTCGTCGACGTCGACGACGACGGCCGGGGTGTGGCGCTCGACCAGACGGCTTTCTACGTGACCGGAGGGGGCCAGCCCCACGACACGGGGACGCTCGGGGACAATCCGGTCACCGAGGTCCGGAAGGGCGAAGGCGGCTCGGTCTGGCACGTCCTCGGCGGCGACGCTCGGCTGCCCGCGATCGGCGACGTCGTGCACGGCGAGCTCGACTGGGACCGGCGCCACGCCTTGATGCGGACCCACACCGCGCTCCACGTCCTCTGCGGGGTGATCTGGAACGAGTGGGGCACGGCGGTGACGGGCGGGAACATGAAGCCGCTCGAGGCGCGCATGGACTTCGAGTTCGACCCGCTGCCGGAGGGCTTCGGGCCCCGCGTGGAGGAGCTGGTGAACGCCGAGATCGCGGCCGACCGCCCCATCGAGGTGGCGTTCCTGCCCCGCGACACCGCGGTGGCCGACGAGGACCTCATCCGCACCAAGGTCAACCTCATCCCCGAGACCGTGCGGGAGATCCGGGTGATCGACATCGTGGGCCTCGACAAGCAGGCCGACGGCGGCACCCACGTCGGCTCCACGGGCGAGGTCGGCGGCATCCGGGTGGTCAAGACCGAGTCGAAGGGCAAGGCCAACAAGCGCATCCGCCTCGAGGTGGTCGATGGCTGACGCAACCCTCGAGCGCCTGCGCGACGCCCTGGTCGACCACGAGCGGGCGGTGGTGGCCTTCAGCGGTGGCGTCGACTCGTCGCTCCTGGCGTACGTGGCCACCGAGTCGCTCGGGGCCGATCGAGTGCTCTGTGCCACGGCGGTCTCGCCGTCGCTGGCCGCGAGCGAGCGGGACGCCTGCCGGGAGCTGGCCACGGCGTGGGGCCTGCGTTGGCAGGAGGTGACCACCGACGAGATGGACCGCCCGACCTACCGGGCCAACGCCGGCGATCGCTGCTACTGGTGCAAGGACGCCCTGATGGATGCACTGGTCCCCTTGGCCGACGAGGCCGGCGCCACCGTGCTCCTCGGCGTGAACGTCGACGACCTCGACGACCACCGCCCGGGCCAGCACGCCGCCCGCGAGCGCGGCGCGCGGTTCCCCCTGGTGGAGGCCGGGCTGACCAAGCCGGCCGTCCGCTCTGCCGCCCGGGCCCTCGGCCTCCCCGTGTGGGACAAGCCCGCCGCCCCGTGCCTCGCCTCGCGGGTGCCCTACGGCACCGAGGTGTCGGTCGGCGTGCTCGGTCGGGTCGAGCGGGCGGAGGCCGCGGTGCGCGCCCTCGGCTTCGCCGACCTCCGGGTGCGCCACTACGGCGACCTGGCCCGCCTCGAGCTCCCGGTGGCGGATCTCGACGACGCGCTGGCCCGGCGCACGGAGGTCACCGCCGCCGTCCGGTCGGCGGGTTACCGCCACGTCACCCTCGACCTCGAGGGGCTCCGCTCGGGCAACCTGAACGACGCCCTCGACCGGTGAAGGGCCTGCTGGCCCTCTTCCTGGGCGTGGTCGTCGCCTACGTCCTGCTCGACCTCGCCTCCGCCGCGTTCGTCGAGTCGCGGGTGGAGGACGAGTTCCGCGACTCTGATCGCCTCCGGGTCGAGGACGCCTCGTTCTCCATCGACTCGTTCCCCTTCCTCGCCCCGCTCCTGGCCACCGGCCGGGTGAGCGCCACCCTCGAGCTCGACGGGATCCGGGAGCGGGGGGTGACCATCGACGAGTTCCGCCTCGACGTCGACGGGCTCGAGCTCGACCGGACGTCGGCCTTCAACGGCCGGGTCCGGGTCGACGACCTCGACCGGGCCACGACCTCCATCACCCTGAGCGAGGTGGGCCTCGGTGACCTGGCCGGCGTGGCGGTGGCCATCGCCGACGACGGCACGATCACCGCCGCGGGCGTGACGGCGCAGGCGGACCTGGTCGACGGCGACCTGGTGCTGACCGGTCCCGAGATCGGCGCCGTCACCGTGTCCCTGCGGCTCGGGCGCTACCTGCCCTGCCCCCCCGAGGTGGAGGTCGGTGACGGCGAGGTCGTCCTCACCTGCGTCACCGAGACGCTCCCACCGGTCGTGAACCGGGTCCTCGGCCAGGTCCGCGTCGGCCGCTGACGCCGTGGAGGACGATCCGGCGGTCGTCCTGGCGCAGAAGGCGACCGCGCTGGCCGACGCGGTCGACGCCGCGATCGTGCCCTGGCTCGTGGGTGCGGTCGTGCGCCGGGCGGCCGACGCCGGGCGCACCGGTCCGGAGGTCGAGCAGGCCGCGGCGCAGGCGGCCGCGTCGGCGGCCGAGGAGACGATGCCCCGGATCCGGACCCTGTTGGCCGAGGACATCGACGTCCAGGCGACGACCCCCCTGGCGCTGCTGCGGGCGGCGGTCGGCCCGGCCACTGACGCGCTGGCCGACCTCGGCGTGCCGCCGGTGGAGCGCGACGACTTCGAGCAGCGGGCCTTTCCCGACGACGTCTATGCGCTGGCGCCCGTCGCCTTCGAGGACCTCGCCCCCGAGGTCCGCGGCCCCGGACTCGAGTGGGGCGCGGCCAAGGCCTTCGTCCACCTCAGCCGGCGTCGGGCCGAGGGCCGCCGCTAGACCTCGTCGGGATCCTCGGCCGGGGGCAGGGTGCCGGTGAGGGCGTCCACCGTGCACTCGAGGAGCCAGCCGAGGTACTCGTAGGCCGCCAGGGCGGGGGCATCCGGGTCGGCGGGGTCGATGGGACCCATGTCCTCGGAGACGTCGAGCCGGGTCCCGAGCACCAGGCGGAGGTCGTTGAAGGTGCGCAGCCACGTGCTGAGCTGCTCCTCGTCGAGCGAGGGGAGGACGATGGTGTCCTCGACCCGGTCGACGGCGTCCAGCCGCTCCCGCAGCAGCTCGTCGTGGACCATCTCCCGGTAGTCGGCTTCGAGGTCGTCCCGTCCGGGATAGGCCGCCGGGAACAGCCGGCGGACCCCCGACTCCTCGTCCAGCTCGCCGCCGCCCTCCAGCTTGAGCAGCGTGCGCAGCTGGGCCAGGAGCGACTTCATGAGCATCTGCTCGGCCTCGCTCAACCGCACCGAGAACGACCCGTCGCGCTCGCGCCGGATCGGTCCGCCCCGTCCGAGCAAGGCCATCAGCCCGCGTCCTCCTGCTGCATGGTGGCCCAGAGGCCGTGCTCGTGGAGCCGGAAGACGTCGAGCTCGGCCTTCTCCTTCGGCCCGCTCGAGACCACGGCGCGGCCCTTCTCGTGCACGTCGAGCATCAGCCGGGTGGCCTTCGCCTTCGAGTAGCCGAACAGCTTCTGGAACACGTAGGTCACGTAGGACATGAGGTTGATGGGGTCGTTCCACACCAGGACGATCCAGGGCCGGTCCGCCTCGACCACGTCCTCGACCTCGGGGACGTCCAGCTCGACCGGGCTGGTCTGGCTCACGCGGGCACCATCCGGGGCTCGACCACGTCCGGTGCGGCTGCGGGCTCGACGGCCCACATCGACAGGTGGAGCTGCAGCACCGCGATCCAGACGAGGGTGGCCAGCAGGACGTGGATCCCGACCAGCAGCTCGGGCACGCCGTTGAAGTACTGCACGTAGCCGACCGTGATCTGGGCGGCGATCACGGCCACCACGGGCCAGCCGCGACGGGTGCGGACGAGCAGGACCACGATCAGCGCGGTCAGCAGCCAGGCCAGCGCGCCGTGCACCCGCACCACCTCGCGGATGGCGAAGGGCAGCCGCTCGACGTCGGGGTCCCCGCCGTGGGGGCCCGTGCCGGTGACGACGGTGCCGGCCAGGAGGACGGCGGCGGTGACCGCGACCGCCGCCCAGCTCAGCCAGAGCGTCGCGGCGGGCACCGACGGACGGCGGGCACCCTCGGGCTCGCCGGCTCGTCGGTGGAGGACGACCGCGGTGGCGATCAGCGCCATCGACACGAGGAAGTGGCTCATCACCGCGGTGGGGGCCAGGTCGAGGAGCACGGTGATCCCGCCCAGAACGATCTGGGCGACGACGCCGGCGACGAGTCCCCACGCCAGCATCGAGAGGTCGCGCCGGTAGGGGATCCGCCAGCGGGCTCCGAGGACGGCGGCGGCCACGGCGATCGAGACGGCCCCGGTGATCATGCGGTTGACGAACTCGATGGTCTCCGGGGTGTCGCGGAACTCCGAGACCAGCTGGTCGCCGTCACAGGTCGGCCAGTCCGGGCAGCCCAGACCGGAGCCGGTGAGGCGCACGGCGGCCCCCGTGACGACGATGAAGACCAGGGCCACGAGGGCCACCACGGTGATCTGCCGGTAGGTCTCCGGCGCCAGCTCGAACCGCCTCACGGCCCCAAGGGTAAGGAGCGGCCCGGGACCCGCCCGCATTGGAGGGGGAGTCGATCTGACCCCTAGAGTCGGGCCGCCATGGCGGTCACGACTCTCACTGCGAGCCGGTCCCGGGTGGCGGCCTACGTCGCCCTCACCAAGCCCCGGATCATCGAGCTCCTGCTCGTGACGACGGTGCCGGTCATGTTCGTGGCCGAACGGGGGGTCCCGGACCTCGCGCTCGTGGCGGCCACGGTCCTCGGCGGCGCACTGGCGGCCGGCGGGGCCAACGCCATCAACATGGTCGTCGACCGCGACATCGACGCCCTGATGGAGCGGACCCGGAACCGCCCCCTCGTGACCGGCGAGCTGACCCCGCGGGCCGCGTTGGCGTTCGCCGTGGGCCTCGAGGTGGCGGCCTTCGCCCTCCTCTGGGCGACGGTCAACCTCCTCAGTGCCGCGCTGGCCGTGGCCGCCTGCCTGTTCTACGTGTTCGTCTACACGCTCTGGCTGAAGCGGACCTCGTCGCAGAACATCGTCATCGGGGGCGCCGCCGGGGCCGTGCCCACGCTCATCGGCTGGACGGCGGTGACCGGGCAGCTGGCGTGGGCGCCGGTCGTGCTGTTCGGCGTCATCTTCTTCTGGACCCCACCGCACTTCTGGGCCCTGGCCATCCGCTACCGGGATGACTACTCGGCGGCGTCGGTGCCGATGCTGCCGTCGGTCGCGTCGGACGAGACCGTCGGCCGCCGGATCGTGGCCTACGCCGTGGTCGTCTGGGTCCTCTCCCTGGTCTTCGTGCCCGTGGCGGACATGGGCCTGCCCTACACCGTCGGCGCGGTCGTCCTCGGCGGCGTGTTCGCCGGCCAGAGCGTCCGCCTGAAGGCCGACCCGACGCCGGAGCGGGCCATGGGCCTCTTCCGCTTCTCGATCACCTACGTGAGCCTCCTTTTCGCCCTCATGGCGGTGGATGCGCTGGTCGCGTGAGGCCCACGTGAGGATTCCCTGCGTTCCGGACCCCCTGTGTAAAGTCCCGAACCGCCCATGACCGTGACCGAGGCCCCCGCCGCCGCGCCCGCCGAGACCGCTCCGGAGGCCCGCTCGGAGCCGCGTGGCGTGGTCGCAGTGCTCGGCTCGGGGAACCACCTCACCATCGGCCGGCTGTGGCTCGCCGGTGCGGCGCTCTTCCTCCTGCTCACGGTGGTGGCGGGCGTCCTGCTGGGCGTCGAGCGCATCACCCTCGACGACCTCGAGATCCTCGGCAACGACGGCGCGGCCCAGTTCTTCTCGCTCTACCGGGTCGGGATCACCTTCCTCGTGGTCCTTCCCCTGTTCCTCGGCCTGGCCACGGCGATCGTCCCCCTTCAGGTGGGCGCGTCCACCATCGCGTTCCCCGGGCGGCCGCGGCGGCGCTGTGGACCTGGTTCGCCGGCAGCATCCTGCTCCTCGTCAGCTACGGCCTCGACGGTGGTCCCGGCGGCACCGACCCCGACGGCGTGGCGCTGTGGCTCCTGGCCCTCGGCCTCGTGGTCGTGGCCCTGTTGCTCGGCACGGTCTGCGTCGTCACGACGGTGATCGCGCTGCGGACGCCGGAGATGACCCTGCTCCAGGTCCCGCCGTTCTCGTGGTCCATGGTCGTCGCCGGCGTCCTCTGGCTCCTGTCGATCCCCCCCTTCCTGGCCGGGCTGCTGCTGGCCTACCTCGACCTCCAGAACGGCCAGGTGCTGTTCGGGGCCACCGGTGCCCTGATCGGTGAGACCGGCCGTCTGAACTGGGTCTTCAGCCAACCGCAGGTCTACGCCATGGCCATCCCCGTGCTCGGGGTCCTGGCCGAGATCGTCCCGGTGTGCACCGGCACGGTGCAGCGGGTCCGCGGCGCGGTGTGGGCCGGCATCGCCGGCTTCGGCGCCCTCGCCTTCGGCGCCTGGGCCCAGACGGCCTTTCGCCCGGAGCTGGTCGAGGAGGCCCTGTACATCGGTGTGGCCTTCGCCATCCTGCTGCCGGTGCTCGTCGTGGTCGGCGGGATGGGCGACTGCGCCCAGCGGGGCTCGCTCACGGTCCGGCCACCGCTCGTCATCGCGGGGCTGAGCACGCTGCTCCTCCTCCTAGCGATCACGGCCGGCGCCGTCGCGGTCATCGGATCGCTCGAGCTGATGGGCACGACCTGGCAGGTCGGGCAGATGAACCTCGTGTTCGCCGCGTCCCTGGTCGGGGTCGTCGCCGCACTGTGCTGGTGGTCACCCCGCATCTGGGGCCACCCCCTCCCCCGCCTGGCCGGGGTCGGCGCCGCGCTGCTCGTCGCGGCGGGTGGGGCGACGCTCGCCATCGCCGAGGGCATCGCCGGGCTCCTCGACCAACCGGCCTACTCCTACGTCGCCTTCGACCCCGACGACGCGGTCGAGCCGCTCAACACCGTCGCCGCGGTCGGAGCCGTCGTCCTCGCCCTCGGCGCCCTGCTCCTGGTGCTCGGGCTCGCCCGCGTGGGCTTCGCCCGGCGGGCCGAGGAGCACGAGGCCGATCCGTGGGGCGGCCAGACCCTCGAGTGGTCCACGGCTCCGGTGCCGGTGGTGACCTCGGCCACGCCCCTGGTCGCCGACGACGAGGGAGCGGAGGCGTGACCGACACCGTGGCCGAGACCGAGGTCGAGATGATCTACCCGGCGCTGGCCGAGCCGCCGGCCCCGGCCCGCCCTCGCGTGCTGCTCGTCGGCACGGTCCTCGGCTCGATGGCCGTCGTGATGGCCTTCGCCGGCCTGATCGGCGCCTACGTCGCGCTGCGGGCCGGCGCGGACGGCCCCTGGTTGCCGGAGGGCGTCACCATCCCGCTCTCGCCGCCGAACATGGCGTTGGTCACGCTGCTCATGTCGGTGGTCACCGTCCACTGGGGCGTCTACTCCATCGGCAACGACGACCGGCCCAACACCTACGTCGCCCTCGGGCTGACGCTGGTGCTCGGGCTGGCGTACATCAACTCCGCCGTCTACCTCTACACGCAGATGGGGGCGTCGATCGGGGGCAGCGCCCCCGAGTTGCTCATCTACGCCATCTCGGGCTTCCACCTCGCCGTCGCCATCGGGGCGATGGTGTTCGTGGCCCTGATGGCCTTCCGCACCCTGGGTGGTCAGTACTCGGGGCGGGACAGCGAGGGCCTGGCGGCCGCCGCCGTCCTGTGGGACGTCATGGTCGCGGTCTACACCGTGATCTGGTACGCCGTCTACGTGACCAAGTAGGAGCTCATGGTTGGCACCGGCGCACGCTTCTTCTACGGCCTCTTCGCCTTCGGGCTGCTCGCGGCCGGCGTCTACGGCCTCGCCAGCGGCGGAGAGCCGCTGGGCGTGATCTCCCTGGGTTGGAAGGGCGGCGTCGGCGAACACTTCGGCTACGCCGTGTTCACCCTGTTCGCGACCGCCGCGCTCGTCCTCGCCGTGTTCACCACCGTGCTCCGCGACGTCGACCCGGCCGCGGTCGCCGCGGCGTCGCCGGCCGACGCCCTCCCGGAGGTCCCGGCACCGACCACGGCCAACGTCTGGCCTCTGGTCGCCGCCCTCGGCCTGATCATCACCGCGCTCGGCCTCGTGACCAGCTGGGCGCTCGTCGTCCTCGGGCTGATCGTGCTCGCCGTCACGATCGTCGAGTGGGCCGTCCGGGCGTGGGCGGACCGCGCCACCGGTGATCCCGTCGTGAACCAGGCGATCCGCGACCGCCTCATGGCGCCGTTCGAGATCCCGATCGCCGCGCTCCTCGTGCTGGCCTTCGTGGTCATCGGCATCTCGCGGGTGCTGCTCGCCGTGTCGGCCACCACCGCCGTCGTCATCGGCTCGGCCCTGCTCGCCGTGCTGATCCTCGGGGCCATCGCGGTGCTCGCCCGGCCGCAGCAGAGCCGGCGCCTGGCCACCGTCCTGCTGGCCATCGGCGCGGTCGCCGTCATCGCCGGCGGCATCGCCGGGGTGGCGGCCGGAGAGCGCGAGTTCCACCACGAAGAGCCCGCCCACGAGGGTGGCGAGTAGCCCCCGATGGCTGACTTGGCCCCCGCCGACGAGGTCGGTCACACTCGCCCCGTGAGGACCCCCCGCCGCCTCCACATGGTCGTCCTCGCCGCCCTGCTCGTCCTCGTGCTGGCCGGCTGCGCGGAAGATGCCCCGCTCGACACCATGGAGCCGCAGGGCCCGCAGGCGCAGGCGATCGACGACCTCCTCCAGCCCGTGCTGTTGGTCGCCGGGGCGGTCTTCCTCTTCGTCGAGCTGGGCATCGTCTTCCTCGTCGTCAGGTTCCGGCGCCGAAAGGGCGACGACGACGACGACCTGCCGTCGCAGACCCACGGGAACCTGGCCCTCGAGCTGGGTTGGACGATCCTGCCCGCGGTCATCCTGGCCTTCATCGCCGTCTTCACCCTGTCCACGCTGTTCGACCTGGCCGACGAGCCCGACGACGCCCTCGAGGTCACCGTCATCGGTCAGCAGTGGTGGTGGGAGTTCCACTACGACGCCGACGGCGACGGCGAGGTCGACTTCCGGACGCCGAACGAGATGGTCATCCCGGTGGGGGAGCCCGTGGACCTCACGATCACGTCCCGCGACGTGATCCACAGCTTCTGGATCCCCGCCCTCAACGGGAAGAAGGACGCCGTCCCGGGTCGGGACCACCCGCTGTCCCTCGAGGCCGACGAGCCCGGCACCTACTGGGGCCAGTGCACCGAGTACTGCGGCCTGTCGCACGCCAACATGCGCATGCGGGTCATCGCCCTGCCCGCCGAGGAGTACGAGGCCTGGGTGGCCAACCAGCTCGAGCCGGCCCGGCCGGCGGTGGGCGACGCCGAAGCCGGCCAGGCGCTGTTCGAGTCGACGTGCACCTCCTGCCACCAGATCCGGGGCCTCAACGACGACTACGAAGGTGCCGCCACCGTGTCCGGCTCGGCGCCCGAGCTGACCCACCTGATGTCGCGCTCCACCTTCGCCGGCTCGCTCTTCCGGCTCTACTTCCAGGCCGACGACACCGACCTCCACGAGTTCTACAACGAGCTCCCCGAGGAGGGGACGTTCAACGACGTCCAGCTCGAGGCCTGGCTCCGGGACCCGCCCGCAGAGAAGCCGATGTACGCCAACCTCGAAGAGCTCGACGGGGCGCTGCCGCGCGGCATGCCCGACCTCGAGCTCAGTGAGGAACAGATCGACCAGCTCGTTGCCTACCTCCATACCCTGACCTAGAGACGCCGTGGCCATCACCGAACAACGCCCGCTCGCCCTGCCCCCGGCTGAGGACACCGATGGCTTCCAGCCGCTCGGGGTCTTCCGCCGACCGGTCACGGCGACGGGCTGGCGCAGCTGGGTCAGCACCGTCGATCACAAGAAGATCGGCATCATGTACGGGGTCGTCGCCTTCTTCTTCTTCCTGGTCGGCGGCTCCGAGGCCCTGCTCATCCGGGCCCAGCTGGCCCGGCCGGGCAGCGACCTGCTCTCCGCGGAGACCTACAACCAGGTCTTCACCATGCACGGCGTGACCATGGTCTTCCTGGTCATCATGCCGATGGCCGCGGCCTTCGCGAACTACCTCCTGCCCCTCCAGATCGGGGCCCGGGACGTCGCCTTCCCCCGCATGAACGCCTTCAGCCTCTGGTGCTTCATCGCCGGTGGGATCTTCCTCAACACCAGCTGGTTCCTCGGCGGGGGCGCCGACGGCGGCTGGTTCGCCTACGCCCCCAACACCGGCGCCGTCTTCTCGCCCGGGCACGGGATGGACTTCTTCGCCCTGGGCCTGCTGATCACGGGCATCGCCTCGCTGGCCAGCGCCGTCAACCTGACCGTCACCGTGCTCAACATGCGGGCGCCGGGCATGTCCATGATGAAGATGCCGGTCTTCACCTGGATGATCCTCGTGGTCCAGGTGCTGCTGGTGCTGGCCCTGCCGGTGATCACGGTGGCGCTGATCCTGTTGACCTTCGACCGGATCTTCGACGCCAACTTCTTCAACGTGGCCCAGGGCGCCGACCCGCTGCTCTGGCAGCACCTGTTCTGGATCTTCGGCCACCCCGAGGTCTACATCCTGATCCTGCCCGCCTTCGGCATCGTGTCCGAGGTCATCCCGGTCTTCAGCCGCAAGCCCATCTTCGGCTACCCGTTCATGGTCTTCTCCGGGATCGCCATCGGCTTCATGGGCTGGGGCGTGTGGGCCCACCACATGTTCGTGTCCGGCCTCGGGCCGGTCTCGGTGGCGGCCTTCTCGCTCTCGACGATGTTCATCGCCGTCCCCACGGGGGTGAAGATCCTCAACTGGATGGCCACCATGTGGGGCGGCAAGCTCCACTTCACCACGGCCATGCTCTTCGCCATCGCCCTGGTCGGGATGTTCACGATCGGCGGGCTGTCCGGCGTGACCCACGCCGTCGCGCCGGCCGACACGCAGCAGACCGACACCTACTACATCGTCGCCCACTTCCACTACGTCCTCTTCGGCGGGGCGATGATGGGGATCTTCGCCGGCATGTACTTCTGGTGGCCCAAGGTCTTCGGCCACCTCCTCAGCGAGGGCCTGGGCAAGGTCCACTTCTGGCTGACGTTCATCGGCTTCAACCTGACCTTCGGGCCCATGCACATCCTCGGCCTGCAGGGCATGTCGCGCCGGATCTACACCTACGAGGAAGGCCTCGGCTTCGACGTCTGGAACCTGGTGGCGAGCATCGGCGCGTTCACCATCGGCGTCTCCGTGCTGGTGTTCATCGCCAACATCGCCATCTCCCGGCGCCGGGCGGCCGATGCCCCTCCGGTCGGGCCCGACCCGTGGGACGCTCGCAGCCTCGAGTGGATGATCTCCTCACCGCCGCCCGAGCACAACTTCGACGAGGTCCCGACGGTCACCCACCTCGACGAGTTCTGGACCCGGAAGTACGGCACCGACGAGAACGGTCGGACGGTGCGCATCGCGGCCACCGAGGACGTGGCGCAGAAGGGCGACGCGGTCGGCGTCCACCTGCCCAGCCCCTCCTACTGGCCGCTGGTGGTCGCGCTCGGCCTGCCGCTGATCGGCTACGGGCTGATCTTCAACCTGGCGTGGGCGGTGCCCGGCGTGCTGCTCCTGCTCGGCGGCATCTACGGCTGGGCGCTCGAGCCGCCGGACAACGACGAGGTCCCGCCGCACGACCACTACCACGATCATGACCACGACGGCGACGGCGACGGTGCCCTGCCCGCGGGCGACGAGCCGGCCGCCGAGCTGGCGGCCGCGCCCACCGGTGACGGCGCCGAGGAGGGCTCCGATGGCTGACGTCGCGGTCCCGATGACCGAGCACGAACACGGTCACGACGTCCACCACACGAGCACCGGGCTCTCCAACGAGAAGCTCGGCATGTGGGTGTTCCTGTCCTCGGAGTGCCTGCTCTTCGGTGGCCTGATCTCGACCTACCTCCTCCTGCACAACCGGTCGGTGCAGGGGCCCACCCCCGAGGACGTGTTCGACATCCCGTTCACGTCCGTGTCCTCGTTCGTGCTGCTCATGAGCTCGCTCACCATGGTGCTGGCCGTGTCGGCCCTGACCCGGGGCGACGAGAAGCGCAACCGTCTCTGGCTGACCACGACGGCCCTGCTCGGTGGCGTGTTCATCGCCGGCCAGGTGTACGAGTTCACGACCTTCGTGCACGAGGGCCTCGGCTTCACCACCAACATCTTCGGGTCGTCCTTCTTCACGCTGACCGGCTTCCACGGCGTCCACGTCAGCGTCGGCATCCTCATGCTGCTGTCGCTGGTCGGACTGTCCCTGCGGGGCAAGTTGAGCCAGGATCGGGCGGAGACGGTGGAGATCATCGGCCTGTACTGGCACTTCGTCGACATCGTCTGGATCGTCATCTTCACCGTCGTCTACCTGGCCAACTGAGGGCGTGATGAGCACCACCACCGACACCCCGGACCTCGAGGCCACCGAGCCCGACGAGCTGCCCACCGAGCCCGACCAGACCGGCGAGCACCACGTCTCGGACTGGCTCTACGTCCAGATCGCCATCATCCTCGGGCTCATCACCGCGGCGGAGGTCAGCACCTACGTCATCGACTTCGGCGACCTCCTCTGGCCGGCGCTGATGGTGATGATGGTCGTCAAGTTCACGCTGGTCGTCATGTTCTTCATGCACCTGCGCTTCGACAACAAGCTGTTCTCCTGGGTGTTCGTGAGCGGCCTGGTGCTGGCGGTGACCGTCTACGTCATCGCTCTGAGCACCTTCAAGTACTGGTCCGCGTAGAGGTGGCGCGGTGACCGTTGCCGTCGACGCCTGGCGGTGGCAACCGCACCCCGAGGTCTGGCTCCTCGTCGTCGGCGTGATCGGGCTGTCGCTCTACGTCACCCGGGTGATCGGGCCCAAGGTGGTGCCCGCAGGGCAGCCGGTCCTCAGCACGCGGCAGCGGGTCTGCCTCGTGGCCGGCATCGCCACCCTCTGGCTGGCGTCGGACTGGCCCGTGCACGACATCGGCGAGGAGTACCTCTTCTCGCTGCACATGACCCAGCACCTGCTCCTCACCTACGTGATGCCGATGCTGTTCCTCCTCGCCACGCCACCCTGGTTGGCCCGCCTCGTCGTGCCCGACGGCTCGGCGTCCTACCGGTGGCTGCGGCGGTTCTCCCACCCGTTGGTGGCGGGCCTGCTCTTCAACGGCATGGTCGTCTTCACCCACTGGCCCGCGCTGGTGAACGAGGTGGTGGTCAACGGGCCGCTCCACTACGCCGTGCACGTCCTCGTCGTGGCCACGGCGGTGCTGATGTGGATGCCGGTGTTCGGGCCGTTCGAGGAGTGGCGCATCTCCAGCCCGGCGGCGTGCGGCTACCTCTTCGCCATGTCCCTGCTGCCGACGGTGCCCGCTTCGTGGCTGATCTTCGCCGAAGGGTCCGTCTACGACGCCTACGACACCACCTTCCGGCTCTGGGGCGTGTCGGTGACCTCCGACCAGCAGTCCGCCGGCGTGATCATGAAGTTGGTCGGTGGCTCCTACCTGTGGGCGCTGATCGCCACCATCTTCTTCCGCTGGGCGTACGGCCAGCAGAGCGAGGACCCGGCCCGGGCCGAGCGGGTCCGCACCCCCCGCTTCGACGAGGACCTGCTGACCTACGACAGCGTGCAGGCGGCGTTCGACGCCTCGGGCCAGGCCCCGGTCGAGGCCGTGTGATCCTCGAGGGCAAGACCATCCTCGTCTCCGGCGTCGGTCCGGGCCTGGGCGGCGAAGTGGCCCGCCTCGCCGTGCGCGACGGGGCCAACACCGTGATCGCCGCCCGTTCGGCCGACAAGCTCGCCGCCGCCGCGGCCGAGCTGGACCCCTCGGGCGAGCGGACCCTGGCGGTGCCCACCGACATCACCGATGCGGCGGCCTGCGAGGACCTCGTGGCCGCCGCCGTCGAGCGCTTCGGCGCCCTGCACGGGATCGCCCAGGTGGCCGCGGTGGACACGGCCCTCGGCAACCTGGCCACCAGCACCGACGACGACTGGCGCCGGTGCTTCGAGACCAACGTGATCGGTTCGATGAACCTGGTCCGGGCCGCGGCGCCGGCGCTGCGGGCTGCCGGCGGGGGCTCGATCGTGCTCATCGGCTCGCAGTCGGCGGTGCGGCCCCCGACGGCCATGCCGCAGATCGCCTACGCCTCGTCCAAGGGGGCGCTGCTGTCCTCGGTGTACCACCTGGCTGCGGAGCTGGGCCCGGACCACATCCGGGTCAACGCGGTGATCCCGACCTGGATGTGGGGACCGCCGGTGCAGCTGTACGTGGACTGGCAGTCCGGTGAGCGGGGAGTCCCCAAGGAGGACGTCATCGCCGAGATCACCGGGAACATGGCCATCCCCGAGATCCCGGCTGACGAGGACGTGGCCGAGGCCGTCGTCTGGCTGTGCTCGGACCGCGCCCGCATGGTCACGGGACAGTCGCTCATGGTGAACGCCGGAGAAGTCATGGGTTGACCCCTCAAGGGGGGCGGGCATGGGGCCGACGGGAAGGCTCGTGTCCGAGACCGAGGTCCAACCCGTCCACCACCGGCGCCGCCGGCGCACCAAGTTGGGGTGGGGGACCAAGATCGTCGTCGGCCTGTTCGGCGTCGGCATCCTCGCCCTGGTCGGGCTGACCTTCTTCGGCGGCGGGCCGGAGGGGACCGACGTCCGGTCGATGTTCGCCGGGCAGTGCTACGTGGAGACCGATGTGGTGCATGAGCACGGGCGGCCCATCCCCTACGGCCGGGACGCCCCCTGCCTCACCAGCTCGCCCCGGGTGATCGCCGTGATCACCCTGCCCCTCGGCCCCTATCCGGGCTCCGGCGGCCTGACCGACATCGTGTTCGACCGCTGCGGCGGCGAGCAGACCCATGTGGTCTCGCCGTCGGCGGAGTCCTGGGCCGAGGGCGACCGCACGATCGCCTGCCTCTACCTGCCATAGCCCGTCACTGCCACCGGAACCAGCGGACGGCGGCCAGGGGGGCGGCCACCGCCCACGCGGCGAGGACGATCCACGAGGTGGCGTCGATCGCGCTGCCGGCGGTGAGGGCGCCCTCCATGATGTCGGCCAGGGCGGCGGCGGGCAGGAGCTCCGCCACCGTGCGGATGCCGGCGGGGAGCTCGTCGAGCGGGATCACCATGCCGCCGAGCAGGAGCAGGACGAGGTAGAGGCCGTTCGCCACCGCCAGGGTCATCTCGGCCCGGAGGGTGCCGGCCATCAGCATCCCCAGGCCGGCGAAGGCCACCGTGGCCAGGACCGCGCCGGCCAGCGCGGGGAGGAGACCCCCGAGGTCGGGGTCCCAGCCGAGGAGCAGGGCCACGACCACGATCAGGGCGAACTGGACGACGAGCACGAGCCCGATGGCGACCGTCTTGGCGGCCAGGAGCCGGCTGCGGCCGAGCGGTGTGGACCCGAGCCGCTTGAGCACGAGGTACTGGCGCTCGAAGCCCGTGGCGATGGCCAGGTTGACCATGGCGGTGGACATGACGGCGAGGGCGAGCACGCCGGGAGCGAGGAAGTCGACGGGGTCCTCGGCGTCGATGGGCAGGACGTCGACGACCGAGAAGAACACGAGGAGCCCGAGGGGGATGCCGAGGGTCAGCAGCAGCGACTCGCCCCGCCGCAGGGAGAGCGTGGTCTCGACCTTGGCCTGCGCGGTGAGCGCGGTCATCGTGACTCCTCCTGCGTGAGCCGGAGGAACACGTCCTCGAGCCGTTGCCGTCCGGCGCGGAGGTCGGCCAAGGGCAGGTCCCGGTCGGCCAACCACGCCGTCAGCGCGGCGACCGCCCGGGGTGTCGGCGCGACGCCAGCGACGTACTCCCCGGGAGAGGTCTCGGTGACGGTGGCCCCGAGGCCGGCCCCGAGCGCGGCGACATCCAGTCCCGGTGGGGCACCGAAGCGGATCTCGTCGACCGCGGCCGAGGTGAGGTCGGCGGGCGTGCCGTCGGCGACCACCTGGCCGTGGTCCACGATGACGACGCGGTCGGCCACCTTCTCGGCCTCGGCCAGGTCGTGGGTGGCCAGGAGCACGCACACCCCGGCGTCGCGCTGTTCCCGGACGACGTCGCGCACGAGGAGCCGGCCGTCGACGTCGAGGCCCGCGGTCGGCTCGTCCAGGAAGGCGACCGCGGGTCGGCCGACGAGGGCCAGGGCGAGCGAGAGGCGCTGCCTGCTGACCGCCCGACAGGTGGCGGGCGGTGGACTTCGCATGCACGGCCAGCCCCACGCGCTCGAGTAGGGCGTCGGGATCGACGGGGTCGTCGTAGTAGGCGGCGAAGAGGTGGAGCACCTCGGCCGTCCGGATCCCGGGGTAGAGGCCGCCCTCCTGCAGCATCACCCCGATCCGGGGGACCAACGACGCGTGCTCGACGTAGGGGTCCCAACCGAGCACCCGGACGGTCCCGCCGGCCGGTCGGCGGTAGCCCTCGAGGGCCTCGATGGTCGAGGTCTTCCCCGCGCCGTTGGGCCCGAGGAGGGCCACGACCTCGCCCGCCCCCGCCGTGAACGAGGCGCCGTCGACCGCCACGAGGTCGCCATAGGTGACCCGCAGCCCCGCCACCTCGACCACCGTCATCCCGGCTCCAGCTCCGCCTTCGAGCTCAGCCGCCGGTCGCCTTCGCTCAGTCTCGCCGGCTGCGTGTCGCTGCTCATCGAGGCGTCACGCTACCGATGGCCCCCGAATGGCCCCGGATCGGGGAGTGGGCGGCGGTACCTTCCGTCCGGTGATCGACGTCCGGCTGATCCGCAGCGACCCCGAGGCGGTCAAGGCCGCGCTGGCGCGCCGGGGCGAGGACCTCACGCCGATCGACCGGGTCGTCGAGCTCGACCGGCGGGAGCGCGATCTCGCCGAAGAGCGCGACGGGCTCCGGCACCGGGTCAAAGAGCTCTCCCGCGAGGTGGGCACGCTGCGCCGCGACGGGAAGCTCGAGGAGGCCGAGGCCCTCCAGGAGGAGAGCCGGGACCTCGGGGCGCGCGAGTCCGACCTGGCGGGGGAGACCGAGGCCGTCGCCGAGGAGATCCGTCAGATCCTCCTCCTCGTCCCCAACCTCCCGGCGGCCGACGCCCCGGACGGCACCGACGAGACCGACAACCCGGTGCTGCGCCAGGCCGGCGCCGATCCGGCGGCCTACGCCGACCACCAGCGGGTGCCGCACTGGGAGACCGGTGAGGCGCTCGGCATCCTCGACGTCGAGCGGGGCGTGAAGCTGGCCGGGTCGATGTTCGTGGCCTTCCGGGGCCTCGGGGCGACGCTCGTGCGGGCCCTCTGCCAGCTGTCGCTGGACCGCAACGCCGACCTCTACGAGGAGGTCCGGCCCCCCTCGCTCGTGAAGACCGAGATCATGGTCGGCACCGGCCAGCTGCCGAAGTTCGCCGACGACGCCTACCACCTCGAGCGCGACGACCTCTGGGCCATCCCGACCGCCGAGGTGCCCCTGACGTCGCTGTACCGCGACGAGATCGTCGACGAGGCCGACCTGCCCCTCCGGTTCATGGCCCACACCCCGTGCTTCCGCCGCGAGGCGGGCAGCGCCGGCCGGGACACACGCGGCCTGCTGCGGGTCCACGAGTTCGACAAGGTCGAGCTGCTGGCCGTGAGCACCCCCGCCCAGGCGCCCGCCCTGCAGACCGAGATCATGGACCGGGCCGAAGCCCTGGTCGCCGACCTCGGCCTGACCCACCGGGTCATCGACATCTGCACCGGCGACATGGGCATCGCCCACCACCGCTCGTGGGACCTCGAGGTCTACTCACCGGGCCTGGACGAGTGGCTGGAGGCGTCGTCGGTGTCCTGGCTGAGCGACTACCAGGCCCGGCGGGCGCACCTCCGCTACCGGCCGACCGACGGCAAGGGGACCGAGCTGGCCCACACCCTGAACGGCTCGGGGCTGGCCGTCCCCCGGGTGCTGGCCGCCCTGCTCGAGGTCCACCGCCGCGAGGACGGCAGCGTCGCCCTCCCGGAGCCACTCTGGCCCTACCTCCGCGGCGCCACCGAGATCCGGCCCGCGACTTAGGAGGGGGTTTCGGCGGGCGGGTATCGTCCGCAGCGTGCTCGCGCTGACCACGGCCCAGCTGCTCTTCAGCATCGCCCTGGGCTTGATCGCCGTGCTCATCACCTTCTTCGCCCTCTACGTCGCCCGCACGACCTTCTGGGGCGACCGCTGGTACCGGAGCGGCACGAAGTGAGGGCGGGCAACAGCACCATCTACAAGGGCCGCAGCGGGCAATGGGCGTTCGTGGCCCACCGCACCACGGGCTTCCTGGTGTTCATGTTCCTGCTGCTGCACATCGTCGACGTCTCGCTGGTGAACGCCGACGTCGACCTCTACGACGAGGTCCACGCCCTCTACGGGAACATCCTCCTGCGCATCTTCGAGTGCGGCCTGCTGCTGGCCCTGCTGTTCCACTCGCTCAACGGCCTGCGCATCGTCATCGTCGACTTCTTCCCGAAGGCGGTGGCCAATGAGAAGGCGTTGACCGCGGGGGTCGTCGTCCTGACCCTGGCCGCCGGCATCCCCGGCTCGCTGGTGATCCTCTGGCCCTTCATCGACGGCCGGATCCTCTAGATGGCCGTCCCGACCACCGAGCGCCCGGCCCGGGCCGCCACCCGGGGGGCCCTGACCCGCAAGCCGAAGGCCAACTTCGAGACGTGGTCCTGGTACTTCATGCGGATCTCGGGCCTGGTCCTGATCTTCCTGGCCCTGACCCACTTCGCCGTCACCCACATCGTCAACGACGTGGTCGAGACCGACGCCGAGTTCGTCGGCGAGCGCTGGGACAACCCGCTCTGGCGCCTGTTCGACTGGTCGCTGCTGGCCCTCGCGCTGCTCCACGGGGTGAACGGCGTGCGCTGGAGCATCGACGACTACGTGCGGCGCCCCGGCCGGCGGGCGGCGCTCAAGGCGGTGCTCTACACGGTCACCGGCGGCCTCTTCGCCTACGGGACCCTCGTCATCGTCACCTACGGCTGATCCCGTGGGGGTGGAGCACCTTCCGGCGGTGATCCCGGTGCGCCGCGAGCGCGAGACCGGGATCAACGACGACCACCCGATGCGCAGGGTGACCCGCGAGGTCGCCTTCGACGCCGACGGGTGGACCGACGACCGGCGGGCGAAGGTGGCCGAGCTCTTCGACGGCCTCGCGCCCGAATGGCACACCCGGGACGCTCCCGGGCGCTACGACGCGCTCGAGGACGCCCTCGACCGGGGTCGGGTCCCCACCGACCCCGTCACGATCGAGCTCGGCTCGGGCACGGGGCTCTCCACCCCGCTCCTGGCTGGGCACTTCCCCCGCCTGATCGCCGCCGACCTCTCCATCGAGATGCTGCGCACCGCCCCGGCCGACGCCGCGCCCCGGCTCCAGCTCGACAGTTCGCGGCTGCCCTTCGCCGACCGCAGCATCCCGGTGATCCTCATCGTCAACATGCTCCTGTTCCCCTCGGAGATGGACCGGGTCCTGACCGACGACGGGGTGCTCGTCTGGGTCAACACGTCCGGCCCCGACACGCCGATCCACCTCCCCGCCGACGACGTGGTCGCCGCTCTCGGCGACGGCTGGTCCGGGACCGCCAGTGAAGCGGGCACCGGCACCTGGTGCGTGGCCCGAAGGAACCCCTAGGCAACGAACAGGTGTTCGTCTAGGCTCGGGGTGATGGTGACCGAGCCACAGCTGCGCTGGGAGCTGGAGGACGCGCCCAAGGCCCAGGGGTCCCTGTTCGGTGACCTGGTCGAGCGCCAGATCGGGCGGGGCGAGTTCCGGGGGATGGAGTTCCTCTGCGTGCGGGCCCGGTCGGTGATCAACAAGGTGGACGTGCCCTACCTGGGCTTCGCCCACAGCATCAACGTCTACCGGGGCTGCAGCCACGCCTGCGTGTACTGCTTCGCCCGGCCCACCCACGAGTACCTCGGCCTCGACATCGGCGACGACTTCGACCGCCGCATCGTGGTCAAGCTCAACGCCGCCGAGGTGCTGCGGGCCGAGCTGTCACCCCGCCGCTGGGCGGGCGAGGCCATCGCCATGGGGACCAACACCGACCCCTACCAGCGCTGTGAGGGCAAGTTCCGCCTCACCCGGCAGGTGGTCGAGGTCCTCAGCGAGTTCGCCAACCCCTTCTCGATCCTGACCAAGTCCACCCTCGTCCTCCGCGACCTCGACCTCATCGCCGAGGCGGCCCGGCGCACCGAGGTCCGGGTCGACCTCTCGGTGGGCACCCTCGACGACGATGTCTGGCGGCTGACCGAGCCGGGCACGCCGCATCCCCGTCAGCGGCTCCGGGCCGTCGAGCAGCTCCTCGCGGCCGGCGTGTCCTGCGGCGTGCTCATGGCTCCCGTCCTCCCCGGCCTCTCCGACGCCCCCGAGCAGCTGGCCGAGGTGGCCGACGCCTGCAAGGCCATCGGCGTGCGGCCCGCCGGCCCGGTCCCGCTCCACCTGCGGCCCGGCATCAAGGATCACGTCCTCGGCTGGGTGCGGACCCACCGCCCCGACCTGGCCCAGCAGTACGAGCGCTCGTATCGGGGCTCGTACCTGCCCAAGCCGCAGCGCCGGCGCCTGGCCGCTGCCTTCCGCAACGCCCTCGGCGACGACGCCCCGCCCAAGGCCCCCGCCCGCTCCCTCTACTCGCCCAGTGGCCGGGAGGGCCCCAAGCCCGTCGCCCCCACCCGCCAGCTCGACCTCGGGCTTTGAACTCGACGCAATAGCCCTCGGTTTCCGCTAGCTATTGCGTCGAGATGGCTGACTTGGATGGGGTGCACGCCGAGCACCTGGCGGAGGGCCTCGAGCGGGAGGACCTGGATCCGGATCCGGTCGCGCAGTGTCGGGCCTGGTTCGAGCACGCCGTCGAGGTGGGCGTGCACCAGCCGGAAGCCGTGGCGCTGGCCACGGCCGACGCCGAGGGGCGACCGTCGGTGCGCTACGTCCTCCTCCGGGGGATCGACGCCGACGGCCTGCGCTTCTACACGAACTACGAGTCGCCGAAGGGCCGCGACCTCGAGGCCAACCCGCACGGCGCCCTCGCCCTGGCGTGGGTGCCGATCGGTCGCCAGGTGCGGGTGGAGGGGCCCGTGCACCGGGCGACCGGTGACGACTCCGACGCCTACTGGGCCACCCGGCCGCGGTCGAGCCAGCTCGCCGCCCGGGCCTCGCAGCAGAGCCGGCCGGTGGGGGACCGGGCGACGATGGTCGCGGCCGTGGCCGAGGAGGCGGCGCGCTGGGAGGGCGAGGAGGTCCCGCGACCGGACGGCTGGGGCGGCTACGTGCTCGTCGTCGACCGGTGGGAGTTCTGGAACGGCCGCCCCGACCGCCTCCACGACCGCTTCGCCTACACCCCCGACGGGGACGGCGGTTGGGCGATCAGCCGGCTCTGGCCGTGAGCCAGTCCGCCGCGGCGGCCAGGCCGTCGACCAGCGCCTGACGGGCGTCGGCGTCGGCGTTGGGTCCCTGCAGGCGGATGCGAGGGGGTAGTTCGATCTGCACCCCACCGCCGGCGGTCCGGTTCACCGGGTTGTCCCGGTGCAGGCCCCGCAGCGGCTGCGGGATGGCGCCGAGGTCGTCCTCGATCCGGTAGCCGGGCAGTGCGTCACGAAGGTGGCCGGCGACCTGCGCCGCCAGCGTCCGGTTGCCACCGCCCAGCAGGAGGGTGGTGAACAGCCCGTCCCGCCCATAGCCGTGGACCGACAGCACCACGTCCACGTGCGCGAGGAACGCGGCGAGGGCGTCGCTGTCGGCCGGGTCCATCCGGGCCGACGGGATGTGCCAACGCAGGTCGTCCGGTTGGCACACGGCGTAGAGCGAGGCCCCGGCGGTGTCGGCCGCTTCCCGGGCGATGCGATCGGTCTCCCGCTCCAGCGACCCCCCGTGGAGGGCGAGGAAGCCGACCGTCCCCCGGAGCTCGAGGTGCTCCTCGACCCCGTCATGGGCCAGCAGCTCCGCCAGCATCAGTCGTCGGCCGTCGTGGGCCGGAGCAGCACGTAGAGGAGGGCCGCACAGACCACGATCCCGAGGACGAGGCCGAGCCGAACCGCGCCGATGTCCTCCACCCACGCGGTGATGTCGGCGCTCCATCCGGTCACGGTGTCCACGGGGCCGGCTTCGGTGCGCGGGTCGTCCCGGATGCGCAGCTCGTAGATGCCGTACCAGGTGAAGTAGGTCCCGGCGACCACGAGGAGGCCGCCGGCCACCCTGCTGATCACCGGCAACACCGACCGGATCCGGTGCACGACCGAACGACGGGCGAGGGCCAGTCCCAGGGTGAGCACGGTCAGGACCAGGCCCATGCCGAGAGCGAACATCACGTACATGGCGATGCCGGACACCGCATTCGAGCGACTGAACGTCCCCGCCACCACGCTGAGGAAGATCGGGAGCGTGCAGCTCAGCGAGGCCACCGCGTAGGACACCCCGAACACGAACATCGAGACCACCGTGCGGTCGCGGCCCCCGCGTTCGATGTGGGGCAGGGCCACACGGAGCTCGAAGCCGGCCAGCATGGCGATCCCGAGGGCCACCAGGAGCACGCCGACGACGATCGTCATCTGCGGGAACCAGTCGTCGACGGCGAGGGACAGGTGCGAGATCAGCGCCCCGATGGCCGCGAAAACGGCCACGAAGCCCAGGGTCACCGCGGCGCCGACCGCCAGCGCCCGGGTCACCCCCGCCCGGTCGTCCTCCGGGCCCTCCAGGCCGAGGAAGAAGGCCAGGTAGGCCGGCAGCATCGCGAAGCCGCAGGGGTTCACCGTCGCCACCATCCCGGCCGTGAACGCGAGAGCCAGCGGGGCATCGATCACGCGCTCACACCAGGCTCTCCAGCTCCTCCTCCAGCTCGCCGGCCGAGAGGGGGCCGGTGTGCGACGTCGTGATCGTGCCGTCGGCGGCGATGAAGATCGTGGTCGGCATCCCCAGGCCGGAGAACGCGGTGATGATGTCGCCGTCCGGGTCCCGCCCGGTCGCGTAGGTGACGCCGGTGCGCTCGACCAGCTCGGCGCCCTCCTCGGCGGTCTCGTTGTAGGACAGGCCGAGGAACGCCACCTGGTCGCCGTGCTCCTGGTACGCCTCCTCGAAGGTCGGCATCTCCCGGACGCACGGCGGGCACCACTGGGCGAAGAAGTTGATCACCGCGGGCCGGCCGTCCCGGAAGGCGGCGAAGTCCACGTCGTCGCCGCCCGTGAGCGGCTCGTAGGCGAAGTCGGGCGCGGGCTCGCCGCTGAGGTCGACCTGCGGCACGGTCCCGCCGTCGGGATCCAACGTCAGCACCGGGGCGTTGCCGTCGGCGGCCTCGTCGTCGTCGAGGACGAAGCTCAGGACCAGCGCCGCCACGAGGGCCGCGAGCACCGCGGCGACGAGCGTCACCGCCAGCGGGCTCCGGGTGCGGGTGCTGGCCATGGCCGGGGACGGTACCGCTGGTCCGGCGCCGGGCGTCAGTCGACGAAGCCCTCGCAGGCGGACTCCGAGAGGGCCCCCACGAGGTCCACCGAGCCCCCGAGCAGGGTGCTCACGGCGGCGTCGTCGAAGGACCCCGCGCCGGCGTCGACGATGGCCCCGAGATCGGTGAGGAACTGTTCGATCAGCGCCCGCTGCTCGGGCGTGAACCGGTCGAAGTCGTCCTGGGAGCCGTCGACGACCGCGAACATCGACACCGCATCGTCGTAGGTGGCCGGCGGGGTGTCCTCGACGAAGGTGGGCACCTCGTCGGTCGTGGCCAGGTCGCCGGCCAGGAGCAGACCCGTCTCGATCTGCTGACCGAGCTTGTCGATGTCCAGGTGCTCCAGGTCGTCCTGGGAGGTGTGGTAGCAGCCGTTGTTGGCGTCGGTGAAGAACACGGTCGGCACCCCCGCCGCCGCGAACGTGGCGTGGTCGCTGCGGCCCTGGCCGAAGAGCAGGCTCAGGGCGAGCTCCTGCAACGGCGTCGCCTCGCTGGCGGCCTGCGCCGCGGCCACGAGGTTCGGCCCCCCGGTCTCGGCCCCGACCATGACGGTCAGGTCGGTCAGCGAGGGGCTCAGGTTCGTGCCCTGGATGTCCCAGTTCACGTAGGTGACCGTGTCCTCGAGGGGGACCGCCGGCTCGGCCACGTAGGCCACCGATCCGAGCAGGCCGTCCTCTTCGGCGTCCCAGAGGGCGATGAGCACCGATCGCCGGGGCGGCTCGGGCGCCGAGGCCAGCGCCCGGCCGACCTCGAGGGCGGCCGCGACCCCGCTGGCGTTGTCCGCGGCACCGTTGCAGACGTCGTCGCCGGGCACGTCGGTCGGGCAGTCCTGGCCGAGGTGGTCGTAGTGGGCGCCGAGGACCACGTACTCGTCGGCCAGGTCACCGCCGGGGATCATCCCGATGAGGTTGGTGCCCTCGGGGAAGGCCCAGCGGTAGCCGTCGTCGGTCGCTCCCGGCACGGGGTCGGTGAACTGCGCCAGTTGGTCGACGAGGAAGTCCTGGGCCAGTTCGGAGCCGGTGGTCTGGTTGTCCCGGCCCTCCATCTCGTCGTCGGCCAGGGCTTCGACCACGCCCTGGTAGCGCTCGGCGTCGATGACCGGGGTGGTGGTCGTCGTCGGTGCCGAGGTCGAGGTCGAGGTCGAGGTCGTGTCCTCGTCGGACGCGCCCTCCCCCGAGTCGTCGGACGAACAGCCGGCGACCAGGAGGACGACGGCGAGGACGAGGGCCCGTGAGCGCATCCGGTCAACCTAGAGCCACCGGGCAGACGGGGGTTCGCAGTCCGTCGTGGAGGGGGGATGTCCACGACGGTGCGTCACCCCCGCCTGCCCCTTGATGGCGGTCAGGCGGCGCCGATCTCGGCCCCGATCGTCTCGCGGAGCCGTTCGGGGATCGGGATGACCGGCAGCTGGTCCTCGGGCCGCGGGTGCTTGGGCGGACGGCCCCGGCGCCGCTTGTTGGCGAGGATCCGTCCGTTCAGGATGAGCTGGCCACCCCAGACGCCCCACGGCTCACGCCGTTCGAGGGCGCCCGCGAGGCACGGCTCGATCACCGGGCACTCGGCGCAGATGCGCTTGGCCCGGGCGATGTCCTGGAGCTCCTCGGAGAAGAACAGGTGGGTCAGGGCCCCGCTGCCGTCACGGCACGCGGCCCGGGCCTCCCAGCCCTTCTCTTCCTCTTCGATTGTGGGGAGTGCGGCGAGCATCGGAGGATCCCCTTCCTGTGATGTTCGTCGTTGGGTTGTTGGTCGGTGATCGGTGTGACAGGGGCCCGGGGCCGAAAAACCAAGAAAGCCGCCGGGATTTTCCCGACGGCTTCCGGATCTTCGTTCCTCGTGTCCCTGTCAGGGGGAGGAGCGCTCCTTCAGCCGGCGGGTGGTGAGAAAGCCGTTGCCATCGTGCATCCGCACCCGAATCGCCTTCTCGGCGACGTTGGCGGAGAGCACGGTGGTGCACGGCTGCCAGGTCGACGGATACGCGGCCAGGCGCGCGTCGACGGCGGCAGCGGCGCTGCTCACCTTGGTCGTCGCGTAGCTGGTCATCGGTGCGGTCCTGTCGATTGCCTGGTTCTCGGGCCGGGTCATCCGACCACGGGGTCCGAGGCCCTGTCAACGTATTTATCGGCACACCCCGGCCAGCGCTTACCTTCGGCGCCGTGGAGCTGGCCCCTGCACCCCCCGAGAGCCGGGTGTACTCGATGCCCACGCGGGTCCGCTTGGGCGATGTCAGCCCGAAGGGCCGTCTCCGCCTCGACGGCATCGCCCGCCTCCTCCAGGACGTGGCGACCGACGACGCCCTCGACGGGGCGCCGGGCGAGGACGCCGGGTGGGTGGTGCGGCGAACCCGCATCGATGTGACCCAATGGCCGGTTCAGCGGGAGGACCTCACGGTCTCCACCTGGTGCTCGGGCTACGGCCGCCGGTGGGCGGTGCGGCGGACGACCTTCGACGGTGACGTCGGTGGTCGGATCGAGACCGAGGCCCTCTGGATCCACGTCGACCGCGAGACCGGCCGTCCCGTCCCGCTCGGCCCCACCTTCTTCGCCGTGTGGGGACCCGGCGTCACCGACACGGCGGTGCGGGCCCGCCGGACGCTGCCGGACCGTCCTGAGGGCGAGGAGCGGCCCTGGCCCCTGCGCTTCAGCGACTTCGACGCCCTGGCCCACGTCAACAACGCGGCCTACTGGCTGCCGGCCGACGCCGAACTGGCCGCCCGCAAGGGCCTCGACGCGCCCCTCCGGGCCGAGATCGAGTACCGGGAGGGCGTGGTGCGGGACGAACCCGTCACCCTCGTCACCGCGGACGTCGAGCGGGGCTTCCTGCAGTGGTGGGTGGTCGACGGGCAGGTGAGGGCGTCGACGCGAGTTCAGGCCACCGTGTAGCGCAGGAGGCCGTCCTGCCAGCGGTTGTCCGCCAAGCCGGCGATGCGGAGGTGCTCGAGGTGGGCGTAGGTCTCCGCCTCGGCCATGTTGCCCCACGCCCGCTCGCTGAACAGCTCGCGCATGAGGGTCTCCACGTCGGCCTCACCGACGGCGTGGGAGATCTCGGTCAGCTTGGCCAGGCGCTCGTCGTGGTGCCGCTTGATGTCGTCCACCCGTTCCTGCAGGTTGTCGAACGGGTGCCCGTGGGCGGGGAGCACGGTCTGGACCCCGTCCAGGGCGGCGACCTTGTCGAGCGAGCCGACGAAGTCCGCCAGGGGGTCGTCGCTGACCGAGCCGAGCCCCGAGATGTGGGGCGTGATGCTCGGGAGGACGTGGTCGCCGGACAGCAGCACCCCGTCGCTGGGGTCGAACAGGCAGAGGTGGTCGGCGGTGTGGCCGGGGGTGTGCACGGCGACGAACTCGCGGCGGCCGAACGTGGCCACCTCGCCGTCGGCCAGCCGGCGGTCGGGCCGCGGGGCCATGAAGTAGCGGCCCGCCATCTTGCGCTTCGCCCAACCGCTCGGCCCCGCGCCCGGGAGGGGCGGCCGGGGCATCTCCCCGCCCCAGGGGGTCTTCTGGTCGAAGCGCTTCCGGAGCCGGTCGAGGGCGGCCGCGTCGTCGGACGGGGAGCTCCGGTCCGGCGGCGACTCGGCCAGGTCGGGTTCGAGCAGGTCGAAGAACGTGCGGAAGTCCGTGGCCGCGACCATCTGGCCGCCGGATGCCCGCCGGAGCTTCTCGGCGCTGCCGAAGTGGTCCGGATGGGAGTGCGTGACGATGACGGTGTGGACGTCGCGGATCTTGGCCCCGGCCTGGCGGAGCCGGTGCTTCAGCGCCTTCCAGACCTTCGGGCCGGGCAGGCCGGGGTCGATCGCCGTCCAGCCCCGTTCGTCCTCGAGCAGGTAGGTGTTGACGTGGCCGAGGCCCGTGAAGTTGATCGGGATCTGGGCCCGCAGGATGCCGGGGGCCACCTCGACCACCTCGGTCCGGGCTTCCTCCTGCTCCTGGCGCATCGTGCGGCTGAAGCTATCCGCTTGACCGGGCGGTCAAGTCACGGCGCGCGGAACACGGCCTCCCGGTAGTAGCGGAGCTCGGCGATGGACTCCCGGATGTCGTCGAGGGCCCGGTGGCTGCCCTGCTTGTTGGGCGCCTTGGCCAGGGCCTCGGGGTACCAACGTCGGGCCAGCTCCTTGATCGAGGAGACGTCCACGCTGCGGTAGTGCAGGTGGGCCTCGATCTCGGGCAGCCAGGCGGCGAGGAAGCGGCGGTCGGTGCCGATCGAGTTCCCGCACAGCGGCACGGTCCGCGGTTCGGCCACGTGCTCCTTGATGAACGCCAGGGTCTGCTCGCCCGCGTCGGCCAGCTCGAGGGTGGAGGTCCGGATCTGCTCGATCAGGCCGCTGGCCGTGTGCATGGCCCGCACGACGGGGGCCATGGCCGCGAGCGCCTCGTCGTCGGCGTGGACCACCAGGTCGGGGCCCTCGGCCACGATCGTCAGCTCGTCGTCGGTGATGATCGTGGCGATCTCGACGATGACGTCGGTGGCCGGGTCCAGCCCGGTCATCTCGAGGTCCATCCAGACGAGCACGGCCCGGACTGTAGGTGGCTTACTGTCGCCGCCGTGCTGGAGGTGCCGATCGTCCGCCTGGATCCCGACCTGGAGGGACCGGCCTATGCCCGGGAGGGCGATGCCGGCGCGGACCTCGTGGCCCGCGACGACCACCTGTTGGCCCCCGGTGGGGGCCGGGCCCGCGTCGCGACGGGCGTCTCGGTGGCCATCCCGGCGGGCTACGCCGGCCTCGTGCTGCCCCGCAGCGGCCTCGCCCTGCGTCACGGGGTGACCTGCCTGAACACCCCGGGCCTGATCGACGCCGGCTACCGGGGCGAGGTGCAGGTCCTGCTCGTCAACACCGACCCCACCGAGCCCTTCGAGGTCCGTCGGGGCGAGCGCATCGCCCAGCTCGTGATCCTCGAGGTGGAGCACGCCGCGTTCACGGTGGTCGACGCCCACGACGAGACCTCCCGGGGCACCGGAGGGTGGGGCCACACGGGCTGAGTCAGCCGGCGCGTCGCTTGCGGAGGCGGACCCGACCCCGGGTGAGGTCGAGATCGGCCCGGTCGACCAGGTCGGTGACGATCGTGTGGAAGCGGCCGACCGCTTCGGGCGGCCGGTCCGGCGCACCCTCGACGGTGATCGTCACGTCGTCGTCGCCGATCGAGTACACGAGCTCGACCGCCGCGCCCGGGTCGTCGTCGTCGAGCAGGGCGATGATCGCCTCGTCGATGGCCAACCGCAGGTCCTCGACCTCCCGGTAGGTGAAACCGTGGCGGCGGGCGATGGCGGCCGTGGTCACCCGGGCCACCCGGCCGTAGTCGGTGCCCGCCGGGAGCCGGAGCCGGACCCGTTCAGCCACCGTCGCAGTGTCGCGCGGCCTGCCGCCGCCGGGGCCTCAGGGACCGGGGTCCGGCTCGCGCACCACCGTCGCCGGGTCCTTGTCGGTGCGCTCGCCCAGGTACGAGGGATGGCGCAGGCGGCCGTCGCCGGTCCACTCGCCGAACTGGACCTCCACCACGAGCTCCGGGCGCACGAAGCGGGCGAGGCGACGGACCGGGGCGGGGAGCTCGTCGACGAAGGGCGAGCTGTCGACGGCCCGGGCCTCGAGCCGGCCCAGGAGCCGGCGCAGCTCCGGCTCGCTGAACCCGGTGCCGACCCGGCCGGCATAGCGCAGGCCGGTGCCGTCGTAGTAGCCCACGAGCAGCGCGCCGAGCGAGCCGGTGCGGTTGCCCTCGCCGGGCAGCCAGCCGCCGACCACCAGCTCCTGGCGCCGCCGGATCTTCACCTTCCGCCAGGCGGGGGAGCGCTTGCCCGGCTCGTAGCGACTGTCGACCCGCTTGGCCATGAGGCCTTCGAGGCCGCGGGCCACGGCTGAGTCGTAGAGCGCGTGCCCGTCGCCGAGGTGGTGGGGGGAGACCCGCCAGGCCTCCCCCTCGACCAGGAGGTCCGTCAGGAGGCGGTGGCGGTCGAGGTAGGGCACGCCGGTCACGTCGTTGCCGTCCAGCCACAAGAGGTCGAAGGCGAGGAAGGTGACCGGGTCCGAGACCTGGAGATCGCCCTGGGCGTCGAGCACGTGCATGCGGCGCTGGAGGCGGCCGAAGTCGGTGCGACCGTCGGCGTCGAGGACGGCCACCTCGCCGTCCACGACCGCCGGGCGGCCGACGGCGGCGGGCAGCCCTGCCAGCTCGGGGTAGCGGGGAGCGGCGTCGTGGCCCCGGGTGGTCTGGAGGCGGAGGTCCGGAGTCGCCCCGGGATCGCAGTAGGCCAGGAGGCGCATGCCGTCCCACTTGATCTCGTAGGCCCAGCCCTCCTCGCCGTCCGCCGGGAGGGTGCCGGTGACGGCTTTCATCGGGGTCAACCCCGCCGGGAAGCGGGTCATCCCGGGAGGCGCCCGAGCCCTCGCCAGCCGACGGCGGCCGCGCCGACGAGAGGGCCCTCGTCGGCCAGGCCCGCGGGCCGGATCGTGGTCCCCCGGCTGTGGTCGAGGCGGCACCGGTCGTCGATCTCGGCCTGGGCCGCGGTGAAGAAGGCTTGGCCGTAGCCGAGGGCGACGGAACCCGCGACGAGGGCCAGGGGGAGGTCGAGGAGGTTGGCGACCGACGCGACGGCTCGGCCGACGAGGCGACCGGTGCGCTCCCGCGTCGCGGCGTCGGCCTCCGACGGCGGCCGGCCGGTGCGCCGCTCGATGGCCGTCCCGGAGGCCTCCGCCTCGAGACAGCCCCGGGCACCGCAGCCGCAGCGCGCCCCGTCGGGCACGACGATCACGTGGCCGATGTGGCCGGCGTTGCCGTCGTCGCCGTCCAGCAGGCGGCCGTCCAGGACGATGCCGCCGCCGACACCCGTCGAGACGACCATGGCGATGTAGTCGCGATGGCCGACGGCGCCGCCGATCCAGCCTTCGCCGAGGGCGAGGGCCTTGGCGTCGTTGTCGATGAAGGTGGGCAGCCCGGTGTGCGCGCTCAGCCGGTCGAGCAGCGGGAACGACCGCCAGGCTTCGATGTTGAGGGGCGAGACCTCGACGCCGTGACCCAGCATCGGGCCGCCGCAGCCGACGCCGCACACGACGGGGTCGTCGGGGCCGGCGGCCCGGACCTCGTCGAGGAGACCGGCGACCGCGGCGAAGAGGGCTTCGCCGTCGGGCCCGTCGCCCGTGGCGGTGTGGGCCCGGTGGTGGACCTTCCCGCCATCGTCCACGAGGCCGGCCGCGACCTTCGTGCCCCCGATGTCGACGGCCAGTGCCAGGTCACCCACGTCCGTCAGTCTGACGGTTCGCGGTGGCGTCAGGCGGGGTCGGGGTGGCGGACCGCGGCCAGCGCGGCGATGGCCACCTCGAGCTGGTCGTCCGACGGCTGGCGCGTGGTCATCGCCTGCAGGGCGAGGCCCGGGGCCGTGAGCACGGCCACCACCTTGCTGTCCGGCCGGCGCTTGGCCAGCTTCAGCACCTCGTAGGCCAGGCCGGCGACGAGCGGCAGGCCGAGGACCCGGGTGGCGATCAGCACCGGCCAGGACGCGTCGCCGACGAAGCTGAAGACCACGATGGCGACCACGACGACCAGGAGGAGGAAGTCGGTCCCGCACCGGGCGTGGCGGACGCTGAACGGGCGGACGCCGTCGACGGTCATGGGGGCACCGTGCTCGTCGGCCGAGATCACCATGTGCTCGGCGCCGTGGTAGGCGAAGGTCCGGGCGATGCCCGGTGACCGGCCGATGAGCACGAGATAGCCGCCGAAGAGCAGGAGGCGGACCGCGGCCTCGGTCACGGCGAACGCGACCCCGTCGAAGCCCACACCCCGGGCCACGGCCGCGGGGACGACGGCGAACACCGTGGCGAAGATGAGCAGGGCCGCCGCGGTGGTGAGCGCGAGGGACCGGTTGGAGAGCTCGGCCTCCTCCTCGGGGTTGGCCACCTGGGCGGACCACTTCAACGCCCGCAGCCCGACCATGATCGTCTCGACCATGGCGACCGCGCCCCGGACGATCGGGATCCGGTCCGTCGTCCGGGCCCACGTCGGCACGTCGTCGCCCGTCGTCACGATCGCGCCGTCCGGCCGGCGGGCCGCGGCGCCCCACCGGTCACCCGCCCGCATCATGACGCCCTCGATCAGGGCCTGGCCGCCCACGGACAGCTCGGCGACGTCAGGCATCGTCCCTCCGTCGGCGGCCAGGGGGTCGCCCTTGAGTACGGTCCGCGCTGTGGATCGCCGGAGGCGGGCCCGCGTGGTCGCCATCGTTCTCGTCGCCTGCCTGGTCCTGAGCCTCGTCGGCGGCCTGCTCTCCGCCACCGTCGCCCGCTGAGGCCGGACCGTACGCTCTGCGATGCCCCCGTAGCCCAGCCTGGTCAGGGCAGCGGACTTTTAATCCGAAGATCGTGGGTTCGAATCCCACCGGGGGCACGGGTGCCGCGGTCAGCAGGGCTGGACCGGTTCCAGCGCGCCGGGCCCGTCCAGGACCTCCTGGAGGCGCTCCTGGGGGACCGCCAGGGCATGCAGGGTGGCGATCTCGTAGGCGAACACGACCCCGACGACGGCACCGTCCTGGTCGAGGAGCGGGCCGCCCGAGTTGCCGGGCCGCACGCTGTTCCCGAGGCGCAGGACGGGGCCCGACTCACCGAAGCGTCCGCCCGGCCGTCGATCCAGGAGGCTGCCCTGGGTCGAGGTGATCGGCCCGGCCAGCGGGTAGCCGACGGCCACCAGCTGTTCGCCGACGCCGGCTCGTCTTTCGACGAAGGGCAGGGGGGTCAGGTCCGGGGCCGACCGCCCGAGCTCGATTACGGCCAGGTCCGTGCCGACGGCATGCTGCGCGCTCCGCGCCGGGACTCGGCGGCCGTCCCAGGTCTCGAGCTCGAACGCCGCAGCGCCGGCCACCACGTGGTTGTTGGTCACCACGCGATCCCCGTCGATGACGAAGCCCGTCCCCACGCTGAGCCCGCACCGGCCGCTGGCCCGGATGCGCACGACCGACTCGCTCGCCCGGTCGATGGCGTCGGGCGGCTCGGCGGCGCCGGTGATCTGCTCCGGCGGGGGCGAGACGCAGGCCGTGGCCAGGGCCGCGGTCACGGCGACCGCCACGACCGCCAGCCGTCGGGTCACAGGTCGACGATCTGGTCGAGGATGTCGCGCAGTGCCGCGCCGTTGGCCGCGGCCGCGCCGCAGGTCTGGTTGGCCTGGGCGATGGAGTCCGCCGAGCCCATGGTCCCGAGCACCGCGTTCAGGTCTCGGGCGCACTGCTCGAGCTGGGTGATCGTGGCCGCGGTGGCCTCGTTGAGGGCCTGGATCGCCTCTTGGCCGTCGGCCAGCTGCGCGCCGCGGCTGGCCGCGCTGCCCAGCGCATCCTCGAGGGCGTCGCCGTTGGAGGCCTGCCGGTCGAGCTCGGCCTGGAGCTCCTCGCCCCGTTCCTGCCACTGGCCGGCCGTGCGGTGGTTGTAGAGGCCCCAGCCCAGGCAGAGCAGGGCGATGACGGCACAGACGACCAGCACGGCCCGCCGCTGCGGCGTCGTCAGGTCCGAGGCGGCGCCGGTCGTCGGCCGGGCCTCGAGGGGCAGGCGGCCGGGCCGGAGCTGGTCGAACCCGCCATTGGGGTCTCCCGACGCGGGCTCGGCCTCGAGCGCCGGCTCCGGGTCGAGGGTGGCCGGCTCCGGGTCGCGGGCCGGCTCCACGTCGTACACCGGTTCGGCCTCGAACACCGGCTCCGGCTCGAAGAAGGGCTCGGCGGCCACGACCGGTTCGGGCTCGAACCCGACCGCGGGCTCGGGCTCGACGGTGTCATCGGGCTCGACCGGTGGTGCGGTCGCGGGGAGCGCGGCCGAGGGCACCGGCGGATCGACGCCCAGCTCCTGTCCGTCCGCCACGCGGTCGGTCCACTCGCCACCGTCCCACCACCGCATCTCGTGGCGTCCGGCGGGGTCCGGGTACCAGGCCGCGGGGAGCTGCCCGGTCCCGGTCGTGGTTCGGTCAGTCGTGCTCACTGCTGTCCCCCGGTTCGGTTCCCTGCCCGTCCTTGATCGGCCGGGAAGGTGGGGGAGGTGAGCCCTTGGCTCAGCCGGTCCGGCCGTCGCGGAGGAGGACCTCTTGGGCGACGGAGGCCACGTGGACGCCGGACGCGGTCAGGACCCGTCCGTGGGCCATGCCCCGACCGCCCCGGATGCCCTCGGCCACCAGGTCGTACAGGTGCCAGGCGTCGCCCCGCACGGGCCGGTGGAACCAGACGGCGTGGTCGAGGCTGGCGGTCATGAACCGCTCGTAGGCCTCCTCGCGGTCCTCCCACCGCGGGTGCAGGGTCATGGCCGCCTCCATCGGGGCGTCGTCGGACGCATACGCCAGGGCGCACTGGTGCAGGATCGGGTCCTCGCCGAGCGGGCCCCGGACCCGGAGCCAGCTCCGGGCGACCCCCTCCCGGAGCGGCTCGGCCCAGCGGCGCTCGAAGAGCGGACCCCATCCGATGTCCTCGCCGTCATCATCCGGCGGGAGGACGTCGGGGAGGCCGCCGACCTGGACGTCGGCCTCGTCCTCGTCGACCTGGAACGAGGCCGACAGGTTCAGGATCGCGCCGCCCGACTGGCGGGCGACGACCTGGCGGGTCACGAAGCTGCGCCCGTCACGGAGGCGGTCGACCTCGAAGCGGATGGGCTCGTCGGCGTCGCCCGGACGGATGAAGTAGGCGTGCAGCGAGTGGGCCCGGTACGGACCGGCGACCGTGTGCGCCGCGGCCCGGAGGGCCTGGGCCACCGCCTGGCCGCCGTAGACCCGCTTGCCCCACGGGTGGTCGGGGCCGACCCCGACGTAGGTGTCGGGCCCGTGCGGCTCGAGGGTCATGAGCGTCGCGAAGTCGGGGGTGTCGTACGCCAGAGCCGCCCAGGCTAGGGACCTCCGGCTACTCCGCCCCCGGGACCGTGACCTCGTCGGGCTCGACCAGCACGATGCGGTCGCCGAGGCGCCACCCGTCGTCGTCGCCCGCCTCGAACCAGCGCCCGCCGAGGTTGGGCAGCGGCTCGAACCCCGACCCGTTCACGGCCTCGAGTTGGTAGACCACGCCGGCGTGGGCCACGACGAGGACGTCGCCGTCGGGGATCAGAGCCCGCACGCGGTCCAGGGCATCCCGGATGCGGTCCCGGAACCGGTCCTCGGGCTCGAACGCGGGCGGCCGCTTCCGCTCGGCGAGCCATCCGGGCCAGCCCTGGTCGATCTCGGCCTTGGTCAGGCCCTGCCACTCGCCCGCGTCGCGTTCCCGGAAGCCGTCGTCGACGATCACCGGGCCGATCCCCACCAGCTCGGCGATGATCTCCGCGGTGTGCCGGGAGCGCTCGAGGTCGCTGGCCACCACGGCGTCCACCGCGCCGACCCGGCCGGCGGCGTGGGCGGCCTGGAGCACGCCGAGCTCCGACAGCGGGGGGTCGGCCTGGCCCTGCCAACGGCCGAGCGCGTTCCACTCGGACTGGCCGTGGCGGATGACCAGGACGCGCAGCACGGGGTGGACGGTAGGCCGCCGGTCCCCGCCTAGCCTGCAGTGATGGCCCAGGTGCGACTCTTCGCGTCCATGCGCGAAGTGGCGGGCCGGGCGCACGACGACGTGCCCGGCGCCACCGTGGACGCCGTGCTGGCCTCCGCGGTCGAGCGGTACGGCCCCGAGTTCGGGGCCCGCCTCCAACAGTGCCGGGTCTGGGTCAACGGGGAGCCCGTGGCCCCGGACACCCCCGTGGGCGACGGGGACGAGGTGGCGGTGCTGCCGCCGGTCTCCGGTGGCTGAGGTCTCCGTGGCAGAGGGTCGGCAGGTCGCGGCCGACGCGCCGGCCCCGCGCGCCCCGCGGCCCCGGGGCAGGGTGAAGCGGCTGGCCAAGGTGCAGAAGCGCCGCCCCCGCCGCTTCGCCGTGACCTACGACGTCAACGGCCCTCACGTCCGGCTGGGGTTCCTCTGGTTCATCGTGGTCGCCGGCGCCCTGGCCCTCGGCGAGCTCGCCCTGGCCGGCGTGTACGGCGCCACCGCGGCGCTGGCCGGGTACCAGATCGCCCGCCGCTGGCAGCCCCTCGGTCGCCCCGCGAACCCCTACTTCGCCGCCGTGATCGGTGGCGGCCTCGGCGTGTCGGCCCTGGCCGGCCCGTCGGCCGTGGGGGCGGGCGCCCTGGTCGCCGTCGGGGTGGCGGTGGTCGCCGCGCTGGCCACCCCCGAGGCCCGTCGACAGCCGATCGCCGCCATGGCGTTCACCCTGCAGAGCGGCTTCTTCGTCGGCCTCGCGGCGGCCGCGCCGGTCCTCGCCTACCGCGTCGACGTCGGGGCCGCCGCCGCACTGATCATCTTCGTGTCGGTCTACGAGATGGGCGACTACCTGGTCGGCTCCGGATCGAAGAACGCCGTCGAAGGACCCCTGGCCGGCTTCACGGCGATAGCGGTGTTCGCCTTCGCCCTCTGGGTCATCACCTTCGTGCCCTTCCGGGAGAACTCCCTGCTCGCCTTCGGGGCCCTCGCCGCCGGCCTCTGCCCCGTCGGCCAACTGCTGGCGTCGGCGCTCCTGCCCCGCTCCGACGCCCGCGCCCCCGCCCTGCGCAGGATCGACTCCCTGCTCGTCCTGGGGCCGGCGTGGATGGTCGCGCTCTGGTCCTACACCGAGATCCTCTGAACTACTGTCGCTCCAGGCCCAGCTGGGAGAAGAGGGAGCGACATGGAGATCTTCAACGACTTCGTCGGCATCGGCGGCGGTGGCGAGATGCTCGGCCGGTACGTCCACTTCCTGGCCGGGATCACCTGGATCGGCATGCTCTACTACTTCAACTTCGTCCAGACCCCGGCCTTCGCCGAGGTCAGCGACGCCACCCGTTCCGAGGCGATGCGGACCATCACCTGGCGGGCCCTCTGGTGGTTCCGCTTCGGGGCCCTGCTCACCTTCCTCTCCGGGGTCTGGATCCTCGGCATGCAGGAGGCCCTCGGCTCGGAGTTCGACAGCTACTGGGAGACCTCGGCCGGGCTCTCGATCCTCATCGGCGTCCTCTTCGCCACCACGATGTTCCTGAACGTCTGGCTGATCATCTGGCCGGCGCAGCAGATCGTCATCGGCTCGGCCCGCACCGTGGCCGATGGCGGGGAGGCCGACCCGAACTCGGCCGCGGCCGCCAAGCGGGCCGCCCGGGCGTCGCGCGCCAACACCCTGATGTCGATCTCCGTGCTCTGGTTCATGGCGTTCACGTCCCACTTCGCCAGCCGCTACGGCGACTCGCCCAACGATCCCAGCGCCGGCTCGTGGTGGATCGTGTTCATCCTGTTCCTCGCCATCCTGGCCGTCATCGAGCTGACGGCGCTGGGCCGGCTCGGCGGCTACGACAGCCCCCTGGCCAAGCGGGTGTTCGACCGGCACCAGGACACCATCGCGGCGGGGTTCGTCGTGTGGTTCGTCCTGTTCGTCGTCGGTTTCGAGCTGATCATCGGGAGCTGATCCCGACCACGTACGCTCGGAGCCGTGCCCGCGTCGCTGGACGACCTCCTCGCCCCTGACCTGCTCGACGGCCTCACCCAGCGTGACCTGGCCGATGTCCGCGCCCTGCGGGACGACGCCCAGCGGGTCGAGGGGGGCCTCTCCTTCGTCCGGCGCATGGTCCAGGGCCGCCTCGACATCGTCGGGGCCGAGCTGACCCGTCGCCGTCAAGGCGGCGATCCCGACGACCTGAGCGGCCTCATCGGCCAGCTCCCGGACCTCCTGGCCGACCACGGCCACGGTTCCGGTGCCGCGCCGCGGTCGCCCCGCCTGCTCGAGTTCGAGGCCGTGCCCGACGAGCTGGCGGCCGAGCTCGACCAGATCGTGGACACCGACGCCCTCACCGACCTGCGCCACCTGGACGACGACGCGCTGGACGCCATCGCCCACCAGCTCGTCGAGTTCGAGCGGTGGGTGTCCGAACGCCGGCGCACGGTCCAGGACCGGCTCGACGGCCTCCAGGCCGAGATCGCCCGGCGCTACCGCGACGGAGAGGCCACGGTCGACGGCCTGCTGGCCTAGGGCCCGACGCCATGCCCACCGAAGACGAGCCCAAGGGGGGGTTCGAATCGCGGTGGCGTGACCTCGGCGAGTTCATCCGGGAGCAGCGGCACCTCGACCAGCTCTCGTTGCGCAAGCTGGCCGAGCAGGCCGGGGTCTCCAACCCCTACCTGAGCCAGATCGAACGGGGGTTGCGGGCCCCCTCCGCCGAGATCCTGCGGCGGATCGCCCGGGCCCTGGAGATCTCCTCCGAGGAGCTCTACGTACGGGCGGGGATCCTGGACGAGCGGGACGACCGCCCGGATCTCGTGGCCGAGATCCGTCGGGAGCCCGATCTCACCGAGGACCAGAAGAAGACCCTGATCCACATCTACGAGTCGTTCCGTCGGGAGAACGGCCCGGGTGACTCCTAGGGAATCCACCGCCCCGCCGAAGCGTTGAGCCTCTCGTGACCCGCGCCGCCGTCGTGTCGATGCACACCTCACCCCTCGCCCAGCCGGGCACGGGCGACAGCGGCGGCATGAACGTGTACGTGCGGGAGCTGGTCGGGGCGCTCAGCCAGGCCGGGGTGGCGTGCACGGTCTTCGTCCGTCGCAGCGACGACGAGTCCCCCGACGTGGTCGACGTCGAGCCGGGCTTCCGCGTGGTCCACGTGCCCGCGGGGCCGACCGACCTCGCCAAGGAGGACCTGCCCGAGGTCGTCCCGGCGTTCGTCGACGGGGTCGAGCGCCACCTCCGGGCCGAGCCGGCGGACGTGATCCACGCCAACTACTGGCTCTCCGGCCTCGCCGGCCACGAGCTGAAGCACCGCCTCGACCTGCCCCTCGTGTCGACGTTCCACACCCTGGCCCGGGTCAAGGCCGAGAGCGGCGATCCCGAGCCGGAGCGCCGGGCCGAGGCCGAGGCGTCGATCATCGGCTGCTCGGACGTGATCTGTGCGTCCAGCACGACCGAGGAGAGCCAGCTCGCCGTCCTGTACGACGCCCCCGCGCACCGGATCGAGATTGTCCCCCCCGGTGTCGACCACGCCTTCTTCTCCCCGGGCGATCCGCGCGGGGCCCGGCTCGCCCTCGACCTGGGTGATGAGCCGGTGCTCCTCTTCGTGGGTCGGGTCCAGCCCCTCAAGCGGCTCGGCGTGGCGGTCGAGGTGCTGTCCCGGATCGAGCGGGACGACGCCACCCTCGTCGCGGTCGGCGGACCGTCGGGGACACAGGGTGAGGCCGAGCTGGCCCGGGTCGAGGACCTGGCGAAGGAGCTCGGCGTCGCCCACCGCATCCGTTGGGTCCCGCCCGTGCCCCACCACCTCCTCTCCACCTACTACCGGGCCGCCGACGTCTGCCTGGTGCCCAGCCGGTCCGAGTCCTTCGGGCTGGTGGCCCTCGAGGCGGCCGCCTGTGGCATCCCGGTCGTCGCCGCTGCGGTCGGTGGGCTCCGCTCGATCGTGGAGCACGGCCGGACCGGGTTCCTCGTCGAGGGCGGCGATGCGGCGTACTTCGCGGCCTACGTCGACGAGATCCTCGGCGCTCCCGGCGTCGCCGCCGACCTCGGCCGGGCGGCGGCCGAGCGGGCGCGCTCGTTCACCTGGTCGACCACCGCGGCCCGGCTCCGCCGGCTCTACGCCGACCTGGCCACCCGGGTCCCGGTCTCCTGTTGACCGAGGCGTACGCGGTCGCCGACCTCGATGCGCTCGAGGTGCGGATCGACGCCTGGTTCCGGGCGGAGGGGGAGCGGAACCCGATGGTGGCGGCGGTGGACCGCGGCGAACCGGGGGAGCGCCGCTGGTACGTGCGGCTGGTCGGCGAGGAGAAGGACACCTTCACCCTGTGGTTCACGCTCGGCCAGCGGACGCTGCAGTACGAGACCTACGTGATGCCGGCGCCCGAGGAGAACGAGGCCGCCTTCTACCGGCACCTGCTGGTGCGCAACCTCGACCTGCACGGCTGGAGCTTCGCCATCGGCGAGGAGGCCGCGGTCTTCCTGGTCGGCGCGCTGGGGATCGAGACCCTGGCCGGGCCGTCGCTCGACGCCGAGCTGGACCGCCTCGTGGGGTCGGGCTGGGCCTACGTCGAGCGGTGCTTCCGTCCCGCCCTCCGCCTCGGCTTCGCGTCACGATTCAGCACTAGTCAGTAATTTTTCTTGCTTTTCAGTCAACTTCGCTGGCAGGATGGGAACCGGCCCGGTGCGCCCCATGGCGTCGCCCCGTCGGGGAAGCGGGGGTGCCCGTGAGCGGTGCACCGGGTCCGCGGGCCGACCGGCGGCTCGGTCGCCCACCCCTCCGGCTCGTCTTCTCGATCACCGTCACCGGGATCCTGCTCAACACGGTGGTCAACGCCGGGGTACCCGACATCCTCGAGGCCTTCGACCGCCCGAGCAGCGACGCCGGCCTGGTCGTGGCCGCCGGGGCCCTCCCCGGCGTGGTCGTGGCCCCGCTCATCGGCCTCATGGCCGACCGGTTCGGCCGCCGCCCGGTGCTCGTGCCGTGCCTCGTGCTGTACGGCATCGCCGGCGGGCTCGCCGGGCTGGCCCCGTCGTTCTGGGTCCTGGTCGGGCTGCGCACGCTGCAGGGCATGGGGGCGGCCGGGCTGATCAACCTCGCCGTCGTGATCATCGGCGACCACTGGGAGGGGGACGAGCGGGTGCGGGCCATCGGGCGCAACGCCGCCGTGCTGACGGTCTCGCTGGCCGTCTTCCCCGGGTTGGGCGGCCTGCTCGTCGAGATCGGCGGCTGGCGGCTGCCGTTCGCCCTCTTCCCGCTGTCGCTCATCACCGCCGTCCGCATCCACCGCCACCTCGGTGAGGTCGACCTCGGCCCGGTGACCCCGCTGCGGGCCCAGGTGGCCGCCGCCGTGCACATCATCCGGCGGCCGGTGGTGCTGGGGGCGATCGCCTCGGGCTACGTGATCTTCGTGCTGATCTTCGGCCTCTTCCTGACCGTGCTCCCGGTGCACCTCGACGAGGAGTTCGGGTACTCCGCCGGCCTCCGGGGGCTCGTGCTCGCCGCTCCGGCGATCACCTCCACGGTCGCCGCCGTCAACCTCGGACGGCTCCGAGCCCGGTTCGGTGCCCGGCGCCTGGTTCTCGGCGCGTCGCTGCTGTTCGCCGGTTCGTTCGTCGTCATGGGCCTGGCCCCGACGGCCCTCGGCCTCGTCGCCGCGGCCCTCGTCTACGGCTTCGGCGAGGGCGCGTCCATCCCCACGCTGCAGGACCTGGTGGCGGGCTCGGCGCCGGCGAGCAGCCGCGGTGCGGTCATGGCCACGTTCGTGGGCATCGTGCGCCTGGGCCAGGCCACGGGCCCACTGGTGGCCGGCGTGCTCATCGGCGCGGTGGGCACCGGCGCCACCTTCGTCCTCGGTGGGGCGCTGGCCCTGGCGCTGTTCGTGGTCCAGGCCGTGGCCATCGCGCGGCGAGGGTGATTGGTCCAGCATTACGGTTCTGTTACGGTCAGGCGGCGAGCCGGTGGACTTCGTGACTGGTCGGGCGGGCTACCCTCTCGCCGGATCGGGAGCCCGTCGGCCCCGACACCCAGCCGAGGACCCATGCCCGTACGACGACATCGAGTTGCCGCCGTCGCGCTCACCCTGGTCGCCCTCGCGGCCTCGGCCCCGGTCCTGGCCCAGTCCGAGGGCGACCTCGACGAGAACCTCGAGGAGCAGGAGCAGCTCGACGAGCAGCTCGACGTGCTCCGGGCCGACCACGCCGACCTGGAGGCGGCCCTCGAGCAGACGGCCGAGCAGGTCCGCCAGCAGGAGGCGGCCAAGCGCGCCGCCGAGCAGCGCCTCGAGGTCGCCCGGGCCGAGGTGCGCGCCGCCCAGGCCGCGGTCGCCGAGATGCGGGCCGAGATCACCGACCTGCAGGCCCAGGCCGACGAGGACGCCGTCGACCTGTACGTCAACCCCGATCCCGCCGCCATGGTCATGGACACCGACGACCTGATGCAGGCGACCCGGCGGGAGGCGCTGCTGTCGACCCTCGCCTCACGTCACAGCGACGTGCTCGATCGCCTCAACGGGCTCGAGATCGACCTGGTTGCCGCCGAGGAGCAGGCCCGGGCCGCCCAGGCCGAGGTCGAAGCCGAGCGGGCTGCGGTCCAGGCCCTGCTGGCCGACTACCGGGCCACCCTGGCCGAGCAGCAGCGGCTGCAGTCCGAGATCGACCGCCGCATCGACGCGGTCCAGGAGGAAGCCGAGGCCCTGGCGGCGGAGGAGTCGGACATCCGCGCCGCCCTGGCCCGGGCCTCGCAGGCCCCGACCAACCCCGACGGCTCGGTCGACACGCCGCCCGCGAGCTCCGGCCAGCTCCAGTGGCCGACGCAGGGCACCGTGACCGGCGTGTTCGGCGAGGACCGCGGCGACCACTTCCACGCCGGCATCGACATCGCCAACAGCGAAGGCACCCCGATCGTCGCCGCCGAGGCGGGCACGGTCATCGGCGGCTGCGGCGGGGGCTACGGCAACTGCGTGCTCGTCGACCACGGTGACGGCATGGTCACCCTCTACGCCCACCAGAGCTCGATCCTGGTGGGCAGCGGATCGGTCAGCCGGGGTCAGCTGATCGGGTACATGGGCTGCACGGGGAGCTGCACGGGTCCCCACCTGCACTTCGAGGTCCGCATCAACGGAACGCCCTACGACCCCATGGCCTACTTGTAGGACGGCGTGCGCCTCCAGCTGGTGGGTGGAGGTCGGATGGGTGAAGCCCTGCTCGCCGGCCTCCTCGACCGCGGCTGGGCCGAACCCGGCGACCTGGGTGTCGTCGAAGCCCTGGCCGATCGGCGCGCCGAGCTGACCGAGCGCTTCGCCGGGGTGGCGGTCACCGACACGCCGGGCGCGGCCGAGGGCACCGTCGTGGCGGTGAAGCCCGGCGACGTGGCGGCGGCGTGTGCCGCACTGGGCGCGGCGGGCGGACGGGTGCTCTCGATCGCCGCGGGGGTCCGACTCGCCGACCTCGAGGCCGCGCTGCCGCCGGGCACGCCGGTGGTCCGGGCCATGCCCAACACCCCCGCGCTGGTCGGCGCCGGGGCGGCGGCCATCGCCGGGGGCAGCGCGGCGGGCGACGACGACCTCGCCTGGGCCGAGGAGGTCCTCGGCGCGGTGGGGACCGTCGTGCGGGTCAGCGAGCCGCTGCTCGACGCGGTGACGGGGCTCTCGGGCTCGGGCCCCGCCTACGTCTTCCTCGTCGCCGAGGCTCTCGTCGACGCCGGGGTCCTGGTGGGACTGCCCCGCCCGGTCGCCTCCGAGCTGGCCGTCCAGACCCTGCTCGGCTCGGCTCGGCTCCTGGCCGAGTCCGACGACGGCCCCGAGGCCCTCCGGGCCGCGGTGACCTCGCCGGGCGGCACCACGGCGGCCGGCCTCCGGGCCCTGGAGCAGGCCGGGGTCCGGTCCGCCTTCCTCGACGCCGTCGTCGCCGCGACCGAGCGCAGCCGCGAGCTCGGCCGCTGAACCACCGCTAGTCAAGGGCAGGTGGCCGCGCCTAGGGTGCGACGAGCGGAGCAAGGGGATGAGAGATTGGTTGAGGGGCGTGCCCGGTTCTTGACCGTGGCCGAAGTCGCCGACCTCCTGCGAGTGTCGAGCATGACGGTGTACCGCCTCATCGACGCGGGCGACCTGCGCGCCCTGCGGGTCGGCAAGTCGTTCCGGATCAACGAGGACGACCTCGAGCAGTTCCTCGGCACCCGCTACACCTCGACAGGCTGATCGCCGTCCGGTCCCCCTAGCGTCATCGGCGCGATGCCTCCGCGCTACCCGACCGTCTCCTTCCTCTCCGACTACGGCACGAGCGACGAGTTCGTCGGCGTCGTGAAGTCGGTGATCCGCTCGATCGAGCCGGACGTCCTGGTGATCGACGTCACCCACGAGATCCCGCCCCACGACGTGCGGGCCGGGAGCCTGGCCCTCGCCCGGGCGGCGCAGTACCTCGCTCCCGGCGTGGTGCTGGCGGTGGTCGATCCCGGGGTCGGGACCGACCGGCGGGCGGTGGCGGTCGAGGTGGGCGCCGGCCAGTCCGTCCTCGTCGGTCCCGACAACGGCCTGCTCGCCGCCGCCGTCGGCATGGTCGGGGGCGCCGACCGGGTCGTGGCGCTGACGAACACCGACTACCACCTGCCCTCACCGGGCGCGACCTTCGACGGCCGCGACGTGTTCGCCCCGGCCGCCGCGCACCTCTGCGCCGGGGTCGACCTGGCCGAGCTCGGGGAGGCGGTCGACCCGCTCACGCTCCAGCCGGGGATGATCCCCCTGCCGTTCACCGACGGCGAGGCGGTCGCCGCCCAGGTCCTGTGGGTGGACCGCTTCGGCAACGCCCAGCTCAACGTCGGTCCCGACGACGTCGAGCACCTCGGCGACCAGGTCCGGCTGCGGGTGGGCAACCGCACCCACATCGCCAACCGGGCCCGGAGCTACGCCGAGCTGGGGACGGCGCTCGGGCTGGTGCTCGACAGCTACGGGTTGCTGGCCGTGGGCCTCGACCGCAACCCGGCCGCGTCCGAGCTCGGCATCGGGGCGGGCGACGAGGTGAAGATCGAACGACTCGGCCAGGACGAGCCGCCCGCTCCGGAGAGCGGGTCGGTGGCGGTGGACCTCGGCCCGACCCGATGAGGCCGGCCACGCTGGCGGTCCTGGCGGCCCTGCTGGCGGCCATCTTCCTCGCCGCAGTACTCCAGCTGTTCTTCCTGGCCCGCTGACCGTGGGGTGATCTACGCGGCGAGGCGGTCCCGCGTGAACCGCCGGGCCCCCCGCACGATCAGCAAGAGGGCGATGGACCAGACCACGCCGCCGATGGCGACGGCCACGGGCAGGTCGACGAGCAGCAGGCCCGTGGCCTGGCCCATGGCCAGGAAGATGAGCGGCAGGATCACGGCCCCACCCAGCTGGTTGGCCTCCTGAGCGGTCTGGGCCCGGGCCGACACCCGGAGCATGACGCCGAGCCCGAGCGCGGCCACCGCCGGGGCGACCCAGAGGATCATCACCATCCAGAGCCGGGTGGGGATGAAGATCCGGTGCACGACGGGCCAGGCCACGCCGTTGGAGACGATCGCGAAGCAGACGAAGCCGATCCACGACACGAGGAGGGCGGGCACGAAGGCGACGGCGAGCTTGGCGAAGAACAGGTCGCGGTCGGAGACCGGGAGGTGGAGGAGCGACTCGAGCGTGCGCCGCTCCTTCTCGCCCGCGAAGGCGTCGGCGGCCAGCACGGCGGACACCATCAGCGGCACGATGAGGAAGAGGGGCGCCAGCAGGTAGCCGTTCACGAGGAGGACGAGCTGCTCGCCCGGCGGGCGGGTGATGATCGGCGCGGCCAGGTCGGCGGGGAGGCGCTCGAGGAACGGGGTCAGGTCGACCGAGTTGGCTCCTCGGGCGGCCAAGCCGACGCCGAGGGGGAGGACCACGAGCAGGAGCAGGGGCACCAGGACCATGGGCAGGAACACGGCCTTGGCCCGCCGCACGGCGGTCAGGTCCCGCACCACGATCGCCCGGATCGCCCCCCAGGCGATCGGCTGACGGGCGGGCCGCTCGCTGGCGGTCACGGTGGTCACGGCTGCTCCTCGCCGAGGCCGGCCTCGATGGCGAAGTAGACGTCCTCCAGGGTGGGAGGGCGTGGCGTGACGCCGTAGAGGGCGTCCCCGCGGTGGGCCAGGAGGGCGGCGACGGCCGGGACCACCTCACGGTCCTCCACCACCACCCGTAGGCCGGGGTCCGAGGCTCGGGCATCGGTCACACCGGCCAGCGCCCGGACGAGGGTGACGAGCTCGGCGCTCGCCGGCGCCCCGAGGTCGACGTCCACGTCGAGGCCCGCCCACAGGCCGGCGGCGATCTCGTCGGGCCGGCCGAAGACGACGAGCCTCCCGCGGTGGAGCACGGCCATCCGATCCGCGAGCCGGCCGGCCTCGCCGAGGAAGTGGGTGCACAGGATCACGGTCCGGCCCTCCTCGGTGGCCAGCCGGGCGATCAGGCCGACGACCTCGCGGGTGGCCGTCGGGTCGAGACCGGAGGTGGGCTCGTCGAGGAACAGGACCTCGGGTCGGTGCAGGAGGGCGCGGGCGAGGGCGACCCGCTTGCGCTGTCCGGTCGAGAACCCGTGGACCCGGCTGTCGGCCAGGTCGGTCATCGCGAACTGGCCGAGGACCTCGTCGACGCGCTCCTCGGCGTCGGCGACGCGCATGCCGCGGATGCGGGCCGTGAACACCAGGTTCTCGCGAGCGGTGAGGCGGTCGTCGAGGCCGGCCGTCTCGGTGAGCACGCCGGTGCGCTCACGCACGAGGTCACCGTCGGTGGCGGGATCCAGGCCGAGCACCAGGGCGCGTCCGGTGTCCGGGGCGAGGACCCCGTTGAGCAGACGGATCGTGGTCGTCTTACCCGCCCCGTTGGGCCCCAGGAGCGCCAGCACCTCGCCGGCCCCCACCTCGAGGCTCAGGTCGTCGACGGCGCGGTGACGGCCGAACGCCTTGCCGAGGCCCTCGGCCACGATGGCCGCCGGCCCGCCCCCGGGCGCGGGCGCGCGCGCCGTCGTCGTCGGCAACACCGCCATGGGCATCCATCGGAGCAGGGGGCAATGGCCTTGAGGAACCGCCGCCGGGCAGACTGGCGGCGTGAACGTGGCGGGCATCATCGAGGCCCATCCCGACGAGGCGATTGCGCTCGTCGCGGGTGAGCGCACCCTGACCTACGGCGAGCTCCGTCACGACGTGGCCCGGCTGCAGTCCGGACTGGTCGGATTGGGTCTCGACGTGGGCGATCGCGTGGCCGTCGTCGCCGGCAACGGCGTCGAGTTCGTGCTCGGATGGCTGGCCGCAGCCCGGGGTGGCTTCGTCGGCGTACCGCTGAACCCGGGGAGCCCGGTGCCGGAGCTGGCTCGCGAGCTCGCCGCGGTCGGCGCCCGGGCCGTGCTCTGCGGACCCGGCGCGGCTGCGGTGGTCGGTGACCTCGACCGGGCGGCGGTGCCGGCGCTCGAGCACGTCATCGTGAGCGAGGCCCCCGTCCCGGCCGGCGGGTCCCTCCTGGCCGACCTGATGGATCGCGACCCGGTCGACGTCGTCGAGCGGGAGGGCGGTGATCTCGCCGTCCTGATGTTCACCAGCGGGACGGCGGGCTCGCCCCGGGCGGCCATGCTCAGCCACGGCAACCTGATGGCCAACCTCGAGCAGGTCCAGTCCAGCGAGAGTCGGCGCCGCGGCCCCGACGACGTGGCCCTCGCCATCCTCCCGCTGTTCCACATCTTCGGCCTCAACGTGGTGCTCGACGGCAGCCTCATCGCCGGCTCCTCGGTCGTCCTGGTCGACCACTTCGACCCCGATGAGGCCCTTCGGCTGGTCGCCGATCATGCGGTCACCGACCTCACGGGCCCGCCGACGATGTGGGCGGCGCTGGCGGCGGCGGCCAGTGCCGGTCCGGCCGCGGTGGCCAGCGTCGAGCGAGCCGCGTCGGGTGCCGCCGCCCTCACGCCCGAGACCCGGCGGGCGGTCCGGGAGAACCTCGGGATCGCTCTGGCCGAGGGCTACGGCCTGACCGAGACGGCACCGGTGGTGGCCAGCGGCGTGGGGACCGACGCGCCCGACGGTTCGGTCGGGCGGCCCATCCCCGGCGTCGAGGTCCGCATCGTCGATGCCGACGGCGAGGACACCTTCATCGGCGACTCCGGCGAGATCCTCGTCCGGGGGGACAACGTCTTCGGCGGGTACTGGAACGACCCCGAGGCCACCCGGGCGGTGCTCACCGACGACGGGTGGCTGCACACCGGCGACATCGGCTTCGCCGACGAGGCCGGCTACCTGTTCCTCTCCGACCGGGCCAAGGACCTGGTGATCGTGTCCGGCTTCAACGTGTTCCCGGCCGAGGTGGAGGAGGTGCTCTGCGAGCACCCCGGGGTCCGCGAGGCCGCGGTGGTCGGTGTCCCGAACCCGCGCACCGGTGAGGCCGTCAAGGCCTTCGTCGTGCTGGAGGACGGGGTCGAGGTCACGCCCGAGGACCTCCGCGAGCACACCCACGGCCACCTCGCCCGCTACAAGTGCCCGGCCGAGATCGAGCTCGTCGACGAACTGCCGCACGGTCCCGGCGGCAAGCTCCTGCGCCGGTCCCTCCGGAGCTGAAGTCAAAACCGGTGCGACGGCGGGCGCCGTCGGTGGGGGGTTTGTGGGGTGGGTGACGCCGGGGCCCGCTTCAGCGGGTGGGCACAAGGTCCGGTGGTCGTAGGGCTCGGCGGGCGTAGGTGCGGGCGTGGCGCCGGGGGGTGGGGGCGATGGGGAGGCGGCAGAGCCTCACGGTGCGGTCGGGTTGGAGCTGGACCTGGAGGTCGTTGTCGTGGATGAGGTGGTGGTGGTAGCGTGCAGAGGGGCACGAGGTTGTCCAGGTCGGTGAAGCCGCCGGGCTCCCAGGGCCGGAGGTGGTGGACCTCGCACCAGTTGAAGTCCATGTCGCAGCCTTCGACGGCGCAGGTGGGGTGTAGGGCGTGGAGGGCGAGGCGTTGCTCGTAGGTGGCCAGGCGCACGGCCCTGCCCATGTCCAAGCAGACGCCGTCGCTGTCCAGGATCATGGGGATGATGTCGGCCTCGCAGGCCAGGCGGCGGAGCTGGCGGGCGGTGATCTTGGTGCCGTCTTCGAGCTCGCAGTAGCCGCGGACTCGGAGCTGGTCCCACAGGACGCTCATGTCGGTGAGGGCCAGGATGGTGGGGCGGGCCTTGTGTTTGGTGATGACGTCGGCGCCCCGGGCGCGGCGGGCCAGCTCTTCGGCCGCGTCGGCCCAGGTCTGGCGGGAGCTGCGTTGCTGTTCGGGGGGGAGGTTGGCCTTGCGGTCGGCCCGGTTCATCTCGGCCACGATGGCCCGCAGCGCCCCGTAGACGACGGCGTCGCTCTCGTCGTCGAGATCCAGGGTGGTGCGGGCGAGGCCGTCGGGGCTGCGGCCCCGGGTCAGGCGGCGCTTGGCCCGCTGCCGCTCGTGTTCGCTGAGGCCGGCCTGGCGTTGCTCGTCGAGGTCGCGGGCCCATTCGGCCAGGGCGTCGCGGAAGTCATCGGCGCTGAGCCGGCGGGCCAGGGCGGTGAGATGGACCTGGTCCTCCAGCACCTGGTCGCGGTTGGGGCTGTTGGCGTGCTCGGCCAGGGCCCGGACGTGGTCGAAGGTGACCGTGCCCCGGCCGAGCTCGGCGTGCGCGCCCGCCAGCAGGACCAGCTCGCGGGCGGTCTCGGCCCGGATGCGGGCGGTGGAGCGGGCGATGCCGGTGTGGTGCCGCAACCACGCCGCGGTGTCCCGGAACGGGCTGATGCTGACCGACCGGCGCCGCTGCACCTCGTGCAACAACTCGGCCTCCTCGGCATCGATTCTCGAGCGCTGCGCCTGCAGGAACCCTGCCTGGGCCGCCAGCTGGTCCTCGGTCATGGCCCGGAACGGGTTGACCAGCTCGCGGTCCCGCTCGTCACCCGAATCGAACATACGTTCTACTCTAGTCGCCGCCAGTGACAGCCACAAGCCGTTCGGCAAGATTTCTCAAGCCAGCTGGCTGACGACCTGGCCGACAACGACGGCGAGGACCAATGCGCCGAGGATGGCCCACAACTGCTGGCGGAGTTCGCGGTGCAACTCGGCCCGGAGGTCGGCGAACCCCGCTTGCATCCGGCGCGTCGAGCGCGCTCAGGTCCTGCTTGGTCGCCACATCGGCCCAGCCAACCGGGGGAAGGAGCTCCATCAGCGTGTCCGCGTGCTGCTCGTCGAGCACTGCATCGAGTCGTTCGTAGAGCGCATGGCGCTTCCGTTCGTCGATGGTCATCGTTCGCTCACCTCTCCGCGGGTATCCGTCGAGGCGAGCGATCAAGGTCCGCTCACGAACCGCTTCCGATCGTAGTTCCGCGCTGTGACGTGCTGTCCCTGGCAGACTTTGTGAACAAATGCACTAGGGGGGTACCTTCGAGGTGGTGACCGAGCCGCGCCGCATCCCTGAAGCCACCGTGGCGCGCCTCCCGTTGTACCTCCGGTCGCTGCTGACCCTGGCCGACGAGCGCGAGGCCACCTGCTCCTCGGAACGCCTGGCCGACCTGGCCGGCGTGAACGCCGCCAAGGTGCGCAAGGACCTCTCGTACCTCGGCTCCTACGGGACCCGGGGCGTGGGTTATGACGTCGAGTTCCTGCTCCACCAGGTCAGCCGGGCCCTCGGGCTGAGCCACGACTGGCCCGTGGTGATCGCGGGGGCCGGAAACCTCGGTCGCGCACTGGCCAACTACGGCGGCTTCACCTCCCGGGGCTTTCCCGTCGTGGCCCTCGTCGACACCGACGAGCGCAAGGTGGGCAGCAAGGTGGGAGAGACCCCGGTGCGCCACCTCGACGACCTCGAGGAGATCGTCGGCGAGCTCGGGGCGGCGATCGGCGTGCTGGCCACCCCCGCCGGCGTCGCCCAGGAGGTCGCCGACCGCATGGTGAGCGCCGGCATCGGCTCGGTGCTCAACTTCGCCCCGGCCGTGGTGACCGTGCCCGAGGGGGTGTCGATCCGCAAGGTCGACCTCGCCTCCGAGCTCCTGATCCTCAGCTTCTACCAGCAGCGGCGCGACGGGGGCGTCGCCGACCTGACGGGTTGAGCCGATGGCGACGCCCGGTCCCTCCTACCCGGTCAACCTCCTGGTCGCCGGGCGGTCCTGCCTCGTCGTCGGTGGCGGCCGGGTGGCGCTCGACAAGGTCGAGGGCCTGCTCGAGGCCGAGGCCGAGGTGACGGTCGTGGCCCCCGAGGCCGTTCCCGAGCTCGACGTCCTCGGCGAGCACGACCGGGTCCGACTCGAGCGCCGCCCGTACCGGTCGGGCGAAGCAGCTGAGCACCGCTTGGTGATCGTGGCGACCGACGACCCGGCCGTGAACGCGCAGGTCTCGTCCGACGCCGAGGCCGCCGGGGTGTGGGTCAACGCCGCGGACGACGTCGCCAACTGCACGTTCACCCTGCCGGCTCGAGTCCGGCGCGGCGACCTGCTGGTGACCGTGTCCACGGGCGGCCGCAGCCCGGCACTGGCGTCGTGGACCCGGCGCCGGCTCGAGGCCGAGTTCGGCCCCGAGTGGGCCACCGTCCTCGACCTCCTGGCCGAGGCCCGCGACGATCTCCGGGCGGCAGGGCGGTCGACCCAGGAGGTGGACTGGCACGCGGCCCTAGACTCAGGAATGCTGGAGATGGTCCGTGAGGGCCGCACGAGCGAAGCGAAGGAGCGCCTGCAGGCGTGTCTGTCGTCGTCATCGGACTGAACCACCGCACCGTCCCCCTCGACCTGCTCGAGCGGATGACGGTCACGGAGGCGGGCCTGCCGAAGGCCCTGGCCGACCTGGTCGGGCGCGAGCACGTGTCCGAGGCCGTCGTCCTGTCCACCTGCAACCGGACCGAGGTCTACGCCGCCGTCGAGCGCTTCCACCCCGCCTACGCCGACATCCGCGAGTTCCTCTCCGGCCTGGCCTACCTCCCGCCCGAAGCGTTCGGCGACCACCTCTACGCCCACTACGACGACGCCGCGGCGCAGCACCTGTTCTCCGTCGCCGCCGGCCTGGACTCTGCGGTGCTCGGCGAGAGCGAGATCCTCGGCCAGGTCCGGGTCGCGTGGGAGCGGGCCCTGGACGAGGCCGCCGTCGGCGCCTCGCTGAACATCCTCTTCCGCCACGCCCTCGAGGCGGGCAAGCGGGCCCGGACCGAGACCGCCATCGGCGAGAAGGTCACCTCGGTCAGCCAGGCCGCCGTGGCCATGGCGGCCGAGCGCCTCGGTGGCCTCGACGGACGGTCGGTCCTCGTGGTCGGTGCGGGCGAGATGGGTGAAGGGCTGCTGCGCTCGCTGATCGACGCCGGCGCCGCGCCCGTGCGGGTGGCCAACCGGACCTGGGAGCGGGCGGTGGCGTTGGCCGACCGGGTTGGGGCCACTCCCATCCACCTCGACGACCTGCCCTCCGCCTTGATCGAGGTCGACCTCCTGCTCACCTCGACCGGGGCCTCCTCGATCATCGTCGAGCACGCCGACGTCGAGCCCGTCGTGAGCGCCCGAGCCGGCCGCCCCCTGCTGATCGTCGACATCGCCGTTCCCCGCGACGTGGACGCCGCCGCCGGCACGCTGCCGGGCGTGACCCTCCTCGACATGGACGACCTCCGGGCCCACGCCGAGCAGGGCCTGGCCGAGCGGCGCCGCGAGATGGCCGCGGTGCGCGCCATCGTCGACCAGGAGGTCGACCGGTACCTCGAGCACAGCACCGCTCGTGAGGCCGCACCCCTCGTCGCCTCCCTCCGCCAGCGCGCCGACGAGCTCCGGCTGGCCGAGCTCGACCGCCAGGGCGGCCGCCTGGCCGACCTGACGACGGAGCAGCGGGACGCCGTCGACGCCGCCACCCGGGCGGTGCTGGCCAAGCTGCTCCATCAGCCCACGGTCGTCCTGAAGGCTGCCGCCGGCACGCCCAAGGGCGAGCGCCTGGCCGAGGCGCTCCGCGACCTCTACGACCTCTGAGGGACGTGCGAGGACAGGCTGTGGCTCCCTGCGTTGGACCTGGGACATCGCCAAGCTCCGCTTGGCGATCACCGCTGTGCTTGCCAGGTCGCCTCGCCTATCGGCTCGGCTCCTAGCCGGTGCGGCTCCGGGCCGCGACCCGCGGTAGTCCCCTGGCCCGCTGGCAGGCCGACCACGTCGCCGCGCTGCTCGAGGGGATCGACACCGACCCGGTGGTCGTCCAGACCACGGGTGACCGCGAGCGGGACCGGCCGCTGGCCGAGATCGGGGGCAAGGGGGTCTTCGTCAAGGAGGTCCAGGCCGCGGTGCTCGACGGTCGGGCCGACTACGCCGTGCACTCGGCGAAGGACCTGCCCTCCGTCACGCCGGAAGGCCTGGTCATCGCCGCGGTGCCGTTGCGGGCCGATCCTCGAGATGCCCTCGTGGGCCGGGCGCTCGCCGAGCTGGCGCCGGGCGACACCATTGCGACGGGCTCGGCCCGCCGGCGGGCCCAGCTCGCCGCGCACCGCCCGGACCTGGCCTTCGTCGGGCTGCGGGGGAACATGGACACCCGGCTGGCCGCCGCCGCGGACCACGGGGCGGTCGTCGTGGCCAAGGCGGCCCTCGACCGGCTGGGGCGGGCGGAGGAGATCGCCGAGGTGCTCGAGCCGACCGTCGTCCTGCCCCAGGCCGGCCAGGGGACCCTGGCCGTGGAGTGCCGGGCGGACGACGCCGCGACCCGAGAGCTGCTCGCCGCGGCCGACCACCGGCCGAGTCGGCGCACCCTCGAAGCGGAGCGAGGCTTCCTGGCCGAGCTCGGCGGCGACTGCGACCTGCCCGCCGGGGCCTACGCCACCGTCGACGGCGGCGGCGTCCGGGTCGAGGGGGTCGTGGCCGCGCTCGACGGCACGACCGTCCTCCGCCACGCCGTGACCGGCGACGACCCCGAGGCCGCGGGCCGGGCCGTGGCCCGCCACCTCCTCGACGACGCCGGGGGCGCCGCCCTCCTGGAGCCTCGGGGATGACCGTCTACCTCGTGGGGGCGGGGCCGGGGGACCCGGGGCTGCTGACCGTGCGGGGCGCCCAGGTGCTGGCCCGGGCCGACGTCGTCGTCTACGACCGGCTGTCGGTGGCCGACCTGCTCGACCAGGCCCCGGCGGCCGCCGAGCGGATCAGCGTGGCCAAGCAGCCCGGCGGCCGCTCGACGCCCCAGGACGAGATCAACCGGCTCCTGATCGAGCACGGGCAGGCCGGGCGGGAGGTCGTGCGCCTCAAGGGCGGCGACCCGTTCGTCTTCGCCCGGGGCGGCGAGGAGGCCCGGGCCCTGCGCGACGCAGGGGTGCCCTTCGAGGTCGTGCCCGGGATCACCTCCGCGGTGGCCGCGCCCGCGTACGCGGGGATCCCGGTCACGCTGCGCCACTCGTCCACGTCGTTCACGGTGGTCACCGGCCACGAGGACCCCGCGGCCGGCGACGAGGGCTCGGTGGACTGGGAGGCCGTGGCCCGCGTCGGCGGCACCATCGTCGTGCTGATGGGCGTGGCCCGCATGGCCGCGATCGCCGAGCGCCTGATCGCCGGCGGACGCTCGCCCGACACGCCTGCCGCCGCCGTCCAGTGGGGGACCCGCCCCGAGCAGCGCACGGTGCGAGCCACGCTCGGCACGATCGCCGACGCCGACCTGGCGGCGCCGTCCACCATCGTGATCGGTGAGGTGGCGGGCGAGGACCTGCGGTGGTTCGAGGACCGTCCCCTGTTCGGCGGCGCGTCGTGGTGACCCGGCCCGAGGGTCAGGTCAGCGCACTGGCGGACGCGTTGCGTGAGGCGGGGGCGGAGCCCGTCGTCCTGCCGGTGATCGAGGTCGTCGATCCCGAAGCCGGGGGTCCGGCCTTGGCGGCCGCGCTCGATGACGTGGCGGCCTACGACTGGCTGGTCGTGACCTCGGCGAACGGAGCCGAGCGGGTGCTGGCCGGCCTCCGCGACGCCCGGAGCCTGGGTGGGGTCTCGGTGGCCGCCATCGGCCCGGGTACGGCCGCCGCCCTGGCGGAGGGCAACGTCGTGGCCGACCTCGTCCCCGAGCGCTTCGTCGCCGAGGGCCTGCTCGAGGCCTTCCCCGAGGGCGACGGACGGGTCCTGCTGGCCCGGGCCGCAGTGGCCCGCGACGTGCTGCCCGAGGGGCTGACGGCCAAGGGGTGGACCGTCGACGTCGTGGACGCCTACCGCACCCTTCCGACGACGCCCGATCCGGCCGTGCTGGACGACGTGGCCGGGGCCGACGCCATCACCTTCACCTCGTCGTCGACCGTGACCCGCTTCCTCGAGATCGCCGGAGCCGACCGACTGCCTCCGGTCGTCGCCTGCATCGGCCCGATCACGGCGGCGACGGCCAGGGACGCCGGGCTGACCGTGGACGTCGAGGCTTCCGAGCACACGATCCCCGGCCTGGTCGCCGCCCTGGTCGAGCACTTCGCGCCGTGACCCTGAAGGCGTTGGTCTTCGACTTCGACGGCCTCATCCTCGACACGGAGTGGTCCGCCTTCTCGACCGCCGTCGCCGTCTGGGACGAGCACGGCCTCGAGCTGGAGCTGGGCGTCTGGCAGGAGATCGTGGGCACCGCCGACCACGCCCACTGGAGCGAGATGCTGGAGACCGACCTCGGCCGGGCCATCGACCGGGAGACCGTGGTCCCCGCCCGGCAGGCCCAGCACCACGCCGAGATCGAGGCCATGGACCTCCTGCCCGGCGTGACCGACCTCATCACCGCGGCCCGGACGGCGGGCCTGGCGCTCGGCGTCGCGTCGAGCTCGCCGCTCGAGTGGGTCGAGGGCCACCTCCTGCGGCGGGGCCTCCGGGACGAGTTCGACGTCGTCGTCTGCCGCGATCACGTGACGATCACCAAGCCCGACCCCGCGCTCTACCTCACCGCACTGGAGGAGCTGGGCGTGGACGCCGTCGAGGCCGTCGCCCTCGAGGACAGCCACCATGGCACCGTGGCCGCGGCCGCCGCCGGGCCTCGCGTGCGTCGCCGTCCCCAACCGGGTGACCGCCGGCCAGGACTTCTCCGCCGCCCGCCTCGTCGTCGGCTCCCTGGCCGACCTCACCATCCCCGAACTCGAGGCGTTGCTGGGCTAGTCGCCCTCGGCTTCCTTCTCGACCTCGGTGATGGGGGCCTCGGTGAAGAGGTAGGTGCGAAGGTGCTCGTCCAGGACGGGGTCGTGGCGGCGGAGCCACTCGAGGTTCATGGCGGCGTGCTCCTTCTCCTCGTCCCGGTTGTGGGCGAGGACCGCGGCCAGGTCGTCGTCGTCGGTGGCGTCGACGCGCTGGTTGTACCAGTCGACCGCTTCCAGCTCCTCCTTCAGCGAGACCATCGCGCGGTGGTAGTCGATGGTCTCGGCGCTGAGCTTCTCCGCCGGTTCGTGCAGTCCCTCGCTGGCCATGGTCGGATGGATAGCACTCCGGTCGCTGGACGCGAACGATCTTCGTCAGAAAATCCCATCCGCCAGCCCCGCCGCTCCGTACACCCAGGGCAAGGGCGATGGCGCCCGACACCGGCCGGGTGGTCACCTCTCCCCTCCGACCACCCGGTCGGTGTCGCACCGCCGGGGTCAGGCGGCGACGGACGCGATCCAGTCGTCGACGAGATCGCCGAGGATGGGCAGGGTGACGGCGCCCTGGGTGAGCACGGCGTCGTGGAAGCCCTTGATGTCGAAGCGGTCGCCCAGGCGGTCCTGCGCGACGGCCCGGAGGCGGAAGATCTCCCGCTGGCCCGTCTTGTAGGCCAGGGCCTGCCCCGGCATGCCGATGTAGCGGTCGATCTCGACGGTGACCTCACCCTCGTCGAGCGGCGTGTGCTCGAGGAAGAAGTCGATGGCCTGCCGCCGGGTCCAGCCGAGGGCGTGCAGGCCGGTGTCGACCACCAACCGACCGGCTCGCCAGGCGTCGGCGGTGAGCATGCCGAGGCGGTCGATGTCGCCCCCGTACAGGCCCATCTCGTCGGCCAGGCGCTCCGTGTAGAGCGCCCACCCCTCGACGTAGGCCGTGTTGCCGAAGCCGAAGCGCTGGAACGCCGGGAGGTCGGACAGCTCCGCCGCGATCGCCAGCTGGAGGTGGTGGCCGGGGATGGCCTCGTGGTAGCCGATGCTCTCGGCTTCGGTCCGTGACTTCTCTTCCGGTGCGTGGGTGTTCACGTAGTAGGTGCCGGGCCGGCTGCCGTCGCCTGCGGGTGGGAAGTAGTAGGCGGCGGGGGAGTCGGCCGCGAGGTAGTCGGGCACGGCCACGATGGCGCAGTCCGACTCGGGCAGGCGCCCGAACCAGTCGCCCATGGCCGCCTTGGCCCGATCGAGGGCGGCGGCGGCATCGGCCATGATCTCGTCCCCGGACGCATAGCGCAGGGTGGGATCGGACCGCAGGCGCTCGAACACCGCCGCGGTGTCGTGGAGGTCGAAGGCGCGGCCGCCGATCTCGGCGTACTCCGCCGGAAGCCGCTCGGTGATCTCCTCCATGCCGATGTCGTGCAGCTCCTGGGGGGTCAGGTCCGTCGTGGTGTGCATCCGGACGAGGGCGGCGTAGATCTCGTCGCCGCCATCGAGGTGGCAGAGCCCGGCGGCGTCGTCGGGCCGGGCGACAGGCTGGAGCTCGTCGGCCAGCACGGCCCGGTAGCGCACGAAGGCGGGGCGGATGATCTCCTCGGTGACCTGGCGCAGCTCGCCCCTCCAGGCCGCTTCGTCCCAGCCCTCGGGGTCCTGCGGCGCGGGGAGCTGGACGAAGGGGTCGTCGTCGAGCGGGGAGGCGAGGTAGCCGTCGATCTGGTTCAGCGAGCGCTCGACGTTGATGGCCGCCGGGGTCCGTCCGGCGGCGAGCCCCGCCCGGAAGCGCTCGGCCGCCTGGTCGAGGAACCGACCGGCCTGCCGGTAGCGCTCCACCAGCCGGGTCGCGGAGTCGGCGTCGGAGGCCTGCGTCTGGGGTGCGATCTGGAGCAGGTCGGCGTGGGCCCCGGTGTTCTGGTCGGACGCCAGCTCGGCCAGCCGGTGCTCGACCCGGCGCCGGGCGTCGCCCACCTCGGACAGCAGCAGGCCGCGGGTCACCCGCCCGCCGGCGGACAGGTCGCCGGGGTCGATGGCCTCGGCCTGATCGGCCCACGCCCCGACGGCGGCGAGGTTGGCCACCTCGGCCGCCTCGGACAGCTCGTCCATCCGGTCGTCGTACCGGTGGTCGCCGACGAAGGTGGCGTACACCGGCGACGCCTCCATCACCGCCTCCCAGTACCCGTCGGCGATCTCCCGCAGCTCTTGGTCGCGCTGGTCGCTCATGGGCCTGTTCTACCCCGGCCCCGTAGCCTTGGGCCCGTGCAGTTCCCCGAGCGGCGCATGCGGCGGCTCCGGCGCACCCCGGCACTCCGCCGGCTGGTCGCCGAGACCCGGCTGTCGGTCGACGACCTGATCGCCCCGCTGTTCGTGCGGGAGGGCATCGACGAGCCCCACCCGATCGCCTCGCTCCCGGGCCAGGTGCAGCACACCCGGGAGAGCCTTCGCAAGGAGGTGGCCGAGCTGGCCGGGCTCGGCGTGCCCGCCGTGGTCCTCTTCGGGCTCCCGGCCCGCAAGGACGCCGAAGGCTCGGAGGCGTGGAACCCCGACGGCGTCGTGCAGGTGGCGCTGAAGGACCTGCGGGACGACATCGGCGACCAGCTGGTCCTGATCCCCGACCTCTGCCTCGACGAGTACACCGACCACGGCCACTGCGGCGTGCTCACCACCACCGGCGAGGTCGACAACGACGCCACGGTGGAGCGCTACGCCCGGACGGCCGTGGCCCAGGCCGACGCCGGGGCCGACATCGTGGCCCCCTCGGGGATGATGGACGGCCAGGTGCGGGCCATCCGATCGGCGCTGGACGATGCCGGCCACACCGACACGGCGATCCTGGCCTACGCGGCCAAGTACGCCTCGGCCCTCTACGGCCCGTTCCGGGAGGCCGTCGACGTCGAGATCGCCGGCGGCGGCGACCGCAAGGGCTACCAGCAGGACCCCGCCAACGCCCGTGAGGCCCTGGAGGAGATCCGGCTCGACCTCGAGGAGGGGGCCGACCTCGTCATGGTCAAGCCGGCCGTGGCCTACCTGGACGTGATCGCCCGCGCCCGGGCCGAGGTGGACGTGCCCCTCGCCGCCTACCACGTCTCCGGCGAGTACGCGATGGTCAAGGCCGCGGCCGAGAACGGTTGGCTCGACGGCGACGCCGTGCTGGTCGAGCACCTGACGGCGATCCGGCGGGCCGGGGCCGACCTGGTCCTGACCTACGCCGCCCGCGAGCTGGCGGGCCGGCTTTGAGCCATCTGACCAACCCGGGCCTGTTCGACCGCGCCCGCGCCGTCATCCCGGGCGGGGTGGACTCCCCGGTGCGGGCGTTCGGCTCGGTCGGCGGCGACCCCTACTTCGTGGCCCGGGCCGAGGGGGCCTACGTCTGGGACGTCGAGGGCCGCCGCTACACCGACTTCGTCCAGTCCTACGGCGCCGTCATCCTCGGCCACGCCCACCCCGCGGTGGTCGAGGCGGTGCAACGCGCGGCCGAGCTCGGCACCTCCTACGGCGCGCCCACCGAGGGCGAGGTGCTCCTGGCCGAAGCGATCGTGGAGCGGGTCCCGTCGGTGGACCGCGTGCGGCTGGTGAACAGCGGGACCGAGGCCACCATGACCGCCCTGCGGATCGCCCGCGGGTTCACCGGTCGCGACCGGGTCGTCAAGTTCGCCGGCAACTACCACGGTCATGGGGACGCCCTGCTGGCCGGGTCCGGGAGTGGCGTGGCCACCCTGGGCCTTCCCGGTTCCGCGGGCGTCCCCGACTCCGCCGTCGCCGAGACGTTGGTGGTGCCCTACAACGTCGTGCCCGACATCGGGGACGACGTGGCCTGCGTGATCGTCGAACCCGTCGCCGCCAACATGGGCCTGATCCCGCCCGTCGAGGGCTTCCTCGAGGGCCTGCGGGCCGCGTGCGACGCCGCCGGCGCCCTCCTCGTGTTCGACGAGGTCATCACCGGGTTCCGCCTCGGGCCGGACGGGGCGCAGGGTGCGCTCGGGGTCACGCCCGACCTCTCGTGCTTCGGCAAGGTCATCGGCGGTGGCCTGCCCCTCGCCGCCGTGGGCGGGCGGGAGGAGGTCATGGCCGTCCTCGCCCCGGACGGGCCCGTGTACCAGGCCGGGACCCTGTCGGGGAACCCGCTGGCCACCGCGGCGGGCCTGGCCGTGCTCGACCACCTCGACGACGCGGCGTACACCATGCTGGCCGGCCGGGCCGAGATGCTCGGCGGCTGGCTGACCGACGTGTTGGCCGAGGCGGGCCTCGAGGTCCGGGTCCCGGTGGTCGGGCCCCTGCTCGGCCTGTACTTCGGCTCCGAGCCGCCGACCGACTACGACGGTGCCAAGGCCACCGACGAGAAGGCCTACGCCACCTTCTTCCACGCCCTGCTCGACCGGGGCGTGGCCATCGCCCCCGGTGCCTACGAGGTGCTCTTCCCTGGCCTGGCCCACACCAAGGACGAGTTGGAGCGGGTCACCGACCTCGCCTCCGCCGCCGCCCGTGAGACGGCCGACCGCCTGGGGTAGAACGGGGGCGGTGAGCGACCAGCAGGACGGCCCCGTGCGCAGTGACGCCCTCGTGCTGTTCGGGGCGACGGGGGACCTCGCGGTCAAGAAGATCTTCCCTGCCGTCTACGAGATGGCCCGCATGGGCACGCTCGACGAGGACGTGCCGGTGATCGGCGTCGCGTCCCGGGACTGGAGCGTCGAGCAGTTGCGCCAGCACGCGCGGGACGCGGTGGCGGCAAGAGGAGATGTCGACGAGGTGGTCTGGGCCGGCCTCGAGCCGCGCATCGACTACGTGTCGGGCGACTACCGCGAGGCGTCGACCTTCGAACGCCTGGCCGAGGCGATCGGCGACTGCACCCAGCCGCTCTACTACCTGGCCATCCCGCCGGCGATGTTCGACGATGTCATTCAGGGCCTCGAGGCCGTGAGCTGCACGGGCGGTGGCCGGGTCGTGGTCGAGAAGCCGTTCGGGCGTGACGCCGCCTCCGCCGCCGCGCTGAACGACGTCCTGCACCAGTCCTTCGCCGAGGAGGACATCTTCCGCATCGACCACTACCTGGGGAAGGAGTCGGTCGAGAGCCTCCTCGTCTTCCGCTTCGCCAACTCCCTGCTCGAGCCGGTCTGGAACCGGAACTTCATCTCGAGCATCCAGGTGACCATGGCCGAGGACTTCGGCGTCGGCGCCCGGGGGGCCTTCTACGACAGCGCCGGCGCCGTGCGGGACGTCATCCAGAACCACCTCCTCCAGGTCGTGGCCCTGCTCGCCATGGAGCCGCCCGCCGGCGCCGACGCCGACGCCCTGCGGGACGAGAAGGTGAAGGTGTTCCGCCAGATCGCCACCCTCGATCCGAGCCAGCAGGTGCGGGGTCAGTACCGCGGCTACGTGGACGAGCCCGGAGTGGCGCCGGGCTCCGACGTCGAGACCTTCGCGGCGTTGCGGTTCGAGATCGACTCCTGGCGCTGGTCGGGCGTGCCCTGGCTGCTCCGGGCGGGAAAGCACCTTCCCGTCTCCGCCACCGAGGCCATCGTCACCTTCCACGAGCCGCCCCGTCTCCTCTTCGTCGACCCCGACGGCCCGGCCCCCGAGCCCAACCGGCTGCGCTTCCGCATCAGCCCGACCGACGGGGTCGTGCTCCACCTCTTCTCCAAGGAGCCCGGCGACCGCATGGTGAGCGAGCCGGTCGACCTCGCCGTCGAGTACGAGCAGGTCTTCGGCCGCCGCCAGGAGGCGTACCAGCGGCTGCTGGAGGACGCCATGGAAGGCGACGCCCGTCGTTTCGGTCGTTCCGACACCATCGCCGAGCAGTGGCGCATCGTCAGCCGTCTCATCGACGGGTCAGCCGGTCCCGTCCACCTCTACGACCGTGGCAGCTGGGGCCCGCCCGAGGCCGCGGCGCTGGCCGAGCCCTACGGCGGTTGGTCCGACCCCCTACCGGCGTGAGCGGCTCTGGGTGGGGGCGTGGGCTCAGGCGGCGGGGCGTTCGGGGACGAGCTTGGCCAGGCGGGCGACCGCGGCGTAGGCCGCTTCGGCGGGGCCGAGCTCGTCCTCGCGGAGCAGGTTGGCCATGATGCGCAGCACCCACTCCATGAGCGAGCGGCTGTGCATCCCCACCCGGGTGAGCTCCCGCATCACGGCGGGCCGGCCGATGACCTTGGTGAAGGCCCGGGCCACCCGGAAGTAGAGGCCGTACTCGTCGTCCAGCAGCTGCGGATAGGTCAGCAGCGCCCGGGCGTCCCCGGTGGTGAGCGACTCGTCGAGCAGGCCGGCGGCCATGCGGCCGGTCTCGTAGGCGTAGTCGATGCCCTCGCCGTTGAACGGGTTGATCGAGCCGGCGGCGTCGCCGATGACGATCCAGCTCGGGCCGACCTTGGGCGAGACCGAGCCGGCCATGGGCAGCCGCCCGCCGGTCGGCTCGCCCACCTTGGTCTCCGGACCGATCTGCCAGTGGTCGGGTGCGGTCAGCGCGAACTCATCGAGCAGGTGGCTGGTGTTGATCGACCGGTAGTCGCGGAACGTGGACAGCAGGCCCACCCCCACGTTGATGGTCCCGTCGCCGACCGGGAAGATCCAGCCATAGCCCGGGAGCGAGTTGCCGTTGCGGTCGACCATGTCGAGGGCGCTCTCGATCCACGGGTCGTCGTGCATCGGGCTCTCGTAGTACCCCCGCAGCGCCATGCCCTGCGGGTAGCTCCGGTCCCGGGTCGTGCCGAGCGCCCGGCCGAAGCGAGAGTTGGCGCCGTCGGCCACGACGACGAAGCGGGCCGTGAGCTCCTCGTCGACGCCCCGCTCGTGGTCCCTCACCACGGCGCCCCGGACGAGCCCGTCCCGCAGCAACGGGGTGACGGCCTCGCAGCGCTCGCGCAGCCGCGCCCCGGCGGCGACCGCGTGGTCCACCACCATCTGGTCGAGGTCCCGCCGGCGCACGACGAAGCCGTGACTGGGGAAGCGGGGGTGCTCGGGCCACTGCATCTCCAGCGTGATCCCGTGGGCGATGGCCCGGAGGCCCTCGTAGCGGTGGTACTGCTCGAGGCCGCCGGCCAGGCCCATCTCCTGGAGCTGGTACACGGCCCGCGGCGTCAGGCCGTCGCCACAGGTCTTCTCGCGGGGGAAGGACTTGCGCTCCAGGACGAGCACGTCATGGCCGGCGCCGGCCAGCCAGTAGGCACACGCCGCTCCGGCAGGCCCCCCGCCGACGACGAGGACGTCAGCGTCCAGGGCCAAGCGACTCAGCCCTCGGCGGGGGCTTCGACCAGCTCGCCGGTCTCGGCGTCGTACACCACGAGCAGGTTGCCCTCCTCGTCGACCAACCCCTCTTCGACCGGGTCGAGGCCGCCGAACTCGGCGCGCTCGTAGATCACGACCGACATCAGCTCTTCGGGCGTGAGCTCGTCGGCCCAGGCGGGCATGTTGCCACCACCACCGACGGGCTTGTCGGTGGCGCCGTACGTGTCGCCGACCTCGGCCTGCCAGCCGGCGGTGCCGAGGCTGACCCACTGGGCGTGGGTGACCGCGTCGGGGAAGACCTCGCCGACCGTGTCGAGGGCCGGGGCCGACACGCCCTCACCGCCCGCGCCGTGGCAACTCGCGCAGGCCCCGTACACGTCGGCGCCGACGTCGAGGGCGCCGGACGCCTCCTCGGTGGGCGGCTCGAGCGTGCCCGCGTAGGCGTAACCCCAGATCGGCAGGGCCACCAGCACGGGCAGGGCCCAGATGGGGACGCGCTTCCGGCGCCGCGCGGCCTCGACGTTGGGCCGGGGAGCGGCCGGGACGGGGTCGGGGACGCCGGGGGAGATCGGTGCGGGGGCGGGGACCGCCGGTGTGGCCGACGCCGCCGAGGTGGTCGCCGGGGCACCGCCGCCGCCCGCGTCCGCGGCCGGGGCCGCGCCCTCACCACCGTCGTCGCCGCCCAAGCCGAGCGCGGCGCGGCGCTCACGGGAGCGCTGGAGCAGGTAGTCGGGAACCTCGGTCACCATTCCTCCGGGTGCAGGGTCCTTGGACGGCGGCGTCCTGGGCAGAGCACGGTCACTCTAGGCCCGCGGTCACCGTGCGGACCAAGCAGCGAGAGGCCCTTCGGGAGGGTCTCCGTCGATGTGTGTGCTCCGGGGATGTCGTGCTAGACCACAGCCACAGGCAAGCCACGACGCCCCCCGGCCGGCCCGGCGAGGTAACCTTGGCCAGGCCGATTGTGATCGCATTCACGAAGTCGGAACCCGGTGGACCAGACCGCGAGGAGGTGACAGGAGATGGTCGCATTCGTCGCCTCGGTGCTGGTCAGCGTCCTGCTCATCGGTGGCGTCCTCTACGTGATGGCCCGACGCCCCGCCGGCGGCCTGACGAGCTGGGGCGAGGCCATGCTCGGCGCCGTCTACGTCTTCGGCACGCTCTTCTGGGTGTTCGGCGTGGTGCCCCACCAGTGGATCCTGTGGGCCGACTCCGACCTCGGCTGGCGGCCCGACAAGTTCCTGGTCGGGCCCGGCGAGCTCCTCGGCGACCTCCCCTTCGAGATCCCCTACACCGCGCTGCGCGACATCGTCGTCGTGCTCATCCACGTGGTGTACGTCGTCGTGTGGATCAAGCTCTGGGCCGCGTGGCAGGACCGGGGCAAGGCCGCCCCCGCCCCCGAGCCCGTCACCTCCGACTACGGCCGCCCCCTGGTCAAGGCGGACGCATGACCTCCACCGACGCCAACCCCCCCATGCCCGAGTTCCGGGCCGACTACGTCCTCCAGGAGGTCGACGCGGCCTGGCTGGGCACCGTGGTGAAGCCCAAGCAGTTCATCCACATCGACCAGTCCGAGTGCATCATGTGCGAGGGCTGCGTGGACATCTGCCCCTGGAAGTGCATCCACATGGTCACGCCCGACGCCATCGACGAGGCGATGGGCACCGAACAGCCCGGGCTCGACCCGAGCGACCACGTGATCTTCACGATCGACGACGACGTCTGCACCCGCTGTGCGCTCTGCGTCGATCGGTGCCCCACCGGGGTGATCATCCTCGGCAAGGTCGGTACCCCGGCCCCCACCGGTGACGCCCACCAGCGCACCAGCACGCACGGTTACGCCTACGGCATGCGCCTCGGCTGACCGGACGGACGAGCAGGAACAAGGAGCCCCACAACCGTGGCCAAGGCGATGGAGAAGCGACCCGGACCCGGGCAGCTGGTCCAGGAGAAGATGAGCGAACAGCTCGACACGCTCCAGGGCAGCCAGGTCTGGAGCTCGATCTTCCGTCCGGGGTCGATCTTCCGGAAGGGCTACACCGACAGCCCCCGGAACCGCTCCTACGTCATCATGAACAGCGTCCTCTACCACCTCCACCCGGTGAAGGTGAAGCGGCACGCGGTCAAGGTCTCCTACACGCTCTGCCTGGGCGGGCTCTCGTTCTTCCTCTTCATCCTGCTCACGGTGACGGGCATCTTCCTGATGTTCTTCTACCGTCCGACCGCCACCCAGGCCTGGGACGACATCCAGGCCCTGCACACCTCGGTGGCCTTCGGCCTGCTCGTCCGCAACATGCACCGGTGGGCCGCGCACCTGATGGTGATCTCGGTCTTCCTCCACATGGCCCGGGTCTTCTACCACGGGGCCTACAAGCCGCCCCGGGAGTTCAACTGGGTCATCGGCGTCGTGCTGCTCCTCCTGACCCTGCTCCTGTCGTTCACCGGCTACCTGCTGCCCTGGGACCAGCTCGCGCTCTGGGCGGTGACCGTGGGGACGAACATGGGCGGCTTCACGCCCGTGTTCGGCTCACAGGTGAAGTTCGCCCTGTTGGGCGGGGCCGAGATCGGCACCGAGACGTTGTTGCGTTGGTACGTGCTGCACGTCCTGTTCCTCCCGTTCGTGATCGTCATCTTCATGGCCGTCCATTTCTGGCGGGTCCGCAAGGACGGCGGCATCTCCGGGCCCCTGTAGGAGCGAGGCGATGGTCGAGATCCCCGAACACCTCCGTAAGCGGGCCGAAGAGGCCCGGGCCAAGGCCGAGGCGGCGCGCGCCGCCAGCGGCGGCGGCGACGCGGGCGGGGGCGAGAGCGGGGAGGAGGCCGGCGGCGACACCAGCCGGATCCCCTCGGAGCTGCTCGAGCGGTCCAAGGCGGCCCGCGAGCGGGCGGCGGGCGGGGGCGCGTCCACCGAGACCGCCCCGGCCGCAGCGGGCGGCGGCGGTGGCACCGCGGTGGCCACAGCCCCCGCGGCGGCGACGCCGACCGGCCCGGGCGGCCACACCCAGCGGCTGCTGACGGTCGTCAAGGCCGGCTCGATCCAGGACGTCAAGGCGACGCCGGTCGACAAGGTGCACACCTGGCCCCACCTGCTGCTGATCGAGTTCGTGGCCTCACTGGCGATCACGGCCTTCCTGCTCTTCTTCTCGATCTTCGTGAACGCCCCGCTGCTCGAGCTGGCCAACCCCAACCAGACGCCCAACCCCTCCAAGGCGCCGTGGTACTTCCTCGGGCTGCAGGAGCTGCTGACGATGTTCCACCCGATGATCGCCGGGGTGACGATCCCGACCATCGGCCTGCTCGGCTACATGATGGCGCCGTACATCGACAAGAACCCGAGCAGGAAGCCCGAGGACCGGAAGTTCGCCATCTCCCTGTTCACGGTGCAGCTCATGTTCTGGGCCGTGCTCGTGATCATCGGCTCCTTCTTCCGGGGCCCCGGCCAGAACTTCATCTTCCCGTGGAACGGCGAACGGATCTTCTTCGACCTATGAGGCACACCTCATGAGCACCGGAACCATCCTCCTCATCGTCATCCCCCTGCTGGTCGTGCTGGCCGGCATCCTCCTCGCGGGCGCGGCCCGGCGACGGGAGACCGACGCCGCCCTGGGCAACCTCAGCCGCGAGACCCGCAAGCGCGACCGCGGTGCCGCGGTCGACGACGAGGGCGAGGTCGTCACGGGGCGCGAGCTCGAACGTGAAGCCGTCCTGGCCCGCTCCGGCAAGCTGGTCCCCGCCGAGCCCGCCCCCCTCGAGCCCTACATCGTCCCCGACGACGAGACCATCGGCGTCACCCGCCGGCAGTTCCTCAACCGGGCCATCGTGGGCCTGACCGCCTTCTCCCTGGCCGCCTTCGGCGCCTCGGTGCTGGCCTTCATCTGGCCCACCGCCTCCGGCGGGTTCGGCGGCAAGATCCGGGTCGGTCCCATCGACGACGTCAAGGCCAAGATCGCTGAAGGCGAGGGCTTCCTCTACGTCCCCGAGGGTCGCATGTGGGTCACCGAGTACCCGGCGGACTCGCTCGAGAACGCCCGGCAGGTGTACTCGCCGGCGGAGCTCGCTGGCATGGACGCCGGGGTCGTCGTGCTGTTCCAGACCTGCCCCCACCTCGGCTGCCGGGTCCCGAGTTGCCTGAGCTCGCAGTGGTTCGAGTGCCCGTGCCACGGGTCGCGGTACAACCGCGTCGGCGAGAAGCGCGGCGGCCCGGCCCCCCGAGGCATGGATCGCTTCCCCATGTCGGTGTCCGGCGGCGTCCTCGAGGTCGACACCGGCGTTCGCATCCAGGGGCCGTCCATCGGCGTCAACACCACCGGCCAGGAGCCGGAGGGTCCGAGCTGCCTCGGGGGTTCGACGCACGGATGAACGCCGTCCACGAGGTCGTGCTGGCCTCGACCGCCTCCAACGTGGGGTACGTGATCGCCGTCGGGGTGATCATCGGCCTGATCGTCTACGTCTTCGTCAACATCCTCCGGGCCCGCCCGGAGACGGGGTCGGAGATCGAGCTCGCCCCCAACCGGGTCGAGCACCATCCCGACGAGGTCCTCGAGGGCTCGGTCCTCAACCGCAACCTGGCCATCGGCCTCGGGGCGATCGTGATCATCTCGGTCGGGCTGCCCCTCTACTGGCTGGGCGAGCCCGGCCGCAACGAGGACTGGGAAGGGACGTTCACCCGTCGGGCCGAGGACCGAGGGGCGGCGATGTTCGCCCCCACTGCGGACGGCGGCCTCAACTGCGCCGGCTGTCATGGCGGCATGGAGGCCACCGGCGGGAGCTTCCCGTACACCATCAACGACGCCAACGGGGACTTCGTCGCCACCGTCGACTGGCAGGCCCCGGCGCTCAACACCGTGCTCCTGCGCTACGACGAGGAGGAGCTCTTCGACATCATCGTCTACGGGCGGCCCTTCTCCCCGATGCCGGCCTGGGGCATCGAGGGCGGCGGCGCCCTGAACGATCAGCAGATCGACAACATCATCGCCTACATCAAGACGATCCAGATCACCCCCGAGGTCGCCCAGGCGGAGGCCACCGAGGCCCTCGAGGTGGCCATGGACAGCGGGCAGTTCGAGAGCGAGGGTGAGGCCTTGTTCAACCTCGGCCTGAACAACGGCTTCGCCGGCGGCGCCTACTCCTGCGGCCGGTGCCACACCCAGGGCTGGTCCTACGGCGAGCCCGAGGCCGACGGCAACGGCGCCCTCGGGCCCAACCTGACCGATGTGCGGTCCCAGTTCCCCGGTGGCGCGGCGGGCTTCCAGGAACAGGTCGACTTCGTCAAGGAGGGCTCGGTGAAGGGCGCGCTCTACGGGGTCCACGGCCAGGGGAGCGGCCGCATGCCCGCCTTCGGCGAGATGTTGACCCAGGAGCAGATCGAAGCGGTCGTCGAGTACGAGAGGAACCTCGGTGACTAGCTCGCTCTTCGGCGCCGTGCTGGCGGGCATCGCCTACGACCCCGAGATCCGCGGCGTCCTCGTCGTCGTCGTGGCCGGGGCCATCCTCTGCGGCTCCGTCTACCTCCTGCTGAGCACCAACGTCGGCGGCCGGCTCGGCTTCCAGGTCGCGCTGGCCGGCCTGCTGGGCTGGTTGATGCTGCTCAGCGCCTTCTGGTGGATCTACGGCGTGGGCGCGATCGGCGACCTGCCCGAGTGGCACGTCGAGGAGATCAACATCGGCGACCTCAGCGAGGCCCAGCTCGAGGAGGCCCGGGCCCTCTCGGAGGGCCTGCCCACGCCGGAGGCGATCTTCGCCGAGCACCCCGAGCTGGCCGAGGAGTTCGACGAGTTCGACGAGGGCGATCTGCCGACGCTCAGCGAGATCGCCGCCCTCCCGGACCTGCCTCCCGACGTCCAGGAGGACCTCGAGAACCTGCCGAACGGCTGGGAGGTCGTGCCCCAGACCGAGCTGGGTGACGCGCAGGCCGCCGCCGACGCCGCCCTCATCAACGAGGACGGCGGGCTCTACGGGCTCAGCAGCGAGTACGTGGTGGTCGGCGGCTTCACCAAGGGCGGCAAACCCGAGCGCGAGGGCGATTCCGTCTTCGACCGCGTGGCCAACAAGATCAGCAACTCCCTGCGGATCTTCAACCCGCCGCACTACGTCATCGTCCAGGTCCAGACCTCCGAATCGATCGAGGTGCCCCCGGGCAACGCGCCGCTGTCACCGACGGTGGACGAGGACGAGCCCGTGATCTCGGTCCTCATGGTCCGCGACCTCGGTACCCGGCGCCTGCCGCAGGCAGTCCTGGTCGTGATCTTCGGCCTTCTGTTCCTGACCATGTGCGCGCTGCTGCACGACCGCGACCGGCGGGCCCGCGAGCTGTCGACCTCCTCCGCGGAGGCCTAGGCGATGGGCCAGTACCTGCCGGTGCTCGCCCTCGGAGTGCTGGCCTTCCTGTTCGCCATCCTCAGCATCCTGGCCTCGCGCCTCTTGGCGCCCCGCCTGCCGACCCCGGCCAAGGAGGCGCCCTACGAGTGCGGCATCGTCCCCAGCCGCGAGCCACCCGAGCGCTTCCCGGTGAAGTTCTTCCTCGTGGCGATGATCTTCATCGTGTTCGACATCGAGATCATCTTCTTCATCCCGTGGGCGGTGGTGTTCCGGGACCTCGGGGCCTTCGGGTTCTGGTCGATGCTGATCTTCGCCGCGCTCGTCTTCGAGTCCTTCCTGTACCTGGTGAGCAAGGGCGCCCTCGACTGGGGCCCGGTCAAGCGCGCCGTCCATGCCCTCGGCCAGGTCGGGCCCGAGCGCACGAGTGAGACGACCGTGCGCCGGGTCGGCCTCGAGGGCCGCGAGGAGGCGGCCGCGTGACGCCGGAACCGGGTGGCCTCACGGACAAGGGGCTGGAGGGCCTCACCCACAACGTGATCACCGGCACGCTCGAGGAGCTGGTCAAGTGGGCCCGCGCCCGCAGCGTCATGCCCGCCACCTTCGGACTCGCCTGCTGCGCCATCGAGATGATGGCGACCGGCGGGGCCCACTACGACCTGGCGCGCTACGGCATGGAGGTCTTCCGGGCGTCGCCCCGCCAGGCCGATCTCATGATCGTCGCCGGCCGCGTGTCGCAGAAGATGGCGCCGGTCCTGCGCCAGATCCACGACCAGATGATGGAACCCAAGTGGGTCATCTCGATGGGCGTGTGCGCGTCCAGCGGCGGGATGTTCAACAACTACGCCCTGGTGCAGGGCGTCGACCAGGTCGTGCCCGTCGACGTGTACGCGCCGGGGTGCCCGCCCGGGCCCCAGACGCTGATGCACGCCATCCTCACCCTGCACGCCCAGATCCGCGCCGGTGAGCTGACGAAGCGCCGGGACGCGAACGGCGGCGGGGCCGGGATCGTGGTCCCTCAGGTGGACGGCCAGACCGACACCGGGGTGGTGCGCATCCTCGAGCCCACCAGCAAGGACTAGGCGGTGAGCGAGCAGGGCGACGTGGACGTCGAGGCGGAGGAGGCCGCACCCGAGCCGGCACCGGCGCCCGAGAAGCACGGCGTGCCGGTCACCGACTCCCTCGGCCAGGAGGTCCTGCACCCTTCGCGCGAGCAGTACCGCGAGGTGGTCGAGGCATTGCGCGACGACGGCTACCTGATGTGCATCGACCTCACGGTCGTGGACTACCTGGCCCACCCGCACCGCGAGGTCGCTCCGGGGGTCACGCCCGAGCGCTTCGAGGTGGTGGCCTCCTTCATCAACCATGCCGCCAGGCACCGGACGCGCCTCCGCGTCCAGGTGCCGGCCGACGATCCGACGGTGCCCTGCATCGTCGACCTGCACCCGGGGGCGGACGCCCTCGAGCGCGAAGCGTTCGACATGTTCGGCATCGTCTTCGACGGCCACCCGGACCTGACCCGGATCCTCATGCCCGAGGACTGGGAGGGGCACCCGCTGCGCAAGGACTACGCGGTCGGCGCCATCCCCGTGCAGTTCAAGGGCGCCGGTCGGGAGGAGCGCAGGTGAGCGACACCGACACCGACACCGACACCACGGCCGACCTCATCGCCCAGACCTCCGAGGAGTCCCAGGGCCTCACCCGCGGCAGCGGGTCCGACCGCCTCCGGGAGATGGGCGCGGTCCTGCGCCTCTCCGAAGCGGACGCCGCGGCCCTCGAGGACCAGGGTGACGAAGACCAGACGATGATCATCAACATGGGTCCCCAGCACCCGTCGACCCACGGCGTGCTGCGGCTCATGCTGGAGCTGAAGGGTGAAACCGTGCTGCGGACCAAGCCGATCATCGGCTACCTGCACACGGGCATGGAGAAGACGGGCGAGACCCTCACCTACCTGCAGGGGGCCACGAACGTCACCCGCATGGACTACGCGTCCCCCCTGTTCAACGAGCTCGTCTTCTCCCTGGCGACCGAGCAGCTCCTGGGCGTCGAGGTCCCGCCGCGCGCCACCTGGATCCGAATGCTGATGTGCGAGATGAACCGGATCTCCAGCCATCTCCTGTTCCTCGCGACCAACGGCTTGGACATGGGTGCGGTGTCGATGATGCTGTACGGCTGGCGGGAGCGCGAGCAGGTCCTGCGCTTCTTCGAGTCGGTGACCGGTCTGCGGATGAACCACAACTACATCCGCCCGGGCGGCGTGGCGGCCGACCTGCCCGACGGCTGGGAGGACGAGGTCCTGGCCCTGCTCGAGATGCTCCCACCGCGCCTCGACGAGTACGACGTCCTGATGACCGGCCAGCCCATCTGGCGCGAGCGCCTGCAGGGCGTCGGGGTCATCACCGCCGACGAGGCATTGGCCCTCGGCGCCACTGGCCCCATCCTCCGCTCCACGGGCTACGCGTGGGACCTGCGCCGGGACCAGCCCTACCTGGCGTACGACGAGCTCGAGTTCGACGTGGTCGTGGGCACCTACGGCGACGCCTTCGACCGCTACGCCATCCGCCTCAACGAGGTCCGTGAGTCCATTCGCCTCGTCCACCAGATCGTCGAGAAGATGCCGCCGGGCGACTACCGGGTGCAGGACAAGAAGGTCACCCCGCCGCCGCGGGCCCGCATCGACGAGTCGATGGAGGCGCTGATCCACCACTTCAAGCTCTTCACCGAGGGCTTCCAGGTGCCGGCCGGGGAGACCTACGCCGCGGTGGAATCGCCCCGCGGGGAGCTGGGCTGCTACATCGTGAGCGATGGCGGCGCTCGGCCCTACCGACTGCGGGTCCGGGGCCCCAGCTTCGTGAACCTGCAGACCCTCCCGCACATGATGCGCGGCGGTCTCATGGCCGACGCCGTCGCGGTCATCTCGAGCGTCGATCCCGATCATGGGCGAGGTAGATCGCTGATGGCGCGGCTGACCCGGGAGAACGCCGAGCTGGCGCGCGAGATCATCTCGCGGTACCCGCGGCCGCGGTCGGCGCTCATCCCGTTGTTGCACCTCGCGCAGGAGCAGGACGGGTACGTGACCGAGGACGCCATGGAGCAGCTGGCGGAGCTGGTCGGCACCACGCCGGCCGAAGTCCTCGGCACCTGCTCGTTCTACGAGATGCTCAAGACCGAGCCGGTCGGCCGGTACCTGGTCAACATCTGCACCGACATCTCCTGCATGCTGCTCGGTGGGGCCGAGCTCCTGGAGCACGCCGAGGAAGCCCTCGACGTGAAGGCCGGCAACACCACCGCCGACGGCACGTTCACCCTCGAGGACGTCGAGTGCCAGGCGGCCTGCACCGAAGCGCCGTGCCTCCAGGTCAACTACCGGTACTTCACCAACCTCACGCCCGCCGCCCTCGACCAGCTCCTCGACGACCTCCGGGCCGGGCGCCACGACCACGACATCCCGCCCCACGGGACGCTGCACCGGATCCGCCAGCACATCCCCGCCGGACGGGCCGCGGGCGCCGCGGCGCCGGACTCGGGCCAGGAACCGGTGTGGATGGCCGACCGAGGAGGGGCGTGATGCCGGTCGATCCGATCGTCAGCCGCCGCTTCGACCAAGCCGACGCCGCCACCCTCGACGGCTACGAGGGCACCGGGGGCTACGACGGCCTGAAGTCCGCCGTGCTCCGGTCGCCGCAGGAGATCGTCGACGAGGTGAAGACCGCCAGCCTGCTCGGGCGCGGCGGGGCCGGCTTCCCGTGTGGCGTGAAGTGGGGCTTCTGCCCGCCGGGCGTGTGGCCCCGCTACGTCGTCATCAACGGCGACGAGAGCGAGCCCGGCACCTACAAGGACCGCGCCCTGATGGAGCGGGACCCGCACCAGGTCATCGAGGGCGCCCTCATCTGCGCCTACGCCGTCGGGGCGGCCCAGGTGTTCCTCTACGTCCGGGGCGAGATGGCCCTGGCCCAGGAGCGGCTGGCCCAGGCCCTCAACGACGCGTATGCCGCGGGCTACGTCGGCCGGCGCATCTGCGGCTCGGACTTCTCCTGTGACGTCGTACTGCACTGGGGAGCCGGCGCCTACATCGTCGGTGAGGAGACCGCGCTCATCGAGAGCCTCGAGGGCGGCCGGGGCTTTCCCCGGCTGAAGCCCCCCTTCTTCCCCGCCGCCAAGGGCCTGTACCTCCAGCCCACGATCGTCAACAACATCGAGACCGTCGCCAACCTGCCGTGGATCGTCCTCAACGGCGGCGAGGCCTTCGCCGCCCTCGGCGCCGAGACCAGCCGGGGCACCCGGCTCTTCGCCGTCTCCGGCCACGTCAAGGAGCCCGGGATCTACGAGGTCGAGTTCGGCGTGACCACCTTCCGCGACCTGCTGTACGCACCCGAGTGCGGCGCGGGCATCCGCGACGATCGGGCGCTGAAGTGCTTCATCCCCGGCGGGGCCTCGGCACCGTGGTTCTTCGAGGAGCACCTCGACCTCCCCCTCGAGACCGGGGCGGTCGGCCAGGCGGGGTCGATGATGGGCTCGGGGGCGGTGGTCGTCATGGACGAGACCACCGACGCGGTGCGGGCCGCCTGGCGGGTCGTGCGCTTCTTCGCCAACGAGTCCTGCGGCAAGTGCACGCCGTGCCGCGAAGGCACCAACTGGCTGGCCAAGATCCTGCGGCGCATCCTCGACGGCTACGGCCGGCCGAGCGACCTGGAGCTGCTCCGTGACGTCTGCGACAACATCAGCCCGGGGCTGGCCTGGCCGCCCCGGATGACCACGATCTGCCCCCTGGGGCCGTCTGCGGTGTCGCCGATCCTGTCCACGCTCGACCGCTTCCGGGACGAGTACGACGCCTACATCGCGACTGCCGCACCGACCACGACGACGGTCCCGGTCACGATCGGTCGCCGGGAGGCTGCCGGTGTCTGAGCCCTCCTCGCCCCGCGAGACCCTCACCATCACCGTGAACGGTGACGCGGTCGAGGCCGCGCCGGGCGAGCTCGTCATCGCCGCCGCCGAGCGGGCGGGGGCCTACATCCCCCGCTTCTGCTACCACCCGCGCATGCGGTCGGTGGGCATGTGCCGCATGTGCGTGGTCGACATCGACACCGGCCGCGGCCCGGCTCTGCAGCCGGCCTGCATGATCGAGGTCGCCCCCGACATGGTGGTCGACACGCGCAGCGAGGCGACCAAGAAGGCCCAGGACGGGATCCTCGAGTTCCTCCTCATCAACCACCCGCTCGACTGCCCGGTGTGCGACAAGGGCGGCGAGTGCCCGCTGCAGGACCAGACGATGGCCTACGGGCCGGGCGAGAGCCGCTTCGTCGAGGAGAAGCGCCACTTCGCCAAGCCCATCCCGGTGAATGACATCGTGCTCCTCGACCGCGAGCGCTGCATCCTCTGCGACCGCTGCACCCGCTTTGCCAAGGAGGTGGCCGGCGACCCGCTGATCTCCTTCATCGGTCGGGGTGCGTCGACCGAGGTGAACACGTTCCCCGACCACCCCTTCTCGTCCTACTTCAGCGGGAACACCGTGCAGATCTGCCCCGTCGGGGCCCTGACCGCCGAGCCCTTCCGGTTCCGGGCGCGGCCGTGGGACCTGGCCAACGCCGAGTCGACGTGCACCACCTGCTCGGTGGGGTGCCGGGTCGCCATCCAGTCGTCGCGCGACGAGGTCCTCCGCTACAGCGGCGTGGACGTCGACCCTGTCAACTGGGGCTGGCTCTGTGACAAGGGCCGCTTCGACTTCTCCTACGTGAACAGCCCCGACCGGCTGAGCGAGCCGCTCGTGCGCACCGACGGCGGGAGTGGCCTGACGGTCGCCCGCTGGTCCGAAGCGCTGAGCCGGGCCGGCTCGGCGCTGCAGGCCACGTCGGCCGACCGCATCGGCGTCATCGGCGGAGCCCGCCTGACCAACGAGGCCGCCTACGCCTGGGCGAAGCTGGCCAAGGGCGTGCTCGGCACCGACAACGTCGACGCCCAGCTCGGGGACGGCCTCCCCGCCGACCTCGTGCTCGGGCTGCCCCGGGCGACCATCGACCAGGCCTGTGCCCCCGGGACCACGGTCGTCCTCCTCGGCCCCGACATCAAAGAGGAGCTGGGTGTCCTCTACCTGCGGTTGCGCCACGCCGCGGTCGAGGACGGTGTCCGCCTGGTCGAGATCGCCCCGGCCACCACCGGCCTCTCGCCCTACGCCGTCCACACCGAGCTGCATCCGCCCGGTGGGGCGCCGGCGGCGGTCGAGGCCGTGCTCGCCGCCGGCCACCTCGGTGACGGACCGGTCGTGGTCGTGCTCGGCCGTCCGTCACTGGCCGAGACCGCCGACCACGTGGCCCGGGCCGCCGGCCTGCTGGCCGACCGGGCCGACGTGCGCTTCCTCTCCTCGCTGCGCCGCGGCAACGTGCACGGCGCGCTGGACATGGGCCTGGCGCCCGGGATGTTGCCCGGGCGGACCCGGCTGGACGACGGGCGTGAGGCGCTGTCCGGCGTGTGGCCGACGGTGCCGACGGGCACGGGGCTGGACACCGACGCCATGCTCCGCGCCGGCGCCGACGGCGGCCTCGACGTGCTCGTGCTGCTCGGCGCCGACCCCGTCCAGGACGCCCCCGACGGCGACCTGGCCCGCCGCGCCCTCGAACGGGTGGGCACGGTCATCGCCGTCGACTGCTTCCCCAACGCCTCGGTCGACCTGGCCGACGTCGTGTTCCCGGCGGCCGGCTACGCCGAGGTCGACGGCACGGTGACCAACCTCGAGGGCCGGGTGAACACCGTCGCGCAGCGGGTCACCGCTCCGGGGACGGCCCGCCCCGACTGGGTGATCGCCGCCGACCTGGCGTTCCTCCTCGGGACCGACCTCGGGGTGACGACGGTCGACGACCTGCAGGCCGAGATCGAGCGGGTGGCGCCCACCCACGCCGGGATGCGTGAGCGCCTCCTCCTCGCCGGTGGTGACGGGATGGTGGCCGAGGGCGGCTCGGTCACGCCGGGCGCGACCGCCGAGCGCCACCTTCCGGCGGCCGACAGCTACTCGCTGCGGCTCGTCACGGGGCGCACGATGTACGACGAGGCCACGCTCGTGCAGCGGGCCCCGGCCGTCGCCAAGCTGGCCCGACCGGCCACGGTCCGCCTCAGTCCCCACGACTTCGACGCCCTCGGCATCGACGACGGGACACCGGTCAAGGTGTCCTCGGCCCGGGGCACGGTCACCGTGGCGGCGGCCGCCGACGCGGGAGTCCCGCGGGGCAGCGCGGTCGTGCCGTTCAACGCGCTCGGCGGCGGCGGCGGCGACCTGGTCACCGACGGCGATGCGGTGACCGACGTGCGGGTGGAGCGGCACTGATGGACCCGCTGCTCTCCGGCGACATCGGCGGGGCCGAAGTGCTCATCGTCCTGCTCAAGGTCGTGATCGCCTTCGTCTTCCTCCTCGTCGCCGTCATGTTCATGATCTGGTTCGAGCGCAAGCTCATCAGCGACATGCAGAACCGGATCGGCCCGAACATCGCCGGTCCCTGGGGGCTGTTCCAGACCTTCGCCGACGGGGTGAAGTTCTTCTTCAAGGAGGACCTCAAGCCGATCCGGGCCGATCTCGGCGTGTTCCGCCTCGCCCCCTACCTGTCGATCATCCCGGCCTTCATGGTCTTCTGCATCGTGCCCATCGGCGGCAACTTCGAGGGCGCGGACGACGGCGTGGTGACCATCTTCGGCCACGACACGTTCCTCCAGGTGGCGGACCCGCCCATCGGGATCCTGCTGTTCCTCGCCCTGTCGTCCATCGCCGTGTACGGCGTGATGCTCGCCGGCTGGTCGTCGGGGTCGAAGTACCCGCTGCTCGGCTCGGTCCGGGCGACCGCCCAGATGATCTCCTACGAGGCGGCCCTTGGGCTCTCGGTGGCCGCGGTCATCCTCCTCACCGGCAGCCTCTCGACCCACGCCATCGTGAACGCCCAGGCCGACTCCATTCGCGACTGGAACCTGGTGACCGCGGGCGTCGTCCCGTTCATCGTCTTCCTGCTGGCGGGCACGGCCGAGCTGAACCGGCCGCCGTTCGACCTGGTCGAGGCCGAGCAGGAGATCGTCGGCGGCTTCCACACCGAGTACAGCTCGATCCGCTTCGCCCTCTTCTTCCTGGCCGAGTTCATGAACGTGATCACCATGTCGGCGATCATCGTCACCCTCTTCCTCGGGGGCCCCGCCGGCCCGACGCTGTTCGGCCCCGACCTCCTCTGGGGCCCGATCTGGTTCTTCGCCAAGGTCTTCGTCTTCCTCTTCACCTTCGTCTGGTTCCGGGCCACGTTGCCCCGCTTCCGCTACGACCAGCTGATGGATCTGGGGTGGAAGCTGCTCATCCCGGTGGCCCTCGGCTGGCTGCTCCTGCTGGCCGCCATCCGCATCGGCAACGACGAGGACTGGAACATCCTCGTGGTGGTGGCCGGGGGGGTGGTGGTCGGGCTCATCGGCTTCGGGCTGCTGAGCCGGGCCATCACTGCGGCCCGCACCGAGCGCGAGGCCGACACGGCGGAGGTGTTCGACTGATGGGGTACCTCGACGGGTTCTGGGTCACGTTCAAGAAGCTGTTCGAGGACCGCGTCACCGCGCCGTACCCCGAGGAGAAGGCCCCCAAGCCGCCGCGGCTCCACGGCCGCCACGTCCTCAACCGCTACGAGGACGGCATGGAGAAGTGCATCGGCTGCGAGCTCTGTGCCGGGGTCTGCCCGGCCCGGTGCATCTACGTCCGCGGCGCCGACAACCCGCCCGACGACCCCGTCTCGCCGGGCGAGCGGTGGGGCTTCATCTACGAGATCAACTACCTGCGCTGCATCCACTGCGACCTCTGCGTCGAGGCCTGCCCCACCGAAGCCATCACCGAGTCGAAGCTGTTCGAGTTCTCGTTCACCAACCGCCAGGACGCCATCTACACCCGGGACGAGCTGCTGGTCGACGACGACGGCAAGCCCCAGCAGTTGCCGTGGGAGGACTGGCGCGAGGGCGAGGACCGGCACACGTCGGCCTGGATGCGGGCCACCGCCTCTTCCGGCAGCGCCGACTACGAGGGCGTCGTGTCGTGGTCGGGCGAGCTCGGCTACGGCGTCCGCGCCCCCGAGCGCGGTCAACGGGCGGAGGAGCCCGCCGACTGATGGAGCTGTTCGTCTTCGTCATCAGCGCGGCCATCATCCTCGGTGGGGCGATCGGGGTCGTCGCCTTCCGCAACCCGGTGCACGCCGCCCTGTCACTGGTGGCGACCCTGTTCGGCGTCGCGGTGCAGTTCGTCTCGCTCGAGGCCCACCTGCTCGCCGCCGTGCAGGTGATCGTCTACGCCGGCGCCATCGTCGTCCTCTTCCTCTTCGTGATCATGCTGCTCGGCGTCGACACCGCCGACTCGCTGCGGGAGGACCCGCTTCCCGGCCAGCGGCCGCTCGCCATCGTCGGCGGCCTCGCCCTGCTCGGGCTCCTCCTGGCCGTCCTGCTGTTCGCCGAGAACCCCGTGACCGGGGCCGACGCCGCGGTGGCCGGCTTCGGTGACCGCGCGAACGTGGAGCAGCTCGCCCGGGTGCTGTTCAGCGACTACGTGTTCGCGTTCGAGATCACCGCGCTGCTGCTCACGATCGCCGTCGTCGGCGCCGTCGTCCTCGCCCGCCGACCCCCGAAGCCCGAGCGCCTCGACGCGCCGGCCGAGGAGTCGACGTGATCGCGGCCATCGAGGTGACCACCACCTGGTACCTGGTGCTCGGCGCCGTGCTGTTCACGATCGGTGCCGTCGGCCTGCTCCTCCGGCGCAACCCGCTGGTGATGTTCATGTGCGTCGAGCTCATGCTCAACGCCGTCACCCTCACCTTCGTGGCCTTCGGCCACGGCCTCGGCGACATCGGCGGCCAGGTCTCGGTGTTCTTCGTGCTCGTCGTCGCCGCCGCCGAAGTGGTGGTGGGCCTCGCCCTCATCGTCGCCGTGCTCCGCCGCCGTCCCGGCGCCACCGCCGACGACGTCTCGGTGCTCAGGGGCTAGTCGATGCTCGACCTCGTCTGGTTGATCCCCGCGCTCCCGCTGGCGGGTTTCGTGATCCTCACGCTCGCGGGCCGGCGGATCGGCGAGCCGCTGGCGGGCTGGCTGGCCACGTTGTTGCTGGGGGGATCGCTCGCGGCCACCGTCGTGGTCTTCGTGGGCCTCGTGGACCGCGTGCCCGAGGAGCGGGAGTTCACCCAGACCCTCTTCGAGTGGCTGCCGGCCGGCGGCCTGACCGTCGACCTCGGGTTCCTGGCCGATCCGCTGTCGATCACGATGGCGCTGGTCATCACCGGCGTGGGCTCGCTGATCCACCTCTACTCGATCGGCTACATGCACGGCGACAAGGACTACGCCCGGTTCTTCGCCCTGCTCAACCTGTTCGTCTTCTTCATGCTCATGCTGGTGCTGGGCGACAACCTGCTCGTCACCTTCCTCGGCTGGGAGGGCGTCGGTCTCTGCTCCTACCAGCTGATCGCCTTCTGGTTCTCCGAGATGCCGAACGCCGTGGCCGGCAAGAAGGCGTTCGTGACCAACCGCATAGGTGACTGGGGCTTCCTGGTCGCCATGTTCTTCACCTTCGCCGCCGTCGGCTCGCTCAACTACGCCGATCTGAACGGCCAGGCGGGGACGCTCGCCACCACCACCGCCACGGCCATCGCCGCCCTCCTCTTCGTCGGCGCGGTGGGCAAGTCCGCCCAGATCCCCCTCTTCGTCTGGCTGCCCGACGCCATGGCGGGGCCCACGCCGGTCTCGGCGCTCATCCACGCCGCCACCATGGTCACCGCCGGCGTCTACCTCATGATCCGGGTGAACCCGGTCCTGGCGGCCTCCAGCGACTGGTTGCCCGACCTGATCGCCTGGGTGGGGGTGGGGACGGCCTTGCTGGCCGCAACCATCGCCGTCGCCCAGAACGACATCAAGAAGGTCCTGGCGTACTCCACGATCAGCCAGCTCGGGTACACCTTCCTCGCCGTGGGCTCGGGGGCGTACGTCGCCGCCCTCTTCCACGTCGTGACCCACGCCGCCTTCAAGGCGCTGCTGTTCCTCGGTGCGGGCTCGGTCATCCACGGGATGCACGACGAGCAGGACATGCGGCGCATGGGGGGACTGCGCAAGTTCCTGCCGGTGACCTGCGTCACCTTCATCGTGGGTTGGTTGGCCATCGCCGGGGTCCCGCCGTTCGCCGGCTTCTGGTCCAAGGACGAGATCCTGGCCTTCGCCTTCGACAACAGCCCGGCCCTGTGGTTGGTCGGCCTGGCCACCGCCCTGCTCACCGCCTTCTACATGAGCCGCCAGGTCTTCATGGTCTTCTTCGGCGAGGCCCGATGGGAGGAGGAGGGGGAGCACGCGGTGCACCCCCACGAGTCGCCGTGGACGATGACCCTGCCTCTCGTGGTCCTGGCCGGGCTGGCGACGGTGCTCGGGTTCCTCAACCTGCCGTTCGACGAGGACCTCAAGGTGTTCGAGCACTGGCTGGAGCCCGTGGTCCACGGGAGCGAGGCCCACCTCACGGTGTCGGGCGGCGGGCAGTGGATCCTGGCCCTCATCGCGATCGGCACCGCCCTCCTCGGCATCGCGGTGGCCTGGGCCATCTACCTGCGCAAGCGCCTTCCGGTCGTCGAGCCGACCGTGCTGGCCCACGCCTGGTACATCGACGAGACGGTCGCCAAAGCGGTGGACGGGCCCGGTGAGGACGCCTTCGAGGCCACCGCCACCTTCGATCGGGTGGTCGTCGACGGCGCCGTCGACGGCGTCGGGGCGTCGGTGCGGGGCCTGGGCAACCAGCTCCGCCGGTTCCAGTCCGGCTACGTCCGCAACTACGCCCTCGGGATCGCGCTGGGAACCGTCGTCATGCTCGTCTACGTGGCCACGAGGGTCGGGTGGTGAGCGCCCTGTTCGCCTCGACTGGCGGGGCCACGGTCGGCTTCCCGATCCTCACGGCCATCGTGATCGTGCCGGCGGCCGGCGCGTTGCTGGTCGCACTGCTCTCGCGTCGCCGACCCGAACTGGTCAAGGCCACCGCCGTGCTCGTGAGCTTCACCGTGGCCGCCCTCGGTGGTTGGTTGCTGTTCGAGTTCGAGACCGGCGACGGTGGCTTCCAGTTCACCACCCAGCACTCCTGGATCCCCGACCTCGGGATCTCCTGGTTCCTGGGCGTCGACGGGATCTCGCTGCTGCTCGTGGCCCTGACGGTGTTCCTGTTCCCGATCGCCCTGCTGGCGACCGATCCCGGACACGACGACAAGCCCTACTACGCCTGGCTGCTGCTGCTCGAGGCGGGTTGTCTCGGCACCTTCCTCGCCCTCGACCTCTTCGTCTTCTTCGTGATGTTCGAGATCGTGCTGGTGCCCATGTACTTCCTCATCGGCGGGTGGGGCCACGGCCGCCGGGTCTACGCGGCGATGAAGTTCTTCCTGTACACGATGTTCGGGTCGGCGTTGATGCTCGTCGGCATCTTGAGCCTCGTCGTGCTCAACGCCCGCGACGCGGGGACGGGGTTGACCTTCAACCTGATCGAGCTGGCCGACAACCAGGCCATCGCGGTCAACACGGGACGCTGGATCTTCCTGGCGTTCGCCATCGCCTTCGCGGTCAAGGTGCCGCTCTTCCCGGTGCACACCTGGCTGCCGGACGCCCACACCGAAGCCCCGACGGCCGGTTCGGTGATCCTGGCCGGCGTCATGCTGAAGCTCGGCACCTACGGCTTCGTGCGCTTCGGCGTCTACCTCTTCCCGGAGGCCGCCGACTACTTCGCCCCGCTCCTGGTCACCCTCGGCGTCATCGGCATCCTCTACGCCGCCATCGTGGCCACGATGCAGACGGACCTGAAGCGGTTGGTGGCGTATTCGTCGGTGGCCCACCTCGGGTTCATCGTCCTCGGCATCTTCGCCTTCACCAACCAGGGCCTGTCCGGTGGCGTGCTCCAGATGGTCAACCACGGGCTGTCCACCGGCGCCCTCTTCCTCCTGGTCGGGATGATCTACGAGCGGCGCCACACCCGTGAGATCGCCGAGCTCGGTGGGCTGCAGAAGGCGGCGCCGATCATGGCCTTCGTCTTCACCGTGGTGATGCTCAGCTCCATCGGCCTGCCCGGGCTGAACGGCTTCGTCGGCGAGTTCCTGATCCTCGTGGGGTCGTTCCTGACCCGGCAGTGGTGGGCCGTGGTCGGCGCGGCCGGGGTGATCCTCGCCGCCCTCTACCTGCTGTGGGCCTACCAGCGGGTCTTCCACGGCCCGGCCGAGGGCGAGAACGCCGAGATGGCCGACATGAACCGCTGGGAGCTGCTGGTCATGGCCCCGCTCCTTGTCGGGATCCTCTTCCTCGGCGTCTACCCCAAGCCGGCGCTCGAGCGCATCGAACCGGCGGTGGACGAGCTCATCGCCCACCTGGAGGAGCACACGGACTACCGCCAGCCCGACGTGGCCACCAGCGGCCCCGCTGAGGCCGAGGCGGAGTCCGAAGGGGGCCACGGATGAGCGCCGTCGCCCTCCTCGCCCAGCTCGACGTGCCCGAACCGGTCGAGACCCCCGCCATCGCGTGGTCGGCGCTGCTGCCGCTCCTCTGCCTGTCGGTCGGCGCGGTCCTGATCATCCTGCTGTCGTCGCTGATGAAGGAGCGGTTGTTCCGGGGCTTCAACGCCGCCTTCACCATCCTGACCGCGGCGGCCACCATCGGGACGGCCGTCTACCTCTGGAACCGGATCGGGGACGAGGGCCCGTCGACCGCCATCGCCGGTGCCGTGGCCGTCGACCGCTTCGCCGTGTTCGTGACCATCGTCATCGGCGTCTCGGTGATCCTGACCACGCTGCTCAGCGACAGCTACCTGCGTCGGGAGCGGCTCGACGGCCCCGAGTACTACGTCCTCATGCTGCTCTCGGCCGCGGGCGGCGTCACCATGGCGTTCGCCAACGACCTGATCGTCGTCTTCCTCGGCCTCGAGGTGCTCTCGATCGCCGCCTACGTGATGGCGGCCATGCAGCGCCACCGGACCGAGTCCCAGGAGGCCGGGCTCAAGTACTTCGTCCTCGGCGCCTTCTCCTCGGCCTTCTTCCTCTACGGCATCGCCTTCGTCTACGGCGCCACGGGGAGCACCAACCTCTCCGACATCTCGGCCTTCCTGGCCGAGAACGTCCTGCTCGACGACGGGGTGCTCCTGGTCGGCCTCATGCTGCTGCTGGTCGGGCTCGGCTTCAAGATCGCCGCCGTGCCCTTCCACTCGTGGACGCCGGACGTGTACCAGGGATCGCCGTCTCCGGCGGTCTCCTACATGGCCGGCGGGGTCAAGGCCGCCGCCTTCGCCGCCCTCATCCGGGTGTTCGTCACCACCTTCGACCAGTGGGCGGTCGACTGGCAGCCCGTGGTCTACGTCCTGGCCGTCCTCAGCCTCGTGGTCGGGGCCGTCCTGGCCGCGGTCCAGACCGACGTCAAGCGGATGATGGCGTACTCCTCCATCAACCACGCCGGCTTCATCCTCCTCGGCGTCGAGGCCGCGTCGGCCGAGGGGACCCTGGCCGTCCTCTTCTACATCGCGTCCTACGCCGTGATCGTGGCCGGCACCTTCGGCGTCATCACCATCGTCGCCGGTGACCACGACGCCCGGACCTCGATCGACGACTACAACAGCCTCTCCCGGCGTCGGCCGGCCCTGGCCCTCGCCTTCACCGTCCTGCTCCTGGCCCAGGCCGGCGTGCCCTTCACGTCGGGCTTCTTCGCCAAGTTCGAGTCGATCACTGCGGCCGTCGAGGCGAACTCGTACTGGCTGGCCATCGTGGCCATGGTCACCGCCGTGATCACCGCCTTCGTCTACCTCCGCGTGATCGTGGCCATGTACCTGGTCGACCGCCCGGAGGACGAGGACCGGTTGGCCGACAAGCCGCTCCCGATCCCGTGGACCGCGGCCCTCGGCGTGGCCTTGGCCGTGTTCATCACCATCGACCTGGGGATCCTCCCCTGGCAGCTCACGGATCTCGCCGAGGAGGCCGTCCCGGTCCTCGTCGCCGTCGGTCGCTGACCCGACCTCGTGACGGACTTCGTCGCGGTCGAGCCGGAGACCGTCGGCGACGCCACGGTGTTCGTGGTCCGGATGGTGGACGACGACAACCGGCTCCATGGTGACTCGGTCGGGGAGTGGCACGCCGCCCTCGACCAGGTGGAGGCCTCGCAGGGCCCGGCCGCCCTCGTCACCACCGGGAACGGCAAGTTCTATTCGAACGGCTTCGCCCTCGAGCGGCTGATCGAGGAGGGGACGCTCGGGACCGTGATCCCCGAGGCCCTGCGCCTCTTCGCCCGCTTCCTGCGCCTGCCGCTCTACTCGGTGGCGGCGATCAACGGTCACGCCTTCGCCGCCGGCGCCATGCTGGCCATGGCCCACGACGCCCGGGTCATGCGGGCCGACCGGGGCTTCTGGTGCCTCCCCGAGGCCGACATGGGCGTCCCCCTCGCCCCGGGCATGACCCGGCTGATCGCGGCCAAGCTCCCGATCGCCACCGCCCACGACGCCATCATCACCGCCCGCCGGTGGGGCGGGACCGAGGCCGTCGCGGCCGGCATCGTCGACGAGGCCGTGGCCGAGGACGAGGTGCTGACCCGGGCCATCGAGCGGGCCGCCGCCCGGGCGGCCGGCAGCCGGGAGGCGACCACCGCCCTCCGGACGGGCCTCTACCCCGAGCTCATCGACGTCCTGGAGCACGGCGAGCTCTCCTGACACCGGGAGACGGCTCGTCCCGACTGCCGAGCGGAGGGGTCGTGGCCATACGCTGATCGGCCGTGCCCGAGCGCCCCATAGGTCCCGCGGACCCTGCCGCGGCGCTCGCCGAGCTGCGGGCGGCCCGCCGGCGCAAGCGGGTGGCGGACATCCACTGGATCGACGCCCTCTACAACGTCTACCTGACGGCCCTGGTCTCGATCGTCGTCGTGCTCGCCCTCTCGAGCTGGATCGGCGGCGACCGCCTCGGGCCCTACCGGACCTCGCTCGTCCTGCGGGACGGCCCCGACGTCGTGGGGGTCGCGGTGGCCCTGGCGCTGCTGGTCGGGCTCCGGTCGGGTGCTCGCGGCGGACCGATCGCCATCGAGGGGCCCGACGCCCGCCACGTGCTGCTGGCCCCCATCGACCGCCGCCTCACCCTGCGCCAGCCCGTCATCCGTCAGCTCCGCTTCGCCGCCTTCGCCGCGGTCGTCGTCGGCGCCATCGGCGGCCAGCTCGCCGTCCGGCGGCTCGGCGATCAGCCCGTCCTCTGGATCCTGTCGGGGGTGGCCTTCGCCCTCGTCACCCTCGGCCTGGCCTATGGCGCGGCGCTGATCGCCGGGGGCCGCCGGCTGTCGATCGTCGTGGCCAACGTGGTCGGCTGCGGGCTGCTGGCCTGGGCGGTGGCGGACGTCGCCGATGTCGCCCACTACTCACCCACCGGGCTGGTGGGCACCATCCCGCTCTGGCCCCTCGAGTTCGAGCCCCTGGCGCTGATCCCTGCCGTCCTCGCCTTGGTGGCGATCGGGGCCGGCCTGGTGGGCCTCGGCGGCTACTCGCTCGAGTCGGCGGAGCGCCGCACGCGACTCGTGGGCCAGCTCAAGTTCGCGGCCACGCTGCAGGACTTCCGGACGGTGATGGTCCTGCGTCGGCAGCTCGCACTGGAGCTGCCCCGCTCCCGGCCGTGGTGGCGGGAACGTTCGTCGGGCTGGTTCCCCGTGTGGCACCGCGGTATCCGCGGCGCGTTGCGCTGGCCGGCGGCGCGCGTCATCCGCCTCGTCGCCCTGGGCGCCTTGGCCGGCTTCTGCCTCCGGGGTGTCGCCGACGGCAACACCGCGCTGGTGATCGTGGCCGGTGGCGCCCTGTACCTGGCGGCGCTGGACGCCGTCGAGTCCATGGCCCAGGAGGCCGACCACCCCGGCCGCAGCGATGGCCTGCCCCATCCGATCGGTGACCTCCTCGTGCGCCACCTGGGCGTCGGGGCCGTCGTGATGGTCCTGGTCGCCCTCGTCGGCGCGGCCGTCGGCGTGGCGCTCGATCCGGGCCTGGGAGCGCTCGCGGTCGCCGCGGTCACCGTGCCGACCGCGGCGCTCGCCGCGGCCGCCGGCGGCGGGCTGAGTGTCCTCCAGGGCATCCAGGAGCCCTCGGCGTCCTGGGACCTGATCCCGCCCGAAGTGGCCGGCGTTCGATCGGCGTTCCGCATCGTCGGCCCCCCGTTGGTGGCCGTCATCGGCGTCGTGCCGGTCGCCCTGGCCCGGTCGGCCCTCGAGTCCGACGCCGACCCGGTCGGCGGTGCGGCCATCGGCGCGGTGATCTCCCTGGTCGTGACCGCACTGGTCGTGGCCTGGATCCACCAGCGGGAGTCGATCAAGGCGTGGTTCCGCGAGCTCCGGGAGCAGTCCGGCCTGGCCGGGTCCCCGTCCCGGGGTGGCGCCTCCGACGACGAGGTCCGCCGCCCCGCCCCCACCCCGGCCCGGTCCAGCCGGAAGCCGGCGCCGACCCGGGTGACGACCTCGCTCCCCCGGACGAACAAGTGATGAGGACCTGATGGCCAAGAAGACCACCCCCCCGATGCTCGCGACCGAAGGGTTGACCAAGCGGTACGGCGACCTCGACGCCCTGACCCCGCTCGACCTCACGGTGGCGCGCGGCGAACGCGTGGCCCTCATCGGCCACAACGGCTCCGGCAAGAGCACGCTGCTGCGCATGGTCGCCGGTGTGCTCGACCCGACGGACGGCGACATCCGGATCAACGGAACCGAGGCCGGCTCGCTCGAGGCGCGCGCCGTGGTCTCGTTCCTCCCGGACGAGCCGGTGCTCTACGACGACCTCAGCGTGCGCGAGCACATCGACTACCTCAACCGCCTCCACGGCACCGACGGCTTCGGTCCCGACGAGGAGGAAGCGGCGGACCGACTCGGCCTGCTGCCCCGCATCGACGACCTGCCCGCCCGCTTCAGCCGCGGCCTGCGCCAGAAGACGGCGCTGCTGCTGGGCCTCACCCGGCCCTTCGGCCTGCTCCTCGTCGACGAGCCCTTCGTCGGCCTCGACCTGGCCGGCAAGGCGGCGCTCCTGGAGATGCTCGACGAGCAGCACGCCGACGGGGCCACCCTCGTGGTGGCCACCCACGATCCGGGCTTCGTCGACCGGGTCGACCGCTGCATCGCCCTCCGTGACGGCGAGGTCACCTACGACGGCGACGCCAAAGGGGTCGACATCCCGAGTCTCGTCTCGGTCTGACGTTCAGCGGCGTCGCCGCCCCAGCGGACCCCACCGCCGCCTCGTGCGTGCCGGGCCGGTCGCGCGACACTTGATGCCCGGCGGGGGGCCGCCGGGACACCATGCACATCCTCGGGATCAGCGCCTACTACCACGACTCGGCTGCCGCCTTGGTGCGCGACGGCGACCTGGTGGCCGCGGCCCAGGAGGAGCGCTTCACCCGCAAGAAGCACGACGCCGCGTTCCCGGCGCACGCCGTGCGCTACTGCCTCGACCACGCCGGTGTGTCGCCCGACGGTCTCGACGCCGTCGCCTTCTACGAGAAGCCCCTGACCCACTTCGTCCGGCTCCTCCGCACGTACCTGGCCACGGCGCCGCGCGGATTCCGCTCGTTCCACACCGCGCTGCCGCTGTGGCTGCGGGAGAAGCTCTGGATCGGCCAGAAGATCGAGGCGGAGCTGGCCGCGCTCGGCTACGACCGGCCGCAGCACCTGTGGTTCGCCGAGCACCACGAGAGCCACGCCGCGTCGGCGTTCTACCCGTCCCCCTTCGAGTCGGCCGCGGTGCTCACCTTCGACGGCGTGGGGGAGTGGGCCACCGCGAGCATCGGCGTCGGGCGGGGCCACGAGGTCGAGCTCGTCCGCCAGCTCAACTTCCCCGACTCGCTCGGGCTGCTGTACTCCGCCTTCACCTCCTACTGCGGCTTCCGGGTCAACTCCGGCGAGTACAAGCTCATGGGGCTGGCCCCGTACGGCGAACCGCGGTTCGTCGACGCCATCCTCGACGACCTCATCGACCTGCACGACGACGGCTCGTTCACGGTGAACCGCCGGTACTTCGGCTACCTGTCGTCGCTGCGCATGACCAACGCCCGCTTCGACGACCTGTTCGGCGGCCCGCCGCGGGCGCCGGAGTCCGAGCTGACCCGACGGGAGATGGACCTGGCCGCCTCGGTGCAGGCGGTCACCGAGGAGGTGGTGTTGCGGATGGCCCGCACCGCGGCGTCGCTGACCGGCGAGCGCCGGGCGGTCCTGGCGGGGGGCGTCGCCCTGAACTGCGTCGCCAACGGCCGCCTGCTGCGGGAGGGGCCCTTCGACGACCTCTGGATCCAGCCCGCGTCAGGGGACGCCGGTGGCGCGGTGGGGGCCGCACTGTGGGGCTGGCACCAGGTGCTCGGCCACGAACGCACCCCCGTGCGCCCGGACGGGATGCACGGGGCCTTCCTCGGGCCGTCCTGGACCACCGAGCAGATCGCCGCCTGGCTGGACGACCAGGGCTACCCGTACCGGCGGTTGGTGCCCGGGGAGCGGGGCGACGCGGTGGCCGACCTGGTCGCCCGAGGCGATGTCGTCGGCCTCTTCCAGGGCCGCATGGAGTTCGGGCCGCGCGCCCTCGGCCACCGGTCGATCATCGGCGATCCGCGGTCGCCGGAGATGCAGTCGGTGCTGAACCTCAAGATCAAGTACCGCGAGTCCTTCCGCCCCTTCGCCCCGGCGGTCCTCGAGGAGCGGGTGGCCGACGTCTTCGACCACAAGGGCCCGTCGCCCTACATGCTGATCGTGGCCGACGTGCGTGAAGACCGGTGGGTCCCCGCGGACGATCCTCCCGATGACCTGCGGGAGTGGGTGAACCAGGTCCGCTCGGACCTCCCCGCGGTCACCCACGTCGACCACTCGGCCCGCCTCCAGACCGTGGACGCGGAGCGCAACCCCGAGTTCCACGAGATCCTCACCGCGTTCGAGGCCCGCACCGGTTGCCCGGTGCTGATCAACACGTCGTTCAACGTCCGGGGCGAGCCGATCGTGGCCACGCCCGAGGACGCCTACCGCTGCTTCCGGCGCACGGAGATGGACAGCCTGGTCCTCGAGGACCTGGTCCTCGAGGAGGGCGACCAGCCGCCGTGGGCCGAGGGCACCGAGTGGACCCGCGAGTTCACCCTGGACTGATGCGCTTCCTCCGCCACGCGGGCCTGCTGGCCCGGGACGTCGTCGGCTACTCGGTCCACAACCGGGCCTGGTGGCTCCTGCCCGTGATGGGCCTGCTCATGCTGGTCATCGGCCTCGTCGCCGTGGGCCAGGCCGCGGCCCCGTACACGCTGTACACGCTCTTCTGATGGCGGGGGATGCGGGGGCCACGGCGGTGTGGCCGGCGCCGACCAGCGAGGAGGCGCCCGCGCGGGCTCCTGCCGGCCGGGTCGTCGCCCGCGCCATCCCCGCCCTCGTGCTGGCGGTGCTCCTGGGCTGGCTGCTCGAGCCTTGGGTGGGCGTCCTCGTGGTCGGCGCGGCCACCGTCCTCACCGTCGTCTCGCTGCTGTCGCCCACGGCGGCCCGGTGGATCGAGCGGGTGTTCGCGGCCATCGGCATGGTCGTGGGCCGGGTGATCAGTGCCGTCGTGCTCACGCTCGTCTTCGTCGTCGTCTTCGTGCCGGTCGGCCTGGTCGCCCGCCTCGGCCGGCGCGGGCCCCTCGACACCGGCCACCCGGGCCCCGGCACGACCTGGCTGGAGCGCTGGGACTGGCGGGAGCGGCGCCTGCCCGAGCGCACCTACGCCAGCGAGCAGGACCTGCTCGGGGGTCGACGGTCGGGCCGGCTGGTGTGGGCCGTCGGCCTCGTCACGCTCCTCGTCGTGGCCGACCTCGTGATCGGCACCGCGCTCGGCGATCCCCCCGCCGAGGGCGCCCCACCACCGGTGGAGGACGGCGGGGGTCCGTCGGCCATCCCGGCCCTCGCCGACCTCGACTACGTCCCGCAGCTCTTCACCGAGCAGTTCGCCGCGGAGTCCGGCCAGTACGACCCCTTCCTGGGCTGGCGGCTCGAGGACACCGACGGCCAGTACCTGAACATCCGCGGCGGGGAACGGGACAGCCTCGTCAGCACCGCTCCCGGTGACCCCGTCGAGGTGTGGTTCTTCGGCGGCTCGGCCATGTACGGGTTCGGCCAGCGCGACGACCACACGATCCCCTCGGAGCTGGTCCGGCTGGCGGCTGCCGACGGCATCGCGCTCGAGGTCCACAACTTCGGCACGCCCGCCTACGTGAACTGGCAGGGGATGTCCTTGTTCTCCCGCCTGGTCACCGAGCGGGAGCCGCCCGACCTCGCCGTGTTCTACGACGGCTACAACGACGTCTCCATGCAGTTCGTGGATGGACCGGTGACCGAGCCCAACCACGTCCTCGCCCGGGTCCAGCGGGAACGCATCGAGACGACGCCCGTGGCCGAGGAGCCCACGTCGTCGGCGGACGTCCGGGAGTGGTGGGCCGACCACAGCGCCACGGTGAACCTCTACCGGCGGCTCCGGGACCGTCTCGACGACGACGAGCCGGAGGTGCGGCTGACCGAGGCCGAGGCCTCGGCGGTGCCGGCGGATGTCGACGCCCAGGCCGTCGAGGACGCGGCAGACGGGCTGCTCGCCCGGGGCCGGGACCTGGCGACGGCCGTCGGGGCCGCCTACGACGTCGACGTCCAGTTCTGGTTCCAGCCCACCCTCTACACGAAGGGGGCCGTGGAGGGCGAAGAGCACCTCTTCGGCCGGGCCGCCAACCGGACCCCCGCCTGGGATCCCGTCCTCGCCGGTCTCCGAGCGGGCTTCCCCCCCGAGGTGGTGGACCTCGCCGACTCCCTGGACGGCTACCCGGATCCCCTCTTCTGGGACACGGTTCACACGAACGAGACCGGCGCCCGCCTCATCGCGGAAGCGGCGTGGCCCGAGCTGGAGGCGTCTTTGGCCGGTCGTGAGGGCGATCACTAACCTGCGCCGCGATGTCGGAGTTCCTCCGCAGCTACCTCACGGTGGCCATTTTCGGCGCGGCTGCCATCGCAATGGTGGCGGTGGCGCTGGGCGCCGGGAGCCTCCTGCGGCCCAAGCGCCCACAGCCTGAGAAGTACCTGACCTACGAGTCGGGCGTGGACCCGGTGGGCACCGAGTGGTCCCAGAGCCAGGTCCGGTACTACTTCTTCGCGCTCCTCTTCGTCATGTTCGACGTCGAGGCGCTCTACATCTTCCCGTGGGCCATGCGCCTCGAGGCGTACGGCACCTTCGGGCTGGTCGAGATGGGCATCTTCATCGTGATCCTGGCCCTCGGGCTCCTGTACGCCTGGCGCAAGGGGGTGCTCCGGTGGGTCTAGTCGAGAGCGGCAAGATGCCGAAGCCGCTCACGAAGCTGCTCAACATCTCCCGCAAGTACTCGCTCTGGATGTACCAGTGGGGCCTGGCCTGCTGTGGCATCGAGATGGGCGCGGCGCTGGCCTCGCCCCGCTACGACATGATGCGCCTCGGCGTCATCCCGTTCCCGGCCAGCCCCCGCCAGGCCGACCTGCTCGTCGTCTCCGGCACCATCACCGACAAGATGGCGCCGTCGGTCAAGCGCCTGTACGAGCAGATGCCCGACCCCAAGTACGTGATCTCGATGGGCTCCTGCACCAACTGCGGTGGTCCCTACTGGGACTCCTACTCGGTGACCAAGGGCCTCGACCAGATCATCCCGGTCGACGTCTACATCCCCGGCTGCCCACCCCGGCCCGAGGCCCTCCTCGAGGGCATCGGCCTCCTCCAGGAGCGCATCCTGAACGAGGACCCGGCCGATCGGTGGAAGGGGGAACCGCTTGTCGTCAGCTGACGGCGGTCCGAACACGGAGGAGGCCTCCGAGGTCGAGGAGGACGCCGCCCCCGCCGAGGAGGCAGAGGAGGCGGTCGAGGTCGACGAGCTGCGAGAGGGCGTGGTCACCGCGCTCCGCGCCGAGCTCGGCGACGCCCTCGTCGCCACCCACGTCGATCCCGGTCGTGAGGTGTGGGCCCGCGTGGCCCTCGACGCGTGGGTCACCGCCGGCACCTTCGCCCGCGACGGGCTCCGGTGCCACTTCTTCGACTTCCTCTCGGCCATCGACTGGCTGCCGTCGCCGTTCGGCCGCGACATGGACAGCCAGGAGGACCTCGAGGTCCACGGCGGCACGGCGAAGGCGCCCGACGAGCAGACCACGGGCTACGCGGGCGGCGACACCCGCTTCCAGCTCCTGGCCCGGGTCGCGGCGCCGGCCAAGGGCCACGGCCTGGTGCTCAAGGCCGATCTCGGCGACGACCCGGCGGCGCTGACCGCCCCGACGTGGGTCCCGGTCTACGCCGGGGCCGAGTGGCACGAGCGGGAGGCGTGGGAGATGTTCGGCATCACCTTCACCGAGCACCCCGACCTGCGCCACCTGTACCTGCCGGGCGAGTTCGAGGGCCACCCGCTGCGCAAGGACTACCCCCTGCTCTCCCGCCGGGTGAAGCCGTGGCCGGGCATCGTCGACGTCGAGCCCATGCCCGGTGAGGAAGAGGGCGACGGCGAGGGCGAGGATGCCGAGGCCGAGGGGGCCGAGGAATGACCGTCGTCGACCCCCAGCAGCGGGCCTATGTGGCCGCCCAGGCGGCCGACGCCCGGGTCAACGTCGAGCTCGAGACCGGCGGCATGACCCTGAACATGGGCCCGCAGCACCCGGCCACCCACGGGACCCTGCGGATCGTGGCCCGTCTCGACGGCGAGCAGGTGGTCGAGGCCGAGCCGATCGCGGGCTACATGCACCGCGGCTACGAGAAGCTCTGCGAGGTCCGCACCTATCCGCAGGTCACCACGCTGGTGAACCGCATCGACTGGCTCGGCAGCTTCGCCAACGAGGTGCCCTTCATCCTGGCCGCGGAGCGGCTCATGGAGGTCGACGCCCCGCCCCGGGCCCAGTGGATCCGCACGATCCTCTTCGAGATGTCCCGCATCGCCAACATCTCGCTGTTCCTCGGTGACATGGGCGCCCAGCTCGGGGCCATCACGCCGGTGTTCTACGCCTTCCGGGATCGTGAGCGCGCCCTCAACCTGATCGAGGCGGCCACCGGTGGGCGCTTCCACCCCAACTACGACCGCATCGGCGGCCTGAAGGACGACCTGCCGGCGGGCTGGGTGGAGCAGACCAAGGACGTCATGGAGCGGATGCGGGACTTCTGCGACCAGATGGAAGACCTGCTGATGGGCAACGAGATCTTCGAGGCCCGGACCCGCGGTGTCGGGGTCATCCCGGCCGACGTCGCCCTCTCCTACGGCTTGTCGGGGGCGAACCTGCGGGCGAGCGGGGTGGACTGGGACCTGCGCCGCGACGTCCCGGTCGGCCTCGCCTTCGACCAGGTCGACTGGAAGGTGTGGACCCATCGCGACGGTGACTCGTTCGCCCGCTTCTGGGTCCGGCTCCAGGAGGTCCGCGAGTCGACGAAGATCATCGACCAGCTCCTCGACGGCCTCCCCTCCGGGCCGATCATGGCCAAGGTCCCGCGCATCATCAAGGTGCCGGCCGGCGAGGCCTACGTGGAGACCGAGAACCCCCTCGGGGCCATGGGCTACTACGTGGTCAGCAAGGGTGACCTGGTCCCGTTCCGGGTGAAGATCCGCACGCCGAGCTCCAACAACATCTCGATCGTGCCCTGGGTGATGAAGGGCGTCTTCGTGCCCGACATCATCACCATCCTCGGCAGCCTCTACTTCATCCTCGGAGACATCGACCGGTGATCTCGCTCGGTGTCTCGGTGATCAACGCCGTCGAACTGGCCTACTGGCAGGAGACCGGGATCAAGGTCGGGGTCATCCTGGCCGTCATCCCGGCCGGCGCCATCATCCTCGGCTACGTCTTCCTGATGAAGATGATGAGCCACATGCAGAGCCGCCTCGGGCCCATGGAGGCCGGCCCGCACGGCGTGCTGCAGCTGGTGGCCGACGGGGTGAAGTTCCTCCAGAAGGAGGACATCTTCCCGGAGAAGGCCGACCGTTGGGTGTTCGCCCTCGCCCCCGTGGTCGTGCTCATCTCCACGTTCCTGCTCTTCGTGGTCATTCCCGTCGGGCCCGACCTCATCGTCGAGGACCTGGACACCGGCATCTTCTTCGCCCTCGCCGTCTCGTCGGTCTCGGTGATCGGCGTGCTCATGGCCGGCTGGGCATCGGCCAACAAGTACGCGCTGCTGGGCGGGCTGCGAGCAGCCGGCCAGCTCATCGCCTACGAGCTCCCCCTCCTGCTGGCCGTGGTCGGCGTGGTCATCCAGGCCGGCACCCTCTCGATGCAGGGGATCGTGACCGCCCAGGCCGAGGGCGCCATCTTCGGGTTCGACGCCATCGGCAACCCGTTCATCCTCACCCAGTTCCTGGGCTTCCTCATCTTCCTGGCTGCGGTCCAGGCCGAGCTCACCCAGCCCCCGTTCGACATGCCGGTGGCCGAGTCCGAGCTGGTCGGTGGCTACCAGGTGGAGTACACGGGCTTCCGGTTCCTGCTGTTCTTCATGGGCGAGTTCGGCACCGCCTTCGCCTTCGGCGCGATCGCCGCCGTGCTCTTCCTCGGCGGCTGGTGGGTCCCCGGCTTCGAGCCAGACGACGACATCCTGAACGTCCTCGGCCCCGCGGTGATGTTCGGGAAGGTGATGCTCGTGGCCTTCCTGATCTTCTGGGTGCGGTTCACCTACCCCCGCTTCCGGGAGGACCAGCTGCAGGCCTTCGCCTGGAAGGTGCTGATCCCCCTGAGCCTCGTCAACATCTTCGTCACGGCGATCCTGAAGGTGGCCTTCTGATGCCCCAGCTCCCCGGCCTGGTCAAGGGCCTCGGCGTGACCTTCCGCACCATGCTGAAGCCCGCCGTCACCGTGCAGTACCCCCACGTCAAGGAGGAGCCCACCCCCCGGGCCCGCGGCGTGATCGCCCTCAAGGAGGAGAACTGCACGGTCTGCATGCTCTGTGCCCGGGAGTGCCCGGACTGGTGCATCTACATCGAGGGCCACAAGTACCTGGCCCCGCCGCGCCGTGAGGGGGGCAAGCCCCGCCAGAAGAACGCCCTCGACCGCTTCGACATCGACTACGCGCTCTGCATGTACTGCGGCATCTGCGTCGAGGTCTGCCCGTTCGAGGCGCTGTTCTGGAGCCCGGAGTTCGAGTACGGCGAGCACCGCATCGCCGAGCTCCTCCACGACAAGGAACGGCTCGGCGAGTGGATGGAGACGGTCCCGGAGTTCGAGCCCTACGAGTCCGGCTCGGAGATGAAGCCCAAGAAGGTGCCCCGCTGATGGTGGCCCAACAGATCGCCTTCTTCGCGATGGCGGCCGTCATCGTCGTGTCGGCCGTCCTCGTCGTCACGACGAAGAACATCGTCCACGCCGCCCTCTTCCTCATCGTGGTCCTGGCGGGCGTGGCGGGCCAGTACTTCCTGCTCGGCGCCGAGTTCATCGGGACCGCGCAGATCCTCATCTACCTCGGCGCCATCGTCGTCCTGTTCCTCTTCGGCATCATGCTCACCCGCGCCCCGCTGCGGGCCGAGGGCTCGCTCGACAACGACCAACGGCTGGTCGCCGGCGGGGTCGCCCTGCTCCTGCTGAGCCTGCTCGGCTACGTGCTCTGGGACGCCTTCGAGGACACCGAGCTGCCTCCCGACACCGTGCAGCGGACCGCGGAGGTCTCCGACGCGGTGTTCAGCACCTACCTCGTGCCGTTCGAGGTCGTGTCGGTGCTCCTGCTGGCCGCGCTGGTCGGCGCCATCGTGATCGCGCGGAAGGAGTAGGGGTGGACGGCCTCCTCCTCAACGAGTTCCTGCTCCTCGGTGCCGTGCTCTTCGCCATCGGCGTCTACGGCGTGCTGGCCCGGAACAACGGCGTGGCCGTGCTCATGTCGATCGAGCTGATCCTGAACGCGGTCAACATCAACTTCGTGGCCTTCGGGGCCATGCACAACGTCGCCGGCCAGGTGTTCGCCCTCTTCGTGATCACCATCGCCGCCGCCGAGGTCGGCGTGGGTCTCGCCATCGTCCTGCTCATCTACCGCAACCGCCGATCGGTCGACCTCGACCAGGCCGACCTGATGAAGGGCTGAGGATGGACTGGTTCCTCGAGCACGCCTTCATCATCCCGCTCATCCCGGCTGTCTCCTTCGTGCTGATCCTGGCCGTGGGCAAGCGCCTGCCCCGGGGCGGGTCCGAGATCGGCGTCCCGGCCATCTTCAGCTCGTTCGTCCTGTCCTGCTGCACGGGCGTGGCCTGGATCCAGCACGTCAACAGCGGGGGCGGCGAAGGGGGCGAGCACGCCCTGGCCTTGCTGACCCGGGCCGCACAGGAGGGCCACCACGCCGTCGAGCCCGTCGTCCAGACGACGACCTGGTGGCAGTCCGGTGACGCCGTGCACCACGTGGGCACGCTGGTCGACGGCCTCTCGGCGATCATGCTCGTCACCGTCTCGCTGGTCTCGCTGCTCGTCCACGTGTACAGCACCGAGTACCTGAAGGGCGACCGGCGCTTCACCCACTACTTCGCCTTCCTCTCCCTGTTCTCGGCGTCGATGCTGATGCTGGTCATCGCCCAGAACACGCTGATGCTGCTCATCTCGTGGGAGCTGGTCGGCCTCTGCTCGTTCGTGCTCATCGGGCACTGGTGGGAGGAGAAGCCCAACACCGACGCCGCGGTGAAGGCGTTCCTCACCAACCGGGTCGGCGACGTGGGCCTGATCATCGGCGTGATCATCCTGTTCTTCGGGGCCAACTCCTTCGACATCCTCGAGATCAACACGCTGGCGGCCGAGGGCGGCATGAGCCACATCGTGCTGCTGATGGCGGCCATCTCCTTGACCGCCGCGGTCTGCTCGAAGTCGGGTCAGTTCCCGCTGCACACGTGGCTGCCCGACGCCATGGCCGGCCCGACGCCGGTCTCGGCCCTCATCCACGCCGCGACCATGGTCGTGGCCGGGGTGTTCATGGTCGCCCGCCTCTATCCGGTCTTCTACGAGGGCTTCGAGATCAACTCCTCGTCGATCAACCTTCTGGCCTTCATCGGCGGTTTCACCACGCTGATCGGGGCCAGCCTCGCCTTCGCCCAGAACGACATCAAGAAGGTCCTCGCCTACTCAACCATCAGCCAGCTCGGCTACATGGTCATGGCCCTCGGGGTCGGGGCCTGGACGGCGGCGGTGTTCCACCTCTTCACGCACGCCATGTTCAAGGCCTGCCTCTTCCTCGGGGCCGGCTCGGTCAGCCACGCCGCCCACCACACCTTCGACATGCGGAAGATGGGCGGCCTGCGCAAGTACATGCCGAGCACCTTCTGGACGTTCGCGATCGCGTCCATGGCCCTGGCGGGCATCCCCCCGCTCGCCGGCTTCTGGTCGAAGGACGAGATCCTGGCCGGCGCCGCCCAGGGCCAGACCAAGGCGTACTGGCTGATGCTCATCTTCGGGTGCATCACCGCGTTCATGACCGCGGCGTACATGACCCGGGTCCTGTGGCTGACGTTCTTCGGCGAGTACCGCGGCGAGGGCCACCCCCACGAGTCGCCCAAGGCCATGACCGTCCCGCTCTGGATCCTCGCCGGCCTGGCCGTCGTGGTCGGGTTCACCAACATCCCGTCCCGGCTGGCGCCGGAGGCCCTCGAGCTCCGCTTCGAGCACTACGTCGAGCCCACGTTCGCGTTCCCCGAGGTCGTCCACCCCGAATTCGCCTTCGGGGTGGCGGGGATCTCGGTCCTGCTGGCCGGTCTCGGCATCTTCCTGGCCTGGCAGTACTACTGGTACAACCGGGGCCCGCACGGCCTGACCCAGCGCAACGTCTGGGCGGCCCGGGGCTACACCGTCCTCGAGAACAAGTACTACCTGGACGCCCTCTACGAGGGGGTCATCGTCAAGGCCATCAAGGGCCCCATCGCCAACGCGGTCTACTGGTTCAACCAGAAGGTGCTCGACGGCATCGTCGAGGGCGCGGCCTCGACGTCCACCGCGACCGGGCGCTGGCTCTACCGCTACATCGACCAGGGCACGGTCGACCGCGCCGTGAACGCCTCCGGGGCCGGGGCGGAGGGCTCCGGCCAGCTCCTCCGTCGCATCCAGACCGGCCGCGTGCAGCAGTACGCCGCCCTCCTCTTCGCCGGCGCGGCCGTCCTCGCCGGCATATTCATCGTCATCATCTAGGAGTCACGACCCAGCCATGACCGACTTCCTGAACGACTGGGGACTGACCCTCGTCACGTTCATCCCGATCGTGGGCGCCGTCCTCGTCCTCGCCGTCCGCGGCGAGGTGATGATCAAGGCCGTCGCCCTCGCGGCGTCGCTCGGCTCCGCCTTCATGGGCGTGCTGCTCCTCCTGGACTTCGACTACGACGAGTCCGGGACGCTGCAGTACGTGGTCGACAAGGGCTGGATCGACGTGATCAACAGCCGGTACATCCTCGGCCTCGACGGGATCTCGCTGCCCCTGCTGGCGCTGACCCTGCTGGTGGTGCCGCTCTGCATCATCTACTCGTGGAACCACCTGCCCGATCCCGGCAAGCCCAAGGCGTTCTTCGTCCTCCTGCTGATCCTCGAGACCGGCATGGTCGGGACCTTCCTGGCCCAGGACCTGATCCTCTTCTTCGTGTTCTTCGAGGTCGTCCTGCTCCCGATGTACTTCATGATCGGCGTCTGGGGCGGGCCCAACCGGCAGTACGCGGCGATCAAGTTCTTCCTGTTCACGCTGTTCGGCTCGGCCCTGATGCTGGTCAGCTTCCTGGCCCTCTACTTCCTGGTCGACCCCGCCACCTTCGACATCCGGGAGCTGCCCGGCCTGACCGGGGACATCGCCTCGTCGACCCAGCTCTGGATCTTCGCCGGCATGTTCCTGGGCTTCGGGATCAAGGTCCCGATGTTCCCGTTCCACACCTGGCTGCCCGACGCCCACACCGAGGCGCCCACGGTCGGCTCGGTCATCCTGGCCGCCGTCCTGCTGAAGCTGGGCGCCTACGGCTTCATCCGCATCGCCGTGCCGATCCTGCCGGAGGCGGCCAAGGACTGGGCGCCCTACATCGGGCTGCTGGCGGTGATCGGGATCATCTACGGCGCGCTCGGGTGCCTCGCCCAGACCGACATGAAGCGGTTGATCGCCTTCTCGTCCGTCGCCCACATGGGCTTCGTGATGCTCGGCATCGCCACCCTGACCGACTTCGGCTTCAACGCCGCGGTCATGGGCATGGTCGCCCACGGCCTGATCACCGGGATGCTGTTCTTCTTGGCCGGCTCGGTGAAGGACCGCTACCACACCCTCGAGATCGGCCGGCTGGGCGGCATGCTCACCCAGGTGCCCCACCTCGGGTGGATCCTCGGCTTCACCGCCATGGCCAGCCTCGGCCTTCCCGGCCTGGCCGGGTTCTGGGGCGAGTTCCCGGCCATCCTGTCGGCCTACAACCCGGCCGAGGGCCTCCCCGTCGAGACCTTCCGCACCTACATGGTCGTGGCCGCGATCGGGACGGTGCTGGCCGCCGGCTACCTGCTCTGGCTCTACCAGCGCACGACGTTCGGCACGCCGAAGGCCGAGTTCGCGGACGAGGACATCCCCCAGCTCTCGGTGTACGAGTACCTGGCCTGGGTCCCGATGTTGCTGCTCATCGTGGCCATCGGCATCTACCCCAACCTGGTCTTCAGCGTCACCGAGCAGGCCGTGCAGACCCAGCTCCTGAGCGTGAGCGGTGGCGGCTGAGGTGACGTCGCTGCTGGCCCAGGCGGGCGGGTTCACCGCCCCCACGATCGACTACCACGCCTTCGCGCCCGAGATCGTGCTGGTCGGGGTGCTGGTGGTCCTGCTGGTGGCCGACCTGATCCTCGAGCGGGACAAGTGGCTCATCTCCTCGCTGGCGGGCATCGGCGTGTTGGCGTCGCTCGTGCCGGTGCTCACGCTGGCCCTCGACGGCACCGACCGGGCCATGTTCGGCGGGGCCTACGTCGTCGACGACTTCGCCCTGGTCATGAAGGCCATGTTCCTCATCGCCGGCTACGTGGTCATCCTGCTGTCGACCAACTACATCGCCGAGGGCGACTACCACGAGGGCGAGTACTACTTCCTGCTCCTCAGCTCGCTGCTGGGCATGACCGTGATGGCGTCGGCCCGCGACCTGGTGTCGATCTTCGTGGCCCTCGAGCTGCTGTCGATCCCGGCCTACCTGCTCGCGGCCTGGCGCAAGCGCGACCTCAAGGGCAACGAGGCCGGGCTGAAGTACTACCTGATGGGGGTCTTCGCCTCCGCGATCCTGCTCTACGGCATGTCCCTGCTCTACGGGCTGACCGGATCCACCCTGCTGACCGACATCGCGGCCACGGTCGGCGAGGGCGGCTCCAGCGTGCCGGTCATCACCCTGGCCATCCTGTTCGTGGTCGTGGGCTTCGGGTTCAAGATCTCGGCGGTGCCCTTCCACACCTGGGCCCCGGACACCTACGAGGGTGCGCCGACGCCCATCGCCGCCTTCCTGGCCGTGGCGTCGAAGGCGGCCGGGTTCGTCGCCCTGCTGTCGTTGCTCTTCGTGGCCTTCGAGGGCCGGGCCGACGTGGTCGAGCCCCTCATGTGGGTGCTGTCGGCCATCACGATGACGGTCGGCAACCTGATCGCCCTGCGCCAGACCAACATCGTCCGCCTGCTGGCCTACTCGTCGGTGGCCCAGGCCGGCTTCATGATCGCCCCGCTCGCGGTCATCGGCGACGCCGGCCAGGACGCCCTCACGGCCGTGGTCGTCTACCTCTTGATCTACACGGCGATGAACCTCGGGGCCTTCGCCGTGATCATCGCGGTGGCCCGCCGCACGGGGTCGGGCGAGATCTCCTCCTACTCGGGTCTGTTCTCGTACTCGCCGGCCCTGGCCGTGCTGATGACCGTGTTCCTCTTCGCCCTCGCCGGCATCCCACCCCTTGCGGGTTGGGTGGCCAAGTTCGTGGTCTTCCGAGCGCTGCTCGCCGCGGGCACGGCGTCGGGCGCCGCCCTCGCCGTGCTCGTGGCCGTGAACTCGGTGGTGGCGCTCTTCTACTACGCGGGCGTGGCCCGGATGATGTGGTTCGAGCCGGCCCCCGAGGGCGAGACCGCCTCGATCAAGGTGCCCTTCTCGCTCACCGCCGCCCTGGGCATCGCCGTGATCGGCACCCTCGTCTTCGGCATCTTCCCCGGCCTGGTCACCCACTTCGGCGACGTCGCCGACCTCGTCGCGTCGGCCACGCCGTAGCCCCTCCGAAATTGCGCTGAAATGTCACGCCCAGCGTGACGAATCAGCGCAATTTCAGCGAGGTCATGGAGGACGCGCTCTACGGGCCCGACGGGTTCTACGAGCGGGAGGGTGGGGGCGCGGGTCGCAGGGGTGACTTCCTCACGGCCCCGGAGGTGGGTCCCCTGTTCGGTGCGGTGGTGGCGCGGGCGCTGGACGAGTGGTGCCCTGAGGGCGGCGCCGTCTACGACGTCGGAGCCGGGGCCGGGACGCTCGGCCGCAGCCTCGCCCTGGCCGGCAGCCGGCACCGGTACGTGGCGGTGGATCGGTCGGCCGCCCAGCGGGCCCGGCACGACGGGCTCACGTCGATGCCCGACCTCCCCGCGGGCGAGCTCACGGGCGTGGTCATCGCCAACGAGCTGCTCGACAACCTCCCCTTCGACCTGACCCTCGATGGTGCGCCGTTCGACCCCGGACAGGAGTGGCCGGAGACCGGTTTGGCCCCGAAGCAGGAGCAGGCGAGGGCATGGGTCGACCAGGTGCGTTCCCGACTCCACGGCCGGCTCGTCGTCCTCGACTACTGCTCGACGACCGCGGCGATGGCGGCCCGTCCCTGGACCGAGTGGCTCCGCACCTACCGGGCCCACGGTCGCGGCGGTCACCCGATGGAGGACCGGGGCGAGCAGGACGTCACCGCCGAGGTCGCCGTCGACCAATTCCCGCCTCCGGACGAGGACACGAGCCAGGCCGACTGGCTCCAGCGGTGGGGCATCGCCGAACTGGTCGAGGAGGGCCGCCGCACGTGGCAGGAGCGGGCCCACCTCGGCGACCTCGAGGCCATTCGCGCCCGCAGCCGCGTCACCGAGGCCGAGGCCCTCACCGATCCCGCGGGCATGGGCTCGTTCCGCGTCCTCGAGTGGTCGGGGGAGGCCACCCTCCCCGATTGAGGTGGGCCGGCGTGCCATGCTCGCCGAGGACAAGGGGGTACCTCGATGATCCGTGCACTGCTGGCCGCCGTGATCGTGCTGCTCGTGGCCACCTTCCCGGCCACCTGGCTGCTGATGCTCTTCCTCGGCAACCTCGGCCTGGAGCTCTCGTATTGGGGCACCCTGCCCCTCGGGATCCTGGTGTCCGCCCTCCTCGGGGGCGCCGCCGCCGCACGCGACTACTGAGGCCCTAGCGGTAGGGGCAACGCCGGACCCACGCGTCCAGCCGCAGGCGCTTGAGGTCGACGGTCGTCCCCCACGGTTCGCGGCCGCAGAGGTCGGCCGCCGGGCCGCGGTACTCGACGACGAACACGGCCTTGCCCGCTCGGACGAAGGGCCGGTAGCGCCTGCACTCCCGGTACTGGAGGCACTGCTCGTTCAGCGCCCAGCCGAAGTGACCCACGAGGTCGGGGATCAGGCCGAGGGCGTTCTTGAGCCCCGGTGACAGGCCGCGGGCCTTGGCCTCGTTGGCCAGCCGGCGGAGGAACACGAACTGGTCCCGCCGGGTGAGCGGGAAGCCGGTGGCGTTGGTCCAGCCGTCGACGTTGTCCAGCTCGACGCCGTCGAAGCCCTTGGCCGCGCACCGGTCGAGGCGTCGCTCGAGGAGGGGGAGGAGCACGTCGAGCCGGCGGATGTCGAGCCACCGCTCGTCCTCGAAGCCGTCGATCGGCCGACCGAGGACCACCGCCGGGAACCGCCCGGCGTCGGGCCGGTACGGCTCCCACGACCCGGCCGACAGGTAGCAGACGACGAAGCGGCCGTCAGCGTGCAGGGCCGCCACCTCGGCCCGGGTGGTCTCGAAGAGGTCGAGGTCGTAGACCTCGGCGTCGATCGTGAGGTCGGCCGGTAGGTCGCCGAGCTGCCACTGCAGCCGGTCGCCGGGTGCGGGCTTGGGCGGCGCGGCCGCCGCCGGCGCGGCCGCCAGCGTGATCACGGCGGCGGTGAGCACGACGGTCCACCTCACGGGGTAGGAGCCTGCCGTGACCACCACCGCAACGCCACTGGTTCCCTCTCCCGAGTCCCTCGCGGGCGAACCCGCGCTCGACGATGCCGTCGAGAAGGTCGCCCGGGTTGCCGAGGTCGTGGCCCCCCCGGGTCCGCGCCGCGATGCCCTGCAGGGCGCCTGGCTGGGCCATCCCGTCCACCCCGCCCTGACCGATCTCGTGATCGGCTTCTGGACCAGCGCCTTCGTGCTCGACTTCGTGCCCGTGCGTCGCCTCCGGGCGGCCTCGGACGCCTTCGTCTTCCTGGGCCTGGTGGCCGCCGGGCCCACGGTGGCGACGGGGTTGGCGGACTGGACGGGCCTCGACCGGCCCCACAAGCGGATCGGGGTCGTCCACGCCGGGGCCAACGCCTTGGCGGCCGGTTGCTACGGGCTCTCGCTCATCGCCCGCCTGCGGGGCCGCCGGGCCCGGGGGATCGCCCTCAGCACCCTTGGCGCCTCGCTGGCGACCGTGGGTGGCTACCTGGGCGGGCATCTCGCGTTCGCCACCGACGACGGCGAGACCGCCTCGCAGCCCGCCGCGTAAGGTCGGCGCCATGGCGCCTGAACCCACGATCGAGGACTGGTTCCGCGAAGACCGGAGCTTCCCGCCGTCGCCCGAGTTCGTCGCGAACGCCGTGGTCAGCGACCGGTCGCTCTACGACGAAGCCGAGGCGGACGTCGAGGCGTTCTGGGCCCGGCAGGCCCGAGAGCTGCTGACCTGGTCGAAGGACTTCACCACGGTCCTGGAGTGGGATCTCCCCTTCGCCAAGTGGTTCCCCGACGGCGAGCTCAACGTGGCCTACAACTGCCTCGACCGCCACGTCGAGGCCGGCGGCGGCGACAAGGTCGCCTTCCACTGGGAGGGCGAGCCCGGCGACACCCGCGCCGTGACCTACGCCGACCTCCTGGACGAGGTCTGCCGGTTCAGCAACGTGCTGAAGGGCCTCGGGGTCGAGAAGGGGGACCGGGTCGCCATCTACATGCCGATGATCCCCGAGCTCCCCGTGGCCATGCTCTCCTGCGCCCGCCTCGGCGCCGCCCACTCGGTGGTCTTCGGCGGGTTCTCACCCGACTCGCTCATCGACCGCATCAACGACGCCGAGGCCAAGGTGGTCGTCACCGCCGACGGCGGCTGGCGGCGGGGGAGCGCCTCGGGCCTCAAGGTCAACGTCGACGCCGCCCTGGACGCCACCCCGTCGATCACCGACGTCGTCGTGGTGCGCCGCACGGGCCAGGACGTCGAGATGGTCGACGGTCGCGACCACTGGTACCACGACCTCATCGAGGGGGCGAGCGCCGACTGTCCGGCCGAGCCGATGGAGGCGGAGCACCTCCTCTACCTGCTGTACACCTCCGGCACCACGGCCAAGCCCAAGGGCATCATGCACACGACCGGCGGCTACCTCACCCAGGTCGCGTTCTCCCACAAGGTGGTCTTCGACCTCCACCCGGAGAGCGACGTCTACTGGTGCGCCGCCGACATCGGCTGGGTCACCGGGCACAGCTACATCGTCTACGGCCCCCTCACCAACGGTGCGACCTCGGTCATGTACGAGGGCACGCCCGACCACCCCCACAAGGCCCGCCTCTGGGAGATCGTCGAGAAGTACGGCGTGACCCAGCTGTACACCGCGCCGACGGCGATCCGGACGTTCATGAAGTGGGGCCCCGACGAGCCCGCGTCCAAGGACCTGTCGTCGCTGCGCCTGCTCGGGACCGTGGGCGAGCCGATCAATCCCGAGGCGTGGATGTGGTACCACCAGCACATCGGCCGCGAGACCTGCCCGATCGTCGACACCTGGTGGCAGACCGAGACCGGTGGCCACATGATCACGCCGCTGCCGGGGGTCACGACCACCAAGCCGGGTTCGGCCACGTTCCCCCTGCCGGGGGTCGGCGTGGAGATCGTCGACGAAGCGGGGAACACGGTCGAGCAGGGGGGCGGCTATCTCACCCTCACCCGGCCTTGGCCTTCCATGCTCCGCGGGATCTGGGGTGACCCCGACCGCTACCGCGAGACCTACTGGACCCGGTTCGAAGGCCGGTACTTCGCCGGCGACGGCGCCAAGATCGACGAGGACGGCTACCTCTGGCTCCTGGGCCGGGTCGACGACGTCATGAACGTCTCCGGCCACCGCATCTCGACCACCGAGGTGGAATCGGCCCTGGTCGACCACCCCGCGGTGGCCGAGGCCGCCGTCGTCGGGGCGAAGGACGACACCACGGGCCAGGCGATCATCGCCTACACCATCCTGCGGGGCGGCAACGAGCCCACGCCCGAGCTGGGCGAGGAGCTGCGCCAGCACGTGGCCAAGAAGATCGGTCCGACCGCGCGGCCGAAGACGGTCATCCTCGTCCCCGACCTGCCCAAGACCCGTAGCGGCAAGATCATGCGGCGCCTGCTGAAGGACGTGGCCGAGGGCCGCGACCTGGGCGACACCACCACCCTCGCCGATCCCGGGGTCTTCGACGAGATCCGCGCCCGCGCCGCCGAAGCGCCCCAGGAGGATTGACCAGCCGTACCCTCGCCTCCGATGGAGGTCCCGGAGAACTACTGGTGGCGCGACGGACCGGTCGATCCGGGGCCGGCGGTCGTGTTCGACATGGACGGGGTCCTGTCGGACGCGTCGAGTCGCCAGCACTACCTCGAGTTCCCGCGCCGTGACTGGGAGGCCTTCTTCGCCGCCTGCGGAGAGGACGCGCTGGTCGACGAGGTGGCCCGCCTGCTCGACGTGCTCGACCCCGACCTGCGCATCGTCCTGCTCACCGCCCGCCCGATGCGGGTCCAGCGCCAGACCCTCGGGTGGCTCGACCGCTACAAGCTGCGCTGGGACCTCCTGATCATGCGCGAGTTCGGCGACTACCAGGCCTCGCGCGTGTTCAAACAGCGCACCGTGGGCGAGCTGCGGGGCTTCGGCTTCGACCTCCAGCTGGCCTTCGAGGACGACCGCCGCAACGTCGACATGTTCCACCACGAGGGCGTCCCCTGCATCTACATCCACTCCGGGTACTACGACTGACGGGGAACGACGGGGGCGACGGAAGCGTTGGGACAAGAGACATGAAGAACACCTTCAAGACCTTCACCCTGTTGGCACTGCTCGGTGGCCTGTTCATGGCCATCGGCTCGATCTGGGGCCAGGGCGGGCTCATCATCGGCCTGGTCCTCGGGCTCGTGTTCGTCGGCGGCTCGTACTGGTTCAGCGACACCATCGCCATCAAGGCGGCCCGGGCCCAGCCCGTCACCGAGGCCGAGATGCCGGAGTACTACCGCATCGTCCGCGACCTCACGACGCTGGCCGACATGCCCATGCCCAAGCTCTACGTCACTCCTGAGCCGCAGCCCAACGCGTTCGCCACCGGCCGCAACCCCGACCACGCCGCGGTGGCTGTGACCGCGGGGATCCTCGAGGCGCTGTCGTGGGACGAGCTGCGGGGCGTGCTGGCGCACGAGATCAGCCACATCAAGAACCGGGACATCCTCATCGGCTCGGTGGCGGCTGCCGTCGCGCTGGCCATCACCTTCGTCGCCCGCATGGCCATGTGGGCCTCGATCTTCGGAGGGGGCGACCGTGACCGCAACGTCTTCGGTGAGCTGGCCCTGATCCTCCTCGCCCCCCTGGCCGCCGGGCTGCTGCAGATGGCGCTGTCCCGCAACCGGGAGTACGAGGCCGACCGCAGCGGCGCCCAGCTCATCGGCACCGGTGAACCGCTGGCCTCAGCTCTCCAGAAGCTGGACGTCTACACCAGCCGGATCCCCTCGCACGTGCGCCCGGAGCAGGCCGCGGCCTACATCGCCAACCCGCTGAAGGGTCAGCGGGTGTCGTTCGCCAACGCCTTCGCCAGCCATCCCCCGATGGAGAAGCGCATCGCCCGCCTGCGGGAGGGTGCCTACATCCGGTAGGGCCGAGGCTCCTAGTCCCGGAAGTTCTGGAACTGGAGGGGGATCCCGAAGTCCTCGCCCTTGAGGGCCTCGATGGCCTCCTGGAGGGCGTCGCGCTTCTTGTGGGACACCCGGACCTGCTCGCCCTGGGTCTGGCTCTGCAGCCCCTTGATGCCGAGGCCCTTCAGGAACTTGTTGATCTCGCGGGACTTGTCCGAGTTGATGCCCGCGGTGAGGGTCGCCACCTGGCGGACCGTGCTCCCGGCGGCGTCCTCGACCCGGCCGAACTCGACGGCCTTGAGCGAGACCTTGCGCTTGACCAGCTTCTCCTCGAGGACCTGGCGGAGCGCGGTCAGGCGGTCTGCGGTGATCGAGGCCATCGTGATGGTCCCCTCACCCAGCTCGACCCGGCTGTTGGTCTCCTTGAAGTCGAACCGGGTGGCCACCTCGCGGGCGGCCTGGTCGACCGCGTTGCGGACCTCCTGCAGGTCCACTTCGGAGACGACATCGAAGGTAGGCATGGTGGGCCGGGGAGGATTCGAACCTCCGTAGGCAATGCCGACGGGTTTACAGCCCGTTCCCTTTGGCCACTCGGGCACCGACCCAGGGAGGGTGGAGGCTACCGGCCCGTCCGTCCGGCGAGCACCTGGTTGAGCTCGGCGCCGACCAGCACCGCGATGCCCGTGAGCTGGAGCCAGACCAGCAGGACGATGACGGCTCCGAGGGAGCCGTAGGTCTCGTTGTAGTTGCCGAGCGTGCTGGTGTAGAGCGAGAAGAGGAGGGTGACCACGATGCAGAGCCCCGTGGCCGCCAGCGCGCCTGGGCTGAGCAGCCGGCGCTCCGGCCGGCGGGCGGGCCCGAGCCGGTAGAGGGTCCCGATCCCGAACACGAGGAGGACACCCAGGACGGGCCAGCGTGCGAACGCGAGCCAGTCACCGGAAGGGGCGACGGCGACGAGGTAGACGGCGAGGCCCACGAGGACGACGGCCCCGAGCGTCAGCGCGAGGGCCTTGCCCCGTTCCTTGACGGCCTTCCGGTCGTCGGCCTGGTCGCCGTAGATCACCCCGACCGCCGCGGTCAGCGTGCCGATGCCGGCTGACGCCGAGAACAGCGCGAGGGCCAAGGCGACGACCAGCCCCGTCCCGAGCCCCGCCCGGGGCGCGTCGACGACGGCCCGGAGCTGGGACACGACCAGTGCCCGGGCCTCCTCGGGGAGGGCCTCGGTGCTCTCGCGGACCTGGCGCTCGACGTCGGCCGGGTCGGCGACCAGGCCGTAGACCGAGACCAAGGCGACCAGGCCCGGGACGAACGCGAGCATCCCCCAGAACGCCGTCGCCGAGGCCAGGAGGGTCACGTTGTCCTGCTTCATCCGGGCGAACACCGCCTTGGCGGTCCCGACCAGCCCAGCCCGGGTCATCGGCCCTCGGCGCGGTCCCGCAGGTCGAGCAGCGTCCGCCGGAGCAGGCGCGACAGGTAGGACTGGCTCACCCCGATCTGGTCGGCGATCTCCTCCTGGCTGAGGTTCTCGAAGAAGCGGAGCTCGAGGATGTTGCGCTCCCGTTCGGGCAGGCCCTCGAGCAGGTCCTCGACGATGATCCGACCCTCGGCCCGCCCGAAGCCGACGTCGGTCGTCCCGAGGCGGTCCGAGGTCGTGCGCTCGTCCTCGCCGACGGGCGCGTCGAGGCTGTCGGCCCGGTGGGCGACCCCGGCCTCCAGCGCCTCCAGCACGTTCTCCTCGTCGACCTCGAGGCGCTCCGCCAGCTCGGCCACTCGCGGCCGGCGACCGAGCTCCTGGGTCAGCTCCTCGTCGGCCCGGCGCAGGGCGAGGTGGAGCTCCTGCAGCGCCCGCGGCGGTCGGACGGACCAGGAGCGGTCCCGGAACTGCCGCTTGAGCTCACCGTCGATGGTCCGGCCCGCGAACGTGGCGAAGCTGACCCCTCGCTCAGGCTCGAACCGGTCGGCCGCCTTCACGATGGCCAGGAGCGCCATCTGGCGGAGGTCTTCGCGCGCCAGGCCCCGTCCCGCGTAGCGGCGGGCGAAGTGCTCCGCCAGGTCGGTGTGCTCCTCGACGAGTCGGTTGCGGGTGGCCCGCCCGTCGTTCGAGGGAACGGCGTCGTCGGGGGTCACGAGGCGTCCGGCGCGTCTCCGACGTCCGCGTCCGACGGCCCCTTGCGGACCGAGAAGGACCATCCACCCCCGCCGCCCCCGAGGTGGTGCTCATCGGTGGTCACCACCAGGAGCTCGCGGGCGATGGGGTCGAGCTCGGGCGGCTCGCCGTCCATGGGTTCGCGCCGGCCCTCGACCACGACGGTGCCGTCTTCGACCCGGATCCGCAGCTCGACCCGGTCGTCGCCGTGGCTGTGGTCGTCCAGGAGGGCACCGCACAGCTCGGTGATCGCCAGGCGGAGATCGTCGGTGTCGTCGAGGCCGAAACCGAGGTCGGCCGCGACGCTCGACGCCGTGAGGCGGGCGATCCGCAGGTTGGTGGTCCGAGCGGGCAACGAGAGCACGATCTCCCCGCCGGGCTCGGTCGTCTGGAGTTTGTCCATGAGGCCTCAGTTCCGTTCGAGGACTTCCCCGCCGGGGGGCTGGGTAGGGGGCGGGCATCCAATGGTGACCACGAGACCCCGCCCCCATCTGACCCTGGAGGTCCCGCCCGATGTGCGGGAGCTGGCGGGTGTGCGCGACTCGCTCCGGGAATGGCTCGCCGACCACGACGTGCCCCCGCCAATCCAGGAGGACCTCGCGCTGGTGGTCACCGAGCTCTGCACCAACGCCATCGAGGCCGCAACCGACGCGCCGGTGGCCGTCGGGGCGACCATCGACGACCTGACCGTCTGCCTGGAGGTCAGCAACGAACCCGGCTCCAACGATCGCCCGGCGTTCCAGGGGTTGGCCCACGACCCGCTCCAGGAGCGCGGCCGGGGGCTGGCGATCGTGCACGCCCTCTCCGACGACGTCACCATGAGCACGACGCAGGGTCGGACCGTCGTGCGAGCCTTGCGCCGTCTCTGAGCGGCCGTCGGTGGGGCCCGGGCACGGGCTCAGGCGCCATCCGGTTCGACGCTGAAGTGCTCGTCGAGGCCGGTGACCTCGAGCAGGCGACGCAGCGTCGGCGACACCCCGACGAGCAGGAGCGACTCGCGGGTCGCCCCGAGGCGGCGGTGGGCGTCGACCAGCACGCGCAGCCCCGACGAGTCGATGAACGTGAGCGCCGTGCCGTCGATGCGGATGGCGGTGGCCCCGCCCTCGACCAGGGCGCCGAGCTCTTGTTCGAGCAGGGGCGCGGTGTGGGGGTCCACCTCGCCCGTGAGGGCGACGGTCGGAGGGTCGCCGGCCGTCACCTCGACGGTGAGCCGGTCGTCACCCTCGCGCACAGCGGCGAGGCTATCCGGCGCCCCTTCGCGGTCGCCGGGAACCGGGCTCAGCGGGCACCTCCGGCCTGGAGGTCGACGAAGCGTTGGGCCGCAGAGGCCCAGTCGGCCACGTCCCAGAAGGCGTCGACCCACGCGGCCTTGTCGTTCAGGTACTGGAGGTAGAAGGCGTGCTCCCACGCGTCGATGACCAGGATCGGGTCGGCGCCCTGGCCCACGTTGCTCTGGTGGTCGTACACCTGCTCGACGATCAGGCGCCGGGCCGTGGGCTCCCAGGCCAGCGCGCCCCAGCCCGAGCCCTGCACGCTCGTCGTGGCTTCGGTCAGCTGCGCCTTGAAGTCCTTGAAGGTCCCGAAGGAGTCGTCGATCGCGGCCGCCAGCTCACCTTCCGGCTCGCCCCCGCCGTCCGGCGAGAGGCAGGTCCAGAAGACGCTGTGGAGCACGTGCCCGGACAGGTTGAACGCCAGGTCCTTGCTCAGCTTGGTGATGAGGGCGAAGTCGCCGCTGCTGCGGGCCTCCGCCAGGCTCTCGAGCGCGGTGTTCGCCTGCTTGACGTAGGAGGCGTGGTGCTTGCCGTGGTGGAGCTCCATGATCCGGCCCTCGATGTGAGGCTCGAGCGCGGCGTGGTCATAGGGGAGCTCGGGGAGCTCGTAGGTGGTCATCGGGGCGGTCTTACCCGAACGGGGGGTGGCTCAGACACACCGGTGCCTTCGCCGAGCAGGCGCTGCATGACCACGACGTCCAGCCAGCGGCCCATCTTCCGCCCGATCTCGCGCTCGGTGCCGACGGTGTCGAAGCCGAGCCCGCGGTGCAGGGCGATGGAGGCGTCGTGGCCCCCGACGACGCGGGCGATGACCGTGTGGAAGCCGTGGGCCGTCGCCGTCGCCAGCAGCTCCTCGAGCAGGAGGCGGCCGACCCCCTCCCCCCGGCGGGACCGGTCGACGTAGACCGAGTCCTCGACCGTGGTGGCGTACGCCGGGCGCTCCCGGAACGGGGAGAGCGAGGCGAAGCCCGCCACCACCCCGTCGTCGTCCTCGGCGACGAGCACGGCGTAGGCGCCGGACCGCTCGACCAGCCACGCCTGCTGCTCTTCGGCCGTGCGGGGCACGAGGTCGAAGGTGACCGTGGAGCTCGTGACCTCCACGTTGTAGATGGTCCGGATGGCCTCCGCGTCCTCGACCGTGGCCCGTCGCACTCTCACGCCGGCAGTCTGGCGCGGGTCAGCGCAGATCTACGGGCTCCGAGAGCTCGGGCTCGAGGACGATGGTGGGGGAGGCGACCGGCTCGATCAGGGCGAGGTTGCCGGCGATGGCCTCGACGCGGGCCCAGGTGGTGACGTCGTCGTCGTTGGTGAGGAACAGGACCTGCTGGCTCACCGTCGCCTTGCTCAACAGCTCGAGCAGCGGTGGCTTCAGCGCCCCGTCGATGCCGGCGAGGGCGTCGTCGAGGATGAGGGGCAGGGTCTGGTGTCGCGGCCCGATGCCGCGGACGGCCGACAGCCGGGCGTCGAGGGCCTGGGCGTAGCGGGCGATCAGGTCACCGCCTCCGGTGACACCGACGGCAGAGGAGCTGGTCACGTCCCGGCGGAGCCGGGCGGCGGCGATGATCTCGTCGCGGTGCTCCATGGCCCACTCGGGGCTCACTGCGGCGCCGACGAGCTGTTCCCACTCCCGCAGCGAGGCGCGATGGACGTTGGAGGCCTCGAGCAGCACGCGCCGGGCCCGATCGCTGGCCAGCAGCGTGTTCACGCGATCGAGGTGGAAGCCCAGGTAGGAGGGAACCCCGGCGGCTTCGAGGGCGTCGGCCTCGGCCGCTTGGGCCCGGCGCACCCGGTTCCAGAAGACGAACGAGGTCACGGCGGCGACGGTGGCGAGGAGAACGAAGGGCATGGCCATCTTGCGCCCCTCGAGCATCGAGAGCGGCACGGCGCCGAGGGCGCTGAAGGTGGCCACGTAGAAGGCCAGCTTGCGGACCCGCTCGTGGTGGTCCTGGGCGGCGACGAGCGCGGCGTGGCGCTCCTCGATGGCCTCCGCGGCGTGCGCGTCCTCGGGCTCGCTGCCCGCGATCTCGGCCGCCGTTCGCAGCCCCCGCTGGGTCGCCTCGGTCAGGTTGGCGTGGTGCCAGAGCACCTGCTGGTCGATGCCCGCCAGCCGCCGGATGACCTCGTCGTGGTGGCTGCTCGTCTCGAGGTCCGCCTCGGTGCAGCGCATCAGGCGGCGGGCCGCCGTCGTGTCGAGCCCGGTCGACGACAGGAGGTCGATGTGTCCGGACGGCACGCGGAAGATCTCGGTGACGTCCCGGCCGTGGGCGACGTCGACGACGCGGTGCTTGCCCCCCTCGGGCCGGAAGACCGCCAGTGGCGTGCCGTCGTCCCAGGTCAACTCGACGTGGACGCCTTCGCGCCGCGCCCCGAGCGCGCCGACGAACTCGCTGATCAGGCCTTCCCGCTCGGCCGCACCCACGCCGGACACCACCGTGAGCCGGGGGTGGAGGTCGAGGGCAACCGAACGGCCGGCGGCTTCGAGGACGAGCCGGTCTACCCGCACCCTCACTCCGTCGGCAGGCGCACCGCACCCCTTGAGCGCCGCCGGAAGCCTTGGGGCGTCCGAGACGTCGCCCGGTAGGCTGATCCGCCGGTCAATGCCCCCTTAGCTCAGTCGGTAGAGCACAGCCATGGTAAGGCTGGTGTCGCCAGTTCGATTCTGGCAGGGGGCTCCGGGGCGGCGTAGCTCAGTCGGTAAGAGCACTCGGCTCATAATCGAGGGGTCGTCAGTTCGATTCTGACCGCCGCCACCAATCGCAAGCGAAGAAGAGAAGAGAAGGCAAGGAGCGCCGCCATGGCCAAGGAGAAGTTCGAGCGGAGCAAGCCCCATGTGAACGTGGGGACGATGGGCCACATCGATCATGGCAAGACGACGTTGACGGCGGCGATCACCCGGGTGTTGTCCGAGGAGTCGGATTCGACGCATTTCACCGAGTTCGCGGACATCGACAAGGCGCCGGAGGAGCGGGAGCGGGGGATCACGATCAACATCGCTCATGTGGAGTACGAGACCGATAACCGGCATTACGCCCATGTGGACATGCCCGGTCACGCCGATTACATCAAGAACATGATCACCGGGGCGGCGCAGGTGGACGGGGCGATCCTGGTGGTCTCCGCCGCCGATGGGCCGATGCCCCAGACCCGGGAGCATGTGTTGTTGGCCCGCCAGGTGGGGGTGCCGGCCATTGTGGTGGCGCTGAACAAGGTCGATCAGGTCGATGACGAGGAGTTGTTGGATCTGGTCGAGTTGGAGGTCCGGGAGCTGCTGAGCGAGTACGAGTTCCCTGGCGATGACGTGCCGGTGATCCGGGTGTCGGCGCTCAAGGCGCTGGAGGGTGATGAGGCCGCGGCGGCTCAGGTCAAGGAGTTGATGGCGGCGGTGGATGAGTACATCCCCGAGCCCGTGCGCGAGACCGACAAGCCGTTCCTGATGGCGATCGAGGACGTGTTCACCATCACCGGGCGGGGCACGGTGGTGACCGGCCGGGTGGAGCAGGGCATCGTCAACACCAACGACAACGTCGAGATCGTGGGGATCCGCGACATCCAGAAGACGGTGGTGACCGGGGTGGAGATGTTCCGCAAGATCCTCGACGAGGGCCGCGCCGGCGACAACATCGGCGCCCTGTTGCGGGGGATCGACAAGGACGAGGTGGAGCGGGGCCAGGTCCTGGCCAAGCCCGGCAGCATCACCCCGCACACCGATTTCGAGGCCCAGACCTATGTGCTGACCCAGGCCGAGGGCGGCCGGCACAAGCCGTTCTTCGCCGGGTACCGGCCCCAGTTCTACTTCCGCACCACCGATGTCACCGGCGACATCGCCCTGCCCGAGGGCACCGAGATGTGCATGCCCGGCGACAACACCCCCATGACGGTCACCCTCCAGGCCCCGATCGCCATGGACGAAGGCCTGCGCTTCGCCATCCGCGAGGGCGGCCGCACCGTCGGCGCCGGCCGCGTCACCAAGATCCTCAAGTAGGAGAGACCATGGCTTCCGAGAAGCGGGCGCAGGTCACCCTGGAGTGCCAGGAGTGCAAGCGCCGGAACTACATCACGTCCAAGAACAAGGCCAACCAGCGCGAGCGCATCGAGATCAAGAAGTACTGCCGCTGGGACCGCCGGCACACGCTGCACAAGGAAACCCGCTGATCCCCACGCCGTCGCCTGACGCGTAACGTCGTCGGGGATGATGAGGTCTGATCGATCGTGACGGGGCGGGACGTGGACCTGTCGGAGCTGGTGGCTGCCGCGCAGCGCGGTGACGCCGGGGCCTTCGAAGCCCTCGTCCGGGCCACGCACGCCGAGACCTACACCCTCGCCCATCGCCTCACCGGCGACGACGAGGATGCTCGGGACGTCACCCAGGACACGTACCTGCGGGCCTACCGGGCCCTCGGGCGCTTCCGGGGCGATGCCCGGTTCCAGACCTGGCTCTACCGGATCACCGCCAACAGCGCCAGCACCCTCCTCGGCCAGCGGGCCCGCCACCGTCACGACGAGCTGACCGAGGAGGTGCCCGTGGCTGACGACCGGATCACCATCGACCCCGCGGCGCGGGCCGAAGGGGCGAGCCTGCGCCACCACCTGACCGATGCCCTGCGTCGCCTGCCGCCCGGACTGCGGTCCGTGGTCGTGCTGCGCGACGTCTACGACCTGCCGCACGACGCCATCGCCGAGGAGCTCGACATCTCGGTCACCGCGGCCAAGGTCCGGTTGCACCGGGCCCGTCGTCGCCTGCGCGACGACCTGTGGGCCGAGCCGCACGAGGGAGAAGCCCGTGCGGTGTGAGCAGGTGGCCGACCGGCTCCCGGCGTCGGCGGAGGGGCTCGAGGCCCTCGACCCGGTCGCTCGCCGTCACCTCGAACGGTGCCTGCGCTGCCAGGCCGACGCCGTGCAGTACCGCAAGCTGCTCCGGGCGATGCGGGCCCTGCGCACCGAGGTGCTGGTCCCGACCCCGGGCCTCCTGCCGGAGATCCTGGCCTCGATCGGTGAGGCCGGTGAGCGCCACGCCCTCCGGGGCATGGTGCGGGGGCGCCGGGCCGCCTACCTCGGCGGGCTCGCCGCCGCCACGGCCGCCGGCGCCGCTGGTGCGGTGGTCCTCACCCTGCGCTCGCGGCGCAGCAAGGTCCGCCTGGCGGGCTGATCACCCGAGGGGATCGGGGGACCCTCGCGCTATCCTGCCTGCCGACCTCCGGAGGGCAGTAGCTCAATTTGGTAGAGCACCGGTCTCCAAAACCGAAGGTTGGGGGTTCGAGTCCCTCCTGCCCTGCTCTGCACTGTCCCCGTACCACTGACCTCGACCCAGCGAACCCTGACGAGACACGCCCATGGCGATGAACCGACAGACCAAGCGGATGCTCCAGAAGCAGGGGCAGCTCGGCGCCGACGGTGAGCCTGTCGCGCAGAAGCGGCAGCGCCAGGCGCCGCCGCAGAAGAACCGCGAGCGCCCGGGTCGGGCCGGTGCAGTTCCTCCGTGAGGTCCGGGGCGAGCTGCGCAAGGTGGCGTGGCCGACCCGCGACGAGGTCATCAAGTACTCGATCGTCGTGCTGGTGGCCGTCGCCCTGCTGACCACCCTGATCTTCGCCCTCGACTTCGTCTTCGGCGAAGGCGTCCTCAAGCTCCTGAACGCGGACTGACCATGACCAACACCTCTGACACCGAACTCGTCGACGGCTCCGAGCCGTCCGACGACGAGCCGTCCGACACCGAACCGGTCGACACCGATCAGGTCGACACCGAGCCGGTCGACACCGAGACGGTCGACACCGAGACGGTCGACGCCGAGACGGTCGACACCGAGACGGTCGACACCGATCCCGGCGACGTGCTCGGCCAGCGCGGCTCTGAGTCCTTCGAGACCGAGGCCGACCACGCCCACTCCGACATCCTGAACGTGGGCACCGAGGCCGAGGCCAACCCCCTCGATGCGCTCGGGGGCTACGGCGACCACGTCATCACGCCCGAGCCCGTGGCCGAGGAGCCCGACGAGGCCCCGGCGGCCGACGAAGGCGACCTCGAGGTGATCACCGAGGACGAGCTGCTCGAGGAAGAGGTCGAGGCCGCCCCCGTCGAGAGCCCCTACGACCGCCCGGGCAAGTGGTACGTGGTCCACACGCAGTCGGGCTACGAGAAGAAGGTGAAGTCGAACCTCGAGGCCCGGACCCAGTCCATGAACATGGAGGCCCGGATCTACGAGGTCGTCATCCCCATGGAGGACTTCGTCGAGTTCAAGGGCGGCAAGAAGCAGGTCGTCCAGAAGAAGGTCTTCCCCGGCTACCTGCTGGTCCGCTGCCGCCTCGACGACGACTCGTGGTACGTGATCCGCAACACGCCGGGCATCACCGGCTTCGTCGGCCAGGGCTCCAAGCCCAGTCCGCTGCGCCGCAAGGACGTCGAGACGTTCCTCGCGGTCAAGCCCGACGACGGCGAGGCGCCCAAGCGCCAGAAGCCCCGCCTCGAGTACGAGGTGAGCGAGACCGTCCGGGTCAAGGAAGGCCCCTTCGCCGACTTCTCCGGCGAGATCATCGAGATCAACGAAGAACAGCTCAAGGTCAAGGTGCTCGTGAACATCTTCGGCCGGGAGACCCCGGTCGAGCTCGAGTTCGGCCAGGTAGCGAAGCTCTAGGGAACAGAGGAACACAGGCAATGGCGAAGAAGAACGTCCTCGCGATCGTGAAGATCCAGATCCCCGCCGGGCAGGCGTCGCCCGCGCCCCCCGTGGGCACGGCGCTCGGCCCCCACGGCGTGGCCATCATGGACTTCTGCAAGGCGTACAACGAGCGCACCGAGGACCAGCGGGGCACCATCGTCCCCGTCGAGATCACCATCTACGAGGATCGGTCCTTCACCTTCATCACCAAGACCCCGCCCACGTCGGTGCTCCTGCGCACCGCGGCCGGGCTGGAGAAGGCGTCTGAGACCCCGGGCCGTGAGGAGGTGGGCTCGATCACCGACGCCCAGCTCACCGAGATCGCCGAGATCAAGTTGCCGGACCTGACGGCCAACGACCTCGAGCAGGCGAAGAAGATCGTGGCCGGCACCGCCCGGTCCATGGGGATCACCGTCGGCTAGCGCCGCTCGCTGATCCCATCGGCCTGAGGGAGGACCTCGCCCGGGCCGGTCCCGTCCATCCACAACGAGGGAGCCATCATGGCGAAAGGCAAGAAGTTCCAGGACGCGGCCCGGCGGTTCGACCGCCAGCGGCAGCACACCCCACCGGAAGCGATCGCGCTCGTGAAGAGCCTGGCCTCGGCCGGCTTCGACGAGACCGTCGAGCTGGCCGTCCGGCTGGGCGTCGACCCCCGCAAGGCCGAGGAGATGCTGCGCGGCACGGTCGCCCTGCCCTCCGGCACCGGCCGGGACGTCCGCGTCGCCGTGTTCGCATCGGGTGAGGCCGCGCAGGCGGCCACGGACGCGGGTGCCGACGTGGTCGGCGCCGACGACCTGGCGGCCACCGTCGAGGGCGGCACCATCGAGTTCGACGTGGCCATCGCCACGCCCGACATGATGCCGGTGCTCGGTCGACTCGGCCGGGTGCTCGGCCCCCGCGGCCTCATGCCCAACCCGAAGACCGGCACGGTGACCGACGACGTCGCCGCCGCGGTGGGGGCGTTCAAGGGCGGCAAGGTCGAGTACCGGACGGATCGCCACGGCAACGTCCACGTTCCGATCGGCAAGGCCTCCTTCACCGAGGACGCGCTGCTCGACAACTACTACGCCGTCGCCGACGAGCTGGCGCGGGCCAAGCCGGCGTCGGCGAAGGGCCGCTACGTGCGCAAGGTGTCCCTCGCCTCGACCATGGGCCCGGGCGTCCACGTCGAGCCCACCAAGTTCCGCCGTGAGGACAACAAGGACGACGCCGCCCCGGCGGCGTAGCCGTCGCCGAGTGCCCGAGATACCCTCGGGCGCCACAACCTGATCTGCTCGCCGCAGACCTCCGGTGCGCTCCGGCGCTGAAAGGGTCCTGGGACCCGCCCGATGAGGCGAACACCTCTTCTCCTGACGGGGCGTTCCTCTGCGCGAGCGCCCCGTTCGTCATTTTCAGACTCGAAGAGGAGGTGCAGCGATGGAGAACCCGAGGCCCGAGAAGGTCGCGGTGGTCGAGGAGGTGAAGTCCCGCTTCAGCGACGCCGAAGCTGCCGTGCTCACCGACTACCGGGGGATCGACGTCCCCGGCATGGCCAACCTGCGCAACGCCCTGCGCGAGGCGGGCGCCGAGTACCAGATCTACAAGAACACCCTCGTGCGCTTCGCCGCCCGGGACCTCGGTCTCGAGATCGAAGAGATGCTGATCGGCCCGACGGCCATCGCGTTCGTCCGGCGCGACAGCGACGGCGACCCGGTGCTCATGGCCAAGGCGCTGCGCGACTTCGCCCGGACCAACCCCAACCTCGAGCTGAAGGGCGGCCTCCTCGGCGACCGCCGGCTCACCGCGGCCGACGTCCAGCAGCTCGCCTCGGTGGCGCCCCGCGAGGAGCTGCTGGCCCGCCTGGCCGGTGGCCTGGCCGCCCCGATGGTCCAGATGGCCGGGCTGCTCCAGGCCCTGCCCCGCAACTTCGCCTACGGCCTGAAGGCCCTCATCGACCAGGGGGGCAACCCCGGCGTCGCCGAGGCCCCCGCCGAGGCGGAGGAGCCGGCAGCCGAGGAGCCGACCGCGGAGACCGAAGCGGTCACCGAGGAGCCGGCCGCGGAGCCCGAGGCGGCCGCGGAAGCGACCGACCAGACCGAACAGACCGACGCGTCGGCACCCGCCGACGAGACCGAAGCAACAGAGACGGAGGAAGGCTGACCATGGCCCTCACCCAGGAAAACATCCTCGACGCCATCTCCGAGATGAGCGTGCTCGAGCTCTCCGAGCTCCTGACCGCCTTCGAGGAGAAGTTCAACGTCACCGCGGCGGCCCCTGCGGCCGCGGCGGCTGCCGCTCCCGCCGACGGCGGTGGTGGCGGGGCCGAGGAGGAGGAGAAGGATTCCTTCGACGTGGTCCTGACCGCGGCAGGCGACAAGAAGATCCAGGTCATCAAGGAGGTGCGCACGCTCACCAACCTCGGCCTCAAGGAGGCCAAGGAGCTGGTGGACGGCGCGCCCAACAACGTCCTCGAGGGTGCCTCGAAGGACGATGCCGAGAAGGCCAAGGAGGCCATCGAGGCCGCCGGCGGCTCCGTCGAGCTCAAGTAGTTCGCACCTGCGTGGCAACGCCCCGAGCGGAGCGGGAGACGCCGCGACTCGTCCCCCTCGAGGGGACGCTCAACTTCCGTGATCTCGGTGGGTACCCCGCGGCGGGCGGGGTCACCCGCTGGGGCACGGTGTACCGGGCCGACCGGCTCAGCGCCCTGACCGACGCCGACGTCGCCCACCTGGCCGAGCTCGGCCTGCGCACCGTCTGCGACTTCCGCTACGACCGCGAGGTCGAGGAGGACCCGAGCCGGTTGCCGCACTGGCGCCACGATCGTCCGCCTCTCGGTCGGCGCGGCCGCCGGTGACAACCCGCGCAGCCTCGAGGAGATGATCCGCGCCCGCGAGATCACCTCGGTGACCGCCGAGACGATGGCCATCGGCTACCTCTCGATGCTCGAGAACCAGGCCGAGCTGTTCGGCCGCCTCGTCACCCACGTGGCCCACGCCGACCACCATCCCGTGGTCATCCACTGCACCGCGGGCAAGGACCGCACGGGCCTCGGCGCGGCCCTCCTGCTGGGTGCCGTCGGCGTGGCCGACGACGTGATCGTCGAGGACTACGCCCTCACGGACCAGTACCGGTCGGTTCACCGCCTGGCGGAGATCGCCCCCCAGGTCGAGGCCGCCGGCCTCGAGTTGGAGGCCGTGCAGATCCTGTTCACGGCGCCCGCCGCCACCATGGAGCACACCCTGTCCGGCCTCGAGGACCGGTGGGGTGGCATCCGCCCCTACCTGACCGGCCTCGCCGGCGTCAGCGAGCAGGCCCTCGACGACCTGGCGGCGGTCTTCGTCGAGTAGCCCGCGGCGGAAAACCTTGACCTTCCGAGGGGGTCGTCCTACCTTGTGCGCCGACGACCCGCCGGGGTGCGCGAGCGCCGCCGGAGACGGGTTGCTTCTCGTTGCACGCGCGCCTAGCATCAAATCTGCCGTGCGTCCCCCTGCAGTCGCCAGTGCCTTTTTCTTGGCGACCTCTCGCGGGTCCGCGGCACTCTCGTCCGCCCCCCTCATCTGAGGAGTGACCGTTGGCTGCTCGCGCCGTCGCCCCCGACCGCTATTCGTTCGGCTCGATCGCCGAAGCCCTGCCCCTGCCCGACCTGATCGCTGTGCAGCGGGACTCCTTCGAGTGGCTGCTGCACCAGGGCCTGCGCAACACCTTCGCCGACATCAGTCCGATCAAGGACTTCACCGAGACGCTGCAGCTCGAGCTGGAGTTCGACCCCGACGACGAGGACCTGCGCCCGCCACCGAAGTTCTCGGTGGAGGAGTGCAAGGAGAAGGACATGACCTACTCCGCACCGATCTTCGTGCGGGCCCGGTTCATGAACGCGCAGACGGGGGAGATCAAGGAGCAGACCGTCTTCATGGGGGACTTCCCGATGATGACGGACAAGGGGACCTTCATCATCAACGGGACCGAGCGCGTGGTCGTGTCCCAGCTCGTCCGGTCGCCCGGCGTCATCTTCCAGCCCGGTGAGCGGTTCCGCCTGCGGAACCTGGCCAAGCACCAGCTGGTCACCGGCACCATCCACCCGTACCGGGGAGAGTGGATCGAGTTCGACGTCGAGCAGAAGCCCGGCAAGGACGTCACGGCCGGCACCCGGGTGGCCCGCAAGCGCCGCCTCAGCATCTTCGTGCTCCTCCGCGCCCTCGGCTACGACGAGGAGAACGAGCCCGGCTTCATCCAGCGCTTCGTCGACCACTTCGACTTCCTCGAGGGCCAGTGGGAGAAGGAGCGCGAGCTCGCCCCCACCCAGGACGAGGCCCTGGTCGAGATCTACAAGCGGGCCCGCCCCGGCGAGCCCCCCACCACCGAGTCGGCGCGGGCGTACTTCCGCAACGCCTTCTTCGAGCCGCGCCGCTACGACCTCAGCCGGGTCGGCCGCTACAAGCTGAACCGCAAGCTCGGCCCGGAGCTGGCCAACCTCGAGAAGACCTTCGGCCTGAAGGACCTCGACCTGCCCGACCCCGATCAGCCGGTGCTCAGCCGCTGCGAGGTCCTGGCCGCCTGCACCTACCTGCTGCACCTGGCCAAGGGCGACCCGGGCTACCGCCTGGACGACCAGGACCACTTCGCCAACCGCCGCATCCGGTCGGTGGGCGAGCTGATCCAGAACCAGGTCCGCATCGGCCTCTCCCGCATGGAGCGGGTGGTGCGCGAGCGCATGACCACCCAGGACGTCGAGGCCATCACGCCCCAGACGCTCATCAACATCCGGCCGGTGGTCGCCGCCATCAAGGAGTTCTTCGGCACCAGCCAGCTCAGCCAGTTCATGGACCAGGTCAACCCGCTGTCGGGCCTGACCCATCGCCGCCGCCTCTCGGCACTCGGCCCCGGTGGCCTCTCCCGCGAGCGGGCCGGCTTCGAGGTCCGCGACGTCCACTTCTCCCACTACGGGCGCATGTGCCCGATCGAGACGCCGGAGGGCCCGAACATCGGCCTCATCGGCGCCCTGGCCACCTACGCCCGGGTGAACGAGTTCGGCTTCCTCGAGACCCCGTACCGCAAGGTCGAGAAGGGCAAGGTCACCGACCAGATCGTGTGGCTGACCGCGGACGAGGAAGAGGAGTACGTCTGCGCGCAGGCGAACGCCCCCATCGACGCCAACGGCAAGTTCCGCAACGACCGCGTGCTGGTGCGGCGCTCGCCGCAGGCCGCCTCACTGGCCGACCTGCGCCTCATGCTCGAGCGCGACGTCTACTTCGCCGCCACCACCGAGATCAGCTCGGTGCCGCCGGCCGAGGTCCAGCTGATGGACATCTCGCCGAAGCAGATCGTCTCGGTGGCCACGTCGCTGATCCCGTTCCTCGAGCACGACGACGCCAACCGGGCCCTCATGGGCGCCAACATGCAGAAGCAGGCGGTCCCGTTGGTGCGGTCCGAGGCGCCGTACATCGGCACCGGCGTCGAGGGCCGAGCGGCCCGCGACGCGGCCGACATGATCCTGTCCGAGGACGCCGGGACCGTCACCGAGGTCGACGGCGACAAGATCGAGGTCGAGTACCAGAAGCTGGGCCGCAAGGTCTACAAGCTGTTCAAGTTCGAGCGATCGAACCAGGACACCTCGATCAACCAGAAGCCCCGCGTGGTCGAGGGCGACAAGATCAAGAAGGGCCAGCTCCTCGCCGACGGCCCCTCCACCGACAAGGGTGAGCTGGCGCTGGGCAAGAACCTGCTCGTCGCCTTCATGCCCTGGGAGGGCTACAACTTCGAGGACGCGATCATCCTCTCGGAGCGCCTGGTCCGCGACGACGTCCTGACCTCGATCCACATCCACGAGTACGAGATCGACGCCCGGGACACCAAGCTCGGCCCCGAGGAGATCACCCGGGACATCCCGAACCTCTCCGACGACATCCTCGCCGACCTCGACGAGCGCGGCATCGTGCGCGTCGGGGCCGAGGTCGGGCCGGGCGACGTGCTGGTCGGCAAGGTCACGCCCAAGGGCGAGACCGAGCTGACCCCCGAGGAGCGGCTCCTGCGGGCCATCTTCGGCGAGAAGGCCCGCGAGGTCCGGGACACGTCCCTCAAGGTGCCCCACGGTGAGCAGGGCAAGGTCATCGACGTCAAGCTCTTCAGCCGCGACGAGCAGCACGAGCTGCCGCCGGGCGTGAACCAACTGGTCCGCGTCTACGTCGGCCAGAAGCGCAAGATCAGCGTCGGCGACAAGCTGGCCGGCCGCCACGGCAACAAGGGCGTGATCTCCAAGATCCTCCCGATCGAGGACATGCCCTTCATGGCCGACGGCACGCCGATCGACGTCATCCTGAACCCGCTCGGCGTCCCCTCCCGGATGAACGTGGGCCAGGTGCTCGAGGCGCACCTCGGCTACGCCGCCCGCTGGGGCTGGGACATCGACGGCGACGGCAAGGTCGACGTCGGCGGGGAGCCCGTCCGGGGCACCGAGACCAAGACCCGACCCACCACGCCACCGGCCACGCTCATCGCCACGCCGGTGTTCGACGGCGCCCACTGGGACGTCGAGGACATCGTCGACGGCGACGACTCGCACCCGACCATCAAGTCGCTGCTCACCAACATCGTCCCCGAGTCGGTGGACGGCGAGCGGCTGGTGCAGCCCGACGGCAAGGCCGTGCTCTACGACGGCCGGACCGGCCAGGAGTACGACAACCCGGTGATGGTCGGCCAGATCTACATCCTGAAGCTGGCCCACCTGGTGGACGACAAGATCCACGCCCGGTCCACCGGCCCGTACTCGATGATCACCCAGCAGCCCCTGGGCGGGAAGGCCCAGTTCGGCGGCCAGCGCTTCGGCGAGATGGAGGTGTGGGCCCTCGAGGCGTACGGCGCGGCCTACTGCCTGCAGGAGCTGCTCACCATCAAGTCCGACGACGTCCTCGGCCGGGTGAAGGTCTACGAGGCCATCGTCAAGGGCGAGAACATCCCCGAGCCCGGCATCCCCGAGAGCTTCAAGGTCCTCATCAAGGAGATGCAGGCCCTCTGCATCAACGTCGAGGTCCTCTCCCAGGCGGGCGAGGAGATCGAGATGCGGGAGCTCGACGAGGACGTCTTCCGCACCGCCGAGGAGCTCGGCATCGACATCAGCCGGCCCGAGCGCGGGACCGACGAGGACGACGAGCTGCGGGCCCAGAGCCGGGCCCCCGGCCGCATCTAGAGCACAGGAAGAGGCACCACGCGAATGCTCGACGTCAACAACTTCCACCAGCTGACGATCTCCCTGGCCACGGCGGACTCGATCCGCACCTGGTCCAACGGTGAGGTCAAGAAGCCCGAGACGATCAACTACCGCACGCTCAAGCCGGAGAAGGACGGCCTGTTCTGCGAGAAGATCTTCGGGCCCACCAAGGACTGGGAGTGCTACTGCGGCAAGTACAAGCGCGTCCGGTTCAAGGGCATCATCTGCGAGCGCTGCGGCGTCGAGGTGACCCGCTCGAAGGTCCGGCGCGAGCGCATGGGCCACATCGAGCTGGCCGCCCCCGTGGTCCACATCTGGTACCTGCGCGGCACCCGCTCCTGGTTGGCCTACCTGCTCACCGGCACCGAGCCGAAGGACGAGCTGAAGGCCAAGCAGCTGGAGAAGGTCATCTACTTCGCGGCCAACCTCGTCTGGAGGGTCGACGACGAGAAGCGCCACGCTGAGCTGCCCAACCTCGAGGTCGAGCTGGCCGGTGAGAAGGAGGCCATCGAAAAGGACCGCGAGCTCGAGATCGCGGGTCGGCTCGAGGAGCTCGAGGCCGAGGTGGCCGAGCTCGAGGGCGAGGGGGCCAAGGCCAACGAGCTGAAGTCGCGCCGACGGGCCGCGGACAAGGACCTGGAGGAGATCCGCGAGCGGTACCAGGAGGAGCTCGACCTCGTGGGCCGGGCCTTCGACGAGTTCCGCGACCTCTTCCCGCGCAAGATCATCGACGACGAAGAGCTGTGGCGGGAGATGACCGACCGCTACGGCGAGTACTTCGAGGGCGGCATGGGCGCGGACGCCATCGCCCGGCTGATGGAGCAGATCGACTTCGACACCGAAGAGGAGACGCTCCGCAACCAGATCGACCCGCCCGAGGGCCAGAAGCCCCTGTCGGCCCAGCGCAAGCAGAAGGCCATCAAGCGGCTGAAGATCGTCTCCGCGTTCAACCGGCGCGACGAGCACAAGCGGCGCACCAACGACCCGCGGGCCATGATCCTCGACGTCGTCCCGGTCATCCCGCCCGAGCTGCGGCCCATGGTCCAGCTCGACGGTGGCCGCTTCGCCACGTCCGACCTGAACGACCTCTACCGCCGGGTCATCAACCGGAACAACCGCCTGAAGCGCCTGCTCGACCTCGGTGCCCCCGAGATCATCGTGAACAACGAGAAGCGGATGCTGCAGGAGGCCGTCGACGCCCTGTTCGACAACGGCCGCCGCGGCCGCCCGGTCACGGGCCCCGGCAACCGGCCCCTCAAGTCGCTCTCCGACATGCTCAAGGGCAAGCAGGGCCGGTTCCGCCAGAACCTGCTCGGCAAGCGGGTCGACTACTCCGGCCGTTCGGTCATCGTGGGTGGCCCGCAGCTCCGGCTGCACCAGTGCGGCCTGCCCAAGCTGATGGCGCTGGAGCTGTTCAAGCCCTTCGTCATGAAGAAGCTGGTCGACGAGGAGCTGGCCCAGAACATCAAGTCGGCCAAGCGCATGGTCGAGCGCCGCAAGCCCCAGGTGTGGGACGTCCTCGACGACGTCATCAAGGAGCACCCGGTGCTGCTCAACCGGGCACCCACGCTGCACCGCCTCGGCATCCAGGCCTTCGAGCCCGTGCTGGTGGAGGGCAAGGCCATCCAGATCCACCCGCTCGTCTGCCAGGCGTTCAACGCCGACTTCGACGGCGACCAGATGGCCGTGCACCTGCCCCTGTCGGCGGAGGCCCAGGCCGAGAGCCGGATCCTGATGCTGTCGGCCCACAACGTGCTCAGCCCGGCCCACGGCCGACCGCTGGTCACGCCGACCCAGGACATGGTCATCGGCGCCTACTACCTGACCCAGGTGGACGGGGAGGTCAACCCCGACGATCCCAACCAGGTCCGGCGCAACGACGGTGAGGACTGGCGGCCGATCAAGGTCTACCGCCATGCCGAGGCCGTCGAGCGGGCGTACGAGTCGGGCGACATCCGCCTGCACGAGCCGATCATCCTGCGGGCCCCCGCGCTGGAGGCCACGCCCGCCAACGGCAAGGCCGCCACGTACGTCCCGACGACCACCGGTCGGGTCCTCTTCAACGAGGTCCTGCCCGAGGGCTTCGAGTACGTGAACCACCCCGTCCGCAAGGGCGACATGGGGGCGATCGTGGACGTGCTGGCCGACGCCTACCCCAAGGCGGTCGTGGCCGAGACGCTGGACCGGCTGAAGAACCGCTGCTTCCGCTTCGCCAGCAAGAGCGGCCTCACCATCTCGGTGGACGACGTCCGCACGCCGGGCGACAAGAAGGCCATCCTGGACGAGCACGAGAAGCAGGCCGAGAAGGTCGAGGACCAGTTCCGCAAGGGCGTCATCACCGACGGTGAGCGGCGCCAGAAGGAAGTGGAGATCTGGAACGACGCCACGGCCACCATCCAGCGCGAGCTGGAGGAGGGCCTCAGGGCCAACCCGTTCAACCCCATCGACATGATGGTGCGCTCCGGCGCGCGGGCGAACCCCATGCAGATCCGCCAGATCGCGGGCATGCGGGGGCTCGTGGCCAACCCCCGAGGCGACATGATCCCCCGGCCGATCAAGTCGAACTACCGAGAAGGCCTCTCGGTGCTCGAGTACTTCATCGCCACGCCGGGCGCCCGCAAGGGCCTGGTCGACACCGCCCTGCGGACGGCCGACTCCGGGTACCTCACCCGGCGGCTGGTCGACGTCGCCCAGGAGCTGATCATCCAGGAGCAGGAGGCCGGCGAGGGCGGCCCGGTGCGCGGCATCTGGCTGGAGGACGTGGAGCCCGACACCGCGGGCAAGCGGACCTACCTCGAGACCCGGCTCTTCAGCCGGACGCTGGCGGACGACGTGAAGCTGACCGACGGCACCAAGCTGGCGGCGGGCACCATCGTCTGGGACGACGAGCTGGCCGCCATCCGGGACGATCCCGAGGTCACCCGCGTGCGGGTGCGCTCGCCGCTCACCGACGAGGCCGAGCTGGGCGTGTCCCGCGCCGCCTACGGCGGCTCGCTGGCCACCGGCAAGGACATCGAGGTGGGCGAGGCCGTCGGCGTCATCGCCGCCCAGTCCATCGGTGAGCCGGGCACGCAGCTCACCATGCGGACCTTCCACACCGGCGGCATCGCCGGCTCCGACATCGCCGGCGGTCTGCCCCGCGTCGTCGAGCTCTTCGAGGCCCGTAGCCCCAAGGGCAAGGCCACGCTGGCCCGCACCTCCGGGGTGATCCGCATCGACGAGGAGGAGGGTCGCGGCCGCACGGTCACGATCGTCTCCGACGACGGCGACGAGGACGAGTACAGCATCCAGCTGGCGGCCCGCCTCGAGGTCACCGACGGCCAGGAGGTCTCGGCCGGTGACGCCCTCGTCGAGGGTCCCCGCGACCCCAAGGAGCTGCTGGAGATCAAGGGCGTCCGCGAGACCCAGCGCTACCTGGTGGAAGAGGTCCAGCGGGTGTACCGGGACCAGGGCGTGTCGATCCACGACAAGCACATCGAGCTGATCGTGCGCCAGATGACCCGCCGGGTGGCCGTGTCCGAGCCCGGCGACAGCGGCTTCCTGCCCGGTGAGCGGGTCGACCAGTGGGTGTTCACCCGGGTCAACCGCGAGCTGGTCCAGGACGGCAAGATCCCGGCCGAGGGCCGGCCCGAGCTGATGGGCATCACCAAGGCCTCGCTGGCCACCGACTCGTGGCTCTCGGCGGCCTCCTTCCAGGAGACCACCCGGGTGCTGACCGAGGCGGCCATCGAGTCCCGCTCCGACACCCTGATCGGGCTGAAGGAGAACATCATCATCGGGAAGCTGATCCCGGCCGGCACGGGCATGGCCAAGTACAAGGACATCGGGACGACCGCCCCGGACTACGTCCCGATGGAGTACTACTCCTCGGCCGACGAGGAGCAGGACCTGGCCGAGTGGTTGCAGGCCCGCTCCGAGGCGGACGACGGTGGCGTGGGCATCCTCGCCGGTGCGCCCGGTGGTGCCGAGGTCATCGACCTCCCCAAGGGCGAGGACGAGGCCTCCGCCTGACCGATCTGCGTTCTGGCGCCTGATCTCGAGGCCATAGGCCCGAATTCAGGCGCCAGAACCGATCTCGTAGGGTTCCCACTCGGATGAACGGGTGGTGACGGTCAGGTGACGGGTGTGCGAACGGAGCTGCGGCGACTGCTGGAGCTGGCCGCGCTCACGGGGCTCGCTGTGGTCCAGCCGACGCTCGACGTCCTCGGGCGCAGCCCGGAGACCTTCGTGTTCCGGCGCGTCGACGGCGCCCGCCTCGTGGTCTTCGCCGTGCTGGTGGCGCTGGTCCCGGCGTTGGCCTTCTGGCTGGTCGGCCTGGTCAGCAACCTCCTGGGCGAGCGGGTGCGCCGGGTCGTGCACCTCGCCTCCCTCGGGATCCTGGCCACGCTGGCGGTCCTCGTCGCCCTCAAGTCCGCCGACGCCCTCTTCGGCACGGCGGCCCTCCTCGTCGCCCTCGGCGTGGGCGCCCTTGCGGTCGCGGCGTACCGGCGGTTCCAGGTGGTCCGGCTCTTCCTCGCCTATCTCTCCGCCCTCCCCGTCCTGGCGGTCTGGGCCTTCCTGTTCACCTCGCCCAGCGCGGCGTTGGTGGGCGGTCCGGAGTACGACATCGTCGCGGACCCGGGCACGACCACCCCGCTCGTCGTCCTCGTCCTCGACGAGCTGCCCACCGCGGCCATCCTCGACCGGGACGGCCAGGTGGACGCCGAGCGGTTCCCGAACCTGGCCGCGCTGGCCGGTGAGTCCCGCTGGTACCGGAACTACACGACGGTCAACAACTTCACGCTGCGCGCGGTCCCGGCGCTCCTCACGGGCATGGAGCCCGACACCGACGAGGTGCCGCTCCTCGCCGACCACCCCGACAACCTGTTCACGTTCCTCGGCGGGACCTACCGGTTCAACGTCTCCGAGGCCGTCACCCGCCTCTGTCCGGGCGAGCTCTGCCCCTCCGAGGTGTCCACCACCGGCCGAGCGGGGCTCCGGGGCATCACCGACGACACCGTCGACGTCGTCCGCGAACTGGTCTCGCTCGAGGCGTTCCCCGGACCGGAGTCGGACTTCTTCGTGGAGGAGGTGACCGACCCCGACGACCCGTCGTTCGGCCACGGACGGGAGGCGCAGGTCCAGCCGACCCGCTTCCGCGACTTCCTCGAGGCGCTGGAGCCGACCGAGGAGCCCGGCCTGCACTACCTCCACCTGGTCCTTCCCCATGAGCCGTGGCGCTTCTTCCCTGACGGCACCGAGTACGCGTCCCCCAGCCGGGATCCCCGCGGTGACCCGGACGGCCGGTGGACCGGGTCCTGGCCGGCTCGGTTCAACCGCCTCCGCTTCGAGCTCCAGGCCCGCTACGTGGACGCCCTGGTGGGCCAGACGCTCGGGCGCCTGCAGGAGACCGCGTTGTGGGACGACGCCGTGATCGCCGTCGTCGCCGACCACGGGGCCAGCTTCCAGGAGGGTCAGGCGCGACGGGTCCTGACCGAGACCAACGCCCACGAGATCCTGTGGTCGACCCTCTTCATCCGGGCCCCGGGTCTGGACCACGGCACCACCGACGTCAACATGGTGTCGACGGACCTGCTCCCCACCCTCGCCGACCTCCTCGGCACCGAGCTGCCCTGGGAGGCCGACGGCCGGTCGGTCGTCGACCGCGACGACGGTTCCGCGGCCAGCGTCGAGGGGGACAAGATCTACTTCCGGTACTCGAACCGCTGGTTCTTCGAGCCCGACGCCGTCCTCCAGGTCGACGGTCCGACGAACCTCCGGCGCCTCCTCGAGGACGGGCCCCGGCCGTTCTCGGCCGACGACCCCGTCGGCTCGCTGTACCGCGCCACCCCGGCCGGTGACCTCTACGACGTGCCGGTGGCCGACCTACCCGTCGGCGCCCCGCTCGACGTGACCGCCTCGGTCGAGCAGCTGGACGGCATCCTCGACGGTGGTGATGACGTGCTCCGGGCCTATGTCGGCGGTGGGCTCACCGGCGCCGTCGACGACGAGGCGTGGGTCGTGGGGGCGGTGGACGGGGTGGTGAGCGGGATGTCGCCGGTGTTCGCCGAAGAGCGCCACGACCAGGGCTTCGCCTTCCTGGTGGACGCCGACCGGGTGCCGCCCAGAGGCATGGACCTCGACCTCTTCCTCTGGTCCCGAGGGACGCTGCGGTCCCTCACCCTGCGAGGCGAGTGACGCCGCCGCCGGTCAACGGGTGGTGGCGCGCCGGCCACGTCGTCGCCCTCAGCGGCCTGGCGGTGACCCAGCCCGTCCTGGGCGTGCTCGGCGACAACCCGACCTTCTTCGTCGCCCACGGCGCCGGTCCCGGTTCGGTCCTGTTCGCCGCCCTCCTCGCCGTCGTGGTGGTCCCGGCCGTGCTGATCGCGGTCGAGGTGGCGGTGGGCCTCGTGCGCCCGGCCTGGACCTGGCCGGTCCACCTCGTCGTCGTCGGGCTGCTGGCCGGCCTCGTCGCCGCCGCGGTCGTCGACGACGTGGTCGGGACGGTGCTGGACGACCTGCCCCTCGTCTCCGGCCCACTCACGCTCGTCGTCGCCACCGGGGGCGGCGTGGCTCTCGCCCGGGCCTACGCCCGCCACGCGGTCCTGCGCTCCGCGGTCTCCTATCTCCTGGTGGCGCCCCTGCTGTTCCTCGGGGCGTTCGCGTTCACCTCGCCCGCGAACGACCTGCTCTTCCCGCCGGAGGTCGCCGCCGCGGACGTGACCGTGCCCGGGCCGCGGCCGCCGGTGGTCGTGGTCGTCTTCGACGAGCTGCCGCTGGCCTCGGTGGTGACCGCCGACGGCACGGCCATCGACGGCGCCCGCTTCCCGAACCTCGCTCGCCTGGCCGGCGACGGCGTCTGGTATCCCGACGCCACGTCGGTGGCGGGCTTCACCCACGAGGCCGTGCCCGCGATCCTCACGGGCAGGGAGGTGCACGACGACAACCTGCCGCCGACCCCTTCGGGGCATCCCGACACGCTCTTCACCCTCCTCGCCGAGGAGTACGACATCGCCTCCCAGGAACCGCTCACCGGGCTCTGTGCGCCCTCGATCTGCGAGCAGTCGTCGGGGGCCGACTCCGACGTGCCCCTCGAGGTGCTGCTCGAGGACCTGGCGGTCGTGGCCGGGCGCGTGGCCCTGCCGGCGGCGCTCGACGACTGGTTGCCCGCCATCGACGACACGTGGGCCTACTTCGGCCAGGACGCCATCGACCTCGACCAGGAGGCGGATCGTCTGGCCCGGGCCCGTGACGACCTCGTCGACGAGCTCGGCGCGGCGGACCGGGTCGGGGACTTCCGCGCCGCCGTGGCCGGGCTCCGGGCGTCGGACCGGCCCCAGCTCACGTTCCTCCACGCGGTGCTCCCGCACCTGCCCTGGAGCTACCACGCCGACGGCACGGCCTACCGGGATCCCGGCAACCCGGGCCTCGACGACGACGTGTGGGGCTCGGAGGCGGCCGCCGACCTGGCGCTGCAGCGCCACCTGCTCCAGGCCCAGTACGCCGACCGTCTGCTGGGCGAGCTCCTCGACCGGCTCGACGCCACGGGCGTCTATGACGACGCCCTCGTCGTGTTCACCGCGGACCACGGTGCCTCGTTCGTCCCCGGCACCCACCGCCGGCAACCCGAAGAGGAGAGCCTGGCCGGGATCATGCCCGTCCCGTTGGTCGTGAAGCTGCCGGCCGATGACCCGACTCGTCCTCGTCGCCCCGACCGGTCGGCCCAGACCGTCGACGTCCTCCCGACGATCGCCGACCTGCTCGACGTACCGATCCCCTGGGAGATCGACGGGCGCAGCCTGCTCGGGCCCGTGCCCGAGCCCGGCGAGCGCACCATCTACGCCAAGGGCGAGCGGGTCAGCACCACCGCCCACCCGCTCGACATCGGGCCACTGGTCGACCACATCTGGGAGCGCTTCGGCCACAGCGGCGAGCTCCGGCTCTACGGCCTCGGCCCCGGGGCCGAGCACCTGGGGGAGCCCGTCGAGGCGCTGGAGCGCGACGACGACCCCGAGGCCTGCTGGCAGGCGGACGATCCGGTCGAAGGGACCGCCGGCTGGGTCGGCGGCACCCTCGACACCGGTCTGGACGGTGAGGTGGCCCTGGCCGTCTCCGCCGGCGGCAGGGTCGCGGGGACGGCACCGACCTCTGCCGATGGCGACGAGGACCACCGGGTCTTCGTGCTGGCCGATCCCGCCCGCTGGGGCGAGGGCGAGGAGGTCGCCCTCTGGCGCGTCGTCGACGACGGCCTGGTCGAGATCCCTCCCTGCTGAGGTGATCCTCTGGTGCCGGAACGGGGCCCTTTGCTGTTCGCGGCGGGCGCCCCTAGGCTGGTCCGTCGGTCGTGCCGCCCCCCGGTAGGGCCGTTCCCGAGAAGTCCTGAGAGGTTCGTTCGTGCCGACCGTGCAGCAACTGGTCCGTAAGGGCCGCAAGACCAAGCGCCGCAAGGAAGCGACGCCGGCCCTCAAGGGCGCGCCGCAGAAGCGTGGTGTCTGCACCCGCGTCTACACGGCCACCCCCAAGAAGCCGAACTCGGCGCTGCGCAAGGTCGCCCGTGTCCGCCTCAACAACGGCATGGAGGTCACCGCCTACATCCCCGGCGAGGGCCACAACCTCCAGGAGCACTCCATCGTGCTCGTCCGCGGCGGCCGGGTGAAGGACCTCCCCGGCGTCCGCTACAAGATCATCCGCGGCACCCTCGACGCCTCCGGCGTCAGCCAGCGCAACCAGGCCCGTAGCCGCTACGGCGCCAAGAAGGAGGGCTGAGATGCCGCGCAAGGGCCCCGCTCCCCGTCGCGAGTACCCACCGGACCCGATCTACAAGTCGGTCCTGGTGACCCAGATCGTCAACAAGATCCTGCAGCGGGGCAAGCGCACCACGGCCGAGCGCATCGTCTACTCGGCCATGGAGATCATCGAGCAGAAGACCGGCTCCGAGCCCGTGGCCACGGTCAAGCGGGCCGTGGACAACGTCCGGCCGCAGCTCGAGGTGAAGAGCCGCCGCGTCGGTGGCGCCACCTACCAGGTCCCGGTCGAGGTGCGCCCTCGCCGGGCCACCACGCTGGCCATCCGCTGGCTGGTGAGCTTCGCCCGCGACCGCCGCGAGCGGACCATGGCCGAGCGCCTGGCCAACGAGCTCCTCGACGCCAGCAACGGCATCGGGGCGGCCATGAAGCGCAAGGAAGACATGCACAAGATGGCCGAGTCCAACAAGGCCTTCGCCCACTACCGCTGGTAGTCCGGGAATCCGCAGGATTCCCCTGCTCACACCGTTAGCCTTGACGCCGATGTCTTACCGCGCCCAAGGGTCCAAGGCGGCCCTGCTGAAGACCACCCTGCGGTAACGCCCCGAGCCGGCCTCGGGGGTACGCCCCCGAGCGTGCCCCGGAGCGAAGCTCGAAACCCCACCCCCCGAGCAACGCCCCGAGAGAGCACGATGGCCGAGAACACCATTCGCGAGAAGCCCCTGGCCCGGACCCGGAACATCGGGATCATGGCCCACATCGACGCGGGCAAGACCACCACGACGGAGCGGATCCTCTACTACACGGGTCGCTCCTACAAGATGGGTGAGGTCCACGAGGGCGCGGCCGTCATGGACTGGATGGCCCAGGAGCAGGAGCGGGGGATCACCATCACCTCCGCGGCCACCACCTGCAACTGGAAGGACCACTGGATCAACATCATCGACACGCCCGGCCACGTCGACTTCACGGTCGAGGTCGAGCGGTCGCTGCGGGTGCTCGACGGCGCCGTCGCCGTCTTCGACGCCGTGGCCGGCGTGGAGCCCCAGACCGAGACGGTCTGGCGCCAGGCCAACAAGTACGGCGTCCCCCGCCTGTGCTTCATCAACAAGATGGACCGCCTCGGTGCCGACTTCTACGCCGCCGTCGAGTCGATGCACGACCGCCTCGGGGCGACGACGGCCATCATCCAGATCCCCATCGGGGCCGAGGGCGCCTACCGGGGCCTGGTCGACCTCATCACCATGCGGGCCCTCGTCTGGGAGGGGGATGACACCGACCTCGGCGCCAACTACGAGGTCGTGGAGATCCCCGCCGACCTCCTCGACGAGGCCGAGACCTACCGCCATGAGCTGATCGACGTGCTGTCGTCGCACAGCGACGTCATCCTCGAGAAGTACGTGGGCGACGAGGAGATCACCTCCGAAGACCTGCGCAACGCGGTGCGGGACGCCACCATCGCCAACGAGATCGTGCCGGTGCTCTGCGGGACCGCGTTCAAGAACAAGGGCGTGCAGCCCCTGCTCGACGCCATCGTCGAGTACCTGCCCTCGCCCCTCGACCTCCCGCCCGTCCAGGGCGAGGACCCGTCCGGTCACGAGACCCTGGAGCGCAAGGCCGACGACGGCGAGCCGTTCTCGGCCCTCGCCTTCAAGATCGTCGCCGACCCCCACGGCAAGCTCACCTACTTCCGGGTCTACAGCGGCACCGCGCCCAAGGGCGGTCAGGTGCTCAACGTGCGCACGGGCAAGAAGGAGCGCATCGGGCGGATCCTCGAGATGCACGCCAACCACAGCGAGGACAAGGACGCCGTCTTCGCCGGCGACATCGTCGCGGCCATCGGCCTCAAGGACACCCGGACCGGTGACACCCTCGCCGACCCGGCCAACCCGATCGTGCTGGAGCAGCTCGAGTTCCCCGAGCCGGTCATCCACGTCGCGGTCGAGCCCAAGACCAAGGCCGACCAGGACAAGATGGGTAGGGCCCTCTACTCCCTCTCCGAGGAGGACCCCACCTTCCAGGTGCGGACCGACGACGAGACCGGCCAGACCGTCATCTCCGGCATGGGCGAGCTCCACCTCGAGGTGCTGGTCGACCGGATGCTGCGGGAGTTCAACGTCGACGCCACCGTGGGCAAGCCGCAGGTCGCCTACCGCGAGACCATCACCGAGCCGGTCCACAAGGTCGTCTACCGCCACGTCAAGCAGACCGGTGGCAAGGGCCAGTTCGCCCACGTGGTCATCGACCTCGAGCCCACCGGGCCGGGCGGGGGCTACGAGTTCACCGACAAGATCACCGGTGGGCGCATCCCGAAGGAGTACATCCCCTCGGTCGACCAGGGCATCCAGGAGTCGCTCAGCGCGGGCGTGCTGGCCGGCTACCCCATGGTCGACGTGCGGGCCACCCTCACCGACGGCTCGTTCCACGACGTGGACTCGTCGGAGATGGCGTTCAAGATCGCCGGCTCGATGGCCTTCAAGGAGGCCTCCCGCAAGGCCAAGCCCGTGCTGCTCGAGCCGATCATGGCCGTCGAGGTCGTGACGCCCGAGGACTACCTCGGCGACGTCATGGGTGACCTCTCCAGCCGCCGCGGTCGCCTCGGCGGTTCGGCCCAGCGGGGCAACAGCCAGGTCATCCAGGCCCAGGTGCCCCTGTCGGAGATGTTCGGTTACGCTACGGACCTCCGTAGCCGGACCCAGGGCCGCGCCACGTACACGATGCAGTTCGACTCGTATCAGCGCATGCCTGCATCGGTCCAGGAAGAGATCGTCGCCCGAGTGCGCGGCGAGTAACCCCCCGAAACCACCAGAAGACCCGGAGTAGCAATGGCCAAGGAGAAGTTCGAGCGGAGCAAGCCCCATGTGAACGTGGGGACGATGGGCCACATCGATCATGGCAAGACGACGTTGACGGCGGCGATCACCCGGGTGTTGTCCGAGGAGTCGGATTCGACGCATTTCACCGAGTTCGCGGACATCGACAAGGCGCCGGAGGAGCGGGAGCGGGGGATCACGATCAACATCGCCCATGTGGAGTACGAGACCGATAACCGGCATTACGCCCATGTGGACATGCCCGGTCACGCCGATTACATCAAGAACATGATCACCGGGGCGGCGCAGGTGGACGGGGCGATCCTGGTGGTCTCGGCCGCCGATGGGCCGATGCCCCAGACCCGGGAGCATGTGTTGTTGGCCCGCCAGGTGGGGGTGCCGGCCATTGTGGTGGCGCTGAACAAGGTCGATCAGGTCGATGACGAGGAGTTGTTGGATCTGGTCGAGTTGGAGGTCCGGGAGCTGCTGAGCGAGTACGAGTTCCCTGGCGATGACGTGCCGGTGATCCGGGTGTCGGCGCTCAAGGCGCTGGAGGGTGATGAGGCCGCGGCGGCTCAGGTCAAGGAGTTGATGGCGGCGGTGGATGAGTACATCCCCGAGCCCGTGCGCGAGACCGACAAGCCGTTCCTGATGGCGATCGAGGACGTGTTCACCATCACCGGGCGGGGCACGGTGGTGACCGGCCGGGTGGAGCAGGGCATCGTCAACACCAACGACAACGTCGAGATCGTGGGGATCCGCGACATCCAGAAGACGGTGGTGCACCGGGGTGGAGATGTTCCGCAAGATCCTCGACGAGGGCCGCGCCGGCGACAACATCGGCGCCCTGTTGCGGGGGATCGACAAGGACGAGGTGGAGCGGGGCCAGGTCCTGGCCAAGCCCGGCAGCATCACCCCGCACACCGATTTCGAGGCCCAGACCTATGTGCTGACCCAGGCCGAGGGCGGCCGCCACAAGCCGTTCTTCGCCGGGTACCGGCCCCAGTTCTACTTCCGCACCACCGATGTCACCGGCGACATCGCCCTGCCCGAGGGCACCGAGATGTGCATGCCCGGCGACAACACCCCCATGACGGTCACCCTCCAGGCCCCGATCGCCATGGACGAAGGCCTGCGCTTCGCCATCCGCGAGGGCGGCCGCACCGTCGGCGCCGGCCGCGTCACCAAGATCCTCAAGTGATGGCCGCTTCCCAGAAGATCCGCATCCGGCTCAAGGCCTACGACCACGAGATCATCGACCAGTCGACGAAGAAGATCGTCGAGACGGTCGTCCGCACCGAGGCGCAGATCCGGGGCCCGGTCCCGCTGCCGACTGAGAAGCACCGCTACACGGTGATCCGGTCGCCGCACAAGGACAAGGACTCCCGCGAGCACTTCGAGATGCGGATCCACAAGCGCCTGCTCGACATCCTCGAGCCCTCGCCCAAGACGGTCGACAGCCTCCAGCGCCTCGACCTCCCCGCCGGCGTCGACATCGAGATCAAGATCCAGCAGGCCTGATCTCCAGGTTCTGACCGGGACGACCGCCCTTCGGGGCGGTCGTCACGCGTTCAGGCCAGGGTCAGGACGGCGATCAGGAGCGCGGTCGTCTGCAGCACGACGGCACCGAACACCCACTGGGTCTGCTTTCGCAGCGCCGCTTCGAACGTCGCCGTGAGCTCGTGCTTCATGGCGTCGAGGCGCTGATCGAGGTACGGCTTCGTGACGACGTCAGACCAGTCGACCGGTGGCAGGGACGCCATCAAGGTGTCGGCCTCCTCCCGTCCGAGCACCTCGACAGCGCTGCGGTAGAGCTGGTCTCGGTTGGCGTACTCGACGGTCAAGGCTTCCTCCGGGCAGAACGGGATATCCATCGGGGGAAGCCAGGGACGAGGATAACCGGCCGCCGCCCGCAGAAATCCGCGGCGGGTCGGCGTGGCAGCGCCGGGAACCCGCCGCTATCCTCAACCGGTCGTCGTGGCCCGGCTCCGCGCCGTCTACCACCCGGGTCGAAACACAACCGACGTCTGCACAGGCCCTGGCGGGAACCGTGCAGCACAACCAGGACGCGCTCCGCTGGGCCCTGCCCTGCGGAGCGCTCGCGTGAAGGACCACCGAGCCAATGGCCAAGAAAGCGATCGTGGGGACCAAGGTCGGCATGACCCAGGTGTGGGTCGACGACCACGTCGTGCCCGTGACGGTCATCCGCGTCCCGTCGTGCCGCGTCGTGCAGGTCAAGAGCCCCGACACCGACGGCTACAGCGCCGTGCAGGTCACCCTCGGCCAGCAGAAGGCCCAGCGCCTCAGCGGTGGCGAGCGGGGCCACTTCGAGAAGGCCGGGGTCGACCCGGGCCAGCGCCTCGTGGAGCTCCGCCTCGACGACACCTCCGAGTACACGGTCGGCCAGGACCTCAAGGCCGACCTGCTGGAGGCCGGCGAGCGGGTCGACGTCACGGCGGTCAGCAAGGGCAAGGGCTTCGCCGGCGTCATGAAGCGCCACAACTTCAAGGGCCAGCGGGCCAGCCACGGTGCCCACCGGGTCCACCGCATGCCCGGCGCCATCGGGGCCTGCGCCACGCCCGCCCGGGTGTTCAAGGGCACCCGCATGGCCGGCCGCACCGGTGGTCAGAAGGTGACCACGCTGAACCTCGAGGTGGTCGAGGCCGACGCCGAGCGCGAGGTGATCCTGGTCAAGGGGTCGGTGCCCGGCGCCAACGGCGGTCTCGTGATCATCCGTGACGCCGTGAAGGCAGGGGTGTGATGGCCAGCATCGACGTGAAGAGCGCGACCGGCAAGAAGGCCGGCACCGCGACCCTCGAGGACGACTGGTTCGGGATCGAGCCGAACGTGCCGGTCATGCACCAGGTCGTCACCGCCCAGCTCGCCGCCCGCCGGGCCGGCAGCCACAACACCAAGACCCGGGCCGAGGTCCGCGGCGGTGGGGCCAAGCCCTGGCGCCAGAAGGGCACCGGCCGGGCCCGCCAGGGCTCCATCCGAGCCCCGCACTGGCGCGGTGGTGGCGTGGCCCACGGGCCCAAGCCCCGCAGCTACGCCCAGCGCACCCCGAAGAAGATGATCCGCCTGGCCCTGCGCTCGGCCCTCTCCGACCGGGCCAACGAGGGCAAGGTGCTCGTGATCGACGACTGGGGCTTCGACGCTCCCAGCACCAAGGGTGCGCTGTCGGCGCTCGCCGCGCTGGAGCTCGACGGCAAGGTCCTCGTGGTCCTCGCCGACGACGACGTCAACGCCCACAAGAGCTTCCGCAACCTGGCCGAGATCCAGACCATCCGGATCCGCGAGCTCAACGCCTACGACGTACTGGTCAACGAATGGGTGGTCTTCACCCAGGCCACGCTGCCCGGCACCGAGACCAAGGCCGCCGAGCCGAAGGCCGAGCCGGCCGAGAAGGCGGAAGCGCCGGCCGACGACGCACCCGAGGACGGGTCATGAAGGACGCGCGCCAGGTCATCATCGAGCCGGTCGTCTCCGAGAAGAGCTACGCGCTCCTCGAGGAGGGCGTCTACACCTTCCGCGTCCACCCCGAGCGCGTCCAAGCCGGAGATCCGTGACGCGGTCGAGAAGATCTTCGGGGTGAGCGTCACCAAGGTGAACACGCTCAACCGGGACGGCAAGCGCCGCCGCAACCGGCGCACCGGCACCTGGGGCCAGCGGCCCAACACCAAGCGGGCCTTCGTCACCCTGGCCGAGGGTGACTCGATCGAACTGTTCGGGAGCTGACGATGGGCACTCGCAAGCGCAAGCCGACCAGCGCCGGGCGCCGGTTCCAGACCGTCTCCGACTTCGAGACGATCACCAAGGACGCGCCCGAGAAGTCGCTGCTGGCCAAGAAGAACGCCACCGGCGGCCGCAACAACCACGGGCGCAAGACCGCCCGCCACCGCGGCGGCGGCCACAAGCAGCGCTACCGCGTCGTCGACTTCAAGCGGAACAAGGACGGCGTGCCCGCCACCGTGGCGGCCATCGAGTACGACCCGAACCGCAACTGCCGCATCGCGCTGCTGCACTTCCACGACGGCGAGAAGCGCTACATCCTCGCCCCCGAGGGCGTCGGCGTCGGCGACCGGCTGCAGAACGGCCAGGGCTCGGAGATCCGGCCCGGCAACGCCCTGCCCATGCGCTACATCCCGGTCGGGACCGTGGTCCACAACGTGGAGCTCAAGGTCGGCCAGGGCGGCCGCATGGCCCGCAGCGCCGGCACGAGCGTGCAGCTCGTGGCCAAGGAGGGCGACTGGGCCACCCTGCGCCTGCCCTCCACCGAGATGCGACGCGTGCCCATCGACTGCCGCGCCACCATCGGCACGGTCGGCAACGCCGAGGCCGAGCTGCTCAAGATCGGCAAGGCCGGCCGCAACCGCTGGAAGGGTGTGCGCCCCCAGACCCGGGGCGTGGCCATGAACCCCGTCGACCACCCGCTGGGTGGCGGCGAGGGCAAGAGCTCGGGTGGTCGCCACCCGGTGTCGCCCTGGGGCAAGCCCGAGGGCCGCACCCGCAAGAAGAACAAGGACTCGAACCAGCTCATCATCCGTCGGCGTCGCCGGCGCGGTGGGCGGAGGTAGATCATGCCCCGCAGCCTGAAGAAGGGCCCCTTCGTGGACGACCACCTCCTCAAGAAGGTGGACGCCCTCAACGAGAGCGGCGACAAGAAGGTCATCCAGACCTGGTCGCGGCGCTCCACGATCATCCCCGAGATGGTCGGCCACACCATCGCGGTGCACGACGGGCGCAAGCACGTCCCCGTCTACATCACCGAGTCGATGGTCGGTCACAAGCTGGGCGAGTTCGCGCCCACCCGCACCTTCCGGGCCCACGCCGGCCAGGAACGAGCAGGACGACGCTGATGGCCGGCCCCGCCGCGGTCAAGGACCGCCCCTCCACCAAGGCCCAGGTGCGCTACGTGCGCCTGTCGGCCTCGAAGGCCCGCCAGGTCCTCGATCTCATCCGCGGCAAGTCCGTGACCGAGGCCGACGAGGTCCTGGCCCTCTCCGAGCGCGACGCCGGCCTGGTCATCCAGAAGTGCCTGCGTTCGGCCGTGGCCAACGCCGAGCACAACGACGGCCTCGATCCCGACGAGCTCTTCGTGGCGACCTGCTTCGCCGACGAAGGTCCGACCCTGCGCCGCTTCCGCCCTCGGGCGCGCGGCCGGGCGACCCGGATCCGCAAGCGGACCTGCCACATCACCGTGGTGGTCGGCCGCTACGACGCCGACGAGCTGGCCGCCCGCCGCGAGCGCGAGCGGGCCAAGGGCGGCGGTGGTGGCCGCGGCCGTGCCGCCGGCAGCGCCAGCCGTCGGGCCCGGGTGGCCAAGAGCCGTGGCGAAGAGGTCACCGACGAGGTCGAGGAGACTCCGACGACCGTGGCCGAGGAGGCCGCCGGGAGCGCCGCCGAAGGCGCGGACACCGTCGACGAGGCCCTCGAGTCCGCCGACGCCGCCGCCGAGGAGGTCGAGGAGACCACGGCCGAGGTCGACGAGGCGACCGACGAGGTCGAGGCCGAGGAGCCCGCCGCCGACGAGCCCGAGGACCTGGTCGAGGCCCACAGCAAGGACGAGCTCCTGGAGATCGCTGAGGACGCCGGCGTCGACGTGGCCAAGAGCGCCACGAAGGCCGAGATCGCCGGCGCCATCGAAGCCGGTACGGCCACGGCCGAGGAGCTGGCCGAGCACCACACCAAGGACGAGCTGCTCGACATCGCCGAGAAGGCCGGTGTCGAGGTGGCGAAGAGCTGGACGAAGCCCCAGATCGCCGAGGCGATCGTGGCTTCACGAGAGGACGACTGATGGGACAGAAGGTCAACCCGTACGGGTTTCGCCTCGGGATCACCACCGACTGGAAGTCCCGGTGGTTCGCCGATCGCGACGAGTACGCCGACTTCATCATCGAGGACTGGAAGATCCGCGACTACCTGATGGGCGAGCTGCCCCACGCCGCCATCAGCCGGGTCGAGGTGGAGCGCACGCGCGACCGCCTGCGGGTCGACGTCCACACCGCCCGCCCTGGCATCGTCATCGGCCGGCGCGGCAGCGAGGCCGACCGTCTGCGGGCCGGCCTGACCAAGATCACCGGCAACGCCAAGGTGCAGCTCAACATCCAGGAGATCAAGCAGCCTGAGCTGGACGCCGCCCTGATCGCCCAGGGCGTCGCCGACCAGCTCGCCGGCCGCGTCGCTTTCCGCCGGGCCATGAAGCGGGCCGTCCAGAACGCCCAGAAGGCCGGCGCTCAGGGGATCCGGGTCCAGTGCTCGGGTCGCCTCGGCGGCTCCGAGATGGCCCGCACCGAGTGGTACCGCGAGGGCCGGGTGCCGCTGCACACCCTCCGGGCCGACATCGACTACGGCTTCCGTGAGGCCCACACCACCGCCGGCCGCGTCGGCGTCAAGGTGTGGATCTACAAGGGCGACATCCTGCCCTACAAGCCCGCCGGCGAGGACAAGAGCGTCCGCGAGGCCGCCATGGCCGTGGGCGAGACCTCGGGCCAGGCGGCCGCCACCCCCCGCGTCGTGTCGTCGACCGCGGCGCGCAAGCGCGACGAAGAGGCCGCCCAGAAGGAGGCCGCCGCCGCCGCGGAGGCCGAGACCGAGACGGTCGAGGACGCGCCCGAGCCCCTCATCAAGGAGGCCGACCCCGAGTTCGAGCGCCTCCTCGCCGAGGAGGAGGAGATCGAGCGGACCACCCGCGAGCACCACGAGACCCCGCACTTCCGTCCCGGGGATGGTGACTGATCATGCTCATGCCCAAGAAGGTGAAGCACCGGAAGCAGCAGCGCGGCAACCGCCGTGGCGCGGCCAAGGGCGGCACCAGCGTGAACTTCGGCGACTACGGCATCCAGGCCGTCGAGCCCGGGTGGATCACCGCCCGCCAGATCGAGGCCGCCCGTATCGCCATGACCCGCCACATCAAGCGCGGTGGCAAGGTCTGGATCAACGTCTTCCCCGACAAGCCGGTCACCCAGAAGCCGGCCGAGACCCGCATGGGCTCGGGCAAGGGCAACCCCGAGTACTGGGTCGCCGTCGTCAAGCCGGGCCGGGTGCTCTTCGAGCTCTCGTACCCCGACGAGGACGTCGCCCGCGCCGCCCTCGAGCGGGCCATCCAGAAGCTGCCGATCAAGGCGCGCTTCGTGCGCCGTGAGGAGGCGTTCTGATGGTGAAGGCCGCTGACGTCCGCGAGCTCGGCGACGTCGACCTCGTGCAACAGCTGGACGAAGCCCGCCAGGAGCTGTTCAACCTGCGCTTCTCGCACGTGACGGGCCAGCTCGACGACTCGAGTCGCCTCCAGGCGACCCGCCGGGACGTGGCCCGACTGATGACCGAGCTGCGGGCCCGGGAGATCCGCGCCGCCGAGGCGCTGGAGGAGAACGAGAACGATGGCTGAGACCGAGACCGAGACGACCGAGCGCAACCGGCGCAAGACCCGTGAGGGCATGGTCGTGGGCACCGCCATGGACAAGACCGCCGTGGTGGCCGTGACCGACCGCGTCCGCCATCGCCGCTACGACAAGACCGTCCAGCGCGTCACCAAGCTCTACGTGCACGACGAGGAGAACACGCTCAACGTGGGCGACCGCGTGCGGGTGGCCGAGACCCGGCCCCTCTCGAAGAAGAAGCGTTGGCGCCTGCTCGAGATCGTGGAGCGCGCCCGATGATCCAGCAGGAGACCCGCCTGCGGGTCGCCGACAACAGCGGCGCCCGTGAGGTGCTCTGCATCAAGGTGCTCGGCGGCAGCCGCCGGCGCTACGCGTCCATCGGGGACGTGTTCGTGGCCACGGTCAAGGACGCCATCCCCGGCGCGGCGGTGAAGAAGGGCGAGGTCGTCAAGTGCGTCGTCGTCCGCGTGAAGAAGGAGAAGCGGCGGCCGGACGGCTCCTACATCCGCTTCGACGAGAACGCCGCCGTCCTCATCAACGACCAGCAGCAGCCCCGGGGCACCCGCATCTTCGGGCCCGTGGGCCGCGAGCTGCGCGACAAGCGCTTCATGCGCATCGTCTCCCTGGCCCCGGAGGTGCTCTGACATGGCCGGCATGAAGATCAAGAAGGGCGACCGCGTGATCGTCCTCTCCGGCAAGGACCGGGGCAAGGAGGGCGAGGTCTCCCGCGCCCTCCCGTCGGTCGGCAAGGTGATCGTCGACGGCATCAACGTGGCCAAGCGCCACCAGAAGGCCACCCGCGCCACCATGCAGGGCGGGATCATCGACAAGGACATGCCCATCCCGGTGGCCAACGTCGCCATCCTCTGCTCCAAGTGCGGGCGGACCCGGGTCGGCTACCGCTTCGACCCCGACGGCACCAAGCAGCGCATCTGCAAGAAGTGCGGAGGTGACCTCTGATGGCGGAGACCGCAACCAAGCCCCGCCTGCAGCAGCGCTACGACGACGAGATCCGGGCCAAGCTGAAGGACGACCTCCAGCTCGGCAACGTGATGGAGGTCCCGCGCCTCGTCAAGATCGTCCTCAACTGCGGGGTCGGTGCCGCCACCGACCAGAAGTCGCTGATCGACGGCGCCATGGCCGACCTCGAGGTCATCTCGGGCCAGAAGCCCGTGGTCACCCGGGCCACCAAGTCGATCGCCAACTTCAAGCTGCGAGAGGGCAACCCGATCGGGGCCAAGGTGACGCTCCGGGGCGCTCGCATGTGGGAGTTCTTCGACCGCCTGATCAACCTGGCGATCCCCCGCATCCGGGACTTCCGGGGCCTGCCCGAACGTTCCTTCGACGGCCACGGCAACTACACGTTCGGCGTGACCGAGCAGCTGATCTTCCCCGAGGTCGACTACGACGCGATCGACACCGTCCGCGGCATGGACATCACGATCGTCACCACCGCCCGTACCGATGCCGAAGGCCGAGCCCTGCTCGACGCCTACGGCTTCCCCTTCCGACGCAACGAGGATTGAGCAATGGCCAAGAAGGCACTGGTCGAGAAGTCGAACCGGACCCCGAAGTTCAAGGTCCGCTCCTACACCCGCTGCCAGCGGTGCGGGCGGTCGCGCGCGGTGTACCGCAAGTTCAAGCTGTGCCGGCTGTGCCTCCGCGAGTTGGCCCACGCCGGCGAGCTGCCCGGCCTGACGAAGGCGAGTTGGTGATCCGATGACGATGACCGACCCGATCGCCGACATGTTGACCCGCATCCGCAACGCCAACGTGGCCATGCACGACGACGTCGCCATGCCCTCCTCCAAGCTGAAGGAGTCGCTGGCCGCCGTCCTCGAGAAGGAGGGCTACATCCGGGCCTTCCGCGTGGAGCAGGAGGAGGGCAAGCCGTCGCGCACCCTCACCATCGACATGAAGTACTCCGAGGCCCGCGAGCGGGTGATCACCGGCTTGCGCCGCGTCTCCAAGCCCGGCCTGCGCGTCTACACCAAGGCCACCGAGGTCCCCCGTGTTCAGGGTGGGCTCGGCGTGGCCGTCGTCTCGACCAGCAAGGGACTTCTCACCGACCGCGAGGCGCGCCGCCAGCGGATCGGTGGCGAGATCCTCTGCTTTGTCTGGTAGGAGCCCCCGATGTCGCGAGTAGGCCAAGCGCCGATCCCGATCCCCTCGGGGGTCGAGGTGAAGATCGAAGGCCGTGAGGTCACCGTCAAGGGCCCCAAGGGCGAGCTGAAGCGCACCCTGCCCGAGGGGCTCAGCGTCACCCTCGAGGAGGGCGAGCTGACGGTGGCCCGCGCCGACGAGGAGCGGGAGACCCGTGCCCTGCACGGCCTGTTCCGCTCGCTGCTCAACAACATGGTCGTCGGGGTCACCGACGGCTACCGCCGGGGGCTCGAGATCGTGGGCGTCGGCTACCGCGCCACCGCCCAGGGTGAACGCGCCCTCGAGCTGGCCGTGGGTTACAGCCACACGGTGAAGGTCGAGGCGCCCGAGGGCATCACCTTCGAGGTCCCGTCCAACACCCGCATCGACGTGGTCGGCATCGACAAGGAGAAGGTCGGGCAGGTCGCGGCTGACATCCGGGCCATCCGCAAGCCCGAGCCCTACAAGGGCAAGGGCATCCGCTACCAGGACGAGGTCGTCCGGCGCAAGGCCGGCAAGGCCGCGTCCGCCGGTTAGGAACGAACATGTCTGCAACCAGCCGCAAGCCCGAGGCCCGCCGCCGCCGGCACGGGCGCGTGCGCAAGAAGGTCACCGGTACCGCCGAGCGTCCCCGCCTGGCCGTGTTCCGGTCGAACCGCCACATCAGCGTTCAGGTCATCGACGACCGCGCCGGCACGACCATCGCTTCGGCGTCCACGTACGAGACCGAGCTGAGTAGCTCGGCGACCGGGAACAAGGACGCCGCCGCCAAGGTCGGTCAGCTCGTCGCCGAGCGGGCCAAGGCCGCCGGCGTCACCGCCGTGGTCTTCGACCGCGGCGGCAACCTCTACCACGGCCGCGTCGCCGCCGTGGCCGATGCCGCCCGCGAGGGCGGACTGGAGTTCTGATGAGCTATCAGCGAGAGCAGGCCCCGAACCCGCGAGCGAGCGGGGACCCCCAGCTGCGGGAGTCGCGGGTCATCGACATCAACCGGGTGGCCAAGGTCGTCAAGGGCGGCCGGCGCTTCTCCTTCACCGCCCTCGTCGTCATCGGTGACGCCAACGGGCGGGTCGGCCTCGGCTACGGCAAGGCCAAGGAGGTGCCCCTCGCCATCCAGAAGGGCACCGAGGAGGCCCGGCGCAACCTGTTCAAGGTCCCGATGGCGGGCAGCACGATCGTCCACCCCATCCTGGGGGAGTGGGGCGCCGGGCGCGTCCTGCTCAAGCCTGCCGCTCCCGGTACCGGCGTGATCGCCGGCGGCGCGGCCCGGGCCATCCTCGAGGAGGCCGGCATCCACGACGTGCTCTGCAAGTCGCTCGGCTCGGCCAACCACATCAACGTCGCCCGGGCCACCATCGCCGGGCTCAAGGGCCAGCGCCGGCCCGACCACATCGCCGCGCTGCGCGGCCTGCCCGCCGAGGAGTTCGTCCCCAAGGGCCTGCTCGAGGCCTACCGGGCGACCGAGCGGGGCGGCGTGCCGGGCACCCCACCCCCGCAGCCGGGTGAGACCGGCGCGGCGTGATGGCCGACCTCAAGGTCACCCAGGTCCGCTCGGCCATCGGCGTCAAGCCGAAGGCCCGCGGGACCCTGCGCGCCCTCGGCCTCCGTGGCATCGGCCAGTCCAACACCTTGCCCGATCGGCCCGAGATCCAGGGCATGATCCGCAAGGTCTCGCACCTCGTCCGAGTCGAAGAGGCGGATTCATGAAGATCCACGACCTGAAGCCCGCAGAGGGCTCGCACAAGGCCAAGAAGCGCGTCGCCCGGGGCATCGGCGGCCGGCGCGGCAAGACCGCCGGCCGCGGCATGAAGGGCCAGAAGGCCCGCGGCCAGATCCCCGTCGGGTTCGAGGGCGGCCAGCTCCCGCTGCACAAGCGGGTGCCGAAGCTGCGCGGGTTCAACAACCCCTTCCGGGTCGAGTACCAGGCCATCAACCTCGACACGCTCGAGGCGTCCGGCCTCGACGAGGTCACGCCCGAGGTCCTGCGCGACCACGGGCTCGTCCACAAGGGTGCCTTCGTGAAGGTGCTCGGCCGAGGCGAGCTCACCCGCAAGGTCACCGTGAAGGTCCACGCCGTCTCCAAGTCGGCCGAGGCCGCCATCACCGAGGCCGGCGGTACTGTTGAGCTCGTGCCGCTCCCGTGGGGCGACGGCCGTCCGCCTGCCAAGGGCAACGCTCACACCAACCGCTAGGAATCACCTGCCGCGATGGGCACCTTCCTCAACGTCTTCCGGATCCCCGATCTCCGGAACAAGATCATCTTCACGCTGCTGATGATCGCCCTGTACCGGTTCGGGTCGTTCATCCCCGTGCCGGGCATCGACCTCGACGCCGTGGCCACCCTGCGCACGCAGGCCGAGGAGGGCGGCGTGCTCGGGTTCCTCCAGCTGTTCTCCGGCGGGGCGCTCACCCAGTTCGCCGTGTTCGCGCTGGGGATCATGCCGTACATCACCTCGTCGATCATCATGCAGATCCTCACGGTGGTGATCCCCAAGCTGGAGCAGTGGCAACAGCAGGGGGCCGTCGGCCAGCGCAAGATCACGCAGTGGACCCGCTACGTGACGGTCGGCATCGCCGTCATGCAGTCGACGGGGTTGGTGTTCCTGTTCCACAACGGCGGCGGGGGCTTCTTCGCCAGCGTGTCGACGAACTTGGACCTGGTGCCCGACTTCACGGTGCCCCGGGTCCTCCTCATCGTGCTCACGCTGACGGCGGGCACGGCCCTCGTCATGTGGATGGGCGAGCTCATCACCCAGCGCGGGATCGGCAACGGCATGTCGATCCTCATCTTCACGTCGGTGGTCAGCTCCTACCCGTCGACCGGGAGCCGGGTGCGAGCCGAGGCCGGCAACGGGGCCTTGTTCATCCTCCTGGTGATCTTCGTCCTGTTGACGGTGGCCATCGTCTTCGTCGAACAGGGCCAGCGCCGGATCCCGGTCCAGTTCGCCAAGCGGGTGGTCGGTCGCCGCATGTACGGCGGCCAGAGCACCTACATCCCGCTCAAGGTCAACCAGTCGGGCGTGATCCCGATCATCTTCGCCAGCTCGGTGCTCTACCTGCCGCTGCTCCTGTCCAACGTGCTGCCTGCCGACGGTTGGGGAGCCGACGTCCAGAAGTGGATCAACGACAACCTGGTCCAGCCGACCAGCCCCTTCTACATCGTCCTCTATGGGCTGTTGATCATCGGCTTCGCCTACTTCTACACCGCGATCACCTTCGACCCCGCCCAGCAGGCCGACACCATCCGCAAGCAGGGTGGCTTCATCCCCGGCATCCGCCCCGGGCCCCAGACCGAGCGCTACCTGGCCAAGATCCTCAGCCGCATCACGCTGCCGGGCGCGCTCTTCATCGCCGCGGTCGCCCTCGTGCCGACCATCTTCCTGGCTCAGATCCTCCCCACCCAGAGCACGGCCATCCTGGCCTTCTCGGGCACGTCGGTGCTCATCGGCGTGGGTGTCGCATTGGAGACCATGAAGCAGATCGACAGCCAGCTGATGATGCGCAACTACGAAGGCTTCCTCTCGTGACGCACCGGTTGATCGTGTTCGGGCGTCAGGGTGCGGGCAAGGGCACGCAGAGTGCGCGCCTGGCCGAGTACTACGGCATCCCGCACATCTCGACGGGGGACCTGCTGCGCGAGGCCGCGGCCGATGGCACCGAGCTCGGCCTCGAGGCGAAGGTCCTCATGGACGCGGGCGACCTGGTGCCCGACGACGTGATGGAGGGCATCGTCGTGGAGCGCCTGGCCAAGCCCGACGCCGCGCCCGGCTGGCTGCTCGACGGCTACCCCCGCACCCTCGGCCAGGTCGAGGCCATGGGCCGTCACCTGGGTGAGGGCTTCGTCGACCTCGCCGTCAACCTCGATGTCCCCGTCGACGTGGTCACCGAGCGCATGGTCGCCCGCGGCCGCGACGACGACACCGAAGACGGCATCCGTCGCCGCCTCGAGCTCTACGAGCAGCAGACCACCCCGGTTCTGGCCTGGTTCGCGGCGCGGGATCAGCTCGCCGAGGTCGACGGCGTCGGCACCGAGGACGAGGTGTTCGAGCGCCTCGTCAAGGTCATCGACAGTGCGCTCGACCGAACCGAGCTGGAGCGCTGACGTGCGCCGGTCTCCCGACGAGCTGGCCAAGATGCGCCGGGCCGGCCGGGTGGTCGCCGAGATGCACGAGCGGATCCGGGCGGCCATCCGTCCCGGCGTGTCCACCCGGGAGCTGGATGCCATCGGCCGCGAGGTCATCGAGAAGCGCGGGGCCCGCTCGAACTTCCTGAACTACGGCGGTGGCCCCGGCGCCCCGCCGTTCCCGGCCGTCATCTGTGCCTCACCGAACGACGTCATCGTCCACGGGATCCCCGACGATCAGCCGTTGGAGGAGGGCGACATCATCTCCATCGACTGCGGGGCGATCATCGAGGGCTACCACGGTGATGCCGCGTTCACCGCTCCGGTCGGCGAGGTCAGCGAGGAGGCGACCCGCCTGATCAAGGTCACCGACGAGAGCCTCTACGCCGGCATCGAGCAGATGGTCGACGGCAACCGCCTCTCCGACATCGGCCATGCCGTCCAGGCGGTCGCCGAGGCCGCCGGCTACGGCGTCGTGCGGGAGTACACCGGCCACGCCATCGGCACCGCCATGCACGAGAGCCCGCAGGTCCCGAACTGGGGCAACCCGGGCAAGGGGCCCAAGCTGCGCCCGGGCAACGTCTTCGCCATCGAGCCCATGGTCAACATCGGCTCCGCCGAGACCGTCGTGATGCCCGACCGCTGGGGCGTGCGCACCGCCGACGGCAGCCTCTCGGCCCACGTCGAGCACACCATCGCGGTGACCGACAACGGCCCCGAGATCTTCACCCTGCCCTAGGTTCCATCGGCCGCGGGTAGGGGAGTCGTCGGCAGGCAACGACGACACGGAGGTGCGACGGTGAAGCGGATGGACGTGGTCAAGCGCAAGGACGGCAGCTGGGTCGGGGAGAGCAGCGGCCGCAAGGTCGCCGGCGGGGCCACCAAGTTGGCGGCCGTGCGGGCCACGGCGGCCAAGGCGAGGTCGTCGAAGGAACCGGTGACGGTGAAGATCCACCGGGCCAACGGGACCATCCAGGAAGAGCGGACCTACCCGCGCCGAGCCGACCCGAAGCGCTCGAAGGGGTAGACCGCTTCCGCTCCGGGAATCGGGGGCGGAACGCTACCAGGGGTTGGAGGCTCACCCGGGCCACCGCTAGCCTTGCCCGTCGGCCCTGGGTCATCCGCGTCTTTCGCGCGGGTCCGGGGACACCCGCCTGAGTGAGTTCGGAGAAAGTCCTGGCCAAGCCGAAGGAAGACGCGATCGTCCTCGAAGGGACGGTGCTCGAGTCGTTGCCCAACGCCATGTTCAAGGTGGAGTTGGAGAACGGCCACGAGCTGCTGGCCCACATCTCCGGGAAGATGCGGATGCACTACATCCGCATCCTGCCCGGCGACCGCGTCCAGGTCGAGCTGACGCCCTACGACCTCAAGCGGGGTCGCATCACGTACCGGTACAAGTGACCACCCAACCGATCAGGAACGAACAGTGAAGGTTCGACCGAGCGTCAAGAAGATGTGCGAGAAGTGCAAGGTCATCCGCCGCCACGGTCGCGTCCGGGTCATCTGCACCAACCCACGACACAAGCAGCGGCAGGGGTAGCCCTATGGCACGCATCGCCGGCGTCGACATCCCCCGCGAGAAGCGGACCGTCATCGCCCTCACCTACATCTTCGGCATCGGCGACACGCTCGCCTCCGAGGTCTGCGCCAACACCGGCGTCGATCCCAGCCGCCGGGTCCGGGACCTGACCGACGAGGAGGTCAGCCAGCTCCGGGGCTACATCGACGACAACCTCCAGGTCGAGGGTGACCTGCGCCGGGACATCCAGCAGGACATCAAGCGCAAGATGGAGATCGGGGCCTACCAGGGCATCCGGCACCGTCGCGGCCTCCCGGTCCGGGGCCAGCGCACCCACACCAACGCCCGCACCCGCAAGGGCCCCCGCAAGACCGTGGCGGGCAAGAAGAAGGTAGGCAAGTAATGGCCAAGCCCGCCGCCGGCGGTCGCCGTCCCAAGCGACGCGAGCGCAAGAACGTCCCCCACGGGATCGCGCACATCAAGAGCTCGTTCAACAACACGATCATCACGTTCACCGACCGCCAGGGGAACGTGCTGTCGTGGGCCTCAGCCGGCAACGTCGGCTTCAAGGGCTCCCGCAAGTCCACCCCGTACGCCGCCCAGATGGCGGCCGAGACCGCCACCAAGCGGGCCATGGAGAACGGCGTGCGCAAGGTCGACGTGGAGGTCAAGGGCCCGGGTTCGGGTCGCGAGACCGCCATCCGCACCATCCAGCAGATGGGCATCGAGGTGACCGGCATCAAGGACGTCACCCCCGTGCCCCACAACGGTTGCCGCCCGCCCAAGCGGCGGAGGGTCTGATGTCGCGCTACACCGGTCCGCGAGCGCGCGTTTCGCGTCGCCTCGGCGTCAACATCTGGGGCACCAAGGGCGAGATGGTCGCCCTGGAGCGCCGCCCCTACCCGCCCGGCGAGCACGGCCGTGACCGTCGCCGGGGGAACCAGTCCGACTACCTCCTGCAGCTCACCGAGAAGCAGAAGGCCCGGTTCACCTACGGCCTGACCGAGAAGCAGTTCCGCCGCGTCTACGACGAGGCCAACCGCAAGCAGGGCGTCACCGGCGAGACCATGCTCCTCTTCCTGGAGCTGCGCCTCGACAACGTCGTCTACCGCGCCGGCTGGGGTGCTACGCGCCCGCAGTCCCGCCAGCTCGTGAACCACGGCCACATCACCGTGAACGGCAAGCGGGTCGACATCCCGAGCTACCGGGTGCGCAAGGGCGACGTGATCGCCCTGTCGGCCAAGGCCAAGGGGATGATCGTGGTCACCTGGAACCGGGACGTGCTCGACCGCGTCCCGCCGCCGTGGCTCGAGACCGGGGCCGAGGGGGCCCAGGTCACCGTGCGCGAGCTGCCGCTCCGCGAGCACATCGACGTGCCCGTCCGCGAGCAGCTCATCGTCGAGCTCTACAGCAAGTAAGCCCCCCGGGGCGCCAACCGAGGTCCGAGAGGAAAAGTCATGCTGGTCATCCAACGACCGACCGTGGAACCCGTCGCCGAGGCCGACGGCAACCGCCAGAAGTTCTCCATCAGCCCGCTCGAGCCCGGGTTCGGGCACACGCTGGGCAACTCCCTGCGCCGCACCCTGCTCTCGTCGATCCCGGGCGCGGCCATCACCCAGGTCCGCTTCGACGACGCCCTGCACGAGTTCGACACGATCTCCGGGATCACCGAGGACGTCACCGACATCCTCCTCAACCTCAAGGACGTCGTCGTGGTGTCCCACACCGAGGACCCCGTCGAGGTCCGCCTCGACGTCCGGGGCCCGGCCGACGTGACGGGTGCCGACCTCGAGACCAACCCCGACATCGAGGTGCTCAACAAGGACCTCCACCTGGCCACGCTCAACGGCAAGGCCCGGCTGGCCCTCGACCTGACCATCGAGAAGGGCCGGGGCTACCGCTCCGGTGACCGGGAGGCCGAGGAGACCACCATCGGCATCATCCCTCTCGACGCCATCTACTCCCCGGTCCGCCGGGTCACCTTCGACGTCGAGGCCACCCGGGTCGAGCAGGAGACCGCCTACGACGACCTCGTCCTCGACATCGAGACCGACGGGTCGATCAGCCCCCGCGAGGCCCTGGCCTCGGCCGGCGGCACCCTGCGGGCCCTGGTCGCGCTGGTCGAAGAGGTCAGCGACGAGCCCCAGGGCCTCGAGCTCACCGAGGCCGGCCCGCAGGCCGCGGGCTCGCCCGACCTCGACCTGCCCATCGAGGACCTCGACCTCTCCGAGCGTCCCCGCAACTGCCTGAAGCGGGCCCAGGTCAACACCGTGGGCGAGCTGCTCGAGAAGTCCGAGGACGACCTGCTGGCCATCACCAACTTCGGCCAGAAGTCCCTCGACGAGGTCATCGCCAAGCTGGACGAGCGGGGCCTGACCCTCAAGGGCGGCCCGGCCACCATCATCCCGGACCCGGACTGAGCCATGCCGACGCCCCGCAAAGCCCGCCGCTTCGGCGGCAGCGCCGCGCACCAGCGGGCGATGATGGCCAACCTGGCCGCGTCCCTCTTCGCGGCTGAGGCCATCGTCACCACGGAGGCCAAGGCCAAGGCCCTGCGCCCCGTCGCCGAGAAGCTCATCACCAAGGCCCGGGAGGACACCGTCCACCGGCGCCGGCAAGCCGTGGCCTTCCTCCGGGACGAGGAGATGGTGGCCAAGCTCTTCGACGAGATCGGCCCCCGCTACGAGGAGCGCGCCGGCGGCTACACCCGCATCCTCAAGCTCGGCCCCCGCCACGGCGACAACGCGCCCATGGCGCGCATCGAACTGGTCTGATCAGAACGGGGCACCATCGGAGGCCCCCCTAGGGTTGCCCGATGGCGTCATCGGCGAGGAGCGATCGCCGGCTCGGCCTCCTGCTGGCCATGGCCATGTTCGTCCTCGTCGTGGACACGTCCCTCATGAACGTGTCGATCTCGGCGGTGGTCCGCGACCTGGACACGACGGTCAGCGGGGTGCAGTCGGCGATTGCCCTCGAGGCGCTCGTCTCGGCCGCCTTCATCCTGATCAGCAGCAAGGTGGGCGACCTCATCGGTCGCAAGAAGGCGTACGTCCTCGGCCTCCTCGGCTACGCGGTCGGGGCCGTGGCCATGACCCTGGCCCAGGACCTCACCGCGATCATCGTCTTCTGGGCGATCCTCGGGGGCATCGGGGCGTCGCTCCTGCTCCCCGCCATGCAGTCATTGATCCACGGGAACTTCGAGGGCGACGCCCAGCGCCGGGTGTACGCCCTGGTGGGTGCGTCGGCCGCCATCGCCGCCGCGGTCGGACCGCTCCTGGGGGGCTTCATCACGACCACGATGTCGTGGCGAGTCGCCTTCCTGCTCGAGGCCGTCGTCATCGCCGTCGTCCTGTCAGGGATCGGCCTCGTCCGCGACGTCCCCTACACGGGCCCGAGGAACCTCGATTTCGTCGGCGCCGCGCTGTCGGTCGTCGGCATGGGCGGCGTGGTGCTCAGCATCCTCGTCTGGCAGGAGGGTGGGGCCTATGTAGGGGCGCTCCTCCTGGCCGGGGTCATCGGGCTGTTCGGCCTGGCCCGATGGCTCCTCCGGGGCGAGCGCCAGGGCCGGACCATGCTCCTCGACCCCGACCTCTTCCGGGCCGAGCCCTTCCGCCTTGGCATCAGCCAGCAGGCGCTCCAGCAGATCGCCCTGGGCGGGATGATGATCGCTCTCCCGATCTTCTTCCAGATGGTGCTGGAGTACGACGCCCTCGAGGCGGGCATCGCCATCGCCCCGCTCTCGCTGAGCATGTTCGCCATGGCCCTGGTGGCCGGCCGCAAGGCGGGCGATCGCCGTCCCAGCACGATCATCCGGGCCGGGTTCGGGCTGCTCACGCTGGCCGTGCTGGCGCTCCTGCCCATCGTCCCCCGGGCCGAGTCGGGCTGGGCCTTCGCCCTCCCGCTGGTCGTCGCCGGGCTCGGGCTCGGGCTCCTCGTCTCCCAGCTCAACAACTACACGCTGGCCCCGATCTCGGAGGAGCGGATCAGCGAGGCGGCGGGGGTGAACTCCGCCGGAGGGTCCTTCGGGCTCTCGTTCGGCCTGGCGATGGCGGGCGGGATCATGCTGGCCAGCCTCTCGATCTTCTTCACCAACGAGGCCCAGGACAGCACGGTGCTCGAGCCCGACGACAAGGAGCAGGTGGCCGAGGTGCTCGAGGACGATGCCCAGCTCATGAGCAACACCGAACTGGACATCCTGCTCGAGGGCCAGCCTGAGGACATCCAGGAGGAGATCCTGCGCATCAACACCCATGCGCGCCCCCTGGCGCTGCAGGTGGCCCTGCTGGTGCCGCTGTTGGCGGGCCTGATCGGGTTCGTGCGGTCCTTCCAGATGGTGCGGATCGGGGACGTGAAGCCGGTGGCCATCACCGAGGGCCTCGCCTTCGACTGAGCAGCACCGGGTAGAACGGGCTCGTGACCCTCTTCGACGACCCGCCTGACATCCGGCTCGACGTCGATGTCACGCGGGTCAAGCTCGTCGTGGCGTATGACGGGTCGGGGTTCCATGGGTTCTGGCCGAACGACGGGGTCATCACGGTCGGGGGGTCGCTGACCGACGCCCTCGAGCAGGTGCTCGGCAGCGGCATCGAGATGACCTGTGCGGGTCGGACCGACGCCGGGGTGCATGCGTGGGGGCAGGTGGTGACCTTCGATGCGCCGAGCGAGGGGCTCGACCTCGAGCGGCTGCAGCAGTCGGTCAACGGGATCTGCGGTCCGGCGTCGCGTGCGCGAGGCCCAGGAGGTGGACGCGGGCTTCGATGCCCGGGGGTCGGCCACAGCCCGCACCTACCGCTACACCGTGCTCAACCGGCCCTTCCCGGACCCCTTCCTGCACGCCACGAGCTGGCACGTGCCCTCGCCCCTCGACCTGCGGGCGATGGCGTCGGGGTGTGACCCGTTGATCGGGTCACACGACTTCTCGTCGTTCTGCCGCCGCCCCAAGGTGGCCGACGGCGACGAGCCCGTCTCGCTCACCCGGCGGGTCTTGGACGCCCGCTGGGACGACTTCGGCGACGGCGTGTTGCGGTTCGAGATCCGGGCGAACGCCTTCTGTCACCAGATGGTCCGCTCCATCGTCGGCCTGCTGGTCGACATCGGCCGGGGCCGTTCCCGGGCCGGCGACGTGCTCGGCATGATCCGGGCCGAGGACCGCCAGGTCGTGCCCTCGCCCGCCCCGCCCCAGGGGCTGTGCCTCTGGTCCGTCGACTACTGACCCCGTGGAGTCGCTGTTGGCCGCCCTCGGCCTCGTCTTCGTGGCCGAGCTCGGGGACAAGACGCAGCTGGTGGCGCTCGGCTTCGGGGCCCGCTACCGCTTGGCACCAGTGCTGGCCGGTGTGGTCACGGCCTACGCCGCCACCAACCTCCTGTCGGTCGTCATCGGCGGCCTGCTGGGGGCGGCGCTGCCGACCCGGGCCATCGGGCTGGTCGGGGGCGTGATGTTCCTCGGGTTCGCGGCGTGGGCGCTGCACCCCGAGGACGAGGAGGCGGCCGACGACGAGCCCTCGGCGACCGGCGACCGGTCGGTGTTCCTCTCGGTCGCCGGGGCCATGTTCGTGGCCGAGCTCGGCGACAAGACGATGCTGGCCACCGCCACCCTCGCCGCCCAGGGCAACCCGGTCCTGGTCTGGATCGGGGCCACCATCGGGATCATCCTGAGCGGCACGCTCGGCGTGCTCGTCGGCCGGGCCTTCGGCGCCACGCTCCCCGAGCGGGTCACCCGCATCGGCTCGGCCGTCCTCTTCGCCGTCTTCGGCGTCGTGCTGATCGTCACCAACCTCTGAGCCCGTCCGCGGGTTGCCGCCGACGGGGGGCGCTCGTATCGTTGTCGGGCGCTCCCGTGGGCCTTCTTGGCCCGCCGCGCCCCGAATCCGAACGACCAAGGTCTGCCCGTGCCCACCTACACCCCGAAGGCCAGCGAGATCGAGCGCTCCTGGCACCTCGTCGACGCCGACGGCCTCGTGCTCGGGCGCATGGCCTCGGAAGTGGCCCGCCTGCTGCGGGGCAAGCACAAGCCCACCTTCGCCCCCCACATCGACACGGGCGACCACGTGGTGGTCGTGAACGCGGCCAAGGTCGTGCTCACCGCCGGCAAGGCCGAGCGCAAGATCCTCTACCGCCACTCGGGCTACCCCGGTGGGCTGAAGACCCGCACCTACGCCGACGCCCTCGAGCGGGACGCGGCCGAGGCCGTGCGCCAGTCGATCGTCGGCATGCTGCCCCACAACCGCCTGGGCCGGGCCATGGCCTCCAAGCTCAAGGTCTACGCCGGCCCGACCCACCCCCACGGGGCCCAGAACCCCCAGCCGCTCGACCTGGCCCACACCCGGGCCCGGACGGCGGACTGATCGAGAACGGAACACTGATGCCCGAGCAGCCCCTCGTCCAGGCCACCGGCCGCCGCAAGCGCAGCATCGCCCGCGTCCGGGTCCGTCCCGGCACCGGCACCGTGCTGGTCAACGGCAAGCCGGCGCAGGAGTACTTCCCGTCCGAGAGCCAGGTGGTGCACGCCACCGAGCCCCTGCGCCTGGTGACCGTCGAGGAGACCTACGACATCGACGCCAGCATCCACGGCGGCGGCTTCAGCGGCCAGGCCGGGGCCCTGCGCCTGGGCATCGCCCGGGGGCTGATCGAGCTGCACCCCGACGAGCGGGCCGCGCTCAAGACCGAGGGCATGCTCACCCGGGACCCGCGGAAGAAGGAGTCCAAGAAGTACGGCCTCAAGAAGGCCCGGAAGGCTCCGCAGTACTCCAAGCGGTAACCCCGTGACCCTCCGCTTCGGCACCGACGGTGTCCGGGGCCCGTCCGTGGAGCTCACCCCCGAGCTGGTCACCGCGCTCGGTCGCGCCGCCGCACGGGTGCTGGGGGGCACCGCGGCGGCGATCGGGCGGGACACCCGCCGGTCCGGCCCTCGCCTGGCGGCTGACCTGGCGGCCGGCTTTGCCGCCGAAGGCATCGCCGTGACCGACCTCGGCGTCGTCCCGACGCCGGCCGTGGCCCACGCCTCGGTGGCGGCCGGCGCCGTCGGGGCGGTGATCTCGGCCTCGCACAACGCCTTCTCCGACAACGGGATCAAGTTCTTCGCTCCCGGCGGTCTGAAGCTGAGCGACGAGACCGAGGAGCGGCTGGAGGCGGAGCTCGACCGACTCCTCGCCGAGGACGGCGGTCCGCCGGCGCCGGTGGCCCCACCCGTCGAGGACCCGTCCCTCGTCGAGGCGTGGGTCGAGTCGGTGGTGGGCTCCGTACCCCAGGGCGCGCTCGATGGCCTGTACCTCGTCGTGGACTGCGCCAACGGTGCCGCGTCGGCGTGGGCCCCGGAGGCCCTTCGCCGGCTCGGCGCCCGGGTCGAGGTCCTCCACGACCGGCCCGACGGGACCAACATCAACGCGGGGAGCGGTTCGACCCACCCCGCCGACCTCCAGGCCGCGGTCGTGGCCGGCGGCGCGGATGCCGGCCTCGCCTTCGACGGCGATGCCGACCGGGTGGTCGGCGTGGATGCCGCCGGGCGGGTCGTCGACGGCGATCACCTCATCGCGATCTGCGCGGTCGACCGTCACCGCCGCGGCGCGCTCGTGGCCGACACCGTGGTGGTCACGGTCATGGCCAACCTGGGCTTCCGGCTCGCCATGCAGGAGCACGGCATCCGGGTCGTCGAGACGGCCGTCGGCGATCGCTACGTCCTGGAAGCCCTGCTCGAGGGGGGCTGGTCACTCGGCGGCGAGCAGTCGGGGCACGTGATCTTCCCCGACCTGGCCACCACCGGTGACGGCCTCCTGACGGGCATCCAGGTGCTGGCCGCGGTCCGGTCCTCGGACCGCTCCTTCGCCGAGGCCGCCGCGGTGATGACCTCGCTCCCGCAGGTGCTGGTGAACGTCCGGGTGGCCGAGCGCCGCCCCGATGTCGCCGAGCGCGTCGCCGACGTCGTCACGGCCGCCGAGGCCCGGCTGGGTCCCCGCGGGCGCGTGCTGATCCGGCCGAGCGGGACCGAGCCCTTGGTGCGGGTGATGGTCGAAGCGGAGTCCGCCGAGGTGGCTGACGCCGAGGCCCGGGCCTTGGCCGACGCCGTCGAGTCCGCCTGCGACTGACCCCTCCGGGGTAGAGCCATGCTCCTCGCCAACCTGCCCTACGAGGTCGGCATCCACATCGGCAACGACGACCCCGTGCGCCACAACCTCACCATCGACGACCTCGACGTGGACGAGGAGCTCCCCTCCAAGGCCTTCGTGCGCTTCGCCTTCGAGGCGGAGCCCGGGTCCTACGAGTACTACTGCGACATCCCCGGCCACGAGGACATGACCGGTACCCTCACGGTCAGCGAGCCGTAGGTGGGCGGGTGAAGTAGGCCTCCCCCCAGGGGCGGGCGAACGCCCTGGTTCAGAGGAGTGCTGGTGGGTGAGTCGTTGACGGGCGAAGGGGGCAGCGCTTCGTCGGTGCGCTACCGCTTCGCCGCGGATCTCCGTCACCGACGCCTGGCGTGGCTGGGCATCGCCGTGATCATCGGGTTGTCGGCAGGCGTGGTGATCGCCCTCGTGGCGGGTGCCCGCCGATCCGACACCGCCGTCGACCGGTTCATCGAGTACGCGGATCCTCAGGAGCACCTGGTGATCAGCGGGATCCCGACGGTCTTCGACTTCGCCGAGGTCGACGTCGACGAGGTCGCCGAGCTGCCGGGCGTGGCCGACAGTCAGCGCATCGGCGTGCTCAGCGGCGCCGGGCGAACGGACGGCGGCCTCCTCGTGGACTCCGGCAACGTCAACTTCCTGGCCGACGCCGGAGGTCGGGTCGGGACGACGTTCAGCCGCTTCAAGTTCCTAGACGGACGACCGGCCGATCCGGCCGATCCTCGCGAGATCGTCGCGGTGTTCCGTACCGCGGAGGCCTTCGACCTCGAGGTCGGCAGCACGATCGACATGAACTTCTTCGATCAGGACGAGCTCAGACAGGTCTTCACTCCGCTCGAAGAGGGTGGGTCGACCTTCGCCGCCCTGTCGACCGAAGAGCCGCTCGAGCGCCTCGAGGTCGTAGGAATCGTGGTGTCCGCCGGCGAGATGGCGCCGCCAGAAGGGGACGCCACGACGTCGATCTGGATGACCCCGGCCGCGGCCGAGGAGTTCGGCGACTCGGAGCTGGTGCAGACCGTCCTCGTCGATCTCGAGGATGGCGCCGCCGGCTCCCGGGCGTTCCTGGAGCGGGTCGAGTCGCTGGGCGGCGGACGCCCCGTGTACAGCACGTCGACCGCCGAGGACGCCGCGGTGGCCGACGAAGGAGTGACCCCCGTCGTCCGCGCCCTCTTCCTGGCGGCGGCCCTCCTGGGCGTCGTGACCGTGCTCGTCGCCGGCCAGGTCCTGGCGCGGCAGGCGGCGACGGAGTCCGGCGACGACCGGACGCTGCGAGCGTTGGGCTGGACCCGTGGTGACCTCCTGCGCCTGCGCGTGGCCAAGGCCAGCATGATCGCCGCGGTCGCGGCCTTGACGGCGTCGGTCGTGGCCGTCGCCCTGTCGCCCGTGTTCCCCCTCGGGCTGGCCGATCTCGTCGATCCCGACCGGGGCGTGAGAGTGGACGGCGTGGTGACGATGGTCGGGTTCGTCGCCGTCGTGGTCGCCGTCGCCCTGCTCTCCGCGGTCACCGGGTGGTGGCAGCTGCGCCGGTCGGTCGAAGGGGCCGTGTCGCGACCGAGCCGGATCGTGGGCGCGGTGACCACCGCGGGGGCGCCGACGCCACTCGTGGCCGGCACCGCGATGGCCTTCCAGTCGCCGGCTCGCGGCACGCCGGCACCGGTGTGGGCCGCGGCGGGAACGATGGTCCTCGGCGTGAGCACGGTGATCGGGGTGCTCTGCTTCATGGCGTCGCTCGGACGGCTGACCGAGACCCCTCGGCTCTACGGATGGACCTGGGACGTGGCGATCGGTCAGGAGTTCTCTCCCGAGCTCTCGTTCGCGGACCTGCGCTGGCTGCGGGAGGCCCCGGAGGTCGACGCCCTGGCGATCGGTACGAAGGCCCGGTTCGAGACCGATCGCGGTCCCGTCGAGGTCTACGCCGTTGGTGGCGAGCTCGGCGGGCTCGAGCCCTCACTGATCGACGGTCGAGCCGCTCGAGGCCTGGGGGAGGCGGTCGTCACCCCCGAGCTCGGGGACATCGGCGACCGGCTCACGGCCCGGTTCGCCGGGGTGCAGACCGACCTGGTCATCGTCGGTCACACGGCGATCCCGGCCGCCGATGCCGTCGTGACCTTCGAGACGCTCCGAGAGCTGGCGCCGGAGTCGGCTCGTCAGATCGCCCTCGTCGACCTCCGGCCCGGAGCCGACGCCGATGCCTTCGTGGATCGTCTGGTCGGTCCGCCGCTCGCGCTCGCGGAACAGGACATCCAGCTCCCGGCCCTCCCTGAGGACCTGATCAACTTCGGTCGGGTGGACACCGCCCCCGCGGCCGTGGCCGGCGCGATGGGGCTGGTGGCGATCGCCACGCTCGTCCACGCCTTGGTCAGCACCGTGCGGCGCCGTCGTCACGATCTGGCCGTGCTCCGTGTGCTCGGGTTCACCGGTCGCCAGGTGCTGACCGCCGTCTCGTGGCAGGCCACCGCGCTCGTCGTCGCCGCCGCCGTGCCCGCGCTGATGGTCGGCATCGCCATCGGTCGCTTCGCCTGGTTGCGCTTCGCCGACGAGCTGCGGGTCGTGGCCGAACCCGTCGTACCGGTCGCGCTCCTTCTGGCCGCGATCCTGGGCTCGCTGGTGCTGGCCAACCTGGTGGCGCTCAGTGCCGGGCGATGGGCGTCCCGGCGGTCTGCGGCGGTCGTCCTGCGGACGGAATAGGGCTCGTAGACTGGATCGGTCGCCGGTTCTGACCGGTGAGCGCGGGCACCCCTCCACCCCAGGAGCCACACCAGCTGATGTGCGGGATCATCGCCGTCGTCCGCCGCCCGTCCGACCGGGCCCCTGCCGGCGGGTCCGAGGTGCTCGCCCTCGTCGAGCTCGCGGCGGAGCGGTCGAGCTCGGTCGCCGACCTGCCGCCGGGGCCAGAGCTGGCCGCGGCCCTCGCCGCGGTCACGGCGCCGTTGGTGGAAGCGGACCAGCTCCTCCGCGGTGCACCAGGCGTGCGCACCCTCCTCGGTGATCCGCCCCTGGCGCCGATGCTCGAGCGCCTCGTCGGCGCGATCGACGACCGGAGTGACGGCGTCGAGCGCGCCCTCGACCACGCGGCGTCGCTCGGCTCGACGGCCGAGCTGGAGCTGGTCAACGCCGCGCTGGTGGCGCTCTGCGACGCGGCCTGGGCGGTCCGTCGTGACCGGCTGCCGACCGCCGCCCGGGTGGCCGAGCTCGCCGGGCCCGACCCGACACCGGCGACCATCGAGGGCTACCTCTCGATCCAACAGGTCCTGTCCGCCCTCGACCGCCTCGAGGTCCGGGGCCGGGACAGCGCCGGGGTGCACGTCCTCGTCCACGGCCACGGGCTGGACGTCGGTTCGGCCCCCGTGCAGGCCCTCCTGGCGGGGCGCGACGACGATCCCCGGTTCGTCTCCGGGGCGGTCCGGGTCGTCGAGGGGCACCTGGCCTTCGTGTACAAGGCCGCGGCCGAGATCGGTGAGCTGGGGGACAACACGGCCGCTCTCCGTGCCGCCATCACCGACGACGCCCTCCTCCGGCTCGCGGTGAGCGGCCCCACCGCTGAAGCCGTGGTCCTCGGCCACACCCGGTGGGCCAGCGTCGGCATCATCTCCGAGCCGAACGCCCACCCCGTGTGCGCAGAAGAGGCGGATGGCGTGGCCCGGCCCTACGTGGCCGCGGTCCTCAACGGGGACGTCGACAACCATGCCGACCTCCGGACGGCCGAAGACCTCGTTGTCACGCCCGAGATCACCACGGACGCCAAGGTGATCCCCGCCCTCACCGCCCGCCGGCTGGCCGAAGGGCACGACCTCGACGAGGCGTTCCGGCGGACCGTCGCCGCCCTCGAGGGCTCGGTCGCCATCGGGGCCACCAACGCCGTCGCCCCGGAGCGCCTCCACCTCGCCCTGCGGGGCAGCGGCCAGGCCCTGTACGTCGGCCTCACCGACGACGCCTACCTCGTGGCCAGCGAGCCCTACGGCCTGGTCGAGGAGACCACGACCTACCTCCGCCTCGACGGCGAGACGCCGGCCAACCCGGAGAACCCCACGGCGAGCCGCGGGCAGGTGGTCGTCCTGGACGGATCCCGCGCCGGCACCGTCGACGGCATCCGCCGCCTGGCCTATGACGGCACCGAGCTGCCGGTCGCCGAGGCCGACCTCGACGTGGCCGAGATCACGACCCGGGACATCGACCGCGGCGACTTCCCCCACTTCCTCCTGAAGGAGATGACCGAGGCCCCGGACTCGTTCCGCAAGACCCTGCGCGGTCGCCTGGTGGAGCGGGACGGCCGCACCACCGTCGAGCTGGGACCCGAGACCCTGCCCGACGACCTGCGGGCCCGTCTCCGCGCGGGCAGCATCCACCGGGTGCTGGTGACCGGCCAGGGCACCGCCGCCGTCGCCGGCCAGAGCTTCGCCGCCACCCTCGAGGCGCTCACCCCGGACTCGGGGGTGCGGGTGGAGTCCGTCGTGGCCACCGAGCTCTCGGGCTTCGAGCTGGCCGACGACATGGCCGACACCCTGGTGGTGGCCATCTCGCAGTCCGGCACCACGACCGACACCAACCGGACGGTCGATCTGGTGCGGGCCCGGGGCGGCGCTGTCGTGGCCATCGTCAACCGGCGGGGGAGTGACCTCACCGACAAGGCCGACGGTGTCCTGTACACGTCCGACGGTCGTGACGTGGAGATGAGCGTGGCCTCCACCAAGGCCTTCTACGCCCAGGTCGCGGCCGGGGTCCTGCTCGCCGCCGTGCTGGCCGAGGAGCTGGGTGCGGCCGACGACGGGACGCGGGGGGAGATGCTCGCCGCCCTCAGGCGGCTCCCGGACGCCCTGAGCCGGGTCCTCGAGGACCGGGAGCACATCGGCACCGTCGCCCGTGACCTGGCTCCCGGACGGCGGTACTGGGCCGTGGTCGGCAACGGGCCGAACCGCATCGCCGCCGCGGAGGTCCGGATCAAGCTGTCGGAGCTCTGCTACAAGTCGATCGCCTGCGACGTCACCGAGGACAAGAAGCACATCGACCTGTCCTCCGAGCCCCTGATCCTGGTCTGCGCGGCGGGCCTCACGGGTTCCAACGCCGACGACGTGGCCAAGGAGGTGGCCATCTACCGGGCGCACAAGGCGGCGCCGGTCGTGATCGCCACCGAGGGGGAGGGCCGGTACACCGCCGCCCTCCAGGCGCTCACGGTCCCTGTCATGCACCCCCGACTGGCCTTCGTGCTGTCCGCCATGGTCGGGCACCTCTTCGGCTACGAGGCGGCCCTGGCCATCGACGAAGGGGCTCGGCCGCTGCGCGAGGCCCGGGCGTCCATCGAGGCCGCGGTCGACAACCGGGGCGACGGTGCGGACGCCGAAGCGCTGCTCGACGAGCTGCGGCCGCAGTTCGAACCGGTCGCGGCCCGGTTCTTCGCCACGCTCCGGACCGGGACCTACGACGGCCACCTGGAGGCGAGCACGGCCACCCGGGTCGTCGCCCTGTTCCGCTATGCCCTGGGCACGGCGCCGCTCGACGGCTACCAGGCCGAGTACGGAAAGGTGGGCACCCCCGGGGTGGTCGTCGAAGACCTCACTGCGGTGCTCACCCGGGCGATCGGTGAGCTCACCCGTCCGATCGACGCCATCAAGCACCAGGCCAAGACCGTCACGGTGGGCATCTCGCGGACCGACGAGACCCTGCTCCAGGTCCCCCTGGTCAGGGAGGTCCTGGCAGCCGGCGCTCCCCGCGACGGGCTCACGTACGAGTCGCTGCGGACCCTGGCCGTCCTGGACCCGGCCGTCGCCGAGGTCACCGGGTGGACCCGCTACCGCATCGAAGGTCGGCCGGAGTCGGGCGACGCCACGATCGTCGCCCTCGACCGCGGCGGGGTGGCCACCGGGATCCCCAGCCGGACCGACCAGGACCAGCGCCTGCGAGGGACCAAGAATCGGGTCGCCACCGAGCGCCAGGTCCTGGTCGCCACCGGCCGCCGGGACGGGCGCACCATCGTGCTCGTCCCCGAGACCAAGGACGGGCAGTCGACGGGCATCACCCTGCTCCACGTGCGCTTCCGGGACCGGGTCTCGGCCTCGACGGCGCGTGGCGTCCTGCAGGGCTACCGCCACCGCTTCGCCCTCCTGCGCGACGCGGTGACCGAGACCGAGCCGACCTTCCGCGACGACCTCCTGGCCGAGATCGACGTGATCGACCTGCTCGTCGCCTCCATCTCGTCCCTGGCCGACCGCTTCCGCTCGGAGTCCTGAGCCGGTGGTGGTCGGGGTGGGGACCGACCTGGTCGACCTCGACCGGTTCCGCCTCGCCGCCGAGCGCACCCCGGGGATCCTCGAGCGCTACTTCACCGAGGGGGAGCGGGCCTACGCCGAGCGCCGGCGCGATCCCACCGAGCGCTACGCGGCTCGGTTCGCGGCCAAGGAGGCCGTGCTCAAGTCCCTCGGCCTCGGCCTGGGCGCCTGCGAGCTGGCGGAGATCGAGGTCGTCCGCGACGAGGACTCTGGCGCCCCGGACCTCGTCCTGCACGGCAAGGCCGCCGCCCTGGCGGACGAACGCGGGGTCACCGGGTGGCGGCTGAGCCTCACCCACACCGACACCGCGGCCCACGCCATCGTCATCGCCCTCTGAATTCGGGTCGGCCTCCGGCACCGGTGGCCGAGACTGGGGCGATGCAAGTGCAGGTGCGGAAAGCGACCGTCGATGACGTGGACGAGATCATGGTCCTGCGGCGGGCGGTCGCCGGGGAAGGCCGCTGGATCGGGGCCGAGCTGCCCCTTGACGAGGCGCGCGACCAGTCGGGTGTTCACCGAGAGCGCCGAGCGGGGCTCGCTCTTCCTCGCCGAGCGAGACGGCGAGCTGGTGGGCGTGCTGGGGATGGACCTGCCGCCCTACAAGGTCGCTGACCTCGGGATGATGGTGAAGGACAGCCACCGGGGCCAGGGCGTCGGATCGGCGCTGATGGTGCGCGCCATCGACTGGGCCCGCGAGGTCGGGGCCCACAAGATCGCCCTCCAGCACTGGCCCCACAACGAGGGGGCCCGGGCCCTCTACGAGAAGTTCGGCTTCGAGCAGGAGGGCTACCTCCGGCGCCACTACCCCCGCCGCAACGGCGAGATCTGGGACGCCGTGGTCATGGGCCTGGTCCTCGACGAGGGGGATCCCGCCGCGGGGTGAGCGGCGCTCCCCCCAGGTGTGCTTGCATTCCCGGCCGTGGCCAACTTCCTGCAGGTCCTGCCGTTGGCGGTCGTGATGGTCGCCGGCCCGCAGATCATCAGCGCGTTCATCCTGGCCACCAGCGCGAAGGCCCGCACGAACCTCGTGGTCTACGTCGTCGGCGCGGCGATCGGCAGCGTGCTGGTCACCTCGATCTTCTACGTCGTGACCAGAGCCATCGGCGCCGAGTCCGCCAGCACCTCGTCGAGTGGCTCGACGACCATCGACTGGGTCCTCATCGTCGTGTTGGTGGCCGCCGGCGTCTACGTGTTCCGCGGCCGTCACACCCGGGGCATGCCCAAGTGGATGAGCGGCCTGATGGAGGCCACCCCCCGCTTCTGCTTCCTGCTCGGCCTCGCGCTGCTCGCGATCTTCCCCTCGGACCTCATCACCAACTTCGCCGTCGGGTCCTTCCTCGCGTCCCACGGGTCGCCCCTGTATCACGCCCTCGGGTTCTGGGCCCTCACCAGCTTCTTCCTGGCCATCCCGCTGCTCGGGCTGCTGGCGCTGGGCGCTCGGGCCGACAGCGTGCTCCCCCGGATCCGGACCTGGATCGAGGCGAACTCGTGGATGGTCAGCCTCGGGGTGATCGTGTTCTTCATCGCCATGGAGGCCAACGACATCCTCAGCGCGTAGAAGCCGCCGCCGGTCCGGCGGCCGCCTCGATGCCCGGGGGAACCGTCGGGAGACGGCGACTGAAGGCCGTGGCGGCGATGGCGGCGACGGCCAGGATCGCCAGCGACGCCCGCAGTCCGGCGATGCGGGCTTCCTCGTTCTCGTCGACGATGGCGTCGATCGTCGGCCGCGTCGAGGTCCGTGTCGGCCAGCGCGTCCTCGAGTTGTTCGTCGGAGACGAAGGGCGCGCCGGCCGCCAGTTGCACGTCGGCCTGCTGCGCCACGTCGTCGGGGACGTCCGGGTTGTCGACCACGCCCGACAGGAACGCTCCCGTGAGCCCGGCGATGAGCACCGAACCGGCCAGGGCCGTGCCGAGGGACGAGCCGAGGTTGGTGACGGTGTTCTGGATGCCACCGACCTCGCCCGTGCGCTCCTCGGGCACGGCTGAGACGGTCACTGCACCGAGCTGGGAGGCGATGGCGCCGATGCCCAGCCCGGCCACCAGGAGGGGGCCGGTGACGATCTCGGGGCCCGCCCCGACTTCGAGCGCCGCCACGAGGGCGATGGTGCCGGCGGCCAGCGCAGCCATGCCGAGGGAGACGACCCGGCGGGGCGACGCCCGCGGCCACCACTTCGGGATGCCCGCCGCGGCGAGCAGGAGGGTGAGCGACAGGGGCAGGAGTCGGGCGCCGGTCGCCGCCGCGGACAGGCCGAGGGCGACCGACAGGAAGAGCGGGATGGTGAAGAAGAGCCCCATCTGGATGAAGTACTGGAAGAAGAAGCTGATCAGCCCGTCCCGCAGCTGCGGGACGCGGAGGAGGGCAGGATCGAGGAACGGGGTGATCCCGGCGTCGGCTCGGCGCTGCTCGCGCGCCAGGAAGGTCCGGAGGACGAGTGCGCCGCCGATCAGCATCCAGATCACCGGGGAGAGCCCGAGCCACTCGGGGCCACCGCTCGTCGGTGTCACCCAACCCCACACGCCGGAGCGCAACACCCCGAACACGACCAGCCCGAGGCCCAGCGCCGACAACCCCGCGGCGACCGGGTCGATCTTGACGTCGGACTCGGCCGGGGCGTCCTCGAACCGGCGACCGAGCACGAGGATGACGGCGACCAGCACGACCTCGCCGGCGAAGACCCACCGCCACGACCAGTTGGTGGTGACGACCCCGCCGATCAGGGGGCCGACGGCGATGGCGATTGCTGCCGCCGAAGCGACCAGCCCGTACGCCCGGGGTCGCTCGCTGGGGACGAAGTTGGTGGCCACCAGGCCGACGATGGCCGGCATGATGAGTACCGCCCCGAGGCCCTCGAGCAGCGACCAGCCGAACAGCAGGACGCCGAGGTTCGGGGCCAGCGACGTGGTCAGCGTGCCCGCGCCGTAGATCACGCAGCCGACGAGGAACGCCCGCTTGCGACCGAACTTCCGGCCCAGCGTCCCGCCGGTGATCATGAACGAGGCCATCACCAGCGTGTAGGCGGTGATGGCGGTCTGGACGCCGGTGATGCTGGTGCCCGAGATCCTCGGCGACCGTGGCGATGGAGACGTTCATCACCGAGCTGTCCAGGGCCATCAGGAACTGCCCCGTCGCCAGCGTGAGCAGGATGATCCCGGTTCCGCTCGTCCCTTCCCGGTCGGCCATGACGGCTCAGCTTGCCCGATGAGCAGGCGGCGACGCGCCACACTGGCGCCCATGGAAGACGGGGGCCGCAGGCGCTGGTTCGACCCGGATCACTTCGGCGCCCTCCTCGGTGTGGTCCTGCTGACGTTCTTCACGACGCCCCTCGCCTACCAGAGCGAGCTCGGGGCGGCGACCCTCGGTGTGCAGTCCGCGGTCGTGGTGCTCCTGACGTTTCGCGCCTGTGACGTCAGCCGCCGGTGGCTGACGATCACGGCGGTCGTCGTCTCGGTCACGTCGGTCGTGCTCGCCATCGAGGCGGTGGCGCGGGCCGGCGCCCCGCCGGCGTGGCCCAGCGCCACCCTGACCGTGCTCCTCGGCATCACCCCCTTCCTGGTCCTGCGCCGGGTGTTGCGCATGCCTCGGGTGACCGTCTCGAGCATCGCCGGGAGCCTGTCCGCCTACCTCCTCCTCGGCTTGGCCTTCGGCTCGCTCTTCCTGACCATGTCGATCATCGACCCGGACGCGTTCAGCGAGCCCCTGCAGTCGACGTCCACGTACTTCAGCTTCGTGACGCTCGTGACCCTCGGCTACGGGGACATCGTGCCGGTGTCCGACCTCGCTCGATCGATGGCCACGCTGGAGGCCGTGCTCGGCCAGGTCCTCCTCGTGACCCTCGTCGCCCGCTCCGTGTCGACCCTCGGCCAAGAGCCGGTGAGGCGGTGATCCCCGTCGTCACCCCCGAGGAGATGGGGGCGATCGACGCCGCCGCCCCCGAACCCGTCGAGGTGCTCATCGGCCGGGCGGGGTCTGCCGTCGCGTGGGCGGCGGTGGCGATGCTCGGTGGGACCTACGGGCGCCGGGTGGCCGTGCTGGCGGGCAAGGGCAACAACGGCAACGACGGCCGGGAGGCGGCTCGACGCCTCGCCCGGCGCGGGGTGCGGGTCGCGGTGCTCGACGCGGCCGACCTACCGAAGGAGCTCCCCGCCGTCGACCTCCTGATCGACGCGGCCTACGGCACCGGGTTCCGGGGCGAGTGGCGCCCGCCGGCGCCGGTCGCCCCCGTCCTGGCCGTCGACATCCCGTCCGGTGTCGACGGCCTGACGGGCGAGCTCGGCGGGGAACCGTTCGCTGCCGAGCGGACCGTCACCTTCGCCGCCCTCAAACCGGGGCTCCTGCTCCCACCCGGGGCCGAGCGGGCGGGGGATGTCACGGTGGTCGACATCGGCCTGGACGTGTCGTCGGCTCGGGCCCACCGGGTCGAAGCGGCCGATGTGGCGGCCTGGTTGCCGACCCGGCCCGCGGATGGGCACAAGTGGCAGGCCGCGGTCCGAGCGGTCGCCGGCTCCCCGGGCATGACCGGAGCCGCCCACCTCGTGTCCGCCGGTGCCCTCCGGGCGGGGGCCGGCTACGTCGTGCTCTCGAGCCCCGGACTCGATCGGGACGACGAGGCGCCCACCGAGGTGGTGGGCCGTCCGCTCCCGGCGCAGGGTTGGTCCACGGCGGTGCTGGAGGACGCCGACCGGTTCGGTGCGCTCGCCGTGGGGTCGGGACTGGGCCTGGGCGACACCACCACCGCCGAGGTGCGCGCCCTCGTGGCCGACTGGCCCCGTCCGGTCGTGGTCGACGGCGACGGCCTGACCGCCCTGGGGAGCACGGTGGCCGAGGTCACCGAGGGCCGGCCCGTCCCCGCCGTGCTCACCCCCCACGAAGGGGAGTTCGCCCGCCTGGCGGGACACCCTCCGGGGGGTGATCGCCTGTCCGCCGTCCGCGACCTCGCCGCCGCCACCGGCGCGGTCGTGCTCCTCAAGGGTTCGGCCACGGTGGTCGCCGAGCCGTCGGGCGCCGTCCTCGTGACCATCGAGGGCGATGCCCGCCTGGCCACCGCCGGGACAGGCGACGTGCTCACCGGCGTGATCGCCGCCCTGCTCGCCCAGGGCCTCGATCCGTTCCGGGCCGCCGCCGCGGGCGCCTTCCTGCACGGACGAGCCGGAGCCATAGGCTGGCCGCACGGCCTGGTCGCCAGTGACCTGCCCGACCGGCTCCCGATCGCCATCGACCTGCTCCAGGAGTGATCCATGCCCCGTGATGTGCCCGCCCGTGACGTGATGACGACCGAGGTGGTCACCTTCCGGCCCGACGAGCCCATCACTGAGGCCATGCAGCGCCTGGTCGACAACGGCGTGGACGCCGGGCCAGTGGTGGACGCCGACGGGGCGGTCGTCGGCATGCTGTCGACCGGAGACCTCATCGTGCAGGAGTCCCAGCTCCACTACCCGACGGTGATCAACATCCTCGGTGGTCTCATCGAGCTCCCCGGCGCCAAGCGGCACTTCGAGCACGAGCTGGAGCAGGCCGTCGCCGTCGACGTCGAGGACGCAATGAACCCCAAGCCGGTCACCTGCGGGCCCGACGACACCGTCGAGACGGTGGCCACCCTGATGCACGACAACGACATCTCCCGGGTGCCGGTCGTCGAGGACGGTCGGCTGGTGGGCATCATCGCCCGCGGCGACATCCTCCGGGCCATCATCACGCCCAGCGAGGGGTAGGCCGAGCGCGGGATGCGTCCCACGTGGGCCGAGGTCGACCTCGGCGCAGTGGCCCACAACGTGGCCCTCCTGGTCGAGCGCTCGGCCCCGGCCGAGGTCTGCGCGGTGGTCAAGGCGGACGGCTACGGGCACGGCGCGGTGCCGGTCGCGCAGGCCGCGCTGGGCGCGGGGGCGACCTGGCTGGCCGTCGCCCTCGTCGAGGAGGCGGCCGAGCTGCGGGCGGCGGGGATCGACGCCCCGCTGCTCGTGCTCTCCGAGCCCCGACCGGAGGAGTTCGACGAGGTGGCCGACCTCGCCCTCCGGGTCACCCTGTACACGCCCGAGGGGGTGCGCGCCGCGGGGGCGGTGGGAGGCCGTCTCGCGGTACACCTCAAAGTGGACACGGGCATGCACCGGGTGGGGGCCCAGCCACAACACGTCGTTGCCCTCGCCCGGTCCGTCGTCGCGGCGCCGAGTCTCGAGCTCGAGGCCCTCTGGACCCACTGCGCGGTCGCCGACGAACCCGAACGGCCCTTCACCGCCGAGCAGCTCACCCGCTTCGATGCCGTCCTGGCCGATCTGGCCGCGGCCGGCATCGAGGTGCCGCTGACCCACGCCGCCAACTCGGCCGGGGCCATCGCCCACCCCGCGGCGCGACGTTCCCTGGTGCGGGTGGGGATCGCGGTGTACGGCATCGATCCGTCACCGGAGCTCGCCGGGATGCTGGCGCTGCAACCCGCCCTGCGCCTGCGCTCCGAGGTCAGCCTGGTCAAGCGGGTGGCCGCGGGGGAGGGGATCTCCTACGGCCTGCACCACACCTTCGAGCGGGACGCCACCGTCGCCACCGTCCCGGTGGGCTACGCCGACGGCGTCCGCCGCCGCCTCGGCCTGCTGCACCAAGAGGTGCTCGTCGGGGGCCGGCGCTGCCCGATCGTCGGCGTCGTCACCATGGACCAGCTCATGGTCGACTGCGGTGACGACCCGGTCGCCGTCGGCGACGAGGTGGTCCTGCTCGGTCGGCAGGGGGACGACGAGGTGCGGGCCACCGAGTGGGCCGCCGCCCTCGACACCATCGGCTACGAGATCACCTGCGCCCTCGGCCCCCGCGTCCCCCGCCGCTACCACCCCCCCTGACCCAGAACGGGCAAGGATCGGGGGCATGGCGAAGGTGGTGTTGGTGGAGCCGTACTACGGGGGGTCGCACCGGGCGTGGGCGGACGGGCTGCTGCGGCACTTGGCCCACGAGATCCACCTGGTCACCCACGACGCCGCTTACTGGCGGTGGCGCATGCGGGGGTCGGCGCTCACGCTGGCCGAGGCCGTGATCGACGTCGTGCAGGAACACGGTCCGCCCGACGTGCTGCTGGTGAGCGACATGGTCAACCTCCCGGCGCTGCTCGGGTTCCTCCATCGTCAGGTCGGCGACCCGGCCGTGGTGCTCTACGTGCACGAGAACCAGCTCACCCACCCGGTCGGCCCCCGGGACCGCCCGGACGAGTCGCTGGCGCTGGCCAACTGGCTCTCGATGGCGGTTGCCGACCGGGTGCTGGTCAACTCCGAGGCCCAACTGGCCGACCTCCGGGTCGCCCTCCCCGTGCTGCTGGGCCGAGCGCTCGACCACTCGCACGGCCACCGGCTGGACGAGGTGCTGGCCCGCTGCGAGGTCCTCCCGGTCGGGATCGATCTGGCGGGCATACAGCCCGACGGCCACCCACCGCCGGCCGAGCCGCTCGTCGTCTGGAACCACCGCTGGGACCACGAGAAGCGGCCGGGTCGCCTGTTCCGGGCCCTGCACGCCCTGGCCGACGAGGGCGTGGCCTTCCGCCTCGCCCTGGCGGGCGAGAACCTGCGGGTCGATCCCCAGGAGTTCGACGCCATCCGGGCCCGCCTCGGCGAACGCGTGGTCCACGTCGGCGTGCTCGACCGGGACGCGTACCACGGCCTGCTCGCGGCCTCGGACGTGACCGTGAGCACGGCGGAGCACGAGACGTTCGGCATCGCCGCCGTGGAGGCCATGGCCGCGGGCTGCGTGCCCCTGCTCCCACGGCGCCTGAGCTATCCCGAGATCGTCCCCGACCGTTGGCACGACGCCGTGCTGTACGACGACGGCCAACTCCGGGACCGGCTGGGGGACGTGCTCACGGACCTGCCCGCGGCCCGGACCCGGGTCGACGGCCTGGCGGCGTCGATGCGCCGCTTCGACTGGTCGGTCATGGCCCCGCGCTACGACGCGGTCCTCGACGACATCAGCGCCGGTCAACGAGGGGGTGCGCCGCCGTCGTAACCTTCGCTCTCCATCCGCGAGACGAAGGGGGTCGTGGTGATGGAGTCCGAGGTGGTCCCAGTCCAACGCCTGTCGCCGGTGGACGCGGTGCGGCTGGTCACGGCCGGGGTCGTCCTCGTCCTCGTCATCATCCTCGACCGGCTGTTCGGCGACGAGATCATCGACTTCCTGGCCGATGTGCTGGCCGGGTTCGACCGCATCGACGACGACCTGGTCACCGTGGTCGCCGTCCTCGTCCGGGTGGGCGGGCTCGCAGTGATCGCCTTCGGGGTCGTCGGCGTGGCCCGCCGCGGCGCCTGGCGCTTCCTCGCCACGATCGCGGCGGGCGCCGCGAGCGGCGCTGCGCTCTACCTGCTCGTCGACGGCCTGCTCGAGGCCTCGACCGGGCCCGTGCTGGACTCGGACGACTACCTCGGCGTGCTCGGGGAAGGGGGCTTTCCCTCTGCGGTCGGCCTCGCCGCGGTCACGGGCGTGGTGGCGGCGGGGGTCCCCTGGCTCGAGCGCCGGTGGCGCCGGACGGGGTGGGCGCTCGTAGTCGGGCTCGCCTTCGTCCGGACCTTCACCGCCCCGCTCTCGTTCGAGACCCTCGCCGCACTCCTCGCCGGGGCGGCGGCGGGCGCGCTGGTCGACCTGGTGCTCGGCGTCCCCACCCGCCGTCCGACCCACGAGGCGGTCGCGGCGGGCTTGACGCGCAGTGGCGTCGATCTGGCGGAGCTCCGGCCGGCCGCCGTCGATGCCCGCGGCTCGACCCCGTACTTCGGGACGACGACCGGCGGCACGGACCTCTTCGTGAAGGCGCTCGGGGCCGACGAGCGCAACGCGGACGTGCTGTTCCGCCTCGTGCGGTCGATCAACCCCCGTGACCTGGGTGACGAGAAGCCGTTCTCCACGCTGCGACGGGCCGTGGAGCACGAGGCGCTGGTTGCCCTGGCCGCGGCCGGGGCGGGCGTGCGGACCCCGCCGCTCGCCGCCTTCGCGTCCGCCGAGCCGGCGGCATTCGTGCTCGCCTACGAGGCCATCGACGGCCGATCGCTCGACGGGGTGGACGACGACGAGGTCACCGATGCCGTGCTCGACGGGATCTGGGAGCAGATGCGGATCCTGCGGGCCCACGGCATCGCCCACCGGGACCTGCGCCTGGCCAACGTGTTCCTCGCCGCTGACGGGGCGGTGTGGCTCATCGACTTCGGCTTCAGCGAGCTGGCGGCGTCCGACCTCCTGTTGGCCACCGACCTGGCCGAGCTGGTGCTCTCCCTCAGCCTCAAGGTCGGCCCCGAGCGGGCCGTCGCCCGAGCCCGCGTCGGCGTCGGCGACGAGCCGTTGGCTGCGGCGGCCCATCGCTTCGCCCCGCAGTACCTCAGCGGGGCCACGCGGACCGCGCTGAAGAGCCGCTCGGAGCTCCTCACCGCCGTTCGCGGGGACATCGCGACCGGAGACAGCGGTCCGTGAAGCGCCGCCGTGCGCTCGCCCTCTCGGGCGTGGGCGCGGCCTTGTTCGCCGTCTCCACCCACCTGGCGACGGACGACCGGGCCCAGGCGGTGGAGTCCCGGATCTTCCACGCCGTCAACGGGCTGCCGAGCTGGCTGTATCCCGTGCTGTGGGGCCCGATGCAGCTCGGCAACCTCGTGGTCGGAGCCGTGATCGCCTTGGCCGTCGCCCTGGTCGGGCGCCGGCCGAAGGTGGCGGTGGCCGTGCTCGCGGCCGTCGCGCTGAAGCTGGTGGTCGAACGCATCGTCCGGGAGGAGCTGGCCGACGAGTTCCTCCAGCACCGCCAGCGTCCCGGCACGCTGCAGACCGACGCCGTGCTCCGCGGGGACGTTCCGGTCGAGGGCGCCAGCTACCCCTCGGGGCACGTGATCCTCGTCGCCGCCCTCGCCGCCGTCCTGACCCCGCTGCTGCCCCGTCGGTGGGCCGACCTCCCCTGGGCCCTCGTCGGCCTCGTGGCCTTCGGCCGCGTCTACGTCGGCGCCCACAGCCCGCTCGACGTCGTCGCCGGCTTCGCCCTCGGTCTCAGCGTCGGCTCCGGCCTCGATGTCGCCCTGGGCGACGCCAACGTGCACTGGTCGAAGCAGTCGGCTCCCCGGGTGCGGGCGTACCTGGCCCGCCGCGCCGAGCATGCTGGGTAGGTGATCACCGACGTCGACGGGGTGCGGGTGGGTCACTGGACCTCGCCCGATGGCACGACCGGTTGCACCGTCGTCCGCCTCCCCGAAGGGACGGTTGCCTCAGCCGAGTTCCGGGGCGGGGCCCCGGCGACCCGGGACGCCGTCCTGCTCGCCCCGGACAAGACCGTGACCCGCCTCGACGCGGTCTGCCTCAGCGGTCGGTCCGTGTTCGGGCTGGCTGCGGTGGATGGGGTGATCGGCGTGCTGGCCGACGAGGGCGTCGGGCTCGAGACCCCGGGTGGGCCCGTGCCGATCGTGGTCGGCCTCGGCCTCTTCGACCTCACCAGTGGCGACCCCGCAGTGCGGCCCGGGCCCGCGGAGGGCGCGGCCGCCTGCCGAGCCGCCGCCAGCGATCCGGCCGTGGGCCGGGTCGGCGCGGGGGCGGGCGCGACGTTGGGCAAGTGGCTCGGCCGGGAGCACGCCGTGCCCGGCGGCCTCGGGACGGCCACTGTCCGGGCCGAAGGGGTCACGGTGGCCGCGCTCGTCGTCGTCAACGCCGTGGGTTGGATCGACGACGGCACCCGCGAGCCGTCAGCACCGCATTGGGCGGCGCCCGAGGAGCTCGGGACCACCGAGTACGGCAACACCACGATCGGGGTGGTGGCCACGGATGCCGCGCTGGACAAGGCCGCCTGCCACCTCGTGGCCCGGGCCGGCCACGGGGGGCTGTCCCGCGCCCTCATCCCCGTGCACACCACCGCCGACGGCGACGCCATCGTGGCGGCGGCCACCGGTCAGGTGGCTGCCGCGGTCGACCTCGTGGGCTGGATGGCCACGCTGGCCGTCGAACGGGCGGTGCGCACGCTCGCGACCGACGCCGCCTGATCCCGGCGATCGCTCAGATGCCCAGGATCTGGGCCTTCTTTGCCGCGAACTCCTCGTCGGTCAGGATCCCCTGGGCGTGGAGGTCGGCGATCTGCTTCAGCTGGTCGACGTCATCGTCAGGGGCCGCGGCAGGCGGAGGTGGGGCCGCGGCGGCCTGCTGCTGGGCGTACTGGGCGTCCTCCTGCTGGGCCCAGCGCTCCTGCTGGCGGTGATGGACCCGACCGCCGACGGCACTGGCCGTTCCGGCGACGACGGCGGTCCGGGCGACACCACGAAGAAGACCGGGCATGTTGTTCTCCTGACTCAGGACGGCTCGGCGGACTCGAGGTCGTCGAGTGCGTCGAGGATGGACTGGACGGGGATGCGGCCACCGGCGACCAGCTGGCCCCCGGCTTCCCGCACCGCGGTGACGAAGGGCGCCGCCCAGCTGTTCTCGTAGAGCAGCAGCGCGGCGGAGGTGTCCGGCTCCATGGCCCCGGCGGCCTCGCTGACATCGTCCTCGCCGAGGATGCCGGTGCGGACTCCGGAGAACACCGCGAGGTCGAGCTCGCCGTCGCCGTCGACGTCGGCCAGCTCGACGATGGTGATCTCCCCGTCGGCCGACTTGTTGACCAGGACGAGGTCGAGGATGCGGATGAGGCCGCGCTCGACCAGGTCGAGCAGGTGCGGGGCCACCTTGCCGGTGGGCGGGCCGGGGAACTCCACCAGGATCCAGTCGATCGGGCCCATCTCGGTCATCTGCTCGTCCATGCGTCCCTCACTTTTCGATCCTGACCCCGGTGTACTCCTCGGACCTCACCGTGAGCATCACCTCGGTGGGGTGATCAACTCACACATAGTCATGGTGCCGCAACCACTGGAAGGAGAACCACCCCCAGATGGGCGGCAAGTACGTGGTGAACATCCGTGCGGTGAAGGTAGCCGCCACGGCTTCGGCCTGCGGGATGCCCGCGGCCGTGAAGCCGGCGATCAGCCCGGCTTCGACCACGCCCATGCCGCCGGGCACGGGGGCGGCGCCGCCGACGAAGGAGGCAAAGGCGTTGATCACGACCACCTGGAGCAGCGGGAGCGACTCGCCGTAGGCGTGGAGTGCGGCCTGGAGGGTCATGGCGAAGAGGAGCTGTGAGGCGAGGTTCCCCCCGAAGAGCTGCACGGCCTTCCGGGGTGTCGAGAGCACGCCTTTGACGTTGTCGGCCGCCTCCTTGACCTGGTCCGCCACCAGGTCGCGCACGCGATGGCGGACCCGGGGGACGCCGAGGGCCACGGCCACCACGAGCACGACGATCCCCAAGACGATCCAGATCCAGCTCGGGAGTCCACTGTCGCTCCGGCTGGGGACGAAGCTCGAGCCGGTGATCAGGAGGCCGGTGACCACCAGCACGATCTGGACGGCGAAGCCGGCGAGGGAGTTGAGCACGCCGGAGCTGACCGCCACGGTCGGGGGCAAGTCCCTGCTTCTGGAAGAAGCGGATCACCAGCGTGGCGTTGCCCGCCGTGCCGCCCACGAGACCCGTGAACGCATTGGCGACCTGCACCATGGTCACCGGCCGGAGCGGGAGGGTGGCCGAGACCGCGCCGAGCATGGCGATGGACTGGCTGACGTTGGGCAGCTGGGCGAGGACCGCGGTGATCCCGACCCAGGTCCAGTCCGCGCCCCGGAAGACGTCGCCCATCTCGGCCACGCCCACCAGCTGGGCGACGAGGAGGTAGACGCCCAGGGCGAACGCGGCGGCGAGGAAGATCCCGCCGAGGGAGAATCGCCGCAGGGCGGCGGGCTTGGGGGCGTCGACGCTCGTCAGCGCCGAGCCGGCCGTCCGGAGCTCCTCGACCAGCTTCTTCGGATCCTCGAGCCGGGCCCGGGACCGACCGCTGAGCGCCGCCGGCTCGAGGTAGGGCAGGCGGGCGGCCAGTTCGTCGTCACCGAGCGCCCGTTGGGCGGCGGCCAACGACCGGTCGACGCCGACCCGGTCAGCGGTCGCCACCAGGAGCTGGACGTCATCGAGGGCCAGGTGATCGGGTGGTGCGGACGTCTCGGCTCGGTCGAGGCGGATGAGGCCGGTCCGCCCGTCGCCGGAGACGACGAGTCGGCGTCCCATGACCTCGCCGTGGGCGATGCCCGCCCCGTGCAGGGCGCCGAGGTTGGCCCACGCGTCGTCGAGAACGGCGTCGGTGAGCCGCGCCGGATCGATCCCGTCCATGGTCTGTCCGACCGGGTCGCGCACGACCAGCAGGGCGTCGTCACGGGCGCCGGCGACGCCCACGGCGACCAGCTCGGGGACCCGGGCCCCGCTGCGGGCCGCCAGCAGCAGGATCAACGCCTCGTGCTCGACCTGTTGGCTCCGCCGCAGGCTGACGGTCGGGCCGGCGTCCTTGTACCAGACGGATCGCCAGAGCTTGGCGAACAGCCGGGCGTCGGTGCTGTCCCGGCCGACGACCTCGATGGCCAGGCGATCGTCGTCGTCGCTCAGGAAGCTGGTGTGGCCCCAGGTCTGCACCGGGTCCAGGCGCAGCCCGTCAGTCGGCACGCCGAGGTCTCGCAATGACGACGCCACCTGCGGGAGGGACGGCATTCCGGCGGGTGACCCCGAGCGCGAGGTGGGCAGCGGCCGCCGCACCCCAGCCCAGCACCAGTGTGGCCAGCACCGAGATCGGCAGCCCTTCCGCCAGGTACACGGCGGCGAGGGCCGAGAGCCAGAGGACGGTCTCCACCATGCGCCGCGCCGGTCGGGTCACCGAGGGCCGCGCGGCCAGGAGGACGGCCATCGCGACCGAGAGCATCACGACGGGGAAGTTCGGATCCTCGCCGGCGAGGTCGACACCGGCGTCCTGTAGGGCGTCGGTCACGTCGACCAGACCCGAGAGCAGGGCGGCCACCGCCCCCGCCAGCGCGCTGGCGAGGAGGAGGGTGAGCAGGAGCCGGGGCCGGCGAGCCACGAGGGCGCTGACCACGAGCACGGCGGCCACGATGGGGGCCAGCAGGAAGAGCAGCTCGAACATGCCCGTCAGGCCGTCGGGCAACGCCGACACCAGGTCGAACACGTCGGCCTCGACGGAGCCGATCGTGTCGGCGCCCACCGCGGTGGCGACCAGCACCACCGTGGCCACCACGATCCGGATCACGTCGCTGGGACGGCGGCGGATGGCACCGGGCGCCACGATCCCGAACACGGAGGCCGTCCACCGTCGCCGTATGACCGAGGTCAGGACCGGCAGGACGCCCGTGCCGCCGGCATCTGCCGGCGCAGGGGCCGTGACCGCGTCGACCTCCCCCCGTCCGGTCACGGGCGTGACCCTAGGGTCACCGGCTGCGAGGGCTCAGCAGATCTTGCCCCGCTTGTGCGGCTCGTTCCCCCGGCTGGGCAGCACGGGGAGTGTGGCGCCGAGCTCCTCGGCGGCTCGGCGGACGTCGGCGACGAGGATGTCGGCCATGTCCGAGCTCAGGCCCTCCCGGACCACGACGCGAAGGACCGAGACGTGGTCGGCGTCGGCCGCCAGCGTGTAGGCGGGCACGATCCAGCCCCGCTCCTTCAGCTTGGCGCTGAGGTCGTAGGCGGTGAAGCCGACGTCGTCGGCCACCCGCGCGCACACGAGCGGAAGGGCATCGGGCTTGCTCATGAGCTCGAGGAAGGGGCTGCCGGCCACCAGGTCGGCCAGGTAGGCCGCGGTGTCGGACAGGCGGGTCATCACCTCCGTGTAGCCCTCCCGGCCCATGCGCAGGAAGTTGTAGTACTGGCCGATGATCTGGCTCGCGCCCCGCGAGAAGTTCAGGTCGAACGTCGGCTGGTCGCCACCCAGGTAGTTGGTGTGGAAGATGAGGTCCTCGGGCAGATGGCTGGTGTCCCGCCAGAGGGCCCAGCCGACGCCGGGGTACACCAGCCCGTACTTGTGGCCGGACGCGTTGATCGACTTGACCCGGGGGAGGCGGAAGTCCCACTCGAGGTCGGGCTGGGTGAAGGGGGCGACGAAGGCGCCGCTCGCCCCGTCGACGTGCAGCGGCACGTCCAGCCCCGTGCGCTCCTCGATGTCGTCCAGCGCAGTCGAGAGCTCCGCGATGGGCTCGAACTCACCGGTGTAGGTGGACCCCAGGATCCCGACCACGCCGATCGTGTTCTCGTCGACCTGGGCCATGGCCAGCTCGGGGTCGATGACCGTGCGCTCGGGGGTGATCGGCACCATGCGGGGCTCGACGTCGAAGTAGCGGACGAACTTCTCCCAGCAGACCTGGACGGTCTCGCTCATCACGAGGTTCGGGCGGTCGGTGGACCGCCCCGCCGCCTGCTGGCGGGACCGCCAGCGCCACTTCATGGCCAGGCCGGCCAGGTGGATGGCCTCGGACGACCCGACCGTGGCCGTTCCCATGGCGTGCTCGGCGTCGGCGGCGTGGAAGAGGTCGGCCAGGATGCTGACGCACCGGTTCTGGATCTCGGTCGTCTGCGGGTACTCGTCCTGGTCGATGCTGTTGACGTTGAGGCTCTCGGTCATCAGCGTCTGGGCCTCGGGCTCCATCCAGGTGGTGACGAACGTGGCCAGGTTGAGGGCGGGGTTGCCGTCCAGGGCCAGCTCGTCGTGGATGATCTGGTAGGCGAGGCGGGGGGGCATCGACTCGTCGGGGAGCCGGTACTTGGGGATCGGGTCCGACACGTAGCGACTGCCGTAGGTGGGGGCGAGCGCATCGCCCTCCTGGTGCTTGCGGTGCTGGAACATGCAGCAGCTCCCTGTCGTCGGGACCCTCGTCGGCGGGCGGGGTCGCTAGATCATGGCACCGGCTGGCTGATATCGATCCGGGCGGCGACCAGGAAGCACAGCGCACCGAGGAAGGTGCCGGTGTTGGCCACGGTGGCGTCGACGAGGTCGCCGGAGTCGGGCAGCACGAAGGCGGCGACGGCGGCGGCCATGAAGAACACCGAGCCGAGACAGGGCGTCCATCCACCACGCGGCGTCGTGGCGCCGCCAGGTGGTCACCCGGTCCTCGCGTTGCGCCGCACCGGCGGCACGGCCTCAGGCCCTGCCGCCGGTGCGGACGTGCGGCTCAGCCTTCGGCGGCGATGTCTCGCCCGTGGGCGGTCAAGGCCCAGATCACGGCCACGCAGACGGCGATCATGATCGTGCTCCAGACGGGCTGGATGGGCAGGTACACGAAGTTGGCGATCGCACTGAGGAGGGCGACCAGCACGCCGACGGTACGGGCCAGCACGTTGCCGGAGAGGATCCCCAGGCCGGACAGGAACACGACCGCCCCGATGATCAGGTGGATCCACCCCCACTGCGTGGTGTCGATCTTCACGACGTAGTCCTGGGTCACGGCGAACGCCTCGTCGTTGGCGATCGCGGCGATCCCGGCCAACGCCTGGAAGACCCCGATCAGCATCAGCATGAAGGCGGCGAAAGCCGACCAGCCGATGGCAGCTCCACTCGGCTCGTTGCTCATTGTCATACCCTCCTGGGCGCGGGTGACAGGTTCACCTCAGCCTGGGATCCACGCTAGGCAACCGGGACGAGCCGGAGCGTCACCCTCAGCGGATGATCGGGCGCCGGTAGCGTCGCGAGCGTGTCGACCGAGCTCCAGGTCGTGGCGGCCGAGGCCGCCTCCTGCGTGCGTTGCGGGCTGGCCGCCACGCGGACGCAGGTCGTGTTCGGCGTCGGCGATCCCATGGCCGACCTGCTCGTCGTCGGCGAGGGGCCGGGGGCCGAGGAGGATCGCCTCGGTGAGCCGTTCGTCGGGCGCTCGGGGAAGTTGCTCGACCAGCTGGTGCTCGAGGAGATGGGCCTCACCCGGGAGCGCTTCTACATCGCCAACGTCGTGAAGTGCCGTCCGCCGGACAACCGCGACCCGCGGCCGGACGAGATCGAGGCCTGTCACCCCTGGTTGGCCCGCCAGCTCGAGCTCATCGCCCCCAAGGTCGTCCTGACGGTGGGCAACTTCGCCACCCGGACGCTGCTCGGGACCAAGGAGGGCATCACCCGGCTGCGGGGTCGCAGCTACCCGTTCGGCGGCGCCGTCCTCATCCCCACCTTCCACCCCGCCGCCGTCCTCCGCGGCGGTGCGCAGCAGATGGCCCAGATGCGGGCCGATCTCGTGCGGGCCAAGCTGGCCCTGGCGGCATGATGCGGACGACCACGGCCGGCGTCGACGAGACGCGGGCGTTCGCGGCCCGCGTGGCCGACCTGATCGTGGCCGGTGACCTCCTGGTGCTGGTCGGTGACCTGGGGGCGGGCAAGACCGCCTTCGTCCAGGGCCTGGCGGCCGCGATCGGGTCACCGGACCCGGTCACCAGCCCGACGTTCACGATCGCCCACCGCTACAGGGGCGGCCGACTGATCGTGCACCACCTCGACGCCTACCGATTGGCCGGACCGGAGGAAGCGACCGACCTGGCCCTCGACGAGCTGCTCGACGACGACGCGCTCATCGTGGTCGAGTGGGGCGACCGGCTGCAGGGCCTGCTCCCGGTCGACCGCCTCGACGTGGTCATCCGCTTCGGTGACGGCGACGACGACCGGATCCTCGACCTCGAAGCCGGCGGTCCGGGCTGGGCCGCCCGCCTGAAGCAGTTGGCGGCGGCGTGCTGATCCTGGGGATCGACACCGCCACCGACCAGGTCGGCTGCGCCCTCGGTGACCATGACGGCGTGCTCGCCCAGATCCACGTGCGGGCACCCCGTCGCCATGCCGAGGCCCTCGCCCCGCAGATCGAGACACTCTGCACCCAGGCCGGCGTCACCCTCGACCGGGTCGGCGCCGTGGCCGTCGACATCGGCCCCGGGCTCTTCACCGGCCTCCGGGTCGGCTTCACCACCGCGATCACGATGGCGACCGCCCTCGACGTGCCCATGGTCGGGGTCACCAGCCTCGACCTCCTCGCCCACGCCGCCCACCTCACCGACCGGCTCCTCGCCGCGGTCGTCGACGCCCGGCGGAGCGAGGTCTTCGCCGCGCTCTACCGTCCCGTGCCCGGCGGGGTGCAGCAGTTCCGCCCCCCGACGGTCATCCGGCCCGAGGAGCTCGCCTCGGAGCTGATGGCCGGGGCTGAGGAGTGCCTGTTGGTGGGTGACGGCGCTCGCCGGTACCGGGAGGTCTTCGCCGAGGTCGACCGCGCCCACGTGGCCGGGCCCGAGCTGGCGCATCCGTCGGCTGCCGTCCTCGTCGGGCTGGCCCACGCCCGGGCCGTGCGGGAGCAGTTCGTCACCCCCCGGGAGCTCGCCCCGCTCTACCTCCGGGGCCCCGACGTCCAGAAGCACTGGGAGCAGCGCGGCATGAGCGGGCCCGACCCGGTCACCATCGCCCCGTTGCGCCGTCGGGACCTCCCCGCCGTGGTGCGCATCGAGCGGCGGACGTCCACCAACCCCTGGTCGATGGACCTCTTCCGGGGCGAGCTGACGCTGCCCGAGGCCAGCCGCAGCTACCGCGTGGCTCGGCGGGGGCGGCAGGTCGTCGGCTTCGGAGGCTTGATGTTCGTGGTCGACGAGGCCCACGTCACGACCCTGTCCGTGCACCCCGACCACCAGCGCCAGGGCATCGGCGCCCGGCTCCTGCTCGAGCTGGTCCGGGATGCCCGCGTCCGGGGCGTGCGGGCCCTGACCCTCGAGGTCCGGATGGGCAACGAGGCGGCGCGGGGCCTCTACGAACGGTTCGGCTTCGTCCCGGCGGGCGTGCGCAAGGGGTACTACGCGGAGGTGGGGGAGGACGCCCTCGTGATGTGGGCCCACGACGTGGACGGCGACGACTACGCGGCCCGCCTCGATGCCATCGAGGCCAGCGCCGCCGGCGCGGAGCAGGGATCGTGAGCCGCGGGCTGATCCTGGGGATCGAGACCTCGTGTGACGAGACCGCAGCCGCCGTCGTGGCCGAGGGCCGTGAGGTGCGCTCGTCGGTGGTCAGCAGCCAGATCGACCTCCACGCCGAGTTCGGGGGCGTGGTGCCCGAGATCGCCGGCCGGGCCCACGTCGAGCTCCTGACGCCGGTCGTGGCCGATGCGCTGGGCGAAGCCGGCGTCGAGGGACCATCGGTCGACGCCGTCGCGGCCACCGTCGGCCCCGGCCTCATCGGCTCCCTGCTCGTCGGGGTCAGCGCGGCGAAGGCCCTCTCCCTGGTGTGGGGCGTGCCCTTCGTGGGCGTGAACCACCTCGAGGCCCACCTCTACGCCGCCCTGCTCGAGGAGCCCGACCTGGAGCTGCCCCTCCTCGTGCTGCTCGTGTCCGGCGGTCACACCCTGCTCGTCGTCATGGAGGCCCACGGCCAGTACCGGGTGCTCGGCTCCACCGTGGACGACGCCGCCGGCGAGGCCTTCGACAAGGTGGCCCGCTTCTTGGGCCTGGGCTACCCCGGCGGCCCGGTGATCGACCGGCTGGCTCGGTCCGGCGACCCGACGGCGATCGCCTTCCCCCGGGCGATGCTCGACCAGGGGCTGGACTTCTCGTTCAGCGGGCTCAAGACGGCGGTGGTCAACCACGTGCGCAAGCACCCCGACGTCGTGGCCGACGACGTCGCCGCCTCGTTCCAGGAGGCGGTCGTCGACGTCCTGGTCGCCAAGGCCCGTCGGGCCGCGGACGAGGTGGGGGCCCGCTCGATGGCCCTGGGCGGTGGCGTCGCGGCCAACTCCCGGCTCCGCGAGGTCTTCCTGGCCGCCGCCGAGGAGGATGGCCGGCCCGCCCAGGTGCCGTCGATGGCCATGTGCACCGACAACGCGGCCATGGTGGCCGCCTGCGCCTGGTGGCGCTGGCAGCGGGACGGCGCCTCACCCCTGGACACCGGCGCCGACCCGGGACTGCGCCTCGGGTAGGTCGCCGCCGGGGTGCCGGCGCGTGCCAGACTGTCCAGCCCCTTCGACGGTCGCCCAGCTTGGAGGTGTTCGCGATGGAGACGGTGATCGTCGGCGTCGACGGGAGCGAGACCGCCCTGGAGGCCGCTCGGTCGGCTGCCGACCTGGCCCGGAAGCTGGGGGCAAGCCTTCACCTCGTCATGGCGATCGGCCACCATCGCCAGCAGACCGTGCGGGGTGCCGGCGGAGAGTCGTGGACGATCAACAGCTTCACTGAGGCTGAGCAGAAGCTGAAGGACATCGCCGGGCAGATCCAAGGGGGATCGGCGGCGACCACCTCGGTCATCGAGGGCGACCCGGCGAAGTCCCTCGTCGCCGAGGCGGAACGGCTCGAGGCGCAGATGATCGTGGTCGGCAACAAGCGCGTCCACGGCCCCGGCCGCGTCCTCGGGGCGGTGGCGCTCGAGGTGGTCCGGCGGGCGCCCTGCGCGGTCCACATCGTCAAGACCACGTGAGCGCCGCGGTCACTCGACGATCTGGGTGACCTCCGGGCGAGGGGGCACGGCGTCGGCGGCGCGCTGGGCCTTCATCCGCTCCTCGAAGATCTTGCGGTCGATGAAGGCGATCAGGGCATGCAGGAGCATCGCCAGGATCCCGTACATGATGATGGCGAACAGGACGGCGAAGTCGACGACCGAGCCGTTGTCGGCGGTCTTGGTCGGGAAGATCCCGCGGAAGGGCTCGAGGACGCGGTCGCCACTGCGGTACACCCACTCCGTGAAGCTCGCATCCGTGCTGGCGTTGAAGAGCAGCAGGAAGAACTCGAGCGTCAGGATGATCACCGCGAAGATCAGGTAGGCGTACACCAGCCACGTCAGCACCTTGGCGAAGCGGAGGCCGGTGATGGTGTTGGGGTCCTTGGGCGGAGTCCCCGACGTGGCGGCCATGCGGGAATCGTACGACTTCGCCGGGCGCCGAGGTTGCACCCCGCCGGAGGCGCCCCGTATCGTTAGCACTCGCCCATAGAGAGTGCTAACGGTCGCCGTCGAGGCGCCAGGAAGACACGAGGAGAGCACATGAAGCTTCAGCCCCTCGAGGATCGGATCGTCGTGAAGCCCGGCGAGTCCGAGGAGACCACCGCCTCCGGGCTGGTCATCCCCGACACCGCGCAGGAGAAGCCCCAGCAGGGCGAGGTCCTCGCCGTCGGCCCCGGCAAGCGGTCCGAGCAGAGCGGTGACGTCATCCCCATCGACGTGAGCAAGGGGGACACCGTCGTCTACTCGAAGTACGGCGGCACCGAGATCACCGTCGACGGTGACGACCTCCTCATCCTCAGCGCGCGCGACGTGCTGGCGATCGTCAAGTAGCGCCGATGCCAAAGCTGCTGAAGTTCTCCGAGGACGGTCGTCGTCGCCTCGAGGCCGGGGTCAACAAGGTCGCCGACTCGGTCAAGGTCACGCTGGGCCCGAAGGGCCGCAACGTCGTCCTCGACAAGAAGTTCGGTGCCCCCACGGTCACCAACGACGGCGTGTCCATCGCCCGTGAGATCGAGCTCGACGACAACTTCGAGAACATGGGCGCCCAGCTCGTCAAGGAAGTCGCGACCAAGACCAACGACGTGGCCGGTGACGGCACCACCACGGCGACGGTCCTGGCCCAGGCCATGATCCGCGAGGGCCTGCGCAACGTCGCGGCCGGCGCCAACCCGATGGGCCTGAAGAAGGGCATCGAGAAGGCCGTCGCCGCGGCCGTGGCGTCCATCGCCAACCAGGCCAAGGAGATCGACGACAAGTCCGAGATCGCCCAGGTCGCCGCCATCTCGTCGGCCGACCAGGCCATCGGCGACGTCATCGCCGACGCCATCGACAAGGTGGGCAAGGACGGCGTGGTCACCGTCGAGGAGTCGAACACCTTCGGCATCGACCTCGAGTTCGTCGAGGGCATGCAGTTCGACAAGGGCTACCTGTCGCCCTACTTCGTCACCGATCCTGACAACCAGGAGGCGGTCCTCGACGAGCCGTACCTGCTCTTCGTCAACGGCAAGATCAGCTCGGTCCAGGACATGCTGCCCGTGCTCGAGAAGGTCATGCAGTCGGGCAAGCCGATGGTCATCGTGGCCGAGGACGTGGAGGGCGAGGCCCTCGCCACCCTCGTGGTCAACAAGATCCGGGGCACGTTCAACTCGGTGGCCGTCAAGGCCCCGGGCTTCGGCGACCGTCGCAAGGCGATGCTCCAGGACATGGCCACCCTCTCGGGCGGCCAGGTCATCTCCGAGGAGGTCGGGCTCAAGCTCGACGCCACCACGCTGGACCTGCTCGGGCAGGCCCGCCGGGTGATCATCACCAAGGACGACACGACCATCGTCGAGGGCAAGGGCGACGAGAAGGATGTGTCGGGCCGGATCGCCCAGATCAAGCGGGAGATCGACAACACCGACTCCGACTGGGACCGCGAGAAGCTGCAGGAGCGGCTGGCCAAGCTGGCCGGAGGCGTGGCCCTCATCCAGGTCGGCGCGGCCACCGAGGTGGAGCTCAAGGAGAAGAAGCACCGCATCGAGGACGCCGTGTCGGCGACCAAGGCGGCCATCGAGGAGGGTGTGGTCGCCGGCGGCGGCACCGCTCTGCTCCGGGCCAAGGTCGATGTCGACAAGGCGGTCAAGAAGCTGAAGGACGACGAGGCGACCGGTGGTCGCATCGTGTCGCAGGCCCTTTCGGCTCCGGCCCAGCTCATCGCCGACAACGCCGGCCACACCGGTGTCGTCGTCGTCGAGCAGACGTCCCGCGAGACCGGCGCCATCGGCTTCAACGCCCGTACCGGCGAGTTCGAGGATCTGATCAAGGCCGGCGTCATCGACCCGGCCAAGGTCACCCGGGCGGCCCTGCAGAACGCGGCATCGATCGCCGCCATGCTGCTGACCACCGAGGCCCTCATCGCCGACAAGCCCGAGCCCCCTGCCCCGGCCATGCCCGGCGGCGGCATGCCCGACATGGGCGGCATGGGGGGCATGGGCGGGATGATGTAGCTCCCGTCCCTCCGAGGACTGCGAACAGCCGGGCCTTCGGGCCCGGCTGTTCCGCGTCGGGCCTGGTTAGCCTCCGCGGCCATGGATCGCCCGCCCCCCGACCCCCAGAAGCTGCTCGACCACTGGATGGAGTGGGAGCGAGGGGAGACGACGCCGGGTTCGGTCATGAAGAACCTCAAGGTGGGCGGGCTGCGGGAGCTGCTCGAGCAGCTGGCCGGGGGATCCACCCCCTGAACGCTCCGGTGAGTCGGGGCGGCAACCAGGTCATCCCCCGTCCCGCACACACGCTCCCGGGCCGCCCGGCACCGTGGCAGCCGCTGCCGGCCGACGACCGGGTGATCCACCTCGACCGTCTCGCCGAGCAGCTCACCGCGATCGGCGAGCCGATCGTGATCGACGGCCCGGTGCCGGTCGCCGACCCCCACCAGTCCGCCGTGCTCGTCGCCCTCTTCGAGGACGCCGGTGAGGTCCACGTCCTGCTCACGCGCCGGGCGGCGCACCTCCGCAACCACCACGGTGAGGTGAGCTTCCCGGGCGGGCGTCACGAGCCGGGTGATCGGGACCTGATCCACACCGCGCTGCGGGAGGCGGAGGAGGAGGTGGCCCTTGATCCGGCCACCGTCGAGGTCCTCGGCGAGCTCGACCACCTGAGCACCTTCGCCAGCCGGTCGATGGTCCACCCCTTCGTGGCCCGCCTCTCCGCGCCGCCGATCGACCTGCGGGCGGACCCGGGTGAGGTCGAGCAGATCCTGCTCGTCCCGCTGACCGAGCTCTTCGACGACGAGGCCTATCGCGAGGAGATCTGGCGGTTCGCCGACGGGCGTGACCGGACGCTCGTGTTCTTCGAGATCCCCGGGGACACGGTGTGGGGGGCAACGGCCCGGATGCTGCGCCAGGTGCTGCTCGTCGGCCTCGGCCTGGATCCCCGAGGCTGAGCCCTATTCGAGGAGCGTCAGCGCGAACGCGAGCCCGAAGCCCAGCGTCGTGAGGAGTCCGACCGCCTTGCCGCCGTTCTCGAAGGCCTCCGGCATCATCGTGTCGGCGAGCATGGTGAGCACGGCGCCACCGGCGAACGCGGTGACGAAGGCGAGCGCTTGCGGCGAGGCGCCGTCGAACACCGCGAAGCCGGCGAGGGACGAGAGCCCGCTCACGACGGCCACCAGGACCCAGAGGGCCAACACGCGGCTGGTCGCCGTCCCGCCGCGTCGGAGGCCGACGGTGGCCGCGATGGCCTCGGGCAGGTTGGAGAGGAAGACCGCAGCCAGCATCGCCAGGCCCACCCCTTCGCCCTCCAGCAGCCCGACGCCGATGACGATCGACTCCGGGATCCCGTCGAGGACGATGCCCAGTAGAATGGCCAGGGCCGACCCGGAGTCGGCGTCGGTCGTCGGCCGGTTCGAGCGCTTGCGGTCGGCCGCGCCGCGCCGGTCGAGGAACGCGTCGCCGGCGTAGAAGGTCAAGGCCCCGGCCGCCAGGCCGGCGCCCACCCCGCCGGTGCTGGCCGAGGCCTCGTAGGCATCGAGGACGATGTCGTACGCCACCGCGCTGATCAGGACGCCGGCGCCGAACGCCATGACCAGTCCGAGGACGCGGCTGGAGATCGACCACCGGACGGCGACGATCCCGCCGAGGACGAGCGACGAGGCCGCCAAGGTGCCCCAGGCGAAGGCCTCGATCACGTGGGGGGGTCAGGACGAGGGCGACTGAGCTTCGGCTCGGGCGACCAACGCGCCGACGGCGAGCTCGTAGGCCCCCACGACGAGCACCACGACGAGGAAGCGGGCCCAGGTCAGGTCGATCCACCAGAGCAGGGCCACGCCGACGACCGCGCCGGCGATGCGCAGGGCGTCGACGTGCTCGAGGGCCCAGTCGGCAGTGGCATCGTCCTGCGCCTTGTCGGACACGAGGTTCGCCAGCCCCCGGGCGCCGTCGGCCACGCGGGTCCGGAGGGTCACCGCCCACCGGTAGGGGCCCGAGAGTGCGGCCACGACGGCGACGGCGAGCGCGAAGATGCCGACCCAGAGCGCGCCGGTCAGCAGGGGTTGGAGGAACACGTCGGCCGTGACCTCCACCGCGGGCCGGTTGGTCTCGACGCGCACGAGGTCGAGCAGCTCCTGCTCGAAGAGGAGCACGAAGCGGCGGAGGATGATCATCCCGATCGCGGCACCGACGGTGAGCTGGAGGAGGGTTCGGCGCCGCCGGGCCGACACGGCGATGGTCGCCGCCATCATCAGGGGGGTGAGCACCACGAGGACCCACATGAACTTGTCGACCAGGCGAACCGCCTCTTGGGCCGAGCTGAGGGCGCCGTCGTCATAGACGGTGAACGTGCCGAAGTCGTCGTCGATGTCGATGCCGAGCGCGTCACCGAGGCGTTGGCGGGCCTCTTCGGGCACGTCCTCGACCGTGACGGTCGGGAGGTCGACCGTCCGCCCGAAGATCTCGGGCGACTGCTCGCCGATCAGGGCCAGGATCCCGTTGATCACGGGCAACAGGTCGATGACGATCCGGTCGCCCTCCGCCGTGACGACGTCGCTCTCGCCCTCGAGGAGCGCCGTAGCTCTCGTGTGGGCCACCTCGACGGCGCCCTTCCAGAGGTTGGCGAAGGGTTCCGAGGCGACGAAGGTGGCGACCTGGTCGGTGATGAAGCTCTCGACCGCGTTGGACAGCGGCACGGCGAGGACCTGGGCCCGGTCGGGAAGGGCCTCCTCGAGGAGGGACTCGGGGTCGATGAGCTGGTTGATCTGATCCGCGAGGTAGATGCTGAGCGCGGCCTGCACCTCGGGCTTGTCGATCAGGCTCCCCGCCCGCTCGGAGAAGGTGTCGGTGCGGAGGAAGCTGCGCCGGGCCCAGACGCCGGCGACGGTGGCGACCAGGAGGATGCAGGAGAGGAGCACCCCGACGACGGCCAGCACACCGCGGGTGCGCCGCATCCGGCGTTGTCCCTGGGTATCGACTTCGGCCCGGAGCTCGTCGCGTTCGGCCCGCAGTGCCTCGATGTCCTCGTCCGCGACGTCGTCGGCCATCTCGGCACCCCCCTCGCTTGTCATCGGTGGGCCGGGACCATGCGGTCCCGGCCCACCGGGACGGTCGTCAGGTTCAGCTGAGGGCCTTGGCCTTCAGCGAGTCGAACTCGGCCTGGGTGATCGCGCCGGAGTCGAGCAGCTCCTTGGCGTGGGCGATCTCGGCTGCGGCACCACCGCTACCAGCGGTCTCGCGCACATAGGAGTCGAACTGCGACTGGGCGGCCCGCTGCTGGGCCATGTTCCGCTCGGCCATGCCGCTGCCGCGGGCGAGGAGGTAGACGAAGACACCCAGGTACGGGAGGAGGATCACGAAGATGGCCCAGCCGGCTTTGGCCGCACCCGAGGTCTCGTGGTCACGGAAGAGATCCGAGAACACGGTGATCAGGAGCCAGAACCAGATGATCCACATGAACAGGACGAACATCGTCCAGAGCACTTCGCCGAGTGCGTAATCGGCTGCCAGCAGCATGGGGTGTTCCCTTCGTCGGAGCGAGGCGGACCCTGGTGGCCGGCCGCGCCCATGATCGTAGGTCGCGGCGAGGCGTGCTGCCCTCGCCCGTCGCGGGTGATCGTGGGATCGCAGATCATTCGCTGCGGGTGATGCCGCGGGCGGCGGACCGCCGCACGATGGCCGGGTGGCGACCAGTTGCTCGGAGTACGAGCTCGTCGTCCGAGGGCGCCTCGGCCCGCGGCTGCTCACCGCGCTCGCCGGGTTCGAGGTGATCGAGGTCGGCGTCGACGGGACCCGCCTGCGTGGTTGGGTCCGCGATCAGGCGGCCCTGCACGGCGTCCTCCGGACGATCGCCGACCTCGGCATCGAGCTCGTGTCCGTCCACCGCGTCGACGCTGCGGCCCCGGGCTGATCCCGGGCGACCCGCTTAGGCTGATCCCCCGGCTGGGGGTCTCCGCCCCCCAGGACGGCAACCGAACTGGAGGGGCGCGACGGCGATGCCTGCACCGACGGTCCCCCCGTTCGCGGTCGACCGCCCGTCACTCGTCGATCGCCTGGACCAGGCCTTGGCCCGCCGCATGGTCCTGCTCGTGGCGCCGGCGGGCTACGGCAAGTCGGTGCTCCTCGCGCAGTGGGCGGCAGCCCGGCCCGGCCGCCGGGTGGCCTGGGTCTCGGCGGGCGGGATCGACGGCGACGCCCAGACGTTCGGCCGGCGCCTCGTCGCCTCGCTGAAGGCCGCGGACCCTGTCCTGGTCGATCGCCTCGACCGCCAGCCCGGCACCAGCGACCAGCTCGGGCCGGTCTTCTTGGACCACGTCGTCGACGGTCTGGCCGAGGTCGACGAGCTCACGATCGTGATCGAGGACTTCGAGGACCTCACCGCCCCGGCGTTGCTGGCCGAGGTCGGCCAGCTCGCGGTCCAGTTGCCGTCCCCGGTCCGGCTCGTGATCGCCTCCCGCCACGATCCGGCGATCGGCCTGCACCGCCTGCGCCTCCGCGACGAGGTCGACGAGATCCGCCAGGACGACCTGGCCATGACCGAGGACCAGGCCCGCGCCGTGGTGCGCACCCTGGCCGAATGCGAGCTGCGAGCCGACCAGGCCCATGCCCTCGTCGCCCGCACCGAGGGGTGGCCGGCGGGCCTGCAGCTCGCCGCGCTGTCGTTGCGCGACCGCGACGACGTCGAGGGGTACCTCGAAGACTTCTCGGGCGACGATCGGCACGTCGCCGACTACCTCAGCGACGAGATCCTCGACGGGCTGCACCCTGAGGAGCGGGAGTTCCTGCTCACGACATCGGTGCTCGACCGGCTCCACGGACCGCTCTGTGACGAGCTGACGGGACGGGTCGACGGCCAACGGACGCTGGCGTCGCTCCACCGTCGTTCGCTCTTCCTGACCGCGCTCGACGACCACCGGTCCTGGTACCGCTGCCACGCGCTCTTCCGGGGCCTGCTCCGCTACGAGCTGCGGGCCACGCGCCCGGGTGACGAGGACGAGCTCCACGACCGTGCGGCCACGTGGCTGATCGAGCACGGACAACCGTCAGAGGCGGCGGAGCACTTGCTCGCCGCCGGCGACTGGGACGCGGTGGTCGTCCTGGCCGACCGGCTCGGTCGCGAGTACTTCGAGCGGGGCGAGGGTCACGTCCTGCTGGGCTGGCTGGAACGCCTCCCCCGAGAGGTGATCGAGTCCCGGCCTGACGTCGCGCTGTCGATCGCTCTGCTCAAAATCATCTCGGGGCAGGCCCTCGCCGCAGAGGATCTTGCCGAGCGCACGGCCCGGGCCCACGAGCTCTCCCTGGCCCACGCCGCCGTCGTCGACATGGTGCGGGTCGCCCTCGTCTACCACCATGGCGCGCCCTCCTTCGTGCTCACCGCGGCCCGGCGGATGATCGATCGCCTACCGGAGCTGGCTGCCGACCCGACACCCCTGCTCCTCGGCCTCACCAGTGCGGACGACCTGCAGACCAATGCGCAAGCCAACGGCGGACGGGCCGAGCTCCTCCTCGGCCACGTCGGCGAGGCCCGACGGTGGCTCCAGGCCGCGTCCGACGGCTCTCGCTACCCACCGTGGACCATCCACTGCGTCGGGACGATGGCCTACGGCGAGGCGCTCGCCGGCCGCCTGCAGACCGCCGAGGACTGCGGGCGCCGCGCCTTGGCGGTTGCGGCCGAGACGGGCCTGCTGCGCCACACCGCGTGCGCCGACGCCCACCTCGCCCTGGCCCACGTGCACCGTCAGCGCGGCGAGCTCGCCACGGCCGAGGGGCACCTGGAGGAGGCGTTGGCCGCCGCTCGGTCCAACCGCCGGCACCTCCTGATCGCCGTCCACCGCGCTGAGTGGTCGAGCTGGCTCCTCGCCTCCGGGCGCCTCGAGGCCATGGTCAAGGTCCTGACCGACCACGCGGTCGGCGAGCCTCCGTCCCCACCGGGTGTCGAGGCCCGCCAGGTCGCCACCCAGGCTCGCCTGCTCCTGGCGGTCGGACGGGCCGAGCGGGCGGCGATGCTTCTGCTGGAGCACGACGGCCTCCGGACCTGCGACGTCGCCGCCGCCGAGGCGGCGGTCGCGGCGAGCCAGGGGGACATCGCGTCGGTGCGCAAGATCGTCCACGACTGGCCCACCCTCGACGAGGACGAGCGCTGGTCGCGGCTCCAGCGGGGGCTCTGGGATGCCGTCGTGCTCGATGCGGACGGCGACAAGGCGGCCGCCGACAGGGCGTTGGGCGAGGTCTTGGCGTTGGCCGAGCACGATGGCCACATCCAGCTCTTCCGCGACGGTGGCAGGGACGGGGCCCGGCTCCTGCGCCGCCGCTACCTGGGCCACCCGACGCCCTATCTCCGCCGTGTCGTCGAGGCGGTCGCCGACGGGCCGGCCGCAGCCCACTCGAGCGAGCTGATCGAGCAGCTCAGCGAGCGCGAGCTCGAAGTCCTGCGCTACCTGCCCAGCCGGCTGTCGAACGCCGAGATCGCCGCTCGCCTGTACGTCTCGGTCAACACCCTCAAGACCCACGTCAAGGCGATCTACCGCAAGCTCGGCGTCACCTCGCGGGCGGAGGCGGTCGAGCGGGCCGAGGCACTCGACCTGGCCTGAGCGCGGCGGAGAGTCGGGGTGACCCGGGCCGCAGGGCCATGATTCCGGCGGGCAGGAGGGCCAGGCGATGAAGCGGTCGATGCCGGCGATCGTGTGGCGGCGGCATCCGGCCGACGCGGCGCGCCTCGTCGCCTTCGGCCTGGTCCTCGGCTTCCTGCTCCTCCTCGCCGCATGGGAGGAGGATGCGCTGACCGGCCTGTCGGACGGCCTGGTCACGCTCTTCGGGAACATCCCGGCGAGCATCCGTGACGCGATCGGCGGCGTCGCCCAGGTGTTCGCCGTCGTCGCGCCGGTGCTGGCTGTCGCGTGGCTGCTCTGGTTGCGCGCCTTTCGCCTGCTCGCCGTCGTCGCCGCCTGTGCGGCGGCAGCCGCCGGGGCGATGGCCGTCTTGACCGACTGGCTCAACCGCACCGCGCCGCCCCGCCCGGCGTCGTACGAGACCGTCGAGTCCTGGATCACCGGACGCGACTTCCCGAGTGCGACGTACGTGGCCGGATTGGCCGCCGTGGTGACCGCGATCAGCCCATTGCTCACCCCCAAGTGGCGTCGGGTGGCGTGGTGGGCCGTGGCGATCGCCGCCCTGTTCCGAGTGCTCACGGCGGCGGTCGTCCCGGTCAGCGCCGTCACCGCCGTCGCGGTCGGCGTGGCCGTCGGATCGGCCGTGCTGGTCGCGTTGGGTGCGCCGTCGAGGCGCTATGACCCGGCGCAGGTGACGGCCGCCCTCGGTCACCTCGGCCTCGCCGTCGAGCGCATCGAGGCGGTCACCGGTGGCACGCGCCGGACCTACCGGGCCGACCTGGGTGATGGGCGCACCGCCCACGTGGCCTGGATCGGTCGCGACGAGCGCGATGTCGAGCTGCTCTACCGGGCCTGGCGCGCGCTGCGGGTCCGTGAGATCGACGACGAGCTGGTCGGGATCCGGGCCGACCAGCAGGTCCGGCGGGAAGCGCTGGCCACGCTGCTGGCCTCAGAAGGCGGGGCCCGGGTGCCGTCGGTGCTGGCGGTCGGTGACAGCGCCGACGGCGACGGGATCCTGGCGGTCGATCTGATCGACGGCCCGCCCCTGGCAGAGCTCGACGTCACGGAGGTGACCGACGAGCTCCTCGAGGCGCTCTGGGCGCAGGTCGCCCTGCTCCACGGCCGCCGGATCGCCCATCGGCGACTGAGCGCCGACGAGGTACTTCTCACCGCCGACGGCCCGGTGCTCGTCGATCTCCGCTGGGCCTCCGTCGGCGCCGAGGACCTCCAGCTGGCGGCCGACGTGGCCGAGCTGCTGGTCGCCACCGCGGCGATCGTCGGGGCGGAGCGAGCGGTGGCAGCAGCCCGGACCCACCAGAGCGACGAGGCCCTGGCTGGTGCCCTGCCGCTCGTACAGAACCTGGCCCTCTCGCCCGCGACCCGGCGCGCCAGCAAGGCCGACAAGGAGCTGCTGCCTGCTGTCCGCGATGCCGTCCAGAGCGCCACCGGTGTCGACGCCGTCGAGCTCTACCCGCTGGAACGCGTCGGGCTCACGCAGATCATCGGCGTCTTCGGGTTCTTCGTTCTCGCGTGGTTCGTCCTCACCCTCGTCTCGAACTGGTCCGACATCTCCGAAGCGCTGCGCGAGGCGGACTGGACCCGCATACCTGCGGTCTTCGTCCTCGCCATGGCCACCTACCCGGCGGGGGCACTGAGCCTCATGGGCGCGGTTGCCCGCCCGGTGCCCTTCCTGCCGACGACGGTGGTCATGTTCGGCCAGTCGTTTCTCAACCGCTTCACCCCCGCCAACGCCGGGGGCATGGCCATGCGGGTGCGCTACCTGCAGAAGGGGGGCTCCGACATCGCCGTGGCGGCGGCGGCCGTTGGCCTGACCAGCGCGGCCAGCGGCGTGATGCAGGTGGTCCTGATCCTCACCTTCTTCCTCTGGGCCGGCGCTTCGCCGGGCGGCGTGCTCGAGCTTCCGAAGGTCGAGTCGCTGCCCGTCGTCGTGCTCGTCGTGGTGGCCGTCGTCGCCCTCATCACGCTCCTGCCGTGGACCAGGACGCGCATCGTCCGACTGGCGAAGACCGGCTGGGCGAAGTTCGGCCCCGAGCTGCGCAGCCTCGCCCATCAGCCGTCCAAGCTGGGCCTCCTCTTCGGCGGTGCCCTGCTCAGCAAGTTGCTCACGATCGTCTGCTTCATCGCCAGCTGTCGGGCGCTGGGCATCACCATCGGCTTCGCGGAGCTCGGCGCGCTCTACATGACGGGCAACACCGTCGGCTCGGCGGTGCCCACACCGGGCGGGGTGGGCGGCATCGAGGCCGCGCTCATCGCGCTGCTGACCGGTGCCGGGGTCGACCCGGCGGCCGCCAGTGCCGCCGTCCTGATCTTCCGGCTGATGACCTACTGGATCCCGGTGATCCCGGGCTACCTCGGGTTGCGGCTGTCTCGCCGGATGGACCTGGTCTGAGAGCACCCACCGGTCGAGCCGAACCGAGAGCTGCTGGGCCGTGGTGCAGGATGCCGAATCCGTACCCTTCGTCGACGTGACCGCGCTGCGGGTGCTGCTCGCGCTGGGCGACGAGCCGACCCTCCAGCTCTACCCGGCCGTCGGCGCAGCCGTCGCCGCGCTGGCCGACGGATGAGCGACTGGGTCGACCTCCCGGCCGCCGAGTTCCGGATGGGCAATGGCCGGGGCGACGGCTACCCGGACGACGGCGAGCTGCCCGTGCGCAACGTTGCCGTGGGTCCGTTCGCCATGACCGCCACCGTGGTCACCAACACCGACTTCGCGGCCTTCGTCGAGGCCACCGGGTGGACGACGGACGCCGAGCGCTACGGGTGGTCGTTCGTGTTCGGCGGGCTGTTGCCCGACGACTTCCCCGACACCCGGGGCGTGGCCGCCGCCCCCTGGTGGCGCCAGGTCTACGACGCCGACTGGCGCCGACCGGAGGGGCCCCAGTCGTCGGTGACCGACCGTCCCGACCACCCCGCCATCCAGATCTCGTGGAACGATGCCGTCGCCTACTGCGAGTGGATCGGCGGCCGGCTGCCCACCGAGGCCGAGTGGGAGTTCGCCGCCCGGGGCGGCCTCGACCAGCAGCCGTTCCCCTGGGGTGACGAGCTCGAGCCCGGCGGCGAGCACCGCATGAACGTCTGGCAGGGCGAGTTTCCCCGGACGAACACCGAGGCCGACGGCTGGTACGGGCCGGCGCCGGTCGCCAGCTTCCCGCCCAACGGCTACGGCCTCTCCGAGATGACCGGGAACGTCTGGGAGTGGTGCGCCGACTGGTTCGCCCCGGACACCTACCAGCGGGACACGAAGGACCACCCGACGGGTCCGCCCGCGGGAGAGCGCAAGATCATGCGGGGCGGCTCGTACCTCTGCCACGCCAGCTACTGCCGGCGGTATCGAGTCGACGCCCGCTCCTCGAGCGAACCCGATTCGAGTGCCGGAAACGTCTCCTTCCGCGTCGTCCGGGAGGGCTGATCGGTGCCGGCACCGATCGAGACCCACCGTCTCACCAAGAGCTACGGCACGGCCCGGGGGGTCGAAGAGCTCGACCTGAAGGTCGAACCCGGCGAGGTGTTCGGGTTCCTCGGGCCGAACGGCGCGGGCAAGTCCACCACGATCCGCACGCTGCTCGACTTCCAGCGGCCGACCAGCGGCTCGGCCGACGTCCTCGGCCTCGACAGCGTGCGCGACAGCCTGGCCATCCGCCGCCGGGTGGGCTTCCTGTCGAGTGACCTGAGCCTGTTCGACCGGATGACCGGGGCCGAGCACGTGCGGTGGTTTCCAGGCCGCGCTTTTCGGTCTGGTGACCCTGCTCTGCGTCCTCGTCGGCCACTGGTTCGAGCTGACGGTGGGCAACGGGCCGTTGATCGCCACGACCCTCGCCGCGGTCCTGCTGGGCATCGACTTCGGGCTCCTGGCCCTCGGCATCGGCGCCCGGACCGGCGCCCGGGGCACGGCCATCGGGATCGCCGCCGCCGTGGCCTCGGCGTCCTACCTCATCGGCGCGATGGCACCCCTGGTCGACGGGCTGAAGCCCCTGCGCTACCTGTCGCTCTTCTACTGGTCGGTCTCGAACAACCAGCTGGAGGACGGCGTGGGCGTCGGCGGCTTCGTCCTGCTCCTTGGCGTCGCCGTGATCCTCGCGTGGTGGTCAGTGCACGAGTTCCAGCGCCACGACCTGAGCTGAGCCGATCGGCCCCGAGGCCGAGGGCAGGATCTGTCCGATCTCGTCGACCACCAAGGGAGCTTCGCACAACCGCGCGAGCATCAGATCCGTGTCCGAGCCCTCCTTCCACATGACCCCCGACGAGTTCCGGCGCCAGGGGACAGCGATGGTCGAGTGGATCGCCCGGTACCTCGAGACCGTCGAGGACCTCCCGGTGGCGTCCCCGCTGGAACCCGGCGAGGTCAGGGCGATGCTCCCGACCCACCCGCCCCAGCAGCCGGAGCCCTGGGACGCCATCTTCGGTGACCTCGACCGGGTCGTGGTCCCCGGCCTGACCCACTGGCAATCGCCCAACTGGTTCGGATACTTCCCGGCCAACAGCTCCGGGCCCTCGGTCCTCGGCGAGCTCCTCTCTGCCGGCCTCGGGGTCCAGGGGATGCTCTGGGCCACCAGCCCGGCCTGCACCGAGTTGGAGACCCACGTCCTCGACTGGGTGGTCGAGCTGTGTGACCTGCCGGGGAGGTTCCGCAGTGACGGCCCGGGCGGCGGGGTCATCGAGGACAGCGCCTCGTCGGCCGTGCTGTGCGCGCTGCTCGCGGCCCGTCACCGGGCCCTGGCGGACGGGCGCACCGCCCTGACCGATCTGCGGGCCTACACCTCCAACCAGGCGCACTCCTCCGTCGAGAAGGCGGCCCGCATCGCCGGGCTCGGGGCCGACCAGGTCGTCGCCGTCGACGTCGACGGGGACTTCGCGATGCGGCCGGACCGCCTCCGGGACCTCGCCGTCCGCGACGTGGAGGCGGGATTTGCGCCCTTCCTCGTCGCGGCCACCGCGGGGACGACCTCGTCGCTCGCCTTCGACCCCGTCGCCGCCGTCGCCGACGTCTGCGAGTACGTGGGGGCCTGGCTGCACGTCGACGGGGCCATGGCCGGCTCGGCCGCGGTGTGTCCCGAGCTGCGCTGGGTGAACGCCGGGCTGGACCGGGTCGACAGCTACGCGTTCAACCCCCACAAGTGGCTGTTCACCAACTTCGACTGCACCTGCTTCTGGGTGGCCGACCGGGCCGCGCTGGTCCAGGCCCTGTCGATCCTGCCCGAGTACCTGCGCAACGCGGCCACCGAGTCCGGGGCGGTCATCGACTACCGGGACTGGCAGGTGCCGCTCGGCCGCCGGTTCCGGGCGCTCAAGCTGTGGTTCGTCATCCGCCACTACGGCGCCGACGGACTGGCCCACCACCTGCGCCGCCATGTGGCTCTGGCCGAGCAGCTCACCGCCTGGGTGGAGGCCGACGACCGGTACGTGCTCGCCGCCCCACCTCGCCTGGGGTTGGTCTGCCTGCGCCACGTCGACGGCGACGAGGCCACCCAGCGGGTCCTCGACGCTGTCAACGCCTCGGGCGCGCAGTACCTGACCCACACCCGGCTCGACGACCGGCTGGTGATCCGGGTCTCCATCGGCCAGACCCACACCGAGGAACGCCACGTCCGGGCTCTGTGGGATCACCTCACTGCGCTGGCCGGCGGCGGTACCGTCGAGGCGGCTCTATGAGCGTCACGGTCACCTTCGAAGGTGAGAACCACGCCGACGTCGTCCGGCAGGTCAAGGAGTGGCTGCTCACCGTCGAGGGGCCGGACCACCTGACCCCGGCCGAGGCCATCGAGCAAGGGGCCGGGCTCTACAAGGACGCCCTTCGGATCATCGCCACCGCCGCGCCCCGGCCGGTCGCCGAGAACGAGATCGTCAAGTCGCTGACCGACATGGGGTACCGGGCGGGCGACCTGACCAAGGACCGCCTGCTCGACGGCTTGTCCCGCCTCGAGGAGCTCTCCGGCGGCACCGTCGTCCGCGACGTGCGGGACACCGGCCAGAAGGCGGTCTTCGAGATGAACGCCACCCTGGCCAAGCAGATCCTCCGCCAGCTCAAGCGCTGATCCCCGGGCTGAGCCCATCCACCCGAGCGGACCGGGGCCGTCACTAGACTTCGCGGTTTCCCACCACCGCCGAACGCTGGGGAGCTGACGTGGCAGAGATCGAGATCGGGCTCGGGAAGTCAGGACGTCGGGCCTACGGCTTCGACGACATCGCCATCGTGCCGAGCCGGCGGACCCGGGACCCCGAGGACGTCGACATCAGCTGGGAGATCGACGCCTACCGTTTCGGGCTCCCGCTCATGGCGGCGGCCATGGACGGCGTGGTCAGCCCGGCCACGGCCATCGAGATCGGGCGCCTCGGTGGCGTGGGCGTGCTCAACCTCGAGGGCCTCTGGACCCGCTACGAGGACCCCGACACGCTGCTCGACGAGATCGCCGAGCTCGACGTCGAGAAGGCCACGGCCCGGATGCAGCAGATCTACCAGGAGCCCATCAAGCCGGAGCTGATCGGCGCGCGCATCCGGGAGATCAACGACGCCGGCGTCACCTCCTGCGTCTCGGTCACGCCCCAGCGCACCGCGGCCTTCGCCCCCCACGTGCTCGAGGCCGAGGCCGACATGCTCGTGATCCAGGGCACGGTGGTGTCCGCGGAGCACGTGTCCAAGACCGCCGAACCGCTGAACCTCAAGCAGTTCGTGCGCGAGCTCACCATCCCCGTCATCGTCGGTGGCTGCGCCAGCTACCAGGCCGCCCTCCACCTCATGCGCACCGGCGCCGCCGGCGTGCTGGTGGGCGTGGGTCCCGGCCACGCCTGCACCACCCGCGCCGTGCTCGGCCTCGGCGTGCCGCAGGCCACCGCCATCGCCGACGCCCGGGCGGCCCGCATGCGCCACCTCGACGAGACGGGCGTCTACGTCCACGTCATCGCCGACGGGGGGATGGGCACCGGCGGCGACATCGCCAAGGCCATCGTGTGCGGGGCCGACGCGGTGATGATCGGCTCGCCCCTGGCCGCCGCCCACGAGGCACCGGGCCGGGGCCACCACTGGGGCATGGCCACCTTCCACCCGACACTGCCCCGCGGCGCCCGGGTGAAGACCACCACCCGGGGCACGCTGCAGGAGATCCTGGTGGGGCCGGCCCATGAGAACGACGGCCGCATGAACCTCTTCGGCGGGCTGCGGACGTCCATGGCCACGTGCGGCTACGACAACCTCAAGGAGTTCCAGAAGGCCGAGGTCATGGTCGCCCCCGCCCTCCAGACCGAGGGCAAGGTCCTCCAGAAGGCCCAAGGCGTGGGGATGGGCCACTGAGCGAGACCCCGGAGGTCCTGGTCGTCGACTTCGGGGCGCAGTACGCGCAGCTCATCGCCCGCCGGGTCCGCGAGGCCCACGTCTACAGCGAGATCATCCCCCACACGGTCACCGCAGACGAGCTGGCCGAGCGCCGCCCGGCCGGGCTGATCCTCTCCGGAGGCCCCAAGTCCGTCCACGTCGAGGGCGCGCCCCGACTGGATCCGGCGGTCTACGACCTCGGCATCCCGGTCCTTGGCATCTGCTACGGCGCCCAGCTCGTCGCCCTCCAGCTCGGGGGCGAGGTGGCCAACACCGGCCGAGGTGAGTACGGCCGCACCAACCTCGACCGGGTCGGCGAGGGTCTGCTGTTCGGCCCGGCCCAACCCCGCCACCAGCAGGTGTGGATGAGCCACTTCGACTCGATCACCGTCGCCCCCGACGGGTTCGCGGTGACGGCCACCACCGCCGACGTGCCCGTGGCCGCCCTGGAGGCGCCCGAACGGGGGATCTACGGGGTCCAGTTCCACCCGGAGGTCGTGCACACGGCTCACGGCCAGGAGGTCATCGAGCGCTTCCTGTACGACGGGTGCGGGCTCTCGCCCACGTGGACGATGGCGTCCGTGATCGAGACCCAGGTGGCCGCCATCCGCGAGCAGGTGGGATCCGACCGCCTCATCTGCGGCCTGTCCGGCGGGGTCGACTCCGCGGTGGCCGCCGCACTGGTGCACCGGGCGGTCGGGCCGCAGCTCACGTGCGTGTTCGTCGACACCGGCCTCATGCGCCAGGGCGAGGGCGAGCAGGTGGTCGAGACGTTCCACCGCCACCAGGGGATCGAGCTCATCCACGTGCGGGCGGGCGACCGCTTCCTCGAGCGCCTCTCGGGCGTCATCGATCCCGAGGAGAAGCGCAAGACCATCGGCGAGCTGTTCATCCGGGTCTTCGAGGAGGCCGCCGGCGGCCTGAGCGACGCCCGCTTCCTGGTGCAGGGGACCCTGTACCCCGACGTCATCGAGTCGGGCACCGCCGACGCGGCCAAGATCAAGAGCCACCACAACGTGGGCGGGCTGCCCGAGGACATGGACTTCGAGCTGGTCGAGCCGTTGCGGGCGCTCTTCAAGGACGAGGTGCGGGCGCTGGGGACCGAGCTCGGCCTGCCCGACGAGATCGTCTGGCGCCAGCCCTTTCCCGGCCCGGGCCTCGGCGTGCGCATCGTCGGCGAGGTCACGGCCGACAAGGTGGCCATCCTCCAGCACGCCGACGCCATCGTCCGCGAGGAGGTGCGGGCCGCCGGCCTGGAACGGGAGATCTGGCAGGCGTTCGCCGTGCTCCCCGACATCCGCTCGGTCGGGGTCATGGGCGACGAGCGCACCTACGGGTACCCGATCATCGTGCGGGCCGTGACCAGCGAGGACGCCATGACCGCCGACTGGGCCCGGCTGCCGTACGACCTGCTCGAGCGGTTCAGCCAACGCATCATCGGCGAGGTCCGAGGCGTCAACCGGGTGGCCTACGACATCACGTCGAAGCCGCCCGGCACCATCGAGTGGGAGTGACCCGCACGTGGCCGAGAGCGGGGACGGCGCCGGCGAGCTGATCCCCTCGTGGCTCCGCGTCGAGCGCGGCGTGGAGCTGGCGCCTACTCCTGCTCGTCGCCTTGGGCGCGGTGGCCATCGCCCTCCTGGTGATCCTGCGCTCGGTCGTGGTGCCCCTGTTCTTCGCCCTCCTCCTGGCGGCGTACCTCCGGCCGGTGGTGCGGCGGCTGGAGGCCAAGCGGGTGCCCAAGGGGGTGGCGGCCGGGATCGGGCTCCTGATCCTCCTCGTCGCAATGGCCGGCATCGCGGCGCTCACGACCTACGCCATCGTCGACCAGGCCGACACGATCCGCGCCGAGGTCGAGTCCGGGGTCGACGAGCTGGAGGATCTGGTCGAGGACAGGGTCGGGGAGGACGAGGTCGACGACGCCCGGGCGTCCTTGGAGGACGGGCTGGCCGACCTGCGCGACGCCGGGGTGCGAGGCGCCGTCCGGGCGGCCTCCACCGCCGTGGAGATCGTGGCCGGGGCGATCATCGCCCTCTTCGCCCTGTTCTTCGTGCTCCGCGACGGCGACAAGTACTGGGCCCGCCTCGTCGACCAGTTCGACGACGAGAAGGCCGCCTTCCTCGGTCGGGCCGGCCCGAACGCCTGGCGCCAGGTCAAGGGCTACATGTACGGCACGGCCGCCATCGCCGCCGTCGACGCCGTGCTCATCGGGGCCGGGGCGGCGATCCTCAGCGTGCCCAGCGCGCTGGCCATCGCCATCCTGACCTTCTTCACCGCATTCATCCCCTACATCGGGGCGCTGGTGGCCGGCGCCTTCGCCGTGGTCCTCGCCCTGGCCGATGGCGGCGTGGGGCGGGCGCTGGCGATGCTCGTGGTCGTCATCGTCGTGCAGCAGATCGAGGGGAACCTCCTCCAGCCGATCATCCAGAGCCGCTTCGTCGCCCTGCACCCGCTCACGATCATCCTCGCGGTCACGGCGGGCGGCGCCCTGGCCGGCGTGCTCGGCCTGCTCATCGCCGTCCCGATCGTCGCCGTGGGGGTGTCCGTCTTCGGTGACCTGCGCGAGTCCGGCTACTTCGCGAGTGATCGCCCGGAGTGACCCGAGGCGATATACCGATATTCCCCTAGGATTTCTGCGATGGATGGCGAGCTCCTGCTGATCGGCCTGGCCGGCTTCCTGGCCTCGCTGGTCGACGGAGCGCTGGGGATGGGCTTCGGCCCGACCTCGTCGAGCATCCTGCTCGGCACCGGCATGTCGCCGGCCGCGGTGTCGACGACGGTCAACCTGGCCAAGGTGGCCACCGGGATCGCCGCCGCGGCCTCCCACTGGCGCTTCGGCAACATCGACCACAAGCTCGTCCTCCGCCTGGCCATCCCCGGCATGGCCGGTGCCCTGATCGGCGTGACCGTGCTGGCCAACGTCGACGGTGACCAGCTCAAGCCGTACCTGGCCGCCTTGCTGATGGTCGTCGCCCTCCGCATCCTCTTCCGCTACAGCCGACCCCTCCCGGTGACGGCCGCCGTCGCGCACGAGGACGAGGTCGAGCACCACGACGATCCGATCCCCGCGTGGAACGACCGCGGCACCTCGCTCGTCGCCGCGACCGGTGGTGTGACCAACGGGCTCATCGGGGCGTGGGGCCCGGTGACCACGCCGTTCCTGCTCCACCGGGGCTTGCCGCCGCGGTTCGCCATCGGCTCGGTGAACACGGCCGAGGTGGCCGTGGCCGTGGTGGCTTCCGGGTCCCTCCTCGCCTCCATCGGCGGCGACGGGATCGAGGTGGGCACCGTGCTGGCGATGCTGATCGGCGGCGTGCTGGCGGCGCCGGTGGCGGCCTACGTGATCCGCTACCTGCCCCCGCGGGGCCTCGGGGTGGCCGTGGCCGGCCTGCTGATGGTCACCAACATCCGCGAGCTGGCCAACTGGGCCGACCTCGGCGCGTGGCGCTGGGCCGCGTACATCGGCGCCGTGGCGCTCTGCGCGTTCGTCGGCCTCCGCCCGGTGCTCGCCGCCCGTTCGTCGCGAGGCAGGAGCGTTCGGGATCCGGGCGGTATTGCCTCGAGCTGACTCAGCGCTCGGTGCCGGACCGCCACGCGTCAGGGTCGGCGACCAGGGTGCGCACGTCCTCCGGCAGCTCACCCGCCAGCAGGTCGGCCAGGGTCACGTGCTCCATCACCGACCGGACCGCCGCTCGGAGACCGACCCAGAGCTCGCCGAGGTGCTGGCTGGTGCCCTCGTAGGTGATGTGCTCCGGGCGCTGGCCCTGGACCAGGGCGAGGGGACCGTCGACGGCACGTGAGACGTCGGCCACCGTGATCTGGTCGGGGGCGCGCCCGAGCTTGTACCCGCCGGACGCACCGCGCTGGCCGACCACCAGGCCCTCCCGACGGAGCTGGAGCAGGATGCTCTCCAGGTAGCGCCGGGGGATGGCCTGGGCGTCCGCGAGCTCGTCACGGGTCACCCGAGCCGCGTCGGAGCTGGCCAGCTCCAGCAGCGCCCGGACGGCATAGTCGATCCGGGCGGTGACCTGCATCGCACCATCATGGTCGGTGTCGCTAGCGTTTCGGCTGCCGTGCGCCTGGTCGACCTCCATCCCGCGCTCGACGGCGACCAGCTGCTGGCCCGCTTCGTCCCACCCGGTCGCTTCGCCGCGGCCCGCTTCGAGACGTTCATCCCCGACCCGGCCCATCCGAGCCAGGCCGACGCCTTGGCCGAGGTGGAGGTCCTGGTCCCGACGCCGCCGGCCGTCGAGCGGCGCTGGTTCGGTCGGCGCAAGGCCACGCGGCCGGGTCCACCCGGCCTCTACCTCGACGGCGGCTTCGGCGTGGGCAAGACCCACCTCATCGCCGCCCTTTGGCACGCCACCGACGAGCCCGCGGCCTACCTGACCTTCGGTGAGCTGACGGCGCTGATCGGCTTCGTCGGCATGGAGGCCGCGGTTGCCGCGTTCGCCGGGCGTCGCCTCGTCTGCCTCGACGAGTTCGAGCTCGACGACGTGGCCAACACGCTGATGACCGTGACGTTCCTCCGCCGCCTCCTCGCCGATGACGACGTTCGGGTGGCCACGACCTCCAACTCGCTGCCCGACCGGTTGGGGGAGGGGCGGTTCAGCGCCGAAGACTTCCGTCGGGAGATCGCCGCCATCGCCGAGCACTTCGCCGTCGTGCGCATCGACGGGCCCGACGTCCGGGCCAAGCGGACCGTCCTGCGGGAGAACCTGACGGAGGCCGAGGTCGACACGGCACTGGCCGACGCTGACTCGTTCACCGAGGACGATCTCGACGAGCTGCTGGCCCACCTCCGCACCGTCCATCCCGTGCAGTACGGCCCGTTGGTGGAGTCGACCGGGACGGTCGTCATCCGCGGCCTCCGCCCGGTCGAGAACCAGGGCGACGCCCTGCTCCTGGTGGCCCTGATCGACGAGCTCTACGACGCCGGCATCCGGGTGCTGGCCACCGGCTGCGCCGTCTCGGACCTGTTCGACCCGAGCTACCGCCAGGGCGGCTACCGCAAGAAGTACGGGCGGGCCGAGTCCCGGCTCACGGCCCTCCTCGGCGAAGCCACGACCCCGGCTCATCCCCCTGAGGTGATGCGACCCGCGGGCCCCTCGTCGTAGCGTCGCGGCGGACGGCCGAGGAGGGTGGCATGAGCGCCCCGGACGAACTGGGGGTGGCGGCCGGCGCGGCGGATCAGCCGTCGACGGCTCCGGCCCGGGCCGGGCTCGTCCTGCTCGCGCTGATCCTGGTCGCCGCCGTCGCCAACCTGAACCTCGCCGTCGCCAACGTCGCCCTGCCCGACATCGGCAAGGCCTTCAACGCGTCGCAGGCGGCCCTGAACCTGGTCGCCGTCGGCTACTCGCTGGGTCTTGCCGCGTCGGTCCTGTGGCTCGGTGCCGTCGGCGACCGCTACGGGCGCAAGCTGCTGCTGCTCCTCGGGGTCGGCCTGGCGATCCCGGTCAGCATCCTCGCCGCGATGGCGTCCTCGGTGGAGGTCCTGGTCATCGCCCGGATCCTCGGTGGGCTCACGGCGGGGATGGCCTTCCCGACGACGCTCGCCCTGATCACGGCCCTGTGGTCCGGACCGGCCCGCACCCGTTCGATCGCGCTGTGGTCCGCCCTCGGCGGCGGGATCTCGGCGCTGGGGCCGCTCATCGCGGGATGGCTGCTCGGCCACTTCTACTGGGGGTCGGTCTTCCTCGTCACGCTGCCGCTGGCGGTCGTGGCCTTCGTGCTCGCCCTCCGCCTCGTCCCGGCCCACGTCAACGAGACCAGCGACCCGGTGGACAATCTGGGCGGGATCCTGTCGGTGGTGATGGTGGCGGCCTTCGTCCTGGCCATCAACTTCGCTCCCGTCCCCGACGAAAGCACGGTGGCTGCAGGCCTGGCCCTGGTGGCGCTCGCCGCCGGGTTCGCCTTCGTCATCCGCCAACGCCGGGCCGCCAACCCCCTCTACGACCTCGATGTCGCCGGGCGCCGGATCTTCTGGGTGGCGGCGTGCGCCGGCATCATCGTGTTCGGCTCGCTCATGGGCGCCATGTTCATCGGGCAGCAGTACCTCCAGAACGTGCTGGGCTACTCCGCGCTGGAGGCGGGCGCGGCCATCCTCCCGGCTGTCGTCTTCATGGTCCTCATCGCCCCGCGCTCGGCCCAGCTGGTCGAGTCCGCCGGCGCCCGGGTCACCCTGCTGGCCGGCTACGCCTGCTGCTTCCTGGGCTTCCTCACCATGCTCGTGCTCTGGAGCGACCACAGCCCGTACTGGCAGGTCGCGCTCGGCTACGCGCTCATCGGTGCCGGGGTGGGCCTGGCGGGCACCCCGGCGTCGCACTCCCTGACGGGGTCGGTGCCGGTCACCCGGGCGGGCATGGCCTCAGGAACCGCCGACCTGCAGCGCGACCTCGGCGGGGCGATCATGCAGTCGATCCTCGGCGCCCTGCTCACCGCGGGCTACGCCAGCGCCATCAGCCGCGGCCATCGCGGCCGCGCCGGCGTCGACGCAGGCGAAGGTCACCGACAGCGTCCAAGCCCAGCTCCAGCGTTCGTTCGCCAGCGCCGAGGCCACGGCCCAGCAACACCCTCAGTTCGCCGACCAGATCACCGCCGCGGCACGAGAGTCGTTCGTCGACGGCCAGGACTGGGCCTACCTGGCCGGCCTCGTGGCCATCCTGCTGGGCGCCACCCTGGTGTGGTTCATGTTCCCCCGTCGGGACGAGGAGCGCGCCCTCCTGGCGTCCTACCAGGCCGAGGACGAGGCGGCGCGGGCGGCGACCTGAACGATCAGCGTCCGGCGAGGCGGGCGACCACGGGGGCGAAGGGGTCGAGGGCGTCGACCGAGATGCCGAGGTAGCTGAGGCCCCATCGGTCGCGCCGGGCCTCCAGCGTGTCGACGATCTGGTCCACGGTCCCGGCGATGGCGTGGGGGCTGGCCAGCGCGGCCTCCGGGGAGATCCCCAGCGTCGGGGCCAGCACCTCGGCCATGCCCTCGCGGTCGTTCGTGATGGCGGCAAGGTGGACCCGGACGTGCAGCTCCAGATCGTCGAAGCGGTCACCGGCGGCCTCCCGGATCAGGTCGACCTTGGCCGTGGTCGCCTCCTCGGTGGCGTCCGGGCCGGCGCGGTCGTCGATGACGCCGGCGGCCAGGTTCACGTTGACGGCGACGATGTCGGCCTCGCGGGCGGCCAGGCGCAGGATCCTCGGCCCGCCGCCGCCGACGACCAGCGGGGGATGGGGACGCTGCACCGGCTTGGGCCAGCCCTCCAGGCCGGTGATGCGGTAGTGGGCACCGTGGTGGTCGACCGGGCCGTCGGCCCAGAGGGCCTTGATCACGGTGATCGCCTCGGCCAACCGTCCGATGCGGTGTCCGGCGGGATCGAGGCGGATGCCCGCCGCCTCGTAGTCGGTGGTCATCCAGCCCGCGCCGAGGCCGATCTCGGCCCGGCCGTCGCTCAGCACGTCGAGGGTGGCGGCGTCCTTCGCGGTGATCACTGGATGGCGGTAGTCGTTGGCCAGGACCAGGGTCCCGAGCCGCAGCGTCGAGGTCGCGCCGGCCGCCGCGACGAGCGCCGGTACCGGCGAGAACTGCTCGTCCAGGTGGTCGGCGCAGGTCAACGTGGCGTAGCCGAGGCCCTCCACCTTCCGGGCCAGCTCGGCCCAGTCGTGGGCGGATGCCGGCCCCGAGGCCTGGACCCCGAAGCGGAACGGACGGGGATGCGTCATGTCGGCGGGGGACGGTACTGGCGTCAGACCCCGTCGGTAGGGTGAGCGGGTGGAGGCGAGCGGCACCGATGAACGCGGACGCGGGGCACCGTTCGGGTCCTCCGAGGAGCTCCTCGAGGGCCTCAACCCCTCCCAGCGGGAGGCCGTGCTCCACGACGAAGGTCCCCTGCTGGTCATCGCCGGCGCCGGCTCCGGGAAGACCCGGGTGCTCACCCACCGCATCGCCTACCTCATCGCCGAGCGCGACATCTCCCCGTTCGGCCTGCTGGCCATCACCTTCACGAACAAGGCCGCGGGGGAGATGAAATCCCGGGTCGGTGGCCTCGTCGGACCGGTCGCCGAGAAGATGTGGGTCTCCACGTTCCACTCGGCCTGCGTGCGCATCCTGCGCCGCAACGCCGACCGCCTGGGCTACCCGTCCGGCTTCACCATCTACGACCAGGCCGACGCCGTGCGCCTCACCGGCTACGTGCTCCGCGACCTCAACATCGACCCGAAGCGCTTCGCCCCCCGGTCCGTGCACGCCGCCGTCAGCGCGACCAAGAACGACCTGATCACGGTGGACGAGTACGCCGGCCTCGTCTCGACCCCGCCGGAGCGCAAGATCGCCGACGTCTACCGCGAGTACCAGGCCCGCCTGCTGCGGGCCGGGGCCATGGACTTCGACGACCTGCTCGTGCAGGCCGTGACCCTCTTCCGCACCGCGCCCGACGTGCTGGAGGAGTACCAGCGCCGGTTCCGTCACGTGCTGGTCGACGAGTACCAGGACACCAACCGGGCCCAGAACGAGCTCGTCCTCCAGCTCGCCTCGGCCCACCGGAACGTGTGCGTGGTCGGCGACTCCGACCAGTCGATCTACCAGTTCCGGGGCGCCGACATCCGCAACATCCTCGAGTTCGAGCAGGCGTTCCCCGACGCCACCGTGGTGGTCCTCGACCAGAACTACCGCTCGACCCAGACCATCCTCGACGCCGCCAACGCCGTCATCGCCAACAACTTCGGTCGTAAGCCCAAGGACCTCTGGTCCGAGCAGGGCCGGGGCGAGACGATCCTGCGCTACCACGCCGACGACGAGACCGATGAGGCCCAGTGGGTGGCGAACCGGCTGGCCGACCTGCACGACCAGGAGCACATGCGCTGGGGCGACCAGGCCATCTTCTACCGGACCAACGCCCAGAGCCGGGTGATCGAGGAGCACCTCATGCGGGTCGGCATCCCGTACCAGGTGATCGGCGGCACCCGCTTCTACGACCGCCGCGAGATCAAGGACGCCGTCGCCTACGTGAAGGCGATCGTGAACCCCATCGACGAGGTGAGCGTCAAGCGGATCCTCAACGTGCCCCGGCGGGGGATCGGCGACGCCACCATCGGCCGCCTCGACTCGTGGGCCAACAGCCAGGGCTACGCGTTCGTCGACGCCCTGCGCCGCCAGGACGACGCCGGGGTCACGGGCAAGGCGGTCCGCGGCATCGCCGGCTTCGTCGACCTGCTCGACGAGCTGGTCGAGCTCGTCCCCGAGGGCCCGGCCGTCGTGCTGGAGGCCGTGCTGGAGCGCAGCGGCTACGTGGCCGAGCTGGAGGCCGAGCGCAGCATCGAGGCGGAGGGCCGGCTGGAGAACCTCTCCGAGCTCGTCGGCGTGGCGCGCGAGTTCGAGACCGTCGACGAGTTCCTCGAGCAGATCAGCCTCGTGTCCGACACCGACCAGCTCGACGAGGAGGACTCCGCCGTCGTCCTCATGACCCTCCACTCGGCCAAGGGCCTCGAGTACCCCGCGGTGTTCCTGATCGGGCTGGAGGACGGAGTCTTCCCGCACCTGCGCTCGCTCGGCGAGCCGGATCAGCTCGAAGAGGAGCGGCGCCTGGCCTACGTGGGCATCACCCGGGCGCAGCAACGGCTCCACCTCACCCACGCCTGGAGCCGGATGCTGTTCGGGTCGACGCAGTACAACCCGCCGAGCCGGTTCCTCGACGAGATCCCGGCCGAGCTGGTGTCGTCGATCGAGGGCACCCGACGGGGGAGCCGCCGGGCGATCGGCGCCTCCCGCTGGGAGGGGTCCTCGCCCGATCCCGGCCGGGGCCGGGACCGCATCGTCGAGCAGGCGCTCACGTCCCGGGGGCCGCAGCCGTCCGGGGCCGACGCCTTGGGCCTGAAGATCGGCGACGACGTGCGCCACACCAAGTGGGGGGAGGGCGTCATCCTCGACATCGAGGGCCAAGGCGACAAGACCGAAGCCGTGGTCCGCTTCCCCGACATCGGCGAGAAGCGCCTCCTGCTGGCCTGGGCGCCGCTCGAGAAGGTGGGCTGACCGGGGGATTTGAGTAGCCGCTACTCAGGTGTCGGGCGGCCCACGCGTGGTCCACTGCGGCCATGGGCATCGGCAAGTGGTGCATGTATGCGACGGCGGTCCTCTTCATCATCATCGGCGTCGGGGCTCTCGTGGTCGCCGTCGTGCCCGGTGCCCACGAATGGGTGGCCGAGCAGACCGTCGACGCCACCACGCCCGACTTCATCGAGGAGGACGAGTCCTTCGAGGACGCCTCCGTCGCGGCCATCGTGGACTCCGACGGCGTCGTGCTCACGGCCTGGATCCTGGCTGCGACGTTCCTGCCCACGGCCCTGCTCTTCATCTGGATCGGGCGGTGGTTCGGCACGATGCAGCGGGAGGGCTTCGGCGGCATGCCGTACAACCCGCAGGCGGGCGGCGTCGCCATGACCCAGTCCGGCGCCCCCGTCCCCCACACGTCGCCCATGCCCGGCGGGCAGGCGCCGGTGCCGAAGTTCACCGACCCGGTCGGACCACCCCCGGAGGGGTTCATCCGCTGACGGGGCTCAGTCGGCCGCGGATTGCTCGACCCTGGCGACGGTGCCCGAATCGATCCTGAGTGACCGCTCCTCACCCCCGATGGGGGATGGCGGCCCCGGCCCGTGGGTACTGTCGAGCGGTGCGCCCCGTCGACGCCGTGGTCGCCCGTGCCCGGCTGTTGACGGGGGGCGGGACGACGCTCGGCTCCTTCCTCGAGCGGTCCGCGACCGCCCGGTCCTCGACCCGCCTCGTCGAGGACGGCGACACCGGGCTGAGCCTGACCCAGGCCGAGGCGGCCGAGCGGGTCGACCGCTTGGCGGCGGGCGTGGCGGCCCAGGCGGGCCCTGGGGACCGGGTGGTCGTGGCCACCCCCAACAGCTACGACCAGTTCCTCGCCTGCCTCGCCGTGACCCGGGCCGGGGCCGTCGCCGTCCCGGTGAACGCGCAGATGCGTCCCGACGAGATCGAGCACGTCGTGGCCGACGCCGGTGCCGACGTCGTGGTCCGCGACGTCGACGACCTGCTGGCGAGCGTCCCCCTCGGCCGGTGCTCGAGCGACGATCCCGACGCCACGGCGATGCTCTTCTACACCTCGGGCACGACCGGGCGACCCAAGGGGGTCGAGCTCTCGCACGCCGCCTTGCTGGGCCAGGTGCGGGCCGGTGCCCTCTGGCCGGGGCTGCTGCGCCGCGACGAGGCCGTGGTCAGCCTGCCCATCGCCCACATCATGGGGTTCGTGACCCTGGTCGGCCTGGCCGCGGCCGGCATCCCCGTGTGGTTCCTGCCCCGGTTCTCGGCCCCCGCGGTCCTCGACGCCATCGAGGGCCGACGCCCCTCGGTCTTCATCGGCGTCCCCGCCATGTACCGCCTGCTCGAGGAGGAGGGCGCCGCGGATCGCGACCTGAGCAGCGTGCGGGTCTGGATCAGCGGTGCCGACGCGATGCCGGGAGACCTGGCCCGTCGGTTCAAGGCCTACGGGGCCACGGTCACCCTGCCGCTGGTCGGCTCGGTCGGCGAGGCCACGTTCGTCGAGGGCTACGGGATGGTCGAGATCGGCGGGGGGGTGGCCACCAAGATCAGCCCGCCGCTGCTCGGCGTCGGCTTGGGTGACTCGCTCGGCGTGCCCCTCCCGGGCTACCGGTTCCGGGTGGTCGACGACGAGGGGGAGGACGTGGGGCCGGGGCAGGAGGGCGAGCTCTGGGTCCGGGGCCGGGCCACGCCGCGCGGCTACTGGGGCGCGCCCGACGCCACCGAGGCGGTGGTCACCGATGACGGTTGGCTGCGCACCGGTGACCTGGTGCGCCGAGGCGCCCTGGGCACGGCGGTGTTCGCCGGGCGCAAGAAGGACGTCATCATCAACGGCGGGTACACCGTCTACGCCCGGGAGGTCGAGGTCGTCCTCGAGGAGCACCCCGACGTGGTCGAGGCCGGCGTCGTGGGGCTGCCCGACCCGAAGCGGGGCGAGGTCCCGGGTGCCGCCGTGCGCCTGACCGAAGGCGCCGGCACGACGCCGGCACAGCTCGTGCGGTGGGCGCGTGAGCGGCTCTCGTCCTACAAGGCCCCGCGTCGCATCGTCGTGGTCGACGAGCTCCCCAAGACCGGCACCCAGAAGGTCCGCCGCCAGGAGCTCCTCGCGCTCTTCGCCTGAGGTCTCGGTCGCCGCGCCTCGGGGTCTCGCCGGATTGGTCAGGCGGCGCCGGCCGTGGGCGGGTCGTGGGCGTGGTGGGGGTGGTCGGGGTGGTCCGGGGGGACCAGCGGTCTTCGTCCGGTGCCGTCGGTGAGGGCCCAGCCTTGGTGGGTCTTGAGCCGGTGGCAGGGCACGCAGAGCCAGTCGAGGTTCTCGAGCTCGGTGATGTGGATGGTGGCCCAGTCGATCCGGTGGTCGACCTGCAGGTGCCGGGTGGCCGAACAGCCTTGGCGGGTGCATTGGCCGCCCAACCAGTCGAGGACGACCTGTTGGCGGGCGTTGGCCCGGCGGCCGAAGTGGGTGGTGTTGAACACGTCGATGCCGTTGGTGACGATGAGGTCGATGGCGGCCTGGGGCAACAGCTCGCGGAGGGCGGCCACGGAGACGGGGCCGAGCCCGTCGATCTCACAGGTCTCGCCCGGTTCGGTGCGGCCGCGGGCCATGGCGGTGGCGTCGACCCGGGCCAGGATGGTGACCGGCGGTCCGACGTGGGGCTTGGTCTTGTCGCTGCCCTTGCCCGTGCGCATGGCCGCGGCGAAGGCGAGGGCGGCCAGCAGGGCGTCGAAGGCGTAGGCACCCCGGCGCTCGTGGCGGTCCTGGCGTCGGGCCTTGTCGAACTCGGCCTGGATCCACGGCTCCAGGTGCGCCCAGAACTCGGCCAGCGACGCCGCGGGACCCTTGAGGTGGGCCCAGCCTTCCTTGGTGTCGTCGTCGACGTTGCCGTACAGGTCCCGGTTCTCGTGCGCCTTGCGGTTCTTGGCGGCGTCGTCGGTGGCGGCGGCGCGGACCTTCTTGGCCTGGCGGCGCAGCTCGGGCACCGAACCGTTCTTCGCGGTGTCCAGCAGGGCGAGCTCCGCCGTCGGGTCCTCCGACGCGGCGGCGGCGACCTCGTGGGCCTGGGTCGGGGTCAGCTCGCCGTTCTTGACCGCCTCATCCGTCGCCGGCAGTTGGTCCAGCTGGTCGGACGCCTCGAGGTCCTTCTTGGCGTCGGTCGGGGACTGGCCGGTGTGCTTGGCCCACCAGTCCGCCTTGCTGTCCTCACCCTCCTCACCGGTCACCGTCGCGTCGATCCGTCGCGCCAGCCGCAACATCGCGCCCGACACTGCCCGGTGGGTGCAGGTCAGTTCGTCCAGCGCGTCGGCGGCCTGCAGCGGGCTCAGCTCATCGGGATCGAGGTCCCGGCAGGCGCTGCGCACGTCCTGACCCGCGGTCTTGAGTCGAGCGAACATCTGTACCCAACCTACCGAGGGGGTGTGACAGCTTCGGTCAGCCCTCTTCGCCGGTGATGACGATGGAGTCGTCGGGCTCGTCGGGTTCCTGGTCCTCGGGCCGGCCGCGGCCGAGGTCGACGTGGAGGGTGTCGCCGTCGACCCGGGTGGCGAACGTCTCGAGGCCTTCGCCGTCGGGCGGGTAGGTGGTGCCCTCGCAGTCCTCGAACCCTTCGGCCTCGGCGTCCCACTCCACGATGCAGGCCTCGGTCCCCGGAGTGATGGCGAGCACGGCCACCCAGCCCTCCTCGACGTCGTCGCCGACGTGGTTCACCATGATCGGCCGGTTGCCGCCCATCAGGTCGGGGAAGATGTCGGGGCCGTTGGCGGCGATCCGCTCGGCGGCGCCGTCGATGTTCTCCAGCGCGAACTCGTCGTCGCCGAGGTTGACGTCGACGTCGTCGTCGCCCGCGGCGATGGTCAGGACCGCCCCGGCCACGCAGATGGCGAGGACGATGGCGAAGATCCCCCCGAGGATCCACATGCTCGGCCGACTCACGCCGGAGGACGGTATCGGTGGCCTCCGTGGACGGCCTGAGCGGAGCGGAAGGGATTGCGGGGGGGCCGAAGTCGATCACTAGGTTGCTGCGCCGTGGACCTCTTCGAGTACCAGGGCAAGCAGTTCTTCGCCTCCTTCGCCATCCCGGTCAGCCCCGGCGAGGCGGTGACGACCGTGGACGACGCCGTGGCCGCCGCCGACCGGCTCGGCTACCCGGTCGTCGTCAAGGCCCAGGTGCAGGTGGGCGGGCGGGGCAAGGCCGGCGGGATCAAGCTGGCGGCGAACGCCGACGAGGCCCGCCAGCACGCCGACGCCATCCTCGGCATGGACATCAAGGGTCACACGGTCGGCATCGTCTGGATCGAGAAGGCCTCCGACATCGCCGAGGAGTACTACGCCAGCTTCACCCTCGACCGCTCGGCCAAGCAGCACCTGGGCATGCTCAGCGCCCAGGGCGGCGTCGACATCGAGGAGGTGGCCGACACCGACCCGGATGCCATCGCCAAGGTCCATGTGGACCCGGCCGAGGGCCTGTCCGAGGCCGATGCCCGAGCCTGGGTCGAGGCCGCGAACCTCAACCCCCAGGCCACCGACGGCGCGGTCGACATCCTGCGCAAGCTCTACACGGCCTTCACCGAAGGTGACGCCGACCTGGTCGAGATCAACCCCCTGATCCTCACGCCGGACGGCCAGGTGCACGCCCTCGACGCCAAGGTCACCCTCGACGACAACGCCGCCTTCCGCCACGAATGGGACGAGTACGAGGCCACCCAGGTGCGCGACGACCGGGAGCAGGCGGCCCACGAGAAGGGCCTGCAGTACGTCGGTCTCGACGGTGAGGTCGGGATCATCGCCAACGGGGCCGGGCTGGCCATGAGCACCGTCGACGTGGTCAGCCAGGTGGGCGGGCGCCCGGCCAACTTCCTCGACATCGGGGGCGGGGCCAACGCCGACGTCATGGCCGGGGCGCTCGAGGTCATCAACAACGACGAGAAGGTGCGCTCCATCTTCATCAACATCTTCGGCGGCATCACCCGGGGCGAGGAGGTCGCCAACGGCATCGTCCAGGCCCTGAGCCGGGTCGAGATCGAGGCTCCCATCGTGATCCGTCTGGACGGGACCAACGCCGAGGAGGGTCGGGCGATCCTGGCCGAGCACACCTCGGACTCGTTGCTCTCCAAGCCGACCATGCTCGAGGCCGCGGCCACCGCGGTCGAGCTCGCAGCGAAGGGCAACTGAACCATGGCGATCTTCGTCGACGAGAGCACCAAGGTCGTCTACCAGGGCCTCACCGGGTCCAACGGGCGCTTCTACGGCCTGCGCAACCGGGAGTACGGCACCCAGGTGGTGGCCGGGACCAACCCGAAGAAGGCCGGCACCGACGTGGACGGCATCCCCGTCTTCGCCACGGTGGGCGAGGCGGTGGCCGAGACCGGGGCCGACACCTCCTGCGTGTTCATCCCGGCGCCCGGGGTGGAGTCCGCGGTGCACGAGGCGGCCGACGGGGGCGTGAAGCTGATCGTGGTCATCACCGAGGGCGTCCCCGCCCAGGACGAGGCCCGGTTCTTCAACGTGCTGAAGCGGGATCACCCGGACGTGCAGCTCCTAGGCCCGAACTGCCCGGGGATCATCAGCCCCGGCAAGTGCAACATCGGCATCACCGCGGGCGAGATCGCCATGGGCGGTGGCCCGGTCGGCATCGTCAGCCGCTCCGGGACGCTCACCTACCAGGCCCTCCACGAGCTGACCCAGAAGGGCATCGGCCAGACCACCTGCGTCGGCATCGGCGGCGATCCCGTCCCCGGGACGTCGTTCATCGACTGCCTCGAGCGCTTCGAGGCCGATCCCGAGACCAAGGCCGTGATGATGATCGGCGAGATCGGGGGATCGGCAGAAGAAGAGGCGGCCGAGTTCATCGCCGAGAAGATGTCGAAGCCCGTGGTGGCCTACATCGCCGGCGTCACGGCACCCCCCGGCAAGAAGATGGGCCACGCCGGGGCCATCGTGAGCCGGGGCAAGGGCACCGCGGAGGCCAAGATCAAGGCCCTCCAGGCGGCCGGCGCCCAAGTAGGCAACAACCCCACCGAGGCCGGCGAGCTGATGGCCGAGGTCGTCGCCTCGCTCTAGGTCAGATTGCGGTGGGCGGGTCGGTGGGACCGCCGGCGGTCGGCTCGACCTCGCGCATCCGGAGGAACGCGCCGACGGCGAGGCCGATGGCGGCGAGGGCCGACAGGTAGATCCCGAACTGGCGGGAGACGTCGATGTCGAAGTCGTCGAAGAACTCGTCGGGGATGGCATCGGCGCCGGGGATGAGGTCGCCCTCGTCCACGCCGATGAGCAGCTTGAGCACGACGAGGAGGGCGGCCACCACGCCCATCCCGAGCAGGATCTGCGGCCAGGCCACGTTGGGCAGGTCGGTGTCGGGCGAGAGCCTGCTGACCAGGACGATGGCCAGCATGGCCAGCCCGAGGAGCACGGGGATCCCCGCCCACAGGAACCCGATCCCCCAGCCGTTCTCCGAGAGGGACTGCGAGAGGTCCCCACCCAACTCGCCGGCGTCGATGTTCGCCGACACCTTGAACCAGTCCAGGAAGCTGAAGACGAACAGGAGGATGGCGGAGACCCCGATCACCTTGTCCCCGGTCGTCAGCTTGCTCATGTCCATGTCATCCACTCCTCGTCGGAACCCCGCGCGACGCTAGATCGTCGGCCGGGCCGCACCGGGGACCGGACGCGCCACGACCCCGTCGTGCTCGACGGGGCCGTGGCGGAACGCGCGGTTCGTCAGAAGGACGTCGGCGGGCCTGCCGCGGGGCCGCCCGCGGGGTCCTGTCGCTTCAGGAAGCCTCCCGCCACCAAGCCGGCGGCGGCGATCACGCCGAGGAAGAGCCCGATCTCGCGGTCGAGGTCGAAGCCCCCGACGTCGGCACCGATCAGCAGCTGGAGGAGCACCAGGGCCCCGGCCACGATGCCTGCGATGAACAGGATCTGGCTCCAGGGCATCCCCAGCTCCGGCAGCTCGACACCGGCGGCGGGCAGGATCGTGACCACGACCATGGCGATGCCGATGAGGACGGCGAGGAGCGAGAAGACGTTCGACCAGCCGCTCTCCGAGTAGCTGGCGAACCCCTCGTCGACCCCGAACCAGGGGAAGAAGGAGAAGATGAGCAGGGCGATGCCACTCCCTGCGATCACCTTGTCGCCTGTTGACAGCTTGCTCAGATCCACGTGGCCTCCCGGTGCGACGTGCGAAGTTGCGGCGTCAACCTAGACGACCGGGACCCCCGGGTGGGCCACCGACGCGCTGGTACGGTCCGACCGTGCGGATCGGTGTGCTGGCCTCGGGGAGCGGGACGATCCTCGAGGCCGTGCTCGACCGTTCTCTGCCCGTCGTGGCGGTCGTGGTCGACCGTCCGTGTGGCGCGGTCGACGTCGCCGCCCGGGCGGGGCTGGAAGCCGTCGTCCTCGAACGGGACGACTTCGGTCCCACCTTCGACCGGGTCGGCTACTCGAAGCGGGTGGTGGCCGCCCTGGACGACGCCGCCGTCGACCTGGTCGCCATGGCCGGCTTCGGGACGATCCTCGACGAACCGGTCTTCGACGCGTACGCCGGGCGGATCCTCAACACCCACCCCGCCCTCCTGCCGTCGTTTCCGGGGTGGCACGGCGTCGCCGACGCCTTGGCCTACGGCGTGAAGGTGACCGGCTGCACCGTGCACGTCGCCACGCTCGAGGTCGACGCCGGGCCGATCGTGGCCCAGGAGGCCGTGGCGGTGCTGCCCGACGACACGGTCGACGCACTCCACGAGCGGATCAAAGCCGTGGAGCGCCGCCTGTACCCGGACACCCTTGCCGCCGTCGCCGCCGGCGAGCTCAGCCTGCCCTCCGTCCCCACCCCCCGAGGACCCTGATCGCCATGCGCGCCCTGCTCTCCGTGTACGACAAGACCGGTGTGGTCGACCTGGCCGAGGGCCTGGTCGAGCTCGGTTGGGAGCTGGTCTCGAGCGGTGGCACCGCCACCGCCATCGCCGAGGCCGGCCTGCCGGTCGTCGAGGTGGCGGCGGTCACCGACGCCCCGGAGATGCTCGGCGGTCGGGTCAAGACCCTCCACCCGAAGATCCACGGCGGGATCCTGGCCGACCGGTCGAACCCCGATCACCTCGCCGACCTCGAGGCCCGGGACATCACCCCGATCGACCTCGTCGTGGTCAACCTCTACCCGTTCACCAGCGACCCCGGCATCGAGCTGATCGACATCGGCGGGCCGACGATGGTCCGGGCCGCGGCCAAGAACCACGCCCACGTCGGCGTCGTGGTCGATCCTGCGGCCTACGGCGACGTCCTCGAGGAGCTGCGGGCCGACGGCGCCCTGTCCGAGGAGACCCGGCGGCGGCTGGCCCGGGCCGCCTTCGCCCACACGGCGGCCTACGACGCCGCCATCGTGGCCTGGTTCGACGACACCGACGCGTCCGACGACCCCCTCCCGGCCTCGCTCCACCTGGCCGCCGAGCGGGTGCAGGAGCTGCGCTACGGCGAGAACCCCCACCAGGTCGGCGCTCGCTACCGGTGGAGCGGACAGCGTTCGTGGTGGGACGACGCGGTCCAGCACGGGGGCAAGGAGCTGTCGTACCTCAACCTCTACGACGCCGAGGCGGCGTGGCGGCTGGTCCACGAGCTGGGTGACGGGCCCGCTGTGGTCATCATCAAGCACGCCAACCCCTGCGGCGCCGCCCTGGCCGACGACCTGGCCACGGCCCACCGCCTCGCCCACGAGTGCGACCCCGACTCGGCCTTCGGCGGGATCGTGGCCGCCAACGGGCCCCTGCCGCGGGCGATGGCCGAATCACTGTCCGAGATCTTCACCGAGGTCGTGATCGCCCCGTCGTACGAGGGGGGCGCCCTGGAGGTCCTGACGGCGAAGAAGAACCTGCGGGTGCTCGAGGCGCCACCCCCGGGTCCCCTCGGGCTGCACCTGCGCACCATCGACGGCGGGCTGCTGGTGCAGACGCCCGACGAGCTCGTGGTGGACACCGCCACCTGGCGGGTGGTCACCGAGCGGGCGCCCACCGACGCCGAACGGCGCGACCTGGAGCTGGCGTGGCGCCTGGTCGCCCGCGTGGGCTCCAACTCGATCGTGCTGGTGAAGGACGGCCAGGCCGTGGGCATCGGCGCCGGCCAGCAGAACCGCCGGGACGCGGGCCGCATCGCGGCGCAGAAGGCGGCCGGCCGGGCGGCGGGCGGGGCCTGCGCGTCCGACGCCTTCTTCCCCTTCCGCGACGGCCTCGACGCCGCCGCCGAAGCCGGGGCCACGGCCGTGGTCCAGCCCGGCGGCTCGGTGCGGGACGACGAGGTCATCGCCGCCGCGAACGAACAGGGCCTCGCCATGGTCTTCACCGGCGAGAGGCATTTTCGGCATTGACGGCCGTCACGCTGGACGGGGAGGCCGTCGCGACGCAGATCAAGGCGGAGCTCAAGGACCGGATCGCGGCGTTGGGCGAACAGGGCGTCACGCCGGGGCTCGGCACGCTGCTCGTCGGGGACGACGCCCCCAGTGCCCGCTACGTGCAGATGAAGCACGAGGACGCGGCCGAGCTGGGGATCGCCAGCTTCGACGAGCACCTTCCGGCCGACACCAGCCCGGCGGCCATCGACGCCCTCATCGACCGGTGGAACGCCGACGACGCGGTCGACGCCTACCTGTGCCAGTACCCGTTCCCGCCCGGGTTCGACTACGAGGCCCACCTCCTCCGGGTCGACCCGGCCAAGGACGTCGACGGCCTCCACCCGGTCAACCTGGGCAAGCTGGTGATGGGCTCGGAGGGGCCGCTGCCGTGCACGCCGCACGGCATCCAGCGCCTGCTCATGGCCTACGAGGTGCCGATCGCGGGCCGCCACGTGGTCATCGTCGGCCGCGGTCTCACCATCGGCCGCCCGCTGGCCAACCTGCTCTCGCTCAAGCGGCCGAACGCCAACGCCGCCGTGACCGTGGTCCACACCGGCGTCGCCGACGTGGGCGCCTACACGCGGGAAGCCGACATCGTCGTCGCCGCGGCGGGATCGCCGGGGATGATCACCGCCGACATGGTCAAGCCGGGCGCCGCCGTGGTGGCGGCGGGCGTGAGCTTCGAGGGCAGGAAGCTCCTCTCCGACGTGGCCGACGAGGTGGCGGAGGTGGCCGGGTGGCTGTCGCCGCGCATCGGCGGGGTCGGCCCGATGACCCGGGCCATGCTCTTCGTGAACACCGTCGAGGCCGCCGAAGCCCGTCTGGCCCGGGAGGGCTGAGCGGTACCCTCGGGTGTCCCATGGCGAAGATCCGTGACCTCCTGGCCCAGGGCCGGACGATCTCGTTCGAGTTCTTCCCGCCCAAGACCGATGCCGGCGTCGCCAACCTGAAGACCGCGGTCGAAGAGCTGGCGCCGCTCGACCCGAGCTTCATGTCGGTGACCTACGGGGCGGGTGGCAGCACCCGTGACCTCACCCGCGACCTCGTGATCGCCATGAACCACGAGCACGACTTCCCGGTCATGGCCCACCTCACGTGCGTGGGGCACACCAACGACCAGGTCAAGCAGCTGCTCGACCAGTACGCCGAATCGGGGGTCGAGAACATCCTGGCCCTGGGCGGCGACCCGCCCGCCGACGGCAGCGACCCCGGCGGCGACTTCACCTATGCCTGCGAGCTGGTCGAGCTGGTCCGGGCCCACGGCGCCGACTTCTCGATCGGCGTCGCCACCCAACCCGAGCTCCACCCCCGGTCCGTCGACCGCGAGTCCGATCGGCAACGGATGGCCGAGAAGCTGGAGATGGCCGACTTCGGCGTGTCCAACTTCTTCTTCGACCCCAACGACTACCTCCTCATGATCGAGGAGCTGGCCGACCTGGGCTGCCACACCCCGGTCCTGCCCGGCGTGATGCTCTTCCGCGACCCGGCCGGCCTGCGCCGGATGTCGGCCATGAACCAGTCGAAGATCCCGGCCGACCTCGAGGAGCGCCTCGACGACGCCCCCGACACCGACGCCGTCATCGACGTCGCCGTCGACGCGGGTGCCCTGCTCTGCGAGCGCCTCCTGGCTGCCGGGGTCCCCGGCATCCACCTCTACGTCCTCAACCGGTCGGACGCCGCGAAGCGGGTCCTGGCCGAACTGGAATTGTGAGCCCGCTGCGCCGGTAACCTCCGCGGCCTATGGCCGAGAAGATCACCGCCGCCCCTGACGGCACCCTGGTCGTCCCCGACGAGCCGCTCATCCCCTTCATCGAGGGCGACGGCACGGGTGTCGACATCTGGCCGGCAGCCCAGCTGGTGCTGGACGCCGCCGCAGCCAAGCACGGCAAGACCATCTCCTGGGTCGAGGTGCTGGCCGGCGAGAAGGCCTTCAACGAGACCGGCGACTGGCTCCCCGAGGCCACGGTCGAGGCCTTCCGGGACCACCTCATCGGCATCAAGGGCCCGCTGACCACCCCGGTCGGTGGCGGCATCCGCTCGCTCAACGTGGCCCTGCGCCAGATCCTCGACCTCTACGTCTGCCTCCGCCCCGTCCGCTGGTTCCAGGGCGTGCCCTCACCGGTGAAGGCCCCGGAGAAGATCGACATGGTGATCTTCCGGGAGAACACCGAGGACGTCTACGCCGGCAAGGAGCTGGCCTCGGGCACACCCGAGGTGAAGAAGCTCCTCGAGTTCCTGCACGACAACTTCGACTGGGACATCCGCGAGGACTCCGGCATCGGCATCAAGCCGATCTCCAAGACCGGGTCGCAGCGCCTGCAGCGAGCGGCGTTGAACTACGCCGTCGCCCGGGGCCGGAAGTCGGTGACCTTCGTGCACAAGGGCAACATCATGAAGTTCACCGAAGGGGCCTTCCGGGACTGGGGCTACGAGCTGGTCCGGGACGAGTTCGGCGACGTGGCGGTCGGCTGGGACGACTGCGGGGGTGACCCCGGCGGCAAGATCCTGGCCAAGGACTCCATCGCCGACGCCTTCCTGCAGCAGATCCTGACCCGGGCCGACGAGTACGACGTCATCGCCACCATGAACCTGAACGGCGACTACGTCTCCGACGCCCTCGCCGCCCAGGTCGGCGGCATCGGGATCGCCCCCGGCGGCAACATCAACTACGTGACCGGCCATGCCATCTTCGAGGCCACGCACGGCACCGCCCCCAAGTACGCCGGCCAGGACAAGGTGAACCCCGGCTCGGTGCTGCTCTCGGGCGTGATGATGTTCGAGCACCTCGGCTGGCAGGACGCGGCCGACGACATCGTCCGGGCCCTCGAGGCCACCATCGGCGACAAGGTCGTGACCTACGACTTCGCCCGCCTGATGGAGGGCGCCACCGAGGTGAAGTGCTCCGAGTTCGCCCAGGCGATCGTCGACCGCCTGTAGTCGACCGGGCAAACTCTGCGCATGGACCAGGTCGTCGTGTTGTGCGTGGACGGGTCCGAGAGCTCGACGGGGGCGGCGGCGACGGGGCTGGCCCGGCTGGCGCCGGGCGGGCGCACGATCGTGCTCACGGTCGTGGAGGGCAGTGATCCGACCCTGGTCACCGGCGTGTCCGGGGCCGCCGGCGGGACGATGACCCCGGAGCAGCTGACCGAGCTCGAAGACGTCCGCGTGCGGGAGGGCGAGGAGCTGTTGCACGACGTCGTCGAGGCGTTGGGGCTCCCGGACGCCGAGCGCCAGGTCGCCATGGGTGACCCCGGCACCGAGATCGCGCTCTTCGCCCGTGAGGTCGGGGCCACGGTGCTGGTGGTCGGTTCGCGGGGACGCGGTGGGATCAAGCGGGCCCTGCTCGGGTCGGTCTCCGACCGCCTGGTCCGCCATGCGTCCTGTCCCGTGCTCGTCGTCCGCGACGACGTCGAGGACTGACCGCCGGTCAGCGCTTCACGGGGCCGAAGCGGCTCCAGAGCAGGCCGACGACCACCCCCGCGAGCACGATCAGCAGCACCGTCGTGAGCCGCAGCTCGATCACGCGGAAGATGAGCGCGTAGATCGCCAGGCCGAACCCGAGGGACAGGCCCCACAGCCCGCCGCGCACCACGGGGTACTCGACCGACGGTTCGTCGTCGCGCTCCGCCTCGGGTGTGCCGGTGCCTTCGGCGAAGAGGTTCTCGTACTCGCTCATCCGGGCCCCCAGACCTTGGACGTGACGGCGGGGCGGGCGTTGAACAGGAGGCCGAACACACCGCCCAGCAGGGTGACCGTGCCCACGGCGCCCGGCACGCTGACCAGCGGGTTGCCGCCGGTGAAGCGGACGTGGCCGGCGCCGGCGCAGTCGGCGAGGTTCTCCGAGGTCAGGCGCCCCTCGACCTCGGCGTCGAGCGAGAAGGCGAACGGGAGCTGCTCACCGATGTCGACGAGGCCGGCGTTGCGGTTGTTCCCGGCGGCGTTCGGATCGCCGCCCTCGTCGAGGCTGACCCCCGCGGTGCGGATCTCCCAACTGTGGTCCATGGGGCCGTCCCCCCGGCGGGGCATGAACCCGAAGTAGGCCACCACGCCCCGGGTATCGACCTCGAACGGGTTGTCGGCGGTGAAGGCCTGCCCGCCGTCGAGCACGTCCACCGGGGGGTCGCCGGTGCCGGCGTCCAGAGCGGCATCGAGCAGGTCGCCGTTCTCCTCGTAGGACATCGCGATCCCGCCGCAGCGGCCGGTGAGCGTCGACCCGTCGCCGATGTCGACCGACGTGGTGTCGTCGAAATCCCGCACCAGGCGTCCGAACCGCTCCTCGGCGGCCGTCAGGTCGAACTGCCCGGGCGCCCCCTCGGGCACCTGCTCCCGGATCAGCTCCAGGGGGTCCTCGGTGGTGACCTCGTCGGCCTCGCCGTCCTGGGCCGAGGCGACGCCCGCGAAGAGCCAACCGAGCGCCAGCGTGGCGGCGAGCGACCCCAGGAGCACGCGTCGCACGGTTCCCTCCCTCGCGTCGCCGGCGGCCGGAACGCTAGTTCGCGACGTCGGAGCGTCGGCGGACGCTAAGAACGAGGGATGGCGCCGCTGTGGATCCCGAACGAGGACCGGGTGGCCCGCAGCCGGCTCCAGGTCTTCGCCGAGGCCCAGGGCCGCTCCGGGTTCGAGGCGCTGCACGATTGGTCGGTCGCCGATCCCGGCGCGTTCTGGTCGGCGGCCTGGGACGCCTGCGGTGTCGTCGGCGACCAGGGAACCGTCGCGTTCGTTCCCGGGGACACGTTGCCCGACGCCCGCTTCTTCCCCGAAGCCCGGTTGAACGTGGTGGAGACCTTCCTGGCCACCGCCGGTCCCGGGGCCGCGCTGATCGAAGCCGGCGAGGACGGGCGCCGTCGGACGGTGAGCTGGGACGAGCTGCGGGCCGAGGTCGCCGCGGTGGCGGCCGCGCTCCGGGGATCTGGGGTCGGGCCCGGCGATCGGGTCGCCGCCTGGTTGCCCAACATCCCCGAGACGGTCGTCACCATGCTGGCGACGGCGGCCGTGGGGGCCACGTTCTCCTCCACGTCGCCCGACTTCGGTACGGCCGGGGTGTTGGACCGGTTCGGCCAGATCGAGCCGAAGGTGCTCGTGGCGGCCGACGGCTACGTGTACGGCGGCAAGGTCAACGACTGCCTGCCGCGCCTCGAGGAGATCCGGCAGGGGCTGCCGGGCCTCGAGCGCACGATCGTGGTGCCCTATCTCGGGGGGACGGCGCCGCGGGGGACCGATGCCTGGCCGGACGTCCTCGCGACCCACGCCGGCGCCGAGCTCGCCGTCGAGCGGTACCCGTTCGACCACTCGTGGTACGTCCTCTACTCGTCGGGGACCACGGGCCGGCCGAAGGCGATCGTGCACCGCGCCGGCGGCGTGCTCCTGAAGCACCTCGTCGAGCACCAGCTCCACTGCGACGTCCGTCCCGGCGACCGGGTCTTCTACTTCACGACCGCGGGCTGGATGATGTGGAACTGGCTGGCGTCCGGGCTGGCCTCCGGGGCCACCCTCGTGCTCTACGACGGTTCGCCCGCCCATCCGCCGGCGGCCCTCTTCGACCTGGCCGACGAGCAGGGGATCACCCTCTTCGGCACGTCGGCCAAGTTCATCGACGCCCTCGACCGGAGCGGGGTCGAACCCGCCCGCACCCACGACCTGGTCTCGATCCGTACGATCACCTCCACGGGCTCTCCGCTCGTCCCCGAAGGCTTCGACTACGTATATGGCCACCTGAAGGTCGACGTGCACCTGGCCTCGATCTCGGGCGGCACCGATCTCTGTGGTTGCCTCGTGGCCGGCGATCCGACGGCGCCCGTGCACCGGGGGGAGATCCAGCGCCCGGCCCTCGGCCTCGCCATCGACGTGGTCGACGAGCAGGGGGCGTCGCGGCCCCCGGGCGAGAAGGGCGAGCTGGTCTGCCGGAACGCCTTCCCCTCGATGCCGCTCGGCTTCTGGGGTGACGACGACGGCTCCCGGTACCGCTCGGCCTACTTCGAGCGGATCCCCGGCACCTGGCACCAGGGCGACTTCGCCCAGTGGACCGAGCACGGGGGCCTCGTCATCTTCGGGCGCTCCGACGCCACCCTCAACCCCGGCGGGGTCCGCATCGGGACGGCCGAGATCTACCGGCAGGTCGAGCAGGTCCCGGAGGTGTCCGAGGCCCTCGCGGTCGGCCAGGAGCACGCGGGCGACACCCGGATCGTGCTCTTCGTGGTGCTCCGGGAGGGTGCGGTCCTCGACGACGACCTCCGCGACCGCATCCGCCGCCGGATCCGGGAGAACACCACGCCGCGGCACGTCCCCGCCAGGGTCGTTGCCGTGCCGGAGATCCCCCGCACCCGGAGCGGGAAGATCACCGAGCTCGCGGTCCGGGCCGTGATCCATGGAGAACCCGTGCGCAACGTCGAGGCGTTGGCCAATCCCGAGGCGCTCGAGCACTTCCGGGCGCGCCCCGAGCTGGCGGACTAGCGGTTGATGTTCTCCCGGGCCCGCCACTCGGCCTCGGTGTAACGGCGCTCGCCGTCGTCGTCGCGGAGGTCGAGCTCCGCATCGTCGTCGTCGGTCTCGGTCCGGAGGTCCCGGCGCACGGCGTCATCTCGGGCGATGTGGTCGTGGCGTTCGTCTTCTTCGCGTGCGATGCGCTCGCGCTCGTCCGCCGCGGGGCCGATCTCCGGGTCGGCCACCTGGCGGGCGAGCTTCGTGTGCCACCGCTCGCCGAGCATGCCGCCGAGGAGGGACCCGAGGAACACGGCGACCAGCGAGGCGATCAGGCCGGCCAGGGCCACATCGGTGACCTGGTCGGTGGTCGTCGGGATGCCGATGCTGCGCAGGTTGCTCTCGATCTCGTCGCCTTCGGCCAGCGCGGAGACGACACCACCGACGGCGGCACCGATGACCAGGCTGACCAGGAACACGAGGACGCCGTGGAGGACTCCGGCGCGCCGAGCCATCCGTCCGGCGACGTAGCCGCCGAACAGGTAGGCGCCGAAGAGCACCAGGGCGCTGACCAGAGCGGCTACCGCGCCGCTGCCCGTCCAGTCATTCGTGCGGAACTCGGTGTCGGCGTCCGCGGCCGTCAGCACCGCGCCGACGATCGCGGCGACGATGGCGAACGCCCCGTAGGCGCTCACCACGCCGGCCAGGATGCTGATCGGTGAAACCGTGCCCATGCCGGCCTCCCGGACGGTCTCCTTGTGGACCGTGGTGGTTCGTACCGTCATCGCTGCCTCCTCGAACAGGTGAGGCGCGCTACCTCCCCGCTCGTTGAGCCGGAAGACCTGGTTCGTCGCGATCACCCGAGCGGGGCAGTTCGTTCACCACCGGTGGTCGGTCTCGCCCGACCGGGGTAGGAGCGGCCGGATGGATGCGGACGGCGTGACCCTCGGGGTCGAAGAGGAGTTCCTGATCGTGGACCGGGCCAGCGGCGCGCTGGCGCCCCGGTCCCACGAGCTGTTGCCCGCGGCCCGGGACCTCCTCGGTCAGCAGGTCAGCGCCGAGCTCAACCGCTGCCAGATCGAGACCGCGACCTCCATCTGCGCCGACCTCGACGAGCTCGACGGCGAGCTCCGGGATCTGCGCCGCGACCTCGACGGCGCCGCGGCCGGCATGGGCTGTGCGATCCTCCCGGTGGCCGCCCACCCCTGGAGCTCGTGGCAGGAGCAGGCGGTCGAGATGGACCGGGAGCGCTTCCGCGAGATGGAGGCCCGGTACCAGGTCGTGGCCCGCCAGCAGGTCATCTGCGGGTGCCACATCCACGTCGGCGTCGCCGATCCCGATCTCCTGGTGGCGGTGATGACCCGGACCCGACAGTGGCTGCCCGTCCTGCTCGCCCTCTCGGCGAACTCGCCGTTCTGGGAGGGCGAGGACACGGGCTACGACAGCTACCGCTACGAGGTCTGGGAGCGGTGGCCGACGGCGGGCGTGCCCCCCGCCCTGGACGACCGGGCGGCGTACGCCGAGATCGTGGACGACCTGCGCACGGCCGGGGCCATCGACGACGCCACGCACCTCTACTGGTACCTGCGGCCGTCCGTGCGGTTCCCGACCCTCGAGGTGCGCGTCGGCGACGTGAGCCTCACGGTCGACGAGGTGGTCGGCCTGGCCGGCTTGGCCAGGGCGCTGGTGCGGACCGGTGTCCGCGAGGTCGAGCAGGGGCGGTCCAACGGGACGCCCGTGCCGGAGGCGGTCCTGTCCGGGGCCATGTGGCGGGCGGCCCGCTACGGCCTCGACGACGAGCTGGTATCGCCCGTCACGGCCCGGACGGTTCCCGCCGACCAGGCGGTGGCCGAGCTGCTCGACCACGTCAGGCCGGCCCTGGACGAGCTGGACGACACCGCACGGGTCACGGCCGCGGTGCGGCGCATCCTCGGCGACGGCAACGGTGCCCGACGCCAGCGCCGCGCCGGGGGGCCGGCCGGTGAGGGGCGGTCGGTCGTCGCCTTCGCCCGCCGTTGCCTGCTGGCGTCGAACTCCTGAACCGGCCCCCGGGAACAGTTCTGAGGCCTCCGACCTTGAAAAGGTGCACGATGGAGCCGTTGACCGACGTCATCACCACCGCAGACGACCGTGTGCCGGTCGTCACGCTCGACGATCCCGCCGCGCTCGACGTGGCCCAGGTCGGGGGGAAGGCGGCCAACCTGGCGCGGGCGGCCTCCGCCGGCGTGGCCACGCTCCCGGGCGTGGTCCTCACGACCGCCCTCTCCGATGCCGTCGACGCGGGCGCCGACCTCGCCACCCATCCGGCGCTGCGGGCCGCGTTCGAGCGGGCTGACGGCGACCGTCGCCCCCTGGTCGTCCGCAGCTCCTCGGTCGTGGAGGACACCGCCGAGTCCTCGATGGCCGGCCAGTTCGAGTCGGTCGTCGGCGTCGCCGGCTTCGACGAGTTCGTGGCCGCCCTGCGCACGGTCCTCGATTCGCGGGTGGCGGCGGGAGCGCCCGAGGAGCCGATCGCGGAGCTCATCCAACCCCTCCTCGAGCCCGCCTACGGCGGCGTGATGTTCGGCATCGATCCCGTGATCGGGCGCAGCGACCGGCGGGTGGTGACCGTGGTGCGGGGTGGGCCCGACGCCCTCGTGAGCGGCGAGGTCGACGGCTCCCGCTACCTCCTCGACACCCGCGGCGCGGTGCTCGAGGCCCAGCTCAGCGACGGGGTCGCGCTCAGCGCCGCCGACCTGCGTCGGCTGGTGGCGCTGGGCGACGAGGTGGCCACCATCTTCGGAGGGCCCCAGGACGTCGAGTGGGCCATCGACGAGGATGGTCAGCTCTGGCTGCTCCAGTCGCGGCCCGTCACCACCGTGGTCCGCGGCATCCCCCTGGGCCCGGTGTACGGGCCCGGGCCGGTGGCGGAGACCTTCCCCGAGCCGCTCACCGAGCTGGAGGACGACCTCTGGGCCGTCCCGCTCCGCGAGGCCGTGTCCGAGGCCGTCATCCTGGCCGGGGCGGCCACCCCCGCGCAGGTGGCGGCCAGCGAGGTGGTGATCGTCGTGCAGGGCCGCGTGGCGATCGACCTGCGCCTCGCGGGCGACATCCGCGCCTCCAGCTCCGCGTTGTCGAAGCTGAACCCGATCCCCGCGGCCCGCCACCTCCGCGGCGCCTGGCGGGTGGGTCGGCTACGAGCCGCCTTGCCCCAGCTCGCCGAACAGCTCGTCCAGCGGGTCGACGAAGACCTGAGCGCGGTGCCCAACCTCGAACGGCTCACGACGCGACAGCTCTTCGCCCTGATCCACCGCAGCCGGACCATCCTGCGGGCGTTGCACGCCCATGAGGTCCTGATGGGCATGCTCACCGACACCGGGTCCAACCGGATGACCGGGGCCTCCGTCGCCCTGCGCATCCTCGTCGAGGCCCGTCGCGACGGCCTGAGCGACGACGACATCGTGCTCCGCAGCCCGGCCGTGCTGGCCCTCACGCCCCCCGCATCTCGCGCGGTCCGATCCTGCCCCAGGAGGTGACGGCGGTCGACCTGGGCGACGGGGGCCAGGACGTCAACGAGAACGGCATCCTCCGCGAGGCCCTGCGCCTGCGGGTGCGTTGGCTGCAGGAGCTGTCGGGGCGGGCGGCCTGGGGCCTCGGCGAGCGGCTGACCGGGTCCGGCTACCTCCAGGAACCCGAGCTGATCCGCCACATCACCCTCGACCACCTCGCCGCGGTGGCCACCAAGCGGGCGGTGGTGGTGCCCGCCCTGGTCAACACCCACGAGCACGGTTTCGGGACACCCCTGCCGTCGTGGTTCCAGATGTCCGACCGTGGTCTGCCGATCCGGGTCCAGTGCTCCGAGGAGGTGGGTGGCGGCACGGGTGCCGGCGGCGGCGAAGGCACCGGGCCGGTCACCTACGACACCGACGATCCGCCCCCGGGGTCGGTGCTCGTCACCAGCATCCTGACGCCCGGCCTGGGGCCGCTCATCGGTCGCCTGTCCGGCCTCGTGGCCGAGACCGGGTCGGTGCTCAGCCACCTGGCCATCCTGGCCCGGGAGGCCGGCGTGGCGACCGTGGTGGGCTACGCGGGGGCGGTGGACGACCTGCCCGAGGGCGTGGTGGTGACGGTGGACGGCGAGACGGGACAAGTGAGCCTCGACGAGGAGGGAGCATCGACGTGAAGACCATCGCCTGGCTGGCCGTCATCGGCACCGCCATCGCCAGCCTGCTCTACATGGTCGTGTCGCTGAACCGGTGGGAGTGGAACCGGGCGCTGTTCTTCGGCCTGATCCTGCTGATGGCCGAGGTCGGCATCGCCACGGGGCTCATCCTGCGCCGCCTGTCTGTGGTCGAACGGACCAAGCTGGACCCGGCCATCCTGGCCATCCTGCGCGACACCCGGCCCGAGCCGCACCGGTTCCGGTGGCTCGAGGAGTCCACCCGGCAGCTCAACGTCTTCATCACCTTCCTCGTCGGTGGCGGGGTGATCCTCTCCGGGGTGGCGTGGCTGGTCGACCGCGTGGCGTCGCAGACCACGACGCCGCTCGGTGAAGAGGATCTGGCCCGGCGCCTGGGGGCGGTGAGCTACCCCCGGGGAGGATTGGTCGTCGACGACGTCACCGCCCTCGCCCAGGAGGTGCCGGGGACGGACGACGAGCAGATCCGCAAGCTCCTGGGCGCCGGTCGCGGGGTCAGGTGAAGCACCCCTGGCGGCTGGTCCTGGGCGCGTTGGGCCTGGCCCTGGGGGCCGTCCTGGTGTTCGGGCTGCGGGAGGCGACGCTGTCCACCCATCAGCGGGTGCCGCCCGACAGCCGCCTCGAGGTCGTCCTCGAGGTCGAGACCCGGGGCGAAGAGCCGACCCAGACCAGCGAGGAGATCACGGACGCGCTGGTGGCCACCTGCCGGCTCGAGATCAACTCGGACCCGGTCGGGCCGGTGGAGCAGGTGGGGCCGGACCTGTTCCGCTTCGTCATCCAGCCGACGCTCGACGAGACCAACAAGCGGCAGTTCCGGGGCTGCATCGAGGACTGGACCGTCGACCATTTGCTGGTCGACGTGATGAGCATGGAGGAAACATCCGTAGCCTCATGAGTGTGATGCTCCGCGAGGTCGACGACGTCGTCGCGCCCGCGCACCACCCTTCTCCGTACTCCCTGGCCCAGTTCCACGCCCGCTACCGCTGGGTGCTGCCGAGCTTCGCCGCGGCCTTCGTGCTCCTCGGTCTCGGCGCCGCGTTCAACCTGCTGCCCTGGGACGGGTGGCTCACCCGGACGGTGGTCGACCTCCGGGGCCCGACGGCCGACGCCGTCTTCAAGCGCATCTCCTGGTTCGGGTCGACGAAGGTCGTGCTCGTCGTGGCCGGCGTGGCCGCGCTGGCCGCGTGGCGGAAGTGCCCCCGGCTGGCGCTGGCCATCGTGATCATCGCCCTGGCCCGCCCGCTGATCGAGTTCGGCCTCAAGGAGCTGGTCGGCCGGGCCCGGCCCACCGGCGACCGCCTGGTCCACGGCCAGGGCCACTCGTTTCCGAGCGGGCACCCGCTGGCCACTGCCGCCAGCTGGTGCCTCGTCCCCCTGGTCGTCGGGCTCTACACCGCCCGTCGAGCCATTTGGTGGGCCTCGGCCATCGCCGTGTGGACGCTGGCGGTGGGGGTGGCGGCCAGCAGGGTCTGGCTCGGGGTGCACTGGACGTCCGATGTGGTCGCCGGCCTGCTCCTCGCCGTCCTCGGCGTGCTCGCGGCCGAGCGGTTGATCGAGGCGTTCCACGGTCCGGGCTGCGCGCTGACCCGGCCGCTCCCCGAAGGCCGGATCGCCCACTCGGGCGAGTAGCGTCCGAGGTCCACCAGAGCACGACAACAGGGGGATCGCGGTGCGCGACCACGACAAGCTCTACATCGGCGGCGCCTGGGTGCCCAGCACCGGCACCGGGAGCATCGAGGTGATCAACGCCTCGACCGAGCAGGTCATGGGCTCGATCCCCGAGGGGACGCCCGAGGACGTGGACGCGGCGGTCGCCGCCGCCAAGGGCGCCTTCGAGGCCTGGAGCGAGACCGAGCCCGAGGAGCGGGGCAAGTACGTCCAGCGCCTGGCGGAGGCCCTCGGCGCCCGCAGCGAGGAGATCGCCCAGGTCATCTCCGAGGAGATGGGCATGCCGCTCATGTGGGCGAACATGATCCAGGCCGGGCTGCCGGTGGGGAACATGGGCACCTACGTCGAGGTGCTGTCCGAGTTCCCCTGGGAGGAGCGCATCGGCAACTCGCTCGTCGTCCGGGAGCCGGTCGGCGTCGTCGGCGCCATCACCCCCTGGAACTACCCCCTCCACCAGATCGTGGCCAAGGTCGCCCCGGCGCTCGCCGCGGGGTGCACGGTGGTCCTCAAGCCCAGCGAGGTGGCGCCGCTGGACGCCTTCATCCTGGCCGAATGCGTCGAGGAGGTCGGGCTGCCCGCGGGGGTGTTCAACCTCGTGACGGGCGTCGGTCCCGTCGTCGGTGAGGCCATCGCCGCCCACCCCGACGTCGACATGATCAGCTTCACCGGGTCCACTCGGGCCGGCAAGCGCGTGGCGGAGCTGGCCAGCCAGTCCGTGAAGCGCGTCGCCCTCGAGCTGGGCGGGAAGTCGGCCAACATCATCCTGGACGACGCCGACCTGGCCGAGGTCGTCCCCAAGGGCGTGTTCGCCTGCTACCTGAACTCCGGGCAGACCTGCACCGCCCACACCCGGATGTTGGTCCCCAAGGAGAAGCACGACGAGGCCGTCGCCATCGCCGCCGCGGCGGCCGAGGGCTTCCCGGTGGGTCCCGCCGACCAGGACGGGGTGATGCTCGGCCCGCTCTCCTCGGCCGCCCAGCGCGACCGGGTCCGCGGCTACATCCAGAAGGGCATCGACGAGGGCGCGGAGCTGGCCACGGGCGGCGCCGAGCCGCCGGAGGGCCTGGACACGGGGTACTTCGTGCGGCCCACCGTGTTCGGCAACGTCTCGAACGACATGACCATCGCCCAGGAGGAGATCTTCGGGCCCGTCCTGTCGATCATCCCCTACGAGGACGAGGACGACGCCGTGCGCATCGCCAACGACACGCCCTACGGCCTGGCCGGTGGCGTGTGGTCCGGCGACGAGGAGCGGGCCCGGAGGGTGGCCCGCCGGATGCGGACCGGGCAGGTCGACGTCAACGGTGGCAGCTTCAACATCAAGGCCCCGTTCGGTGGCTACAAGCAGTCCGGTGTCGGTCGGGAGCTGGGGCGGTATGGCCTGGAGGAGTACCTCGAGGTGAAGTCCATGCAGCTCAACGACTGACCGGATCCGGTCGGGAGCGCGGGCTGGGGCGCGGGGCGGGAAGGCAACGGGTCGGGGCGACGATCGTCGCCCTCCTGACGCTCGCGCCCTCGTGCTCGGTCCTCGGCGAGGACGACGGCCCCGGCCCCGACCAGGAGGCCGCGGTCGCCTACCTGGACGCCTGGGCGGCCGGCGATGTCGAGGCGATGGCCGCGCTGGTCGCCGATCCGCCGGCCGACTTCGCCACCGCGCAACAGCAGTTCCGGTCCACCCTGCAGGTGGTGACGGCCGAGGTCGACGACGTCGTCGCCGACACCGACGGCGACGAGGGTCAGGCCCGGTTCCACGTCACGCTCGGCCTCCAGGGCCTCGGCTCCTGGGCCTATGACGGGGCGGTCGACCTCGTCCGGGCCGACGGCGAGTGGCGAGTCCGGTACACCCCGACCTCGTTGCACCCGGCGCTGGCCGAGGGCCTGAGCCTGCGTCGCACGCGGTCGCAGGGCGCCCGCGCCGTGGTCACCGCGACGGGCGGCCAACCCCTCGCCGTCGGGGGCCCGGGCGAGGCGGACCGTCAGCACGGCCTGGCCGGGGCGCTGCTCGGGCAGCTGCGGGAGATCACCGGGCCCGAGGCCGCGGCCGCCGGCCTCGAGTACCAGGCCGGCGACCTCGTCGGCGAGGACGGGGTCGAGGCCGGCTTCGAGGACCGGCTGGCCGGTGATCCCGTCGGCCGCATCGAGGTGGTGGACGGGAGGGGTGCCGTGGTCGAGGTGCTGCAGCAGTTCGGCGGCGAGCGGCCGGTGGCGCTGCCCCTGACCATCGACTACGTCACCCAGCGGGCCGCCGAACAGGCCATCGCCGACGTCACGCTACCGGTCGCCCTCGTGGCCGTGGACAGCACGACCGGTGCCATCCGGGCCGTGGCCAACAACCCGCCGGGTTTCGACCGGGCGCTCCTCGGCGAGTACGCCCCGGGTTCGACCTTCAAGATCGTGACCGCCTCCGCCCTGCTCGCGTCGGGCCTCGAGCCGGACCAGGTGCTGCCCTGTCCGTACGAGACCCGGCCCGGCGAGTCGGCGCCCTTCACCAACGCGTTCGGCGAGGACTACGGCGACCTGCCCTTCATCGACACGTTCGCCAAGTCGTGCAACACGACCTTCGTCGACCAGGGCTTCCAGCTCGGTGCGGTCCGGTTGTTCGAGGCCGCGCAGGGCTTCGGCTTCGGGCAGGCCTACGACCTCGGTGTTCCGGTGGCGACGTCCAGCTTCCCGTTGCCGGAGACCGACACCGAGATCGCGGCGTCGGCGATCGGCCAGGCCGAGGTGTCGGTGACGCCGCTCCACATGGCGACCGTGGCCGCTGCGGCCCGCAACGGGACCTGGCGGCCCCCCTTCCTGAGCGGTGATCCACCGGCGGAGGGCAGCCACCCGTTGCCGGCCGCGGCGGCGCAGCAGCTCCCCGAGTTCCTGCGCGAGGTGGTCCGCACCGGCACGGGCCAGGCCGTGAGCATCCTCGGCCGGGACATCGGCGGCAAGACCGGGACGGCGGAGTTCGGCGAGGAGGACCCGCCCGAGACCCACGCCTGGTTCGCCGGCTTCATCGGCGACCTGGCCTACGCCCTGGTCGTCGAGGGGGGTGGGATCGGCGGCGAGGTGGCGGCCCCGCTCGTCCGCGAGTTCCTCGCCCTCCTGCCGCCGCCGCCCGTGGGCCCCGGCGGGATCCCCGACCCGGCGGCGGAGACCCCACCGGTCACGACGGCACCCGGCTGACGCCGACCGGCTCGCCCCGCCGACGGCGCCGTCGGTAGGGTCCGAGCCCATGGCAACCCCCACCCGAGTGGCCGTGACCGGCGCCGCCGGCCAGATCGGCTACAGCCTCCTCTTCCGCATCGCCAACGGCGACCTGCTGGGCCCCGACCGGCCCGTGCAGCTCCAGCTGCTGGAGATCCCGCCGGCCATGGACGCGTTGCGCGGCGTGGCCATGGAGCTCGACGACTGTGCGTTTCCCCTGGTCAGCGGCTTGGTCCTGACGGACCAGCCCGAGACCGCGTTCGAGGGCGCCGACGTCGCCCTCCTCGTCGGCTCCCGGCCCCGTACGCAGGGCATGGAGCGGGCCGACCTCCTGGAGGCCAACGGCGCCATCTTCACCGTGCAAGGCCAGGCCCTCTCGGCCACGGCGGCCGACGACTGCAAGGTGCTCGTCGTCGGCAACCCGGCCAACACCAACTGCCTCATCGCCATGAACAACTGCGACCGCCTGCCCGAGCGGAACTTCACGGCGATGACCCGCCTGGACCACAACCGGGCGTTGGCCCAGGTCGCGGCCAAGGCGGGGGTCCCGGTCACCGACGTCACCCGGATGACGATCTGGGGCAACCACTCGGCGACGCAGTACCCGGACGTGTTCCACGCCGAGGTCGGCGGCCGGCCGGCGCCCGAGGTCATCGACGACCCGGCCTGGATCGAGGATGACTTCATCCCGACCGTGCAGCAGCGCGGTGCGGCCATCATCGAAGCCCGCGGCTCGTCGAGCGCGGCCTCGGCGGCCAATGCGGCAATCGACCACGTGCGCACCTGGCTCGACGGGACGCCGGACGGCGACTGGGTCTCGATGGCCGTCCCGTCGGACGGGTCCTACGCCACGCCGGAGGGCCTGCTGTCGTCCTTCCCCTGCACCACGGCCGATGGCGCATGGAAGATCGTTGAAGATCTCGACATCGACGACTTCTCCCGCCCGCGCATCGACGCCAGCACCGGCGAGCTCGTCGACGAACGCGACACCGTCAGCAGCCTCGGCCTCATCTAGGCGGTCACTTCAGGAACTTGCTGGTGGTGTTGTCGGCGAGGACCTTGCCGTCGGTCTGGCAGGTGGGGCAGTAGTTGACGGTGTACTTCACGTAGGCGACCTCGCGGACGGTGTCGCCGCAGACGGGACAGGCCTCCCCGGTGCGGTGGTGGACGGCGCCCGGCCGCTCCTTGGACGAGCTCATGTCGTCCCGGGACCGCTCGTACTCCAGCCCCTCGGCCACCGCCTCCTGGATCGCGGCGTGGAGCCGGGACACCTCGTCCGCAGACAGCTTCGAGGCGTTGGCGAAGGGCGAGAGCTTCGCCTTGTGGGTGACCTCGTTGGCCAGCCGCCGGCCGACCCCGGCCATCGGGTGCTGGTCCCGGAGGACGCCGTGGAGGCGCTTGGACTCGCCCGAGATGCGCTCGCCGACGCCGCCGGCGTCGAGCGAATCGGCGTCGGGGCCGAGGTGGGCGATGGGCTCCTCGCCCTCGCTCAGCTCCTCGACGACCCACACGCCGGCCCGCTTCTCGGTCCCGGCCTCGCTGAGCAGGAGGGCACGGCCGTCGGCGAAGACCCAGCGGGCGAGTCCCCCCGGGGCTTGCGGCTCTGCTTGTCGTCGGGGCGGAGGCGCCCGCCCTGCATCAGGTGGACGACGAAGGTCACCGGCTCGAAGACCATCGCCAGGTACTTGCCCCGCTGGTCGACCCGCAGCAGCGGGTGCCCGTACGCCAGGTCCGGGGGCGGGGCGTAGGTCTTCAGCGCGGTGAACGAGATGGGCTCGAAGCGGGCCAGCTCGGCGCCGCCGAACTCCGCCGTCAGCCGCTCGGCGTGGGCCCGGATCTCGGGCAGCTCAGGCATCGGCGGGCACCTGCCGGAAGGCGGCGTCGAGCCGGGCCAGGATCTCACGGTGCTCGGTCAGCCGCGCCGGTCGCACCACGCACGGTCAGGCGGCCCGAGGTCAGTGCCGCGGCCGCGCTGAGCTCGCCGGCCGCCACGGCGTCGGCGGTCTCCCGGTCCTGGGCGAAGGTCACGTCGGCCTGGCCGGCCCGCCCCGGCCGCACCCGGATCGCCTCGGGCTCCAGGTCTACGTGCCAAGCCACGTCGCCGTCGGCGCTGCTCACGACCTGCTGGATGACGAACGGCTCCTCGGCCCCGGGCAGCCCCCGGGCGGCGGCGTCCAGGGCGGCGATCCACTCGGGCGAGAAGCGCTCCGGCATCGGCGTCACCCTACGGTGACGGTCGTGCGGTGGCGGTGGGTGTGGCTGGGCTCGACCGGGCAGGAGGCCGGCCACCTCGGGATGGCCTTCGGGCCGGACGCCGTCGACGTGACGGCGGCCCTCGCCCGTCCCGGCCATGACCTGGTGGTGCTGGCCGAACCGGATGCCCCGGTGCCCCGGGCGGGGATGGAGATCCGGGCTTCGGGGCTCTGGGCCGACGCCATCGAGGAGGAGCCGGGCGGGCGGTGGACGATCGGCCTCGAGGCGTTCGCCCTCGCGGTGGACCAGCCCGACGACGCCGTCGGCCGCCGGGTGCCGCTCGGCTTCGACCTGGAGTGGGAGCGCGCCGGTCCCGACGAGGCCGGCCGCACGCCGGCCCGGGTCCACGGCGAGGTCCTGGTCGAGGACGAGGTCCTCGACCTCGATGCGGCGGGATGGTGGGCCACCTGGGGAGCCGGGGAACCGCACCACTAGCCTCTCCCCGTGCGGTCCCCCCTCCTCGCCCTGCTCGGCGACCTCGACCCCGAGCACCTGCTCGAGACCTTCGGGACCATCGGGCTCTTCCTCATCATCTTCGCCGAGTCCGGCCTGCTGATCGGCTTCTTCCTCCCCGGCGACTCGCTCCTGTTCACCGCCGGCCTGCTGTCCTCCCAGGACCAGCTGGCCCCGTTCCCGGTGGTGGTGGCCGGCTGCTTCGCCGCCGCGGTCATCGGGGACCAGGTGGGCTACGCCTTCGGGCGCAGGGTGGGCCCCGCCCTGTTCAAGCGCCCGGACTCGCGGCTGTTCAAGCAGGAGTACGTCGAGAAGGCGCAGGGCTACTTCGAGGAGCACGGGTCGAAGACCATCGTGCTGGCGCGGTTCATCCCCGTGGTCCGGACCTTCGCCCCCATCGTGGCCGGCGTCGGCCGGATGGAGTACCGCACGTTCGTCTCCTACAACGTCCTCGGCGGGTTCCTGTGGGCCGTCGGCGTGACCACCCTCGGCTTCGTCCTCGGCGAGTCGGTGCCCAGCATCGACAAGTACCTGCTGCCCATCATCGGCGTGATCATCCTCCTCTCGGTGGCCCCGGTCCTCTGGGAGATCCGCAAGGCCCGCAAGGAGTCCGAAGGCGGGCCCCACGTCGAAGCACCCATCCTGGGTGATGAGGTACCGGTCGACCACGACTAGAACCTCCCCTGAGAGGGGGGTTCGACCGAATGAACATCGCCATCGGGGCCGTCGTCGTCATCGTGGTCGTCGCCGTGAGCGTCGCGGCGATGCTCGCGGTTCGGCGCCGGGCGCCGGAAGGCAGCTACTTCACCGACGGCGACCGGGCGTCGGGGGTGTTCGGCGTCCTGGCCACGGGGTTCTCGGTCCTCCTCGGCTTCATCGTCTTCCTGGCCTTCAGCAACTACGACAACATCCGCTCGGGCGCCGAAGCCGAGTCGGTGGTCGTCGTCCAGCAGGTGCAGGCGGCGCAGTTCTTCCCCGAGGACATCGCCGAAGAGATGACGGGCATGCTCGTCTGCTACGGCCGGTCGGTGATCGGCGTGGAGTGGGAGCGCCTCCAGGACGGGACACTCGGTGACGAGACGAATCCCTGGGGCGCCAGCCTCCTGGTCAGCCTCGAGGACTTCGAGCCCGAGGCGGCGTCGGAGCAGTCGGCCTACGACCACTTCCTCGACCTGACGATCGAGCGCCAGAACGCCCGCAACGACCGGGTCCACTCCGTGGCCGGCGTCATCCCCACACCGCTCTGGCTCGTCCTGTTCCTCGTGTCGGGCGTGATCTTCCTGTACCTGCTCTTCTTCGCCGACCCGGCCGAGGGGGCGGCCACCCAGGGCCTGCTGATGGGCTCGGTGACGACCGTCATCACCGTCCTGTTGCTGCTGCTGGTCTTCTTCAACCGACCCTTCCAGGACGACGTCGGCGGCCTCCAACCGGACTCGATGGAACGATCGCTGGCCATCATCGACAACGTCGCGGACGAACCCGGCATCGTGGTCGGCGCCCCGCCCTGCGACGAGAACGGCCAGCCGACCGATGGCTGAGTCCTCGAAGGTCCGACGAGTGGAGTGGGCGACCACCGCCCTGCTGGCTGTCGCCGCCGTGGCCACAGCCTGGAGCAGCTACCAGGCGAACCGGTGGAACGGGGAGCAGGCCAAAGCCGCGAGCACGACCAACGCCATCCGGATCGACGCGGCGCGAGCGCAAGGCGAGGCCGAGGCCGAGAGCGAGGTCGACGTGGCGCTGTTCGTCGCCTGGGTGAACGCCAACGGCGTGGAGGACGAAGACCTGGCTGGGTTCTACGAGGAGCGGTTCCGCGTCGAGTTCCAGCCCGCGTTCGAGGCCTGGCTGTCGACCGACCCCTTGGCCAACCCGGACGCTCCGGCCTCGCCGTTCGCCATGCCGGAGTACCAGCTCGAGTCCCGCCAGCAGGCCGACGACCTCGATCAGCAAGCCGAGGCCTCCGCGGCCATCGTCCGCCGCAACATCCAGCGGGCCGCGAACTATGTCCTGGCCGTCGTGCTCTTCGCCGTCGCCCTCTTCTTCGCCGGCATCAGCACCAAGCTGGAGAGCGAGCGCCCACGCCTCGCGCTGGTGATCGTCGGGTGGGTGGTCTTCGTCGGGACGGTGGCCTGGATCGCCACCTTCCCCATCAGCTTCGCGGTCTGACCTGGATCAGACCCGGGAGTAGAGGATCTCCCGCTTCACCTCTTCGATGGCCTGGGTGACCTTGATGTCGCGGGGCAGGCATCGGTGCAGTTGAAGGCGGTGCGGCAGCGCCACACGCCGCTGCGCTCGTTCAGGATGTCGAGGCGCTCGGCCCCGGCCTCGTCCCGCGAGTCGAAGATGAAGCGGTGGGCGTTGACGATGGCGGCCGGGCCCACGTAGCCCGAGTTGCCCCAGAACACCGGGCACGACGTGGTGCAGGCGGCGCAGAGGATGCACTTGGTCGTGTCGTCGAAGCGCTCCCGCTCTTCGGCGGACTGAGTCCGCTCCCGGTAGCCGGGCTCGTCGGTGGTGACGAGGTAGGGCAGGACCGACGCGGTACTGGGCGAAGAACGGCTCCATGTCGACGACGAGGTCCTTGATGACGGGCAGGCCCCGGATGGGCTCGACCGTGATCTTGTCGCCCACGTCCTGGATCAGCAGGGTGCAGGCGAGGCGGTTCACCCCGTTGATGACCATCGCGTCGGAGCCGCACACGCCGTGGACGCACGAGCGCCGGAGGGCGAGGGTGCCGTCGTGGTGGTACTTCACCTCGTGGATGGCGTCGAGCACCTTGTCCGTCGGCTCCATGTCGACGGTGTAGGTCTCCCAGTGCGGCTTGGTGTCGGTCTCGGGGTTGTACCGCTTGATCGACAGCTCGACCTGCATCAGTACTTGCGCTCCATGGGCTCGTAGTTGCCGCCGATGACCGGCTTGTAGTCCAGGCGCACGCCGCCGTCGGCCTCGCGGTGGGCGAGCGTGTGCTTCATCCAGTGGTCGTCCTCCCGGAGCGGGTGGTCGTCCCGGAAGTGCGCGCCCCGGCTCTCGGTCCGGGCCCGGGCGCTGGCCACGGTCACCTTGGCCAGCTCGATCAGGTAGCCCAGCTCCAACGCCTCGGTGAGGTCGTAGTTGAAGATGTCGCCCTTGTCGTCGATGCCGACCTCTTCGTAGCGGGCGGTCAGGTCGTCCACGACCCCGGTGGCGTGGGCCAGGCTCTCCTCGGTCCGGAAGACCATGGCGTTGGCCGTCATCTCCTCCTGGAGCTCGTCCCGCAGGTCGGCCGTGTTCTCGCTCCCCGTCCCGGCCTTCATCTTCTCGATGCGGGCCTGGACGTCGCCGGCGGCGTCCGCGACCAGGTCCGGCTGGTCGACCTCGGTGACGAAGCGGGCCATGTCCCGCCCGCCCCGCCGCCCGAACACCACGATGTCGAGCAGCGAGTTGGTGCCCAGCCGGTTGGCGCCGTGGACGGACACGCAGGCGCACTCGCCGGCGGCGTAGAGGCCCGGGAGCACGGTGTTGTCGGCGTCGACCACGACCTGGCCCTCGACGTTGGTCGGGATGCCACCCATGGCGTAGTGCGCCGTGGGTTGGATGGGGATCGGGTCGGTCTTCGGCTCGATCCCGAGGTAGGTCCGCACGAAGTCGGTGATGTCCGGCAGCTTCTCGTCGATCTGCTCCGGCGGGAGGTGGGTGAGGTCGAGGGTGACGTAGTCGGCGTTCGGTCCCGCACCCCGGCCCTCCCGGATCTCGGTCATGATCGACCGGGAGACCATGTCGCGGGGGGCGAGGTCCTTCACCGTGGGGGCGTAGCGCTCCATGAACCGCTCGCCGGCCGCGTTGCGCAGGATCCCGCCCTCGCCCCGGGCCGCCTCCGAGAGCAGGATGCCGAGCTTGTAGATCCCGGTCGGGTGGAACTGGAAGAACTCCATGTCCTGCATGGGGACGTCCCGCCGGTACAGCACGCCGGGGCCGTCGCCGGTGAGGCTCACGGCGTTGGACGTGATCTTGTACATCCGCCCGAAGCCGCCGCTGGCGAACAGCACGGCCTTGGTGGAGAAGACGTGCAGGTCACCGGTGGCCAGTTCGTAGGCCACCACCCCGGCCACCCGGCGCCCGGCGGGCGTGGACGGGTCGTCGGCGAAGGTCACGTCGAGGACCTGGAACTCGTTGAAGAAGGTGACGTCCCGCTTCACGCACTGCTGGAAGAGGGTCTGCAGGATCATGTGGCCGGTGCGGTCGGCCGAGTAGCAGGCCCGGCGCACGGGGGCCTCGCCGTGGTTGCGGGTGTGACCGCCGAACCGGCGCTGGTCGATGCGGCCCTCGGGCGTGCGGTTGAACGGCAGGCCGAAGTGCTCGAGCTCGACGACGGCGTCGATCGCCTCCTGGCACATGATCTCGATGGCGGGCTGGTCACCGAGGTAGTCGGAGCCCTTCACCGTGTCGAAGGCGTGCCACTCCCAGGAGTCCTCCTCCACGTTGGCCAGCGCGGCGCACATGCCGCCCTGGGCGGCGCCGGTGTGGGAGCGGGTCGGGTAGAGCTTGGTGAGCACGGCGGCCCGGCACTTCCCGGCCACCTCGATGGCCGCCCGCAGGCCGGCGCCACCCGCCCCGACGATCACCGCGTCGTAGCTGTGGTGGTGGACGGTCATCCGGGGCCCTCGCTCACGACGCTGATCCTCGCACGCCCCCCATTCTCGCCCCACATCCGGGCGATCAGCGCCTGATCGTGGTGACGTAGCGGTTGGTGGCGGTGACGTCGCCCGCGGTCAGGGTCAGGTCGAGCTGGAGCTCCCCGTCCACGTCGGGGACGGTCGCATCGACCCGGCCGATCCGCACGCAGCAGTCGGCCAGCACCTCGCCCTCCCACCGCCAGACCTGGTACCCGTCGGGCCAGCTCAGCTCGGCGCTGACGACGGTGCGCACGAGGGGGACGTGCAGGTCGCTGACCACGTGCACGTCGAGGGCGAGGTCGTCACCCGGGCCCACCTCGGCCGGCAGCCGGTCGGCCACGACGATGACCGGCTGGCAGGCGTCGGTCAGGGCTTCGTACCCCGCCTTGGCGACCCGCTCGTGGTCGAGCAACGACCAGGACACGCACGGCTGCGGGTCGGTGAGGAGGAACTGGGTGAAGCCACCGGTCGGCCGGTACTTGAGCCGGCGGAGCTCCTCGACGTGGTGGCGGATGAGCGCGGCCTGGTAGGCCTGCGTGGCGGCCCGCCAGCTGTCGAAGGTCGGGTGGTCGGCCTCCGGGACCCGGCGGTCGAGGAAGGTGCGCTGCAGGCCGTGGTGGGCCTCCAGCCGGTCCCAGTCGAGGTCGGGCCAGCGCTCGGGCTCGCAGAAGTCGGCGGTCTCGGGCACGGCCTGCGCCCCGAACTCGGAGACGAACCGGACGAGCCGGGGGAGCGTGGCCGCGAAGCCCGGCAGGTCCCGCTCGTCCCCGTGGTACCAGCCGAAGTAGAGGTGGCTGTCGGTCCCGTCCAGCCGGGGCAGGTGGGGCCACACCCCGCTGTGGGGGATGACCGGCCGCGACCCGTCGGCCTTCTCGAGCGCCCGCTTGATGGACCGGTCGAGCACGGTCTTGTTCCAGGTCGGCAGCTGCATCGAGAGCGCGGTCTTCGCCCCGACCTTGCGCAGGACGGCGGGATCGGCCAGGTCGCCGGTCGGCACCTCGAGGGCCAGGGGCTCGTTGTGGCCGCACCAGATCGCCACCGAAGGGTGGTGCCCCAGGACCTCGACGGCCTTGCGGGCCTGGCGGACGGCCTGCTTGCGCACCGACCGGGCGTAGCCCCACTGCAGCGGGAGGTCCTGCCAGACCAGCAGGCCCCGCTCGTCGGCCTGGTCGTACAGCGCGGGGACCGTGACGTGGGCGTGCACCCGGACGAGGTCGAGCCCGGCGTCCCGGGCCAGGTCCACGTCGCGGCGGACGTCGGCCTCGCCGGCGTCGCCGAGCAAGGCCCGGGTCGGGGCCAGGTTCGTCCCCTTGAGGAACAGGCGCTCGCCGTTCACCGAGAGCCGCCAGTCGTCGAAGACGAGCGACCGGAGCCCCAGCCGGCGCTCGAGGGTGTGGCTGACCGTCCCGTCCTCGGTCACCGCCTCGACGGTCACGTCGTAGCGCTCCTGGGCCCCGAGCGACCAGGGCCACCAGAGGCGGGGCTCGGGCACGGCGACCACCCACTCGAGCTGGTTCTCGCCCGCCGCCAGGCTCAGCTCCTCGGTGTACTCGACCGCGTCGTCACCGTCCTGGCCGATGCGGGTGCGGATCTTGACGATGCCGGGCCGGACGTTGTCGGCGAAGGCGCGGAAGCGCACCGTGGCGTTCTCCCGGCCAGCCTCGGTGCACACCACCGACATCCGCCGGAGCCGCACCTCGCCCGTCCGCTCCAACCGCACGGGGCGCCAGATGCCGCCGGGGTTCAGGTCGGGATCGATGCAGTCCCAGTGCTGGAAGACACCGGTGAGGCTGCGCTTCGCCGTGCGGTCGCCCGGGGGCGAGCACACGACCTGGGTGGCGAGGACGTGGTCGTCGCGGGCGGCCAGCGCGTCGGTGACCTCGAACGTGTGGCCGAAGAAGTAGCCCTCGGTGTCGCCGACGTAGCCGCCGTCGAGCCAGACGTCGGACTGGTAGAAGACGCCGTCGAAGACCAGCCAGGCCCGCTCGCCGGCGGCGGGACGATCGGCGCTGAACGGCACGCGGTAGAGGAGTGGACCGTCGGCGTCGGCGAAGGCGGGGACGCTGCGCCAGTGGCCCGGGACGGTGACCGCCTCCCAGTCGCTGTCGTCGAGCTCGGGATCGGCGAAGCCCCGTTCGAGGATGGGGTCGGTCGGGGCCACTCGCCAGTCCGCAGGCAGCCCGACGGACGACGTCACCCGGGTAGGTTGCCAGCTATGTCCTCTCGACCCGCAACGATCGGTCAGCTCCGTGAGTCCGGCTGGCAGTCGGTACCGGTCAAGGAAGAGGTCCGGCGCAACACGGTCGCCCGCATCCAGGCCGGCGAGCAGCTGGTCGACGGCGTGCTGGGCTTCGAGGAGACCGTCCTGCCCCAGCTGGAGAACGCGCTGCTGGCCGGCCACGACGTGATCTTCCTGGGCGAACGGGGCCAGGCGAAGACCCGGATGATCCGCTCGATCACCGACCTGCTCGACGAGTGGCTCCCGATCGTGGCCGGCTCCGAGATCATCGACGACCCGTACGCGCCGGTGTCCCGCCACGCCCGTGACCTGGTCGCCGAGCACGGCGACGACACGCCCATCGAGTGGGTCCACCGCGACGACCGCTACGGCGAGAAGCTGGCCACCCCCGACACCTCCATCGCCGACCTCATCGGCGAGGTCGACCCGATCAAGGTGGCCGAGGGCCGGTACCTCTCCGACGAGCTGACGATGCACTACGGCCTGGTCCCCCGGACCAACCGCGGCATCTTCGCCATCAACGAGCTCCCCGACCTCTCCGAGCGCATCCAGGTCGGCCTGCTCAACGTGCTCGAGGAGCGCGACGTCCAGGTCCGCGGCTACAAGATCCGCCTGCCGCTCGACGTGCTCCTCGTGGCCTCGGCCAACCCCGAGGACTACACGAACCGGGGCCGGATCATCACCCCGCTGAAGGACCGCTTCGGGAGCCAGATCCGCACCCACTACCCGCTCGACGTCGAGACCGAGGTGGCCATCGCCCGGCAGGAGGCGCGGCCGTTCGACGCCGAGGGCGTCCGGGTCGACATGCCCGACTTCATGACCGAGATCGTGGCCACGCTCTCCCAGCTCGCTCGGGAGAGCCCGCACGTCAACCAGTCGCTCCGGTGTGTCGGTCCGCCTCACCGTCGCCAACAGCGAGGTCCTGGTCGCCAATGCGACCCGCCGGGCCCTGCGCCTCGGTGAGACCGACGTGGTCCCCCGGATCACCGACCTCGACGCGCTGGCGGCGTCCACCTCCGGGAAGATCGAGATCGAGACCCTCGAGGAGGGCCGCGACGGCCAGATCATCGACCAGCTGCTCCGGGGTGCCGTCCTCACCAGCTTCCGCGAGCGCTTCGACCTGCCCGACCTGGCCGGCGTGCTCGATGCCTTCGAGGACGCCCGCGCCGTGGACGCCGGCGACGACGTCACCTCGGCGGCCTACGCCGAGCTGGCGGCGGAGATGCCGGCGCTCCGCGAGGCCGTGAACCAGCTGACCGAGGACGAGTCGCCAGCGTCGGTGGCCTCCGCGGTCGAGTTCATCCTCGAGGGCCTGCACCTGTCGAAGCGGCTGAACAAGGAAGCCGCCGGCGGCCGCGCCACCTACCGCAGCCGGGGCTGACGTGCCGCTCTTCCGGCGCAAGGTGGGTCGACCGCAGTTCCGTTACTCGCGCTGGGACGGCACCCAGATCGGGTTCGAGTTCGACGCCGACGAGGTGATGGCCGAGATCACCGACGACCTGCTCTACCACGGCGACCTCAACGCCGCCCTCCGCCGCATGCTCCAGTCCGGCTTCGAGGGCCAGGACGGCGAGCGGCTCCAGGGCCTGCGGGAGATCATGGAGCGGCTCCGCCAGCAGCGCCGGGAGATGCTGGAGGACCACGACCTCGGCGGGGTCTACGACGAGATCGCCGACGAGCTCCGCGAGGTGGTCGAGCAGGAGCGCCGCTCGCTGCGGGACATGGCGCAGGAGGCGGCCGAGTCGGGCGACCAGCGCCGCCAGGAGGTCACCGACGAGGTCGTCCAGCAGCGCCAGATGGACCTCGACCTGCTCCCGCCCGACCTCGCCGGCCAGGTCAAGAGCCTCCAGGAGTACGAGTTCACGTCCTCGGAGGCCCGCGAGCGGTTCGAGGAGCTCATCGACCAGCTGCGCGAGCAGCTCATGCAGCGCTTCGTCGACCAGGTCAGCGGCGTCGATGCAGTCGATGTCCCCCGAGGACATGGGTCGGATGAAGGACATGCTGGCCGAGCTCAACCAGATGCTCGAGCAGCGGGCGCGGGGCGAGGAGCCGGACTTCGACGGGTTCATGGACCGCTACGGCGACTTCTTCCCCGAGAACCCGCAGACCCTCGACGAGCTGCTCGAGCTCATGGCCCAGCGGATGGCGGCCATGCAGGCGATGCTCAACTCGATGACGCCCGAGCAGCGGGCGCAGCTGCAGAGCCTGTCCGACCAGCTGCTCGAGGACATGGACCTGCGCTGGCAGGTCGACCAGCTCGGCCAGAACCTGCAGGCGGCGTTCCCGGACATGAACTGGGGGCGGTCCTACGACTTCTCGGGCCAGGACCCGCTGGGCTTCGCCGACGCCGCGTCGCTCATGGAGCAGCTCGGCGACCTCGACCAGCTCGAGAACCTGCTCCGCAACGCCACGGCGCCGGGCGCCCTGGCCGAGGTCGACCTCGACAAGGTCCGCGAGCACCTGGGCGACGAGTCGGCCGAGAGCCTCGAGCGGCTGGCCGAGCTGGCCAAGCTGCTCGAGGACGCCGGCCTGATCGAGACGAAGGAGGGGCGTTTCGAGCTCACGGCCAAGGGCATGCGCCGCATCGGCCAGAACGCGCTGGCCGACCTGTTCAAGCGCCTGTCGGTCGACAAGATGGGCGGCCACCAGGTCGAACGGCTCGGAAGCGGCCACGAACGGGCTCATGACACCAAGCCCTACGAGTTCGGCGACCCCTTCAACCTCCACATCGAGCGGACCGTGCGCAACGCGGTCAGCCGCCAGGGCCAGGGGACCCCGGTGCGCCTGGTTCCCGACGACTTCGAGGTGGAGCGCACCGAGCACCTCGTGCGGTCGAGCACGGTGCTGATGCTCGACCTCTCGCTGTCGATGCCGATGCGGGACAACTTCCTGCCCGCCAAGAAGGTGGCGATGGCGCTGCACTCGCTCATCTCGAGCCGCTTCCCCCGCGACTTCCTGGGCATCGTGGGCTTCAGCGAGGTGGCCCGGGTCCTGACCGCCGAGCAGCTGCCGGAGGTCTCCTGGGACTTCGTCTACGGGACGAACATGCAGCACGCGTTCCAGCTCAGCCGCCGGATGCTGGCCCGCCAGTCGGGGACCAAGCAGATCATCATGATCACCGACGGCGAGCCGACCGCCCACATCCAGCCGAGCGGCGACGTGTACTTCAACTACCCGCCGGTGCGGGAGACGATCGAGGCCACCCTGCGCGAGGTGGCCCGCTGCACCAAGGAGAACATCCGCATCAACACCTTCATGCTCGACCCGAACCTCCACCTGAAGGAGTTCGTCGAGCGGCTCACCCGGTTCAACCAGGGGCGGGCGTTCTTCACCACCCCCGAGACGCTCGGCGACTACGTCCTCGTCGACTTCATCGAGCAGAAGCGGGCCATGGTCCGGGGGCGCCGCAGCGCCTAGCCCAGGAGCGCCTCGTAGCGCTCGAGGGTCTCCACGTCGAAGGCGACCAACAGGATCTGCTCGACCGCGGTGGGCGTCGAGCGAACGGTCGTCACCGCGATCTCGGCCGCCGCATCGCCGGGGTAGCCGTAGACGCCGGTGGAGATCGCCGGGAAGGCGATCGAGCGGGCGCCCACCTCGTCGGCCACCTCCAGGCTGCGGCGGTAGCACGAGGCCAGGAGGTCGGCCTCGCCGTGGCCCCCACCCCGCCACACGGGGCCGACGGTGTGGATGATCCAGGTGGCGGCCAGGTCGTGGCCCCCCGTGGCGACGGCGTCACCCGTGCTGCAGTGGCCGATCTGCACGCACTCGGCGAGCAGGCCCGGACCCGCGGCGGCGTGGATCGCGCCGTCGACCCCGCCCCCTCCCCGTAGCCCCTCGTTGGCCGCGTTCACGATCGCGTCGGTCGCCAGACGCGTCAGATCCCCACGAAGCGCACGGATTTCCCGGTCCCGCCCTTGCGCAGAGGGGCGATCCGGTGGAATGATGACATCAGTGTAATTACAGCGCTGTTCCGAACCGGGGATTCCGGTTCGGGAGCTTGGGGAAGCTAGGGCGGTGCGCCAACAAGGAGGCACACCAATGCGATCGATCTTCGATGACACCGAGGACCTGACCTGGCAGGAGTACGCGAACTGCCTGGGCGTCGATCCCGACCTCTTCTTTCCCGAGCGCGGGGCCTCCACCCGGGAGGCCAAGGAGGTCTGCCGCGGCTGCGTCGTGCGCGACGACTGCCTCGAGTACGCCCTCACCAACGGCGAGAAGTTCGGCATCTGGGGCGGGATGAGCGAGCGCGAACGCCGCCGCATCCGCCGCCAGCGCGCCATCGCCCGCGAAGCCGCCGCCATCCACACCGCCTGAGCCCGGACGGGCCCGAGAGCCCGGGTCAGGCGGGGGTGAGCGTGGCCCGCAGCGCGGCCACCGCCTCCGGCACCACCCGCCAGTAGACCCAGCGACCCCGCTTCTCGCCCGTGATCAGGCCGGCCTCGGCCAACGTCTTCGTGTGGTGGCTCACCGTGGGCTGCGACTTGCCCGACGGCTCGAGCAGGTTGCAGGAGCACACTTCGTCCTCGGCCGCGATCATGCTGAGCAACCGCAGCCGCACCGGGTCGGCCAGCGCCGCGAACCCCCGGGCCATCTGCTCGGCCTCGGTCTCGTCGAGAGGGGCCGCCAGGACCGACGGGCAGCACTCGGCGTCGAGCAGGGCCATCGGTTCTCTCGCCATCGAGGTGCCTCCTATTGACAAACGTCGATATATTCGCGAAGGTCAATCAATCGACAATCGCCAATGTATCAGGAGGCCCCCCGTGTCCCGGGTCCAGCTCGCCCTCAACGTGTCCGACCTCGACCAAGCGGTCGCGTTCTACTCGAAGCTCTTCGCCACGGAGCCAGCCAAGCACCGTCCCGGCTACGCCAACTTCGCCGTCGCGGAACCGCCGCTGAAGCTGGTGCTCATCGAGGGGGTCGGCCAGCCCGGCTCGCTCAACCACCTCGGCGTCGAGGTGGAGGACACCGACGCCGTCTCGGCCGCAACTCGCCGGCTGTCCGACGAGGGCCTGGCCACAGCGACCGAGGACGAGGTCAGCTGCTGCTTCGCGGTGCAGGACAAGGTCTGGGTCGACGCCCCCGACGGCGAGCCCTGGGAGATCTACACCGTTCTGGCCGACGCCGAGATGCCGGCGGGGGAGCTCCGGGCCACCGACCCCGGCGACGCCCTCTGTTGCGCCGGGGCGCCCGAGTCGGCCGAGCGCTGCTGCTGACCGGATGGATCGAGCGCTGGCCCGACGGGCTACCGCTGAGGCGCTCGGGACCGGCTTGCTCGTCGCCGTCGTCATCGGGTCCGGGATCGCCGCCCAGCGCTCCTCGCCCGGTGACAGCGGCCTCCAGCTGCTCGAGAACGCCATCGCCACGGGCGCGGGGCTGGTCGCCCTGATCCTGGCCTTCGGGTCGGTGTCCGGGGCCCACTTCAACCCCGTCGTGAGCCTGGTGGACCGCGCCCTCGGGGGGATCTCGCGCCGTGACACCCTCGTGTACCTGCCCGCCCAGGTCGTCGGCGCCATCGCCGGGGCGGTGCTGGCCAACGTGATGTTCGACCTCTCCGCCATCGAGCTCTCGACCCACGACCGGTCGTCGGCTGCGCTCTGGCTCAGCGAGGTCGTCGCCACCTTCGGGCTGGTGACCGTGATCCTCGGCGTCGTGCGTTCGGGCCACAGGGCCGCCGTCCCGTTCGCCGTCGGGGGCTACATCACGGCGGCCTACTGGTTCACGTCCTCCACCTCGTTCGCCAACCCGGCCGTCACCATCGGGCGCATGCTGAGCGACACCTTCGCCGGCATCGCTCCTGCGTCGGTTCCGGCCTTCGTCATCGCGCAGCTCGTGGGTGGCGGCCTCGCCCTGGGCCTCAGCCGCTTCCTCTTCCCCGACCTTTCCGTCCCCGACCTCGTCGTCCCCACCGAAAGGACCACCCCATGACCGAAACCCTCAGCCCCGACCAGACCCTCGCCATGAAGACGGCGGCCCGACACCTGAAGGACGAGTTCTCCGGGATGTTCGGGGTCGAGACCATCGAGCTGTTCCTGACGACCAGTTACGACCAGTTCGCGGGCCGTGCGGCGTTCCCGAACTTCCTCCCCCTGCTTGCCGAGCGCTTCGCCCGCCAGCGCCTCACGGCCCTGGCCAAGGTCGAGGGCAAGGCCACCGACGGCGTCCCGATCGTGCTGTTCCTGTGCGTCCACAACGCCGGGCGCTCGCAGATCGCCCTGGGCTGGTTCAATCACCTGGCGGGCGACGAGGCCATCGCGTGGTCGGGTGGCTCCGACCCGACCGGGGTGGTCAACCCCGCGGCGGTGGCGGCGATGGCCGAGATCGGCATCGACATCGAGCGGGAGTACCCGAAGCCGTGGACGGACGAGATCCTCCAGGCGGCCGACGTCGTCGTGACCATGGGTTGCGGCGACGCGTGCCCGATCTTCCCCGGCAAGCGCTACGAGGACTGGGAGCTCGAGGACCCCGCCGGCCTCGACGTCGCCGCCATCCGCCCCATCCGCGACGAGATCGGCGATCGCGTCCGCACCCTGCTCGCCGAACTGGGCGTCAGCGCGGCCTGAGCGCCACCCTGGCCTCGATGGTGCGGTCCGGGGCGAGGTCGAGCTCCGACCACCGGTCGGGGTCGGTGGCGTCGAGGACGGTCTGGGGGACGAGGCCGACCAGCTCGGCGCCGGCCACCGGCACGAAGGCGGCCACGCGGTCGTAGGCCATGGCCGGACCGACCCGTTCCGGCTCGACGAGGTTCATCGACACCTGGACCCGGTCACCGACGGGCAGGCCCAAGGCCCGGATGCCGTCGCCGCGAATCCCGGTCGCCACCTCCCGGGCGCGGGCGAGGTCGGGCTCGGCCAGCCACACGTTGTAGGCCACCAGCAGCGGCCGGCACCCGACGGCGACCGCGCCCGCGGTGGGGTGCGGCGCCGGCGGACCGGCGTCGGGGTCGAGGTCGACGAAGGCCCGGCGGCGGACGTCGGGCAGTGCCAGCGCCCCCTCGCCGTAGAGGAACGCCGGGACGCCGAGCTCGTCGGCCAGCCAGGTGGCGAAGCGCTCCCGCGCCTCACAAGCGTCCGCCATGGTCGAGCCCTCGAGGGGGACGAAGGGGACGACGTCGATCGCGCCGAGGCGCGGGTGCACCCCCTCGTGCGCATGCAGGTCGATGCGATCGACAGCCACCCGGGCGATCGCCGGCGCCGCGGCCTCGCCAACCGTCGTCAGCACGCACCGGTGGTGGTGGGGGTCGACGTGGACGTCGAGCAGGTCGCCGCCGGCCGCGGCGACGAGTGCGTCCAGGACCCCCGGGGCCCGGCCCTCGCTGACGTTCACCACGCATTCGAGCACGGTTCACCTCCTGCCCGGACGACTGACCGCGACGTGGTCCCGTCCCACCGGTACGCTCGTGGTCGTGAACCTCGGTGCACCTGAACTGCTCATCGTGCTCCTCGTCATCCTCGTCCTCTTCGGCGGGGCGAAGCTCCCCAAGCTGGCACGCTCGCTGGGCCGCGCCCAGTCCGAGTTCAAGGCCGGGATCAACGACAGCGCGACCTCGAGCGACGTCGACGACCCGCCGCCGCCGCCCAGCGCCTGAAAAGGCGCAGGCTCTTCGGGGCCTCCGACCGGCAGGTGACCGCTCGCTAGCCTCGACCGGGAACCGGGCGCGCCCCGGCGTCGTTGCCCATGTCGAGCCCATCGCCACCACCACCCCGCCGCGACGGGGTGCCCAGTTGGGAAGAGGTCGCCCGGGACTATGGGCGCTTCCTCTACTCGGTGGCCTACCGGCTCACGCTCGATCACGACGACGCACAGGATCTGGTTCAAGACGTGCTGCTCAGGGTGCAACGGGGGTTGGCCACGTACCAACCGGGGTCCATGGAGGCGTGGCTCTCCCGGATCACGACCAACGCCTTCCTCGACCGGGTTCGGCGCCAGAAGCGACGCCCCACCGACGCGCTCCCTGAGGAGGACCCCGAGCGGGTCCTGCCCACCACGGCCTCGGCGGCCGAGGCCCTGGACGCGGCGGTACTGCCCGAGCACCTCGTCGAGGCCTTGCGCGCCCTCCCCGAGGACTACCGCGCCGCCGTCGTCCTGTGTGACGTCCTCGACTTCAGCTACGAGGAGATCGCCGAGGCCCTAGGCGTGCCCGTGGGCACGGTGCGCTCCCGCATCCACCGCGGTCGCATGCGCCTGCGCGCCGGCCTGGGGACCGGCTCGTGACCCCGGACGACACGGCCATGCCGCCCGACGACCTGCCGGAGGACCCGCACCTCCGGCGCCTCCTGCGAGGCCTGCCCGAGGTCGACCCGCCCGACGGCTTCTTCGACGACCTCATCCGGCGCAAGCACCGGAGGGCCCGGATCGTGGCGGGCGCGGCGCTCGCCCTGGCCGTCGTCGCCGGCGTCGTCGTGGTGGCCCACGCCACGGGCATCACCGGCCGTGCCGATCCGGTCCTGGACGAGCTCGCCGACCGCCATGCCACCGTCCTCACCGTCGACGTCCGCTCGCTCGACGGAGGGATGGAGGGCGACGACCTGCCCGCCCCGTACCAGGCCCCGGCCGAGCTGGGCCCCTTCCAGCGGGGGATGGCCGTGTGGCACACCGATGACGTCGTGCAGGTCGTCTACACCGACGACAGCGCCTACCTCTCGCTGTTCGAGGAGGTCGGGGAGATGGAGGAGGGCGACATGTCCGACGGCCTCCATCGCTTCGAGGTGGCGGGGGTGACCGCCTGGCGCACCGACGACGGCATGGTCGTCGTCCGCCGTCACGACGTCGTCTACGTCCTCGTCGGCGACCTCGACGACGACGAGCTCGCCGACGTGGTGGAAGACCTCCCCGACGCCCGTCCCATGGGCATGACCCGCCGCATCAAAGACGCGATGGACGACCTCGTCAGCGCGTTCGGGTTGGACTGAGCTCGGTCGTCTCGGCCTCGGCCGCTTCTTGGCGGCGGCGCTTGAGGATGCGGCGGCGTTCCCGTTCGGAGCAGCCGCCCCAGACGCCGTGGTCGATGCGGTGGGTCAGCGCGTACTCGAGGCAGAAGTCCTTCACCGGGCAGTCGGCGCAGATGCGCCGGGCCACCTCGACACCGACCCCGTCGCTGGGGAAGAACACGGATGGCGGGCGATGGGCACAGTGGCCGTAGGCCATCCAGTCGGTCTCGGTGTCGGCGGTTTCCACGCCCTGTTCTACGGCGCCGGGGCCCATTTGGTTCCCGAGGAGGGCAGAACGTTCCCACCGGTAGCCTGCGACCGATGTCCAACGTCGTCGAACCGTCGCTCGAGACCGAGCCGCCCCGCGGGGCGGTCAAGATCGTCTACCTGGGCCCCGTCGCCCCGCACTGGGAGATCCGCTCGGAGTTCGGCGACCGGGCGATCATCGACGCCTTCCGGGACCGGGTCAACGCCCGTCTCGTCCTGCTGCCTCCCCACGATCCCCAGTTTCGTCGGAATCGCGAGCGCGTCAACCGCGACGCCGAGCGTGAGCTGCTGCTGATCGACTGGGACCTCGGCTACGACGAGGACGAGGAGACCGATCTCGGGGCCCGTCCGAGCTAGCCCCCTTGCGTCGAGTCGTACCCTGTCCGACGTGGAAGCTGACGATCCCGCCCGGTTTCTGAACCGCGAGCTCTCCTGGCTCGACTTCGACACCCGGGTCATCTCCCTGGCCGAGGATCCTGCGGTGCCGCTCCTCGAGCGGGCCAAGTTCGTCGCCATCTTCGCCCAGAACCTCGATGAGTTCTTCCAGGTCCGGGTCGCCGGCCTGAAGGACCAGGTCGCCGGCGGGGTGACGAAGCGGACCGCCGACGGCCGCACCCCCACCCAGCAGCTCGAGGAGATCCGCGACCGGGTCGGCAAGCTGTGCACCCGCGTCGAGCAGGTCTTCCTCGACGACGTGGTGCCCGCGCTGGCCGATGCCGGCGTCCGCTTCTCCCGGTGGAGCGAGCTGGACGACGACGACCTCGAGTACGTCGGGGCGCAGTTCGAGGAGCGCATCTTCCCGGTCCTCACCCCGCTGGCCGTCGACCCCGGCCATCCGTTCCCCTACATCTCCGACCTCTCGCTGAACCTGGCCGTCGTGGTCAACGACCCCGACTCGGGGCTGCGCCGCTTCGCCCGGGTCAAGGTCCCGCCGCTCCTGCCCCGCTTCGTCGTGATGCCCGACGGCGAGCGCTTCGTCCCCCTCGAGCAGGTCATCGCCGCCCACCTCGACCTGCTGTTCCCGGGCATGGAGGTGGTCGAGAACCACCCCTTCCGCGTGACCCGCAACGCCGACCTCACCCTGGAGGACGAGGACGCCGACGACCTGCTCGCCGCCGTCGAGATCGAGCTGCGCCGCCGCCGGTTCGGCCGGGCCGTCCGCCTCGAGTTGGAGACCTCGGTCACCGACGAGGTCCGCGACCTCCTCCAGCGCGAGCTCGACCTCGCCGACGAGGACGTGTACATCGGGGCCGGGCCCGTCGACCTCAGCGGCCTGTGGTCCCTCCAGAGCCTCGACCGGCCCGACCTGAAGGACGAGCCGTGGACCGGTGTCGTGCCCCCGGTCCTCGCCAGCGACGACGGTCCGGTGCACATGTTCCGGGCCATGCGCCGGGGCGACCTGCTCCTGCACCACCCCTACGACTCCTTCGCGGGGACCGTCGAGGAGTTCATCAGCCAGGCGGCCGACGATCCGCGGGTGCGGGCGATCAAGCTCACCCTCTACCGGACCGATGGCGACAGCCCGATCGTCGACTCGCTCATCCGGGCGGCCAATTCGGGCAAGCAGGTCGCCGCCCTGGTCGAGCTCAAGGCCCGCTTCGACGAGCAGGCCAACGTGGCCTGGGCCCGCCGCCTGGAGCAGGCCGGGGTCCACGTGGCCTACGGCCTCCTCGGCCTGAAGGTGCACACCAAGACGACCCTCGTCGTCCGTGAGGAGTCGGGCGGCATGCGCCGGTACTGCCACATCGGCACCGGCAACTACAACAGCCGGACGGCGCGGGTCTACGAGGATCTCGGTCTCCTGACGGTCGACCCCGAGATCGGGGCCGACCTGACCCACCTCTTCAACTACCTGACCGGGTACGCCCGCGCCATCGACTACCAGCGCCTGCTGGTGGCCCCCGACTCCCTCCGACCCCGCATGGAGCGGCTGATCCGCCAGGAGGCCGAGGCCGGCCCGGGGCGGGGTCGCATCCTGGGCAAGATGAACTCGCTGGTCGACCCCGCCATCATCGACCTGCTCTACGAGGCGTCCCAGGCCGGCGTCGAGATCGACCTCGTCATCCGGGGGATCTGCTGCCTGCGGCCGGGGGTGCCCGGGCTCTCGGAGCGGATCCGGGTCCGCTCGATCGTGGGCCGCTACCTCGAGCACTCTCGCATCTTCTGCTTCGGCAACGGCCATGGCCCGGGCAACGCCGCCTGGTACATCGGCTCCGCCGACTGGATGCCGCGCAACCTCGACCGTCGGGTCGAGGCGCTGGCGCCCATCGACACCCCGTCCCTGCAGCAGCGGCTGATGGAGATCCTGCAGGTGAACCTGGCCGACGACACGCTGGCGTGGAGCCTCGGCCCCGAGGGCGACTGGACGCTGCCTCCCGGCACCAACCGCGTCGACACCCATCTGCGCCTGCAGGAACTGCACCGGGCCCGAGCGTGAGCCCACCCCCCCTGCCGTCGCTCTGGCGGCGGGTGCCGAACCGGCCCGACGACTGGTTCTCGACCGACGAGCTGGACCGCGCCCGCCGCTACCAGCGCCCGGTCAACCACGCCCGGGTGCTCCGCCTGGTCGTCTCGACCACTCTGCTGCTGGTCATCGTCTTCGCCGACGTCGCGCCTCGGCTCATCGACGAGCTGGGTGTCGACGGGTGGGTGCTCCAACTGGTGGTCGTCCTCGTCTTCCTGGAGCTGGTCAGCACGGTGGTCGGGGCGCCCTTCGACGCCTGGTTGGAGCTGCGCCACGACCGGGAGTGGGAGCTGTCGACCCAGACCGGCCGGGGGTTCGCCTCCGACCTGGTCAAGGGCCTGCTCCTCGGCCTGGTCGTCAACGCCGCCCTGCTCATCCCGTTGATGGCCGTGATCCGGGCCACCCCCACCTGGTGGGTGTGGGGCTGGCTGGTGATGGTGGTGTTCACGATCGGCCTCGGGTTCCTCTATCCGGTCGTGATCGCCCCGATATTCAACACGTTCACCCCCCTCGACGACGAGGAGCTCAACGGACGGGTCGACCGCATCGCCGACGTGGCGGGCGTGAACATCTCGGGCACCTTCGTCGCCGACGAGAGCAAGCGCTCACGACGGGACAACGCCTACGTGGCGGGCCTCGGCGCGACCCGGCGCGTGGTGCTGTTCGACACGCTCCTCGAGCACCCACCCGAGGTCGTCGAACAGGTCGTCGCCCACGAGATCGGCCACTGGCGCCTCAAGCACCTCCGGCGCCAGATCCCCGTGATCGCCCTCCTGCTGCTGGCCGTCTTCGTCGGGCTGAAGGTGTTCAGCGGGTGGGACTGGATCTTCGAGCAGGCGGGCGTGGTGCCCGACGGTGACATCCCGGCGGTGGGCATGCCTGCGGCGCTGCCGTTGGTGCTCCTCGCCATCCAGGTGGCCTTCGGCGTGCTCGGGCTGCTCACCGCCTGGATCTCGCGGGCCTTCGAGCGCCAGGCCGATGTCGAGGCCCTCGACCTCCTCCGCCAGCCCCAGACGATGCTCGACATGCAGCGGCGGCTGCACACCAAGAACCTGGCCGACCTCGAACCGGGGCTCGTGAAGCGCCTCCAGGCCAGCCACCCGCCGGCCGCCGAGCGCATGGCGCTGACCTCGGCGTGGGCGACCGTCCACGACATGAGCGTTCGCCCCGCAGCTTCATCCTGAGTTCACCCGGACGTCACCTAACGGCCGGATGCGGTCCAAAGGGCGTCTCTAGGTTCCCCTCCCGACAGAGACCCAAGGGCCACACGCCCTCTTCCGGGAGGAAATGTTTGATGTTGCGCAATCGCCGCCTCCGGTGGCTCCTAGGCCTTCTGGCCGTGCTGGCGCTGTTGGCGGCAGCTTGTGGTGACGACGACGGCGGTAGCGGCAGCTCCGAGGAGGGCGGCTCCGACGAGGAGTCGGCCGTGGCCCTGCCCGAATGCCTCGACTTCGAGGCGATCTACGCCCTCGTCGGGCCCGAGGCCACGGCCACCAACTGGTCGGAGGCCACGGAGCTGGCCGACACCGCGGGTTCGGCGTACGGCGCCGAGTTCCCCGATGCCCCGCTGACCATCACCGGCCCCGGTGAGGAGTCCGGCACCTTCGACAGCTTCACGGAGCTGGCCATCGAGCCGGTTGCTGAGGCCCAGGGCGTGCCCGAGGACAACTGGCTGCCCCGGCCCGACTACACGTCGTCGCCCAACGACAACGTGATCATCGAGGGCGTGGGCGGTAGCGAGGGTTCCCTCGGCTGGGTCGGCTATCGCCTTCTACAGCGAGAACACCGACACGGTCCGGGCGTTCCAGATCGCCGGCGAGGACGGCACCTGCGTGGAGCCCACGCCGGAGACCATCGCGGCCAATGAGTACCCGCTGTCCCGCGACCTCTACATCTACGTGAACACCGCCAACGCCGCCGAGAACCCCGCGGTGCAGTCGTACGTCGACTACTACCTGGGTGACGACGGCTACGCCGCCGTCGCCGATGCCGGCTACGTCCAGCTCGACGAGGCGGCGTGGGGCGAGACCGGAAGTGCCTGGGAGGGCGCCGGTGGATCCCCGGGTGAGCCCGAAGAGGGTGTTTCGGGCGAGGTCGTCGTGTCAGGGTCGTCGACGGTCGAGCCCATCAGCTCGCTCGTGGCCGAGGGCTTCTCCGGGGCCAACACCGGCGTGAGCGTGTCGGTCGACGGTCCGGGTACGGGCGACGGCTTCGAGCTGTTCTGTGGCGGCGAGACCGATATCTCCGACGCCTCCCGTCCCATCGAGGATGAGGAGGCGGCAGCCTGTGAGGAGGCTGGCATCGAGTATGTGGAGCTCAAGATCGGGATCGACGGCATCGCCGTCATCACCCAAGCCTGAGCGACAGGCCTCGAACGGCCTGAGCTCTCCCCCCAGGCCCGAGGAAAGCAGCACGGGGCGGGTCGTGAACCGACCCGCCCCGTCGCCGCCCCCCAGCCGCATGAGAGAAGATCTGTTGGACCGACGCCCCAGGAACGTTGACCATGACTGACATCGCCCTCTCGGTCTCCGACCTCCAGATCAGCGCTTCCCGGCAACGTCGGGAGAAGGCCGTGCGGTGGGCGCTGCTGGGCGCCGCCATCCTCTCGATCGTCATCACCATTCTCATCGTCATCTCGCTCGTCGGTGAGGCGCTGAGCTTCGTCACCGGCGCGGACTTCACGTGGAGCAGCCTGACCGACATCGGGTGGTTCCCACGGCGGGGCCTGTTCGACATCGGGACCCTGATCGTCGGCTCGCTGCTCGTGACCGGCATCGCCATGATCGTGGCGTGGCCCCTCGGGGTCGGCGCGGCCATCTACCTCGCCGAGTACGCCCCGCCCCGGGTGCGTCGGCTGCTCAAGCCCATCATCGAGATCCTCGCCGGCATCCCCAGCGTGGTGATCGGCTTCTTCGCCCTCACGGTGCTCGCTCCCGACCTGGTGCAGTCGATCTTCACCGAAGCACCGCAGTTCACCCTGCTGGCCGCCGGGCTGGGGGTCGGGATCCTGACCATCCCGCTGGTCGCCTCGATCTCCGAGGACGCCCTGCGGTCGGTCCCCCGGGCACTGCGGGAGGCCTCCGTCGGGCTCGGCGCCCGTCGGATGACCACGACCATTCAGGTCGTGATCCCCGCCGCGGTCTCCGGTCTGGTTGCCGCCTTCATCGTGGGCGTGTCCCGGGCCATCGGCGAGACGATGGTGGTTGCCATCGCCGCCGGCGCCAGCGGCGGCTCGCTCTTCACCACCACGCCGACCGAGCCCGGCCAGACGATGACCGCGGCCATGGCCTCACTGGCCACCGGCACCGACCAGGTCCGTGGCGCCAGCGGGGCGTTCCAGAGCCTCTTCTTCGTGGGGCTCGTCCTGTTCATCATCACGCTCTTGCTCAACATCATCTCCGAGCGCTTCGTCGCCCGGGTCCGGCAGCGGTACTAAGGGAGCCCCGGATGTCCACCCTCACCACGCCCGCCTCCGCCGCCACTCCCATCACCCGGGACGCCGTGGCCCAGCGCCTCAAGGGGACCAAGGTCGACGTCGCCGACACCGCGTACCGGTGGGCGATGCTGAGCTGCCTCCTGGTGTCGCTGGCCATCCTGGTCATCCTCATCGCGTCGGTCCTCGGCAACGGCCTCGACGTGCTCACCGACCGGGGACTCGACTTCATCACGTCGGGAACCTCCGCCGACCCCGCCACGTCGGGGGTGTGGCAGGCGATCTTCGGATCGGCGTGCATCGTCGTCTTCGTGGCTGCGGTCTCGTTCCCGCTGGGGATCGCCGCCGCCGTCTACCTGGAGGAATACGCCTCCGCCAACGTGTTCACCCGGTTGGTGAGCGTCAACATCCGGAACCTGGCCGGCGTGCCGTCCATCGTGTACGGGCTGCTCGGGCTGACCGTCTTCGTGAAGACCCTGGAAGGCTTCACCGGGGGCCGCTCGATCATCGCCGGAGGGATCACGCTGGCGATCCTGGTGCTACCCATCGTGATCATCACCGCGGCGGAGGCTCTGCGCGCCGTCCCCGAATCGATCCGGGAAGCGGGGTTCGGTGTCGGGGCTGCCCGCTGGGAGGTGACCCGGGCGCATGTGCTGCCGTACGCCGCCCCCGGGATCCTCACGGGCACCGTCCTGGCGCTGGCCCGGGCCCTCGGCGAGGCCGCTCCGCTCATCCTCGTCGGCGCCGCCACGGGGTTCTTCGACACCGCCCAGGACACGGGCATTCGTCGATCGGCTCCAGGGCACCTTCACCGCATTGCCGAACCTGACCTACACCTGGGCCCGGCAACCTGGCGACGACTGGAAGGCCAACACGAGCGCCGCCATCATCGTGATGCTCGTCGTGATCTTCGCCTTCAACACGGCGGCGATCCTGCTGCGGAACCACTACGACCGGAAGAGGGATGTGTGATGTCGGACAACACCGGAACCGTCTCCGGAACGGAGGATCCAGTGACCGATGAGGACGGCGAGATCGTGATCGAAGGGGACGGTGAGACGCTGTTCCGTGAGCCTGAGCCCGCGGTCCGCCAAGGCGTCGAACCAGACGAGCCCCTGGACGAGCAGCAGGCCGTGTTCGACATCCAGGACCTGTCGGTGTTCTACGGCGACTTCCGAGCGGTCCGCAACGTGAACCTGGGCGTTCGCCGGCACGAGATCACGGCCTTCATCGGACCTTCCGGCTGCGGAAAGACGACGGTGCTGCGGTGCCTGAACCGGATGAACGACCTGGTGCCCTCGGCCAGGATCGAGGGCAAGATCCTCCACCACGGGGTCGACCTCTACGACTCGGAGGTGGATGCCGTCGAGGTACGGCGCCGGATCGGGATGGTGTTCCAGAAGCCCAACCCCTTCCCGAAGTCGATCTACGACAACATCTCCTACGGCCCTCGCATCGGCGGGGCGGCCAAGGGTGACCTCGACGACATCGTGGAGAAGTCGTTGCGCCAGGCGGCGCTCTGGGACGAGGTCAAGGACCGGCTGGACAAGAGCGCCATGGGCCTCTCTGGTGGCCAGCAACAGCGCTTGTGCATCGCCCGGGCGGTGGCGGTCAACCCCGAGGTCGTGCTCATGGACGAGCCCTGCTCGGCGCTCGACCCGATCGCGACGTCGCGCATCGAGGACCTGATGCAGCAGATCAAGGACGAGTACACGATCGTCATCGTCACCCACAACATGCAGCAGGCCGCCCGGGTGAGTGACCGGACCGCCTTCTTCATCACCGAGGTCAGCGAGGCAGCGCAGGGACAGGGAGGGGACCAGCGGACCGGCCTGCTGGTCGAGTACGACCGGACCGAAACCATCTTCTCCAACCCGAGCGATGAGCGCACCGAGAACTACATCACCGGCCGCTTCGGCTGACGCGGGCACCCCGGTGCCCACCGCCCGGTCGGCCTACCAGGCCGAGCTGGAGCAGCTGCGTCTCCAGGTCGAGGTCATGGGCGTGCGCGTCGACCAGAACCTGGAACGTATGCGCTCCGTCCTGCACAACGGCGGCGAGCGCGAGGCCGCGCTCGCCCTCGAGGCCGACGACGAGATCGACGCCATGCAGGTCTCGCTCACGGAGCGCTGCTACGACCTGCTCGCCCGCGAGCAGCCCGTGGCCTCCGACCTCCGTCTGATCGTGTCGGTCGTGCGCATCACCGCCGAGCTGGAGCGCATCGGCGACCTCGCTCTACGGGTGGTCAAGCTGGCCCCCGACCAGGCCCTGCTCACCTCCTCGCCGGCGATCTTCGACCTGCTCGCCTCACTGGCCGACCTGGCACTCGACCACTACCGCCTCGCGCTGCGGGCCTTCGCCGCCCAGTCCGTCGAGCTGGCGGAGGAGGTGTCGGCGGGCTCGCCGGAGATCGAGCTCCTCACCGAGCGTCTCGTGATCGAGGTCCACCATCTCGCCGGCGAGGACGCCGTGGCCGTCGCCGTGAAGGCGATGACCGCCGGGCAGGCGCTCTCCCGGATCGACGATCATGCGACGGTCCTCGGCGCGCGGCTCCGCTACCTGTTCACTGGAGACCCTGACCACCTCGCGGCGGAAGTTCGCTGAAGGAGCCGATCTCATGACCGACACCCGCCAGACCTTCCACCAGCGCCTCGCCGAGGTGAAGACCGAGGTCGCCCGCTTGGCCGCGATGGTCACCGACGTCATTCCCCGGGGCACTCAGGTCCTGCTCAACAGCGACCTCGAGGGGGCGAAGGCCCTCATCGAGCACGACGACGAGCTCGACCGCCTCACCCTCCAGATCGAGGAGCACTGCTACCAGCTCCTCGTGCTGCAGCAGCCGATGGCCGGCGACCTCCGGGTCCTGGTGAGCGCCCTGCGCATGGCGTCGGAGATCGAGCGCTCCGGCGACCTCGTGGTCAACATCGCCAAGACGATGCGTCGCATCTACGGCGAGGAGCTCACCCCCCGGCTCCGGGGCCTCATCGGTCAGATGAGCGACGAGGCGGCCAAGCTCTACAAGGCGGCGATCGACGCCTACCTCGACGAGGACGCCGGCCTGGCCGCCGCCATCGACGACATGGACGACGTGCTCGACAGCCTGCAGAAGGACTTCATCGAGGCCGTGATCGCCGCCCACGAGGACGACCAGATCGACCTGAACACGGCCGTCCAGCTCGCCCTCATCGCCCGCTACTACGAGCGCATCGGCGACCACGCGGTGAACATGGGAGAGCGGGTCCAGTACCTGGTCACCGGCTGGTTGCCGGAGCACGGCACCGCGGCTATCGCCGATGCCCGCGAGCGCCACACGCCCGGGCCGGTCGAGGCCGCGCTCGTCGCCGATCTCACCGAGGATGGATAGGAAGGCGCCCATGCGCATCCTTGTCACCAACGACGACGGCTACCAGAGCCGGGGCATCGGCTTCTTGGCCGCGGCGATCGACCGAGCCGGCCACGAGGTGCTCGTGGTGGCCCCCGAGACCGACCAGAGCGGCTGCGGTGCCGGGATCGGCCAGTGGCACCTCGACGACCACATCGAGGTCAGCGACGTCGACCTGGAAGACGCCCCCGGCGTCCGGGCGGTGGCCCTCCGGGGCACGCCGGCACTGGCCGTGTTCGCCGCCAACCTCGAGGCCTTCGGCCCCCCGCCCGACCTGGTCGTCTCCGGCATCAACCCCGGGCTGAACACCGGACGGGCGACGCTGCACTCGGGAACCGTGGGTGCGGCCCTGACCGCCGCGAACCTCGGCCGCTCCGGACTGGCGGTGAGCCAGGACTGGGGTGACCCGATGCGGTGGTCGACCGCGGCCGATCTCGCCGTTGAAGCGGTCGGCTGGCTGGCCGAAGCGCCCGTCCGGACCGTGCTCAACCTCAACGTGCCGAACACCGAGCCCCACGAGGTGCGCGGCCTGCGCTGGGCCTCCCTCGCCCCCTTCGGGTCGGTGCGAGCGGCCATCGCCGAGTCGGGCGAGGGTCGGCTACAGATGGAGTTCCGCGAGGTCGACGACGAGCTGCCCGAGGGCTCGGACACCGCGCTCGTGCAGGCCGGCTACGCCGCCATCTCGTCGCTGGTCGGCATACGGATCGGCGAGCCGCTCCCGGTCGACCTTGCGCTACCCCCCTTGCGGAGGAGCGCGTAGCGGTGCACCCCGTCACCGCCCTCGTGCTCGGGCTCGCCGTCGGCGGCGCGGTCGTCGGCCTCATCGCGCACCGGTGGTCCCGGCAGTCGGCCGAGGGGGCGGGCAACGTCCGGCGCCGGGCGAACGCGGCCGAGGCCGAGCTGGCCCGGGTGACCGACCGGGTCCGGCGGCTCGAAGGCGCTTTGGACCTGGTCGGTGAAGCGATCGTGGTCACCGACGGTGACGGACACCGGCTGTTCACGAACGCGGCCGCAGGGCTTCTGACCGACGCCCGCCACGAGGAGGCGCTGGTGGCCGCCGAGGTCGACGCCGCTCTCGCCGAGGCCCTCGACGGCCGGACGGTCGAGCGCCAGCTCGACCTCTTTGGTCCACCGACGCGTGAGGTGTCCGTCGCCGCGTCACCGCTCGGCCCCAGCGGCGCCCGATTGGGCGCCGTGGTGATCATCCGCGACGAGTCGCGGCTCCGCCGCCTCGAGGCGATCCGCCAGGAGTTCGTGGCCAACGTCAGCCACGAGCTGAAGACCCCGATCGGGGCGCTGGCCCTCCTGGCCGAGACCCTCGCCGCCACCGACGACCCAGCCGAAGCCGAGCGCCGCACCGACCTGCTCATCGAGGAGGCCCACCGCCTGGGCCGGGTCATCGACGACCTGCTCGAGCTCTCCGAGGTCGAGGGTCGCGATCGGAGGCGTGCCCCCGTGGATCTCTCGGCCCTCGTGGAGGAGGTGGTGGCCAAGCTCACCCGGCACGCCGAGCAGGTCGGCGTCCAGATCGAGCTCGAGCTCGCCCCCGACCAGATCTGCCTGGCCGACAGCCTCCAGCTCGGGTCGGCGGTCACCAACCTGGTCGACAATGCCCTCAAGTACGCCGACGGCCACTCACCGGTGACGGTCGCTGTCCGTCCCGGCGACGGCTTCGCCGATGTGGTGGTGCGCGACCGCGGGATCGGGATCCCACAGCACGACCTCGAACGTGTCTTCGAGCGCTTCTACCGGGTCGACAAGGCCCGCAGCCGCGGCACGGGCGGCACGGGCCTCGGCCTGGCCATCGTCCGCAACGTGGCCCGGGCCCATGGGGGCGAGGTCGAGGCCTCGTCCCGCGAGGGCGAGGGCTCCACGTTCACCCTCCGGCTCCCACTCGTGTCCGTACCCTCTCGTGACCAGGAGGCCCGCCGTGGCTGATGCCCCCACCGTCCTCGTGGTGGAGGACGAAGAGAACTTCATCGAGGCCCTCAACGTCGGCCTCAAGAAGGAAGGGTTCCGGGTGCACATCGCCCGGGACGGGGCCGAGGCCCTGGCGGTCTTCGACCTGGTGCGTCCCGACCTCGTCCTACTCGACCTGATGCTGCCCAAGGTGTCCGGCGTCGACGTGTGCCGGGAGCTGCGCTCGCGGTCGAAGGTCCCCATCATCATGGTGACGGCGAAGGGGTCCGAGGTCGACACCGTGGTCGGCCTCGAGGTCGGTGCCGACGACTACGTGACCAAGCCGTATCGCCTCCGGGAGCTCGTGGCCCGGATGCGAGCTGTGCTGCGCCGAGCGGCCGAGCGGCCTCCCGACCGTCGTCCCGGGACGGGCGACGAGGTCCTCGTCTCAGGCGACCTCGTCCTCGACGCCGATCGCCACGAGGTCACGATCTCCGGCGAGCCGCTCGACCTCCCGCTGAAGGAGTTCGAGGTCCTGCAGCTCCTGCTCGAGCGGTCCGGGCGGGTCGTGACCCGCGACCAGCTCATCGACGAGGTGTGGGGCCACGACTACGTGGGGGACACCAAGACCCTGGATGTCCACATCAAGCGCCTGCGCAGCCGCATCGAGGTGGATCCGTCCGCCCCCGAGCGGATCCTGACGGTGCGGGGGGTGGGCTACAAGATCGTGGTCCCGGACCGAACTGGGCCGCCCGTGGCCTCCGCCTCGACCAGCTGAAGGTGCCCGCGCCCCGGGCGGGCACGGCCGTAACCTTCAGGGCGTGAGCGCGGGCTGGAACATCTTCGAGGGCCCCGGGGGCCCGCCCGAACGCTCCGCCGACCACTTCGTCGCCTCGCCCTTCACCCGGCTGGCCCGCGTCCACGCCACCCAGGTGGCGGGCGACGCCCTCATCGCGTTCGCCCTGGCCAACTCCCTGTTCTTCTCGATCCCCACGGCAGAGGCCCGCACGCAGATCGCGCTCTACCTCGTGCTGACCATGGCCCCCTTCGCCGTGATCGCCCCCTTCATCGGCCCCGCCCTCGACCGGGCGGCCAACGGGCGCCGGCTGATGATCATCGTCATTGCCGCGTCGCGCGTCCTCGTCGGCCTGTTCATGATCCGGAACCTCGACGACCTGGTGCTGTTCCCGGTCGCCCTGGGGATGCTCGTCCTGGGCAAGGCCTACGGCATCGCCAAGAGCGCGGTCGTCCCCACCACGGTGGCCAACGACCAGGAGCTGGTCGAGGCCAACTCCAAGCTCTCGATCATCACCGGGTTCTCCGGGGTGGCCGTGGGGATCCCCGGCGCCCTGCTCGGCTGGATCGGCGGGCCGGAGTGGATCGTCGGCTTCGCCATCGTCGTCTTCGGGGTCAGCCTGGTGCTGGCCTTCTCGCTCCCCGCCTGCGCGGTGGCGGCCGAGCCGGTCGGCGAGGCCGAGGAGACCGAGCTCCGCAGCCGCGGGATCTTCCTGGCCGCCTCGTCGATGGGCCTCATGCGGGGGATCGTCGGCTTCCTCCTCTTCCTCCTCGCCTTCGCCCTCCGCGAGTCGCCCACGTGGCACCTCGGCCTGGCCGTCGGGGCCTCGGTCCTGGGCTCCTTCGTCGGCTCGGTGCTCGCCCCGCGGGTCCGCCGGACCACCCAGGAGGAGGACATCCTCATCGGGTCGCTGCTCATCGCCGTCGTGGTGAGCCTGCTCGGGGCGTGGTCGGGTGGGCTGCTCGCCACGATGCTGGTCACGTTCGCCATCGGCTTCGCGGCCAACACGGCCAAGTTGGCGTTCGACTCGATCGTCCAACGCGACGCGCCCGACGCCAACCGGGGTCGGTCCTTCGCCCGCTTCGAGACCCGGTTCCAGATCTTCTGGGTGGTGGGGGCGTTCCTGCCGGTTCTCATCCCCATTCCCGCCCGCGTCGGCTACCTGATCATCGCCATCGTGGCCGGGTTCGCCGCCGTCACGTACTGGATCGGTCGCCGGGACGCCGCTGCCGGTCGTGCGCCCCGCCGCCGTCGGAGTCCCGGTCGCGGCGACCACACGACGGTCGCCCCGGCACCGGAACCGACGATGGTCGACGACTTCCTACCCCCGGCGACCGCCCCGCCGGCCGCCGCCGCGCCCCCTGGGGACCCGCCCGCGGCCGCCCCGCCGCCGGGCCCCGACCGCCGCCGCCGTGCCGGCTCCGGGAACCGCGCCCCCCGGGGTGCCGCCGACGGCCCCAAGCGCCGCCGTCCCACCCAACGGAGGCCCCCGGGAACCACCTGAGGCCCGGTCCCGGAGTTCCTCCAGCATTCATCCGGGTGTCGCTCAGGCAGCACGGCGGGGTCAGGCACCGCCCACACACTGAGGTTCCGTGCGAGTCCTCATCGTTGCGGAGTCGTTCCTCCCCTCAGTCGACGGGGTGACCAACTCGGTCCTGCGGGTGCTCGACCACCTGGAGGCCACGGGTCACGAAGCCCTGGTCGTCGCCCCGTCGCCCGGGCCCGATCGCTATCGCCGGACTCGGGTGGTCCGGGTGCCCTCGATCCCCCTCCCCGTCTACCGGACGCTGCCCGTGGGCCTGCCCCACCCGCGCATCGACGAGGCCATCGGCGAGTTCCGGCCCGACGTCATCCACCTCGCGGCCCCGGTGGTGCTCGGCGCCGCGGCCGGTCTGGCGGCGCGCCGCCACGGCGTGCCGGTGGTGGCCGTGTTCCAGACCGACCTCCCGGGGTTCGCCGATCGGTACGGGTACGGGGTGGCCAAGCCCGCGATCTGGGCGTGGCTGCGCTGGGTCCACCGGCTCGCCGACCTGACCCTGGCGCCGTCCACGCACGCCGCGTGGCGCCTGGCGCAGCAGCGCATCGGCCCCGTGTCGCTCTGGGGACGCGGCGTGGACCTCGAGCTGTTCACCCCCTCGGCCCGTGACGACGCCGTCCGGCAGGTCCTCGCCCCGGAGGGAGAGGTCCTCATCGGCTACGTCGGCCGGCTGGCGGCCGAGAAGCGCGTCCACCTCCTCGCCCCCCTCCAGGACCTGCCGGGCACCCGCCTGGTCGTCATCGGCGACGGCCCCGAGCGGGCGAAGCTGACCGCCCGGTTGCCCGGCGCGCTGTTCCTCGGCTTCCGGCGGGGTGTCGACCTCGCCGCCCTCGTGGCGTCGCTGGACGTGTTCGTCCACCCGGGCACCGAGGAGACGTTCTGCCAGGCGGTGCAGGAGGCGCTGGCGTCGGGCGTGCCGGTCGTGGCCCCGGCGACGGGCGGCCCGGTCGATCTCGTGGAGCACGGCCGCAACGGCTGGCTGTGGCCGGTCGACGAGCCGGCCCTGCTGTGGAGCGCGGTGGGCGATCTCGTCGCCGATCCCGCCCGGCGGGGGGCGATGGGCAAGGCGGCCCGGCGGAGCGTGCTGGCTCGGTCCTGGTCCACCCTCGGCGACGAGCTGCTGGTGCACTACGCCAGCGTCTCGAGCGAGCCTCACGGCTGGACGCCGGCACAGGAGCGGGTGGCGTGAACGCCCTCCTGGTCTCCCTGCACGACGTGGCGCCGGCCACGCTGCCCGAGGCGCGGTGCTGGCTCGACGAGCTCGACGTCCGGGGGGTGCCGGCGACGGTTCTGGTCGTCCCGGGTCCTTGGCGCCGCCCGACCCTGGTCCAGGACGACGCCACGGTGACGTGGTTGCGGGCGGCGGTCGCCCGCGACCACGAGGTCGCGTTGCACGGCTGGGACCACGGCCGTTGCTCGTCGGCCCGCGTCGAGCAGCGGGCCGCGGGTCGGTTCCTGGCCCGGGGCGCCGACGAGTTCATCGGGCTCGACCGGGTGCAGGCCGCGGCCCGCATCGCCGCCGGTCGCCGGGTCCTGGCCGATGCGGACCTCGAGCCCACCGGGTTCACCCCGCCGGGCTGGCTCGCCTCCCGCGGCACGGTGCAGGCGGCCGGCGAGCTCGGCCTGCGCTACCTCACGTCGCAGCGCGGGGTCCTCGACCTCCGCCGGGCCCACCGCCACGACATCGTCGCCCTGTCCAACCGGGTCGGCGGCTGGGGCGAGCGGGCCGGGGCCGGGTTGCTCGAACGCCTCGCGCCGGTGCTCGCCCGGCGGGGGGGCGTGCGCATCGCGCTGCATCCCGACGACCTGCGACGGCCCCGGGCCCGGGAAGCCGCACTGACCGCCATCGATGCCGCCCTCGAGGTGCGGGCCGAGCCGATGACCTACCACCAGTTCGTGCGCCGGGGTGGATCGTGAGGATCCTCCGCCTGGCCAACTTCTGGGCCCCCACCTCGGGTGGTCAGCGCATCGCCCTCGAGGAGACCGGCCGGCGCTACCGCGGGCGCGGGGTGGAACCCGTGCTCCTGGTCCCAGGTCCGGACGACGGCGATGCCGTCGGACCCTCGGGCCGGGTCATCACCGTGCGCTCACCCCGGCTGCCGGGCACGCCGTACCACCTCCTCACCGACCTTCGTCGGGCCCGCGACCTGCTCGACCAGGTCGCGCCGGACCGGCTCGAGCTCTCGGACCGGGCGACGTTGTGGCCGCTCGCGGCGTGGGCGCTCGAGGCGGACGTGCCGACCGTGTTGTGGGCCCACGAACGGCTCGAGGCGATCCTCGCCCCGCGGGTGCCGCGGGCGGTGCCGCTCGCCGCGGCCACCCGGGCCTGGAACCGGCGGATCCTCCGGCCGGTCGAGCGGGCGGTCGTCCCCTCCGCCTACGTCGCCGCCGAGCTGCAGGGCGCGGGGCTGGCCGACATCCGGGTCGTGCCCCACGGCGTCGACCTGGACACCTTCCACCCACGGCGCCGGGCGCCGGCGTCGAGCCGGGGCGTGCTCCTCGTGTGGGCGGGACGCCTCTCCACCGAGAAGCGACCGGATCTCGCGCTGGCCGTGCTCGCCGAGCTGATCAACCGCGGCCGGGCGGCCCGCCTCCTCGTGGTCGGGGACGGGGCGATGTCCGGCCTCCTGCGGCGCCGGGCGAGCGGGCTCCCCGTCACCTTCACCGGGCACCTCCGGTCGCGGGAGGCGATGGCGCACCTCCTGGCGATCGCCGACGTCGCCCTCGCCACCTGCCCGTGCGAGGCGTTCGGGCTGGCGGCACTCGAGGCCCTGGCCTGTGGCACGCCGGTGGTGGCCACGGCGTCGGGAGCGCTGGCCGAGATCGTGGACCCGACGGCAGGACGGGTGGGGGCCGGCACCCCGAACGCCCTGGCCGACGCGGTCGAGACCGTGCTCGAGGTCCCGGCCGAGGTGCGCACCCACCTCGCCCGTCGCCGGGCCGAGCAGTTCACCTGGGAGGCGACGGTGGACGGCTTGCTGGACGCGCACGGGGCGCCGCCACCACCAGGCGACGAGCCGGGTGCGCCCATTGCCGAGGCGGCGGCGGCGCTCGACGGCCGGGTGCCGGTGTGATCACCCGCCCGGTCCGGCCCGGCGACGACCGAGCGGTCGAGGCCATCTTCGCCGAGACCGTGGCCCTCGGGCGGCCGTTGCCCTTCGCGTGGGACGGGTTCGAGCGCTACGCCGACCTCTGCCTGAGCTGGTACCTCGGGGCGGGCCGGGACGACGTGGTCGTGCTCGAGGACGACGAACGGGTCGTGGGCTACGCGCTCGTGTGCGCCGACGGCCGAGCCCACCGTCGGTGGCAACGGACCGCGGCCGCCTCCTGGGCCCTCCGGGCGACGACCGACGTCCTCAAGGGCCGGCTGGCCGACGAGGTCGAGCGGTTCTGCCGCCTCCGCCTCCGGGACGGCTGGGCGGGCTGGATCGGCTCACCCCCGCCGTGTCCCGCCCACCTGCACGTGAACGTGGTCGCCGGGCATCGCGGCGCCTCGGCCGGGCGCCTCCTCCTCGACGCGGCGGAGGAGCGCCTGCGCCAGGCCGGGATGGCCCAGTGGTACGGCGAGGTGAACGCGATCGCCGGGCGGCGGGCGTCGGCCCTCGAACGCCACGGGGCCCGGGTCGTGCAACGGCGACCCAGCCTCACCATGAGCTGGCTGGCGGGCCGGCCCGTCGAGACGTTGCGTGTGACCCGGACGGTGCCGCCGGTCGCTCAGAGCCAACCGCTGCGGCGGAAGGCCCGGTACAGCAGACCGGAGACCGTCGCCATCAGCGCCAGCACGGCGGGGTAGCTCCACCGCCAGCCCAGCTCGGGGAAGGTCTCGAAGTTCATGCCGTAGATCCCGGCCAGCAGCGTCGGGACGGCGGCCATGGCGACCCAGGCGCTGATCCGCCGCATGTCCTCGTTCTGCTGCAGCGACACCTGCGTGAGGTTGGCGTCGATGGCCGAGGCCAGCAGGTCGTTCAAGGTGTGGACCCGCTGGATCATGGCCGCCAGCTTGTCGCTCGCCTCCTCCAGGTCGGCCACGACGTCGGCGTCGGCGGTCCTCCCCAGCCGGCGAGCCAGCCGGGTCAGGGGCTCGTGCAGCGGCTCGATGGCGAGGAAGAGGTCGCGGGCCGATCGACCCAGTCCGGGATCTCCTCGAGGCCCAACGTGCCGGTGCAGCGGCAACCGTCGACGTACGCCCCGCAGTCGACGATCACCCCGCGGTGCTACCACCCGTCAGGTCACCTCCGCCACAACGGCGGGTGAACGGTCAGGCGTCGGGGAGATCGATCCGGGCCAGCCAGAGGCCGGGGGCGTCCACCTCGGCGGGGGTGGGGAGCTCCCGCTCGGAGCGCCACAGCCGCTCGAGGCCTCGAGGGCCCGCTCGCTCGACCACACCGGCGACGAAGGCCTCCCCCCGGTCGCACTGCTCCTGGGTCATCTCGAGGCCGAGCAGGCGCTCGACGAAGCGGCTGGACTCGTCGGTGGTCACCCGGCGCCGGCGGAGGGCTTCGGCCAGCATCCCGTAGGAGGAGAGCAGCCGACCGCCGACCGTGTCCATGACGTGGTCGACGTAGCCGATGACGACGGCCACGAGGCCGTCGAGCTCGGGCAGCAGTGCCCGCTGGGCCGGCGACTGGACCGCGCCGAGGATCGCCTCGGGGTCGTTGAACAGGGACTGCAGGCCGGCCATGCCCTCGGCGTCGCCCAGGTCGAGGTGGCTGAAGCGCTCTTCGAGAGCATCGGGGTCGGCCTGGAACCCGCTGGCGTAGCGGTTGAGCAGGTCGTCCAGCCGGGCCCGGACGTGCGGCAGCCCGAGGACGGCATGGTGGGTCAGCTCGTGGAGGCAGACCCAGAGCCGGAGGTCGTCGTCGGGCAGGCTCCAGTCGGCGGCGAACTCGTCGATGTTGCGGCCGATGACGATCAGCTCGTCGGTGGGCGGGCGGGGGATGGGGAGGTCGAACTGGCCGAAGGAGGTGCGGGCCAGGTGACCGACCATCGAGCCCGCGGCCATGCCGATGAGCATCGGGGTCATCATCCCCATCAGGTTGCCGAGGACCGCGGCGGGATCGCCGGACTCCGGCGCCGGCGCGTCGGGCGGGCCGGAGAGCGAGGTGGCCAGGCTCTCGAAGCGGGGTCGGAAGGCGGGCAGGCTGGCCTGGACCCACTGGGTGCGGGTGACGGGCACGACCGACACCGGCCGCCCGGTGGTCGACACCGAGAGGCCGGTGGCCTCGGTCACCTGGAGCTCGGCCACCCGGCCCAGCTCCTCGAGGCGGATGCGCTCGAGCGGATCGACGTTGGCCTCGGACTCGCCGCTGGTGGCCACCTGGAAGGCGAGCTGCCCCGCGGCCTCCCAGCTCACGGCGCCCTGCTGGCGCATCATCCGGGCCAGATCCCCGAGGAAGGGGATGCCTTGGAAGGGGTCCGGCTCCTCGCCGGGTGGACCCGACTCGCTCACGACGGCATGGTACGGGCGTGAACATCACCGTCCTCACCGGTGCGGAGGGCCCTCTCGGGGGCCGCGTCAACGACCTGCTGGCCCTGGATCCGGAGGTCGACGCCATCGTCCGCCTCACCCCCGACGACCTCGACCGGGCCCAGCGAGAGCCCGGTTCGCTCAAGCGCCGGATGGAGGGCGCCACCGCGCTCATCCACCTCGGCCGCAGCGACGCCGTGGCGGAGCTGGACGGGACCGGCACCGCCGGCGTCGACGTCGTCGGGACCCGGGCGCTGCTCGAGGCCGCCGGATCCGTGGGCGTGGGCGCGGTCGTGCTCCTGTCGAGCGCCACCGTGTACGGGGCCTGGCCCAACAACCCCGTGCCGCTCACCGAGGACGCCCCCCTGCGGCCCCATCCGGCGCTGGCCTACGCCACCCACAAGGCCGAGGTCGAACGGCTGGCGGCCGAGTGGCGGGACCAGCACCCCGACGTCGCGGTGGCCCTGCTCCGTCCGGTCATCGCCGTGGCCGAGGACACCACCGACTGGCTGGCGGCGTCGCTCTGGGCCGGGACCTCCTTCGCCCCCGGCGACGCCGACACGCCCGTCCAGTTCGTCCACCTCGACGACCTGGCCGCGGCGATCGACCTCGCCCGCCGAGAACGCCTCGAGGGGCCCTACAACGTGGCCCCCGACGGCTGGATGCGTAGTGACGAGCTCCGGCGGCTGGCGGGCCGGGCCCCCCGCGTGCGCCTGCCCGAGCGGGTGTCGCACCGGCTGGCGGCGTGGCGCTGGAAGCTGGGCCTGACCTCGACGCCCCCCGGCGTGATCGCCTACCGGGTCAACTCCTGGGTGGTGGCCAACGACCGGCTCCGCGCCGAGGGCTGGGCGCCGGAGCACACCAACGAGGAGGCCTACGTCCTCGGCGACCGACCGACGGGTTGGGCCAGCGTCTCACCCCGTCGCCGCCAAGAGCTCGTCCTGGGCGGCGTCGGCCTCGGCGTGACGGGCCTCGTGGTGGGCGGTGTGGTCGTCGCCCGCCGCCTGCTCAAGAACCGCCGCGCCTGACCCCGGACGCGCCGGTCAGGTCCACTCCTGGAGGGTGGCGTCGCCCCAGTGGAGGTGGCCGGCACGGAGGTAGCCGATCCGGATCTCATCGCCAGGGTCGAGGTGGCGCAGGACCGTGAGCAGGTCCCCCATGGAGGTGATCTCGCGGTCGTCCACCTTCGTGACCACGTCGTGGTCGACGAGGCCGGCATCGGCCGCCGGGCTGTCCTCCGTGATCTCGAACAGCTCGGCGCCGCCCGGGATGCCCCACTCGGCGGCCACCGCCGCGGACACGTCCCTGCCCTCGACCCCGAGCCAGGGGTGCGCCGCGGCGCCGGTGGCGATGATGTCCGTGCCGACCACGCGGGCCAGCGCCACGGGGACGGCTCGCACGCCGGACGCCCCGCCCACCGGGGTGGTCAGGCCGACCACGGCGCCGTCGTCGTCGATCAGGGCCGCCCCCTCGACGCCGGCGAGCACCAGGTCGGTGCCGATGAGGCCGTGGATCGGCGTGTCGTCGTCTCGGGTCACGGTGACGCCGAGGCTGGCGATGGAGCCGGTCGCGACGGTGACGCCGCCGGAAGCCCCGGGGGCGACGGCCTGGGTCAGCATGCCGACCGACAGCCGGCGGGTGGTGCCGAGCACGGCCCCGGGCGCGGTGAGCTCGGGGACCCGGATGATGGCGACGTCGGTTGCCCGGTCCAGGCCGACGACCCGTCCGGTGAGTCGGGGGCCGTCGACGGTCTTCACCGTCACCCGCTCGTGACCGTCGACCAGGTCGGCGGTGGTCAGGACGTGGCCGTCGTCGCGCCACACCACGCCGGCGCCTCGCACGTCGCCCGCCCGCACGATGACGAGGGACTCGGCGAGGGCCTCGATGCGCCCGGCGACCGGACCGTCGACCAGGACGGTCGCCACCGGCGTGGCCAGCCGCTCGGTGGCCGCGCCGTCCGCCGGCTCGTCATCGAACGCACCGAGCGCCCAGGCCGCTCCCATCGACCCGGCCGCCCCCACCAACACGGCCAGACCGAGCGACAGGAACCGCCGTGGACGGCGTGCCTCCGTCTGGGGGCGCGCGACCTCGGACGGGTGGCGCCAGAGGCGGTCATCCGGCGATGGAGGGCCCCGGAACCCGGGTTCGGGTGGGGTGTCGTCGTGGTCCGACACGAGCCAGGAGCGTAGGAGAGGCCACGGTCCGGCTGTCCGCGGGCGGCCCGACCCGTACCATTGGGCCCGTGTTGCAGGCACCCGACGACCACACCTGGGTGGGGTTGACCGACGAGCCCCTCCCCGTCGGCCCGGCCGGCGACTGGGCTGTGCTCCCGTCCTGTGGGGCGGTCGTGACCTTCTCGGGCACCGCCCGGGACCATGCCGAGGGCCGGCCCGAGGTCACGGGGCTCGAGTACGAGGCCTACGAGAGCCAGATCGAGCCCCGGTTCCGGGCCATCGCCGACGAGGCCCGCCGCCGCTGGCCCGACCTCGGGCGACTGGCCATCCTGCACCGGGTCGGGCCGGTCGCCATCGGCGAATCGTCGGTCGTCGTGACCGCCTCGGCGCCCCACCGGGGCGCCGCCTTCGAGGCGGCCCGTTGGTGCATCGATAGCTTGAAGGAGACGGCACCCATCTGGAAGCGCGAGACCTGGGTAGGAGGCGAGAGCTGGGGCCTCGACGCCAGGGCTCTGACCGACCTGACCACCGACCGTTGACCGGAGATCACACCCCGTGAGCAACCTGTTGTTCCTCGTCGCCGCCGTGGTGGTGGCCAGCCTCGGCATCCTCGTGCTGTGGGCGCGTTCCCGGGCGCCGCGCTCGGTGGACTCCGGGGTCGACGGCTTCACCCGTCAGATGGACGCACTCTCCCCGCGCGACCGTCCGCCACCCCCCGAGTAGTCCCGGAGCACCGCTGTGGCCCGCGACCTCGCCATCGACCTGGGGACCGCCAACACCCTCGTCTACGTGCGCGGCGAGGGCATCGTCCTCAACGAACCGTCCGTCATCGCGCTCAACAACCAGAGCCAGGACGTCCTCGCCGTGGGGACCGAGGCCTGGCAGATGATCGGGCGCACGCCGGGTCACATCGTGGCCGTGCGCCCCCTCCGCGCCGGCGCGATCACCGACTTCGACGTGACCCAGCGCATGATCCGGCTGGTCCTCGAGCGGGTGGGGGTGTCGAGGTTCAACCGGCCCCGCGTCGTGATCTGCGTGCCGTCGGCCATCACCCACGTCGAGCGCCGCGCGGTCACCGAGGCCGCTCGCCGGGCCGGCGCCGCCGACTGCCAGCTGATCGAGCAGCCCATGGCCGCCGCCATCGGGGCCGAGCTCCCGATCAACGAGCCGGTGGGCTCGATGGTGATCGACATCGGGGGCGGCACGTCGGAGTCGGCGATCCTCTCGCTCGGAGGCATCGTCTCGCTCAAGGCCGTGCGGGTGGGCAGCTTCGACTTCGACGCCGCCATCCAGACCCACATCCGCAAGGAGCACGGCATCGCCATCGGGGAGCAGACGGCGGAGAAGATCAAGATCGCCATGGGCTCGACCTTCCCCACACCCGAGGAGTTCCGGGCCGAGGTCCGGGGCCGGGAGCTGATGTCGGGCCTGCCCAAGACGGTGGTGCTCGAGCCCGAGGAGATCCGAGCGGCGCTCGAGGAGCCCATCAGCACGATCATCGACTCGATCGTGGCCTGCCTCGGCGAGGCCCCACCCGACCTGGCTCAGGACCTGATCGTGAACGGGATCCACCTCGTCGGCGGTGGCGGCCTGCTGCGCGGCCTGGTCGAACGGCTGACCATCGAGTGCGAGGTCCAGGTGAAGCTGGTCGACCTCCCGCTCGAGTGCGTCGTGCTCGGTGCTGGCCGCTGCATCGAGTCCTATGACGCCCTCCGGGTGATGTTCATGGACTGACCCCTCAGCGGGGTCCGCGGTGAGCAACTACGGTTCGCCGCTCGTGGGGACGGTGTTGGGGGTCGAGGACGTCAGTGTCCGCTTCGGGGGCGTCGTCGCCCTCAACCGGCTCTCGTTCACGGTGGAGGAGGGCCAGATGTGTGCCCTCATCGGCCCGAACGGGGCCGGCAAGACGACGCTCTTCAACGTCATCAGCCGCCTGTACGAGCCCAGCGAGGGCTCCGTCACCTTCGCCGGTGAGGACCTGCTCGCCGTACCACCACATCGCATCGCCCAGATCGGCATCGCCCGGACGTTCCAGAACGTGGCCCTGTTCCCCGGCCTGTCGGTCAAGGACAACGTCCTCATGGGGGCGTTCTCGGACACGAAGTCCAGCTTCCTCACGACCACGATCCGATGGCCGAGCGCCATCAGTGAGGAGCGCCGGAGCCGGGCCACCGCCGACGAGCTGCTCGACGAGCTCGAGCTGTCGGCCGTCGCCGACCGGCCCGCCGCCGGCCTCCCGTACGGCACGCTCAAGCGGGTCGAGCTGGCCCGCGCCCTCGCGTCCAACCCCAGCCTCCTGATGCTGGACGAGCCGGCGACCGGCCTCACGCACGGCGAGGTGACCGAGCTCGCCGACCTCGTCCGGCGGGTGCGCGACGACCGGAACCTCACCGTCCTCCTGGTCGAGCACCACATGGCGATGGTGATGCAGATCTCGGAGAAGATCGTCGTCCTCGACTACGGCGCCAAGATCGCCGAAGGCGACCCGGATGTCGTCCGCAACGACCCCCGGGTCATCGAGGCCTATCTCGGCGGGGGGAACTCGTGACGCCGATCCTCGAGGTGCGGGATCTCGAAGCGGGCTACGGGCCGGTGCAGGTGCTGCGGGGGATGTCGTTCTCCGTCGCACCCGGCGAGGTGGTGGTCATCCTGGGTGCGAACGGGGCCGGCAAGACGACCACGATCCGGGCCATCAGCGGGATGATCCCGACCAAGGGCGTGGTCGCGATCGACGGCACGGCCGTCGGGGGCAAGTCGCCCGAGGACATCGTTCGGCGCGGCGTGGCCCACGTCCCGCAGGGCCGGGGCACGTTCGTGGACCTCACCGTCGAGGAGAACCTGCGGCTCGGCGCCTACGCCCGCAAGGACGCCGAGGTCGCCGAGGACATGGACCGGTGGTTCGACGTCTTCCCGCGGCTCCGTGAACGGCGGAGCCAGGTGGCCGGGGGGCATGAGCGGGGGCGAGCAGCAGATGCTGGCCATCGCCCGGGCCGCCATGTCCCGGCCCCGCCTGCTGCTCCTCGACGAGCCCTCCCTCGGCTTGGCCCCGTTGGTGACCCAGGAGCTGTTCCGCCAGCTCCAGGACCTCAACGTCAACGACGGCACCGCGCTCCTGGTCGTCGAGCAGAACGCCAACCTGGCCCTGAGCATCGCCGAACGGGGCTACGTGCTCGAGGCCGGCCAGATCGTCGCTCAGGGCACCGCGGCCGAGCTCCAGGCGGACGAGTCCGTGCGCCAGGCCTATCTGGGGATCTGAGGAGGACGACGTGGAGCTGTTCTTCAACCAGGTGCTCAACGGGATCCAGTTCGGCGCCATCTGCGCCGCCCTGGCCTTGGCCCTGGTGCTCATCTACCGGTCGACCGGCCTGCTCAACTTCGCCCAGGGCGAGATGGCCATGTTCTCGACCTTCGTGGCCTTCCTCTTCGTCGACTGGGGCTGGCCGGTCGTGGTGGCGATCCTCATCGCCATGGCCATCTCGGTGGGCGGCGGGGCGATCATCGAGCGCACGCTGATCCGCCCCGTGGGCGTGGACAACGTCCTGGCGATCGTCATCGTGACCATCGGCATCTTCATCGCCACCAACGCCCTGGCGGGCTGGATCTACGGCACCGACGGCCGGGTCTTCCCGCGCATCTTCGCCGACCGGTCGCTGGTCACGTTCGGCGACGTGACGATCTCCCGTGAGACCGTTGGGATCCTCGGCGATCCTCGCTCTCGTCGTCTTCCTGCTCTACGTGCTCTTCCAGCACACCAAGGTCGGCCTCGCCATGCGAGCCGTGTCGTCGAACCGTGAGTCAAGCCAACTGGTCGGCATCCGGGTCGGACGGATCCTCATGCTCGGTTGGGGGCTCGCCGCCGCCCTGGGAGCCCTCGCCGGCGCCTTGGCCGCGCCGCAGTTCAACCTGAGCTTGAACCTGATGCAGGGCCTGCTCATCTACGCCTTCGCCGCGGCCACGCTCGGCGGGTTCGACAGCCCCCTGGGCGCCGTGGTCGGCGGCCTGATCGTGGGCGTGACCCAGAGCCTGGCCGGCCAGTACATCGACTTCTTCGAGGGCTTCGAGCTGGCGTCGGCCTTCCTGCTCATCCTCATCGTGCTGCTGGTCCGTCCTCAGGGTCTCTTCGGTCGAGTCGTGGTCACACGCGTATGAGCCGACTTGCCCTCACGCCGCGCCGCGTCGTGCTCGGCGTCGTCGCCATCGTCCTCGCGGCGTTCGTGCTGTACATCCCGCAGTACTACGAGGAGTTCCGCGTCGCCCAGTTCTCCAACGTCATCGCCATTTCCATCGCCGTCCTGGGGCTGGGCCTGCTGACCGGCTTCAACGGCCAGATCTCGGTGGGCCACGGCGCCTTCTTCGGCGTCGGCGCCTACACCACGGCGATCCTCACCGCCGAGCACGGCTGGGGCCACCTGAGCACCATCCCGGTGGCCATGGCCCTCTGCTTCGTGGTCGGCGTGCTGGTCGGCCTCCCCGCCCTGCGCATCAGCGGCCTCTACCTGGCGCTGGTCACCCTTGCGCTGGCGACGCTCTTCCCCCTCGTCATCCAGAAGTACTCCGACGTCACCGGGGGCAGCACCGGCATCGGCGTGCCGGACTTCGAGCCCCCCGAGTGGGCCGGGGACATGCAGGAGGACCAGTGGGCCTTCTACGTGCTGCTGGTGTTCGCGGTGATCACCTTCGTGCTGGTGCGCAACCTCATCCGCAGCCGGGTCGGCCGGGCCATCATCGCCATCCGGGACGGCGAGACGGCGGCGGAGGTCCTGGGCGTCAACCTGGCCTTCTACAAGGTCCTCACCTTCGGGATCAGCGCCATGATCGCCGGCCTGGGCGGGTCGCTCCTGGCCATGAACACGGCGGTCCTCGACCGGGTCGACCCGGCGCAGTACACGATCGCCCGGTCGATCCAGTTCCTGGCCGCGTTGGTCATCGGAGGGGCGGCGACCATCTTCGGGCCGATCCTCGGCTCGCTCTTCATCGTGTTCGTGCCGGAGTACGCCTCCGACATCGATGCCGAGCTCTCCAACGTCATCTTCGGTGGCGTGCTGATCGTGCTGATGCTGATCCTGCCCAGCGGGTTCCTCGGCGGCCTCAAGCGCCTCGAGGCGGGGACGCTGCGCCGCCTGCGGCGCGACCCCCAGTGGCGCAAGGTCAAGGGCGATTCCAACCTGGAGATCCCACCGCCTACGGTGGACACCGGCATCGAATCCAGGGGAGCAACATGATCCGATTACGTCGTCCGCGGGCCCTTCTGGCCCTCTTGGCCGTCCTCGCACTGGTCGCTGCGGCCTGCAGCGGGGGACGCGAGGACAGCGGGAGCGACGAGGAGAACGAAGCGGCCGTCGAGGACACGAGCGACGAGGCGGCCGAGTTCCTCCACGTCGACGACTGTGAGGGCGACTTCACCCAGGGGATCACCGAGGACTCGATCCTGATCGGGTCCAGCTTCCCGCAATCGGGCACCTTCGCCGCCTTCTCCCAGATCTCGACCGGCTACCAGGCGTACTTCGACTACGTGAACGAGGAGCTCGACGGGATCGACGGTCGCCAGATCGAGTTCGTGTCCCTCGACGACGGCTACGAGCCCGGCCGAACGGCCACCAACGCCCAGCGCCTCGTGCAGGAAGACGGCGTGTTCGCCCTGTTCAACGTGATCGGCACGGCGAACAACCTCGCCATCTGGGACGACCTCGAAGAGGAGTGCGTCCCCAACCTCTTCGCCGGCACCGGCTCGCCGCTCTGGGGCGATCCGGAGCACGCCTGGACCGTGGGGTCGTTCCCGTCGTACTCGCTGGAAGCGGTGATGTACGCCCGGTACCTCGAGGAGAACGATCCGGACGCCGAGGTCGTGCTGCTCACCCAGAACGACGACTTCGGGCGTTCCTACGTCGACACCTTCAAGTCCGCCATCGAAGGCACGGACATCACGGTCGTGGGGGAGGAGACCTACGAGGTCGCCAACCCGGACACCACCTCGCAGGTCACCAGCCTGGCCGCGACCGACGCCGACGCCATCGTGCTGGGCACCACGGCCCTGGCCTGCCCGAACGCGCTGAACGCCATCAACGGCACCAACTGGGAGCCCACGATCTTCATCTCCGGCACCTGCACCTCGCCGACCCTGGTCGGCCTGGCCGACCCCGGAGCCGCCGAGGGCATCATCAGCGTCACGGCCTTCAAGGACCCCCGTGACCCGCAGTGGGCCGACGACGAGGCCATGGCGCTCTTCCTCGAGAAGGGGGCCGAGTACGGCGGGGCCGACATCGACCTGGAGAACTCGATCGTGGCCTACGGCTGGACGATGGGTGCCCTGCTGGTCGACACCCTGACCAACGCCGAGGAGCTCACCCGCCCGGCGGTCATGGAGCAGGCCCTCAACACCGACGGCCTCGTCACCGGGCTGTCCCTGCCCGACAGCCCGTTCACCACCATCCTGGGCGAGGACAAGTTCCCGGAGGAGGTCCTGCAGCTGATGCAGTACAGCGAGGACCTCGGCTACTACGAGTTCCTGGGCGAGCCCCAGGACTTCGAGGGCGAGACCGCCTCGGTGACGCCCGAGGACCTGCTGGCGCCGTAGAACCCGCTCAGCCGCCGTCGAGGAGGTCCTCGGCGGCCTGACGCACCTGTCGATCGCGGTCCTCCAGCGCCCGCTGGAGGGCGGCGTCGACCTCCTCGCCCTCGAAGGGGGCCAGGGCGATGACCGCCCGGCGCCGGACGGCGGGCTTGTCCGACGTGGCCGAGAGGATGGCCGCCAGTCCGGCCTCGTGGCCGATCGCGCCCAGGGCGGCCACCGCCGCCTCCCGGCACAGGGGGTCCTCGTGCTCGGCGGCCAACCGGCTCAGCGCGGTCACCGTGGCCGGTGAGGCGCCGGCCTGCTCACCGCTGGCCCACGCGGCCGCTTCGACCACCGTCGGATCGGGATCCCCGAGGGCGGTGAGGAGGGGTACGGCACCGGCGGGGCGCCCGGCGGCGAGCTCGGCGGCCCGGCGCCGCACGCGGGGGTCGGGGTCCTCGAGCGCGGCAGCAAGATCGACATCGGCCAGGCGTTCCAGGCGGGCCAACGCCCCCAGGGCCACCACCCGTAGGGCGGGATCAGCGGCCTGGAGACCCGCTCGCGCCGTGGATTCGTCGCCTCGGTGCCCGGCCAGGGCCACGTCGTCGGCCGAAGGCCGTTCCTCCATCCCTCAAGTCTGGCCGTGGAGGACCGACGGAGGCGGTGCAGGCTTCACGAGGAGGAGAAGGCCTTGTCCCACATGGTGATCTACCGCACGGCGGATGGCCAGCCCGGCTATCACCAGGCTGAGGAGCTCGACGAGGCCGTCCGGTTCGTGGAACGACTCCGCAACGGTGACGGTGTCGACGGTGCTCGCATCTTCCGCATGGAGGAGGTCAACTTCGACTTCCGCCCCTACTTCAAGGTCGAGATCGGGCCCGGCAGCGCCATCGCCGACACCCCGGTCGCCCCGGCCTTCGCCGGCCGAGAGCTGGGCTTCGGGTCCGATCTCGGCCTCTCGGCCGAGGCTCCCGCCCCGGCGTTCGAGGTCCCGGCTCCGGCCTTCGAGGCTCCGGCGCCGGTGTTCGAGGCTCCCGCCCCGGCGTTCGAGGCTCCGGCCCCGGCGCCCGAGGACGAGACCTGGAACGGTGCCGACGTGACCGCCGAGGTGCCCGCCGAGGTGCCCGACACGGCCGCCGAACTGGACCTCGACCCCGAGCCGGTGCCGTCCTTCGTGGCGCCCCCCTCGGTGGCCGATCCTTCGGTGATCGACGCCCTGCCCGGGCCCACCACCGAGCCCAACTACGACCTCCCCGCGCCCGCTGAGGCCGAGGAAGTCGTGGAGAACGGCGTCAGCGGCCGCCGCGGCCTCTTCGGCCGGTAAAGGTCACTGCACGGCTGATTCGAGGGTGCGACTGACGAAGGTCGCGCCGGCGAGGATGCCGAGAGCGATCCCGGCCCCGACGAGGGCCGTGATCGCCACCAGGGTGATCGAGGCCCGGATGCGGGTCAGCAGCCCCGGCTTCGGTCGGGTGGGTGCCACCGGCGCCGCCGCCACCTGTGCGCGCTGCACCCTTCGCGCCCGCCTCCGCTCGCTCCACCCCTCGCGGGGGGCGCGGTGGGGGACGGCAGCTTCCGTGGCAGGCTTCAGCTCCCCGCTGCGCGCGAGCCGCGTCGCGACAGCGATCGAGCCCCCTACCACCACGAGGGTCAGCACCACCGTGGACACGACATCGGCGACCCTACCCGTGGCCCCGCCCGAACCTCCGATCGAGCCACCGTCCGGCCGCGCCCCGCGCTGGCCCTGGGTCCTGGCCGTCCTCGCCTTCCTCGCCGTGAGCGTCTTCGTCGCCGGCCTGGTGGTCACCCTGCCCTACTACGCGCTGGGTCCCGGTGGGGCTCGTGCGACCGAGCCGACCATCGCCGTCGAGGGTGCGCCGACCTACCCGGCGGGTGACGACCTGCTCTTCACCACCGTCCTGCTCGACCGCGTGAACGCCTTCGAGCTGCTCGCGGGCTGGCTGTCCCCGGACACCGACATCGTCCCGGCCGAGGAGATCGACGGGGACCAGACGCCCGAGGAGAACCGCCAGTTCAACCAACAGCTCATGGATGTGTCGCAGGACACCGCGGTGGTCGTCGCCCTCGAGCACCTCGGCTTCGACGTCGTGTCCGGCACCGGGGCCACGATCGGCGACATCGTGCCCGACGCGCCGGCCGACGGTGTGCTCGAAGCCGGCGACACCGTCGTCCGCCTGGACGGCGAGCCCGTCGAGCGGCGCGAGGACCTCGTGGCCGTCATCGACGCCATGGCGCCGGGCGACGAGCTCGAGATGGTGGTCGAGGACGAGGAGGGCGACCGGCGCCGAGTGACGGTCACCCTCGGTGCCTTTCCCGACTTCCCGGACGAGCCCTTCCTGGGCGTCTCCGGCCTCGAGACCCGCGACCTCGAGCTGGACTACCCCTTCGAGGTCACGATCGACCCCGGACAGGTGCGGGGCCCCTCGGCCGGCCTGGCGTTCACGTTGGCCGTCCTCGACGTGCTCACCCCCGGCGACCTGAGCAACGGTGTCCCGGTGGCAGTCACCGGCACCATCGACGGGCTCGGCCGGGTCGGACCGGTCGGCGGCGTGGAGTTCAAGGCCCTCGCGGCCGAGCGCGCCGGGGCCGAGCTGTTCCTGGTGCCTGCCGGCGAGGAGGAGCAGGCGCGCAGCCGGGTCGGCGACGATCTGGAGGTCGTCCCCGTGGCGACCCTGGACGACGCGCTGGTCGCCCTCGACGAGCTCGGCGGCGGCGCCCTCGACCTCGAGATGCCCGGGGTCTCGGTTCCCGAGGCCTGAGGGTCCTACAGTCGACGGGGTGAGCGACTCGGGGCCGACGGACGCCGATCGTCTGCTCGACATCGATCTGCCCCACAGCTTCCGGGGTCTGGATCCCGAAGCGGTGCAGGGGCTGTTGAGCGACGCGGTCGAGAGCCTCCGGGCGGCGCACCGGCGCGAGGAGGAGCTGCGGACCACCATCACCGAGCTGGAGGCGGCGCTGGTCGAGGCCCGGGGCGACGCCGACGCTCAGCTGGACGAGGCTCGCCGGCGGGGCCGGGCCATGGTCGACGAGGCCCAGACGGTCCGGCGGCGGATCCTCGAGGACCTGGTCCGGCGCCGGAAGGTGCTGCGCCGCCAGATCGAGCAGCTCCGGGTCGGTCGGGAGCGCCTGCTCGAGGCCTACGACGTGGTCAGCCACACGGTCGAGGAGGCCACGCACGAGCTCAACCTGGCGCTGCCCGAGGCCCAGGCGGCGGCGGGTCGGGTGGGCCGGCGTCTCGACGGGGGCGACGACGAGGTCACCGACGAGGACCTCTACGTCATGGAGGCCGAGATCGACGCCGCCCGGGTGGCGGGGCTGCCCATCGTCGGTCCCCGCACCGCCGCCGAGCGGGCGGCCGTCCAGGCCGAGGCCGAGGAGACCGTGCCCCCGCTGACCGAGGTCGAACCGGTCGTGGCCGCGTTCGAGGAGGTGCGCCTGCTCGGGCCCCAGGCGGGCGACGAGGGCGACGGGGACACGCCCGCGACCGTGGACGAGGACGAGGCCGAACCCCATCCCGATCCCCCCGTCCTCGCGGTGGTCGAGGAGGAGGCGCCGGAGGCGGCCGAGCCCGCCGTCGAGGAGGCCGAGGCCGAGGAGTCCGAGGCCGAGGTCCTGCCCCTCTTCGAGCGCCTCCGCGCCGCCGAGCCCGAGCCGGCTGAGCTGGTCGAGGTCGCCGAGGCCGATCCGGAGGCTGACCCCATCGAGGCCCTCCCGGCCGAGGAGGACGAGGGGACGGAGGACGCGGCCGACGTGCTGGCCGAGGATCTGGCCCGCCGGTTGCGCCGGGCCCTGGCCGACGAGCAGAACCAGGTCCTCGACCGGATCCGCCAGGACCGCAAGGGTCAGCTGGCGCCAGCCGACCTCCTCGGCGACGGTGATGCCCGCGTCGTGCGGTTGGCGACCGCGGTCGAGCCGCGGCTGCGAGAGGCCGTGGGTGAGACCGACGACGGCCGTCCGGCCGACCTCGCCGCCCGCCTGGCGGGGGCCGTCGCCGACGGTGTCCGGGCCGACGTGGAGCGAGAGCTCGACCGGACCGACGACCCCGAGGAGCTCGTGCGTCCGGTGCGCGAAGCCTTCCGGGCGTGGCGCACCGATCGTCTCCTCCCGCTGGCTGCCGAGGTGGCCGCGGAAGTTCAGCGGTCCTAGCTCGTTACTCTGAGCGTCCCATGCGGGCCCCCTCGGACATGCCACCACCGCGCCGTCGGCGCCGCCGTCGCCTGTCCCGGCGCGGCCGGGTCGTCCTCCTCCTCGCCGCGGTCGGCCTTTTCGTGCTGGCGACCTCGCTCCGTGGCATCGCCGGCTTCTACACCGACTACCTCTGGTACGAGTCGCTCGGGCGGGAGGGGGCCTTCCGCACGATCCTCGGGGCGAAGCTCAGCCTGGCCGGGATCTTCATCGGCCTCTTCTTCGTCCTCTGCTACGTCAACCTCGTCATCGCCGACCGCATCGCCCCCCGGTTCCGCCCCCTCGGCCCGGAGGAGGAGCTGCTCCGGCGGTACCACGAGATCGTGGACGACCGCTCGGGCTGGCTCCGCGCCGGCGTCGCCTTCCTGTTCGCCCTGATCGCCGGGGCCGGGGTCTCCAGCCAGTGGAACGAGTGGCTGCTGTTCACCAACCGGGTCGACTTCGGCATCGAGGACCCCCAGTTCCACACCGACATCGGCTTCTACGTCTTCCAGCTCCCGTTCCTGTCCTTCGTCGTGTCGTGGCTGTTCGCCGCCCTGGTGATCGTGCTGATCATCACGGCCGTCGCCCACTACCTGAACGGCGGCATCCGGGTGCAGAACCCCGGGCCCCGGGTCACCGCCCAGGTGAAGGCCCACCTCTCGGTCCTGCTGGCCCTCCTCGCACTGGTGAAGGCTGCCGATTACTGGCTCCAGCGCTACGAGCTCACGCTCTCGAGCCGCGGCACCGTCGACGGGGCGCTCTACACCGACGTGAAGGCCCAGCTCCCGGCCATCTACCTGCTGCTGATGATCGCCGGGCTGTCGATCGTCCTCCTCGTGGTCAACATCTGGCGCCGGGGCTGGGTCCTGCCCGTCCTGGCCGTCGGCCTGTGGGGCTTCGTGGCCATCGTCGCCGGCGGGATCTACCCGTCGTTCATCCAGCGCTTCACGGTCGAGCCCGCCGAGTCCTCCCGCGAGGAGCCCTACATCGACCGCAACATCGAGGCCACCCGGGCCGCCATGGGGTTGGCCGACGTCCAGACGCGCCCGTTCGACTACAACGAGGAGCTGACCGGCCAGCAGCTCATCGACAACGAGGACACGGTCCGCAACATCCGGTTGCTCGACCCCGGCGTCGTCGGTGACACCTACCAGCAGCTCCAGTCCGAGCGGCCCTTCTACCGGCTGAACGACCTCGACGTCGACCGCTACGAGATCAACGGCGAGACCACCCAGGTGGTCATCTCCGCCCGTGAGCTGAGCACGTCGGGCATCCCGCAGCGGTCGTGGGAAGGCCAGCGGGTGGCCTACACGCACGGCTATGGCGCGGCCGCCGCACCGGCCAACGCCGTGACGTCCGAGGGCCGGCCCGACTTCGTCGTCGGCGAGATCCCCGTCGACAGCGACGACCCCGCGGCCGGGATCGACCAGCCCGGCATCTACGTCGGGGAGAGCCTCGACGGGTACTCGATCGTGGGGGCCACCCGGGACGAGGTCCACTACCAGACGGCGGGCGGCGAGACGGTGAACACCCGCTACGAGGGTGACGGCGGGGTCAACATGAGCTCGTGGTTCCGCCGGGCCGCCTTCGCGCTCCGGTTCGGCGAGATCGAGCCGCTGATCTCCGACTTCATCACCGACGACAGCCGCATCATCTACATCCGCGACGTCCAGGACCGGGTGGAGCAGCTGGCCCCGTTCCTGCACTGGGACGCCGATCCCTATCCCGTGATCATCGACGGTCGCATCAAGTTCGTGCTCGACGCGTACACGACGACCAACAACTACCCGTACGCGGAACGGGCCGACACCACCCAGGTGCCTGGCTCGAGCGGGCTGAACCACTCGTTCAACTACGTGCGCAACTCGGTCAAGGCCGTGGTCGACACCTACGACGGGTCCGTCGACCTCTACGTGGTGGACGAGGAGGACCCGATCGCCGAGGCCTACTCGCGAGCCTTCCCCGACCTCTTCTCGCCGATGGACGAGATGGCCCCGGAGATGCAGGAGCACCTGCGGTACCCCGAAGACCTGTTCCGGGTCCAGACCACGACCTGGGGCCGCTACCACATCGACGAGGCCCGCAACTTCTACGAGCAGGCCGGCGGCTGGGTGGTGGCCCAGGACCCGGGGACCACGACGACCGCCACCGTCGCCACGCAGACCACCGATCCCGAGACCGGCGCGGTCGAGGTCTCCCGCGAGCGCCGCATCGACCCGCAGTACCTGCTGATGCGCCTGCCGGGCGAGGAAGAGGAGGACTTCCTGATCCTGCGCTCGTTCGTGCCCAACGCGGGCGACACCGAGCGGCGCGAGCTGACCGCGTTCATGGTGGCCAAGAGCGATCCCGACGACTACGGCGAGATCGAGGTCTTCGAGATGCAATCGAGCGACGTGGCCGGTCCGGCGATCGTCGCGTCCAACATCCAGAGTGACGACGACATCGCCCGGGAGATCACCCTGCTCGACCAGCAGGGCTCCGACGTGCGCCTCGGCAACCTCCTGCTCATCCCGGTCGAGCAGTCGATCCTCTACGTCCGGCCGCTCTACACCCAGGCCGAGGGCGGCACCCCGGTGCCGCTCCTGCGCCGGGTGATCGTGGCCTACGGCGACGAGATCGTGATGGAGAACACGTTGCGGCAGGCGCTGATCGAGATCTTCGGCGTCGCGCCGGACACCCTCGAGGAGCCCGGCGAGCCGCCCGACGAGGAGACCCCACCGGGCGAGGAGCCGCCACCCGGCGAGCCCGAGCCGACGGAGGAGGTGGCCGAGCTGCTGGCCCAGGCCCAGGAGAAGTTCACCGACGCCGAAGCCGCCCTCGCCGACGGCGACCTGGGGGAGTACCAGGATCTCATCGGCGAGGCCGAGGCCCTGATCGAGCGGGCCCTCGAGCTGAGCGCCCCGACCTCGACCACGGTGGCGCCGGCGGAGGCCTCGAGCGGAAGCCTTTTCACCCGCCGCGGGGGTTGATCCGGTCATGCTCTTCGGACACAAGAAGGACCAGATCGTCACGGCCGAGGAGGCCTTGCCGGGCCGTGATCAGCCGCTGTGGGAGCCGCCGGTGCACTTCGTCAACGGCACCTCCCTCACCCCGCCGTTCCCCGAGGGCAGCGCCCGGCTCGTGGTCGGCATGGGCTGCTTCTGGGGCGCCGAGCGCCTCTTCTGGCAGACCCCCGGGGTGCTCACCAGTGCCGTCGGTTACGCCGGTGGCATCACCCCCAACCCGACCTACGAGGAGGTGTGCTCCGGCCTGACCGGCCACACCGAGGCGGTGCTCGTGGTCTTCGACCCCGAGGTGATCGACCTCGACGGCGTCCTCAAGGTCTTCTGGGAGGGCCATGACCCGACCCAGGGCATGCGGCAGGGCAACGACCGGGGCACGCAGTACCGGTCTGCGGTCTACACCGCCGATGCCGCCCAACAGGCGGCCGCCGAGGCGTCCCGCGACCGGTTCCAGGCCAAGCTGACCGAGGCGGGCTTCGGCGAGATCACGACGGAGATCCGACCCGCCGGCGACTTCTGGTACGCCGAGGACTACCACCAGCAGTACCTGGCCAAGGTGCCCAACGGCTACTGCGGGCTCGGCGGCACCGGCGTGAGCTGCCCGGTGGGGGTGGCGTCGGCCGACTGAGGTCCGCTCTCTATCGCTTGACAATATATCGGAAAGTGATAGATAGAAGGGGTGGCCGAACCCGACCCGTCGTCGTCGTTCCTCCCCTTGCCGCAGGCGCAGTTCCACGTGCTGGTCGCCCTCACCGACGGCGAGCGGCACGGCTACGCCATCATGCAAGCCGTCGAGGCGTCCTCCGGCGGGATCGTGCGGATGGGGCCGGCCACCCTCTACGGCACCCTGAAGAGGCTCGTCGACCAAGGCCTCGCCGAAGAGCTAGCTCGTCGTCCGGCGCCCGACGACGACCAGCGTCGCCGGTACTACCGGCTCACCGGCCGCTGGGTCAGCGCGTCTGCGCCGCAGAGGCCGATCGCCTGGCCGGGCTCGTGCGGATCACCCGCAGCAACCTCCGCCCGGGACTGGCCTGACCATGCTCGGCCCGCACCCGCTGTACCGCGCCCTGGTCCGCCTCTACCCGAGGACCTTCCGGCACGAGTACGGCGAGGACCTCGTGGCCCACTACGCCGACCTGGTCGCCGACCGCGGCGCCCGGCGGCCCGGACCCGCACCGCCCTCGACCTCGCCATCACCATCCCCCGCTACCACCTGGAGCACGTCATGACCGAACAGCACAGCGCCACCACCCTCAGCATCGTCATCGGCCTGTTCGCCGTCGGCGGCATCGCCAGCGTGATGACCGGGGTCGGGCCGGGCTTGATCCTGTTCGTCGCGGCGTCGTGCTCGCCGTCGCCCAGCGCAGCACCCTCGCCCGCGCCCTTCGCGTCCCGGACTCCAACCTCCGGCGCCGCCGACTCCGACCGCCGCCGTCCTCGGCGCGATCTCTTCGTCGCCTCCTTCGTCACCTACAGCCTGCTGATCGGCGACACCTGGACCGTCCGGGAGACCGTGCTCGCGACCATCGGAACCCTCGCCATGTTCGGCGCCGTCGGCTACCTCATCGCCGGGCTCCTCACCCCACGCACACCGCACTACCGCGTTGCCGCACACGCTGGCTGATCCATCCGCCACCGCCTCCGCGGTCCCGCGCGAGTTCGCCGACGAGAGCCGTCCTCGCCTGACCGTCGCGGTCAGTCGGGCGGGTCGACCGCCCGCAGGTCGGCCGCGGATCGGCCGCGGAGCGACTCGACGATGCGGACCGTGGCCCGGCCGACCGGCTCGAAGCTGTCGGCGTGGACCTTGTCGAGCGTGTCGGCCGAGTCGAAGAGGTACATCGGCGCGGTGAGGAAGTTGACCAGCGGAACCCCGGCGAGGTGGAAGTAGCCGCCGTCGGTCGTGGGGTGCGGGCCGAAGATGTCCGGGCGCAGGACGAGTGACCGGCGGAGGTCCTCGGCCTCGAGCGCCGCCTGGACGGCCGCCTCCAGCCCGGGCTCCTGGGTGGTGAACCACCAGCGGACCTCGGGCTCGCCGGTCGGCTGGAGCCCACCCCGACCGTCGCCTCGGGTCTCGTTGGCGCAGTGCTCGAGGTGGATCTCGAGCACGACCCGATCGAGGAGGTCGCCGTGGTCGGCGATGAAGGCCGCGGTACCGGCACCGGCGACCATGTGGCCGGTGGTGAGCAGGAAGAGCAGGTTGTGGGGCCGCCGGTCGGCGGGAACCGAGGCCCAGTAGGCGGCCTGGGCCAGGACCATGGCGATGCCCGTGCCGTCCTCGACCGCGGAGGCCCACGGGGCGTCGTGATGGGACGCGATGATCACCCATTCGTCGCTCGCCCCGGCGAGCGTGCCGACGACATTGTGGGCCACGACCTCGCCCCGGCGGGCGTCGATGTCGAGGCGACCGGTGACGCCGCCCGCGTCGAGCAGCGCATCCAGCCGGGCGCCGTCCGAGCCCCGTAGCCACAAGCCCGAGATCGGACGTTCCTCGCCGTCGTAGGGGACGTAGTAGTCGCACGTGTCCCACGGCAGGCCGGAGAGCACGCCCACAAAGCCCACCGCGCCGGCGGCCATGGCGGGCTCGGCCACCTCCTGGAAGCGGGGACCGAACGGCAGCACCTGGACGAGCTCGGCGAAGTCCCCGTCGGGGTCGTGCACCGAGGTGGCCAGGTGGGCCATGAGCGACTGGGGGAGCTCGCTCAAGGCCAGTGGCTCGACCGCAATAGCCCCTGTCGCGTCATCGCCCTCCTGGAACCGCACGACCGGGGCCTCGAGCCCGTCGGCGCCCAGCGTGTGGGGCAGAGCCAGGCCCTCGAGGGTGACCGCGGCCTCGGGTCGATCGCTCGGCCAAGCCGTCAGCCGGGCGTGGTCGGACTCCCAGTGGGGGAGCGGGACGGGTTCGACGTGCACGTCGTCGAGCCCGAGCTCCACGAACCGGTGCCGGCACCACTGGGCCACGGCCTCGTCGGCCTCGGAGCCGGGCCTCCGGATGCCGAAGGCCAACACCTCCTCGACCCACGCCAGGTGCTCGGCGCTGCTGGGGATCATTCGACCAGGTCGCGGGTGATCTCGTCGACCGAGGTGGCGCCCAGCAGGGCCATCGTGCGCCGCACACCGGCGTCGAGGAGGCCGAGGACGTGGTCGACGCCGCGCTCGCCACCGGCACCCAGGGCGTAGAAGTGGACCCGGCCCGCCATGGCCGCGCGGGCACCGAGGGCGACGGCCTTCACGACGTCGCTTCCCCGACGCACGCCACCGTCGCAGATCACCTCGAGCCGGTCGCCCACGGCCTGGACCACGGGCTCGACGAGGTCGAGGGTGGCGGGCGCGGTGTCGAGCTGGCGGCCGCCGTGGTTCGAAAGGGCCACGGCCTCGACCCCGATGTCGGCGGCCAGCTTCGCGTCCTCGACGGTCTGGATGCCCTTGAGCACGAGGGGGCGGTCCCAGACCGAGCGCAGCCAGTCGAGGTCCTTCCAGGACAGCGACGGGTCGAACTGGCTGTTGATGTACTCGGACAGGGACACAGCATCGGAGCCGTCGCCGACGTCCTGGCCGGCGACGTTGGAGAAGAGGATCGGTTCCGCCCGGACGAAGGCCCAGGTCCAGCCCGGGTGCAGGGCACCGTCGACGATCGTGTCGAGGCCGATCTTGGGGGGCAGGGTGAACCCGCGCCGGATGTCCCGCTCCCGGCGGCCGAGGACCGCGGTGTCCACGGTGAGGGTGATGGCCTCGTAGTCCGCGGCCTTGGCCCGCTCGACCAGCTCCTTGGTCAGGCCCCGGTCCTTGAAGACGTAGAGCTGGAACCACTTCGGGCCGTCGCTGACCGCGGCGATCTCCTCGATCGACCGGGTGCCGATGGTCGACAGCGTGTACGGGACGCCGGCTCGGGCCGCGGCCCGAGCCACCGCCAGCTCGCCCTCCGGGTCGGCGATGCGGGCGAAGCCCGTCGGGGCGAGGACGAGGGGCAGCGGGATGCGCCGGCCGAGCAGGGTGGTCGACGGGTCCACCTGGCTGACATCCCGGAGGACCCGAGGCTTGAACGTCCGCCGCCGGTAGGCCTCCGTGTTGGCCACGACGGTGCGCTCGTCCTCGGCCGCCCCGTCGATGTAGTCGAAGACCCCGTGGGGCAGCCGGCGCTTGGCGATGCGGCGGAGGTCGCTCACGTCGGCCGCTCTCGACAGCCGCCGGGCGACGGGGTCGAACTCGATCGGTCTGAACCGGATGACGGAGCGGAGGGTCGCCAGCATCCCCACGGGGCGAGGGTAGGCCAGACTGGGGCATGCACGACGGGGCCCGACCGACGCTCGACCTCTGCGACCCCGAGTTCTACCGCTCGCCCGGGATGCACGACGCCTTCACCTGGATGCGGGCCAACGAGCCCGTGTACCGGGACGAGCAGAACGAGCTGTGGGCCGTGACCCGCCACGCCGACCTGCTCGACGTCGAGCGGCGCAACGAGGTGTTCGTCTCCGGCCGGGGCTACCGCCGGAACTGGGAGCCGACCGAGAACAACATGATCGCCTCGGACGACCCGGTCCACCAGGAGCAGCGGCGGCTGGTGAGCAGGGGGTTCACCCCCAAGGCCGTGCGACGCCACGAGGACGTGCTGGCCGAGATGATCGACGAGCTGCTCGAGCCCATCGATGGCGAGGTCGAGGTAATCGAGGCGCTCGCGGCCCAGCTCCCGGCCCGGATGACCGCGCTCCTGCTGGGGTTTCCCGAGGACGGATGGCGGGACGTGAAGAGCTGGTCGGAGCGGCTGATGCGGCTGGACACGGCCCTGCAGGACCCGTCCATCGAGATGGCCGTCGGCCTGGCCTGCATGGAGTTCAACCAGCAGCTGATCGACATGGTCCCCGCCCGCCAGCAGTTCCCGATGGACGACCTGGTCTCGGACTGGGCCAACGCCTACGACCACGACAAGGTGTTCAACGAGACCGGCCTGTTCATCGCCGGCGGGGCCGAGACCACCCGCACGGCCATCGCCCACGGGCTCCGCGCCTTCGCCGACCACCCCGACCAGTGGGACCTGGTGGGCGAGCGGCCGGCGCTGGTGCCATCGGCCGTGGACGAGGTCATCCGCTGGGTGACCCCGCTCAACAACTTCTTCCGCACCGCGGTCGAGGACGCCCCGATCGGTGAGCAGGCCGTGGCCGCCGACGACCGGGTGATCCTGCTCTACCCGTCCGCCAACCGGGACGAAGCGGTGTTCGACGAGCCCTTCCGCTTCGACGTGACCCGGCGGCCCAACCCCCACGTGGCCTTCGGCTACGGCACCCACTTCTGCATCGGGGCCAACTTCGCCAAGTACGAGCTCGGCCTGCTGTTCACCGAGCTGACCCGTCGGTTCCGGGCGCCCGAGGTCATCACCGAGCCCGACGTGGAACCCAACATCTTCGCCCGGGCCGTCCGCCGCTTCGACGTCAACCTGGTGCGGCGCTGACTCTCGGTTCTGGGTACTGAGGTTTGGTGAGGACACAAGCCTGAGTGCCCAGAACGGTGGGTTCAGGGGCGCAGGGCGTCGAGGCGGGACTGGAGGAAGGCCCTCTCGGTGGGGTTGGTGGCCATGGCGAGGGCCTGGGCATAGGCCTCGGCGGCGCGCTGATCGCGGCCGAGGCGGCGCAGCAGGTCGCCCCGGGTCGAGTGGAACAGGTGGTAGCGCTCCAGCTCGAGGCCGTCGACGATGGCCAGGGCGGCCTCGGGGCCCTCGACTTCGGCCACCGCCACGGCCCGGTTCAGAGCGACGACCGGACTCGGGTTGAGCCGCACCAGGAGGTCGTAGTTGGCCAGGATCTGGCCCCAATCCGTCTCGTCGGCGGTCGCCGCCTCGCTGTGGACGGCGTTGACGGCGGCCTGGATCTGATAGGGCCCGGGCTGGCCCCGCCGGATGCAGGCGGCGACGAGCGCCCGCCCCTCGGCGCCCAGCTCGGCGTCCCAGAGCGACCGGTCCTGGTCGGCCAGGAGCACCATCGACCCGTCCGGGGCGGTGCGGGCCGGGCGCCGGGACTCGGACAGCAGGAGGAGGGCCAGGAGGCCCTGGGCCTCGGGCTCGTCGGGCATGAGCTCGGCCAGGATCCGGGTCAGGCGGATGGCCTCTTCGGCGAGGTCGGTCCTCCCGAGCTGGTCGCCCGTCGTCGCCGTGTGGCCCTCGTTGTAGACGAGGTAGAGGACGGCGAGCACCGCCTGCAGCCGGTCGGGCAGCTCGGCGTCACGAGGCACCCGGTAGGGGATGTTGGCGTCCTTGATCTTGCGCTTGGCCCGCACGATGCGCTGGGCCATCGTCGCCTCCGGCACCAGGAACGCCCGGGCGATCTCGGGGGTCTCCAGCCCGCCGAGCAGGCGCAGCGTCAGGGCCACCCGGGCCGCGGGGGCCAGCGCCGGGTGGCAGCAGGTGAAGATCAGGCGGAGGCGGTCGTCACGCACGGGGCCGAGGTCCTCAGGAGGGGGGTCGTCGTCATCGGAGAGCCGCACCGCCGCCACCTGCTTGTCGTGGCGGGCCGACTCCCGCCGGAGTCGGTCGATGGAGCGGTTGCGAGCGGTGGTGATCAACCAGCCCCCGGGGTTGGGGGGCAGGCCGGTCTGGGGCCACTTCTCCAGCGCGACCAGGCACGCCTCCTGGACCGCTTCCTCGGCAAGGTCGATGTCGCCGAGGAAGCGGATCAGGGTGGCGACGGCCTTGCCCCGCTCCTCACGGATGATCCGCTCGAGGGTGGCGGCCTCACGGGCGGCGCTCAGGCCTCCGGCTCCTCCTGGAAGGCCCGGACCTCGACGGCACCTTCGCAGGCCAGGGCCCCGCGGCGGGCCCAGTCGAGGGCGGCGTCCAGGTCGGGGGCTTCGATGATCCAGAAGCCACCGATGAACTCCTTGGTCTCGGCGTAGGGCCCGTCGGTGAGCAGGACCTCACCGTTGTCCTGGGGGCGCACGGTGGTCGCCGTGTCGGGCATCGTCAGCCCGCCGCCGAAACCCAGGCGCCGGCCGCCTGGACCTCTTCGTTGAACTCGTCCACCTGCTTGAACATGCGCTGCATGTCCTCTGCGGAGACGGCATCGAGCTCCTCTTGTCCGCTGTGAAGGACGGAGAGCATGTACTGGGTCATGGCTTCACTCCCTGTGGTCTCGGGATCGGACCGTACCGATCCTCACCCTGACCACGAACGGGAGGACGCCCGATCGACAACGGTCAGCGGATTTCTTCCGCCGCCAGAGCCCGCCGGTCCAGCTTCTGCATCGCGGTCAGGGGCAGGGCGTCGACCACCCGGACGGCCTCGGGCAGCTTGTGGTGGGCCAGGCGCTGTCCTCCGAACACCCGCAGGTCGTCGAGCGACGGTGCCGGGGCTCCGTCCCGGAGCACGACCACGGCCACGCCGGTCTCGCCCAACACGGCATCGGGCCGCGGCACCACGGCCACCTCGGCCACGGCGGGGTGCTCGGACAGCACCGCTTCGACCTCCAGCGGGTACACGTTGTACCCACCCCGGATGAACATCTCCTTGGCCCGGCCGGCCAGGCGCAGGCACCCCGCCTCGTCGATCGACCCCAGGTCGCCCGAGTGGAGCCAGCCGTCCCGCAGCGTGGCCGCCGTGGCGTCGGGGTCCTGCCAGTAGCCGGCCATCACGCACGGCGAGCGCAGGTAGATCTCGCCCACCTCGCCGTCGGCCACGGGCCGGCCCTCCCCATCCCGGAGCGAGAGCTCGACCGGGGGCCGGGGCCGGCCCACGGTGTAGAAGGCCTCCTCGTCGGGGGCGTCGAAGGCCGTGCCCGTGCCCACCCCGCCGCTCTCGGTGGACGAGTAGCGGATGGAGTAGGCGGCGCCGAAGCGCTCCCGGGCCTCCTGGACCAGAGCCGGCGGCGACGGCGCGGCCCCGGCGATGATCGTCTGCACACAGCTCAGGTCGCGCTCGGTCGAAGTCGGGCTCCCGCAGCAGCAGGGCGATCTGCGGGGCGACGCCGCCCACCGAGGCCACCCGGTGGGTCTCGATCTGGTCGAGGACGGTCGAGGCCCTCCAGCGGTCGATCAGGAGCTGGGTCGTCCCCAGCCGGAGGTACCAGGCCAGCTTCGTCATGAAGCCGATGTGGGCGAACTGGGTGGAGGCCAGCATCGGCCCGCCCCCGCCCCAGGCGTCGCCCACGTCGGCGGCGGTGATGGCGGCGATCTGGCGGACCCGGAACTCGGCGCCCCGGGGCCGTCCCGTCGTGCCCGAGGTGAGGACGATGGCCACCGTCCGGTCGGGGTCGTCGGGCAGCACCGGCAGCGCCTGCCCGGGAACCCGGAGGTCGTCGACGCCACCGTCGAGGACGAGATCCGGCCCCACCACCTCCAGCGCCGCGGCCCGCTCGCTGTCGGTCAGCCGGGGGTTGACCCCGGCGGTGATCGCCCCCAGCTTGGCCAGCGCGGCGTAGGCCACGACGTAGTCCGGATCGGAGGGCAGGGTGAGGGCCACCACAGAGCCGAGGCCGATGCCGCGCCGGGCCAGGCCGACGGCCACCTCGTCCGAGCGCCGGTCGAGGTCGGCATAGGTCACGATCGCCCCGTCCGCCGCGATCAGCGCCGGGTGGTCCCCGAACCGCCGCGCGGCTTCGGGGACGACCTGGTCCAGCACACCCGGAGTCTGGCCAGTCCCAGGCCCCGGCGTAGCATCAGCGGCCCGTGCTCACCTTCATCCGTTTCGACATGCGGGCCCCCGCCTCGGGCCCGGCGACAACGGCCGAGATCCACGCCGCCACCATGGACATGGCCGAATGGGCCGACCGGGTCGGCTTCGACACCATCGTGGTCAGCGAGCACCACGGCGCCGACGACGGCTTCCTGCCCAGCCCGATCGTGGCCGCGGCGGCCATCGCCGGGCGGACCCAGCGGGCGAGCATCAGCATCTCCGCCCTCCTCGCTCCCCTGCACGACCCGATCCGGGTGGCGGAGGACCTGGCCGTGCTCGACCTGCTCTCCGGCGGCCGGGTGATCACCATTCTCGGGCTCGGGTACCGGCCTGAGGAGTACGAGATGTTCGGCGCCCCGTGGGACACCCGGGGCGCGTACTTCGACGAGTGGCTCCAGGCCCTGCTCGACGCCTGGAGCGGCGAGCCCTTCGTCTACCGGGACCGCAAGGCCCAGGTCACCCCGCGCCCCTTCACCGATCCCCACCCGCCTCTGTTCGTGGGCGGCCGCTCGAAGGCCGCGGCCCGGCGCGCCGCCCGATTCGGGCTGAACTTCTTCCCGGACTCCTCGAATCCCGCACTGGTGGCGGCGTACGAGGAGGCCTGCCGGGCCGAGGGGAACGAGCCGGGCCTGGTGATCACGCCCGAGGACCCCGTCACCTTCGTCTTCGTGCACGACGATCCCGACGGCTACTGGGAGCGCATCGGTCCCCACGTGCTGCACGAGGCCATGACGTACGCCGGCTGGCAACGAGCGGGCGAGACCTCCTCGGCCTCCACCGACGCCCGGTCGCTCGAGGAGCTGAAGGCCGGCGACCGCTTCGCGGTGCTGACCCCCGACGAGGCCGTGGCCGCCGCCCGCGAGCGGGGGAACCTGCTCCTCTACCCGCTGTGCGGGGGCATCCCGCCGGAGCTGGCCTGGGAGTCGCTCCACCTGCTCGAGCACGAGGTCCTGCCCCACCTGCAGGCGGACTGATGGCCAAGCCGGTCGAGCTCGACGTCAGCCCTGAGGGGATGCTGCTGACCGACCGGGTCGCGGTGGTCACCGGAGCGGCGCAGGGGATCGGCGAGGCCTGCGCCCTCGGGCTCGCTCGCTTCGGCGCCCACGTGGCCGTCTGCGACCGCAACGGCGAGGGCCTCGCCGTCACCGCGGCCGACATCGAGGCCCTGGGCCGCCGGGTCGTCACGGGCGAGCTGGACGTCCGGGACGCCGAGGCCGTCGACCGCTTCCTGGCCGACGTGGAGGCCGAGTTCGGCTTCGTCGACGTCCTCGTGAACAACGCCGGCGGCACGTTCTTCTCGCCCTTCCTCGACGTGAGCGCCCGGGGCGAAGCGGCGCTCATCGCCGAGAACTTCACCCAGGTGACCCACTTCATCCGCCGGTGCGTGCCCCTCATGGGGGAGCGGGGCGGCGCCATCGTGAACGTCACCTCCATCGAAGGCCACCGCGCCGGCCCCGGCTTCGCGGTCTACTCGGCCATGAAGGCGGCGCTGGCCAACCTGACCAAGAGCCTCGCCCTCGAGCTGGCCGAGCGGCGCATCCGGGTCAACTGCATCGCCCCCGACATGATCCCGACCCCCGGCGACGACGGGCTGTCGATCGAGGTCGCCGCGGCCGCCGCCCAGCTGGACTGGGCCAAGCAGGTGTGGCCCGACCCGGCCGACCCGGACGACTGCGCCGCCGCCGTCGTCTTCCTGGCGTCGGACTTCGCCCGGTTCGTCACGGGCACCACGGTGCACCCCGACGGGGGCAACCTGGCCTCGGCCGGCTGGAAGCGCCTCCCCGACGGGAAGTACACGCTCTAGTGCCGGTCGACCTGGCCGCCCTCGTGGACCCGGGTCACACCGTGGTGGTGACCCAGGAGTGCCAGGTGGGCGTGCTGGGGCCGGCATCGGCCTTCCCGGAGCTGGCGACGGTGGCCCGGGAGGCGGGGATGCTGGCGGCCGCCGGTCGCCTCGTCCGCGGCGCCCGATCCGCGGGGATCGACGTCGTTCACTGCGTCGCCGCCCGCCGCCCCGACGGGCGGGGGTCGAGCCACAACGCCCGGCTCTTCGCGGTCGCCGCCAAGGCCGGGGGACAGCTGACGCCGGGAACCGACGCGGTCGAGGTCTGCCCCGAGATCGGCCTCGAGGCCTCCGACGTGGTCCTGACCCGCCTGCACGGCCTCGGCCCGATGGGGGGCACCGATCTCGATGTCGTGCTCCGCAACCTTGGCGCAAGCACCGTCGTCGGCATCGGCGTCTCGGTCAACATCGGCATGACGAACTTCGCGTTCGACGCGGTGAACGCGGGATACCAGTTCGTCCTGCCTCGCGACGCGGTGGCCGGGGTCCCCGCGGCCTACGCCGACGCGGTGCTGGACAACACCCTGGCCCTCGTCGCCACCCTGACCACCGTCGACGACCTGCTGGACTGTTGGACGTGAGCGTTCAGCCGGCCGAGCAGGAGGGGCTGCGGGCCGCCGATGGCCGGGTGCCCGGACGGCGGGGCCTCGCCACCCGCCGGCGCCTGCTCGACCACGTGGCCGACCTGCTCGGCTCGCGGTCCTACCGGGACGTCCGGGTCGTGGACGTGGCCCGCGCCGCCGGGACCTCGCCCGCGACCTTCTACCAGTACTTCGCCGACGTCGAGGAGGCCGTCCTCGCCTTGGCCGAGGACGTCGCCCGGGCGGGCGAGGAGGCGCTCGTGCCCCTCGTGGAGGGTCCCCGGTGGCGGGGGCGCGACGGGTACGAGGCCGCCCTTGCGGTCGCCGACGGCTATCTCGACTTCTGGGCCACGCACGGCGCGGTCGTCCGGGTGATGGACCTGGCCACCAACGAGGGCGACGCCCGCTTCCGCCAGCTCCGGAGCCGGCTCTTCACCCGGTTCAACGAGGCGTTGGCCGACCGGGTCACCCAGGAACGACCGGTCGGGGACGATGTGGACCCCCGGGCGACTGCAGGGGCGATGACCTCGATGCTGGCCCACACCGCCGACCACCGCTACGGCTTCGAGGCCTACGGCATCCGGACGGCGGACGTGCGGGAGGCCATGGGGCGGGTCCTCTACACCACCGTCACAGGACGCAAACCGCCGGTCTAGAAGGCGTGAGGAAATCGACCGCAGCCGTCCTCGTGGGCGGCACCCTCGTGACGGCGGCCCTGGTGGCCCGCGCCCGGCGGGAGCCGGCGCCCGAGGCGGTGATCAACGCCACTGGGCGCTCGGCCCGCAACGCCGCCGTCGCCCGCTTCGGCGCCCGCACCGGCGGGGCCTACGCCGCCCACCGGGCCCGGACCGTGTTCGCCTCGTCGGCCCGCAAGGAGGAGCTGCACGAGGCCTTCGCCCTGCGCACGGCGGAACAGGTCGCCGAGGAGCTCGGCAACCTCAAGGGGGCCATGATGAAGCTCGGCCAGATGGCCAGCTACCTCGACCAAGGCCTGCCGTCACCCATCCGCACCGCCCTGGCCGACCTCCGCCAGGACGCCCCGCCGATGAGCGCCGAGCTGGCCGCCGGTGTGCTGGAGGCCGAGCTGGGGAAGGGTCCCGACGAGCTGTTCGCCGAGTGGGACCCGGTGCCGCTGGCGTCGGCCTCGATCGGCCAGGTCCACCGGGCGATCACCCATGACGACCGGGCCGTGGCGGTCAAGATCCAGTACCCCGGGGTGGACGAGGCCATCCGCACCGACCTGGCCAACGCCGACGCCCTCTTCGGTGCCGCCGGGTTCGTGTTCTCCGGGCTCGACCCCGACGGGTTGGTCGCCGAGCTCAAGGAGCGCCTGGCCGAGGAGCTCGACTACGAGATGGAGGCGGCCAACCAGCGCCTCTTCGTGGACTACTACCGGGACCACCCGTTCATCCGCATCCCGGAGGTGGTGGACGAGCTGTCCACGGCCCGTGTCCTCACGTCCGAGCTGTCGTCCGGTGCCCGCTGGGAGGAGCTGCTGACCTGGTCCCAGGAGGAGAAGGACCTGGCCGCCGAGGCCATCTTCCGGTTCGTCTTCCGCTCGCTGTACCGGCTCCACGCCTTCAACGGCGACCCCCACCCGGGCAACTACCTCTTCGAGCCCGGCGGCCGCGTGACGTTCCTCGACTTCGGCCTGGTCAAGCGCTTCACCCACGACGAGGTCGACCTGTTCCACGAGCTCATCGACAGCTTCGTGCTCCGGCGGGATCTCGGCGACTTCCGCCGGACCCTGGAGCGGGGCGGCCTGTTCCCGGGTGGCGCCGAGCTCACCGACCAGCAGGTGGGTGACTGGATGGGCCACTTCTACGAGTTCGTGCTCGAGGACCGGCCGACCACGATCACCCCGGAGTACTCCAGCCAGACCATGAAGCAGATGTTCGACCTGTCCGGGCCGAACGCCGAGATCATCAAAGCGGCCAACGTCCCGCCCAGCTTCGTGATCATCCAGCGCATCAACCTCGGCCTCTACGCCGTGCTCGGTGAGCTCCACGCCACGGCCAACTGGCGTCGGGTGGCCAACGAGCTGTGGCCCTTCGTCGACGGCCCACCCTCCACCCGCCTCGGCGAGGAAGAAGCGGCCTGGCGCGCCGCCAGTGGCCGCTAGGTCAGCGGCGGCGGACGGTGGCTTTGACGGCGTCTTTGCTGTTGGTGGTGTTGCTGGTGATGGTGACGACTCGGCTGAGGGTGTTGCCGACGGGGGTGCCGGGTTTGGCTTTGATGGTGACGGTGAGGTCGTGGGTGTCACCGGGGTCCATGTTGGTGACGGCGTAGGTGCCGGCGATGACCTGGGCGGTGACGTTGGTGGGGCCGTCCTTGTAGGTGACGGTGTAGCGGCTGGTGGTGCCCAGGCCTTTGACGGTGAAGCCGTCGATGGTGTTGCCGTCGTTTTCGATGGTGGCGGTGAAGGTGGCGGTGCCGAGGTTGGGGACGGTGGCGGTGCGGGTCTGGCCGGCGCCGGTGGTGTTGTAGATGTTGTTGCCGATGGGGGCGCCGGCGCCGAGGCGGATGCGGCCATCCGGCCGGTAGGTGGGGGCCAGGACCCGGGTGCGGCGGGTGCCGGAGAGGGCGAAGACGCCTTGGCCGGTGGTGACCAGGACCTGGTTGGTCATCTGGGGGATGTCGTCGGTGCTGGTGGTGTGCGCGCAGGTGATGATGGTCTGAGTGCCCGGTGGCAGGGTCCCGAGGTTGCGGGCGCAGGCGGCGACGTCGGGGGCGAACACCCGGATGTTCGTCAGGTTCCGCCCACCGGTGTTGAGGACCGTCACGTAGTAGTTGATCGCCTCGCCGGCGACGACCTCGGTCTCGTTGGTGGTCACCGACGCGGTGATGCTCATCGGCACGACCGTCCGGCCGCTCCCGAGGTTGATCGTCGGCAGGTCGATGCCCATCTCGCCCGGCCCGTCCCCCCGTTGGAGCGTGTCGCCGGCCCCGAGCTGGCCGAAGTCGCTGTTGCCCCAGCACTTGATCGTGTGGTCGTCGAGCAGGGCGCAGGTGTGGAGGCCTCCGGTCGTGACGGCGGCGGCGGTGCGCGGGGTACCCAGGGCCACGACGGGGAGGTTGTTGCCCATCTCGCCGGGCTCGTCGCCCCGGTTGTTGGTGTCGCCGTAGCCGAGCTGGCCCCTGTCGTTGAAGCCCCAGCACTTGACGGCGGCATTGTCGAGGAGCGCGCAGGTCTGTTGGTACGTGACGGAGATTCCCGTGACCGGCCCGCCGGAGCCGACGTCGACCGCGGGGAGGTTGTTGCCCATCTCGCCGGGCCCATCGCCTCGGTCTTCTTCGTCGCCGTAGCCCAGCCGTCCATATCCGTTGAAGCCCCAGCACTTGAGGTTGGCGTTGTCGAGGACGGCGCATGAGTGATCGTCGCCGACCGTGATGGCGATGGCGGTGCGGCCGGTGCCGAGGTTGACGGAGGCCAGGCTGTTGCCCATCTCGCCGGGCCCGTCGCCCCGGACGGTGGTGTCGCCGTAGCCGAGTTGACCGGAGAAGTTGTCGCCCCAGCACTTGACGTTGGCGTTGTCGAGGATGGCACACGTGTGGCGCCCGCCTGCCGCGAGGCTGATGGCGGTGCCGCCGGTGCCGAGGTCGACGACGGGAAGGCTGTTGCCCATCTCGCCGGGCCCGTCGCCCCGATGATTGGTGTCGCCGTACCCGAGTTGGCCGAAAGAGCTGGCGCCCCAGCACTTGACCGCGCCGGTGTCGAGGATGGCGCAGGTGTGGACGGCGCCGGTGGTGATGGCGATGGCGGTCCGTCCGGTGCCGAGGTCGACGGCAGGGAGGTTGTCGCCCATCTCGCCCGGCCCGTCGCCCCGCGTTGCCGTGTTGCCGTAGCCGAGCTCACCGGCGAAGCTGGCGCCCCAGCACTTGACCGCGCCGGTGTCGAGGAGGGCGCAGGTGTGGTCGGAGCCGGCGGTGAGGGCGGTGGCGGTGCGGCCGGTGCCGAGGTCGACGGTGGGGAGGTTGTCGCCCATCTCGCCAATCGCGTCGCCACGGCTGTTGGTGTCGCCGTAGCCGAGCTGGCCGTTGTAGTTGGCGCCCCAGCACTTGACCGTCCCGTCGTCGACGATGCCGCAGGTGTGGAGGAAGCCGGCGGCGATCGAACGGAACGTGGCCGGGTTCCCCGGCGCCTCGTTCCCGTCGGCGACGGCAGGCGACGGTCCGCCCACGAGCCCCAGTCCCAACGCGACCAGCAACACCACGGCGGCTCCGCGCCGGCAGGCGTGACTCGATGATCGAATGGCTGCCCGCATCGTTGGCCCCCTCTTGTGGAGCCGCAGCCCCTTCCCGGTGGGCAGAACCTACCCGTCAGCGGCGGCGGACGGTGGCCTTGACGGCGTCCTTGGCGTTGGTGGTGTTGCTGGTGAAGGTGACGATTCGGCTGAGGGTGTTGCCGACGGGGGTGCCGGGTTTGGCTTTGATGGTGACGGTGAGGTCGTGGGTGTCACCGGGGTCCATGTTGGTGACGGCGTAGGTGCCGGCGACGACCTGGGCGGTGACGTTGGTGGGTCCGTCCTTGTAGGTGACGGTGTAGCGGCTGGTGGTGCCCAGGCCCTTGACGGTGAAGCCGTCGATGGTGTTGCCGTCGTTTTCGATGGTGGCGGTGAAGGTGGCGGTGCCGAGGTTGGGGACGGTGGCGGTGCGGGTCTGGCCGGCGCCGGTGGTGTTGTAGATGTTGTTGCCGATGGGGGCGCCGGCGCCGAGGCGGATGCGGCCATCCGGCCGGTAGGTGGGGGCCAGGACCCGGGTGCGGCGGGTGCCGGAGAGGGCGAAGACGCCTTGGCCGGTGGTGACCAGGACCTGGTTGGTCATGATCGGGATGTCGTCGGTGCTGGTGGTGTGGTTGCAGCCGAAGATGATTTGGCCTGGAGTCAGGGTGCCGATGGTGCGGGCGCAGGCGCCGACGTCGGGGGCGAAGACGCGGACGTTGGTCAGGCGCCGCCCGCCGGTGTTGACGAGGGTCACGAAGTAGTTGATCTCCTGGCCGGCCACGACCTCGGCCTGGTTCGCGTCGATCGAGCTGTGATGCCCATCCGGACGACGGACCGCCCGGTTCCGACGTCGACGCGGGGGAGCTCGTTGCCCATCTCGCCCGGCGAGTCACCTCGGTTGGTGGTGTCCCCGATGCCCAGCTGGCCGAGGCTGTTCTCGCCCCAGCACGTGACGCGGTAGTCGTCGAGCAACGCGCACGTGTGGTACGCCCCCGTCGTGACGGCCCGCACGGCGTGACCAGCACCCAGGTTCACGGCTGGAAGGGAGTCGCCCATCTCGGCTCCGCTGTCACCACGGTCGTTGACATCGCCGTAGCCGAGCTGACCGAAGGCGCCATCGCCCCAGCACTTGACGGCGGTGGTGTCGAGCAGGACGCAGGTGTGGTTGCTGGCCACGCTGCCGGAGCTGATGGCGCCCGCCGTCCGGCCGATGCCGAGGTCGACGGTGGGGAGGCTGTTGCCCATCTCGCCAGCGCCGTCGCCGCGGTCGTTGGTGGTGCCGTAGCCGAGCTGGCCAGCGTCGCTCTTGCCCCAGCACTTCACGGTGTTGTCGTCGAGCACCGCGCAGGTGTGGTGCTCGCCCGCGGTGACCGCGATAGCGGTGCGGCCGGTGCCGAGGTTGACGATCGGGAGGCTGTCGCCCATCTCGCCGGGGCCGTCGCCGCGGACGGCGGTGTCGCCGTAGCCGAGCTGACCGTTCGAGCTCGCGCCCCAGCACTTGACGTTGCTGTTGTCCAGGATGGCGCAGACGTGGAAATCGCCGATGGTGACGGCAGTGGCGGTGCGGCCGGTGCCGAGCTGGACGATGGGCATGCTGTCGCCCATCTCGCCCGGTCCGTCGCCCCGGATGATGGAGCTGCCGGACCCGAGCTCACCGAGCTGGCCGTAGCCCCAGCACTTGAGGGCGCCGGTGTCGAGGATCGCGCAGGTCTGGACGTTGCCGCCCATGATCGCGGTGGCGGTGCGGCCGGTGCCGAGGGCGACGGTGGGGAGGTTGTCGCCCATCTCGCCCGGGCCGTCACCACGGTCCGCGGTGTCGCCGTAGCCGAGCTGGCCGTTGCTGTTGTCGCCCCAGCACTTGACCGTGCCGTTGTCGAGGAGGGCGCAAGTGTGGAGAGCGCCGGCGGCGAGGGCCGTGGCGGTTCGTGCGGTGCCGAGGTCGACCGTGGGGAGGTCGTCACCCATCTCACCCAGCGCGTCGCCTCGGTTGGCGGTGTCGCCGTAGCCGAGCTGGCCAGCGCTGTTGTCGCCCCAGCACTTGACGGTGCCGTCGTCGAGGATGGCGCAGGTGTGGAACGCGCCAGAGCTGAGCGAGCGGAAGGTCACCGGGCTGCCGGGTGCCTCGTTCCCGTCAGCCCCAGCCGGAAACGGACTTCCTGCGAGCCCCAGCCCCATCGTGACCAGGAGCAGGACGGCGGCTCCGCGCCGGCTGCCGTGACTCGATGATCGAATGGCTGCCCGCATCGCTGGCCCCCTTCTCGTGGAGCCGCGGCCCCTTCCCGGAGCGCAGAACCTAGCCCGCGGCGACCGGCGGCCGGAGACCATCGGATAGACCTTCGGGCGATGGGACTGCTGGACGGGTGCCGGGCGCTGGTCACCGGTGGGGCGTCAGGGATCGGGGCGGCCACCTGCCGCCGCTTCGTGGAGGAAGGGGCCCGGGTCGCGGTGCTCGACGTCGATGCGGACGGCGCCCGCGCCGTGGCCGACGAGGTCGGCGGTCTGGCCCTCGAGGCCGATGTGGCCGATCCCGACGCCATGGCCACTGCCGTCGCCGTGGCGGCCAGCGGGCTCGACGGCCTGACCTGCCTGGTCAACAACGCCGGGACGGGCAACGTGATGCGCCTGGCCGACTACCCCGACGCCGAGTGGGACCGCTTGGTCGACGTGAACCTGCGCGGCACCTTCCACGGCCTCCGGGCCGCGCTGCCGCTGCTCCGCGAGGCGGACGGGGGTTGCGTGATCAACGTGGCCTCGGTCAGCGGCCTGCGCCCGACGCGGGGCGAGGCGCCTTACTCCGCAGCCAAGGCCGCGGTGGTCTCGCTGACCCGCAGCGCCGCCCTCGAGTACGCGCCCGAGGTGCGGGTGAACGCCGTCGCCCCCGGCTTCATCGACACGCCGCTGACCGCCTTCGCCGTCGAGGATCCGACGTATGCCGGCCCGATCGTCGCCGGCACGCCGCTCGGCCGCATCGGGACGGCGGACGAGGTGGCCGACGTCATCGTCTTCCTGGCCTCGCCGCTGGCTCGGTACGTCACGGGGGAGACCGTGGTGGTCGACGGTGGCTCGGTGCTGGGCAACCCCCAGGTCGACGCCTTCCTGGGGAGCCTGCTGCCGCCCGCCTGACGGCGGAGGCGGCGCGTATCGGCCGTCACCCTCCGTGACTTGAGGAAAGGCTTGAAACCACTATCTGTGGTCGCTACCGTGACAGCGCATGGCGGAGGACGACGACCACACACTCAGCGTGCTCGAACGGCGGGACGCCGAGCGGCGCCTGCTCGATCGCGGCCCCTCCGACCGGCGGCGGGCGGAGCGACGAGACCTGGCCCAGCGGCCCTCAGATCTCCGGGCCGACGACGTGGTCATCGACCTGCGCGACGGGCAGCCGACGGTCACCGTCGTCCCCGACGTCGAAGAGGTCCTCGCCCGGCGCTGGTTCCTCCTGATCATCCTGGGGGCGCTGAACATCCTCGACCTGGTGTCGACGAAGCTCGTGCTCCAGGCGGGTGGGGCCGAGGCCAACCCGATCATGGCGCCGATCATCCACCACCCCTTCGCCCCGGGCCTGGTCAAGGCCGCCGGCTTCGCCCTGGTGGCGCTCGTGCTCCAGGCCTGCCCGCCCCGTTCGGCCATCGTCGACCGGGCCCTCGTCACCGTGACCGGCGTCTACACCGCGGTCGTCGGCTGGAACCTGATCAACCTCCTGGTCCACACCTGAGCCCGAGCGGGTAGGAGGCGCCGATGACCTCCACCCAGCACCACCGCTTCGCGCGCCGGGCCACGGCGCTCGCCGCTGCCGGCCTCCTGACCTTCGGGGTCGCGGCCTGTGGCGACGACGCCGACGGCGACAACATCGACGACGACGTCGAACAGGACATCTCCGAGGGCGTCGACGACGCCTCCGACGAGATCGAGGAGCAGCTGTCCGAGGGCGCCGAGGAGACCGAGGACAACTAGCCGCCGATCCGTAGATCGGGGACGGCCGTCGGGCGGGCGGTCAGATCGCCCCCACTAACCTCCCGCGGTCGTGCTCACCGTTGATCCGGGTCCGCAGCAGTTGTTCATCGGCGGCTCCTTCGTGCCGGGCGGGGCGGGGGGCTACGAGGTCCGCAACCCGGCCACCGAGTCCGTCGTCGGCGAGGCGCCGGACGCGTCCCTGGCCGACGCCGACGCGGCGGTCGCCGCGGCTCGGGCGGCCTTTCCCACGTGGTCGCAAACCGAGCCCGCCGAGCGGGCCCGGCTGCTGGATGCGCTCGCCGACGCAGTGGCCGCTCACCACGACGACCTGGCCCCGCTCATCCAGGCCGAGACGGGGGCGACCTGGAAGGTGTCCAACGGGCTGCAGCTGACCCAGGTGGTCGACCGCTTCCACCGGTACGCCCGCGGGGCGATGGAGGCGACAGTCCTCCCCCTGCCGCCTCAGCTCATCGAGACCACCGACCTGGCGCCGGGCGGGGTGATCTCCGCGTTCGCGGCGCGTCGGCCCGTCGGCGTGGTCCTGGCCATCACCTCGTACAACTTCCCGCTGACGAACATGGCGGGCAAGCTCGGACCGGCGCTGGCCATGGGCAACCCGGTGATCGTGAAGCCGGCGCCCCAGGACCCGCTGGCCGTGCTGAAGTTCGCCGAGATCGCACGGGAGGTGGGCTTCCCCGACGGGGTGATCAACGTCGTCGTCGCCCAGGGCACCGAGGTGGCCGAGGCCCTCGTCGCCTCGCCGGACGTCGACATGATCAGCTTCACCGGCTCCACGGCGGTCGGCCGGCGCATCGGTGCGGTCGCCGGCGAGCAGATGACCCGCCTGCTACTCGAGCTCGGAGGCAAGGGGGCGTCGATCGTCTTCGACGACGCCGACGTGGCCAAGGCCATCATGGGCACCGGCTCGACCTGGGCCTTTCACTCCGGGCAGATCTGCACCGCACCGACCCGGGTCCTGGCCCAGCGGGGTGTGTACGACCAGGTGGTGGCGGGCCTGGCCCAGTTCGCCGGCGCGCTCAAGGTCGGGGATCCGCTGGAGGACGACACCGTCGTCGGTCCCGTGATCACCGAGGCGCATCGGGGCCGGGTCGAGGAGCACATCGCCTCCGGCGTGAGCGAGGGGGCCGAGGTGGTGGCGGGCGGTCAGCGCCCGTCCGAGCCCACCACCGGCTGGTACGTGCCGCCGACGCTGCTCGCCGGATGCACCGGCGACATGCGGGCGGTGCGGGAGGAGATCTTCGGCCCGGTCATCGTGGTCGTGCCCTTCGACGACGAGGACGAAGCCGTCGCCCTGGCCAACGGCACGGACTTCGGCCTCTACGACTACGTCTGGAGTGGCGACGTCACCCGGGCGCTCGACGTGGCGTCCCGCCTGCGGACCGGCAACGTGGGCATCAACACCCTCCAGCGCAACCACGAGGCGCCGTTCGGGGGCTTCAAGCGCTCCGGCGTGGGCCGGGACGGGGGTTCGTTCGGCCTCCACGCCTACAGCGAGCTCCAGTCCGTCGTCTGGCCGGACGCGTGAGCACGTACGACCTCGCCGTGGTCGGGGGCACCCTGGTCGACGGCTCGGGCCTGCCCCGGCGGCGGGCCGACATCCTGGTCAAGGACGGCAAGGTCGCGGCGGTCGGCTTCGCCGAGGAGGGTGCGGCCGAGCGGGTGGTCGACGCCACGGGCTTGGTCGTGGCCCCGGGCATCGTCGACCCCCACACGCACTACGACCCGCAGCTCACCTTCGAGCCCTACGCCACCTCCTCGTGCTTCCACGGCGTCACCACGGTGGTCGCCGGGAACTGCGGCTTCTCCGTCGCCCCGACCCGGGAAGCGGACCGGGGCTTCATCACCCAGATGTTCGCCCGGGTCGAGGGCATGTCCGCGGCGGCCCTCGACGGCCTGCCCTGGGACTTCGAGACCTTCCCGGAGTACCTCGAGGCCCGCCGGGGTCGGATCGGCGTGAACCTGGCCTGCTACGTCGGGCACTCCGCCGTGCGCCGCTGGGTCATGGGCGACGCGGCCTTCGAGCGGGAGGCGTCCGACGACGAGGTGGGGGAGATGGCCGCCATCGTCACGCGACGCCATGGCCGCCGGCGCCGCGGGCTTCTCGTCGTCCCACGCCCCGACCCACTGGGACAGTCACGACCGGCCGGTGCCGTCCCGGCTGTCGTCCCTCGACGAGCTCAAGGCCTTGGTCACCGCGGCCGGACGGGCCAACGCCGGGACCATCGCCTACCTCCCCGAGGGGGCCATCGGCGGCCTCCAGCCTGACGACGAGCAGCTGCTGATCGACCTCTCGCTGGCGGCCCGCATGCCGGTGATCATCCAGGGCCTCGGCGCCCGCTCGAAGGTCGACGCCCCGACCGCGGGCTGGGACAACGCCAAGCGCTTCGTCGACGAGGCGACCGACCAGGGGGCGGCCGTCTACTCGCTGATGATGGCCCGACCGTTCAACCGGACCTTCACGCTCGGCGGCGGGACGACCCTGTACGAGGGCGTCCCCGAGCTGAACCGGTTGTTCACCGAGGCCCGGGCCGTGCCGGAGCGGATGCAGCTGGCCCTCGACCCCGCCTTCCGGGCCGCCGCTCGGGGCTCGGTGCGCAACCCCAACAAGGACCCGGCGAAGGGCCCGACGCTGCCGCCGCCGCAGTGGTCGGTCCTGCACGTCAGCGAGGTGGCCCGCGCCGAGCACGAGCGCTTCGTCGGCCGGTCCCTGGAGGACCTGGCCGCCGAGGAGGGCAAGGCGGAGGAGGACGTGATGCTCGACCTCGCCCTGGCCGAAGAGCTGGAGACCGAGTTCGTCTGGCGCACCGAGACCCCGGCGTGGCGGGAGGGCACCCGCGTGGCCCAGCTCGACCCCCACATGATCATCGGCACGTCCGACGGCGGGGCCCACCTCGACCGGGACGACGGCGCCGAGAGCTCGAGCTACTTCCTGCGCTACTGGGTGCGGGAGTGGGGGGCGTGGACCCTGGAGGAGGGGGTCCGCCAGCTCACGCAGTGGCCCGCCGCCCTCTGCGGCTTCTCCGACCGGGGCATGGTCCGGCCCGGCTTCGCCGCCGACCTCATGGTCTTCGACCCCGACACAATCGGCCCGGCCGAGAAGGAGGTCGTCCACGACTTCCCCAACGGCGAGGCCCGCTACGTCTCACGCCCCGAAGGCCTGCACGCCACCATCGTCAACGGCGTGCCCATCGTCGAGCACGGCCAGCTGGTCGGCGACGGCGCCCTCCCCGGCCAGGTCCTCCGCCCCCAAGGCTGAAGCCTCGTAATCGGGTCAGGCGGGGCGGTGGACGGAGACGGCGTAGTCGCCGCCGGTGAAGGGGTCGGCCGACCAGGTGGCGTAGCGGGCGACCAGCTCCAGGCCGGCAGTCGCCGCGTCGCGGTCCCAGTCGTCGAGGGCGTAGCCGCGGTCGAGCGAGAACCCCGCCACGACGTGACCGCCGGCGCCGACGTGGGCCGCGCAGCGGGAGACCATGGCACCCTGCGTGCCCGACGGCGTGAACAGCGGGACGTTGCCGGCGAGGAGCACGAGGTCGAACGTCCGGTCGAGGTCGAAGGTGGTCAGGTCGTCCTCCACCCACGCCAGGTCCGGGGCCAGCCGCCGGGCGGTGGCGAGCATCGACGGATCGACGTCGACCCCGACGACCTCGACGCCCCGCCGGCCCAGCTCGATGGCGACCCGGCCGGTCCCGCAGCCGGCGTCCAGGACGGTGGCGGGCTCCAGCGAGCTCACGAAGTCGGCCTCCCCGTGCAGGTCGGCCCCGGACGCGGCCAGCCGGTCGAAGCGGGCTTGGTAGTCGTCGCCGTCCCAGCCGGTCACGGGTCGACGATCCGTTGCAGCCGAACCGGCGAGCCGGTCATTCCGTGCGGAGGCCTGCCGCCGCGGGTCCGCGGCCCGCGAGCCAGGCCGGGCCGGCGCCGATGAGCAGCGCGACCAGCAGCGCGACGGGCACGACGACGAGCAGGAGGACGATGGGGGTCGCCGGATCATCGATCACCCCCACATCGCCGATCACCCACAACCAGGTCAGTCGGCCGGCGACGATGCCGACGGGGACGCCGACCACGACCCCGACGAACGTGATCACCTCGCCCTGCCAGAGCACCGAGCGGCGGACCTGGCCGGGCGTGAAGCCGAGGGCCCGCCACGTGGCGAACAGGTGCTGGCGGCGGCGGACCGAGGACACCAGGGCATGGAGCAGGCCGACGAGGCCGAGCGCGGCGAAGAAGGCCAGCAGGGCCCCGAAGATCTCGGAGCCGTCGTCGAGGTTGGCCAGGCGGCTCGGCAGCGGCGGAGGTCGGACCCCGACCTGGTACTCGGTCAGCAGCCGCTGTTCGAGCTCGTCGGCGTCCGCATCGGGGTCGTAGACGAGGACGTACTCACTCGTCCCCTCGCTGCGGTTCACACGGTCCCAGCCCTCGAAGGTCAGGAGCACACCCTCACCGGGCACCCGTTCCTGGAACGTCGGGAAGGCAGCCGTGCCGACCACCTCCAGGTCATGTTCCGCGTCATCGGCATCGGTGAACGTCACGGAGTCGCCGATGGCCACCCCGAGCTCCTCCTGGGTCCGTTCACCGAGCGCCACCTCGTCTTCGGTGTCGGGTGGGCGCCCCTCGAGGATGGTGGAGCCGACCCGGCCCTGGGGCAGCTGAAGCGCGTGGGCCGTGACGTCTTCACCCTCGGCCACGGCGGCTCCCACCCGGTAGATGGCGGCGCCGTCGATGTCGTCCTCCGCGCCGATCTGGACCACCTGCGTCTCCACGCCGGTGGGGTCGAGCGGCGTCCCGGTGACCGACCAGTCGAAGCCCCACCGGTCGGGCGAGTCCACGAGCGTGTCGAGGCTGCTGGCGAACACCCCTGCGGCGACCACCCCGGCCACACCGAGCAGGGCGCCGACCATCGCCGAGCGCAGCGAGATGGTCGTGCGGCTGGGGCCGCCCGACACGGCCAAGCGGGTGCCGGCGACGATGGCCGGAGGAGCACCGGTTCGCTCGGCCCAGGTGGCCACCGGCGAGGCCCGGTGGATGGCGGGATCGTGCGTCGGTGATGCCCGCCGCCACGCCGACCAGAACGCGGCCCCCGCGACGAGGACGACCAGCACGGCCCCGCCGAGGAGCAGGGTGGCGGGGTCGAAGCGGCGACCCGGGTCGGGCTCGATGCGCCGCACCTCGGCGAACGGGAAGCGGTCCGAGACCAACAGGGCGAGCGCGACGGCCAGCACCGCCCCCGCGACGGCCGCGGCAAGCACCGGGAGGGCGAGCGCCGCGGCGCGGGAGCGCCTCGTCATCCCGAGGTCGGCGAGGATGTCCGACCGGTTGCCGGTGGCGCCCATCTGGCGGCTGACGGCTTGCGCGGCCGCGACCGCACCGGCCAGGCCGGTGACGACCGCGAAGACGAGCAGGCTCGAGGCCTGCACGTCGATCGCATCGGAGGGCGACTCCAGGAAGTCCTCGTCGGCCTCGAGCACCAGGCCCCGGATGCCCTCCTCCTCGACCAGGTCCTGCAACCGATCGAGGTCGTCGGCCCCGTTCTGGAGCCGGATCTCGATGCTGGGCGGGAACGCCCCCGTGGCGCCACCCCACTGCTCGAAGAACGACTGCGGGGCGCTGGCCTCACCCGTGACCAGCGAGCCGTTGAAGGCGTCGACATCGCGCCCGATGCCCGTCACCGTCAGCGTGAGCTCCTCGCCGTCGAGCAGCTCGGCCGGATCGGGCGCACACGTGCCGGCCAGCACGCATTCGAGCAGCTCGGGGTCGATGAGCCGGACGGTGATCTCGTCCCCCGGAGCCAGGTCCATCTGGTCGGCCATGGCCTCGTCGACGGCGATCTCGTCGGTCGATCCCGACCGCGGGAGCCGCCCGTCGACCACGAGCGGCCGATCGATCGTGGCCTGGTACGACTCGTCGGGGCTGGCGAACACGGTGAAGATCTCGCCGCCGCCGGGGTTGAACACCAGCGCGGCCACGTGGGCGACGTCCTCGACCCACGGCTCGTCGGCCAGTGCGGCCAGCAGCTTGTCGGCCTCGGCCTGGTCGACCACGTTGACCCGGACGTCCCGGGCCTCGGTGGCCTCGAGGAACCGGTCGAGCGCGGACGACGTCCGGCGCTGTCCCGCCACGGCGCTCAGGGCGACGGCGCCCACCAGGCCGACGAGCAGGGCCAGCCCGACCAGGGCCTTCCACCGGGCCCGGAGCTCGGAGCGCGCGACGAGGCCGACGGCGTCGGGGAGCGGTGCCATCCGGCGGCAGACGGTAACGGGCGCTGGCGCTGTGCGGCAGACGCAGAGTCGTGCGACAGTTCGTCACGGATGGAACGGCTGACGAAGGGCCTCGAGGCGGAGCGGCGCCTCTACGCCGAACGGAACCCGCAGTCGCAGCGGGCGGCGGCCGAGGCCACCCACCTGTTCGCCGGCGTGCCGATGACCTGGATGGCCAAGACCGCCGGCGGTTTTCCGCTGTTCCTCGACCGGGCGTCGGGCGCCCGGCTCACGACGCTCGACGGCCACGAGCTGGTCGACTTCTGCCTCGGCGACACCGGGGCCATGGCCGGGCACTCCCCTTCGGCGACGGTGGCCGCGGTGCAGGCCCGTTACGGCGAGGCTGGCGGGGCCACGACGATGATGCCGACCGAGGACGCCGCGGTTGTCGCGGCCGAGCTGACCCGGCGCTTCGGGGTCAGCGCCTGGAGCTTCGCCCTCACCGCCACCGACGCCAACCGGTGGGCCCTGCGCCTCTGCCGGGCGCTCACCGGCCGGCCGAAGGTCCTGGTCAACGCCTGGTGCTACCACGGCAGCGTCGACGAGTCGCTCATCGTGACCTCGCCGTCGGGTCCCGTGGCCCGCCCCGGCAACGTCGGCGCGCCCTGCGAGGTGACCGAGAGCACCCGGGTCACCGAGTTCAACGACCTCGAGGGCCTGAAGGAGGAGCTGGCCCACGGCGACGTGGCCGTCGTCCTCATGGAGCCCGCCCTCACCAACGTGGGCATCGTCCTCCCCGCGCCCGGCTACCTGGAGGGGGTCCGCGAGCTCACCCGCGAGGCGGGGACGCTGCTCATCATCGACGAGACCCACACCCTCTCCGCCGGCCCCGGCGGCTGCACGCAGGCCTGGGGGCTGGAACCCGACATCGTGACCCTCGGCAAGGCGATCGCCGGCGGCATCCCCATCGGGGCCTACGGCCTCCACGCCGAGGTGGCCGAGCGCCTGCTGTCCCGGGAGGACCTCGACCTGGTCGACACCGGCGGCGTCGGCGGCACCCTGGCCGGCAACGCGCTCTCCCTGGCCGCCGCCCGCGCCACCCTCGAGCAGGTCCTCACCGACGAGGCCTTCGTCGGGATGATCGCCCTGGCCACCCGCTACGACGAAGGCGTCCAGCGGATCATCGCCGACCACGGCCTCCCGTGGTCGACGAGCCAGCTCGGCGCCCGCTCCGAATATCGCTTCGCCAAACCCGCCCCCCGCAACGGCACCGAGTCCCAGGCCAGCGAGGACGTCGACCTGGAGGACTACCTCCACCTCTACCTCGTGAACCGGGGCATCCTCCTCACCCCGTTCCACAACATGGCCCTGATGTGCCCGGCCACCACCGAGGCCGACGTGGACCTCCACCTCCAGGTCCTCGACGAGGCCGTGGCGTCGCTGTGAGCGACCTGGCGGCGCGGGGGCTCAGGCGGGCGGGAGCCGGTAGGCCCGCACGGGTGCGGCCCGACCCTTGACCTGCAGCTCCTCGACGGGCCCGAGGTCGGCCGGTGGATCGGCCAGCCCGAGCACCGTGGGCTCGCTCAGCAGGATCGTGCCCGCCGGTCGGGCTGCGTCCTGCAGGCGTTGTGACAGGTTCACCGTGTCGCCGACGACCGTGTACTCGAGGCGCTCGTCGCTCCCGAGCAGGGCGGCGGCGACATCGCCGGTCGAGAGCCCGATGCCAAGGCCGAACGGGGCCAGCCCTTCGGCCTCCCACTCGGTGTCCACCGCGGCCTGGCGCTGGTGCATCCCGCACGCGGCGCGTAGGGCCCGCTCGGCGTGGTCCTCCTGGGGGAACGGCGCGCCGAAGACCGCCATCACCGCGTCGCCGACGTACTGCATCACGGTGCCGCCCTCGTCGAGGATGGCGGCGTTCATCTCCCGCCGGTGGGTGCGGAGCTGGCCGGCCAGGACGGTCGGGTCGCTGTGCTCGGCGATGCCGGAGTAGCCCCGGACATCGGACATGAGCACGGTCACGGTCAGGCGCTCGGTGCGGTCGATGGCGTCGCGGTCGGTGCGCAGCTTCTCGGCCAGCCCGCCCGGGAGGAAGCGGCTGAGGGTCTCGCCCTGCTCCTCGCGGTCGACGATGGCCTGCTGCAGCATGCGCAGGCGCTTCAGGGCGCCCTCCCGCCCGGCACTGGCCCCTTTGGCCAGCTTGAGGAAGAGGTCCTCGATGGCGTCGTTCACGGCCTCCGGCGGCGCCTCCCACGAGGCGGCGATGGCCTTGACCGGGGTGCCCTGGGCGATGAGGCGCAGCAAGGCGTCCTCCTGCCAGGACAGCTCGCCTTCGTCCCGGGCGGGGGAGACCAGCGCCTCGACGATCTCGGGGTCGAGCACCGAGCCCCCGGTGGCCACGTCGCGGATGGCCGCGACCAGGCGGTCGCCGTCACCCACGCGGTCCTTCAGCAGGTAGCCGTAGCCCGCGGAGCCCTCGTCGAGCAGGGCGATGGCGTACTCCGGGTCGTCGTACTGGGAGAGGATGACGATGCCCGTTCCCGGATGGCGCTTGCGCACCTCCTTGGCCGCGGCGATGCCCTCGTCCTGGAAGTCCGGGCGGCATGCGGATGTCGGTCACGACCACGTCGGGCTCGGCCGCGATGGCGCCCTCGACCAGGCTGTCGTAGTCCTCGGCGGTGCCGATGACCTCGAGGTCCGAGGCCAGGTTCAGCAGCGCCTTGACCCCCTCCCGCACGAGGACGTTGTCGTCCGCCAGGAAGACCGTGATGCGCTCCCGCGTCGTATCGTCGGCCTCCGTCACGGGCCCATCCTGACAAGTTCGCGAGAGGAGCCGCACATGCGGGTCGAATCGGCGGTCACGACCATCTCCTGGATCCCGTCGGAGGCGGTCGTCGGCCCGCTGAACAAGCCAATCTTCGACTCGGGCCTGACCCACTACGACGCCCCACCCCCCGACGACATCGGTGGGCTCCCCCCGCTCGGGGCCTGGCTCAAGGAGGACCGCTTCCGCTTCGCCAACCGGTTGGCCGCGGCCATCGACGTCGTCGACGGTGAGGTGGTGGGCACCGAGTACACCGGCGGCCTGTTCATGAACAGCACCCGCCTGCGGCTCGGCCGGCGAGAGATCACCTTCCAGCCCTACGCCCTGCCCACCCGCCAGGAGCCGCCCGAGGTCGGCGACGGCTGGGCCCGCTTCACCCAGACCGTCGGCGGCCAGCCGGGGCTGCCGTCCCCCCGGCGGGTGAACCACCCGCCGTTCTTCCAGCTCCGGGGGCCCGTGGTCTGGACCACCCTGCAGCTCACCCTCCACGCCGACGGGTCGACCGAGCACCACCTCGTCGGGGCCAGCGCGTTCCCCCGGCACTGGGTGTACGGGCCTGAAGGACGGCTCGAGAAGAAGGCCGGGCTCACCGAGTTCAAGGAGTGGTACCGCCACGCCTTCGGCTCGCACACCCCGTGGGGCGAGGAGGACTCGCCGGTGCTCGTGACCGAGGCGGAGACGGCCATGGAGCGCGAGCTGGCCGGGTCGATCATGCGCGACGGGAAGGCGCCGGGGATCCGCAAGCTCAAGGAGGGGGAGCTGCTCACCGAGCAGGGCCAGCCAGGGGACGAGCTCTACCTCCTGCTCGACGGGGTGCTCCGCGTCGAGGTCGACGGTGAGCTGGTCGCCGAGCTGGGGCCGGGCGCCATCGCGGGGGAGCACGCCATCCTCGAGGGCGGCGCCCGCACCGCCACGCTCCGGGCGGTCACGCCCGTCCGGGTCGCCGTGGCCTCGGCCGACGACGTGGACCGGGCGGCGCTCGAGGAGCTCGCCGGCGGCCATCGCCGGGAGGGGTGAGGCCAGCCTCCCGGGATTGCGGAGGCCCACCACCTTTCTGATCGACCGGGCCCGGCCGTACGGTCGGGGCACACGCGGGAGAAAGGTCCTGAGATGCGCTTCGAATCGGCGGTCAGCACGGTGTCGTGGATCCCTTCGGAGGCCGTCACCGGCCCCGTCAACAAGAACGTCTTCGACGCGGGGATGACCCACTACGACGACCCCCCGCCCGACAAGCTGGGCGACCTCGAGACGTGGAAGGCCGAAGACCGCTATCGCTTCGCCAACGAGCTGAGCGTGTTCGTGGAGGTGGACCCGAGCGGTGCGGTCGTGGACGCCGGGTACACCGGTGGCCTGCACCTGAACTCGACCACGGTCCGGGTGGGCAAGCGGGCGGCCGTCTTCCAGCCCATCGCCCTGCCGACCATCCAGGCCGACCCCGACGTGCACCCGACGCACGTGACCTTCGTCCAGACCGTCGGTGGCCGCACGGGCCTGCCGTCGCCGCGCCGGGTGAACCACCCGCCGTTCGTCCAGTTCCTGGCCCCCATCGTCTGGACGACCCTGCGGCTGACCATCCGGACCGACGGCAGCCACGAGCACGAGCTGGTCGGGGCGTCCCAGTTCCCGCGCCACTGGGTGTACGACGACGAGGGCGTGCTGGCCGAGAAGGCGGGGCTGGCCGACTTCAAGGAATGGTTCCGCCACGCCTTCGGCAAGCACACTCCCTGGGGTGACCAGGACTCGCCGGCGCTCGTGACCGCGGTGGAGACCGCGCTCGAGCGCGAGCTGGCGACCACCATCATGCGGGGGGGCGAGAAGCCCGACATCCGCACCGTGAAGGAGGGCGAGCACCTGACCGAGCAGGGCGAGCCCGGCAACGAGGTCTTCCTGCTGCTCGACGGCGTGGTCGACATCGAGGTGGATGGCGAGCCGTTGGCCGAGTTCGGTCCGGGCGCCATCCTCGGTGAGCGGGCGGTCCTCGAGGGCGGCACCCGCACCTCCACGGTCACGGCCCGGACCCGGTGCCGGGTGGCCGTGGCCACGGCGGACCAGGTCGAGCGCGACGCGCTCGCGACGCTCAGCGAAGGCCACCGGAAGGAAGAGGGGTAGGCGCTCTGGAGCTCCTGTTCTGCGGCGTCCGGGGGTCGACATCGGCCCCTGGGCCCGAGTACGTGCGGGTCGGCGGGCACACGTCCTGCGTCGCCCTGACGCGGGCGGGGGAGCCCACGCCCTCGCTCGTGCTCGACGCGGGCACCGGCCTGCAGCGCCTCACGACGCGCCTGGGCGGCGCGCCGTTCCATGGCACCCTGCTCCTCACCCACCTGCACTGGGACCACGCCCAGGGTCTGCCCTTCTTCCGTTCGGGCGACCAGCCCGACGCCGTCGTGCACCTCCTCATCCCCGAGCAGGGCGACGCCCGATCGGCCGTCGACGTGCTGGCCGGATCCATGTCGCCGCCGCACTTCCCCATCCGCCCCGAGGGGCTGCAGGGCTCCTGGACCTTCGCCGCGATCGACGAGGGCGAGCACGAGATCGAGGGCTTCATGGTCGAGGCCATCGAGCTCCCGCACAAGGGTGGGACCACGTTCGGCTACCGGGTCACCGACCCCGCCGGCGGCACGCTGGCGTACGCCTCAGATCACGGCCCGCAGATGCTGGGCCCGGGGGACGACGGCCACGGCCCCCTCCACGAGTCGGCCCTGAGGCTCGCCCAAGGCGCCGACGTCCTCGTCCACGACGCCCAGTTCGTGGCCTCCGAGCTGGCCATCGCCGCCGAGTACGGCCACGCGACGGTCGAGTACTGCTACCGCCTGGCCGAAGCCGCCGACGTCGGCTGCCTCGTCCTCTTCCACCACGGCCCGAACCGGGTCGACGACGAGGTGGAGCGCATCGGCGCCGAAGCCCCGTCGCACCTGGATGTCGTCATCGCCCGCGAGGGCGAGACCCTGACGGTCGGCTCGCCGAAGCCCTAAGCGTCGGGCGGCGGCGGCGGCGCCGGTGGGGGCTCTGGGCTCTCCAGGGGCTCCGGCGGCTCGTCGGCCTCGATGACGGCGGCGGCCGCCGGGGTGCCGCCGTTGCCCTTCACGGCGTCGGTCACGGCGACGATGGCGTTCATGATCTCGATGGGGATCGGGAAGATGATCGTCGAGCTGTTCTCGGCCGAGATCTCGGTCATCGTCTGGAGCTGGCGGAGGGCGAGGGCACCCGGGGAGCGGGTGATGACATCAGCCGCCTCGCCCAGCTTCTTGGAGGCCTGGAGCTCGCCTTCGGCGGCGATGATCTTCGCCCGCCGCTCTCGCTCGGCCTCGGCTTGGCGGGCCATGGCCCGCTGCATCGACTCGGGGAGGCCCACGTCGCGGATCTCGACCCGGTGGACCTTGATGCCCCAGGGCTCGGTCTGGATGTCGAGCGCGGTCTGCAGCTCGGAGTCGATGCGGTCCCGCTCGGACAGCATCTGGTCCATCTCGTGCCGGCCGACGATCGAGCGCAGGGTGGTCTGGGCCACCAGCTGCGACGACGTGTACCAGTTCTGGATGCGGATGACCGACGCCAGGGGGTCGACCACCTGGAAGTAGGCCACGGCGTCCACCGTGATCGTGACGTTGTCCTTGGTGATCACGGCCTGCGAGGCCACCGGCACGGCCGCGATCTGGAGGTTGACCCGGCGGATCTTGTCGATGATCGGGATGATGAAGAAGACGCCCGGGCCCTTCGCCCCGATGCTGCGCCCGAGGCGGAAGATGACCGCCCGCTCGTACTCCAGCACGATCTTCACCGACGCGGCGAGGAACAGCACGATGAGCACGGCGAGGACGAGGAGCACCGCTCCTGCTGCAGCCATCAGCCCTGCCCCTCGGTCGAGGTGATCACGGTCATACGGTTCCTCCCGGTTGTGGCGCCGGCCGGCGCACGGTGAAGCTCATGCCTTCGAATTCGGAGACGACGACCTCGTCGCCTTCAGTCAGCCCTTCGAGCCCGCTGGCGTTCCACAGCGAACCTTGGAGGATCACCTTGCCAGATCCGCCGGACCAGGCCGTCACGGTCGCGGTCTTGCCCACGAGCGACTCCATGCCGACGTCGGAGGGGGCGTCGAGGAGGCGGTTGGAGCGCTCGATGAGGAAGGGAAAGCCGACCGCCACCCCGACGGCGCTCGCCAGCGCGAGCACGATGGCCGCCGCGTCTTCGGCCAGGATCCCGAACCCGAGGGCGCCGGCGGTGAACAGGCCGACGGCCACCCCCTGCTGGACGGTCGAGGTCTTGCGCCGGGCGATCATCACGCACCACAGGCCCACGGCGACGGCAGCCAGGGACAGCGGCCACCACTCGAGGCCGGCGTCCTCGATGCCGATGGCCGCGAGGACGACGAGGGCGGCACCGGTGAGCCCGGCCAGGCCGAGGGTGGGCAGAGCCATCTCGGTCACGAACAGGGCCGAGGCGAGGACGACGCAGATCAGGATGACCGCGGGCTCGTTGGCGATCTCGACCATGCCCGCAACGTAATTCGGCCCGGGCGCCGGTGCTGGCGCACCGAGGCCCGGGCCGAACGTCGGGCCGGTCTGCTACTCGACGGCGAACTCGGCCACCATGCCCCGCGTGAAGTGGGGCGGACCGTCGGTGGCCCCGCCCACGGGGATGAAGCAGACGGCGAAGTACTCGCCCGCAGTCAGGTCGGCCTGCGTGTAGCCGGTCTGTCCCGGACTGCCGAAGGTCACGGCCGTGAACTCCGCCGCCTCTTCGAACTGGGCGTCGGGGAGCGCCAAGATGTCCTCCGCGGACCCGGTCTCGTCGTCGGCCTTGCGGAACACGACCATCTCGTGATCCTCGTTGCCCTCGTTGGCCATGGCGATGCTGACCTCACCGGCGGCGAGTGCCTCGGGGACGCCCTCGAAGCCGTAGTCGACGGCGGTCACGTCCATGGTCGGCAGGCCGCAGCCCGCGTGGGCGGCGCCGCCCAGGTCGCTGAGCGCCTGCAGCACCTCGGGCGGGGGCTCGTTGGCCAGGGCGGCCGGATCGGCGAGGCCCTCCTGGAGGACGGTCGCCGGTTCGCTCACCTCCGTCGCGTCGATCGCCGTCAGGCCATCCACGACCGGGAGCAGGACATCGGTCATGTAGGCCGCCGCCTCCGGCCCCTCGGGGATCTCGGCCACCGCCTGGTTGAGCTCACTGATGCCGGCGCAGGCCTCGGTGGCCAGAGCCGCTTCGGTGGTCTCGGTGGTCTCGTCCCCGTCCGCCGTTGCGGCCTCCTCGGGGGTGGAGTCGTCGTCCCCGCAGGCGGTCAGACCGACCGCAAGCAGGGCGGCGAGGGCGCCGCTGATCAGGACCGAACGTCGCACGTGCATGCTCTCCTTCGTTGGGTTCCGCCTTACTGCGCTGAGTCGACCGCATCCGGCCGGATCGGACCAGGGTGCGGGCCGTGCCCTCGGGTCGGGTGCTGGCACCCCCTGCCCCGGCCGGTCCGCCTCCTTGTCGAGCGCGCCGATCCGCGGCTCAATGGCGGTGTGGACGGGGATCGCATCACGGTGTTCCTCGCCGACGACAACACCCTGGTCCGGGAAGGGGTCAAGGCCCTGCTCTCGATCGAGCCGGACATCGAGGTGGTGGGGACGGCGGAGGACTACGACGGGCTGGTGGACGGGGCGACGGCGGCCCGACCCCAGGTCGTCGTGTCCGACATCCGCATGCCGCCCAACTTCCAGGACGAGGGCATCGCCGGCGTCGAAGGAGGTCCGCCAGCGCCATCCCGGGACCGGCATCGTGATCCTGTCCCAGTACGACGACCCCGACTACGCCATCGCCCTGCTGAGCGAGGGGGCGGCGGGCTACGCCTACCTGCTGAAGGACCGGGTCAGCGACGGCGACCGCCTGGCCCGGGCGGTGCGGGAGGTGGCCACCGGCGGCTCGATGCTCGACCCCGAGATCGTCCAGGCCCTCGTCTCGCCGGTGCGCGACGACGGCTGAGCTGAGCGAAGACGAGGAGGAGCTGCTCACCCAGCTCGCCGAGGGCCGGCCGCTGAAGGCGATCGCCGCGCGCGCGGGGGACCACGGCCCAGGCGGTGAACGAGGCGATGGAGGCCGTGCTGCTCAAGCTGGCGCAGGGCGCCACGGCGGGGCGCGACGGCGCTCTCCGTCGGCTGCGCATGCTCCAGCAGGGCATCGTCGAGCGCGAGGAGCAGGGCGAGACGCTGAGCCGGCTCCTCCCGGGAGGCCTGGCCGAGAAGCTGCGGACGGACCGCGGCGCCATCGACCGCACCGAGCGCCTGACCGTGACCGTGCTGATGTCCGACGTCCGGGGCTACTCCGGCATCGCCGAGCGCACCGACCCGACCGTGCTGGCCGGCCAGCTCCGGACCCACCGCCGGGAGATGAATGCGGCCATCCTCGAGGAGGAAGGTACGGTGATGCAGTACGTCGGCGACGCTGTGATGGCGGTGTTCGGCGCCCCACTTCCCCAGGACGACCACGCCGAGCGCGCGTTGCGGGCCGCGCAGGGCATGCACGAGCGCCAGGCGGCGGTCGACCAGGAGTGGGTCGCGCAGGGCCTCGACCCGTTCGGGTTGGGCATCGGGTTGTCGACCGGCGACGTGGCGGCGGCACTCCTCGGCAGCGACGAGCGCCTCGAGTACACCCTGGTGGGAGACACCGTGAACCTGGCCCAGCGCCTGCAGGACCTGGCCCGCCCGGCGGGCACGACCGTGCTCAGCGCGCCGACGGTGGCCGGGCTCGGCGAGCCCCCGCCGCTCGAGGAGCTCCCGCCGCAGACCGTCAAGGGGCGGGAGTCCGAGGTGACCGTCTACCGACTTGCACCTCTCCGGTGCGGGACGAACGACTCGTGATCATGAGAGGGAGAACTGACGATGAGTGAGCAAGACCCGGTCCTGTCGGTCCGCGGCGTCCGCAAGACCTTCGAGGCCGAGCTGGCCCCGGTGCGGGCCCTGCGCGGCGTCGACCTCGACGTCGGCCGCGGGGAGTTCGTGGCCATCATGGGCCCGTCGGGCTGCGGGAAGTCGACGCTGCTCAACCTCGTCGCCGGCCTCGACATCGCCGACGAGGGCACGATCCTGATCGACGGCGAGGAGATCACGGGCCAGGACGAGGACTGGCTGGCCCGCATGCGCCGCCGCCACATCGGGATCGTCTTCCAGTTCTTCAACCTGCTCGAGGGCATGACCGCCCTCGAGAACGTGGTCCTGCCGGCGATGATCGCCGGCACCAAGCGGCGGGCGGCGGAGACCCGGGCCCGCGACCTGCTCGACCTGCTCGGCCTCGGCGACAAGTCCGGGGAGACCCCGGCGGTCCTCTCCGGTGGCCAGCGCCAGCGGCTGGCCATCGCCCGGGCGCTGGCCAACGAGCCCACGCTCGTGCTGGCCGACGAGCCCACCGGCGCGCTGGACAGCGACGGCGGCCAGGAGGTCCTCGAGCTGTTCCGCCGCCTCCACGCCGACGGCCAGACGATCGTGATGGTGACCCACAGCGACGAGGTCGCGGCCGGGGCCGACCGCATCGTCGGCATGCGCGACGGGAAGGTCGACGAGGAGACCTCCGCCGCCGCTCCGGCTCCTGCCACGGCCTGAGCACCGGCACCAGCCGGCCCATGCGCGCCATCCTGCTCGTCGCCCGGGCCGAGGTCCGTCGCCGACGGGGGTCGTTGCTCGGCCTGGCCCTGTTGATCGCCCTGGTCGGCACGGCCGTCCTCGGCTCGGCCGCCGGAGCCCGACGGAGCGCGAGCGCACTCGAGCGCTTCCAGGACGCCACTGACAGTCGCGACGGCCGGGCCTTCGCCTTCGTGCTCGGGGAGGACGTCGGCGAGGACCTGGTGGCCGAGATCGCCGCGCTCGACGGGGTGGCCGAGGTCGGTGGGTCCGTGATCTACGCGACCGATGCCTCCTTCGACGTCGACACGAGCATCGTGGCGCCGACCGACGACATCCAGTTCCAGCGGTTGGACCGGCCGCTCCTGGTCGACGGCCGGCTCCCTGATCCCCGCGCCGCCGACGAGGTCGTCCTCAGCGAGCTGGCCGTCGACCACCTGGACCTTCACACCGGTGATCGACTGCAGGTCAACACCTTCAGCGACGAGGACTGTGCCGCACTGGAGGCCGACGACTTCCTCGGCTTCAACGGGCCGGCCCTCGACCTCGAAGTCGTCGGCGAGGTCCGGGTCATCGAGGAGATGCAGGGCAGTGAGCTGGACTCGGGCCCGGTGGCGATCGCCACGCCGGCGTTCGTCGCCGAGCACGAGGGCGAGGCCTGTGCCGTCGGAGTCTTCGCCAGTGCCCGCTACGACGACGGGAGCGGCCCCACGGATCAGGCGATGACTGCCGCCGCGCGCCGGGCGGCGCCCACGGCGGGAGAGCTCGGCGCGGGCGCGATCGAAGCCGAGTTCGTCGACGGGGTCACCGCCGCGGTCGACGTCGTGGTCATCGCCCTCGGCGTCTTCGCCCTCGTCGCGGGCGCCGCCGGCCTCCTGGTGCTGATCCAGGCCGTCGCCCGCCAGGTCGGCGCTGCGGGCGGCGAGGACGAGACGCTCGCGGCAGTCGGTCTCTCCCGGACCGAGCGCGCGGTGGCCACCTCCCTGCCGCTCGTCGGGGCCGCGGTCTCGGGCACGGTCCTCGGCGTCATCGGCGCCGTCGCCCTCTCGCCACTCTTCCCCCTGGGTGTGGCCCGACGGGCTGAGCCCGATCCTGGCCTGCGCGTCGACCCCCTGCTCCTGCTGGCCGGCGCCCTCGTCCTCGTGGTGCTGGTCGGCGGCGTCGGCTTCCTCGTCGCCCGGCGCCAGGCCCATCGGGTCGAGACCCCGGCGCGGAACTCCCGTCTCGGTGCCCTGACCGCCCGGGCCGGGGCGAACCCGCCGATCGTCGTGGGCGTCCAGTTGGTCGACGATCCCGGTCGGGGCCGCCTCGGCGTCCGCACCGCGATGGTGGGCACGGCCGTGGCCGTGGCCGGCGTCTGCGCCGTCGCCGTCATGGCCACCTCACTGTCCACCACGATCGACGAACCGAGTCGGTACGGCTGGGTGTGGTCGGCCAAACCGGATCTCGACAGCGACGACCCACCGGCCACCATCGCCGCGATCGCCGAGGAGGAGGATGTGACCGCCATCGCCGTCCTCGACCAGGCCGACCTGGATGTCGACGGCGAGGCCCTCCAGGGACACGCCCTCGAGGTGATGAAGGGGACGATGGCCTTCCCGGTGGTCGAGGGTCGGGCTCCCGCGAGTGGGTCGGAGATCGCGCTCGGCGCCGGCGGGCTCACAGAGGCCGACATCGGTGACACCGTCACCTTGGCGACCGAGCCGACCGGGGTCGAGCTCGAGGTGGTGGGGCGGGTCGTCCTGCCGCAGTTCGACAGCGCCGGCGGGAGCGCAGCCCTGGTGACACCGGACGTCATCGCCGACCTCCCGGTCGACGAGGAGAAGAACCTCCTGCTCACCTATGCCCCCGACGCCGACGTCGCCGCCCTCGAGGCCCGCCTGGAGGCTCCGGAGATCGGCCTGTCCTTCCCCGGCTACGCGCGGCCCAACCCTCCGGGCCGCTTGGTCCACCTCGATGACATCCGCGGCCTCTTCGTGGCGCTGGCGGGGTTCTTCACCCTGCTCGGGCTGGCCGGCCTGCTCCACGCCCTGACCACCTCGACCCGGCGCCACCGGACCCAGTTCGCCACGCTCCGGTCGCTCGGGTTCGTGCGCCGGCAGGTGGTCTGGGCCGTCGTGGTCTTCGTCCTGGCCATCGTCGGCGTGGCCGCCGTCATCGGCGTCCCGCTGGGGATCGTCGTCGGCCGCCTCGCCTGGTCAGCGGCGGTCGACGATCTCGGGATCGTGGTGACCTCGTCCGTGCCCATGGCGACCGTCGCTCTGGTGGTGGCCGTCGCGGTGGGAGTCGGTCTCCTGCTTGCTGCCGGCCCGGCGTGGCGGGCGGCCCGTCGGCGTCCGGTCGAGATGTTGAGGGTCGAATGAGCCGCGGCGTCCTGCGACTTCTCCGGGCGGAGTGATGGGGATGCTCGTCGCCCTCCTACGCGTCACCCGCCGGGTCGGGTTCCGGGGCTTCATCGGCCTGGCCGTGCTCATCGGCCTCGCGGGTGGGGCCGTCCTCGCCGGGTTCGGCGCTGCCCTGCGCACCGACAGCGCCTTCGACCGGTTGGTCGAGGACACCGAGGGGTGGGACGTGCTGGTCAACCCCGACTTCGGGATCGACAGCGAGCTGCAGGGCGAGGACGTCGCCGCCCTCCCCATGGTGCGGGACTTCGGCCGCCTCGAGGGTGTGTCGTTGCTGCCTCGCCAGATCGACTCCTTCGAGGAGCTCGACACCGGCCCGACGACGCTGGCCAGTGACGGTCACATCGGGTACGACTTCGCCCGACCGCTCGTGTCGGCGGGTCGGATGCCCGACCCCGAGGCACCCGACGAGCTGTTCGTCAGCACGGCGGCGGCCCAGGAGCTCGATCTCGAGGTCGGCGACCCCTACCCCACCCGCCTGCTCACCTTCGAGGACTTCGGCGCGATGGAGGCCGTGGAAGACCTCGACGAGGCGCTGGCGCTCTTCAACGATCCGTCCACCGGTCGCCTCGTCGATCTCGAGGTGGTCGGCATCGGGACCTTCTTCGACGAGATCGTCGTCGACGAAGGTTTCGGCGGCGGCACCATGCTGGTCACCCCGGCCTTCTACGAGACCTACGACCAACCGACCGCGGGGTACTGGGGTGCCGTCGTCCGCCTGCAGGACCCCGACGACCTCGGCCGCTTCCGCAACGCAGTGGAAGCCCTCGTGCCGGAGGAGCCGATCGCGTTCCAGTCGCGCACCGTGGTGCAGGAGCAGTTCGATCGCGCCGTCCGGCCTCAGGTCGCGGCGCTGGTCATCTTCTCGGTCGTGGCGGCCGGCGTCGGCCTGGTGGTCGTCGGCCAGGCGATCTCCCGGCGCCTCCAGCAGGACGCCGTGGCGCTCCGCCCTCTCGGTGCGCTCGGCGTGACGAGCCGTCAGCGGGCCGGCCTGAGCATCACGCGCGTGGCGATGGCTGCGCTGGTCGGGAGTGTGCTGGCCGCGGTCATCGCCGTCGTGGCGTCGCCGGTCGGCCCCGTCGGCGTGGCGAGAGCAGCCGAACCGGATCCTGGCTTGCAGGTGGACCCGACGGCGCTCCTCCTCGGCGCGGCGACGGTCTTCTTGGTCGGTTCGCTCCTGGCGATCTGGCCGGCGGTGGCCTCCGCTCGTCGCCCGCGTCGTGAGGCCCGGGGCGGCGGCGTCGGGTCACGGGCGGCAGAGCTCGGCCTGGCGCCCGCGACCGTCAGCGGCATCCGCTTCGCGCTCGATCGAGGGCCCGTCGGCGTACCCGCCTGGTCCACGCTCGCCGGCGCGGTGACGAGCGTGGCCCTCGTCGCCGCCACCGTGGTCTTCTCGTCGAGCCTCAACCACCTCGTGGACCACCCGGACCTGTACGGCACCCCCTGGAACGCGGTGATCGATCTCGAGAGTGATGAGGATCCCGGACCAGAGGACTACGAGCCCGTGCTCGACGCGCTGGGGCGCGCGACGACATCTCGGCGTACGGGTTGGTCTACCCGGGTCAGCTCACCGTCGACGGCCAGTCGGTGCCCGCGCTGTCGATCGACCCGTCACCCGATCCGGTCGTGCCGACCATCCTCGACGGGCGACCACCCGAGGGACGGATGGAGGTGGCACTCGGGGCGCGCACCATGGAGGATCTCGGCGTCGACGTCGGCGACCGGGTGACCCTCGAACGAGGGAACCGCACCACCGAGGTGACCGTGGTCGGGACGGCGGTCCTTCCCGCGCTCGCGGCGTACTCGGGGGCCGACAAGACCACGCTGGGCGAGGGTGTCCTGGCCTCTCATGCCGTCCTCCGTCGCTGGGGCCCCGAGTTCACGCCGTACGGCGTCGTCGTGCAGGTGGAGGGGACGGGCGACCCCGCGGCGGTGGCCGACGCCATCGAGGTCCCCCCGCCGCTGTTCGTGTCCGGCTTCCCGGCGTCCACCCCCTCGGACATCCAGAGCCTCGAACGGGTCCGGACCACGCCGCTGGTGCTCACCGGCCTCCTCGCCGCGCTGATCGCGCTGACGGTGATCCATGCGTCTGGCGGCCGCCGTCCGGTCCCGCCGGGGTGAGCTCGCGGTGCTGCGCACGATGGGCTTCACCCGGTCGCAGGTCCTCGGCACCGTGGCCGTGCAGGCACTGGTGATCGCCGGGGTGGGGCTCCTCGTTGGCCTCCCCCTCGGCGCGGTGATCGGCCGGCTGGCCTGGAGCGTGCTGGCCACCGCGCTCGGCGCCGTCGTCGCCCTGGTCACCCCCGCCCTGGCCCTCGGCGGCCTGGCCGTGGCGGTGGTGGCCCTGTCCCTGCTGGCCGGCCTCGTCCCCGGACTGCGCGCCGCCGCCGCCCATCCCGCATCCATCCTCAGGACCGAGTAGACGGAGAGAACGATGCCCACCACGAACGCACCGCCGAGCCCCCCGGTGGCCGGTTCCGGTCGCAACACGAGGCTGCCGGCGCTGCTGCTCGCCGCGGCCGGGCTGCTCCTCGCCGTCGTGGGCGCGGTCGACCACGGCGGAGCGGCCTGGGTCGTGGCCGCCGTCGTGGCCGGTGCTTGGGCCGCCGCGGCAGTCGTGGCCGCTCGGAGGCTGCCGGGCCGGCCGCTGGCCCTCCTCGTCGGCTTCGTGGCCCTGGTCTTCGGTGCCGCGCTGTACGCCGCGGCCCGGGTCCTGGGTGGCGACGAGGGGCTCGAGCTGGCCCGCTCGGTGCTGACCGCCCTGCTCCCCGCGGTCGGCCTGCACCTGGCCCTCGCGGTGCCGGACGGGGCGCTGCCGTCGACGGCTGGCCGCGTCGCGGTCGCCCTGGGCTACCTCGGCGGCGTCGCCCTCGGGCTCGCGGTCGGCCCCGAGTCGGGCGGGCTGCCGGCCGGCCCGTTCGTGGCCGCCGCGGTCGTGGCCGCCACGGTCGGCCTCATCGGCTACCTGGCCCGCTGCCGGAAGGCGACCGTGGCCGATCGGGCCCGCCTGCAGTGGTTTGGTTGGGGGCTGGTCGTGGCCGCCGCCATCGGTGGCCTGGTCGTCCTCCTCGACGCCCTGTTGGACTGGCCGCCCCGGCCGGGCGTGGTCGCGCTCGGCGCGACGATCCTCGTGCCCGCCGGCATCGCCGCCTCCACCGTCCCGAGGCTGCTGACGGTGATCGACCGCGTCCTGGTGCGGACGGTCGTCATCGTCGGGCTGCTCGCCCTGGTGGAGGCGGTGTACCTCTTCGTCGTCGTCGGCCTCGGCCGATCCCCCGAGGCCGAGGAGCGCTCGGTCCTGGTCCTCTCGATGCTGGCCGCGGGGGTGTGCGCGGTCCTGGCCTTCCCGGCCCGGCACCGCCTCGAGGAGGTGGCCAACCAGCGGGTGTACGGCGAGCGGCAGCGGCCGGACGACGCGGTCAAGACCTTTGCCGGCCGGATGTCCCGCGCCGTCCCCATGGACGAGCTGCTCCTCCAGCTGGCCGAGTCGCTCAAGAAGAGCCTCACGCTGAAGGCGTCGGAGGTGTGGACCGGCGCGGCCGGGCAGCTCGACCGGGCCGTGTCCGTGCCCGACCGGGGCGCCGGGCGGCTGGTGCTGGCCGGCGAGGAGCTCGGGGTGGCCACCCGGGCCCACGTGCAGGGCAACGCTTGGCTCCAGGTCTGGGTCCCTGGGCTGCTCGAGGGGCGGGGTGACGTGCAGGTGCGCGCCGCGATGGTCGCCCACCTGGGCGAGCTCCTGGGCCTGATCGTGGTCGAGCGTCCGGCCGACGACCCGCCGTTCACCGACGAGGACGATCGCGTGCTGGCCGAGCTCGCCCGCCAGGTGGGCCTGGCCCTGCACAACGTGCGGCTGGACTCCGCCCTCCAGGCCTCGCTCGAGGAGCTGGAGGTCCGCAACCAGGAGCTGCAGGCGTCCCGGCTCCGCATCGTGACCGCGGCCGACGAGTCCCGTCGGCAGATCGAGCGCAACCTCCACGACGGCGCCCAGCAGCACCTCGTCGCCCTGGCGGTCAAGGTCGGGCTGGTGAAGCAGCTCATCGACGCCGATCGGGCGACGGCCGACGAGATGCTCGACCAGCTCCGTGGCGACGTGCAGGACACCCTGGACGAGCTGCGCGAGCTGGCCCATGGGATCTACCCGCCCCTGCTGCGGGACCGGGGCCTCGAGGCGGCCCTGAAGGCCGCCGCCAACCGCAGCACCCTCCCGGTCGAGCTGGTCGTGACCGAGTCGGTGCAGCGCCACCCGACCGAGACGGAGGCGGCCATCTACTTCTGCTGCCTGGAGGCCATGCAGAACGCGGGCAAGCACGCCGGAGAGGACGCCCAGCTGACCGTCTCGGTCGACGAAAGGGACGGGTTCCTGCGCTTCGAGGTGGCCGACGACGGCCCCGGCTTCGACCCCGCGGCCGCGGCGATGGGTCACGGCTTCGTGAACATGCGTGACCGCTTGGGCGCCATCGGCGGGGTCCTCGAGGTCGACAGCGCGCCCGGCGCCGGGGCGAAGGTCCGGGGCAAGGTCCCGGTGGACGAGCCTCCGGCTGAGGAGGCGCCGGTCGAGGCGCAGGACCCGGCCGAGGTCACGGCATCCTGACCCTGTGGGCAACGCGGAACCCGACGCCGTCGTCGTCGGCTCGGGCCCCAACGGCCTGGTCGCCGCCGGCCTGCTCGCCGAGGCCGGCCTGCAGGTCCTCGTGCTCGAGGCGGCCGACACCGTCGGCGGGGGGCGCGCTCGGCCGAGCTGACCCTGCCCGGGGTGGTCCACGATCCATGCGCGACGGTCTGGTCGCTCGGCCTGGCATCGCCGGCCCTGCGGGATCTCCCCCTTGACGAGCACGGCCTCGAGTGGGTCCAACCCGAGCTCCCGCTGGCCCAGCCCCTCGATGGCGGCCGGGCCGCCCTGCTCCACCGCTCCGTCGAGGACACCGCGGTGGGCCTCGACGGGGACGCCGCGGCCTACCGAAGGCTGATGGGCCCCCTCGTCGAGTCGGGGTACGACCTGGTCGACGGCCTGCTGTCACCCTTCACCCTGCCGCCCCGCCACCCGCTGGCGCTGGCCCGCTACGGCGTCGTCGGTATCCGCTCCGCGGCCGGCCTCGGGAAGCGCCGCTTCGCCACCGAGGAGGGCCGGGCCCTGTTCGGCGGGCTGGCGGCCCACTCGATCCTGTCCCTCGAGGCGCCCATCACCGCCGGCTACGGCCTGATGCTGGGCGTCACGGCGCACCTGGTCGGGTACCCGGTGGCCAAGGGAGGCTCACAACGGGTGGCCGACGCCCTGGTGGCCCGGATCGAGGCTGCCGGTGGCGAGGTCGTGACCGGCTCACCCGTGCGTTCGCTCGATGACGTGCCGCCCGCCCGGGCGGTTCTGCTCGACGTGTCCGCCCGCAGCGCGGCGCGCATCGTCGGCGACCGGTTCCCGGCTCGCTACCGGCGGGCGCTGCAGGGGCTGCGCTACGGCGCCGGGGTGTTCAAGGTCGACTGGGCGCTCGACGGACCGGTGCCCTGGACCAATCCGGACGTCGCCCGAGCGGGCACGGTGCACGTGGCCGGCACGCTCGACGAGATGATCCTGGGCGAGGGCGACGTGGCCGCCGGCCGCCACCCGGAGCGGCCGTTCGTGCTCCTCGTCCAGGCCAGCTCCTTCGACCCCACCCGCGCGCCCGAGGGGACCCACGCCCTGTGGGCGTACTGCCACGTCCCCAACGGCTCGACCGTCGACATGACCGAGCGCATCGAGGCCCAGATCGAACGCTTCGCCCCCGGCTTCCGCGACCGGGTGCTCGCCCGGCACGTGATGTCGCCGGCGGACGTCGAGGCCCGCAACCCCAACTTCGTCGGCGGGGACATCAACAGCGGCGCGGCCGACTTCCGGCAGTTCGTGCGCCGCCCGACCCTCGGCCTCGACCCCTGGCGCACGCCGGCCAAGGGCGTCTACCTGTGCTCGTCGTCGACCCCGCCCGGTGGTGGCGTCCACGGCATGTGCGGCTGGCACGCCGCCCACTCCGCCCTGAAGCACGAGTTCTGACGCCGACGCGGTGGTGCGACGGCGGGCGCCGTCGGTGGGGGGTTCGGAGCCGAGCCGATAGGCGAGGCGACCAGGCAAGCACAGTGGTGATCGCCAAGCGCAGCTTGGCGATGTCCCAGGTCGAGCGCACTAGGCCTCGACCTTTCCGTGCACGTCCTTCGTGAGGGTGGGTGACGCCGGGGCCCGCTTCAGCGGGTGGGCACAAGGTCCGGTGGTCGTAGGGCTCGGCGGGCGTACTTGCGGGCGTGGCGCCGGGGGGTGGGGGCGATCGGGAGGCGGCAGAGTCTCACGGTGCGGTCGGGTTGGAGCTGGACTTGGAGGTCGTTGTCGTGGATGAGGTGGTGGTGGTAGGTGCAGAGGGGGACGAGGTTGTCGAGGTCGGTGAGGCCGTGCTTCTCCCAGGGGCGGAGGTGGTGGACCTCGCACCAGTTGAAGTCGACGTCGCAGCCTTCGACGGCGCAGGTGGGGTGTAGGGCGTGGAGGGCGAGGCGTTGCTCGTAGGTGGCCAGGCGCACGGCCCTGCCCATGTCCAAGCAGACGCCGTCGCTGTCCAGGATCATGGGGATGATGTCGGCCTCGCAGGCCAGGCGGCGGAGCTGGCGGGCGGTGATCTGGGTGCCGTCTTCGAGCTCGCAGTAGCCGCGGACTCGGAGCTGGTCCCACAGGACGCTCATGTCGGTCAGGGCCAGGATGGTGGGGCGGGCCTTGTGTTTGGTGATGACGTCGGCGCCCCGGGCGCGGCGGGCCAGCTCTTCGGCCGCGTCGGCCCAGGTCTGGCGGGAGCTGCGTTGCTGTTCGGGGGGGAGGTTGGCTTTGCGGTCGGCCCGGTTCATCTCGGCCACGATGGCCGCGCAGCGCCCCGTAGACGACGGCGTCGGACTCGTCGTCGAGATCCAGGGTGGTGCGGGCGAGGCCGTCGGGGCTGCGGCCCCGGGTCAGGCGGCGCTTGGCCCGCTGCCGCTCGTGTTCGCTGAGGCCGGCCTGGCGTTGCTCGTCGAGGTCGCGGGCCCATTCGGCCAGGGCGTCGCGGAAGTCATCGGCGCTGAGCCGGCGGGCCAGGGCGGTGAGATGGACCTGGTCCTCGAGCACCTGGTCGCGGTTGGGGCTGTTGGCGTGCTCGGCCAGGGCCCGGACGTGGTCGAAGGTGACCGTGCCCCGGCCGAGCTCGGCGTGCGCGCCCGCCAGCAGGACCAGCTCGCGGGCGGTCTCGGCCCGGATGCGGGCGGTGGAGCGGGCGATGCCGGTGTGGTGCCGCAACCACGCCGCGGTGTCCCGGAACGGGCTGATGCTGACCGACCGGCGCCGCTGCACCTCGTGCAACAGGTCGGCCTCCTCGGCCTCCAGGCCGGCCCGTCGGGCCTGCAGGAACCCGGCCTGGGCCGCGAGCTGGTCCTCGGTCATGGCACCGAACGGGTTGACCAGCTCGTGGTCCCGCTCGTCACCCGAATCGAACATACGTTCTACTCTACCCCCTCGGGGTGACAGCCACAAGGAGCTGGACGCCACTGAACGAAGCGGTCGGCTGGGTCGTCACAACGGGTGGTGAACGGCGAGGGGCGGTTCCGGCGATGGCTCCGCGACGTGGACGACGGATCACCGTCGCTGCCGATCGCCCCGGGTGAGCTGTCCAACGGCGAGTTCGTGCCGCGACCGGCGACCGATCGGGACCGCGCCGTCGCCCGGGCGATGCTCGACCGCTCGTCGGCCGCGGCGGCCCGTCTGGGGGTCGATCGTCGGCGGTTCCTCCAGGGCGCCGGCGGCCTCGCGGCGGCGTTGACCGTCCTCAACGCCTGTTCGTCGGCATCGGAGAGCGCCGCGCCCACGACCACCACCACGGCGACGACTGTGCCGCCGACCACGAGCGCCTACGTCGTCCCCCCACCTGAGGAGGTGGCCGAGTGCGAGCGGCGCCTCGGCGACAACGGGGAGTTCATCTTCGACATCCACACCCACCACGTGATGCCGCAGGGCCCGTGGCGGGCCGCAGCACCCCGGATCGCGGACATGATCCTCACCACCCTGGTCCCCCCCGGGTGCACGGCGGCCGACGGGCTGGACTGCCTCGATCGGGCGTCCTACGTGGAGTCGATGTTCCTGGCCAGCGACACGACGGTGGCGCTGCTCTCCGACGTGCCGAACTCGGGGGACGGAGATGCGCCGGTGCCCTTCGGGGCCAAGAGCGGCACCCAGGACATGGTCGACGCCCTGACCGAAGGCGGCGCGCCCCGCCTGCTCATCCACGACGTGATCGCGCCGAACTTCGGCCCCCTCGCCGCGCGACTCGACCTCATGGAGGCCACGGCGTCGACGGGGCGGGTGGCGGCGTTCAAGGCCTACCCCGCGTGGGGACCGGCGGGGACCGGCTACGCGCTGGACGACCCCACGATCGGGATCCCCGTCGTCGAGAAGGCCCGCGAGCTCGGCGTGCGGGTGTTCTGCGCCCACAAGGGCCTTCCGCTGCTCGAGTTCGACCAGCGGTTCAACGGCCCCGAGGACATGGTGCGCCTCGCCCATCGCTACCCCCGGATGGACTTCGTCGTCTTCCACTCGGCCTTCGAGCGCGAGACCTACGAAGGGCCCTACGACCCGGCCGCGGCGACACGCGGCGTCAACTCCCTGCTGCGAGCGATGGACGAGACCGGGGTCGCCCCCAACAGCAACGTCTGGGCCGATCTGGGGACGGCGTGGCGGGAGGTCATGGGCGACCCGGAGCAGGCCTCGCACCTGCTCGGCAAGCTGCTGACCCGCGTGGGCGAGGACCGGGTCTGCTGGGGGACCGACGCCATCTGGTACGGATCACCGCAGCCTCAGATCATGGCGTTCCGGGCGTTCCAGATCGGCCGGGACCACCAGGACCGGTACGGCTACCCGGCCCTCACCGATGAGATCAAGGCCAAGGTCCTCGGCCTCAACGCCGCCCGGCTCTTCGGCATCGACCCGGAAGCGACCCGTTGTGCCGTCACCCCCAGCGCCCTGACTGAGGCGCGAGCGACCTACGCGGGGCTGGTCGACGACGGCGCCATCGCTGACCCCTGGCGTCCTCACGGGCCCGTCTCGCGACGAGACATCCTGCGCTGGATCCGCAGCGACCCGACCGCGATACGACCGATCTAGCCGCGGCCGTCCCAGATCTCGCGGAGGACGGCGGGGCCGAAGTCCTCCTTGTGGACGTAGCGGGCGGCGCCGCAGTCGGTGGCGTCGGCGGGCAGGTCGTTCTCCTTGTAGGTGGAGAGCAGGATCACGGCCACGTCGGGGTGCTCGGCCACGATCTGGCGGGTGGCCTCGAGGCCGCTGATCCCGGGCAGGTTGATGTCCATGAGCACCATCGCCGGGTGGAGGGCGCCGGCCAGCTCGACGGCCTCCTCGCCCGACGCCGCCTCACCGGCGACGCTGAAGCCGGGGGCGACGTCGACCACGGTCCTGGCCACGGCGCGGAACGGCGCCTGGTCGTCGACGATGAGCACGGTCACGTCGCCCGGAGTCGAGGTGTCAGCCGTGTCGCCATCCCTTCTCGAATGGGTGAGCATCACTACCCCTAGTGTTGCCGCGACCACGGAAACCGCCCAGGGTGAGCGCCCCCGTCGTCATGGTGGGGCTATCCCCCCTCGCCGCGATCCGCGAGGTACAGGAGCACGGCCTTGACCCGTCGGTGGATGTCGGGTTCCTCGCTCAGGCCGAGCTTGGCGAAGAGGGAGTTGATGTGCTTCTCGACGGCCCGGTCGGAGAGACCGAGGGCGGCGGCCACGGCGGCGTTGTTGCGGCCCTGGGCGATCTCGGCCAGCACCTCGGACTCCCGCGGGGTCAGGTGCTCCAGCGGCGATCGGTGCGCCCGGGTCCGGTTGCTGACCAGGCCCTCGACGACCTTGGGGTCCACCACGGAGCCGCCCCGGGCCACGTCGCGGACGGCCCCGAGGAGCTGGTCGGGGTCCGACACGCGCTCCTTGAGCAGGTAGGCCCGCCCCTCCGAGCCGCTCTCGAGGAGGTGGAGCGCGTACTCGGGCTCGGCGTACTGCGACAGCACGACCACACCGATGTGGGGGTGGGACTCCCGGAGCTCGGACGCGGCCCGGATGCCCTCGTCGGTCCCGGTCGGCGGCATGCGGATGTCGGTGAGCACCACGTCGGGCTCGTGCTCGGCGACGGCCGCCATCAACTCGTCGTAGTCGGCGCAGAGGGCGACGACGTCGACGTCGGGCTCGTTCCCGAGCAGCTTGGCCACCCCCTCCCGCACCAGGAGCGAGTCCTCGGCCACGATGAGGCGCAGACCCACGGCGGCGAGTGTAAGGAGCCGAGCCGATAGGCGAGGTGACCTGGCAAGCACAGCGCTGATCGCCAAGCGCAGCTTGGCGATATCCCAGGTCGAAGGCACCAAGCCTCAGCCCTCCAGCGGACGTCCTAAGAGCGCTGCGACCGTCCGAACATGACCGGTCGGGGACCCCGGCGCTCGTCCGAATCCGGCCGGGACGTCCCGGGAGTCGTCGTTACCCTCGCTGAGTGGCCCGCACCCGACCGCTGATCAGCACGGCGGAGGGCACCCACCAGCAGGCCTTCGGACCCGTCGAGTGGGGCCTGCTGGCCTTCATCGCCGGGGTGTGGGGCTCCTCCTTCCTGCTCATCGCCATCGGCCTCGACGCCTTCGCCCCCGGCGTGGTCACGTTCGGCCGGATCTTGTTCGGGATGCTCGGTCTGGCCGTGGTGCCAGCGGCCCGGGTGCCGGTCGAGCGCGAGGACCTGCCCCGCCTGGCGCTCATCGGCTTCACCTGGATGGCTCTGCCGCTGTCCCTGTTCCCGCTGGCCGAGCTGACCGTGGACTCGTCGGTGGCGGGCATGATCAACGGCTCGGTGCCGCTGTGGGCGGCCGTGATCGCCGCCCTCCTCCTCCGGGCCCGGCCGAGCCCCAACACGATGACCGGCCTGCTCGTCGGCTTCGTCGGGGTCGTGGCCATCAGCCTGCCCACCCTCAGCGGGGCCGATGCGTCGCCGGTCGGCGTCGGCCTCCTCCTCGTCGCCGTGGTGCTCTACGGGCTCTCGGCGAACCTGGCCGTGCCCCTCCAACAGAAGTACGGCGGGTTGCCGGTCATGTGGCGGGTGCAGCTCTTCGCGCTCGCCATGACCGCGCCCTATGGCCTCGTCAGCATCCCGTACTCGGACTTCGCCTGGGACTCGCTGATCGCCGTGATCGTGCTCGGCCTGCTCGGCACGGGCTGGGCCTTCGTCGCCATGACCAACCTCATGGGCCGGGCCGGCGCGACTCGCGGCACCGTGGCGATCTACCTCACACCGGTGGTGGCGATCGTGCTCGGGGTCGCCTTCCGGAACGAGCAGGTCGCCGCCCTGGCCGTGGGCGGCATGGTGCTGGTGCTCGCCGGCGCCTGGCTGACCAGCCGGGCAGCCGACTGAAGGTCGGCACCCGGCCGCCGATGGGGGACCGTGCGACGATCCGCGGCCCTGATCCTGCTCCTCGTCGTGGTCCTGACGGCGTGTGGCGGAGGCGAGGGTGTTCCGGGTGACCGCATCGCCGAGGGCGCCTTCGCCGGCGCGGCGGACTGCGACGAGCTCGTCCAGCAGACGATCGACGCCCGCCAGCGGGTCCTGGTCGACCTGGGCGATGCCCGCCGCACCGACACCGCGCGCATCGACGAGGCGCTGACCAGCTTCGGCGGCGACGGCCCGGACCTCGCCGTCCGCTATCAGGACCTCGGCTGTGACCAGAGCTTCGACGAGGCGGTCTGCGCCGCGGCACCGACGCTGACCTCCGAGGGCCCTGCCGGTCGCGACCTGGTCGCCACCTGGACCTCCAGCTGCCCTTAGAACGTGCATTGACAGGCTGAAGCTGCTGCGCTTGATCTGGGAAATCGCCAAGCTGCGCTTGGCGATCAGCGCTGTGCTTGCCAGGTCGCCTCGCCTATCGGCTCGGCTCCGGAGCCCGGCGTCACCGGGGGTGCCCTTGTACTCACGCTCTGCGGTCGATACGGTGGGCCGCTGACCACGAACAGTGGTTGGTCCAAGTACTGAACGTGGCGATCCGGGCGGACGGGCCCGGCGAAAGGCGGTGCGGTGATGGGGTCCTGGCGACGGCGGTGGGTCGCGTGCGCCCTCGGTGCCGGCCTGATCGCCGGCGGGCTCACCGCCGCGAACCCGGCGGGGGCCGAGCTGGCGACGGCGGTCTACCGGACCGACGGATTCCAGGGCACCTTCAGCGGTCCGACGACCAACGTCATCCCGGCCGAGGTGTGGGACCTCCAGGTCATCGGCAACACCGTCTACGCCGCCGGCCAGTTCACCCAGGTGGTGTCCACGCAGGGCGCCTGGCCCCGGATCGACCAACCCTTCCTGGCCGCCTTCGACGCCACCTCGGGCCACATGCTGCCCTGGTGGCGCCCCGTGCTCGACGCCCCTGTCTGGGCCCTGGACGTCACGCCGGCGGGCAACCTCCTGGCGGCCGGTGAGTTCGACCACGTCAACGGCGTGGCTCGCTCCGGCCTCGTCGCCCTCGACGCCCGGTCGGGCGCCATCGACCCCAGCTTCTACGCCGAGGTCGTCCGGCCGAACACCCCCGCGCAGCCGGTCATCCGCGACCTCTACCGGGAGGGCGACCAGCTCTACGCCGTCGGCAACTTCAGCCGGGTGCTCTCGGGCAACCCGGCCGCGCCGACCCGCACCAACCTGACCAAGGCCACCCGGCTGAACGCCTCCACCGGGGCGGTCGACGCCAACTGGAAGCCCGTCATCGCCGGACGCAGCGCGTGGGCGGTGGCGACCAGCGGCAACGGCACCCGGGTCCACCTGGGTGGCGAGTTCAGCTACGTCAACGGGGCCGCCGGCTCCGCGCTCATCGCCACCGTCGACGCCGTCACCGGCGCGAACCTGCCGGGCTGGGAGAACGGGTCCCACGCGACGCCGCGGGGCAACTGGCCCCTCGGCGGCATCGTCTACGACCTCGGCGTCTACGGCGACAACCTCTTCGTCTCCGGCGCCGAGCACTACTGGGAGCAGCGCAACGCGGTGAACGGCGCCCGGATCCGGCTCAACAGCTCACCCCACGACACCCAGCGCATCGAGGTCATCGGCGACCGGGTCTACATCGGCTGCCACTGCTACCGGACGAGCCGTGCGCTGCAGATCATCGAGGTGAGCGGAGCCACCGGTCTGAAGCTGCGGGACCTGGGCAACTCGCTGGTCAGCGGCGACGGGCCCTGGGCCTTCGCCAAGGCGCCGGACGGCTGCCTCTGGACCGGCGGCGACATCCGCCAGACCACCCAGCTGGTCGGGGGCGGCACCAGCTGGGTCGGGCGGATGGCCCGGCTGTGCGATGCCGCGGGCCCGTTGCCCCACAGCGTCCCCTCGCTCACGGCCCCACCCCCGCCGCCCGATCCGAACGTCCTGCTCCCGTCGGGGTCCACGTGGCGGTACCTCGCCGACGGCACCCACCCGATCGGCTGGACCCGGCCGTCGTTCGCCGACGGCGCATGGGCGACCGGCCGCGGCGAGCTCGGCTACGGCGACGGCGGTGAAGCCACCGTGGTCCCTCGCCAGGGGTTGAGCGCCCTCTTCCGCACGACCTTCGACGCCGACCCGGCGGCGGCGCCGTACGTCCAGCTCCGCCTCACCGTCGACGACGGGGCCACGGTCTGGATCAACGGCTCGCCGGTGGTGGCCGAGAACATGCCGACCGGCACCATCACGGCGAGCACACCGGCCGCGTCGCCCATCAGCGGGGGGGCGGAAGCCGACGCCACGACCTACCGCCTGCCGTCCAGCGTGCTGGTGAACGGCACCAACGCCATCGCGGTCAGCGTCCACCAGTCGGACTCCTCGAGTGCCGATCTGAGCTTCGAGCTGTCGATGACCCGGACGGCCGAAGCGGGGGCCACGAGCCCGGCGCCGGCGATCGCGGTGCCGAGCCCGCCGCCGCTGCCGCCCGCCGCCCCGGTCGACCTGGTGGTGCCGGGCGCGTCGTGGCGGTATCTCGATGACGGCTCGAACCAGGGCACGGCCTGGCGGGCCCCGGCCTTCGCGGACGGGGCGTGGGCCGAGGGCCCGGCCAAGCTCGGCTTCGGCATGGGCGGCGAGGCGACGGTCACCCGGGCGGGCGGACGTCCCGTGACCGCGTACTTCCGCCACCGCTTCACCCTGGGCGACGCCAACGGGTTCTCGGCGCTGACGTTCCGCCTGCTGCGCGACGACGCCGCGGCCGTCTACCTGAACGGGACCGAGGTGGTCCGGGACAACCTCCCCGCGGGCACCGTCACCGCCACCACGAACGCAGTGGCCTTCGTGACCGGCGCGGCCCAGAGCCGCTGGGTCGAGTTCACCGTGCCGGCCTCGGCGCTGCGCACCGGCGAGAACGTCCTGGCCGTCGAGGTCCACCAGGCCCTCGACAGCCAGGACCTCGGCTTCGACCTCGCCCTCACGGCCCGGTGAACCAGCCCTCGTGGCGACCGCCGACCGCCGCCTGACCCCACTCTGCTCGCTCGTTCTTCGCCGGACGGCTCATCACGGTGCGGTCCGGGTCCCTGCCCGGCCCGCCGAGGCTGCGCCTACGGCGCACCCTCTAAGGTCCCGGCCCATGATCACCGGTCGCAACCTGTGGGAGCTGATCGAGAGCCGGGCGGCCGAGACCGGCGACGCCGAGATGGCGCTCGACGAGGACGGGCGCACCCTGACCTTCGCCGAGTACCGCGACTGGTGCGAGCGGGCCGCGGCCGGCTTCCAGGACCTCGGGCTCGGGGCCGGTGACGTCGTCTCGTGGCAGCTGCCGACCTGGTTCGAGTCGATGGTCCTGGTCGGGGCCCTGGCCCGCCTCGGGGTCATCCAGAACCCGATGCTCCCGATCTACCGCGAGCGCGAGGTCGGCTTCGTCACCCGCCAGGCGGAGCTCCAAGCTGCTGGTGGTGCCGTCGGTGTTCCGGGGCTTCGACTACGCCGCCATGGCCGAGACATCGCGTCGCCGGCGAGGTCGACGGGCTCGAGGTCCTCATCGTCGACAAGGCGCTGCCCGCAGGGCGACCCGTCCACGCTGCCCGCGCCGCCCGCGACGCCGGACGACCCCGCCGACCCGAGGTGCGCTGGTACTTCTACACGTCGGGCACCACCGCCGATCCGAAGGGAGCGAAGCACACCGACGCCTCGATCGCCGCCATCGCCGAGGGCATGGGCGAGCGCTACCGGGCCACGCCGGAGGACCGGGGCGCGCTGGTGTTCCCCTTCACCCACATCGGGGGCATCACCTGGCTGTTCACGCAGCCTCGCAGTACGGCACGGTGAACCTGTTCGTCGAGCCTTCGACCCGGCGACGACGATGCCGTACCTGGCCGAGAACGGGGTGACCATGGCGGGCGCGGGCACGCCGTTCCACATGGTGTACCTCGCCGCCCAGCGCAGCGCGCCGGGGCCGAGCCGATCTTCCCCGCGGTGCGCCTCTTCCCCGGCGGGGGCGCGCCGAAGCCGCCGCAGCTGCACTACGACATGAAGGAGGAGATGGGCGGGGTGGGCATCTGCTCGGGGTACGGCCTGACCGAGGCGCCGATCCTCGTGCTGGTGGACGTGGACGACAGCGACGAGGTGAAGGCCGAGACCGAGGGCCAGCCCATGCCCGGCGTGGAGCTCAAGCTGGTCACGCTCGACGGCTCGGTGGCCGGATCGGGCGAAGAAGGCGAGATCCGGGCCAAGGCCCCCCAGATGATGCGGGGCTACCTGGACAGCTCGCTCGACGAGGAGGCCTTCGACGAGGACGGCTGGTTCCGCACCGGCGACCTCGGCGAGCAGCGACGCCGACGGCAACCTGATCATCACCGGCCGGCTCAAGGACATCATCATCCGCAACATGGAGAACATCTCGGCCAAGGAGGTCGAGGACCTGCTCTTCGAGCACCCGCAGGTCGCTGACGTCGCCGTCGTCGGCCTGCCCGACGAGCGCACCGGCGAGCGGGTGTGTGCCGTGGTGGTCACGGCCGAGGGCCAGGCGCCGTTGGCCTTCGCGGAGATGAAGGACTTCCTCCTCGGCAAGGGGCTCCGCAAGCAGGCCCTGCCGGAGCAGCTGGAGTTCCTCGACGTCCTGCCCCGGAACCCCACGGGCAAGGTCGTCAAGTACGAGCTCCGGGACGCCTACTCAGGCTGAGCATGAGCGAGCGCACCGTCGGGGACCTGCTCGTCACGGCGCTGGCGGCGCTGGGGGTGCGGCGGGTGGTCGGCGAAGAGCTGCCGGGGCTGGCGCACGTCCCGGTGGCCGACCGGGCGGTGGCCGACCTGCTGGCGGATGTGGACGGGCGGGTTTCTCGGATGGGGGTGTCGTGGCACGACCGGGTGCTGCGGGTCAGCTCGCGGCCCGGCTCGCTCGTGAAGCCGACACCGATCGACGGTCCCGAAGGGCTGGTCGCGGCGCTGGCGACGACGGCCGGGCAGGAGGTGCCGGACACCTTCGCCCTCGAGCTGGACGTCGACCTCGGCGCACCGGTGCCCGAGGGGGTCGAGCCCATGACGGCGCAGACCCGGATCGAGGGGATCCGGCTGTCGCCCGACCTGGGCGACGACGTCGGGGTGGTCGTGGGGCCCGGGGTCCTGCGGGCCCTCGACGGGGACGGCGTGGTCGAGCACCTCCAGCGCTTCGCGGCCCAGACCGGGTGGGCGGTGGTCAACACCTGGGGGGCCAAGGGGGTGTTCGCCTGGGACAGCCCGTTCCACGCCGGGACGGCCGGCCTCCAGGCCCGGGACTTCGAGCTGGCCGGCCTGACCGATCGGCTGTTGGTGGTCACCGTCGGGGTCGATGGCGACGAGCTCCCCGCCGACGCGCTGGGCTCGGCCCAGGTCCTCGAGCTGCACCCGGTGCACCTGGCCTTCGCCGCCGAGGGCTGGCCCGAACCGGGGGCCGACCCGCCCCGGCCCGAGCTCTACACCGCGCTCTCGGCGGTGGTCGGTCCGGCCTACGAGTCGTCGGCCGTGCCGCTGCACCCGGCCCGGGCCAGCCGCGACCTGGGGACGCTGCGGCCCGAGGGCGGTCTGGTCGTCGCCGACCCGGGCTCGGCCGGGCTGTGGGTGGCCCGCACCTTCCCGACCGTCGAGCCCGGGTCGGTGCTCGTGCCCGCCACCAACGCGCCGGGGGCCGCCGCCGCGGCCGCGCTGCTGCACGGTGCCCTGGCCGTGACCACCTGGCCGCTCGACCCGATGACGGAGGCCCTGCTCGACCTGGCCCGGAGCCTCGACCTCGACGTCACGGTGGAGGCCTGGGGCTCCGAGGGCGAGCTCGGCTCGCCGGAGGACCGCTCGACCCGCACGGCCGAGGCCCTCGCCCGCCCCGGCGTCGACGTGGTCCCCGTGCCCGTCGACTTCACCGCCACCGCCGACCTGGTCGCCGTCGCCGGCGACGTCGTCGCCTGGGCCTGACCGCTGTGCTTGCCTGGTCGCCTCGCCTATCGGCTCGGCTCCTTTAGGGTCCCCAGCCGTGGCCCGGTCGTTTGCGTTCGCGGATCTGTGGGAGCTGGTGGCCGAACAGGTCCCCGCTCGGGAGGCGGTGGTCTGCGGAGACCGCCGCCTGACCTACGCCGAGCTGGACGAGCGGGCCAACCGCCTGGCGTCGCACCTCCGGGCCCAGGGGATCGGGGTCGGCGATCACGTCGGCGTCTACCTCACCAACAACCCGGAGTACCTGGAGACGATGCTGGCGGCGTACAAGCTGCGCGCCGTCCCCGTGAACGTGAACTACCGCTACGTCGAGGACGAGCTCCGCTACCTGTTCGCCGACGCCGGGGTGAAGGCGGTGGTGCACGACGCCGAGTTCGCCGGGCGCATGGCCGCCATCCGCGACCAGCTCCCCGAGCTCACCGCCGAGCTGTCGCTGGGCGACGACTACGAGGCCGCGCTGGCCGCCGCCGACCCCGCGCCGGACTTCGAGGAGCGCAGCAGCGACGACCACTACATCCTCTACACGGGTGGGACCACCGGCCTGCCCAAGGGCGTGGTGTGGCGCCAGGAGGACGCCTTCCACTCCTGCATCGGTGGCGGCGACCCCGCCCGCCTCCTGGGCGCCATCACCACGCCGGAGGAGATCGTGGAGCGCATCGCGCCCGAGGGGGCGGGCACGGTGTTCCTGCCCGTGGCCCCGCTCATGCACGCGGCCGGGCAGTGGACCAGCCTGTCCTGGCTGTTCGCCGGCGGGAAGGTCGTGCTCCTCCCCGGTCCGCTCGACCCCGACGAGGTGTGGCGGACGATCGCGGCCGAGGGTGCCCACCTCATCACGATCGTGGGCGACGCCGTGGCCCGCCCCCTGCTCGACGCCTGGGACGCGGCCGGCGGCTACGACGTACCGACGCTCTTCCTGATCGGTTCGGGTGGTGCCCCGCTCAGCCCCGCCTTGCGCCGGCGGCTCCAGGAGATCCTGCCCGACACGCTGCTGGCCGACGGCTTCGGCTCGTCGGAGACGGGGGCCCAGGGCACCGCCAGCATGGCGGCCGACTCCGACGCCCGGGCCGCCTTCGCCCCCATGGACGACACCACGGTCGTGCTCGACGACGCCCACCAGCCCGTCGAGCCCGGGTCGGGCGCGGTCGGTCGGGTGGCCCGGACCGGCCACATCCCGCTGCGCTACCACGGCGACCCCGAGAAGACCGCCGCCACCTTCGTCGAGCTCGACGGGCAGCGCTGGGTCATCACCGGCGACATGGCCACGGTGAGCGAGGACGGGACCATCAACCTGCTCGGGCGGGGGTCGGGCTGCATCAACACCGGCGGCGAGAAGGTCTTCCCCGAAGAGGTCGAATCGGTCCTGCGGGCGCGCGCCGACGTCTACGACGTCCTCGTCGTCGGCGCGCCCGACGACCGCTGGGGGGAGCGGGTGGCCGCGCTCGTGCAGCCCGCCGCCGGCAGCGAGCCCACCGCCGACGAGCTCATCGACCACTGCCGCGGTCGCCTGGCCGGCTACAAGTTGCCGAAGACCGTTGCCTTCGTCGACGAGATCGTCCGCTCACCCGCGGGCAAGCCGGACTATCGCTGGGCCAAGGAGCAGGTCAGCCCGTGAACGACGGCAACGCCGGCACGGGGCCCGCCGGGTCGGCGGGGGCCACGACCGGCACCTGACACGGCCCGTCGGCCCGTTCGCCGAGGTCGAAGTTCACCACGCTGGCCCGCTCGGCCACCGTCAGGTCGGAGACGATGGTGTCGCCTCCCGTGGTCTGCGAGAGGGCGTCGGCGCGGTCGGCGGCGGTGAGGATCGACTCGTCGGCCACCGCCTCGGCGGCCGACGCCGGGTCGAGCGGCGGCGACGGGACGGGGGGCGGCACGTCGCCGGGGGTCAGCTCCCCGAAGTGCAGCAGCGCGCACGACGCGCCCGCCGGCACGGTGAGGTCGTACACGAAGCCGAGGTCCTCGGCCTCGGTGCAGTCGGTCGGGAGGCCGCTCGCGCCCTGGGGGACGGTCGACGTCGCCGGGTCGTCGGCGCCGGCGACCACGAAGCCGAGACGGGGGTCGGGGTCCTGGCCGCCGCCGTCGGAGCTCACGACCCAGAGGTCGTCGGCCCCGACCGTCGTGTCGCCGCTCGACGTGGCCTCCTCGACGGTGTCGCCGTCCGAGCCACGGTCGTGGGCCCAGCTCACGGTGGCGCTGACCTCCGTCGGTCCGGCGTTGGCGAACGTCGTGACCTGCCGGAGCACGTCGGCGTCGGCGAAGGCCTGGTAGGTCGAGGTGACCTCCAGCCCGGACCGCACGGCGGGATCGCCCCGGGCCGCGTTCCCCGCCGTGGTCACGCCGGGCGCGGCGTAGGGGGCGCCGTCGACGTAGATCACGAAGGCGTCGTCGTACGCGTCGGATTGCTCGGGCGGCACGTCGAGCGACGCATCCTGGATGGCGAAGCCGTCGGCCGCGAAGCCGTCGCCGCACGTGGAGCCGTCGGTGTCCACCAGCCACTCGCTGTCCTGGCCGTCGAGGGTGGTGACGGTGCCTTCGGGGCCGCTCGGGCCGCGCTCTTCAGCGGTGGCGGGGAGATGGGGCCCGCCTACGGCGAGCAACAGGACGGCGAGGGCGACAGCCCGGCGCACGCCATCGAACCTAGCCCCGGTGCACCGCCAGGACGTTGACCCCCTCGACCAGGCGAGCGGGGTCGATCATCGCCGCGAACCGCCCGGGTCCTCCGTCGTCGGTGAAGGTGCCGACCACGGCGGCGGTCCTGCCGTTGACCACGATGGCCACCCGCGGCACGGCCCCGGCCACCCGTCCGGACACGAACGCCGGGACCACGGGGTCGTCGAGGTCCACGTCCAGGTACTCACCGACTCGGTCGAGCTCGGCATCGAGGCGGGCGCCCGCCGGCCGGCGCCCGATGGCGCCCGGTTCGGGGCCGGTGGCCCACCAACGGTCCGGGAGCCGGCCGCGCAGGACCGAGTCCGTGCCGAGCTCCAAGACGTCCGCCAGCTCCGCGTCGAGCCGGACCGGATCGTCGAGCTGGAAGGTGGCGAAGGAGTTGCCCTGCACGTGGGTGAACCGGCGGACTCGTCGCCGGTCGACGTCGGCGAGGGCGGTTCCGTCCACGGTCCAGGGCAGATCGACGCCGAGCTCGTCGGCGATGGTCGGCAGGACGTCGATGGTCTCGGCCGGCCGGTCGCTCACCGCGCCCGAGGCCTGGCCCGGGGCCTTGACGAACAGCGGGACCCACAAAAGCTCCGGCTGGGCGTCGGCCTCGATGGGCTCGGTGCCGAGGCCGCGGACGGGACCGCCGGGCCGGAAGGCGATGCCGTGGTCCGAGGTCACCACCACGAGGGCCTCGTCGTAGAGGCCGGTCTCGTGCAGCCGGTCGAGCACGTCGCCGAGCAGGCGGTCGACCTGGGCCACCTCGAGCTGGAGGCGCTGCCGGTCCAGGAGGGCCGGCGCGGCCTGGTCGGATCGGCGGTCGCCACCGGACTCGCCGTCCACCCGCAGCGACACCTGGCGCAGCGTCGGGTCGGCGCCGTAGCGGCGCCCGTCGGGCAGGTGCAGGTAGGGCGTGTGCGGCTCGAGGAGGTGCAGGAAGTGCAGCGTCGGCTCCTCGTCGGCGGCGAAGCCGTCGAGGAAGCGGTCGAGGCTGGCCGGGCGCGGGGCGAGCAGGTCCTCCAGCCGTTGCTCCTCGTCGGCGCCCCGAGCGTCGTCGACCGCGGCGTCCGGCTCCACGAAGACGTCGGTGACCGGGGTCTCCCGTTCGCCCGGAGTCACCCGGTCGACGAACACCGAACCCGCCTCCCGCAGCAGGTTGCCCACCGTCGTCGCCCCGGTCCGGCCGGCCGAGGCGGTGCTGTCCGAGCACAGGCTGCGGGGGCAGAGCCGGGTGATCCGCTCGGTCACGTCCAACCGGTAGGTGCCGCCGAGCAGCGTGAACAGGTTCTCCGGATGCGTGGCGGCGTCCGCCGTCTGGCCCTCCTCGGGCCGGTTGCCGGTGAGCAGGGAAGGGACGGCGAAGTTGGTGAGGTTCGCGACCGTCGTGGTGTCCCGGTACCAGGTCGACCCGGCCGCGAGGCGGGCGACGTTCGGGTACAGCTTGGCGTCGATCCTGCCGTTCTGGCGGACGATCGACGCCAGGGGCCACTCGTCGAGCACCACCATCACGATGGGCGGCGGGTCACCCGAGCCGAACGCGCCGAGCTCGGCGGGATCGACCTCGCCACCGGTCACCAACCCGCTCACCGGCGAGCTGTAGGTGAACAGGAGGAGGACGACGAGGGGCGCCGGGGCGAGCCACCGCAACCACAGCCGGACGAACGGCCAGCTCCAGTGGGCCAGCGCGGCGCCGACGCCGAGGACCGTGGCCGTCACCAGCCCGATCGCCAGCACCCGCTGGTTGGCCAGTTGCAGGCCGAGGAGCGCGACCACCAGCCCGACGGCCCCCGCCCGGGCCAGGCGGTGACGCCGGTCCGAGCCGAGGCCGAGCAGCTCGACCACCGCCCACAGCACCAGCGGCGGCCCGAAGGCCACGGCCATGCCGAAGGCGATGATCTCGGCCCGGTCGGCGCCTTCGAAGACGAAGAACTCCGGAGCGGCCCCGAACACCGACAGGATGGGCTGGGCGACGACCACCCCGGTCACGCCGAGGAGCTCGAGCAGGGCCCGGGTCGACTCGAACCGGGCTGGGCGGGCCGCAGCACGCGGCGCGCCGGCCGTCACCGTCACCCGGAAAGCCTACGGATCCCTTGGGACTCAGCCGAGCGGCAGGAGGCGGCGGGCGGTTCCCCGGCCCGTGACGAGGAAGGCCTCGACCTCGTGGGGCGCCGTGGGGCCGAGCGCCGACGGGTCGAGGATGGCGTCGACCCGTTGGGCCACGTCGCCGTCGGGATAGGTGGGGACCACGGCGGCGATGACCCCGTCTACCGCGATGGCCACGGTCAGCTCGCCGTCGGTGCCGTCCTGGACCTCCCCCGAGATCCGAACGGGGACGATGCTGGTCGTGGCGTCGTAGGCCTCGAGCTCGTCGACGCCCCCGTCGACGACGAGCGAGCTCTCGGACGGGCTGCCGACATCGAGATCGGCGACCTGCCGGCCGACGAGGTCTCCGTCGGGCCACCAGCGCGTAGAGCCGGTGCTCGGGGTTGTCCCCCACGAGCAGGGTGTCGACGTGGCGCTCCAGGTTGGCGGCGAAGTAGTCGTCACCGTCGAAGGTGGTCGTCGGGGCCAGCTCGGCCGCCCCGCCGAAGACCGCCGAGGCGCCCTCGGCCGTGACCGCCTTGTTGAAGCGCTTCTCCGAACTGGTCCGCGGGGGGCCGAGCAGGGATCGCCCGTCGACGGGCCAGGGCAGGTCGATGCCCAGGACGTCGGCGATCGTGGGGACGACGTCGATGGACTCGACGTTGTCGTCGCTCACCGTGGCCGGCTCGATCCCGGGCGCCTTCACGATGAGCGGGACGTAGAGGAGGTCGGGGTACAGGGACTCGTCGAGGACGTCGCCGTCGAAGCCCCGGTGCGACTCGCCCGGGACGAAGCCCTTGCCGTGGTCCGACGTGAGGATGACCGTGGTCTCCCGGTAGAGCCCGGTCTGGCGCAGCCGGTTCATGAGCTGGCCGACCAGCCGGTCGACGTACCCGACCTGCAGCAGCAGGCGCTGGCGGTCGAAGGCGGTGGCGTAGGGCTCCGGTCCGCGGTCCTGCAGGACCTCGGCCAGCTCGTCGGGGTCGATGGCGCCTTCGGCGTAGGCCCGGCCGTCGGGCAGGAAGCGATAGGGGCTGTGGGGCAGCTGGACGTGCAGGAAGTGCAGCGCGGGGTCCTCGTCCCGCTCGATCGAGTCGAGGAAGTGGCGGAACTCGTTCAGCTGGAGGACCGGGAAGGGGATGCCCTCCGTGTCGTCGTTGCGGGCCTCGTCCACGGCCCCGCCGGCGTCGGTGCCCGTTGTCGGGGGGCTGGTCACGGTCGTGGTGTCCTCGTCTATCGCCACCGGGCCGCCGGCGTCGTCGTCGAGGTCGACCATCTCGCGGTAGCTCCGGAGGGCGTCCTTCGACGAGCTCGCCCAGCGCCGACCCCCCGCTCGTGAGGTCCTCGGTCCCGGCGGCCTCCGCGGCTTCCGGGTCGTCGACGAAGGGGCCGTCGCAGAGGGCGTCGGGGCACAGGGCCGTCGCCGACTCGGTCACCTCGAGGTCGTACTCGTTGGCAAGGAGGGTGAAGAGGTTCTCGGGGTGGTCGGCCGCGGTCGGGCTGGCGCCGTCCGTGGCGTAGCGGCCGGTGACCAGCGCGGGCACCGCCGAGGTGGTGGCGGAGGCGACGGTCGTGGCGTTGCGGTAGAAGGCGCCGTCGGCGGCCAGGGCCGCGAGGTTGGGGAAGAGGTCCTCGTCGATGGCGCCGGTGCGGTCGAGGATCGAGTTCAGGGGCCACTCGTCCCAGACGATCATCACCACGGACCGGTCGGAGCCGCCGTCGCCGATGTCCGCGGCGTCGACGTCCGCGCTGCGGAGCAGGTCGCTGGTCGGCGAGGTGACGAGGAAGGCGCCCACGAAGAGGACGGGCGCCAGCGCCAGGTAGACGAGCGACTGGCGGACGGCGGGGACGCGGTACGCGAAGACGGTGCCGACGCCGGCGAGCGCGGCCAGGAGCCCGAGGACGACGCCGTCGACACCGAGGACCTCCTTCAGCACCTGGAGGACGAACAGGGCGACCAGCCCCGCGACCGCGCCGATCTGGGCCAGTCGGCCGGCGGCCGGGCTCACCAACCCGGCGACGCTGACCACGGCCCAGAGGACGAGCGTGGGGACGAGGGTGATGACGAGGGCGAAGGCGATCACGTCGCCTCGACCGGCGTCGTGGGCGATGAAGGCCTCGGGGGCGCGCCCGAAGACGTCGAGGATGGGCTGGGTGACCGCCAGCCCGGTCAGGCCGAAGAGCTCGAAGAAGGAGCGGGTCGCGGCGCGCGCCGTGAACCGCCGAGCGTCGTCCAACGTCCGCCTCGGGCCCTCAGCCGCCGGACAGCGCCTGCATGAGGGTCACCTCGTTCGCCTCTGCGACCGGGGTGGCGAGGTCCTTGACCGAGTCCTGGTCGACGAACACCTTCATGTGGGGCCGGAGGTGGCCCTGCTCGTCGACCACGCGGAAGCGCAGGCCCGGGAACTGCCGGTCGAGGTCGGCGAGGAGGTCGTCGACCGTCGCGCCCTCGGCGGCGACCGACGACTGCTCGCCGGTGTAGGACCGCAGCGGGGTGGGGATGCGGACCCGCATCACCCCGCGGGCCGGCCGCACTCCAGGCTGTAGATCTCGGGCAGGTGCTGCACGATCGAGGTCCACGGCCCGCCCTCGTCGGTGGCGCCCCACACCTCGCCGCACGTGGTCCCGAAGTACACCCCGACCGGGTCGGAATCGTCGGTGGTCATGGCCTGGCGCTTCACGGTGAACCATGCGGTCTCCGGCAACCCCTGGTCGAGGCGGGACCAGGACGAACCGGCATCCCGGGTGACGTAGGCGGCGGGGTGCCCGTCCGGGCTCGTGCGCGGCCAGACGTCGGTGCCGTCCATCGGGAAGACCCACGCGGTGTCGGGGTCCCGAGGGTGCAACTCGATCGGGAAGCCGATGTCGCCCACGTCGGCAGGCATGTTCTCACCGATGCGCTGCCACTTCGTGTCGGGGCGGTCCAACCGGTAGATGCCGCAGTGGTTCTGGTGGTACAGCCGGTCGGGATCGGCGGGGTGCATCCTCAGGCAGTGCGGGTCATGGCCGTAGTCAGCGTCGGGCTCGGGCAGGAACACGGCGTCCACGCCCTGGTTGAGCGTCGCCCAGTCGGCCCCGCCGTCCGTGCTCTCGAAGATGCCGCCCGCGGACAGGCCGAGGTAGAGGTGCGACGGGTCGCGGGGGTCGACGATGACCGAGTGCAGCATCGAGCCGTCGGGGGTGTTCTCCTCGGGGTACTCGGACCAGGTCTCCCACATCGGGTGGTCGTTCCAGCCGTCGACGGGCGCCCACGTGTCGCCGCCGTCCTCGCTGCGGAACAGCCCCTGCGGGCTCCCGCCGGCGTACCAGGTGCCGGGCTCGTCGGGATGGCCGGGCGTGAGCCAGAAGACCTTGCGCAGGCTGCGGGCCAGCGCGCTCGCCGGTCCGGAACGCCGGGGGCCCGGTGGCCTCGGACCAGGTCGCGCCGAAGTCGGTCGAGCGGAAGACGGTCGGTCCGAGGTGGCCGGTCGCGGCGGCGAGCAGCAGCGTGCGCCCGTCGCGGGGGTCGAGCACGGCGTGCTGGATGATGTGGCCGAGGAAGTGGGGCCCGTCGACGCTCCACGAGCCGCGGTCACCGTCCCCGGAGAGGATCCAGGCCCCCTTCCGGGTGCCCAGCAGGAGCACGGTCGAGTCGGTCATGGGCGCGACGGTAGTCATGCCCACTTCGACCGGCTCGGCGCCCGTAACTCATCGCCCAGGGCGCATGGGACACTGGGCCCCGTGTCGGCCCCCGCCAACCCCCGGATCCCGGGCCTCGAGCCCCGGCTCACCCAGGTGGACGGTGACGAGGTCCCCTGGATCGCCGTGCGCAGCCAGCGCAACGCCGACGGCAGCGAGTCCCACGTGTGGGAGAAGTGGGTGGCCTTCTCGGTCGAGCCGCTCTACCTCGCCCTCTTCGCCCGGTGGGACCCGGGGATGATCGTGCGCCGCCACGGCCACCACAGCCCCCACACGATCACGGTCCTCGACGGCTCCTTCACGTGTGACGGCGTGGTGTGCGGGCCCGGCTCGCACCTCGAGCTGCCGCACGGCGCCGCCTTCGGCCCCTTCGTCGCCGGCCCCGATGGCGTGCGCTGCTATGAGGTGATGATGGGCGACCCGCGGTCGTGGAGCGACGAGCCCGAGGCGATGGCGCGGGCGCTGGCTGAGCACGGCGTGACCCCGCTGCCCGACCCGCCCATCGAGCTCCCCGCGGGCCTCGAGGACCTCCGCGCGGTGTTCAGCGCCGGCGCGACCGGCAAGGATTGAGCCCGTGACCGACGTCGTGACCCCGGCCGAGGCGGACCTGCCGCTCATCATCTCCGTCGACGACCACGTCATGGAGCCGAAGGACCTCTGGCAGCGCGAGCTGCCCGAGTCGCTGCGTGACCGTGGCCCCCGTGTCGTGACCGAGAAGGTGAAGCTGGAGTTCACCGGTGGGCACTACGGGTTCTCCCGCAACGACCCCGACGGCACGTGGTGCGACCTGTGGCTCTTCGACGACCTGGTCGTGCCCACCGGCCTGTTGCACGCCCCCGCGGGCATGCCGCCGGGAGGAGCAGCGCAACGTGCCGGCCACCTACGACGACTTCCGCCCCGGCACCTGGGACCAGGCCGAGCGGCTGGCCGACATGACCCTCAACCACGTCGAAGCGGCCATCAACTTCCCGAACGTGTTCCCCCGCTTCGCCGGCCAGGGCTTCCTCGAGCGCGACGACAAGGACCTCGCCCTCGCCTGCCTGCGCATCTACAACGACTGGATGGTCGACGAGTGGTGCGCCGGGGCCGGCAGGGGCCGGCTCATCCCGTTGACCCTCGTCCCCCTCTGGGACCCGGCCCTGGCCGCCGACGAGGTCCGGCGCTGCGCCGCCAAGGGCAGCCACGCCGTCGCCTTCACCGAGAACCCCGCCAAGCTCGACCTGCCGTCCATGTACTCCGGCGAGTGGGACGTGCTCTGGACGGCGTGCGTGGAGACCGCCACCACCGTGTCGATGCACATCGGCTCGTCGTCGTCGATGCCCACCACGTCGAAGGACGCGCCGCTGGCCACCTCGATGTCGCTCTACGCCCAGAACGCCCAGGGCTCGCTGGCCGACTGGGTCTTCTCGGGCACGCTCGAGCGCCATCCCGACCTGAAGATCGCCTACGCCGAGAGTCAGGTCGGGTGGATGCCCTTCCAGCTCGAGCGCATGGACGCCGTGTGGCAGGACGGCCGGGGCGGTGTCGGCGGGCCGGTGCTCCCCAGCGAGCAGGTGCGGGATCGGGTCTACGGCTGCGTGTTCGACGACCTGCACGGGCTGAAGTGCCGCCATGACGTGGGCCTGCACCAGATCCTCTTCGAGACCGACTTCCCGCACTCCGACGGCACGTTCCCCCACTCCCGGAAGGTGGCCCACGACCTCTTCGTGGCCGCGGGCATGGACGCCGAGGAGTGCCACGCCGTCCTGCGGGGCAACGCCATCGAGGCCTACGGGCTGGAGCGCTTCGGCCTGAGTCCCTGAACCAGATCGGCGGTCGGGCTCAGCCCGCGTCGCGCTCGGCGACGGCCCGGCTGCAGAGCTCGCGTACCGCGTTCTCCCAGTGCTCGGCCAGCGACCAGATGTCGGCGGCCAGCGCCCGGTCGGCCACGATGCCGATGTCCATCCGGCCCATGTTGGAGATGACCGTGATGTTCAGCCCCGCCCCCTCGATCAGGGGTCCGAGCGGGTAGACGGCGATCACCGGGGCCCCGGCCACCCACATGGGGATGGGCGGGCCGGGCACGTTGGAGATCACGCCGTTCTGCACCGGGGCGTGCCGGTCGGCCAGGCCACTGCGGGTGTAGAGGCGCATGGCCTGGTTGAACAGGACCGGCGGGGCGAACTGGGTGATGTCGCTCAACATGTCGGCGCCCAGCGCGCTCTGCATCTCCTTGGCCACCTTGGTGTCCTCGTAGATCTCGAGCAGCTGGTCGACCGGGTCGTCCATGTGGACCGGGAGGCGCACGGCCATCGAGCTGACCTGGTTGGTCCCCACCCCACCCTGGCCGTGGGTCGACACCGGGCACATGATCAGCAACGGCTTGTCCGGCACCTCGTCGTGGGCCTCGAGGTAGCTCCGCAGGGCCATCGAGCACGTGGCCAGCACGACGTCGTTGAGCTTGGTGCCGTAGACGTTCTTCACGGCCTTGAGGTCCTCGAGGTCGGCCTTGCCGAAGGCCACGGCCCGGTCCGGGCTGAGCGAACCGGTGAAGAGGGTGCGGGGCCCGGTGAACGGCATGGCCGGGGTGCGCTCGTCTCCCCGGTTCACCACCGTGCCCACCACGCTGGTGAGGGAGTTGAACGTCCGCCGGGCGGCGCGGGCACCCCGCAGCGGGTCGCGGATGCGGGCGGCGACGGCGTCGACGAGCAGCTGGGTGTCGCTCGGGATCGGCTCGGGGACCCAGGGCTCGTCCGGCGGCTCGACGGGGGGCGCCTCGGGCTCGAAGTCGAAGAGCTGGCTCATCAGGTCGGCGCCGGTCACCCCGTCGATGGCCGAGTGGTGGATCTTGGAGATGAGGGCGACGCGCCGCCTCGGCCCCGCCTTCGGCGACCCACATCTCCCACAGCGGCCGCTGCCGGTCGAGCGGTCGGGACATGAGGTCCCCGACGAGTTGGGCCAGCTCGGGAAAGCCGCCCGGTGCGGGCCAGGTGACCCGGTGCATGTGGTTCGTGATGTCGAAGTCGGGGTCCTCGATCCACACGGGGTGGTCGAAGCTCAGGGGGACCTCGACGAGCCGCCGGCGGAAGGGCTGCAGGCGGTGCAACCGCTCCTCGATCACCTCGACCAGGCGCTCGAAGCGGTAGCCCCCGGCCATGCGGGCGGCGTCGATCACGATGACGCCGGTCACGTGCATGTGACCGGTGGGGGTCTCGGTGTAGAGGAAGGACGCGTCCATCCCCGACAGCCGTTCCATGCGTCCTCCGTGCTGGGCGTGCCGTCGCCGGCGTCGAACCTACTCCGTCGATTCGGCGAGGGCCCCAGCCCGGTTGGCCAGCGCCGCACCGCGGCGCCCGGATGCCAGGGGGTGGCGATCGAGGCCGCTGGTCAGGTACGCGAAGGACAGCCCGGTCTCGGGGTCGCCCCAGGCGACCTGACCACCGGCGCCGTTGTGGCCGAAGGCCCGGGCGGAGACGGTGCGACCCATGCCCCGGAAGGCGATCTTGTCGTCGTCGCCCCGGATGACCACGCCGATGGACCGGTTGGCGGGGGCCGACGTCATCGGATCGGCGAACGTGCACCGGACCTGGCCGGTGGCGTCGGCCAGGACGGCGGGGTCCCAGAGGCCCTGTCTGTCGTCGATGAGCGCCTGGTAGTAGAGGGCGAGGTCGGCGGCCGTGGTGATGATCCCGCCGCCGGGCACCCCCACGGCCCGCACCTCCGGGCGGTTGAAGCTGACCAGGGCGTCGTCGGTCACCTCGCCCTGATAGTCGGCCAGGCTGAGCCCGGCGACGCCGGTCAGCGCCTCGAGCTCCTCGGCGGTCGGGGGCTCGCCGACCAGCTCGACGTCGACCACGTCGCCCTGGTCGTCGGGGGCGACGCCGAAGCGGAGGTGGTGGAGGCCGAGCGGGTCGAGCAGGCGCTCGGTCACGAAGGCCCGCCAGTCGGACCCGGTGGCCCGCTCGATGAGCTCGGCCAGCACCCAGTGGGCCGAGGTCGGGTGGTACTCGAAGCGGGTGCCGGGCTCCCAGTTGGTCCGCCAGGAGGCGAAGCGGGCGCGGCGGATGTCGGGATCCTCCCAGTCGAGGGGGGCGAAGGGCGCTCGTCGGGAAGCCGCTGGTGTGGAGCAGGACCTGCTCGACGGTGATGGCCTCCTTGCCGTTCGCCGCGAACTCGGGCACGTGGGCGGCCACCCGGTCCTCGAGCCGCAGCTTCCCCTCCCCGAGCAGCAGCCAGACGGCACCGGCGACGACGACCTTGCCCGACGAGTAGCCGTGGAAGCGGCTCCCGGGCGGCGCGCCGATGCGTCTCGTCGAGCACGACCTCGCCGTGCTGGGCCACGGCGAGCTGGCAGGCCGGGAGGGTGCCGTCGTCCACCTCGCGGCGGGCCCGGGCGACGAGGTCGGCGAGGCGTTCGGGGTCGGGGCGCTCGGGCATGGCGCGGAAGCTACCGTCCGCGGCGGTGCACATCCTGGTGACGGGCGGGACGGGGTTCATCGGGTCGTTCGCGACCGTGGCCCTGTTGGACGCCGGCCACGAGGTCCGACTCCTGGCCCGGGACCCGGCGAAGGTGGACGCCGTCTTCGCGCCCCACGGGGTGCGCCCCACCGACGTCGTGCAGGGGGACATCACCGACGCGGTGTCGGTGAGCGCGGCCCTGGCGGGGTGTGACGGCGTGCTCCATGCCGCCGCGGTCGTGGCGGTGAGCCGCCGCCGCGCCGACGAGGTGCTGGCGACCAACGAGGCCGGGACCCGGCACGTGATCGGCGGGGCGGTGTCGGCTGGGCTCGCGCGCATCGTGCACACCTCGTCGGTGAGCGCGTTGTTCTCCCCCGACTCGCCCCGGGTCACCCCCGACACCGAGGTCGCCGACCCGGCGAGCGCCTACGGCCGCTCGAAGGCGGACGCCGAGCGCTACGTGCGCAGCCTGCAGGACGACGGGGCGCCGGTGACGATCATCTACCCGGGTGGCGTGCTCGGCCCCCACGACCCGAACTTCGGGGCGGGCCACGGGGCGATCGTGACCAACTACCGCACCGGGACACCGATCATCGACGGCGGGGGGTGGTCGATCGTCGACGTGCGGGACGTGGCCGACCTGTTCGTGGCCGCGTTCGGCCCCGAGCCGCTCCCGCCCCGGCTGGTGCTGGGGGGCCGCACGCTTTCGACCGACGCCCTCAACCGGATGCTGACCGAGATCGGGGGCCGGAAGGTCCGGCGCATCCCGATGTCCGCCGGCCTGCTCCGGGGCATCGGCCGGTTCAACGACCAGCTCATGCGGCTGGTGCCGGTCGACTTCAGCCTGACCGGCGAGGGGATGGACTACCTGACCCGGTGGGAACCGAGCGAGGACGCCCTCGCTCTCGAGGTGATCGGCCACGAGCTGCGCCCGACCGTCGAGACCCTGACCGACACGGTGCGGTGGCTCGTCGACGCCGGCCACCTCGACGAGAAGCACGTCCCGGCGCTGGCCGGCTAGCTACCGTTGAGGGTCGTGGGCCACAACCGCGACGAGGTCGCGGCCGGGCCGCCGCTCCCGTACGGGCGGCGGGTCGAGCTCCCCGGGCGGGGGATCACCTTCGTCCGCGAGGTCGTGGGCCCGACGCCGGCTGCTCCCACGGTGCTCCTGCTCCACGGCTGGATCGCCAGCGCCGGGCTCAACTGGTTCCAGGCCTACGACGCCCTGAGCGAGCACTTCCGGGTCCTGGCCGTGGACCTCCGGGGACACGGCCGGGGGCTGCGGACCTGGCGCCGGTTCCGCTTGGCCGACTGCGCCGACGACGCCGCCGCGCTGCTCGACGAGCTGGGCGAGGGCCCGGTGATCGCCGTCGGGTACTCGATGGGCGGACCGGTGGCCCAGCTCCTCTGGCAGCGACACCGGGAGCAGGTGGCCGGCCTGGTCATGTGCGCGACGGCGGCGGGGTTCGTGCCCGTGGTGCGCGATCGGCTCGTCTTCACCACCTCGATGGCCGCCCTCGCCGGGACGACCCGGGTGGGGGCCTGGGCCAGCCAGATCCCGTCGCAGTGGGTGCGCCAGCTGCCGGTCGTGGCCGCCGCCTCCCAGGGCGGGGGTCGCCCGAGCTCGCTGCAGCGCTGGGCGTCGGCCGAGATGCGGCGCCACGACTGGCGGGTGGTGATGGAGGCCGGCGGGGCCATCGGCAGCTACACGGCCAAGCGCTGGATCGGCGAGGTCGACGTGCCCACGTCGATCCTGGTGACCACCGAGGACCGGGCCATCGTCCCCGACCGCCAGCTCCAGATGGCCGAGGCCATCCCCGGCGCCACCGTCCACGAGCTCGCCGAAGGTCACATCGCCTGCATGAAGCCCGCCTTCGCCGCCCCCCTCCTCGCCGCCTGCCAAGACGTCGCCCGCCGCCTCACCCCGCTCGCCACCCCCGCCTGACCCCTAGGCCATCTCGGTTCTGGGTACTCCGGCTTGTGTCCTCGACAAGCCTCAGTACCCGGAACGGTCGGGTTGCGGTTCTGGGTACTCGGGCTTGTGTCCTCGACAAACCTGAGTACCCAGAACGGTTGTCGCTAGAGGGTGCGGGCGGCTTGGTGGCCGTCCCAGATGGCGCGGTCGGCGGGGCGGACGGCGACGGCGTCGCCCACGGCCACGACCTCGGGGACCCGGCCCGTCAGCTCGCCGACCAGGGCGTCGTCGGGGCGGCCGTGGGTGCGGATCACGACCCAGTCGACCCCGGCGACCGGCTCGATGGCGTGGGACAAGGCGTCGACCAGGGTCACCTCGTGGTCGCCGATCGCACCCAGCACGGTGTTGGGCCGCCACACCATCCCGGCCCGGACGGCGCGGGGGAGCGCGGCCTGCTGGGTCTCGGGGTCGAGCGAGATCGGCGCCGACAGCGCGGTGACGACCGTGACGTCGACGTCCTGGCGGCCCAGGAGCTCGCCCAGCCCGATGGCCTCGATGTGGCCGACGGCGTCGAGCACCACGACCCGTCCCGTCAACTCACCCGCCAGCGCCCGCTCGATGGCGTCGACGTGGTCGAGCACCCAGTCCTGGTCCTGGCCGGGCACGGGTGTGGGGTGGTACTTCGCCTTCACGCCCTTGTCGGCCAGGCCGCCGGTGGCCACGACGACGGCGTCGGGGCCCAGCGCCAACACCGCGTCGACGTCGGCGTCGACGCCGACCCGCAGGTCCACGCCCCGGCGCCGGCACTCGCCGATCCGCCACTCGGCGACGGCGGCCATCTCGGACCGTCCGGGGAGGGCGGCCGCCAGCCGGATCCGGCCCCCCAGCGCCTCGTCCCGCTCGAGCAGCACGACGTCGTGGCCCCGAGCGGCGGCCACCCAGGCCGCTTCCAGGCCCGCCGGCCCGCCGCCGACGACCACCACCCGCTTGGCGACCTCGGCCGGGCTCAGCGTGCCCGCCCCGAGCTCCGCCTCCCGCCCCACGGCAGGGTTCTGCACGCACGACACCGGCATGCCGTTCAGCAGGTTCCCGTAGCAGGACTGGTTCGACCCGGTGCAGCGCCGGATCTCGCCCGCCCGCCCGGTCGCCGCCTTCTCGACCCAGTCGGGATCGGCGATGAGGGCCCGGACGAGGCAGATGCCGTCGGCCCCACCGTCGCTCAGGATGGCCTCGGCCTGGTCGGGGTCGAGGATGCGGTGGACGGCGAACACCGGCGTGGACGACACCGCCGCCCGCACTGCCGCCGCCGCCGGCACCCCGAGGCCCGGCCGGGCGTAGTTGGTCCGCACCATCCCCATCCCCGAGGTCCCGACCGACACGTTGAGGAAGTCGACCAGCCCCATCGCCTCGTACCCGGCGCCGATCTCGGCCGCGTCGTCCGCGCTCAGCCCGGTCCCGTCCCACTGCTCCTCGTCCCCGACGAGGCGAAGGCCCACGGCGACCGACGGGCCGACCGCGGCCCGCACCGCGGCCAGGACCTCGGCGCCGAAGCGCATCCGGTTCTCGAGGGAGCCGCCGTAGCGGTCGTCGCGCAGGTTGGTCTTGGGGGAGAGGAACTCGTGGATCAGGTAGCCGTGGGCCCCGTGGACCTCGACGCCGTCGAAGCCCCCCGCCGCGGCGTTGGCCGCCGAGGTGGCGAAGGCGTCGACCAGCTCGGCGATGCCCGCCTCGCCGAGGGCGACGGCGGGCTCGTCGTAGTCGGCGATGACCGACGGGGCGAGGACCGGCAGCTTCGACCAGTTGCCCCGGTTCACCCCACCGTTGTGGGCCAGTTGCAGGAAGGCGGCGGCGTCGTGCTCGTGCACCTGCTCGGTCACCCGCCGGAAGTGGGGCACCGCCTCCGGCCGCCACGCCGCCGCGTTGTTGGGCATCTGGTAGGCGGTGGTCGGGTGCACGGCGGCCTGTCCGCAGATCACCGCGGCGACCCCGCCGCGGGCCCGGTCGGCCAGGTACCGACCGGTCCGCTCGCCGTAATAACCGGGCTCGCCCGCCGCGGTCGGCTCGGTGAACATCGTGAAGTGCGCCCCCATCACCACCCGGTTGCGCAGGGTCACCGGACCGACCGTGAGCGGCGAGAGCAACAACGGGTACTCGGTCACCGCAGCATCATGCACCCGCCGCCGTAAACGACCCGCTTGATCCGTGCGATAGTGAACGCCAGTAGGAAACTCTGGTGACCGGGGGGAAGCCATGACGACACGCCGGCTGCTGCTCACGCTCGTCGCGCTGGGCGCACTCCTCGCCGCGAGCTGCGGCAGCGACCGAGAGGGGGACGAGGCCGGCGGCAGCGACGACTCCACCACCGAGACCACGGCCGCGCCCGAGGGCGGCGGCGCGGGGGACTTCGGTGATCTGGCAGCGGTGTGCGGCCCGAACGAGGGCGGCGGCGAGGTGCCCAGCGGCGACCCCGCCGAGACCCAGGGCATCACCGCCGACACGATCACGGTGGGCACCGTGTCCGACCCCGGTTTCGAGGGCCGACCCGGCCTGAACCAGGAGATCTTCGACACCGGCACGGCCTTCGTCGAGTGGTGCAACGAAGCCGGCGGCATCAACGGCAAGCAGCTCGAGCTCAACCTGCGGGACGCGGCCGTCACGGAGTACCAGCCGGTGATGGAGCAGTCGTGCGAAGAGGACTTCGGCATCGTCGGCTCCGGGGCGGTACAGGACAACTTCTGGCCGACGGTCGGCGCCGCCTGCGGGCTGATCGACATCGCCGGCTTCTCGGTCACCACGGAGAAGGCCGGGCTCGCTGGTCGGGACGCCATCGAGGCCCGCTCGGTGCAGCCCCTGCCCAACGTGGGCGACCGCTTCCAGGTCGGCTCCTACCTGACCGTCGACGCCGAGAACCCTGAGGCCATCGAGCGTTCCGGCATCGTCTACGCCGACCTCGACACGATCATCGCCCAGAAGGACAAGACCGTCGACGCCCTCGAGCAGATCGGGCACACCTTCGTGCACGAGGCGTCCTACAACATCCTCGGCGAGGCCAATTGGGCCCCCTTCGCCGCGGCGCTCCAGGAGGACGACGTCCGGTTCCTGCACTTCGTGGGCGAGGGCGAGAACTTCGCGCTGCTGATCCAGGCCATGGACGAGGTCGGCTACCGGCCGGACCTCATGCTCATGGAGACCAACCTCTACGACCAGGGCTGGGTCGACGCCGCGGGGCCGGCCGCCGATGGCGTCTACATCCGGACGGTCTTCTGGCCCTTCGAGGAGGCCGACCAGAACCCAGCCACCCAGCAGTACCTCGACCTGCTGACCGCCACCGGCGGCAAGATCGCCCTGCTCGGCGCCCAGTCGATGTCCTCCTGGCTGCTCTTCGCCCAGTCGGCCCGCGACTGCGACCTCGAGAACGACCTGACCCGCAGTTGCGTGCTCGAGGCTGCGGCCTCGGTCGAGGACTGGACGGGTGGCGGGCTCCACGCCCCGACCACGCCGGGAACGAACGAGCCCACCCCCTGCACGGTCGTGCTCCAGATCCAGGACGGAGCGTTCACCCGCTTCGCCCCGGAGGAGGGCTACGACTGCGGCGAGGACAGCGACCAGCCCTACGTCGTCGAGGTGGATCCCCCGGGCGTGTCCTGACGGGTCGTCAGATCCGTGCGATAGTGGTCGCCGCGCCGACCGGGGGGCCGGCGACCCAAGGGGGGAACATGAAGGCACGACGTCGAGCGCTGATCGCGCTCATCGCCGTCGGGGTGCTCCTGGCCGCGAGCTGCGGGAGCGACCGCGAGGGGGACGAGGCTGGCGGCACCGACAGCACGGAGTCCAGCACCGAGACCACGGCCGCGCCCGAGGGCGGCGGCGCCGGCGACTTCGGCGACTTGACGGGCGTGTGTGGCCCCAACGAGGGCGGCGGCGAGGTGCCGACCGGCGACGCGGCTGAGACCCAGGGCATCACGGACGACACGATCACCGTCGGCACCGTCTCCGATCCGGGCTTCGAGGGTGCCCCCGGCCTGAACCAGGAGATCTTCGACGCCGGTACGGCCTTCGTCGAGTGGTGCAACGCGGCGGGAGGCATCAACGGCAAGCAGCTCGAGCTCAACCTGCGTGACGCGGCCATCACCGAGTACCAGCCGGTGCTCGAGCAGTCGTGCGACCAGGACTTCGCCATCGTCGGCTCCGGGGCGGTCCAGGACAACTTCTGGCCCGAGATCGGGGCGGCCTGCGGCCTGATCGACATCGCCGGCTTCTCGGTCACGCCGGCGAAGGCGGGGCTCGCCGGGCGCGACCCCATCGAGGCCCGTTCGGTCCAGCCCGTGCCCAACCCGTCGGACCGGTTCCAGGTCGGGGCCTACACCATCATCGACGCCGAGTCTCCGGACGCCATCACCCGCTCGGGCGTGCTCTTCGGCGACCTCGACACGACCATCGTGCAGAAGGACCGGGTCATCGCCGGGCTCGAGGAGATCGGCCACGAGTTCGTCCACGAGACGGGCTACAACATCCTCGGCGAGGCCAACTGGGCCCCGTTCGCCGCCGCGCTGCAACGAGACGACGTGCAGTTCTTCCACATGGTCGGGGAAGGCGGGAACTTCGCCCTGCTCCTCCAGGCCATGGACGAGGTGGGCTTCCGGCCCGAGGTCATGGCCATGGAGGCCAACTTCTACGACCAGGCCTGGGTCGACGAGGCCGGGCCGAACGCCGACGGCGTCTTCGTCCGCACCGTGTTCCATCCCTTCGAGGAGGCGGACAGCAACCCCGCGACCCAGCAGTACATCGACCTGGTCGAGGCCGTCGACGGCGAGGTGGCCCAGCTGGGCACCCAGTCGATGTCGGCCTGGCTGATGTTCGCCCAGGCGGCGCGGGACTGCGACCTCGAGGACAACCTGACCCGGAGCTGCGTGCTCGAGGGGGCGGCATCGGTGACCGACTGGACCGGCGGGGGTCTCCACGTCCCGACCAACCCGGGGAGCAATGAGCCCCCCGAGTGCACCCTCGTCCTGCAGGTCCAGGACGGCGAATTCACCCGCTTCGCCCCCGACGAGGGCTTCGACTGCGGCGAGGACAGCGAGGAGCCCTTCGTGGTCGAGATCGGATGACCGCCCGAATCTGACGGACCGTCAGTTTTCTGCTTAGATGGCCCCTCGCCCGGCGAGGGGCCATCTCGCGTCGGCCTCCCCCTTCCGACACCCCCGAGGAGAACATGACCGTCCGTCGTCTGCTCGCGCTGCTCGCTGTGCTCGCCCTGACCGCCGCCGCATGCGGTGAGGACCGGGGCGGGGAGGACGCCGGGGACGTCGGCTCCGACCAGTCGTCCGCCACGACCGAAGCGGCCGCCGGTGGTGGCGCCGGGGACTTCGGCGACCTGACGGGCGTCTGCGGGCCGAACGAGGGCGGGGGCGAAGTGCCGACCGGCGACGCGGCCGAGACGCAGGGGGTCACGGCCGACTCGATCACCATCGGCACCGTGTCCGATCCGGGCTTCGAGGGTCGACCCGGGCTGAACATCGAGCTCCACGACGCGGCCACGGCGTTCGCCGAGTGGTGCAACGCCGCCGGCGGCATCAACGGCAAGCAGATCGAGGTCAACCTGCGCGACGCGGCCATCTCCGAGTACCAGCCCGTGGTCGAGCAGGCCTGCCAGGAGGACTTCGCCCTCGTCGGCTCCGGTGCGGTGCAGGACAACTTCTGGCCCACCGTGGGTGCGGCCTGTGGGCTGATCGACATCGCCGGCTTCTCGGTCACGCCCGAGAAGGCGGGCGTGACCGGCCAGGACCCGTTGGAGACCCGCTCGGTCCAGCCCGTGCCCAACCCGCTGAACGAGTTCCCGGTCGGGGCCGCCACCATTCTCAACGAGGAGTTCCCCGACGCCGGCGCCAACGTCGGGATCCTCAACGCCGACCTCGACACCTTGATCACCCAGGCCGCGCGGGTGAAGGAGGCCTACGAGAGCCTCGGCTTCGAGATCGTCCACGAGAACACCTACAACATCCTGGGCGAGGCCAACTGGGCCCCCTTCGCCGCCGCCATCGAGGAGGCGGGCGTGACCTTCCTCACCTTCGTGGGCGAGGGCGAGAACCTGGCCCTGCTCCAGCAGGCCCTCGACGAGATCGGCTACGAGGTCGAGATCACGCTGCAGGACGCCAACTTCTACGACCAGGCCTATCTCGAGGCCGCGGGCCCGGCGGCCGACGGGACGTACCTGCGCAATGCCTTCTGGCCCTTCGAGGAGGCCGACCAGAACCCGGCCACCCAGCAGTACATCGAGCACGTCGAGGCGGTGGACGGCAAGGTCGCCCTGCTCGGCGCCCAGTCGTGGTCGGCGTGGCTGATGTTCGCCCAAGCGGCGCGCGACTGTGACCTGGAGGACGACCTGACCCGGACCTGCGTGCTCGAGGGCGCGGCCTCGGTCACCGACTGGACGGGCGGCGGACTGCACGCCCCGACCAACCCGGGCGAGAACCGGGGGCCGGACTGCACGATCGTGCTGCAGGTCCAGGACGGAGCGTTCGTCCGCTACGCGCCGGCAGAGGACTACTCCTGCGACCCGGCCTACGTCGTCCAACTCGAGGGCGACTACGCCGTCGGGTAGCCGACCAGCTCCTAAGCTCAGCGCTCCGATCGTCCTGGGGGGTACGACGGGTTGGACCAGTTCCTGACGTTCACGGTCTTCGGAATCGTCACGGCGGCCATCTACGCGGTCGCGGCCAGCGGCCTGGTGGTGACCTACACGACCTCGGGCATCTTCAACTTCGCCCACGGGGCCTTCGGGATGATGGCCGCGTTCGTCTACTGGAAGTTCCGGATCGAGTGGGGCTGGCCGGCCCCGATCGCCCTCGTGGTCATGCTCGGCATCGTCGCCCCGGCGTTCGGCGCCGCCATCGAACGGGTCATCTTCCGGGGCCTCGACAACGTCTCCGAGGTCACGAAGCTGGTGGTCTCGGTCAGCCTGCTCTTCGGGGTGTTCCAGGGCGCCCTGATCCTGTTCCCGCCCGACCAGGGGCGGCGCTTTCCCGGCTTCTACGACGGCAACGCCTTCGACCTGGGGGTGGTCAACCTCCAGTGGCACGACGCGACGACGATCGTGGCCGCGCTGCTGGTGGCGCTCTTCCTGCGCTCGCTGCTCTTCGGGACCCGTACCGGCGTGGCCATGCGCGCCGTCGTCGACGACCGCCCGCTGGCCCAGCTCACCGGGAGCCGGCCCGACCGGTCGGCCATGATGGCCTGGGCCATAGGGACGTCGCTGGCGGCCCTGTCGGGGATCCTGCTGGCCGGCAGCCAGGGCGTGCTCAAGCACCTGGACCTGACCCTGCTCGTCATCAACGCCTACGCCGCGGCGATGTTCGGCCGGTTGCGCAGCCTGCCGCTCACCTTCGTCGGCGCGCTGATCATCGGCCTCGGCGAGTCGTACGCGGTCGGCTACCTGCCGACGAACCAGTCGATCACGTCGATCTTCGGCTGGAACGACTTCACGCCGATCTCGCTCAGCGGCCTCCGTCCGGCCCTGCCGGTCATCTTCCTCTTCCTCATCCTGCTGGTGCTGCCGCCGCTGCGGGTGCGGGCGTCCGGCCAGCACAAGTCCCGCGAGTACATCCCGATGCCGCCGCTGCGCCGCTGGGCGATCGGGACGGTCGTGCTCGGCGCCCTGGCGTGGGTCATCGGGACCCAGCTCGCGGACATCCGCCTCTTTCACCTCGGCATCGGGATGGCGTCGGGCATCATCATGCTGTCGCTCGTCCCGCTCATCGGCTGGGGTGGCCAGATCAACCTCGCCCCGCTGACCTTCGCCGGCATCGGTGCCGTGGTGATGGGCCACTTCGGGGGGAACGGGACGATCTGGGGCCTGTTGCTCGCCGCCGCCGTCACCGGCCTCGTCGGCGCCATCATCGCCCTGCCCGCCCTCCGCCTCCAGGGCCTCTACCTGGCCCTGGCCACGGCCGCCTTCGCCGTGTTCATGGAGAAGATGTTCTTCAACCAGAGCATCATCCTCCCCAACGCCAGCCTGAACGTGCCCCGGCTGGATCTCTTCGGGATCTCCTTCGAGAGCAACCGGGCCCACCTCGTCCTGCTCTCGGTGGTGTTCGGCCTGGTCAGCCTGTTCCTCGTGTTCCTGCGCCGGGGCGAGTTCGGTCGCCGGCTCCTGGCCATGAAGGCGAGCCCGGCCGCCTGCGTGACCCTCGGCCTCAACCTGACCCGGACCAAGGTGGAGGTGTTCGCCCTCTCGGCGGCCATCGCCGGCCTGGGCGGGGCGCTGCTCGGGGCGCAGTCCAACTCGGTGTCGCCCGACAGCTTCCGCTTCCTGCAGGGCCTGCCGATCGTGCTGCTCGCGGTGATCGGCGGCATCGGCGCCGTCGGCGGCGCCCTGTTCGGTGGGATCGTCTTCGCCCTCGCCTTCTTCATCATCCCGGACCTGGTGCCGTCGCTGGAGAACCTCCTCGCCCTCGGTCCCGCCCTCGCCGGGATCAGCCTCGGGCGCAACCCCAACGGCGCGGTCAACGAGACCGTGAAGAGCGTGAAGGAGAGGATCGCCCTGCGGAAGGCGAAGGCGGCAGGGGAGACCGTCGGCGAGCCCGACTGGGACCGCCTGGGCCTGGACGCCGCCCTGACCGACACCGACCGGGACCTGCTCGACCGCGAGCTGGCCCTCGACGAGGAGCCGTTGTATGGCGCTGCTCGAAGCTAGGGCGATCACGGTCCGCTTCGGCGGCAACCTCGCGGTGTCCGAGGTCGACCTCGACGTCGACGACGGCCGCATCACGGGCCTGATCGGCCCGAACGGGGCCGGCAAGACGACGATGTTCAACGCCCTCTGCGGGCTGCAGCCGATGGCCCGGGGCACGGTGGTCCTCGATGGCGAGGACATCACCAAGCTGGCGGCGCACAAGCGGGCCCGCCGGGGCCTCGCCCGGACGTTCCAGCGCCTCGAGGTCTTCACGTTGCTCTCCGTGCGGGAGAACATCCTCGCCGGGGCCGAGATGCGCCGGACCTGGACCCGGCGGGTCGGTGCCGATGCCGACCACACGGATCCGGAGGCCGTCGCCGACGAGCTGATCGAGCGCCTGGGCCTGGGCGACATGGTCGACGAGCGCGTCGACAGCCTGCCCACGGGCCGGGCCCGTCTCGTCGAGCTGGGCCGGGCGCTGGCCAACCAGCCCCGTCTCGTCCTGCTGGACGAGGTGTCGTCGGGGCTCAACGAGACCGAGACCGAGGCCATGGCCACCGTGCTGCGGTCGCTCGCCGCCGACGGCATCGGCATCCTGCTCGTCGAGCACGACATGACCCTGGTGATGAGCACCTGCGACGACATCCACGTGCTCGACTTCGGCCAGATCATCGCGGTGGGCACGCCCGAGGAGGTCCAAGCCGACGAGCGGGTGCAGGAGGCCTACCTCGGCAGCGGGAGTGGCCCGAAGGCGAAGGCCGTCCGCCGCGACCTCGACGACGAAGAGATCCCGATCCTCGAGGTGCGCGACGTGAGCGCCGGCTACGGCGACTTCGACGTCGTCGACGGGGTGGACTTCTCGGTCCACACCGGCGAGGTGTTCGCCCTGCTCGGGCCCAACGGGGCCGGCAAGTCGACCACCCTCAAGGTCATCGCCGGGCTCCTGCCCCCGACCTCGGGCACCGTCGCCCTCTGCGGGCGGGTGGTCACGGGGGCGGACGCCGACGCGCTCTCCCGGGCCGGTCTCTGCCTGGTCCCCGAGGGCAAGGGCATCTTCGCGAACCTCACCGTCGCCGAGAACCTGCAGATGGCCACGTTCACCGGTACCAGCCAGGCCGACCTCGAGGAGCGGGCCTACGGCCGCTTCCCCCGCCTGGCCGAGCGCCGCAACCAGGTGTCCGGCACCCTCTCCGGCGGCGAGCAGCAGATGCTGTCGATGGCCCGGGCCCTGGCCACCGAACCCAGCCTGTTGCTGCTCGACGAGCTGTCGATGGGACTGGCGCCGATCATCGTGCAGGGGCTCTACGAACAGGTCGCCGCGATCGCCCGGGAGGGCCTGTCGATCGTGGTGGTCGAGCAGTTCGCCCACGAGGTCCTCGGGGTGGCCGACACCGCCGCCATCATGCTGCACGGCAGAGTCCGGCGCATCGGGCAGCCGGAAGAGATCGCCGAGGAACTGACCGAGGCCTACCTGGCCGGCTCGGCCGGGTGAAGTCCGCGACACCGAAGGGGAGCACGCAATGAGTGACGACACGACCGCCGGCACCGGTGGTGGGCGCCGCGAGCAGTTCGAGGAGGAGATCGCCGCCGTCCGCATCCGGACCGGCAAGGCCGAGGCCGAGCAGCGCTTCACGATCCTCGGCGTGGTCGCCATGGTCGCCGGGGTCGTCGTCTGCCTCGTCGCCTACTTCGCCGCCACCGGGGAGGCGTTCACCAACGACATCCTCGAGCTGCTCGTCCTCGGGGCCTTCGGCATCGCCCTGACGATCCTCGGCGCGGCGGTGTTCCTGCGCTACTCCCTGGCGCGGTTCCTGCGCTTCTGGCTCCTGCGTCTCATCTACGAGCAGCAGGACCAGGCCCGCTAGAGGATGCTGCCGTCCTCCTTGAGGGCGGCGAGGCGCTCCCAGTCCATGCCCCGTTCGAGGAGGATCTCCTCGGTGTGCTGGCCGTGCTCGGGTGCGGTGCGGAGCTCGGGGGAGACCTGGTCGAACTGGACCGGCGCCGCCACCAGGGCGAAGTCGACGCCCTCCGGCGTGGTCAGCGTCGGCAGGTAGCCGTTGGCGACCGCCTGGGGGTCGTCGTGGAGCTCCAGCGCCGACTGCATGGGCGCCCAGACCCCCTCCATGGTGTCGAGCGTGACCTTCCACTCCTCGAGGGTGTGCTTGGCGAACTCCTCGTCGAGGATGGCGATGCAGGCCTCGCGGTTCTCGAAGCGGACGGCTCCGTCGGCGAAGCGCTCGTCGTCGATGAGGTCCTCCCGGCCGAGGTGGCGGCAGAAGTCGGCCCAGAAGACGTCGGCCTGGAGCATGTTCAGGATGAGCCAGCGCCCGTCCGAGGTCTGGTACGTGTTCACCAGCGGGTTGAAGTTGGTCTTGCGGCTGAACGACGGCAGGCCCCCGCTGCCGGAGCCCTCGAGCAGCTTGCTGGAGACGATGTCGGGGCCCAGGACCCACATGGCGGTGCCGAGGAGCGAGATGTCGACCACCGGGCCCTCGCCGGTGCGCTCCTTCTGCAGCAGGCCGGCGGCGATGCCGCCGGCGATCGTCATGGCGCCGATCGAGTCGCCGAACGCCGCCTTCTGCATCACCGGCGACTCCGCTCCGGCGGGGGTGAGGGCGTGGCCGATGCCGCCTCGGGACCAGAAGGAGGCCGCGTCGTAGCCGCCTCGGTCGGCGTGGGGACCCTCGGGGCCCTGGCCGGTGCCGCGGGCGTAGACGATGCCGGGGTTCACGGCCTTGATGTGCTCGACGTCGATCTGCAGCCGCTTGCGGGCGGGAGCCAGGAAGTTGGTGAGGAAGACGTCGGCGTCCTGCACCAGGTCGTAGAGGACCTCGCGGCCGCCGTCGGTGGCGAGGTCGATGCCGATGCTGCGCTTGCCCCGGTTGGACTGCTCCATCATGAAGTTCACGCCGCCGGTGGTGGGCACCAGGCCCATGGTGAACAGCGCCCGCTGGGGGTCGCCCGTCTCGGGGTGCTCGACCTTGAGCACGTCCGCGCCCCAGTCGGCGAGGATGGCGCCGGCCGCGGGCACGAACCACCAGATGGCGACCTCGATGACCCGTACCCCGTCGAGCGGTCCCGGCATGGCGTTCCCCCTGTGTCGGACGAGGCTCCGAAGGTAGTGCGGCGGTGACAGTACGGTTTCCGCCGTGACCTCCAGCGACACGCAGCGAGCCCGTGGGTGTCGACACCGCTTCGGAGCTGAGCGAGCGGAGCTGGAGCCGTGAGCACCGTGGATCGTGACGTGCGGAGCCCCTACCTCTCCGGCAGCTACGAGCCGGTGCAGGAGGAGATCACGGCCGACCTGGCGGTCGTCGCGGGCGCCCTGCCCGACGACCTCGCCGGCTGCTTCGTGCGCAACAGCAGCAACCCCCGCTTCGAGCCCAAGGGCCGGTATCACTGGTTCGACGGCGACGGGATGCTCCACGGGGTCGAGCTCGGCAACGGTCGGGCGACGTATCGCAACGCCTACGTGCGCACCGCCGGCCTGGCGGAGGACGAGGCGGCGGGGGAGGCCGTGACCTCCGGGATCCTCGAGCCGCCCGACCTCGCCCGCCCGGACGGGCCCTGGAAGGACACCGCCAACACCGACCTGGTGTGGCACGCCGGCCAGCTGCTCGCCGTGTGGTGGCTGGGCGGTGATCCCCACGTGATCCGCCTGCCCGACCTCGAGACCCTCGGCGTCCAGACCTACGACGGCAAACGGCGGTGCGGGCTGTCGGCCCACCCCAAGGTCGACCCCGTGACCGGCGAGCTGATCTGGTTCGACTACCAACCCCTGCCGCCCTACCTGACCTACGGGGTCATCTCGCCGGAGGGCGAGCTCGTCCACCAGGCCGAGATCACCCTCGACGGGCCCCGGCTGCAGCACGACATCGCCATCACCGAGCGCTACTCCGTGCTGATGGACATGTCGATGATGTGGGACCCCGCCGCCCTGGCTGCCGGTCGGGTCCGTCTCGGCTTCTTCCCCGACAAGCCGGCCCGCTTCGGGGTGATCCCCCGGTACGGCACCGACGCCCACGTCCGCTGGTTCGACGCCGAGGCCATGTTCATGTACCACACGGTCAACGCCTGGGAGGAGGGCGACGAGGTCGTCCTCGTCGGCTGCCGGATCGACCAGCCGTTCGCCGACGAGTCCACGGCGGACGACCCGGTCCCGACCATCGCCTCGCTTCGCCTCGCGCCGAGGTTCTGGGAGTGGCGCTTCGACCTCGTGACCGGGACCACCCGCGAGCGCCCCCTCGACGACGCGATGGCCGAGTTCCCGCGGATGGACAATCGGCGCCTGGGGCGCCCCTCGCGCTACTCGTACCACCAGGTGTGCGCCCCGCAGCCCACGCTGCAGTTCGAGGGGGTCACGAAGTACGACTACGGCGACGGGTGCTCGGCCGTGACCCACCGCTACCCCGTGGGCTGGTACGGCGGCGAGACGGTGTTCGCGCCGCGACCGGGGTCGTGGGGCGAGGACGACGGCTACCTGCTGACCTTCGTGGCCGAGGAGGCCACCGGCTCGACCGAGCTCCAGGTCCTCGACGCCCAACGCCTGGACGACGAGCCGGTGTGCCGGCTGGCCGTCCCGCAGCGGGTGCCGACTGGCTACCACACGTGGTGGGTTGACCAGTCGCTCCTGACCGGCCAGCGACCCCTCTGACCCGGACCCCGGGAGGACGCCGTGAGTGACATCCAACCGTTGGACATCACCGTCCCCGACGAGGTCCTCGACGACCTGAGGGCGCGCCTGGGGCAGACCCGCTGGCCCGATCAGATCCCGGACACGGGCTGGGACTACGGCACCGACCTCGCGTACCTGCAGGAGCTGTGCGCCTACTGGCGGGACGAGTACGACTGGCGCACCCACGAGGCCCGCTTGCAGGCCTGGGACCACTTCCGGACCGAGATCGACGGTGCCTCGATCCACTTCATCCACGCCCCGTCGCCGGTCGACGGGGCCCGGCCGCTGCTGCTGAGCCATGGTTGGCCGGGGACGGTGGTCGAGTTCCTGCACGTCATCGAGCCGCTGCGCGACCCCGAGTCCCATGGCGGCGATCCGGCCGACGCCTTCCACGTCGTCGCCCCGTCGCTGCCCGGCTACGGCTGGTCGGGGCCGACCGTCGACCGCGGTTGGCACCCGGGCCGCATCGCCGACGCCTTCGCCGAGCTCATGGCCCGGTTGGGCTACGACGGCTACGTCGCGCAGGGCGGGGACTGGGGGTCGATGATCTCGACCCGCATCGGGATCCAGGACCCGGAGCACTGCGCCGGCATCCACCTCAACATGCTCCTCGCCTTCCCCGGGCCCGACGACGAGCCCGACGAGGAGGAGCAGAAGGCCATGGCCGACGCGATGGCGATCATGTCCGACGGCGCCGGCTACCAGCAGATCCAGGGCACCCGGCCCCAGACCCTGGGCGTCGGGCTGAACGACTCGCCGGCCGGCCTGGCCAGCTGGATCAGCGAGAAGTTCCACGCCTGGACCGACAACGACGGCACCATCGAGTCGGCGGTCAGCCGGGACGACCTGCTGACCAACATCACCACCTACTGGGTGACGGGCACGATCAACTCGTCGACCCGCCTGTACTACGAGGCCAAGCATGCCGGGCAGTTCGGCATCGCCGACGAGAAGGTCACCGTGCCCACCGGCGGGGCGGTGTTCCCGGGCGAGATCCTGCGGGCGTCCCGGCGCTTCGCCGAGCGGACCTTCAACGTCGTGCACTGGTCGACCTTCGACCGGGGCGGTCACTTCGCCGCCCTCGAGGAGCCGGACCTGCTGGTGCAGGACGTCCGGGAGTTCGCCCGCCTGCTGTAGCCGGGCTCCCCCACAAGGGTGACCCACGTCACGGCGGCAAATGTTGCAATCGCGTTACGAAGACCTGCACCCTCCTCGGGACCCCATACCCCCGGTGCCGTCGGCGCCCGGCTGAGGCGGTGTCTCCCTTCCGTTGACCCCTCCTTCGTCGCGCGCCCGGGCGCCAAAGGAGCACGAAAGCAATGCAACAGCCGTCCTCCCCCCGACGGCGGATCAAGGCGGTGGTGGGCCTGGCCCTGGCCGCCGGCCTCGCCGCCACCGGCGTCACCGTGGCCATGGCCCAGGACTACGACGAGCCCGGCCCGACCGAGGCCCAGCTCACGGCCGATCAGCGCTTCGACGACGCGCCACAGGCCCGCCGCGCCACCTGGCGCCACGCCGTCGTGGAGTACGCCGAAGCGGTCGCCCTGCACGAGTACGCGCTGGCGGTCTACGCCCAGGCCGTCGAGCAGCACGAGCGCGAGCAGCACGAGGCCGCCATGTCCTCCGGCGTGTCGTCGGCCCTGGCCGCCATCCGGGCCTGCGAGTCCGGCGGTGACTACTCGGCCGTGAGCTCGTCGGGCACCTACCGCGGCGCCTACCAGTTCGACCACGCGACCTGGCAGGCCATGGGCGGCTCCGGCGACCCCGCCGCCGCCCCTCCCGCCGAGCAGGACATGCGGGCCCAGATGCTCTACGACCAGGCCGGCTCCAGCCCCTGGCCCGTCTGCGGCTAGCGCAGGATCGAACTGTTCTGGCGCCCGATTTCCCGTCTCTGACCGGGAAATCGGGCGCCAGTTCGCGTTCTAGGCCGCCGGCGCCCGGTAGATGGTGACGACGCCGGCGCCGCCGAGGCCCAGGTTGTGCTGGAGGGCGACCCGGGCGCCGTCGACCTGGCGGGCGTCGGCCCGGCCCCGGAGCTGGCGGTTGAGCTCGTAGCACTGGGCCAGGCCGGTGGCGCCGATCGGATGGCCCTTGGAGAGCAGGCCCCCAGAGGGGTTGACGACCCACCGGCCGCCGTAGGTCACGTCACCCGAGTCGATCAGGGCGCCGCCGCCCCCTTCCTCGCAGAGGCCGAGCCCCTCGTAGGTGATGAGCTCGTTGGTGGAGAAGCAGTCGTGGAGCTCGATGACGTCCACGTCCTCCGGCCCCAGCCCGGCCTGCTCGTAGGCCTTGGCCGCCGCGGCCTTGGTCATCTCCACGCCGCAGATCTTGAGGTCGCTGCCCTCGAAGGCGGTGTCGGTGGCCATGGCCTGGGCGACGATCTCCACGGCCTGGTCGCCGAGGTCGTGCTGGTCGACGAAGCGCTCGCTGGCCAGGACGGCGGCCGCGGCCCCCGACGAGGTCGGGCAGCACTGGAGCAGGGTCAGCGGCTCCCACATCATCCGGGAGTCGAGCACCTCGTCGAGGGTGCAGGCCTCCCGGTACTGGGACAGGGGGTTGTTCACCGAGTGGGCATGGTTCTTCACCGCCACCTGGGCGAACTGCTCGGCCGTGGTGCCGTAGCGCTCCATGTGCTCCCGGCCCGCGTTGCCGAAGAGCTGGGCGGTGATGACGACGTCGCCGGAGCCGCGCCGGCTGACCATGTCGGTGACGTGCTTGTCGATGGGGTACGCCCGGGTCGTGTACACGTGGGCGTCGTCCATGCGCTCGAAGCCCACGGCCAGCCCGCAGTCGCTCAGGCCACCGGCAATGAAGGCCCGGGCGGTGTACAGGGCCGTCGAGCCGCTGGCGCAGTTGTTGTTGACGTTGGTGATCGGGATGCCGGTGAGCCCCAGCTCGTAGAGGGCCCGCTGGCCGGCGGTCGAGTCGCCGAAGTTGTAGCCCACGACGGCCTGGTCGACGGCGGCGTAGTCGATGCCGGCGTCGGCCAGCGCCTCAGAGCCGGCGTCGGTGACCATGTCGGGGTAGTCCCAGCCCTCTCGGCTGCCGGGCTTGACGAACGGCGTCATCCCGACGCCCACCACGAACACCTTCTCCATCGGACCCCCCTGGTCAGCCGGCGAGTCTACGGTCGGCCCATGGCTGAGACGGTCGGGTACGACCAGGACGAGCACGTCGTGACCATCACCTACCGGCGGCCGGAGGCCCTCAACGCGGTCAACGGCGAGCTGCGCCAGGACCTCAACGCCGCCTGGGAGCGCTTCCGGGACGATCCGGAGGCCTGGGTGGCCATCGTGACCGGCGAGGGCCGGGCGTTCTGTGCCGGGGCCGACCTGAAGGACGGCGCCGGCGCCGTCGGGACCTGGACCGGGACGTTCTGGGAGATCCCGACCCTCAACTCGTTCGAGAGCGGCTGGGAGATCTTCAAGCCGACCATCGCGGCGGTGAACGGCCCGTGCATCGGGTACGGGCTCACCGCGGCCGCGGCCTGCGACTTCCTGCTCGCGGCGGAGTCGGCCACCTTCGCCTTCCCCGAGGTCCGGATCGGCGTTCCCACCATCGTCGGCGCCCTGCGCCTCCCGCCGAAGGTGGGCTGGCAGCACGCCATGGAGCTCCTGCTGCTCGGCGAGCCCATCGACGCCGCCCGCGCCCTGGAGATCGGCCTGGCCTGGAAGGTCGTCCCCGACGACGAGCTGCTGGACGAGGCCCGGTCGCTCGCGGCCCGGCTCTGCCAGGGCGCCCCGCTGGCCCAACGGGCGGTGAAGGAGGTGGCCTGGCGCGGTCGAGAGCTGCCCTGGCTGGATGCCGTCCGCTTCGGCGAGACCATGCGCAAGGTCGCCACCGCGACCGACGACGCCAAGGAGGGCATGACGGCCGCCGCCGAACGCCGCGCCCCCCACTGGACCGGCCACTGACGCCCCGTTCTGGGTACTGAGGTTTGGTGAGGGCACAAGTCTGAGTACCCAGAACGGATCGTGGGTCAGGCGTCGGTGCGGAAGCGCCAGAGCATGTTGAGGAAGTTGGCCCGGTTGACGGTGTCGCGGGGGCGGAAGGTGTGGTCGGGGTACCCGCTCGCGACAGCAGCCTCGGCGCCGCCGGGGTCGTGGACCGCCCAGCGCACGGCGTCGCGCAGGGCGTAGGGGACGTCGGTCAGGTCGTGGTCGAAGCCCGGCCCGTCGACGTTCGGCTCGCCGGCCGCCGTGTAGAGGAGCCGGACGGCCTGCCCCCGTGAGATGGCGAGGTTCCCGTTGGACAGCCGGGGCACGTGGCGGCCGGAGCGACGCACCCAGACCACCGCGTCGGCCCGGTCGATGGAGCGCGCCGGCAGGAAGGTGCGATCGGGAGCATCGGCGAGGCCGGTGACGATCTCCCGGCCCCAGGCCCAGGCCACGGCGTCGTCCGCCCAGGCCGGCACGTCGACGAAGGGGTGGGGCGCGTCCCGGTGGTAGGCGTACGGATACGTCGTGTTGACGCGAGGGCGCCGCATCGAGAAGTCCACCTTCTCGATGAACAGCGAGCGGCGCCCGCCGTTGCCGTAGCCGACCCGGTCGGGGGGGCGGGCCCAGCCGTGGAGCGCCATCCAGTTCCGGCCGCCCCCGTCGGTGAAGAAGGCGGCGCCGCCCGGCCCGAAGGCGAAGGCAGTCGACTCGTGCCACGGGCCCCGGGTCGTGACCTTGCGACACGGCCCCCGCGGGCTGTCGCAGCGGGCGAACCCCGTGCCGTAGCGCTTCGACTCCCACCAGTTGGCGGCGTAGAAGAGCCGGTAGTCGCCGTGGACCCGGGGGCTGCGGACCATGGCCGGGTTCTCGATGAGCGGGCTCTCCCACGCCCGGTCGTAGCTGACCAGTCGGCGGGCCCGGCCGCGCAGGCGCGAGTCGGGGCGCAGGAGCTGGGACCAGAGCGAGACGCGCCGACCGCAGCAGTTCCCGTCGTTCTTCCAGAGCAGGAAGGCGCGGCCGTCGCGGTCGCGGAAGACGTAGGGGTCGATCGAACCGCCCATCCCGCGCTGGCACACCACCGGCCCGCGGCGGGTGTCCCGGAACGGCCCGGTGGGCGAGTTCGAGAAGGCCTTCCCGATGCACTGCCTGCCGCTGCGCCGCTCGCGGGCGGAGAAGAAGAGGACGAAGCGCCCGCCCAGCGGCGCGACGGCGGGGGCCCAGGTGTGTCCCGGCACGGCCCACCGGGGCAGGTCCGGGAAGGCGTCACCCTGCTCGCTCCAGGAGGCGAGGTCGCCCGACCGCCACACCGGCACGTGGATGAGCCCGCCCCACGGGGCGGCGCGGTTGGTGGTGTAGGCGAAGTAGCGCCCCCCGGTGCGCAGGACGTGCGGGTCCGGGGCGTCCGGGAACGAGGTGTTCACCCGGCCGGGTGCGGCCGCGGCCGACGCCGGCGGTCCCACGCCATCGGCCAGGACCGCAGCCAGCGCGGCCACGATCAGGAGGACCGCACCCGCCCTCAGGCGCACGGCTTGCCCGCGTACGCCGTCGCCGGTCCGAGCGCACGAGGCAGGTTGCTCTCGATGACCCAGTCGTCGATGCCGTCGCCGGTCAGGTCCCAGCGGGGGACGACCGTGGCCTGGTCGTAGGGCACCGGGATCTGGTCGTCGCTGTAGCCCGGCGGCGGGACGGGGGTCACGGGCGGGCTGCGCCATCCCGGCACCTCGTCGCCGATCGCGCCCTGGGACACCGTGACCGTGGTGGCCGTGTCGCCGGCGCCGACGACCACCGACGCGGTGCCGTCGTCCACCACGAGCAGGTCGAGGGCGCCGTCACCCGTGACGTCGGCCACCGCCGCGGGCACGGGGGCGGCCCTCGGCCCGTCCGGCGGCGGGCCGCTCTCGGTGGGCTGGTCCAGGAACGGATCGCCGTCCGGCTCGAGGGGCTGGCCCGGTTCGCCGGCGAAGTCGGAGCGGATCCCGGTGACCGTGAGGGAGCCGTCGGCCCACTCGACCCGGATCTCACCGGCGTCCTGGTCGAAGGCGAGGGCGTCCGCCGCCCCGTCCAGGTCCCAGTCGAACCCGTCCTGCGCGGGCTCGACCCAGTCGGCCGGCGCCGGCACCGGCGGGATCAGGAGCCCGCCGTCCGCCGTCGTCAGCGGCCCCGATGACCCCGGGTCGACCGCACAGGCGACCGCCGCGGTCGTGACGTCGCCGCCCTCGCCGCCCCCGCCGCACGCCGTCGTGGCGAGCGCGAACACGCGCCGACCGCCACCGCCCCTGCCCGCCGCATGCCCTCAAGGGTAGAACTGGATCACCCCGCGACGGCGGCTCCATCGGCCAGGTCGTACTTCGGGAAGGCCCCGAAGAAGCCGTATTCGTGCATGCCGTAGCCCACCGGGCCCTCGGAGCTGGTGAACCGGGCCACCTGCTCGTTCAGCGAGTACCACGCCCAGGTGTCGAGCTGGGCCATGTCGTGCTCGACGTACTGGGTGACCAGCTCACCCTGGTACATGCCGTGGCGCCAGTCGTCTTCGATGCCGTACCCCGTGCCGATGGCCACGTAGGCGTTGACCAGCGGGTCCACGGTCACCTCGAAGCCGCCGCCCGGGGCATCCGGGAAGGCGATGGTCGACGGCGTGTCGATCCGGCGGGTCCCGGTGGTGAGGGTGTGGGTCGCTTCGGGCCGGCCGAGGTGCTCGGCGGGTCGATCCGGGTCGTTCCACACCCGGACCGCCTCCTCCAGCGTGCGGTTGCCGTCCGGTTCCTCCTGGCAGATGTAGAAGAGCTGGTGGTCGTCGAACTGCATGGGCGCGTAGTTCCACATCCCGACCATCTGGCCGGTCTCACCGCGGATGCCGGGCGGCTCGGCCTCACCCACGGGGCGCACGCCCCACGAGCGGTCGCGCATGCCCCACCACGTGTCCGGTTCGACGGAGAAGTGCTCGCCCGCCACCTCGAGGGTCCCCGTCCACCGGCCGTTCTGGCAGAAGCGGGCGGTGTCGAACAGCAGCCGGCCGAACTTGCGGATGACCTGCTTGGGCTCCTCGAAGGCCGCATGGGCGCCCTCGAAGGTCATGTCCAAGGCCAAGGGGTGCTCGGTGGGCTCGAGGACGAAGCGCACCTTGCGCAGCGGCTCGACCACCTCGACCCGCAGCGGGCCGGTGGTGAGGTCCATGCGGTCGTCCAGCTCCCGGCTGGAGCGCACCACCCGGTGCTTGTCGCCGCGGCGGACGACGGCGAAGGCGTCCTGAGTGCCGAGGTTCGGGTACAGGCCGAGGCCCAGCACGAGGAACAGGTCGCCCGAGCAGTTGTGGGCGTTGAAGTAGTAGCGGTCGTAGAAGTTGCGGTCGCTCGTGCCCACGTGGCGGATCGGCTCCGCGACCTGGTGGATGGGGAAGTCGTCTCCGGCCGTCAGCATGCGGCGAGGTTAGGTTCCGGGGATGGGACGACTGGAAGGCAAGGTGGCCATCGTCACCGGTGCCGGTGGTGGGATCGGGTTCGAGTACGCCAAGCGGTTCCTCGGTGAGGGGGCCAAGGTGGCCATCGCCGAGGTCGACGAGGATCGCTGCCGTTCTGCGGCCGAGGAGCTGTCAGCCCTGGGGGACGTGGAGCCCGTGCCCACCGACATCGCCGACGAGGTGTCGGTGGAGGCCTCGGTGGACGCCACCCGAACCCGGTTCGGCGGCCTGGACATCCTGGTCAACAACGCCGCCATCTACGGGAACCTCGACACGTCCGACCAGAGCCTCGACTACCTGCGCCAGGTCTTCGACGTGAACCTCCACGGTCAGTGGCTCATGGCCCGGGCCGTGGCCCCGCACCTCGTGGCGCGGGGTGACGGCCGCATCGTCAACATCGCCTCCATTGCCGCCTACCTGCACCAGATCAACGCCTTCGACCCCGAGTTCAACGGGGTGGGCAACTACGCCTACGCGCAGAGCAAGTGGGGCGTGATCGGCCTGACCCGCCACCTCGCCGGCCAGCTCGGGCAGTTCGGCGTCACCGTGAACTGCATCGCCCCGGGGCTGACCATGACCGAGGCCACCAAGGCGGTCGTGCCCGACTTCGCCCAGCCCTTCTTCGAGCAGCTCAGTCCCATGAAGCGCAACTGCGAGCCCGACCAGCTCACCGGCGCCGCCCTCTTCTTCGCCTCCGACGACGCCGCCCTGGTCAACGGCCAGATCCTCTGCGTCGACGGCGGAACGGTGATGCCTACATAGGCCTCAGGTGAAGGTGGCCATGGGGGGGAGCTGTCTTGCGACTTGGGCTTCGGCGTGGGTCTCGATCTGGGTGGCGTAGTCGTCGTTGGTGGGGATGAGGAAGTCGCCGACCTTCACCGCCGACACCACCCGGTCGGCCACCTCGGCCGGGTCGACACCTTGTTGGCCGGTCAGATCGGCCAGCGCGCCTTCCACGAAGTCGACGTCGTCCCCGCCCTTGGCCGGCAGATCGCCGGGCCGGTTGCGGCCCGACTCGCTGATGCGGGTGTTGACCGAGCCCGGCGTGAGGGCGGACACCCCGATGGGCAGGCCGCGGGCCCGCAGGTCGTGGGCCAACGACTCGGCCACGGCGTAGGCGCCGAACTTCGACACCTGGTACGGCCCCGAGAAGGCGGCGCACGCCAAGTCCGGCCATGGACGAGGTGATCACCACGTGGCCCTCGCTCGCCCGCCTCGACCATGCGGGGCACGAAGGCCTTCACGGTGTGGATGACACCCCAGAGGTTGACGCCGAGCACCCACTGCCAGTCCTCCAGGCTGCGCTCCCAGCTCACGCCCCCCTGGAACACGCCGGCGTTGGCGCACACCAGGTGCGCGGCGCCAAACCGTTCGTCGGTCGAAGCGGCCAAGGCCTCGACGGCTGCGGCGTCGCTCACGTCGCAGACGACGGGCACTGCGTCCGTGCCGTCGACCGTCTCCTCGAGGGCACCGGCCTCGACGTCCGCGGCGACGACGGACATCCCCTCGTCCAGCAGCCGGTGCACCAGGCCTCGCCCGATCCCGCTCCCCGCGCCCGTGACGACCCCGACCCGCCCGGCGAGCTGCTCCATCAGGCGTTGGCGGCGTCCAGGCAGGGTTGGAGGGCGTCCAGGCCGGCCTTGAAGTCGTCCGGGGTGGCCCCGAAGACCATGCCGATCACCCGGTCGACCCCGGCCTCGCCGTACTCGGCCACCATCTCCGGCGTCAGGCCCTGCAGGTAGGGGCAGACGCTGATCTGCACGTCCGACCGGCTGCGCCCGTTCTGGTCGAGCAGCTCGTCGAGGCGGGACAGCGCCGGGCCGACGTCGGCCGGCAACCGGTTGAACGTGTACCACCCGTCGCCGAGCGCGGCCGCCCGGCGCATCGCGGCATCGGACTCCCCGCCGATGTGGATGGGCAGCGGCGACTGCACCGGCTTGGGGTACATCCGGGCCTTGGCCACGGAGTAGAAGTCACCCTCGAACGAGGTCTCGTCGTCGGTCCAGAGCGACCGCATCACGGCGATGTACTCGTCGGCGCGCCGGCCCCGCTGGGGCCACGACACGTTGACGGCGGCGAACTCCTCCTGCTGCCAGCCCACGCCGATGCCGAGGTCGAACCGGCCGCCAGAGAGCCAGTCGATGTTGGCCACCTCCTTGGCCGTGTACACGGGGTTGCGCTGGGGGAGGAGCAGGATCCCGGTCCCGAGGCGGATGGTCGACGAGTGGGCGGCGAGGAAGGCGAGGGTCGACAGCGGCTCGAGGATCCCGGAGTCGGCGGTGGCCGGGAAGCGCCCGTCCTCGGCGTAGGGGTAGTCCGGGGCGTACTCGTCGAAGAGCACGACGTGCTCGGCCACCCACAGCGACTCGAAGCCGCGGGCCTCGCTCTCCTGGGCCAGGGTGACCAGCCCGTCCTGGGTGACGTACGGCGCCGCCAGCGCGGCGAACAGTCCGAACTTCATCAGAACCGGTTGATCGCCTTGTCCTCGAGGTAGGCGGCGAGCCCCTCGGGCCCGCCCTCGCGGCCGACGCCCGACTGCTTGTACCCACCGAACGGCGCGCACGGCTCCAGCATGAAGCCGTTGATGTTGTAGGTCCCGGTCCGGATGCGCTTGGCCACGGCCAGGCCGGCGTCGGTGTCGGCCGTCCACACTGAGCCCGACAGGCCATAGGTGGAGTCGTTGGCGATGGCCACCGCGTCGTCGACGTCGTCGAAGGGGATGGCGGCGATCACCGGCCCGAAGATCTCCTCCTGGGCGATGCGCATGTCGTTGGTGACCTTGGCGAAGAGCGTGGGCTCGACGTACCAGCCCGTCTCCTGGCCGGCCGGTCGTCCACCCCCGACGACGACCTCGGCGCCCTCCTCCTGGCCCTGGACGATGTACTTCTCGACTCGGTCCCGCTGGCGCTCGGCCACGAGCGGGCCGACCTCGGTGTCCATCTCGGCCGGGTCGCCGACCTTGACGGCCTCCATTCGGGTGGCCAGGCCGTTGACCACCTCGTCGTAGCGGGCCGTGCTGGCCAGCACGCGGGTCTGGGCCACGCAGGCCTGCCCGTTGTTCATCAGCCCGGCGATCTGCAGCAGGTTGTCCAGGGTGGTGTCGACGTCGGCGTCGTCGAGGATGATCGCCGCCGACTTGCCGCCCAACTCGAGCGTGTAGCGCTTGAGCTGCTCGCCGCAGATCGAGGCGATCTTCATGCCGGCCGCGGTCGAGCCCGTGAAGGCGATCTTGTCCACGCCGGGGTGGCGGACCAGGTGCTCGCCCACCTCGCGGCCGGCGGGGAGGATGTTGACCACGCCCTTGGGCAGGCCCGCCTCCTCCAGCGCCTCGGCGAGCAGGTAGGCGTCGAGGGGGGTCTCCGGCGCCGGCTTCAGGACCACGGTGGCGCCCGCCGCCAGGGCCGGGGCGACCTTGAGCATGGTCACGAACAGGGGCACGTTCCACGGGACGATGGCGCCCACCACGCCGACCGGCTCCCGCCGGACGAGCACCGAGGACAGCAGGCCCTGGCGCTCCTCCTCGAAGGCGAACTCCTTGACCAGGTTGGCGTAGTAGTCCACGACCATCAGCGAGGCGCCGACCTGCCCCAGGTGGCTGAACATGATGGGCGAGCCCATCTCGGCGGTGATGGTCTGGGCGATGTCGTCGGCCCGGGCGCCGAGGGCGGCGTTCAGATTGGCCAGGATCTCGCCCCGACCGGCCGGATCCATGCTCGCCCAGGGTCCGGTCTCGAGGGCGCCGCGGGCCGCGACCACGGCCTTGTCCACGTCGGCGGTGGACGCCTCGGGCACGGTGGCGATGACCTGCTCGGTGTGGGGCGAGATGACCTCGATCGTGTCGCCACCTTCGGAGGAGACCCAGTCCCCACCGATCCAGAGCGTGTCGCGGTCCTGGACGCCGTTGATGCTCACCACGTTCCCCTCGTCGATCGTCGAATCGTGATCTGACACCCTGTCAGATTCGGGCCGCCTGAGAAAGCCCGCGTAGGGTCGATCCCCATGTCGAACCGCCCTTTCACGTTCGCCGACACGTTCGAGGTCGTGGCCGACGCGGTGCCCGACCACCTCGCCATCGTGACCGAGGACCGCCGCCTCACCTTCCGCGACGTCGACGAGCGGGCGACCCGTCTCGCCCACGCCCTCCAGGAGCGTGGCGTCGGGGCGGGCGACCACATCGGCCTGTACCTCTACAACGGCACGGAGTACGTCGAGGCCATGCTCGCGGCCTGGAAGATCCGGGCCGTGCCCGTGAACGTCAACTACCGGTACGTCGAGGAGGAGCTGGTCTACCTCTTCGGCGACGCCGATCTGGTCGCCGTGATCCACCACCAGGAGTTCACGCCCCGGCTGGCCGCCGTGGTCGACCAGGTCCCCGGCGTGCACTCGTTCGTCTGCGTCGCCGACGACTCCGGCGCGGACACCGCCGGTCTCGACACCGACGACTACGAGGCGGCGCTCGCCGCGGCGTCACCCGAGCGGGACTTCGCCGAGCGGTCCGGCGACGACCTCTATGTCCTCTACACGGGGGGCACGACGGGGATGCCCAAGGGCGTGATGTGGCGCCAGGAGGACATCTTCTTCGCCGCCATGGACCTCTCGGCCATGGGCCTGGCGGAGCCGCCGGCGAGGCCCGAAGACCTCGCCGACCGGGTCAAGGAGACCGCGGGCACGCTCACGATGGCAACCGCGGCGCCACTCATGCACGGCGCCGCGCAGTGGGCCGCCTTCATCTGCTTCCACCAGGGCAACACCATGGTGCTCACGGCCTCCCGGAAGTTCGATGCCGCGTCGATCTGGCGCATGGTCGAGCAGGAGAAGGTGACGACGATGACCGTCGTCGGCGACGCCATGGCCCGGCCACTGGCCGACGAGCTCCTGGCCAACCCCGACAAGTACGACCTGTCCAGCTTCTTCGCCCTCGGCTCGGGCGGGGCGATCCTCTCCCAAGGCGTCAAGGACCAGTTCACCGAAGCCCGGCCCGACCTGATCATCACCGACTCGTTCGGGGCGTCGGAGACCGGAGCCCAGGGTGGGGGTGTCGGCGCCTCCGAGGAGGGCCACCCTCGCTTCGCCGTCAACGCCGAGACCAACGTGCTCGACGAGGACCACCGACCCCTCGAACCGGGGTCGGGCAAGCAGGGGATGCTCGCCCGCTCCGGGCGGATCCCGCTCGGCTACTACAAGGACGAGGAGAAGACGGCCAAGACCTTCGTCCTCGACCCCGACGGGAAGCGCTGGGTCATCCCCGGCGACTTCGCCGCGGTGGAGGCCGACGGCACGATCACGCTGTTCGGCCGGGGCTCGGTCAGCATCAACTCGGGCGGCGAGAAGATCTTCCCCGAGGAGGTCGAGGCGGCGCTCAAGAGCCATCCGCAGGTCTTCGACGCCGTCGTCGTCGGGGTGCCCGACGAGCGCTTCGGCCAACGGGTGGCCGCCGTCGTCGCACCCCGGAAGGGGACCCGCCCGACGCTGGAAGAGCTGGCCGAGCACGCCCGCACCAAGATCGCCGGCTACAAGGTGCCCCGCGAGCTCCACCTGGTCGACGAGGTGACCCGTTCGCCGTCGGGCAAGGCCGACTACCGCTGGGCCAAGTCCATCGCCACCGGCGAGTGACTGCCTACGCCAGGAACTCGGTGATGGCGTCGAGGCACCTCGGGTGGGGCTCGAGGTGGGGGACGTGGGCGGTCTCGATGAGCACCTCGAGCCGGGCGCCGGGGATCCGGTGGGCCAAACCCTCGGCGGTGTCGTGGATGTCCTCCAGGTCGAGGTCGCCGATGAGGACGAGGGTCGGCACGGCGACCTGATCCAGCCGGTCCCAGGCCGAGGGCAGGTCGACCTCGTCGCCGGGGTCGTCGGCGGCCAGGGCCCGGCCGTTCATGTCCAGGAACAGGTCCCGGGGTGGGCCGCTGACGCGGTGCTCGCGGGCCATGGGGCCGTCGAGCCAGAGCCAGGCCTCCAGCTGGTTGACCGTGTCCAGGTCACCGGCCTCGTCGGCGGCCTCGATGGCGTGGCCCAGCTCCCGGTACGACTCGGGGTAGTCCTCGGGCCCGGGCGCGCCCCGGCACGCCGACCCGATGAGCACCAGCCGCTCGACCCGGCCGGGGTGCTCCAGCGTGAGGTCGAGGGCGAGCTGACCCCCCATCGAGCACCCCACGACGGTCACGGCACCGTCGACCCCGGCGTGGTCGAGCACCACCAGGGTGTCGGCGACGGCCGAGAAGGCCTCCGGTCGGTAGGTCGTCTCCCCGAAGCCCCGCCGATCGAAGGCGATGGTCCGGCGCGTGGGAGCCAGCCGGTCGACCACGGCGCGCCACGAGCGCCGGTCGTTCACGCCCGCGTGCAGCAGCAGGACGGGCGGGCCCTCGCCCTCGACGTCGTAGGCGATCTGGGCCGTGCCGGAGGGGGCGAACGAGGTCAACTGCCGGCGGGCTCGGCGAACGCCTTGATCTCGAGGTACTCCTCGAAGCCGGCCACGCCCATCTCCCGGCCGACGCCCGACTGGCGGTAGCCGCCGAAGGGCACGTCGGCGCCGTAGTAGACGCCGCCGTTGATCATCAGCGTCCCGGCCCGGAGGCGCCGGCCCACGGCCTTGGCCCGATCGTTGTCGGCGGACATGACCCCGCCGGACAGGCCGTAGATGGAGTCGTTGGCGATGCGGACGGCGTCGTCGTCGTCCTCGTAGGGGATGACCGTCAGCACCGGCCCGAAGACCTCCTGCTGGGCGATCCGGCTGTCGGGTTCGGCGTCGACCACCAGGGTCGGCTCGACGAACCAGCCCTTGTCCAGGTGCTCCGGCACCTTGCCGCCGGTGAGGACCTTGGCCCCGTCCTCCTCGGCGTCGCGGATCATCCCGAGGACGCGTTGGCGCTGGACGTCGGTGACCAGGGGGCCCATGAGGTTCGCCGGGTCGGTCGGGTCGCCGTACGGCATCGACTCGAGCATCTCCTTGGCGATGGCCACGCCCTCGTCGTAGCGGGAGCGCGGCAGCAGCAGCCGGGTGAGGATGGCGCAGCCCTGGCCGGCATGGGTGCAGACACCGAACGCCCCCATCGCCGCAGCTGAGGCCAGGTCGGCGTCGTCCAGGGCGATCAGCGCCGACTTGCCGCCCAGCTCGAGGAAGACCTTCTTCACCGTCTCGGACCCGGCGGCCATGATCCGCTTGCCCACCGCCGTCGAGCCGGTGAAGGTGATCATGTCGACGCGGGGGTCGGTGGTGATGGCCTCGCCGATGTCGTTCTGGCCCGAGGTGATCACGTTGACCACACCGGGCGGCAGGTCGGTGTGCTCGTCCAGCAGCCGGCCGAGGGTCAGCGCCGCCCAGGGCGTGGCCGGCGCCCCCTTGAGGACGACGGTGTTGCCGGCGGCGAGCGCCGGGGCGACTTTGGCGATGTTCAGCTGGTGCGGGAAGTTCCAGGCGGTGATGGCGCCGACGACGCCGACGGGCTCGCGCTCGACCCAGCGGTGGGATGGGATGCCCATCGGCTCGGCGTCGCCGAGGTCCTCGGTCCACGCGTAGGACTCGGCCAGGTCGGCGTAGTAGGGCAGGAACTCGACGGGGGCGTCGAGCTGCGGCCCGTGGGTCAGGGTCACCGGGCAGCCGACCTCGGCCACGGTGGTGGCACGGATCTCCTCGAGGTTGTCCCGGAACGCCTCGTGGAGCTGGCGCAGGCAGCGGACTCGGAGCTCGAGATCGGTGGCCCAGCCCGACTCGTCGAAGGCCCGCCGGGCGGCGGCGATGGCCCGGTCGATGTCGCCGGCCGAGGCGTCGGCGGCCACGCCGATGACCTCCTCGGTGGCCGGGTTGACGTTGTCGTAGGTCGCCCCGCCCTCGGCGTCGACCCGCTCACCGTCGATGTACAGCCGTTCCTCGTGCCAGAGCTCAGCCATGGCGCGGAGCGTACTCAGCCCCCCGAACGCGGCTCCACCGAGCCGACTCCGTCTACGGCTCGATCCCGGGCACGTCGAGGATCTCGCCGATCAGGTCGAGCAGGTGGCGCCCCTGCTCGCTGATCTGGGTCACGGCCTTGGCCTGGCTCGCGGACAGGTCGTCCCCCTCGAGCACCTGGGCGAAGCCGAGGATGGCGTCGGCCGGGGACCGCAGCTCCTGGCTCAAGCGCGAGAGGAGCTCGGTCTTCGCCCGGTCGGCTTCCTCAGCCTCCTCCTTGGCCGCTCGCAGCGCGTCGTCGGCGCCCCGACGGTCGGTGATGTCGGTCGAGACGCCACCGACCGCGAAGATCTCGCCTTCGGCGTCGCGGAGCGGGAACTTGATGGACACGTAGGTGTGGGTGCCGTCCGGGTGCTCGGCGACCTCCTCGCTCGTGACGGGCTCACCGGCCTCGACTGCGGCCCGGTCGTTGGCGACGTAGCTGTCGGCCAGCTGGGGCGGCCAGACCTCGTGGGGGGTCTTGCCGATGAGGCTGCCGGGCTCGAGGCCGAGGTCGTCGTAGATCCGGCGGTTGGCGATCAGGAAGCGGCCCTCGAGGTCCTTGACCTGGATCGAGACGCTGGCGTGGTCGAGCACCGACTGGAGCAGGTCCCGCTGGCGGTTCGCCTCGGCGTCCGCCACCACGCGGTCGTGGATGTCGAGGATGAAGCCGAAGAGATCCCCGGAGAACTCGGGGTCCTTGCGGAAGCGACACACCGTCCACCGGCTCCGGCCCTCGACCGTGCGGATCCGGAAGTAGGCGGTCATCGGCCTCGAGGTGTTGGCGAGGAAGCCGAGGAAGGCGTCCCGCACGGTGTCCACGTCGCCGGGGTGGACGACCTCCAGCCACGACCACCCGCGGCTCTGGATCGTCTCCGGCGACCAGCCGAACAGCCGGGAGCAGTTGGGGCTGATGTAACGAACCGTCTGGTCGTCGCCGGCGAGGCGCACGACGACGAGGGGGCTGCTCTCGATGAGGGACTCGTAGAACTCCCGGTCGGGCCGCCCCCGTTCAGGCATCGTCGACCCCGCCCGCGCGAGAGAGGTGGTCGTCCTTCCCGGAAGCGGCGACCCATGCCCGTGGTATCGACACTCTTGAGGTTAGCGCTGAGCGTTCGTCCACGCGCGCAGGGTGAGGACGACCAGTAAGTTGACTGAGTCAAGCATCTGCTCCTAGTCTGGACCCGATGGAGGACGAGGGCTTCGATGCGATCCGCGGGCCACTCGGGCAGCTGTTCCGGCTCGGGGCCAGTCGCAAGGTCCACGTCCGCCAGGTCGGGGCGGCGGGCGTCGAGATCACCCAACCCGGGGCCACCCTGCTCGCCCGCCTGGTCGCCGACGGGCCGCTCAGCCTCGGCGATCTCTCGACGGCCGTCGACATGGACCCGGGGGCGGTCAGCCGCCAGGTGAAGGTGCTCGAGGCCGACGGCCTCGTCGAGCGCAGCCGACGCCATGACGACGCCCGGATCCGGGTCCTCCGGGCGACGCCGGCGGGGGAGCGGCTCCGCCGGCGCATCGCCGCGGTGCAGGACCAGCACATGGCCGACGTGCTCGACGGGTGGACGGTCGCCGACCAGGCCACCTTCGCCCGCCTCCTCGGTCGCTTCGTCGACGACCTGCGCTCCGTGCAGTACCGGTCCCGCGACCTTCCCGATGACAGGAGATCCGCCTGATGCCCATGCCCACCGATGTCGGCGTCGTCGACCTCATGATCGGCTTCCCGGCCGACGACGCCCGGCGCCACTACGACTTCATGAAGGCGAACCTGCGGGACGACGAGTCGGCCGAGATGGAGTTCCCGGCCGAGTACATGTTCAAGGAGGTCCCCAACCACAAGGAGCCCGAGGCGGACGCCATCGGCATCACCCTGGGCGAGATGGACAAGTACGGCGTCGACATCGGCCTGGTCGGCCTGGGCGCCGAGGTCTCGCAGCGGGCCCTGAAAGACCACCCCGATCGGTTCGTGGCCAGCGTCGACATCGATCCCAACCAGATCACCAAGGCGGTGCGCCGGATCCGCACCGCGCACGAGGAGCACGGCATCAAGGCGGTCAGCACCTTCCCGTCGGGCTGCAACCCGCCGGTGCCGGTGAGCGACCGGCGCTACTACCCGATCTACCAGACGTGCATCGACCTCGGTCTGCCCATCATCGCCAACGCGGGCATCGCCGGGCCCCGGCTGCCGTCGCACGTGCAGGACGTCATGCACTTCGATCAGGTCTGTTACGACTTCCCCGAGCTGGTGATCGTCATGCGCCACGGGGCCGAGCCGTGGGAGGCGTTGGCGGTCAAGCTCATGCTCAAGTGGCCGGGGCTGCACTACATGACCAGCGCCTTCGCCCCGAAGTACTACCCCCAGGCGATCGTGGACTTCGCCAACACCCGGGGGGCCGACAAGATCCTGTACGCCGGCTACTACCCGATGGGGCTGAGCCTCGAGCGCATCTTCAGCGAGCTGCCCGACGTCGCCTTCCGGGACCACGTCTGGCCGCAGTTCCTGCGGGAGAACGCGATGCGGGTGTTCAAGCTGTGACCGTCACCGAGCGCTACACGATCATCTCGGCCGACTGCCACGCCGGCGCCAACCACGAGACCTACCGCGGGTACCTCGACCCCGAGTGGCGGGACGAGTTCGACGCGTGGCGGGGCCAGTACTCGAACCCCTTCCGCGACCTGCAGGGCGACGGTCGAAGCCGCAACTGGGACGACGAGCGCCGGCTCGCCGAACAGGAGGCCGACGGCGTGGTGGGCGAGGTCGTCTTCCCCAACACCGTGCCGCCGTTCTTCCCCACGGGCGCCCTCGTGGCCCGCCCGCCCACGCCTGAGGAGCTCCCCCGACGCCTGGCCGGCATCCGGGCCCACAACCGCTGGTTGGCCGACTTCTGCGCCCTCCACCCCGAGCGGCGGGCCGGCATCGCCCAGATCTTCCTGAACGACCTCGACGAGGCCATCGCCGATGTGCAGTTCGCAGCCGAGAACGGGCTCCGGGGTGGGGTGCTGCTCCCCGCCGTGCCACCCGACGTGCCCCACCTCGAGCCGCTGTACGCGGTGCACTACGACCCGCTCTGGGCGGCGTGCGAGGAGCTCGGCGTCGTCGTCAACCACCACTCGGGCAGCGGCGCCCCGGACTACGGGCCGCACAAGGCGGCCGGGATGGTGTGGGTCGCGGAGACCGCCTTCTGGTCCCGCCGGACGCTGAGCCACCTCCTGGTCGGGGGCGTGTTCGAGCGCTTCCCGGCGCTCAAGCTGGTGCTCACCGAGCAGGGGGCGTCGTGGATCGGCCCGACGCTGGCGCCGCTCGACGGCTTCCACACGCCAGGCGGTGAAGACGGGGCGGATCGGGGAGCTCAAGTACGAGCCGGAGGACCTGCTGCCCCTCTCGCCCAGCGAGTACTTCCACCGCAACGTGTACGTGGGGGCCAGCTTCCCCAGCCCGGTGGACGCCGAGGCCCGCAACGTGATCGGGTTGGACCACTACCTGTGGGGCAGCGACTACCCCCACTACGAGGCCAGCTGGCCCTACACCCGCGAGCTGCTCCGGCGGTCGTTCTCGTCGACCGACCCGGCGGAGCTCCAGAAGGTGCTGGCCGGCAACGCCGCGGCGGTCTACGGCTTCGACCTGGACGCCCTGGCCCCGATCGCGGCCCGGGTCGGTCCCACCCACGTCGAGATCGCCGAGCCCCTCGACGCCATCCCGGCCGACGCCACCAGCCCCGGCTTCCACCGCCCGTGAGCCGGTTCGCGGGGCGGCGGGCGCTGGTGACGGGCGCGAGCCGGGGGATCGGCGCGGCGCTGGCGATCGAGCTGGCGCGCCAGGGGGCCGACGTGGCCATCTCGGCCCGGACCCTCGACGCCCACCCGACCCTGCCCGGCTCGCTGCGGGAGACGGCCGAGGCCATGGACGGCCGGGTGGCGACGATCGTGGCCGACCTGACCGACGCCGAGGACCGGTCCCGCCTCGTGCCCGAAGCCGAACACGGCCTCGGCGGGCCCCTCGACATCCTCGTGAACAACGCCGCCGCGGCCATGTACCAACCGCTGGCCGACTTCCCGCTCAAGCGACGCCGGCTGATCTTCGAGGTCAACGTCCACGCCCCGCTGGACCTGGCCCAAGCGGTCGTCCCGGGCATGGTCGAGCGGGGCGAGGGCTGGATCGTGAACCTGTCGTCCGGCAGTGCCGTGTCCCGGCCCGGCCCGCCGTTCGCCGAGAACGCCATGGGCTCGACCCTCGGGATCTACGGCGCCAGCAAGGCCGCCCTCAACCGGGTGACCAACGCCATGGCCGAGGAGCTGTGGGGGACCGGGGTCCGGGTGAACACCGTCGAGCCCCGGGCCGCCGTCCACTCCGAGGGCGCCGACGCCCACCTCGCCGGCGCCCTGACCGAGGACCAGTTCGAGTCGATGGCGGACATGGTCGCCGGCGCCCTGGTCCTGTGCGACTGCGGGCCGGAGGTCACCGGTGGCCGCCACGTGAGCCTGGACCTCCTCGGCCGATGACCGAGACGCGGCGCGTCGAGTACGCGGGGTCGGTCCACGACGAGGAGGAGATCGAGGCCGTCCTCGAGGTCCTCCGGGGCGGGCCGACGGCCCTGCGCATCGGCCGGCACGTCCGGGCCTTCGAGGCGGGCGTGGCCGAGCTGTTCGGCAAGCGCCGGGGGATCATGGTCAACTCCGGCTCGTCGGCCCTCGAGCTGGCCATCGCGTTGCTCGATCTCGAGCAGGAGGACGAGATCATCACCTCGCCGCTCACCTTCTCGACCGACATCGCCCCGATGGTCCGGGCCGGCCTCGTCCCGGTGTTCGTCGACGTCGAGCGCGACACCTACAACCTCGATGCCGACGGCGTGGCGGCGATGATCGGTCCCCGGACGAAGGCGATCCTGGCTCCGGACCTGATCGGCAACGCCCCCGACTGGGACCGGCTGCGGGAGATCGCCGACGCCCACGGGCTCCAGGTGGTCGAGGACTCCTGCGACGCCCTCGGCTCGACCCTGCGGGGCACGCCGACCGGCACCCGGGCCGACATCTCGGTGACGAGCTTCGCCCTCTCGCACATCATCACCGCCGCCGGCACCGGCGGGATGGTCTGTGTGGACGACGACGCCCTGGCCGACCGGGCCCTGCTCCTGCGCCGCTGGGGCCGCCGCTCGGAGGTCCAGCTCTTCGGCTCCACCAGAGGGGTCGACCGGCGCTTCTTCAGCGAGATCGACGGCGACCTCGAGTACGACAACCTCTTCATCTTCGACGAGGTGGGCTGGAACTTCGAGCCGTCCGAGCTGAGCGCCGCCTTCGGCGTGGTCCAGCTCCGCAAGCTGCCGCAGAACCTGGCGGCCCGGAAGCGCAACTTCGCCCGCCTGTGCGAGGGCTTCGGCCGTCACCCCGACGTGTTCGAGCTGCCCCGCACGCTGGACGGCCTCGACACGGCGTGGCACATGTTCCCGGTGCTCCTGAAGGGCCTGCGCCGCAGCGAGTTCCAGGCCCACATGGAGAGCCACGGCGTCGACACCCGCATGGTGTGGACGGGCAACGTGCTCCGTCAGCCCGGCTTCAAGGGCATCGCCCACCGCCAGCCGGAGGCCGGCCTCCCCAACGCCGACCGGGTCATGGAGCACGGCGTGGTCCTCCCCGCCAACCACGCCCTCGACCGACGACGACGTCGACCACATCGTCGCCACCGCCGACGCCTTCCTGAGCTAGTCGTCCAGGGAGGCGGCCATCTTCTGGGTGGTCTCGATCCACTCCTCGACGATGTCGTAGACGATGTCCTTGGCCGGCCGGACCTTGTTCATCAGGCCGACGATCTGGCCCACGGGGGAGCCGGAGAGCGCATCGTTCTGCACGCGGCTGAAGCGATGGGCGGCCGGCGCGTAGAGGATCCCCTGCAACGGCATCGGCAGTGGGTCGGGCTCGCCCACACGCTCCCAGGCGTCGGTCCAGGCCGTGCGCAGCTGGCGGGCGGGCTTGCCGGTCATGGCCCGGGAGCGAACGGTGTCGGAGTAGCCCGCCTTCAGCAGCTTCTCGATCACCCACGGCTGGGTGTCCGATTCGGCACTGGTCAGCCAGATGGACCCCGTCCATGCCCCCTGGGCGCCGAGCGCCATCGCCGCCGCCATCTGGCGGCCCCGCCCGATGCCGCCGGCGGCCAGCACGGGCACGTCGGGGCCGACGGCGTCGACCACCTCGGGGATGAGCACCATCGTCGAGATCTCCCCGCAGTGCCCGCCCGCCTCGGTGCCCTGGGCCACCAGGACGTCGACGCCCCGCTCGACGTTGCGCTCGGCGTGGCGGGCGCTGCCGCACAGCGCCCCGACCAGCACGCCGCTCGAATGAGAGGCCTCGACCACGTAGGGCGGCGGTGGGCCGAGGGCGTTGACGATCATCGACACCGGGTGCTCGAGCACGACGTCGACCTGGCCCGGCCCCTCGACCTCGACGGCGAGCCCGGCCGCCTTCATCGTCCCCTCGGTGCCCTCGGGCATCGGCGGGACGTCGTTCTCGGCCAGGATCCGCTCGACGTAGTCCCGGTGCTCCTCGGGGATGAGTTCCTGGAGGTTGTCGAGGTCGAAGGCCTCGCCCTTGCCCACGAACTTCTCCGGCATGGCGAAGTCGACGCCGTAGGGCTTTCCGCCGACGTGGTCGTCGATCCACGACAGCTCGATCTCCAGCTGGTCGGGGCTGTAGGCCAGTGCCCCGAGGACGCCGTAGCCCCCGGCCTTGCTGACGGCCGCCACCACGTCGCGGCAGTGGGAAAAGGCGAACAGCGGGAACTCGATGCCGAGGCGCTCGGCGATGGGCGTGCTCATGGGTCAACCTTCGCCGCGCCCTGAGTACGGTCCGCGCATGGCCGAGACCCACCCCGCCCGACGCTTGCACCATCGGCTGGAGACGATTCACGCCGTCACCTACTTCGCCGAGGAGTCGCGGCAAGCCGCGGCCGACATCGGGCTGAAGGGGTTCTGGATGGGGTACTTCGGCTGCCGGGCGGCCCCGCTGGGCCCCGTCGGCCCCGGCGTGGTCGAGGCGGTGTTCGCCAACTTCGCTCCGCGCCGGGTGCGCAAGGCGATCCCCGATGCGTGGCGCTTCTCCTCACCCGAGGCCTGCCTCGAGGCGCGGGGGGAGCGCGGTCGCCACCCTCGAACGGGTCGCCGGCCCGCAGCTCGAGGTCACCGCGCCCGCGGTGGTCGAGCGCCTCACGGCCGTGGTCGATGCCGCGGATCACCTCGGACGCCCGCTGTTCGCCGCCAACCGCGACCTCGGCGTTCCCGGCGAGCCGGGAGCCGCGCTCTGGCAACTCGCCACCTGCCTGCGCGAGCAGCGGGGTGACGGCCACGTGGCGACCCAGTCCGCCTCGGACCTCGACCCCGTCGAGATGCACCTGATCTACGCCCTCGGCTCGGGCTTCCCCGGAGAAGTGCTGCAGCAGAGCCGGGACTGGACCGACGACGAGTGGGCCGCCGGCGTCGAGCGCCTCGTCGGCCGGGGCCTGCTGGTCGACGCCTATGTCCCGACCGACGCCGGCAAGGCGCTGCACCACCACATCGAGGAGACCACGGACGAGCTCGCCCTCCGGGCGCTGCTCGCCGGCCTCGGCGACGCGGACGCGGTGCTGGCCCTGGCCGACGACCTCACCCCGCTCGCCCAGGCGATCAGCGCGTCCGGGATCCTCCCGGTCCCCAACCCCATCGGCCTCCCGGAGGTCTGATGGTTACGCCTTGGCCCGGGCGCGGAAGTCCTTGGGGGCGTAGCCGGTGACGATGGCGCCGTCGGCGGCCCCACGGGCGCCGGCCGAGCGCTGGAGGCCGAAGGTGGGGGCCAGCTCGCCGAAGTACTCGCCGGGGCCGAAGCGGCCGACGACCTCCTCGCCGCCGTCGACGAGGATGCGCGTGACCTCCACCTCGCCCGCCTCGACCACGTAGATGAAGTCCCCCGGGTCGCCCTGCTCGAACAGGACCTCGCCGGGGGCGAGGGTGACCTCCTGGGGCGGGCCGGCATCGGCCGCCGCTCGGGGCGTGAGCTCGACGACCCGGTCGGCCAGCGGCAGCAGTCGCTCGTCGTGGGTGGCGATGATCACCGAGCGGCCGGGTGCCGCCAGCTCCCGCAGCAGCGTCAGCACCCCCTCCACCTGGATGTAGTCCAGGTGGGCCGTGGGCTCGTCGGCCAGCAGCAGGGGCGGGTCGAAGGCGAGGGCGCGGGCTATGGCCACGCGCTGCGCCTGGCCGCCCGAGAGGTCGGCCGGTCGGTGGTGCTCCCGGTCGGTGAGGTCGACCTGGGCCAGCAGCTCGTGGGCCCGTTCGCGGGCCTGCCCGGCCCCGGCTCCCGCCGCCCGCAGCGGCATCTCGACGTTCTCCCGGGCGGTCAGGCTGGGGATCAGGTTGAAGCTCTGGAAGACGATGCCGATGCGCCGGCGCCGGTACTCGGTGAGGGCCCGTCCGGAGAGGCCGACCACGTCGGTGTCGCCGACGAAGATCGAGCCCGAGGCGGGGGTGAGGATCGAGCCGAGGGCGGAGAGGAGCGTGGTCTTGCCCGACCCGCTGGCGCCCAGGAGCAGGACCAGCTCGCCCGAGGCGATGTCGAGGTCCATGCCGTCGATGGGCCGGACCAGGTAGTCGCCGCTGCGGTACTCGATGACGAGGTCGCGGATGGTGACGCCGGCCACCTCAGCCCCCGAAGGCCAGGGCGGGATCGACCTTCAACGCCCGTCGGAGGCCGGCCAGGCTGGCCAGGCCGCCGATGACCACGCCGACCACGGCCAGGGTGAGGTAGTCGCCGGCGTCGAGCAGCACCTCGAAGTCCATGCCCGGCTTCATCAGCAGGGCGAGCGGGATCGCCAGCAGGGCCGAGGCCAGGGAGAGGACCATGGCCTGGGCCACCAGGCTCCCGACCAGCACCCGGTTGGGCGCGCCGATCGCCTTCAGGACGGCGACGTCCCGCAGGCGTTCGAGCGACGTGAGGTAGACGATCGAGGCGATGATCCCGGCCGCGGTCAGCCAGAGCAGGATGCGGATGAAGCCGATGGCGGACGAGCCGTTCTGCGTCGGGCGGCGCAGGTCCTCTTCCACCTCCGCGTCGCTCATGGCCACGACGCCGTCGGGCAGCGACGCCGGCTCGCCCCGCGTGATGACCGTGGTGACGAGGGGGAGGCCGCCGAACGCCATCTCCTGCAGCTCGGCCAGCGGGACGAAGACGGTGGGGACGCCGTAGAAGAAGGTGACGCCGCTGGCGGTGCCCACGACCTCCTGGTCGTCGCCGATGAGGTCGACGGTCTCGCCCACGTCGATCCCGAGGGCCACGTCGACCACGGCCTCGCCCGGCCCGGTCGCCTCGCGGCCCTCGGCGATCGCCGGCGCGCCCAGCGCCCCCGGCTCGTACCCGATCAGGTTCACGTCGACCGGCGACTCGCCGCCGAGCGTGCCCCGGAACAGGACGAGGCCGGCCGCCTCCTCGACACCCGGGAGGCCACGGACCTCGTCGACCAGAGCGTCGTCGAGCGGCCGGGTCGAGGTGAACGGCCCGGTCGCCCCCTCGTCCACCACCCAGCGGTCGGCGTCGAAGGAGGAGACGATCCGCACCACCTCGTGGTCGATCCCCTTGGACGTGCCGGTGACGAGCAGGGTGAGGGCGAAGATGAGCGCCGTCGCCACGATGGCGATGAGGAAGCGCCTTCGGCGCCACTGCAGGTCCCGCAGGCTGAGGAGCCACATCGCCGGGATTGTCTAGTGGGTCAGCCGAGGACGGCGTCGAGGAGACGGTCGAGGGTGTAGCTGAACAGCGCGTCGGTGTCGGTGGCGCTGGACATGGCCGCCTGGATGGCGGGGTCGACGTCGGCTTCGTCGAGGCTGGCCCAGAGGGCGCTGGTCGTCAGCTCACCGGGCGGACGCTGGCGGTACTGCTCCTCGATCATCACGAAGCCGCCCACCAGGAACAGGATCGAGCGCAGGGCGGCCACGGCGTCGTCCCCGTCCAGTCCGGCCCCGCTCATCTCCCGGGCCAGGGCGACCTGGGCCCGGAACGACAGCTCGTTGCCCCGCCCCAGCTCGGTGGCCAGCTGGAGCACGCGCACCTGGTCGAGGAACTCCTGACGGGCGGTGCGGGCCACCGAGGCGATCCGGTCCCGAGGGGCCGAGCCGCGGGCCGAGATGGGCGGGAGGTCGTGGATCATCTCGTCGAGCACGGCGTTGAGCAGGTCCTCGCGGCTGCCCACGTGCCAGTAGATGCCCGTGGGGGCGAGGCCCACCTCGGCCGCGACCTTGCGCATGCTCACCGCCTCGAAGCCGTCGGCCTCGACGACGCGCCGGGTGACCTCGACGATGCGCCGCCGTTGTCGCTGCTGGGCCCTCGGGCTTGCCGACCGGTCGGTCATCTGTAACAGTGTTCCAGAGACGCCGCACCGCCGTCGACCAGGGGGAACGATGAGCCAGATCCGCTACGGCGCGAAGGTCGAGCAGCGCAGCCGGGAGATCGAGGCGACGCGGGCCGAGATCTGGTCGACCGCGGTCACCGCGGTCTACGAGACCGACCCCGAGCTGATCGCCGCCGTCCTCCCGAAGCCGCTCGAGCCGGCCGACGAGCCGCTCGTCCGCCTGACCATCACCTCGGTCGAGATGCCCGGGCTGCCGGTGTTCGGCGCCGGCTGGTTCGGGGTGGCCGCCCGCCACGGCGACCAGCTCGGCGAGTACCCGCTGTTCATGCCCATGACCACCGAGCAGTCGGTCATCGGTGGCCGGGACACCTACGGCGAGCCCAAGAAGATCGCCGACGTGTGGGCCCGCCGGGACGGTGACGCCATCGACGCGGGCATCGCCCGCATGGGCTTCACCATCTGCGAGATCCGCGGGACGGTGACCGAGGCCCGCGAGCCCTACGAGAAGACGAAGTGCGACTTCTGGTTCAAGGTCTCGCCGTCGGCCGAGTCCCCGGGCGCGCTCGACCAGGATCCCCTCCTCGTCTACGGCGAGAAGACCGAGAAGGCCCGGGTCCACGAGACCATCGACGGTGAGGTGGTGCTGAAGGACTCGCCCCTCGACCCCGTCGCCGACCTGGTCGTGCGCCGGGTGGTCGACCTCAACTGGACCGAGCGGGCGTCCACCCAGGTGGGCCGGGTGATCGGCCCGGTGCCGAGGGAGGACCTGACCCCGTTCCTGCACCAGCGCTACGACGACCTGTCCGTCCTGGGAGCGAAGAAGTGACCGACAAGTACACGATCATCTCGGCCGACTCGCACTGCGGCCTGCCCGCGGCCGAGTATCGGCCCTACCTGGAGGAGCGCTATCACGCGCGCTTCGACGAGTACCTGGCCGAGACCCAGGCCTCGCGGGACGAGGCCTTGAAGCTCAACTACGACTACATCATGGGCTGGGAGACCGAGAACGAAGAGGGCCTCCGCGGCGCCTTCGATCCCGAGCAGCGGGACAAGGAGCTCGACGCCGACGGCGTGTCGGCCGAGGTGATGTTCGCCGACGCCGACGCCATCACCGGCAACGCCTCGCCCCCCTTCGGTGCCGGACTGGGCGCCGGGATGATCGACGACCCGGAGCTGGCCTACGCCGGGGCCCGGGCCCACAACCGCTTCCTGGTCGAGATGTGCAGCCACAGCCCCGAACGCCGCGGCGGCATCGCGCTCGTGCCCATCGCCCACGACATCGAGCAAGGGGTGGCCGAGGTGGAGTGGCTGGCCGGCCAGCCCGGCATCCGGGGGGTGATGGTCCCGACCATGTGGCGGGACCGCCTGCCCTACAACGACGCCGCGTACGACCCGGTCTGGGCGGCGTGCGAGGCGGCGGGCTTTCCGGTCCACACCCACTCGGGCGAGGCCCCACGCGAGGAGATGGGCGAGCACATCGGCATCTACCTGGCCGAGGTCGTCTGGTGGGCCACCCGGCCGATGTGGCACCTCCTCTTCTCCGGGGCCTTCGAACGGTTCCCCGGGCTGAAGTTCGTGGTCACCGAGGCCGCCGCCTACTGGTCCACCGACATGATGTGGAAGTGGGACCAGTACCTCGGCGGCGGGCACACCACGAAGAAGATGGCCGCCCTCATGAAGGGCAAGATCTCCAAGCTGCCGTCGGACTACTTCGGCGAGAACATCTTCATCGGCGCCTCCACCATGTCGCGGGAGGAGATCCGGCGCCGCCACATCATCGGCTGTGACGTGGTGATGTGGGGCACGGACTACCCCCACCCCGAGGGCACCTGGCCGCACACCCACGCCAAGCTGCAGTCCGACTTCGCCGACGTGCCGGTCGAGGACACCCGCAAGCTGCTGGGCGAGACCGCGGCCCGCTGCTACGGCTTCGACCTGGCCGAGCTGGCCCCGATCGCGACCCGGGTCGGCCCCACCCCCGAGGACCTGAACCAGGATTCGACACTGCGCACCGACCCCGACGAGGTGGCCAACGCCCGCTGGTGGAAGGCCGAGTACGACGTGCGGGCCCCGCGTATGAACGATCTGGCCGGGAAGGTCGCGGTGGTCACCGGTGGGGCCGCGGGGATCGGGCGGGGGATCGTCGAGGCGCTGCTCGAAGAGAGGGCCCGGGTCGTCATCGCCGACGTCGAGGCCCCCGTGCTCGACGCCACCGTTGCCGACCTGTCCGACCGGGGTGAGGTGCGGGGCGTGCGCACCGACGTCGCCGACCCCGAGTCCTTCGAGGCGCTGGCGGCCGACGTCTTCGCCACCGAGGGCGCCTGCCACCTGTTGTTCAACAACGCCGGCGTCTCCTCTGGCGGAGGCGGCAAGCCGTGGGAGCAGGAGGCCAACGACTGGCGCTGGTGCTTCTCCGTCAACGTCTTCGGGACGGCGAACGGCGTGCTGTCCTTCGTCCCTCGCATGATCGAGTCGGGCGAGCCCGGGATGGTCATCAACACCTCGTCGGGCGATGGAGGCATCGCCCCGGTGCCCTATGCCTCGGTCTACGCCTCGTCCAAGGCGGCCGTCACCTGCTTCACCGAGGCGCTGGCCCACCAGTTCGCCCAAGCCGAGGTCGACCTCCAGGCGGCCATCTTCTACCCGAGCGGCGGGCTGCTGGAGACGGGCCTCTGGACGGCCCAACGCAACCGGCCCCCAGAGCTGGCCCGGCTCAAGGAGCGGGCCCCGGCACCGGGGACGACCTTTGCCGAGTTCAAAGCTCAGCTCGAGGCCGCCGGCCGCGACGTCGAGGTGGTCGATCTCCTCGCCCTCGGGCGGTTCGCCGTCGCCGGGATCAAAGCCGGGAAGTTCATCATCAGCCACGACCTCGACCGCGCGGCCAAGCTCCTTCACGCCCGGGCCGACGCCATCGCCGACGGGGACCTCCCCCCGAGCGCCATGGAGCTGCTGTGAGCCCCTCCACCTACGCCGTGATCTCCTCGGACGGGCACGCCGGGGCCGAGCTGTACGAGTACCGGGACTACTTGGCGTCGCGCTGGCACGACGACTTCGATGCCTGGGCCCCGACGTACGTCAACCCGTTCGCCGACCTGCAGGCGCCCACGGCCTACCGGAGCTGGGACTCGGCCCGGCGGCTGGAGGAGACCCAGGCCGACGGGATCGTGGCCGAGGTGCTGTTCCCCAACACGGTGCCGCCCTTCTTCGAGGAGGGGAACCTGGTCGCCCTGCCCCCGACCGAGGAGGCCTACGACCGGCGCTGGGCCGGGCTGCAGGCCCACAACCGGTGGATGGCCGACTTCTGTGCCGCCGCGCCCGGGCGCCGCTCGGGGGTCGTCCAGGTGTTCGTCAACCGGATCGACGACGCCGTGGCCGAGATCCGGTGGGCCAAGGAGCACTTCCCGCTGCTGGCGGGCGTGCTGCTGCCGTCGGTCCCGCCCAACTCGGGGCTGCCCGGCCTCTGGGAGCCGCACTACGAGCCGCTGTGGCAGACCTGCGAGGAGCTCGACGTGCCCATCCAGGTCCACGGCGGAGGTGGGCTGCCCGACTACGGCGACCACGAAGCGGCCCGGGCCATGATGCTCATCGAGCTGCCGTGGTTCGCCCACCGCCCGGTCTGGCACCTCATCTTCGGCGGGGTGCTCGAGCGCTACCCAGGCCTCAGGGTCGTGTTGACCGAGCAGGGGGTGGCGTGGCTGCCCCGGGGGCTGGAGACCCTCGACTGGTTCTACCGCCGGATGACCCTGCCCGAGGCGGCCGAATCCCTCTACTTCGGCGCCGTCGCCGCCGGCATGTCGATGACGCCGGCCGAGTACTTCCACCGCAACTTCTGGCTCGGGGCGAGCTTCCTGCGGCCGAGCGAGGCGCCGCTGCGCCACGACATCGGCGTCGACCGCATCATGTGGGGCGCCGACTACCCGCACTCCGAGGGCAGCTACGGCTTCACCACCGAGGCCCTGCGGGCCGCGTTCGGCGGCATCGCCGAGGCCGAGGTCCGAGCCATGGTCGAGACCAACGCGGCGGGCTTCTTCGGCTTCGACCTGGACGCCCTGAGGCCGCTGGCCGACGAGGTCGGTCCCACGGTCGGTGCCGTGGCCGAGGTCCTCGAGCCCGACGACTACCCCCTCGAGTCGACCTGCAACGCCTTCGACAAGGCCCAGGTCCTCCGCGCCTGGTGACCCACTAGGTCACGGGCCCGCTCAGTCGCCGGTGGTGCCGTCGATCTGCTCGCGGAGCAGGTCGGCGTGGCCGTTGTGACGGGCGTACTCCTCGATCATGTGGCAGAGGACCCAGCGCAGGGTCAGCGGCTTTCCGTTCGGTGCCCGAGTCCGGAGGTCGAGATCCCGGGAGGCGGCGATGCCCCGGCTACGGGCGATCTCCTGCTCGAAGCGGTCGAACGCTTCGGCCACGTTGGCCGTGTCGACGTCGTCGAAGTCGCCGTCGGGGTTGGCCGGGCTGCAGTAGATCGAATCGAGCTCGGTCCCGCCGAGGTCCATGTTGAACCAGCCGTACTCCACCTCGGTCATGTGTCGCACCAGACCGAGCAGGCTGAGCGACGACGGGGGCACGGCCCGGGTCCGGAGCTGGTCGTCGTTCAACCCCTCGCACTTCTTCAGCAGCGTGGCCCGGTGGTAGTCGAGCCATCCTTCGAGCATCTCGCGGTCTCCGGCCGTGAAGCTCGGTTCTTCCCGAACGATCGCCATGGGAGGAGCCTACGAAGCAGCAGGTGCCAGGATCGTGCTCATGGAGCACGTGAGGACGGACGAGGTGGAGGACGGGATCGTCCTGGTGACGATCGACCGGCCGGAGCGGCGCAACGCGCTGGCCGGGCGGACCCTGGGCGAGCTGCACGCGGTGGTCGACGAGATCGGCGCGGACCCGCGGCTGCGGGTGGTCGTCATCACCGGCGCCGGAGAGGGTTTCAGCGCGGGGGCGGACATGCGGGCCACGGCCGAGGACAGCGCGGGCACGGAGACGTCGCCGATCGGCGGGCTGGCGGCCAAGGCCCAGAACCCCGTCGTAAAGACCTTCGCCAGCCAAGAGCTCATGGCCGCCCTGTTCGAGAAGATCCACCGGCTGCGCCAGCCCGTCATCGCCGCGGTCAACGGTGCGGCGGTGGGCGGGGGGTTCGCCCTCGCGCTGGCCTGCGACGTCCGCTTCGCCACCGAGTCGGCCACCTTCGGCGCGGTGTTCATCAAGCGGGGCGTGTCCGCCTGTGACATGGGGACCTCGTACCACCTGCCTCGGCTGGTCGGGGCATCGCGGTCGGCCGAGTTGCTCCTCACCGGGCGCACCTTCGACGCCGCGGAGGCGCAGGCGATGGGTCTCGTGCTGGACGTCGTCCCCGACGGCGAGGTCGTCGAGCGGTCGCTGGCCACCGCCCGCGAGATCGCCGAGAACGGCCCGCTCGCGGTCTGGATGACCAAGGAGACCATGTGGCAGACGGTGGACTCGCCGAGCCTCCGTCACGCCCTCGACCTCGAGAACCGCACGCAGGTGATGTGCACGGCCACGGGCGAGCTGACCGAGGCCTTCGCCGCCTTCCGCGAGGGCCGTGCGCCGACGTGGCAGCCGCTCTGATCGGATGGGTGCGATGAAGGATCAACCATCGCTCGCGTTCTGGTACCGGCTGGAGGCCAACCAGACCCGCAGCGTCATCTTCACGGAGACCGACTCGGTCTGGTCGGTCGCCGACCGCACGGGGACGCCGGTCGGCTCGGTGCGCTTCACCACCTCGGGGGCCCTGCAGCGGGCCACCTACTGGCTGCTCGATCCCGGCCGGCACCGCGGTGGTCGGGTTCGCCGAGCCGGCCAAGTTCCTGGACGCCCTGTCGACCAACTCGCTCCCGATCCTCGGTGTGGACGGCAACCCGATCGGGGCGATGGCCCAACCCTTCGTCGTGTGGGGCGAGGAGCAGGTGGGCAAGGTCCTCGTGCAGGAGACCCGCGACCCCCATGCCTTCGGCGGGGCCTGGATCTGGAACCTGGCCGACGAGGTCGTCGCCACGGTCACCCAGACCCGCACCGAGGGGGTCGGCGCCTACTTCCAGCTCGACCGGCCCGAGCCGCTCCCGGAGCCGCTGGCGACGGCCACCCTGGCGCTGCCGCTGCTCGTGCACCGCATCCTGCTGCGGGCGACCCAGCAGGACGTCCACCGTCGCTTCCGCCGGGAGGACCGGGGCCTGCAGCACTTCGGCGGCGAGAAGACCGACCTGCTCTAGTCAGGAGGCGCTGACGACGCGCCTCAACCGGGGTCGATCTGGTCCCGGATGGTGTCCATCGAGGCGGCGAGCCGGGCCGACTCGGCCAGGGCCATGAACGGCGTCTCCAGGGCGCCCTCAGCGAGGCAGCGGTGGACCTCGTCGACCTGGTAGCGCAGCCCCTCACCCACGACCGGCCGCTCGAGCACCTCGGCCTGGCCGAAGGCGTCCCGCAGGGTGAGGCTGTCGGGGCAGTGCATGAAGGCGGGGAGCTCGATGCTGCCCTCGGTGCCGGCGATGCGTGCGGTGCAGGCCAGGTTGACCCGGATCGAGGCCTTGACCACAGCCATGCGACCACCGGGGTGGTGCAGGACGGCGGCCACGGTCTCGTCGACGCCGGTGTTGCCCTCGTGCCCGCCGGCCACGATCCGGTCGGGGATGCCGAGCACCAGCGAGGCGAGCTGGAGCGGGTAGATGCCGAGGTCGAGCAGGGCGCCCCCGCCCCGGGCGGGGTCGAAGAGGCGGTGGGCGGCGTCGACGGGCATCCGGAACCCGAAGTCGGCCTCGACCAGGAGCGGCTCGCCGATGCGGCCCTGGGCCAGCAGCTCCCACAGGGTCACATAGGCCGGGAGGAAGCGGCTCCAGATGGCCTCCATGAGGAAGCGACCGGCGAGCTGGGCCGACGAGACCATGCGCACGACCTCGGCCTCGGTCATGGCCAGCGGCTTCTCGCACAGGACGTGCTTGCCGTGGTCGAGGAAGAGGCAGGCGTCGTCGGCGTGGCGGGACTGCGGCGTGGCCACGTACACCACGTCGACGTCGTCGTCGTCGGCCAGGTCCTCGTACCGGCCGTGACGGCGGGGGATCTCCCACTCGTCGGCGAAGACGGCGGCTCGCTCCGGGGACCGGGAAGCGACGGCCACCAGCTCGGCCTCCGGGGTCTCGTGCAGGGCCTGGGCGAAGCTTGCCGCGATCCCGCCCGTCGCCGCGATGCCCCACCTCGTGCTCACCGCCGCACAGTCTGGCGTTCGCCGGGCCAGCCGTGGAAGCCGGTCCGTTCGAGCCGCGATCCGGTCGCCACTCGCAGGGCTTAGCATCCCCCGACAATGCGACGGGAGGGGTGTGTGCTGCTGCTCTTCGTCGGCGCCCTCATTCTGGCCGGATGCAGCGGCGCCGACGGGGCCTCGCCGTCGACCAGTGCGGATGACGATCCCTTCGCGGCGGCGATGGCCGAACAGTCCACCGAGGGGGTCACGACGACGGCCACGTCACCCGAGGAAGGCCTGGTCATCACCACGCTCTCGACCCGGGCCGACGCCGTGACCGGTGGCGACGTGTACCTGGGGCTGGGCGGCGACGTCATCACCGACGGCGCTTCGTGGCAGTTCACGATCGACGGCGAGCCCGTCGAGGACGACCTGGTGGCCATCGATCCGGGGGCGCGCCCGTTCGGCGTGCTCGGTGGCATGTCAGAGGGTGACCACCTGGTCGAGGTCACCGCCGGTGGTCAGACCGCGGCGCTGGCCATCACCAACCATCCGGTGACCGGGCCGGTCTTCTCCGGTGACCACCTGGAGCCCTGGATCTGTCACACCGAGGAAGCCGGCCTCGGGCCACCCCTCGACGACGACTGCTCCGCCGACGCCGTGACGGAGTCCGAGATCATCGAGGGCCCGGACGGGGCACCGGTCTCGGTGACCATGGAGCGGGGCGTCATCGATCGGGGCATCTACACGATCTGGTTCCCCGACGACTGGAACCGCCGGCTGGTCTTCCGCTTCGGTGGCGGCTGTGGGACCACCTACGGCCAGGGCTTCGACCTGGGCACGGGGATCGACGAGGACCTCCTCTCCCGCGGGTACGCCCTCGCCACCAACACCCTCGACACCTTCCAGACGATCTGCAACCCGGTCGTCTCGGCCGAAGCGGCGCTCATGACCCGGGAGCGCTTCATCGAGACCTACGGCCTGCCCGAGTTCACCATCGGCGACGGCGGGTCAGGGGGGGCCATCCAGCAGCTGCTGGTGGCCCAGAACCAGCCCGGCCTGCTCGATGCCCTCTCCCCGGCGGCGCCGTTCCCGGACGCCCTCTCGATCGCCCCTGGGGTGAGCGACTGCGGCCTCCTCGCCCGGTACTACGACACGCCCTCGGGGCGCCGGTTGAGCGAAGAGCAGCGGGCGGCCATCAACGGCCACCTCACCTCCGGCACGTGCGGCAGCTGGGACCGCCTCTTCGTCGGCGGCATCGACCCGACCGACGGCTGTGACCCGGCCATCCCGCCCGAGGACGTCTATTCGGCGGACGACCCCGGCGGTGTGCGCTGCACCCTCCAGGACTCGAACGTGAACGTGTTCGGCACCGATCCCGACACCGGCTTCGCCCGGCGGGTGCTCTCCAGCGAGGGGATCCAGTACGGGCTGGAGGCCTTCCGGGCGGGGGTGATCGACGCCGAGGAGTTCGTCACGCTGAACGAGGAGATCGGCGGCTGGGACATCGACGGCAACATCGTCGAGGGCCGGACGATGATCGACGACGACACCGCGGCCCTCGGCTACGAGGTCGGCGCGATCACCGGCGAGGGACCGCTGCAGGACCTGCCGATCATCCTGCGGAGCCCGTACACCGACCCCTTCGGCGACATCCACACCCGGTTCCACGCCTTCAGCATCCGGGAGCGCCTCCGCGTCGACGGCGGGGATGACCCGGATCTCCTGCTGTGGACCTCGGCGGCGGGTGGCGGTGACCTCGTGGGGACGCTCACCGGCGACATCGGCGGTGACGACCCCATCGCCATCCTGGACGAGTGGCTCACGACCGGCGAACGGCCGGCGGCGGCGGTGAACCGCTGCACCCTGCCCGACGGCGAGGTGCTGACCGGCGGGTGGGAGCTCTACGACGAGCCCGGGCCCTGTCTCGACGCCTTTCCGGTGATGGGTGATCCCCGCACCGCGGCCGGCGGTCCGATCAGCGGCGACGTGATCTCGTGCTCGCTGGCTCCGCTGGTCGAGGTCGACGCCGACCTGGACCTCACCGACGAGCAGCGCTCGCGGCTGGGGGCCGTCTTCCCGACCGGCGTCTGCGACTGGACCCAACCGGGCCGGGGCCAGCAACCCCCCGCGACCACCTGGCCCGACTACGGCCCCTGACACGCCGGAGCCGTAGCATCGGGGGCTGATGGCGGACCACGCTCGGGCGCTCGTCGGCGCCTGCCTGCTCGCCGGCGTGCTCGTGACCGCAGCACCGGCGCCGCCGGCCCCGGTCGCACGCACCGAGTCGGCCTACGCCGTCGACGACGTCACGCCCGTCCTGCACACCGACGGCAACCGCCGGGTCGCGCTCGACGAGGGCATCGAGCCGTTCACCATGATCGGCGTCACCCACCGCGGGGGCGGCGAGGGTCGGGTGCGGGCCCACCTGCCGACCGGCTGGACCGGGTGGCTCGACCTCCACGCCGGACACGGCGGCGGGCCCACCAGTGACCCGGTCTGGGTGGGGGAGGGCGCGGACGGCTACGAGCTCCGGCTTCCGCCTGCTGCCACCGGCGTCGTCGTCCACCTGGTGCGGGCCACCGGTGACGCCATCGAGCTGGCACCGGTCGCCGAGCGCGCGGCCACCGAGGCCGGTAACCCGGCGCCGCCGGTGCGGCGCCGGTCGACCTGGGGCGCCCGGCCCTACCAGGGCACCATCCGGCTGAACCCCCGGATCACCCGCGGCGTGGTCCACCACACGGTCAACAGCAACAGCTACGGCCAGGACCAGGTGCCGTCGATGCTGCGCTCGATCCAGGCCTACCACCAGGACACTCGAGGGTGGCCGGACATCGCCTACAACTTCGTCGTCGACCGCTGGGGCCGGATCTGGGAGGCCCGGGCCCGGAGCTATGACGCACCGGTCGTCGTGTCCGCGTCGTCGGGGACCACCCGCGAGACGGTGACCGTCGCCTTCCTCGGGGACGGCAGCACCCGAGCGGCGCCGTCGGAGGCGGTCCGGGCCATGGGCCGCTTGCTGGGGTGGAAGCTGCGCAAGCACGGGCTGTTGCCGACCCGGGCCAACGTCGTCGGGCACCGGCAGATCGGCCAGACCTCGTGTCCCGGCGCGGCGATCATGGGCCAGATCCGGACCATCGAGACGGTGGCCATCGCGGGCAACCCGCCGGCGGGGCCCTACGACGACGTGCCGTGGACCAGCCCCAACGCCGGGGCCATCGACTGGGCGGGCGAGGAGGGCATCATCCCCGGCTACCCGGACCGCACCTTCCGGCCCCACGCCGACGCCAGCCGGGCGGCGGCGCTGGTGTGGCTGTGGCGGCTGGCGGGCGAGCCGTCGGGGACCTCACACCCGTTCACCGACGTCCCCGCCGGCGCGCTGTACCAGGAGGCCCTCGAGTGGGGGAGCGGCGAGGGGATCGTCCGGGGGATCAGCCCGACCCGGTTCGCCCCCGGCCGGGACATGAGCCGGCAGGCCTTCGTCGACCTGTTGTGGCGATGGGTGGGTGAACCGCAGATCCCGGTCGCCCACCCGTTCACCGACGCCGGTCCGCGGCCCTCCCTGGACTGGGCGGCGGAGGGTGGGTTGGCCGGCGGTACGACCTTCCGGCCGACGGCTGTGCTCTCCCGCTCGAACGCCGCGGTCTTCCTCCACCATCTGCGCCCCTTCACCGACGTCGGTCGCCATCACGTCGCCCGGGCGGCCGTCGACTGGGCCTGGGGCCACCTCATCGTCGCCGGCTTCGGTGGCCACGCGTTCCGGCCCGACGTCGACGTCACCCGGGCCCAGGGCTCGTCCTGGATCTGGCGGTTCCTGGACCGGCCGGTCGCGGGACCGGTCGACCCGGCGCCGGCGGGCGATCCGCTCGACCGGGCCACGGCGGCGACCTGGCTCTGGCAGGCCGCCGGCGCGCCCACCGTCGCCCTCCCCGCGGGCTTCACCGATGTGGCCGCCGGCGCCCCGTACGAGATGGCGGCCGCGTGGGCCGAGGACTTCACGATCTTCGCCGACCTGGCCGGGTCGACCTTCGGTCCCGACGACCTGCTGTCCCGGGCCGACCTCGTCCGGGCCCTCTACCGCCTGGCCGACCGTCCGGGGGCCTGGGCCGTGACCCCGCCCACCACGGTCCGCTTCTGAGGCGCTATCCCTTCGTCGCCTTCTTCGCCTTCTTGGCCTTGGCCTTCTTCTTGGGCTTGGCCGGGGCGAGGAGGTTTGCGCCGGTGGCTCGCTCGACCTGATCGGCGCCCGTCGCCCGCATCCAGACCGCCACGTCCAGGACCCGCAGCAGGGAGACGTTCGCCGCGACGCCGGCGTCCCGCCGGATCGCCCCGAGCGTCGTGCCGTGCTCCGTGACGATGTCGTGGACCCGCCGCCAGTGGCCCTTGATCGGGCCCAACGCGCTGCGGATGGTCGGGTCGAAGACGGGGATGAGGTGGGGGCGCTTGCGGGCCAGCAGCGTGCTGGCCTTGGTCGGGCCGAGATCGGCGTCGTTGCGGAGGAGGTCCCACAGCGCCGTGGCCGGGTGCTCGGGCTCGTACAGGGCGTTGATGTCGGCGTCGGCGAGGCGCTGGGCCCGCGGCAGCTGCCGGAGGAGCGTGGTGACCCGGCGGGCATCGGGCCCCAGGAGTCGGAGGCTGGCCCGGGCCGGGAGGTCGACGCCCAGGAGGTTGGCGGCGACGATGTCGTCGGCGGTGATCCGGTCGGCGGTCTCGGCCCGGTTGCCGCCGCGGGCGAACGAGTCGAACTTCGCCCCGGTGAACTCGAACGGGGCGTCACCGTCCCGCTCGACCCCCTTGAAGTAGGCCCGCACGAGCGGGACCGCGACCTCAGGATCGAGGTAGTCGTCGACCTTCATGCTCACCTTCCCTTCACGCGCGGCGTCACCGTAAGGGTGGATCGCGTCTCCCTCCCGTCAATGATCGGCGAACACCGGGTGACATCCAAGTTCTGCATCGGTCAGGTGGGCAGGGAGCCGCCGTCGAGGTGGATGGTCTGGGCCGTGAGCCAGGCGGCCTCGTCGGATGCGAGGAAGACGGCGGCGGCGCCCACGTCCTCCGGGCGGCCCAGCCGGCCGACCGGGACGGTGCGGGCCAGGTGCTCGGTGGCCTCACGGTTGTCCTTGTTGTCCATCAGCCCGAGGGCCAGGCAGTTGGCCGTCACGCCCGAGCGGGCGTTCTCGATGGCGAGGTGGCGCATGAAGGCGATGGCCCCGCCCTTGCCGGCGCCGTAGATCGACACCCCGAGGTTGATGCCCGACACACCGGCCCCGGACGAGATGGTGATGATCCGGCCCCAGCTCCGTTCCCGCATGCCGCCGATGACCGCGTGGCAGCAGTGCAGGACCCCGTAGAGGTTCAGGTCGATGTAGCGCGACCACTCGGCCGGGTCCATGTCGGCGAAGGGGCCGATGCCCATGCCCTCGGGGACGCCGGCGTTGTTGACGAGGATGTCGACCGAGGGGACCCGGTCGAACGCGGCCGTCACCGCCGCGGCGTTGGTGACGTCGAACGGCACCGCCACCGCCCCCGGGATCTGTTCGGCCACCGTGGTCGCCCGCTCGGCGTGCACGTCGTTGACCAGGACCTCCGCCCCGTGGTCGGCCAGGGCCTGGGCGATGCCCTCGCCGACACCCTGTCCCGCGCCGGTGACCAGCGCCCGCCGTCCGGACAGGTCGAACATCAGCTGATGTCCAGCCCGCCGGGGTTCGTGCCGCTGACGATCGCCTCGGCCCGGGCGGTGACCATCGGCTTCAGCTCGTCGTGGGGCAGGAGCCAGAACCGTCCGGCCCGCACCCCGTCGAGCACGAGGTCGGCGATCTCGGCGGGATCGGTGCCCATGCCCTCGAGCATCGCCAGGTGGCCCTTCTGGAGGTCACCGGGCTCGTGCTCGGAGCCACCGAACCGCTCCGGCCGGTTGCGCTCGGAGGCGAAGATGCCGGTCTTGACCAGGCCCGGGCAGAGGACGCTCACCCCGACACCGGTGCCCTGCAGCTCCAGGAACAAGGTTTCCGCCAACGCCACGACGCCGTGCTTGGTGACGCAGTACGGCCCCAGCGTGGGCACAGCCATGATCCCGGCGCCCGAGGCGGTGTACACGATGTGGCCGTCACCCTGGTCGACGAGCCGAGGCCCGAAGAGCCGGGTCAGGTGGACGACGTGGAGGAGGTTGACCCCCAGCAGCCAGTCCCAGGTCGTGCGAGAGGTGTCCAGCACCGGGCTGATCGGGGCCACGCCCGCGTTGGGGCAGAGGATGTGGAGGTCGTCGACCGCCGCGGCCAGGGACTCGAGGGCGTCGACGTCGGTCACGTCGACGACGTGGGCGGCGCCCCCCAGCTCCGCCGACACCTCGCCCAGCGCCGTTCCGTCGACGTCGACCAGGACCAGCTCCATGCCCTCGGCCGCGAACCGTTGGGCCATGGCCCGACCGATGCCGCTCGCCGCGCCGGTGATCAGCGCGGTCTTGCCCTCGAAGCTCTCCACAGTCGGCTCCTATGTCGTGAACCGCAGCGGGGCCGACGTGACCCCGGCGATGATGTCGGACGGCGAGTAGGTGACCTCGCCGGCCGGCTCGATCGTCCGGAACCGGGCCAGCAGCTCATCGAGCACCAGCCGGACCTCCAGGCGGGCGAGGGCGGCCCCGATGCAGAAGTGGGCGCCGAAGCCGAAGGCCAGGTGGGGGTTCGGGTCCCGGCCGACGTCGAAGGTGTCGGCCGACGGGCCGAACTGGGCTTCGTCCCGGTTCGCCGACGAGTAGAGCATGAGCACGGGGTCGCCCGCGGCGATGGCCTGGCCCCCCAGCTCGGTGTCCACCGTGGCCGTGCGCATGAAGCTGATCACGGCCGTGGTCCAGCGCAGGATCTCCTCCACCGCGGTCGGGATCAGCGTCCGGTCGTCCACCAGCCGCTGCCACTGGTCGGGTCGCTCGGCCAGCGCCCACAGCCCGCCGGAGATCGTGTTGCGGGTCGTCTCGTTGCCGGCCACCAGGAGCTGGTTGAGGAACATGTAGAGCTCGTCGTCGTTCAGGTCCTCGGCGGCCAGCACCGAGATGAGGTCCTCCCGGGGCTCGGTCCTCCGCTGGGCGATCACCTCGAGGAAGAAGGCCCGCATGTCGACCTGGATCCGGTCCCGCTCCTCCGGGGTCAGCTCGAGGGCGCCGGGGATCATGGCTTCGGACCAGTAGAAGAGCTGCTCCCAGTCCTCGTTGGGGACGCCGAGCAGGTCGCTGATGATCCGCAGGGGATAGGGGACCGACACCGCCTCGACGAAGTCGACCGGCTCGTCGGCTGCCACCCGGTCGAGCAGGTCGAGCAGGCGCTCCCTCGCCACCGGGCCCAGGGCGGCCATCAGCGACGGCTTGAAGCCCGGCTGGACCAGCTTGCGGTAGGCCGTGTGCTCGGGCGGATCGGTGTGCATCATCGTCGGCGGCGAGGGGTACTCGATCCCGATCTCCATGGTGAGGATCCCGCCCTTGGACGAGAAGCGCCCGGGGTCGGTCGAGACCTCGTGGACCTCGGCGTGGCGGCTCAAGGCCCAGAAGCCGACCGCGTCGTTCCACGCCACCGGCGCCTGGTTCCGGAGCCGGGCATAGACCGGCCACGGGTCGCGGGCGTGCAGGCCGGGCTCGACCAGCGCATCGGTCAGTGGCTCGTGTGTCCCCGGCATCGGCCCCCCGGCCGTTCTACTTCCGCTGGAAGTTCGGCTTGCGCTTCTCCTTGAAGGCCCGCGGGCCCTCCTTCGAGTCCTCCGAGCCCATCACCGCCATCCCGTAGGACGACTCGTGCTCGAAGGCCTCGGCCTCCGACATCGTCTCGGTCTCCCGCAGCGTCCTGAGGATGGCCTCGACCGCAAGCGGGCCGTTGAAGTTGACGACCTCGGCGATCTCCCGCGCCTTGGCCAAGGCCCCGCCGCTCTCGACCACGTGACCGATCAGCCCGATGTCCCTGGCCTCGGTCGCCGTGAGGTGCTTGCCCGTCAGCAGGATCTCGGCCGCGATCGTGTACGGGATCTGGCGCCGGAGCCGGACCGCCGAACCGCCCATCGGGTAGAGCGACCAGCGGGCCTCGGACACGCCGAACGTGGCCGACTCGCCCGCGACCCGGATGTCGGTGCCCTGCAGGATCTCCGTGCCCCCGGCGATGGCGTTGCCCTCGACCGCGGCGATGACGGGCTTCGGCGGCTGGTAGGTCTTCAACAACCCCCGGTAGATGAAGTCCACGTCGTTGGCCAGCTTGTCGTTGATCTCGTCCTGGGAGAGGGCGTCGTCCTCGTCCACGTCGCCGGCCAGGGATCGGAGGTCCATGCCGGAGGAGAAGTTGCCCTCGGCGCCGGTGAGGATGATCGTCCGGATCTCGTCGTCGTCGGCCGCCTCGTGCCAGGCCTCGTCCAGCATCGAGAACATGGTCATGGTCATCGCGTTCAGGCGATGGGGACGGTTGAGCGTCACGATCATCGTGTGACCGTCCCGTTCGGTCAGGACCTGCGCCATAGAACGTGTTCTAGTTGGTGCCGAAGGTCCCTGCCGAACGGAGCTCGTCGATCGTCTCGGCGTCGTAGCCGAGGACGTCGCGGAGGACGGTGTCGGTGTCCTGGCCGACCTCGGGGGCCTTCGTCGGGACGGGGAGCTCCTCGCCGACGACGAACAGGGGCAGCGGCAGCTGCTCCGCCCCGAGCTGGTCGACCGTGTAGCGGGGGAAGCGGTGTTGGAACTGCGGGTCGTCCACGATCGTCTTGGCCGAGTTCACCGGCGCGAGGGGCACGTCGTGCTCGTCGGCGAAGGCCAGCCACTGGGCCGAGGACTTCGTCACGAAGACCTCCTTGAGGATGGCCTGCAGCTCGAGGTTGCCCTTGGCGTGGTCGGCGAACTTCGACCCCGGCCACCGTTCGAAGAGCTCCGGCCGACCGATGCCCTCGCAGAAGTTCTTCCAGAACGCCTGCTCCGACGCCATGAACAGGACGTGGCCGTCAGCGGACTCGTAGAGCTGGTAGCGCACGCCTTCACGCATGCCGGCCAGGCCGGGCGCCCGGCGCTCGTAGTCGTCGGAGGGGTTGCCCGTGACCTCGTCCTCGGGCCGCTCGTAGGCCAGCCAGGTCTCGATCCGGTACCAGTCGAGGTAGGCGGCGGCGTCGGACTGGGCCAGCTCCATCTGGCAGCCCTCGCCCGTGGCCCGGGCCCGGACGATCCCGGCCAGCAGGCCGAGCGCCCCGAGCATCGGCCCCACGTTGATCCCGATGTTGGGCATCTCGGGGATCCGGGTGAAGCCGTCCTCGCCCACCTCGGGGGGGATGAGGCCGGCCCAGGTGTCGTAGGCGATGCCGTGGCTGGGCAGGTCCCGGTAGGGCCCGGACGCGCCGTAGCCGGAGATCGTGCAGAAGACGATCTTCGGGTTGACCGCCTTCAGGTCCTCGTAGCCGAGGCCGCGCTTGGCCAGCGCCCCGGGACGCATGGCCTCGACCACGGCGTCGGCGCCGGCGACCAGGTCCTTGTAGACGGCCACCCCCTCGTCGGTGCGGAGGTCGAGGGTGATCGACTTCTTCCCGCGGTGGGTGTGGAGGTGCAGCAGGGAGACGCCGTCGACGATGGGCCAGGTCATCTGGCGGATGTAGTCGCCCTGGGGCGGCTCGACCTTGATCACCTCAGCGCCGAGGTCGGAAAGGAAGGTGCTGAGCAGGCCGGGGCCGAGCAGCGAGCTCTCGATCACCCGAACGCCCGCGAGCAGCGGAGGACGGTCCGTCATGGCTGGTCTCTCTAGCGGAGGACCCCTCGTCCGGCCAAGTGCCGGGGCCTCGGGGACCGAGCTCGATCAGGGACAGCCGAGGAGCCCGCAGACGGCGTCGTCCACCAGGCCACCCACGTCGTCGACCACGCCCCCGACGTCGTCGACGACATCGTCCACGCCGCCGCCACCACCGACCGGCGGCAGGGCGGGGAGGTCGGGCACGTCGACCGGCGGGACGCCGGGGACATCGACGCCGCCGCTGCCCGTGAGCCCGTCCACCGTGCCGTCGACTCCGGTTCCCCCGCCGGCGCCCGGCGTGAGCCCGGCGGCCGCTTCACTCAGAAGCCGGAAGTACTCGGCCAGCTGCGCGTTCAGGGCGTCGACCTGGTCGGTGACGATCGCGAGCGCGTCCTGGACGACCGTCACGATCTGGGTCACCAGGAGGACCTGGAGGTTGCCGAGGCGGTCGAGGAAGGTGACCGACAGCGCGGTGTCGCTCGGCGCGCGGTCGAGCGGGGTGATCAGGTTGGCCACGCAGGCCCCGTCCTCGCCGACCAGCACGGTGTCGCCGGAGGGCACCGGCTCGAGCCCCGAAGCGGTCGACGGGTCCACGACCTCGGACTCCGATGCGCCGCCGGGGGAACGGACGAAGCTGGCGCTGACGGGCCGGGCACCTGCCGGCAGCGACAGCGGCATGGCCCCGCCTTCGCACCCGGCCGAGGTCACGCCGGGGGTCGGGACTGCCGGGGTCCCGAACAGGGCCCCATCGACCATGGACCGCCCGGCGAGGGCGATGGGCACGACGTCGGCTGGGGCCGCGACCGGAACCGGCTCCGGCGGGCGGGCGATGTCGCTCGACAGGCCGAGGGCGACGAGGCCGACCGCGGCCACCCCGGCCACCCCCGCGGCGTGCGGGAAGCGAACGCGGTGGGCGACGCCCCGGGCGTGTTCGACGGCCTCGGAGGCCCCGGCCGCGTCGCGGGCCCGGTCGCGGAGCCATCCGGCGGCGCCGGCGCCGACCACCGCGGGACCGACGACGCCCCGCAGGGCCTTGTTGAGCGACCCGAGGTCGGACTGGAGCTCCTGGCACTCGGTGCAGTCCGAGATGTGCTCCTCGACCTTGGCCTTGTCCCGCTTGCCGAGCCCCTCCCGGACGAACGCCCCGAGGTGCTCCACACTGAACCGGCAGGCGTCGGCCGGACGGGCCTGGAGGTGGGCCTGCAGGTACGCCTGGCGCAGCCCCTCGCGGGCGCGCACGGCGAGCGCGGCCGTGGCGTTGGCCGACAGCCCGAGCAGGGGAGCGACCTCGGCCGGTGGCTGACCCTCGATCTCGGTGTGCCAGAGCACCAGCTGCCAGCGCTCGGGCATGCCCTGGAAGGCCTGGAGGACGATGGCCTCGTCGCTGTGGTCCTCGGCGTCGACGGCCAGGCGAATATCGAGGACTTCGGCCTCGTCCTCGCTCGACGCCAGACGCCCCGCGTGGGCCGCCTCCTCGGACCGCCGCCAGACCGTTCGCCGGACCGCGGTCAGCAGGTAGGGCCGGAAGGCTTCGGTCGGGCCCGCCCCGCCCCGGATGGCCCGCAGCACCCGGGCGAACGCGTCGGCCACGACGTCGTCGGCCTCATGGCGGGAGTGCGTCAGGTAGCGGGCGAGCGAGGCGGCCGACGACTCGTGGCGCACGTAGAGCTCGCCGTAGGCACGCTCGTCGCCCGCGCGGACGCGCTCGAGGAGCTCCGCGTCCGAGAGCTCCGCAGCCCCGACGCGCCGGTTCCGGCCTCGTGGCCGGATGGTCGTCGCCATGTCGTTGGTCACTGCCTCCTGGTGGTCGCCCACCGGTGCCGTGCCGTCCCTGGAACCCGCCGTTCTCCATGGTGGCACGGTGGTGACGTCTTTCATACCCCTTCTTGACGATCGGCATCCCTCACCGTCAACAGCGCGTCGAGGCGGCGGTGGCTGTCGGCGAGGCGCTCGGCCAGCGGTTCGATGCGCGAGCGGGCGTCCACACCGTCGTCGGCCAGGTCCTCGGCCAGCCCTCGGGTGCGAGGGCCGAGGCGGTCGTCGACGGGGGCGAGGATGGCGAGGCGGTCGGCGTCGAGGTGGCACGCGGTCTCGCCACCCGGGAACCAGTCGCGCACGCAACGGGCCGCCCGGAGCCGGTGGGTGAGGCGGGCGAGGGGGGTGGGCGGGGCCCGACCGGGCCCGATGACCACGATGGCGTAGGCGGCGGTGGGCAGGATGCCCCGCTCGGCGCACTCCCGGTGGAGCTCGCCCAAGCGGACCCGGAGGTAGGCCGGGGTGACGAGGCCGGTCAGGGCGTCCACGCACGCCGGGGGGTGGGCCCGGTCGATGAAGGCGTCCGCCCAGGCGCTGAGGGCGGAGATCGTGCCGCCACCACCGAGGTGGTCGACCTCGGTGCGGGGGAGGACCTCGGCCAAGGCGTCCAGGTCGAGCACGATCTCCCGCAGGTCGAAGCCGGCCTGCCCCCGGGCGGTGCCGAGCTCGGCGACCGCATCCTCGATCGCCTCGTCGCGGTCGAGGGCGTCGAGCACCTGCTCGACCGCCGGGTCGTACCAGGCGGCTTCGGTCAGGCCGAGGCGCCGGTGGCTGGCGGCATACCACGCCGATCGGCGGTCGGCGGGGTCAGCGCCTGAGGAGGCCGGAGGGGGTGCCGTGATGCTCACCTCGAGCGCCCGGGTAGGAGGCAGTCCACGGGCAGCGGCAGCACCGGCGTGCCCGGCGGGCAGTTCGGCAGGCCGCCGCCCCCGCCGCCCCCGCCCCCACCCGTCGGAAGGGAGGGGAGAGTCGGGACGGGGACGGGCAGGGAGGGACGGGGAGGAGGCGGGATCACGGGAGGCACCACGGGGGCGGGGGCCGGCGTACCGCCGCCGCCACCACCGCCGCCCCCGCCGCCGGGCACCAGCGGCCCACCCGGGCGGGAGGGCAGGTTGGGGCGATGGGGGCGGGGTCGAGTCGGGGCGTTGATGACGGCGGGCTGATCCGGGGTCCGGGAGACGCCGCCCGCGTCGGGCAGGAGGGCGTAGGGCCCGAAGTCGAGGGCACTGACGTCCGGCAGCTCGGCGACCTGCCAGAAGCTGGTGTCGCCCGCGCCGCCGGCCCGGCTGAAGCTGAAGTGGACGTGGTCGGTGTGGGGGTTCGGCCCCGTGTAGCCGACCCAGCCGGCCTCCGGGGCGTAGGCCCGCCAGATCGAGTGGTTGTAGATGACGTACATCAGGCCGAGGCGGCGGGCCATGGCGTACTCGTTGCCGTGCTCGTCGGAGGCGAGCAGCCAGCCGATGACCTGGCTGGCGGCGGCGGCGTCGTCTGCGTCGGTGACCAGGGCGGACCAGTCCCACGCCCGCCCTTCCTTGTGCTCGCTGCGCCCGCCGACGTCACAGCCGCGACCGATGCCCGAGGTGCCCGTCGAGTCGAAGGCGTCGAGCACGAGCGTCGAGAAGCCATAGGTGCCGGCCTTGGGCCGGGGGGAGCAGGTGGTCTGCGGGTCGTAGGGGGGAAGGTCCTCGATCGGGAAGTCGTCGAACAGGCCCTGCCAGACCTCGGGCAGCTCGAGCCCGTTGAGCCCGCCGACCTCGTCGAGGGTGTCGCCGAGGCGGTCGACCAGGTCGGTGGGGCCGGACGGCGCGGGGACGCCGGAGCCGACGGGGTCATCCGGGTCGACGGGGGCGTCCGGGTCGACGGGGTCATCCGGGTCGTCGGCATCGTCGTGGTCGGCGGCCGGTGGCTCCTCGTGGCCGAAGTCGGGGGCGAGGTCGGCCGACCAGCGTCCGGCGTCCCAGTCGATGCTGAAGCCGGCGTAGTCGTAGGTCGAGCCCTGGCAGGACACGATGCCGTTGGCGGACTCGTTGCCCGAGGGTCGCGGGCCGACGGGGGCGTAGTGGGCGCCGGTCTCGTAGTCGGTGCCCGGGTCGTCCCAGGACACCTGGAGGTCCTCGTCGGGGCAGGGCTGGCCGGGGGCGATCTCGACGGCGTCGAACTGCGTGGCCAGGTCGAGGGCCGACTCCTCTGCGCCCGCGTAGCCGGGTGTGGGCGAACCGAGCGGCAGCGCCGGACGGTCGGCCACGCTCTCGAAGGGCGCCTCGTCGTCGTTGCCGAGGGTGGCCCCGACGAGGGTCAGCGCGCCGACCAGGCCGAGGGTTGCGCCGACGACCGCCAGCCGCATGGCGCGGTGGCTGAGCCGGCGGCTGGGGCGGTGCCGTCTCGAACGCATGGGGGTTGAGACCGGCGGGGGAAGGCCCCGTGACGCCGGTCACGGTGCCGATTTCGGCCGGCAACCCTCGACCAACGGTCCAGTCCACCCTCGACCACGGATCGAGGTCTCCGGCCCGCTCCTCCCTGTTCAGAGCCGCGTCACGTGACGGCCGTCACCCGGTCTTGGACAGCATGCGGACGGCAACCCAGCTCCCCGAGCGTCCCCCGACGGCCCCGGCCGAGTCGGACGCCATCATCTCCATCAAGGGGCTCACCAAGTCCTTCGGCGCCCACACGGTGCTGGAGGACATGACCTTCGACATCCCCCGGGGCAAGATCAGCGCGATCATGGGCCCGTCGGGGACGGGCAAGTCGGTGCTCCTCAAGCACATCATCGGACTGCTCAAGCCCGACCAGGGCGAGGTCTGGATCGATGGTGAGGAGATCACCACGATGCGCGACCGGGACCTCATGCGGGTCCGGCGCAAGCTCGGCGTCCTGTTCCAGGACGGCGCCCTCTTCGGTTCGCTGAACCTGTTCGACAACATGGCCTTCCCGCTGCGCGAGCACACCAAGAAGAGCGAGAAGGAGATCCGCGAGATCGTGCTCGAGAAGTCGAGCCTCGTGGGCCTCCTCGACCACATGAAGAAGTTCCCCGGCGAGGTCTCCGGCGGCATGAAGAAGCGCGCCGGCCTCGCCCGGGCGCTGGCCATGGACCCCGAGATCGTCCTCTTCGACGAGCCCGACTCCGGCCTCGACCCGGTCCGGGTGTCGTACCTGGACGAGCTGGTGGACATGACCCAGGAGCAGACCGGGGCGACGTTCTTCATCATCACCCACAACATCCCGTCCGCCCTGCGCACGGCCGACTACATCGGCGTCCTCTACCAGAGCCACCTGGTCAAGTTCGCGCCCAAGGAGGACATGCGCTCCAGCGAGGACCCGATCATCAACCAGTTCCTCCGCGGGCGGGCCTTCGGGCCCATCGGCATGGACGAGCTGGCCACCGAGGAGACCGAGGTCGAGCGGGAGCTGGTGGAGCGGGCGCAGGTCCGCCTCGAACGCGACGGCGAGTTCCTCCCCGTCTAGTCCGATGACGACGACGGCATCAACTGTTCCGCTGGTGGGCAAGGCCGCGGGCCTGGTCCGCGAGACCGGGAACATGACCGCGGTCGGCCTCGAGGCCAGCCGCAAGGTCATCAGCCGGCCGTGGCCGCTGGCCGAGTTCCTCGACCAGCTCTGGTTCCTGGCCAAGGTGACCACGCTGCCCGTGATCCTGATCTCCATCCCGTTCGGGATGGTCATCTCGCTCCAGGTCGGTGCCCTCATCAAGCAGCTCGGGGCCGAGGCCCACCTCGGCTCCGCCCTGGTGCTGGCCGTGGTCCGGGAGCAGGCCCCCATCGCCACGGCCCTCATGATCGCCGGCGCCGGCGGTTCGGCGATGTGTGCCGACCTCGGCGCCCGCCGCATCCGGGACGAGATCTCGGCCATGGAGGTCATGGGCGTGGACCCGATCCAGCGCCTCGTGATGCCGCGCATCCTCGCCGCCACGGTCCTCGCCATCCTCCTCGACGCCGTGGTCTCGGCCGCGGGCATCGCCGGGGGCTGGTTCTTCGGCGTCCAGATCCAGGGCGTCTCCTCGTCCAGCTTCTTCGCCAGCTTCGACGAGCTCTCCCAGCCGTGGGACCTCTGGATGGCCCTGATCAAGGCCGCCGCCTTCGGGTTCATCGCCGGCACGGTGGCCTGTTACAAGGGCCTCTACGCCAAGGGCGGGCCCAAGGGCGTGGGCGACGCGGTGAACCAGGCCGTGGTCATCACCTTCGTCCTCCTCTTCTTCGTCAACTTCGTGTTGACCCTCGTGTACTTCAACTTCGTCCCCCAGAAGTTCTGATGGCCGCCCCCAAGCTCTCCCGCTACGACTGGACCGCGCCGGTCGACGCCGCCGCCCGCCCGTGGGCGCAGGTGTACGACCACTTCGCCTTCTACGCCCGGATCGTGCGCAACATGCCCCAGGGCCTGAAGTACCGGCGCGAGATCGTCAACCTGGTGAGCGACATCACGATCGGTGCCGGCGCCCTCGTGGTCGGCGGCGGGATGTTCTTCGTCATCTTCGCCATGAGCTTCTTCACCGGCACCGAGGTCGGGCTCCAGGGCTTCAAGGGGCTCGAGCAGATCGGCGCCGAGGCCTTCACCGGGGTGATCTCGTCGGTGGCCAACACCCGGGAGATCACACCCCTCATCGCCGGGGTGGCCCTCGCCGCCCAGGTGGGCGCCGGCTTCACGGCGCAGCTCGGGGCCATGCGCATCTCCGAGGAGATCGACGCCCTCGAGGTCATGGGCGTCGACAGCTTCCAGTACCTCGTGGCCACCCGGGTGTGGGCGTCGGTGATCACGATGGTCCCGCTCTACCTCGCGGCGCTGTTCTCGAGCTACCTGGCCACCGAGCTGATCGTCACCGACTTCTTCGGCCTGGGATCGGGGCAGTACCGCCACTACTTCAACCTGTTCCTCCCGGCGATCGACATCGTCTACTCGTTCGCCAAAGCGTTGCTCTTCGCCTTGGTCGTGACCCTGATCCACTGCTACTACGGCTTCTACGCCACGGGCGGGCCGGCCGGCGTGGGTCAGGCCGCGGGCCGGGCCATCCGGGTGTCGATCATCGCCGTCGTCACGCTGAACCTCGTCCTGTCGCTGTTCTTCTGGGGCGGTCAGGACACGGCGAGGATCGTGGGGTAGGCGTGCGCCGGGAACCACCCCCCACGCCGGTCCGGGGCCTCGTCGGCCTCGGCATCGCCTGCGCGCTGTTCGCCGCCACCTATGTGGGGGTCACTTTCGCGTACGGCGGCTACGACTCGCAGTACGAGCTGGTCGGCGACTTCCCCCGGGCCGGCCAGGGCCTGGCGCCCGGCAGCGACGTCACCTACCGCGGCGTCGACGTCGGTGAGGTGAGCAGCATCGAGCTGGTCGACCGCCAGGCCCGGGTCACCCTGGCCATGGAGCCGGACTTCGAGGTCCCCGACGACGCGCGGTTCGTGGTGCGGCCCAAGACGATCTTCGGCGAGAAGTTCGTGGATCTCACCTTCCCTGGTGGCGACGGTGGCCCCTACCTCGAGGACGGCGACCAGATCGCGCAGGCGGAGGCCGCCACCGAGGTGGAGGACTTCTTCGAGGGCTCCGACGACCTCTTCGACGCCCTCGACGAGCAGGAGCTCGCCCAGCTGGTGACCTCGATGAGCGAGAGTGCCCGGGGCACCGGCGAGGACGTCGCCCGGGCCCTCGAGAGCGGGGCCGAGGCGACGGCCGTCGGCGCCGACACCATCGAGCCCCAGCTCCGGGCTCTCGACTCGTGGTCCGCGTTCCAGGACGCCATCCGCGACGTCGGCCCCGACCTGAACGCGATCGCCGCCAACGGCGAGGTGGCGATGAGCGAGTTCAACGCCAATCGCGACGCCTACGAGAGGGTGCTGGCCAGCCTGCGCCCGTTCGCCGAGGACCTGGCCGACCTCCTGGAGGGCACCCGGCCGGACATCGACACCTACCTCGAGCAGGGTGACAGCGTCGTCCGCCTGCTCACCGCCAACGAGCACCACCTCACCGACCTCATCGAGGGGCTGGGCCAGTACGTCCAGGCCTTCGGCGGCGGCCTCTCCCAGGAGCGCCTCCCCAACGGTGAGGGCTTCGCCTACTTCAAGAACCTGCTGTACCTCGACGACGTCGAAGCGTTCATCTGCTCGAGCCTGGCCGAGGCCCCGCCGGAGTTCGGTGCCCTGCGCGACGCCCTCCTCGGGCTGCAGAGCGACTTCGACTGCTCGGGCTTCTACGAGGCCTCGCCGTCGGCGGAGAGCGGCGCGCCCTCACCTGCCGCCCTCAACGCCCAGGCCCGCGCCGCGCAGCGCCTGGTCGACCGGCTCTTCGGCCTGCTGGGCTCGCCGCAGACGGCACAGGACCAGGACCTCGGCACCCTCCTCGACGGCCTGCTCACCGCGGGGACCGCGCCATGAAGCGCTTCTGGAGCCGCTTCCGCCGCGGGCTGCGGGGTGAGGGTCGGGTGCTGATCAAGCTCAGCCTCTACTCCGCCGGCTGCCTGGTCGTGCTCGGCTGGCTGATCTCGATGGTGGGCAACGCCGCCTTCTTCGCCGACCGCACCGCCTACGAAGCCGAGCTGGATGACGCCACCGGGCTGCGGGTCAACGACGCCGTGAAGATCGCCGGCGTCGAGGTGGGCTCGGTCACCGGCGTCGACATCGAGCATGGCCACGCCGTGGTCTCCTTCGAGGTCGAGGAGGGCACGCAGCTGCTCGCCAGCACCCAGGCCGGCATCCGCTGGCGAAACGTCCTCGGCCAGAAGTACCTCTACCTGTACCCGGGTGACGAGGGGGAGCCGCTGGCGTCGGGGGACCGCATCCCGCTCGAGCAGTCAGTGCCCTCGGCCGACGTCGGTGACTTCCTCAACGCGGTCGGCCCCGTCCTCCAAGCCCTCGACCCCGCCGACGCCAATGCCTTCGTCCAGGCGGTCTCCGAGGGCGTGTCGGGCAATGAGGCCCACATCCGACGGCTCATCGACGACAGCGCCTCGCTGACCCAGGTCCTCGGCGGACTGGACGGGCAGGTCGGGTCGATCATCACCAACATGGACCAGGTCACCAGCGCGGTGGCCCGGCGCGACGACGCCGTCGACGAGTTGCTGGTCAACCTGAGCTCGCTCTCCGGTGACCTCGCCGCCAGAAACGACTCGCTCAACACCCTGGTCACCGACTTCGCCGACGTCCAGGACCGCCTGGCCCGGCTGCTGCGGGAGAACCGCGGCGACCTGGACGGGACCATCGACGACCTCCGGGTCATCGCCGACGCGCTCTCCGGCCACCGGGGTGACCTCGAGGCCGCCCTGGGGAGCCTCCCCGAGGGCGTGGGGCCGTACCACCTGATCTCCTCGACCGGCCAGTGGTTCGGTGTCCGGGCCACGATCTCCTGCCTCGCCAACCAGACCGATTGCAGCTTCGAGGACCCGTCGCACATGGCCTTCGGGCCGCCCGAGCAGCTCTCCGGCCATGAGGAGGGACCGTCCGTGTCCAGCATCGTGGCCTTCGCCAATGCAGGAGCACCGGCATGAGGTTCTCGTTCACCGAGCGGAACCCGCTGATCCTCGGGGGGCTGACGATCGGGCTGATCGCGGCCGCCGTGCTCGGCGTGCTCGTCCTCAACGCCGACTTCTTCGCCGACCGCTACACCGTCAACGCCTACTTCGACGACGCCGCCGGCATCAGCGCCGGGGACACCGTGCGCGTGGCGGGCGTCGACGCCGGGAAGGTCGATGCCGTCCGCGAGGAGGACGGCCAGGTCGAGGTCGTCATGCAGGTCGACGAGGGCGTCGAGCTCTCCGCTGACACCAGCGCCGCCGTGCAGGTGGAGACCGTGCTCGGGACCAAGTTCGTCCGCCTCACGACCGGCGACGATTGGGAGCACCCGTTGGCGGACGGCGACACCATCACCGACACCCAGACACCGGTCGAGCTGCTCGACATCCAGAACACCGGCACGGAGCTCTTCGACGAGAGCGATGGTGAGGCGTTCAACGACCTGCTCGAGAGCCTCAGCGAGATCACCGAGGGCAAGCAGGTCGAGGTCCGCCAGATCATCGACGGGCTCACCGACCTGACCCGGGTCGTGAGCACCCGCGAGGACCAGGCCCGCCGCCTGCTCGACTCCGCCGCGACCCTGACCAGCACACTGGGCGACCGGGACGAGGAGCTGGGTTCGGCCATCGACGACCTCAACCTGGTCGTGGGCGACCTCGCCGAGCGGCGAACCGCCCTGGTGGAGCTGCTCGACTCGACCGCGTCGGCGGCCAGCGAGCTCTCCGGACTGGTGGGCGAGAACCGGGCCGACCTCGACGCGATCCTCGACGAGGTCCACACGACCCTCGACACCATCGGGCGCCACCAGGTCGACCTGGCCCAGTCCGTGGCCTACCTCGGAGTGGGCATCGAGGGCTTCGCCTCGATCGGCTACAACGGCCCCGCCGAGACGCCCCGCCCGTGGGGCAACGTCTTCACCCAGCTCGTCGGCCCCACCGGTCCCGACGGGTTGCTCGGCTCCTGCATGCCGGTCGACCGGATGCTCGACCTGGTGTTCGGGCCCGACCCCCTGCCCTGCAACCAGCGGACCGGCGCCATCACCACGTCCGCCCCCGCAGGAGAGGGTGTGGAGTCGGGCGAGCCGCCGGACCTCACCCAGCCCGTCGGCGGGGTGGAGGTCCTGGTCCAGCCGCTGCTCGGTGGTGATCACCGATGAGGCGTCTCGTCGCCCCGCTGCTGCTCGTCCTCCTGGTCGGCTCGGGCTGCTCGATGATGGACCGCGGCTCGGGCACGTACACGATCGACGCCGAGTTCACCCGGGCCATCGGCGTGTACCCCGGCTCGCCCGTGCGCCAGCTGGGCATCGAGGTCGGCCAGATCGCCGAGGTCCAGAACACGGCCGACACGGTGCGGGTGTCGATGCGCATCGAGGACGGCACCGAGCTGCCGGCCGACGCCCGAGCCGTCATCGTCCCCGTCACCGCCCTGGGCGAGCGCTACATCCAGATCGGTCCGGTGCACGAGTCCGGCCCCACGTTGGGCGACGGCGACACCATCCCCACCAGTCGGACCTCGGTCCCCTTCGAGGTCGACGAACTGCTCGAGAGCCTCGACGACTACCTCGGGGCCATCGACCCCGAGAACGCCGGCGACCTGGTCACCAACCTGGCCCGCATCGTCGACGGCGAGGGCACCCAGCTCAACGAGCTCATCGGGACGGCCTCGGACACCCTCGGCGTGCTGGCGGACAAGGGCGACGAGATCGGCACCATCGTCGACTCGCTGGCCGAGCTCTCCCGCACCCTCGGCGGGCGCACCGAGACCATCCAGGAGCTGGTGCGCAGCTACGAGCAGGTGTCGGGGGTGCTGGCCGACAACGACGAATCGGTCAACCGCTTCATCCTCGAGCTGAACGACGTGGCCGTGGAGGTCCGGGGGCTGCTCGAGCGCCACGACCAGCCGCTCCGCACCGACATCGGCACGCTGACCACGGTCGGCCGCACCCTCGAGCGCAACATCTCCCGCCTGCGGACCGTCATCGCCGAGACCCCCCGCCTGTTCGCCGCCGCCGAGCTGGCCTACGACAGCGAGCACAACCTCCTGCCGCTGAACAACCAGGCCGAGCCGGGCGTGACCACCGATCTCTACCGCTCCCGGCTGCGGGACCGGCTGGCGGGCATCTGCCGTCGGCTCATCGTCCGCTTCACCGGCACGCCGCTCGGGGCCACGCTGGCCGCCTCGGGGTGCGCGGCCACGACCTCGGACTTCTGGGACCCGCTCTTCGTGCTGCCCGGCCCACCGAACGTCCCGCCGGGTGACTCGCCTCCGCCGGAGCCGCCGGAGCCGCCGGAGCTGCCCGAGCTCCCGTCCGGCGACACCCCGTCGATCGACGACCTGACCCAGGGCCTCGACCTCATCCTGAGCCTGCTCGACGGCGCGCAGCTCGGCGCACTGGGTGATCTGGACGCCGGCCTCATCGACGCCCTCGCCAACCTGAGCCCGGGGCAGTTGCAGGGCCTCACCCGTCTCTCACCGGCCCAGCTCCGGCGCCTCGGCGACGTCGACCCCGGTCGGATCCCCGCCGTGCTCGACCGCATGCTCCGCAACAGCTTCGACCCGGGTGACGTGCTCGACGAGCCCGCGCTGCCTCCCACGGGCGGCGGCGTTCCCACCGGACCGCTGGGGCTGCCGTGATGACCGTGCGCCGCACGCTGTGCCGCCGCTCCTGGGCCTCCGGCCCGGGCCGCTCGGCCCTGGCCGCCCTGCTCCTGGGCGTCATGCTCCTCGCCGGGTGCTCCCTCCCCGGGATGGGCGGCGGCGGTGACCGCCTCCAGGCGACCGCGACCTTCGACGACGTCGCCGACCTCGCCGACGGCGCCCCGGTGATGCTGGCCGACGTCCGCATCGGGAACGTGACCAGGATCGATCTCTCCGAAGCCGGCGACGAGGCGACCCTCGAGCTCAGCTTTGACCGCTCGGCGGGTGTGCCCGCGGCTGTCGAGGCCCGCTTGCGGCGCACCAGCCCCCTCGGCGAGAAGTTCGTGGAGCTGCGGCCACTGGCCGACGACCCCGATCCGGCGCTCCTCGAGGACGGCGCGGTCATCCAGCGCACCGAGGTCGTGGCCGACTTCGAGGACGTGGTGGCGTCGGGCACCGACGTGTTCGCCGCGCTCGGCGCATCGGAGATCGCCCAGCTGCTGGATGAGGGGGCGCGGGGGTTCGGCGGCCAGGGAGCCAACCTCCGCTCGCTGCTCGACGACTTCGGGACCCTCGTCGGCGGGTACGCCGACCACACGGGCGAGCTGACGACGCTCATCACCTCGATCGACGACCTCGCCTCCGACGTCGGCCCGTCGGCCCGCAGCCACGCCCGGGCCTTGACCGAGCTGGCCACGACCACCCGCATCCTCGACGACCAGTCCACTCAGCTGCTCGACCTGGTCGACGCCCTGGCCCGGGCCTCCGAGGAGGGGGGCAGCATCCTCCGCGAGCACTTCGAGCGCATCGGGAACCAGATCGACGGGCTCCGGTCGGTGACCCGGGCCGTGCGCCGGGGGCAGGCAGGCCTCGAGTCCCTCCTCGAGTACACCGACGACCACAACCTCGCCCTCATGCTGGGCACCGAGGGCGAGTTCTCGAACGTGCTCAACGACTTCATCCTCTGCGGCGTCCCGCACGGCGGCGAGGGTCCGGGGGTCAACGACTGCAGGGACGGCCGCTGATGATCTCTCGACGGGTCGTGATCAACCTGATCGCCTTCTTCTCGGTGGCCGCGGCGCTCATCGGCTACGGCGCGTTCACCCTGCTCGGCAACCCGCTGCGCGACGCCCGCGAGGTGCGGGTGGTCTTCGACGACGCCTCGGGCCTGCTGCCGGGCTTCAGCGCCAGCCTCGACGGAGTCGTGGTGGGAACGGTGGGCTCGGTGGACCTGACCGATGACGGCGTCGAGGTCACCGTCGACCTCGACCCCGGGGTGACCATCCCCGAGAACGTCGAGGCCAGCGTGATCCGGGCCAGCGCGGTGGGTGAGCAGCGGGTCGAGTTCACCCCGACCGACGGTGGTGGCGGCGACCCGGTGCCCGACGGCGGTGAGGTTGCCGTGGCGGAAGGGGGCGCCCCGCCGGAGATCAGCGAGGTGCTGGATCAGGCCAACCGCTTCATCACCGCGCTACCGACCGACGACCTCAACACGGTCGTGCACGAGTTCGCCACGGCCCTGCGGGGCCGGGAGGACGAGCTGGCGGGGTTCGCCGGCGACATCGACACGTTCAACCGCCAGTTCCTGGCCCATGAGGAGGAGTTCCGCGACCTCCTCCGTACCTCCCCTCGCCTCCTCGACGCCCTCACGGAGGTGGCGCCGGAGTTCCGAGAGGCGCTCGCCAACACCGCCGGCTTCACCGGGACCCTGGCCGAGCGCAGCGAGGACATCACCGAGCTGATGGAGAACGGTGCCGCCTTCGCCGAGACGGCGCAGCCGTTCCTGGAGTCGCAGATGGCCAACCTGGGCTGCCTGTTCGCCGATTCGGCCGACATCAACGCCTTCCTCGCGGAGCCGGCCGTACTGCGGAACATCCAGCTCGGCCTGAACCTGAACCAGGCCTTCTTCGGCCCGATCGACGCCCTCGCCGTCGAGGGCCCCGCCCGGGGGTTCGAGCAGTTCGGCTCGGTGGACCGCAATGACCAGCTCTGGCTCCGGGTGCAGCTGCTCATCCCGCCGGGCCAGCCGCATGCCAGCCGCTACCTGCCGCTGCGGCCGACACCGAACACCCTGCCCGGCGCGGGCTGCCGCAACGCCTTCGGCTCCGGTGTCGGTCCGGCCAGCCAGGCCGAGAGCGGCTTCGAACCGATTCGTGAGGACCAGATGGTCCCCGCGGGCGACGGCACCGTGGGCCTGGCGCCCACCGGTGACGCGCCGCGAGGTGGCGGCGACGCCGATCCCGGGGCCGCCAACGACCTGGCGCCCCTGGCCGAGGACGAGGGCGACGAGGCCCGCGCAGCGGCCCCGCCGGGCGACGAGCAGTCGATGGACGTGATCCGGGACACCGGGGGCGACGGGGGCGGCTCGGCCGACCCGTTCCTCCTCCTGCTGGCCCTGTCGACGGTGGCGGGCGGCTTGCTCTACCTGTGGTGGAACGGACGGCGAGCGCAGGAGGTGCCCCGTGTCGACAATGATGGCTGACCGGCCAGAGGAGCGGACGATGGACGAGGACGGCCCTGACCAGGGCGGCCCCGACGATTTCGACGGGCACGACGTCGACACCCGCGAGCCGGACGGGATCCGCGCCCGCGAGGTCATCCTGCTCGTGGTCGCGGTGCTCGGCATCGCCGGCATGGTGTTCTTCGGCCTGCGTTGGAAGGACCTGCGCGACGCCGAGGCCGAACGCGACGAGGTCGAAGACGCGGCAGCGGTGTTCCTGAACTCCCTGTTCGAATGGGACGGCACCACGATCGATGCCGACTTCGACCGCATCCTGGACCACGCCACCGGCGAGTTCGCCGAGGAGGCGCAGGCCACCTTCAACGACGACGAGATCCGGCAGTCGCTCCGCGAGAACCGGGCCGGCAGCCGGATGGACGAGCTGGACACGTTCACCCGCTCGGTCGACGGCGACCAGGCCCGGGTCTTCGCCGTGGTCGACCAGACCGCGGCCAACGCCGAGTTCCCCGAGGGCCGCTCCGACACCGTCCGCGTCGAGATCGGTCTGGTCCACGAGGGCGGCGAGTGGAGGGTCTTCGACGTCAACGTCCTCGACGGCCTCTCCCTCGGCCTCCCCTCCGTCCCCGCCGAGCCCTGACCGTGTCCTGACCCGGCGGGCCCGTGCCAAGCTGGCACATGGCCGGGGAGCGCCAGGCGGTGCGTCTGCCGATGCCCTGCCTGGTGGTCTTGGTGGGCCCGTCGAGCTCGGGGAAGTCGACGTGGGCGGCCGAGCAGTTCACCCCCGACGAGGTCGTGTCCAGCGACCGGCTCCGCGCGGTGGTGGGCCACGCCGAGGACGACCTGGACGCCACCGACGACGCCTTCACCCTGCTCGACACCATCGTCGGGCACCGGCTCCGCCGCCGGCTGACCACCGTGGTCGACACCCTCGGGCTCGACGACGATCGCCGAGCGGCCTACCGCCACGTCGCGGCCGAGCACGGCGTCGCCTGCGTGGCGATCGCTTTCGACGTGGACCCCGATGAGTGCCGAGCCCGCAACCGGGCCAGGGCGCACCCGATCCCCGCCCCGGCCCTGAAGCAGCAGCTGGCCCGGTGGGGGGCGGTGAAGGGCCTGCTCGACGGCGAGGGGTTCGACCGGGTGTTGCGGCCCGAACCGGTGCGCCTCGTGCCCGAGCACCTCGCCGCCTCGGTCGCGGCGCCGGGTGCCGACGTGGACCCCACCAAGGTCAGCTTCGGGCTCCACGTGTCCGCCTTCCCGTGGGACGACATCGCCGCCGGGCTGGGAACCGTCGCCGAGGCGGCCGAGACGGCGGGCTTCAGTGACCTCTGGGTCATGGACCACGTGCGCCAGATCCCCCAGGTGGGTCGGGACTGGGACCCGATGCTCGAGGCCTACACGGCCCTGGCCTGGCTGGCGGCCCGGACCTCAACCGTCCGTCTGGGGGCGCTCGTCACCCCCGTCACCTTCCGCAACGTGGGTCACCTGGCCAAGGTCATCGCCACCCTCGACGTGCTCTCCGGCGGCCGGGCGCGCTGTGGCCTCGGCCTCGGCTGGTACGAGCGCGAGCACCGGGCCTACGGGTGGGCGTTCCCGCCCGTCGCCGAGCGCTACGCCCTGCTCGAGGACGCCCTCGAGGCGCTGCCGCTGCTGTGGGGCCCCGGCGCCAAGCCGTACGCGGGGCGGGTGCTGAAGCTGGAGGAGGCCATCGGCTATCCCCGGCCGCTGCAGGAGCGCGTGCCGATCCTCGTCGGCGGCGGGGGCGAGCGGCGGACCCTGCGCCTTGCCGCCCGCCACGCCGACGCCGTCAACGTCATGGGCCCGGTCGACGTCGTCCGCCACAAGGTCGAGGTCCTCCACCGCCACCTGGACGACCTCGGCCGGCCTCGGGAGGAGGTCGTCGTCACGCACCTGGCGTCGACCCTCGTCGGCACCGACCACCACGACCTCGCCGGACGGATCGACCGGCTCCGGCCCCGCAACGTCGAACCCCGGGTCTTCGGGGCGACCGTGAACGCGGGCACGGTCGACGACCAGGTCGACCGGGTCCGCGAGCTGGTGGCGGCGGGGGTCCGCGAGGTGATCGTGAGCCTCCCCGACCTGGCCGACGGCGACGCGGTGGAGCGCTACGGCCGGGTCATCGCGGCCTGTGCCCCCTGACGAGCGCTATTGCAGGTACTGGCCGCAGATCGGCCAGGGGCTGGCCCCGCGCTCGGACCAGAGGATCTGGGCCCGGTGGTCCTGTTCGGCCGGAGGGGCCGCGGCCGGATCGCCGGACCCACCGACCGACGCCCAGGTGCCGTAGTCGAACTGGAAGGCGCCCCGGTAGAGCCCCGACGGGCTGACGGCCTGGTAGTTGCCGCCGGACTCGCAGTTGCGCAGGGCCGCCCACTGGGCGTACGAGGGCCCGCCCGGCCACTGGCCCAGGGGCACGAAGCCGCCCGGTGGAGGAGTGCCGCCGCCACCGCCGCCGCCACCGATCGCCGCAGCCTGGCGGGCGGCGCGCTCGGCGGCCCTCGCCTCGGCCAGCACGACCGCCGCCGTGCGCTCGGCATCCTGAGCGAGGCCCAGGGTCAGCTCGGCCAGCGCCACCGACTCGTCGAGGGCATCGAGGTGGGCGACCGTGCTGTGGACGGCGTCGTCCGCCTGTTCGCGGAGCTGCCGGTAGTAGTCCGCGGCCCGGTACCGGGCGTTGGTCGATGCTTCGACCAGGGTCGTCTGGAAGGTGTAGGTCAGCAGGTCGCCGTTCGCGAAGGCAACGGTCTCGGGGCTCGGGCTGCTGCCCGCGCCGATGTAGGCCTGCACCGCCAGCTGCTGGGCCGACGTCCGGGCTTCCCGGAGGTCGCGTGCGGCCTGGTCCAGGCGGGAGCTGCGCTGCTCCAGGCGACGGACGTACTCCCCGCGGTCGATGCGGAGCATGGCCAGGTGGAGCCGGAGGTCCTCGACGGCCTGCTCCGCCGCTTCCAGCTCGTCGGTGGCCTCGTCGACCGTCATGTCGACCGACAGCGTGTCGCCCTCGCTCTGCCCGAACGCGACCGGACCCCCGCCCAGGGCGAGGGCGGCCACGAAGGCGGCGAGAACGACGATGCGGCGTGACGGCATGGGACGGAGACCTGCTTCCGGTTCTCTCATCGGCCGTCTGCCCGCTGGTTCTGAGGACCGGGAGGCCGGGGCCTACGATCCCCGGCCGTGAGCGACGACCTCCCCCTGACCATCCCGGACGTCGTGACCCGGGCCGCCGAGCGGTTCGGCGCCGCCGAGGCCTTCGTCGACGGGGACGTGCGGCTCTCGTTCGTGGAGCTGGCGACGGAGGTCGAGCGGGCGGCCCGGGCGTTCATCGCCAGCGGGATCCAGGCCGGCGACCGGGTGGCCGTCTGGGCCCCGAACTGCATCGAGTGGGCCCTCGCCGAGCTGGGCCTGCACTCGGCCGGCGCGGTGCTCGTGCCCCTGAACACCCGGTTCAAGGGCAAGGAGGCGGGCTACGTCCTCCAGAAGTCCGGCGCCCGGCTGCTCTTCACCGTCACCGACTTCCTCGACACGGACTACGTCGCCCTGCTCGAGGGTGCGGAGGGCCTGGGCGGTCTGGAGGAGACCATCGTCCTGCGCGGCGCATCACCCGAGGGGACGATCCCCTGGGACGAGTTCCTCGCCCGGGCCGACCCGGTCACGGCCGAGGCGGCCGCCGAGCGGGCCGGGGCGATCGACGGCGACGACCTGAGCGACATCCTCTTCACCTCGGGGACCACGGGGTCGCCCAAGGGGGCGATGCTGCGCCACAGCGCCGGCATCCGGGCCTACGACGCCTGGTCCACGGTCGTCGGCCTGCGCGAGGGCGACCGCTACCTCATCATCAACCCGTTCTTCCACGCCTTCGGGCTGAAGGCGGGGATCCTGGCCTCCCTGATCAAGGGGGCGACGATCCTGCCCCACCCGGTCTTCGACGTGCCCTCGGTGATGGCCCGCATCCCCGTGGACGGCATCACGATGCTGCCGGGGCCGCCGGCCATCTACCAGACCATCCTCAACCACCCGGACCTCGAGCGCTTCGACATGAGCTCGCTGCGCCTGGCGGTCACCGGGGCCGCGCCCGTGCCCGTGGAGATGGTCCGGCGCATGTACGACACCCTCGGCTTCGAGACGGTCGTGACCGGCTACGGGCTGACCGAGTCCCACGGCATCGCCACCATGTGCCGCCACGACGACGATCCCGAGACCATCGCCAACACCGACGGGCGCGCCATCCCCGACGTCGAGGTCCTCGTGGTCGACGACGACGGCAACGAGGTGCCGCGGGGTGAGCCCGGGGAGGTCGTCATCCGGGGCTACAACGTGATGAGCGGCTACTTCGAGGAGCCCGAGCAGACGACGGCGACCATCGATGCCGACGGTTGGCTGCACACGGGCGACATCGCGGTGATGGACGAGCGGGGCTACATCGACATCACCGACCGCAAGAAGGACATGTTCATCCAGGGCGGGTTCAACGCCTACCCGGCCGAGATCGAGAACCTCCTGCTCGACCACCCCGACATCGCCCAGGTCGCGGTCATCGGCGTGCCCGACGAGCGCCTCGGCGAGGTGGGCATGGCCTTCGTCGTCCCGACCACGGGCCGCCGGCCCGACGAGGAGGGGATCGTGGCCTGGGCCCGCGAGCACATGGCCAACTTCAAGGCGCCCCGCTACGTCGAACTGGTCGACGCCCTCCCGGTGAACGCCAGCAACAAGGTCCTCAAGCTCGAGCTGCGGGAACGCGCCGCGGCCCGGCTGGCGAACTAGGGTCCTCGCTCGATGCGCCGAATCCTGCTCTCGCTGTCGCTGCTCGCCGTCCTCGCCCTCGGGCTGACCGGTGCCATGTCGCCCGCGGAGGGCCGACAGGATGAAGGCAAGGGCGGTCCGCTCCTCGACATCACCAAGGTCGTCGACGGTGACGGGCCCACGGGCGGCTACGTCATCGAGTACACGTGCACGTGGGACGGCCCGCCCGTCACGGAGGCACTCGCCTTCGACGCCGCCGGGCCGGGTGCGCCCGAGACCCAGCAGGTCGACGTGCCCAACTTCAGCACCTGCACGGTCACCGAGACCGAGTCCAACGGCGCCGACTCGGTCGCCTATTCGTGCGAGTTCTTCCCGGGTAGCCCGGCGAGTCCCCCTGCCGAGGGCCAGGTCGAGGGATGCAACGACGACCAGAGCGCCTCCTTCCAGGGCACCGACGACGCCGCCGAGATCACGGTGACCAACACCTTCGAGCCCGAGGTGCTCCCCGACGACGACGAGCCCGATCCGGAGCCCCAGCCCGACGTCGTGGACGCCCTTCCCGCCTTCACCGGCTGACCCTCGCGGGGTTCAGTCCCCGCGGGTGAAGATGGTCTCGATCGCGGGAGGCTCGTGCTCGAACGGGCCGAACTTGGGCTGCGCCGTCTGGCGCATGCGGGTGGTGCGGTGCACCGGGTCGGGATCCCAGTTGGGGATGACCTTGTCGCCGAAGAGCTCGATGCACTCCAGCGCCTCGTCGTGCTCGAGGTTGTTGGGCAGGCCGAAGACGAGCTGGTCGACGCCGACGTCGGCGTACTGACCGAGCTGCTCGTTGACCTCGTCCGGGGTGCCGCACAGGACGCCGCCGTACTCGATGGCCAGGTCGACCGTCGCCCGATCGAGCACCCGCGGGGGCTCGGGCCACACGATGGCGTCCTCGGGCACGGGGAACGTGTCGTGGTACAGGCAGACCAGGGAGTACAGGTAGCCGCTGGCCGCCCGGGTCATGACCTCGCGGGCCCGGTCGCCGTCCTCCAGGCAGACCACGGCGTTGGTGATCATCACGTTGTCGTTGACGAACTGGCCGACGGGGTCGGTGCACTCGGCGACGCCCGACTTGTAGGCCTCGATCTGCGGGCGCATCTCCCCGATGGGGCTGAAGTTGAACCCCAGCGCCCCGATGCCGAGCGCGCCCGCCTTCCCGAACGTCTGGGGTGAGCCGCAGGCCACCCAGATGGGCGGGTGGCCCACGCCGTAGGGCTTGGGCAGGACGTTGTGCGGGAGGTCGACGGCGAAGTGCTCGCCCTGGAACGTGTAGTCCTTGCGCTCCCACATCCGGGGGATCTCGCGGATGACCTCGTCCCACTCGGGCCGGGTCGAGGACGTGTCGTGGATGTTGAACGTGGCCACCTCGTGGCTGCCCGCACCCCGGCCGGTGCCGAACTCGAAGCGACCGTCGGAGAGGTGGTCGAGCATGGTGACCCGCTCGGCGTTGCGCACCGGGTGGTTGGCCCGCGGGCTGAGCCCGAAGATGCCGGAGCCGAGGTGGATGCGCTCGGTCAACGCCGAGCAGTGCCCGAGGAAGACCTCGCTCGAGGAGGTGTGGGAGTACTCGGCCAGGGCGTGGTGCTCGCTGACCCACACGTACTTCCAGTTGTGGCGGTCGCCGGCGACCACCAGCTCGACCTCGTTCTTCAGGGCCCGGTGCTCACCCTCGGTCGTGTGGGCCGCGGGACCGGGGACGTACCCCTGCAGGAACATGCCGAACTCCATTGCCGCCATGGTGGTCGATCCGACCCCGATCGTTCAAGTTCCGACCGGTCAGGCGTGGGCGGTGAGGACGCGCTCGACGCGAGCGGCGACCTCGGTGCCGTCCTCGCCGCGGCGGGTGGCGATGCCCATCAGGGCGGTGGTGATCCGGGTCTCGAAGCTGTCGACCGGGTGGTGCGCCGCCTCGGCCACGAGCGCGCGCAGGTGGGGGAGCTCGTCGTCGGGGCGTTGGGCGAGCACCCGGCGGTACTGGTCGACCGTCGGGTCGCCGGCAGCAGCGGCCCGTTGCTCGCGGATGGCGTTGACGGCCGAGCCGAGGGCGCAGTTGGCGACCAGCAGGTAGGCCGCCTGGGCGTCCGTGGGGCCGAAGCCCTGGGCCATGAGCGGGGCGAGGATGGCGTCGGTGTTCTCGGCGATGACCTCGGGGCTGATGGCGCCGTCGAGGTACTGGTTGAGCAGCGCCGGCTCGGCGGCGAAGGCATCGCGGTTGTAGAAGGCCCACTCCAGCAACCAGATCGACCAGTGCTGGCCGTGGTCCTGGGGCAGCGGCGTGCGGGCGGCGCTGTACTCCGCGGCGAGGCGGAGCAGGTCGTCCTTGCTGTCCACGTGGTGGTAGAGGCTGGCCACGCTCACGCCGAGGTGATCCGCCACCGCTCGCAGGGTCAGGTCGGACAGCCCCACCGCGTTGGCCGCCTCGGCGATCGCCTGGCGACTGATCCGGGGCGGGCGCCCCACCTTGGCCACGGCAGGAGCGTACGACGGCCTTGACAGTCGCCCCTCGATGGGGTTTTCTATCAATGTTCGGAAATAGGGGACCGCCAGCAGGGAGTCGACGTGCAGCAGCTCGCGGGCCGGGTGGCCGTGATCACGGGAGGCGCCGGGGGCATCGGGCGCGCCCTGTGCGAGGAGCTGCTGGCCGAGGAGATGAAGGTGGTCGTGGCCGACGTCCAGGCCGACCTCGTCGCCGCCACGGTCGCCGACCTCGGCGAGCGGGGCGAGGTGCGCGGGGTGCCGACCGACGTCTCGGACCCGGCTTCGGTCGAGGCGCTGGCCGACGCCACCTACGACGCCTTCGGGGCCTGTCACCTGCTGGTCAACAACGCCGGGGTCGGCGCCCCGTCGTCCCCGCCGTGGGCGACCACGGTCAACGACTGGCGCTGGGTCCACGGCGTGAACGTCATGGGGGTGGTCAACGGCGTACTGGCCTTCGTTCCCCGCATGATCGAGGCGGGCGAGGAGGGCCACGTCGTCAACACCTCGTCGGGCGACGGCGGCATCGAGCCCTTGCCCACGGCCTCGGTGTACGCCGCCAGCAAGGCCGCGGTCACCGTCTTCACGGAGTGCCTGGCCAGCCAGCTCGAGAGCGAGGGGACCAAGCTCCGGGCGTCGATCTTCTACCCGTCGGGCGGCCTGCTGCGGACCGGGCTCTGGGAGTCCCACAAGACCCGTCCCGAAGAGCTGGCCCGCGAGCGCCCCCGCACCACCGAGCCGATGACGGTCGACAAGCTCGAGGCGATGGCCGAGGAGGGGGGCTACGAGCTGCCCTGGCAGGACCTGAACGAGCTGGCCCGGATCGTCGTGGACGGCGTCCGGGCCGAGGAGTTCATCTTCATGATCGGCCGGGAGAGCATCGCGGGGACGCTGGCATCCCGAGGCGAGGCCTTTGCGGCGGGTCGGCTGCCCGTCCACGAGAAGGGACTGCTGTGAGCGACGACCGCTACCTGCTCATCTCGGCCGACGGCCACACCGGACCGCCCGCCGAGCACTATCGCGAGTACCTCGACGAGGCGTACCACCCGCAGTTCGATGCCCATCAGGCCGAGCTGGGCGTGATCCGCGAGCTCCAGCAGGCGATGAACGAGGACTTCCGCAAGGAGTGGGAGGCCAAGACCGGCGACGGCGGCCTCCATGCCGCCTACGACTCCGATGCCCGCAACGAGCGCCTCGATGGCGAGGGGGTGGCGGCCGAGGTCCTCTTCCCGGACGCCGATGTGCTCGGGACCGGGCGGGTGGCCAGCTCACCCTTCGGCTCCGGGCTCGGCAACCCGACCGAGTGCGACGGCGACCTGGTGTTCGCCGGCGCCCGGGCCCACAACCGCTGGCTGGCCGACTTCTGTGCCAAGGAGCCCCACCGCCGCATCGGCGTGGGCGTGGTACCGATCGTGGTCGACGTCGATGCCGCCGATCGCCGAGATCCACGAGGTGGCCGACCGGGGCCTGCGCGGCGTGATGATCCCCACCCGCTGGTTCGACGCCCCCGCGTACCACGAACCCGTCTACGAGCCCGTCTGGGCGGCGATCGAGGAGCGGGGCCTGGTGCTCCACACCCACTCCGGCGCGGGGCCCGCCGACTACGAGGTCGGTCCCGGCTTCATGGCCATCTACGCCACCGAGGCGTACTGGTGGGCGGCCCGCCCGCTGTGGGTGCTGCTGTGGTCGGGGGTGTTCGAGCGCCACCCGGACCTGCACTACGTGATCGCCGAGAACGGGGCCTGGTGGGTGCCCGACATCGTCAGCAAGATGGACGAGAAGTTCCTGGGTGGGCACAACACCAAGAAGATGGGCGATGCCTTCCGGGAGCAGATCTCGATGAAGCCGAGCGAGTACATCGACCGCAACTGCTCCTTCGCCGCCTCCACGCCCGGCGTGGAGGACATCGACCGCCGCCACGCCGTCGGCATCGGCAACCTGCTCTGGGGCAACGACTTCCCGCACCCCGAGGGCACCTTCCCCTACACGCGGGAGCTCGTGCGGCGCCGGTTCAAGGACGTGCCCCACGACGAGTGCTCCGCCATCCTCGGCCAGAACTCGGCCGCCCTCTACAGCGTCGACACCGCGGCGCTGACCCCCCTCGTCGAGCGCATCGGCCCGCTCGTGGACGACATCCACGGCGACACCCCGTTGCAGGAGGTCCCCGATGACCGACGTGACTGACCTGTTGAAGAACCAGGCGCCGCTGACCGCCCGGGAGGCGGCCACCCAGGACACCCTCGTGGGCCTGCCCATGCCCCGGGACCCCGAACTGGTGACCGACGCGGCCCGCCGCATCCGGGTGACCCGGCAGCGCGAGCGACGCTTCCCGTTCCCGGTGCCGAACGGCTGGTTCATCGTGGCCCAGGCCGACGACCTGGCCCCCGGCGAGACCCGGGCGCTCTACCTCTTCGCCCGCGACCTCGTGCTCTACCGCACGGCGTCGGGCGAGCCCCGCCTGGTCGACGCCCACTGCCCGCACCTCGGCGCCCACCTGGGCGTCGGCGGCAAGGTCGAGGGGGAGTGCCTGCGCTGCCCGTTCCACGGCTGGGCCTTCGGCGAGGACGGGCGCTGCGTCGAGATCCCGTACTCGCGACAGCCCCCACATCCCCTCCAAGGCCCGGGCCCGGTCCTATCCCACCATCGAGCGCAACCGGATGATCTGGGCCTGGTACCACGCCGAGGAGGCCGAGCCCTTCTACGACGTGCCCGAGGTCGACGAGTTCTCCAGCCCCGACTGGTCACCGATCGTCTGCCGCGAGTTCGAGATCGCCATCGCCTGCCAGGAGATGGCCGAGAACAACGTCGACTTCGCCCACTTCCGCTACGTGCACGGGACCGACGCCATCCCCGAGGACGAGTTCTTCGTCGACGGCACCTACAAGCGGGCCGTCGGCCAGGACGGCAACTTCGTCCGGGAGGGCTACGGCCTCGGCCTCGGCGTGCTGCGGATCACGAACTGGGTGACCTTCGTGTCCTCGACCACGCCCATCGACGAGGAGAACGTCCTCGTGCGCTGGGTCTTCACGGCGCCGAAGGCCAACGGCGAGGGGGCGGCCCGGGAGGCGGCCGACGCCTTCTGCGCCGGCGTCAGCCAGGACATCCCGATCTGGGAGAACAAGATCTACCGGCCCCACCCGGTGCTCACCAAGAGCGAGAAGGACATCCTCGAGCACCGCCGCTGGAGCCGCCAGTTCTATTCGGACTACGACCCCGCCGGCGAAGCCGAGGCCGTCGACGACTGACCCCTTCCCGTTCTGGCGCCTGATTGAGGCGCTATCGCGCCCGGATCAGGCGCCAGAAGCAGCAAGGATCGGGGGCGTGAGCTGGGAGCGGTTGCGGGCGTCGTACGACCACGTGGCCGACGTGTACCTGGAGACGTTCCGCCACGAGCTGGACGGCAAGCCCCGGGACCGTGAGCTGCTGGCCGCCTTCGCGGCATCGGTCGACGACCTGGTGGTCGAGGTCGGGTGCGGGCCGGGCCAGATCGGGGCGTTCGTCAAGGAGCGGGGCCGGCGAGTCGTCGGCCTGGACCTCAGCCCGGCGATGGCGAAGCTGGCGGCGGACCGACTCGACGGTTCCGCCAGCGCGGACCTGCGGGCGTTGCCGTTGGCGACCGGGGCGGTGGCCGGGCTGCTGGCCTTCTACACCCTGATCCACATCCCGCGGCCCGAGCTGGGCGCCGTCGTCCAGGAGCTCGCTCGGGTCCTCCGCCCCGGAGGCCGACTGCTCCTGTCGGCCCACGAGGGCGAGGGCGAGCACGTGGCCGACGAGTTCCTGGGCGAGCCGGTGCCGTTCGTCGCCACCCTCTTCCGGCTCGAGGAGCTGGTCGACGCCTGCACTGCGGCGTCGCTCGAGGTCGTCCGGGCCGAGCGTCGACCCCCGTACGCCATCGAGGGCCCGACGGTGCGGCTCTACGTCGAGGCGCTCAGACCTGCACGGGGACGTTGATCCAGCCCCGGACGGTGCTGGTGTGCAGGCGGACCGAGGCGTCGTGGTCGACCTCCCACTCGGGGAAGCGGGCCAGCGCCTCCTCGAGGGCGATGCGCCCCTCCATCCGGGCCAGCGCGGCCCCGATGCAGAAGTGGATGCCGTAGCCGAACGACACGTGGTTGGCGAAGTGCCGGCGGATGTCGAAGCGCTCGGCGTCGGGGTAGGTGCGCTCGTCCCGCCCGGCCGAGCCGGTGAGCAGCAGCACCTTGCTGTCCTCGGGGACGACCTCTCCGTGCAGCTCGACGTCCCGGGTCGTCATGCGGCCCTGGACGGGGGAGGGCGCCTCGTAGCGCAGCAGCTCTTCGACCGCGTTGGGGAGGAGGGCGGCGTCGGCCGCCAGCTCGGCCCGCTGGTCCCGGTGCTGGTCGAGGGTCACCGCCGCCCACCCGAGGAGGCGGGCCACGGTCTCGGTCCCGGCGCTGATCAAGAGGTTGACGAAGCCGTTGCACTCCTCGTCGGTCAGGCGCCGGATCTCGCCGTTCTCGTCGACCTCGGCCTGGACGAGGTCGGTGATCATGTCGTCCCGCGGGTTGGCCCGGCGGTCCTCGATGAGGGCGGTGATGTGCTCCCAGAGGCGGATCCGGGCCTGCAGCGAGAAGTCGTTGATCATCCCGACGCCGGGCTCGATGTGGAAGGTGTCGTCGATGGCGTGGCGCACCTCCTCCCGCTGGTCGTCGGGGACCCCGAGCAGCTCGGAGATGACCATCGACGGGAGCTGGGCCCCGAAGTCCTGCACGAAGTCGAACCCGTCACCGCCGACGTGCGGGTCCAGCAGCCGGGCGCACAGCTCACGGATGTGGGGCTCGAGGTCGTCGATGCGCCGGGGCGTGAAGGCCCGGGACACGAGCGACCGCAGGCGCCCGTGCTCGGGCGGGTCGAGGAAGATGATCATGTTCTGGCCGGTCAGGCCGGCCATGTCGGCGCCCATCATCTCGAGCACGGTCCCTCGGGCCGAGGAGAAGGTGGTGGGGTCGCGGTGGGCGGCCTCGACGTCCTCGTAGCGGGACAGGGCCCAGAAGTCGTGGCGGTCGTTGCGGTAGAGCGGGGCCTCGTCCCGCAGGCGCCGCCACACCTCGTAGGGGTGGGTGTCGATGTCGGTGTCGAAGGGGTCCCAGTAGAGCTCCGGAGTGCTGGTGGTCGTCGTCATGCGATCGCCTTTCGGACCGAGTCGACCGTCGATGTCGGGCGAGGCCGGCAGGGACTGAATCTAGACTCAATCCATTGACATGAGCTTCGAACCGACCGCCGACCGGCTCCTACCGGAGCTCGACCTCCGGACGGAGATGGTCGTCCTCGCCCGGACGCTGTGGCGGGAGGGCTACGACGACCACCTGGCCGGCCACATCACGGTCAACCAGGGCGACGGGACCCTGCTCTGCAACCCGTGGTTGCTGACCTGGGAGGAGTTCCGGCCCCAGGACGTGATCCGCATCGACCTCGACGGCAACGTGGTCGAGGGCGACTGGCCCGTCCCCCTCGGCATCCCGTTGCACCTGGAGCTGCACCGGGCCCGGCCGGGCGTGCAGGTGGCCCTGCACCACCACCCCCGGTGGGGGACCGTGTGGGCCGACCTCGGGCGTCTGCCCGGGCGCCACGACCAGAGCTCGGTCCTCGGTGGCGGCGCCGCCGCCCTGGTCGACGAGTACGGCGGCACCGTCAACGACCCCAGCTCGGCGGCCAAGGCCATCGCCGCCATGGGGGCGGCCGAGCTGGCCGTGCTCGCCCACCACGGCGTCTTCGTCCTGGGCGGCTCGATCCGGGCGGTCCACCAGCGGGCGGTCGCCTTCGAGCAGCGCTGCCGGTCGGCGTGGCTGACGGAGGTCGGCGGTGGCGGCGACGAGCTCCCGCCCGGCGTCCTCGACTTCTTCGAAGGCACCGACGGCGAGGGCTTCCTCGGCTTCTGGGAGGCCGCGGCCCGCCGCGAGCTCCGGGCCGACCCCACCCTGCTCCCTTGACGTTCCTGCTCATCCACGGTGGGGCGAGCACGGCCCGGTTCTGGGACCGGGTGGTCGACCGGCTGGGCCCGGCCGCCCTCGCCGTCGACCTGCCGGGGCGGGGGAGTCGGCCGGCCGACCTGGCCACGTTCACCCTCGACGGGGCCGCGGCCTCGGTGGTCGCCGACGTGGAGGGGGAGGCGCCCGAAGGGCCGGTGGTGATCGTGGCCCACTCGTCCGGCGGGCTGGTCGTGCCGCGCGTGGCCGACGCACTCGGCGAGCGCGTCACCCGCATCGTGCTCTCGTCGGCGTCGATCCCCCCAGAGGGCGGCACCGGCCTCGACTGCATGAAGCGCAGCCACCGCGACCGGTTGGTCCCGATCGTCGAGCAGGCCCGGGCCGAGGGCCGGACCCTGCTCACGCCCGTGCCGGCCGACCCGGAGGCGCTGCGGGAGTCCTACGGCGAGCGCCTCGACGACGAGACGTTGGCCTTCGTGGCCGACCCCCTCCGGCTGGTCGAGGACTCCTTCGAGGTCTACTTCCAGCTCGTGCACTGGTCGACGGTCACGGCCCCGGTCACCTACGTCCGGGCCGAGCGCGACACCGCCGTCCCGGTGGCCCTCCAGGACGAGATGATCGCCCGGCTGCCCGGCACGCCCGACGTGCGCTCCTGGGACTGCGGTCACATCCCGCCGGTGACCCGTCCGGACGAGTTCGTGGCGCTCCTGCACGAGTTTCCGGACTAGAGTTCGGAAACTCATGGAGACCTGGATCGGCCAGTACTGCATCAACGTCACCGACCTCGACGCCTCGGTGGCCTTCTACGAGGCCCTCGGCCTCGAGTGCACCAGTCGCACCGAGATCGAGCAGGCCCGGGAGGCCATCCTCGAGCACCCCGGCAAGGGCGGGAAGGTGCAGCTGGCCCAGCAGAACGACCAGGACGGGCCGATCGAGATGGGCACCGCGTTCTGGAAGCTCTACGTGAACGCGGTCGACATCGATGCCGTGTACCAGGCCGCCCTGGCGGCCGGGGCGACGTCGATCATGGAGCCGACCCGGATGGAACGCTGGCCGGTGACGGTCGGCTTCGTCGCCGACCCCGACGGGTACCAGGTCGAACTGGTCGAGCGGCACCCCTGGTAGCAAGGGCACCGTGACCGTCTGGGCGAGCGGGGAGGAGCACACCGTCGTCGAGCTGCTCGAGCAGCGCCTGGCCGACGATCCCGACGCTCCCTACCTGGACGTCTGCGGCACGACCGCGACGGCGGCCGAGGTGGCGTCGGTGGCCAACCGCCTCGCCAACGCCTACGCCGACCTCGGCGTCGAGCCCGGTGACCGGGTGGCCACGCTGATCGAGAACTCGGCCGAGGCCATGTTCGCCTGGTGGGGTGCCGTCCGCGGCGGTGGCCGTGGCTGTCCCGATCAACACCGCCTACAAGGGCGAGTACCTCCGCCACCAGCTGGCCGACTCGGGCGCCCGGGTCCTCGTGGTCGAGGCCGACCTGGCCGAGCGGGCCGAACGCATCGCCGACCAGGTCGAGTCCCTCCAGCACGTCGTCGTCATCGACGAGTCGCCCGCCGGGATCGCCGGCGTGGCCAACCACACCTGGGCCGACCTGCTCGGCGCCGACGACGCCGCGCCAGTGGCCGACGTGCGCCCCGCCGACCTGGCCACCTTCGTCTACACGGGCGGCACCACGGGCCCGTCCAAGGGCTGCATGCTCAGCCACAACTACCACGAGGCCCTGGCCCGCCAGATCGGCATCTGCTGGGGGCGCACGGCCGACGACGTGGTCTGGACCCCGCTCCCGCTGTTCCACTTCAACGCCATCGTCACCGCGGTGCTCGGGCCGCTGGTGTACGGCGGCCGGGCGGCCATCTACCGCCGCTTCTCGGTCTCCAACTTCTGGTCCGAGATCAGCCGGACCGGTGCGACCATCACCTCCACCCTCGGGACGATGGCCTACCTCCTGGCCCACGACGAGGACCGGCCGGAGATGCCCAGGTCCGGTCGGCCGGAGGCCAACACCTCGCTGCGGCTGATCGGGGCGGCGCCCCTTCCGGTCGAGATCGACGAGCGCCTGCGCAGCCGCTTCGGCGTCGAGACCTTCAGCGGGGCCTACGGCGTGACCGAGGCCAGCCTCATCTCCTGGCAGCCGCCCGGCGTGCGCAACAAGCCCAACGCCGCCGGGGTGGTCAACGACGAGTACTTCGACGTCCGCATCTTCGACGACGACGACCGGGAGCTCCCCCGGGGATCCGATGGCGAGATCGTGATCCGCCCCAAGCGCCCCCAGGTGATGTTCGAGGGCTACTGGGGCCGGCCCGAGGCCACCGTGGGCACCAGCCGGAACTGGTGGTACCACACGGGTGACATCGGCCGGATCGACGAGGACGACTACCTGTTCTTCGTCGACCGCAAGGCCGACTACCTCCGCCGGCGGGGCGAGAACATCTCCAGCTTCGAGGTCGAGCGCATCTTCATGGGCCACGGCGCCCTGGCCGACGTCGCCGTGCACGCGGTGCCGAGCGAGCTGACCGAGGACGACCTCAAGGTCACCGCCACGCTCGAAGCCGGGGCGACGCTCACCGAGGAGGAGCTCTTCCGCTGGGCCGTCGACGAGCTGCCCTACTTCGCCCTGCCCCGCTACATCGAGTTCCGGGCCGAGCTGCCCCGGAGCCCCGTGGGCCGGGTCCTCAAGCGCGAGCTGCGCGACGAAGGAGTCACGGGCGCGACCTGGGACGCCGAGGCCGCCGGGGTCACCTTCGAGAAGCGGTGACCCCAGGGGACCTCGGGCTCGAATCGTGAGTACGGTCGCCGGCGTGACCACGCCGACGTTCCGTGCTGCTGACCTGTCCGACGACGAGTTGGAGGACTGGGGCCCGCTCGAGCTGCCACTGGCCACCGCGCAGGGCGAGCCGATGCCGACCCGCGGGCTCGACCTGTGGGTCAGCGACGACGAGTCGCTGTCGACCGGGACGTGGCAGTGCGGGCCGGGATCGTCGCGGTGGGAGTTCACCGACAACGGCGAGTTCATCCATGTGCTGTCGGGGCGGATGACCTGCCGCCACGACGACGGCACCGCAGGTCGAGGTCGGGCCGGGCGCCACCGCGGTCTTCCCCAAGGGCTGGACCGGCACCTGGGACGTCCACGAGACCCTGCGCAAGGTCTACGTCATCTTCACCTGAGCGGGCGTCAGGCCGGAGTGAGCTCGGCCTTCTCCTCTGGCGCCGGGCGGACCGGGCGGACCGAGCGAGGTCGGGCACCGATCGCCAGACGGCGCAGACCCCGGCTGATGACGGCCAGCCACGCCGCGGCGATGGCCGCCAGGAAGGCGTAGGCGGCCCGCTCGAGGCCGACGTTGTCGGTGCGGGCCTCCCGCTGGAGGACCTGCTTGTCGGCCACGAAGTCCCGCCGACCGTCCTCGGCCGGCAGCGCCGGGGCCGGGATGGCCTCGTCCTCGGGGAGGTAGATCGGCAGCGACTGCAGGCTGCTGCCCCGATGGAGGCGGACGAGGGTCTTGCCGGAGCCGCCGACGGCCACCGGTTCGGCCGTCCGGTAGCCCCCGTCGTCCTGGCGGACGAACGGGATGAGCGACGAGCCACCGGGGCCGCCGCCGGCCGCGGCCTGCCAGGTCAGCACGTGGAACCACGACGCACCCTCGGCGGCGTCGGGCGGGTCGAGCGTGATCTCCACCTCGGCGAGCGCCACCCCCCGGGCGTCGCGGCCCGCGGGCGTGACGTCGACGTCCGCAGACCGCGCAGCGTCGGCGCTCATCGGGAGGGCGAGGCCGATGGCGGCCACCACCCCGAGCCAGCCGAACGCGACCGCGCCCCGGGGGACGGGCCCCCCGGTTCCGGCGAGGGCGCGCCCCGTGAGACCGCCGAGCACGCCGCCCGCGGTGCCGGCCAGCGCGACGAGCACGAGGGCCTCGGGCAGCAGGTCGGCCCCCCAGCCGACGGGCATGGTCGGCGATGCCCAAGCCCACTCGGCCGCGAAGCCCACGGTGCCTATGGCCAGGCCGGCGAGGAGGCCGAGCCGCACCGGCCGGGCCGTGCCGACGGCGAACGCCAGCACCTCGACGATCAGCGCGGCGGCGACGTAGAGCGGGAAGTGGAGGTCGACCCGCTCGAAGCCGGCGACGCCGAGGGCCAGCAGGCCCCGGACGACGAGGAAGAAGGCGACCGCGGCCAAGGCGCCGCCCCGCCCCACCCGGAGGCGGGCGGCCACCAGCGCAATGGACGACGCCACGGCGATCAGCACCGGGTGCTCGAGCAGGCGGAACTGGGGGACACCGAAGTCGAACTCGACCTGCAGAGTCGACAGGCCGATCAGGAAGGCGCCGGCGAGACTCAGGTCGGTGGCCCGCAGCAGGTTGCGGCCGACCTGGGTCGGTTCGTCGGCGGACCGCTCGGCTTCGACCATCAAGACCCAGCAGGCGATGGTCGACAGGGACGCCCCGCCGATCATCTGGATGTGGGTCGGGCCCCAGGCGGTGACGTCCTGGCCGAAGAGCCGGTGCCAGATGTCGTCGAGCGGGAAGCCGGCGAGGGCGACGGCGCCGCACACGGTCAGCAGGATCCCCCCGACGGGGACCGACCAGTTCCGGGTGAGGCGCATCGCGCTGGCGCTTCGACCGTCGCCGAGGAAGAGGGCGAGGAGCCCGGCGACGGCGATGCCGACGAGCCCGGCGATGATGAACCAGTGGGCCGGGTTGCCGAACGCCCCCTCGTCCCGGCCCTGGTCGATGTGCGATGGAGACGTCCCAGTAGTAGCCCCAGACGGCGACGAGCAGGCTCCCCCCGGCGAGGGCGACGGGGATGACGGCCCATGCCGGGAGCCCGGTCCGCTTCTCGGTCAGCTGGACGAGGGGAGCGAGCGCCCGGCGGCGCCGGATGGCCAGGCCGACGGCGACGACGGCGACGATGCCGACCGCGGCGACGGCCGTGGCCGCGGCGACCTCGCCGAGGCTGCTGCCGCCGGCCGGGGCGGCGGCGCCGGACTGCTGGGCGATGCTGGACAGCAGCGAGCTCATCGTGGTCCTTCAGGTCTCGGTCGTCGGAGCCGTCCGTCGTCCGCTCGACTACCTACCCCGCGGGCCGCCGTGCCACCCTTCTCCGATGACCAGCCTGAAGCTCGGGTACCAGTTCGGCTACTGGACGGCGGAGCCCCGTCCCGCCGGTGATCTCATCGCCGCCGCCCAGCGGGCGGAGTCGCTGGGGTACGACTCGCTCTGGACGGGCGAGTCGTGGTCGAGCGACGCCTTCGCCCCTTTGGCCGCCGTGGCGGGCGCGACCTCGACCATCCGCCTCTGCACGGGCATCGCCCAGCTGTCGGCCCGGCCACCGACGACGGCGGCCATGCACGCCATCACCCTGGACGGTCTGTCCGGCGGCCGGGCCGGGCTCGGCCTCGGGGTCGGCGGTCCGCAGGTGGCCGAGGGTTGGTACGGGCGACCCTTCGGCCAGCCCCTGGCCCGGACCCGGGAGTACGTGGACATCGTGCGCCGGACCGTCGCCCGTGAGGCGCCGGTCACGAGCGCGGGCCCGCACTACCCGCTGCCCTATGGCGGCGAGGGCTCGGTCGGCCTGGGCAAGCCGCTGAAGCTGATCACCCACCCGCTGCGCTCCCGGATCCCGGTGTTCCTCGGGGCGGAGGGGCCGAAGAACGTGGCCCTGGCCTTCGAGATCGCCGACGGCTGGCTGCCGCTCTACTTCCCGCCGGCGCAGGCCGGCCTCTACGACCTGCCGGCGGTGCCCGACGGCTTCGAGATCGCGGTGAACGTGTCGGTCAACGTCGGCGACGACGTGGCCACCGCGCTCTGGCCGGTGAAGGCCACGCTGGGCTTCTACATCGGCGGCATGGGGGCCAAGGGCCGCAACTTCCACACCGAGCTGATGGCTCGCATGGGCCACGAGGAGGCGGCCTTCCGCATCCAGGACCTCTTCCTCGAGGGCAAGCGGGACGAGGCCATCGCCGCCGTGCCCGACGAGTTCGCCGACGCCATCTCCCTGTGCGGCCCCCGGGAGCGCATCGCCGAGCGGCTCGAGGCCTGGCGGGCCAGCCCGGTGACCACGTTGATCATCGGCAGCCAGGACCCCGCCGTCCTCGAGCTCATCGCCGAGCTCACGGCCTGACGTAGAAGCGCTCGGCCCAGCGGCGGAAGGGGAGGATCGGGCCGTCCGTGTCGATCAGGGCGGGGGAGGGGAGGTGGACCTTGTTGTCGAAGATGACGTTGTCCTCCGCCATCTGCTTGCGCAGGTCGGCGATGAGGGCGTCGCCCACCCGCCGTGGTCTTGGCCAGGGCCTCCTCGTCGGGGCCCAGCTTGCGCACCTTGTAGGCCTTGACCGACAAGGTCCAGTCCCAGTCGATGGGCGTCGTGCCGGCGAGGAAGACGGTGTCGATGATCCCGGTGAAGCGGGCGATGCCGACGCCCGGCCCCCACGAGTCGGTGTCGATGCGGCCGGGCTGCGGTCCCCGGGGCGTGGCGAAGTCGACCCGGGAGCGGATGCGACCGGTCCAGCCCTCGTAGGCGATCTCCTCCACCTCGGGCACCGTCGCCGCACCGTGGACCGTCTTCAGGTGGATGAAGTCGGGCCCGTTCTCGGCCAGCTCCTGCCACGGGCAGCGCACCTTCCACTCGGTGGGGAAGAAGCCGGTCCACTCGTCGGTGAAGAACTCGTCGAGCTGGGGCACGTCCCACAGCGGGACCTGCTCGGGGTCGGGGTGGTACCAGAAGAGGACGAAGCCGTTGCGCTCGATCGTCGGGTAGGTGCGGACCCGGGCCTTCCGGTTCAGCCGTTCGCTGTAGGGGATGTGGGCGTTGCGGCCCTCGCCGTCCCACGCCCACCAGTGGTAGGGGCAGACGAGCGTGCAACCGTCGACCCGCCCGCCCAGCGCCAGGTTGGCGCCGAGGTGCGGGCAGTAGGCGTCCATCACGTGGGCCGTGCCCTCCTCGTCCCGCCAGAGGACGAGGTCCCGGGCGAGGTAGCGCACGGGTCGCACCTCGCCGACCGCGAGATCGTTGCTGTAGGCCGCCCAGTACCACGCGAAGGGGAAGGACGTGTAGTACGGGAACCGCTCGAGCGCCGTCATCTGCGTCGGCTCGTGCCGGCCCTGCCGGGCCATGACCTGTAGCGGCGTCTCCCCCGGGAAGTCCCGGATCTTCGCCGCCGCGGACGTCGAGAAGTCGGTGCTCACCGCAGGACCGTCCGGACGGCGCGCTCGAGGTCGTCGGCGACGGTGGCGGGCCGGCGGCGGCCGGTGACCAGGCCGACCATGTGGGCGAAGAGGAGGTTCTCGAGCACCTCGTGCAGGTCGGGATCGGGGTCGGCGCCGGCCAGCGCCAGGTCGATCCACTGGCGGGTGGAGCCCTCCATGGCGTCGCGGGCGTGGGCCACGTCGGGCCCACCGGTCAGGTAGGCCCGGGTCAGGGCGACGTAGAGCTCGGGCGCCCGCTCGACGTTGGCCACCGCCCGGCGCAGCGTGGCCGCGGCCCGGTCGGTCACGGTCGGGCCCGAGACCGGGCGCTCGGCGAGCGAGCCGGTGGTGTCGCCGACCAGCTCGACCAGCACGTCGACCAGGAGGTGGTCCTTGGACGTGAAGTACTGGTAGGCGGTGGGGGCGGACACCCCCGCCCGCGCCGCCACGGTCCGGACCGTGACCCCGTCGTAGCCCTCGGTGGTGGCCAGCGCCCGGGCCGCGTCGAGCAGCTTGCGCCGAGTCGCGGCCTGCGTCGACGACAGGGGCCGGACGACGATCGTGGCGCTCACGGCTTCCGCCCCACGGCGGTGATCGAGAGCGGCGAGAGGATGGCGAATCCGGGCTCCCGGGCCTGGGCGATGGCGGCCTCGGGGTCGAAGCCGTCGGGGAAGATCTCGGGGGGGATGAGGGGCAGGGCCCGGTCGAGCGCCCCGACGTACCACTCGGCCGAATCGGTCCCGCCGTGCATCGTCCACGAGTGGCCGGTGGCGTCGACGTCCACCAGGCCGGCGGCCCCGAACGCGGCGATCAGCCGCCGGCCCCAGTCGCCGTCGTGGCCGTGCTGCTGGACCGCGAAGCCTCGCATCGTGGCCGACAGCGTGGCGAAGGGCTCGGGGATGGTCTGGGCGTCGAACTGCACCCAGTCGGTGTCGGTGACCACGACCCGACCGCCGGGCTTGGCCGCGGCGACCATGGCGGCGAGCACCTCCTCCCGTTGCCCGAGGTGCTGGAGCAGGCCCCGGGCGTGGACCAGGTCGAACTCGGCGTCACCGATCGGTTCGGCGGTCACGTCGGCCTGCCGGACCGCGACGTTGCCAGCCGACGGGGCCTGGAAGCGCACGTCCACGTCCAGCGACACGACCCGCCCCTCGGGACCCACCTGTTCGGCCAGCCAGGCCACCACCGTGCCCGCCCCCGACCCCACGTCACAGCAGGCCCATCCGGGCTGCACCAGCCCGCTGAGCGTGGCCCGGGTCGGAGGGTCGACGACCCGGGCGAGGGTCAGCAGCCGGGCCTGCTCCTGGCGGACCTGGTCCTCGTCCTCGTTGATCCGGTACGACGTCGGCGTTTCGGTGTCCCCCACGAAGCGAGTCGATCACACTTCTAGACAGGTGTAAAGCGCCATCATGGAGCCATGCCGGGGTCGGGGCCGCTCCAACTGCAGTTCCTGAGGTCGGCGCCGCGCGCCGCCGACCTCCCCGCCTCCGACGTCGAGATCGCCGTGGTCGGGCGGTCGAACGTGGGCAAGTCGTCCCTGCTCAACGCCTTGGCCAACCGCCGGCAACTGGCCCACGTCTCCAAGACACCGGGCCGCACCCGGCTCCTGAACTGCTTCACCCTCGGCGGCGGTCGGAACGTCATCGACTGCCCCGGTTACGGCTACGCCGCGGTGTCGGCCCAGGAGCGAGGCCGCTGGCAGCGGATGATGGACGAGTACCTGCTCGAGCGGGAGCAGCTGGCCATGGTCCTCGTGCTGGTCGACGGCGAGATCGGCCCCACCAAGCTCGACGGGCAGATGCTCGAGTGGCTGCGGGCCCACGTCATACCCCACGTCGTGATCGCCACCAAGCACGACAAGGTCAAGTCGTCCCAGCGCCAGCGCCGCAAACGGGACCTGGCCGAAGGCGTCGACCTCCAGCCCGGCGACGTCGTGTGGGTCAGCGCCCAGACCGGCGTCGGCATCGACCGCCTCCGGAGCCTCGTGTTGCAGTGGTTGACCCTGTGATCGCTACCGTCCCGCCGTGGCCGATCCTGCCTTCTTCGACCCTGACGGCGACCGCCTGATCCCCCGACCCGAGGCCCGCGGCCCGTGGTCGCCCGACATGCTCCACGGTCGTCTGCTGGCCGGCATCGCCGCCCGGGCCGTCGAAGCCGAGCTGGGTGACCCTGACTTCCAGCCCGCCCGCCTGACGGTCGACCTGTTCAAGGCCGCCGGACTCGACCCGTTGACGACCAACGTGGACGTGACCCGCAACGGTCACCGGGTGCGGGCGGCCGAGGTGTCGATCGAGGTCGGCGGGGTGGAGGTGGCCCGGGCCTCGTCGCTCCTGCTGCGCACCTCCGAGCCTCCCGACAACCTCATACCCGCCAGCCCGCACTGGTCGGGACCGGTCCCCGGGGAGCTGAGCCCACCCGACGGCGACATCGGCTTCGACCTCCGCTTCCTGCCCGGCCACGAGTTCGGCATGCCCGGCGTGCGCAAGGCCTGGTGTCGCGAGAACCGTCCGCTGGTCGCAGGCGAGGCGCTGACCCCGTTCCAGCGGGTGTCCCTGGTCGGCGACTTCGCCAACCCACTGGCCAACTCGGGCGCGAACGGCATGGACTACATCAACGCCGACATCACCGTCTACCTCGGCCGTCTGCCCGCCGGCGAGTGGATCGGCGTCGAGAGCACCGAGCACGTCGCCGCCAATGCTGTCGCCACCTCGTCGTGCCGCCTCCACGACGAGCAGGGCCCGCTCGGCACCTGCTCGGTCGCCGCCGTCCTCAACCCGCGCATGCAGACCGGCACCGTCGGCGAGATCCGCCGGAACGACGAGGTCAGCCCGCAGCCTTGAACACGTTGCGGCACTCGCCGAGGCCATCGATCTTCGTCACCATCACGCTGCCGTCGACCAGGCCCTCCTGGGGGTCGCGGGCGAAGCCGACGCCGCCAGGCGTGCCCGTGGCGATCACGTCGCCGGGCTCCAGCGTGATGATGTCGGAGATGTAGGAGACGAGGTCGGCCGGGCCGAACAGCAGGTCGCTGGTGTCGGCCTTCTGCTTGACCTCACCGTCGACCTCGCAGACCACCTCCCGACTCGGGCCGGGTGACTCGTCGGCTGTCACCAGCCACGGCCCGAGCGGCGTGGTCGCCTCGAAGCACTTCCCCTGGAGCCACTGCAGGGTGCGGTTCTGGTACTCCCGCATGGACACGTCGTTGAGGACGGCGTAGCCGGCGATCAGGCCGGGGGCCTCCTCGGCGGACACGCCCCGGCCGCGCGTGCCGATGATCACGGCCAGCTCGACCTCCCAGTCGACGGCCTCGGTCACCGTGGGCAGGACGATGTCGTCGTAGGGCCCGCACAAGGTCGAGCGGTACTTGGCGAACAGCGTCGGGTACGAGGGCAGCTCGCGCGTGAACTCGAGGATGTGGCTGCGGTAGTTGAGGCCGCAGCAGAAGATCTTGTCGGGGGCGAGGATGAGCGGGGCGTAGTCGAGGTCGGCGACCGGCCGCCGGGCCCCGTCCGCCGAGGCCGCCCACTCGGCCCAGCCGTCCCGGTGCAGCACCGCGCCGACGTCGGCCCCGTCGAGCTCGACCGCCTCATCACCGTCGATGCGCACTGCCCTCGTGGCGCCACCGTCGCGGATCGTCGCCAGCTTCACGTCGCCACCTCCGGGATCGGCCGTCAAGTATGACGTAGGCATGGCGAACGCCGTGCTGCTCCTGTCGTGCCCGGACCAACCGGGGATCGTCGCCTCGGTCGCCGCCTTCGTGTTCGAGCACGGGGGCAACATCGTGCGGGCCCAGCAACACATCGACCCCGAGGATGACGCCTTCTTCCAGCGCGTCGAGTTCGCCCTCGACGGTCTCGATCTGGACCGGGAGGCGATCGGCGCCGCGTTCGCCGACGTCGCCGACCGATTCGGGATGGAGGTCGACCTCCGCTTCACCGACGCCGTCACCCGCACGGCCGTCCTGGTCTCCAAGCAGGCGCACTGCCTGGACGACCTGCTCAGCCGCCATCGCATGGGCGACTTCGGTCCAGCCGAGTTCCCGCTCGTCATCAGCAACCACCCCGACCATGCCGAAGCCGTGGACTTCGCCGGCGCGACGTTCGCCCACCTCCCGGTCACGGCGGACACGAAGGCCGAGCAGGAGTCCGCCATCCACGCACTTCTGGCTGATCACCAAATCGATCTGGTCGTCCTGGCCCGCTACATGCAGGTCCTGAGCGACGCCTTCGTCGCCTCGTACCGCAATCGGATCATCAACATCCACCATTCGTTCCTGCCCGCCTTCCTCGGCGCCCGGCCGTACCACCAGGCCCGCGAGCGGGGCGTCAAGCTCATCGGGGCCACCGCCCACTACGCCAGCGAGGAGCTCGACGAGGGACCGATCATCGAACAGGACGTGCTCCGGGTGTCACACCGGGACTCGGTCGAGGACCTCGTCCACTCGGGCCGGGACCTCGAGCGGGTGGTCCTGGCCCGAGCTGTGCGGGCCCACCTCCAGCACCGGGTGCTGCCGTATGGGCGCCGCACCATCGTGTTCGACTAGTTGAAGGGTGACATATTTCGTTGCAGTCGCCACGGCGAGTTGCGTCGGAGCGCTACCTTCGTCGACATGGCAGCTGCGGGCGCCGAGGTCAGCCTGCCTCGCACCCAGGCGGGGCCGAACCCCCAGCACCTGATCCTCACCCTCCTCGGTGACTACTGGATGGGCCGCACCGCGCACCTGCCGTCCGCCGGCCTCGTGGACCTGGCCGCCGAGTTCGGCATCACCCCCACGAGCGCTCGGGCGGCCCTCAGCCGCCTGGCCCGCCGGGGCCTGCTCGAGTCGTCCAAGGTCGGCCGCCGCACCTACTACGGCCTGACCCCCCGGGCCGAGTCGGTGCTGGAGGACGGGGCCCACCGCATCGTCACCTTCGGCCTGGCCCAGGGACCCTGGGACGGCTCCTGGGTGGTCGTCATCTTCTCCGTGCCCGAGGAGCAACGGGACATCCGCCACGTGCTGCGGGCCCGGCTGCGCTGGCTCGGCTTCGCCCCGCTCTACGACGGCGTCTGGGTCTCGCCCCGGGCCGGCGTGGACGAGGCCACCGGCCTGCTCGACGAGCTCGGCGTGGTCAGCTCGACGGTGCTCGTGTCCCGGGTGGCGAGGGTGACCGACGGCGGTGACCCCCTCCGGGCCTGGGACCTCGATGCCCTGCGCGCCGGCTACGAGGCCTTCATCGCCGAGTTCGCCCCCATCCTCGAACGCATCGAGGGCGGTGACGTGGGGAGCGCCGAGGCCCTCGTCGCCCGCACCCGGGTCATGGACGTCTGGCGCCAGTTCCCCAACCTCGACCCCGGCCTACCCGAGGACGCCCTGCCCGAGGGCTGGCCCCGCCGGGAGGCGCGTGAGGTCTTCGCCCGGGTCTACGACGAGCTCGGCCCCCTGGCCGAGGCCCGGGTCCAGCAGATCCTGGCGGAGCGGGACCCCGAGCTCGCCACCCAGGCCCGCCACGGGACGACGGCCACCTTCGCCCAGGTCGTCCCCGCGGGATGACGGGCTGCCGTGCTCGGCCACGCACTACACATCCTTTGACGATCGGCAGAGGATCTACGTAGTCTTCGACCGTGGCGGATCGGATCGACTTCGAGACGGACCCCGACCAGTACCGCCACTGGCGGCTCGAGGTCGACGGCCCGGTCGCCACGCTGACGATGGCGGTCGACCCCGCCGGCGGGCTCCGCGACGACTACGAGCTGAAGCTGAACTCCTACGACCTCGCCGTCGACATCGAGCTGCACGACGCCTTGCAGCGCCTCCGTTTCGAGCACGCCGGGGTCAAGGCGGTCGTCATCACCGGTGGCCTGGACAAGGTCTTCTGCGCCGGGGCGAACATCCAGATGCTCGCCGGGGCCTCGCACGCCCACAAGGTCGGGTTCTGCAAGTTCACCAACGAGACCCGCAACGGCATCGAGCAGATGTCCGCCGAGGGCGGCCAGGTCGTGCTGGCCGCGATCAACGGCACGGCGGCCGGCGGCGGCTACGAGCTGGCCCTGGCCTGCGACGAGATCCTCCTGGTCGACGACCGGTCCTCGGCCGTGTCGCTGCCCGAAGTGCCGCTGCTCGCTGTGCTGCCCGGCACCGGGGGGCTCACCCGGGTGGTCGACAAGCGCCACGTGCGGCGCGACCTGGCCGACGTGTTCTGCACGAGGGCCGAGGGGATCCGGGGCCGGCAGGCGGTGGAGTGGGGTCTCGTCGATGCGATCGCCCCGCCCTCGACCTTCGCCGACCTGGTCCGGGAGCGGGCCACCGCCCGGGCCGCGGAGTCCGACCGACCCGAGGACGGCGGCGGTGCCGTCCTCGGGCCGCTCGCTCACGTTTTCGTCGACGTCGACGTTGACGCCGGGCTCGGCGTGGCCCGCCTCACCATGCGGGACTTCGGCACGCTCGCGGAGTCCCTTGAGGCCTGCCGCGAGCTCGACCACGCCATCCTCGACCTGCGCTTCAACGAGCCCGCCATCGGGACCTGGGTGCTCCGCACCGAAGGCGACCTCGACCGGGTGCTCGGCGGCCGACGAGGAGGTCGGGCGGATCCGGCTGGCTGGCGAGGGAAGTCCGGCTGTTCTGGGTGCGCACGCTCAAGCGGTTGGACCTCTCGGCTCGGACCCTGGTGGCGCTCGTCGAGCCCGGGAGCTGCTTCGGCGGAACGCTGGCCGAGCTCGCCCTGGCCGCCGACCGCACCCTCCTGCTCGACGACGACGAGACGTCCCTCCTGCTCACCGCGGCCAACGACGGCTGGTACCCCATGGCCAACGGGCTGAGCCGCCTGGCCACCCGCTTCTGGGGCCGGGACGACGAGCTCGACCGCGCCCGCTCCCTCCTCGGCAAGGAGCTGACGGCGCCTGATGCGCGGGACGCCGGCCTGGTCACCGCCGCACCCGATGACCTCGACTGGGACGACGAGGTCCGCCTGCTGCTCGAGGAGCGGGCCAGCTTCTCGCCCGACGCCCTGACCGCCATGGAGGCGAACCTGCGCTTCCCGGGGCCCGAGACGATGGAGACCAAGATCTTCGCTCGCCTCACGGCGTGGCAGAACTGGGTCTTCCAACGCCCCAATGCCGTCGGGCCCGACGGGGCGTTGCGCAGCTACGGCACGGGTTCGCGACCGACCTACGACCGGGAGCGGGTCGGATGAGCATGAACGCGCGACCTTGGCGCCCGCATCCCCAACAACGTCGGCCTGGCCGACGACCGCCGCCTGCAGCGGGCGCTGGAGGGCTGGCTGCCCCGGTTCGCCGACTGGTGGCGTGAACTCGGCCCGAGCGAGTACCAGGACGACGAGGTCTTCCTGCGCACGGCCACGGCGGTGGGCCAGGAGGGGTGGGCCCACTTCGACCACGTCCGCATGCCGGACTACCGGTGGGGGATCTTCCTGGCCGACGCCGAGGACGACCGCCGCATCGCCTTCGGTGACCGGAAGGACGAGGCCGTCTGGCAGGAGATCCCCGGCGAGCACCGAGCCGACCTCCGCCGTCTGATCGTGATCCAGGGTGACACCGAGCCGGCCTCGGTCGAGCAGCAGCGCCACCTCTGTCGCACCGCCCCGAGCCTCTACGACCTCCGCAACCTCTTCCAGGTGAACGTCGAGGAGGGGCGCCACCTCTGGGCGATGGTGTACCTCCTGCACCGCTACTTCGGCCGGGACGGGCGCGACGAGGCCGACGAGCTGCTCGAGCGCCACTCCGGCGACGTCGGACCATCCCCGCATCCTCGGGGCGTTCAACGAGCCCACCCCCGATTGGCTCTCGTTCTTCTTCTTCACCTACTTCACCGACCGGGACGGCAAGTTCCAGCTGGCGTCCCTGCGGGAGAGCGCCTTCGATCCGCTCTCGCGCACGTGCGACTTCATGCTGAAGGAGGAGGCGCACCACATGTTCGTGGGTGCCAGCGGCGTGGGCCGGGTGGTGCAGCGGACGGTCGAGCTCATGCACGAGCACGACACCGACGACGTCCGGCCCCACGGCGGCCTCGACGTCGCCACCCTCCAGCGCTACCTCAACTTCCACTACAGCGTCTCCCTCGACCTGTTCGGGGCCGAGACCTCGACCAACGCCGCCAACTACTTCGCCTCCGGGCTCAAGGGCCGGTTCCAGGAGGAACGGCGCGCCGACGACCACCGGCTCCACGACGCCCGGCGCGCCGTGCCGACGGTCGAGGGCGGGACGGTGGGTGAGCGCGAGGTGGCCGCCTCGTCGGCGCTCAACGAGACCTTGCGGGACGACTACACGGCCGACTGCGCGAAGGGGGTCGACCGCTGGAACCGGACCCTGGCCGACGTCGGCGCTGAGCTCCGGCTGCCGCACATCGGGTTCAATCGGTCGGTCGGCGCCTTCCGCGACCACCACCTCAGCCCGGACGGACGGTTGCTCTCGGCGGACGAGTGGGCGGCGGGGGTGCCGGGGTGGCTGCCGACGCCTGAGGACGAGGCGTTCGTGGCCTCGCTCATGGTCCGGGTCACCACGCCGGGGCAGGTGGCCGGCTGGTTGGCGCCGCCGGCGAGCGGGATCAACGGCCGACCGCTCGACTTCGAGTACGTACGGTTGGGCTAGTGGCGTACAACGCGGCCGCCTGGCTGGTCGACCGCCATGTCGACCCCGGTCACGGCGACCGCCTCGCCGTGGTGTGCGGCGACACCCGGCTGACCTACGCCGACCTCCAGGGCCAGGTCTTTCGGGCGCAGAACGCGCTGGCCGAGCTCGGGGTGCGCCGCACGGAACGGGTCGTTCTCCTGCTCGACGACGAGCCCGCCTGGCTGGCGTGGTTCCTCGGGGCGCTGCGGTCCGGCATCGTGCCCGTCCCCCTCTCGACGATGTTGACCGCGGCGGAGCTGGCACCGGTCGTGGCCGACGCCGTGGCTGATGTCGTCGTCGTGTCCGCCCGGCATGCCGAGAAGGCGGCGGCCACCGTCGTCGTCGCCGGCGATGACTGGGGCGGACTCGATGACCTCAGCGAGGCGCCCGTGGCGCCCACGACCGAGGACGCTCCCGCCTTCTGGCTGTACTCGTCGGGGACCACGGGCCTGCCCAAGGGCGTGATGCACCGTCATTTCAACCCTGAGGCGACCGTGCGGACGATGGGCGAGACCGTCCTCCACATCTCGCGGCGACGACCGGTTTCTCGCCGTGCCGAAGCTGTTCTTCGCCTACGGGCTGGGCAACTCGATGACGTTCCCGTTCGCCGTCGGGGGCACCACCATCCTGAACCCCGACCCACCGTCGCCCGCGGGCCTGGCCGAGCTGGCCGCGGCCCACGAGGCCACGGTGCTGGCGGTGACCCCCGGGTTCGTCGCGGCCCTCCTCGACTCCGGGGTGCCGGCCGCGGCAATGGCCACGTTGCGCGTGGCCACGTCGGCAGGGGAGGCCCTGCCCGCCGACCTCCACCGGCGCTTCACCGAGCACTTCGGGGTACCGCTGCTCGATGTCCTCGGCAGTACCGAGGCCCTCCACTGCTTCGTCGGGAACCACCAGGGCCGGGAGCGGCCGGGCACCAGCGGCGAGGCCATCGCCGGGTACGAGCTGAAGCTGCTCGACGAGGCGGAGGTCGAGGTGACCGAGCCCGACACGCCGGGCTTCCTCCACGTCCGGGGGCCGTCGATCGCCACGGGCTACTGGAGCCGATACGAGGCGACGAAGGCCGCCTTCCGGGGCGACTGGCTGAAGACCGGCGACGTCTACACCCGCTCGGAGGACGGCTACTGGACGTTCCTGGGTCGCAACACCGACATGATCAAGGCGGGCGGCATCTGGGTCTCGCCGGCCGAGGTCGAAGCGGTGCTCATCGAACACCCGGACGTGCTCGAGGCCGCGGTGGTCGGCCCCCGCGACGAGCAGGGCCTCGAGACCGTGGTGGCCGTCGTCGTGGCTCGCTCGGGGCGGACGGTCGACGCCGACGCGCTGACCGCGCACTGCCGCGAGCGGATGGCCTCGTTCAAACGGCCCCGGCGGGTCGTGGTCGTCGACGGGCTGCCGAAGACGGCGACGGGCAAGATCCGCCGCTTCGCCCTGCGGGACGCGCTGGCCGCCGGCGAGCTCGCGTGAACGCGTAGCGTTCGGCCGTGGCCTACGACAAGGGGTTGGCCGACCGGATCCGCGGGGTCCTGGAGGGGCCGGAGGTCAGCGAGCGGAAGATGTTCGGCGGCCTGGCCTTCATGATCGACGGGAACATGGCCGTCGGCATCGTGGGCGACGAGCTCATGGTCCGGGTCGGTCACGAGGCCTGGGACGCGGCCCTCACCGAGCCCCATGCCCGGGAGATGGACTTCACCGGCAGGTCGATGAAGGGCATGGTCTTCGTGGGTCCCGAGGGCGTCGCCGAGGACGAAGACCTCGCCGCCTGGATCGACCGCGGGGCCTCGTTCGCGGGGTCGCTGCCGCCGAAGTAGACCGCGGTGGCTTGCGGACAGGATCCGCCCGCAAGTCGTGCGACGCTCATCTGGTCAACCGACGACGAGAGGACGAGGCAATGGACTTCCGACTGGAGCTGGTGGCGATCCCGGTGGCCGATGTGGACCGGGCCAAGGCCTTCTACGAGCAGGTCGGCTTCAACATCGACCACGACCACGTGGTCAGCGACGACATCCGCTTCGTCCAGGTGACCCCGCCGGGGTCGGCGTGCTCCATCGCCTTCGGCAAGGGTGTCACCGAGCCGGGCACGGCCCCGATCACGTCCCTCCAGGTCGTCGTGGACGACATCGAGGCCGCCCGCGACGAGCTGGTGGGCCGGGGTATCGACGTCCAGGGCATCCAGGACTTCGACTGGGGTCGGTTCGTGTACTTCGCCGACCCCGACGGCAACGGTTGGGCCGTCCAGCAGATCCCCGACTACGGCGCCGCCTGACCTAGGCAGCTGCGGCTGCGGCCTCGATGGCGGCGATGTCGATTCGCTTCTGCCCGTACATGCACTGCGTCGCCGCCGTCGCCTTCGCGGGGTCGCCGCGCAGGAGGTCGTTGAGGCCCTTGGGCACGACCTGCCACGACAGGCCGAACCGGTCCTTCAGCCAGCCGCACGGTCCCTCCTCGCCACCGTCGGTGAGGGCGTCCCAGTAGCGGTCGAGCTCGGCCTGGTCCTCGACCTCGACCATGAGCGAGACCGCCTCGTCGAAGGTGAACTCCGGGCCCGCGTTGATGGCGACGAACGGCTGGCCGTCGAGCTCGTACTCGATGGTCACCACCTCGCCCTCCGGGCCCGGACCGGCCGCGGTGTAGTGCAGGGTGTCGGTGATCTTCGAGTTCGGGAAGACGGAGAGGTAGAAGTCGACGGCTTCCTGGGCGTTCCCGTCGAACCAGAGGTTGGGAATGATCGCCGGCATCGCACTGCCTCCTGTGTCGCGGTCTGTAGCGAGTTCGACCGTCACGCAGCCCCGAACTGATCGCTCCCTCAGAGCGCTCGGGCGAAGACGGCCTTGGCCTTCTCGTAGGAGCGGTCGGCGGCGGCGTCGTGGTACCGCCCGCCGGGGACGGAGTACCCGTGGTCGGCGCCATCGTGGATCTCGACCTCGCCGTCGGCCCGGGCCTGGACGATGTCGATGAGCGCCTGCTGGGACTCGGGGGACTGCATGGTGTCCTCCGAGCCGTAACCCAGGTAGATCGAGCCCTCGACCGCGGGGATGGCCAGGTGGGGTGAGTCGGCGTCCTCGGTCACCGTGTACGACGGGTGGAAGCCGACACCGGCTTTGAACAGGTCGTTGTGGTCGGCCATCGTCCGCAGCACCGACCGGGCCCCGATGCAGAAGCCGATGCAGCCCATCGGTGCCTCGCCGGCCGCGGGATCGCCGTCGACGAAGCCCAGCACCGCGTCGAGATCATCGGACACCATGTCGTCGGTGGTGCCGAGCAGGATGTCGAAGAACCGTTGCTGCTCGTCCTCGGTCATGTTGTCCCGGGTCATCCAGGGCCGCTCGCGGTGATACCGGTCGTGGCTGATGACGTAGTAGCCCCAGTCGGCGATCCAGCCCATCGACTCCTTCGAGCCGGCGTCCAGGCCGGGCCCGTGATGGAAGTAGACGACGACGGGAAACGGCCCGTCGCCGTCGGGGCGCACGATGTGGATCCCCATCGGGCCGTCTCGGGTGACGAGTTCTTCGGTCTGGCTGATCATCGCTGTCCCCCTGGATCTCCTTGCCTTCCGGAACCTAGAGCACGCGACGGCGTCAGTCGGCGGGCGGGCGGTCGACCTGGTCGACCAGTTTCTGCGGGGCCATCACGCAGTAGCTCTCGGTCAGGAGCTCGGTGACCTCGTCCCAGTCGGTGGCGTCGTCCACGACCATGCCGACGGCGTCCCGGCCCCAGCCCGCGTTGAGGAACGGCGGCCCGCTGTTCTGGATCATCCCCAGCTCGTCGCCCTCGGAGCGGAACACGAGGATGGTCAGCGGCCCGTCGCTCTCGGCCACCCTGGCGAACGCCGGCGGCCAGCCGTCGACGACGGTGGCGATGTGGGCGAAGGTCCGCTTGCGCACCACCCACCGGGTGCCGACCCAGGCCCGCTCCTCGTAGGCCTCGGGCAGGCCGAGGCAGATGGCCCGCAGCCGGTCGACGACCTCGGGCGCCGCGTCCTGGTGCTCCCGCATGCCCGAAGTCTGGCCGGGCCGGAGACGCCCTTCATCCCGCCGGCGGTGTCGGCGGGACGAGTCGCCTCAGACCGACTGGCCGACCCGGACGTCGTTGCCCGACGGGTCCTGGACCACGAACTCCCGCATGCCCCAGGGCTTATCCTCGATGGGGCTTGGTTGGTAGCCGCCGGCGCTCCAGCCTTCGTGCCACGGGCCGAGGTCGTTCACCGTCAGGTAGAAGGCCCCGCCGCCTGCCCGTTCGTCCTCGGACAGGTGGAGGATCTGGCCGTCGTCGCCGACGAACGCATAGCTGCCGCCTTGCCAGCGCTCGACCTCCTGACCGACGGCGGTCCAGAAGGCCTCCGCCTGGTCGAGATCGCTGACGAGGAGGATCGGCGTGGCCTCGGTCATCGACGGGAACGACTTCCAGAGCCAGCTGACGCAGATCTTGCAGACGGCGACCTCGTCGTGGCACATGAGCGTGGCGAGGTGCTCCCGCTCCTCACCACAGCAGTAGCAGGTGGCCATGCGCGCAGCGTACGACGGGCACTGTCGCCGTGACCGGCGTCGGAGCCGAACTGGCGCGCCTGATCCTCCGGCTAGAGGCGGGAAATCAGGCGCCAGAACGACGGCCGCTGGGAGACTGGGGTCGTTGACGGCGGAGTACGACGACCGAGGAGACCCTGATGTCCATCGTCACCGTGCATCCCGTGCTGCGGATTTTCGACCGGGACAAGGCGGTCGAGTTCTACGTGGACTACGCCGGGTTCACCCTCGACTGGGAGGAGGGTGAGGAGGGCGGCCCGCAGTACCTCCAGGTGTCGATGGGGCCGCTCCAGCTCCACCTGTCGAACAACCACGACGACGGCACCCCCGGCGGGGTGCTGGTCATCGAAGTCACCGGCCTGCTCGCCTACGACGAGGAGCTGAACGCCAAGGAGTACCCGTACCTCTACCCGGCGGTGAGCCCGGGGCCGGGCGAGCACATGATCTCGCTCGAGCTCATCGACCCCTTCAGCAACCGGCTCCGGTTCTTCGAGCGGGGCGTCGATCTGGAGTGACGGGCCGGCTCACGCGCCCGGGGGTGAACCACCGGGCATGCCGCCGCCTCCGCCCTCGGACGACTCGGCGTCGCGATCGACCCCGAGGTTGAGGAGGGCGAGGGTGCCGGACCCGGCGTAGGTCTCGGCGGCACTGGTGTGCAGGATCGTCCCGTCACCCTCGGCGTCGCCGGCGATCCCGTCCTCCTCGAGGGAGGTGTCGGGCTCGCCGAACTCGGCGTAGGGCTCGGCGGCGTACGTCTCACTGAGGAAGGCCGGATCGAAGAACACCTGGCTCGTGAGCACGGTCGTGTCGTCGATGTGCACCCGCAGGTGGATGTGGACGGCCCGGCCCGTGTACCAGCCGGGCACGATCGTCTGGAACTCCACGATGCCGTCGTCGTTGGCCGGCTGCGTGCCCCGCATGAACGTGGTGCCCTCGGCCTCGTCCTTGCCCCCACCGCCGTCGGTGTAGGCCGAGTAGTCACCGGTGGCGTCGGTGTGCCAGATCTCGACGGTGGCACCGGGGATCGGTGTGCACGCCGGGTCGACGACCCGGAAGCCGAGGCGCATCGGGTGGCCCAGGTAGCCCTCGGTGATGTCACGACGGTCGAACTGCTCGTCCAACGGGAACGGGCCCGACGTCTGCTCGGGGAGGAGGGAGCAGGTGCTCAGCGCGGCGAAGTCGGCCGCGGTCAGGGCGGCGAGGGCGGTGGGCGTCGCCTCGGCGGCGGTCGTCGTCGGGGCGACCGTTCCTTCCGTGGTCGCCGGGCCGGCGGCCGTCGTGGTCGTTCCCGAGGCGTCGGAACCCCCGGACTCGCCACAGGCCGCCAGGAGCACGGTCGCGGCACCGGCGCCCAGCACCCAGCGGCGGGAGAGGACGGGGCCGCTCGATCTGGTCGGGTCGTGCGTGCTGCCAGTGGTCATGGGGCTCTCCGTGGTGTCAGGGGGTGCACCCCTAGTCACGCAGCATTGCGTGAGAACCGGGCAAGAGCGCCTTGAGAAGTGGACGAGAGGTCTGCGCCCTCAGTAGATGGCGTCTGGGGACCGGCCTTCGCCGGCTCTCGGCCCGAACGGGCTGGAGTCGAGCCAGGTGCCGGCTTTGGTGCCCTTGCGGGCCCGGCGGACGGCGAGCCGCCGACGTAGGCGCAGCATCAGGCCATTGGCCTGCATGTGGGCCAAGGCCTGGCTCGAGGCGTCCCGGTTGTAGAGCGCCGCCTCGCGACGCGACGCGGCGAACTCGTCCACGGCTTCGCGGGTGCCGGTGGCGATGGCGTCGGCGGCCGACCGGGCGTCGACGATCCCGGAGTTCAGCCCGCGGGCGCCGAACGGAGCGAAGAGGTGCGCCGCCTCCCCGGCCAGGAGCACCTTGCGATGGTCGTCGGTGAACCGATCGGCGACCACCTGGAGGAACTGGTAGGTCGAGACCCACGTCACGCGGTCGGCGTACGCCTCGGGCAACACCCGCACGATCCACCGCCGCACGCCGTCGGTGTCGTTCCACGCCTCGGGGTCGTCGTCGATGCGCAGCTGGAGGTCGGCCCGCCAGCCACCGGCGAACGGCACCAGGAGCACGTTGCGCCCGCCGACGGCCGGGTGCTCGTAGTAGAACCGCCGCTCGGGCCGCAGGGGTCGGTCCTCGTCCTCGGCCACATCGACGATGACGAACGACGTGGCTGACCGCTCGCCGTCCAACTCCGCGCCGATGCCGGCCCGGGCCACCGACCAGGCACCGTCGCCGGCCAGGACGTGGTCGGCCACCCAGGTGTCCCCGTTGGCGGCGTCCAGCTCGACGCCGGAACCGGAGGTCCGGACCGCGGTCACCTCCTGCTCCCAGGCGAACTCGACGCCGTTGCGCCGGCACGCCTCGAGCAGAAGCTGCTCGATGACGACCTGGGACAAGTTCGTCGAGTGGGGCAGGGTCCTGGGGTCCGGCGGCTCGTAGGTCCGCTCGTACACCTGGTGCTCGCCCCAGAAGGTCCGCTTGGTCGACCAGACCAGGCCGTGGTCGGCCAGCGCCCGCCCCAGCCCGTCGCTGATCGCCTCGAGGTGCTCGAGCGACTGGCGATGGAGGAAGATCGCCCGGCTGCCCGGCCGCTCGCGCCCCTCGCCTTCGGCCTCGAGGACGACGACGGGCAGCTCCGCGGCTCGAAGCGCCAGCGCGCCGGTGAGCCCGACCGGCCCGGCGCCCAGCACCACGACGGGGTGACGGTGCGTGCTCATGCGCCGGTCGTCCCGGTCGGTGGCCCCACGCCGCGTTGCTACCACGTCATCCGTCCATCGTGCACGACTCGTGGAACGCCAGTGACGAGAAGTGTCATACTTGCCGAGCCATGACCGCCACTGGCGACGCCGCCGACGACCTCGCGCTGGCCCGCCTCCACGCCGACTTCGAGCGGCACGGGCTCCTGCCGCTGTGGACCCAGCGGGACGACCTCATGCCGACCGTGCCCCGCCCCGCGGCGCGGCCTCATGTCTGGCCCTGGGCCGAGGTGCTGCCCCTGGCCGAGCGAGCCGGCGACCTCGTGCCGGTCGGCCGCGGCGGGGAGCGCCGGGCCATCGCCTACGCCAACCCCGGGCTCCCCGGCCTGCCCTACGCCACGCCGACGCTGTGGGCGGCGGTCCAGTACCTCGGCCCCCGGGAGGTGGCCCCCGCCCACCGCCACTCCCAGAGCGCCTTCCGCTTCGTGCTGTACGGCGAGGGGGTCTGGACCCTCGTCGACGGCGACCCGGTCGAGATGCGGCGGGGCGACCTGCTGCTGACCGCCGGCTGGGCCTGGCACGAGCACCACAACACCGCCGACGCGCCGATGGTGTGGCTCGACGGCTTGGACATCCCGCTCGTGGCCGGGCTGGACGCCGGGTTCTTCGAGTTCGGACCGGACGAGGTCACCGATCGCTCGACCCCCGAGGCCTCCCGCTCAGAACGCCTGTGGGCCCATCCCGGACTGCGGCCGATCGGCGCGCCCGCCGGCCGTTCCTCCCCGCTCGGCGCCTACCGCTGGGCCCACACCGACGCCGCGCTGACGGAGCAGCTGGCGCTGGAAGCCGAAGGGCACCCCGGGACGGTCGGACCCGGCCACGCGGCCGTCCGCTTCACCGACCCCACCGACGGGAGCGACGCGTTGTCGACGATGCGCCTGGAGGTGCACCGGCTGGCCCCCGGGGCGTCGACCGCCACCCGTCAGGACGTGGGCTCGTCGGTGTGGCAGGCGTTCGCCGGGTCGGGGACGGTGACCCTGGGGGACGAGCAGCTCGACGTCGTCGAGGGCGACGTGGTCGCCGTGCCTTCCTGGTGCCCGGTCGCCTGGACGAGCGCGGACGGGCTGGACCTCTTCGTGTTCTCGGACGCACCGGTCATCGAGGCCTTGGCCCTGGACCGGCCCGGCTGATGCCGGTCGACGCCGAAAATCTCGAGTGGTTCCGGGACGGCGAAGCGTTCGCCGTCGCCGCCATCGACGGACTGACCGACGCCGACCTCGCCGGTCCGTCCCTGCTGCCGGGCTGGTCCCGGGCCCACGTCGTCGGTCACCTGGCCCGCAATGCCGATGCCGTCGGCAACCTGCTGCGCTGGGCCCGCACCGGCGAGCGGTCACCCATGTACGCGTCGGTCGAGGCGCGGGTGGAGGGCATCGAGGCGACCGCGGCCCAGCCACCGGATGCGCTCCGGGCCGACGTCGCCGCGGCCTCGGCCCGACTGGTGGCAGCCGTCGAGGACCTGCCGATCGACGCCTGGGAAGCCGAGGTGATCACCGGCATGGGTCGCCGGATCCCTGCCTCGGACGTGCCCTGGATGCGGGTGCGGGAGACCTGGATCCACACCGTCGACCTCGACGCCGGGGTCGGTTTCGCCGATCAGCCCCCCGGCGTCGTTGCGGCCCTTCTCGAGGAGATCGCCGCCGGGCCGCGCGCCGCGGAAGCCGATCCACCGCTGGCGGTCCACGCCGACGATCTCGACCGCACGTGGATGCTCGGTGACGGCGATCCGGTGGAGGTGCGCGGCCCGGCCGCGGCCGTCCTCACCTGGTTGAGCGGCCGGGGTGACGGCACCGATCTGTCCACCACCGACCCCAACGACTGCCCGCCGAAGGCGCCGGCCTGGTTGTAGCGCGGGCGCGTGCAGTGACATCGGTCACTGTGGTGCGCGACACTTTTCGTACCGCACGCGACCAGGGGGACCGCGAGATGGGGGATCGGACCGGCACGGGCGCCAAACGCCTGCGCGACGTCGGCCTCGCCGGCGCCCGGGGGGTCCTCATGGCGGCCACCTGTTGCGACCCGAACGGCAAGATCTCCGACTGCCAGGAGCTCTGGGAGCTCGGCCGGGATCCGGAGCCCGATGCCGGGGAAGACACGGGGTCCCCGGCCGAGGGCCGGGTGCACGTCGTCGGCGCCCCTCACGAACGGAGCTGAACTGTGGAGTTCACCGACGACGAGGTCCTGCTCCTGCACGAGCTCGACTTCGACCCGGCGCGCTCCCTCTGGTCACGGACCTCGACCCTGCTCTGGTGGGCAGCCCTCACCGTGGGTTGCCTCGCCGGCACCCTCGCCCTCCTCCAGGCCGACCTCGGCGCCTTCCGCCACTACGGCGGCTGACCCCCCCTCCGTTCTGGGTTGCTCTCCCGCCTCGCGGGTGAGCAGCTGGAGCAACCAGAACGGGTCGGCTAGAGGCCGAGGTTGCCGGTGCGGACCTCGTCGACGGCTTCGGTGTCGCCGGTGAGCTCGATCTCGGCGGCGTCACGGCGGCCGGAGAGGAAGAGGACGATCTCGCCGGGTCGGCCCCGGATGGTGACCGGCCGGGAGCCGCCGCCCACGGGCACGGTGTCGCCGTCGGGCGTCGCCAGCGTCAGGTCGATGTCGTTCAACCGGCGGGACATGAGCTTCGTGCGCTTGCCCTGCGCGGCCCACAGCGCGGCCTCGACCTCGGCCACCTCCTCGGCCGGGCGGGGGCCGGTCGTCCTGTCACCCCGGCGGGCATCTTCGTGGTGGATGAAGTACTCGGTGAGGTTGATCGGCCCGTCGAGCGGGCGGAGGGGCCGCGGCGGACCCTGGCGGATCCGGTCGACGAGGGCGGCGTACCCGGTGCCGTCCCGCAGCTCGTTCTGGACCCGGTCGGTGTAGGCGGCGAACCTCCCCCCGAACAGGATCCCGGGCGCGGCCAGCGGCTTGCGCTCCCGGAGGACCAGGTGGGCGGCCAGGTCGGCGGTCGTCCACCCTTCGCACAACGTGGGTGCCTCGGGCCCCAGTTGCACCAGCACGTCGCACAACCCCTGCCGCTCCCGTTGGGCCAGCGCCGAATCGCTCATCGTCCTCCTCCCGCGAGGCTCAGGTGATCGGCGCCGGCCAGCGGCCGCGCCCACCCTGCTCGAGGATCATGTCGGCCAGGGTCCGGTCGGTGTGCTGGGAGCGCCAGGTCAGCATGTCCTGGGCCAGGGGGAGGACGACGGAGGGATCCTCGGTCGTGGTCCGCCACGTGGGATCGGCGGCGAGGTCGAAGCACAGCCAGGAACCGTCGCCGAACTGGACGTAGGCGAGGTCTTCGTCCCGGCGCACGGCGAGGTGCAGCCGCTCCAGGCCTCGCTCCCACGGCCACGTCGCGGGTTCCTGCCCGATCAGGTAGCCCCGCCAGTCGAACTCCCAGTGGGCGGCGTCCCGCCACCACGGGGGGTCCTCGCCGTGGAGGAAGGGCGTCAGGGGGAGGCCGTCGACCTGCGCCGGGACCTCGATGCCCATGACGTCGCACAACGTGGGGAAGGCGTCCACGTTCTCGGTGAAGCGCTCGACGGTCGACCCGTGGGCCTCGGGGTGGCGGGGGTCGCGGACGATCCCCACGACGTGGTGGCTCTCCTCGAACCACCCCATCTTCTGGATCAGCCCGTGGTCGCCCGCCTGCTCGCCGTGGTCCGAGGTCAGGAGGATGAACGTGTCCTCCCACTGCCCGTGGTCCTTCAGGAACGCCCACAGCCGCCCGAGCTGGTCGTCGACCTCGCTGATCATCCCGAGGTACTGGGCCCGGAGACGGCGGATCCGGTCATCGTCGGTCGGGGCCTTGACGTCGTCGATGAAGCGCAGGGCCAGCTCGTGGAGGGGGTGGATCGGCCGGGGTTCGATCGGCAGGCCGACCTCGGCCGGGTCGTAGCGCTCGGACCAGTGTCCGGCGGCGGCATAGGGGGGGTGCGGTCGCCAGTAGCTGAGGTGGGCGAACCACGGCTCGTCCTGTTGCGCCAGCCATTCGGTGGCCCGGTCGGTGACGAAGGCCGAGAGGCTGTGCTCGGCCGGCCGCTCGGGTTCGGTGGTCAGGGCGGCGTCGGCGTCGTCCGGCACGTCGTGGCCCAGCTCCCGCAGCCAGTCGAGCCACGGGCGGCCGTGACCGGGCAGGTGGAGGACGGCGTCGAAGCCCGGGAGGACGCCCTCGTAGTCGGACAGCCGGGGGTCCTCGGGTCCGTCGGCCTGCCGGGGGTCGATGCCCTGGTCGGTGTAGCCGAAGAGGGCGGGGGCGTAGCCCGCTCGCCGGGCCGCCCGGGCCACGTTGTCGAACCGGTCGTCGAGCGGGGTCCCGTTGGCCACGACCCGGTTGTTCATCTGGTACATGCCCGTGTAGAGGCAGGCCCGCCCCGGCGCGCAGGGGGTGGCCTGGCTGTAGTGGCGGGCCAGTCGCACCCCCGCGCCGGCGAGGGCGTCGAGGTTGGGCGTCTGCACGATCGGGTGCCCGCCGACCGAGAGGCAGTCGCCCCGGAACTGGTCGAGCGTGATGAGCAGGATGTTCACGCCCGACAGTCTCACATTCGGCTCAGGCGGTCGCCCTCTCGGCCAGCTTGCCGATCTCGATGCCCTTGCGGCGCTCGTAACGGCCCTTGTCGAGCGAGCGGATGGAGACGTCGTGGTCGCCCGCCTCGGCCCGGAGGGCGGCGACGGTGCAGTCCTCCTTGGCCCGGTGGGCGAAGGGGTCGAAGGAGTACCAGCGGCAGGCGTTCCCGTAGCCGATCTTGGCCAGGTCCTCGTCGGACACGTCGGCCGCGACCGCGGCCAGCTCTTCGGGCGCCTCGGGCCATGACGAGTCGGAGTGCGGGTAGTCGCACTCCCAGGCGACGTTGTCGATGCCGATGTCGTGGCGCAGCTTCACCCCGATCGGGTCGGAGATGAAGCAGGTCAAGAACCGCTCGCGGAAGACCTCGCTGGGCAGCTGCGTCCCGAAGTCCTGGCCGGTCCACAGGTGGTGCATGTCGTAGGTCCGGTCGAGGCGGTCGATGAAGTACGGGATCCAGCCCGTGCCCCCCTCGGACAGGGCGATGCGCAGGTCGGGGAACTCCTTGATCACCCGGGACCACAGCAGGTCGGCCGCCGCGGCGCAGATGTTCATCGGCTGCAGCGTGATCATCACGTCGACGGGGGCGTCGGGCGCGGTCACGGCCAGCTGGCCCGACGAGCCGAGGTGGACCGAGAGCACGACCCCCTCGTCGGACAGCGCGGTCCAGAACGGGTCCCAGTGGTCGCTGTGGAAGCTGGGGTAGCCGAGGGTGGACGGGTTCTCGGTGAAGGTCACCGAGTGGACGCCCTTCCTGGCCAGGCGCCGGACCTCGTCGGCCGCCAGCTGGGGATCCCAGAGGACGGGAATGCCCATGGGGATGAAGCGGCCGGGGTAGGCGCCGCACCACTCGTCGACGTGCCAGTCGTTGTAGGCCCGGGTCACGGCGAGGGCGAGGTCCTTGTCCTCGCAGTTGGCGAAGAGCCGTCCGGAGAAGCCGGGGAAGGACGGGAAGCACATCGACCCGAGCACGCCGCCGGCGTTCATGTCCTTGACCCGCTCGTGGATGTCCCAGGTGCCGGGCCGGATCTCGTCGAAGGCCGTCGGCTCGATGCCGTACTCCTCCTTGGGACGGCCGGCCACGGCATTGAGCCCGATGTTGGGGATCGTCTGACCGTCGAACATCCAGACGTCGTCGCCCCGTTCGGTGTGGACCACGTGGGGGGCCCGGTCGGCGTAGCGCTCGGGGAGGTGGCCCTCGAACATCCGGGGTGGCTCGACGAGGTGGTCGTCGACGCTGACGAGGATGAGGTCGTCTGCGTGCATGCTCTGAACCTTAGTTCAGCCGTTTGAACCTCGTGTAGTGTCGACGCCCATGCCGGAGTACGTCGAGCGCATGTTCCCCGAGCCCGTCGACCTGGGCATCGCCGAGGACGACCGGGCGGTGACCAACGTCCCCGCCGGCACGCGGGCCCACCTCGAGGGCGGCGGCGGCGAGGCGAACCAGTGGTACGAGGGCGGCGGCGCCGTGGGCGACCAGGCCGTCCAGGGCATCACCATCTATCCGCCGCTGCGGGGCATCAAGACCCAGGGCGATCCGTTCGAGCCGGTGAAGATCGGCATCCTCATCGACATGGAGCTGGGCCAGCTCCTGGCCGACTGGATCGACCCCACCATCCTCGCCATCGAGGACGCCCTCAACGAGGGGATCTGGCGGCGCGGGCCGATCGAGCTGGTGGTGGCCGACGCCCGCGCCCTGCCCCGGGAGAACTACCGCAAGGTCATCGAGGGCTACCGGTGGCTGGTCGACCAGGGCTGCGTGGTCGTGCTCGGGCCGATGATCTCCGACAACTGCCTCATCCTCCAGGACACGGTCAACGAGCTGCAGGTGCCCTCCATCGGCTGGACCGGCGCCCACAAGTACGCGTCCGAGTACGCCTTCACCATCGCCAACGGCGACATCCCCTCCGAGGGAGCGATGTGCGCCCACTGGCTCAAGCAGCAGGGCCACGAGAAGGTCGGCCTCTTCTGGGAGCAGGGCTCCTCGGGCAAGGACTACTGCGAGTTCTTCCGGGACACGGCCCTCAGCCTCGGGCTCACCATCACCCGGGAGGTGAAGCTGGAGCCGAACCCGGTCGGGCTGCAGGACGATCTCGCCGCCATGCGGGACCTGGGCACCGAGGGCATCTACTACGGCGGCTACGGCTACGCCACGTTCCACTTCGCCGAGGCGTTCAAGGCCCTCGACTGGGACCCGCCCCGGGTCATGGGCACGGCCTTCATGTTCTATTCGAACTCCAACGCCTGGGCCGAGGGCCTCGAGGGCTGGCACGGCGTCGACCAGCTGGGTGAGGACGGGGCCAACCCCAACTACAACGCCATGATCGAGCGCTTCGAGAAGCGCTTCGGCCGGGTGAGCCGCAACGTCGTCGTGGCCCTGGCCTACGACACCGCCCGGGTCGCCATCCACGGCATCGGCAACGCCGCCATCCCCGAGCCCCGCTGGGTCAAGGAGGGGATGGAGCGCATCCGCTGGATGCCGGCGACCAACGGCGGCCCCGGCACCTACATCCAGTTCGGGCCCCACGACCGCAAGGGCTACAAGGGCGACTTCCTCACCATCCGCCACCTCCGCGACGGCCAGCTCGAGTTCAACGGCTACCACCGCCCCGAGTGGCCCTCGAACGCCGCGCCTTGAACGCCAAGGTCTACATCCACGAGCTCATCGACATCATCGGGCCGAACCGCGCCAAGTACGTCCACCACATGACGGCCAACTGGTGCCCGGTGGCCCGAGAGGAGCGCGACCAGCTCTGCTTCGGCGTGTGGGGCACGGTCGGGTCGACGGGGCGCTGGCCCGAGGTGGTGAACCTCTGGGAGCTCGACGGCTGGGACGGCCTGGTCGCCAACTTCGAGCACGAGCTGGCGGCCCCGTCGATGCAGGACCCGTCGTTGGCGGAGTGGTGGGCCACGGCGGCCCAGTTCCGCCGGGGCGGCCTCGACCGCATCCTCGTGCCCGAGCCCTGGACCCGCCCGATCACCGAGCTGACCGAGGCCGAGGTGCGGGGCGAGGTGTATGCCCACGAGCTGGTCTCGGTGCCGGCGGGTGCGGTGGGAGAGTTCCTGGCCGCGGTGCACGAGTTCGGTCTGGCGGCGCACGCCGCGCTCGGGGTGGAGAACATCGGGGCCTGGCGGGTCACCGGGGTGAACGACTCGGAGGCGGTGTTGATCTGGGCCCTGCCGAGCTGGTCCGCGTGGGCCGACCTCGAACGGGCATGGCTGGACCCCGATGGAGCGCTGGGGGAGTGGCGGCGCCTGACCCTCGGCCTGGGCGCAGACTGGCGCCGCCAGTTGCTGATCGACGCCCCGCTTGCACCCCTGCGCACCGGCCGCCAGCCCCAGGTCGACGACCGCCTCCCCCTGGACTCGCTCTAGGGCGAACCGCAACCGCCGCATGTAAGGGGTGTGAGCTCGGGTGTCGCGGATCTCACGGGCCGTGGTCATCGGGCCGGTTCCAATCGACCTCGAGGCAATACCTTGCGGAATCCGCACGCTATTGCCTCGAAGTGTCACGAACCGGGCCGATGCCGGCCGGCTTCGCCACCGAGCGTGAGATCGGAGGGACGACCGTGCCCGGCGTCCACCTCCGTGCGTCGTTTGTGGTGGTTCAACCCACAGAACCGAGCTTCACTCCACTGAACGCCACGATCTAGCCTGCGCCCCGTGACCACCGCCACCAGCCGCCGGGAGCAGCGGCGCCAGCTCCAGCAGGAGCTGAGCCGGGAGCAGCTGCTCGACGCGGCCGAGGAGGTCTTCGGCGCCAAGGGCTTCCACGACACGACCCTGAAGGAGATCGCCGAGCTGGCCGAGTTCTCGGTCGGCTCCGTGTACTCCTTCTTCGAGAACAAGGACGACCTCTTCCTCAACGTCTTCCTGCGCCGGGGCCACGAGTTCCTGCCCGGGATGATCCAGGCGGCAGAGGCGAGCGACGATCCGCTGGCCCAGCTCCATGCCCTCGTCGACTTCGAGGTCGGGTTCTTCCGCCGCCACCCGCACTTCGGCCGCCTCTACCTCCGGGTGTCCCGTTCGAGCCTTCCCGGCATCGAGCTGCCGCCGTCGCGGGACATGGCCGACAACTTCCAACGGGCCATGGACACCCACGCCGCCGTCTTCAGCCGCGGGCAGGCAGCCGGCGTCCTGCGACCCGGGGACCCCCAGGTGCTGGCCCGCCTGCTCAGCGGCCTGGTCGCGGCCTACCAGTCGACCGACCCCGCCGTGATCGAGGTGGACGACGCCGGCGACGAACGCCTCCCCCTCACCGACCTGCACGACATCGTGGCCCGGGCCTTCGGGACCTGAGCGATGGCCGACGGGGGGACCATCACCGACGAGGGGGTCGAGCGCCTGCGGGCCCGCATCGGCATCCCCGAGCCGCACCCCCAGCCGCCGCACTACACCCGCCCCGGCGTCGACGCCTTCCGCCACGTGGCCGAGGCCTACGGCGACGACAACCCGCTGTGGTGCGACCCGGACCACGGGCCGACGACCCGCTGGGGCGAGCCCATCGCCTCGCCCGTGCTGGTGGGGGGCGACACGCTGGTCGGTGAGGACGAGGTCGCCGCCGTGCCCGACGAGCACCGTGAGCTGATGAAGGGCGACCCCCTCCGGGGTGTCCACGCCTTCTACTCGGCCAGTGCCCGGGAGTGGTGGGCGCCGCTCGGTCCCGACCGGCGCATCGCTCGCCGCAACGCCCTCGTCGGTGTGCACGACAAGGCCTCCGAGTTCGCCGAGCGAGCCATCCACGAGTGGACCGGCCAGGTCTTCCAGGAGCAGGGCGGCCCGCTGCTGTCGGCCCAGTACCGGCTCATGATCCGCACCGAGCGGACCAAGGCCCGGGAGAAGAAGAAGTACGACGCGGTCGAGATCGGGCCCTACACCGACGACCAGATCGACGCCATCGACGCCCAGTACGCGTCAGAGGCGTCCCGCGGCGCCGAGCCCCGGTGGTGGGAGGACGTGGCCGAGGGCGATGTCGTCGGGCCGATGGTGAAGGGGCCGCTGCAGATCACCGACATGGTCTGCTGGCACGTCGGCATGGGCATGGGCCTCTACGGCGTGAAGCCGCTGCGCCTCGGCGCCCGCAACCGCCGGCGGGTGCCCCGCTTCTTCCACCGCGACCCCCTCAACGTGCCCGACGTCATGCAGCGGGTGCACTGGGACCCCGAGTTCGCCCGGCGCTCGGGCAACCCGGCCACCTTCGACTACGGGCGCATGCGGGAGACCTGGCTCATCCACCTCTGCACCGACTGGATGGGCGACGACGCCTGGCTGTGGAAGCTGGACTGCGAGTTCCGCCGCTTCAACTACGTGGGGGACACGCAGTGGCTGCGGGGCACGGTGACCCGGCGGTACCTGGCCGACGGCGACCGGCCGGCGGTCGACGTCGACCTGGTCGCCGAGAACCAGCGGGGCGAGGTGACCACCCCGGGCCACGCCACGATCCTCCTGCCCAGTCGGGAGTCCGGCCCGGTGCGCCTGCCCGAGCCGCCGGGTGGGGCCACCGACCTGGCGACCGGCATCGCCGCCATCGCCGAGGAGTTCGCCAATGAGTGACTACGCCTCTGTGGACGGCCTGCAGGTCGAGCTGGACGGGGCGGTCCTCCGCCTCACCCTCGACCGGCCCGAGAAGCGCAACGCGCTGAACGACGAGATCATGCTCGGCCTCATCGACGCCATCGACGCCGCCGGACGGGACGAAGCCGTCCGGGTCATCGTCCTCGCCGGCGCCGGCGACCACTTCTGCGGCGGGGCCGACATCGTGGCCCGCAACGCGGCCGGCGGGGAGCGACCCCGCGCGGGCAGCATCCAGCGTCGGGTGCGGTCGACGGCCCATCGGCTGATCCCGCTCGTGACGCAGGTGCAGACGCCGGTGGTCTGCCGGGTGCAGGGCTGGGCCGCGGGCATCGGGTTCCAGCTCGCCGCTGCGGCCGACCTCACGGTTGCCGCGGACGACGCCCGGTTCTGGGAGCCCTTCGTCGAGCGGGGCTTCACGCCCGACAGCGGAGCGACCTGGCTGCTGCCGCGCCTGGTCGGGATCCAACGGGCCCGCGAGCTGCTGCTGCTGGGTCGCGTGCTCGACGGCACCGAGGCCGCCGACTGGGGGCTGATCCACCGTTCGGTCCCGGCCGCCGATCTCGACGCGGCCGTGGCCGAGGTCGTGGATCGGCTGGCCACCGGCCCGACCGTGGCGCTCGGCTTCGTCGAAGTGGCTGCTGGCGGCCGGGCAGTCCGAGACGCTCGAGGCCCAGCTCCAGAACGAGGCCTTCGCCCTGGAGCTGTCGTCGCGCAGCGAGGACTTCCGCGAGGGCCTCGCCGCCTTCACCGAGAAGCGTTCGCCCGACTTCAAGGGTCGCTAGTGGCCCTGGACATCGGCCCGGAGACGGCCGAGGCGGACGCGGTCGCCGCCGTCCGGACGTGGGTGGACGAGCAGGTGCCCGAGCGCCTGGCAGGAGGCGGCCGAACGGGGTGGCGCCGCCGCCATCCGGGAGGTGCGCAGCCGGGCCGACTACGAGGCCTGGTATCCGACGTTCGGCGCGTCGGGCCTCGTGGCCGCGACGTGGCCGGTCGCCTACGGCGGGCTCGACCTGTCCCGCGGCGTGGCTCGCGCCGTCGAGGCCGTCCTCGCCCCCTACAACCTCGGCCGCCTCAACCCGCTCGGCCTCAACCTGGCCGCGCCCGCCCTCTTCGCCCACGGCACCGAGGACCAGCGCCGGCGGTTCCTCCCCCCGATCGTGCGCAACGAGGAGCGGTGGTGCCAGCTCTTCAGCGAGCCCGGCGCCGGCTCCGACCTGGCCTCGCTGGCCACCCGCGCCGAGCGGGACGGCGACGAGTGGGTCGTGACCGGCCAGAAGGTGTGGACCACCTGGGCCCACCTGTCCGACTTCGGCGTGCTGCTGGCCCGCACCGACCCCGACCAGCCCAAGCGCCGGGGGATCACGTACTTCCTGCTCGACCTCCGTCAGCCCGGGGTCGACGTGCGGCCGCTGCGCCACCTCGGCGGCGAGATCGATTTCAACGAGGTGTTCCTCGACGGTGCGCGGGTCCCGGACGACCGCCGGGTCGGCGCCGTCGGCGACGGCTGGCGAGTGGCCAACGCCACCTTGTCCGGTGAGCGCCAGATGGTGTCCGGCTCTGGCTCGGGGGGCGTCGACCGCATCGGGGGGTCGGGCGCCGGGCGCCTGCTCGCCCTGGCCGCCGAGCGAGACGTGTCGCCGGTCCAGCGCCAGGCCCTGGTGCGGGTGTGGAGCGAGGAGTGCATCCGGGCGTGGACCAACGAGCGGGTGCGGGCCGGCGTCAAGGCGGGCCGGTCCCCGGGCCCGGAGAGCTCCATCGGCAAGGTCCATCAGGGCGAGCTCAACCAGCGCATCCAGCTCCTGGCCACCGACCTCCTCGGGCCGGGGGCCACGGCGTGGGCGGCGGACGGCGAGTGGGCCGACGGCCTGCCCTACGAGGTGAAGGGCATGCTGCGCAGCCGGGCCAACACGATCGAGGGCGGCACGACCGAGGTCAACAAGAACATCGTGGCCGAGCGGGTCCTCGGCCTGCCCCGGGAGCCCGACCCCTGGCACGACGCCCCCTGGGCCGAGGTCCCCCGGTGACACGCAGCGGAGCGATCAGGAGGATCGCGGGCGTGCCCCTCGGAGCGGAGCTGGCACGGGTATGACGACCTTCAGCACGTTGGACGTCTCCCGGGAGGGACACGTCGGGTGGCTGGTCTTCGACCGGCCCGACGTCGGCAACGCCATGGACGCCACCATGCTCGGTGAGCTGGAGCAGGCCTGGCAGGAGCTCGACGCCGATCCCGAGGTCCGGGTGATCGTGAACACGGGCAACGGCACCGCGTTCCAGACCGGCCTCGACGTGGCCCAGCTCAGCCGGGACAAGGACGCCCTGCGCGAGCAGTCCCGGCGCACCCGCGACGTCACGCTCAAGCTCACCGCGTGGCACAACGAGGTCTGGAAGCCGGTCATCGCCGCCGTGAACGGCGTGTGCGCCGGCGGCGGGCTGCACTTCGTGGCCGACGCCGACATCGTCATCGCCGCCGAGGGGGCGACCTTCCTCGACCCTCACGTGTCCATCGGCCAGGTCAGCGCCTACGAGGTCATCACCCTGGCCCGCACTTCGCCCATGGAGGCGGTCCTGCGCATGGCGCTCCTCGGTCGCCAGGAGCGGATCACGGCGGACCGGGCCCGGGAGCTGGGAATCCTGAGCGAGGTCGTCCCCGACGAGCAGCTCCGCGACGCCGCCCGGGAGCTGGCCGAGAAGGTGGCCCGGAACTCGCCGGCGGCGATGGCGGCCACCAAGAAGGCGCTCTGGGGGGCGCTGGAGCTCGGCCTCACCGATGCCTGCCGGGCGGGGGCGAAGGAGATGGTGGCGATCTGGGGCCACCCCGACCAGGCCGAGGGCCCCCTGGCCTTCGCCGAGAAGCGCGAACCGAACTGGGAGCCACTGAAGGCATGAGCTACGAGACCCTGAAGGTGGAGCGGCAGGGACCGGTGGGGTGGTTGATCAACAACCGGCCCGAACAGCTCAACGCCATGAACAGCCGGATGCGGGACGAGTTCGCCGACGCCTGGACCGAGCTCGACGCCGACCCTGCCGTCCGGGTCATCGTGCACACCGGCGAGGGCCGGGCCTTCCAGACCGGCGTCGACGTCGCCGAGATCGCCAGCGACGGCATGGGCATGGAGCGCTACCGCCAGTCGGTGGAGGACTGGGACCTGCACTTCACCGTCGTGGCACCAGCAGGTGTGGAAGCCGGTCATCACCGCGGTGAACGGCATCTGCGCCGGCGGCGGCGTTCCACTGGGTGGCCGACGCCGACATCGTCATCGCCGCCTCCGACGCCCAGTTCTTCGATCCCCACGTCTCGATCGGCCAGGTGGTCTCCATCGAGGCCATCGGCCTGATCCGCAAGATGCCGGCCGAGGCGGTCATGCGCATGGCCTTCGTCGGCCGCCACGAGCGCATGTCGGCCCAGCGGGCCTACGAGCTGGGGATGATCAGCCAGATCGTCGATCCGCCCGACCAGCTGCGGGCGGCCGCGCAGGAGCTGGCCGAGAAGGTCGCCAAGAACTCGCCGGCGGCGATGGCGGCGACGAAGCGGGCGCTGTGGGGCGCCCTCGAGATGGGCCTGACCGACGCCTGCCGGGCTGGCGCGGCCGAGCTGGTGTCGATGTGGGGCCATCCCGACCAGACCGAGGGCCCGGCGGCCTTCGCCGAGAAGCGGGACCCGAACTGGCGATGACCACGTCCTTGGCCGACCTCCTGGACGGGGCGGCGGACGAGGTGGTGGTGCACGTCGGGGCCGACTCGTGGACTCGGGCGGAGGTGCGGGCGATGGCCGATGCCGTGTCCGCCCGGCTCCTCGACGCGGGGGTCGAGCCCGGTCAGGCGGTCGCGGTGCAGCTGCCGGACTCCGTCGACCTGGTCGCCACGCTGTTCGGGGTCTGGTGGGCCGACGCGGTGTACGTGCCCGTCAACCCTCGGGCCACGCCTGACGAGGTCGAGCACATCCTGACGGCGGTGGAGCCGGCGGCCGTGGTCACGCCGGACGGGGTCGAGCCCCGCCCCACCGAGCGGCGGCACGAGGACGACGTCGCCCTCATCTCGTTCACCTCGGGCACCACCGGTCGCCCGAAGCCGGTGCTCCTGCGCCATGAGGGCGTGCTGACCCTCATGGAGGGCGTCCTGGCCAAGATGGGCTGGACCGGCCGGGACCCCGACAAGGCGCCCATGCCCAACCTGATCCCGGTCTCGCTGTCGCTCTGGGCCGGGCTCTACAACCTGATCTTCGCCTTCCTCGTCGGCGCCCCCGTCGTGCTCCTGGGTCGCTTCGACACGAAGGCCTTCGCCGAGGTCGTCGCCCGGTTCGGCATCCGGTCGACGGTGCTCCCACCGGCGGCGATGGCGATGCTGGCCGACGACGCCGCCATCACCGACCTCGCCCCGCTGCGCTTCGTGCGCTCGATCAGCTCACCGCTCTCGCCGCTGCAGGCCCGCCGCTTCAAGGACCGCTTCGGGATCAGCGTGCTGAACAGCTACGGCCAGACCGAGATCGGCGGGGAGATCGTCGGCTGGAACGCGGCGGATTCACGGGCGTTCGGCGACGAGAAGCTCGGCGCCGTCGGGCGGCCGCACGAGGGCGTCGACGTCCGGGTCGACGACGACACGGGCGAGCTCCAGGTGCGCACGCCCGCCCTGAGCGCGGGCTACGCCGACGGCGCCGACCTGGCCGACCGCCTGACCGACGACGGCTGGTTCCGCACCGGCGACATCGGCCGGGTCGACGACGACGGCTTCGTGTGGATCGAGGGCCGCGTGTCCGACATGGTCAACCGGGGCGGGCTCAAGGTCTTTCCTGCCGAAGTGGAGGAGGTCCTGCGCCTCCACCCGTCGGTCGCCGACGTCGCCGTGGCCGGGGTGCCCGACGACCGGCTCGGCGAGGTGCCCTGGGCCTTCGTCGTCGGCGAGGTCGACGAGGAAGCGCTGGAGGCGCACGTGCGGGAGCACCTGGCCCCCTACAAGGTGCCCGCGGGCTGGACCGCGGTCGACCGTCTGCCGCGCAACGAGGTCGGCAAGGTCCTCCTCCGCGACCTCACCTCGCGCCGCGACGGCTAGGAGTCCTTCACCGCCGCCATCGAGGCCGCGAGCAGCGCCTCGTTCTCCTGGTGGGTCAGGGTCAGCTTGACCGAGCTCAGCCGCCAGCCCTCGGGAGTTCGCACGGCGACGTCGTCGTAGAAGCCGACGACCAGCCAGCAGTTCGGTCCGCCGGCCGCGACCTCGGGGGGAGCCCAGTGCTCGGCGCGGATGTGGGCCCGGATGGTCGCACGATCCCCGTCGATGGTGATCCGATGGTTCGTGATCGCATGGTGGGTCGCCGTCCAACCGGCGAACACCTGCTTCGTTCGCTGACACCAGGCGTCACGGCTGAACGTCGTGACCGGTGCGCCGAGTGAGCTGAAGTCGCAGGTGAACTCGTCGCAGAACACCGACCGCGGCAGCTCGTCCCAATTCTGGGTGTCCGGCATGTTGGCGTAGCGGCTCATGAGCTCCACGAGCTCGTCACGGTCATGTTGTTCGGTCATCGCGCCCTCGCCATTCAGAGCACAGCGTCGGCCAGGCGGTGCCAGTCGTCCATGGGCACGGAGGTGCCGTCGAGGGGGAGGACCTGGAGGGCCACGTGGTCGGCGCCGCGCTCGTGGTGGGCGGCGACCCGGTCGACCACGGCCTGCTCGTCGCCCCAGGCCACGATGGCGTCCACGAGCCGGTCGCTGCCGCCTTCGGCCAGGTCCTCGTCGCCGAAGCCGAAGCGGCGGACGTTGTTCGTGTAGTTGGGGAGCCCGAGGTAGGTGGCCATGTGGGCGCGGGCGACGGCGCGGGCCTGCTCGGCGTCGGTCGAGAGCACGACGGCCTGCTCGGGCGCCAACAGGGCGTCGGGGCCGAGGTGCTCGCGGGCGAAGGCGGTGTGCTCCACCGGCACGAAGTACGAGTGGGCGCCGTCGGCGGCCGACGCGGCCAGCGCCAGCATCTTCGGGCCGAGGGCGGCGAGCACGACGTGGGTCTCCTCCGCCTTCGGCGCCATGTAGAGGGCGTTCTCCATGGCCGCCAGGTACGACTGCATCTTCGTGAACGGCTTCTCGTAGTGCTGGCCCCGGATGGCATCGACCATCGGCTGGTGGCTGACCCCGAGCCCGAGGACGAAGCGGCCGGGCCACGCCTCCGACAGCGAGTGCAGTGACGCGGCCGTGGTCATGGCGTCGCGGGCCCAGATCGAGGCGATCCCGGTGCCGACCTTGAGCGTGGTGGACGCCGAGAGCAGCAGCGCCGAGTTGACCATGGCGTCGCGGTTGACCGCCTCGGGGATCCAGAAGCAGCCCCAGCCCATCTCCTCGATCTCGGGCAGCAGCTCCCGGACCCGGTCGGCGGGCTGGAGGTCGAGCTGGAAGCTCCACAGCCCCACCCGCCCGAGGTCCGGCTTGGTCATGATGCGCTCCAGGCCACCGGCAGGTGCTTGATGCCGTTGATGAAGTTGGAGCGCAGGCGTTGCACCGGCCCGTCGATCTCGAAGTCGCCCAGCCGGCCCACGATCTCCTGCAGCATGACCCGCATCTCGGCCCGGGCCAGGTTGGCGCCGAGGCAGAAGTGCGGGCCGCCACCGCCGAAGGCGATCTGGCCCGAGCCCAGGTGCTCGTTGGGGGTCCGGGTCAGGTCGAGGGCGTAGGGGTCGTCGAACACGGCCTCGTCTCTGTTCCCCGAGATGTGCCACATCAGCACCCGGTCGCCCTCGGCGACGCCTTGGCCGGCGAGCTCGGTGTCCCGGGTGGCGGTGCGCCGGAAGTGCATGACCGGGGTCGACCACCGCAACAGCTCCTCCAGCGCGGCGTCCCAGCCGTCGGGGTCGTCCCGCAGGGCCGCCCGCTGGTCGGGGTTCTCGGCCAGGGCCAGCACGGAGTGGGCGATGGCGTTGCGGGTGGTTTCGTTGCCGGCCACGGCGAGCAGGAGGAAGAAGAGGTTGAAGTCGGTGTCGGTCAGCCGGTCGCCGTCGACCTCCGCCTGCACGAGGTCCGACACGATGTCGTCGCGGGGGTGGGCCCGCCGGTCCTCGGCCAGGGCCTGGGCGTAGGCGTAGAGCTCGGCTGAGGCGGCCATGGCCTCAGGGGTCTGGCCGAGCTCGTCCTTCTCGGAGGCGTACTCCGGGTCGTCGGAGCCGATCATCGTGTTGCTCCACTTGAAGACCAGGTGCCGGTCCTCCTGGGGGACCCCCAGGAACTCGGCGATGGCCTGCAATGGGAGCTCGGCGGCCACGGACTCGACCATCTCGCAGCGACCGTCCTCGATCACTTCGTCGACGATGGTCGTCGCCCGACGGGCCAGCACCTCCTGCAGCTCCCGGATCCGCCGGGGGGTGAACCCGCGGTTGACCAGCTTGCGCAGCTTGGCGTGCTCGGGCGGGTCCATGTTCAGCATCATGAGCCGCGACATCTCGAGGTCGGTCGGGGTCTGCAGGAAGACGGCCCCCCGGTACGACGAGAAGGTCTCCCAGTCCCGGTTCACGGCGACGATGTCGGCGTGGCGGGTCACGCACCAGAAGCCGCCCTCCTCGTCCTCGTGCCAGAAGAGGGGCGCCTCCCGGCGCAACGTGGCGAACTGCTCGTGGGGCACCCGGTCGACGTAGGCGTCGGGGTCGGTGAGGTCGATCTCGTCGAGGGGGACGGACGGGAGCTCGGTGAGGGCCACGCCGTACACGGTACGTAAGCTCCGGCCGTGGCAGTGACCGAAGAGGCGCGGACGGAGGTCCGCGCCTGGCTGGACGACAACTGGGACCCCGACCTCACGGTCGCGGACTGGTGGCAGCGCCTCGCCGACAGCGGTTGGGCCATGCCCACGTGGCCCGAGGCGTACTCCGGGCGGGACCTGGCCCGGCCCGAGGCCAACGCGGTGAGCGCCGAGATCAACGAGGCCGGCGCCCTCGGCCCCCCGGGCGGCCTCGGCGTCATGCTCGCCGGGCCCACGATCCTGGCCCACGGCACCGACGAGCAGAAGCAGCGCTTCCTGCCCACCATCGCCAACGGCCAGGAGGCGTGGTGCCAGCTCTTCAGCGAGCCCAACGCCGGCTCCGACCTCGCCGGGCTGCAGACCCGGGCCGTCCGCGACGGCGACGAGTGGATCGTCAACGGCCAGAAGGTGTGGACCAGCGGCGGCCAGCACGCCGACCTCGGCATGCTCATCGCCCGCACCGACCCCGACGCCCCGAAGCACAAGGGCATCAGCTACTTCGGCATCCCCATGCACCAGCCCGGCATCGACGTCCGGCCGCTGATCGAGATGACCGGACGGGCCCTGTTCAACGAGGTCTTCCTCGACGACGCCCGCGTGGCCCACGACGCCCTCATCGGTGAGCTGGGCCAGGGCTGGGCGGTGGCCAACACCACCCTGATGAACGAGCGGGCCAGCCTCGGCGGCGGGGGCGGCGCGTCGGCCACCTCGCTGGCCCTGCCGGGGACGGTCGCCGGCCACCTCGAGCGCCGGGCCGGAGACTTCGTGACGGGCGCCGGTGGCCGCAGCGGCACGGCCGCGATCCTCGCCGGCCGCAGCACGGCGATGCTCCAGAAGCTGGTCGCCGAGCTCGGTGCCGCCGACGACCCCCTGATCCGCCAGGACCTCATGCGGCTCTACTCGATGGATCAGATCAGTGGGTGGGGGGTGCAGCGGGCCAAGGCCGGCCAGGCGTCACCCGCCCTGCCCAACCTGGCCAAGCTCATGATGAGCCACATGACCCGCCTCTCCCGGGACCTGGGGCTGCGCGTCATCGGCCCCGCGGGCACCGTCATGGGCCCGGACACCCCGGGCGGCGGGGTCGTCCAGGAGCTGGCGCTGTTCAGCCCGGCGCCGTCGATCTACGGCGGGACCGACGAGGTGCAGCGCAACATCATCGGCGAGCGGGTCCTCGGTCTCCCCAAGGAACCCGGCCCCGACAAGGCGACGCCGTTCAGCGAACTCCGGACGAACTGAGGGTGAAAGAGGTTGGTGTTGCGGTCGGGCCTCGTACCCTTCCCCGAAAGACGGGGTGGCCGTTGTGGTGCCCTGCAGTACAGAAAGAGCAGTGAGTTGGCTACAGGCACCGTGAAGTTTTTCAACAACGAGAAGGGGTACGGCTTCATCTCGCGTGAAGGCGCGGATGACGTGTTCGTCCACTACTCCAACATCCAGGGCTCGGGCTACCGCTCCCTGGACGAGGGCCAGACCGTCGAGTTCGACGTGGCTCCCGGCCGGAAGGGCGAGGAAGCCCAGAACGTCCGGGTGGTCTGAGGTTCTCCGGGACACCCCCCGCCTCCGGGCGGGGGGTGTTCTGCATTTTCAGTTCATGCGCAACCGGGGGACCACGTCGGCCATGAAGCGCTCCATGGACTCGACCTCGGGGTAGTCCCGGAACCAGAGCACGAACTCGGAGCAGCCGGCGTCGAGGAAGCCCTGGACCTGCTCGGCCACCTGCTCGTCGGTGCCGACGAAGTTGTCCCGCCGATAGGTCTCGGGCTCGTCCTCGCCCCAGAGGTCCCCACCCCCGGGTGCGGAGAGCCAGCGCTGCACGTCGGCCTCGGTGTCGAAGAGCATGCAGTCGGGGCGCGTGGGTGCGCACGATCGACGCCGGGTCCCGCCCGACGTCCTCGCAGTGCCGAGCCAGGACCTCCGACTTGTGGACGAACTCGTCGAGGCCGACCTGCCAGTTGGTGGCGTCGGCGTGCTCGGCGGCGATGCGCAGGGTGACCTTCTCGCCCCCACCGCCGACCCAGATGGGCACGTGGTCCTGCAGCGGCTTGGGGAACGACACCGCGTCCTCCACCCACGCGTGCTTGCCGTGGTGGCTGGAAGAGGGCTCGCTCCACATCGCCCGGACCACGCAGAGGGTGTCCTCCAGCAGCTCGAGCCGCTGCCGGGCCGGCGGGAACGTCCAGCCGTGGGAGCGGTACTCGTCGTCGTACCATCCCGCCCCGATCCCGAAGATGACCCGGCCACCGGAGAGCACGTCGACCGTGGCCGCCTGCTTCGCCAGGAGCGCGGGGTTCCGGTAGGCGGCGCAGGTGACGAGCTGGCCGAGCCCCGCCCGGCGGGTCACCTCGGCCAAAGCGGCCAGCATCGTCCACGCCTCGAACATCGGCTCGGGCTCCCGGCGAGGGACCGTCTCCACGTGGTCGTAGACCCAGAGGTGGTGGTAGCCGGCCATCTCCGCCGCCGAGCGCGACCTCGCGGGCCCGGGCCCAGGCCTCGGCCGGGTCCCAGCCGGCGAACTCCAGCTTCCACCCTTGGGGCACGAAGGCCCCGAAGCGGATCGGATGGGTCACGTCAAGGACCTCCGCGGATAGGCGCCACGTCGTCCGCGCGGACCTCCTAGAGCTCGCCAAGCTGCGCTTGGCGATAGGCGCCGCTGTGCTCATTGGTCGCCTCGCCTGTCGGCTCGGCTCTTAGGCGTGGGCCGGGTTGAGCTTGGCCACGTCGGGGTCCCACTCGAAGTACTGGATCTCGATCATCATCGGGAGCAGGAAGCGCACGTAGAAGCTGTGCAGTGACAGCACGCCGGCGTGCTCGTCGACGTGCTGTTCGATGATCTCCACCCGGTCGTCCTGCTCGGCGTAGGCCTTGGCCTTGGCGTGGAACGCCTCGAGCTCCTCGAGGGAGCCGACCGACATCCCGAAGTGGTCCAGGCGGGGGCAGGCCATCGGCTCGTCGTCGGCGATGAGGAAGACGAACTGCTCCCAGTCGTAGGCCTGCAGCACGAGCTTGCGCCGGTCCTCGGTCTCGGTCGGCAGCTCCTCGAAGCCGAACACGCTGCCCCAGAAGTCGAGGATCGCGGCGCGGCCCTCGGCATCGAGCAGGTCGGCGGGCACGCTCATGGCCACGTGGTTGAAGCGGGGCGTGCGGGTCTTGGTGTCGGTCATGGCTCTCCTCCGGGGTTGACCAGCACCTTGCCCGCCAGCTCGCCGGCGGCCAGGCGCTCCATGGCGTCGAGCAGGCCGCCGAGGCCCACGTCGACCGGTTCGATCAGGTGCTCGAGCGGGAGCTGGGGCAGCAGGCTCAGCGCCGCCTCGAAGCCGTCGGCGTCGTAGACGAAGGCGCCGGTGATCTCCAGCTCGTTGAGCATGATGCGGTTGCTGTCGAAGCGAGGTGGGTTGATGCCGGCGCCCACGAGCACGAGGCGGCCGGCCCGGCCCAGCTGGCCGAGGGCCTGCTCCATCGCCGCCCGGTTGCCCGAGCACTCCAGCGCCCGGTCGTACGGCTCGCCGACCAGATGACCGGGGTGCCAGCCCGGCTCGGCCAGCTCGTCGGGGGCCACGACCCGGGTGGCACCGACCGCGGCGGCGAGCGCCTGGCGGGAGGCGGCGGGCTCGACCACGGTCAGGTCGGTCACGCCCCGGGCGACGAGCGCGGCCGTGGTCAGGGCGCCGATCGGTCCCGCCCCGAACACGATGACCCGGTGGTGGGGCTCGACCCGGGCCTGGGTGATGCCGTGGAGGGCGACGGCCAACGGCTCGGCCAGGGCCGCCTCGCGGAGGGTCAGGCCCTCGGGCAGGGCGAGCACCTCGTCCTGGTGGGTGAGCGAGTAACGGGCGAAGGCGCCCTGGTAGCCGCCGGTGCCGGCGTCCTCCCGGTCGAGGCACAGCGACGGGCGTCCGGCCCGGCACGGCTCGCACTCGCCGCACCGGCGGGACGGCCCGGCGACGACCGGTTGGCCGACGCGCCAGCGGGTGACCGCCGCACCCACGGCGGCGATGGTGCCGCTGTACTCGTGACCCTCGATGGCGTCGGGGGTGCCCCAGCCCTCGAGCACGAAGTGCAGGTCGCTGCCGCACACGCCGCAGTGGGACACCTCGATGAGGACGTCCTCGGAGCCGACCGTGGGCGTGTCGACATCGACCACCTCCAGCCGGCCCTTCTCGCGGTAGACCGCCGCGGGCATCGACATCGGGGGCACGGCGCTCACTGGATCAGGTCCGGGCGGTACTCGGGGTGGTCGGTGAGCCACTGGGACGCCGCCCGCATGGTCGCCTCGTTCTTCTTGTTGATGAAGCCGTAGATCCGGCCCTCGAACCACTTCCACGGTGCGCTGGTCAGGTGGTACCGCTCCTCGAAGCGGAACCGGGTCTGGTTCGCGCCAGTCGGCTCGAGGCGGACCTTGCCGGTCTGGTCGTTGCCCGGCTTGTGGCTGAGCATGGTGAATGTGTAGCCCCGCTCCTTGGCCACCTCGGTGACGAGCTCCAGCGCCGCGCCCTTGCGCCCCATCGGCATCTGGTAGATCACCCGCCGCAACAGCCCGTTGCCGTGCTGGTCGCCGGGGTGGACGACCTCCACGGCGATCACCATCGGGGCGTACTCGGTCCAGCGGTCGTAGTCCTGGAAGAGAGCCCAGAGCCGAGCCGCCGAGTGCGGCATGTCGAGCGTGTAGCGGTGCTCCCTCACGAGACCCTCCGGAGTCCAGCGGCATGGGGGCTGTCGGGGGGCGGCAGCGGGTGGCGGAACACCCGGGCCGCGTTCTCGTGGGTGATGGCCGCGATCTCGGCGTCGCTCAGGACGCCGCCGTAGGCCTTGTCGATGACCGCCTGGGTGTCGGGCCACGTGCCGTCGCCGTGGGGGTAGTCGGTCTCGAAGCAGATGTTCTCGATCCCGATGACGTCGCGGGTGGCGATCGTGCTGGGGTCGTCGATCGTGCAGAAGGTGAAGTTGCGGCGGAGGACGTCGCTCGGCCGGAGGTCGCCGGGCATGCCGTAGGAACCGACGAAGTCGCGTCCGTAGCCCGACCGCTCCACCATGTTGTCGAGGCGGTCGATGAGCATGGCCACCCAGCCGATCCCGCCCTCGGACATGGCGATCTGCAGGCCGGGGTGGCGCACGGGGATGCCCGACCACAGCCACTCGGCACAGGCCGCGAGGGCGAGCTGGCCGAAGAGGGTGGCCCCGAGCTGGATCGCCGGCGCCCCGGGGGGCATGTCGACCACGCCGCAGGAGGCCACATGGAGGCAGATGACCGTCTGGGTGTCGGCGCAGGCCTGGATGATCGGCTCCCAGTGCGAGTCGAAGATCGGGGGCAGGCCGATGCGGTGGGGCTGCTCGGGCAGGGTGACGGCGCGGAACCCCCGCTCGGCGTTGCGCCGGATCTCGGCGGCCCCGGCCTCGGCGTCGGCCAGGAAGGTGATGCCCATCGGGATGTTGCGCTCGGGATGGGGCTGCCACCACTCGTCGTGGAACCAGTCGTTCCACGCCCGGGTCACCGCCAGCCCCAGGTCGAGGTCGGAGCACTGGCTGAACACCCGCCCGCAGAAGCCGGTGATCTGCGACGGGAAGTTGAGGGCGGCCCAGACCCCGTTGATGTCCATGTCGCGGATCCGGGCGTCGATCTCGTAGCAACCCGGTCGCATGTCCTCGAAGCGGGTGGGCTCGATCTTCCAGTCCTCCCGCGGGCGGCCCACCACGGCGTTGAGCCCGACCTGCAGGAAGATCTGGCCGTCGAACTCCCAGACCTCGTGGCCCTCCTCGGTCTCCACGACCCGGGGGGCGGCGGCCTGGTGCTTCGCCGGTAGGCGGTCCTCGAACATGCCGGGCGGCTCGACCAGGTGGTCGTCCACCGAGATCACCGTGTAGCGGATGTCCCGGGGGTCGGGGTCGGGGAGCAGGCGGTGGGCCTCGCTCTTCGGCATCCCCGTCCGCCAGGTCCGTTCCCCCACGGCCCGGAGCCTACGAGAACCCTGACACGGGCGTCACCGCCCCCGTTCTGGGCATGCCCGGTGCTCACGCGCGAGCGAGGAGCATGCCCAGAACGATGATCTACGGTCGGCGACCGTGCCGCTGCCCCGGGTGCGAACGCCCGCCACCGAGGAGTTCCGAGCCGGGTTCGCCGCGATCCGGGCCCGTCTGGACGTACCGGAGGTGGTGCCGGCGGAAGTCGAGGCCGCGGGGCGCGCCGCCGCCGAGCGTGCCGCGGCGACGGATCGGGTCGACCGTCGGGACCTGGAGTTCGTCACCATCGACCCGCCGGGGAGCCGGGACCTCGACCAGGCGCTGCACATCGAGGCCCGCGGCGACGGCCACCGGGTCCACTACGCCATCGCCGACGTCGCCGCCTTCGTGGACCTGGGCGACCCGGTCGACGCGGAGGCGTGGCGACGGGTCGTGACCCTCTACAGCCCCGACCACCGTGCCCCCCTGCACCCGGCGTCCTTGAGCGAGGCGTCGGCCAGCCTGCTCCCCGACGGCGACCGTCCGGCGATCCTCTGGACGATCGACCTCGACGGGGAGGGTGAGGTCGAGGCCCAGCGCGTCGAGCGCGCCGTCGTCCGCAGCCGGGCCCAGCTCGGCTACGCCGAGGGCCAGGCGCTGGCGGACGCCGGTGGGCATTCGGCGCTGGCCGAGTTGCGCACCGTGGGTGAGCGCCGCCAGCGGCTCCAGCAGGCCCGGGGCGGGATCAGCCTCCACCTCCCGAACCAGGAGGTGGTCGAGGAGGACGGCGGGTTCACCCTCGTGTTCGAGGCCCCGCTGGCCATCGAGCAGTGGAACGAGCAGATCTCGTTGCTGACGGGGATGGTGGCCGCCGACCTCATGCTGGCGGCCGGGAGCGGTCTGCTCCGCACCCTGCCGCCGCCACCGGACTTCGTGGTGCGGTCCCTCGGTCGTGCCGCCCGCGGCCTCGGCGTCGAATGGCCCAAGCGCACCGGGGACTACGCCGCGATCCTGGCGGGCCTCGACCCGAGGATCCCGGCCCACGCCGCGCTGATCGCCCAGTCCGCCCGGCTCTTCCGGGGTGCGGGCTACGCCGCCTTCACCGGCGGTGCGCCGTCCGCTCCGGCCGTGATCGACCAGGCGGCCATCGGGGGGCCGTACGCCCACGTGACCGCGCCCCTCCGCCGGCTCGGCGATCGCTTCACCCTGGAGCTCTGCCTCGGGGCCAGCGCCGACCGCCCGCCGCCGTCCTGGGCCGTCGACGCCCTGGCCGCGCTGCCGGAGGTGCTGAAGGACGGGGCCCGCCGCCAGTCGGCCCTCGACCGGGCCTGCGTGGACTTCACCGAGGCCATGCTGCTGCGGGACCGGGTGGGCGACCGCTTCCCGGTCGTCGTGACCGACGTGGAGCGCGACGGGGCCCGGGTCCAGTTCCGCGACCCTGCTGTGCTCGCTCGAGCCCGCGGCGACGGTCTCGAGCCGGGGGCCGAGGCCGAGGTCGAACTGACCGCGGTGCTCCCCGACGAGGGCCGCATCGAGCTCCGGGTCGTGGCGTGAGCGCCCAGCCGTACCGGCTGCTCTCGTACAACCTGCGGCGGGACACGCGATCCGACGGCCCCAACCGGTGGCGCCACCGGCGGGACCGGGTGGCGGCCACCATCCGAGCGGTCGACATCGCCGGGCTGCAGGAGGTCCGCTACCCGATGCTCCGCGACCTGGTCTACGGCGTGCCCCACCACCGCTGGGTCGGCGTCGGCCGCGGCAACGGGCGGCACAGTGGCGAGCACGTGCCGATCTGGTGGCGGGCCGAGCGCTTCGTCGCCCTCGACCACGGGCACTTCTGGCTCTCGAGCACGCCGGATGTCCCGGGTTCCAAGGACCATCGGCGGGCCATCACCCGGATGGCCACCTGGGTCCGGCTGGAGGAGCGGGGCTCGGGCCGGCGGCTCTTCGTGCTCAACACCCACCTTGATCACCGCGTCGAGGCCGCCCAGGTCGAGGGCGCGCAGCAGATCCGGGCCGTACTCGACCGCCTGGTCGGGGACGAGCCGGTCGTGCTCACCGCGGACCTCAACGCGGTGCCAGGCAGCGAGGCCTACCGGGCGCTGACCGAGGGCGGCGGTCGGATCCGCCTGGTCGACGCCCATGAGGTGGCGCCGGTGCGGGAGGGGCCGGACACCACCACGAACGGCTTCGACGCTCCGCGGCCGGGCCAGCGCATCGACGTGGTCCTGCTGTCCCCGCCGTGGGCGGTGCTGGCTCATCGTGTCGATGCCACCACGGAAGGTGGTCGGTATGCCTCGGATCACTTCCCGGTGGAGGTGGAGGCCCGGCTCCCCTGATCCGCCACTTGTCACCGACAGTGGTGTGGACTACCACTGTGTGCTCCGGGACGGGGCCAAGGGAGGCGGCGGGTCGATGATCCTCGATCAGGCGATCGTGGTGAGCAACGGGAAGGGCGGGGTCGGGAAGTCGGCGCTCGCTTCGGGCCTGTCCTCCACGGCGGCGGCGATGGGGTGGCGCTGCCTGGCCATCGACATGGACCCCCAAGGCACCCTCGGCCAGGACCTGGGTCACCGGCAGTCCGGGCTCGACGACGGCGGCCGGGCCCTGCACCACGCGCTGGTGGACGACCAGCCCCTGCGAGCGGTCTCCGGGGCCCGGGAGGGGCTCGACGTGCTCACGGCGGGACCGTGGACCGACCAGCTCGCCGACGTGCTGGCCGCCCGGGTCCGCGCCGACGGCCCGCCTGGCCTGCTCGCCGCACGCGACACCCTCGCCACCGTCGCCCAGGGTTACGACCTCGTGGTGTTCGACACCCCGCCGGCGTCCGCCGCCCTGCTCGACCTGGCCCTCGCCGCGAGCCGCTTCATCTGCTGCCCCGTCCGCTTCGACGCGGCCAGCATCGACGGCCTCGCCCGGGTCGACAGCCGACGACGGGCGCTCGCCGCAGCCGGGGTCAACCCCCACCTCGAGCTGCTGGGGCTCGTCCTCTTCGGCTTCGCGGTCGGCGAGCGGCGCCTCCTCCGCGACACCCGGCGCCAGCTCGACCACCTCCTCGACGGGGTCGCCCCGGTGTTCCCCACCTTCATCCGCGAGTCCCGCCGGGCCGCCCGCCACATGCGGGCCCACGGCGTGGTGGCGTCCGAGTACTTCCTGGCCTCGCAGGAGGCCGGGCCCTGGTACGACGTGACCGCGGGCGAGGAGGGCTTCGCCCGCAACGCGGCCGGGCTGGCCGGCGACTACTGGGAGGTCACGCGCGAGATCCTGTCGAGGCTGCGCCAGCGGGTCGTGTCCGAGCCCCTGGTGACGGCGTCGACGTGACGGAAGCGGCAGCCGACGGGGACGACGCCCCACCCGTTCCCCATCCGGCCGGCGTAGCCGACCTCGGCCGCTACCGGGGCCGGAGGATCGCCGGCCCGGCGGTTCCCCCGCCGCCACCGGCCGAGCCGAACCGCACCGCGGGATAGGAAGTACTCAGGCGAGGGGGGACCAGGGCAGGGTGCGCAGGAGCCGGCTCTCCCACTGGTCGCGCAGCTCGAGGGCGTCGTGCATCCAGGTGCCCGGAGCCCGGTACTTCGGCGGCACCTCGTTCAGGAACATCCCGAGCACCCGCTCGGGGGAGGTGACCCGCTGCCAGAGGACGACCTGGCGCCAGGGTCCCGTGCCCCACAGCGGCTGGAACGCCGCCACCATCTCGAGCATGGCGATGCCTTTGGCCGAGCCCTCGGCCAGCGTGCCGGCGTAGAGCTCGCCGGCCCGCTCGAGGTACTCCTCCAACCGGTCGCGGAACGGCCAGGCCGTGTCCTCCATGAACAGGGAGGGCGGCGCGTCGCCGGTGACGTCGATCGAGTCGAGGTGGATCTCCTGGAGCGGTGACCACGGCACCGGGCGCAGCAACGTGGCCTGCGAGCCGTGGCGAAGCCGGTCGAGGTCCGTGGCCAGGGCCCGGAGGTCGCCACCGGCGAAGCGGTCGGCCAGCCGCCCCCACGCCTCGGCCGACGGGGCGGCGGTGTAGGTCACGACCCGGTAGCTGAGCCCCGTCCCGTGGGCCTGGCGGCAGGCCCAGACGAGGCGGGCGTCGCCGGAGGCCGCCACCTCGGGCGCCCACCGGTCCCGGAGCAGGTCGTCGAAGGCGTCCTCGTCCCGGCCGGCGACCTCGTGGACCTCCTGGACGAAGATCACGTGAGACCGCCGCTGAGCAGGTCGGCTCGGTCGGCCAGGCCCTCGGTCGGGCCGCGGTGCGCCACCCGGCCCTGATGGAGGATGACGGCGTCGTCGGCCACCTCGAGGGCGTGGTGGACGTGCTGCTCGATGATCAGGAGGGCGGTGCCCTCGGCTCGGATGTGGCCCAGCGTCTCGTAGACCTCCTCGACGACGATCGGGGCCAGGCCGAGGGACAGCTCGTCGACGATCAGCAGGCGGGGTGGTCGGGCGAGGACGCGGGCCAGCGACAGCATGCGTTGCTCGCCGCCGGAGAGGGTTCCGGCCACCTGCGTCCGGCGCTCGCCGAGGCGGGGGAAGAGATCGAAGGCCCGCACGAGGCCTTCGCCGATCTCGTCCTTGGGGGCCACGCCGCCGAGGGCGAGGACCAGGTTCTCCTCCACGGTCAGCGTCGCGAACACCGAGCGTCCTTCGGGGGCGTGCAGGACGCCGGTGCGGGCCACCGCCCATGGGGGCCGGCCGCTGAGGTCGTCGCCGTCGACCAGGAGGCGCCCCCGGGTGGGGGCGAGCAGACCGGAGGCGACCCGGGCCAGGGTGGTCTTGCCCGACCCGTTGGGCCCCAGCAGGGCGACCGCACCACCGACCGGCACCTGCAGGGAGACGCCGAAGAGGGCGCGGAATGCGCCGTACGCGGCGTCGACGTCGTCGAGCTCGAGCAGCGGTGCGGCGGTGCTCACGTCGACCCCAGATAGGCCTTGCGCACGGCCTCGTCGCCGAGGACGGCGGCGGTCTCTCCGGAGGCGATCAGGGTGCCGAAGTCGAGGACGTAGAGCCGGGTGGTCACGGAGCGGACCAGTTCGACGTCGTGCTCCACGAGGAGGATGGCCACGCCCCGTTCCTGGCAGACCCGCCGGAGCACGCCGCCCATGGCCGCGGTCTCTTCGCCGTCGAGCCCACTGGACGGCTCGTCGAGCAGGAGCAGCCGGGGGTCGATCATCAGGGCCCGGCCCAGCTCGACCAGTCGGGCCCGCCCCAGGCTGAGGGCCTCGATCGGGCGATCGGCCAGGGGCAGGAGGCCCAGGAGGTCGAGCACCTCTTCGACCCGGGCCAGTTCGTCGGCCGTGGGCCCGCCCCGGCCGAGCAGGTCGCGGACGAGACCGCCCTTGCCGCTGCGCGCCCGCTCGGCGACGAGCAGGTGGTCCCGGACGCTGGTGCCGGTGAACAGCTCGATGCGCTGGAACGTCCGGCCGATGCCGAGCCGGGCCCGCTCGTGGATGCGACGGCCCGCCAGGGTCTCACCGGCGAACTCGACCGTTCCTTCTTCGGGCTGGAGCAACCCGTAGATGCAGTCGAACAGCGTCGTCTTGCCCGCGCCGTTGGGCCCGATCAGGCCGACGATCTCGCCCTCGTCCACCCGCAGCGACGCATCGTTGAGCGCGGTGATGCCGGCGAAGTGCTTGGTGACCTCGCGGGCCTCGAGCAACGCCGTCATGCCATCTGCTCCGCGGCGACGGGCACGCTGTCCGGGTCGGCATCGTCATCGTCCTCGGGCCGCCTCCGGAGGATCTTCTCGTTGACGAAGCGCATCGAGCCCGAGGTCTGGTACTCGATGATGCCCTCCGGGTGTTTGGCATAGGTCAGGGCACCGAGGCCGAAGAGGGCGAAGGCCAGCGCCTGGGGGTTCTGCGCCGGGTTCATGGTGTCGGGCAGGGCCGCGATGTCGATGCGGGACAGGATCTCCGGGAAGAGCTTGAACATGATCCCCGCGGTGATCGCCGCCTGCAGGGACCGGGCGCCGAGCGTGACCACCAGCACGACCCAGAACAGCCCTTGGAGGAAGTTGTAGTTGAGGGCGCTGAGGCCGGTGTCGAGGACGGCGAGCAGCCCGCCGCCGAGGCCGGCGATGCCGGCGGAGAGAGCGAACGCCGTGACCCGGGCCCGGCGCGGGTCGATGCCGATCGATGCGGCCGCGACCTCGCTGCCCCGGAGGGCGTCGAGGTAGCGCCCGATCGTGCCGCGCTTGATCAGCAGCACCCCCCCGGCCACCAGGCCCAGGAAGGCCAGACAGAGGAAGAAGTATGACCGGGTGCTGGAGAAGTCGATCGGGCCCATGATCGGTCGGGGCACGTCCAGGAGCTCGCCCCCCGCCCAGTCCAGCGGGGTGATCACGAACTCGAAGAAGGCGGCGAAGGCCAGGGTGGCCAGGGTCAGGTAGAGGCCTTCGAGGCGCATGACCGGTAGGGAGAACAGGCCGCCGACGAGGGCGGCGAGGAGGGCGCCCAGGAGGACGGCCACCAGCACCTGGATGTCGTAGGCCTCGACCAGTTGGGCGGTCGTGAACGCGCCGATGGCGGCGAAGCTGGCCTGCGAGAGCGACAGCAGGCCGGCCATGCCCGTGATCACGGTGATCGAGCAGAAGATCACGGCGTAGACGATCCCGGTGGTGAACAGCAGCACCCAGAAGTCGTCGAAGAACGTGGCCACGCCGAGCGAGAGGAAGACGAACACGCCCACGGCCAGGATCCGGGTCATGGTCGTCATGCCCCGGGTCCGCAGGCTGGCCGCGGGGGCGGGCGGCGGCGGGTCCACCGCCGAGAGGGGGTCGGCGGCCTCCCGGCGGTTGCGCAGGCCGGGCCAGAAGAGCAGCAGCAGGAACAGGGCACCGAACGGCAGCGCCGGGCGCAGGGCCTGGGGCGATCCGAGGATGCTGTCCCGGGGCAGCCACTCGTAGAGCACCTGGTAGCCGATCCCGAGAGCGAGGCCGCCGACGAGGGTCATGGGGATGCTCTGGAGGCTGCCGAAGGCGGCAGCCGCCATGGCGGCGATGAGCAGGAACAGGAAGTTGGCGTCGCTGACCTGCGAGAACAGGGGCGCGAGCAGCACCCCGGCGAAGCCCGCGAAGAGGCTCGAGAGCACCCACGCGATGGAGCTGACCTGGTCGGCGTTGATGCCGGCCAACTCGGTCATGCGTGGGCTCTCGACCGTGGCCCGCATGCGCAGCCCGATCTGGGACCACCGGAAGAGGGCGGTGAGGCCGAGCACCGCTACGACCGTCACCACGATCGTGGCGACCTGGTTCCCGTCGATCGCGTAGTCGCCAAAGCGGTAGATCGTCGGCCCGCCGATCTCGTCGGTCGTGGGCCAGATGCCCTTCACGCCGAACGACGCGCCCCGCCCGAACCAGAGCTTGGTGATCTCGGGGATGGCGACGACGAGGCCGAGGGTCGTCACCAGCTTGGCGATGGAGCTGGACGTGCGCAGGTGGCGGAAGAGGGCCCGGTCGAGGACGTACCCGAGCAGGGGGGCGATGACGAAGACCGAGAGCAGGAGCGCGGCCCAGATCGGCCACCCGTGACGGACCCGGGTGTCGTAGTACACCGCCGCCGAGACGAAGGCCTGGGCTCCGAAGGCGAGGTTGAAGACCCCGGCGGTGCGGTACGTGAGGACGAGGCCGACCGCCATCAGGGCGAAGACACAGCCGATGGGCGTCCCGCCGATGACCGCGTTCAGGAGATCAGTCATCGCTCCCTTTCGGGTGGGGACCGAGGTCAGTCCGTGACTTCTGGGTCCTCGGGGACCTCGGCCTCGTTGTCGTCGAAGCAGGTGAACGGCTGGCCCGGCTCCCCGAACACCGGGACGAACGCGCCGTCCTGGATCTGCGACATCGCCGAGCAGCCCACGGGGGCGTCCTCGTCGTGCTCCACGGTCCAGTCGATGTCCGCGCTGAGGCCCATGAAGTCGTAGTCGGTCAGCTGGTTCAGACCGTCGATGACGCCCTGCTGGCTGAACTCGGGACCGGCGGCCCGCAGCCCGGTCACGAGCATGTCGGCCGCCATCCAGCCGCCGAGGCTCAGCTCGCCGACGGTCCCGTCGACCGCCTCGATCCACTCCTCGTACAGCAGCATGCCCTCGGGCTTCTCGTCCTCGGGAACCTCGAAGGGCACGAAGTTGGTGAGCACGTAGGCGCCCTCGAAGAGGTCGCCGTTGTCCGCGAGGAAGTTGTAGTCGTAGCCGTTGGGCAGGTACTGGGTGGCGTCCAGCTGCTGGCGGCGCATCTCCTGCTGAAGGGTCGTGACCCCGTTGAAGTCCATGCAGGTGGTGACGAGGTCGATCCCGGCGTCAGCCATGTCCCGCACCTGGGCACTCAGGTCGGGGATGCCGTAGGGCAGGCTGTCGTCCACGAAGGCCAGCTCCGCGGTCGGGTAGGTCTCGAAGCTGTTGTTGATGCCCTCGACGCAGTCGGCCGACTGGGGCACGTCGTAGCCCAGGGTGGCGACCTGCTCGGCGCCCAGCTCCTGGGCCAGCCAGGGCAGCCCGGCGCCCGGGCAGGTGAAGCAGAGGAAGCCCCGGGTGCCGAAGAGGTTCTCGCCCAGGGCGAACTCCTCGTTGATGTTCCATCCGAAGGTGGGCATGTTGGCGTCGACCAGGAGCTCGGCGCCGGCGAAGTCGAGGGTGGCCACCGGCACCACGGCGAAGATGTCCTGGGTCAGGAGGTTCTGGACGTCCTGCCGGTTCTCGAAGCCGGTGTTGTCGTCCTCCTGGGCGGCCAGCTCGAGCTCCCGGCCGTAGATCCCACCTTCGGAGTTGATGTACTCGAAGTAGGCCTCCACGCCCTCGAAGGCCTCGCCGTAGGCGCCACCGATCGGATTCGTCACCGAGGCCACCCCGCCGACCCGGATGGTGCTGTCATCCACGCCAGGGGCCTGGACGGGGACGTTCTCGTCGATCGGCAGCTCGAGCACCTCGGCGTAGGTCGGGGCCCCGCCGTCGTCCGCCGTGCCCTCCGAGCCGCCGGCCTCCACGGTCTCCTCGCTGTCGTCAGAGGCGTTGCTGCAGGCCGCGGCGAGCAGGGCGAGCAGCACGACGAAGGTGGCGATGTAACGACGGTTCACGTGGGCCCCCCGGGGTGAACTCGAGTTCTGCGGATGATAGACCGGCCGGTCGAGGCGAACTGACGCGGGTGTCAGCTTTCTCCGAAGAGCGCTCGCTGGGTGGCGGCCGCGAGGACCTTGCTCACCTCGTCGTCGTCCGCGGCCACCTGGCGGGTGGCGGCGAAGTAGCTCAGGCGCTCGATCATGGCCACGAGCGCGGTGGCGGTGACGTCGGGATCGACGTCGGTGACGCCGGCGGCCCGGATGCGCGCCGCGAGGCGGGCCACGAACTGGGCCAGGACGTCGGCCCCGAGCCGTCCCTCGGGGGAGTCGCCCTGCTCGGCCTCGGTCCAGGTCTGGATCACCGGGCCGTACTGGTCGTAGACCGCCCGGAAGCGGTCGACCCACGCCCGCAGCTCGGCCTCGCCCTCCGGCCCGGGGCCGATCTCGCCGAGGGCGTCAGCCAGCTCGGTGAGGCGACCGGCGACGTCCGCGGTGAGGGCGCGGAACAGGTCCTCCTTGCTGGCGAAGTAGCGGTAGAAGGTGCCGTGGGAGGTGTTGGCCGCCTTGACGATGTCGTCCACTCGGGCGGCGTGCAGGCCTCGCGTGCCGAACACCTCGACGCCCGCGGCCAGCAGGCGGTGCATGGTCTCGCGCCCCGGGCGCGCAGCTCGCGCCCCTCCGCCGGCCGCCCCGGCCCCCCCACCACCTCCATGCCCGGGGACCGTACGCGAACGTGTACGGTCCAGGGGATGGACCTCGCCTTCACCGAGGCGGAGCAGGCCTTCGCCGCCGAGGTCCGGGACTGGCTGTCCGCCAACCTGGCGGTGCCTCCGCCGTTCGCCGATCCCGCCGAGGAGGTGGCGTGGGGCCGGGCCTGGCAGGCCCGCTTGGCGGCCGACCGCTGGGTGGGCATCCAGTGGCCCTCGGCCTACGGCGGTCGGGACGCCACCCCGGTCGAGGTCGCCCTCTTCAACATGGAGTACGCCCGGGCCCGCGCACCCCAGCCGGTCAACCGGGTCGGCATCAACCTGGCCGGGCCGACACTGCTGGCCCACGGCACCGCCGAGCAGAAGGCCCGGTGGCTGCCGTCGATCCTCGACGCCAGCGCGCTCTGGTGCCAGCTCTTCAGCGAGCCCGACGCCGGCAGCGACCTGGCGTCGCTCACCACCCGCGCCGTCGCCGCCGACGACGGCTGGCTGGTCAGCGGCCAGAAGGTCTGGACGTCCTATGCCGGCTTCGCCCGCTGGGGCATCGCCCTCGTCCGCACCGACCCCGATGCGCCGCGGCACCGGGGCATCTCGTACCTCGTCGTCGACATGGAGGCCGACGGCATCGAGATCCGGCCCCTCGTGCAGATCACCGGCGCGGCCGAGTTCAACGAGGTCTTCCTCGACGAGGTGTTCGTGCCCACCGACCACCTCGTCGGTGGGCTCAACCAGGGGTGGGCGGTGGCCAACACGACGCTGGCCCATGAGCGTGGGACGGCCTTCCCGTTCAAGGAGCAGGTCGTGCACGAGACCTACCTGGCCGAGCTCTACGACCTCGCCCACCGCACGGGACGCCTCGACGACCTCGAGGTGGCCGACGGCCTGGCCCAGGCCTTCGTGCTCCTGCGCCTGCTGCGGCTGCACAACTGGAAGACGCTCTCCCGCCTGGGCCGGGGCCTCGAGCCCGGTCCCGAGTCCAGCCTGGTCAAGCTGGCCTGGACCGACATGACCCAGCACCTCTCGGCGGTCGCGCTGCGGGTCGTGGGCGAGGCCGCGCCCCTCGACGACGGCCCGTGGCCGCAGCAGTGGCTCTGGTCCCAGGCCGCCTCCATCGCCGGCGGCACCTCCGAGATCCAGAAGACCATCCTCGCCGAACGCCTCCTCGGCCTCCCCCGCGGCTGACCTCCGGGCTACGCCGGGAAGCGGGCGTCGAGCCAGGTGGCGATCTCGGCTGCGGCCTCCCGGCCGGTCTCGGTGGTGAGGTCGCCGGAGGTGCCGTCGAACGCGTGGTTCGCATCGGTCACGATGAAGGCGGTCACGTCCGCCCCCACGTCGGCCAGCGCGGCGCCGAAGCGCTCGGTCTGGGCCACGGTGATCAGCCCGTCCACGTCACCGTGGAAGAGGAGCACCGGCCCGGGGGCGTTGGCGGCCTGGGCGACCGAGTTGGCGTGCTCCCACCTTCGGGTGACCCGCGGGTCGCCGGCCTCCGCCCGCCCGCCGTAGTAGCGCTCGGCCTGGAGGGTGTCGCCGTCGTAGTAGCCGTAGAAGCCGATCATGGCGAGGGCGTCGTCGGGTGCGTCCGCCCAGAGGTCCCGGCTCTGGAACCACTCGTCGCCCGGCGTCACGAAGGCCTGCGCCGCCAACCGGGCCCCGGCCGAGCTGCCGTGGAGGACGATCCGGTGGTGGTTGAAGCCGAGCCGGGCGGCCTGGAGGTGCATCCACTGGATCGCCGCCTTCAGGTCCTGCTCGGGCCGGGGGTACACGGGCTCGGGTGACCCGTCGCCCATGAGCGTGTAGTCGATCGACAGCGTCACGAAGCCCTGTGAGCGGTACCACCCCGCCCACTCGCGCATGGTCGACCGGTCGCCGCCGTAGCCCCCGCCGCCGTGCACGAGGATGACCCCGGCCCGCGCCGTCCGTCCAGGACGGCAGAGGTCGGCCCGGTGGGCGTCGGTGGCGCGGGGTGGCGTGTAGGTCACGACGCCGCAGCGGTGCGGGGCGACGCCGGGGCGTGGCATCGACGCCGGGGTGAGCACGGCGTCGGCGTTCACGAACGGCGCGAGCGATCCCTCGTCGTCCGCGTCGCGGGGCCAGAAGGCGATCCCGGCGACGGCCACGAGGGCGGCCAGGCAGAACGCGGCCACCCAGGGGCCGAACCGGTGCTTCGGCATCCGCTACCCATCGGCCGCGCGGGCCGGGAGATCAGTCGTACTCGCCGTCGACCGGGCCGTACCAGAACCGGGCCCACGTGCCGTCGGCGGCGATCGAGGTGCGCCAGCCCGCGTAGCCCCCGGCCTCGGCCCAACCGAAGATCCCGGCCTCGCCGACCACGTCGAGCAGCTCGGCCCGCTCCCGCCCGGAGGCGACGTCGGCGAAGGGCCAGTCGACGGCGGTCGGCCAGGTGAAACGCTGCTGGCCGCCGTCGGCTTCATCCCGCGCGTAGGCCAGCCCGAGCAGCCCGGCCAGCGGCCGGAGGACGGGGGTGCCCTCGTGCTCCCACTCCCGCCACTGCCGGACCGGCACCTCCTGGCCCTCGAAGCGCACGTCGACCCCGGACTGCAGGGCGAGGCGGCCCAGCCGGCGGTAGTCGCAGGCCACCGCGGCATCGATCAGCTCTTGGCGGCGCCGGGCGACGGGGGAGGGCAGGCCGTCGCTGTCCACCGGGCCGACCGCCATCCCGTCGGCCGAGCAGCGTCGCCCCGGCAGCGTGTCGTCGGTGAGCTCCGGCCGCCCCGCGCCCGCGCAGGAGGTGAGGACGACGACGGCGATCACGATGGCCGCCGATCGCCTCACTGGCCGGAGGGTAACTCGGTCGTACTGGCACCCGATTCGACCCCGAGGGGAGTCGAATCAGGTGCCAGAACCGAACGGCCCCTCATCTGGGGGTCTCAACGCCCCCCGGTCATCGGCCGACGGGAACCCCATGCGCTCGCGCACCGCGCCCGAGCGTCGGCGGATCGCGTGCCTGGCGGCGGGTACCGGGGCTGGCGTGCTATGGCTCACCGGGTGGGCCCTGCTCACCTTCATGCCGCCCGCGCCCGGCGCCGGCGGCTCGGGTGACGCGCTCCTCCTCGCCGCCCTGCTCCCGGCCGGGGCGGCCCTGCTCCTGCTCCCGGGCGCTCCCCCGCACGCCGCCGGCCAGGGTCGAACGGTCGTGGACGGCCTCATCGTCTCGGTCGCCGCCTTCCTCACCGCCTGGGTGAGCGGGTTGGACGGCCGGTTCCAGGACACCGCCCAGTCCGGCATGGCCCTGGTCGCCCTCCACGGGCTCGGTGTCGTGGCGGTGGCCTCCATGGCCATCGTCATGCTGACCCGGGCCGCGCCGGACGCCCGACGCACGTTGGCGCTCGCGGCGGCGGGGCTCGGGGCCATCGCCGTGGCCGACGCCGCGTTCATCTGGCTCCGCCTGGCGCCCGACTTCGCCGGCGCGTGGTCGCCGACGGTGCTGGCCGTCGCCGGGTTCGCCCTGCTCGCCGCCGCCACCCGGGCGCCCGCCGGTTCCGGCCCCGGCCTCCCGACCCGGGCCAGCGTCTACATCCCCTCGGTGCCGCTCTCCGTGGGCCTGATCGCGCTGTGCACCGAGGCCATCGGCGCCGGGCGGCTGTCCGACATCCTCATCGCCTGCGGCGTGGCCCTCGTCATCCTGGTGATCGCCCGCCAGATCTTCGCCCTGCTCGAGAACATCGCCTACTGGCGCGACCTCGAGGCCACGATCGAGGCCCAGACCGACGACCTGCGCCACCGCGAGGCCCGGTTCCGCTCTCTCGTGCAGAACTCGTCGGACGTGATCACGGTCATCAGCCCCGACGCCGACGTCCGCTACCAGAGCCCCTCGGTGACCCGGGTGTTCGGCCATCGCCCCGAGCTGCTGGAGACCGCCGGCCTCGGCGTCCTCTTCGCCACCGAGGACCTGGCGACGCTGTGGGGCGCGCTGGCCGAGATCGAGCCCGGGGGGATCCGCACCGTGCAGAGCGGGGTCACCCACGTCGACGGGCGCCCCCGTCGGGTGGAGGTCGTGGCCAGCAACCTGGTCGACGACCCCGACGTGGGTGGGTACGTGCTGAACATCCGCGACGACACGGATCGCCGGGCGCTGGAGGACCAGCTCGCCCACATGGCGTTCCACGACCCGCTGACCGACCTGGCCAACCGGGCGCTGTTCCGCAACCGGGCGGAGCACGCCCTCGACCGCAGGCGGTCGGGGGGCCTGGTGGCCGCCCTGTTCATCGACCTCGACGACTTCAAGAACGTGAACGACAGCCTCGGCCACGCCGTGGGTGACGACCTCCTCGTCCTGGTGGCCGAACGGCTGCGCCAGGGCCTGCGCCCGAGCGACACCGTCGGTCGGCTGGGCGGGGACGAGTTCGCCGTGCTCCTCGAGGACATCGACGACGGGGTCGAGCCGGTGCGGGCGGCCGAGCGGATCCTCTCCGCCATGGCCGAACCGTTCGAGGTCGGCGGTCGCCCGCTGTACACCCGGGCCAGCATCGGCATCGCCACCGCCTCCACCCGGAACGGCAGTGCCGGGGACCTGTTGCGCAACGCCGACACCGCCATGTACACCGCCAAGGCCCGGGGCAAGGGTCGCTTCGCCCTCTTCGACGAGGACATGCACGGGTCCGTCGCCCGGCGCGTGGAGCTGGAGGCCGACCTGCGCGTCGCCCTCGAGCGTGACGAGGTCACGGTGGCCTACCAGCCCATCGTGTCCCTCGCCTCGGGGCGTCTGACCGGCCTCGAGGCCCTGGCCCGGTGGTACAACCCCCGGCGGGGCCCGGTCGGCCCCGACGAGTTCATCCCCGTGGCCGAGGAGAGCGGCCTCATCCTCCCGCTGGGCCGGTCCGTCCTGCACGCGGCGACGAGCCAGGTGCGCGAGTGGCACCAGCGCTTCCCGAGCCTGCGCCGACGTCCAGATCGGCGTCAACGTCTCGCCCAGCCAGCTCCGCCACCCCGGCATCGCCGACGACGTCCGGGACGCCCTGCACGCCTCGGGGCTCGAGCCGTCCCGGTTGGTGCTGGAGGTGACCGAGAGCCTGCTGCTGGACGACACCGAGCCGACCATCGAGAAGCTCGACGAGTTCCGCGGCGACGGGGTCAAGATCGCCATCGACGACTTCGGCACCGGCTACTCGTCGCTCAGCTACCTGCTCCGTTTGCCGGTCGACCACCTGAAGATCGACCGCAGCTTCGTCGCCCCCATGGCCCCGGGCTCGCGGGAAGCCGCGCTCGTCCGGGCCATCGTCACCATGGGCCACGAGCTCGGCCTGGAGATCGTGGCCGAAGGCATCGAGACCGAGGTCCAGCGCGACGAGCTGACGGCCACGGGCTGTGACCTGGGCCAGGGCTACCTCATCGGACGCCCGGTCCCGGCCGACGAGATCGAGCGCCTGCTGTCCGCCGACGAGTCCCTCCCGGTGGCTTGAGTCACCGCCGCAGCTCGTAGGCGGCGTGGTCGGCCAGCGTGGCCGACCAGCCGGGCGGCACGACGACGACCGTGAACGGCTCCTCGACCAGCGCGGGCCCGGCGATGGTCGTCCCGCTGGTGAGCGAGGCGCCGGCGTGGACCGGCGTGTCGACGCACTCGTCGCCGAAGAACACCGGACGGTTGGTCGGCCCGCCGTCGACGGGGGCGACTTCGGGAGAGAGGCGGTCCGGCTTCGGTGTCGTGCCGCGGGCGATGAGGCGCACGCCCCGGACCAGCGGCTGCTGGTTGCGGAAGGAGAAGCCGCGGTCGGGCTCGTGCTGGTCGTGGAAGCGCTCGGCCAGGTCGAGCAGGCCGGCCTCGTCGAGGCGCTCGCCCTCCGGGCACGGGCACGCTCATGTCGAAGTTCTGGCCCGGGTAAGCACATCTGCGCGAAGAGGTCGCGGGCCACGGTCGCGCGTCGGTGCCAGGCCGGCCGGGTCCAGCTCCTTGCGTGGCCTCCTCGCCGCAGCTCGCTGCATCAGCGTCGCGCAGCCGGCCGAGGTCGACCTGCGAGAGCGGGGTCACGTAGGAGCGCACCAGGTCGACCACGTAGTCGGCGACGAGCAGGCCGAGGGCGGAGAACGCGGGCGCGGCCTTGGGCACGAGGATGCGGTCGATGCCGAGCTCGGCGGCGATCGGCGCGCGCGTGCACCGGCCCGTTGCCGCCGTAGGCGATCAGCGCCAGCGTCGCGGGGGTCGGCGCCGTAGCCGGCGAGCACCCGGCGGGTGGCGTTGGCCATGTTGGCGTTGACGATGCGCTCGATGCCCCAGGCCGCCTCGGTGAGGTCGAGCCCGAGCGGCTCGGCGACGTCGCGCTCGATCGCGGCGCGGGCCGCGTCGACGTCGAGGTCCATGCGCCCGCCGGCGAAGCCGTCGGCCGGGAGGTAGCCGAGCACCGCGTCGGCGTCGGTGACCGTCGGGCGGTCGCCGCCGCGGCCGTAGCAGACCGGGCCGGGGGTCGAGCCCGCGGTCTCCGGGCCGACGAGGAGCGCGCCCTGGCGGACCCGGGCGATCGAGCCGCCGCCGGCGCCGACGCTCTGCACGTCGACCATCGGGCAGCCCGATGTAGTAGCGGTAGCGCCAGTTCCAGTCGGTCTTGATCTCGGGCGGCCGCCGCGCACGAGGCAGATGTCGAAGCTGGTGCCGCCCATGTCGACGGCGACGAAGTCGGGCGCGCCGGCGCGCTCCGCCGCGAGCGCGGCGCCCATCACGCCGCCGGTCGGGCCCGAGCCGAGCAGGCGTGACCGCGCGCCGGGCGACGTAGTCGGGCGGCATCACGCCGCCGGTCGACTGCATGATCAGCAGCGGGCCCGCGTAGCCCGCGCCCCGCAGCGTCGCCTGACAGGTTCTCGATGTAGCGCGGCGATGCGGGGCGCGACGTACGCGTTGACGAGCGTGGTCGAGACCCGCTCGAACTCCGGGCCGCGGGGCATCACCTCGTGCGAGCAGCGAGATGTGGTCGACGTCGGGGAACTCCTCGCGGATGATCTCGGCCGCGCGCCGCTCGTGGTCGGGGTTCACGAAGGAGAACAGGAACATCACCGCGATCGACCGCACGCCGAGCTGCCTGCAGCCGCTGCACGCCGCGCCGCACCGCGTCCTCGTCGAGGCGCCAGCAGCACGTTGCCCTCGAAGTCCATCCGCTCGGGGATCGGGATGCGGGCCCGGCGGCGGGCGATCGGGGGTGGGCGCCGGGTACGTCGGGTCCCAGATCTCCTCCTTGTGCACCCGGCGCATCTCGATCTCGTCGCGGTGGCCCTCGGTGACGAGCAGGCCGGTGGCCGCGCCGTTCATCTCGATCATCGTGTTGTCGGCGGTCGTGGTGCCGTGCACGAGCGATGTCGAGCTGCGCGCAGAGCTCGGCGAGCGACGAGGCCGAAGCGCTCGGCGAGCTGGCCGAGGCCGTTCATCACGCCGCGTCGACTGGTCGTCGAGCGTGGTCGGCGTCTTGTCGAGCACGACCTCGCCCGCGGGCGTCACGCAGATGAGGTCGGTGAACGTGCCCCCGACGTCGACGCCGACCCGGTAGCCCACGTCAGGCTACGCAGCGGCCGCGTCGTCGCCGCGCGAGCTGCGTCGGTCGCGTCGTCGTCGACCGCGAGCGTCAGGTCGTCGAGCGAGCCGGTGAGCACGACGCCGTAGTCGCGGCTCGGCGCCCTCGACGCTCACGTACTCGTCGAGCACGTCGTCGAGCACGGCCTGCGGGTCGCGGTCGAGCGGGTCGCCCCAGCCGCCGCCGCCGCCGTAGTCGTACATGACGCGCTGTCGCCGGCCGCGATCGGCACCCAGTCGGCGGTGTGCTCCACGACGGAACGGGTCGTCGGAGCCGTAGCGGATGATCATCTGGTTCGGCGCGCCCGGCCTGCCGCCGCAGATGCCCGGCATCGGGTACTTCATGCCGACGACGTACGTGTAGACCTTGGCGTCGACGAGCACTTCCTTCTCGTAGTGGCTGCCGCAGAGGCCGCGCCACTGGCCCGGCCCGCCGGAGTCGGTGCGGTAGTCGCGGCTCCACTGGACGTGCGGGTACAGGCTCTCGTTGATCTCGGCCGTCGCCTTCCAGAGGTTGCCGAACGAGGCGGCCTGGCAGCCCCAGGCGTCCATGCCCTTCGGCGGCGTTGCACCAGCCGGCGTACACCTCGGCCGAGTGGTCGGTGAACGACTGGCCGGTGCGCGGGTCGACGCCGACGATGATCGTCGGGATGCCGGTCTTGTAGGTCTGCGGCACGGCCTTGTCGGGCAGCACGTGCTGCATCGCGACCGCGATGACCTCGCCGACGTCGGCGCCGGGGTGGTGGGTGCCGGCGGACACCGGCTTGCCCGGGGGCGGGTTCAGCACGCAGCCCTGCGGCACGACCAGCTTGATCTGCGTCGAAGAAGCCCTCGTTCTTCGGGATCTCCGGATCCATCATCGAGGCGATCTGGCCGACCGTGTAGCCGCGGGTGTTGCCGAACGTCGACCACGCCTGGAGCTCGGGCCGGGTGTCGCTGCCGGTGTAGTCGATCGTCAGGCGCGTCGCCGTCGACGGTGATCTTCACGTGCAGGTGGACGTCGGGGTTGCCGAGCGGGTCGTGGTCGACGTAGGCGTCGGCCTCGTAGACGCCGTCGGGCCACGCGGCGACCTCCTCGCGGAAGCGGCGGGCCGCGTAGTCGATCATGTAGTCGACCGACTCCTCGACGGTGGCCACGCGTCGTAGCGGTCGATGCATGCTCGCCGAGCCGTTGCGGCCGCCGAGCTGCGCGGCGCCGATCTGGGCGCGCAGGTCGCCGATGTAGTCGGGGATGCGGTTGTTGGCCTGCGAGCGCGTAGAGGACGTCGCGCCGCTCGACGCCGCGGTCGATGACCTTCACGACCGGCCAGCGCACGCCCTCGCCCCAGATGTCGGTCGGCGGTGACGTTGTAGCCGCCGGGCACGCGCCGCCGGTGTCGCCGTGGTGGCACTGGATGCGCGCGATCAGCACCATCCGCCGGGTGCCGTCGGCCCGTCGTCGGCGAAGACCGGGGCGAAGACGTTGTAGTCGGGGAGGTGGCCGCCGCCGTGGTACGGGTCGTTGGCGACGAACACGTCGCCCTCGCGGAACTCCTCGACGCCGAGGAACTCGAGCGCGAAGCGCACCGGCAGCGTCGACGTGAGCATGAACTGCGGGATGCCGACCGACAGCGCGGCGAGCCGGCCCTGCGCGTCGAGGACGGTCGCGTTGCGCTCGTTGGTCTGGTTGAGGATCGGCGTCGTCGCCGTGCGCGAGACGTACTCGGCCATCTCGAAGCAGACGGTCTCCATCGCGCCCCGGATGACCTCGGCGGTGACCGGGTCGACGGTCGGCTGCTCGGCCAGCCGCCCGCGGCTCCGCCAGCTGGACCAGATCGACGTCGGTGCTCATGGTTCCCCCAAACTGACGCTCGTGTCAGGTAAGGCTACACCCGCGTTTCGAGCACGAACGAGCAGGGACTGGTAGGAATCGCGGCCACACGCCGGTCCGGGGGGTCCGGCAGAAGGGGGAGGACCGCATGGCGGTCACGAAGACCGACAGCGAACGGCTCCACGAGCTCGGCTACGCGCAGGAGCTACTCGCGGAGGATGGGGACCTTCTCCAACTTCGCCATCTCGTTCACCATCATCTCGATCCTGGCCGGCGCCATCACCACGTACTACCTGGCGGATGCACGCCGGCGGGCCGCTGGCGATCACCTTCAGCTGGGTCATCGTCGGGATCTTCGCCGCGATCATCGGCGCTGTCGATGGCGGAGATCTGTTCGACCTACCCGACCGCGGGTGGCCTCTACTACTGGTCCGCCAAGCTGGCGCAAGACCAAGCGCCGGCGTGGTCGTGGTTCACCGGCTGGATCAACCTGATCGGCCAGGTCGGCTCATCACCGCGAGCATCGACTACGCGCTGGCGACCTTCATCGGCTTCTTCATCCCCCTGTACGACTCGGACTTCGGGCTGACGCCGCGGAGAAGATCTTCGTGATCTACGCCATCGTGCTGGTGGTCCACGGCGCTGCTCAACACCTTCGGCGTGAAGCTGGTCGCCCTGCTGTCCGACATCAGCGTCTGGTGGCACGTCTTCGGGGCCGTTGATCATCTTCCTGATGCTGCTCATCGTGCCCGGCGAGCACCAGTCGCCCGATTTCCTGTTCGAGTCGAAGAACCTCACCGGCTGGTCGTTCCCGCTCGTCGGCCTCTACGTGTTCGGCATCGGCCTGTTGCTCGCGCAGTACACGATCACCGGGTTCGACGCGTCGGCCCACGTGAGCGAGGAGACCCACGACGCGCACACGGGTCCGCCCAAGGCGATCGTGCGGGCGGTCTACGTCTCGGCCATCGCGGCGCTGCTGCTCAACATCGCGATGACCCTGGCCATCCCGACGGCCAGTACGACGACATCGTCTTCCGTCGGCGCTCGACCCCGGGCCGACGATCTTCGTCGAGTCGATCGGCGGGGCCGGCGGCAAGCTCCTGGTCTTCATCTCGATCGTCGGCCAGATCTTCTGCGGCATGGCCTCGCGTCACGGCCAACTCGCGGATGATCTACGCCTTCTCCCGTGACGGGGCCATCCCGGGCAGCCGGCACTGGCACCGGATCAACCCGAAGACCCGGACGCCCACCAACTCGGTGTGGCTCGCCGTCACCCTGGCCTTCATCGCTCGGGATGTCCTCGCTCATCCAGAACGACGGCTACTCGGTGGCCTTCTTCGCCATCGTCGGGATGGACGGACGTCGGCCTGTACGTCTCCTACGCCATCCCCATCTGGCTCCGCCTGCACAGCGACCGACTTCGAGCAGGGCGACTGGAACCTCGGTCGCCGGTGGAAGCTCGTCGGGCTGGATCTCGGTGATCTGGATCACCATCATCGCGATCCTCTTCTTCTGCCCGCGTGTATCGGATTCCGCGCCTGGGACACGTTGAATGCAACGTTCAACTGGTCCGGGCCGGTGACCCTCTCGCTCGTGCTCATCGCTCTGTGCCGTCTCGGCGAAGAAGTGGTTCTGGGCCCGCAAGTGGTTCAAGGGCCCACGTAGGTGCGGCGATCGGGCACGCCCGAGGAGCTGCGGCGCGATGCCGAAGCCGACCTCGAGGCCGCGGCAGGAGCGCCTCCGGGCGCAGTCGACGGCTGCTCGACGACGCGCGTGATCGACCGCGTGCCCGGCTGGGCGGGCCGGGCACGCGAGGTCGAACCGCTCGAGGGGGGCATCACCAACCGCAACGTGAAGGTCACCTTCGACGACGGCGCGTTCGTGCTGCGCCTGCCGGGCGAGGACACCGACCAGCTCGGCATCGACCGGGCCCACGAGCTCGAGGCCGCCCGGCGGGCCGACGAGCTGGGGATCGGCCCCGAGGTGGTGGCCTTCGTCGAGCCCGAGGGCTCGCTGGTGACCCGCTTCGTCGAGGGTCGCCCGGCGGACGGCGCCGAGCTGGGTCGCCCACCCCTGTTGGACGAGGTCTCCGCGGCACTGCGGCGCTTCCACGAGGCTCCCGCCATCACGCCGGTCTTCGACTGGTACCAGGTGCCGCAGGACTACGCGGTCACGGCCCGGGCCCACGGGGTGACGGTGCCCGACGCCTACGACCTCGCCATGGCGGTCGCCGAACGGGTGCGGGCGGCGTTCGCCGCGCAGCCCGAGCCCGCCTGCCCCTGCCACAACGACCTGCTCCCGGCGAACTTCCTCGTCCTCCCGGGCGGTGGCCTGTGCCTGCTGGACTGGGAGTACGCGGGCATGAACGACCGCTACTTCGACCTCGGGAACTTCGTGGTGAACAACGAGCTCGACCAGAGCGGCGAGGAGGCCCTCGTCGAGGCCTACTTCGGCGGGGTGACGCCGCGCCGCCTCGCCCGCCTCCGGCTGATGAAGGTCGTGAGCGACCTGCGCGAGGCCATGTGGGGGGTGGTCCAGGCCGGGGTCAGCAGCCTCGACGTGGACTTCGTCGACTACGCCGAGGAGCACTTCGAGCGCCTGCTGGTGAACGCCGGCCGGGTCGGGTTCGACCACCTGCTGGACGCCGCTGCTTCCTCCGATGCGTGACCACGCCCGGGTCGTGATCATCGGCGCCGGGGTGGGCGGCGCCTCCATCGCCCACCACCTGGCCGAGGCGGGCTGCACCGACGTGCTCGTGCTCGACCGGGGCGAACCGACCAGCGGCAGCACGTTCCACTCGGCCGGCCTGGTCGGCCAGCTCCGCTCGTCGCTGCCGCTGACCCGGATGATGATGCACAGCGTCGACGTCTACCGCCGGCTGGAGGCGGAGTCGGCCGAGACCGGCCGTTCGCCCGGCTGGCGGGAGGTCGGGTCGCTCCGGCTCGCCGCCACCCCCGAGCGCCTGGACGAGCTCCGGCGCCAGAACGGGTGGGCCAAGACCTTCGGCCTGCCCATGGAGCTGGTGTCGCCGGCCGAGGCCCACGACCTCTTCCCGCTCATGGACCCGACCGGCGTCCTGGGCGCGGCCTGGTTGCCGACCGACGGCTACCTGGACCCGAGCGGGCTCACCTACGCGCTGCTCGGCGCGGCGAAGGCCCGCGGCGTCGAGGTCGCCAGCGGGGTGCGGGTGACCGACCTGGTCGTCGAGGCGGGCCGCATCCAGCGGATCGTGACGGACCACGGCGACGTCACCGCGGAGACCGTCGTCGCGGCCTGCGGGATGTACACGCCGGAGGTCGCCGCGCTGGCCGGCGTGACCGTGCCGATCGTCCCCATGGCCCACCAGTACCTGATCACGAAGGGGATCGACGGGCGTCACCGAGGACCTGCCCCAGCTCCGCGACCCGGACAACCTCGTCTACTTCCGGCGGGAGGGCTCGGGCCTGGTGCTCGGTGGCTACGAGCGGGACCCGGCGCCGTGGTCGGTCGACGGTGTGCCCGCCGACTTCAACAACCGCCTGCTGCCCGAGGACTGGGACCGCTTCGCCCCGTTGATGGAGGCCGCCGTGCGTCGGGTCCCGCAGGTGGAGGACGCCGACATCGTCCAGCTGGTCAACGGGCCGGAAGGGTTCACCCCCGACAACGAGTTCGTGCTGGGGGAGAGCGCGGTCGGCGGCTTCTTCGTCGCCGCCGGCTTCTGTGCGCACGGCATCGCCGGCGCCGGCGGGGTGGGCCGGGTGATGGCGGAGTGGATCCTCGAGGGCGAGTCGAGCTTCGACACCTGGAAGATGGACATCCGCCGCTTCGGCCCGGCCTACCGGAGCCGGGACCACGCCCGCGACCGGACGGTCGAGGTCTACGCCACCTACTACGACATCCACTACCCGAACGAGGAGCGGCAGGCCGGGCGGCCGCTGCGGCGCTCGCCGGCGTACGGGGCGCTGGCCGAGCTCGGCTGCGTGTTCGGCGAGAAGAGCGGCTGGGAGCGACCGAACTGGTTCACGCCCAACGAGGCCCTCGGCGATGCCGGGCTGCGCCCGCGGGGCTGGGCCGGCGAGCACTGGAGCCCGGCCATCGGGGCGGAGGCCGTCGCCTGCCGCGACGGCGTGGTCCTCTTCGACGAGACGAGCTTCTCCAAGATGGAGGTGGCGGGTCCCGGGGCGGCCCGGTTCCTGAACCGGATCTGTGCCAACGACGTCGACCGCGCGCTGGGGTCGGTCACCTACACCCAGCTCTGCAACGACCGGGGCGGCATCGAGTGCGACCTGACCGCGACCCGGCTGGCCGACGACCGCTACCTCGTCGTCACGGGCACGGCCTTCGGGAACCACGACCTGGCCTGGATCCACAAGCAGCAGGCCCGCCTTCCGGAGGGGGAAGGGGCGGTGGCGAGGGACGTGACGGCGGCGTGGGCCTGCTTCGGGCTGTGGGGCCCCGGGGCTCGCCGGCTGCTCCAGCCGCTCACCCGGACGCCCCTCGACGACGGGGCCTTCCCCTACCTGACCGCGCAGCAGCTCTCGTTCGGCGCCGTGCCCGTGGTGGCCGTGCGGGTCACCTTCGTGGGTGAGCTGGGATGGGAGCTGTACTGCCCGACCGAGTACGGCGCCGCCCTCTGGGACCTCCTGTGGTCGGCCGGCGAGGAGCACGGTCTGCTCGCCGGCGGCTACCGGGCGATCGACGCCCTGCGGGTGGAGAAGGGCTACCGGGTGTGGGGCGTCGACATCACCCCCGAGGAGAACCCCTACGAGGCGGGGCTGGGCTTCGCCGTCCGGCTCGACAAGGCGGGGGGCTTCGTCGGACGTGATGCGTTGGCCGAGGTGAAGGCCGCGGGGCCGACCAAGCGCCTGCGCGGCCTGGTGCTCGACGATCCGCTCGCCGTCGCCCTCGGCTCCGAGCCGGTCCGGGTCGACGGCGAGATCGTCGGCCGGGTCACGTCCGGCAACTACGGCTTCCGGGTCGAGCGCTCCATCGCCTTCGCCTACCTCCCCGCCGACCAGGCGGATCTCGGGCGCCGGGTCGAGGTGGAGGTCTTCGGCGAGTGGATCGGCGCCGAGGTGGTCAAGGACCCCGTCTACGACCCCGACGGCTCCCGGATCCGCTCCTGAGCCCCGCCCTCAGTCCTTCCAGGTGCCCCAGGTGTGGCCGCGGACGAACTCGTAGACGCCGGTGAAGTCCTGCTGGTTCTTGTCGGGGATGGGGACGGCGTCGCCGAGGGCCTTGGCGCCCCAGATGATGCGGGCGTTGTGCTCGACGCAGAGGGCCGGTGTGGAGCGCGTCGTCGGTGTCCCGGCCGATGGCCAGCAGGCCGTGGTTGGCCATGAGGGCGCAGGACCGGTCGGTGCAGGTGGGTGGCGATCTCGTCGGCCAGCTCGTCGCTGCCGGTCGGCTTGTAGGCGGCGATGGGCACGTCGCCGCCGACGTAGACCACGAACTCCTCGATGACCGCCGGGATGGGCTGGCGGACCAGGGCGAACATCGAGGCGTAGGTGGCGTGGCAGTGGATCACCCCGCCGACCTCGTCGTAGCTGCGGTAGCACGAGAGGTGGAGGGCCTTCTCGCTGGTCGGGCCGCGTTCGCCGTCGACCGTCTGCCCGTCGAGGTCGACCACGACGAGGTCGTCGACCGTCATGGTCTCGTAGGCGACCGAGGAGGGGGTCATGACGACGTTGCCGTCGGGCATCCGTCCGGAGACGTTGCCCGCCGTCCCCGAGACGAGGCCCTTGGCCACCATGTCCTTGGTGGCCTGCGAGCACGGCCTCGTGGGTCGGCGAGCTCACGACAGGACCTCCGGGTTGATGCAGTGGACCGGGCGGTCGCCGGCCAGGAGGCGGGCGACGTCGTCGGCGATCAGCTTCGAGTGGTTGGCCTCGGTGTCGAAGGTGGCCCCGCCGATGTGGGGGGTGAGCACCACGTTCGCCCGGCTCGCCAGCGGGTGGTCGGTGGGCAGGTGCTCGCCTTCGAAGTGGTCGAGGCCGGCGGCGCCGAGGTGGCCGGACTCCAGCGCGGCCGTGAGGGCGTCGAGGTCGTGCAGCGCGGCCCGGGCCGTGTTCACGTAGGCCGCGCCGGGCTTCATGCGGGCGAACTGGTCGGTCCCCATCATCCCCACCGAGTCGGGCGTCACCATCGCGTGCATCGAGACGACGTCGGCCTCGGCCAGGAGGTCGTCGAGGTCGTGGGTGGCGTCGGGGTTGAACGGGTCGGCGCTGATGACCTCCATGCCCAGGCCGGCGAAGCGCCAGGCCGCGGCCCGGCCCACCGCACCGAGGCCGACGATGCCGACCGTCCGGCCGGCGATCTGCCAGGCCCGGTAGCGCTGGTAGGGGATGGACCCGTCCCGGTAGACCTCCCCGGTGCGCACGTCGTGGTCGGCCGGCACCAGGCCCCGGGTCACCGCGAGCAGCAACCCGACCGCCAGCTCGGCCACCCCGTCGGCGTTGCGACCGGGGGCGTGCAGCACGGGGATCCCCTTCTCGGTGGCTCCGGCCACGTCGACGTTCGTGGGGTCGCCGCGGGTCGACCCGATCACCCGGAGGCCGGCCTCGAGCACGGGCCCGTCGCACACATCCGCCTCGCAGACGACGATCTCAGCCCCCTCTTCGGCGATGTAGGCGGCCAGCTTCTCGCCGTCGAGCAGGCGCAGGGGCTGATGCTCGATCCACGGGTCGTAGGTCACGTCGGCCACGTTCGCCAGGGTGGCCATGCCCTCGCCCCGGAAGGGGGCCGTGACCAGCGCCGTCGGTCGACTCACGGCGGCGAGACTAGGGCAGCCTGTACCGCACCTAGAGGGGTTGCACCGGGATCGTGAAAGCGGGGTGCTCGGCGCCGCCGTCGACCTCGAAGATCTTGCCGGTCACCCAGGCGCTGGCCGGGCTGACGAGGTAGACGACGCAGGCGGCGATGTCCTCGGGCTGGCCGACGCGCTGCATCGGCGTGTTGGTCTCCATCTGCTCGCGGATCGAGTCGTCGGTCAGGACCGAGGCCAGCGCGTCGGTCTCGACCCCGCCCACCTCGATGGCGTTGATGCGCACCTTCGGGGCCAGCTCGGTCGCCATCTGCTTGGTCATGAACGAGAGGCCGGCCTTGGCCGTGCCGTAGGCGGTGAAGTTGGGCTGCACCATCGAGGCCGAGCGGGAGCTGATGTTCACGATGGCGCCCCCGCCCGCGGTCTCGACCATCACCGGGACGACGAAGCGGGTGAGCAGGAAGGGCGAGACGACGTTGAAGCGCAGGGCCTGCTCGAAGGCAGCTTCGCCGGTGCGCAGCGCGGGCTGGGGCGGCCAGCCGCCGGCGTTGTTGACCAGGATGTCGATGCGGCCGAACTCGTCGGTGGCGGCGGCCACCAGCGCCTCGAGCTGCTCGCGCTCGAGCACGTCGGTGGGGACGGCCAGAGCCCGCCGGCCCGCGTCCACGACGGTGGCGGCCGTGCGGTCCAGGTCCTCCGGGGTGCGGGCGGCGAGCACCACGTCGGCCCCGGCCTCGGCCAGCGCCTTGGCGATCCCCGCCCCGATGCCCTTGCCCGCCCCGGTCACCACCGCCACCCGGTCCGTCAGCTCGAACCGCTCCAGGATCCCCATCCGCCGGAGGCTAGGTGCCAGAACGGCGAGGTTTCCTCGTACCCATAGGGTGCGGGCCGTGCGGATCGCGGTCCTCGTCAAGCAGATCCCGGCGTTCGAGAAGATGGAGCTGGGACCGGACGGGCGGCTCATCCGCGAGGGGCTCGAGCTGGAGATGAACGCCTACTGCCGGCGGGCGGTGTCGCTCGGCTGCGAGCTGGCCGGGACGACCGCCGGCTCGGTGACCGTGCTCACCCTCGGGCCGCCGTCGGCCGAGGACTGCCTCCGGGAGGCCATTGCCTGGGGCGCCCAGTCCGGCCTCGAGGTGGACGGGGTGTTGGTGACCGACCCTGCCTTCGCCGGCTCCGACACGCTGGCCACGGCCAACGCGCTGGCCGCCGTGCTCGAGCGCGAGGGCGCGTTCGACCTCGTCCTGGTCGGCCGCAACTCCGTCGACGCCGACACCGGGCAGGTCGGCCCCCAGCTGGCCCAGCTCCTGGACCTTCCGTTCGCCACGGGCGTGCGCGAGCTCACCCTCGGCGAGGGCCAGGTCGAGGTGCGGCTGGAGCACGACGACGAGTGGGTCGACGCCACCGTGACCCTTCCGGCCGTGCTCTCCTGCGCCGAGCGCCTCATCGACCCGGCCAAGCAGCCCCCTGACGCCCGCGCCGCGGTCGCCGCGGAACGCATCCGCACGATCACGGCCGCCGACCTCGGGGCGGGGCCCTGGGGCGTGGACGCCAGCCCCACGAAGGTCGGCGAGGTGCGCACCCTCGAGGTGGAGCGGATCGGGGAGATCGTCGACGGCCCGGTCGAGGCGCAGGTCGAACGGCTGGTGGCCGTGCTCGCCGACCGCGGCGTGCTCGATCCGCCCGTCGAGGTCGACCTCGTGGACCCGGTCGACCCGCCGTCAGGGGCCAACGACCCTCCGATCGCCGTCGTGGTCGAGCCGGACCGGGAACGCATGACCAGGGAGCTGCTGGGGGCCGCGGCCCGCCTCGCCGGACGACTGCCGGCCCGGGTCGTCGCAATCGGGCCGGGCGTCCCCGATCCCGCCGTCCACGGGACCTGGGGCGCCGAGACCGTGGTCGCCATCCAGGGCGCGCTGGTGGAGGAGGACGTGGCCGCAGGTGTCGCCCGATGGGCGAGCGCGGCCCGCCCGTGGGCCATCCTCGTCCCGGGCACGGCGTGGGGCCGAGAGGTGGCCGCCCGGGTGTCGGCCACCCTGGGCGCCGGCCTCACCGGAGATGCCGTGGGCCTGGCGGTCGAGGACGGCCGGCTCGAGGCCCTGAAGCCGGCGTTCGGCGGGCGCCTGGTCGCCGTGATCACGGCCGACTCCCCGGTCCAGATGGCGACGGTCCGGCCCGGTCTGCTGCCATTGCCCACCCCCCGGCCACCGGTCGACGTCCGGGTCGAGCGGGTCGTCGTGGAGCCCCGCGGTCGCGTCGTGGTGCACCGAGCGGACCCGCGACGACGACACCGAGCTCATGGCCAACGCCGAAGCGGTCGTCGGTGTCGGCCAGGGCGTTCCGCCCGAGCGCTACGCCGAGCTGCAGCCCCTGCTCGACCTGCTCGGCGCCGAGCTCGGCGCCACCCGCAAGGTCACCGACAACGGCTGGCTGCCCCGGGCCCGCCAGATCGGCATCACCGGCCACAGCATCTCGCCCCGCCTGTACATCGGCCTCGGGCTCGGCGGGAAGTTCAACCACACCGTCGGCGTCCGCGCCTCCGGCACCATCGTCGCGATCAACCCGAACCGCGACGCCCCCATCTTCGACTGGGTCGACATCGGCCTCGTCGCCAGCTGGGAGGACGTCGTCCCCGAGCTGGTGCACCGCCTCCAGGCTCGGCGCTGACCTCACCCGCACGAGGGAGCGGCGCCGCCGCGCTCAGGTCTGGGGTGCCCCGGCCGACTTGAACCAGGACGGCCTGGTGAAGGAGGAGAGCACCATGGACGGTCAGGCCCCGATCGAGGGGTGGTACACGGATCCTGTCGACCCCAGCCGCTACCGCTACTGGGACGGTGCCGGTTGGACGCCCCTGGTGCGCACGTCCGGGTCCACGACGCCGTCTCCCGCCCCCGAGCCGGCGCCCGTCGTCGAGCCCGAACCGATCGCCGCGACCGACCCGATCGTCGAGCCCGAACCGATCGCCGCGACCGACCCGATCGTCGAGCCCGAACCGATCGCCGCGACCGACCCGGCCATCGATGCGCTCTTCGCGGACCCCGACCCGGAGCCCACCGACGAGACCCCCGCGCGGCGAGCTCCTCGGGGCGGCGCCCGCCAGCACCTCGTCGTCACCGTCGCCGTGATCGGGTTGGCGGCCGTCGGTCTGACCGCAGCACTGACGTTCATCCCCGGTGATGGCAGCGCGGACGAGAGCAGCGCGGACGAGAGCAGCGAGGCGTTCGACACCGCCGCGGCCCGCCACACCTGCATTGCCCGGCTCCGAGCGGAAGTGCCCGGCAACGAGTCCGAGGTCGAGTGGCAGCCGGCCGATGCCGTCGAGCACCAGCAGGTCGGCAACCAGGTGCACGTGGAGTTCTGGGGCCATGACCCCGACGAAGAGCCCGGCCTGCGCCGGGCCAACTTCCTCTGCGTCCTCGACGGCGGCGACCTGTCGTCGGTCGAGCGGCTGTACATGCGGTTCGACGACCTCCCGCTCGAGGAATCGGGATCGGTCGAGTTCGAGTCGGTGGGCGCCTCGAGCAGCGACTGAACTGGCCCGTCAGCGCGAGGACGCGTCGGCCAGGGCGGCCTGGATCGCCGCTTCGACCGGGATGACCCCCGCCTCGCCGGCGCCCTTGATCCCGAGGGGGTTCAGCGGGGACAGGGTCTCCAGGTGGTCGATGCGGATGTCGGGGATCTCAGTGGCGTAGGGGATCAGGAAGTCCATGAAGCTGGTGGTGACGAGCTGGCCCTGCTCGTCGTAGGCCAGCTTCTCGTAGAGGGCGCCGCCGATGCCCTGGGCCACGCCGCCGTGGATCTGGCCTTCCACGACCATGGGGTTCACGAGCGCACCGCAGTCGTGCACGACGGCGTAGTCGAGGATGGTGACGGCCTCGGTCTCGGGGTCGACCTCGACCACGCAGGCGTGGCAGCCGTTGGCGAAGGTGGCGCCCGGCGGGCTGTAGAAGTCGCGGGCCTCCAGGCCGGGCGCGGTGCCCTCGGGCACCGGTGGCGGGCCGAAGGAGCCGGGCTCGACGGGCGCCGGCGCGGCGGCGAACTGGGTGGCCGCGGCCGCGTCCTCGTCCCAGGCGTAGCGCAGCGGGTTGGACAGCACCGCCACGTGCTTCAGCGGGATCGACTTGGTCGGCGTGCCCTTGACCCGCACCTCGCCGTCGACCAGCTCGAGGTCCTCGGGGTCGGCCTCGAGGGCCTCAGCGGCGACCTCGCGGGCCTGACGGGCGACCTCTAGAGCGGCCTTGTGGATGGCGTTGCCCGCGGTGACGACCCCGCGAGAGGCAAAGGTCCCCACCGCCCAGGGGAAGCGCCGGGTGTCCCCGGTGGTGACCTCGACGTCGGCCACGTCGACGCCCAGCTGGTCGGCCGCGATCTGGGCGAACACGGTCTCGTGGGCCTGGCCCTGGGTGGCCAGGCCGGTGGCCACCAACACCCGGCCCGACGGTTCGACCAGCACGTGGGCGCCCTCGTAGGGGCCCAGCCCGGTGCCCTCGACGTAGCAGGCGATCCCGATGCCGAGCCGGCGCCCCTCCGTGGCGGCCGCCGTCTGACGGGCGGGGAACCCGTCCCAGTCGATGAGGTCCTTGGCCTTGGCCAGCGTCGCCGGGAAGTCGCCCGAGTCGTAGATGGTCGGTCCACCGTCCTGGAACACGAGGCCCAGGTCGTAGGGCATCTCGTCGGGCCGGACCATGTTGCGCTCCCGCACCACCGTGCGGTCGAGGCCCAGGGTGTCGGCGATGGTGTCGAGGGTGCGCTCCATCACGAAGACGCCCTGCGGCCGGCCCGCGCCCCGGTAGGGGGTCACCGGGGTGGTGTTCGTGTAGAGGCTCTCGAAGGTGACCCGGTAGTCCCGCAGGCGGTAGGGGCCGGGCAGCTGGGTCGAGGTCACGATCGGGACGATGATCCCGTAGGGGCAGTACGCCCCCTGGTCGTGCCAGAAGCGCACGTCCATCCCCTGGACCACGCCGTCGTCGTCGAAGCCCACCGTGACCTCGTGCTCCTGGCCCCGCTCGTGGGTGGACGCGAGGAAGTGCTCCCGGCGGTCCTCGACCCACTTCACGTCCCGGCCGAGGGCCATGGCCGCCAGGGGGACGAGAACCTCCTCGGGCCAGGGATGGACGATCTTCACGCCGAAGCCGCCGCCCACGTCGGGGGCGATGCAGTCGACCGACCCGAGCTCGAGCCCGAGCATGGCGGCCACGGCTGCCCGGACGCCGGTGGGCGTCTGGGTCGAGGAGTAGAGCCGCAGCTTGCGGTCGAGGTCGTCCCAACGGGCGTAGACCCCCTTGCCCTCGAGCGGCGACGACAGCGTGCGCTCGATCGACCAGGTCAGGTCCAGGGTGTGGGGCGCGCCGGCGATCCGGCCCGGCGCGTCCCCGACGGTCTGCGTCACGTGGGCCCCGACCGTGCCGGCCGCTCGGGCGGCGGCGATGCCGACGACGGGGTCCAGCTCCTCGTACTCCACGTCGATCAGCTCGAGGGCGTCCTCGGCGATGTAGCGGTCCCGGGCCACGACGAAGGCCACGGCCTCGCCGGCGTAGGCGACTTCGTCCTTGGCCAGGACGTACTGGGTCCGGGGGTTGGTCAGGTCGGGGTGGGGGATGAGGAGCGGCAACGGCCGGGCCGCCCGTTCGGGCAGGTCGGCCCAGGTCCACACCGCCTCGACCCCCTCCAGGGCCTTCGCCTCGCTGGTGTCGATCGAGGTGATGCGAGCATGGGCGAGATGGCTCCGGAGCACCGCGCCGGCGAGCGCGTCCCGCCCGAAGTCGTCCAGGTAGCGCCCCTGACCGGTCAGGAAACGGTGGTCCTCCCGCCGTTCGACCCGCTCACCCACCCATCGCGTCCCCATGAGCGAAGGTTAGGCGTGACCCACTCGCCGTTCCCGGAGGGGTTCTTCGCCCGGCAGGACGAGTCGCCGGACGCGCACTTCTACGCCCCGGATCGGCTCGTGACCCACATCGACGACCGGGCCATTGCTGCCGTCGGGACGCTCTACGCAGAGCTCGGCGTCACCGGCCGGGTGCTCGACCTGATGTCGTCGTGGGTGTCCCACTTCGCCGACCCACCTGAGCACCTGACCATTCTGGGGATGAACCGGGCCGAGCTGGAGGCCAACTCGATGGCCGCCGAACGGGTCGCGCACGACCTCAACGAGGACCCCGTGCTGCCGTTCGTGGACGAGGCCTTCGATGACGTCGTGTGCTGCGTGTCGGTCGACTACCTGACCCGCCCGATCGAGGTGTTCACCGACGTGGCCCGGGTGCTGCGGCCCGGCGGGCGCTTCGTCACGACGTTCTCCAACCGCTGCTTCCCGACGAAGGCCATCGCCGGTTGGCTGGCCAACGGTGACGAGGCCCACCGCCGGATCGTGGCCGCCTACTTCGAGCTCAGCGACGCCTTCGCCCCGCCCACCGTCGACGTCCGCCTCCCGCTGAGCCGGGAGGGCGACCCCCTCTACGCCGTCTGGTCCACCCGCACCTGAGGACGTCAGCCCTCGGCCATCAGGTCGGCGGCGCGGCGGACGGCGGCGCGGATGTTGACGTAGCCGGTGCAGCGGCAGAGGTTGCCGGCCAGGCCGTGGCGGATGGTCTCGTCGTCGGGGTCCGGGTGGCGGGCCAGCAGGTCGCAGGCGGTGATGACGAAGCCGGGCGTGCAGAAGCCGCACTGGAGCGCATGGCACTCGCGGAACGCCTGCTGGACCGGGTGCAGCGTCCCGTCGGCGTCGGCGATGCCTTCGATGGTGGTGATCTCGTGCCCGTCGACCGCGACCGCCAGGGTGAGGCACGAGCGCACCGGCGCCCCGTCGAGCAGCACGGTGCAGCACCCGCACACGCCGTGCTCGCAGCCCACGTGGGTCCCGGTCAGGCCCAGCTCGTTGCGCAGGAAGTCGCTCAGCAGGCGGCGCACCGGAGCCTCGGCGGTCCGTTCCGCGCCGTTGACGGTCAGGCGCACCGTCGCCCGCTGCTCGGTCGCGCTCACGCCGCCCGCTCCTTCGCCCGGGCCAATGCCCGCTCCGCCATCACGCCGGCCAGGACTCGGCGCCGGTCGGCGCTGGCGTGGACGTCGGACTGCGGCTCGACGCCGGTGCTGACCTGCTCGGCGACCGCAGCACCGTCGTCGACCTCGAACAGTTGCGGGACCGGGCCCGTGCCGATGGTGACCACCCGGGCCGACCCGTCCGGGTCGACCAGGGCCGTGACCCCGGCCAGCGCGTAGTCGCCACTGCGCAGCGTGTGTTCGACGATCGCCGTGCCCTGCCCAGGCGGCGCCAGTGGAAACGCGACCTCGGTCAGCAGCTCGTCGACCTGCAGCGCCGACTGCAGGGGCCCGACGAAGAGGTGGTCAGCCGCGATCTCCCGCGTTCCCGCCGTCGAGACCGCAGTGACCATGCCGCCGAGCAGCCGGAGCACCGCCGGCAGCTCGGCCGAGGGGTCGGCGTGGGCGACCGAGCCTGCGACGGTGCCCCGGTTGCGAATGGCCTCGTGGGCCACCAATCCGAGGGCTTCGACCAGCAGGGGACAGGCGGCCGCGACCGCGGGGTCGTCCAGGACCCGGGACTGCGTGGCCCGGGCGCCGATCACCACCCGGTCATCGTCGACCCGGATGTGGTCCAGCCCCTCGATGCGGCCGATGTCGACCAGCACCTCGGGATAGGCGAGGCGGAAGTTCAACAGCGGGATCAGGCTCTGGCCGCCGGCCAGCACCTTGCCCTCGTCGCCGGCCTCGGCCAGCAGCGCCACCGCCTCGTCCACCGAGGTCGGCGCCTCGTAGCGGAAGGGCGGCGGCTTCACCGTGCGGACGTTAGGCGGGCGGCCAGCGCGTCCACGGCCTGCACGAAGCACGTGGCCGGCGGGTGCACGATGCCCGCCCCCACCTGGCCGGTGCCGGCCACCCGACCCGCGATCCCCGTGTTGATCACCGGCAGGATCCCGGTGCGAGCCACGAGGGTGACGTCGATGCCCACCGGCGTGCCCCGGAACTCGAGGATCGGCACCTGGTACGCGGGGTGCTCGGCCAGGGTGATCTCGGCCATGCGTTCGGTCTGGGCCACGGCCGACGCCGCCGTCCCCCCGATCACCCCGACGATCGCCGGCGCCGCCGCCATCGCGAAGCCGCCGAGTCCGACGGTCTCGGTGATGGCGGAGTCGCCGATGTCGGGGTTGGCGTCGGCCTCGGTGTAGGCGCCGAGGAAGATGCCGTCGGCCACCTCGGCCGGTCCGGTGAACCAGGCGTCGCCCGTGCCCGCCACCCGGATGCCGAACTCGGTGCCGTTGCGGGCCATGGTCGTGACCATCGTCGAGTGCTCGATGCCGTGGGCGGCGTCGGCCCCGAGCTTGGCCGCCGCCATCACCAGGTTGAGCACGCTGTGGTCGTTGCCGTCGACGAAGCGCAGGACCTCGGCGCGATCCGCCGTGGGCACCTCTTCCAGCTCGACCAAGGCCGGGGCGACCGCTCGGACGAAGAGCGAGGTGCCCGCCCGGTTGCGGTTGTGGCCGTCATCACCCATCTGCAGCGCTTGGGCCGACAGCGCCCGCAGGTCGATCGGCCCGGCGCGCCGGACGGCCGCACCGAGCACCGGCCCGAGCACGGCCTGCATCCACCGCAGGCGGTCGATCACCTCGGGTCCGTACGCCCCGTAGCGCAGCACCTTGCCCAGGCCCTCGTTGAGGGTCGAGTACGACCGCCGCCCGGTCGACTGGTCCTCGACCACGAACACGGGCATCGACGGGGTGACGACCCCGGCCATCGGCCCGACCGCGCCGTGGTGGTGGCACGGGGTCAGGGCGATGCCCCCACCCTCGGCCAGGTCCTCGGCGGCCTCGATCGTGTCGGCCCGTCCCTCGTAGACCAGCCCGCCGAGCACCGCGCCGCGCAGCGGACCGCTGGCGTCGGGCCACTCGATCGGCGGTCCGGCGTGGAGGATCGTGGCGTCGTCGAGGTCGAGCACCTCGTGGGCGGGCCGGACGTCGACCAGGTGCGGACGGGCGCTCAGCAGGGCCTCCACGGCGCGCCGGTTGGCGTCGGTCCGCTCCGCATCGGCGGCCAGACGGGCCAGCCCGGCGGCGGTCCCGGGAAGCGGCGGCCGCCAGTCCACGGCCGTCACCTCGGCGCCCTGGCCCCGCAGGGCGTCGGCGAACAGCTCCGGCCCGACGGCGACCACTGCGCCCGGCCCCCCGAGCAGGTCAGCCGTCATCGTTCATGGCGCCACCGCCATGGCGGCTTCGGCGTTGGAGAGGAAGACGGCGGCGCCGGCGGCCACCGCGGCCTCGGCTTGGCGCTCCCGGCCCTGCGGGTCGTCCCGCGTGGCGCAGAGGGAGACCACCGCTCGCCCCCCGCGGGCGGTCAACCGGGCCAGCTCCGGCCCGAGCTCGGCCATCGGGTCGGGATGCCCGCCGTGCCCGAGCACGACGTCGAGCAGGACGGTCCCGACCTCGGGGTCGTCGACGGCCCGGCGGAGGTGCTCCCGCCGCAGCGTCGGGTCGATCATGGGGTGGGCCCGGCCGACGGTGAACTCGTCGGCGCCGAGGTCGAGCAGGTCGTCGGCCCCGGTGAGCATCGCCGCTTCGTCCCGCAGCGTGCCCCCGGAGAACAGGCCGACCAGCCGTCCGCCTGGGTCGGGAGCGAGGTCGCCCCACCGGGTCGGCTGCCAGCCGGGTCCCGCGAGCTCACGGACGGCCTCGGTGAGGGTGCGCCCGATCGCCGAGACGACGCGGGTCTCGCAGGCGCTCACGGCCGCCGCGAGCTCAGCTCCCGCCCTCGGCTCCGGCGCCTTGCCCACCACGACGATCGTCTCCGTCGCCGGGTCCTCGTCGAGCAGGGCCATGGCCCGCACGGTCGTGGCGGCACCGATCGTGTCGGACAGATCCCGGCCGCCACAGCCGATGGCGTGGCGGATGCCGACGTCGGCGTCGTCGAGCAGGGCGCAGACCTGCTGGATGCCGGTGCCGGACGCCCCCACGAGGCTGATCGAACCCGGCCGCACGACGTTGGCGAAGCCCAGGCCCACACCGCCGACGATCACCGTGCCGCAATCGGGGCCCATCGCCAGCAGCCCGAGCTGCTCCGCCCGGGCCTTCAGCACCACCTCCTGCTCGAGGGGCACGTTGTCGCTGAAGACCATCACGTGGAGGCCGGCGTCGAGGGCGTCCATCGCCTCCACGAAGGCGTGCTCACCCGGCACCGCGACGAAGGCGATCTCCGCCGGGGACGTCCTCGCCGCCCGTCCGATCGACGCCGGCGGCTGCTCCGCGACCCGCTCGGACCGGGCCACGGCCCGCAGGGCCTCGGCCACGGCCGCGTGGGCGGCGGCCACGGCGTCGTCGTCCCGGGCGCGGATCGCGACCATGAGGTCGTCGGTGCCGATCTCGTCGGCCAGCGTGAACCCCAGGTCGGCGAGCAGCCCCAGGTTGAGCTCCGTGGCCATGGCGACCAGCGCGGCGTCGACCCCGTCGACGTCCTGCGCCGCGCTGGTGGCGGTGAGCAGCCGCAGCGAGTCGTAGTACTCGCCCGCCCGGATCTCCACCGCTTCGACCACGCCAGTGTCCTCACTCGAGGCAATGCCCTGCGGAATCCGCAAGCTATTGCCTCGACGTCAGGAAGGCTCGGAGGCGGTCGACCACGAGGTCGGTGTGGCTCAGGGGAAGGGCGTGCCCGGCATCGGGGACGATCTCGACCCTCACGTCCGGGAGCAGCTCCATCGCCCGGTCACGGACCTCCGACGGATGGTGCACCGGGCTCTTCTCGCCGAGGAGGACGAGCACGGGCACGGTGACGGCCCCGAGCTCCTCAGCCGTCACCGGACCCGCCGGGAAGAGGCGACTGGGGTGGTTGACCTGGGCGTGCAGGGCCATGCGCATGATGCGCTTGTCCTCGAGCGCGGGCATCCCCAACCGTCGAGCGGCCGCGCGGCGCGGTCGATCCGGGAGCAGTGACGCCGCCAACACCGCGCCACCCCACCCGAGGAAAGCAGCCATCCGGAAGGGCACGAGACCGACCGGCTCGAGCAGGGTGAGCGTTCGCACGTGCGCGGGCGCGTGGGCCGCCAGGTTGAGGCCGAGGAACCCGCCATAGCTGGATCCGACGAGGTGGACGCTCTCGAGGTCGAGATCCGCCAGGACGGCCTCGAGCCAGCGCGCCAGGTCGGCCGCAGACTCGACCGGCACGAGCTGCTCGCTGCGGCCGACGTCGCCGATCGTGTCGACCGCGCACAGCAGCCGGTCGTCGAGCCGGTCGACATAGCCCGCCCACTGCAGGGAGGTCCCGCCCATGCCGTGCAGGAGGACGACCGGCTCGCCCTCACCCGGCCACCGGTACACCCGGGTCGGGCCGAGGCCGGTGTCGACGTCGACCGGCCTCTGGTGGTACGGGGCAGAGCTCCTCCCAGAGCTCGTCCTCCATCGCGCGGAACCGCTGCTCCGCTTCCGGGCGCCTCCACCGACCCAGGTGCACCCGCTCCTTCATGGACGGACCGAGGCGGGTCAGCCGAGGTCGACGATGGCGGCGACGGGACCGCCGCCGCTGGGACCCTGGTGGAGAGCGGCCACGGAGACGAAGACGGCGGGGTCGCCGAGGGCGGAGGCCACGACGCCGCCGACCGCGCCCTTGATGTGGCGGTGGTGGTGGACGTCGGAGTCGTCGAGGGCCACCTGGCGGCGGCCCCGGAGGAGGGCGGTGGGGTCGGCCTCGCACTTCACGAACACGTTCACCACCCGGTCGGCGAGGTCGTCGGCGGTGGGCCGCTCCGGGAGCGAGAGGCCGGCGGAGGCGATGGCCTCGTACACGCCGTCCCGGTCGAGGGCGTCGTCCATCACGCTGTGGCCGATCCGGTAGCGGCCGCCGACGCCCCGGGCATTGCCCGCGACGACGATCTGCGCCCGGTCCAGCTCGACCCCCGACGAGCACGAGGCCACCGACGAGAAGAGATCCGTGTCGTGCCCGATGGCCTCGGCGGCGGGCATGGCGATCTCGCCCAGCGCCACGGCGATGCCCAGCGCGGTGGTGCCGTTGGACAGGTTCATGGAGTCGAGCGGCTCTTCGGTGGCCACGGTCTCGCCCCGGCTGCGGGCGTCGTTGATGGTGTCCATCGTCAGCAGCGGTGTCTTGGTCTGGACGTAGTGGACGTCGGCCGGATCGTCGATGCCCGCCCGGGCCATGGCCTCACGGACGGCCGCGGCCACGGTCTCGACCATGGCCAGCCGCCCGATGTCCTCCGGCCGGATGATCTCGCTCATGGCGATGCCGACCGACAGCCGGCCGTCCTCGCCCGGCGGATGCTCGGGGTCGTCGCCGACGTCGGCGAAGACCGTGGCGTGCGGGGTGAGCACGCCGTCGGTCCCGCCCGACCACACCATCGGCACCTGAGCGGCCTCCGCGGGGCTGCGAGAGCCCTTGTCGACCAGCACGCCCCGGAAGGCCTGGTCGGCCAGGATGCGGGTGAAGTCGTTGACCCCGCCGTTGCCCTCGGTCTTGCCCACGACGGCGATCACCTGGTCGGCCGTGAACACGCCGTCGTCGATCAGGGCGGCCATCCCCGAGGCGTCGGTCACCGACCCGATCTCCACCTTCCGGACCTCGATCGCCATCCGCGGGACCGTACTCCCTCGTTCTGGCGCCCGATCCGGCGGTCATGGCGCCCGAATCGGGCGCGACCCCGACCATGTCGCCGAGGCCGTGGACACGTTCTTGGACAGTGACCCGCCGCTTCAGCGCGAGACGCCGTAGACCTGCCACTCCCGCTCGACGCCCTTGAGGGCATGACGGCCCCGGTCCTCGAAGTGCAGACCGGAGCCGACCACCAGGTCGTGGACGGTGGAGGTGGCGAGCACGTCGCCAGCACCACCCAGCGCCGCCACGCGCGCGGCCACGTGCACGCCCATGCCGCTGACCCCGTCCTGGCGCAGCTCGACCTCGCCGGTGTGGACGCCGGCCCGGATGGCCAGGCCGAGCTGGCGGATCGCCGCGCTCGCCGCCAGCGCACAGTCGAGGGCCTGCCCGGGGCTGTCGAAGGTGGCAAAGAAGCCGTCGCCCGCCCGGTCGACCTCATGGCCGCGGTAGCGATCGAGCTCCCGGCGGATCACGGCGTCGTGGCGGTCGAGCAACGTCCGCCAGGCGTGGTCACCTTCGGCGGCGGCCCGATCCGTCGAGCCGACGATGTCGGTGAACAGCATCGTGGTGATCGCCCGTGAGGCGGTCGGCCCCGGCTTGGTCCCGGTCACGAAGCCCTCGACCTCGTCGAGGAAGGCGCCCGTGTCTCCGGCGAAGAACACGTGGTCGTTGCCGGGGAGGCCCACGAAGCGGGCGTCGCGGATGTGGTCGGCGAGGTGCCGTCCGTGGTCGACGCGGACGAAGGCGTCCTCCGTCCGGTGGAGCACCAGGGTGGGGGCCTCGATGGCCGGCAGGGCGTCCCTGATGTCGAGCTCGAAGAGCATCCGCTGGATCGCGGACGCAGTCCCGGGGCTCATGGACTGGCGCTGGTACCGGGCCCACCACTGGCGGATGTGGTCGTCGTGCCGGAGGCTGGGCGCCAGCAGGTCGAGCAGCTCGCCGGTTCCCCACTGTTGCTCGATTCGTTCGAGGCCCCACGCCGCGATCGACGGCGGCACGCCGATGGGGTGGTCCGGGGCGCGGGCGAATCGGGCGTAGGTGTTGAACAGCACGAGGCCGCGGACCCGCTCGGGGTGGCGGGCGGCGAACAACGCGCTCAGGGCTCCACCTCCGCTGCAACCCACGAGCACGGCGTCGGTCGAGCCGACCGCATCCAGGACGGCGCCGAGGTCCTCGACCCAGTCGTCGAGCACCATGGGCGCTCCGAGCGGGATGGGGTCGGAGAGGCCGATGCCGCGGTTGTCGAGGGAGATGAGGCGGCTGAACGACGCGAGGCGGTGGAGCGCCCCGCTGAGCAGCGGCTCCTCCCACATCGTCTCGATCTGGTTCCACCACTCGGCGACGAAGACGACGTCGGTCGGTCCCGAGCCCGACACCTGGTAGGCGACATGGCCGCCGGGACTGACCGCGTAGCGGGTCTCGATGGCCACCCGCGGACCGTAGTCCGCCCCTCTCGATCCCGGTTCTGGCGCCCGATCGAGGAGCCCCGACGCCTCGATCGGGCGCCAGGACGACGAGGCGGGCGAGAATGGGCTGATGGAGCCGATCACTGCCGCGTGCCTGCAGCTGGCACCGGAGCCGGGACCGATCTCGGCCGAGGGCGTGGCGGCGGCGGGGGAGCGGGCGGCCGCTTGGGTCGAACGGTGCGTGGAGGCCACCGGTGCCGACCTGATCGTGCTGCCGGAGTCGGCGACCACCGGCTACCACCCGGGCACCGACGCCGAGGCCCTCTGGGACGCGGTGAGCGAGATCCCCGGCCCGGCCACCGAACCGCTGGCCGCCGCCGCCCGCCGCCTGGGCGTCCACGTGGTCTGGGGCACCTACGAGCGGGGGCCGGCGCCCGGTCAGGTCTTCAACAGCGCCGCCGTCATCGGCCCGACCGGCGACGTCCTCGGCGTCTACCGCAAGACCCACCTCTTCGTGGCGGAGCGCAAGGCGGCCGGCGGGTGGGCCGAGCCGGGCGACGCCGCGCCGGTAATCGAGACCGACATCGGCCGGATCGGCGTGGTCATCTGCTTCGACGGCGACTTCCCCGAGCTGACCCGCCTGCTCGCCGTGCAGGGCGCCGAGATCGTCGTCCGCCCGTCGGCATTCATGCGCTCGGCCGACATCTGGGAGCTGACCAACCGGGCCCGGGCCTACGACAACCACACCTTCGTCGTGGCCACCAACGCGGTGGGCCGGGACCCCGGCGGCCTCCTCTACTTCGGCAACTCGATGATCGTGGGACCGACCGCCCAGGTCCTGGCTCGGGGGACCAGTCAGGAGCAGTGGGTCAGCGCCCGGCTGGACCCGGCCGACTTCGCCACGATCAGTCCCGGGTCGGGCCTGCCCCAGGTCTTCGACCACCTCGAGGACCGCAACCTCGACCTCTACGCCAAGCACGCCGACGACCTCACCGCCCCGGCGAAGGCCCCCTTCCCGCATCCGGACTTCGAGCGTCGTACTTGAGCCTGCGCATCGGCATCGACACGGGGGGCACGTTCACCGACGTCGTGGCCGTCGACCCGGCCGACGGGTCCATCCACACCACCAAGGTCCCGTCCACCCCCGACGACCCGTCGCGTGGCTTCGTGAGCGGGGTCGACGCCATCGTGGCCCAGGCCGGAGCCGAGGCGGCCGGGATCGGCCAGGTCAGCCACGGCACCACGGTCGCCACCAACGCCTTGCTCGAGGACGACGTCGGCGCCCTCGGGTTGCTCGTCACCGAGGGCTTCCGCCACGTCCTGGAGATCGCCCGCCAGAGCGTGCCCGACGGCTACGGCAACTCGTACTTCTGGGTGAAGCCGGAGCGGATCGTCCCCCTCCACCTCGTGCGGGAGCTGCCCGAGCGCCTCGCCGCGGACGGCGAGGTCGTGCGCCCGCTGGACGAGGCCGCGGTCGTCGAGGCCGCGGCGTGGTGCCGGGCCGAGGGCCTCGACGCCGTGGGCGTCTGCCTCATCAACGCCTACGCAAACCCCGTCCACGAGCAGCGGGTGCGCGAGATCCTCGCGGCCGAAGCCCCCGACCTGGCCGTGTCGGTCAGCTCCGACGTCCTCCGCGAGTACCGGGAGTACGAGCGGACGGTGACCACCCTGGTCGACGCTGCGGTCAAGCCCCGGGTCGGCCGCTACCTCGACGCCATCGGTGAGCGGCTGGCCGAGCGGCAGGTGCCGTCGTTCTACGTGATGACGAGCAACGGGGGCGTCGCCGGCGCCGACGAGGTCGCCCGGCGCCCGATCAGCACCGTGCTGTCCGGGCCCGCGGCCGGGGCGTTGGGTGCCGCCGTGGTGGCCCGGGCGGCCGGGCATCCCGACGTCATCACCCTCGACGGTGGCGGCACGTCGACCGACGTCAGCCTCATCCGCGGCGGGGAGCCCGCGGTGACCACCGAGGGCGCCATCGGCCGCCACCCTGTGCGGGTGCCGATGCTCGACGTCGTCACCGTGGGCACCGGCGGCGGCTCCATCGCCTGGCTGTCGCCCGAGGGCGGGCTGCGGGTCGGGCCCCGGTCAGCCGGCGCCGACCCGGGGCCGCTCTGCTACGGCCGGGGCGGGACCGAGCCCACGCACACCGACGCCCACCTCGCCCTGGGCCGGCTCCCGGCCCACCTCCTCGGCGGCCGGGTGCCGCTGGATGCCACGGCGGCAACCACGGGCCTGGCCACGCTCGGCGCCCAGCTGGGGCTGTCGGCCACCGAGGCCGCCGAGGGGGTCATCCGGCTGGCCGCCTGGGACCAGGCCAACGCCATCCGCCGGGTCAGCGTCCGCCGAGGGCTGGATGTCCGGGACTTCGCCCTCTGTGCCTTCGGCGGCTCCGGCCCGCTGCTCGTGTGCGCGCTGCTGGACGCCCTCGACCTGCCCGTGGCCCTCGTGCCGCCGGACCCGGGGACGCTGTCCGCCCTCGGCCTGCTCGTCGTCGACGTCCGGGTCGACAAGGTCCAGACGCTGGTCCGACGGAGCGTCGACCTGGTTCCGGCCGAGCTGGCCGACACGTACGCCCGGCTCGAGGCCGAGGCCACCGAGGCCCTCGACCGCCAGGGCTTCGACCCCGGCGCGTGCCAGGTCGTACGGGGCGCCGACCTCCGCTACTTCGGCCAGGCCTTCGAGGTCCCGGTCGCCGCTCCATCCGGTGCCGTCGACGACGCCTTCGTCCGCGCCGTCCGTGCCGCGTTCGACGCCGAGCACGAGCGGGTCTACGGCTACGGCTACGGCGACCGCCCGGACCACCCGACCGAGTGGGTGAACCTGCGGGTCACCGGGATCGGCCCCATCGAGCGCCCCGAACTGGCCCTTCCGGCGGCCGGTGACGGTGACCCCGGTCGGGCCCGCACCGGCACCCGCACCGTCGTCTACGGCGGTGAGCCGGTGGACGCCGTCGTGTTCGACCGGGCGCAGCTGCGGCCCGGGGACGGGGTCGACGGCCCGGCGGTGGTCGAGGAGTTCGGCTCGACCCTGCCCCTGGAACCCGGCTTCCGGGCCGAGGTCGACGCCCTCGGCGGCCTGGTGGTGCGCCGTGCCTGAAGTCGACCCCATCGTCCTGGAGATCGTGGCCGGGACCCTGGCCTCGGTCGAGATGGAGGTGGAGGACTCGATCGCCCGGACGGCCCGGTCGCCCATGATCCGCGACCAGCACGACTTCCGGGCCGGCATCCACGACCGCCATCTGCGCAAGCTGACCGGACGGTCGTACTCGGCCCTGGTGCAGCCGATCGTGCGGGACTTCCCGGTCGAGGCGATGGCCGAGGGCGACGTCTACTTCCACAACGACGTGTACCTGTCCGAGGGCGGCATCGGCCACCTGCCCGACCTCTGCGTGACCGTGCCCGTGTTCCACGACGGTGAGGTCGTGGCCTTCGTCCAGGCCTTCGGCCACCACGACGACATCGGCGGGTCGGTGCCGGGGTCGATGCCGAGCCACGCCACCTCCGCCTTCGAAGAGGGGCTGATGGTCCCACCCATCAAGCTCCACGACCGCGGGGTGCCCAACGAGGCGGCCCTGCGGATCATGACCCGCAACTCGCGGATGCCCGACAGCCTCGCCGCGGACCTCGACAGCGAGTGTGCGGCGTGCACGATGGGGGCGCGGCGCATGGCGGAGCTGTTCGCCCGCTACGGGCGGGCCACGGTCGAGGCCTGCTTCGACGCCATCCTGGCCCGGACCACCGAGGCGTTCCGCCGGGAGCTCCTGGCCAAGATCCCGGAGGGGACCTGGACCTGGGAGGACTACGCCGAGCACGACGGCGTCGACCCGCCCCGGCTCCACACCGAGCGGATCACCATGACCCGCACGCCCGAGAAGATCGTGCTCGACTTCACCGGCACGGCCCCGCAGGCCAAGGGCCCGATCAACCACGCCGGCGACTACGCGGACGGGGTCTTCCTCAAGAAGTGGCTGGCACCCATCCTGCGCAACCTGGCCGACACGCCCGAGCGCATGGCCGAGCTGGACGTCAACGAGGGCGTGGTCGAGCTGATCGACATGGTCTTCCCGCCGCCGGGCACGCTGCTGACGCCGGTGTTCCCGGCGCCGACGAACGCCCGCACGTTCGTCATCCTCCGCCTGCTGGGGGTGTTCGCCGGCGTCCTGGCGCAGGCCACCGGCGGGCGGGTGCCGGCCGACCAGGAGACCATCCGCTACACGGGCCTGTACGGCTACGACCTGAACGGGGAGTGGTACCTCAACCGGGAGATCCTCGGCGGCGGCTCCGGTGGTCGGTGGTACGCCGACGGCTCCGACACCGTCCACGTCGTGCCCGACTCGAAGAACCTGCCCGCCGAGTTCGTCGAGCAGCGCTTCCCGGTCCGGGTCGAGCGGCTGGGCCTGGCCACCGACTCCGGCGGGGCCGGGCAGTTCCGGGGCGGCCTCGGCTACTGCAAGGAGATCCGGGCGCTGGCCGACGCCCACTTCATGGCCATCGCCGACCGCTCGATCCTGGCCTGCTGGGGCGTCAACGGCGGCAAGGCCGGCGCCCCGTTCCGGGTCACCATCGACCCCGGAGGCCCGAACGAGCGGGTGGTGCCCGGCCTGGTCGACGCCGAACCGGTCGAGGCCGGCGAGCTGATCCGGGTCGAGACGACCGGTGGCGGCGGCTGGGGCGACCCGCTCGAGCGTGACGTGGCCGCCGTCGAGCTGGACGTGCGCCAAGGCAAGGTCTCGACCGAGGCCGCCGAGCGGGACTACGGCGTCGTCCCCGGCGACCCGTCGGCGACGGCCGCGCTGCGCTCACGACGGAAGGATGAGCGGGGCGAACCGGCGATGTTCGACCGCGGTCCGGGCTACGTCGAGCTGTCCGGGGGTCAACACGAGGCGGCAGTCGACCGATGATGACCCCACTAGCCTGCAACTGACACGCGTGTCAGGTAGCTCCGAGGGGGAGATGCTCATGACGGTCACCGACGCCGGCCCGACCGCCGAGGACGACTACGACCCGTTCGAGGCCTTCAACCGGGCCAACGGGGCGGGCACGGTCGAGAACCCGTACCCGGACTTCATCCCCCTGCGCCGGGACACCCCGGTGGCCGAGCTGGACCTCCGGGCGATGTTCGGGCTGGCGGACGACGAGGTCCCCGAGAACGCCGTGTGGACGGTCAACACCTACGAGACGGTCTCCGCCGTGCTCCGCGACGGCGACGCCTTCTCCTCCGCCGGCTACGCGGACGTGATGGGCATGGTCTTCGGGCACTCGATCCTGGAGATGGACGAGCCCGAGCACCACACGTACCGGGGACTGATCCAGCAGGCGTTCACCCGCAAGGCCATGGAGCGATGGGAGAACGACGTCATCGGCCCGGTGGTCCACCGCCTCATCGACGGGTTCATCGGCGACGGCCGGGCCGACCTGGTCCGGGAGCTGACCTTCCCCTTCCCGTTCGAGGTCATCGCCGACCAGCTGGTGCTGCCCGAGGACGACAAGCCCCGCTTCCACCGGATGGCCACCGAGCTCATCAGCGTCCAGGTGGACATGCAGCGGGCGCTCGGGGCCAGCGCGGCCCTGCACGAGTACTTCTCGCAGATCATCGCCGAACGCCGGGCTGCCCCGGCCCAGGACCTGGTCAGCGTGCTGGCCGGGGCCGAGCTCGACGGCCAGCAGCTCACCGACGACGAGATCATCGCCTTCCTCCGGCTGCTGCTCTCGGCCGGGGCCGAGACGACCTACCGGTCATCGAGCAACCTGCTCTTCGGGCTGCTCACCCACCCCGACCAGCTGGCGGCGGTCCGCGACGACCGCTCGCTGCTGCCGCAGGCCATCGAGGAGGCGCTGCGCTGGGAGGCGCCGCTGCTCACGATCATGCGCACGCCGACCCGCGACGTCGAGCTGGACGGCAAGACCGTGCACGCCGGCGACACGGTCATCGTCAACATCGGCGGGGCCAACCACGACGAGACCCGCTGGGAGCGGGCGGAGGAGTTCGACATCTTCCGGCCACCGGTCCCCCACGTCGCCTTCGCCAGCGGGGTGCACATGTGCCTGGGCATCCACCTCGCCCGCATGGAGACGATGGTGGTGATGAACGCGATCCTCGACCGCCTCCCGGACGTGCGCGTCGATCCCGACGCTGCCGCCCCCTACATCACCGGCATGGTCTTCCGGGCGCCCCCGGCCCTGCCAGTCGTCTTCGGCTGAGCCTCAGCTCCAGTACTCGGTCGCCTCCCGGGCGACCGCGGGGGTCACCACGTGGTCCCGGGGGGCCTTGGGCGCGTGCTTGACCGTCTGCTGGTCGTAGGGCAGGACGATCGCGCCGTCCTCCGCCATGTAGGCGCCCTCGAGGGGCGCGAGTCGTTCGCTCAGCAGGCCGGTCTTCACCATCGCCCACTGCGGTTCACGCCCGGTGTCGTCGAAGATCACGTCGGTCACCTTGCCGACCCGGTCGTGGTGCTCGTCGACCACCGGTCGATTGGTCCACTGCTGGTTCGTCACGGGAGCTCCGTTCCGTTCGGCCCGCGCAAGAGGTTCCTTCCCCGCCACACGGCCGGACATGCCCCGTGCGGGTCGCCTTGACGGCGCGCCCACCGGGTGCTCGCGTCGACCCGATGGCACCGCCGGCACGCGCCGACCCACCGCTGGCTGAGGCGGTCGACCTGGACCGGGTGCTGGACGAGGTCTTCGCCACCCCGCCGGAGGAGTTCGTGCGCGCCCGCGACGCCGTGGTCAAGCGGCTGCGGGCGGAGAAGCGCCGCGACGAGGCCGACCGGGTGGCGGCCCTGCGGAAGCCGAACCGGCTGGTGTGGGCGCTCGATCAGCTGGCGCTGGCTGAGGACCCCACGTTGCCCGAACTGCTGGAGGCGGTCGACGACGTGCGCGGCGCGGCCGGCGGGGACCTGCGGCTCGCCGTCGAGGACCTGCGGGAAGCGGTGCGGTCGGCGGCCGTCGCCGCGGCGCGTCGGCTCGATCCGGCCCGCTCGAGCGACCGGGCCGACCTCGGGGTCGCCCTCCACGCCGTCGTCGGCGACGCCGAGGCGCTGGACGCACTGGCGACCGGACGCCTGCTCGAGGTCCCGGCGGCCAACCCCTTCGGCCTGGCCGTGGCGCCGGACGCGCCGGCGGCGAAGGGGTCGGCGAAGAAGAAGCAGAAGGCCGCCCCGAAGGCCAAAGCCAAGCCCAAGGCCAAGGCCGCCGAGCCCGAGGGCCCGGACACGTTGGCCCTGCGGCGGGCGCGACGGGAGGCCGAGGAGGCCCTCGAGACCGCCAAGCAGGCGTCGGCGCAGGCGCAGGACGAGGTCCGCGAAGCGGCCGCCACCCAGGACGATGCCGAGGCCGCCCTGCAGGGGGCGAAGGGCGCGCACCGGGCCGCGGCAGAGGCCCTCGACGCCGCCCAGGCCGAGCGGGACGAAGCCGCGGCCGTGGTCGACGACGCGATGACGGCGGCCGATGACGCCGCGGCGGCCGAGGAGGAGGCCGCGGCGGCGCTCGACCGGGCGGTCAAGGCCGAAGGGACCGACTGAGCGCCGCCGCTCAGCCGCCCCCGCAAGACCAGCCCGAGCACCCCACCCGGGCCCGGCCGGCGGGGTCAGCCGCCGGCGGCAGCGACGGCCTCGGCCAGCTCGTCCTTGCGCATCGCCGAGCGGCCCTCGATGTCGAGCTGCTGGGCCTTCTGGTAGAGCTCGGACTTCGAGACGAGATCGGCCTTGGCCGTCGCCTTGCGCTCCTGCAGCTCGATGCCCAACTCCTCCATCCGGCTCTCGCCGAGCTCTTCCTTGGAGTCCGGGAAGAGCTCCTGCTCCTCCTCCTCGGCGTGGTGCTCCACGTTCTCGATGAGGACGGTCATCTTGGCCACCCACTCGTCCGAGCCGGCGGAGATGTCGCGCATCTCGTTCATCAGGACGTCGACGACGTGGTGCTCCTGGAAGCTCTCGTCGACCGTCTCGTCGATCTCCTCGGTCTGGCCTTGGACCGCCGGGTAGAAGATCTCCTCCTCGATGGTCGTGTGGACCTCGAGCTCCTCGAAGACCTTCGTCGCGATCTCCTTCATCGTGGCCGTGTCATCGGCCTCCTGGGCGGAGCGGAACTGCTCGAACAGGCCCCGCACCTCGTTGTGATCGGTGGTCAACAGCGTGATGGCATCCATTTGGTCTCCTTCAGTCTTCGTCGTCGTCGGTTGCTTCGTTGTCTCGGCCTCGTCCCACCGACTACCCGGGGCGCCCGGTGGTAGACCGCGCTGGGGACGCGGATCCTGCCGGTCGGGCAGGCTGGGCGGGTGAAGGATCCGACGCCACCTGACCCGACCCCGACGGCCCGGAGGTCTGATCAGCCGTAGATGAGGTCGGCGCGGTGGTCGGCGGCGAGCCCGAAGAGCAGGTCGCCGGTGAAGGCCCGCTTGACCCACAGGTGGTGGTCGTGCTCCCACGTGTAGGCGATCCCGCCCAGGAGCTGGATGCCTTCGGCGGCGACGAAGCGCTGGCAGTCGCCGGCGGCGGCCTTGGCCATGGACGCGGCGTCGTGGCGCCGGGGGTCGTCCTCGGCCAGGCAGGCGGCGGCGAAGTAGCAGAGGGCCTTCGTCCGCTCCAGCGCGATGTAGCAGTCGGCCAGCCGGTGCTTGACGGCCTGGAAGCTGCCGATCGGGACGCCGAACTGCTGACGGTCCTTGGCGTACTGCAGCGTGACCTCGAACAGCGTCTGGCAGGTGCCGAGGGTCTCGATGGCCATGGCCACCGTCGCCTCCTCCAGTGCCCGCTGGGCTCCATCGGTGCCACCCGTCGTGAGCACCCGGTCGGCGGGGATCGTGACCTGCGCGAAGGAGACGTGGCCGATGGGACGGGTGCCGTCGAGGGGAGTGATCTCCTCGACGACGACATCGGCGGCGGCCACGACGGCGACGGCGAGCTCACCAGAGGGCTGCCGGGCCACGACCGCGACCTCGTCGGCCGCGGGGAAGACGACGTGGTGCTTGGTCCCGTCGAGGACCCAGTCGTCGCCCACGGGCGTCACGGTCGCCTGGATGCCGTCGAGATCCCAGCCGGTCGGGCGTTCCGCGACCGCCACGGCTCCCGAACCGCCACCGGCCACCGCCCCCAGGAGGGCGTGTCGCTGCTCGCCCGACCCCGCTTCCCGCACGAACGGGACGTACTGGGTGACCGTGGGGAACAGCGGGCCGGGCGCGATCACGCGGCCCAGCTCCTCGACCAGGACCGCGAGCTCCACGTAGCCGTACCCGATCCCGCCGTCCGCTTCGGGGATCGTGAGGGCCGGCCAGTCGAGGCCGGCCATCGTCGCCCAGAGCGCGTCGGCGTCGGCCTTGCCCTCGACGACGGCGCGGGGCAGCGCCGGCGGGCACTCCTTGGCCAGGACCGACCGGATGGTCGTCCGCAGCTCCTCCTGCTCGTCGGTGAACGCCAGGTGCATCGAGGCGAAGCTAACGGGTCGCGACCGCCTCTCGTTCCGGCGCGGGTCCGCCGGCGTCGGTAGCGTCGCGCCATGGCCTCAGGCCGGTCACACGCCGGTGGCGGGGTGGCCCTGGTCGCCGCCCTCGCCCTCCTTCTGGTGGCCTGTGGCGACGACTACGGCGGCTCGGAGGACGAGGAGCCGGAGTCCGAGGCCAACCCGTCGGCCGACGAGGAGCCGGCCGATGCGGCGGCCTTGTTCGACCGCGACGCCTGCGAGTTGCTCGATGACGACCAGATCGCCTTCGTGCTGGGAGCCGGGGCCGAGGAGGAGTCGGCGCCCGGCGATGCGTCGATCGCGCAACCCGCCGCCTGCACGTGGACGGTGGGCGACGGGGCCATCGACGTCGCCGACCCCGAGATCTCGGCCATCACCGTCCTCCTGGGTGACCACCAGATCTTCGACAACACCCGGGAGCTGGCCGAGGACGGCGAGGACTACGAGGAGCTCGACGACGTCGGTGACGACGCCTACGTCGGGGCGGGGCAGGGTGGGGTCCAGGTCGGCGCGGCGGGGATCACGGTCACCCCGATCGGCACCGACGTGAACAGCGACGCCACCCACGACGTGATCGTCGACCTGCTCGAGCAGGTGGCCGAGAACGTGGAGAACACGCCTCAGTCGACGTCGTAGCGACGCCGCAGGTCTCACGGGTCGCCGGCGACGAGGTGGCGGAGGGCGGCGCGATCGAGCTTCTCGGCCGCGGTGAGGGGGAGGTGGTCGGCGGTGATGACCGAGGTCGGGAGCTTGTAGTGGGCCAGCCGGTCACCGGCGAAGTCGGCCAGGTCGTCGGCGGAGGGCGGCTCGGCCCCGTCCGCGGCCACGACCACCGCCACCCCGACCTCGCCCATCACGTCGTCGGGGCGGGGCGCCACCGCCACCTCGGCGATGGCCGGATGGTCGGCCAGGACCCGCTCGACCTCCGCCGGGTAGACGTTGTACCCGCCGCGGACGTAGCGCTCCTTGGACCGACCGACCAGCCGCAGTCGACCCTGGTCGTCGACGTAACCGACGTCGCCCGTGCGCACCGCGCCGTCGTCGGTGAAGGCCTCCTTCGTTCCGTCGGGATCCTGGTGGTAGCCGACCATGGCCGCCGGGGAGCGGAGGCAGACCTCGCCCTCCTCGCCGTCGGCGAGCACGTCGCCGTCCGTGGCGCGGATGGTGAGCTCGACCCCGGGGTGAGGGCGGCCCACGCTGACCTCGGCGTCCTCCGGCGGCGCGTCGAACGCGGTGCCCAGCCCGATGCCCGCCTCGGTGCACGAGTAGCGCACGGAGAGGACACACCCGAAGCCCTCGCGAGCCTCGCGGACGAGGGCGGCCGTCGCCGGGCCGCCGCCGATGATGACGGCTTGGACGCTGCTCACGTCCGTGGTGCCGAAGGCGGGGTGGCGGAGCATGAGCGCGACCTGGGTCGGGATGCCGCCGATGCCGCTCAGCTGCTCCCGCTCGATGAGCGCCAGCGCGTCCTCGGCCCGCCAGTGGTCCATGAGGTGGGTCGTCCCACCCCGGCGGAGCACGCCGGGCAACTTGGTCATGGGGCCCAGGTGGGCGAAGGAGGTGCCGGCCATGGTCGGTCCGCCCCCGCCCCAACGGTCACCGACGTCGATGTCGGTGATGGCCTGGAGCTGGCGGGCGGCGAACACCGCTCCCTTGGGCAGCCCGGTGGTGCCCGAGGTGAACACGATGGCGACGGGGCGATCGGGGTCGGCGGCGAGCGGCGGGACCGAGCCGCCGGGCACCCTGATCCCGGCGAGCAGGTCGGCGGGGGCCTCCGCCCGTTCGATGACGACGACCCCGTCCTCGGCCGGGGCCAGGTCCGGAGCGGCGAGGATGAGGTCTGGGTCCGCCCGGGCGAGTACGGCGGCCCGCTCGTCCGGGGTCAGTTTCGCGTTGACCCCCGCGGTGGTCGCCCCGAGCCGGGCGGCGGCCAGGTAGGCGACGAGGTACTCGGGGATCGGGGGCAGCACGAGGGCCAGGACATCGCCCTCGCCCAGGCCGCGCTCGGCCAGGCCCGCGGCGGTCTCGTCCGCGAGCTGGTCGAGGTCGGCGTAGCTGATCGGCCAGCCCGGCACGGCGACGTAGGCCGGCGCCTGGTCCCAGCGCCGCGCCGCCTCCCGTAGGGTCTCCCCGAGCATCAGCTCCCGCTCCCGGCGCCATGACCACGACCGAGTCCGACGATCAGCCCGAGGCCGAGCCCGAGTCCCGGGCCGATCGCACCCGGCGTCGCCTGCTCGACGGCGCCGTGGCCGCCATCGACGAGCGGGGCTTCCACGCCACCCGGGTCGACGACATCGTGCGCCATGCCGGAGTCTCGCACGGTGCCTTCTACCTCTATTTCCGGGACAAGCAGGACCTGTTCCGGATCCTCGCCGCGGAGGCCGCGGAGGACATGGTCGGCCGGGTCGCCCAGCTGGCCGCCGAGCCGCCGCTCGACGGCGACGACCTCGTGGACTGGCTGGGTGGCTTCGTCGACGGCTACCGGCGCCACGGTGCGGTGATCCGGGCCTGGATGGAGGACCACGCGCGCGACCGGGGCCTGCGCCGCCTGGCCGACGAAGCCTTCGCCCGGGTGGTCGACGACCTCGGCCGGGCCGTCGACACCGCCGCCCTCGGCCCGCTCGGCCCGGTCGCCCTGCTGGCGATGCTCGAGCGCTTCACCTACTTCGCCATCTCCCGCGACCTCAGCACCGACCGCCCCGCCCTCCAGTCCGTCGCCACCCTGATCCAACGGGGCTTCCTGGCCCGCGCCTGAACGAATCAACCGCGTGCAACGTCCTACGGGCGTGGGGTCGTGTCGGTTGGGGGCGCAGGCGGAGCTCGACGTCGCCGAGGACCTGCGCGACCTGGAGGTGCTCTGCCGGGAGCAGCTCCGCCGTCTCCGCGATCGGTTGGCGGACATCCGGCGTCCCGGCTCGGGCGTGCCGCCGGCCGTGCGGGCGGAGTTCTCCGCCATGGCGGCGACGCTGACGGCGGCCTACGAGAACGACGGGGCCGAGCTCCGGCGGCTGGCCGGGTGCCCGCTCGACGAGATGGCGGCCGGCCGGCGCCGGGTCGCCGATGTCTTCCGGGCCCGGCAGTGCCTGGTTGCGGCGGTCCTGGTCGGGAGTGACTGGCACTCGCCGTCGATCAGCCACAGCATCGGCTCGCAGGCGGGCCGCCACGACGGACGGGTCACCGGCCACGTCGACGACTACAAGCGGGATCGCCATCCCGAGGCCGAGGCGTTCGAGCGTCGGTGGGCGGCGGAGATGGTCGACGACCCGTGCGGTCACGAGCCCCGCGCCATCGTGACGTCGTCAGGGATGGCGGCCGTCGCCACCGCGCTCTCGGCCGTGGCGCAGGTCGCCGGCGCCGGGCCCGTGCTGCTGGGCCGGTCGACGTACCACGAGACCCGGGAGCTGGTGCAGACGGGGCCCTTGCGCGCCCGGGTCCGCTTCGTCGACGAGGACGACCCGGCGGCCTGGGGCGACCTGCTGGCCACCGCCGCGGCGGTGATCGTCGACTCACGGGGCAACAGCGCCTCCATGCCCACCACCGATGTCCGCGGGCTGCTGGCCACTATCGATCGCACGGGTCGGCCCACGGTCGTCGTGGTGGACAGCACGGGCAGCTCGGTGGCGCTCCAGCCGTGGGGATGGCTCCCTCCTGCGAGCGCCGTGCGCCTGGTCGTCGTCGAGAGCCTGACCAAGTACGCCCAGCTGGGGCTGGATCGCACGGCCGCGGGCGTCCTCGTGGCCGCCGGGCCCCTGGCCGGGCGGCTGGACACCCTCCGGGAGCACCTCGGCACGAACATCGCCGACGTCGCCGTCGAGCAGCTCCCCTGGCCGAACCGGGGCCGGTTGGAGCGCCGCCTGGCCCGGATCGAGCGCAACGCCGGGGTCCTCGTCGAAGCGCTCTCGGCGAGGATCCGGGACGAGCGGCTCCCGCTCGGCGTCGCCTATCCCGGCTCCGGTGGCCTGGCGGCGCTGTCGCCCCAGGCGTCGTTGCCGACGACCGAGCTCCTGGCCCGCCTGGTGAAGGAGGCGATGGCCATCGCCGCCGACCGGGGCGTCGACCTCGCCGAAGGGAGCAGCTTCGGGTTCGACACCACCCGCCTCTACCTGACGGCGACGACGACGCGGTTCGGTGTGCCCTTCCTGCGGGTGGCGGCGGGCACGGAGGACGCCGTCGCCATCCGGGAGGTGGCCGACGTCCTGGCCGACGCGGTGATGGCGGCGGGATGAATCTCGGCGATCTGCTGGCTCGCGCCGGTGTCGGGAGCCCGGACCAGCTGGTGGCCTCGGTGCCGATCACCGGCCTCGCCCAGCGAGCCGACGAGGTGGCGCCCGGGGACCTCTTCGTCTGCCGCCGCGGGGCCACGACCGACGGCCACGCGCACGCCCGCACCGCGGTCGAGCGCGGCGCGGCGGCGCTGCTCGTCGAGCGGTGCCTGCCGCTGTCGGTGCCCCAGGTCGCCGTCCCCGACACGAGGGTGGTGCTCCCGGCGCTGGCCGCCGCCTTCTGGGGCCACCCGTCACGGCGGATGGACCTCGTCGGCGTCACCGGGACGAACGGCAAGACCACGACCACCTTCCTCGTCCGCGCCATCCTCGAGCACCACGGGTGGCCGACCGGGGTGATCGGGACGCTGTCCTCGGTCCTGACCACACCCGAGCCCGTCGAGCTTCAGCGCCGCCTGGCCGGGTTCGTCGCCGACGGGTGCCGGGCGGTGGCCATGGAGGTCTCCTCGCACGGCCTGGCCCAAGGGCGGGTGGACCACACCTGGTTCGCCGTCGGCGTGTTCACCAACCTCGACCGGGACCACCTCGATCACCACGGCGACCTGCGGACCTACTTCGAGGCCAAGGCGCGGCTCTTCTCCCCCGAGCGGATCGCCATCGGCGTGGTCAACCGGGACGACGAGTGGGGCCGGGAGCTCTTGCGGCGGGGCGGGCCCCGGCTCGTCGCCTACGGGCTGGGCGACGCCGCCTACCGCTGCGGTTCCTCCTTCACCTGGAGCGGGCACCGGATCCGGCTGCCTCTGGTCGGCGACTTCAACGTCGCCAACGCCCTGGCCGCGGCCACCGCCTGCCGCGAGCTCGGCGTGCCGACGGCCACCATCGCCGAAGCGCTCGGCCACGCGGTCGCCCCTCCGGGCCGCATGGAGGTGATCGACGAGGGCCAGCCCTTCCGGGTCGTGGTCGACTGCGCCCACACGCCTGCCGCGCTCAGCCAGGTGGTCCGGGCCCTGCGTCCCGACGGCGGCCGGCTCATCGTGGTCTTCGGCTGCGGCGGGGACCGGGACCGCGGCAAGCGCCCCGAGATGGGCGCGGTCGTCGTCGAGCACGCCGACGTCGGGATCCTCACCGCGGACAACCCCCGCACGGAACCGTGGGCGCAGATCTGTGCCGACGTCCTCGCCGGCGGGGAAGGGTTGAAGGTCGAGCCCGACCGCCGCACGGCCATCCGGATCGCGCTGGCGGAGGCCGCCGCCGGCGACGTGGTCCTGGTCGCCGGCAAGGGCGACCAGACCGTGCAGCAGTTCGCCGACCACGCCGACCCCTTCGACGACCGCCAGGTGAGCCGCCAGCTCCTCACCGACCTCGATCGTTCTGGGTACTGAGACTTGTTGACGACACAAGCCCGAGTACCCAGAACGGTGGGTCAGCTCGTTCTGGGTACTGAGGCTTGTCGAGGAAACAAGCCCGAGTACCCAGAACCAAACGGCTGGTCAGATCACCACGCGGCCGTCGACGATGAGGTGGCGGACGTGGCGGTCGGGGCCGAGGGCGAGGCCGTCGAGGGGGCGGGGGAGGTCGTCGAGGTCGTCGGCGGGCCAGACGGCGAGATCGGCCACGGCGCCGACCTCCAGGCGCCCCAGCTCCGGCCGGCCGACGCAGGCCGCGCCGCCCGAGGTGGCCAGCCGCAGGGCGTCGTCGGGGAAGAAGGCGTCGGCCCGGCCGGCCCGGATCCGGGCCGTGTAGAGGGCCTGGCGGATCTCGGGGAAGAGGCCCCCGACCTCGTTCGACGCCACGCCGTCGACCCCGAGACCGACCGGGCAGCCGGCCGCCTCGAGATCGGTCACCGGGCAGAGCCCCGCGGCGAGGCGGGCGTTGGAAGACGGACAGTGGGCCACGCCCGTGCCCGCGGCGCCGAGCCGCTCGATCTCCGGTGGCGAGATGTGGATGCCGTGGGCCAGCCAGACGTCGTCGCCCACCCACCCCCACTCGTCGAGCAGGTCGACCGGCCGCCGGTCGAAGTGCTCGAGGCAGTACTCGGTCTCCTCGACCGTCTCGCACAGGTGGGTGTGCAGCCGCAGGCCGTGCCGGCGGGCCAGCTCGGCCGACTCGACCATCAGCTCGGGGGTCACCGAGAAGGGCGAGCACGGCGCCACGACCACCTGGCACCACTCGGGGTCGTGCAGCCGGGCGATGACCGACTCGGTGGAGGCCAGGATGGCGTCCCGGTCCTCGACGACGTGGTCGGGCGGCAGACCGCCCTGGCTCTCGCCGAGGTCCATGGAGCCCCGCGAGAGGACGAGGCGGATGCCGACCTCGCGGGCGGCATCGGCGATGGCGTCGAAGACCGTGTCGTCGCCGCGGGGCACGAGGTAGTGGTGGTCGGCGGCCGTCGTGCAGCCCGAGCGGGCCAGCTCGGTCAGGCCCCGGAACGCGGCGGCGCGGATCTCCTCGACCGACAGCCGACCCCACACCGGGTAGAGCTCGACCAGCCAGTCGAACAGGTTGCAACCGACGGCCCGGCCCCGGGTGGCCCACTGGTAGAGGTGGTGGTGGGTGTTGACCAGGCCGGGGGTGACGAGGTCGCCGTCGCAGCGCAGCACCTCGTCGCCGGGCTCGGCGGCGACCGTGCCCACGGCCTCGATCCGCCCGTCCCGCAGCGCCACGTCACCGGGGTGGCGGGCACCCCGCAGGACCAGCCGGCTCACGGCTGAGCGCCGACGATCTCGGCGTAGGCGATCGGGTCCGTGGCCCCCTCGGTCGACAGGACGAGGACCGAGCTGTCCGGGCCGAGATCCGGCCCGTCGCCCCCCTTGGCGAGGACCTCCCGCAGCCCGGCCAGTGCGGCGGCGCCGGTCTCGCCTGACACGACCCCCTCGGTGGCGAGCACCCGCATCGCGTCCCGGGCCTGGTCGTCGTCCACGGTCACGACCCAGTCGACGCCGCGGGACACGAGCGGCCACGCCGTCGGCGAGGGCGTGCCGCACGAGATCCCGGACATGATCGTGTGCGGCGCCTCCGGGAGCGTGGCGACGTGGCCCGCCTCCAGCGAGTGCACGAGACAGGGCGCGCCGCTGGCCTGGACCGCGACGAGGACGGTGGGGCTGGGCCGGAACGCGGTGACCACCGCGGCGGCCAGGGCGCCCACGCCGACCGGGAAGAAGACGGCGTCGAACGACCGGTCCCCGAGCTCCCGGAACATGGTCGAGTACCCCTCGATGACCCACGCCGGCGCCTCGCCCTCGCCGGTGTCGGCCACGACCACGTCCCCCGCCGCCGCCGCCCGGGCCACGGCGTCGTCGTACGTGCCCTCGACGACCTCGACCGTGGCCCCTTCGGACTCGATGGCCTCGATGCGGGCCGGGACCATGTCGTCGGGCACGTAGATGCGGGCGTCGAACCCCAGCAGGGCGGCCATGTGGGCCACCGCCCGGCCGTGGTTGCCGTCGGTCGCCGTGGTGAGGGTGAGCGGCCGCAGGGGAGCGAGGTGTTCGGCCAGCTCGTCGACCGTCGACCACGCCGGCTCCTCGCCGAGGCGGGCGACGAGGGTGCGGTAGGTGGCCCAGGAGGCGCCGAGCAGCTTGAACGACGGCAGCCCGAAGCGGTTCGACTCGTCCTTCACCGCCACCCCCCCGAGGCCCATCGGGTCGCTCAGCTCCCGTACCGGCCCGGGGGTGTAGCCCGGCAGACGGCGGTGGAACGCCAGCGGCCCGTCGCCCGGCGGCCGGACGTCGTCGACCGGTCCGGCCATCGGGTTGCGCAGGATCACGGGGCGAACACGTCGATCATGCGCCGGACGTCCGGGCCGAGGGGGTAGAGCACCGGGCAGGTGCAGCCCCGGTCGACGTACTCGGCCACCTTCGCCCGGCACTCGTCGGGCGTCCCCGCGGCGCAGATCATCTGCACGATCTCGTCGGGCACCAGCCGGGAGGCCTCGACCACCTGGTCGTGGGTGGCGGGCCAGGTCAGCACCCGCCCGATCTCCTCCAGCAGCGACTCGGGCACGCCCGAGGCCTTCATGATGTGGGGCTGCTGGCCCAGGTACTGGGTGACCAGCAGCCGGGCGGCGTCGAGGGCGACCTGGCGGTCGTCGTCCACCGAGCACACGACGAGCTGCGGGCGATCGAGGTCGTCGACCGACCGGCCGGCGGCCTCGGCCCCGTCGGCCAGGTGGGCCAGCGCCCGGTCGTTGTAGGCGGGCGAGACGAGGTAGTTGAGGAGCACGCCGTCGGCGATGCGACCGGTGAGCTCCATCATCTGCATCCCGGTGGCCCCGATGTAGATGGGCACGTCCTTGGGCCGGCGCTCCTGGTGGACGTAGTCGAGCTCGACGCCGTCGAGGTGCACGAACTCGCCGTGGTAGGTGACCGTCTCGTCGGCCAGCAGCGCCCGGCAGGCGTCGACGGTCTCCCGCATGGCCCGCAGGGGGCGGCCGCGGTCGATGCCGACCTTGGCGGCCAGCGGGTCCCACCACGCCCCGATGCCGAGGATGACCCGGCCGGGGGCGAGGTCGTCCAGGGTGGCGAAGGTGGAGGCCAGCAGGGCCGGGTTGCGGGTCCAGTTGTTGACCACTCCGGACCCCGCCTTGAGCCGGGTGGTGTGCGAGAGGAAGGCCGCCATCGGCACCGTGGCCTCCCGCACCAGGCGACTCTCGGCCTGCCACACCGCCTCGAAGCCCTTCTCCTCGGCGTAGCGGCAGAGCTCGATCCCCTCGCTGATGGGGTGGGCGTCCTGCAGGTACAGCGCGACGCGGCGAGGTCACCGATCCATCCTGGCCCACAGGCGCCGGGCGGCCTCGCCCGCCTTGGCCCGGATCTCGTCGCTGTCGACCCGGGTCGGCCCTCCGTCGGCCCACACGAAGCCACCGCCCGCCTCGACCTCGAGCGGCCGGACGCCGGTGGTGAAGGCCAGGATCCAGGGATCGGCGCCCTCGACCGACCAGGTCACCCGGTCGTCGCCGGCCTCCGGCACGAGACCGCGGCCCGCCTCCAGCCACGACCACGGGGTCTCGGGCGTGGCGCCGACGTCGCTCTCCCGCAGCCGGGCGTAGGCCAGGCGGAACTCCTCGAGCATGTCGGCGCCGATGCCGTCGGTGCCCAGCACGACGGGGTTGGTGAACCGGGCCGGCCGGGCGTAGCCCACGGCGTTGTTCATGTTCGACCGCGGGTTGTGGGCGATGGTGCCGGCCAGGCCGTGGTCGTCGGCCAGGTGGACGCCGTGCACCAGCAACCAGTCATCGGTCGCATACGGGGCCAGGCGCTCGGCCGCGTCCACGTCGTCGGGCCCTTCGGCCACGTGCACGTGGACCCCGACGCCGTGCTCGGTCGCCAGGGCGGCCGCGGCCTCGATCGTCTCGTCCGAGCAGGTGAAGGCGGCGTGGAGCCCGACCATCCCCCGACCCCCCTCGGCCAGGAAGCGCCGGTTCTCCTCGAGCCCGCGCTTCGCGCCGTCGGCGCCGTGGCGGTCGGTCACCCCGTAGGCGCACACCACCCGCACGCCGACCTCGGCGCAGGCGTCGGCGATGACCGAGAGCGACCCCTCGATGGCGTTGGGCGACTCGTGGTGGTCGACGATCGCGGTGCAGCCGACCTCGAGGGCCTCCAGCGCCCCGAGCCGGGCCGACCAGGCGATGGTGTCGAGATCGAGCGCCTGGTCCAGCCGCCACCAGACCAGCTCGAGGATCTCCCGGAAGGTCGCCGGCGTCCGCGGCGGCGCCGGCATGCCCCGGGCCAGCGCCGAGTACAGGTGATGGTGCCCGCAGACCAGCCCCGGCGTGACCGCCCCGCCGATCACTCGACGGACATGGGGAGGCGGTTGCGCCAGACGGCGTCACGCGAGTGCAGGGCGGCGGCGACCGCGCCGGCCGTGGGCACGAGGCCGATCTCGCCCACGCCCTTGATCCCGTAGGGCGAGTCGGGTTGGGGCGACTCGATGAGGATCACGTCCACGGGCGGCATGTCCTTGGGCCGGATGATGGCCAGGCTGCGCAGGGTCAGGTTGGTGGGCCGGCCCTGGTCGTCAGCCGGGAAGTCCTCGGACAGGGCGTAGCCGAGGCCCATGTGCACGGCGCCCTCGATCTGGCCCTCGCACAGGATCGGGTTGACGGCCCGGCCGACGTCGTGAGCGGCCACCACCCGTTCGACCTCACCGGTGTCAGGGTCGAGGGTGACGAGCTGCGCGGCGTAGCCGAACGTCGAGTGGATCACCGGCTCCGCCACGCCGTCGTTGAGCGAGTTGGTCCAGTCGACCCGGTACTCGCCCGGGTAGTCGATGCCCGGTCGGCAGCCGTCGGCCCGGGCCGCGGCGCAGGCGTCGGCCACGGAGCCGGCGCACATGATCGTGCCGCGACTCCCGGTGGTCTGGCCCGTGCCCAGCTCCCGGCTGGTGTCCACCGGGACCCGGATGCGGGCGGCGTCGATCCCGAGCTCCTCGACCGCCACCTGGCGGGCCACGGTGTCGACGCCCTGGCCCATGTCGGTCCAGCAGTGCCGGACCTCGACGGAGCCGTCCTCGTCGAAGCGGACGACGGCCTTGGCCACCTCGACCAGGCCGTTGCCCAGGCCGGCGTTCTTCAGGCCGAGGCCGACGCCCACCGGGCGGCCCTCCGCCACCGCGGCGTCATAGGCGGGACGGACCGCATCGAGGCAGGCCCGGGCGCCGAGGCAACCGTCGTCCATGCGCTGCCCCGGTCCCCACAGGGCACCGGGGGTGATGACGTTGCGGGCCCGGATCTCCCAGCCGGAGATGCCGACCCGCTCGGCCAGCCGGTCGAGCACGCCTTCGGTGGCGAACTGGGCCTGGTTGGCGCCGAAGCCGCGGAACGCGCCGCACACCGGGTTGTTGGTGCGCACCGCGACGGACTCCACGTCCATGACGGGCCAGGCGTAGGGCCCGCCGGCGTGGCCCGCGGCCCGCTCGAGGACCTTCATCCCCACCGAGGCGTAGGGCCCCGAGTCGCCGATCATCCGGGCCCGCAGCGCGGTGAGCCGGCCGTCCACGTCGCTGCCGGCCTCGAAGGCCAGGCGGATGGGGTGGCGCTTGGGGTGGATCAGCAGCGACTGCTCGCGCGTGAGCGTGCACTTGACCGGGCGCTGCAGGAGGTGGGCGGCCAGTGCGGTCTGGGCCTGGTTGGCCATGTCCTCCTTGCCGCCGAAGGCGCCCCCGTTGGAGACCAGCTCGACCTCGACCTGCTCGGGGGCGAGCCCGAGCACGGAGGCGATCTGGTCCCGGTCGTCCCACACCCCCTGCCCGCCGGACCACACGTGGAGCACACCGTCGGGCCGCGGGGCGGCCAGGGTCGACTCGGGTTCGAGGAAGGCCTGCTCGACCCGTTGGGTCTCGAACGTCTCGCGCACCACGTGGGCCGACGCGGCCAGCGCGGCCTCGACATCACCGCCCCGGGCGTAGGTCGAGCGGGACAGCTCGTTGCCGTCGAGGCCCCAGACCGCGTCCTCGGCGCTGGCCAACGCGGCCTCGGCGTCGACCATCGGCGGGAGGACCTCGTAGGTGACGTCGACCAGGGCGGCCGCCTGCTCGGCGGTAGCCCGGCGGTCGGCGACCACCACCGCGAGCACATCGCCCAGGTAGGACGTCCGCCCGCCCTCGGGGATGAACACGGGCCAGTCGGTGTGGATCAGCCCGACCCGCAGCTCGCCGGGCACGTCGGCGGCGGTGAACACCGCTTCGACGCCCGGCACCGCCTCGGCCGCTGCGGTGTCGATGCGGACGACGTCGGCCCGGGCGTGGTCGGCGAGGCGGAGCACGGCGTGGAGCAGGCCGTCGGGGGCCAGGTCGTCGATGAACGGCCGGCTCCCGGCCGAGAGCTCGGTGCCCTGGTGCTTCATCGGCGAGGCGCCGACGCCGCCGTCGAGGGTGGGGGTCGGCGACTCGCCCCGGGCCAGGGCCTCGATGGCGTCCAGGATCTTGATGTAGCCGGTGCAGCGGCAGAGGTGGGCGCCGAGGTGGCGGGCGGCCTTGTCCCTGGTCAGGCCCTCCTTCTCGAGCAGGGCCTTGGTCCGCACGAGGATGCCGGGCGTGCAGAAGCCGCACTGCAGCGCCCCGGTGGCGGCGAAGGCGTCGGCGTAGCGGTCCCGCTCCTCGATGCCCTCGAGGGTCACGACCTCCCGCCCCGCGGCCTTCTCCAACGACACCTGGCAGGCGACGACCGCCTTGCCGTCGAGCAGCACCGTGCAGCAACCGCACTGGCCCGACGGCGCGCAGCCGTCCTTGGCCGAGATGATCCCGAGGTCCTCGCGGAGGGCCACGAGGAGGTGGTCCCGGTCGTCGGGTACCTCGACCGGTTGTCCGTTGAGCGTGAAAGAGGTCATTCGCAGATGCTCCGGTAGATCTCGGGTCGGCGGTAGCGGGCGAAGTCGAACAGGGTCTCGCGGTAGTGGGCGCACGCCGCCGGGTCGACGTCGGCCACGATCACCTCGTCGCCCGCCGTCGTCGCCTCGGCCACGATCTCACCCGACGGGGCCACGATGCAGCTCTCGGCCAGCAGCTCGACGCCCTCCTCCACACCGCCCTTGGCCACGCCGACCACCCACATCCCGTTCTGGTAGGCACCGGCCTGGAGGACCAGGCGGTTGTGGAAGCCGGCCAAGCGGTCCTGGGCGGGGTCGGGGGGGTAGTGGACCGGCGTGTTGTACCCGATGAGCACCAGCTCGGCCCCTTGCAGGGCGAGCACGCGATAGGTCTCGGGCCAACGGCGGTCGTTGCAGGTGGCCAGGCCGACCCGGGCGCCGAAGGCGTCCCAGGTCGAGAAGCCGTCGCCCGGCTCGAAGTAGGCCCGCTCGAGGTGCTGGAACGGCCGCCAGTCCTCGGGTTCCTCGTGGCCGGGGAGGTGGACCTTGCGGTAGTGGCCCACGATCGAGCCGTCGCCGTCGACCAGCACCGTGGTGTTCCACCGGTGACCGTCGTCGAGCTCGGCGTAGCCGAGGGCGAAGCCGACCCCGAGCCGGGCGGCCTCGTCGAACAGCGGCTTGGTCTCCGGGCTCGGCATCTCGGTCTCGTAGAAGGCGTCGAGCTCGTCCCCCTCCAGGGCCCAGCGGGGGAAGAACGTGGTCAGCGCCAGCTCGGGGAAGGCGACGACGTCGGCCCCGTCGTCGGCGGCCTTCCGGAGCAGGGCGAGGAGGCGGTCCACGACCTCGGTCCGGCTGTCGTCGCGGGCGATGGGCCCGAGCTGGGCGGCGGCGACGCGCATCACAGGCCGTCCTCGGTCAACGTCAGCAGGACCTGGAGGAGCACGTTGCCGCCGGCGTCGAGGTCGTCGGGCTCGGTGTGCTCGGCCGGGTTGTGGCTGATGCCGTCGTGGCTGGGCGTGAAGACCATGCCGGCCGGGCAGACGCCGGCCAGCAGCCCGGCATCGTGGCCGGCCCCCGCGGGGAGGCGGTGCACCGAGTGCCCCAGTCTCGTCGCCGTCGCCTCGACCAGGTCGACGATCCGCTCGTCGAAGGTCACGGGCTCGAAGCGGGCGGTCGTCCGGCTCTCGACGGTGACGCCCTCGCCGTCGGCCACCTCCTGGACGTGGACGGCGAGGCGGCGTTCGGCGTCCTGCAGCTGCGCCTCGTCGGTGTTGCGCAGGTCGACGGTCAGGCGGGCCTTGCGGGCGACCACGTTGGTCAGGCCCGGCTCGAGGTCGATCACCCCCACCGTGCCGACCTGGGCCCCGCCGACCTCGCCCACCAGCTGCCGGACCCGACGGGTGATCTCGCCCGCGGCGTACCCGGCGTCGTGGCGCATCGACATGGGGGTGGTGCCGGCGTGGTTCGCCTGCCCGCGGACGGTGAGCTCCTGCCACGAGATCCCCTGGACCCCGGTGACCGCGCCGATCGTCTGGCCCTGCCGCTCGAGCACGGGACCCTGCTCGATGTGGAGCTCGACGAAGGCGTAGGGCGCCGGGCCGGGGACGGGGACGCTTCCCCGGTACCCGATGCGGTCGAGCTCGTCGCCGAGCACGACGCCGTCGGGGTCGGTGCGGTCGAGCGCCTCCTCGAGGGGGAGCCCCCCGGCGTAGGTCATGCTCCCGAGCATGTCCGGGCTGAACCGGGCGCCCTCCTCGTTGGTGAAGAACGCCACCTCCAGGGGTCGCCGGGTGGTGACGCCGGCCTCGTTCAGGGTGGCCACCACCTCGAGGCCGCCGAGCACGCCGAGGTTCCCGTCGTAACGACCGCCGGTGGCGACGGTGTCGATGTGGCTGCCGGTCATGACCGGGGCGAGGTCGTCGTCCTGGCCGGCCCGGCGCCCGACGACGTTGCCGATGGCGTCGATCCGGACCTCCAGGCCCAGCTCCTCCATCCACTCGACCACCAGGTCGCGGCCCGCCTTGTCGTCGTCGGTCAGCGCCAGCCGGCAGTTGCCGCCGTCGCCGGTGTCACCGATCTCGGCCAGGGTGGCCAGCCGCTTCCGCAGCCGCTCACCGTCCACCCGGAGGGTGTCGAGCACCGGCCCAGTCTGCCCGGCTACGGCGCCAAGCGACGGGCGACGTCGGCGAGGCCCGGCCATCCGGGTGACTCCTGGACGCAGCGGGCGAACAGCCAGAGCGGAGGCGATCCGCGTCGAGCCCGGCCAGGTCGCCAAGCGGCGGCAGAGTCCGAGCGGGTCGGCGTGAAGGCGGCCCTCGCAGTTGAGCAGGTGCTGGAGGGCGTCGTAGGTCGGGTCGCCGACGTGGGGCTTGGGATCGATCACCAGCCACGGCTCGCGTTCGGCGGCCAGCACGTTGCCGGCGTGGAGGTCGGTGGCGAGGAGGGCCGAGTCGCGGGGCGGTCGGCCGGCGAGCGAGCGGAACAGCGCTATGCCCTCCCGGACCAGGCCGGGGTCGAGGTCGGGGGCGCCTTCGGCTCGAACTCGTCGGCCCAGAGGTCGCACATCGCCCTGCAGGGTCGGGAAGCCGACCCGGCGATCCGGCTCGCGCCACAGACGACGGAGCAGGCCGGCGACGACTCGTCCTGCTCGGGCTCGGGTTGCGCTCGACAGCGGCGTGCCCGGCTGGCACCGCTCGAGCAGCAGGGCGGCGGTCGCACCGGCGAATCGGTGCGGTGAACCGACCAGGCGAACCGTGCCGGCGCCGTCCCAAGCCCGCAGGCCGGCGGCTTCGTGGCGTGCCTCCGGGTGGGCGAGCCCGACCTTCAGCACGAGGTCGGGACCGTCCTCGTCCCGGACGGGCGCCACCCAGGCCGTCTCCCCCCGGGCTCGAAGGGTGGCGCCGACGGTCAAGCGACCACCGTTCTGCCAGCTCGGCGACCGACGCCGGGCAGCGCGTCGAGCCAGTCGCGACCAGCCGTGCGCGCGCCGCCGACGCCTCGGCAACACGACCCCAGCACCTTCGAACCCTCCACCCCGGTCCTGGCGTGGCCCGGAACGCGGCGTGGTCCCGTTCTGGGCATGGCGTTCGCTCACCCGTGAGGCAGGGGCATGCCCAGAACGCGGTGTGGTCTCGTTCTGGGCATGGTGTTCGCTCACCCGTGAGGCAGGGGCATGCCCAGAACGGCGAGACTTGGCCCATGACGTATTCGATCGTGGCCCGGGATCCGGACACCGGCGAGCTGGGCATCGCGGTGCAGACCTGCTTCTTCGCCGTCGGGTCGATCGTGCCGTGGGCCCGGCCGGGCATCGGGGCGGTCGCCACCCAGGCGGAGGCCGAGGCGGCCTACGGGCCGCGGTGCCTCGACGCCCTGGCCGAGGGGGCGGACGCAGCGGCCGCGCTGGCGGCGGCCCAGGCGGCCGACGACATGTTCGCCGTCCGCCAGGTCGGGGTGGTCGGCGCCGACGGGACGTCCGCCACGCTCACCGGTGAGCGCTGCATCGACCACGCCGGCCACGTGACCGGTGACGGGCTTCTCGGCCCAGGGCAACATGCTCAGCACGGCCGACGTCTGGGGCGCGATCGCCGAGGCCTACGAGGCGGCGACGGGGCCGCTGGCCCGTCGCCTGGTGGCGGCGCTGCACGCCGGCGAGGCCGCAGGGGGCGATGGCCGGGGGCACATGTCCGCGGCCCTCCTCGTCGTCGAGGGCACGCCCGCCGAACAGCCGGCGGCGGGAACCGTGGTCGACCTCCGGGTCGACCGCAGCGACGATCCGCTCGGCGACCTCGACCGGTTGCTCGACGCGGCCGACGCCTTCGCCGGCTTCTCCGACGGGTTCGATCAGCTGGCCGAAGGGCACGCCGACGAAGCGTTGGCCACGGTCGACGGGGCGCTTCGGACCCTCCCCGGCGAGGGCAACCTGCTCTTCCTCCGGGCCGGCGCCCTGATCTCCTCCGGCGCCGTGGACGCGGGCGTCGCCGAGCTGCGCGGCCTCATCGCCGAGCGCCCGTCCTGGGAGCCCCTGATCCGCAGCTACGCTCACCGGCGGCTACCTCGAGGTGCCCGACGGCTTCTCCATCGACGACGCCCTCGCCTGACGTCAGAGGCAGATGTCCTCGGGGCGGATGGGGACCCGGGGGAGCTCGCGGCCGGTGGCGGCCCGGATGGCGGCGGCGACGGCGGGGGTCGACGACAACGTGGGCGGCTCACCCACGCCCTTGGCGCCGAACGGGGCACCGGGCTCGGGCTCCTCGATGAGGGCGGCGATGCGGACGTCCGGAGCATCGAGGGCGGTGGGCAGGAGGTAGTCGGTGAACGTCGGGTTCAGCACCTTTCCCCCCGAGAGCTTCATCTCCTCCATCACGGCCAGGCCCACGCCCTGCAGCGTGCCGCCCTCGACCTGGCCCACGACCTGGAGCGGGTTGAGCACCCGCCCGACGTCCTGCGCCGTGGTCATGTCGACGACCCGGACCAGCCCCAGCTCGGGATCGACGTCGACCACGGCCCGATGGGCGGCGAAGGCGAAGGAGACGTGGGCATCGCCCTGCCCGTTCTCGTCGAGCGGTGAGGTGGCGGCGTGGCGGAACGTCACCGTCTCGTCGATGACGCCCGTGGCGCCCTCGTCGATCCGGCGCTTCACGGCCTCGCAGGCGGCCTGCACGGCCCCGCCGGACATCCACGTCTGGCGGCTGGCCGACGTGGAGCCGGCCGAGCCGATGGTGGTGTCGGCCGGGGCCAGGACCACGTCGTCGACCCCGAGCACCTCATGGGCGATCTGGCGGACGAGGGTGACGAAGCCCTGGCCGACTTCGGCGCAGGCACAGGTGACCGTCACGACCCCGTTCTCCAGCCGGCAGGCGGCGGTGGAGTAGTCGTCGAAGCCCTCGGAGAACATCAGGTTCTTGAACCCGACGGCGAAGCCGACGCCTCGGCGGATGTCCCGGGCGTCGGCAGTGAGTCCGGCGCCGCCAGGGCGGTCGAGCACGTCGTCCCCCGGCGGGGGCGGCAGGGGGTGGTCGGCGCAGGCCCGGATCACCTCGGCCACCGGAGCGGTCCCGGTGATCACCTGGCCGGTGAGCAGCTCGTCGCCCGGCTTCAGCGCGTTGCGCAGCCGGAGCTCGACCGGGTCCAGGTCGAGGGCGGCAGCCAGCTTGTCCATCTGGGACTCGACGGCGAAGCCGGTCTGCACGGCGCCGAAGCCCCGCATGGCGCCGCAGGGCGGGTTGTTGGTCCGCACCACCTTCCCGTCGATCACGGCGTTGGGCACCAGGTACGGGCCCCCGGCGAAGCAGGAGGCGTTGCCCAGGACGGCGGCGGAGGAGGACTGGTAGGCGCCGCCGTCGAACAGCAGGCGGGCGTCGACCCGGACCAGGCGCCCGTCGCGGTCGGCCTCGTGGCGGTAGTGCATGCGGGCCGGGTGGCGGTGGACGTGGCCGACGAACGACTCGATCCGGGTGTAGCTCATGCGCACCGGCCGGTCGGTGCGGAGCGCCAACAGGCAGGCGTGCACGTGGAGGCTCAGGTCCTCGCGGGCGCCGAACGCACCACCGACCCCGGCCAAGGTCAGGCGCACCTTCTCGGGCGGAAGGCCGAGGCAGGCCGCCACCTGGTCCCGGTCGGAGTGCAGCCACTGGGTCGACACGTAGAGGTCGACGCCGCCATCCTCGGCCGGGATGGCCATGCCCGACTCCGGGCCCATGAAGGCCTGGTCCTGCATGCCGACCTCGTAGGTGCCCTCCACGACGACCTCGCCGTGGGCGTCGGGGTCGCCGTGGCGGATGACCAGCGCGCGGAACACGTTGCCGAACGGGTGGATCGGCTCGGCCTCGGCCGCCTGCTCGGGGTCGACCATCGGCTCGAGGAGCTCGTAGTCGACCTCCATCGCCGCTTCGGCCCGACGGGCGGTCTCGGGGTGGTCGGCGGCGATGGCGGCGATGGCCTCCCCGTGATAGCGGATGACCTGCGACGCGAACACGGGCTGGTCCAGCCGATCCAGGCCGTAGTCGGCTTCGCCGGGGACATCGTCGGCCAGCAGCACCGCATACACGCCAGGGACGGCGAGGGCGGGGCCGATGTCGATCGAGCGGATGCGGGCCGCGGCGTGGGGGGCACGGACCGTGCGCCCGAACAGGGCGTCGTCGGCCCACAGGTCGGAGCCGAAGGCGAACCGCCCCCGCACCTTGGGCACGCCGTCCGGACGGGGGACGCTGGTGCCGATCGCCGGCGGTGCCGTGGTGACGGGCGCCGCGGTGTCGGTCATCCCTCCCTCCGCTGCCGGGCTGCGACCCGGACCGCCTCGATGATGCGGCCGTAGCCCGTGCAGCGGCACAGGTTCCCGGAGATGGCCTCGCGGATGGCGAGATCGGTCGGATCCGGGTCCCGGTCGAGCAGGTCGTCGACGGCCATGACCAGGCCGGGCGTGCAGAACCCGCACTGCACAGCGCCCTCGTCGACGAACGCCGCCTGCACCGCGGAGAGCGCACCGTCGTGCTCCTGGGCCTCGATGGTCTCGATGGGCTGGTCGACGGCCGACGCGGCCAGCACCAGGCAGGAGCACACGAGCGTCCCGGCGACCTTGACCGAGCAGGAGCCGCACTCGCCCTCCTCGCAGGCGTTCTTGCTGCCCGGGAGGTCGAGCCGGTCGCGGAGGACGTTGAGGAGGCTCTCGCCCAGCCACGCGTCCTCGACCTGGTGGCGGTCGCCGTTCACCTCGAGGGCGTAACGGAGGTTCACGGGAACGCCCTTTGCATGGCCCGGGCGGTGAGCACGGCGACCGCGTGGCGGCGATAAGCCGCCGACGACCGGTGGTCGTCGATCGGCCTCGCCGTGCTCGCCACTTGATCCGGGAAGCCGGGCGCCCGGGCCTCGTCGATGGTGGCGGTGATCCGGATCGGCGTTTGGCCCACCGACCCGAGGCCGAGGGCGACCGTCGAGGCATCGAGGTCGGTCACCAGTGCCAGCGAGGCGATGGCGATGACCATGGCGTTGCGGGTCCCGACCTTCAGGTAGTGCTGGGGCCCGCGGACGACCGGGACGGTCACGGCTTCGATCAGCTCGCCGGGGGCGAGGGCGGTCTGCTTGACCCCGGTGAGGAAGTCGCCCACGGCCACGTCCCGCGCCCCTTCGGCCGACCGGAGGTGCACCGTCGCGTCGAGCGCGACCAGGACGGGGAGGAGGTCGCCGGCCGGTGACGCGGTGCCGAGGTTGCCGCCGATGGTGCCCGCGTTGCGGATCTGCGGTGAGCCGACGGTTCGCGCCGCCTGCGCGAGCCCTGGGCTGAGGCCGGCCAGGTCGGGCCGCTCGAGCTCGGTGTAGGTCACGGCCGCACCGATGCGGAGCCGGTCGCCCTGCTGGGCCCAGCCGGTCAGCTCGGGCACCCGGCCGACCGCGACCACCGACTGCGGGCGGCGATGGCCGTGGTTGACCTCGACCATGAAGTCGGTGCCCCCGGCCAGCACCTCGGCGTCCGGATCGTCGGCCAGCGCGGCACAGGCGTCGGCGAGGCTGGAGGCCACACGTACCGTCACCGCGCCCAACGCTACGTACCGTTGGGGGGTGCGCACGCTCATCTCGGGCGGGACGGTCGTCACGGCGTCGTCCTCCAGCGCCCTCGACGTACTTCTCGACGGCGAGCAGATCGCGGCCATCGCCCCTGCTGGTCACGGTTGGACCGCCGACCGGGTGATCGACGCGACCGAGCGTTACGTCATCCCCGGCGGCATCGACGCCCACACCCACATGGACCTGCCGTTCGGCGCCGCCACCTCCCGCGACGACTTCGAGACGGGGACCGCCGCCGCGGTGTGGGGCGGGACGACGACCATCATCGACTTCACCGTCCAGACCAAAGGCGTGGCGCTGCGGGACGGGGTCGACACCTGGCTGGCCAAGGCCGAAGGCCGCTGCGCCGTGGACTACGGCTTCCACGCCATCATCGGCGACGTCACCGAGGACTCGTTGGCGGTGATGGACGAGCTGGTCGACGAGGGTTTCACCAGCTTCAAGCTGTTCATGGCCTACCCGGACGTGTACCAGTCCGACGACGGGCAGATCCTGGCCACGATGCAGCGGGCGGCCGCCAACGGCGCGCTGGTGATGATGCACGCCGAGAACGGGCCGGCCATCGACCTCCTCGTCGCACAGGCGCTGGCCCGGGGGGAGACGTCGCCGGTCGACCACCTGCGCACCCGGCCGCCGGCCCTCGAAGCGGAGGCGACCCGGCGGGCCGTCGACCTGGCCCGGGTGGGGGCTGCCCCGCTCTACGTGGTCCACCTCAGCGCGGCCCCGGCATTGGCCGCGGTGGCCGCCGCCCGGTCCGAGGGGGCCAACGTGTTCGCCGAGACCTGTCCCCACTACCTGTACCTCTCGCTCGAGGACCAGGAGCAGCGTGCTCCCGAGGAGGCCGCCGGCTTCGTCTGCTCGCCGCCGCTGCGGGCCCGGGCGGAAGGCCATCAGGACGCACTGTGGGACGGGCTGGCGGCCGACGACCTGAGCATCGTGGCCACCGACCACTGTCCCTTCTGCCGGGTGGACAAGCACCTGGGCCTCGACGACTTCACCCGGATCCCCAACGGCCTCGGCGGCGTGGAGCACCGCCTCGACCTGCTCCACCAGGGCGTGGTCGACGGCCGCTTGAGCCGGGAGCGGTGGGTCGACGTCTGCTCGACCACGCCGGCGCGGATGTTCGGCCTCCACCCCCGCAAGGGCGAGGTGGCGGTGGGGAGTGACGCCGACCTGGTCGTCTACGACCCGGCGGCGGTGCACACGCTGTCGGCCGCCACCCACCACATGAACACGGACCTGTCGGCCTACGAGGGGATCACCGTCACGGGACGGGCCGAGACCGTCCTCTCACGGGGCGAGGTGGTGCTCGAGCGGGGTCGCTACCTGGGTCGGCCCGGTCACGGCCGCTTCCTCCGCCGGGACCTCTGCCAGTGCCTCAGCTGATCAGTCGTCGTCGTGGAGCTGCTCGCTGAGGTAGCGCTCCTCGCCGACGATCCGGGCGGCTTCGAGCTGGGACTCGAGCCAGTCGGCGTGGTCCTCCTCGTCCACGAGGAGGTCGGCGAGCATCTCGCGGGTGCCGTTGTCGCCCTTCTCCCGGGCCAGGGCGACGCCCCGGTTGTAGCGCTCGATGGCCTCCTTCTCGAGGTCGAGCGCCAGGTTGAGCTTCTCCATCGGCGTCTCACCCGTGCGCACGGTGTCGAGGCGGGCGTAGTTGGGCAGCCCTTCGAGGTAGAGGATGCGCTCGGTGATCCGCTCGGCGTCCTTCATCTCGTCGATGGACGCCTCACGGAAGTGGTGGCCCAGCCCTTCGATGCCCCAGTTGTCCAGCATCTTGGCGTCGAGGAAGTACTGGTTGATGGCGGTCAGCTCGGCCGTCAACACCTCGTTGAGGAACTCGATGATGTCCGGGTCGCCGTTCACGGCGCTCAGTGTTCCAGGCTCAGGCGGTAGGGGCCAGAACCCGCAGGTCGACGGTGGTCTCGGCGGGTCGGGAGGCCTCGAGCACGGCCAGGACGAGATCGATGCAGTTGCCGCAGCGGCTCCCGGCCCCACAGCGGTCGGCCACTTCGGCGGCGCTGCGGGCGCCGGCGTGGACGGCCTCGTGGACCTCGCGGTCGGTCACGGCCCGGCAACCGCAGACGTACACCTCAGCCCACCTCGACCAGCTCGGCGGCCGCCACCGCGCGGCGACGGATGTAGGTCGGGACGCCCGACGCAGCCAGGTCCGACGCGACGTTCAGGGGGACGCTCCGGGTCACCGGGCGGTGCTGCCCGACGCCGGCGACCTCGGCCCGGGGGACGTCCCCGGTCAGGTCGATCCGCACCCAACTCACGCGCCGCAAGCCCGCGACACCGGGTCGTGAATCCTTGACCACACCCGTTAGGTAACCCGAACATCGACGAAACGTCAAGTCAGCCTCACTGATCGCCCGCCCCGGTACGGTCCGGCGCCGTGCGAAGGGGCTGGCGGATCGTGCTGTTCGGGCTCGTGGTCCTTCCCTGCTGTGGCGGGGACGACGGCGGCGACGAGACGGTTTCCGCCGGCGAATGGGTGGCCGCGGTGTGCGGCGAGGTGGAGGACGCGGTGGGCGACCTCGAAGTCGCGCTGGCGGTGATCGACGAGCTGCCCACCGACGTCGAGGCCGACGCGCCCCTCGGCGACCAGGCGCGCGAGCTGCGACGGGCCTTCCTCGCCCTGCCCGATTACGTCGGGCGCTACCTGGCCGTGGTGGAGGCGACGCCGGCCCCGGACACCGCGGACGGCGCCGCGTTCCGCGACGAGGTGCTGGCCGATCTCCGCGGCGCGGACGAGACCTTCACCGCCGCGGCCCGGCGGGCGCGGACCCTCGACCGTGACACGACCGTGGAGGAGTTCTTCGGCGGGGCCCAGGCCTTCACCCGCTTCCCGGAGGCCTTCGCCGCCAGCGACCTCGACTTCGGCGACGACGTCCCCCCGGGCGTCGCGGAGGCCTTCGCCGACGACCCCACCTGCCGCGACACCCAGAACCGCCTCGTCACCCTCCTCAGCTGACCACGGTCGGGACTACTGGATGGCGCCGGACTCGCGGAGGCGGGTGAGGTCGGCGGGGGTGAGGCCGAGGAGCTCGGTCAGGACCGTGTCGGTGTGCTGGCCGAGGAGCGGGCTGGGGTGGCGGTAGTCGCAGGGAGCGCCCGACAGGCGGAAGCCGTTGCGCTCGTACTCGCCCGGTCCGAGGACGGGGTGGTCGAGGGCGACGAAGTGGCCGCGGGTTCGCAGCTGCGGGTCGGCGTTGGCGTCGCCGAAGTCGGCGACGGGCACCGCCTCGATGCGCATGGCCTGGAGCCGCTCGGCCAGGTCGTCGGCGTCCTGATCGGCCGTCCACGCCCCGACGGCGGCCTCGACGGCGTCGATGTCGGCCTCCCGGTCGGCCAGGCTGGCCCACTCGGTGCGGGCGAGTCCCGCCTCCCCCGCCAAGCGGGCCCACTCGGGCTCGGTGTAGACGGCGAGCGCGATCCAGCGGTCGGTGCCGGCGCACGGGAAGATCCCGTGGGGCACCGCCCCGTCGACCCGGTTGCCCATGCGGCTGCGGGCCACGCCGGTGGCCTGGTACTCCGCCAGCCAGGGCGACAGGGCGTAGATGCCCGCCTCCACCTGGCTCAGGTCGAGGTAGGTGCCCTGGCCCGTCCGCCGGTGGTGGAGGAGGGCGGCGGCCAGCGCGGCGGCGCTGAAGCGGGGGGCCAGGGAGTCGGTGATGGTGCCGTAGGGACCGACCGGCTCCCGGTCCGGCCATCCGGTGAGGAAGTTGAAGCCCGCCAGCGCCGCCCCCTGCCCGCCGAAGCCCGGGTAGTCCCGGTGCGGCCCGGTCTGGCCGTTGAGGCAGGCGGACACCATGACGAGGTCGGGCTTGTGCTCGACCAGGTCGTCGTAGGCCAGGCCCAGCCCGCGCAGGGCGCGAGGGGCGAAGTTCTCGGCCACGGCGTCGGCCTGCTGGACCAGCGCGATGGCGAGGTCACGGCCCTCGGGGTGCTTCAGGTCGATGGCGACGCTGCGCTTGCCCGGGTTGAGGGCGTCGAACAGCGGCGAGCGCTCCAGCCGGTCGGGGTCGTCGCCGGTGACGCCGTAGCCCCGGAGGAAGTCGGGTCGGGTCCGGCTCTCGATGCGGATGACGTCGGCACCGTGCTCGGCGAAGTACCGGGTCGCGATCGGTCCGGCCGCCCCCGCCCCGAACTCCAGGATCCGCGTCCCCGCCCATGCCCCCTGCCGCGCCGTTCTGGGCATGGTGCTCGCGCGCTGGCGTTGCAGGGGCATGCCCAGAACGGTTGGTGTGGGCGTGGACGAAGGTGGTGGGGAGGTTCTCGAGGTCGCCCACGGGGCCGAGGAGGCCGCGGGCGGCGAGCTGCTCGGACGCGAGGATCTCCTTGGGGGAGTTGATCGGGGCGAGCATGAGGTTGGTCTCGCAGGCCAGGGCGTAGAGCTCGCCCATGGTCTTGGTGGCGAACCAGTCGCCGACGGCGGCCTCGATGGCGGCGAGCTCCTCGGCCGAGGCCGAACCGACGTCGAAGGTCGACCAGTCCCGCTGCGTGAGGACGGGGTCGCCGATCTGCGCGCTCAGCGTCTCCAGGCTGGGGATGCGGGCCTTGCCGCCCCGGAGGCCGAAGCTGACGAAGCCGTCGGCGCACGGCCAGATCTCCCGGGTCCGACCGACGTTGGCACCCCGGCGCCGGCCCCGGTCGCCGTCCCGGGCGAAGCGGCCGGCACTGCCCATCGAGGCGACCATGACCGCCTCCTGGATCGACACGTCGATCTGCTGCGGGCGGCCGGTGGCGAGCCCCGTGAGGGCGGCGAAGGCGGCCTCGGGGCCAACGTGCGCGAACGCCACCGGCTCCGCGCAGCGCACGGGCGGCCGGTCCGGGTCGCCGGTGGCGAAGAGGTTGCCCGTGGAGGCGAGGATCCCGAGGTCGCCGGCCCGCCACCCTGCCCGCGGCCCGGTCAGGCCGAAGGGGGAGAGGTGGACCCACACCGCGCCGGGGGCCCGGTCGGCCTCGACGCCGTGGCCGGTCGTGGCCAGTACGACGTCGGCCTCGGCCAGGAGCTCGTCGAGATCCGGGTCGTCGACGGGCATCGGGTCGATCGTCGAGCGCGCCGTCCACACCGCGTGGCGGTGCTCGTGCTGGCGGAACCAGCCCCCGTCGGGGGGCTCCGGCCGGGTCACCGTGGCGCCGAGGTCGGCCAGGATCCGGGCGGCCAGCGCGCCCGACTCGCCCGTCAGGTCGACCACGCGGATCCCTCCCAGCACGGCGTCATCGTGGCACGTCGGGAAAAGGTGACACGAGCGTCAGATAGGCTCGGCGGGCCGAGCCGTCGGACGTCGCAGGGGGACAACATGGACGTCGAGGACCTGATCCTGGTCAGCGTGGACGACCACGTGGTCGAGCCGCCGGGGATGTTCGACCAGCACCTGCCCGAGAAGTTCAAGGACCTGGCGCCCAAGGCCATCAAGAGCGACGGCGGCAACGACGTCTGGTTCTACGAGGGCCAGGAGCTGCCCAACATCGGGCTGAACGCCGTGGCCGGCCGCCCGCCGGCCGAGTACGGCATCGACCCCACCTCCTTCGCCGAGATGCGTGACGGCTGCTACGACATCGCCGCCCGCATCGACGACATGAACGCCAACGGCGTGCTCGGCTCCATGTGCTTCCCGTCGTTCCCCCAGTTCTGCGGCCAGCTCTTCGCCCGGACCGAGGACAAGGACGTGGCCCTGGCCATGGTGCAGGCCTACAACGACTGGCACATCGACGAGTGGTGCGGGCACGAGCCGGGCCGCTTCATCCCGCTGGCCATCCCCGCCATCTGGGATCCCGAGGTCATGGCCGACGAGGTCCGGCGGGTGGCGGCGAAGGGCTGCCACGCCATCACGTTCTCGGAGAACCCCGAGAAGCTCGGCTGGCCCAGCTTCCACTCGGACCACTGGGACCCGTTCTGGGCCGCGTGCTCCGACACGGGCACCGTGGTGTGCCTCCACATCGGGTCCTCGTCACAGATGGTGGTTACGGCGGCCGACGCCCCCATCAACGTGATGATCACCCTGCAGCCCATCAACCTGGTGCAGGCGGCGTCCGACCTGCTGTGGTCACGGGTCTTCAGCAAGTTCCCCGACGTGCGCTTCGCCCTGTCCGAGGGCGGGATCGGCTGGATCCCGTACTTCCTCGAGCGGGCCGACTACGTGTACCAGCACCATCGGGACTGGACGGGGACCGACTTCGGCGACCAGCTGCCCTCGCAGGTGTTCGTCGAGAAGTCCATCTTCTGCTTCATCGACGACGCCTTCGGCCTGGAGAACCGCCACCACATCGGCGTCGACCGGATCTGCTGGGAGTGCGACTACCCGCACTCCGACTCGACGTGGCCGACGTCCCCGGAGCTGCTGAGCAAGTCGCTCTCCGGCATCCCCGACGACGAGATCAACCTGATGACGCACGAGAACGCCATCAAGTTCTTCCAGTTCGACCCCTTCTCGGTCCGGCCGAAGGAGGAGTGCACCGTCGCGGCGCTCCGGGCCCGGGCCACCGACGTGGACGTCTCGATGCGGGGCTCCGGCAAGGCCCCTCGCGACCCCGCCGAGGGCCCCATCACCATCATCGACATCATCAACGCCTCCTCCGCCCACCTCAGCGGCGACCAGGGCGCCGAGTAGCTACCTCCGCAGCAAGAGGGCGGAGGTGGGGACGCCCTCGCCGGACGTCACCAGGCTGACCTCGGCGTCCGCCACCTGAGCCGTCGACGTGCCGCGGACCTGGCGGACGGCTTCGGTGATGAGGTTGAAGCCGTGGACGTAGGCCTCGGACATCCCCGCGCCTGACGTGTTGACGGGCAGCCGGCCGCCGTCCCACGAGATGCCTCCGTCCTGGCAGAACGCCAGGCCCTCGCCCCGCTCGCAGAACCCGTAGCCCTCGAGCGACAGCGGCACGAGCGGGCGAGAAGGCGTCGTAGAGCTGGGCCACGTCCACGTCGGCGGGGGTCAGGTCGGCGTGGCGCCACAGCAGGTCGGCGCAGGCCCACGCCGGGCCCTTCAGGGGGTCGTCGCCGAAGTAGTTGGTCATCACCTGGTGCTGTTGGGGGATGGACTGGGCGAACGAGTGGATGTAGGCGGGGACCACGTCGAGGTCCCGGGCCCGCTCGGCCGACACGATGACCACGGCGGCGGCCCCGTCGGACTCGAGGCAGTTGTCGAAGAGGCACAGCGGCTCGGAGATCCAGCGGGCCTCGAGGTACTGCTCCACCGTCAGCGGCTTCTCGTACATCATCGCCGCCGGGTTCCGGTTGGCGTGCCGTCGCACCGTCAGGGCCACCTGGGCGAGCTGCTCCCGGGTCCCCCCGAACTCGTGGAAGTAGCGGCGGGCCAGCATGGCGATCTCGTCCACCGGCCGCAGGAGGCCGAAGGGTCGGGTCCACTGGTGGGAACCGGACACCCGGTTGGCCACCTGGCCCCACGGCCGGCTGGCCCGGGCGCCGCGCTTGCGGCTGCGCCACGCCACCGCCACGTTCGCCTGCCCGGTGGCCACCGCCACCGCGGCGTGACCGACCACGCCGCACCCGGCGCCCCCGCCGTAGCCCACCTGGCTGAACCAGGTGATGTCGCCGAGACCGAGGTTGCGGGCGATGTCGACCTCGTCGCTGGTCTCCAGCGTGTACGAGGAGAGCCCGTCGACCTCCACCGGGTCGATCCCGGCGTCGTCCAGCGCGCTCCGAGATGGCCCGCAGGGCGAGGACCAGCTCCGAGTCGTCGAGGCCCTTGCCCCACTCGGTCTGGCCGATGCCGACGATCGCGGTGGCGTCGGTGATGGTCATCGGGTGACGACCAGGGCGTCGAGGGCCACGGCGCCGGTGGGACCGACGACGAGCGGGTTGACGTCCAGCTCGACCAGGCGTGTCGGCGAAGTCGACGGCCAGGCGCTGGACCCGCAGGATCACGTCGACCAGGGCCCGAAGGTCGGCCTTCGGCTGGCCCCGTACGCCGGTGAGGAGCGCGAAGCCCTGGACCTCGCGGACCATCCGGGCGGCTTCGGCCCGGTCGAACGGCGGCACCCGGAACGTCACGTCGCCCAGCACCTCGACCAGGACCCCGCCGAGCCCGAACATCACGACCGGCCCGAACAACGGGTCCTGCGACACCCCGATGACGCACTCGACCCCCGGGGGCGCGGTCGGGCACACCAGCACGCCGTCGGGCACGACCGGCGACCGATCGAGCAGTTGGGCGAAGGTCCGGCGCACCTCGGCGGCCGACGCCACGCCGGTGACGACCAGGCCGTGCTCGCTCTTGTGGGCCAGGTCGGCGGAGCAGGCCTTCATCACGACCGGATACCCGGCCCCACCGGCCGCCCTGACCGCGTCCGACGGGGAATGGCAGAGCCGGTCGTCGGTCACGGGCACGCCGTAGGCCGTCAGCACCGCCTTCGACTCGAACTCCGAGAGCACGACCCGGTTCTGGGCATGGCGCTCGCGCGTGGGTGAGGCAGGAGCATGCCCAGAACGGGGGGTGAGCAGGGGGGCGACCTGGCGGGCGGCGGGGGCGCGGCGGCGGACGGGGCGGGCGAAGGGGGAGCGGTGGCGGGCGACGAAGGCGTGGTGGTCGAGGTAGGCCCGCACGGCGCCCACGCAGTTGGCGAAGGTGCGGAAGACCGGCAGGCCGGACGGCACCAGCACGTCGGTGTAGGCGGGGTCGTCGGTGAGGGGCGAACCCCAGATCACCACGACGGGCTTGTCCGTGGTCCGAGCCACGGCCACCAGGTCCTCGGCCAGGGGACGGCTCAGCGTCGGCAGCGCCCCGGTGATCGGGCAGATCAGGACACCGACCCGGGGGTCGGCGACCAGCGCGTCGAGGATCTTCCGTCCCCGCCAGTCGGCCGACGGCCCCCCGCCACAGTCGACGGGGTTCGACACCCGCAGGTAATCGGGGATCCACTCCCGGAGCGCGGCCTGCGTCGCGCTGGTCAGTTCGGGGAGGCGCAGCCCGGCCTCGGCGGCCAGGTCGGCGAGATGGGCCCCGGTGCCGCCGGAGATCGCGTAGATGCCCACCCCGTCGGTCGTCGGCGGGGCGGCCCGGGACAGCAGGGTGGCCGTGTCCTGCAGCTCGTCGAGGCCGTCCACCCGGATCACGCCGAACTGGCGGAAGACGGCGGAGGTCACGGCGTCGGACCCGGTGAGGTGACCGGTGTGCGACTGCGCCATCGACGCCCCCTCGTCGGTCTTGCCCACCTTCACCACCACGAGCGGCACGCCCTGCCGCGCGGCGTGGTCGGCGGCCAGCATCAGCGTGCGGCCGTCCTTGAACCCCTCGATGTAGGCCGCGATCACGCCCACCTCGGGGTCGTCGGCGAACCAGCGGGCGAAGTCGGCGAACTCGAGGTCGACCTCGTTGCCGGTCGGGGCCCAGGCCGAGACCCGCAGCCCGAGCTCCTGGGCCTGGAACACCGGCCGCCCCTGGTGCCCGCTCTGGGTGATGAGGGCGACCGCCCGGCCGGGGTTGCCCGGGGTGAAGGACTCGAACGCGTTCAGGTTCGTGTTGGGCCCGAGCAGGTGGGTGGGGGACGACGCCACCAGTCGCGCCAACTCCTGCTGACGCCGGGCACCGGCAGCTCCGGCCTCGGCGAAACCGGCCGAGAAGATCACCGCGAACCGGGGCTGCTTCGTCAGCACGTCCCGGTAGGCCTCGACGGCGTCGCCGACCAGGATGACCGCGAGGTCGAGCTCGCCGGGCACCTCCGCGATCGACGACAGGCACGGCCGGCCGTCGACCACGTCCCGGTTGGGGTTGACGAGGTGGACCGTCGCCCCGTGCTCGTCGGCCCAGGCCAGGAGCCGCTGGGTCATGGGGGTGTTGGGCCGCCCCGGACGGTCCGAGGCCCCGATGACCGCCACCGTCCGGGGCGAGAAGAACGCCGTCAGGTCGAGCTCCCGGAGGGCGGTCGGGCGTCCCGTCACGTCCACCGGCACGCCCCCCGTCACGGCGGCCGACCCTACCTGACACCTCCGTCAGGTCTCGGCGGCCGTCGGAGGCGGTAGAAGGAGGTGTGGCGATCATCACCGTCGGTCACGGAGCCCTCTCCGAGGACCAGTTCGGCGTGCTGGTCACCGACGCCGGCATCGACGTGGTGGTCGACATCCGCCGCCATCCCGCCAGCCGGCGCCACCCCCAGTTCAACCGGGCCGACATGGAGCGCTGGCTGCCCGAGCACGGCGTGGCCTACGAGTGGCACGAGATCCTCGGGGGCCACCGGGATGCCGTCCCCGCCTCGCCGAACCACGCCCTCGACGAGCCGTTGCGGGGGTACGCCGACCACATGGCGACGTGGGCCTTCGCCACGGGCCTGGACCACGTCTGCGCCGGTGGCCAGGAGCGCCATGTCGCGGTCATGTGCGCCGAGCGGGACTGGCGCCAGTGCCACCGCCGCCTCGTGGCCGACGCCCTGGTGCTGCTCCGGACGGCCGAGGTCGAGCACCTCGGCCACGACGGTGAGCGGGACCCGCACCGGCCCTCGCCCTCGGCCCGGGTGACCAGCGGTCGGCTGGTCTACGACCGGGGCGTCACGCCACCGATCTTCGCGGCCGGGGGCTGATCGATCACCCGAAGGCGAACGTGTCGCCCGGGCCGGTCAAGTCCCCGCGGACGGGTGACCGGCAGTCCGTGAGTAACTTTTCGCCATGGCCCCCCGGGAAGCCGTGATCGTGGACACGATCCGCACCCCCATCGGCAAGCGCAAGGGGGCGCTGTCGACGTGGCATCCGGCCGACCTGCTCGGCTTCACCCTGAACGCCCTGGTCGACCGCACCGGCATCGACCCCGGCCGGGTCGACGACGTCGTCGGGGGCTGCGTCAACCAGGTCGGCGAGCAGTCCAACAACGTCGCCCGCAACGCGTGGGTCGCCGCCGGGCTGCCCTGGCACGTGCCCGCCACCTCCGTCGACCGCCAGTGCGGCTCGTCCCAGCAGGCCGTGCACTTCGTCGCCCAAGGGGTCATCGCCGGGGCCTACGACCTGGCCATCGCCTGTGGGGTCGAGTCGATGACCCGCTCGCCGATGGGCTCCAACGCCAGCGGCGGTGACGGTCCCTTCTCCGGCCAGTGGATCGAGGCGGTCGGCGGCCGGTTCCACCCGACCCAGTTCGAGGTCAGCCAGATCCTGGCCGAGCGCTACGGCATCACCCGCGAGGACATGGACGCCTACTCGGTCGAGTCGCACCGCCGGGCGCACGAGAACTGGGAGAACGGCCACTTCGACCGGGAGGTCGTGCCCGTCCCCCTCAAGGACGACGAGGGCCGGGAGACCGGCGAGCAGCTCGAGCGGGACCAGGGCATCCGGCCCGAGACCACGGTGGAGACCCTGGCCGGGTTGCCCAGCGCGGCCTCCTGGGACCCGCAGATCGCGCCCGACATCACCGCCGGCAACGCCTCGCAGACCTCGGACGGCGCCGCCGCCATGCTGATCACGGAGCGCTCGACCGCCGAGGCGCTCGGCCTGCCGTACCGGGCGGTCTTCCGCCACTTCACGGTCGCGGCCGAGGATCCGTGGCTGGTGCTGTCGGCCCCGGTCCCGGCCACCAGGAAGCTGCTCGAGCGCTCGGGGCTGACCGTCGACGACTTCGACGCCATGGAGTGCAACGAGGCCTTCGCCGCCATCGCCCTGATGTGGGCCCGCGAGTTCGGGCCCGACCCGGCCCGCTACAACCCCCGCGGCGGCGCCATCGCCATCGGCCATCCGCTGGGCGCCAGCGGCGTGCGGATCATGACCACCCTGCTGAACGATCTGGAGGCCACGGGCGGCAGGTACGGCTTCCAGACCATGTGCGAGGGGGGTGGCCAAGCCAACGCCACGGTGATCGAACGGGTCACCTGAGGCGATGGACGGGCGGCGCCCGAGGGCCATCGGCTTGGTGCTGGTGCTCGCCCTCGTGCCCCTGGCCTGCGGCGATGACGATGGTGGCGTCGCGGCACCCCCGACGACCGAGACCACGGTGCCGTTCGACCCCGGCGAGCGGATCCGGTCCGAAGAGCGGCCGTTCGCCGGGCTCCGCACCCTCGTGGTCCGACCCGTCGACTCGGGGCCGTGGCCGCTCGTGGTGTTCGTCCACGGCGCCGGCGCCCCGCCCGAGCTCTACCGGCCGTTCCTCGAGCCCTTGGCCGCCGCCGGCCACGTCGTCGTCGCCCCCGCCATCCCCGGCAGCGTCGACGACGCCGGCTTCACCGCGCTGTTCTCCCTGCCGTTCCAGCCGGGGCGGGTGCGACAGGTCATCGACGCCGTGACCACCGGGCCACAGGCCATCGCGGCCGCCGATCCCGAGAAGATCCTGGTCGCCGGGCACAGCCTCGGGGCGATGACGGCCCTGGCCACGGCGTTCAACACCTGTTGCGACGACCAGCGGGTGGACGCCGTGATCGCCTTCGCCGGTCGACTCGCCGGGTTCCCCGACGGGAACTACCAGAGCGGGGCCGTGCCCGTCCTGCTCGTGCACGGCGACGCCGACGACGTGGTCCCGTACGGCCACAGCCTGGAGGCGCTCAGGTCCGTGGGGAGCTCGTCCTACCTGCTGACGGTCGAGGGCGGTGACCACAGCGGCTACCTCGGTGCCGGCGCCGACACCTTCCCGGCCGTGCGGGACGCGACCCTGGCCTTCCTCACCGCGACCGTCGGGGACGACCCTCTGGGCGGGCTGGCCGACCTGACCACGGCGGGGGAGCAACCGGGCGTGCGCCTGTCGACCCGGTCCTGAGGCAGGATTCGCGGCGGCGTCAGGCCGAGTCGTCGCCCTTGCGGCGTCGTTCGGCCTTGGCCTCCTTGTGCATCTTGCCGAACTGCTTGCCGAGGCGGCGCTGGACGGCGGGGTCAGTACGGCGGTCGAGGGAGGCGGCCTCGGCTCGCAGGGCGTGGTACTGGGCGAAGCGCTCTTCGGGCAGGGCGCCCGCCTCCACCGCGGCGCGGACCGCGCAACCCGGTTCGGACTCGTGGGCGCAGTCCCGGAAGCGGCAGTCTTCGGCCAGCTCGGCGATGTCCGAGAAGGCGGCCTCGACCGACTCGGTGTCCGCCCACAGCCCGAGCGAGCGCACACCTGGGGTGTCGATCAGCGCCCCGCCTCCAGGCAGGTCGACGAGTTGGCGCCAGGTGGTGGTGTGGCGACCCTTGGCGTCGCCCTCCCGGACGTCGCCCACCAGCTCATCGGCCTCGGTCAGCGCGTTGATCAGGCTCGACTTGCCCGCGCCGGATTCGCCGATGAGCACCGCGGTGCGCCCGGCCATGCGGTCGAGGAGGTCGTCGATGCCGTCGCCGGTGACCGAGCTCACGGCGAGGGCGTCGACACCCATCACCTGGATCGCCAGGTCGGCGATGACCGGCTCGGCGTCCTCGAGATCGGCCTTGGTCAGCACGATGAGCGGCGTGGAACCGGCCTCCCACGCCTGGGTCGACGCCCGGAGCAGCCGGCCCGGCTTCACCGGCCGATCGAGTCCCGCGACGATGACCACGACGTCGACGTTGGCCGCGATCGACTGCGCCACCCCGTCGTTGCCCATGCGGGTGAGGAGCGATGTCCGGGGGAGGAGCTCGACGAGCGCCTCGCCGTCGAAGCGCACCCGGTCGCCGACGGTCAGGTCCTCGGCGCCGGTGTCGACCACCGAATGGGTCTCGTCACCCACAGCCACCTGGGCCCAGCCCCGGTCGATCCGGGTGATGCGCCCCTGCTGCTCCACGGCGACGAACGGTAGGGCGCGGCCCGCGGCGCCGGTGTGGGAGTTCCTACTTCTTGGGCATGCGGATGGCGCGGTCGGCGAGGATGTTCTTCTGCACCTCGGTGGTGCCGGCGCCGATCGACGTGTAGCGCTGGAACACGTAGAGCCGGTTCCACGAGCCGCCGTCGACGGCGTCGGGCCCGCCCTTCTCGAGCATCCCGGCCGGGCCGAGCAGGTCGACCGCCAGCTCGGCCAGGGTCTGGGCCAGGTGGCTCCACTGGAGCTTGGCCAGCGGCACCTCGGGCCAGTTCTTCTCGCCCTTGAGGACCTTGGAGAGGGCCCGGTAGTTGAGCAGCCGGGTGTACTCGATGTGGGTGTGGGCCGTGGCGATGCGGGCCCGCAGCGCGGGGTCGTCGAGGGCGTCGGGGTTCTCGGCCCGGGCCAGGTTGACCATGGCGTCGAGGTCGGCCCGCATGGTGATGGCCAGGCCCGCGGTGCCCACCCGCTCGCGGCCGAGCGTGCCCATGGCCACCTGCCAGCCCTCGCCCTCGTCGCCGAGGCGGTAGGCCGCGGGGACCCGGGCGTCGGTGAAGAACACCTCGTTGAACATCTCCTCGCCGGTGATGTCGCGGAGCGGCCGGCACTCGATGCCGTCGGCCTCCATGTCGACGATCAGGGCGGTGATGCCCTCGTGCTTGCGCTTCTCGGCGATGGCGTCGGGGTCGGTGCGGACGAGGAACAGGCCCCACTTGGCGATGTGGGCGGTCGAGATCCAGATCTTCTGGCCGTTGAGGACGTAGTCGTCGCCGTCGAGCACGGCCGTGGTGCGGAGGTTGGCGAGGTCGCTGCCCGCCTCGGGCTCGCTGAAGCCCTGGCACCAGTGGTCGTCGGCGTTGAGGATGTTGGGGATCCAGGTGTTCTTCTGCTCGTCGGTGCCCCAGCGGATGATCATCGGCCCGATCTGCCAGAGCCCGTTGGCGTTGTAGATGCCCGGCGTGCGGGCCTTGGCCATCTCCTCGGAGTAGATGACGTTCTGCGTGACGGTGGCGTCGCGGCCGCCCCACTCGGTCGGCCAGTTGATGGCCGCCCACCGGCCCTCGTTCAGGGTGCGCTGCCAGGCCCGGCGCCGCTCCATCGAGCGCATGATCCCGCCGTAGTCGTGACTGCCCGTGGTGTCCTCGGTCTGGGCGTCCTCGTCGCTCCACTCGGCCAGGAACTTGGGCAGGTGCTCGTCGAGCCACTCGCGGAGCTCGTCCGGAAGGCCTCGTCCTCGGCCGTGTAGGCGAAGTCCACGGGGCGAACGTTACTGTCCGTACCTGACGCCGGTGTCAGCTTCCGGAGGGGCCAACGGCATGGAGTTCACGTTCAGCGACGAGCAGGAGGCGCTGCGCGAGGCCGTCCGGTCGTTCCTGGCCAACGAGAGCCCGACCGCCTACGTGCGGGCGATGCTCGAGGACGAGGTGGCCACCTCGGATGCCGTCTGGAACCAGTTGGTCGAGCTCGGCTGGACCGGCCTGCTCGTCCCCGAGGAGCTCGGGGGGCTGGGCCTCGGCCTCGTCGACCTGGCCGTCGTCCTCGAGGAGATGGGGCGGGTCCCGTTCCCCGGCCCGTACCTGTCGTCGGCCGTCTTCGCCACCATCGCCGCCCGCCGCCTCGGCCTCGACGACCAGCTGCGGTCGCTGGCCGCGGGGGCGACCCGGGGCACCGTCGCCGTCGACGAGCTGGGCCACGGTGACCCGGTCGACCGCGTCCGGACCCGGGCCAAGCGCAAGGGCGGCCAATGGCGGCTCCACGGGCTCAAGCCCGTGGTGCTCGACGGGGCGTCGGCCGACTGGGTGCTGATCCCGGCCCGCACCCAGGAGGGCCTCGGCACCTTCCTGCTCGAGGCCCCGCAGGGCGAGCCGGTCCCCACGTGGGACCACACCCGGCGGGTCGCCCGCCTCGACCTCGACGGCCGCGTGGTGGAGCCGGTCGGCGGCGATGCCGACCACACCGCGGTCTGGCGCCGCATCGTCGACGACGCCAACGTGGCCCTGTGCTGCGACCTGCTCGGGGTCATGGAGCAGGCCCATCACCTCGCCGTCGAGTACGCCAAGGTGCGGGTCCAGTTCGACCGGCCGATCGCCACCTTCCAGGTGATCAAGCACAAGGCCGTCGACATGCTCCACGCCATCGAGCTGACCCGGGTGGGCACGCACTACGCGGCCTGGACGTCGGACGTCGACGAGCCCCGGCGGGCCGAGGCCGTCGCCATGGCGAAGGGCTTCGTCACCGAGGCGGCCAACGCCGTGTGCGCCGAGTCCATCCAGATCCACGGCGGCGTGGGCTTCACCTGGGACTGCGACGCCCACCTCCACTACCGCCGGGCCAAGCAGGACGACCTGCTCCTCGGCTCCGGCACCTGGCATCAGACCCGCCTCGCCGACACCATCCTCGCCACGGCCTGACGAGCCTGGTTCTGGTTGCGGTGCTGACTCCGGGGGTGAGGACCCGGGAGCAACCAGAACGGATCGTCACGATCGATTCAGCACGCTCTGTGGCGAAGACGTACGCTCTCGGCGCATGCTGCGGTCGGGGGGGCCGGGGGTCACGCCCTATGACGTGATCGGCGTCGGCTATTCGAGCCTGCGCCGGCCCGACCGCCGCATCGCGGCCGGCATCCACGAGGCCCTCGGCGACTGCCGGCGCATCCTCAACGTCGGAGCCGGCGCCGGCTCCTACGAGCCGGCCGACCGCGACGTGGTCGCCGTCGAGCCGTCACGGGCGATGATCGCCCAGCGGCCGACGGCCATGGGACCGGTGGTCCAGGCGCCGGCCGAGCGCCTGCCCTTCCCCGACGACAGCTTCGACGCCGCCATGGCGATCCTCACGGTCCACCACTGGGACCGGCGGGCGGCCGGCCTGGCCGAGATGAACCGGGTGGGCGTGTGCCGCCGGGTCGTGCTGACGTGGGACCAACCGGCCTTCGAGAGCGACTTCTGGCTCCTGCGGGACTACCTGCCCGAGATCGCCCGACAGGGACGGGACCTCTCGGTGCCGGTCGACCACGTGGCCGAGCTGATCGGGGCCGACGTCGTGGTGCCGGTCGCCGTGCCCCACGACTGCACCGACGGCTTCTTCGGGGCCTACTGGCGCCGCCCGTCGCTCTACCTGGACGAGCGGATCCGGTCGGCGATCTCCGCCTTCGCCCTGGCCGAGGTCGAGCACTACCGGGAGGGGCTGGCCCGCCTCGAGGCCGACCTCCGCTCCGGCGCATGGCACCGGCGCTACGGGGACCTGCTCGACGCCGACAGCCTCGACCTCGGCTACCGCCTGGTGGTGGCGATCGACTGACCCGGCGGGGTCAGCCGGCCGAGAGGCCGCCGTAGGTGATGCAGAAGCCGAGGGCGTTGATGACCAGCGCGGCAGCCACGATGGCGATGGCGACGGCCCGGCGACCCGGCGTGGACCGCCCCGCCACCACCTTGGGCATGTACCAGTCGGGCAGCAGGTCGGGGCCGGGGGTGGGCTCGCCGCGGAAGGGCACGGCCCCGGGCTCGAGCGGCTGGTCGGGGTCGGCGGCCAAGGCCTGGGCGGTCAGGTCGTCATCGGTCAGCCCGGTGGGCAGCACCATGGCCACAAGCCTACGGGCACCCGCTCACACCGGAGGCTCGGCCTCGAGGATGTCGGCCTCCTTCGGCCCTCGCTCGGTCCGCAGCACGACCATGCCGACGGCGACGAGCACCACGCCCATGCCCGCCACCTGGACGGCGTTCACCGGCTCCTCGAGGAACAGCACGGCCACCGTGGTCGACATCACGGGCACGGCGAGGGTGAGCAGGCTGGCCAGGTAGAGCGGGATGTGGGGGTGGGCGAAGTTCATGAGGAAGTGGCCGACCCCGCCGGAGAGCAGGGCCACGACCAGGACGATCCACCAGCCCTCGGCGCCGGGATCGAACGGACCAGGGGCGAGCAGGGCGACCGGCAGTACCAGGACCGAGGCCACCAGGAGGAAGGCGGCCAGGTACTCGAGGGAGCTGAGCGTGTCGCGGGCCCGCTTCGAGGCGATGAAGTAGCCCGACCACGACAGGAGGGCCGCGAGGGCACAGAGATCACCGGCCAGGCTCCACTCGTCGCTGCTCCCCGAGGCCGAACCGATGGCCACGAGACCCGCGCCGGCGACGGCCACACAGCTCAGGCCGACCAGCGACGCCGTCACCTTCTCGCCGAACCAGCGGGCGCCGACGTAGATCAGCAGCATCGGCTGCAACGCCCCGACGATGGTGGCGTTCGCCACCGTCGTGAGCTTGATGGCGGAGAAGAAGAAGATGATGTCGAGCCCGAACAGCACCCCGCCCCAGAAGGACGTCCGGAGGGTGCTCCGGCTGAGGCGGCCGCCGGTCAGGTAGAAGACCGCGAGCACGCCGAGGGCCCCGATCCACAGCCGGTGGAAGCCGAGGACGATCCCGTTCACGTCGTCGGCGGCCTTGGCCAGCGGGACCAGGCACCCCCAGAGCACCACGCCCGTGGTGGCCGCCAGCACCCCGGCCATCGGCCGCTGGACGACGGGGGCGGTGGGTTCGGTCGTGGTCACGTCGAGACGATGGTGACGCACGCGTTGGCCCCACGGCCAACGACATGGGCCAGGCCCACCCGCGCGCCCGGGACCTGGCGGGGGCCGGCGGTGCCGCGCAGCTGGTGGACCAGCTCGACGACCTGACCGAGGGCGGACGCCCCGAGGGGCTCGCCCTTGCTCAGCAGGCCACCGGACGGGTTCACCGGGCGACGTCCGCCGAGGGAAGCGTCGCCGTCGGCCAGGATGCGGGACTGCTCGCCGGGGGCGCAGAGGCCGAGCTCCTGCCATGAGAGGAGCTCGCGGGCCGCGTCGGTGTCCTGGCACTCGACGACGTCGACGTCGTCAGGACCCAGGCCGGCTCCGGCGTAGGCGTCGCCGGCGGCGAGCGTCGTCGCCGGGGCCACGTCGTCGGTCGTGAGGCCCGACAGCGGCGTGGCCTCGGAGAGCACGTGGCCCGGGAGGTGCGAGCGGAGGCTCACGGCCCGCACCCGGACGCCCTGGCCGCGGGCCCGCCGGAGGACCACGGCGGCGGCGCCCTCGTTGGGCGAGCAGAGCATCCAGAGGTGGAGCGGCTCGCACACGACCCGGCTGGCCAGCACCGCCTCGGCGGTCACGGCCTCGCGCCACATGGCGTCAGGGTTGTCGACGCCGTGGGCCCGGTTCTTCACGCAGACGGCGGCGAGGTCCTCCTTGGTCAGGCCGGCGTCGGCCAGCAGGCGCTGGGCCCGGAGGGCGAAGTAGGCGGGGGCGGGGGAGAGGCCGGCCTGCTCCTGCCACGGCGCGAAGAACGAGGAGCGGATGATCCCCTTCGGCATCTTGTCGACGCCGAACACGAGCACGGTGTCGTAGCGGCCGGCGGCGATGGCCTCGGCCCCGAGCTGGAGGGCCGCCCCCCCGCTGGCGCAGCCCGCCTCCACGTCGACGATGGCCGTGCCGGTGAGCGCGAGGGCACCGAGCACCCGGTGACCGGTGGCCACCCCGCCGTAGGCGGTGCCGCAGTAGGCGGCCTGGAACCCGCCGGGGCCGATGCCGGCCTCCGCCATTGCCTGGCGGACGGCCGTCACCCCGAGGTCGACGAGGCCGAGCTCGTCGAACCGACCGAACGGGTGCAGCCCGACCCCCGCCACCTCCACGTCGAGGTTCATTCGGGCACCGGGGCGAAGGCCCAGGTGGCGACGCCGTCGCCGAGGTCGTCGGTGACGAGGGTCATGCGCTGACCCTCGACCAGCCGGGCGGGGTCCGGCTCGGTCAGCCGGGTGACGACGCGCAGGCCGATGGCGTCCAGCTCCACGACCCCGAACCCGTAGGGGACCGGGCCCGCGTAGCCCGGGGGCGGGTGGGTCACCGCCGTCCAGGCCCAGAGCCTCCCGTCGCGGGGGAGCAGGACCCGCTCGACGTCGTCGGCCCCCGTGAACGGGCACACGGGGCCCAGCGGGAAGTGGTGGTGGCCGGAGAGGTGCGACCAGCCGCCGACCAGGGTGATCGAGCCGACCTCGTCGAGCTCGAACAGGCCCGGGGCGATGGCCTCCATCAGATGATCCCGTCGTCGGCGAGGCGGTCGAGCTCGTCGGCGCTGACCCCGAGCGCGGTGAGGACCTCCCGGGTGTCCTGGCCGAGTCCTGGGGCCCCCGACGGCGCCTCGGGCACCTCACCCACGCGGCGGGGGTAGGGCGCCTGCTGGCGGAGGGGGCCGGCGACCGGGTCGTCCACCGTGACCAGGTCGCCCCGGGCGGCCACGTGGGCGTCGGCGAAGAGGTCGGCCGCGGTGAAGGCCGTGGCCACGGGCACGTCGGCGACCACGCAGCGCTCGACCACCTCGTCGGCCGGCAGGGTCGACGTCCACTCGGCCACCACCCCGTTGATCTCGTCGCCGAGGGCGGCCCGCTTGGCCAGCGTGTCGTAGCGCTCGTCGGCCGGCAGGTCGGGACGTTCCATGGCGGAGCACAGGCGGGCGAAGTTGGCGTCGCTGCCCGCCACGATGCAGACGTACTTCCCGTCGCCGGTGGGGTAGTTGTCGAGCGGAGCGGAGTTGGCCAGCCGGTTGCCCTCCCGGGACCGGACGGTGCCGAGGCGGTCGTAGGCGGGCAGGGTCCACTCGAGGATGCGCAGGCTGGCGCCGTAGAGGGCGGCGTCGATGACCGCCCCCTCACCGGTGCCGCGGGCGTCGCGTTCGTAGAGGGCGGCAGTGGCGGCGTGGGCCGCGAAGATGCCGGTGAGGTAGTCGGAGATGGTCACGCCGACCCGCACCGGCGGCCGGTCGGGGTAGCCGGTGAGGTGCATCAGGCCGCCGAAGCCGATGCCGACCCGGTCGAGCCCCGGTCGGGCCGAGTTGGGACCGTCTTGGCCGAACGAGCTGATGCGCACGGTGACGAGCCGGTCCGGCAGGTCACCCGGGGCGATGTTCCACTTCTCGAGGGTGCCCGGGCGGAAGTTCTCGACCAGGACGTCGGCGGTCTCGGCCAGCCGGCGCAGGAGGTCCTGCCCGTCCGGCTGGCGCAGGTCGAGGGTGACGCTCTTGCGCCCCCGGCCCTCGACGGCCCAGAAGAGCGAGTAGCCGGCCTCGTCGTCGGTGGGCAGGAACGGCCCGATCTCCCGCATGAAGTCGCCCGTGCCCGGCTGCTCGACCTTGATGACCTCGGCCCCCTGCTCGCCGAGGAGGCCGGCGCAGAACGGGGCCGCGATGCGGGTCCCGAGGTCGAGGACCCGCAAGCCCTCCAGGGGCTTGGCTGTCACGCTGGCTCCAGCTCCGCCGGCGGGTGCGGACGGACCGATCGAGGAGCCGGGCCCGCCGGCTGCGTGTCGCTCACGGCCTTGGCTCTCGGGGGAGGCCGAGGACCCGCTCGCCGATGATGTTGTGCTGGATCTCGTTCGTCCCGGCGAAGACCGAGGCGGCGTGGTAGTAGAGCCACGACCGCTGCCACTCGCCGTCGCCCGGGTTGTCGGTCGCGCCTCGCCACAGCGGCGCGGCGTCGCCGAGCACGGCCATGGCGGTCTCGTGCAGGCGCTTGCTCATCTCCGACCAGTAGAGCTTGAGCTGGCTGCCCTCGGGGCCCAGCTCCTTGCCGGCCTGCAGGCGGGAGAGCGAGCGCCAGTTGTGGAGCTGGAAGAGCCGGACCTCGACGAAGGCCTCAGCCAGCCTCCGCTGGAGCCGGGGATCGTCGTAGCGGCCGGTCTCGACGGCGAGGCGGAACAGGTCCTCGACCAGCTGGGCGTGGATGACGAACTGGCGGGGGTTGGTGCCCCGCTCGTGGGTCAGCGTCGAGCTGGACACCCGCCAACCGTCGTTCTCGGCGCCGATGAGCTGGCCGTCGGGGACGAAGGCGCCTTCGAAGAAGACCTCGTTGAACTCCGCCTCGCCGGTGATCTGGACCAGGGGGCGGACCTCGACCCCGTCCGCGGCCATGTCGACCGCCAGGGCGGAGATGCCCTTGTGCTTGGGGGCCTCGGGGTCCGTGCGGGCCAGGCACAGGCCCCAGTCGGCGAACTGGGCGTAGCTGGTCCACACCTTCTGGCCGCTGAGTCGCCAGCCACCGTCGACCCGCTCGGCCTTGGTGGCCACGGCGGCCAGGTCGGAGCCGGCGTCGGGCTCGGAGAAGAGCTGGCACCAGAGCTCGTCGGCCGCCAGGATCCGGGGCAGCCACCGGGCCTTCTGCTCCGGTGTGCCGTGGGCGAGCAGGGTGGGCCCGACCAGGTTGATGCCGATGCGGCCCACCAGCTCGGGCGAGCGGGCGCGGGCCAGCTCCTCCTGGACGATGAAGTGGTGCAGGGCGCCCGCATCCCGGCCGCCGTACTCCTCGGGCCAGGTCACCCCGATCCATCGCCCGGCGGCCAGCTGGGCCTGCCACTCCCGCAGCGCGGCGACCTCGGCGGCCAGGTCCTCGGTGTGCGTCCGGAGGGCCTCGGCCGGGGGGTGGTCGGCCAACCACGAGCGCAGTTCGGCCCGGAAGGCCTCCTGTTCGCGTGTCGGGGTCAGGTCCACGGGGATGCAATGGTACGCACGTGGATTTCGAGCTCTCGGACGACCAGGTCGCGCTGCGCGACGCGGCCCGGAGCCTGCTCGACGGGCGCTCGGCTCCGGCGCAGGTGCGGGCCGTGGTCGACGGCGGGGGCGGGATCGACGACGGGCTCTGGTCGGCAATGGTCGATCAGGGCTGGTCGGCCCTGGCCGTGCCCGAGGACCGGGGTGGGTTGGGGTTCGGCATCGTCGAGCTGGCCCTGCTGCTGGAGGAGGTCGGCGGCCACCTCGCCCCCGCGCCGGTCCTGCAGCAGGCGTTGGCCCTCGACGCGCTCGTCGGCGGTGACGGGCCGAGCGAGCTGATCGAGCTCCTCGTTGCCGGGTCGGTGGTCGGGACGGTGGCCTTCTCGCCGGTGACGGTCGACGGGGGCCTCGCATCGGGCCGGCCGGAGCCGGTCATCCACGCCCCGGCTGCGCGAGTCGTCGTCGTGCGCTCGACCGACGACGAGCTCTGGGCCGTGGACGGGATCTCCTCGGTGGCCGAGCCCGCGATGGATCGCACCCGCTCGCTCGGCTGGGTGGCGTTGTCCGAGGCGCCGGCCGTCCGGCTCGGCGGGCCCGAGGCGGTCGAGCGCTTCGTCGACCTGGGGGCGGTCGGGCACTCGGCCGAGCTCCTCGGGGCCTCGGCCCGGGTCCTCGACCTTTCGGTCGGCTACGCGAAGGAGCGGGTTCAGTTCGGTCGCCCCATCGGTTCGTTCCAGGCCGTCAAGCACCGCTGTGCGGACATGCTGGTCGACGTCGAGGGCATGCGGTCCGCGGTGTACCACGCCGCCTGGGCGCTGGGCGCCGGCGATCCCGACCGCTCCGTCGCCGCCTCGACGGCCAAGACGTGGTGCAGCGACGCCGCCCGGCGGGTCATGGCCTCCGGACTCCAGGTCCACGGCGGCATCGGCTTCACGTGGGAGCACGACCTCCACTTCTACGTGAAGCGGGCCCAGCTCGACGGGGTGAGCTTCGGCGACGCCACCTGGCACCGTGATCGCCTCGGCCGCCTCCTCCGCGAGAAGCTCGAGTCCGGTCAGCCCCTGCTCTGAATCATTGGAGGAAATACCCCCCGGCTTCGCGGGGCTATTTCCTCCAAAGCAGTTGGCGGACGGCCTCGCGGTCGGGCTTGCCGGCGGGGAGGGTGGGGAGCTGGTCGACGACCACGATCCGTTCGGGCCAGGTGAACCTGGTGCTGCCCTGCTCAGCGAACCAGCGCCGGCACTCGTCCAGCTCGAAGGCCCCGTCGACCTCGACCACGGCGACGACGCGCTCACCCAGCCGGTCGTCGGGCTCGCCGACGACGACGGCGTGGCGCACGGCCGGGTGCGCTTCCAGCGTCGCCTCGACAGCGGCGACCGAGACGTTCTCCCCACCCCGGATGATCACGTCCTTCAGTCGCCCGGTGATCGTGATCCAGCCGTCGGCGTCGATGGTGGCCCGGTCACCCGTGCGGAACCAGCCGTCCGCAACCGCGGCCTCGGTGGCGGCCGGGTCGTCGTAGCCGACGAACAGCTCGGGGCCGCGGACGAGCAGCTCGTCGTCGGGGCCGAGACGGAACCGGACGTCGCCCGTCGCCCGACCATCGGTGTCCCGGCCCCGCTCGGGTGGGTCGCCGGCGTGGGCCGTGGCGACGGTCGGGGCCTCGGTCGACCCGTACGCCCGCTTGACGACGGCACCCAGCCGCGCCGTCGCCTCGTCGACGAAGGCCGGGGTCACCCCCGCGCCGCCCGACGAGATGAGTCGGAGCGAGGCCACCTTCTCGGGCGAGAAGCCTTCGGCGGCCATCAGCCCGAGGAAGAACGTGGGCGGGCCGACCATGAACGTGATGTGCTCCGCGGCGATGAGGTCGAGGGCCTGGTCGGGATCCCAGCGGGCCATGAAGACCGAGCGCAGGCCGGCCGCCTGCGGGACGAGCAGCCCGTTGAGCAGCCCGCTGATGTGGGCGAGGGGAGCGGGCATCAGCACGGCGTCTTCGGGGGTGAGGCCGTGGACCACAGCCATCGTGCGGGCCTTGTAGGCGAGGGCCCGCTGGGTGTGGAGGACGCCCTTCGGCTCGCCGGACGAGCCCGCGGTCCAGAGCACACAGGCCACGTCGCCGGGTCGACCTTCCGCCGGGGCCGGCGGACCGTCGGGCAGGTCGTCCCCGGCCGCGACGAACGTGGTCGGATCGATCCGGGCGAGGAGCCGGGCGACCTCGGCGTCACCCGCTTGGTGGTGGACGGGGGCGGCGATGGCACCCAGGCGCCAGCACGCCCGGTAGAGGGCCACCGCGTCGGGGCCGTTGGGCCGCTGCCAGGCCACGGCATCGCCCCGCCCGACGCCCAGGCCCCGCAGGCCACCGGCCACCGCGGCGACGTCGGGCCACGGGCCGAGCACGTCGTCCAGTGGGGGCTGGTCCCACGGCCCGCCGGGCCGGCTCCAGTCGTCGGCGTCGGGATGGGCCAACGTCGGCCGCAGGCTCACGGCCCGGTCTCCCTCGAGCGGCCGGTCAGGTCCACGGGAACTGCGACCGCGTGCGCCAGTAGTCCTCGGGTTCCTCCAGGACGTTCTCGAAGGGCTTGGCCGCCCGATCGGTCCACTCGGCGTCCAGGGCGAGCAGGTTGGACTTCAGCTGGTCGGGCGTGGCGGCGCCGCTCAGGACCACTTGGCACCAGGGCTGGGCGAGGACGGCGGACAGGGCGGCGGCGTCGAGGGGGACCCGCAGCCCGTCGGCGGCGTCGCCCAGCATCTCGACCAGCTCCTCGTCGCCCCCCAGCCGGTTGCGCTCGGTGAGCCGCCCGTTGGCCAGGGCCTCCTTCACGATCACCCCGATGCCCTCGTGGGCGGCCTCGGCCAGAGCGGGGGCCACGGACTGTTCGAGCAGGTTCCAGGTCGCCTGCACGGTCTCGAAGAGGAAGCGCCCGTCGTACTCGACCTCCATCGACCTGCGGACGAGGTCGCGCTGGAGCGGTCCGCTGACCGTGACGCCGATGGCCACGCCCCGCTCCCGGATCGCGGCGAGCTCGTCGAACACCTGCCGGTCGCCGAGCACGCCACTGTCGAACGTGGCCGAGTGGACCTGGTAGAGCGCCAGGCGCTCGCCGAGCAGCCGCTCGGACTCGGCCCACTGGTGGCGGAGGTGGCCGACCGAGTGGTCCTTCTCCTCGTGCACGCCCGACGGCGGGTGGACCTGCCAGCCGGCGGTGTACTCGTAGCCCCACTTCGAGCCGACCGTGAGATCGTCGCGGCCCAGCTCCTGGCGCTCCATCCAGTCGGCCAGGAACTCCTCCGCCCGACCGTACGAGCGGGCGGCGTCGACGTAGCGCACCCCGCGCTCCCAGGCCGTGTCCAGGACGTCGTCGGTCCGGGCCTTCAGCGCCGCCACCGAGCGGTCGGCACCCAGGTCGCCGCCATGCCCGAGGTTGATGTACGCGGGCCGACCGATCGACGCCAGGCCCAACCCCACCCGCGTGACCCGCAGCCCCGACCGCCCGAGGTCGACCAGCTCCATGGGGCTGAACCTAGGCGGTGCGGTCAGCGGGAAAAGTCGGCGGTGGCGGTCGTCGGCTCAGCGGAAGTCGAAGGCGACCTTGAGGGCGCCGCTGGTCGCCTGGTCGGCGAGGGCGGCGAGGGCCTGGCGCCACTCCTCCAAGCGGAAGGTGTGGGTGAGCATGCCGTCGAGGTCGACCCGGCCGGCCTGGACGAGGTCGAGGTAGTGGGCGATGCCGTGCTGGCGGATGCCGTCGACCTCCTCGATGCCGAACGCGTTGGAGCCCACGAGGCGGAGCTCCTTGAAGTACCACGGCGTCCACTCGAAGCGGGCGGGTGACGACACGCCCATCTGGACGAGGGTCCCCCGCTCGGCCAGCACCCGGATGCCGACCTCGACCGTCTCTGGTGCGCCGACGGTGTCGTAGACGACGTCGACGTGGCCGGGGTGGCACGTGGGCAGGCCGTCCCACGGCGTGCGCAGGATGCCGCCGGACCACGCGGCCAGGGCCTCGATGAGCTCGAGGCGGGGCTCGGGGGCGAAGACCGTCGCGCCCCGGCGGCGGGCGACGTCGGCCTGGTGGTCGAAGCGGGCGACGACCCCCACGTCGACGGAGGGGAACAGCTCGGCCAGGATCGCCCCGGCGGTCGTCCCCAGCGCACCCGCACCGTAGATCAAGGCCCGGCCACCCTCCGGCGGCGGGTTGCGGGTGATGGCGTGCAGCGACACGGCGAAGGGGTCGGCGAGGACCGCGACCTCGTCGGGGATCTCGTCGGGCACCGGGATCGCCATCTGGCGGTGCGCGGGCAACAGGTCGGCGAAGCCCCCGGAGGCGTCCGACGAGTTGCCGGTGTGGATGCCGGCGGTGAGCCGCCCGTCGTTGAAGTTCCAGCACAGCGAGTAGTCGCCGGCCTCGCACGCTGGGCAGACGGGCTCGATGCCTCTCGGCGCGCAGGAGAGCCAAGGGTTGAGGACGACCCTCTGGCCGGGCTCCAACCCGGCCTCCGGACCGGCCTCCTCCACCGTGGCCACCACCTCGTGGCCCATCACCTGGGGGAAGGAGATGAAGGCGCTCATCGGGTTGTCGCCCGCAAGGTCGTCGAAGTCGAGCATCGCCTGCTTGGCGTCGGACCCGCAGATGCCGGTCATGCGGGTGCGCAGGACCGTCCAGTCGGGGCCGAGCACCTTCGGCTCGTCGATCTCCTGCAGGGCCATGGGGGTCTTGGCGAGGTTGTGCAGGAGCTGGGGCGCGTCCTCGGCCGGCGGGGTCTGGGGCTCGGCGTGGACGCCGAAGACGAGGGCCTTCACCCGTCGTCCTTGCGCATCGCCTCGGCGGCGCCGGCCAGGAAGGTGTCGATGTCGCTGGTCTTGAACTCGACCACCGCCTTGAGGTCGGGGAGGTAGTGCTCGAAGCCCTCGCCCTCGATGGCGGCGACGATGCCCTCGGCCACCACCTGCGGCGGCTCCAGCGGTCCGTCGTAGAGCGGGGCCTCGTTGTCGGGCTGGTCCCAGATCTCGGTGTCGATCGGACCGGGCTGGATGAGCCGGACGGCGATGGGTGTGTCCCAGAGGTCGAGGGCCATGGCCTCGCTCCAGCCGCTCAGCCCGAACTTGGCCGCGCAGTAGGCGGTCTCGTGGGTGATCCCCAGCCGGCCGCCCAGCGAGGCGACGTTCACGATCGTGCCTCGGCGCCGCTCCAACATCCCGGGGAGCAGCGCCAGGGTCATGCGGACCGGCGACTCGAGGTTGACCCGCATCGTCTGGTGGAACTCGTTGACGGTGAGCTCGGTGACCCGGCGCCGCTTGGGGATGGCGGCGTTGTTGACCAGCACGTCGACCGAACCGAAGGCCCCTTCGACCTCGATGGCGGCCTCCTCGGCGGCGGTGGGGTCGTCGAGGTCGCAGACCCAGATCTGCGATCCCGGGGAGTGGGGCTGGCACTGCTCGAGGACCTCCAGCAGACGCTCCTCGCGGCGGGCCAGGAGCGCGACCCGGGCCCCGGCTTCGGCCAGCATCGGGGCGAGGGCGGCGCCGATGCCCGACGACGCCCCGGTGAGCAGGACGGTCGCGCCGTCCAGCTTCATGCCGGGGCCTCGTTGATCGCGCGCCAGTAGTCGGCCGACCCGCCCAGGAACTCCTCGAGGTTGGTGGCCTTCCCGGTGGCGAAGTCCGCGAAGTAGGCGGGCACGTAGATCTCGAAGGTGCCGGCGTCGAGCTGGTCGAGGACGGCGTCGACCACGATCTGCGGGGGTTCGGGGGCGATGTCGGCCTTCAGCGGGTCGTTGCCCGGCAGGTGGAAGAGCTCGGTGTCGATGACGCCGGGGTTCACCACGTGGACCGACACCGGCGAGTGCCAGGTCTCGACGGCGAGGCATTCGCTGAAGGCGGTGAGGGCGGCTTTCGACGCGGCGTAGGAGGCCTCACCGGCCGGCGAGAGCCGGGCGGCGACCGAGGAGAGGTTGACGATGTCGGCGGGGCGGCCCCGCGCCTGCATCCGAGGGAGCAGGGCCATCGTGAGCCGAACGGGGGAGAGGTAGTTGAGGGCCATGACGGCGTCGACCTCGGCGATGGTCAGGTCGGCGACGGTCCGCCGTTTGGGCATGCCGGCGTTGTTGACCAGGAGGTCGATGCCGCCGAGCTCGTCGTCGGCCTGCTCGGCGAAGGCCGCGACGTGGTCGAGCTCGGCCAGGTCGACGACCCAGCTCCGGCAGTCAGGCTGGTGGGCCCGGCACCGCTCCAGCACCTCGGCCAGGCGGTCCTCACGTCGGGCGCAGAGCCCGACGACGGCACCCGCTTCGGCCAGCCCCTCCGCCAAGGCGGCCCCGATGCCGGCCGACGCCCCGGTGACGAGCGCCCGCCTCCCCTCCAGTCTCCCCATGCGGGGAACGCTAAACCGAAACCAGCTTGGCGAACCGCTCGATCAGTCCGTCCAGCTCGCGGGCGCAGGCCTGGTACTCCGGCAGCTCGCCCCCGGCGGGGTCGGCCACCTCCTCCCAGGGCTCGAGCTCGACCGTGGCGGGGTGCAGGAACCGCAGCCGCTCGGTGAAGGGGTGGTCCGGCGGCCCGAGATCCCGGGCCAGGCGGTGCAGGGTGATGGTCCGACCGGCCGCTTCGGGGTGCTGGCGGCGCATCCACTCGACGTGTTCGTTGGCCATCGCCACCACGACATCGGTGGCCGGTAGGTCGGCAGGCCGGAGCTGGGCGCTGCGGTGGCGGCTGGCCTCGTAGCCCACCGAGGCGAGGGCGTCCCGGGTCCGCCAGCTCACCGGGTGGCCGTCGACCACGTGGGTGCCCCCGGTGATCACGCTCACCTCGGGCCGCCGGGCCTCGAACATCGCCCCCGCCATGACCGACCGGGCCGCGTTCCCCGTGCACAAGAAGATGACCTGCAAGCCCGGCGAGGCTACCGACCTCCCGTTCTGGGTACTGAGGCTTGTTGAGGGCGCGAGTGTGAGTACCCAGAACGGTGGTCGATTCGTTCTGGGTACTGAGGCTTGTTGAGGGCGCGAGTGTGAGTACCCAGAACGGTGGCCGATTCGTTCTGGGTACTGAGGTTTGTTGAGGGCGCGAGTGGGAGTGCCCAGAACGGATGGTCAGGGCGGCGTCCATTGCCGTGCAAGGTCCCACGTAGCGTGGCTCGCGTGGGGGCTCTGGAGGGTGTGACCGTCGTCGAGGTGGGGGAGGGGATCGCCGCCACTTACGCGACCAAGCTGCTGGCGGACCTCGGCGCCCGCGTGGGCAAGGTCGGTCCCGGCCCGCGGGTCGAGCCCGGCCTCGCCGCCTACCTGGACGCCGGGAAGATCCTGCTCGACGAGCCGCCACGGGCGGACCTCGTCGTGGAGGACCTCGGCCCGGGGGGCCTGGAAGCCCTGGGCATCGAGCCGGCCGGTGCCGTCGTGCGCATCTCCCCGTTCGGTCAGTCCGGCCCCCGCGCCCACGAGCCGGCCACCGACCTGACCGTCCAGGCGGCCGGGGGCTGGGTGTCGAACCACGGCATCCCGGGTCACGATCCCGTCCGGGTCGGTGGCCGTGCGCCCGCGTACGTCGCCGGCGGCTACGCCGCGGCCGCGGCGCTCACCGCGCTGCGGATCGGCGGCCCCGTGGTCGTCGACCTCTCCGTCCAGGCCTGCCTGGTCGGGACCCTGCCGTACCCGATGCTGTTCCAGTTCACGTTGGACCGGATGGGTCAGAGCTTCGGTGAGCGCCGTTACGTCGTGCCCGGCATCGTCGCCTGCGCCGACGGCTTCGTGGGCATCAACTGCCTCACCGGCCAGCACTGGCTCGACCTGTGCGCGCTCCTCGGCCTTCCGGAATGGGGCAAGCGGCAGCGGGAGGTGATCGAGGACACGGCTTACGCCGAGTTCGTCGACGCGGCCCGACCCTGGCTGGACGGTCAGGAGGCCGAGACGATCGTGGCCACCTGCCAGTCGCTGCGCATCCCCGCGGCGCCCATCGGCGACGGGGCCAACCTGCCTGAGCTCTCCCAGTTCGCCGAGCGCGGCTTCTACGTCCCGCTGCCGGGGACGGACGTCGTCGCGCCCGTCGCCCCGTACCGCCTCTCGGCCACGCCCGCCCAGTCCGGCGCTCCGCCGAGCCCGGGCACCCTCCCCGATGCCGACCCGGTGACGCCTTCGGCCGACCTGCCCTTCGCCGGCTTGAAGGTGGTCGACCTCAGCATCTTCTGGTCGGCGCCGTACCTGTCCATGTACCTGGGCTCGCTCGGAGCAGACGTGATCAAGGTCGAGTCGGTCCAGCGTCCCGACGGCTTCCGCTACTCGGCCTCGTTCCCGGAGCTGGGCGCGGACTGGTACGAGCGCTCGTTGGTCTGGCAGGCGACGAACCTGTCCAAGCAGGACATCACGCTCGACCTGACCCGCCCGGAGGGCCAGGACCTGCTCTGGCGCCTGCTCGACGGTGCGGACGTGCTCCTCGAGAACTTCTCGCCCCGCGTGGTCGAGTCGTTCGGCCTCACCGAGGCGGCCGTGCGCGAGCGTCGCCCCCAGCTGATCTACCTTCGCATGCCCGGGTTCGGACTGGTCGGGCCGTGGCGGGACCACGTCGGCTGGGCCATGGTCTACGAGCAGGCCTGCGGGCTCGCTCAGGTGACGGGCCATCCCGACGAGCCGCCGCTCAACCCCGGCGGCTTCGCCGACCCGGTGGTCGGGATGCACGCCGCCGTCGCGCTCCAGGCCGCCCTCCGCCACCTGGACCGCACGGGCGAGGGCCAGATGATCGAGGTCGCCCAGGTCGAGGTCATGGCCGCGATCACCGCCGAGCAGGTCATCGCCGCCGCGGCGACGGGCGCAGCACCGGGACGCACCGGCAACCAGACGGGCGAGGCGGCGATCGAGGGGGTCTACGAAGCCGACGGCGGCTGGGTCGCGGTGTCCGTGCGCGATGCCGAGGACCAGGCCGCCCTCGACCGGGTCCTCGGTCCGGCCGACGAGGACGCGCTGGCCGGGTGGATCGCCGAGCGGTCGCCGGCGGATGCCGCGGACGCCCTCCTCGCCGCCGGCGTCCCCGCGTCCGCCGTGCTGGGGGTGCCGGGGATGCTGGCCGAACCGCAGCTCGGGGCCCGGGACTACTACCAGCCGCTCACCCACCCGCTCGTCGGCGAGGTGCCCTATCCCGGTTGGCCGATGCGCTTCTCCGCCGGGGTGCCCCAGCACCACCGGTTCGTGGCCCCGACCCTGGGCCAGCACAACGACGAGGTCCTCGGCGGCCGCCTCGGCCTCTCGCCGACCGAGCTGGCCGCGCTCCGGGAGGCGAAGGTCATCGGCGAGTCCCTCGACCGGTGATCCGCGACCTCGTCGGCGACCTGTGGGACGACGACCTGGCGGCCGTGGTCGAACGGAACCCGCACGCGGCCCGGCGTTGTGCCGAGCTCCTCGTCGACGGACCGGCGTCGATCGAGGAGGGGCTGGTGGCCGAGTCGCTGACCTACGCCGAGCTCCAAGGCGGGCCGGAGTTCGCGGCCTGGCTGGCCGATCGGGGCCCGGTCGAGCCGGCGCCCGACCCGGACCCGGTGCTGCTCGCCCGCACCGGCGACCGACTGACGATCACCTTGCACCGGCCCCGGTCGCACAACGCCCTCGACGTGGCCATGCGCGATGCCCTCGTCGAGGCCTTCGACCTGGTCGCCGTCGATCCGTCGCTCACTGCCGACCTCCGGGGCGATGGGCCCTCGTTCTGCAGTGGCGGGGATCTCCGCGAGTTCGGCACCTTCTCGGACCCGGCCACGGCCCACGCCATACGGCTCGAGCGCCTGCCCGCCCGGTCACTGGCTGCGGTGGCCGACCGGGTCACGGCCCACGTCCACGGTCACTGCATCGGGGCCGGCGCCGAGCTGGCGGCCTTCTGCCATCGGGTCGTGGCCTCCCGGGACACCACCTTCGCCCTCCCCGAGGTGGCCATGGGCCTCGTCCCCGGACAGGGCGGCACGGTCAGCCTCCCCCGTCGGATCGGCCCCCAGCGCACGGCCTGGCTCGCCCTCTCCGGTCAGCCCATCGACGCCCCGACCGCCCTCGCCTGGGGCCTCGTCGACGAGCTCACGTCGTAGGAGCCGAGCCGAGAGGCGAGGCGACCAGGCAAGCACAGCGGTGATCGCCAAGCGCAGCTTGGCGATGTCCAGGTCAAGCGCACCAAGCTTCAGCCTTTCCGCGCACGTCCTTAGGGACCTCAGAGGGTGCAGGGGTCGATGCCCTTGACGTCGAGGACCCGGACGACCGAGGTGGCGATCTGGTCGGCGTCGAGGGCGCCGTCGGCCAGCGCCCGCTCCAGGCGCCGGAGCACGGCGGCCGGGTCCGGCAGCGACGAGAAGAGGGCGACGTCAGCACCGGCCTGCAGGGCCGTGAGGGCCAGCTCCTCGGGGGGACCCTGGCCGGTCACGGCCCCCATGGACAGGGAGTCGGTGAAGATCAGCCCGTCGAAGCCGTACTCGTCCCGCAGGAGGCCGGTGACGATGTCCCTCGACAGGCTGGACGGGGTGAAGATGGTCACGTCGGCCACGATCATGTGCCCGACCATCACGGCCACCTGGTCCTCGAGCAGGGTGTCGTACGGGATCAGGTCGTGGGTGCGGAGGTCGGGCAGCAACGGGGCGTTGACCGGGCCGGCGTGGCTGTCGCCGGTGGTCCGCCCGTGCCCCGGGAAGTGCTTGAGCGTGGGCAGGATCCCCGCTTCGACGAAGGCGTCGACGTAGGCCTGCCCGTACTCGGTCACCAGCGCGGGATCGCTGCCGAAGGCCCGGTCGTCGCCGAGGGGATCGGAGCCGTCACCGGGCAGGACGTCGACCACGGGAGCGAAGGCGACGTCGATGCCCAGCGTGGCCATCGACCGGGCGTGGGCCAGCACCTGGGCCTTCGCCCCGGCCGGGTCGGTCGTCGACGCCATGCGTTCCTGCGACGGGAAGGGCCCGAGCACGTTCCGCAGGTCCTGGACGGCGCCCCCCTCCTCGTCGACGGCCACGAGCGGCGGGATGGCCGAGGTGGCCTTCAGCGCCTCGATGCGCTGGATGGGCCGGTCGATGGAGAGGCTCTGGATGAAGACGGTGCCGATGCCGAGGTCGGCGATGCGCTGCGCCTCGAGGTCCGGGGCCTGGCCGTCGACGTCGAGCGCCAGCAGCTGGCCGAGCTGCAGGCGGGCGGGGAGCGCGCGGGCGCACTCGATGCGGGGGTCGGTGGCGCCGCCCTCGATGGGGGCGGCGACCCGTCCGGGAGCGGCCGTCGTCGTCGTGGGAACGGGCTCCTCCTCCTCACCCGACAGCCCGTCCCAGGCCGCGACCGCCACCCCGACGACCAGGAACGCGACGAGGAGGCCGAGCCGCCGGAGCCACCGCACGCCGCTCAGCCTGCCCACGATCGGTTCTGGCGCCTCATTTCCCGCCTATGACCGGGAGATCGGGCGCCAGAACGGGGCGGTGACCTCGCCGTCGACGCCGGGGAAGCGCAGGGGGGCGAAGACGACCTCCAGCGGCTGGTCGATGGTCAGGTCAGCGGCGTCGACCTCGACCAGGCGGGTCGCCAGCCGGGCCGCGGGGTCCTCGTCGACCGCGACCAGGGCGGTGACGAACGGGGGCTCGTACTGGGGCAGGAACTGCTGGTGGACGACCACCCACGAGAACAGCGTCCCCCGTCCGGACAGGTCGACCCAGGCGTGCTCGGTGCCGCCGCAGCGCCCACACGCGTCGGCCGGGTACCAGACCAGCCGGCCGCAGGCCGCGCAGCGGGGGAGCGACAGCCGGTGCTCGGCCGCCGCCGCCCAGAACGGGGCGGTCGGCGCCCAGTCGGTCTCGGGCAACGGGAAGCCGGCCGCGGTCACGGTGCCCTCCGCAGCACGAGGGTGGCCGCTTCGGGGCCGGTGTAGCCCCCGTAGATGCCGATCTCGGCGTTGTCGACCTGGTTGGCAGCCTCGCCCCGGAGCTGGCGGACCACTTCGACCACGTGGGCGATGCCCAGCACGTAGGCGTGCGAGAGCATCCCCCCGTGGGGGTTGTACGGCAGCGACCCCCCGGCGACCCGTAGCTCGCCGGCCTCGGCGAAGGCCCCGCCTTCGCCCTTGGCGCAGAAGCCGAGGTCCTCGATCTGCATCAGGCTGACGATGGTGAAGGGGTCGTAGGCGGTGGCCACGTCGACATCGGCGGGGTCGATGCCGGCCATGGCGAAGGCCGCGGGTCCGGCGAAGACCTGCGGCGTGCTCGTGAAGTCGCCCTGCTGGGCCCAGTGGGTGCCCGTGTGGGAGCGCCCGAGACCGACGCCCGCCACCTCGACCGCGGGGCGGTCCAGGTCCCGGGCCCGCTCGGGCGTGGTCATCACGTAGGCCGCGCCGCCGTCGGAGATGAGGCAGCAGTCCTCTTTGCGGAAGGGCTCGGCGAGGTAGGGCGAGGCCAGGTAGTCGTCCAGGCTCAACGGCCGTCCGTGCATGACCGCGCCGGGCGTCGCATTGGCGTGCTCCCGGCAGGCCACGGCGATGGCGCCCAGCTGGGCCTCCGTCGTCCCGTACTGGTGCATGTGCCGACGGGCGATGGTGGCGAAGTACACGGGCTGGGGGAACCAGCCGAAGGGGACCTCGAGGTTGCCCTTGAACCGCTCCTCGGCGTGCATCTGGCCCGGGCCGCCGGTCATCGACCCCCGCTGGGTGGCCCAGGCCACGGCGAACGAGTTGACGATCACGCTGGCGTCCCCCCGGGCGAGCGCTTCGGCGGCAGGGACCGGCGCGGTCGCCGCCCACCGCATGCCGCCCCCCGCCGACGACTCCCACAGGTCGTGGCTGGTCCCGAAGTGGGCGTGGAAGGCGGCGGCGTCGAGCTGGTCGGGGACACCCGGCCCCGTCATCACGCCGTCGACGTCCTCGGGCTCGAGGCCGGCGTCGTCGAGTGCCCGCTCCACGGCGGTCGCCGCGATCTCCGTGGGCGTCCGGCCCGATGCCCGGGTGTGCTCGGACTCGCCCACCCCGACGATGGCGACCCCGCCGCCCACGTCGTCGAGCGGGACGTTCGCCCCCCAGGGGTCATTCATTGGTCCAGCTCCGCTCGCTCGACCACCGCGTCATCGCCGTTCGCCGGCGCTCGCTTCGTGTCCGTCAACGTGTGCGTCACGCGTGGAGGGGGCGGTCGCCGATCACGGAGGTGTTGCGTAGCCGTTCGAGCTCCTCGTCGCCCAACCCGAGCTCGCCGCCGAGGATCGCCTCGTTGTGCTCACCGATCGTGGGTGCCGGCGTGCGATGCCACGGCCGGTCGCCCCGCGACGCGAAGCGGTACGGCAGCCCCGGCACGTGGTGGCGGCCGATCACCGCCCGATCGAGGGGTTCGAAGAAGCCCCGGGCGACGAGGTGGGGATTGCGGTCCACCGCGGCGGGGGACACGACCTCGGCGCACGGCACGCCGAGGTCGAGCAGTGCCGCTTCCGCCTCGGCCACCCCGCGGCTGCTGGTCCAGTCGGCCAGCGCCTCGTCGAGCCGGTCGGCGGCTGCTCGTCGCGCCGCCGCCGTCGCCAGCTCGGGATCGTCGAGGCCGAGCGCGCGGGCGAGGGCCAGCCACTGCGCGTCGCTGGCCACGGCCACCGCCAGCCAGCGCTCCGGCTCGGCACAGGCATACACGCCCTGGGGTGCGGCCACCGGGCCGCGGTTGCCGTCGCGGCCCTGCACGACCCCGTAGGCCGCCGCCTCCATCACCGGTCCGGCAGCCGTGGCCAGGGCGGACTCGACCATGGGCACCTCGAGCAGGAACCCTTGGCCCGTCCGGTCTCGCTCCTCGAGGGCGACGAGCACGGCGAAGGCGGCATGGGCGCCGGCCAGCGGGTCGCACGGGCCGCGGGGGACGATCGGCGGCAGGTCCGGCCAGCCGGTGATCCAGGCCAGCCCGGTGAGCTGCTCCATCGTGGGGGCGTAGCCGGTGCGGTCCCGCCAGGGTCCGTCGAGCCCGAACCCCGGCATCCGCACCATGACCACACCGGGGTTGGCCGCGGCCAACACCGGCCAGTCCAGGTCGAACTGCTCCATGACCCGGGGGGAGAAGTTCTCCATGACGACGTCGGCTCCCGCGACGAGATCGAGGAACAACCGGCGCCCTGCTTCCGCCCCCAGGTCGAGCGTGACCGCCCGCTTCCCGGCGTTGGTGCCGCAGAAGACCGGGGCCCACTCCCACCACTGGTCGACGGTCGGGGGCTTCGTGCTGGTGAAGCGCATGCCGTCCGGGCGTTGCACCGACTCGACCTTCACCACGTCGGCCCCGAGCGCGGCCAGGTTGAGGCTGGCCGAGGGGCCGGCCCAGAAGCAGGTGAGGTCGACGACCCGGACCCCGGCCAGCGGCCGCTCCTGCGACCGGGTCCGTGCCGATCGCGGCGACCAGTCGACGATTCCGGTGTGCGCCCCGACCATCGGCGCCCGGTCGAACGTCGTCCCCGGATGGGCGCCGAGGCGGTAGGGCACCCGGGGCTGGCGACCCTGAGGGCCGTCGACGAACACCTTCCGCGCCGAGAACTGCTCGTGGTCCACGACGGTGACCCCGTCGCTGACCGGAGCGACCGGTACCCGCAGCGCCGACGCCCGCTCGATGATGTCGGCCGTGGTGTGCCGGGTCGTCCACGCCTGCACGGCCGCCTCGAACTCGTCGGCCCGCTTGGTCCGGACGTTGATGTCGACGAGGTCCTCGTCGGCCAGCAGGTCGGCGCGCTCGATGAGCACCAGGAAGTCCTTGAACTGCTGGTTGGCGATGGTGGCGAAGCCGACCCAGCCGTCGGCGGTGGGCTCGATCGACGGGTGGTCGATGTGGCGGCCTCTGGGCTCGACCGGGGCCTCGATCCCGTAGAGCTCGGCGAACAGTGGCCCGTAGGTGTTCATCCCGATGGCCATGGCCTCGAGCATCGAGACGTCGACGTGTTCGTCCCCGCCCGCCCGCCAGGCGGCCACCGCGCCCAGCGCGGCGTGGACGCCGGCCAGGTACTCGCCGAAGCGCCCACCGACGGCGAGGGGCGGCCGGTCCCGCCGGCCGCGCGACCCCGTCGAGCCGCAGGCGGCCTGGAGGGTGAACTCGGTCGCCGGTCGACCGGACCAGGGCCCCGTCATCCCGAACGAGGTGATCGTCACCACCACCAGGTGGGGATGGTCCCGGCGCAGGTCGTCGACAGGGAGCCAGCCGTCGCCCAGCACCACGTCGGCCCCCGCGGCCAGGTCGTCCACGGTGCCGACCACGGACCGCGTCGACGTGTTCAGGAATCGGAAGAGGGCCGAGTCTTCGCCCTCGGCCAGGTCGATGCCCGCGGCGGTCCAGCGCCGGAGCGGGTCGCCGCCGGCCGGTTCCACCTTGACCACGTCGGCGCCGGCGTCGGCCAGGAGCTTGCCCGCATAGGGCCCGGCCACCTCGCCCGCGGCCTCGAGCACCCGCAGTCCCCCCAGCACCGACCCAGCATGGCCGATCCACCCTCACGCATCGGCCGACGAGGTTCCGATCCGGTCGTCGATGGGTAAGGCGCGATCGCGGGAAGGCCGAGCAATACAGGAGACAGGACAATGACGGAACTCTGGACCTTCGAGATGATCGAGGTGGATCAGCCGGTCGACCTGACGGGCTTCGAGGTCGAGGCCACCGACGGCAGCATCGGCAAGATCGACGAAGCCTCCTACGAGGCGGGCGCCGGCTGGGTGGTCGTGGACACCGGCTTCTGGATCTTTGGCAAGAAGCGGCTGATCCCGGCCGGAGCAATCACCGAGATCGACCTCGACGCCGAGACCGTGCGGGTGACCATGACCAAGGAGCAGATCAAGAGCGCCCCGGACTACGAGGCCGACATGCACGAGGACGTCGACTACCGCAACCGGCACAACGAGTACTACGGCCGCCTCTGAGCGAACGTCAGCCCGCGAGGGCAGCCGTGATGTTCTCGCGCAGGCGGGTGAGGACCGAGGTCCAGGCCGCGCGGGTGTCGGCCGCGGCGTCGTCGTCGGCGACGAACTGGTGCACCTCGACCCAGCTGCCGGCATCGGTGGGCGTGACCCGCAGGTACGCCCGCAGGAGGTTCGCGGGCACCGGGACGGCGCCGGCCTGGAAGTCCCACCGCATGGCGATGAGCGACGGGGGGACGACCAGGTCGTAGGAGCCCCGGACGTGGATGTCGCGATCGGTCACACACGAGAACCGTCCGTCGTCGATCGTCACGGGGACGCCGAGCCACCGTGAGTAGAGGACCGGGTCGACGAAGCAGGCGAAGGTGTCCTCCGGTGGCTGATCCACCTCGACGGTGACCACGACCACCTGCTCGAGGCGGGTCGTGACGTGAGCCGCGGCGGGGCGGTCGGCGACCGACCACCGACCGGTGTGGGCGAGGAGCGCCTCCAGGCCCTCGAAGGCGTCCTGGTTGGCCCGGTAGCGGCGGTAGTTCCCGTCGACCCGCAGGGTCACGAGGCCGGCCTGCCGCAGCACGGACAGGTGCTGGGAGATGGTGGGCGCGGTCACCTCGAAGGCGGCGGCGATGTCGCCCGCGGCCAGCTCGCGGTCCCAGACCAGCCAGAGGATCTCCCGGCGCACGGGCGACGACAGGGCGTCGAGCAGGCGCTGGGGCTCGTCGGGCACGGTCGTCACCGTAGTCCGTTTGACGATCTATTTCGATTGTGATCGAATTAGGTTCTTACCGAACAGGAGGAACGACATGGCGAAGTTCGTGCTGGCCTACCGCGGCGGCAGCGTGCCCGAGACCGAAGCCGACCAGGAGGCCACGATGCAGGCCTGGATGGGGTGGTTCGGTTCGCTCGGTGACGCGGTGGTCGACGGTGGCAACCCCTTCGGTGCCTCGACCACGCGCACGGCGGACGGTCCCGGCCGCGCCGGGGCACCGTCGGAGCTGACCGGGTACTCGATCCTGGAGGCCGGCAGCCTCGACGCCGCCAGCGAGCTGGCCGCCGGCTGCCCCGTGCTCAATGTCGGCGGCAGCGTCGACGTCTACGAAGCGATGCCGATGTAGCTGGAGGATCACCAGCTGGGGACGGCCATGCCGGGGAGGGTGCGCTCGTGGTCGGCGAAGAGCTCCTCCTTCTTGGCCGCGAGCTCTTCGGGCGTCCAGGGCCCGTCCTTGTGGAGGTGGCCGGCGATGCTCCAGCCCTGCATGACCCAGACGTCGCCGCCGATGACCACGAACACCTGGCCGTTGACGTCGCCCGCCTCGTCGGAGGCCAGCCAGGCCACCAGCGGGGAGACGTTGCCGGGGAGGAAGCGGTCGAACTCGCTCTCCTCCTCGGGGGGCTGGAAGAAGTCGAACTGGTCGGTCATCTGGGTGCGGGCCCGGGGGGCGATGGCGTTGCCGGTCACGCCGTAGCTGGCCAGCTCCCGGCCGAACACGATGGCCAGGGTGGCGATGCCGGACTTGGCCGCGGCGTAGTTGGCCTGGCCGGCGTTGCCGAACAGCCCGGCCTCGCTCGACGTGTTGATGATCCGCCGGGGGGCGTCGTTGCCGGCTTTGGACTGCGAGCGCCAGTAGTTGCCGGCGTGGCGGGAGGGGCAGAAGTGGCCCTTGAGGTGGACGTTGATCACCGCGTCCCACTCGTCCTCCTCCATGTTGAAGGACATCTTGTCCCGGAGGATCCCGGCGTTGTTGACCAGGATGTGGAGGTCGCCGAAGGTGTCGACGGCCTGGTCGATCATCTCCTTGGCGGCGTTCCAGTCGGCCACGCTCGAGCTGTTGGCCACGGCCTCGCCGCCCGCACCGGTGATCTCGGCCACGACGTCGTCCACGCCCGGACCCAGGTCGTTGAGCACGATCTTGGCGCCCTCAGCGGCCAGCAGCTTGGCGTGCGCCGCCCCGAGGCCCTGCGCAGCCCCGGTGACGATGGCGACCTTCTCGTCGAGCGTTCCCATGCCTGGTTCTCCTGTCTGGCGAGCGGCAGGAGAGACTAGATGGGGCCCTGACGGGGCGTCAGATCGTCAGGCGAGGAAGCCGGGCTCGATGCCGGCGACCGCGGCGATGGCCAGGCCGACGACCAGCAGCAGGCCCGCCCGGCGGGTGTGCAGGAAGGCGATGGCCGCATACCAGAGCGGCCAGATCGGGAAGTGCTCCGGTGGCTTCTCGGGCTTGGGCTGCGACAGCGGGCCCCAGGCCTTGACCAGCGTCGGGATGCCGAAGGCGACGATGACGACCGGCCAGGGCAGCGCCCCGATGGCCAGGCAGACGGCCACGGTCACGTAGAAGCCGGCCATCATCATCCGGGTCGCCCAGCGGGCCCTGACCTCGCCGAGGATGACCGGCAGCGTCCGGATGCCCTCCCGCTCGTCCCACGGGGCCTTGTCGACGTGCTTGCCCATGAGCACCGCGGTGCACAGGAGCCCGTAGGGGACCGAGGCGGCGTAGACCTGCCAGGGGATCGAGCCGACGGCGGAGAAGTAGACGCCCCCCACCATCAGGGGGCCCCACACGACGAAGACGTCGGGCTCGCCGAGGCCCCGCTTCTTGAGGCGGAGGGGCGGGGCGGTGTACGCCGCCGACAGCAGGAACCCGGCCAGGGCGAAGGCGATGACCGGCCAGCCCCACTCGATGAAGAGGATGACGCCCACCGCGGCATCGACCAGGTTGACGATCAGCGCGGCGGTGGCCAGGCCGCGCTTGGTGATGTAGCCCTCGAGCACAGGATGGGGCGAGTACATCGCCCGGGGGTAGTCGGCCTTGTCCAACCCGGTGGTGCTGTCGAACAGGTCGTTCATCAGGTTGTTGGCCGTGTGGGCCAGCAGGATCCCGAGGAAGGCCAGGAGGAAGAGGCCGACGCTGAAGGCGTCGTCGTGGACGGCCAGCAGCCCGGCGACGAGGCCGGCCGTCAGCGTCATCGGCAGGACGGCGGCCCGGGTCAGGAACAGCCACCGGCTGACGATGTCCATCTCGCCGGACGCCGGCGGGTTGGTGGTGGTCAGCACCTCCTTCCAGCGCGAGAGCAGGCCCTGGGAGGCGGTCGGCGTGGTCGTCACGCCGCGGAACCTACTGCGTGCCCACGGGGCGGGCGGGTGACAGGTGGTATCTGATCGGATACCATTTGGTCATGCGAGCAGCCGAGATCGTGCGCCGGGCCCGACGGGGTGCGGGGCTGAGCCTGAGGGAGCTGGCGGACCGGGCCGGGACCTCGCACTCCGCGATCGCGGCCTACGAGTCGGGAGCGAAGCAGCCCTCCGTCGCCACCGTCGACCGCGTGGTCCGGGCCGCGGGCTACGCGGTGACCGTCGACCTCGAACCCCGGATCCGGCGCTCCAATGTCCAGCCGCGGGGTCAGGAGCTGGTCGACGTCCTCGAGCTGGCCGCCCAGTTCCCGGCGCGGCACGCCGCTCGACTCCGCTTCCCACCGTTCGGTCGTGGCTGATGGGTCTCCCCGAACAGATCGTGGCCATCCACGACACGCTCGAGGCCGCGGGGATCCCGCATGCGTTCGGCGGGGCGCTGGCGCTGGCGTGGTGCACCGCGCAGGCCCGAGGGACCAACGACATCGACGTGAACCTCTTCGTCGACCAGGCGCGGGCCCGGGAGCTCCTCGACGCGCTGCCGGACCAGGTCCAGTGGTCGGACGCCGACGTCGCCCGCGTCGAGCGGGACGGTCAGGTCCGGCTGTGGTGGGGCACGACGCCGGTGGACGTCTTCGCCAACACCACCGACTTCCACCAACAGGCCGCTACCCGGATCCGGATCGAGTCGTTCGCCGGAGCCGACGTCCCGTTCCTCGACTGCAACGACCTGGCCGTGTTCAAGGCCTTCTTCAGTCGGACGCGTGACTGGGCCGACCTCGAGGAGATGGCCGCGGCCGGCACCCTGGATGTGGAGGCGGTGGTCGGCGTCCTCGCCCACTACCTGGGGGCGGACGACGAGCGGATCGAGCGGGTCCTGGCCCTCAGCCCGGATGGGTCTCGCTGAAGCGCTGGCGGGCGTCCTCGATGGCGTCGATGGCGGCATCGCGCCCGTCCCACCCGCGGACGTCGGACTCCTTGTGGGGCTCGAGGGCCTTGTAGACCTCGAAGAAGTGGTGGATCTCCTGGAGCAGGAAATCCGGGACATCGGCCAGGTCCTCGTAGTCGACCCACCTGGCGTCGCCCGCGGGCACGCACAGCACCTTGGCGTCGGGCCCGGCCTCGTCCTTCATCCAGAACACGCCGATCGGTCGGGCCCGGATGTGACAGCCCGGGAACGTGGGCTCGTCGAGGAGCACGAGCACGTCCAGCGGATCGCCGTCGCCGGCCAGGGTGTCGGGGACGAAGCCGTAGTCGGCCGGGTATTGCGTGGCCGTGAACAGGTTCCGGTCGAGCCAGATCGCGCCGGTCTCGTGGTCGAGCTCGTACTTGTTCCGTGACCCCTTGGGGATCTCGACGACGACCTCGATCTCCATGCCTCCGCGAAGCTACGTCACCTCACGACGTGCGTGGAAAGGCTGAGGCTGCAGCACTTGCCAGGTCGCCTCGCCTATCGGCTCGGCTCCTAGGCAGGGAAGGGGCCGGTCACCTCGTAGGTGATCCCCGTGCCTGTGCCACCGGCCCCCCGCTGGGAGCTGAAGTAGAGCCGGCGCCCACCCGGGGAGAACGCGGGACCGCTGATCTCGGAGCCACCATGGCCCACCATCCGGAGGAAGGGGGCCACCCGCCGTCCGTTGGCGCTGATCAGGACCAGCTCCATGTTCCCGCCGTCCTCGGCCACGTACAGGTTGTGGGCCCGGTCCATGACCAGGTTGTCCACGCCGCTCAGGACGGGGGAGTCGTAGAGGGCGGCGTCCCACAGCACGGTCATGCGCCGGCGGGCCAGGTTGATGTCGTAGACCCGGTTGTTGCTCTTGACCGTGAAGTACACGTGCCCGGCGTGGTACCAGACGCCCTCGTTGCCTTCGAAGGCGGTGCCGTGGGGGCCGCCGCTACCCCGGCGCACCGACGACGGGACGGCGGGATCGACCTCGATCCAGGTGATGGCCTTGGTCCGGCGGTTCCAGCGCATGACCTCGAGCGTCCCCGCGCTCAGGTCGGGCAGGGGGTTGTCGGGGGTGAACCGGTAGAACTCGTCACCGTCCGTCGAGCCGTCGTCCTCGGTCAGGTAGAGGCGGCCATGGTCAGCGTCCACCGCCACCATCTCGTGGGCGAAGGTCCCCAGCGCCGGTCGGGCGGTGCCCTGGCTCGGGCCGTCGACCGTGCACTCGTGGACGAGCCCCAGCGGTGTCTCCTCACACGACAGCCACGTCCGCCACGGCGTGCCCCCACCGGAGCAGTTGGCCGTGGTCCCGGTCAGCACCGAGTTGGCCCCGGTGATGCGCCCCCGGCCGTTGAAGTGGAGCTGGCCGGCGCCGCCCAGTCCCGGGCCGGGAACCTCGCTGTTGCAGACGTAGGTCCAGCCGCCGGGCCGGCGGAAGGTTGCTCCGCCGTCGGGGAAGGGGTGCCAGGTGTAGCCGGTGCTCCCGACCGGCTGACCGCTGCGGGCCAGCACCCGGCTGCGGAAGCCGGCCGGGAGGCGGATGCCGTTGGCGTCGGGGGCGCGCAGGGGGCCGAACGGGCTCGGTCCCGGCCGGGCCGGCGCGGCGCCGGCACCGCCCGTCGTCCCCGCGAGGGTGACCCCCGCCGCCGCGGCGGCGAACGTGGCCATGAACGAGCGTCGGTCCATGGCGCCCATCATGCGCACATCCCGACGGAGGTCGGCCGCGTGGGCATCGGCCCGGACGCGGGGGCGACCTGGTTCGTCCCGGCGCGGACCTCATAGGCCTGGCCGAAGGCGACCGCGGCGGCCGGATCGGTGCGGTCGGCCACGTACCACCAGTCCATCTGGACCCGGTCGGGGGTGACATCGACGACCGAGTAGCCGTGCGAGTCGAACTCCAGCAGCTTGATGTGGCGGTTCGAGGCCTTGATGGCCTCCTCGACCACGATCGACGAGGTCCGAGGCGGGCTCCCGGTGATGTCGTCGAGGTTGTCCGACGTGATCGAGGTCCCGACCAGCTCCGTGGCCACCGACTCGCCGCCGGGTAAGGGGTAGAGGCCGGGGTCGAGGGGCAGGTCACAGGCCCACGACGAGTGGATGTCGCCGGTGAGGAAGACGGTGTTGTCGATGTCCTGGTCCTTCAGGAAGCCGAGCAGCTCGGCCCGGTCGGCCGCGTAGCCGTCCCACTGGTCGACGTTGTAGGGCGCGCCCGACTGGGGGACCGGGGCGCTGCCGGTGAGCTGCCGCAGGGCATCCGGGGTGCCCGCGGGCAGCCCGGGCAGCGGCGGGAACACCACCGGCGTGATCATCACGGGGTTGCCGATGAACCGCCACGTGGTCCCCGGGCGCGAGCCCAGGCCGTGCTTGAGCCAGGCCATCTGGGCGTCGCCGGTGATCGTGCGGTTGGGGTCGTCGATGGCCGGGTCGACCGGTGACGAGGGCTGCTGGTCGCGGTAGCGGCGGAGGTCGAGGAGGTGCACGTCGGCCAGCGGGCCCTGCGTGGAGCTGCGGTACAGGCGTCCGGGCGCCGGCTGCCGGATGGGTTGCCACTCGAGCATGGCCCGCAGGGCCCGTGCTCGGCGGGGCCCGTAGGCGCCCTCCGTCCCCGGTTGGTGGTTCTCGGCGCCGGTGCGGAACGCGTCGTTGGCGACCTCGTGATCGTCGAGGGTGATCAGGAACGGCGCCGCCGCGTGCAGGGCCGCCAGATCGGGATCGGCCTTGTACTGCGCGTGCCGCCGGCGGTAGTCCGCCAGGCTGACGATCTCGTGGGGCGGGTCGTGGAGCCGGCCGATGTCGGCGCCGGGGCCGTAGCCGCCCCGCCCGTACTCGTAGAGGTAGTCGCCGAGGTGGAGGACGAAGTCGAGGTCGTCGCGCTCGGCGAGGTGGCCGTAGCCCCGGAAGAAGCCGCCCTCGAAGTTGGCGCACGAGACGACGCCGAAGCGCAGCGAGGTCGCGTCCGGGCACCCCGCCGTCGACGTGCGGGTCCGGCCCACCGGCGACGTCTCGCCCCCGTAGCGGAACCGGTACCAGTACGGCGTCCCCGGTTCGAGCCCGGCGACGTCCACCTTCACGGTGTGGTCGCGGCCGGGGCCGGTGACGACCCGGCCACGGCGGACGACCTGGTCGAACGTGGGATCGAGGGCGACCTGCCACGCCACGCCGACCGTCGGGCCGCGGCCCGACCCCGGCGTGGACCGCGCCGTCGGCGTGACCCGTGTCCAGAGGATCACGCGGTCGCCGCGGGGGTCACCCGACGCGATGCCGTGGCGGAAGACGCCGGTCGGTTGGGCTCCGGCGCCCGGCAGCTGGAGGAGGTGGGCGCTCACCGCCGTCGCCGCCGTGAGCGAGGCGGCGCCCGTCAGGAACATCCGGCGATCCACATGGTCAGCTCACCGGGCTGGCCCCCGGCTGTGACGCCGCGGTCGGAGATTTCACCCCTCGTTCACGCCGGGGCGGGGGTCAGCCCTTCCAGTTGGTGGTGTCCACGCCGTAGGAGTCGAAGAGCTGGATGACGATCTCCGGCATCATCGACTGGGGCGGCCAGTGGTAGTCGTGCCCCCGCTGCGTGGCCGTGTAGGTCACGAACTTCTTCACCTGGTCGAGGTCGACCAGGACGCCCCGCCGGCAGATCTGGCGCTCGTAGCGCTCGGCGTGGTCCGGGCCGAGCACGAAGTTCATGGCGTCGCACATGGTCACCATGCTCACGTTGTTCCAGTCGTGAGGGCTGGCGGAGATGTGCATGTGGATCCCCTCGTGGGAGGTCGAGGTCACCTCGAAGTCCTTCGACGTGATCGTGATGGGCTCCATGCAGCAGGCGCACCAGCTCTCGAGGCGCAGCTCCTGGCCCGCGAACGCCGGCATGTTCGACATGGCGATGCCCTCGCTGGCGCAGCCGGCGTAGCAGTGGAACGCGTCGTCGATGAACACCGCCACCTGGCTGGGGTAGGCGCTGAACGGCGGCGCCTTCAGGAGGTTGGCGTTCTGGGTGTCGAGGTCGACGGTGAAGATGATCCCGAGGTCCATCGCCTTGTAGGCGTCGATGATCTGGCGCCGGTCCAGGTCGAGGGCCTGGCTGACGTCGCGCAGGCTCGGCGGTCGGCCCTCGTCGCTCCAGAACCGGAAGACGAACTCCCGGACGCGCTTGGCGTCCTCGGTGAACTCGAAGGTCGGGACGTTCTGGGGCATGGGTGATCAGGACTCCTCTGCGCAGTGGACGGTCAGTGGGCGAGCAGGTTCATGCGCACAGCCAGGGGGAACTGCGCGCACACCGACGGCATGTCGACGGGGCCGTCGATGCGGATGACCTTGGTCCCGAGGGCGCCGGCGAGCCGGGTCAGCGAGGCGGCGGGGCTCTCCACGTCGCGGCCGGCGTCGAGCACCATGAGCGTGTCGTCCGCCCCGAGGTCGGTGATGAGGCCACCGAGCAGGTCGGTGGCGTCGACCCCCTCGGCGGGCAGCCCGTTGGCCCGGAAGGCCACGGCCGCGTGGCGGGCGGTGACCGCGGCCGGCCCGCTGCCGGTGACCAGCAGGGCCCGCTCGGGCGTCTCGATCTCGGGCAGCTGCGGGTCGATGGCCAAGGAGGCGATGGCGCCCGGGATGCGGTTCAGGTCGGCAGTCCTCGCCCCCACGGCGCCACCGGCGAGGGCGATGCGGGCCAGCCGCATCGCGGCGGTCAGGTGCCGGGTGGTGCTGTCCTCGCCCGCGGCGGCATCGGTGAGCTCGGCCACCACGGCGCCCGCACCGGTGGCCACCCGTCGCCCGTAGTCGAGGAACTCGTCGTCGGGATCGCCGACGAGGACGACGGTGTCGGCGGGGCCGATGAGGCCGGCGAGTTGGGCGTGGCCGTCCGACCCGATGGCCCGGCATGACCGGCCCGATCCCGTGAAGAGGTGGGTGACCAGCTCGGCGGCGTCGTGCTGGCTGCCGGTGCCGAGCAGCCACAGGTGGGCCGGGAGCCCGATGCTGGGCACCGGCGCGTCCAGGGCATCGGCCAGCGCGGCCGCCAGCTCGAGGGGATCCACGGCCATGAGGGGTGCGCTCACCGGTCGGCGAACCGTGCTCGGAGGTCGTCGGCGTCGGCGTCGCTCAGGGGGCGGTAGCCCTCGTCCCGGTTCGGCCGCCACCACACGGGGTCGCTCACACCCCATCCTTCGGTCCGGAGCTGGCGCTTGAGCACCTTGTTGGTCGAGGTGACGGGCAGGGCCTCGGTCACCCGGACGTACCGGGGCGCCCACTTGGTCCCGAGGTCGGCCTGGTCGGTGAGGAAGGCGGCGAGGCCGGTCCCGTCGAAGCCGCCGGGCGCGGGGACGACCGCCGCCATGACCTGGTCGCCGACGACCTCGTCGGGCACGGCATAGACGGCGACCTCCGCGACGTCCGGGTGCCGGCCCAGGATGCGCTCGACGGGTGCGGCGGCGAAGTTCTCCCCGTCCACCCGGAGCCACTCGAACCCGCGCCCCGCGAAGTAGACGAAGCCCTGCTCGTCGACGTAGGCGAGGTCACCGGTCCAGTACACCCCATCGCGCACTCGCTCTCGATTGGCCTCGTCGTTGTTCCAGTAGCCCTCGAAGCCGGACCCGCCCTGCGTGTTCACCAGCTCGCCGATGGCCTCGTCGGGGTTCAGTAGCACACCGGCAGCGTCGAAGCGAGCAGATGGGCAGGCCGCCCCGGTCTCGGGATCCCGGATCTCGATGCCCTCGCCCGCCCGGCCCAGGGATCCGGGCGGCTGCTCGGGATCGCGGGTGACCACGGCCCCGCCCTCGGTCGACCCGTAGTTGTCGACCACGATGGCCCCGAAGCGTTGCCCGAAGCGCTCCACGTCGCGCTCGGCGGCCTCGTTGCCGAACACGAACCGCACCGGGTTGTCGGCGTCGTCCGCCCGCTCCGGGGTGGCCAGCACGTACGCCAGGGGCTTGCCGACGTAGTTGAAGTAGGTGATGCCGAAGGCCCGGACGTCGTCGATGAAGCCCGAGGCGGAGAACCTCCGCCGGAGGGCCATCGGCATCCCGGCCACCACCGCCGGCGCCCAGCCGGCGAACAGGGCGTTGGAGTGGAACAGGGGCATGGCCAGGTAGGCGCAGTCGTCGGGCCCGAGGCCGAAACCGGTGGTCAGGCCCACACCGGCCCGGGCCAGGCGGCCCTGCGAGCAGATGCAGGCCTTCGGTGCGCCGGTCGTGCCCGAGGTGAACAGGAGCAGGAACCGGGTGTCGTCGTCGACGTCAGGGGCCGCCGCCGGCGCGCCCCGGTGCTCGGCCACGACCATCGCGTAGCCATCCGACTCGACGTCGAGCACCCGGTCCGGCGCCACCCCGAGGTCGAGGCCCTCGAGCAGCGGGTGGTGGGCCGGCTCGGTGACGATCACCTGGCAGTCGGTGTGGCGGATGTCGCGGGCCAGCTCCTCGCCCCGCCGGGTCGGGTTGATGCCGACCAGCGTCGCCCCGCTGAGGGCGGCCGCCCCGAGCCACATCGGGAACTCGGGCACGTTGTCGAGCAGCACGCCGACGTGGAACGGGCCGTCGACCCGGAGGTCCTCGAGCAGGGCGGCCCGGGCGCGGCACTCGACGACGTACTCCTCCCAGCTCCACGTCCGGATCGGATCGTCGGGCGACTCCCGGAAGCGCAGGGCGTCGTGGGCGTCGTCGGCCCGTGCGGCCAGGAGCTCGGCGAAGTGGGCCACGTCGTCAGTATGCGAGCGGGAGGCCGGGGCGGGGCCAGGTCATCTCGGCCAGCCAGCCGCCACCGGACATCGTCACGTAGGCGGTGCGATGGTCGTCCCCCGTGAAGCAGATGTTGGTGACCAGCGGATCCGGCATGGCGAGGAACTCGTGCTCTCCGCTCGCCGGATCGATCACGCACAGCCCGTGGGTGATGGCCGCGACCACGACATGACCGTCGGCTTCCACCGCCAACGAGTCGAACCCCGCCGGGGTGGCGACCACGCACCGACCGCCGTGGCCCACGCCGGAGGCGACGACCTGTCCCGGACCGGCCAGCTCCCACGCCAGCAGCCGCCCCGTGTAGGACTCGGCGACGTAGACGGTGCCCCCGTCCGGGGAGAGGCCGACGCCGTTGGCGCCGAGCAGGCCGTGCACCGGCTCGGTGACGGACGAGCCGTCGGGCTGGGCGTAGTAGAGCCCGCCGCGGTCGAGGTCGTTGGCCCGCATCTTGCCCAGGTCGGTGAACCAGAAGCCGCCCGTGGCGTCGAAGACGATGTCGTTGGGGCTGTGCAGCCGATGGCCGGCGACCTCCCGGTAGAGGGTGGTGACCTCGCCGGTGTCGAGGTCGACCCGGTCGACCCAGCCGCCCTCGAAGCCGTCGGGCTCGTTGGCGCCGGTGGCCACGTCGAGGGGGATCATCAGTCCGCCGAGGTCGGTCCAGACGAAGCCGCCGTTGTTGACGACGTAGAGGGCGCCGTCGGGGCCGAGGGCGGCGCCGTTGGGCCCGCCGCCCACCTCGGCCACCGTGGTCGTCGTGCCGTCGGGGGCGACGCGGGTGACTCTTCCGGCGCGGATCTCGCAGACCACGACCGAGCCGTCGGGCAGGGCCACGGGCCCCTCGGGGAAGCGCAGGCCGTCGACCACGCGCACCACATCGGCTGTCATGGGCCCATCATCGCGGCCTAGGCGGGTTGCGCGGTCACCTGTGCCGTGCGCTGGGCGGTCGTGCGGTGGACGGGGTCCTTGTCGAAGGCGGGGATCAGCTCGCGACCGAAGGTCTCCACCGCCTCGATGGCCGCGTCGATCGGCATGGTCGTCGACAGCATCCCGAAGACGAGCTGGTCGGCGCCGGTGGACTCGTACTTGGCCACACAGCGCTCGACCTCCTCGGGCGAGCCGATGGCCATGAGGCCGCGCTCGACCGACGCCTCGATCTCGTCGAGCGTCGGCTCGGGCAGCACCGTCGGCCACGCCGGGATGCCCTCGGGGCGGGGGAACGTGTCGAGGTACCGGAACAGCTGCGAGGTGTGATACCGGCTGGTCATCTCGGTGGCGATCTGCTTCGCCCGTTGGCCGTCCTCGAGGCAGAGCATCTGCGTGGTGACCATCACGTTGTCGTTCACGTAGCCCCCGACCGGGTCGGCGTCACCGATGTTGGTCTTGTAGAGCTCGATCAGCGGCTTCAGCGCCTCGGGGTTGGCGATGCCGAAGCAGAGGACGCCGAGGCCCATCTTGGCCGCCGTCTCGAACGTGCCCGGGTTGCCGGCGGCCACCCAGAGGGGCGGGTGGGGCTGCGTGAACGGCTTGGGCAGCACGTTGCGCGACGGCATGGTGAAGAACTCGCCCTCGAACGAGTAGTCGGTCTCCCGCCACATGCGCACGATCTGGGGCAGCGCCTCGGCCCACATGGCCTTGGTCAGGTCGGGGTCGGTGATGCCGAAGCCGCCCTGCTCGGTGGTGGACGAGCCGCGGCCGGTCCCGAACTCGAAGCGGCCGCCCGAGAGGTGGTCGATCATCGCCACCCGCTCGGCCACGCGGGCCGGGTGGTTCACCGGCGGCGTGATGTTGATGATCCCGCTGCCGAGGTGGATCTGCTCGGTGACCCCGGCCAGGTAGGCCAGGAAGGCCTCGTTGGCCGAGAGGTGCGAGTACTCCTGCAGGAAGTGGTGCTCGGTGGCCCACGTGTACTTGAAGCCCGACCGGTCGGCGGCCTTCGTCCAGGCCACCTCGTCGAGGAGCCGGGTGTGCTCCACGAGGTCGGGGTCGGGGCCCGCTTCGACGGCCTGCTTGGGGCAGTAGAGGCTGTTGAAGATGCCGAACTCCATGAGCCAAAACGCTACCCGAAACTAGAACGTGTTTCAGTTTTGCGGTCGGAGGCCCGGGGGCCAGGTGTGCCACGTCGGCTCTTCCCGGCGGGACGTGATGCGCCAGCCCTCGTCGGTGCGGGCCAGGGTGTCGTGGTAGCGACCGCCCTCGGTGAGGACGGTGCCGTCCCCGCCCTTCAACACGCAGGGGTTGTAGAGGTAGCTCACCGCCGTCGCCTGGTCGCCGTCGACGGTGACCTGCCGGTTGGTCACGTAGTGCATGTGGAACTCGAAGAAGCCCATGACCTCGGCCAGCCAGGTCTTGAAGGCCTCCCGGTCGCCCCGGAAGCCGCCGACGACCTCGTAGTCGCAGTCGGCGTCAGGCGTGAACACCTGGTCGAGCAGGTCGTAGTCCTGGGTGTCGATGGCGGTGGCGTAGCGGGTGAGCAGGTCGTCGATCTCGACGCGGTCGCGGGCCCAGTCGGTCATCCGGCGGACTCTAGGGTGCTCCCCGTGAAGGACCCGGACTGCGACCTGTGTGAGGCGGCGAAGATCACCCACTGGTTCCACGAGGACGACGTGTGCTGGATCGCGGAGTGCGAGCTGTGCTCCACCCCCATGGTCGTGTGGAAGGACCACGGCACCGAGCCGCCGGCCGACGCCAAGGGCCACATGCAGGACGAGCTCGGCCGGGTGGCGCTGGCCACGATCGGCGAGTTCTACGTCGACGACAACATGCGCAACATCCCAGACCACTACCACGCCCATGCCCGACCCAAGGGCGGGTTCTTCGGCCACCACCTGAGGAAGAACTGGATCTCGTCGTGACCTCGTGGCGCATCGGTGGGGTCACCGTGACCAAGGTGCCGCAGATGACCTGGCACATCCCGTTGACCGGGCTGCTGCCCGAAGCCACCGCGGCGGCATGCGCGGCCGTGGCGCCGGGGCTGGTGGGCGACGACGGCAAGGTCGACGTTTCACTGCACGGGTTCGTCGTCGAGTCGGGCGGGCGCCGGATCCTGGTGGACACCTGCGCCGGCGACGACCCGGTGGCGCGGCAGTTCCTCGGACTGGTGCGGGGCGGAGGGACGATCAGCGAGGACCATTCGTCCGTCCGCGATGCGGTCGTCGCCGCGGGCTGGGCGCCCGAGGACATCGACGTCGTGCTCTGCACGCACCTCCACTTCGACCACGTGGGGGGCAACCTCGCCGGCGACGAGCCCGCCTTCCCGTCGGCCCGCTACCTCGTGTCCGGCGACGAGTGGGGCTTCTGGTCGGCCAACGAGGAGGATCCGCAGTACCCGGCGGTCGAGCACTGCGTCCTGCCGCTGGTCGAACGGGGGCGGGCCGACCTCGTCGACGGCGACCGACGCCTCACCGACGAGGTCCGGCTCCTGCCGACCCCCGGCCACACCCCCGGCCACGTCAGCGTGCTGGTCGAGTCGGCGGGTGAGCGGGCGGTCATCACCGGCGACCTGGCCCACCACCCCGTCGAGCTGGTCGAGCCGGCGTGGCGCAACCCGATCGACACCGACCACGCCCTGGCGGTGGCCACCCGCCGGGACTTCGCCGATCGCTTCGGTGACGGCGACACGTTGATCCTCGGCACCCACTTCGGCGCCTCGTCGGCCGGCCACTTCCACGCCGAGGAGAACCGCTGGCAGCCGACCTGACCGAGCTCGATGACGGGCGTCCGGTCACCACCAGGGCTCGTGCAGACCGCGGTCCTTGGCGAACTTCTGCGCCGTGAAGGTCTCACCGTTGTGCCCGGCGGCCTCCGGGTCGGTCACCAGCCAGGCCACGACGGCGGCGGGGACGGTGGGCGGTGCGACGGGGAACTTGTTCTCGAGGCCCATCGCCCGCTGGTTCACGGCCATCTTCTCGGTCATCACCATCCCGGGCTCGACGTTGAACGCCCGCAGCCCCTGCCCGCCGAACTCCACGGCGAGGTGGGCGGCCACGCGGTGGAACGCGGCCTTGGACGCCCCGTAGGCCAGGCCCCAGCCCCCTTCGCCCGCGGGGGCCGGCGGGTCGGTGATGCCGGCGGCCGAGGTGATGTCGACGATCGTGCCACCGTCGGCGGCCAGGAGGTGGGGGAGGGCGGCATGGATGAGCACGAGCTGGGCCAGGAAGTTGCCCTCGAGCTTGCGCTCGTAGTCGTCGAGGGTGGTGTCGGCGAACCGGGTCATGCTGCCCGGCCCGGTGTCGACGGCGTTGTTGACCAGCACGTCGAGCCGGCCCCACTCGTCGACGACCCGGTCGACCGCGGCGGTGAGCGACGGTCGGTCGTGCAGGTCCATGCGCACCGGCAGCGCTCGCCCTCCCGCCGCCTCGACCGCCGCCGCCGTCTCGTCGAGGCTTCCCGGGAGCGGTTCGGCCCCGGGCCGGGCGTCGTCCCGGCCCTCGCCTTCGTGGACGGTGCGGGCGCCGAGCGCGACGTCGAGCCCCGCGCCCGCCAGCGCGATGGCCGTCGCCTTCCCGATGCCCCGACTGGCTCCGGTGACCAGCGCGACGCGGGTGCTCAACCGTTCAGGCCTTCGAAGTCGACCTGCCCCTCGGCCAGCGCGGTGCTGAAGCCGGCGTCGGCGATGAGGTCGATGCCGGCGACGTAGGAGGCGCCGGGCGCGCACAGGAACGCGAGGGGGAGGGCCATCTCGTCGGGCCGGGCCATGCGCCCGATCGACTCCCGGGCTGCCCAGTCGAGCACGGCCCCGTCCATGGCCTGCCGGAACAGCGGCATCATCGGCGAGTCGACCGGCCCCGGGCTCACCGTGCTCATGCGGACCCCGTCCCGGAGGGCGGCCCGAGCCCGCCGCCGGGTCCACACGATGACCGCCTCCTTGGAGAAGAAGTAGGGGTCGTCGAGCTGGTCCAGGTGGGACTCGACCCAGGCGGCACCGTCGGCGAAGGACTCGGTGGCCAGGAGCTCGCCCAGCAGGTCGAGGTGCTCGGGCCAACCCTGGCCCGCGAGCGAGGCCACGCTCGCCACCGCGCCACCTTCGGCCATGCGGGGGAGCAGCGCCTCGGTCAGGTGGCGGGTCCCGAGGAAGTTGACCTTGAGGACGTCGAGGCCGGCGAAGGTCTGGGGGACCCCGGCGCAGTTGACCAGGGCGTGCACCGGGCCCTCGCCCAGGCGCCCGACGGCGGCGTCGATCTCCGCCGGGTCCCGCAGGTCGAGGGAGCCGTCGGCGACGTCGAGGCCGACGACGTCGGCGCCGAGGTCGGCGAGCAGCTCGGCCGTCGCCGCCCCGATGCCCGAGGCCGACCCGGTGACGACGACCCGCCGTCCCCCGAAGTCGACGGCCGCAGGCAGGGTCACGCGCGCGGCGCCCTCGGCATGCCGAGGCCGAGCATGGCGATGATGTCCCGCTGGATCTCGTTGGTCCCGCCGCCGAAGGTCAGCACGAGGATGCCCTGGTAGCTGCGTTCCATCCGGCCCCGGAGGAGCGCCTCGGGGGAGCCGGCCCGCAGGTAGGAGGTCGGGCCGACGATCTCCATGAGGATGCCGAGGCACTCGATGTAGCGGTGGGTGCCGAACACCTTGGTGGCCGAGGCGTCGGCGGGGCTGAGGTCGCCCACGGTCAGGCCCCAGGCCACCTTCCAGTTCATGAGCTGCAGGACCTCGGCCGCGGCCCGCACCCGGGCCAGGCCGAGCTGGACCCACTCCTGGTCGACGACCCGCCCGCCGTCGGCCAGCTCGGTGGCCTTCGCCCAGCTGCTGACCTCGTCGAGGTAGCGCCAGATCATGCCCGCGTTGCAGATGGCCACCCGCTCGTGGTTGAGCTGGGTGGTGATGAGGGACCAGCCCTGGTTCTCGTCGCCCACCCGGTTGGCCACGGGGATGCGGACGTTGTCGTAGAAGGTCGCCGTGGTGTCGGCGCCGCCCATGATGTTCAGCGGCTGCACGCTGAAGCCGGGCGAGTCGGTGGGCATGAGGAAGATGGAGATGCCCTTGTGCTTCGGGGCGTCGGGGTCGGTGCGGGCGGCCAGCCACACGTAGTCCGCGGCCATGGCCAGCGAGGTGAAGATCTTCTGGCCGTTGACCACGTACTCGTCGCCGTCCCGCACCGCCCGCGTCTTGAGCGAGGCGAGATCGGTGCCGGAGCCCGGCTCGGTGTAGCCGATGGCGAAGTTCAGGTCGCCGGAGAGGATGCCGGGCAGGAAGCGCTGCCTCTGGTCGTCGGTGCCGAAGCGCATGATCGTCGGGCCGACCGTGTTGATCGACAGCATGGGGACCGGCGCCTCGGCCCGTTGCGCCTCGTCGAAGAAGATGAGCTGCTCGATGGGCGAGCGGTCCTGGCCGCCGTACTCCTCGGGCCAACCGATGCCCAGCCAGCCGTCGGCCGCGATCTGCTTGACGGTCTGCTTCCAGACCGGCCCGCCCATCTCGTCCGCCCACAGCTCCTGCTGCTTCTCGGGGGTGAGGAGGTCGGCGAAGTACTGGCGGAGCTCGGCCCGCAGGCCCTCCTGCTCCTCGGTGACGGCGAAGTCCACGCCCCACTATCGCACCGGGCACGATGGTGCCGTGAAGGTCGGGGCGATCGTCGTGGCGGCCGGGCTGCTGCTGGCCGCCTGCGGAGACGATGACGGTGGGCAGGCCGAGACCACGGCGACCAGCGAGGTGCCGACGACGACCAGCGCGCCGCCGTTCACGCCCGAGGACCTGGCCGCCGCGGTGTGTGCCGCCACGCGGGCCCCGGGCCCACTGCGGCTCGAGGACCCGGAGCTGACCGAGGTCTCCGGGCTGGCCTGGCTGCCGTCGGGCCTCTGGGCCAACAACGACTCGGGCGACGTCGCCCGGGTGTTCCGGATCGACGACCAGGGTCGGACGGAGGCCGTGGTCCGCCTCGAGGGCGTGGAGGCGACCGACTGGGAGGACCTGGCCGGGGTGGCCGGGGACGAGGGTCAGGAGCTCTTCGCCGGCGACATCGGCGACAACGCCGCCACCCGACCTGAGATCACGGTCCACCGCTTCGTCGTGCCCCAGCCGTCGCCGACCGGGGAGGTGTCGATCCCGGCGCCGGACATCCAGTCGATCACGCTGCGCTACCCGGGCGAGCCCCGCGACGCCGAGACCCTGCTGGTCGACCCCGTCACCCGGGACCTGGTCATCGTCCACAAGCGCTTCGGCGGGGCGTCGGAGGTCTACCAGGCCATCGAGGCCGACTGGTCCGACGGCGACGCCACGCTCGAGCGGGTCGGCATCGTCGAGGTCGGCGACACCCCGCTCGACGCCACGACGGGTGGGGACGTGCTCCCGACCGGCCAGGTGGTGGCCCTCCGCACGTACTCCGCCGTGCTCGTGTTCGCCCGCGAGGAGGACCAGTCCGTGGCCGAGGCCCTCGTGGAGAACCCGTCGTGCGACGCTCCCGACGGCGGTCGAGGTCCAGGGCGAGGCGCTGGCCTTCACGCCCGACGGCTACACCACGATCAGCGAGGGAAACCGGCCCCGGATCAACCGGTTCATCGTCGCCGTGCCCGGGGGAGGGTGATGGCCGGGATCGACACCTTCGAGTTCGCCTTCGAACCGCGCTTCACGCGGTGGTTGCGGGTGGCGGGCATCACGCCGGACACGACCCTCGTGACGGTGACCGACGACGAGTTCCGGGTCCGTTTCGGCGGCTGGAAGCTGGCCACGCCGATCGCCAACTGCACGGGGACCTGTCTCACCGAGGGCTACGCGTGGTTCAAGGCCATCGGGGCCCGCGGCTCCTTGAAGGACCAGGGGGTCACGTTCGGGACCTCGACCGACCGGGGCGTGTGCGTGCTGCTTCGCCGACCCGGTGTCGGCCCTCGTCCCCGGCAACCTGATGAAGCACCCCGGCTGCACGGTCACCGTCGCGGACTGCGACGGCCTCCGCACCGCCCTCGAAGCCCGCGGCGTCCCCCGCAACCCCTGACCCGCCTTGTTCTGGGTACTGAGGCTTGTCGAGGGCGCAAACGTGAGTACCCAGAACGGCCGAGGTTTCGTTCTGGGTACTGAGGTTTGGTCGAGGGCGCAAGCGTGAGTACCCAGAACGGACGAGGGTCAGAGGCCGAGGAGGCGGGCCTTCTGGTCGGCGACGTGGAGGAAGCGGTCGGTGCGGGCGGCGATGGCCTCGAGCGGGCCGGTGGGGGCGCCGGCGGCCTGGCCCCGGCTCCGGCGGGCGTGGACGCCCTCGACGATGCAGGCCATCTTCCACCAGCCGAAGACCTCGAACCACAGCCAATGGTCGAGCGGGCGACCGCTCAGCGCGCTGTAGCGGCCGACCATCTCCAGCCGGCTGGGCAGGCCGGGCGCCGTGGTCGGCGACGACGTCAGGAACGTGTCCTCGTCGTCGGGATCGGCCCAGTAGAGCAGCGACCAGCAGGCGTCGGCCGCGGGGTCGCCGAGGGTGCACAGCTCCCAGTCGAGGACGGCCACCACCCGTCCGCGCGGATCGAGCACGACGTTGTCGAAGCGATAGTCGCCGTGGAGCAGGCCCGTCCGGGGGTCTTCGGGGGGCACGGTCCGGGCCAGCCGGTGGTGCAGCTCCTCGAGCAGGTACACCCGCCGCACCTGGCCGTCGTCGTACTGGCGGCGCCAGCGCTCGAGCTGGCGGTCGACGTAGCCGTTCGGCGGGCCGAGGTCACCGAGGCCGACCGGGCCGGGATCGACGGCGTGCACGGCGATCTGGGTCTCGAGCAGCGAATCGGCGGCGGCCCGGAGCACGTCCGGGTCGAGGCGGGAGGCGTCCTCGGCCGTGCGCAGGATCGTGCCGTCGGCGAAGGCCATCACGTAGAAGGGCGCGCCGGTCACCGCCTCGTCCTCGCACAGCGCGAGCGGCTCCGGCACGGGGACGCCCGTCCCGCCGTCGTGCAGCGCGGTGAGCACGTCCCATTCCCGGCGGACGTCATGGGCCGTCGTCAGCGTCCGCCCCACCGGCGGGCGGCGCAGCGCCAGCCGTCGGCCGGTTCCATCGGTGACCTGAAAGGTGAGGTTGGAGCCGCCGGCGGCGATCAGGCGGAACGTGTAGGGACCACGGCTGCCGGCCACCTTCGTCCCCAGCCAACGTTCCACCCGTCCGGGCACGATCCCCGGGAGTTCACCGTCCTCCACGAGCGGATGGTAAGACCGTCGCGTGCTTCGCACCGATGACCACGGCCGGGTCCGCCTGCTCACGCTGGACCGACCGGAGGCACTGAACGCCTTCAACACCGCCCTCTACGACGCCGCGGCCGACGCCCTCGACGACGCGGCGGCCGACGGCGACATCGCCGTAGCTGTCCTCACTGGCGAGGGTCGAGCCTTCTCGGCCGGCCAGGATCTGGCCGAGATGGCCGAGCTGGCTCAGGACGCGGGCGCGTGGGGCGGAGCCGGTCACGGCTTCCCGCGCTTCATGGACGCGGTGATCGGGTTCCCGAAGCCGCTCATCGCGGCCGTCAACGGCCTCGGTGTCGGCCTCGGCCTGACCGTGGTGGGGCACTGCGACCTGTGCCTCGTCTCTGAAGCGGCTCGGTTCCGGCCGCCGTTCACCGCGCTGGGCGTCGTGCCCGAAGCCGCGAGCAGCTACACGCTGCCCGAGCTCATGGGTTGGCAGCGGGCCGCCGAGGTCCTGCTCACCAGCCGCTGGATCGACGCCGACGAGGCGGTGGCCGCCGGCCTCGCCCTGCGCAAGGTCTCCCCGGACGACCTGGTCCCCGAGGCCCTCGCCCTGGCCGCCGAGATCGCGGTCTGGCCCATCTCGTCGCTGGTCGGGACCAAGCGGGTGCTGCGGGCCGCGCACGCCGACGCCGTCGCCGCGGCCCGCCGACGCGAGGACCACGAGTTCGCCGCGCTCACCGGCAGCCCCGCCAACCTCGAGGCCCTCACCGCCTTCCTCGAGAAACGCCCCCCCGACTTCTCAGCGATCCCGGGCGAGTAGCTCGCGCTTGGGCGGTCCCGGGAAGAAGGCGTTGGTGCGGCGGGTGTAGTCGTCGTAGGCGGGGCGGCGCTTGGCGATCGAGCGTTCGAGCATCGGCACCCCGGACACCCGCAGCAGCAGCACGGTCATGAGGATCGGCCCGACGACGGCGTAGAGCCCCACGCCGGTGGCCGCGGCCACGATCCAGATGCCCCACCACACACAGAAGTCACCGAAGTAGTTGGGGTGACGGGTGTAGCGCCACAGGCCCTGGTCCATGACCTTGCCGGCGTTGGCGGGAACGGCTCGGAAGTGGCTGAGCTGCAGGTCGCCGAAGGCTTCGAAGTAGACGCCGACCGTGAAGAGGATCACGCCGACGATCTCGACCGGCCCGAGCGAAGTGGGCAGATCCGGGACCGCGCCCACCTGCACCGGCAGGCTGACGACCCACATCAGGACACCCTGCAGCCCGAACACCAGCCACAGGCTCTGCACGGCGAAGGCGTCGCCCCGGCGCTTGCGCATGGCGACGTAACGGGGGTCCTCCTCCCTGCCCCGGTTGCGGAGGAAGAGGTGGACGGCGAGGCGCCCGCCCCAGAGCGTGACCATGCCGGCCAGCAGCAGGCGCCGGCTCTCGGTGCCCTCGCCCACGGCGTAGGACACCCAGCCCACGAGGACGAACCCCAGCCCCCACACGATGTCGACGATCGACACGTCCTTCAGCCGGAGCGAGAGCAGCCACGTGCCGACCATGAGCACGGCGATCGCCACCCCGCTGGCCCCGAAGACGGCGAGGTAGTTCACGCCGGCGCCATCGGCGCACCGGCGCGCTCGCGCCGGCGCTCGTCGATCCACTCGTCCATGACGGCCCACTGGTCGTAGACCCAGGCGAGCCGGGCGTCGGGATCGTCGGGCACCTCGGATCGGTCGTGGCGCCACATCCGCAGCTGGACCGGTTCCCGGAGGGGCAGCACGCGCCAGAGCTTCTTCAACGACGCCACGGGCTCGAACCCGGTGTGACCGACGATGAGCACCGCGGCGTCAGGTGCGCCGTCGAAGAAGGCCTGCACCCCGCCGGGCCGGGGCGGCAGGACGTGGCGGTAGGTGGCGGCCTTGGCCGCCTGCGGCGACTCGACCTCGGTGAGCTTCTCGACCGCGCGGGCCAGGACGGCCGGGGTGAACAGCGCGCCTCCCGGGAAGATGACCGCACACTCGTCGGCCTCCATGTCGGTGACCAGCACGCGCATGGTGGCCAGCCCTTCGGCGTTGTCGCTCGCGCCGCGGGCCACGAAGTGGTTCGGGATGCGGTGGGCGACGATGTCCATGCTGGGGACGAAGCGCAGCCCCCGGGTCAGGACATAGCGCAGGTACCAGCCCCGCCGGGTCCCCAGCACGTGGACCGGGGCGATGGCGTCGACGATCGACACGTGTTGGCTGAAGACGAGCAGCGGCCCGGGGCCGAGCTCGTCGGGGCCCTCGACCTCGATCCGCAGGCCGACGATCCGATCGGCGGCGAAGTAGAGGAGCCCACCCCACCAGTGCATGAGCTGGTGGTTGCGCTCGGTCCAGGTCTTCTTCACGAAGGGGTGGACGAGCCACGACCAGAGGACGATGAGCTCGGCGGCGACCTCGATCCAGAGGAAGGCGCCGATGAAGGCCACCAGGCGCAGGGTGGGCCAGCCCCGGCGTCGCGTCGCCAGGTCGATCACCACGGCCGCCAGCACGAGCACCGGGCTGAGCACCAGGGCGAGCAGCGCCAGCAGCCACACGACCGTGACGGTCAGGACCCGGCGGGGGAGGGCCGCGGGATAGGCCGAGGGCATGCCGGCCCGGCGGTGATCCTTCACGTGGCCGTCAGAATAGAACGGGTTCTAGGATGGCTCGCCTCAAGCGATCCTCGGAGGAGCACGTGGGCCAGCCTGTCATCGTCGAAGCCGTCCGCACGCCGATCGGCAAGCGCAACGGGTGGCTCTCCGGCCTCCATGCCGCCGAGCTGCTGGCGGCCGCGCAGGTCGAGGTGGTCAAGCGAGCCGGCATCGAGCCCGGCGCCGTCGAGCAGGTCGTCGGCGGCTGCGTCACCCAAGCCGGCGAGCAGGCCTCCAACGTCACCCGCAACGCCTGGCTGAGCGCGGGCCTGCCCTACGAGACCGCGGCCACCACCATCGACTGCCAGTGCGGCTCGGCCCAGCAGGCCAACCACTTCGTCAACAACCTCGTGGCCGCCGGCGCCATCGACATCGGCATCGCCTGCGGGGTCGAAGCCATGAGCCGGGTCGGCCTCGGTGCCAACGTCTTCAACGGCCCCGGCTCGTCCAAGCCCGACCAGTTCCCCTGGGACATGCCCGACCAGTTCGGCGCCGCCGAGCGCATCGCCCAGAACCGCGGCATCACCCGGGACGACGTCGACTGGCTCGGCGCCGAGTCGCAGCGCAAGGCGGCGGTGGCCTGGGCGGAGGGCCGCTTCGAGCAGGAGGTGGCGCCCATCGAGGTGCCTGTGCTCGACGACGAGGGCCAGCCCACCGGCGAGAAGCAGGTCGTCAGCAAGGACCAGGGCTTGCGGGAGACCACCCAGGAGGGCCTGGGCAAGCTCAAGCCCGTGATGCCCGACGGCATCCACACCGCCGGCAACAGCTCGCAGATCTCCGACGGGGCCGCCGCCGTCCTCTGGATGGACGAGGACCGGGCCAAGGCCGAAGGCCTGGCGCCGAGGGCCCGCATCGTGGCCCAGGTGCTGGTCGGCGACGATCCCTACTACCACCTCGATGGTCCCCGCGAGGCCACCACCCGCGTGCTCGACAAGGCCGGGATGACCGTCGCCGACATCGACCTGTTCGAGGTCAACGAGGCCTTCGCCTCCGTCGCCCTCTCCTGGGCGCAGAAGCACGAGCCCGACTGGGACAAGGTGAACGTCAACGGCGGGGCCATCGCCATCGGCCACCCGGTGGGCTCCACCGGCAGCCGCCTCATCACCACGATCCTGCACGAGCTGGAGCGCACCGACGGCCAGTTCGGCCTCGTCTCGATGTGCTGCGGCGGCGCCCTCGCCACCGGCACGATCCTGGAACGGATCTAGCCCCCGGCGACCGCGTTCACAGCCGGCGGGCGCCGGCCCGGGCGGCGTCGGTCCACCACGCCAGCTCGGCCGCGGCGTCGGCGTCGTCACCCAGCGCCTTCTCCCAGCCGAACTGGACCAGGGCGCCGAGCAGACACAGCTCGAGCTGATCGTCCCACCAGGCGGCGGTCTCGATCTGGTGAGCCTCGAGCGAGGCCCGGAACCCGTCGATGCTCGACTCCTTGGTGTGGCCCGGGGGCAGGCGGGCCCGGTTGAGCGCGAGGTACCAGGCCAGCTCGTGGCCGATGGGTCCTTCGCCCGGATAGGCCCAGTCGATGAGCACCGTGCGCCCGTCGGCCGCCGTCCCGAGGTTGCCGAACTTCCAGTCGCCGTGCAGGAAGCACTGGGGGGTGGCCCGCAGCGCTTGCGACAGCGGGACGGGATCGTGGCGGAGCTGGGTGACGACATCGACGACGTCGTCCGGTGCCAGCCGAGCGAAGCGCGCCCAACCCTCGTCGGCAATGCGGGGGACCGCCTCGGGGTAGCCCAGGGCCGCCTCGCCGGCGAGCTGGTCGACGCCGAACCACGCCCAGCGGAGGTGGTGGGGGAGCAGGCCGAGGTCGTCCTTCCAGCCCCACGACCGTGCGGCCAGCCCGGCGAGGTGGTCGAGGAAGGCCAGGTGGCGCTCCTCGGTCACGGGCTCGTCGCCGGGTGGTACGAGCTCGTCGCCGAGGTCGCGCATGAGCAGGGCGGCGCCCCAGCCATTGCGCCCCCACGGGGCCGCACCGAGCTGCGCATGGTCGATCAGGTCGGGAGCCAGGTCCATCAGGCCCGCGGACCAGGCTCGTAGCGGCCGGCAACCGATGTCGCCGGACACGCGCATGGTGAAGTCGCCGTCGGGGTGGACGTACTTGACGATGCAGCGCTCGCCGTCGATGACGACCTGCTCGAACGAGGCGCTGGACCGGGCGTCGTCGGACCGGAACGGGCGGCGATCCGAGGCGTCGGCCAGGAGCTCGTCGACCGAGTCGGCCACGGGACGCGGGGTGAGCGACACGACCGCCGTCTGCACGGGACAAGCATGCCGCACGGGCCTTGCCGCATCCTCGCCATCCGGTTCTGGGTACTGAGGCTTGTTCCCTCGACAAGCCTCAGTACCCAGAACGGCGGTCGGTGGTGGTGGTCAGCCGGCGTCGGGCGGCTCGGGCGGGTCGGGCGGGTCGGGCGGGTCGGCGGGGAGCACCGTCCACTCGCTGTCGGTGTCCTCCCGGGTGGCGTACTCCTCGAAGGTCAGGTCCTCCAGGGCCTGCGAGAGCATCCAGCGGTGGCCGAACGGGTCGACGACGGTCGCCACCCGGTTGCCGTGGGTCTGGTCCTCCGGTGGGCTCAGGGACTCGGCCCCGGCGTCGACCGCAGCCTGGTGCAGCGTGTCGACGTCGGCCACCTCCAGGTACAGGGCGAGCGGGGTCCCGCCCAGCGTGCGGGGGCTGACCACGCCGATCTCCGGGAACTCGTCGGCCATCATGAACCGCACCGGGCCGACGGTGAACTCGCAGTGGCCCATGCGGCCGTCGTCGCCGACGACCCGGAACATCTCGACGGCCCCGAAGGCATCCCGATAGAAGGCGAGGGCGGCGACGGCGTCGTGGACGCACAGGTAGGGCGTGACGGCGTGGGCCACGGCGGTGGTCGTGTCGGTGGTCATGGCGGTGCTCCTCTGCGGGTGGGCAGGATCGGGAGGCCAGAGGCCGAGGGCGGCCTCCACCCGGCCCCGGAGGGCGGCGGCGAACTCCCGGCGGGGGTCCACCGGCTCGGCGGGGAGGGCGAGGGCGGCGAAGGGATCAGTCATCGGGGTAGCCCTTGCGGAAGGCGGATCGGGCCCGCACCAGGAGGGCCTCGGTCGCGTGGATGGTCCGACCGAGGTGGCCGGCCACCTCGGGGACGGGGAGGCCGTCGAGGTAGCGCAGGGTGAGCGCAGCCCGGTGGTGGGGACCGAGGCCGGCCAAGACCTCCCGGGCCAGCACGGCGTCGAGGGTCACTTCCCAGTCGTCGACCGCGTCGGCCCGGCCGGCGTCGGCCTCGACCGCAGCCACGCGCCGGTCCTCGCGCGCTGAGGCCCGCCAGTGGTCGACCAGCTTGTGGCGAGCGACACCGATGAGCCAGGCGACGGTCAGGTCGGGTATGCGGGCCCGCTGCACGCCGTCGACCGCGGCCATGAAGGTCTCCGACGTCAAATCCTCGGCCGTCCCCTCGTCGCCGCAGCGGCGGAGGAGGTAGCCGTAGACCGCGGGCAGCGCCTCGTCGTAGAGGGCGAGCAGCGCCGGACCCTGGTCGGGTCGCGCCACTGCCGGATCGCTCACGTCCTCATCATCGTTCCGAGCGGCCGGACTCCGACGGGTAGGTCAGTACCCGGCTTCCGCGTCGACGACGTTCTGGAGCGGTTCGCCCGCCTCCCAGCGGGCCAGCTCCTCGCAGAAGATCCCCAGGATGCGGTCGTAGCCCCCGGGCGAGCTCCACGAGATGTGGGGGCTGAGGTGGACCAGCGGGTGGGCGTAGAGCCAGTGGCCCTCGGGCAGCGGTTCGGGGTCGACCGTGTCCAGCGAGGCGAGCGCGACCCGGCCGTCGTCGAGAGCGACCCGGAGCGCGTCCTGGTCGATGAGGGCTGCCCCGGGCGATGTTGACGACGTGGGCGCCGGGGCCGAGGACCTCGAAGAGGGCGGGGCCGACGAGGTGATGCGTCTCGGGGGTGGCGGGCGCGGTGACGACGAGGTGGTCGGCCCACTCGGCCATGGCGAGCAGGTCGGTGACCACCTCGACACCCGGGTCGGCCGCCGGCAGCGGACGGCGACGGTAGGCCTGCACCTCGGCGCCGAAGGGCAGGACCCGCCGGGCCACGGCCTCGCCGATGCCCCCGAGGCCGATGATCCCCACGTGGCTCCCGGCCAGGCTGCCGAGGTCGGCTTGGTTCCAGTGCTCCGGTGGTTCGGTGATCCACGACTGCGGCAACCGCTTCTCGAAGGCCAGGAGCTGGGTGATGACCCACTCGGAGATCGGCTCGGCGCCGGCGCCGCGGGAGCAGGTGAGCACCTGGCCGTCGGTCAACTGATCGAACGGAAAGCCGTCGACGCCCGTGCCGAAGTTGTGGATCCAGCGCACGCCGCGTTCAGCCAGCACCGGCAGGTCCTTGGCGAAGTGGTGCGACGTCACGAGGACCTCGCCGGCGGCATCGTCCTCCAGGGCATCACCCGTCCCGATGGCCCGGACCTCGACCGTCGGGCAGCGTTCGCCGATCTCGGCCGCCAGCCGCCTGCCGAACTGGCAGAGGACGACGGTCATCGGGCCTACGCGAAGGCCTGGTCGACGAGGTCGGGCTCGCCCGCAGCGATGTCGGCGGCCCATCGGTAGTCGGGCTTGCCCGATGGGGCCCGGACGACGGCGTCGACGAAGTGGACCTGTCGCGGCACCTTGTAGCCGGCGATCTCGGTGCGGCAGTGGGCCTGGAGGTCCTTGATGTCGGCCAGCTCGGCGGCGTCCCGGAGCTGCACCACGGCCGCCACCCGCTGGCCCCACCGCTCGTCCTTCACCCCGATGACGGTGGCGTCGTACACGGCCGGGTGGGACTTCACCGCGGCCTCGACCTCCTCGGGGAAGATCTTCTCGCCGCCAGAGTTGATGGACACCGACCCCCGGCCGAGCAGGGTGATCGAGCCGTCCTCCTCGACGGTGGCGAAGTCGCCGGGCACCGCGTAGCGGGTGCCGTCGGGCCCGGTGAGGAAGGTCTCGGCCGTCTTGGCCTCGTCCTTGTGGTAGCCGAGCGGGATGTTGCCGTGGCGGGCGACCTTGCCGATCACGCCCGAGCCCGGCTGCACGATGTTGAAGTCCTCGTCGATGACCACCGAGTCGGGCATGGCGGTGACCGTCGGACCGCCCTTCATCGCCGTGTTGTCCTTGGTCACGACGGTCATGCCGTTGTTGCCGCTCTCGGAGGCGCCGATGGCGTCGGTCAGGATCAGGTCGGGGAACTGGACGAAGAACTGGTCCTTCACCGACGGCGAGAAGACCGCGGCACTGGACGAGAGGGACAGGAGCGACGACGAGTCGAAGCGGTCGGGGTCGGCGGCCAGGGTCTCGATCAGGGGACGGCCCATGGCGTCGCCGGTGATCATCATCGAGTTGATGCCCTCGCGCTGGATGAGGTCCCAGCACTCCTCCGGGTCGAAGTTGGCCACCAGCACGACCTTGTTCCCGGTGAGGGCCTGGCCCATGACGCCCCACTGCGTGGCCCCGTGCATCAGGGGGGCGATGGGGAAGAAGGTGATCTGGAAGTCGGTGGCCCGCTCGAGCATGTCCTCGGGCTGGGTGGCCCGGACCCTGGTCATGGGGTCGATGCCGCCGCCGAGGGCCATGAAGACGTCCTCGTGGCGCCAGATCACGCCCTTGGGCATGCCTGTGGTGCCGCCGGTGTAGAGGATGTAGAGGTCGTCGGGGGAGCGGGGGCCGAAGTCCCGCTCCGGCGAGGCGGCCGCCAACGCCGCTTCGTACTCGGGACCGATGACCAGCGTGTGCTCGAGCTCGGGGAGCGCATCGCGGCACGCGTCGACCCGCTCCTGGAACTCGGGCTCGTGGACGAGGGCCTTCAGGTCGCTGTTCCCGAAGAGGTAGGCGAGCTCGCCCTCGACGTAGCGGTAGTTGATGTTGATCCAGACCGCCCGCAGCTTGAAGACGGCCCACAGGGTCTCGACCCACTCCGCCGAGTTGTGGGCGTAGATGCCGACGTGGTCGCCCGGCCCGACGCCGTGGTCGGCCAGGTGGTGGGCGAGGCGGTTGGCCCGCGCCTCCATCTCGGCGTAGGTCCGGCGCTGGTCGCCGGCCACGAGGTACTCCCGGTCCGGGAACCGGTCGACCACCTGCTCGAACAGGTCGGCCAGGTTGAACGTGCGCGCCCCCGTCTCCGTCATCCCCCCCAAACTAGAACACGTTCCACTGGGTCGCCCAAGGCCGTGGACCTCACGCGACGCCGTTGACGGTGAAGGACTCGACGCTGCAGGTGGCGGGGTCGAGTCGGTTCTCTCAGATCCGTGACTCGTGGCCGGCCCAGTACTCGTCCTTGAGCAGCCGCTTGTAGAGCTTGCCGGTCGGGTGGCGGGGCAGTTCGTCGCGGAAGTCGACGGTGCGGGGGCACTTGACGTCGGCCAGGTGCTCCCGACAGTGGGCGATCAGCTCCCGCTCCAGCTCCGGGCCGGCCTCGGCGGGGTCGATGGGCTGGACGACGGCCTTGACCTCCTCACCGAAGTCCTCGTTGGGCACGCCGATGACCGCGGCGTCAGCCACCTTGGGGTGCACGACGAGGACGTTCTCCGTCTCCTGCGGGTAGATGTTCACGCCGCCCGAGATGATCATGTTGGCCTTGCGGTCGGTCAGGTAGAGGAAGCCGTCCTCGTCCAGCTTGCCCACGTCACCCAGCGTGCTGGCGCCGTCGTCCCGGTAGCTGCCCGCGGTCTTGTCGGGGTCGTTGTGGTACTCGAAGACCCGCCCGGCGTCGGTGGCGCCGAACCAGATCGTCCCCTCCTCGCCGACGGGCACGGCGTTGCCCTCCTCGTCGAGGATCAGGACCGGCGCCGTGAGCGGCCGCCCGACGGTGCCCTTGTGCGTCAGCCACTCCTCGCTGTTGCAGTAGCAGAAGCCGTTGCCCTCGGTGCCGGCGTAGTACTCGTGGATCACCGGCCCCCACCATTCGATCATCTGCTCCTTGATCGGAACGGGACACGGCGCCGCGGCGTGGACCGCCACCGTCAGCGAGCCGAGGTCGTGGGCCGAGCGCACCTCCTCGGGCAGCTTGAGCAGGCGGACGAACATCGTGGGCACCCACTGGCTCTGCGTGACGCCGTGGCGCTCGATGAGGGCGAGGGCCTCGGCGGCGTCGAAGTGCTCCATCACGACGACCGTGGCCCCGATGCGCAGGAACGACATCGTGAAGCCGAGCGGGGCCGCGTGGTACAGCGGGGCGGGGGAGAGGTACACCGACGACTCGTCGCCACCGAACACCAGCGTGACCAGGGTCATCAACGCGTTCGGCGTCCCGAGGGGCGCGCCGAGCAGCGGGGCCTTGACCCCCTTCGGTCGGCCGGTCGTGCCTGAGGAGTAGAGCATCGCCTGGCCCTCGATGGCGTCGGGCGGCTCATCGGCGGACTGGGCCGCGAGCAGGTCCTCCATTGGCTCGAAGCCGTCGATGGCGCCGCCGACCGAGGCCAGCAGGTCGAGTCCGCCGAACTGGGGGAGCAGCTCGGCCATCTGGTCGGCCTTGGCCGGCGAGGTGATCAGCACCCGGCTCTCGGAGTCCTCGACGATGTACGCCAGCTCCTCTGCCGTGAGGCGGGAGCTGGCCGCAGTGAGGTACACGCCGGCGTAGACCGCACCCCAGCACAAGGGCAGGAACTCGGCCCGGTTCTCGAGGCAGAGGGCCATGTGGTCGCCCGGTCGGAGGCCGATCGAGTGGAGCAGGTTGGCGGTCCGGCACGCCGTCTCGTGGAGCTGGGCGTAGGTGACCACCTCGCCCGACCCGCCCATGATAACCGCGGGGTGGTCCGGCGTCTTCGCCGCCCACGCCCCCGGGTACCACCGCTCCACTGCGTCGGTCATGGGCATCATCATGGCCCGGCTACGGTCGCCGCCCGTGAGCCTGGGGCCCGATCGGACGCCGGTGATCGCCGGCATCGCCTTGTCGGACTACCCCATCGCGCCGGACCTCGACAGCGTCCAGCACCACGTGCTCGCCATGCAGCGGGTGCTGGAGGACAGCGGGGTGGCCAAGGCCGACATCGACGGCTACGTGTCCGCCGGTGGCGGCGGGATCATGATCGACGACGCCGTGACCATGTCCGAGTACCTGGGCATCGACCACCGCTGGATCGACGGGACGATGACCGGTGGCTCGAGCTTCGAGTTCCACGTCCAGCACGCCGCCGCGGCCATCCGCGACGGCCGGGCGCACACGATCCTCATCACCTACGGCTCGGATCAGCTCCGCCGGATGGGGCGGACGCTGGGCACCGGCCAGCTGCGTCAGGGCGGCCAGGCCGTGCCGGGGCCGAACCAGTTCGAGGCGCCGTACGGGAACTCGCTCGTCGGCGCCTACGCCATGGTCGCCCAGCGCCACATGCACGAGTTCGGCACGACCTCCGAGCAGCTGGCCGAGATCGCCGTCGGCGTGCGCGAGTACGCCCAGCTCAACCCCCTGGCCCGCTACCGAGACCCGATGACCGTCGAGGACGTCGTGTCGTCCCGCATGGTCGCCGACCCGCTCCACAAGCTCGACTGCTGCGTGATCACCGATGGCGGGGGTGCCGTCCTCCTGACGACGGAGGAGCGTGCCCGCGACCTGCGCCAGCCGCCCGTCTACGTGCTGGGGGCGGGCGGGGCCCAGTCCCACTGGAACATCTCGCAATGCCCCGACTACACGACCTCGGCCGGCGCTCGGGTCTCGGCCGACGTGTTCGCCGAGGCCGGGCTCACGCCGGCCGACGTCGACACCATCCAGTTCTACGACAGCTTCACCATCACGGTGGCCGTCCTGTTGGAGGACATGGGGTTCTGCGCCAAGGGCGAGGCCGGCGCGTTCGTCCAGGAGGGCCACCTGCGCCGCGGCGGCAAGCTGCCGCTGAACACCGACGGCGGCGGACTCTCCTCCAACCACCCGGGCATGCGGGGGATCTTCCTGCTCATCGAGGCCGCCCGCCAGCTGCGGGGCCAGGGCGGCGAGGCGCAGGTGCCGGACTGCGAGGTGGCGCTGGCCACCGGCTCCGGCGGCTGGTTGTCGGCCATCGGCATGGTGTTGCTCGGCAAGGAAGGGCCGGGATGAGCGACTGGGTGAAGCCCGTCCCCTACGTCGATGCCGTCACCAAGCCGTTCTGGGACGCCACGCTCGAGGGGCGGCTGACCTTCCAGGAGTGCCCGGCCTGCGGGCACCGGCAGTTCTATCCCCGCGCCGCGTGTACCGCCTGTGGCCAGACGCCGGTGCTGGTCGACGCCGCGGGCACGGGCACGGTGCACACGTTCACGATCATCCGCCAGTACGGCGGCCCTGGCTTCAAGGACGAGCTGCCGTACGTCGTGGCCATGATCGAGCTCGACGAGGGCCCTCGCATGATGGGCAACGTGACCGATGTCGACCCCGAGGCCGTGCGCATCGGCGACCGGGTCCAGGTCTGGTTCGCCGACGCCGGCGAGCGCGCCCACATCCCCCTCTGGCGACGCGTGGATTGATGGTTCTGGCGCCCGATTCGGGCGCCAGAACGCCTCAATCGGGCGCCAGAACGGTTGTTGCTGGGCACGCTGACCGGGCAGGTTCTCTGACTAGAGTCAGAGGAATGGACGTACGGGCCGTGGCCGGCGTGCGCCGGTTCAACCGCATCGTGACCCAGCGCATCGGCGCGCTGGACGACGAGTACCTGGCCCGGGGCCGCCCGCTCGGCGCCTCCCGGGTGCTCTGGGAGGTGGCCGACGGTGGCTCCGACGTCCGGGCCCTGCGGGCGCGGCTGGGTCTCGACTCCGGGTACCTGAGCCGCCTCCTCCGCTCGTTGGAAGCCGAGGGCCTGGTCACGGTCGCGCCCGACCCGGGCGACCGGCGGGTGCGGTCGGTCCGGCTCACCGAGGCCGGTCGAGCCGAGTGGGTGGGCCTCGACGAGGAGAGCGACGCCCTGGCCTGGTCGCTGCTCACGCCGCTCGACGACGGCCGGCGGGCGCAGCTCCTCGAGGCGATGGCCACGGTCGAGCGCCTGCTCACCGCCGGGTTGGTCGAGGTGACCGTCGAAGACCCGACCAGCGCCGACGCCGCGGCCTGCCTGGGGGCCTACTTCGCCGAGATCGACGAGCGCTTCGCCTCCGGGTTCGACCTCGACGAAGCACTGCCGTTCGCCCCGTCCGACATGGTCGAACCCGAGGGCCTACTCCTCGTCGCCCGGCTCGCCGGCGAGCCGGTGGGGTGTGGGGCACTGCACTTCTTCGCCGGCGGGGTGGCCGACGTCAAGCGGATGTGGGTCTCACCGACGGCCCGGGGCCTCGGCCTGGGCCGCCGGATGATCGCCGAGCTGGAGGCCCACGCCCGGCAGCGGGGTGTGGGCGAGCTGCGGCTCGAGACCAACGAGTCCCTGGTCGAGGCCATCAGCCTCTACCAGGCCGCGGGCTTCGTCGAGGTCGAACCCTTCAACGACGAGCCCTACGGCGACCACTGGTTCGCCAAGCCCCTGACCTAGACCGTTCTGGCGACTCGTACTTGTGGCATCCACAAACCTCAGTCGCCAGAACGGGTAACAACGGGGGGATGACCTCGGTCGAAGGGGCGATGCCCGCAGCTGTCGCCCTCCGCGCTGCGGTGGACGGGACGGTCACGGCCACCGTCGACGACCGCTACGGCCGGCCGGTGGTGCGGGTGCTCTCCGTGAGTGACCGGCACGCCGGGGCGTTGGCGGCGGTCGACGGCGACACCATCGCCCTTGCCGCGGCCACGGCCCGACAGACCGGTATCCCACTGGTGATGGTGCTCGCCTCGAGCGGGGCCGACGTCGTCGAAGGGGTCGACGCCCTGCTCGGCTGGGGGCGGGCGGCCAAGGAGGTCGTGGCCTGCTCGGGGATCGTGCCCGTGCTGGCCGGCCTCGTCGGGCCGGCCGTGTCCGGTCCGGCCCTGCTCCTCGGCCTGGCCGACCACGTCGTGATGACGACGTCCGCCTACGCCTACGTGTCGGGACCGCGGATGGTCCGGCAGATGACCGGGGCGGTCGTGTCCTCGACCGAACTGGGCGGCTCCGGCCCGCACCAGCGGTCGACCGGCGTGGCCTCACGCGTCGTGGCCACCGATGACGAGGTCGATGTCGCCCTCGCCGACCTCCTGGCCTACCTCCCGGCGAGCCTCGACGAGGAGCCGCCCCGCTGGGACTGCGGCGACCCGGTGGACCGGCCGACCCCGGAGGCCGGCGATCTGATCCCCGCCGAGTCCAACGCCAGCTACGACGTGCGGGACGTGATCCGGGCGATCGTCGACGAGGGCGAACTGCTCGAGCTGCGGGAGCAGTGGGCGCCGAACCTGGTGACGGCGTTCGCCACGATCGACGGCCGGCCCGTCGGCATCGTCGCCAACCAGCCTTCGCAGATGGCGGGCACGCTCGACATCGCCTGCTCGCACAAGGGGGCCCGGTTCGTCTCGTTCTGCGATGCCTTCAACCTGCCGCTGGTCACCCTCGTCGACACCTCGGGCTTCTATCCCGGCAAGGACATGGAGTGGCGGGGGATGATCCGCCACGGCGCGCAACTGGCGTTCGCCTACGCCCGGGCCACCGTTCCGCGAGTCGGCCTCACCCTGCGCAAGTCCTACGGCGGGGCCTTCATCGTCATGGACTCGAAGACCATGGGCTGCGACCTGCACCTGGCCTGGCCGACCGCCGAGATCGCGGTGATGGGCGCCAGCGGGGCCGTCGGCATCCTCCACCGCGGCGCCGACGAGGCCGAGCGCGCCGCCCTCATCGAGGCCTACGAGGAGGAGTACCTCAACCCGTGGATCGCGGCCGACCGCGGCTACGTCGACGCCGTCATCGACCCCGCCGACACCCGGCGCGAGCTCGCCGCCGCCCTCGAGGTCCTGAGCACCAAGCGCGAGAAGCTCGCCCCCCGCCGCCACGACAACCTCCCGCTATGAGGCTCAGGGCTCCAGCACCACCTTGATGGCGCCGGCGCTCCGATCGGCGGCGACCCGGAACGCCTCGGCGGCGTCGTCGAGGGCGAAGCGGTGGGTGATCATCGTCGGGGCGAGGTCGGGCACCGCGGCCAGCAATGCGGCGGCGTCCTCGACCTCGCGATCGCCGCCGTGGTGGCCGTAGGCGAAGCAGCCCACGATGTCGAGCTCCTTCAGGGTGAGCGGCATGGCGGCGACCGCCAGTTCGTCCCAGTACGTGCCGAGGACGGCAATGGTGCCCCGGACCCGAACCAGCTTGGTCGCCTCGGCGAAGGCGGAGGACGTTCCCGCGGCCTCGATGACGACGTCGTAACGGCCCTCCGCGGGACGGCCGCCGAGTGCTTCGACGGCGGCGGTCTGGTGCGGGTGGCGGGTCATCGTCCCGACCTCGCAGCCCCGGTGGACGGCGGCGGCCACCGCGGCCACCCCCAGCGTTCCCCCGCCGATCACGCCGACCCGCTGGCCCGCCTCGACCCCCGCACGGTTGAGGGCGTGGATGGCACAGGCCACCGGTTCGACCAGCCCCGCGTCCTGCACCGACAGGCCGTCCGGCAGCGGCACCACGCACTCCGGACCCACGACGAGCTCGTCGGCCATGCCGCCGTCGACTCCGGTGCCGATCGCCTGGCCCTGCCGGCAGAGGTGGGTGTCGCCGCCGAGACAGCGCTCGCAGGTCCCGCAGCGCCGCACCGGCTCGACGGCGACGGGTGTGCCGTCGTCCAGCCAGCCCGCGATCTCGTGGCCGAGGGTGAACGGAAGCGGGCCCCACCCGAGCAGGTGCAGGTCGGACCCGCAGATCCCGCAGGCGGCCACCCGCACCCGGACGTCGTCGCCGGCGACCTCCGGGTCCGGCAGGTCCAGCACCCGGATCCCGTCCTCGGTGTTCCGCACGCCCCTCATGGCTGAATAGGTCCAGGCACCGGCGGCGATGGTAATGAGGGGTCGTGGACCTCCGGTTCAGCGACGAGGACGAGGCTTTCCGGGCCGAGGCCCGGGACTTCCTCGAGACCCACCTCGCGGAGGACTTCGCCGCCGTCCGCGGCCTCGGCGGTCCCGGCAAGGAGCACCAGGACTTCGAGGGACGCCTGGCCTGGGAGCGGCTCTTGGGGCGTGAGGGCTGGAGCGTCGTCGGGTGGCCGAAGGAGCACGGCGGCAAGGGCCTGCCGGTCACCCAGCAGGTCATCTGGCACCAGGAGTACGCCCGGGCCCGGGCCCCCGGCCGGGTCGGCATCGTGGGCGAGGGGCTGCTCGGCCCCACCCTCATCGCCTTCGGCACCGACGCGCAGAAGGCCCGCTTCCTCCCCGGCATCGTCTCGGGTGAGACCCTCTGGTGCCAGGGCTACTCCGAGCCGAATGCAGGCTCCGACCTGGCCAACGTCTCGACCCGAGCCGAGCTCGACGGGGACGAGTGGGTCATCTCGGGACAGAAGGTGTGGACCTCGCTGGCCGACTGGGCGCAGTGGATGTTCGTGGTGTGCCGCACCGACCCGGCGGCCGAGCCCAAGCACCGCGGGATCTCCTACCTGCTCTGCCCGATGGACCAGCCGGGCATCGAGCTGCGCCCGATCGTCCAGCTGACCGGCACCAGCGAGTTCAACGAGGTCTTCCTCGACGGGGCCCGCACGCCGGCCGATCTCGTCGTCGGCGAGGTCAACGGCGGCTGGCGGGTGGCCATGGGCACCCTCGGCTTCGAGCGCGGGGTCCTCACCCTGGGCCAGCAGATGGGCTTCGCCCAGGAGTTCGACCTGATCCTCGACGCGGCCCGTCGCAACGGCAAGGCCGACGAGCCCGGCATGCGCGCCCGGCTCGCCGACGCGTGGATCGGCCTCGAGCTCATGCGGCTGACCGCCCTGCGCACGATCTCGGGCGAGCCCGGTCCGGAGACGTCGATCAACAAGCTCTACTGGGCCACGTTCCACCGGGGTCTCGGCGAGCTGGCCATGGACGTGCTCGGGGCCGACGCCCTCGTGCTCGACCCCGACCGGGCCATGCCGGGCGGTGAGGCCTACGCGCTGTCGGAGCTGCAGTCGTTGTTCCTGTTCAGCCGGGCCGACACCCTCTACGGCGGTTCGAACCAGATCCAACGCAACGTGCTCGGCGAACAGGTGCTGGGCCTTCCCCGGGAGCCGCGAGCATGAGCAGAGAGATCCCGCCGTACCCCGAGGGCCACAACCTGTTGCAGGGCAAGGGCGTGGTCGTCACCGCCGCGGCCGGCACCGGCATCGGCTTCGCCACGGCCAAGCGCTGTGCCGAGGAGGGGGCCCGCCTGGTCATCTCGGACCACCACGAGCGCCGCCTCGGCGAGGCCGCCGACGCCATCGCCGAAGCGGTCGGGGCCGAGCCCCACGCCATCGTCTGCGACGTCACCGACGACGCCCAGGTGCAGTCGCTGGTCGACGGGGCGGTCGAAGCCCTCGACGGCGTCGACGTGCTGGTCAACAACGCCGGCCTGGGTGGCACCGTCGACCTCGTCGACATGACCGACGAGCAGTGGGACGTGGTCCTCGACGTCACCCTCAACGGCACCTTCAGGGCCACCCGCGCCGCCCTGCGCCACATGCTGCCGCGGGGCAAGGGCGTGATCGTGAACAACGCCTCGGTCCTCGGGTGGCGGGCCCAGCGGGGTCAGGCCCACTACGCGGCCGCGAAGGCCGGGGTCATGGCGCTGACCCGCTGTGCCGCCATCGAGGCCGCCGAGGTCGGGGTGCGGGTCAACGCCGTCGCCCCCAGCCTGGCCACCCATCCGTTCCTCACGAAGGTCATGGACGAGGGGCTGCTCGAGGAGCTGGAGGCCAAGGAGGCCTTCGGCCGCGGCGCCACACCGTGGGAGGTGGCCAACGTCATCGTCTTCCTGGCCAGCGACTACTCGACCTACCTGACCGGCGAGGTCGTGGCTGTCAGCTCCCAGCACCCGTAGGACGTGCGGGCTCGGCCAGCGGCTCCCCCGCGAGGCGGTCGCCGACGAGGGACCAGAAGCGGGGGCAGGCCGCGATGTCGTCCTCCGGGCAGTGCAGGGCGTGCTCGATGGCGGTGCGGGCGAGCTCGGCTCGGGCCGCGGCCCGGCGCAGCTCCTCGGCTTTGGCTTCGGCCAGGGCCCGCCAGGCGGTCGGTGACTCGGCCCGACTGGCCAGGAGCGTGCCCACTTCGGCCAGCGAGAACCCGACATCGGTCAGCAGCAGGATGACGCCGATGCGGGCGACCGCGTCGGCCGTGTAGCGGCGCTGGCCCGACACCCGGGTGGCAGGAGGGAGCAGCCCGAGCTCGTCGTAGTAGCGCAGGGCCGAGGTGCGCACGCCGGCCTCCTCCGCCACCTCGCCGATCGTCAGCAGCTCCGGCACTTGACTTCAAGTGTACTTGAAGTGGTCTGGTCGTGGCCATGAGCTTCAGGAACCAGTTCGCCCTTCCCCACGGTGCCGGCGGCCGCCTCGCCGGATGGATCATGGGCACGCGCCGATCCAATGTCAGCCGCAACCGCTGGGTCGTCGACCTGCTCGAGCTCGAGCCGGGCGAGACCGTGCTGGAGATCGGCTGTGGTCCGGGGGTGGCCATAGCCCGCGCCGTCGACGCCGGGGCCAGGGTCGTCGCCGTCGACCCCTCCGACGTCATGCGCGCCATGGCGAGCCGGCGCAACGCCGCCGCCGACGGGCAGGTCGACATCCGTCCAGGCAGCGCGGCGGACCTCCCGCCCGGGCCCTTCGACGCCGCCTTCGCGGTGAACACCGTGATGTTCTGGGCCGACGTGGACCGATCGTTGCGGGCCGTCGCCGAGCGACTGGCACCGGGCGGCCGGGTGGCGCTCGCCGTGCAGCCCCGGCACAAGGGCGCGTCCGACGACGACGCCCACCGCATCGCCGAGGAGAACGTGGGCCGGCTCCGGCGGGCCGGCTTCGTCGACCTGCGCGTGGAGGTGCTCCCCCTGCGCCCCACGAACGCGGCCGCCGCGCTGGGGCGGAAGGTCAGCTGACCCGGAAGCCGCCGTCCTGTGACGGGGTGGGCGGCGGCGGGGCCCCGGGCGGCGGCGGCAGGGTGGCGACCGGCGGCGTGACGGGCGGCGGGGCCCCGGGCGGCGGCGGCAGGGTGGCGACCGGCGGCGTGACGGGCGGCGGGGCCTGCTTCACCACCGGGGGGCGGGGCGGGAGCCCGGCCAGGTGGGTCAGGCGACCAATGCGCTCCTGGAGCAGGAGCGACGTGCCCAGGCGCTTCGACCGCGTCGACAGGGCTCCGCCGTACACCCCGGCCGGGACCTCGATCCACAGCGGCGCGGTGGCCCGGCTGACCCGGGTGACCTCGGTCTGGTCGGCGTCGATCTCCTCGAGGGCGGTGATCAGGGCCTCGGGATGGCGGGTGAACTGGATGGCGATCCGGTCCCGGTCTTCACCCTGGTCGCGCAGGGCCCACGCCTGCAGCCACTCGGCCATGCGGGCGGGGATCCAGCCGACGATGGCCTTCAGGTCGTCGGCTTCGGCGGCACTGATCGCCCCGGAGGTGAGGGCCACGGCCCAGCTCGAGAGGGCGATGTCCCAGCTGCCGATCCGGCTGACCTCATAGGAGAGGGCCGCCTCGAGCTCGTCGCGGTTCAGCCGCTCGACGAGGCCGGTGGTGATGCCGATGATCGTCTTCTTGGGCCGGGTCCCCACACCGAAGGAGTTGGGGGCGCGGTCCTGGATCACGGCGAACCGGGGGATGGGGACGCCGGCGGAGAGGGCCAGCCCTTCGAGGAGGTTGCGGACCTCGGGGTACTCGTCGGGGTTCGCCAGGTGGGCCCCGGTCTCCCGCAGGACCTGGGCCTCCAGCTTGCGCCGCAGGGTCGGCAGGCGGAAGAGCGAGAGGAAGCTGCCGATCACGATCGACAGGGCGATGACCCCGAGGCAGAAGAAGCCCACCCACTTCAGGAGCTCGAAGCTGCCGGGCAGGCCCGCCTCGCTGAAGAGCCAGGCCAAGCCGACCAGCGCGGTCGCCACTGCCGCGGCACAGACCGCCATCCAGTACACGACGGTGGCCAGGACCAGTAGGCCGAGGATGCGCAGGCGGTTGCGCCGGGCGAAGAGGTCAGGTCGCTCCATGGGTGTCGAACCTAGGACGGGACCGCGGTCCCGACGTGAGTAGGCGCTACTCAATCTCCGGCGGCTCGGTCACCGGGCCCTCGATGAGCTCCCGGGCGACGCTCTCGGCGTAGGTGTCCCACGCCTCGGTCAGCTCGTCGATCAGCTGGCCGAGGAGCTTCGGCGACATGGCCACGCGGGCCACGACCGTGCCGACGTTGGGCTCCACGGAGTGGTCCACCCGGAAGAAGTCCACGGTCATCTCGTGGTCGCCGGCGTGGACGACGGCGTCGTTGGCCCAGACGCCGGCCTGGTGGGCGGCGGGCACCACGACCATCAGCTCGTCATCCGGTTCCTCGGCCATGGATCCCCCATTCCGCCAGCCCCGATCCGTACCGTAGGCGGGTGGCCGATGACGTGCCCGGGGGGGACGAGGACCCGCCGACCGGGCCCGTCGACGGTGACGACGTCGAATCGCCGAGCGGCCTGGGCCGGGGCTTGGCGGCCATCATCCCGACCCTCGCCGACCTGGATGCTCCGGCCCCCACGCCCAAGCGCCGGCGCCGCCGCAGCGGGGCGGAGGCCGTGCTGGGCGCAGTGGCGGACAGCCCGAACCCACCTGCGCCCGCCGACGACGAGGCCACGCCGGCGCCGGAGCCCGGGGCGGTCGAGTCGACCCACGTGCCCGCGGCGTCGGCCGTGCGCCAGCTCCGGGACGACCTGGTCGGCGCCCTGCTGGACGGCTTGGCCAACACCATGGCCATCGATGAGCTCCCGGGCGCCGCACTCGACGAGGTGTCCCACGTCTCGGTGAGCTCGTCGATCAGCTGGCCGAGGAGCTTCGGCGACATGTCCACGCGGGGCCACGACCGTGCCGACGTTGGGCTCCACGGAGTGGTCCACCCGGAAGAAGTCCACGGTCATCTCATGGTGGGATAGGTGATAGTGGGTGGTGGGAGTGACCCCGGGGTGTGGGTGACCTCAGGTTGAGTCGTTCAGTCTGGCGAGTGCTTCCATAGCCACTGGTGCCTGGTCGGGGTGGCCGGTGTCGATGGCGGCTTGGTAGACCTCCGCCGCCCCCACCAAGTCCCCCTCCTCGCCGCGCAGCACCCCCAGGTTGTTCATGGCCATCGGGGCGTGGTCGGGGTGGCCGGTGTCGATGGCGGCTTGGTAGGCCGCCGCCGCCCCCACCCGGTCCCCCTCCCCCTCGCGCAGTACCCCCAGGTTGTTCATGGCCATCGGGGCGTGGTCGGGGTGGCCGGTGTCGATGGCGGCTTGGTAGGCCTCCGCCGCCCCCACCCGGTCCCCCTCCTCCTCGCGCAGCAATCCCAGGTTGACCGTGGCCGCCGGGGCGTGGTCGGGGTGGGCGGTGTCGATGGCGGCTTGGTAGGCCTCGGTCGCCCCCACCCGGTCCCCCTCCTCGCCGCGCAGCAATCCCAGGTTGATCATGGCATCCGGGGCGTGGTCGGGGTGGGCGGTGTCGATGGCGGCTTGGTAGCCGCCGCCGCCCCCACCCGGTCCCCCTCCCTCGCGCAGCACCCCCAGGTTGACCATGGCCGCCGGGGCGACGTCGGAGCGGGCGGTGTCGATGGCGGCTTGGTAGGCCTCGGTCGCCCCCACCCGGTCCCCCTCCTCTTTGCGCAGCGCCCCCAGGTTGAACATGGCCGCCGGGGCGATGTCGGGGTGGCCGGTGTCGATGGCGGCTTGGTAAGCCTCGGTCGCCCCCACCCGGTCCCCCTCCTCGCCGCGCAGCACCCCCAGGTTGATCATGGCCAACGGGGCGTGGTCGGGGTGGGCGGTGTCGATGGCGGCTTGGTAGGCCTCGGTCGCCCCCACCCGGTCCCCGTCCTCTTTGCGCAGCGCGCCCAGGTTGATCATGGCCAACGGGGCGTGGTCGGGGTGGGCGGTGTCGATGGCGGCTTGGTAGGCCTCGGCCGCCCCCACCCGGTCCCCGTCCTCTTTGCGCAGCAGCGCCCAGGTTGATCATGGCCGCGGGGGCGTGGTCGGGGTGGGCGGTGTCGATGGCGGCTTGGTAGGCCTCGGCCGCCCCCACCCGGTCCCCCTCCTCTTTGCGCAGCAGCCCCAGGTTGACCGTGGCCGCGGGGGCGTGGTCGGGGTGGGCGGTGTCGATGGCGGCTTGGTAGGCCTCGGCCGCCCCCACCCGGTCCCCCTCCTCGCCGCGCAGCACCCCCAGGTTGATCATGGCCAACGGTGCGTCGTCGGGGTGGCCGGTGTCGATGGCGGCTTGGTAGGCCTCCGCCGCCCCCACCCGGTCCCCCTCCTCGCCGCCCAGCACCCCCATACCAACCATGGCCGCGGGGCGCGGTCGGGGTGGCCGGTGTCGATGGCGGCTTGGAATGCCGCAGCCGCCCCCAGCCGGTCCCCCTCCTCTTTGCGCAGCGCCCCCAGGCTGAACATGGCCGCCGGGGCGACGTCGGGGTGGCCGGTGTCGATGGCGGCTTGGAAGGCCTCCGCCGCCCCCACCAAGTCCCCCTCCTCGCCGCGCAGCGCCCCCAGGTTCAACATGGCCGCCGGGGCGACGTCGGGGTGGCCGGTGTCGATGGCGGCTTGGTAAGCCTCCGCCGCCCCCACCAGGTCCCCCTCCTCCTCCCGCAGCAATCCCAGGTTGAACATCGCCGGCGGGGCTTCGTCGGAGTGCCCGGTGTCGATGGCGGCTTGGAAGGCCTCCGCCGCCCCCACCAGGTCCCCCTCCTCTTCGCGCAGCGCTCCCAGGTTGATCATGGCCTTCGGGGCGTCGTCGGGGTCGCCGGTGTCGATGGCGGCTTGGTAGGCCTCCGCCGCCCCCACCAGGTCCCCCTCCTTTTTGCGCAGCGCTCCCAGGTTGAACATGGCCCTCGGGGCGACGTCGGGGTGGCCGGTGTCGATGGCGGCTTGGTAAGCCTCCGCCGCCCCCACCAAGTCCCCCTCCTCGCCGCGCAGCGCTCCCAGGTCGTTCATGGCCCTCGGTGCGTGGTCGGGGTGGCCGGTGTCGATGGCGGCCTGATAGGCCTGCGCCGCCCCCACCCGATCCCCCTCCCCTCGCGCAGCACCGCCAGGTTGATCATCCCCGTCGGCACCGCCTCGGCGTCTTCGGAGTTGGCGGCGGCCTGCCACGCGTTCTCAAAGAAACGTTTTGGATTGTCACGATCGGTCAGGTAGGCGGCCATCCCAACGGAGAGTGCGTCATCCGGTAGCGGGTCACGGAGTAGCGCTTCCCAGATGGCATCGACCGGTGGGGGCCGGTCGGAGCTCACGCGGTCGACGAGCCAGTTCATCGAGTCGTGGCGTGCTTCATTTGCATCGATGTCGTTGACGGGGCGGACTAGGGCCACTGCAGCCGCGATTGGCGTGCTGGCCCAATCGAGCCCAGCCGCGAAGCTCGCATCGTCCAGTGTCTTAGCCGGAGCTAGCTCGTGAAGGGTGATCGTGGCCAGTTCCCGAAGGCGCTCGGTCGTGATGCCGGGAGGCATCCCGCAACGACGCCAATCGATCACGGCCCGAGCAACCGCGACGCCCTCAGGCTGGTCGTTTTCGTGTTGGGTCAACTGGCCCCAGAGCCGCTCGGTCCCGGCGAAGTACTCGGCCAGCCACCGAAGGTCCGTTTCGCCGGCCAGGTCCGGGTAGGTCAACTCGGCGTCGGCAAGTTCTTGGTCGGTCAGCGCCGATCGCAGCTCGACAGCGATAGGGGACAGGTATTCCGCCAGGTCACGATCGACAAGGCCGCGGTCGCCGGCACCCACGGTGCGCCCCGAAAGGTCATCCAGGATGTTGTTGTGCATCGTCAGCGCGACAACCAGACCGTGCTCGGTCAGGGTCTTCAGTGCGGACAGGGTGAGCCCATGGCCAAGGTGGTCCTGGGCGTCGTCGAGCCACACCACCTTTCGGCCCGCGGGCAGGAGGTCGAGGTTGTCGACCACAACTTGCAGGGGTCGGGACTCGTCTCCCTCACCGGAGACGGGGCTTCGGACCGCGACTAGCTGATAGTCGGCGAGGTGGCGCTGAATCGCTTCCCACAGTGTGCGGGTCTTGCCCGCCTTCGGGGCTCCCTTGAGGGCCACGAGACCACCCGAATCACCCGCCTCGGCGAGCAGCTGATCGAGTTTGACGTCTAGCTCGCGTGGCGTGTACGGCGCCCCGCCCGCCTCCGAGTACAGGGACCGTTCAACACCAAGCCGATAGGGGTCGCCATCTTGGACCCGCTCCCCCAGGTTGTTCCGCAGCGCCGCGGCCAACGCCCGCTCACGCTCGAGCGCGGTCCGCGGCCAGCGCCCGCTCACGCTCAGCGCGGTCCGCGGCCAACGCCCGCTCACGCTCAGCGCGGTCCAATCGGTCCTGTCGCCGCGGGGCCACAACCTTTTCATCAATCGCCAACCCGGCGCCGGCAACTATGACGATGACGCTTAAAGCGGTCACCGCCTTGCCGGCCCACCCCATCGCCCCCGCCACGGCGCCCGCCGCACCACCGACAATCAGAACGACGGTCAAAGCATCCTTAGTCGACGGGCGCTGCACCATGGCTACCCCTCGGTCACGATAGCCCTGTCTCCCATCCGGCTGCCTGGGTCACTGGGCGGAGGCAGGCGCCACGGCGATGGCCCTGACCATGTCCTCACAGACACGCACGTCGGCCGGACGGCGGGCCTGATCCCCGACGCTTCCAGCCCGATCTTCGATCCGCAGACGCCGGTGAGCACGTTGCCCCTCCGGCTCGTTCCCCATAGCCAAACGAGTGCAGCCGTTCCGAGACAGGCCGGCAAGGAGCATCTGATAGCCCGTTCACGTCCTGCACCGCTAGGCGGTCGTCCTGGAGTGGCGTCAAAGGCCACGATGCCAAGTACGACGCCAGCCAACCCCGTCAAAATCAGCGCGAGTGCGGCTCATGGCGACCCACATCCCGGGTCGATCGCGCGGGCGGCCCCACCGGCCACAGAGGCAACGTTTCTCATGGTCCGAGAAGCGAGTAAGCACGCCGCCCGTGTAGAAGGCCATTGAGACGCGCGCGAGTGCTCTAGGTGTCGCCGTCCTCCGGCCATGGATCCCCCATTCCGCCAGCCCCGATCCGTACCGTAGGCGGGTGGCCGAGGACGTGCCCGGGGGGGACGAGGACCCGCCGACCGGGCCCGTCGACGGTGACGACGTCGAATCGCCGAGCGGCCTGGGCCGGGGCTTGGCGGCCATCATCCCGACCCTCGCCGACCTGGAGGCTCCGGCCCCCACGCCCAAGCGCCGGCGCCGCCGCAGCGGGGCGGAGGCCGTGCTGGGCGCAGTGGCGGACAGCCCGAACCCACCTGCGCCCGCCGACGACGAGGCCACGCCGGCGCCGGAGCCCGGGGCGGTCGAGTCGACCCACGTGCCCGCGGCGTCGGCCGTGCGCCAGCTCCGGGACGACCTGGTCGGCGCCCTGCTGGACGGCTTGGCCAACACCATGGCCCTCGACCTCTGCGCCTACCTGCACGAGGGCCCGGGCGAGGCGCCGCACCTCTTCTGCCAGGCGCCGTCGCTCGACGCCATCGGCGCGGCCCGGGCCTACGAGCTGTTCGACGTGTTGCGCCGGCACCTCGAGCAGGGCCGCTCGGCCCCGGACTTCGGCGCCACCGGGTTCGACGGCGTGGCCCTGGCCACCGCCGGGACCGGTTCCCGGGGCCTGTGGGCCGTCGCCCGCGCCGGAGGGCTCTCCCCGCTCGAGCAGGAGGTGGCCACCCGGTTCTGCCACTCCTTCGGCCGCGCCGTGCACCAGCTCGACGGGACCGACGTCCCGGCGATGATGGTCGCCACGCAGGTGGCCGTCGGCGCCCACCGTTCACGCGACTCGGTGCTGGCGGAGGTCCAGATCCGGGCCGGCGACGAGATCCGGCCCGGCCACGGCCGCGCCGCCACCCAGGTCGAGGCCATCACCCGGGCGGTGCTGGTGGCCACCGGCAGCCACGTGACCTTCCGCTACGCCAGCGAGGTGGCCCACGAGGGGGAGTACGCCGCTGTCGTGCTCCTCGAGGGCCGCGACGACGCGGTCAGCCTCGGCTCGGCGTTGGGCCCCGGTCCCGGCGGGGTGGCGACCGCCCAGGCCGCCATACGCGCGCTCGACGGCCTGGCCGCCTAGGACCTGAGCGGATAGGCAGGACGTCGTCGCGCGGACCTCCTAGAGCTCGCCAAGCTGCGCTTGGCGATGAGCGCCGCTGTGCTCATTGGTCGCCTCGCCTATCGGCTCGGCTCCTAAGCGGAAGCCGTCGGGTCAGCCGTAGAGCTCGAGGTCCTTCTGGCGGACGCGGTCGGCCAGGGCGCTCATGATGCTGGTGCGGAAGTCCGGCGCCTCGTCGAGCAGGCCGTTGAACTCGCGTTTGCCGATGACGAGCACCTTCATCGGGCTCGTGGCCGTGACCGTGGCGTTGCGCGGGGCCCGGTCGATGAGGGCCATCTCGCCGACGACCCCGCCGGGACCGACGGTGGCCACCTCCTGGCCGCCCTTTTCGACCGATGCGCTCCCGTCGACGACGACGAAGGCCTCGTGACCGGTCTCGCCTTCGGTCATGAGCACCCGGCCGCGTTCGACGTCGATCTCGTCGGTCAGGCGGGCGATGCGCTTCAGGTCACCGGTGGAGCACCGGGCGAAGAGCGGCACCGTCGCGAGGTGGTGGACGAACTGGTCCGACATGGCCGGGGAGCGTAAGCCACCGGGCCGGTTCTTGCCGGGCCTACTCGAACCACCAGATGTAGTCCATCGGGGTGCCGGCCCGATACCAGAAGATGTCGTCGTAGCCGTCCTCGTCGAAGTCGTCGGCGAACGCCGCGCTATAGGTCCCGCTGACGTTCGCCACCGTCCCTCGGCGGAAGGTGCGGTCAGCGCGTCCCCAGTGGACCTTGTCCTGGGCGACGCCAGGGGCGTACCAGACGATGTCGTCGCGGTGGTTGGCGTTGAAGTCGCCGATGATCGGCTGGTGCTCGTGGTTGAACGAGGGCGTGGTCTCGTCGAACGTCCGGTCGCGGCGACCGAACCAGACGGCGTCGTCGGCCTCGCCCGGCGCGAACCACAGGATGTCGTCGCGGCGGTCGCCGTTGAAGTTGCCTACCGCCGGCTGGTAGCTCCCGTCGACCGTGCTCGCTCGGGCGACGAAGCGGTTGTCGGCCCGACCGAACCAGATCCGGTCTGCGGCGCCGCCCCTTCCGTACCAGAAGAGGTCGTCGCGCCCGTCGCCGTCGAAGTCCCCGACGAGAGTCCGGGTGTAAGTGGTCCGGATGCGGAGCTGCCCGGTGTCGAACGTCCGCCCCTGGCGGCCAGACCAGAGGTAGTCGTTCCCCGTTCCGGGCGTGTACCAGATGATGTCGTCGCGCCCGTCGCCGTTGTAGTCGCCGACCAGTGGACGGAAGCGGCCCTTGGCCTTGATCTCCGAGTTGGTGAACCCCCGACCTGGGCGGCCCCACCAGATGAACTCCGGCTTCGCTCCTACGCCGTACCAGAGGATGTCGACGTGGCCGTCGCCGTCGAAGTCGCCGGTCTGGGCGTGCTCGAACTCACCGGAGACGTCGCGCTCGGTCTGCTCGAACGTCGCCGCCGGCCCTCGCTTGTTGGGGGACGGCGGGTCGGGCGGCGGGTCGACCGGGGGCGGGTCGTCGGGCGGCGGGCCGTCGAGGCGCAGGGTCCAGAAGCTGGTCTGCTTGTTCCCGCCCCGCCGGGTCAGGCTCACGTGGACGTGGTCGGTGTGCGGGCTCGAGCCGGTGTAGGGCGTCCAGCCCTCGTTGGCCCGGTACATCCGGAAGATCTGGCGGTTCCATATCACGTACATGACCCCGAGGCGGCGGGCCATGGCGTGGCGGTGGCCGTACTGGTCGGTGCGGAACAGCCAGCGGACGAAGTTGGCGACCCGGCGGCGACCGGCGGCGGTGGTGCCGTCATTGCCCCAGTCCCACGCCCGTCCCTCCTTGTGCTCGCTCGTCCCGCCGATGCCGCACTCGCGGCTGATGCCGTAGCTCGGCGTCCCCGGGTAGGCCCGCATGACCATGTCCCGGAAGGCGAGCATGCCCCGCTTGGCCGCGGGGCTGCACGTGCTCTGGCCGTCGTAGTTGGGGTAGGGCTCGATCTGGTTGGGGAAGCGGGGGGTCACCGGCTCGCGCTCGGGGATCGGTGCGCCTTCGCCGGTGACCCTGAACGTCCCGGCGGCGAGCACGCCGAGGTCCTCGTACATCGGGGCGATGCAGGTCCCGCGCACCGAATAGGTGCCACGGCGGACACCGTTGGGCACGGTGAAGGTGGTGTCCCAGGTCCCGTCCCGCTCGACGAGGAGGGTCTCGCTCGCCCCGGCCCGGCCGTCCGGCGCGATGAGCTGGAACAGCAGGCCGTCGGCGCCCGTCACGCCGTCGGGGAGGAAGCAGCCATTGCCGGTGACGCCGATCTCGGTGCCGGTGAGGCCCTCGGTGACCGAGATCGCCATGGTCGGTTCGCCCTGGCCCACCGCGGAGTGCGGCGCGAGGGGGACGAGGGCGAGGAGGCTGGCCCCCACGAGGGCGGCCAGCATCGTCACGAGGAGGCGGCGGCGCACCGTCACAAAATCGGACAGAACACGCTGCTGTTGAACACTCTCCGCATGCTCTCCCCTAGCGGGTGGCCTTCCCTGCCACCCTTGGCGGACGCGGACTCATGACGAACTCGTTGCGGATTGGTTACGAATGTATGCGCCCCCGGGGGAGGCAAGTCAAGTTCCCTCAGGGTGAGGTCAGGTGCCCTGGTCGCCGGCGACCGCGGCGAGGAACGCCGGGCGCGCCCCGCCGCCGTGGACGACGAGGTTCGCTCCGGACACGTAGGCCGCCGCTGGGGAGGCGAGGAACACGACCGCGTCGGCCACGTCGGCAGGGGAGCCCCGGCGCCCGAGGGGGAGCGTCGCCTCGTCGTCGCCCGTGTGCAGGTCGGCGGACACGCAGTTGACGCGCACGCTCGGCGCCCACTCCACGGCGAGGGTCTGGGTGAGGTGGATCAGGCCCGCCTTCGCCGCTCCGTAGGCCGCGGCGCCCGGGGTCGGCCCCAGGCCGGTGAGGGACCCGATGTTGACGATCGCCCCACCGTCGTCCTGGGCCTGCATGACCCGGTTGGCGGCTCGGGACACGAAGAGCGGGGCGAGGAGGTTGAGAGTGACGATGTCGGTGACCGACTCGTCGGCCGGCGGGCCGCCGGCGTTGTTCACCACGACGTCGATGCGTCCGTACCGGTCGACGACAGCCGCCAGCAGTTCGGCCCCGGCCTCGGCGTCGCGGACGTCGGCGGCGAAGAAGTCGAAGGCCCCGGGTGGAGTTCCGGACGGGTTGGGGCTGGAGATCGCCACCTGGGCTCCGGCGGCCAGGAGGCACTGGGCGACGGCCCGGCCGATTGCCCCGGTGGCCCCGGTGATGAGCGCGACGCGCCCGGCCAGCTCCGATCCCGTGGTCATGGCGACAGGAGCTTAGGAGCCGAGCCGATAGGCGAGGCGACGTGGCAAGCACAGCGGTGATCGCCAAGCGCAGCTTGGCGATGTCCCAGGTCACCACCCCCAGCCTCGGCCTTTCCGCGCAGGTCCCTAGGGGTGACGGACGGCCCCGACGAACCGCCGCAGGCGGGTCCTCAGGTCGGGGGCAGCGACAGCCGGATCAGGACGTCGCGCGCCACCTCGACCGCGGGTTGCCGGTGCGACCGAGCCACCCGGCGCAGCCGGTCGAACGCGTCGGTGGCGTCGAGCTGCTCGACGGCCATGATCACGCCGACCGCTCGCTCGATGAGGACCCGGTTGTCCAGCGCCTTCTGGAGCTGGAGGGCCAGCGTGGACTTCTGGTCCGCGAGCAGGGCCGTGCCCACCAGGCTCTCCACGATGCGGTTGAAGGCGAGGAGCGCCTCCCGCTCCGCTTCGGTCCAGTGGTGGGCCTGCGCGTGGTAGACGTCGAGCGACCCGACGGCGGTTCCCCCGACGTGCACCGGGAGGCCCAGCACGGCACGGACCGAGGTGGCCTCGATCACCTCGCCGAGCTCCGGCCAGCGGGCGTCGGCCGTGAGGTCGTCGGTGACGACGACGTGGTCGTGGATGAGCGCGTCGACACACGGTCCGTGCCCGAGCTCGACCTGGACCCGCTCCAGCACCTGGGCCGACGCGTCGGACGCCGCGGCGTAGCGCAGGACGGAGTCCTCGTCGAGGAGCATGATCCCCGCCCCGCCGCTCGAGAAGACCTCGGTCACCGCGTCGACCACCTGTTGCAGGACCGGGGCCAGGTTGGTGGCTTCGAGTCCCGCCAGGCGGTCCACGGCCCCCGCGAGGGCCGACGCGTCGATGGGCGGTGACGTCACGACGTGACCGTCGCGCCGTGCCGTCCCATCGGTCAACTGGCGGGTTCCGTGCTACTCGTGGGTGTGTCCCTGCCCCGTTCCAGCAGGTCGTCGGTCTTCGTGATGGTGAAGACCCGCAACGCGAGGGGCCGGGGGTTCCGCACGGTGAGGTCTCCGCCCCGAGCCCGGCAGTCGGCGCGGACGTCGAGGAAGAGGCGGACCCCTGCGGCACTCAGGAAGGTCAGGTCCTCCAGATCGAGCACCAGGTGGGCATGGCCTTCGACCACCTCGGCGAGGGCCGAGCGCACCTCGTCGAGGGTGCCGGCATCGAGCTCCCCACGGAGCACGCCGACTCGGAAGCCATCGGTGCCGACGACATCGAAGTCGATCCGACACGATCCATAACTTGCCATTGCGCCATCACTCGCCATTGCTCTGTCCCGGGGACTACCGCGGGGTCAGGGCGGTGACGGATGCTTCCGACCGGAGGATACCCGCCGGAAAGGCTTGTGGGTCGGGGCGCCGTGTAGCCCGAGGCGGGCCGCGTCCTCTAGGTTCGCCGCGCCCATGCCCATCACCTCCGAGATCGACGAGTACGGCATCGCCACCGTCGTGATGGACCACCCGCCGGTGAACGCGCTGACCGTGGCGGGGTGGTTCGAGCTGGCCGACGTCGTGCGCGGGCTGGGCGACGACCCCGACGTGCGGGTCGTGATCCTGGCGGCCGAGGGCCGGGGCTTCAACGCCGGCGTGGACATCAAGGAGATGCAGGCCACCGAGGGCTTCGAGGCCCTCATCGGGGCCAACCGGGGGTGCTACGCGGCCTTCGCCGCGGTCTACGAGTGCGCCGTGCCGGTGATCGCCGCGGTGCACGGCTTCTGCCTCGGGGGTGGGATCGGGCTGGTGGGCAACGCCGACGTCATCATCGCCTCCGACGACGCCACCTTCGGCCTGCCCGAGGTCGACCGTGGCGCGCTCGGCGCGGCCACCCACCTGGCCCGGCTGGTGCCGCAGCACCGGATGCGGGCGATGGTCTACACGTCGGCGGTGGCCACGGCGGCGGAGCTGCACCACTACGGCTCGATCCTCCGGGTCGTCCCCCGCGACGAGCTGCCGGGCGCCGCTCGCGAGGTCGCGGCGGAGATCGCGGCCAAGAGCCCGACGGTCATCCGGGCGGCGAAGGAGTCCCTCAACGGCATCGATCCCGTCGACGTCAAGCGCTCCTACCGCTTCGAGCAGGGGTTCACCTTCGAGCTCAACCTCCGCGGCGTGGCCGACGAGGCCCGGGACGCCTTCGTCGCGTCGGGCGAGAAGGCCGACTTCTCCAAGCCCGAGGATGCCTAGGTGGCTCTGGTCAAGACGATGACGGCGGATGCCGCCGTCGCCGGCATCGAGAGCGGCATGACCGTCGGCATCGGTGGTTGGGGCTCGCGCCGCAAGCCGATGACGCTGATCAAGGCGCTGCTGCGCACCGGTGCGACGGACCTGACGGTCGTGGCCTACGGCGGTCCCGACGTCGGGATCCTGTGCGCCGCGGGTCGGGTGCGCAAGGTCGTGTTCAGCTTCGTGTCCCTCGACTCCATCCCCCTGGAGCCGCACTTCCGGGCCGCCCGCGAGTCGGGCGCGATCGAGGTCGAGGAGTACGACGAGGGGATGTTCCTGCTGGGCCTGCAGGCCGCGACATGGCGCGTGCCCTTCCTGCCCACCCGCGTCGGGCTCGGCTCGGACCTGTTCCGGGTCAACCCCCGGCTGCAGACGGTGACCTCGCCGTACCACGGGCCCGACGGTGAGGCCGAGGAGCTGGTGGCCATGCCGGCCCTGCCCCTCGACGTCGCCCTGCTCCACCTGAACCGGGCCGACGAGCGGGGCAACGCCCAGTTCCTGGGGCCCGACCTCTACATGGACGACCTCTTCGCTTCGGCCGCCGAGCGGACCTACGTGTCCTGCGAGCAGATCGTCCCCACCGAGGACCTCGTCCCGTTCCACACCCTGCGCATCAACCGCCTGCAGGTCGACGGCGTGGTCGAGGCGCCGGGCGGTGCCGGTTTCACGTCCTGCCAGCCGGACTACGAGCGCGACGAGGACGCCCAGAAGGCGTACGCCGCGACCTCGCGCGATCCCGAAGCGTGGCAGGCCTGGCTCGACGCCTGGGTGGCGGCATGAGCGACACGCAGCGAGCGCCGTCAGATGTCGTTCCGGTCGGCCACGAGCGAGCGGAGCTGGAGCCAGCATGAGCGAGGTCACTCGGGCCGAGGTCTGCTGCGTGGCGGTGGCCGAGTGCTTCCGGGGCGACGGCGAGATCCTGGCCAACCCGATCGGCACCATCCCGATGATCGGCGGCCGCCTGGCCCGCGCCACCTTCGAGCCCGAGCTGGTCATGACCGACGGCTACGCCATGCTCGCCGCCGAGGTCCACGCGGTCGGCACCGAGGGCGACCCCGATCTCGTGGCGGAGGGGTGGAACCCCTACCGGACCATGTTCGACGTGGTCTGGGGCGGCAAGCGCCACGTGATGATGGGCGCCACGCAGGTCGATCGCTACGGCAACCAGAACATCGCCGCGCTCGGGGACCCCTCCCGGCCCAAGGTCCAGCTGCTGGGCTTCCGGGGGGCGCCGGGCAACACCGTCTGCAACCCGACCAGCTACTTCGTGCCCAACCACTCGCCCAAGGTCTTCGTCGCGGAGGTCGACCTGGTGACCGGGGTGGGCTGGGACCGGGGCTGCCTCGAGATCCGCCGGGTCGTGTCCAACCTCGGCACGTTCGACTTCGCCACCGACGACCACCGCATGCGCCTCCGCTCCGTGCACCCGGGAGTCACCGTCGATGAGGTCCAGGAGGCCACCGGCTTCGAGCTCGTGGTCGACGACGAGCTCGACGAGTCCCGTCCGCCGACCGACGACGAGCTCCGCCTCATCCGCGAGGTGCTCGACCCCGACGGCCTCCGGGAGGCCGAGGTCCGCAGCTAGTGCATCCCGCCCTCCACACGCCGCTGTGCGACCTGGTCGGGGTGCGCCACCCGATCGTCCAGACCGGCATGGGCTGGGTGGCCGGGCCCCGGCTGGTGACGGCGACCGCGGAGGCGGGCTGCCTGGGGATCCTGGCCGCGGCGACGATGGACTACGCGCAGCTGGCGGCGGCCATCGACGAGGTGCAGGCCGCCACCGACGCGCCCTTCGGCGTGAACCTTCGGGCCGACGCCCCCGATGCCGGGCGCCGCATCGACCTTCTCATCGAAAAGGGCGTCAAGGTCGGCTCCTTCGCCCTCGCGCCGGAGCGGGATCTCATCGCCAAGCTCAAGGACGCCGGCGTCGTGGTCATGCCCTCCATCGGGGCCCGACGCCACGCCGAGAAGGTGGCCGAGTGGGGGGTCGACGCCGTCCTGGTCCAGGGCGGCGAGGGTGGCGGCCACACGGGGGCCGTCCCGACCAGCCTGCTCCTGCCCCAGGTGGTGGACGCCGTCGACCTGCCGGTCGTGGCGGCAGGGGGCTACTTCGACGGCCGTGGCCTGGTCGCGGCCCTGGCCTACGGCGCCGCCGGCATCGCCATGGGCACCCGCTTCCTCATGACCGCCGACGCGCCGGTCCCCGACGCGGTGAAGGACGTGTACCTGAGCAAGGACGTGAACGGGACCATCCGCACCACGCAGGTGGACGGCGTGCCCCACCGCGTGCTGCGGACCGAGCTCACCGAGCACCTCGACGCCGGCAACCCCCTGACCAGCCTGCCCCGGGCGGTGCGCAACGGGCTGGCGTTCAAGAAGGTGTCGGGCATCAGCTTCGCCGACCTCTTCAGGGAGGGGCGGGCCATGCGCCGGCGTCAGGAGCTGACCTGGAGCCAGGTGGTCATGGCCGCGAACACGCCGATGCTGCTCAAGGCGGCCATGGTCGACGGCCGTCCCGACCTGGGGGTCATGTCCGGCGGCCAGGTGGTCGGCGTGATCGACGACCTGCCCACCGTCGCCGAGCTCGTCGACCGCATCATGGCCGAAGCCGACGCCGTCCTCCGCCGACTGAGCTCGACGCCCTAGCCGGAACGCGGGGCGCCGGGCGCCGGTGCTCAGAGGACGGGGCTGTCCAGGGTGGGCAAGAGCCGGGCACAAGCCGCCTTGAGCTTGGGTACAGACGCCAGGGAGGTGGTGGTCAGCTCGACCACCGAGCCGTCGAGGAACTGGATGGAGATGGCCGCGCTGAGGGGCGGGGTCAGCTCGACGTCCAACGCGAGGAGGTTGTGGGGGCCCACGCCGAGGATCGGTTCCCCGGCGTGGTAGCCGGTGAGGGTCTCGAGCAGCAGCAGGCGGTGGGTGGTGACGAGGACGAGCACGTCGGAGGCGGCCGGGACCCGGGCCGCCTGGACGGTCGGATCGGGCCAACCGATCCGGGCCGTCGATGCGACCACGGCCACCTCGGCCTGCTCACCGGGCAGCATCACCTTGGCGGCCGCCTTCATGAGCCGGCGACTGGAGCTCATCACCCTCTTCATCGGCACCCAGCAGGCCCGCCTGAGGAGCCGAGCCGATAGGCGAGGCGACCAATGAGCACAGCGCGTTCATCGCCAAGCGCAGCTTGGCGAGCTCTAGGAGGCCGCGCGACGACGTGTTGCCCATCCGAGCGGTCCTGGACGGGCTGGGTACTGTCGACCGTCGTGACCAGGGAGAACGACCGGGAGCCGGGCCTGCTGGCCCTGGCGCTGAGCGGGATCCGCCTGGTGGGCGTGCGGGGGGCGCTCCAGATCGCCCGCTACGGCCTCTGGAAGTCCCGCCTCGACCGGCGGTACCTGCGGGAGCGGCCGGCCGGGCCGGAGGTCCGGCCCGGCGCTCGGGGCGAGCCGCGGACGTCGGAGGACGGATCCACGGTCGTGCCCTTCGGCGCGCTGGAGCTGGAGATCGCCTTCCTGGCCGACGACCTGGTGCGCCTGACCTGGACGCCAGGGTCGTTGCCACCGCCTGCCGCGCTGGGTCGGGACGAGCCCTTGCCGGTGCTGGCGATCGAGCCCGAGGTGGTGGGGGAGGCCTTGCACTTCACGACCAGCGAGGTCGCCGTGGCGATCGGCCCCGACGGTGCCGTCGAGCTGAGCCGGGGCGGGGGCGTCGTGCGCCGGGAGCGTCCGCCGGTGCGCACCGGAGAGCGGTGGACGGCGTCGGTCGAGCTCGAGCCCGACGACCGGGTCCACGGCCTCGGTGAGCGGGCGGCTCCGTTCGACCTGCGGCCGGGCACCTACGGGCTCTGGAACACCGAACAGTCCGGGAGCTATGGCCCCGAGGCCGACCCGCTGTACCTCACGATCCCGGTCTGCCTCGTGATGGCGCCGGGCCGGTCCCACCTCTCCTTCTGGGAGAACGCCCACAAGGGCGAGGTGGTCATCGGCGACACGCTGACCGCCAGCTTCGAGGGCGGCGCCCTGCGCACCTACCTGGCACCCGGACCGCCCGACGCGGCGCTCGAGCGCTACGCGTTCCTCACCGGCTGCCCCGAGCGGCCACCGCGGTGGGCCCTCGGCTACCACCAGTGCCGCTGGGGCTACCGGACCGAGGCCGACATCCGTGAGGCGGTCGCCGGGTTCCGGGAGCACGACCTGCCGCTGTCGGCCATCCACTTCGACATCGACTACATGGACCGGTACCGGGTCTTCACCGTCGACGAGGAGCGGTTCCCGGACCTCGGCGGCCTGATCGCCGATCTGGAGGCCGACGGCGTGAAGGCGGTGACCATCCTCGACCCGGGGGTGGCCAAGGCCGGGGACTTCGCCCTCTACCGGGACGGGCGTGACCACGGCCGGTTCCTCCGCCTCCCCGACGGCCGGGAGGTCAACGCCGTCGTGTGGCCGGGCCTGGTCGGCTTCCCCGACTTCAGCGACCCCACGGTCCGGGCCTGGTGGGCGGACCAGTACCCCGCCCTCCTCGACCACGGCGTGGCCGGCATCTGGCACGACATGTGTGAGCCCGCGGTCTTCGCCGCCGGGACCGACCCGTGCCTGCCGCTCGCCACCCGCCACCACCTCGAGGGCCAGGGGGGCGACCACGTCGCCGGGCGCAACCTCTACGGCCAGGGGATGGCCCAGGCCGGGCACGAGGCCCTGCGCCGGCACCGGCCGGAGCGCCGACCCTGGCTGCTGACCCGCTCGGGGTGGGCCGGCATCCAGCGGTACGCCTGGACCTGGACGGGCGACGTGGCCACGTCCTGGACCATGCTGCGCCGGACCCTGGCCACCGCGCTCAACCTGTCGCTGTCGGGCGTGCCGTACACCGGACCCGACATCGGGGGCTTCTCCGGCGACCCGTCACCCGAGCTCTACACCCGCTGGTTCCAGCTGGCGGCCTGGCTCCCGTTCTTCCGCTCCCACTCCATCTTCACGATGCCCAGCCGGGAGCCGTGGAAGGCGGCGGGGCCGCACCTCGAGGCGATCCGGGAGGCCATGGCCTGGCGCTACCGCCTGCTGCCGTACCTCTACACCCAGGCGTGCCTGCTGGCGGGAGGCGGAGGCGGTCCGCTGACCCGACCCGTGTGGTGGCCGGACAGCGACGGTCCCGACCTGCTCGACGTCGACGACGCGTTCCTGTGCGGGCCGGACCTGCTCGTCGCCCCGATCTTCGAGGCCGGGGTCACGCGGCGGGCCGTACGGCTGCCCGCGGGGACGTGGTGGGAGCTGGCGGGGGAGGCCGCCCACGAGGGCTCCGCCGAGGTGGAGGTGACGATGGACCGCATCCCGGTGTTCGTCCGGGCCGGCGCGGTGCTCCCTGCGGACGAGTCCGGCCGCGACGTGCTGCACCTCTATCCGCCCGGCTCGGCCGGCGGCTCGTCCTGGTGGATCCGGGATGCGGGCGACGGGTACGGGCCGTCACGGAGCGAGGAGCTCCAGGCTCAGGCCTCGAACGACGGCTGGAGTGTGACCCGCCGCGTGGTCGACGACGGGTACGAGGTGGACGACGGCGACCTGGCCGTGGTCCTGCACGGCGGGCCGTGGACGGTGACGGCGGATGGCGGCCCGGCTCAGGCCGCCGAGGCGGGCGAGCCCGTCCGGGTGGGGGACTTCGCCGAGCTGGTCGTCCGCCGTCCGGGTTGAGCTCGACGGCGGACCACGACCCGGTCGGCCGGGCTGCCGCTGGTCAGGGCGAGGCTCACGAGCCGGTAGCGGCGGCCCCGAACCGTGCGTGCCTTGCCGATCGATCCTGGGTCCCCACCCATCGAGCGAGAAACTAGTACCTAGTAAGTCCTAGGTCAACCAGTCCGAATCGGCACCCCGGCAGCCGGTCGTCCGGCGGAGTACTTTGCGGACAGGTCGAACTGGGAGGGGCGGACATGGCGCACGGCGGCTGGCGACGGCGGACGATGGTCATCACGGTCTTGGTGCTCGGCCTGGGGGCCGTGGTGCCGAGCGACCCCGCGGGGAGCCAGGGCGACCCATCGCTCGGCGGGGCGCCGACAGGGGCGCTGCCATCACCCCCGAGTCGCAATGAGGACGTGGCGCTGGCCGACGGCACCCTGAGGGAGGCCGTCGCCGAGCTGGAGGATGGTGGCGACACCGACGCCGAGGTCGATGTCGACGGCGAGCGCATCCGGGTCGAGATCCTGCACCACACGACCGATGCGGCCGTGCGCCAACTGGTGCGGGGGCTCGGCGGGACGATCGACGGGTCGGTGCCCGGTGTGCTGGCCGAGGGCGAAGTCCCGTTCGACCGGCTGGAGGAGCTGGAGGCGGCACCGGCGATCGACTTCGTGCGCCCGCCCCTGCCGGTCAACGAGCCGGTCCAGGACGGCACGGGCCTCCCAGGTAGCGGGAGCACCGTCGGCGAGGACGTCGCTCGCACCAACGCGGAGGACTGGCAGGCAGCCGGAATCACCGGCGCGGGGGTCAAGGTCGGGGTCATCGACCTCTTCGGCTCGAGCGCCTGGAACGCCGCCGAGGCGGCCGGGGAGGTGCCGGTGCCGGCGGGGACCTTCTGCTCGGTGAACGGCGACACCTCCCCGATTGCTCGGTCTTCGACTCCGGCGAGGAGCACGGCGTCGCCGTGTCCGAGATCGTCCACGACAACGCGCCCAGCGCCGAGATCTACCTCGCCTACGTCGTCTCGACCGCCGACACCCAGGCCGCCGTGGACTACTTCGACAGCCAGGGCGTGGACATCATCACCCGCTCGCTCACCTCTCCCTACGACGGGCCCGGCAACGGGACCGGCCCGTTCGCGACCGTGATGAACAACGCGGTGGCCGACGGCATGGCCTGGTTCCAGTCGGCGGGCAACAACAGCGGGCAGTCGGGGGTGCGCCTCGGCTCCTACCTCCGCAAACCGTGGTTCGACCCGGACGGCGACAACATCATGAACTTCGACAACCTCAACAACGCCGGGCAGCGAGTTCATCGGCTTCAACTGCGGCTTCCAGCTCGGCATGCGGTGGAGCGACTTCGGCGAGGGCAACGGCATCACCGACTACGACATGTTCGTCTTCGACGACGCCGGTCCGCAGGTCGACTCTTCGGAGGACGCGAATGGTCCGGGTGTCCCACCCATCGAGCGGACGGGTTGTGTTTCGGGCGTCAACTTCCTGCAGATCCGGCGCTTCGCCCCCGGCGCGAGCTCGACCGGGGACATCATCGAGTTCGCCCTCAACGGGAGCGGGCTCGAGGACGGGATGTGGCAGAACGCGTTCAGCGCGTCCTCGCCGGCGGCGGACACGGCGAGCAACGGCGCGCTCACCGTCGGGGCCATGGAGCCGGTCGGCGGGACGACGATCGCCAACTACAGCTCGCAGGGCCCGACCAACGACAACCGCACGAAGCCCGACCTGTCGGCCGGCACCTGTGTGTCGAGCTTCTCGTTCAGCCCCAACTGCTTCAACGGCACCAGCGGGGCTACGCCCACGATCGCGGGCGGCGCCGCGCTGCTCCTCGACGCCGGCCTGGCCACCACGCCGCAGAACCTGCGCTCGTGGATCCTGGCCAACGCCGCCGTCGAGCGTGGGGCCGCGGGCGTCGACAACGTCTTCGGCAAGGGCGAGTTCATCCTGCCCACCATCCGCCCGGACAGCCGGATCCGGACGGGCACGACGGGGCCGGTCAAGGGCAACAACCTCTACAACGCCAACGGCGCGAACCAGTCGGTGACCCGTTCCGGCGGGGCCAACTCGGTCCAGACCTACACCGCGACGATCCAGAACGACGGCGCGGTGGCCGACCAGTACAAGATCCGCGGCACGAGATCGACCACCAAGTTCACCGTGACCTACCGCCGCGGCGACACCAATGCGGTGATCACGCCCGGCGTGGGCAACGGCACGTTCCTGACGCCGGTCCTCGCCCCGGGCCAGAGCTTCACCGTGAAGATCAGCGTGACGGTTCGCGCCAACACGGTCCGCAACAACAAGTTGAACGGCCTGCTCACCGCCACCTCGAACGCGAGCAGCACCAGCAAGGACGCCGTGGCCTTCGTCACCCGGCGCAGCTGAGTCCCCGGGCAGCCCTCAGACCTGCCGCGGCGTCGGGTCGCCGGCGTCGACCTGCCAGACCGCGGCGGTGCGGATCGCGCTGCGGGGGTCCCGGACGTCGTCGAGGGTGCGGAAGGTGACCGTGACCCGGTCGGGTTCGGCGGCGACGGTCAGGTAGCCGTAGGCGTTGATCTGCTGGCGCAACTGCGGCGTCCGGGCGGAGACGTCGTCGGGATAGAGGATCGAAGAGATCGGCGGCGCCATGAACTCCGGCGCGACGAGCTCGGCGTCGGGGGCGAAGGGCCGCTCGTTGACGTCGAGGACCATGCCGGCGTGGTAGTCGCCGGTGAGGACGACGGGGTTCGCCGCGGCCGAGAGCCCGTCGATGAAGCGGACCTGGGCATCGGGGTAGCCGTCCCACGTGTCCAGGTAGAACGCGGGCTCGCCTCGCCCGGCATCGATGCCGGCGAGCACGACGGGGTTGCCGATCAGGTCCCAGGTGACGCCACCCTCGGCGACGACGTCGGTGAACCAATCCTCCTGCTCGGGTCCGAGACGGGTGCGGTCCTCGGCGGTCCGCTCCTCGCAGTCGCCGAAGTCCGCCGCCACCTCGCCGCGGCAGGGGGCGACATCGGCGTACTGGCGCTGGTCGAGCAGGGTCAGGCGGGCCAGGTCCCCGATGGTGACGGCCTGGTAGACGTCGAGCTGGTCGCCGTCGGGCACCGGGAGGCGGGTGGGGAGGTGTTCCCACCACGCCCGGTAGGCGCTGGCCCGGCGCTCGGGCAGGCGCTGCTCGGGGAAGGTGGCCGGCGGGACGCTGTCGCCCAGGTAGTTGTTCAGGACCTCGTGGTCGTCCCAGGTGGCGACCATCGGATGGGCGTGGTGCACCGCCTGGAGGTCGGGGTCGACCTTGTAGGAGGCGTAGCGCAGGCGGTAGTCGTCGAGCTCGACGACCTCGTGCCCGGGAAGGGACCGTCGGCGGCCGCCGCCCGCGGCGTACTCGTAGATGTAGTCGCCGAGGTGGACCACGAGGTCGAGGTCCTCGTCGGCCAGATGGCGGAGGGCGGCGTAGTAGCCCGTCTCGTACCACTGGCAGTTGGCCACGCCCAGGGTCCATCCGGCCACGGCATCGCTGTCGTCCGGGAGCGTGCGGGTGCGGCCCGTCGGGCTGGTGAACTCGCCGACGGTGAAGCGGTAGTGGTAGTCGGATGCCGGGTCGAGGCCCCCGGCATCGACGTGGAGGCTGTGGCCGTACGCGGGGTCGGCCGTTGCCACCCCTTCGGCGACGACCGAGGTGAACCGGTCGTCGGTGGCGACCTCCCAGCGGACGTCGACGAGGTCCTCGGGCATCCCGCCCCGGCCGTCGAGCGCCAAAGGTCGAGGGGCCAGTCGGGTCCAGAGGATGACGGAATCGGTCGCGGGGTCACCCGAGGCCACCCCGAGGCCGAACGGGTCACCTGGCAGCCGGGCGGTGTGCAGGGTCGTGGTGGTCGGCGTCGTCGTCGTGGTCGCGGCCGAGTCGCCGTCGTCACCGCCACAGGCGACCAGCAGCAACGTCGCCCCCGACCCCACCAGGAATCCCCGCCGACCCAGCCCGGGTGGTTCACTCCCCGTCCACCCCCCGTTCACCCAGGGAGTCTGACACGTAGAAGGTTCGAAATTGCGCCGATTTGTCACGCCAGGCGTGACAAATCGGCGCAATTTCGCTACAGCCGCTCGATGATGGTGACGTTGGCCTGGCCGCCGCCCTCGCACATGGTCTGCAGGCCCCAACGGCCGCCCGAACGCTCCAGCTCGTGGAGCAGGGTGGTCATGAGGCGGGCGCCGGTGGCGCCGAGAGGATGGCCGAGGGCGATGGCGCCGCCGTTCACGTTGACCTTGTCGAGGTCGGCGCCGCTCTCCTTCTGCCAGGCCAGCACGACCGAGGCGAAGGCCTCGTTGATCTCGACCAGGTCGATCTCGTCGAGGCTCATGCCCGCCTTCGCGAGGGCGTACTCGGTGGCCGGGATCGGCGCGGTCAGCATCCAGATCGGATCGGCACCCCGCACGGAGAGGTGGTGGATGCGGGCCCGCGGGGTGAGGCCATGGTCCTTCACGGCCTGCTCGGAGGCGATGAGCAGCGCGGCCGAGTTGTCGGAGATCTGTGAGGACACCGCAGCCGTCAGCCGGCCGCCCTCCACCAGCGTGCGCAGCGAGGCCATCTTCTCGAGGGTCGACTCCCGGCGGGGCCCTTCGTCGTGGGTCACGCCCTCGAGGGGCTCGATCTCGGCGTCGAAGCGCCCTTCGTCGGTGGCCCGGATCGCCCGCTGGTGGCTCTCGTAGGCGAACGCCTCCATGTCCTCCCGGGAGATGTCCCACTTCTCGGCGATCATCTCGGCGGCCCGGAACTGGCTGACCTCCTGGTCGCCGTAGCGGGCCATCCAGCCCTTGGACCCCCGGAAGGGGTCCGGGTCGGTGATGCCGATGTGCTCGGCCACGGTCATGGCCGAGCTGATGGGGATCATCGACATGTTCTGGACGCCGCCGGCGACGACGAGGTCGGCCGTGCCACTGAGGACGGCCTGGGCGGCGAAGTGCACGGCCTGCTGGGACGAGCCGCACTGGCGGTCGACGGTCGTGCCGGGCACCTCGTCGGGGAGCCCGGCGGCCAGCCAGCAGGTCCGGGCGATGTCGCCCGCCTGCGGTCCGATGGTGTCCACGCAGCCGAAGACCACGTCCTCGACCGCCGACGGGTCGACGCCCGTCCGGTCCATCAGCGCCGTCAGGCTGTGCGCTCCCAGGTCGGCCGGGTGGACCTGGGCCAGCCCGCCACCCCGGCGCCCCACCGGCGCCCGCACCGCATCGACGATGTACGCCTCAGCCATGTGATTCCTCGAGTCTCAGCGGGTCAGGATGACGGACGAGCCGTGGCCGAACAGCCCCTGGTTGGCGGTGATGCCGACCCGGGCGCCGTCGACCTGGCGCTCGCCCGCCTGGCCCCGGAGCTGCCAGGTGAGCTCGCACACCTGGGCCAGGGCCTGGGCGGGGATGGCCTCGCCGAAGCAGGACAGGCCCCCGGACGTGTTCACGGGGATGCGGCCGCCGATGGTCGTCTCGCCGTCGCGGACGAGCTGCTCGGCCTCGCCCTCCTTGCACAGCCCCAGGCTCTCGACCCAGTCCAGCTCCAGGGCGGTGGACAGGTCGTACACCTCGGCCAGGTCGACGTCGTCGGGCCCGATGCCGGCCTCCTCGTAGGCCGCGGCGCTGATGGCTGCCCGGTAGGTCAGCTCCGGTGGCGCTTCGGCCGCGGCCGAGTCGGTGGCGAACTCGGGCAGGTCGAGCACGATGTTGGGGAAGGTCGGGGTGACGGTCGAGATGGCGGCCACCCTCAGGCGGCCCTCGACCCCTCGCCGCTCGGCCTCCTCGGCGCTCATCAGGATGACGGCGGCCCCGCCGTCGGACGTGGCGCAGATCTCGAGCAGGCGCAGCGGGTCGGCGACCATCGGGGACGCCAGCACCTCCTCGACCGTGACCTCCTTGCGGTACCGGGCCTTGGGGTTGGCCAACCCGTGGCGGGCGTTCTTGACCTTGACCGCGGCGAAGTCCTCGTCGGTGGCGCCGTACAGGTCCATGCGCCGGCGGGCGTAGAGGGCGAAGTAGGTGGGGTTGGTGGCGCCGAGGAGCCGGAAGCGCAGCCAGTCGGGATCGGCTTGGCGGTCGCCGCCGCCCGTCGGGGCGAAGAAGCCCTTCGGCGTGGTGTCCGCCCCCACGACCAGGGCGATCTCGCAGGCGCCGGCCCGGATGCGGTCCCGGGCCACGCTCATCGCTGCCGCGCCCGACGCGCAGGCGGCGTAGGTGCTGGCCACCGGCACGCCCGTCCACCCCATGGCCTGGGCGAAGGTCGCGCCGGCGATGTAGCCCGGGTACCCGTTGCGGATGGTGTCGGCGCCGGAGACGAACTCGATGTCGCGCCACTCGACGCCGCTGTCGACCAGGGCGTCGGCCACGGCCGCCCGCCCGTACTCGACGAAGTTGCGCCCCCACTTGCCCCACGGGTGCATGCCCACCCCGGTGACGACCACGTCCCGGCTCACGCGGCCACCGGCTTCCACTTCCAGACCAGGTGGACGGCTTCGTCGTCCTCGAACAGCGGCTCGACCACCAGCTCCATCTCCTGGCCGGTGGTCAGGTCGTCGACCCCCACGCCCTCGACGACCTGGCCCATGACGATGAGCTGCTCCTCGGCCAGTTCGACGGCGGCCTGGGCGAACGGCTGGAACTCGTCGTGGGGCGACACATACGGCTCGGGTGGCTGGTACTGGGCGTTGGTGTACGACCAGATCTTCCCGGTCCGGCTCAGCTCGACCTCGACCAACTCGGTGCTGCCACACCCGGGGCGCCGGCACCAGCCGTCCTCCCGGGGGAAGAAGTAGGTGCCGCAGGCGGTGCAGCGGGTCCCGAGCAGGTGGGGCGGGTCGTCGAGGGTGAACCACCCGTCCACCGCCGGGACCTGCGGCTTGGCCGCGTCCATTGCCGTCACGGCCCGGAGGCTACTGGCCGCACCTGACGGGTCGTCAGGGCTGACGGGGAACCGCGGACGGACGCGACGACGTCCAACGAGGGTGCGTCGCCTCTCCTTCGTCGCGGTCCTGCTCCTGGCCGCCTGCTCGTCGGGCGAGGCGGCTGAACCGGCCGCGACCCCTGCGGCACCGGCGGCCGACACGACCGCCGTGGCGCCGGGACCCTCGTGCGAGGAGGTGATGCCCTTCGCTGACCTGATGCGGGCGCCACAGGCGTTGTCGGACTACTCGTCGGCGGACACGGTCGATCAGCTCCGCGGGTCCGCCGATGCGGTGGTCGAGGGTCGGCTGCTCGTTGCCCGGGACGGGGGCCCCGGCGTCGTCGACATCGTGGTCGACGTGACCAGCGTGCTCACCGGCGACCTCGATCCGGGTCGGTTGGTCGTCCGGGAGGACCATCGGACCGAGCCTCCCGGGTACTTCGGCGACGCCCTGCCCCGAGGTGCTCGCTTCGTCGGCTTCCTCCACCAGGATCCGGACCAGCCGGATCACTGGGCCTTCGGCATCGAGGGGCTGTGGATCGACTGCCCCGGCGGTGAGTTCCCCGTGGAGGGGCGTACGCCGCAGTGGGCCGGGGCCTACACGCTCGACGACCTCGTCGCCGCGCTCGGGCCCGGCGGCGAGGACGTACCGACGTGTGCCGAGGTCGAGGCCTTCACCGAGATCGTCCACAACACCGGCATCGATCTCGACTACGACCCGACGGAGTCGCCCGAAGAACTGGCGGCCCGTAGCGACCTGGTCATCGAAGGCCGGCTCGTGGGGGTCGACATCGTCGAGGGCGACGGCGTCGACCGGTCGCCGGTGGCGCACTTCCGGATCGTCGTGGGCAACACCTACCAGGGCGATGTCCTCCGGGAGGTCACCGCCGTCCTCGGCTACGGCCGAGACGACCTGGGCGCGCAGTACGAGGCGCTCCTCCCGATGCGGGCCCGGGTGGTCGCCTTCCTCTTCGCCGATCCGTCGTCCCCCGGCCGGTACGCGGTCATCCAGCAGGAGGGCCTCTACGTCGGTTGCCCCGGTGGCGACACCGTTGACGGCCAAGGTCCGGGCTGGGCGGGCATCGCCACGATCGACGAGCTGATCGACACCACCTTCTTCTCCTGAGCCGAGGTTGCGCCCGGTTCTGACGGGGGGTCAGGCTCTGCGCCGCCATGGACCTGACCTTCTCCGAGCGCCACGACGCCTTCCGGGCCGAGGCCCGCGAGTGGCTGCAGGCCAACGTGCCGTCGGGGCTGGGGTCGATGAACACGGCCGACGGCTTCGCCGCCCACCGCGAGTGGGAGCGGCAGCTGTTCGACGCCCGCTGGGCCGTCGTCTCCTGGCCGGAGGAGTACGGCGGCCGCGGTGCCGACCTCATCGAGTGGTTGATCTTCGAGGAGGAGTACTGGGCCGCCGGGGGACCGGGTCGGGTCACCCAGAACGGGATCTTCCTCCTCGCGCCGACGATCTTCGAGCACGGGACCAAGGAGCAGCAGGACCGGTACCTGCCCAAGATGGCCTCGGGCGAGGAGACCTGGGCCCAGGGGTGGTCCGAGCCCGACGCCGGCAGCGACCTCGCCGGGCTCCGCAGCCGGGCGGTCCGCCGATGGTGACGACTGGGTGCTGACCGGGCAGAAGACGTGGTCGACCCGGGGGGTGTTCTGCGACTGGCTGTTCGGTCTGTTCCGGTCCGACCCGGAAGCCGAGCGCCACCGCGGCCTGACCTACTTCCTCGTGCCCCTCGATGCCGAGGGCGTCACGGTGCGGCCCATCTCCGGCCTGCACGACGACGTGGCCTTCGCCGAGGTGTTCCTGGAGGAGGTGCGGGTGCCGGGTGCCAACGTGCTCGGCGGGGTCAACGAGGGCTGGCGGGTGGCCATGGCCACGGCATCGTCCGAGCGGGGGCTCACCCTGCGCAGCCCGGGGCGCTTCATGGCGGCGGCCGACCGGCTGATCGACCTCTACCGCCGCCGGCCGGCCGACCACCTCCGGGACGACGTGGCCCAGGCGTGGATGAACGCCGAGGCCTACCGGCTGCTCACCTACCAGGCCATCGGCCGCATGCTCCAGACCGGCGCCCCGATGGGCTCCGAGGCCAGCCTCATGAAGCTGTGGTGGTCCGAGCTCGACGTCCACCTCAACCACACCGCCCAACGCCTGGTCGGCGCTGACGGCGAGCTCGGCCTCGACAGCGACGACGCCCCCGACGGCGGCGCGTGGCTCGATGGCTGGCTCTTCTCCCTCGCCGGCCCCATCTACGCCGGCACCAACGAGATCCAGCGCAACGTCGTCGCCGAGCGCGTCCTCGGCCTCCCGAGGGTCTGATGGACTTCGCCTTCACCCCGGACCAGCTGGCGTTCCGGGACGCGGTGCGGGACCTGCTGGCCGGCACGTGCCCCCCGGAGGCCGTGCGGGCGGCGTGGGCCGCCGACGACCCTTGGGACCGCGACCGCTGGGGCGCCCTCGTCGACATGGGCGTGGTCGGCGTGGCCGTCCCTGAAGCGGCCGGCGGGCTGGGCCTGACCGAGGTGGACCTGGTCCTCCTCCTCGAGGAAGCCGGTCGGGCGGCGCTGCCGGAGCCACTGGCGGTGTCCGCCCTGCTGGCGCCGTTCCTACCGGGAGACGGGACCGAGATGATCGCCGCCGCGCCGGCCGGTGCCACCCATGTCGCGGGCGCGGCGTCGGCCGACCTGATCGTGATCGGGCTCGACGTGTTCGCCGGCCCCTCGACCGCGGTTCCCCACCCGTCGGTCGACCGCTCCCGTCGCCTCAGCCGGGTCGGCGACGTCACCGGCGACGCGGTCGCCCTGCTCGACGACGACCCGTTCGACCGGATGACGTTCGGCACGGCCGCCACGCTGGTCGGACTGGCCCGGCACCTGCTCGAGGTGACCGTCGAGTACGCCAAGGAGCGCCAGCAGTTCGGCCAGCCCATCGGTGGGTTCCAGGCGGTGAAGCACCACCTGGCCTCGGCCCACCTCGCCGTCGAGTTCGCGGCGCCGGCCGTGTACCGGGCGGCGTGGTCGCTGGCCGTCGGCGAGGCGACCACCGCCCGGGACGTCTCGATGGCGAAGGCCATGGCGGGCGACGCCGCCGAGCAGGCCGCCCGGGTGGCGCTCCAGGTCCACGGCGCCATCGGCTACACGTTCGAGTCCGACCTCCACCTCTGGATGAAGCGGGTGTGGGCCCTCGTCCCCGCCTGGGGCGACACCGCCTTCCACCGCCACCGCGTCGCCGACGCCGTCATCGGCTGACCCCCCATCCGTTCTGGGTCCGGCCGTTTGTTGCCCACGACGAACATGGGGGCCCAGAACCGAACGGTCGACGGTGGGGGATGGCGGGCCGATAGAGGAGGGTGAGCTCGGAGGCCTTCTTCCTGGTCGGTGCGCTCTGCGCCACCCACGCCGGCCTGGCGTCGTTCCGGGGGCGGGCGCCGTTCACGATGGCCTGGTTCCTCGGCGGCTGGCTGACGGGGGAGTTCGCCCTCTTCCACCTGGGCTGGCAGTCGGCGCTGACCGTCTTCGCCGTGGCCACGGGAGCACTCGACCAGCCCCTCGGTTGGTGGGGCCTCGCCCTCATGGGGGCCAGCGCCATCGGGCTGCTCGTGGCCCAGCGCCGCGCCCGTCTGGCCGAGCCGATCGTCGAGCGGGCGCTGGTCGACGCCCTGGGTCCGGACTACCGGGACGGCATCGCCCCCGAGCTGGCGGGCATGCTCCGCAACGACGTGCCCAAGGGCCTCCTGCTGCGCCCCTTCCGCTTCGACGTCCCCGAGGTCGAGGTCCTCCGGGACCTCGCCTACGGCCCCCATGGGCGCTTCAACACCCTCGACGTCTACCGGCACCGGGACCGGCCCGAGCGGGCACCGACGCTGGTCCACATCCACGGCGGCTCGTGGATGCACGGCCGCAAGGAGCGGCAGGCCAAGCCGCTGACCTGGCACCTCGCCCGCCACGGTTGGGTCGTCGTCGCCATCAACTACCGGCTCAGCCCGAAGGCCACCTTCCCGGACCACCTCGACGACGTGAAGGCTGCCGTCGCCTGGGTCCGGGACCACGCCGAGGAGCTGGGGGCCGACCCGGACTTCATCGTGCTCACCGGGGGTTCGGCGGGCGGGCACCTCGCCGCTCTCGCCGCCCTCGACCCGGCGACCGCGGTCCAGGGCTGCGTGCCCCACTACGGCATCTACGACTTCCTCGACCGCCACCAGGCCCGGGGCCGGCACTCGCTCGAGCGCTTCTTCGCCAAGAAGATCATCAAGTGCACCCCCGAGGCGGACCCGGAGCGCTGGGAAGCCGCCTCGCCCATCGCCCAGGTCGGCGCCCACGCCCCGCCGTTCTTCGTGGTGCACGGCACGTTCGACTCGATGGCCTTCGTCGCCGAGGCCCGGGTCTTCGTGGCCGCCCTGCGGGCGTCGTCGAGCGCCCCGGTCGCCTACGCCGAGCTCCCGGCCGCGCAGCACGCCTTCGACACCTTCCACACCGTCCGGTCCACCCACGTGGTCAACGGTGTGGCCCGATGGCTCACGTGGCTCCGCTCAGCGCACCTGGCGGTTCACGACCACGTGTGAGCCGACGGTCGACGCCGCCCGCAGCAGCGACTCGAGGACGAGCGGTTCCCGGAAGTCGTCCACCACGCCCGTCGCCCGCAACACGCCGGGCGCCGACGACACACCCGTGAGCCGGAGATCCCTCGGCAGGGCGGGAACGGTGACTCGGCGGGTGCTCACGAAGCGGTCGCCGAAGGGCACGGGGATGCCGGCCCATCGCACCGAGTGGATCGGGAAGGCGACGACTCCACCATCGTCTTCCAACTCGGCCGAGACCACGGCGGTCAGCCGGCTCCCTCGGGGACGAACCGTGGCCCGGTCGGTGCCGTCCAGGACGGCGGTCACCGGGGCGTCGTGGCGCTCGAGCCAGTCGTCCAGCGTGGCCTGATCGACCTCGCCCGCCACCCCGATGGGACCGGCCACGAGCTTGCCGACGACCCCGCCCTCGAGGTGCACGTTGTGGGCCTGGATCGTGAGGCGGTCGATGCGGCCGCCGTCCCACCGGACGTCGTGCACGGCGATGTCCACCGTCTCGAGCCCCTCCAGGTCGAGGCCCGGCCGCCAGGCGCCCATCGCCACGGGCGGCGCCGAGTGGGCGCCGACGATCGAGTCGACCTCGACGGTGACCGTGCCCGCGGCCGAGCGGAGCTCGACCTCCTTGCCCACGAGCGCGTCGGTGACGGAGGCGAAGGTCTCGAGCAACACCCGCGTCGGTGCCCGGGCCAGGTCGTCGACCACCTTGAGCCAGTCGAGCGGGGTGATCGGCCACCGCTCCGGCCGCAGGAACCAGCTCACCGCGAAACCCTCTCACTACGGACCCCACCGTGCTGCCCGAGCGGCCCGATGCGGTCCGCCGCGGAAAGGTCGCGCCAGAATCTGCGCCATGACCCGAGCTGACGACTCCGCCGTTCCCACCTACGCCGACCTGCTCCGCCTCGACGGCAAGCGGTTCGTGGTCATCGGGGCCGGCCAGGGCATCGGCCGCCAGGCCACCCACGCCCTGGCACAGCAGGGGGCGAAGGTCCTCTGCGTCGACGTCGAGCAGGACCGGGCCGACGACATCGCGGCCGAGGTGGACGGGGTGGGCTGGGCGGGCGACGCCACCGACCGGGACGGGGCCACGGCCATGTTCGCTGCCGCCCACCGGGACCTCGGCGGGCTCGACGGGGTCGTCGACATCGTCGGCATGGCGCAGTACAAGGCGCTGCTCGACGTGGACGACGAGAACTGGCAGTGGCACCACGACATCGTCCTGCGCCACGCCCACCTCGCCGTGACCCTCGGCGGACGGGCCATGGCCGACTCGGGCGGCGGGGTGATGGCCTTCGTGGCCTCGGTCTCGGGCATCTCGTCGGCCCCGCTGCACGGCGCCTACGGCGTGTTCAAGGCGGGCCTCATGAGCCTCGTCCGCACCGCCGCGGTCGAGCTCGGCCCGCAGGGCGTGCGGGTCAACGCCGTCGCCCCCGGCATGGTCTGGACCCCCCGGGTCAGCGCCTACGTGGGGGAGGAGGGCCGCAAGAACAACGAGCAGAACACGCCGCTGCGCCGGGTCGCCCTCCCCGAGGACATCGCCGCCGCCCTCCTCTTCATGGTCAGCGACCTCTCCGGCTACGTGAACGGCCAGACGCTGGTCGTCGACGGCGGCGTGAGCGCCAAGTTCCCCTACCCGATGGACTTCTAGATCGTCTCGTCGATCTTGCCGAGGCGCTCGGTGAGCAGGAGGTTCTCGCGGTAGTCGATGGGGACGGCGACAGCGTGGGTTGCTTCGACTGGAAGCCGTCCTCGAGGGCTTGGGCCAGGTCGGCGGACCGTTCGACCCGGGTGCCGCGCCAGCCGAAGGCCTCGGCCAGTCGCACCCAGTCCGGGTTGCCGAAGGACAGGTCGGTGTGACGGCCGAACTCGGTCTCCTGCTTCCAGGAGATCAGCCCGTAGCCGCCGTCCTCCCACACCATGACGACCGGGTGGGCGCCGACCCGGACGCAGGTCTCCATCTCCTGCACGTTCATCAGGAAGCCACCGTCACCGCAGACGGCCAGCACCCGCCGATCGGGGTCGAGCAGGGAGGCGGCGATGGCGCCGGGCAGCGCGAAGCCCATGGAGCAGAAGCCGTTGGGGATCAGGCAGGTGTTGGGCTCGTGGCAGTGGAAGTACCGGGCCACCCACATCTTGTGGGCGCCCACGTCGGAGAGGAGGAGGTCGCCCGGGCCGAGGATCTTGCGGGCGTCCCACAGGGCCTTCTGCGGCTTGATGCGGCCGTCGGCATCGTCGTCGGCGTAGGAGGCGAAGTCCTCGAGCATGGCCGCCCGGGCCTCCCGGGCGTGGCTGTGGTCCCAGGTGTCGGCGGTGGTGGAGTCCTTCCAGCACCGCTCGTTGAGCATCCAGAGGGTGTGGGCGAGGTCACCGACCACCTCGACCTCGACCACGTAGCGCTCGTCCACCTCGGCGGGCAGGAAGTCGATGTGGACCACGGGCTTGTCGCCCGCGGGGTTCCAGAGGCGAGGGTGGTACTCGACCATGTCGTAGCCGAGCGTGATGACGAGGTCGGCCCGCTCGATGGCCCGCACCGGGTGGTCGCGGGCCTGCAACCCGATGGTGAACAGGGAGCGCTCGTCGTCCATGTCGACGCAGCCCTTGGCCATGAAGGTGCTGACCACGCCGATGCCCGTGCGCTCGACGAAGAGCCGGAGCTGCTTGGAGGCCCGCCGCCGGATCGCGCCGTTGCCGGCCAGGATGATGGGCCGCTCGGACCCGGTGATGGCCTCCCACGCCCGGTCGACGATCTTGTCGTCGGGCACCGGGCGCCGGAAGCGGCGGACCGGCAGGGGGAGGTCGTCGACGTCGTGGTCGGCGATGTCCTCGGGGAGCTCGATGAGGCAGGCGCCGGGCTTCTCGGTCCGGGCGATGCGGGCGGCCTTGCGCACGATCTCGGGGATGTTGCGGGCGTGGTGCACCGTCTGGGCCCACTTGGTGATGGGCTCGTACATGGCGACCACGTCCATGATCTGGTGCGACTCCTTGTGGAGCCGGGTCGTCGCCCCCTGGCCCGTGAGCACGAGCATGGGAGAGCGGTCCATGTTGGCGTCGGCCACGCCCGTCATCAGGTTCGTCGCGCCCGGGCCGAGCGTGCCGAGGGCGACCGCGAGATCGCCGGTGAGGCGCCCGTGGACCTCGGCCATGAAGGCGGCGCCCTGCTCGTGGCGGCAGAGCACGAACTCGATCTGCTCCGAGTCCTGCAGCGACAGCATCACGTCGGCGTTCTCCTCGCCCGGGACGCCGAACACGAAGCGGACCCCCTCGTTCTCGAGGCAGCGGACGAGCAGGTCGGAGGCCTTCATGATGGAGCAGCCAGTATTGCCGGGTGATCTCCCGCGAGTCGGCGGAAGCGCTCGACGCCGAGGACCCCCTCCGGCACTGGTGGGCGGAGTTCGTCATCCCCGACCCGGATCTCGTCTACCTCGACGGCAACTCGCTCGGCCGGCCCGCGCGCCGCACCCTCGAGGCCGCCCGGCGGGTGCTGGAGGAGGAATGGCCGGGCGGGCTCATCGGGTCGTGGGAGCACTGGCTGGGCCTGCCCCAGCGGGCCGGGGCGGCGCTGGCCCCGCTGCTCGGCGTGGACGGCGATGAGGTCATCGTCCACGACTCGACGTCGGTGAACCTGTTCCAGCTGGTCCACGGCGCGCTGGCGCTGCGGCCCGACCGCCGGGTCATCGCCGTCGACCCCGACGACTTCCCGACCATCGTCTACGTCGTCGACGGCATCGCCCACCGGACGGGGTGTGAGGTGCGGGCCGGGTTCGACCGGCTCGACGACGTGGCCGTCGTGGTGCGCTCGTCGGTCGACTACCGCACGGCGGAGGTCGTGGACCTCGCCGGGGAGACGGCTCGGGCGGCGGCCGCCGGCGCCCTCGTCGTGTGGGACCTGTGCCATGCGGTCGGGGTCCTGGAGCTCGACCTGCACGGTGCGGGGGTGGAGCTGGCTGCGGGCTGCTCGTACAAGTTCCTCGGCTCGGGACCGGGCGGGCCGGGCTGGAGCTACCTGGCCCGGGCCCTGCAGCCGACGTTCGACCAACCGCTCTGGGGTTGGTTCGGGCAGCGGGACCAGTTCACGATGCCGACGGCGTACGAACCGCTCCCCGACATCGGGCGGCTGCTGGTCGGGACGCCCGGCATCGTGGGCCTCGCCGCGGCGAAGGCGGCGATCGAGGTCGTGGCCGAGGCGGGCATCGGCGCCATCCGGGCCAAGGCGACGGCGCTCACGGCCTTGGCTCTCGACCTGTGCGCCGAGCGCGGGCTCGCCTCGCCCACGCCTCGGGCGCCGGAGCGGCGGGGCGGCCATGTGGCGATCCGCACCCCGGATGCCGCGCCGATGGCGGAGGCGCTGGCCGAGCGGGGGGTGATCGTGGACTTCCGCGAGCCCGACCTCCTCCGCCTTGGCTGCTCCCCGCTGACCACCCGGTTCACCGACGTCTGGGACGGCGTCACCACCATCGCCGCCCTCGCCTGAGCGCCTACGGTCCGGCGCCATGGATGCCTTCGACCTGACGGGGCGGGTGGCGGTGGTGACGGGGGCGGCGAGCGGGATCGGCCGGGCGTCGGCCGAGCGCCTGGCCGAGGCCGGGGCAACGGTCGTCTGCGCGGACCGCGACGCCGATGGGGCCATCGTCACCGCCGAGCACATCACCCGATCCGGCGGCACCGCCGACGTCGTCACCGTCGACGTCTCGGAACCCGAGGAGGTCGATGCGCTCGTCGCGGGCGCGGTTGAGCGCCACGGGCACCTCGACGTGATGGCCAACGTGGCCGGGATCATCCACACCTCGACCGTCCTGGAGACCGAGGAGGCCGACCTCGACCGCGTTCTGGCCGTGAACCTCAAGGGCGTCTTCTTCGGCTGCCAGGCCGCCGGCCGGGTCATGGCCGACCAGGGCTCGGGCAGCATCATCAACATGGCGTCGGCGGCCGTCGACTCGCCGGCCGAACGATTGGCGTCCTACGGGATGGCCAAGGCAGCCCTGGTCCAGCTGACCAAGGTGCTGGCCGTCGAGCTGGGACCGAAGGGCGTGCGGGCCAACGCCGTCGCCCCGGGCTTCATCGTGACGGGCATGACCAACCGGGCGTGGGTCAACGAGGACGGGACCGAGGACGAGGAGGCCAAGGCCGCGATGACAGGGCTCATGGCCAAGCGGGCCCCGCTGAGGACCGTGGGGGAGCCCGACGACATCGCCTACGCCGTGCTCTACCTGGCCTCGGACGCCAGCAAGTTCATGACCGGCCAGATCCTCCGCCCCAACGGCGGCGTCGCCATGCCCTGGTAGCGACCGGCGGCCTCAGAGGGACTGGTCGCAGGGGCGGGTGCCGGGGCCGGTGAGCTGGACGGCCTCGACGCCGGGATCGTCGACGAAGCTGCACACGAACGCCCGCACCGCCTCGGCGTCCTCCTCCTGGGCGAAGCCGGAGACCGACGTGGGCAGGGCCCCGTCGGGCAGTCCCGGGACGGACGGCAGCTCGTCGGCGTCGAGGCGCAGGACGCTCGACAGCAGGTCCGAGTCGCTCCAGGCCTGGTCGATGCGGTCCATCTGCCGTTCGCTGGCCTCGGGCTCGAAGAGGAGGATCGCCTGGATCTCGCCCAGCTCGAAGCCGTCGCTGAACATGTCCTCGAAGTCGCCGAAGTCGTCGGGCAGGAAGTCGGAGAGGTCGCCACCGAACATGTCCGAGAAGTCCTCGCCGAACATGTCCGACAGGTCGCCACCGAACGGATCCGACGGATCGGCCTCGTCGCCGGCCGAGGGGTCGTCCTCCTCGCCGGACTCGTCGGTCTCGTCGGCGGGTGCTTCCTCGCCACCGTCGGCGTCGGTGTCGGCCGCGGTCACCGGAGCGTCGTCGTCGTCTCCCCACACCACGAACCCGACGCCGATCCCGGCCAGCAGCACGGCCGCCCCGACCGCGGCGCCGAGCAGGAACGGTCGCAGCGACCGCCCGGAGGTGTTCGGAGGTTCCTCGGGCTCGGGCGGGGGCGGCGGTCCGAGTGGCGTGTAGCTCACCGGTCCAGTGTGGCCCGGGGCCGCCCCCCGGGGGCACCGGTAGCCTCGAAGGGTGTCTGAGGCCCCTCGCGTCCGCTTCGCGCCTGCGCCCACGGGCTACCTGCACGTCGGCGGGGCCCGCTCGGCCCTGTTCAACTGGCTGTTCGCCCGTCAGCACGGCGGCACCCTCGTCCTCCGCATCGAGGACACCGATCAGGAGCGCAGCCGCCCGGAGCTGATCGAGGCCATCCTCGAGTCGTTGACCTGGCTGGGCATCGACTGGGACGAGGGCCCGATCTTCCAGTCCGAGCGCCGTGACCTCTACCGCGAGGCGGCCGAGAAGCTGCTGGCCGACGGGGTCGCCTACCTGATCGACGCCGACAAGAACGAGGTCGCCGGCACCCAGATGCAGCCCGGCCTGGGTCTCGCCGTGCGCGTCCCCGACGAGGGGGCCACCGAGTTCGACGACCTCATCCGGGGCCACGTCCGCTTCGAGCACGAGAACGTCGAGGACTTCGTCATCTGGCGGTCGAACGACACGCCCACCTTCGTGCTGGCCAACGCCGTGGACGACGTCGACCTGCGGATGACCCACGTGATCAGGGGCGAGGACCTTCTCAGCTCCACCCCCAAGGTGCTGCTGATCCGCCGGGCCCTCGGTCACACCGACGTCCCCGTCTACGCCCACCTCCCGCTCCTGGTGAACGAGCAGCGCCAGAAGCTGTCGAAGCGCCGGGACGACGTGGCCGTCGGCGACTACCCGGCTCGGGGCTACCTGCCGCAGGCCATGGCCAACTACCTGGCCCTGCTCGGGTGGGGACCGCCCGACGACGTCGAGGTCCGGCCGATGGCCGAGATCGTCGAGCGGTTCCGCCTGGAGGATGTGGTCAAGAGCCCGGCCTTCTTCGACCTGAAGAAGCTCGAGCACATCAACGGCGAGTGGATCCGGCGCCTCTCGCTCGACGAGTTCCTGGCCGCAGCCGCGCCGTGGGTCACCGGCGCCGACGTGCCCTGGCCCGCCGACCGCTTCGACGCGGACGTGTGGCGGACGATGGCCCCGCTCGTCCAGGAGCGGGTGAAGCTCCTGGCCGAGATCGCCCAGCACGTCGACTGGCTGTTCCTGGCCGACCCGCCCGACGACCCGGTGTCGTGGGACAAGGCCATGGCGGGCAAGGTCCCCGCGGCCGGCATCCTCGACGCCGTGATCGAGGCCTACGAGGGCGTCGAGTGGGCCGAGGAACCGCTGAAGTCGACGTTCGACGCGCTCTGCGAGGAGCGGTTCGAGTTGAAGCCGGGCAAGGCCCAGGCGCCCGTGCGGGTGGCCGTCACCGGCCGGACGGTGGGCCCGCCCCTCTACGAGGGCCTGGTGCTGCTGGGCCGCGACGAGACGCTGCGGCGGCTGCGGGCGGCCCGGGCCAGGCTCTGATGGCCGACGTCGCCCGCCCCCGGTGGTTCCGGATCGGCTGGAAGGTCGGGCTCGGTGTGCTCGTGGTCCTGGGCCTCTACGTCGGCGGCACCTTCATCCAGGTCTGGCAGGCATCCCGGCGCGACCAGGCCCACCAGGCCGGCGCCATCGTGGTCATGGGTGCGGCCCAGTACAACGGCGACCCCTCGCCGGTCTTCGAGGCCCGGCTGGAGCACGGCCTCGAGCTCTTCGAACAGGGCCTCTCGGACACGGTCGTGGTCACCGGCGGGAGCCAGGAGGGCGACGAGTTCAGCGAGGCCGAGGCCGGGGCCATGTGGCTGGCCGACCACGGCGTCCCCGACTCGGCCGTGCTGCGTGAGGTCCAAGGCCGCAACTCGTGGGAGTCGCTGGCCGCCAGCGCCCGCTTCCTCCAGGACGAGGGCATCGACGACGTGATGATCGTGTCCGACCCCTTCCACGCGAAGCGCCTCGAGGAGATTGCCGACGAAGTCGGCCTCGAGGCCTACGTCTCACCCACCGACGAGAGCCCGGTCGAGGGCACCGCCGAGTTGCGGGCGATGCTGCGGGAGACGGCCGCGGTGTCGGTCGGCCGCTTCCTCGGTTACCGCCGGCTGATGAACCTGGACGACACGGTTCGCCCCGAAGGTTGACCGCTCCCAGCCGCTACCCTCGACGGTCCCACCGATCGGGGGTGGTGTAATTGGCAACACAGCTGGTTCTGGTCCAGTCATTGAGGGTTCGAGTCCTTCCCCCCGAGCTCCGGCGGTAGCCTCTGCCGGCTGTCGCAGCACGGCCCCATCGTCTAGTGGCCTAGGACACCACCCTCTCAAGGTGGAGACACGGGTTCGAACCCCGTTGGGGCTGCCACACGAAAATCCCCCGGCCGAACGCCGGGGGTTCCTCGCGTAACGGGGTCAGTCGGTGAGGTCTCGGGCCAGGCGGGGAATGACGATGGCGGCGGCCAGGACGTGGGTGCCGGCCAGGGCCAGCTTGGTCGCCGTGTCGGCGGTGACGACGGCGTCGGGGATGCAGGACAGGGCCGTGAGCAGGACCGTGGTGCGGACGAAGGTCGATCGGGGGCTCGTGGCCCGGCGGGCCAGCTGGCGGGCCAGGACGATGCCGATGACCGTGCCCAGCAGGACCATCTGGGCGTAGCCGGCGACGGGGATCGCCTCGCCGTCGATCTCGAAGGAGACGCCGGCGGCGTGGGCCGCGACCGCGGCGAGGGTCGTGACGACGGCGGCGATCACGCCGGTGGCGAGGCCCGAGGGCCAGGACGGGGCCTGGACCCTGGTGCGGGTGGTGTCGGTGCTGTTGGTGGAGGCGGTGATGGCGGTCATGGCTGCTCCTGGGTTCCGGGACCGGCTCCGTACCGGCCCTCACCACCTCTACGAACGACCGCCCACCCGATCGACACGTCGCTGGAGAAATCTTCGGCGCCCGTTCGTCGAGCACAGAACTGGCGGCCGTCGTAGTGTTCCGAGCCGACGATTCGGGGGTTGGCCGTGGGTAAGACGGCAACCGCACATGCGTTGGACGGCCTGACGCGACGCCCTTCCGGATGCCCGCCGGTCGTCATTCGCATCCCCACGTGGAGGTACTGAATGACCACCATCACCACCGACCTGCTGAGCGACGACATGCTCGCCCGCTTCGACGAACGGGCTCCGGTCTATGACCGAGAGAACCGGTTCTTCGACGAGGACTGGGAGGAGCTGAAGGCGTCGGGCTACCTGCAGGCCGCGGTCCCGACCGACTTCGGCGGGGCCGGTCTGGGACTCGACGAGTACGTGCGGCTCCAGCGGCGGCTCGGCTACGTGGCCCCGGCCACCGCGCTGGCGGTGAACATGCACTGCTACTGGACCGGTGTGGCCGCCGACCTGTGGCGAGCGGGCGACAACTCGATGACCTGGCTCCTCGAGAAGTCCGTGGAGGGCGAGGTCTTCTGCGCGCTGCACGGCGAAGCCGGCAACGATCTCCCGCTGTTCCTCGCTGTGGCCCAGGCGGAGCCGGCGGACGGTGGGTGGGCCATCTCCGGCCACAAGATCTTCGGCAGCCTGACCCCGGTCTGGACCTACGGCGGGTTCCACGCCATGGACACCTCCGACCCGGCCAACCCTCAGATCGTCCACGGGTTCGTGCCCCGTGACACCGAGGGCCTGGAGATCGTCGACACCTGGGACACCCTCGGCATGCGGGCCACGCAGAGTCAGGACACCCTGCTCGACAAGGCCTTCGTGCCCGACGAGCTCGTGGCCCTGGTGTGCGCGCCGGGCTTCGCCGGCGCCGGGCCGTTCCAGGTCAGCATCTTCGCGTGGGCGCTGATGGGGTTCGCCTCGGTCTACCTCGGCGCCGCCGAGCGGGCGCTGGCCATCACGATCGAGGGCATGCCCAAGCGGACGTCGCTCGCCCTCACCAACTCCATGGCGCACCACCCCGAGGTCCAGCACAACGTCGCCGACATGCGCATCGCCTACGACGCGGCCGAGGCGCTGCTCGAGCGGACCAGTGCGGACTGGGCGAGCGGGGTGGCCCACGAGGACTGGCCGGTCCGACTGGTGGCGACGCGGTCCTTCGTCATCGACCGGGCCTTGGACATGGTCGACACCGCCCTCGACCTCACCGGCGGGGCCGGCGCCTTCAAGCGCAACCGCATGGAGCAGCTGTTCCGCGACGTGCGCATGGGGCGCTTCCACCCGGGCAACCGGATGCTCGCCCACGAGGTGATCGGCAAGCTCTGCCTGGGCGTGAACCCCGACGTCGACCCCCGCTGGGGCTGACGGTACGGCGGACGGGGAAGGGGGGAGGCGCGACTGGCGCCTGATCCGGGCGGGCGGGACAGCCGGACCAGGCGCCAGAAGCGCGGCCCTGGGGATCAGGTCACGGACTTGGTGAGCTCGACGATGGTCTGGTCGGGCAGGGTCTGGATGTCGAGGGTGTCGGCGACGTGGCGGACGATGCGCAGCTCGGGGCCGAGGTCGTCCACCACCTCGATGCCCGTGACGAAGGGGACCATGCGCAGCTCGCGCTGGCGGCGGTCGGAGGCGATGCGCAGGCGCACGACGCCGTCCACCACCTCCGCCTCCACCTCGATGCGAGTCACCCCGGGCAGGAGGATCGTCTCGAAGCAGATCTCGTCGCTCGAGACCAGCAGGTCGTCGACGACCCAGCCTCGTACGCCCTCGCGCGCCAGCCAGCGACGAAGCTCGGCGTGGATGACCGCAGGAGCGGATGGGTCGGCGGCGACCGCAAGCCGGAGCGTGCGGTCCATGTCATTCATGTGGGCTCCACCTGGCGTAGCGTTCAGGGTTGCCCTTCCGTTGGTAGTGATCACAATGTACCACTAACCGCGTTCAGTCAACCGCGTGACGTGGTTACCGGGAATCGTTGCCGTGGGCTAGCGTCGGATCGATGCGGCGGATCGCCCCGATCGCCTTCGTCCTGTTCGCCACCGTGTCGACGCTGGCCGCCGCGCCGGCTACCGCGGCCCGAGGGCCCGCCCCGTCCATGCGCGTCGAGGCCATCCCCGGCGACCGGGTCGTGACCTTGACCTGGACGTCGCCGCCCGGCCCCGTCACCGCCTGGCGGGTCGTTCGCGACGGCCGGTTGGTGGCCGAGGTGACCGACCTGTCCGCCCCCGTCTACACCGACACCGGCCTCGTGAACGGATCCCGGCACCGCTACGAGGTCAGCGCGGTGACGGCGGCGGGGCCGGCACTTCGCAGTCGGGCAGTGGCCGTTACCGTCGGCCCCCGCTCCGAGGACCCCGGTGGCGCCGAGGGTGGGACCGAGGCGCGGACCTACACGTACTCCCTGGCCACCCGCGGGGCGATCACCGCGGACACCCAGTTCTTCGCTCTCCACGTCGCCCAGACGCTGAACGACCCCCGGGGCTGGTCGCTGGGCGGTTCGATCGAGTTCCGCCAGGTGTCGAGCGGCGGCGACTTCACCGTGTACCTGGCCCAGGACTCGACGTTGCCGTCGTTCGGCTCGCCCTGCAGCAGCATGTGGTCCTGCCGCGTGGGCCGGAACGTGATCATCAACCAGACCCGCTGGCAGACCGCGACCGACTCCTGGCGTTCCAACGGCGGGTCCCTCGACAGCTACCGGCACTACGTCGTCAACCACGAGACGGGGCACTGGCTGGGCTTCGGCCATGCCTCCTGCCCCGGGGCCGGCCAGGCGGCGCCGGTCATGCAGCAGCAGTCGATCGGTCTCCAGGGCTGCCGCCACAACACGTGGCCGGTCGGGGGCGAGCGGTCGGCGGCCGGCAGCCGGCACGGAGTGGGCGTGCGGGCCATCGGTCCGGGCGTCCAGCACTCGACCTTCGGGCGGGGCCGCGACCGGGTGCTGGCCTGCGACTGGAACGGCGACGGCATGGACACCCCGGGAATCGTGCGGGGCAACGAGTGGCGGCTGCGCAACAACCTGCGCTCGGGTGGTCCGCAGGTCCAGTTCCACTACGGCCAGGCGGGCGACCAGTTCGTGTGCGGGGACTGGAACGGGAACGGGACCGAGACGGTGGGCGTGGTCCGGGGCAACCAGTGGTTGCTCCGCAACAGCAACACCGCCGGCCCACCCGTCTACACCTTCCGCTTCGGCGCTCCGGGCGAGCGCGCCGTGGTGGGGGACTGGAACGGCGACGGCTTCGACACCCCGGGCATGGTCGACGGCAACCACTGGCAGTTGCGCAACCGGGTCTCCACGGGGACGCCGGCGATCGAGTTCGACTTCGGCCGGCCCAACGACCGTCCCGTGGCCGGCGACTGGGACGGCAACGGCCGCACCGACCCCGGCATGGTGCGGGGCAAGCCGTGGCTGCTCCGCCGGACGCTCACCGGCGGTCCGCCCGACCAGCGCATCGTCTTCGGCAACCTCGGCGTGCCCCCGGTCGCCGGTCGCTGGATCGGCCTCGCCAACGACCTCCCCGGCCGTTCGATAAACGGCGCCTGGCACTTCCGTCGTTTCGCTCCCGAACCGTAGGTTCGGGAGCGAGCTTGATCGAGCGCCTGACGGCGCGCCGCCTTCTGTCGCCGGACCGAGCAAGTCGGATCCGGCGACGGTGAGGGGGGTGCCCCCTCACACTCCCCCCGTGTCCGGACTGCCTCTATTGCGTGAGTTCTCCCATGAGCGCGAAGAGGGCCAATGGGCCGGGGGTCTGGTAGGTGGGGTCGATCTCGCGGTAGACGGCGTCGATGTTGAGGGCGATGCGTTCGGACTCGTTCCAGTCGGCGTAGGGGCCGAGGTCGATGTCGCGGGCGGCGTCGGCCACCGACATGCCGGCGCCGTGGCGGGCCGTGGCCTCCTCGCGGACGAAGGCCAGGTAGTCGGCCACGGCCTGGACGCCGGCGGCGTCGGTCAGGGGACCGTGGCCGGGGACGATGGCGTCGCAGTCGAGGGCGATGATCCGGTCACAGGCGTCGAGCCAGTTCTGGATGGGGCCGTCCCACACCAGTGGCGTACCGCCGATGAAGCAGAGGTCGCCGGTGAACACGGTCGACGCGTCGGGCAGGTGGGCGATGACGTCGCCGGCGGTGTGGGCCGGGCCCAGTTCGATCAGCTCGACCGAGCGCCCCGCCACGTCCAGCGGCGAGGCGGCCGGAGAAGGTCCGGTCGGCCGACGGCGCTTCGATGCCGTCGAAGTCGAAGGGCCCGAAGGCCGCCTCCACGTAGCGGTTGCCGGCCTCGCCGAGGTCCAGCTCGGTCATGAGGGCGAGGGCCGAAGGCGGCAGGGCCTCCATCTCGGCCGCGGAGGCCGCCGACGCGATGACCTCGGCCCCGGTCACCAGCTGGTTGCCGTAGCAGTGGTCGCCGTTGGCGTGGGTGTTGACCAGGGTGGCGATGGGGGCGGTCGTCGTGATCGGGGCCATGGCGTCGAGCATCGCCCGGGTCAGGTGCAGGTCGAAGAGGGTGTCGACCAGCAGCGAGCCGCCATCGCCGACCAGGAGCCCGGCGTTGCTCCAGCCCCACCCGCCGTCGGGCTGGAGCCAGGCGAACACCCCGTCACCGACCTCGTGCAGGCCCCGTTCGTACGGCACGGTCCTCGTCACCCGCCCATCGTCGCAGAGCGCCAGCCTTCTCGTTCTGGGTACTGAGGTTTGTCGAGGACACAAGCCTGAGTGCCCAGAACGGTTGGGGTCGGGTCTGGGTCGAGGGCTGAGTGCCCAGAACGGTCGGGGTCGGGTAGGGCGGCGATGCGTCGCTTCGTGAAGCCGGTCTCTTCGGCGCGGCGGGGATCGCGATCGCGATCCAGCTGGTGCCCTACGGGTGGTGGCACGAGAACCCGCCGTGACCGAGGACGCCCCGTGGCCGTCGGAGGGGGCACGAGACCTCGCGGTGGCGGCCTGCTACGACTGCCACTCCAACGAGACGGACTGGCCCGTCTACTCCTACGTCGCCCCGATGTCCTGGCTGGTGCGGCGGGACGTGGAGTCGGGCCGCGACGAGCTCAACTTCTCCACCTGGGACGACGACGACGGCGATGCCGATGACGCCGCCGAGACGATCGAAGAAGGCTCCATGCCACCGAGCCAGTACACGCTGCTGCACCCCGACGCCCGGCTCTCCGACGAGGAAGAGGAGGAGCTGATCGCCGCCTTGGAGGCCATGGACGACGGTGGCGACGACGACCGGAGCGGGTCGAACTCAGGACCGGGTTAGCGCTCCAGGCCGGCCGGCGGGCCGGTCGGTGCGGCTCATGCGACACTCGGGCGTGGCCACTCCGCTGCTGGTCGCCGCCGCTGCGGCCTGCGCCGCCGTCGGGGCGATCGGTGGCCTCGGTGGCGCCCTCCTCCTCGTCCCCCTGCTGGTGACCACCGGGACCCCCGCGTCGGAGGCCGCCCCGCTCGGCCTCGTCCTGGTGGCGACCGGTTCCCTCGTGTCCGGCCCGATCCACGTGGAGGACCGAGCGGTCAACCATCGCCTCGGGGTGACCGTCGAGGTGGCGGCCAGCGCCGGCGCCATCGTCGGGGCGTTGATCTCGGGGGCGGTGAGCGAGCGAGGCCCTGGTCTACGCGTTGGCGATCGTGGCCCTCGGCGCCGCGGTCGCCGGGAGCTCGCGGCAGGGGATCCGCAACCAGCCCCACCCGGCGTTCGGTCCCGAGCACGTGGGCGAGCGCATGGGCGGCCTCGGCGGGGCGGTGGCCCGCTTCGGCGGCGTGGCCCCGTACCGGGTGAAGCGCCTGCCCGCCGGCCTCACCGCCATGACCGGGGCCGGACTGATCTCGGGGCTGTCCGGGGTGGGGGGCGGATTCATCAAGACCCCCGTGATGAGTGAGGTCATGCACGTGCCGGTGAAGGTGGCGGCGGCGACGAGCACGTTCACCGTCGGCGTCACCGCCGCCGCGGGCCTCCTCGTGTTCGCGGCACAGGGCCGCATCGAGGCCCACCCGGCGGCGGCGGTCATGGTCGGCAGCGTGATCGGCGCGGCCGCCGGCGTCCGCCTCCAGGGCTGGATGCGGGCCTTCGTCGTGCGCCGGTTCCTCGGCGTGGTCCTCGTCGTGGTCGCCGTCCTGCTCGTGGCCACCGCATGAGCGAGCGCGGGACCCGGCTGGCCAGGGAACCGCTCGACCAACTGGTCCGGGGGTTGCAGTGGGCGGCGGTCGCCGCGGCCGTCCTCGGTGCGGTCGGCCTCCTGCTGCCCGGGCAGGCGGGCGTCGACGTGGCGGTGGCGGCGATCGTGGTCGTCATCGCGGCGCCACTGCTGCGGGTGGTCTGGCTGGAGGTGGCCTGGGCCCGGGCCGGCGACTGGCGGTTCGTGGTCGTCGGCCTCCTCCTCCTGGCGGTCATCACGACGGGCGGCGTGCTCGCGCTCGTGTCGTGAAACCGGTATCCGACCGTCTAGCCCGCGGGCGGGCGGGGAACCGGCCGGGCCAGCAGCTGCTGGCTGCAACTGGCCAGCAGCCGCCCGTCCTCGGACCAGACCTGGCCCCAGCCCCCGACCGTGCCTCCGGCGGCGATCGGCGCCTGGGCGTCGAGCAGGAGGAACTCGCTCCCTCCCGGTGGCTGGTGGAAGGTCACCGAGAGGTCGAGGTTGGGGGCGATCCACTGCTCCTCGAGGCCGGGCTCCAGCGCTCGGACCACCGACGGCCAGCCGAGCAGGTCGCAGATCATGGCCACGCGCGCCGCTTCGACGAACGGGTCGTCGAAGACGGCTGTCGGCCGGAAGCGGAACCAGCTCTGCATGGTCGGAGCGAGCGGCCGCTCGCGCTCCCACCGGTCGGGACCGAGCCAGTCGATCGGACGGTCCTCGAGGTTGTTCCAGAAGGGGAACCTCGGGACATCCGGCCGCAGGTCGTCCATCGTCGCCAGACCTTCGGGGCCGGGGACGTCAGGAGGTGTGGTCCAGTCGTACTCGATGCCCTCGCGCCCGTCGGGCGCGGCGGCCGTCCAGACCATCGCCTGGCTGATCGGTCGGCCGTCCTGGGTCATCGACACCCGGATCGACTGGCTGCGCCTCCCGGCCTGGAGTGTCTCGGCCACCAGCTCGACCGGTTCGAAGCGGGCCACGCCGAGGAAGTGGGCGAAGAGCGTGATCGGACGGGGAAAGGCGGAGTGAGCGCCGGCGGCCCGCAGGAGCAAGGCCGCGATGTAGCCGCCGCACGGCCCCCAGATCTCCCATTCCGGGCTCAGCGAGATCGTCCAGCGACCGTCGCCGCCCTCCAGCCGCGTGTCGACGTCGAGATCGCCCATCACGAGGACAATATGGTGGCGCCGTGACAGGGGAGCGCCCGGTTCTGGGCCGCTGGTTCGAGGCGTTCGAGGTGGGCGAGGTCATCCCCCACGCGCTGAGCCGCACGATCACCGAATCGGACAACATCGGCTTCTCGACGGCCACGCTCAACCCGGCGCCGATCCACCTCGACGCTCACTACGCCGCCCAGACCGAGTTCGGCCGTCCGCTGGTCAACTCCATGTTCACGCTGGCCCTGCTGGTGGGCATCTCGGTGCACGAGACGACCCATGGCACGACCGTGGCCAACCTGGGCTTCAAGGAGGTCGACTTCCCGGCCCCGCTCTTCCCCGGCGACACCGTCCACGCCGAGACCGAGGTGGTCGCCGTCCGGGACTCCGGCAGCCGTCCCGACGCCGGCCTCGTCACCTTCGAGCACCGGGCCTTCAACCAGGACGACGTCCTGGTCTGCCGCGCCGTCCGCACGGCGCTCATGCACCGTCAGCCCGCCTGACCCCCGGTTCTGGTTGCTCCCCTTGCTCCGTGGTGAGCGCGGTGCAGCAACCAGAACGGTCAGTCGGCCGCGGCTTCGAGAACGGCGCGGGCCTGGCGGGCGAGGGGCTCGTCGACCATCTGGCCCTCGAAGGCGATGGCCGCGTCGCCGGCGGCCACGGCGTCGTCGTAGGCCGCGAGCAGGCGCCGGGCCCGATCGAGCTCCTCGGGGGTGGGGGAGAACGCGGCGTGGGCCCACGCCACCTGGTCGGGGTGGATGCAGAGCTTGCCCCGGTAGCCGAGCGAGCGGCCCATCGCCGCGTCGGCCCGGAACCGGTCCTCGTCCCCGAGCGCGGTCACCACCTGGTCGATGGCCAGCGTCCCGGTGAGGCGGGCAGCCAGGGCCACCCGGGACCGGGCGTAGAGGACCTCGGTGCCCTCCTCGCTGCGGACCCCGCCCAGGTCGGCGACGAAGTCCTCGGCGCCGAAGTAGGCGGCGGTGACCCGGGTGTCGTCGAGCACCGCCTCGGCCCGGGCCACACCGGCGGCGGTCTCCAGCCCGGCCACGATGGTCAGGTCGGTCAGCCCCCGGGAGTCGAGGGCCTCGGCCACCACCGCCACCTGCTCGGCCGACTCCAGCTTCGGCACCACCACGCCGGCGAGGCCCGGCACCACCGCCTCCGCCACGTCGGCGCCGAACCACTCGGAGGCCACGGCGTTCACCCGGACGAAGAGGGCGAGCCCGGGGTGGCCGTCGCGAAGGTCGACAGCCGCCGCCGCGGTGACCGCACGGGCGTCGGCCTTGGCGTCGGTCGGCACCGCGTCCTCCAGGTCGAGCACGGCCCCGTCCGGCCCCGAGCGGGGAAGCTTGGCCAGGACCTCGCCCCGGTTCCCCGGTGCGAACAGCAGCGAGCGGAGGCGCACGGCGGCGAGCGTACGACCCGGCTTCCTGCGTTCTGGTCGCATGACAGCCTGACGGTGTGGAACCCGTCCTCGTGCCCCGCCCTCGGGAGCTCGATCTCTCGACCCGGCGGCTGCCGGACGACACCGCGGTGGTCGAGGTGGCGGACCCGGCGCAGCCGGCGCAGGGCTATGCCATCGACCTGACCGCCGAGGCCATCACCCTTCGCCACGCGGACGAGGCGGGTCGGCGGTACGGGCAGTCGACCTTGGCCCAGCTCCGGCGCACGGGCCTGGTGGAGGGACGGATCCGGGACCACCCCGACCTCGCGGCGCGGGGCTTCATGCTCGACATCAGCCGCGACCGGGTGCCCGACCGGGCCTGCCTGCGCTCGCTGCTGACCTGGCTGGAGCGGTTGCGCATCAACCACCTCGAGCTCTACACCGAGCACACCTTCGCCTACGCGGCCCACGAGCTGGTGTGGCGCGACGCCTCGCCGATGACCCCCGACGACGTGCGCTGGCTCGACGCCGAGTGCGCCGGCCGGGGCATCGAGCTGGTCGCCAACCAGAACTGCTTCGGCCACTTCGAGCGCTGGCTGCGCTGGGCGCCCTACCGGGAACGGGCGGTCGACCCGTCGGCCGCCGTGCCTCGCTCCCTGGCGCCCACCGAGGACAACGCCCGCTTCGCCCTCGACCTGGTCGCCGAGCTGACCGGGCACGTCGCCAGCCCGCAGGTGAACATCGGCTGCGACGAGGTCTTCGAGCTCCACGGCCGGAGCGACGAGTTCGTGGCCCACCTGGAGCGCCTGCTCGACGGCACCCGGGCACTCGGTCGCCATCCCCGGTTCTGGGCCGACATGATCCACGGTGATCCCGCGGGCGCGGCCGACAGGGTCGGCGACGCCACCGCCCTGCTCTGGCACTACGAGGCGCCGATGCCCGAGCGCTACGCCGACGCCCTGCGCGGGCTCGACCTTCCGGAGCCCTACGCCGCGGTCGCCCAGGACTGGCTCGACAGCGAGGCCTACCGTGGCTTCGGCCCTCGGGCGGAGCGCTTCGCCGGCGCGGGCATCGACTGGTGGGTCTGCCCGGGCACGAGCGGCTGGAACTCCCTCGTCGGCCGCTGGCCCAACGCCCGGGCCAACGCCCTCGACGCCGCCACCGCGGCCGCCGACTTCGGCGCCTCGGGGATGCTCGTCACCGAATGGGGCGACAACGGCCACCTTCAGCCGCCGACGGTCATGCTCCCGGCGTTGACCTACGCCGCCGCGGTGGCGTGGGCCCCAGAGGCGAACGAGGACCTCGACGTGGCGGCCGCCCTCGACACCCACCTGCTGCCCGAGGCCAACGGCCGTGCCGGCGCCGCCCTCCTGGAGGCGGGTGAGGTCTTCGCCCGCACTGGGGTGGTCCAACCCAATGGCTCCGCCCTCCACGACGCGGTGGCCGGTGGTGGTTTCGGGGCCTACGGCGAACCGACGGCTGAAGACCTGACCGGCGTCGTCGCCACCCTCGACGCAGCCGACGAGGCCCTCGCCGGGGCGCAGTTCACCGATGGTGACGGGGACACGACCCGCCGCGAGCTGCGCCAGGCGGTGGCCTTGGCTCGGCACGGCGCCCACCGTCTGGCGCACCGCCACGGCCTGCCGGGGCCGGGGGTCGACGAGCTGAACGTCACCCTCGCCGGTCTCCGGGAGGAGCAGATCGCGTGCTGGGGCGCCCGCAGCCGGCCCGGCGGCATGGCCGACAGCCTGGCCCGGCTCCGAGCCGCTCCGTGAGCGACCCGTACACTCGCGGGAAAGGAGAGGTTGCTGGGATGAACCTGTTGCCACCGGGCGGCCAAGCTGCTCCGGGGCAAGGAGCCGGTCCACCTGGCCACCGCGCTGGTCTGGTTCTACAACACGGTCCGGTTGCTCCAGCGGTGGGGCGTGTGGCAGCCGGGGACGGCGCCGTACCCGGAAGCGGACCCGGTGCCGGTGCAGGTGTCACGCTCGAGCTGATCTAGGTTCGAGGCGTGACTGAGCTGCGCTTCGACGACATCGACGGGATCAACGCCGCTGCGGGTGGCGACTTCGGCGCCTGGGGCCCGGAGATCGAGGTCACCCAGGACATGATCAACCAGTTCGCCGACCTCACCGGCGACCGCCAGTGGATCCACGTGGACATCGAGCGGGCCAACGCCGGGCCGTTCGGCGGTCCCATCGCCCACGGCTTCCTCACCCTCTCGCTGCTGCCCACGCTGACCGGGGCGGGCGACCTCTCGGTCTCGGGGCACGCCAACGCCGTGAACTACGGCGCCGACGGCCTGCGCTTCCTGGCCCCGGTGCCCGCGGGCTCCACGGTCCACGCCCGCAGCAAGCTCGTGTCCGCCCAGGCCAAGGGCACGGGCACCCTCGTGAAGTCCGAGACCGCGGTGCACGTGGTGGGCGCCGACAAGCCCAGCCTCGTCTACCAGATGCTCGTCTTGTACATGGGCTAGTCCAGGCCGAGTCTCACGGTGAGCTCGGTGAGGAGGACGTCGGTGTCGGGCCAGGGGACGTCGGGGGTGCAGCCGACCAGGGTGACGATGCCGTGGATCCAGGTGTGGACCTGGATGGCGACGAAGGTGGGATCCCGGTCGTCGCCCCTCGCGTCCAGCAGCTCGGCGACCATCGTGACGAGGCTGTCGAAAGAGCTCATCCCGATCGGCTTGCTCAGCTCCGGCAGGTCCTCGGTGCCCGAGAACATGACCGAGTACTGACCGGGGTGTTCTAGGGCGAAGCGGACATACGCCCGGCCCGCGGCCCGGAGCCGGACGGCCGGATCGGGCTCGTCGAGAGTCGCGGCGATCGTGGCCTGGAACTGGTCCCAGCAGTGCTCGACCGCGGCCACGACCAACGCGTCGCGGTCGGCGAAGTGGTTGTAGACGGCCATCGGGGACACCCCGGCCCGCTTGGCCACCGCCCGCAGGCTGACCGCCTTGACCGAGCCGGTCTCGGCGATGAGGTCGACGGCGGCATCGAGCAGGTCGGCGCGGAGGCGGTCGCCCTGGCCTCGTGGGTTGCGTTCGCGTGTGACCGCTTTCACGTTGACTACTGTACATGTACAAGCGTAAACCGTCCACCATGTTCACACGCATCGGCCAGCTCACCGTCCGTCGTCGCCGGCTGATCCTGGCGCTCACACTGGTGCTGGTCGTGGTGGCCGGCGGGGTCGGTGGCGGGGTCTTCGACCGGCTGGTCAACGGCGGCTTCGCCGATCCGGACTCGGAGTCAGAGCGAGCGGCCGACTACCTCGAGGACGAGTTCGGTGCCGGAGCGCCCAACATCGTGCTCCTGGTCACGGCGACCGACGGCGATGTCGACGCGCCGGCGGTCGCCGAGGTCGGCCAGCAGCTCACCGAGGAGCTGGCCGACTACCCGCGGGCCGACGACGTGGTCTCCTACTGGTCGCTCGGATCGCCGCCGCCTCTGCGCAGCGAGAGCGGGACCGAGGCCCTCGTCGTCGGGCGCCTGGCCGGCGAGCAGGACGAATGGGAGGACGCGGCCGAGGGCCTGGCCGAGGAGTTCGAGGGCGAGCGGGGTCCGGTGACCGTCGCCGTGGGTGGCCCCGTCGAGATCTTCAACCAGATCGGCGAGACCATCGAGTCGGACCTCGCCCGGGCGGAGAGCGTGGCCATCCCGATCACGCTCGTCCTGCTCATCGTCGTCTTCGGCGGGATCGTCGCCGCCCTGCTCCCGGTCGGCGTCGGCATGCTCGCCGTCCTCGGAGCCTTCCTCGTGCTCTGGATCACGGCCGGCATCACCGACGTCTCGGTCTTCTCCATCAACCTGGTCACGGCGTTGGGCCTCGGGCTGGCCATCGACTACAGCCTGTTCGTGGTCTCCCGGTTCCGAGAGGAGATCCACGCCGGCCGGTCAGTGGAGGACGCCGTCGTGCGCACGGTCGAGACGGCCGGGCGCACGGTGGCCTTCAGTGCCTTGACCGTGGCCGCATCGCTCTCCGCGCTGCTGATCTTCCCGCTCTTCTTCCTCCGCTCGTTCGCCTACGCCGGCATCGGCGTGATCCTCGTGGCCATGCTGACCTCGCTGGTCAGCCTGCCCGCGCTGCTCGCCGTGCTCGGCCCGCGGGTGGACCGCTGGCGGGTCTTCCGCCACCGCGAGGCGCCGGCGGTCGGTACCGGGTTCTGGCACCGGGTGGCGACCACGGTCATGCGCCGGCCGCTCGTGGTCACCGTGCTGGCCGTGTCCCTCCTGATCGGGCTGGGCCTGCCGTTCCTCAACGCCGAGTTCGGCTCGCCGGACCACCGGGTGCTGCCCGAGGGCAACCCGGCCCGCGAGGTGTCCGAAGCCTTGGAGGACGACTTCGCCTCCGCCGAGGCCGACGCCTTCCCGGTGGTGGGTCTGGGCGGCGTCGACGACGCGGCCATCGACGTCTACGCCGTCGAACTGTCGTCCCTGCCCGGCGTGACGCGGGTCGATGCCGCCACCGGCCGCTACGCCGACGGCGCGCTGCTGCTCGGGCCCGATGCCACGACCGAGCAATTCGAGGGCGACGCGTCGACCTGGTTCAGCGTCGTGCCCTCGGTCGACCCGATCTCGTCGGAGGGCGAGGACCTCGTGCGCGACGTGCGGGCCCTCGACGCCCCCTTCGACGAGACGTTGGTGGGTGGCATGAGCGCCCAGCAGGTGGACCTCAAGGCGTCGATCATGGAGCTGATCCCGTGGGCTGCCCTCTGGATCGTCGTCGCCACGTTCATCCTGCTGTTCGCCATGTTCGGGAGCATCCTCGTGCCCATCAAGGCGCTGGTGCTCAACACCCTGAGCCTCACGGCGACGTTCGGGGCGATGGTGTGGGTGTTCCAGGAGGGCAACGGGTCGGGCCTGCTCGACTTCACGCCCACCGGCTTCACCGACACGACCACGCCCATACTCATGTTCTGCATCGCCTTCGGTCTGTCGATGGACTACGAGGTCTTCCTCCTCTCCCGCATCAAGGAGGAGTACGACCGCACCGGGGACAACGAGTACTCGGTGGCCGCGGGCCTGGAGCACACCGGCCGGATCGTCACGGCCGCCGCCCTGCTGCTGTCGGTGACCTTCCTGGCCTTCGCCACCTCGGGCATCACCTTCATCAAGCTCTTCGGCCTCGGCCTGGCCATGGCCGTGATCATGGACGCCACGATCGTCCGGGCCACGTTGGTGCCGGCCTTCATGAAGCTGGCGGGTGACGCCAACTGGTGGGCACCCGGACCGCTCAAGCGCCTGCAGGAGCGGTTCGGCCTCCACGAGGCACCGCTCGAGGACCGACCGGTGTCAGCTCCGGTCGAGCCAGTCGGCGAGGGCGGGGAGGGCGGTGGGGTCTTGGAGGAAGAAGGCGTGGCCGCCGTCGAACCAGCGGAGCTCGGCACCATCGATCTGACGGGCGAGGGCGTCCTGGTTGGCGGGAACGGCGATGCCGTCGTAGCGGCCGGCCGCGATCAGGACGGGTAGCCGCAAGCCGGGCAGCCGCTCCCACACGTCGTGCTGGGCCCGGGCCTCGAGCTGGAGGCGTTCCCCGCCGGTTCGCTCTTGGCCGCTCAGGGCCCCGAGCATCTCGGTCCAGAAGGCCCGCAGCTCCGGGTCGTCGACCGTGCGGTCGTCCAGCCAGGCCACCTGCTGGGCCAGGCGCTCGTCGGGGGGCAGGTCGGCCAGCGTGTGCAGCGGGGCCGATGAGCCACCGGCGCCGCCGGGAGAGGTGCAGGCCAGGGCCAGGCGCACGATGCGATCGGGAGCGGTGACCGCGAGCTCCTGGGCGACCATCCCGCCGAAGGAGACCCCGAGCACCCGGCAGGTGTCCCACTCGACGTGGTCCAGGAGCCCGATGGCGTCGGCGGCGAAGTCGGCCATGGTCGGCGCCCGGTGGGGGTCGTCGGGCACCGAGCGGCCCAGGCCGCGGTGGTCGTAGGCCACGATCTCGAAGCGCTCGGCCAGCGCGGGGTCGTCGTGGATCCGGGGCTGGTGCCGCAGGTCCGACCCCGAGCCGGAGATGCACAGGAGCCGCGGCGCACCGAGCGTCCCCCCGTACTCGTACTCGAGGCGGACCCCCGGCAGCTCGACGCTCGCCATCCCCTGTGCTCAGTTGGTGGAGAGGTCGTCGGGGAAGCGGGCGAGGAGAGCGAGGTCGGGGTCGGGCTGGCGGCTGAGGACCGCCTGCCAGAGGTGGTCGGGGTCCTCGGTGAGGACGTCGTCGGGGTCGGCCTCGACCACGAACCAGCCGCCCAGGGCCAGCTCACCCTCGAGCTGTCCCGGGCCCCAGCCGGCATAACCGGTGAAGAGGCGCACGCCGCTCACGTCACCCACGAGGCGGACGGGATCGGCCTCGAGGTCGAGGACGCCGATCCCGGGGTGCACCGGCATCAGCCCGTCGCCGGGCTCGTCGGTGAGCACCCGGCCGAGCCCGAGGACCGCGCCCTGCTCCACCGGGCCGCCGATGAAGACGGTGGGGGGTGCTGCGGCGAGGTCCTCCCACTGCGGGAGGGCGTCCACGAGGTCGATGGGCGAGGGCCGGTTGAGGACCACGCCGAGGGCGCCCTCCTCGGTGTGCTCGATCATGAACACGACGGCGCGGCGGAAGTTGGGGTCCTCCAGAGGTGGACCGGCGACCAGCAGCCTTCCCCGGGTGTGGAGCGGGCTCACGTCACCCGTCGGGTTGGTTGAGCTCGATGAGGTTGCCGGAGGGGTCGCTGAAGAAGGACTGCCGGCCGGCGCCGGGGAAGGAGTGCGGGGCGCTGGCGTCGACGCCCTGGTCGACCAGGCGGGCGTGCACGGCGTCGACGTCGTCGACCTGCAAGGCGAAGTGCTGGCCCGCGGAGACCGGGGGCTCGCTCGCCTCGATGAGGTGGACCTGGACCCCGCCGGCGTCGAACCACGCGCCGGGGAAGCCGAAGTCGGGCCGTTCGATGCGGCGCAAGCCGAGGACGTCCTCGTAGAACCGCCCGGCCTCGTCGGCGTCGGTGACGTTCAGGGAGACGTGGTGCACCCGTCCGACGAGGCTCATTGGTCCGGCTCCAGCCCGGGCCAGAACGAGCGGAGGTGCTCGGCGAACTCCTGGCTGCTCTGGCCTTCGCGGTCGAGGGCGGTGAGGAACGACTCGACCAGCACGCGGTAGAACTCCTCACCCTCGGGCGGCGCCATCTTGTAGCCCCGCTTCTCGGCCCGGGCGGCGAGGTTGCTGGCGACGCGGAAGAAGGCGTGGCTCAGGTACTCGGCCTCGTCGGCGGGGATGTCCGACGTCCAGCGGAAGGTCTCGTCCCGGCCTGCGGTGCGCTCCCAGTCATCCAGGTAGCGGACGAAGGTGGCGACGGTGTCGTCGGGTAGCCAGACGCCGTCCCCGCCGGGCTCGTCCACGACCTCGTCGAGGGCCTTGCGGGCGTAGCCGACCCAGGCGGTGACACTCGTGGCCGGGACCGGACCGATCTGCACCCGCACTGCGCGCGAGCCTACGCCTCGCGATTCGATCCGACTTGTTCGGCCGAACCCCCTCGGAGGTAGCGTCGACGCGCTCGCTCGAGGTACCGACGGAGGAACCCCTCATGCCCGAAGCCGTGATCGTCGCCGCCACCCGGAGCCCCATCGGCCGGGCCAACAAAGGGTCGCTGGTCGACATTCGTCCCGACGACCTCGCCACCCAGGTGGTGACCTCGCTGCTCGACCGGTCCGGGGTCGACGGCAACGAGGTCGAGGACCTGATCATGGGTTGCGGCCAGCCCGCGGGGGAGTCCGGCTTCAACATCGCCCGGGTCGTGGCCGTCGAGTCCGGCTTCGGCGATCTGCCCGGCGTGACGGTCAACCGCTACTGCTCGTCGTCGCTGCAGACCACCCGCATGGCGGCCCACGCCATCAAGGCGGGCGAGGGCGACTGCTTCATCTCCGCCGGGGTCGAGACGGTGAGCCGCTTCCTCAACGGCATGGCCGACATGGGCAACGCCGCCAACCCCACGTTCGACGAGGCCCGGGCCCGGACGGCCGAGCGCAGCCAGGGTGGAGGTGGTGACTGGACGCCCCCCGAGGGTCTGCCCGACATCTACATCGCGATGGGCGAGACGGCCGAGAACGTGGCCGAGTACAAGGCCGTGCCCCGCGAGCGCATGGACGAGTTCGCCGCCCTGTCCCAGCAGCGGGCGGTCAAGAGCCAGGAGGAGGGGTGGTTCGACTGGGAGATCACGCCGATCACCCTCCCGGACGGCTCGACGGTCAGCAAGGACGACGGCCCTCGGCCTGGCACCACGGCCGAGAAGCTGGCCGAGCTGAAGCCGGTGTTCCGTCCGGACGGCACGGTGACCGCGGGCAATGCCTGCCCGCTCAACGACGGCGCCGCCGCGGTGCTGGTGATGAGCGACGAGAAGGCCAAGGCCCTCGGGCTGACGCCGCTGGCCCGGGTCGTGGCCTCCGGCGTGTCCGGGCTGAACCCCGAGATCATGGGCCTCGGGCCGATCGAGGCCTCCAAGCAGGCGCTGGCCCGGGCCGGCATGAGCATCGACGACATCGACCTGGTCGAGATCAACGAGGCCTTCGCCGCCCAGGTCATCCCCTCGGCCGACGAGCTGGGGATCGAGTGGGACAAGCTGAACGTGGCCGGCGGGGCGATCGCCCTCGGTCACCCCTTCGGCATGACCGGCGCCCGCATCACCGCCACCCTGCTCCACAACCTCCGCGAGCACGACAAGACCTTCGGCCTCGAGACCATGTGCGTCGGCGGCGGCCAAGGCATGGCGATGATCTTCGAACGCCTCTCCTGAACCTGCACCTCAACACGACCTTCACGGTCGCCGCTGGCCTCGGCGGCGGAGCACGAGCGGAGTCGGATCCGCGACCGCCACAGACGGCGCGGCCGTAGGCCGCACCTCAAAGTACGAAGCCGAGCCGAAGGCGAGGCGCAGCTCGTCACCAACCTCTGGTTGAGGACCGACTCGGCGTGATGTACGGGTTTTCGCCGGACTCGTGGTCGGTGACGTCTTGGATGTCAGTGATCTCGGGGACGTGCTCCCGCAGAGCCACCTCGATGCCGTTGCGCAGCGTCTGCGCGGCCATCCCACAGCCCTGGCAGCCCCCACTGAGGCGAAGGCTGACCACCCCGCCGTCGGTCACACCCACCAGCTCGGCCCGCCCGCCGTGGCTGGCGATCGCCGGGTTGATCTGGCGGTCGAGCACCGTGCGCACGCGCTCCTCGACCGTGCCGGTGAGCTCGCCGAGTGATCCACCCATCGACGGGCTGACCGCGGCGGACGGCGGCCGGTTGGGGTTGTCGAGGACCAAGCCGGGGTTCAGGAGGTCGCGGTTGACATCGAGGGTCGCGCCGTCGAGCAGGTCCCGGCTGCCATCGGGCACCACGACCGTCAGGCCGTCGAGCGCGAGCACCAGATCGTCGGGATCGGCGTGCTCGGTGGCCTGGAAGTAGAGGTCGTAGACGAACTCGGTGGCGTTGGCGCCCACCACCTCGACCCAGAGAGCGAGCGCCGCCGGCGTGGGCTCGTCGGCCCGGAGGCCGAGCACCCGCTTGCGGGCCTTCTCGGTGACGGTGAACTCCTCGGGCACGTCCGCAGGATACGGAGCCGGGGCCCGGCCGCGGGATGTCATGGATTCGTCATGTCTGGGTAAAGGGCCGAATGGACGGATCGAGCCATGTGACGACGTTCACAAGGCCCAAATGTTGCGATTCGATGACGGAACATACGATCCTTCCTGCCACCCCCACCAAGAGAAGCGCCTCCTGGTCGCCGCCGTTTCGGCGGCACACCAGTCAGACGGCCAGCTCGAGCCACCGGCCCCCAACGGGTCCGGCACCGGTGAACCCTCACCCCAGAGCTCTTCGTCGCGCGCTTGGACCCGGTGGGGGCGTCCCCCCAAGGAGCACGACAACTGTGCGAGAGATGATCAAGAAGATCGGGCTGACGACCCTCGGTCTGACGCTCGTTCTGAGCCTGGTCGGCGCCATCGACGGCGGCGCGATCGCCGCAGCCGCCGACGAGCCGACCACCACGGAGCCGGCCCCGACCACCACGGCGGTGCCGGCGCCGACGACCACGGCCGTTCCCCCGACCACGGAGGAGCCGGCCCCCCCGACCACCGAGGCCCCCGCTTCGGAGGCACCGACCACGACGGCAGCCCCCGCGCCGACGACCACGGAGGCTGCGGCCCCCGAGGCGGCCCGGGCCAGCCGTGGACGGGGCCCTGACCCCCGCTGGGTCGACTACGGCAACTGCGGTCGGGGTTACACCCCTTGCCACGTGGCCAAGGCGTACCAGCAGGAAGGCAAGTTCCAGTGGCGTCACGGCCGCTGGTTCCGCTGGGGCAACGCCCGGGTCCGCGGTCACCGCGACGCCACCTGGCACACGTTCCGGCGTGAGGCCCGGGCGGTGAACATCTACCTCTACGCCCTCGCGGTGGCCCGCCATCGGCGCCAGCTCGTGAACCGCTGGTCCGGTGTCGCCAACTGCGAGTCGGGCGGCAACTGGGCCGTCGCCAGTGGCAACGGCTACTACGGCGGGCTCCAGTTCAACGTGGGTACCTGGCAGGCCTATGGCGGCGAGGGCATGCCCAACCAGAAGCCGGCGTGGTACCAGGCGACCATCGCCGACCGGGTGCGGGTCCGTTCCGGGCTCCACCACTGGCCCCACTGCGGTGCCTACTACGGCTGAGGGTCCCTGAAACCTTCGACGTTGACGTCGAGGCCCGCTCCATTTCGGTGGAGCGGGCCTCGTCGCGTCCGGCGGTCAGTCGAAGGCGCCGTGGCGGCCGGCGCCCTCGGCGAAGCGCATGGCCCCTTCGAGGGTCTCGCCCGAGGCGATGGTGGCCAGTGCCACCTCGGTCTCCCGGGCCAGCGCGGCGTCGAGGTCGAGCGACCACTGGTCATGGGACGAGCGCCGGTCCGACCGCAGGCACTGCTGGGGGAAGCGGCCGATCTCCTCGGCCAGGACGACCGCGGCGGCCAGGGCCGTGCCGGGCGCGACCAGGCGGTTGGCCAGGCCCATGCGCAGCGCCTCGTCGCCGGACACGCCGCGCCCGGTGAGGATGAGGTCGAGGGCGTGGCTGTGGCCGATCAGCCGGGGCAGGCGGATGGTGCCGCCGTCGCACAGGGGGACGCCCCAGCGCCGGCAGTAGACCCCGAACACGGCGTCCCTCGCCGCCACCCGCAGATCACACCAGAGCGCGAGCTCGAGGCCGCCGGCGACGGCGTGGCCCTCGACCGCGGCGATGACGGGCTTGTCGAGCAACATCCGGGTCGGACCCATCGGGCCGTCGCCGTCGGGGGTCACCCGGTTGCCCCGACCATCGGTGATCCCCTTCAGGTCCGCGCCGGCGCAGAACGTGCCCTCGGCCCCCGTCAGCACGGCGACCAGCAGGTCGTCGTCGGCGTCGAAGCGGCGGAAGGCATCGGCCAGCTCGGCCGCGGTCGGCCCGTCGACGGCGTTGCGCACCTCTGGCCGGTCGATGGTCACGACCGCGACGGCGCCGTCGGTCTCGTACTGGATGCTCATGCGCGCACCGTAGGCCGGTGGGTCAGCTCGGGTTGAGGGCGTGGCCCCGGACGCTCACCCGGACGAGGGCGTTCATCTTGCGCATCGACTCGCGCCGCTCCTCCTCGAGGGTGAAGCCGGCGGCAGGGATGGCCTGATCGGTCGTCCGGGTGAGGTGGCAGCCGTCCGCGATCCGGACCTGCAGCGGCTCGAACCGGCGCTGCCAGCGATGGCGCTTGGGGTTCTCGATGGCCGCGACGTGTTCGAGGTAGGTGAACCGGCCGCCCGGCTTGAGGACCCGGCGGACCTCGGCCAGGGCCGACTCCACGGACGGCACCGAACAGAGGACCAACGTCGACACGACGGCGTCGAACGTGTCGTCGTCGAAGGGGAGCCGGTCGGCCGACCCGTCGACGACCTCGACCGGGAACGGGGCGCGGAGCGCCTCGACCTTGGGCCGGAGCTTGGCCCGCATGTGCCGGTCGGGCTCGGCCAGGACCAGCCGGGTGACCGAGGCGGGGTAGTGGTCGAGGTTCAGGCCGGTCCCCGCCCCGATCTCGAGCACCTCGCCCGAGAGGCCTTCGAGCAGGTCGGCCCGCCACGCCCTCAGGCCGGCCACTTCGACCTTGTCGAGCATGCGGTCGTACCAGAAGGCCATCAGCCGGGACACGCCCGCACGGTATATGGACCGTCCCGGACGAGGAGCCGAGCCGATAGGCGAGGCGACCAGGCAAGCACAGCCCTGATCGCCAAGCGGCAGCTTGGCGATGTCCCAGGTCAAGCGCACCAGGCCGCAGCCTTTCCGCGCACGTCCTACGGGCCTGGGCGAGACTGGGCGGGTGGCGCACCCCTACTGGCCATTGTTCGACCTGCGGGTGCGCACGCCTCGGCTCGAGCTGCGCTACCCGGACGACGACGCGCTCCTCGCCATGGTCGACCTCCTCCGGATGGGCATCCACCCGCCGGAGACGATGCCCTTCTCCAACCCGTGGACCGACGCCCCGTCGCCGGACCTGGAGCGCAACGCCCTGCAGTGGTTCTGGCGCCAGCGGACCGAGCTGGCGCCGGACAACTGGGCCCTCGGCTTCGCGGTCGTGCTGCTCGAGCCCGAGCCGACCGTCGTCGGCGTGCAGGACATCTTCGCCAAGAACTTCACCAAGACCGGGGTGGCCGAGAGCGGCTCGTGGCTCGGGCGGGACCATCAGGGCAAGGGCATCGGCAAAGAGATGCGGGCCGCCGTCCTGCACTTCGCGTTCGCCGGCCTGAACGCACGATGGTGCGAGACCTTCGCCTGGGAGGACAACGCCGCGTCGCTCGGGGTCACCGAAGCGCTCGGCTACGAGCGCAACGGCGTCGAGATGGATCTCCGGCGGGGCGCGGGCGAGCCGCTGGCCCGGTTCCGGATGACCCGTGAGGCCTGGGCGCCGCAGCGCCGCCGGGACATCCACATCGACGGGCTGGCCCGCTGCCTCGACCAGTTCGGGCTGCCCCAGGCCGTTGCCGGCGCCGACGCCTGCCCTGGCGGCTGGTGCGTGGTGACCCTCCCTGTGGACGGCGACGCCACGGTCGAGGTGGTGGAGCGCTTCGCCCGGGTGGCGGCCCGCCACACGAAGGGTGAGGTCGGCGCCATCGGCGTCGACATCCCCATCGGGCTCTCCGACGACGGGCCGCGGAAGTGCGACGAGGAGGCCCGCAAGGTCCTCGGCGCGAGGCGGTCATCGGTCTTCCCGGCCCCCGTGCGGCCGGTCCTCGGCGCCCGGACCTACGAGCAGGCGCTGGCCCGCTCCCGCTCGGCGCGCGGCGTCGGCCTCTCGCAGCAGGCGTGGCACCTCGTCCCCCGGATCACCGAGGTCGATCGCCTGCTCGACCCGACCCGCCAGGGCCGGATCTTCGAGTGCCATCCCGAGGCCGCCTTCGCCGCCCTGCACGGCGTGCCCATGACCCACGCCAAGAAGACCCGGCCCGGCCGGGACGAGCGCCTGGCCGTGCTCCGGCCCCTCGTTCCCGGGATCGACGGGATCGTCGCTCGCCCGCCGAAGGGTGCCGCGCCCGACGACGTCCTCGACGCCGCAGTGGTGGCGGTGACGGCCCGGGCGCTGCTGGGCGGGAAGGTCCGCCGTCTGGGCGACCGCCGCCACGACGCCAAGGGCCTCGTGCAGGAGATCGTCACGCCGACCCGTTCTGGCGGTCCCGCGCCCTGGGGATGAGTCTGGTACTGCTTGCGGCACCGATCCGGAACCAGTCCTAGCATCGGGCTACAGACGACGAGGGGGAGACGAGCATGCAACGGCTGACCGGTCTGGATGCGGGGTTCCTCTCCATGGAGACCCCGACCGCGCCGATGCACGTCGCCGGGCTCGCGGTGTTCGACCCCTCGGACCTCGGCGACCGCTTCGACATCGACCACCTCAAGCGGGTCTACAGCGGTCGCCTGCACCTGGCCCCGCCGTTCCGCCGCCGCTTGCGGGAGGTGCCCTTCGGGATCCACCACCCCCTGTGGATCGAGGATCCCGACTTCGACATCGACTGGCACCTCCGGCACTGCGCGGTCCGGGCGCCCGGCGGCCCTCGTGAGCTGGCCGAGATCGCCGCCCGGTTGAACTCGATCCCGCTCGATCGCAGCCGTCCGCTCTGGGAGATGTGGCTGATCGAGGGGGTCGCGGGTGGGCACGTGGCCGTGTTGAGCAAGGTCCACCACGCCGCCATCGACGGGGCGTCGGGCAACGAGATCACGGTCGCCACCCTCGACCTCGAGCCCGAGGTCACCGAGGTCCCACCGCCCGACAAGGAGTGGATCCCCGACGCCATCCCGTCCGACCTCGAGATGCTGACCCACGCCACCGCCTCGTTGCTGACCTCGCCAGTGCGGTTGGTGAAGGTGACCCGCCGCACGATCGACGCCGCCCTCGGCCGCCGGAGCCTGCCGACCACCCACAGCCCGCCGTCTCCCTTCGCCGCCCCGCGGACGTCGATCAACGGGACCCTCACCCGCCAGCGGGTGTTCGCGGCGACGTCGCTCTCGCTGCCGGCGGTCAAGGCCATCAAGGCCCACCACGAGGTCAAGGTCAACGACGTCATCCTCGCCCTCTGTGCGGGCGCCCTCCGCCGCTGGTTCGAGGCCCGCGGCGAGGAGCTGGACGGGCCGCTCGTGGCCATGGTCCCGGTGTCCGTGCGGTCCGAGGACGAGAAGGGGTCCATGGGCAACCGGGTCTCGTCGATGCTCGTGGGCCTGGCCACCGAGGTGAGCGACCCGGTGGTGCGCCTCCAGGTCATCGGTGACGCCACCCGGGAGGCCAAGGAGCGCCACGCCATCGGCGCCGACGCCCTCACCGACTGGGCCGAGTTCGCCGCCCCGGCACTGCTCGGGCGGGCGGCGCGCCTCTACTCCCGGATGCACCTGGCCAACGTGCACCGGCCGGTGTTCAACGTGACCATCTCCAACGTGCCCGGCCCCCCGTTCCCGCTCTACTCCGCCGGCGCCCGGCTGGTGGCCAACTACCCGATGGGGCCCATCTTCGACGGGGCCGGCCTGAACATGACGGTGATGAGCTACCGGGACCAGCTGGACTTCGGCCTGCAGGGAACGCCGGAGCTGCTCGGCGACCCGTGGGAGCTCGCCGGCTACCTCGAGGACGCGCTGGTCGAGCTGGCGGCGACCGTGCCCGAGCTCGCGGGCGAGCAGCTGGTGGTGCGGCCCTTCGGCGGGGAGGACGAGCCCGCGTCGGCCGCGGTCGTCGACCTGGTCGATCGCGAGCCGGGCGTCGTGCCCGACACGGCCGAGCTCATCGCCCGGGCCCAGGAGGCCCTCGACCGGGCCAAGACCGACCGGGACGACGCCAGGGCCATCTCCGCCGCGCTCGAAGAGCTCCGCCGAGCGGCGGCCTTCGCCGAACCGGCCTGATCAGCCCGCCGACCGGCGTTCGGGGTCGGACGACAGAGGTCTAGGTCAGCGCGGCTCGGAGCGTGGCCGCGATCTCGTCGGCTTGCTCGTCCGATTCGTACTTGTTGCGGGGCCAGAAGAAGCCCCGGAGGCCGTCCTTGCGGTTGCGGGGGACGACGTGGACGTGCAGGTGCGGGACGCTCTGGCTGACCCGGTTGTTCATGGCCACGAAGGAGCCGGCCGCGCCGAGGGCCGACTCCATGACGGCCGAAGTGCGACGGGCGGCGGCGAAGAGCGGTTCCAGGAGGTCGTCGGGCAGGTCGGCCAGCGTCTCGACGTGGGCCTTGGGCACGACGAGGGTGTGACCCGGGAACAGGGGCCGCTGGTCGAGGAAGCCGAGGACGAGATCGTCGTCGAGCACGACCCGGGCGGGGATGTCGCCGGCCACGATCGAGCAGAACACGCACCCCGCCATGCGCCCACGGTACGGAGCCGAGCCGACTGGCGAGGCGACCAATGAGCACAGCTGCCCTGTTCGCCAAGCGCAGCTTGGCGAAGCTCTAGGAGGTCTGTGGGGACAACGTCCTGCCTGCTCACTCATGTCCTAGGGGTGCGTACGGTAGGGGTGCCTACGGTTGGCGTGTGCGGGTGACGCTGCTGGTCACGTGCGTGGTCGACCTGTTGGAGCCGGAGGTGGGCGAGGCCACGGTGCGCGTGCTGCGGGCGGCCGGCTGCGAGGTGGGCGTGTCCGCCGACCAGACCTGCTGTGGCCAGCCGGCGTGGAACGCGGGGCACGCGCCCGAGGCCGCCGGCGTCGCCCGGACCACGCTGGCCGCACTGGAAGCCGAGCTCGCGGCGGGGGCCGAGGCGGTGGTCGTGCCCGCGGGCTCGTGCGCGGCGATGGTCCGGGTGTTCTGGCCCGAGCTGTTCGACGTCGTCGGTGACGCCGACGCGGCCGAGCGGGCCCGGCGGGTCGGGGCGCGGACCCTCGAGCTGGCCGAGCTGCTGGCCGATCTCGAGCTCCCGGCGCTCTCGGGCCCACCGACCCGGGTCGCCTACCACCACTCCTGCCACATGCTCCGCGAGCTCCGGGTCCGAGCCGCACCGGAGGCTCTGCTCGACCGGGTCGACGGGGTGACGCGGGTGGCGTGGGAGGGCGACGACCGCTGTTGCGGGTTCGGCGGGCTGTTCTCGGTGACGCTGCCCGAGGTCTCCGTCGCCATGGCCGACGAGAAGCTGGCCGCCCTGGCCGAGGGTGGGCCCGACCTCCTCGTCGGCTGTGACACCACCTGCCTGGCCCAGCTGCGGAGCCGCAGCGAGGCCCTCGGCCAGCCCGTCCAGGTCCGCCACCTCGCCCAGCTGCTCGACGAGGCGCTGCCGTGATCTCCGAGCGGGCCGGGTCGACGTTCCGGGAGCGGTCGGCGGCGGCGGTGGGGGACGCCCAGCTTCACGGGCGGGTCACGGCGGCCGTGGACCGGTTCGTGGCCAAGCGGGCCGAGGGCCTGGCCGGCCTGGAAGACCCCGACGGCCTGCGGCGGGCGGCGCGGGCGGTCAAGGCCGACGTCCTCGCGCGCCTTCCCGATCTGCTCGAGCAGTTCGCCGACAAGGTCCTCGACTCCGGCGGCCACGTCTGCTGGGCGCCGACCGCGGCCGAGGCCAACCGGTACGTCACCGAGGTGGCTGCCGGCGGCCGGGTCGTGAAGTCGAAGTCGATGGCGACCGAGGAGATCGGCCTCAACGAGGCGCTCATCGGCGCTGGCTGTGAGGTGGTCGAGACCGACCTGGGGGAGTGGGTCATCCAGCTGGCCGAGGAGCGGCCCAGCCACATCATCATCCCCGCCCTGCACCGGGACCGGCACACGATCCGCGACGTGCTGGTCGAGCGGGCCGGCGCCGACCCGGGTGAGGTCGAGCCGTCACCCGAGTCCATCACCCGCTTCGCCCGCGCCGCCCTGCGGGAGCGGTTCCTGGCCGCCGACGTCGGGGTCACCGGGGCCAACTTCGGCGTGGCCGAGACGGGCTCGATCGTGCTGGTCACCAACGAGGGCAACGGCCGCCTGGCCACCGCGCTCCCGCGGGTGCACCTGGTCGTGCTCGGCATGGAGAGGCTGGTCGCCGACTGGCGCCAGCTCGACCTGATGCTGAACCTGCTCGCCCGGTCCGCGAGCGGCCAGCCCCTCAGCTCGTACACCTCCATCGCCACCGGGCCGCGGGCAGAGGGGGAGCGGGACGGCCCCGACGAGCTCCACGTCGTCATCCTCGACAACGGGCGGTCCGAGCTGCTGGCGGGTGAGTACCACGAGATGCTCGGCTGCATTCGCTGCGGGGCCTGCCTCAACGTGTGCCCCGTCTTCCGCCAGACGGGCGGGCACGCCTACGGCGGCGTGTACAGCGGCCCGATGGGCGCGGTGCTCACCCCGCTGCTGGCCGATGGCGGGGCCGACCTCCCGGGGGCGTCCACACTCTGCGGTGCGTGCATGGACGCCTGCCCGGTGCAGATCCCCCTCCAGGACCTGCTCCTCTCCCTGCGTCGGGAGCGGGAGACCGGTGTCGGGGAGCGGGCCGCATGGAAGGCGTGGGCGACGGCGTGGTCGTCTCCCCGGGCCTACCGGGCGTCGACCGCCGCCGGCCGCTGGGCCGCCCCGCTGTCGCCGCTCGCTCGTCGCTGGTCGGCCGGTCGGGCCCCGCTCCGCCCGGCGAAGCGCCCCTTCCACACCCGCTGGAAGGCCGGTGAGGTGTGACCGGGAGGGAGACAGGGGACCGGGCGGCCTTCCTCGCGGGGGCGAGGGCGAGGCTGGCCGGGGGGATCCACGTCAACCCCGTGCACGTGCCGCCGGAACCGACCCCGGTACCGCCGACCGTCGGCTTCACGGCGCTGGACCCCGACGACCTGGTGGGCACCTTCGTCGCCATGGCGACCGAGGTCGATGCCGAGGTCCATCACGTGGGTGCCGACGAGGTGGCCGAGACGATCGTCGGGCTCGCTCGACGCCACGAGGCGACCAGCGTCGTGCGCACACCGGAGCCACAGGTCGACGCCGCGGCCCATGCGCTGGCCGATGCCGGGCTGACCGTCGAGGAGTACACCCGGGCGGCGAGCGCCGACCTCGGGCTGACTGGTGCCGTCGCCGGCGTCGCCGCGACCGGTTCGGTCGTGCTCGACAGCCGCGTCGCCGGGTCGCGGGGAGCGGGCGTCCTGCCGCCCGTCCACGTGTGCGTCCTCGGCGAAGAGCAGCTGGTGGCCACCCCGGCCGCGGTCCTGCACCCCCTGGCGGCCGGCCCACCGTCGTCGTTCGTCCTCGTGGGCGGGCCGAGCCGCACCGGTGACGTCGAGCAGATCCTCACCCTCGGGGTTCACGGCCCCCGACACGTCCACCTCGTCCTCGTACGCTCCCCGGCCTGATGGCCGCCCCGACCTCGCCGCTGCTCGCGCCGCTGCACTGGGTGGTCGACCAGGCCGCCGCCCGGGTCGCCGGCCGGCCAGCCAGCCTGCGCTGGGACGCCGCCCCCCTCGACGCCATCCGGGGTCGGGCCCGCCTCCTGACCGTCGGGGTCGAGGAGCTCCGCGTCGCCGGACTGACAGTCGACCGCTGCGTGGTCCGCATCGAGGACGCCCGCCTCGTCCCCGGGCTCGAGCCCCGCCTCCAGGGCGGTCCCGTGACGGCCAAGCTGACCGTCGTCCAGGAGCGGATCGACGAGTGGACCGGCCGGGCCAGCCTGCCGTTCCGGCTGGAGCTGACCGACGACGGCATCGTCTCCAGCGCCGGTGTGGGTCCGCTGCGGATGGGCCGCCTGCTGACCGAGCTGGCGGTTCGGGAGGACGGCGCCCTGCGGCTGCGACCGGTGAAGGCCGTCGGCCGGACCCTGCCCGCCGGCCTCGGCGATGCCCTCACCGGCAGCCTCCCGCTGCCCCGCCTCCCGATCGACGCCGAGCTGACCGAGATCGGACATGGCGCCGGGCGCCTGTCGGTCACCGTCGCCCTCGCCGACATCGACGAGGTCCTCGACCTCGGCACCGCCGACCGCCTCCGCACCCGCCTCGACGACATCGAGCAGGGCCGCCGCCCCGTCTCGGGTTCTGGGCGCGATCAGTCCAGGGGGAAGTAGCCGGGGACCTGGCGGTGAGGGGTGTCGAGGTAGACCTTGGCTTCGGGGGGTTGGGCGAAGCGGCCGTGGCTCCAGCGGACCTCGACGTGGCCGGCGGCCACCCGGTCCTCGGCCAGCTCTCGGTCCCGGACCTCCAGGCGCCACCCCACCCGAGGCTGGCCACCCGGCTCGGCCTCCACCTCGAAGCCGAGGAGGTCGTAGCGCTGGCGCCAGTCCCAGGGCGTGCCCACCCGGACCCGCAACGTCGCCGCGTCGGTGGTGCCGAGGACGAAGTACGGCGCCGCCTGCAGCCGGAGCAGCCGCCACGCCATCTCCTCGCGGTCGCCCTTGCGACCGAGCAGCGACCGCCAGCGCGCCGCCGATCCCTCCGCCACCACCGCCGCCAGCTCCCGGTAGCGAGAAGCCGCGCCCTCCGGCCATCCGCCGGCAAGCGCCGCCTTCAGCACGGAACGAGCTGCGCGGTCGAGCTCGGCGACGGAAGCCGGCAGACCGTCGACCCGGACCGACTCGTACAGAGCCTGGTACTCGCGGGGCGCGACCTCGGCGTACCAGTCGCCCGCCCGCCCGTCAGCGGCTCGGAGCCCCCGGTCGAACAGGGCCGACGGCGAGGCGTTGTGCAGGATCGACGACAGGTACTTGCAGCTCACCAGGTAGACGTGGTCGATGCGCAGGTCGGCGGGCACCCGCTCGTAGCCCGGCGGCCGGTGCGGGCCCTTCCACTCCACCCGGTGGGGCACCCGGCCCCGCAAGCCCCCCTTGGCCTTGAGGAAGGCGAACCCGTTGGCCCACGCGGCGTGGAACTCCTGGCCGTACTCCCGTCGCTCCCACGCCTCGGTCACTCGGGCCCACGCCCCGTCGTCCACGTTGACGAGCTGCGGGGGCCGGTGCTGCAGGGCCAGGCCGACCTCCGCCATGCCGCACGTCGCCAGGCCGGTGACGATCTCGGTGATCTCGGTCCGCAGTGCGGGCACCGATGGTGTGTAGCACCTCGCCCGACTGTCACTGGCTCCGGGCAGACTGCCGGCACGGCTCGCGCCCCGGCCTCACGGGCGACGCAACGGCCTCCCTCGGGGAGGTCCGTCCCTGGAGGCCCAATGGCCCGCACCTGCCGTACCCGGCGCCGCCCCTCACGCGACCTCGACGGGCTCGCCCGCCACCTCGACGCCATCGCCGAGGAGCTGGGATGGGGTGGACCACCTCTGCTCGTCGGCCTGACCGACGACGGGGTCGACGAGCTCGACCGCCCGTTCACCATCGGGCCGACCCGAGCGCCCGCGGCGCCCGACGACCTCGTCGCCGCGCTCGTCGGCTTCGACGCCCCACCCGAGTGGCAGGCCATGGCCGTGGTCGTGCACGGTCGGTCGTGGGCCCTCGACGAGCCCTCCGACGATCCCCGTCCCGTCCGCCTCACCCACGTGGTCGACCGCGGCGGCGAGGTGGCCTCGCTCGTCCGGCGGGCGGGCGAGGAGCCGCAACCCATGGGCCGCGGCGGCGTGGGCCGACTCGTGGACGCCTGCCGGCGCTGCCTGGGCCTGCCGACCGCCCCGCCGCCGTCGGACAGCACCGCGCTGTGGGCCCTGCTGTGGCTCGACGACCTCCTGGCCCGGGCCGCCCGGGGCGAGCCCGCCGCCGACCCGGCCGAGGCCGCCCGGTCGCATCCCGCGGTCGCCATGGTGGCCGAGGGCGCGCCCGACATGGTCGACGAGGCGGTCGAACGCCTGAGCCGGGTGGGCGAGATGATCGGCGAGGCCCGGTCGTGGCCCGAGCTCCGGCGCCGGGCCGCAGCCGGCGAGTGGCCCGTCGAGGGGCTCGACGCCGCGGGCGCGGCCTGGATGGACGACGGCATGTTCGCCCGGTGGGTGGTGGCGGGCTTCCCGTTGCTCGACGACTACCTGGCCGAGCTCGACCGCCTCCTGCCCGAATCCGTCGTCCGCGCCGTCCGTCTCGCCCTGGCCGGCTGGGACCTGCTTGCGGACGACGCCGGTGATCAGCTGGGGTAGTCCGTGAAGAGGCGGTCCAGCAGCGCCCGGTTCGCGGCGCTCAGCGTCGCCCAGTCGTAGATCGACCCGCCGACCGCGCCGACCTCCTCCAGCGCGCCGACGAAGGCCACCAGGTCCTCGCCGGTCGTCTCGTCGCCGATGCCGCCGATGCCGTGCACCAGCGCGGCCTCGTTCCCCAGGTCGGCCCGCATCCGCTCGACGCTCTCGGTGAAGTAGGTCGCGCCGTCGTTGTACCCCGAGGTCTCCGTGCGCAGGGTCCAGTAGCTCATGGGCAGCCAGATGTCGTAGAGAGGCTCGAGCTCCGCCCACGGGAACGCGGGCCAGAAGTCCGGGTTGACCACCTCGGTCAGCACGGGCGGCAGGACGATGGCGCTCACCGGCTCCGGGCCGGCGACCTCGGTCAGCCGCTCCGACAGGCGGAGCAGCCGCTGGTTGCGCACGGCCGGGTTCGGCACGGCTTCGGTGAACTCGATGTCCACGCCGACGCCGTCCAGGCGATGGCCGGCGAACTCGTAGTCGAGGAGGTCCCGGACGTAGCCGAGGTCGGTCCGCACCGAGCGAAACGTCGGCAGGTACCAGCCGACGACCGCCATGTCCCGCTCGTGCGCCCGCACGACGAACTCCGCCAGCAGGTCCTCGTCCACCCAGCCGTCGGGTGAGCGCTCGTCGTCCCGGTTGGCCTGTAGGTAGAGCGTGTGCACGCCGGCGTCGGCCATGGCGTCCACGTCGTCGGGGGTCACGGCCGGCTCGTGGCCTCCGGTCTGGTACGCCGGGCCGTAGTCGAAGGCGTCGACCCAGGTCCCCAGTCCGTCGTACGGCGCGAGGTCCCGGGCCGTGGGATCCGGCGCCAGCTCCTCGACGGCCCGCTCGGCCGCGTCGTCGACGTCACCCTCGAACAAGGGGTCCCGGAGCAGATATGCCGCCAGGACGACGACGGTGAGGACCGCCGCGACCCGGACGGCGGGTGCCGCCGGAGCCATCGAGCGACCGTACCGGGGCGGTCGCCCTCGTTCCCCGCTCCCCGATGCCATCACCGCCTACCGTGACCAAGGCGATGGAGCTGGGTGCCCACCTGCCGCTGCTGTCCTTCGGCCCGGAGCCGTGCCGACTCCCGGAGCTGGTCGACTACGCCCACGCGGCCCGAGATCTCGGCTACCGCTGGCTGACGGCGAACGACCACCTGGTGTTCCAGCGGCCCTGGCTCGACGGCCCGACCGCCCTGGCGACCGTGATCGAGCACAGCGGCGACCTCACGCTGGCCACCACGGTGGCGCTCCCGGTCGTCCGCGGTGCCGCGGCCACGGCAAAGACCCTCGCGGCCATCGACCTGCTGTCCGGCGGTCGGCTCGTGGCGGGGGTCGGGCCGGGGAGCTCCGCCCGCGACCACGAGCTGGCCGGCACCTCGTTCGAGGACCGCTGGCGGGCTCTGGATCGTGCCATCGACGACCTCCGCGCCCACTGGACGGGTCCGGACGCGTTCGAGCCGCGACCGGCCCGGCCCGGCAGCCCGCCACTGTGGATCGGGAGCTGGGGTTCGGACGCCGGACTGCGCCGGGTCGCCCGCCGCGGGGACGGATGGTTGGCCTCGGCCTACAACACCACCCCGGATGCCTTTGCAACGGCGAGGCGCCGCCTGGACGAGCTCACCGCGGGATCCGGACCCTTGCCCAACGCGGTCGCGACGTGCTGGACCTACATCGGCGAGCCCGCGGAGACCGATCGGATCCTCCACGACGTGCTCGCCCCGCTCGTCCGGCGCGACCCCGATGAGCTCCGCGATCGGGTCGCGGTCGGAACCGCCGACCAGGTCGCGGCGCTGTTCGCGGCCTACGCCGACGCGGGGGCGGAGCGACTGCTGATCTGGCCCCTGGGCGACGACCTCGTCCAGTTGGAACGAGCGCGGGCGCTCCTCTGACCGGACGGTTTCAGGCCGGTCGCTCCTCCAGGCCGGCCGCGACCAGCGCCGCTCCGGCGATGCCCGCGTTGTTCCGGAGCTCGGCCGGAACGATCTCGGTCTTCAGGTGGAGCTGATCGGCGAACTTGTCGAACCGCTTGCTGACCCCACCGCCGACGACGAAGAGGTCGGGCGTGAACAGCCATTCGAGGTGCTGCAGGTAGCGGTCCACCCTCTCGCCCCACTCCTCCCAGGAGAGGTCCTCGTCCTCGCGCACCGCGGCAGCGGCACGGCTCTCCGCGTCGTGACCGTCGAGCTCGAGGTGGCCGAGCTCGGTGTTGGGCACCAGCTCGCCGTCGTTCAGCAGCGCGGAGCCGATGCCGGTGCCGAAGGTGAGGACCAGCACGACCCCCTCCCGACCGCGGGCGGCGCCGAAGCGAGCTTCGGCCAGGCCCGCGGCATCGGCGTCGTTGAGGACGACCACCGGGCGACCCGTCGCGTCGGCGAAGAGGGCGGCCGCGTCGGTGTCGATCCAGGACGGGTCCATGTTGGCCGCGCTGCGCACGACGCCCTGCTGGACGATGCCCGGGAAGGTGCAGCCGATCGGACCGTCGGTGGCGAAGGCGCCGACGACCTCGGCCATGGCGGCGGCCACGGCGTCGGGCGTCGAGGGTTGTGGAGTCTCGAGTCGCCGGCGTTCGGCGACCAGCTCACCGGTGCTGAGGTCGACCGGGGCGCCCTTGACCCCGCTGCCCCCGATGTCCACTCCGAGCCGTGCCGCCACGGGCCCTATTTCACCAAGGTCGGAGCGACCGGGCTGCCGGCCCCGCGCGTGAACGGCAACGGGGTGGCGGTGAGCAGGCCGTCGTACTGGCCGTCCGCACCGCAGTCGGCGGCCAGCTCGTCGAGGTACCAGAGCTGACCCTGGACCAGCCCCATGTCCCGGAGGTGCAGGAGGTGCACGGGCAGGAGCACCGCCGGGTCCTCGCAGGGCCAGCATTCGAACACCAGCGTGTCGGTGGCCACGGCGGCCACGTCGTGGTCCCGCAGCCACTCGACCGACCGGGTCGACAGGCCCGGGCTGGGGTCGGCGAATCGGCCCTTGTCGCCCTGGGCGAGGAAGGCCATCTGCCCGGTGCGCACCATGAGGACGTCACCGGGCTGGATCTCGATCGACCCGAGTGCGGCGGCGGCGTCGAGGTCGTCGCCGGTGATCGGGTAGCCGTGGTCGAAGGTGTCGACGCCGAGCGCCCGGGCCACGTCGAGCAGCACCCCCCGGCTGACCAGCGGCCCGACGGTGTCGATGCCGAGGCGGTGACAGCCGGCCTCGTCGACGGCCGAGAAGGGGACGTCGTTGTAGTAGCGCTCCTCGTAGCCGGCGTGGGCGAGCGAGTCCCAGTGGGTGGCGGCCTGGATGCCCATGCTCACCTTGTCGTCGCTCGTGCAGAAGTCGTCGGTGTCCCCGGTGTACGACTGGTTGATCGCGATCATCTCCCGTTGCGGGTTGTCGCGACCGGGGATGAGCCCGATCTGGGGGCCGTCCTCGTCGAACGGGATGGCCAGCGAGAACGTGCGACCCTGCCGGGCCGCGGCCACGCCCCGCAGCACGGCCGCCTGGTCGATCAGGTTGAGCGTGCCCCGCTGGTCGTCGTCGCCCCATCGGCCCCAGTTCGACACCCGGGCGGCGAGGTCCTTCAGGTGCGGCGGGAGTGCCATCGGCCCAGCCTCGCGCGTGCATGATGCGGCCCATGGATCCGGACGACCCCGCCGCCCGCCTGGCCGACGAGCTGCGCGGCGCCATCGAGGAGCTCAGCTCCGTGGCCCACGACCCCGAGCGGGTCCGGCAGGCCGTGGCGATGGCGGCGGAGCTGCGCACCTTCCTCGACGGCCCCCGCGCCCCGCGGTGGTACGAGGCCGGCCTCATCGAGGGTTCGCTCGACGAGAAGAGCTCGGCGGCCTTCCAGAGCCAGAGCCTGTTCCGGGGCGTCCACAACCCGCTGGCCCCACCCATGGAGATGGCGCTCGAGGAGGGCGACGAGGGCCCGACGATCGTGAGCCGGGTGCGCCTCGGTCTCGCCTACGAGGGGCCGCCCCACGGGGTCCACGGCGGCTACGTGGCCGGCATGTTCGACGACGTGCTGGGGGCCACCCAGCGCCTGGTCGACCGGCCCGGGGTCACGGGCCGGCTGACCGTGCACTACCGCCACATCACGCCCGTCGAGGAGGAGCTGGTCCTGCGGGCCTGGGTCACCGAGGACAAGGGCCGACGCATCCTCGCCAAGGCCACCTGCCACGCCGGCGACACCCTCACGGCCGACGCCGAGGCCCTCTTCATCCGCGTCGACTTCGCCGAGGTCGCCGACCGCATGCAGGCCCGCCGGGCTACAAGTCAGTGACCAGCCTGAACGACTCGCCGTAGCGGAACCCGGCCGGCTCACCCATCTCGGCCATCTTCACCCGCTCTCGGTCCCGAAAGCCCTCCTGCCGCGAGGCCGCGTCGTCCAGGCCCTTGTGCATCGTGGTCTCGAACTGGGACTCGTGGCACTCCAGGGCCTCGAGCTTGGGCCGGGTCCAGTCGGTCACGTCCTCGACGTGGTCAGGTTCGTCGGCCTCGAAGAGCAGCAGCGTGGTGGGACGCCAGGGCTCGACGTCGTGCTCGGGGAAGTAGTGCGGGTCGCGGGCCGCCACGATCCCGTCGCAGGCCAAGAACCCCGCAGCCCGGTGGTCGGGGTGGATGCGGTAGCGCTTCCAGGGGTCGTGGGCCAGCACGACGTCGGGGCGGAAGTGGCGGATCCACCAGGCCACAACGCCCCGACGCGCCAGATCGGCTTCCAGCTCCCCGTCGACCCAGCCACAGAAGCCCACGTCACCGGTCGAGCCGAGGGCCCGGGCCGCGGCCCGCTGCTCGTCCTGGCGCAGGGCGATGAGCCCGTCGAGGTCCTGGCCCGGGTCCCACGAGCCCTTCGACCCGTCGGTGCAGATGAGGTGGTTGACCACGCAGCCGGCGGCCGACCACTTGGCGAACGTGGCCCCGCAGTTGAACTCGACGTCGTCGGGGTGAGCGGCGATCGCCAGGGCCCGCGAGGGCACCGGCAGGTTCGTCGACATCACCCGGCGAGCAACGGCGGGGTGGGGACGTCCGGGGGCAGGTCGAGGTCGGCGGGCACGTCGACGTCCCAGGTCAGCCGGGGCGGGCGGTGCACGGTGAGCTCCAGGCCAAGGCGCTCGGCCTCCGCACAGTGGCGGGCGAAGGAGCCCGGGCCGTAGGCGAAGGCGAAGCCGGCGGCGGCGGGGACCGAGGCGACGTTGGTGCCGTCCTCGTGGCGGTCCGGGACGAGGACCACGCCGTCGGTGGGCGCCACCAGCTCCTCGAAGCCGGTGGCCAGTGGGAGGTCGGCATGGGCGACGAGCACCCGATCGAGGCCTTCCGCGGCCAGGGTGGCCACGGCATCGTTGACCGCGCCGTTCAAGCCGTGCCCGGGCCGCCAGAGCACCCGGGCCCCGTGACCCTCGGCCCAGGCCGCCACCTCGTCGTCGTCACAGACGACGGCGACGGGGAGGTCGCCGGTTGCGGCCAGCACCCGGTCCGCCATCTCCCGGGCCAGCGCGGCGCGGGCCGGCGCGTCGAGGACGTCGGCCAGTCGCACCTTGGCCCGCCCGAAGGCCTTGACCGGCACCAGGACGAGCATCGGAGGCGAAGTCTACGGTCGGCTCCCGGCGCCCGACCCGCCCTAGGGTGGCGGTCGTGGACGTCCGGGTGGTCGTACTCGGCGCCGGCTCGTGGGGGACGACGGTCGCCCACCTCGCGGCGCACAACACACCGACGCTCCTCTGGGCCCGCGACCCGCAGGTGGCCGAGGAGATCGACCGCGACCACGTCAACCGCCGCTACCTGCCCGACTTCGTGCTCCACGACAAGCTCCAGGCCACCGACGACCTGCCCGACGCCGTCCGGCAGGCCGATGTCCTGGTCATGGGGGTACCGAGCTCCGGCTTTCGCCAGACGCTCGAGGAGGTGCGCAACCACCTACGGCCGTGGGTGCCCGTGGTCAGCCTCGCCAAGGGCCTCGAGCAGGGGACCAAGCTGCGCATGACCCAGGTGATCCAGGAGGTCCTCCCTGGTCACCCCTACGGGGTCCTCACCGGTCCGAACCTGGCCAAGGAGATCCTCAGCGGCCACGCCGCGGCCGCGGTGATCGCCATGTCCGACGAGACGGTGGCCACCCGCCTGCAGTCCCTCATCGCCACCGATCTCTTCCGCGTCTACACCAACCGCGACGTGGTCGGCAGCGAGCTGGGCGGCGCGCTCAAGAACGTCATCGCGCTGGCCTCGGGCATGGCCGACGGCCTCGGCGCGGGGGACAACACCCGGGCCGCGGTCATCACCCGCGGCCTGGCCGAGCTCACCCGGCTGGGCGTCGCCATGGGGGGCGAGCCCGAGACCTTCGCCGGCCTGGCCGGCATGGGCGACCTGCTGGCCACGTGCATCTCGACCCAGAGCCGCAACCGCTACGTCGGCGAGCAACTCGGCCGGGGCAAGACCATCGAGCAGGTCATCGAGGAGATGGACCAGGTTGCGGAGGGCGTGAAGACCGCCCAGGTCGTGCTGGAGCTGGCCGAGGAGTACGGCGTCGAGATGCCGATCACCGCCGAGGTCGCCGGGGTGTGCGCGGGCGGGGCCGATGCCTACACCGCCTACCGGGGCCTCCTGCACCGGGACGCCACTGCCGAACGGGAATGACGTGATCGACCTCGGGGTGCTCGGCGCCGGGCGACGGGGGACGGTCGATGCCCACGGTGCCGTCCGGCCCACCGGTGTGGCGTGGCGTCTGGACTGGTGGGTCGGCGCCGAAGACCGCTGGCACGTGCCGGCGGTGGAGACCGCCCTCCGGCAGTCACTCGTCGAGGACACACCGGTGGTCGAGACCCGGCTCCGCGTCGTCGGCGGGGACGTGGTGCACCGGGCCTACGCGGTGAGCGGTCCGGGTGGCGCGGCGGCGCTGGCCATCGAGGTCACCAACGAGACCCCGGTGCCGGTGGCGCTGGCCCTCGTGCTCGACGGGGTCGAGGCGGTCGACGTCGACGGCGCCACGCTGACCGTCGACGGCCGGCACCGCCTCCGCTTGCCCCGGCCCCCGAGCCAATGGGTGCCGCCCGCCGCCTTCGTCCCCTTGCCCCACGGGGCCACCGTGCGCGTGGCCGTGATCGAGGGCGACGAGGCGCCGGACCCGGCGCTGCTCCCCGACGCCGGTCGGGTCGCCGCCGGCTGGCGGTCACAGATCGGGGTCGGGGCGAGCTGGTCGCTGCCGGACCCCACCCTCGCCGCGGCCGCGGACGCCGCCCGGGGCTTCCTGCTGTTCCACCAGACCCCCGACGGAGCCGCCACGGCGCTCCTCTCCGAGGCCCGCCGCGAGGTGGGCGTCGGGATCGATCCGGACGACCGGACCTCGCTGCTCGCGGGCCAAGGCATGACTGGTGCCCTCGGCGACGACGGCGGCGGCCTGGCCGTCACGGGCCAGGCGCTGGTCACCCTCGGCGGCGAGCCGGAGGACGACCTGGTCGGACCCGTGGCCAAGGCCGGTCACTGGATCGAGCGCAGGCGCCATGTCCGCCGTCATCGCAAGGACGCCCTCCGGGCCGGGTTGCTCCCCGCGGGCCCCCAGCCCGGCGTGCTCGGCGCCGAGGGGCAGGCCTACCTGGATGACTGGTGGTCGATCGCCGGACTCGTGCGGTCGGCCCGGCTCCTCGAGCGGGCGGGCCAGGTCGAGGCCGCGGTCGACGCGCGGCGCTTCGCCCGCGGGCTGGCGGCCGACGTGGACCGCTCGGTCGCGACCGTGACCGCGGCGCTCGGCGTCGACGCCATCCCGGCCGGACCCGGGCGGCCCCTCGACGCCGGGGTCGTCGGGGTGGTCGTGGCCGCCGCGCTGGGGGCCGTCGACCCCGCCGCGCCAGCGGTGGCGGCCACCCTCGACCTCATCCGGGACCAGTTGACCACCGGCGCCGGGGGCGTGACCGCGGGCGTGCTGTCCGACGGCTGGTCGCCCTGGTTGACCGCGCTCCTGGCCAAGGTCGAGATCGGGCTCGGCCAGCCCCGGGGCCTCGATCGGCTGCGGGCCCTGGTGGCGGCCTCCGCTCCCAGAGGCGCCTGGCCCGAGCTGGTCGCCGGTGTGCCTGCCGTCGCGACGGCGCTGGCGGCGCACGACCCCAAGGCCACCGCCGCCTACCTCCTGGCCGTCCGTGATCTGCTCGTGGTCGAGCGGGGTCCGCGCCTCGAAGTGCCCGACACGCTGGCCATCCTGCCGATCGTCGACCCGGCGTGGCTGGGCCAGGGGGTCGAGCTCTACGACGCGCCGACCGCGGTGGGCACCTTCGGCTTCGCCGTCCGGTGGCACGGCGAACGCCCCGCGCTCCTCTGGGAGCTGGCGCCGTCAGAGCCCGAGCGGCCGGTGCGCATCGTCGTGCCCGGGCTCGACCCCGCCTGGTCGAGCTCGGACCCCGTGGGCGAGGCCCTCCTCGGTCCCGTGCGGTCGCCGGTCGACGAGGGGTCGTTCTCGTGAGCCTGCGGGATCGCCTGCGCCGTCGGCGCTCGGTCGAGGAGGCGCTCGTCGCCGAGGGCGTGCCCCAGGACGAGATCGATCGGGCCTCAGCGGCCGGCGGTCTCGAGCTCCTGGCCATCGACCGGTTGCTCGAGAGCGAGGAGCGGACGCTCAGCCAGCGCGACATCGCCCGGGACGCCGGACTGGAGATCGACGCCGTCTCCCAGGTCTGGCGGGCACTCGGGTTCCCCCATGTGGACCCCGACGAGCCCGTCTACACGCCGACCGACGCCGCCATGACCGCCCTCGTTGGCTCGTTGCTGGAGCGCGGCCTCACCGACGAGGATCTGACCCTGCAGATGGCGCGGGTCATCGGCCAGTCGCTGTCGCGGGTGGCCGCCGCCCAGGTGACGGCCATGGCCGATCGCCACGGTGAGCGGTCCGCCGACCAGGTCGCTGAGGCGCCCTTCGCCGAGCGGGCCGAGCTGCTCTTCGACGTCATGCCCCGGGTCATGGACTACGTCTGGCGCCGTCACCTCGAGGTCGAGGCCCGCCGCCGTCTGGCCCAGCTCGAGGGCACCGAGGCCGAGGGTGAGCGGGCCACGCTCACCGTGGGCTTCGCCGACCTCGTCGGCTTCACGGCGCTCAGCCAGCAGATCCCCGAGGACGAGCTGGCCCACGTCGTCGGGCGCTTCGAGGGCGTGGCCGCGGACGTGGTGTCGGCCCACGGCGGTCGCCTGATCAAGACGATCGGCGACGAGGTCATGTTCAGCGCGGACCACGTCGTGTCCGGCGCCGAGATCGCCCTCGAGCTCACGGAGCGGTTCAGGGCCGAAGAGGCCGTCTCCGACGTCCGGGTTGGCCTCGCCCACGGGCCGGTCCTGCAGTACGAGGGCGACCTCTACGGGCCCGTCGTCAACCTCGCCCACCGCATCGTCGGCATCGCCTACCCCGGCTCGATCGTGGTGTCCGAGCCGGCGAAGGACGCGCTCGAGGGTGACGAACGGTTCTCGCTGGTCAGCATCCGGGCCCACACGCTGCGCGACATCGGCAAGGTGTCGTTGTGGCTGCTGCGCCGCACCGACGAGGAGATGTCCCTCCTCGACAAGGCGAGGTTGCGGAGGGAGATCGGCCGCGCCTGGATCGAGGAGCACTTCGGCGCCGCTTTCGATCGCCAACCGTAGGTTGGCGATCGAGCTGGCTGAGCGCCTGACGGCGCTCCCTCCCGCCCCCCTACTCCGCGAGGCGGAGGGTGGCGATCTGGTGGGGGGCCAGGTCGACCTGCTGCTCGAAGGGCTCCAGGGGGCGGCCGCGGAGGTCGACCTGCCAGCCGTGGCGGCCGTCGACGGCCACCGTCGTGGGCTGGTCGGTGGGGTTGAACACCCGGAGCTCGAGCTGGCCGGCGTCCCGGCGAAGGCTGGACACCTGCGCTCCATCGACCGTCAGCATCCGGCCGTTGCCGGCGACCTCGCCGGAGCCGTCGCCGGTGGCGACCAGCAGGGGGACGAAGGCGTCGTCGACCACGGCGAAGGGGTCGCGGTCGCCGACGTGCACGACGTACTGCACGGTCTGGCGACCTTGGAGCTGCGGCCCCTCGAGCGGGTTCTCGGGCCCTGCCGGGAGGGGTCGAGTGGTCATCGGTCCCTGGGACAACATTCCCGTGCAGCGCAGGAGCGTGAGGGCGAGGGCACGGGCTCGACCGTCTTCGATGTCGACCAGCTCGTACTCGAGCAGGCCCTCGTGGGCGACGGTCAGCCCGCCCGCCCGGACGAAGCGCCGGGACGGGAACGTGGCCATCGGGCGCTCGGTGGGCCCACCCTCGGCCTCGAGGCCGCGGTGGACGATGGTGAACGCGCACTCGGCTTCGGAGTGGTCGGCTGGCTGGGGGAGAGGGAACCACGCCCGGAGACGGTGGTCCCGCGCCTGGTTGTCGACGGTGGTGGTCACCCGGAGGAGGTCCTCGCCGGCGCGGAGCTCCAGGACCGTCTGGACCGGCACGGCGACCTCGCCGGCCCGGGCCAGGCCCTCGACCGCACGGGGCAGCCGGTAGGTGGCGTCGATGCGCAGCCGGGCGCGGACCGGCCCCGACTCGTCGACGGTGACGGTCACCGACTCGGGCTGGTCGACGATGCGATCGTCATCCGGAGGGGACCAGTTGTAGGTGTCGCCGGCGTCGCCGTCGTCCACCAGCCGACCCAGGCCGGCGTGGCCGTCGACGGCGAAGGTGCCATTGGCCGGATCGACGTCGACCGTGAGGATCCCGTTCGAGAGGGTCGTGCCGTCTGCGACCACCGGCGCCGCGCCGTCCAATGCGTCCGGGGCCCAGGCCTGCCAGCCGTAACCGTCTACCGCGGCCATCCGGGCCAGGACCTTGCGCCGGGCCGGGCCCCTCCGTTCGATGCGGACCAGGCCGGCGGGATGGGCCCGGGCGTGCGCCGCCAGCGCGGTGAGGACCGCGGTCGTGTTCTCCGGCGGCGCGTCCATCAGCTGCTCGCCTTCGCGGAGCACGACATCGGCTCGGTCGCCCTCGACGGCCAGGTCGAGCTCGACGAGGGCGGGGTGCAGGAAGATCTCCCGCTCGACCACGAGCACCGCGTCGGCCGCCACGATCTCGTGCAGCACCTGTTTCGCCGGGGTCTCGGCCAGGACCTGCAGCCCCTCGGCCGGGCCCGACCCCGGCAGGTCGAGCTCGACCACGCCGCCGCGCGTGCGGGCCGACGGGTTGACCACGACGGCGCCGGTGATCGCCAGTGACGAGCCGAACGCCCGCAACGCACCCGACAACACCCCACGGCCGATGTGGTGGGCCTCGGCGTAGCGGTGGAGGACGGCGGCGACCACGTCGTCGTGGGAGCAGGCACAGACCGAGTCGTGGGCCGAGTTCCGGATGACCTCCCGCCAGGCCAGGTCGAAGAAAGGCTCCGGCCAGTCGGAGGCGGGCCGGAACAGCGCGGCCACGGGCTCGGCCAGCTGCTCGAGCGTGCGTTCGGCCCTCGCCGCCGCCACCTTCACGTCGGTGCGGTTGGAGGCCACGCCCATGAGGAGGTTGGCCCGGGCGCCGGAGCGCAGCTCGCCGCGCCAGTGCGGCAGCCCGTCGGTGGGAGCCGACGCGACGTGCTCGGCCAGTGATCGGATGACCAGCTCGTAGTCGTCCTGCAGGTCGTTGGCCTCGAGCACCACCCGCCCCAGCCACGGGCGCGGGGTCTGGTGGTCGGTGCCGACCATCCACAGCACCGGCCCGGCGAGCAGGTCGTCGTGGGTGCGGACGAAGCCCTCCACCAGGTGGAGGAGGGCCTTGGCGTCGTCGGGCACCCGAGCCCCGTTGCCGTAGCCCTCGGGCAGGTACTCGGCCCGCACCGTGGTGCCGTCGGGCGCCTCCCACCAGAAGCCGCTGCGGTCGACGGCCGAGGGCACCCCTCGCCACACCACCGCGTGCTGCGAAGCCGAACTGGGCCAGGACCTGGGGCATCTGGGCGACGTGGCCGAACATGTCGGGCAGGTAGCCGACGTCCATCGCCCCACCGAAGGCGGCGGCCTGGCGCAGGCCGAGCTGGAGGTTCCGGACCAGGGTCTCACCCGACACCAGGAACTCGTCGGGCAGGGCGTACCACGGCCCCATGGCCAGCCGGCCCGATGTGGCCAGCCGGCGCAGGCGCTCCTCGGCGTCGGGCCGGACCTCGAGGTAGTCGTCGACCACGGCCATCTGACCGTCGAGGAGGAAGTGGCGGAACGACGGGTCGGCTTCCAGGTGGTCGAGCAGATCGTCGAGGAGATCGACGAGCCGGAGCCGGAACCGCTGGTACGGGGCGTACCACTCGCGGTCCCAGTGCGTGTGGGGGACGACCGACACCGTGCGGGCCATGCCCGCAGGCTAGGAGCCGGACCGCGCTTCAGAAGGTGAACGGGCGGTGGCTACGGTCTGGCGCAATGGTGAACGGCGGCACCGCGTGGCGCCGGGAGGCGGGCTTCTTCATCGAGTTGGTCGGCATCACCGCGGTGACCGTCGCCCAGCCGGTGTTCGACGTCGTGCAACAGGCCCCCGAGGAGCTGGTGTCGCTCGGGGCCCGGCCGTCCGACATCGTCGTCTACGCGCTGCTGGTGGTCCTCGGCCCGCCGGTCCTGCTGTGGCTGCTCGAGCAGCCCTTCCGGCTGCTCGGGCCGACCATTCGTGCTCGGGTCCACGGTGTCCTGCTCGGCCTCGGCGTCGGGCTCTTCGTGGCCGAGATCGTGAAGTCCTCGCTGCTCGACGCCGAGGGCCGTCGCTGGCTGATCGTCCTGGGCCTCGGCGTCGCCGCCGGGGCGTCGGTGCTGCTCGTCCGGTCGGCGAGGGCCCGCTCGGTCCTGCGCTACCTCGCTCTGGCCGCGCCGGCCTTCCTCGCCTTGTTCCTCCTGGCCTCGCCGGTGGCCGACCTCGTGATCTCCGACGGGGTGGAAGCCGCCGACGTCGAGGTCGAGAACCCCGTGCCGGTGGTGGTCGTGGCGTTCGATGAGCTCCCGCTCGCCTCGCTCCTCGACGGCGAGGGCGCGATCGACGAGGCGACCTTCCCGGCGTTCGGCGACCTGGCCGCCGACTCGACCTGGTTCCGGAACAACACGGGCGTGTCGCCACTCACGCCCTCGGCCTTGCCCGCCATCCTCACCGGACAGTTGCCCGACGAGCTCTTCCCCGCGCCGGTCGCGGCGAAGTTCGACGAGAACCTGTTCACGCTGCTTGGTGGCACCTACGACGTCGACGCCGTCGAGAACCTCACCGAGCTGTGCCCCCCGGGGATCTGCGACGAGCGGGAGCACCCGGGCCACATCGACGTGCTGAGCTCGCTGCTGGACCAGGCCGAGACGGTGTTCCGAGGGGTGGCCCAGCCGTGGGCCGACCAGGCGTCACTCGGCTTCGTCGTCGACCGCAACCCGTCCGATCCGGAGGCGCCCTCACGTCTGCGCGCCTTCGGTAGCGAGGCGGTGCCAGGGGACCAGCCGACGCTCGACTTCGGCCACTTCCTCCTCCCGCACCAGCCCTGGGACTGGCTGGCGTCGGGGCGGATGTACGACGCGCCGGACCCGCCCCGGTCGGCCGAGTTCGGCGATTGGCACGACCAGACCACGGCGGGGCTCGGGCGGCAGCGCCACCTGGTGCAGCTCCGCTACACGGACAGCCTCCTGGATGAGGTGCTCGACGACCTCCGGGCCGACGGCCTCTACGACGAGGCACTCGTGATCGTCACGGCGGACCATGGCGTCGGCTTCGTCGGCGGGGAGCCGCTCCGGGCGGTGTCGGAGGCCAACTACCACGAGGTCATGTGGACCCCGCTCCTCGTCAAGGAGCCGGGCCAGACCGAGGGTGCCGTGGACGACCGTCCCACCGAGACCATCGACATCGTCCCGACCATCGCCGACGTCCTCGGCGTGGACATCCCCTGGGAGGTCGACGGCGCATCGGTGTTCGATGACGAGGCCGATCGTTCGGACCGCCCGGCGCGGATGATCGACTGGCGCTTCAACACGGTCGAGCCCGACGGTGACTTCGTCGAGCTGGATCGGGAGGAGGGCTTCGCTCGGGTCCTCGAATCGACCACACCGATGGCCGGCCGGGCGGACGACCCCGACGCCGTGCTGCGCATCGGCGAGTACGAGGACCTGGTCGGCACCCGGGCGCGAGAAGCAGAGACGGGTCCGCCCGCGGCATTCGCCGTCACGACGTTCTCCCGGCCGACGTTCACCGTGCCGCCCGGCGCCGAGGAGCTCCCCGCCTACGTCGAAGGCATCTGGGTCGAGGAGCCCGAGCCGTGGATAGCGGTCGCCGTCGACGGCACCGTGGCCGGGATCGCCCCGGCGTACCGGCAGGGGCAGTTCGCCACCTTCTGGGCCCTGCTGTCCGAGCGCCTACTCACCCCCGGGGAGCACGAACTCGGCTTCTACGCGGTGTCCGGCCCGCCGGAAGCCCCGGCGTTGAGCCCCCTCGAGCTGGTTCTGCGCCAGGATTAGGCGATGGGCCTGCGCATCGCGTTCGGGACCGACGAGCGCACCGAGGTGACCGACGCGGTCAAGGCCTGGCTGCTCGAGCACGGTCACGAGGTCGACGTCGTTGGGGAGGGCGATCCGTGGCCTGATGTCGGCCGCCGGGTCGGGGAGGCCGTGGCCGAGGGCCGGGCCGACCGGGGCGTGGTCAGCTGCTGGACCGGCACCGGGGTCTCGATGGCCGCCAACAAGGTCGCGGGGGTCCGGGCCGCGCTCTGCGGTGACGCCGAGACCGCTCGCGGGGCTCGGCGCTGGAACGACGCCAACGTCCTGGCCTTCGGCCTCCGCCTGACGACCCCGACGGTGGCCGCGGAGCTGCTCGAGGTGTTCCTCACCACCGACCTCGACCCCGACGAGACCGGGGAGATCGCCAAGCTCGACTAGATAGCGTCAGGGCATGCCGGTTTTCGTGATGCTCTCGACGATCGGGCCCGACGGGTTCCACAAGTTGAACACCCAGCCCGAACGGCTGCGTGAGGTCAACGACGAGGTCGCGGCGCTGGGCGTCCGGATCCTCCACCAGTACGCGTTGCTGGGCCAGTACGACTTCATCAACATCATCGAGGCCCCCGACGACGTGACCGTGGCCAAGCTGGCGACGAAGCTGGCGGCTCGGGGGACGATGAAGACGACGACCATCAAGGCCATCGACGTCGACGACTACATCCGCTCCCTCGCCGAGGACGCCGACCCGCTGTAGCGAGTGGATCGGATCAGTACCACCACTGGCCGCGGCGGGGCTCCCGGCGCACCTCGTCGCCCGTGAAGACGGTGGGCAGCACCTGCGCGTCGGACGACCGCCGGATGCGATAGCCGTCGCCCACCACCTCGGCCACGACGAACCCCCGGGTCCATCGCGCGTCGAAGCGGTTGCGGACTTCGACGTGGGTGCCCTCGTGGAGCACCCGTTCGGTTGGCTCGACCATCGTCACGACCGTGATCTTCGACAGGGATCCCCTCGCGATCAAGGGGATTCGGCGATTGTGCGCCAGGGTTCACACGACTGTCACGGTGACGTGACGGCTTAGCCTCCTCGCCATGACGGCGGTGCGGCTGACCGAGTGGACGGAGTGCGGGGGGTGCGCCGCCAAGTGGGGGGCGACGGCGCTGAGCGGCCTCGTGCGGGAGCTGCCGGGCACCACGGACGCCGAGCTGCTCGTCGGCCTCGCTCCCTCGGACGACGCCGCGGTCTACCGCGTGGCCGACGACGTGGCCATGGTGTCGACCGCGGACTTCTTCCCGCCCCTCGTCGACGACCCCGCCGACTTCGGGGCGGTGGCCGCGGCCAACGCCTGCTCCGACGTCTTCGCCATGGGCGCCCGGGTCACCATCGCCTTGAACCTCTCCGCCTTCCCGGAGGCCCTGCCCCGCGACGCCGTGGCCGCCATCCTCGGCGCGGCGGCCGAGACGGTCGTCGCCGCCGGAGGCACCGTGGCCGGCGGTCACACCATTCGCTCCGAGGAGCCGATCTTCGGCTTGGCCGTCCAGGGGGTGGTCCACCCCGACCGGATCCTGACCAAGGCCGGCGCCCGGCCGGGAGACGTCCTCGTGCTGTCCAAGCCCCTGGGAACCGGGCTGGTGCTGGCCGGCGGCTCCGACGAGGACAAGGCGGCCGCCATCGCCGGCATGCGCCTGCTGAACCGGGCGGCGTCGGAGGCGCTGGTCGCCGCGGTCGGGGCGGTCCACGCCGCCACCGACGTCACCGGCTTCGGGCTGGCCGGCCACGGCTGGGAGGTCGCCGACCGCTCCGGCGTGCACCTGGTGTTCGAGGGCTCGAGGCTGCCGCTCTACCCGGGCGCGCGGGCCGCGGCGGAGGCCGGGGTGCGCACCGGTGGCGACCCTCGCAACCGGGACTACGTGATGGTCGACGGCGATGGCGACGAGGTGGTGCAGGCGCTGGCCTACGACCCCCAGACCTCCGGCGGCCTCCTCGCCGCGGTCGACCCCGGGGTCGTGGAGGAGCTCGGTGCAGCCGGCTTCGTCCCCATCGGCCACGTCACCGACGGCCCCCCTGGCGTCACCCTCGCGTCGTAGGCAGGGTCAGCAGCTGCGGACCAGCGCGGTGCCGAGGGCGGCGACGGCCATCAGGGAGGCCGCGGTCTGGACCACCCGGCCCGGGTGGTGACGCCACGCGAAGATGCCGCCGATGGACAGGGCGGAGCCGAAGCTCGCCACCGAGCCCGCGGAGAAGATGCTGGCCACCGAGGCGAACGAGCCGATCGACAGGATCGAGCCGGCCGACCCGATCGACAGCACGGACCCGGACGAGCCGATGGAGAGGATCGATCCGGCGGAGCCGATCGACAGGATCGACCCGGCCGCGCCGATCGACCCGAGCGATCCCGGCGAGCACTCGGTCGCGTCGGCCACGGGCCGACCGTACTCCTGGCCCGACGGGCGCCAGGGGTAGGGTCGCCGGTGCGATGACGGTCACCGCTCCGCAACTGCGCCCGACCCTCAAGCGGCGGTCGCCGTCGCTCGAGATCGAGCGGGACCTGTGGTCGGCGGGGCACCAGGTCGTCGTCGGGGTGGACGAGGTCGGCCGGGGCTCCTGGGCCGGGCCGATCAGCGTCGGGGCCGCCGTGCTGCCCCAGGATCGGCGGGTCTACAAGGTCCGCGACTCCAAGATGCTGACCGAGGGCGAACGGGAGATCCTCTTCGACCGCATCGCCGACTGGTGCGTCACGTGGGCCGTGGGCCATGCGAGCCAGGTCGAGTGCGACACCCTCGGCATGTCGGCCGCGCAGCGGCTGGCCGCGGCGCGAGCCATCGAGGGCCTCGGCGTCGAGCCCGACCAGGTGCTCATCGACGGCAACTGGGACTTCGTGGGCGGGGGGCGCCGCACCCGGAAGCTGATCAAGGGCGACGCCCGCTGCCTCTCGATCGCGGCCGCCTCGATCCTGGCCAAGGTCACGCGGGACCGGATCATGCGGGAGGAAGCGCCGAGCTTCCCCGGCTACGACTTCGAGTTCAACAAGGGCTACCCGTGCCCCCGCCACAAGGCGGCGCTCCAGTGGCTCGGGCCCTCGTCCATCCACCGCCGGTCGTGGGTCTTCATGGACCACCTGAGCTGGACCGGCATCCCCCGGCTCCGCCCTCCGTCGATGCAGGGCGAGCTCTTCTAGTTCTGGAGCAGCTCCTTGAAGGGGCTGGTGGTGTCGATCCCGGGCTCTTTGGGCAGGCCGAGGACTCGCTCGCTCACGATGTTGCGCAGGACCTCGTCCGTGCCGCCGGCGATGCGCATGCCCGGCGTGCCCAGGACGAACTGGCTCCAGGCGTAGGTGCCCCACTCACCGGAGTCGGCGACCATCCGCGGCCCGAGGACGCGGGAGATGAAGTCGCCGGTCAGCATCATGTTGCGGGTGAGGGCCATCTTGGCGATGGACATCTCGGGGCCGGGGGCCTGGCCCGCCTTGACCTTGTCCATGGCCCGCTGGTTGTTCCACTTGGCCACCTGCATGTTCTCGTACAGCTTGGCCAGCTCGCCCCGCGTCAGCGGGTCCTGGTCGAGGCCGAAGTGCCGGACCATCTCGATGAGGCGGACCGAGTTGCCGAGGCCGAGGCCCGTGCCCCCACCGGCGCCGATGGATGCCCGCTCGTTCATCAGGGTGGTCAGGGCGACGGCCCAGCCCTGGCCGACGTCGCCCAGGCGGTGGTCGTCGGGGACCCGCAGATCGGTGAAGAAGACCTCGTTGAACGACGACCCGCCGGTCATCTGCTTCAGGGCGCGGATCTCCACCCCCGGCGCCTTCATGTCGATCACGAACCCGGTCAAGCCCTTGTGCTTGGGCTGGTCGGGGTCGGTGCGGCAGATGACCTCGCCGATGTCGCTGAAGTGGGCCCCGGAGGTCCACACCTTCTGGCCGTTGACGATCCACTCGTCGCCGTCGCGCACGGCCTTGGTCTGCAGGCCGGCCAGGTCGGAGCCGGCGCCGGGCTCGCTGAACAGCTGGGCGCCCGACGATGTCGCCCCGGTACATCTTCGGCAGGTAGGCCGCCTTCACCTCGTCGGTGGCGTGGGCCAGGATCGTCGGGGCGACCATGCCGAGGCCGATGCCGAACGCGCTCTGGCTGGGGATCTGGTACTGGCTCTCGAGTGAGGCGTAGGCCCGGTCGTAGGGGCCCGGGAGCTCGCGGCCGCCGTACTGCTCGGGACCGGTGATCCAGCCGAAGCCGGCGTCGTAGCGCTTGGCCTTCCAGACCTTGGCCTCGGCCAGCTCGGCCAGCTCCTCCTCCCGGGACTGCTCGTCGAGGATGGCGACGCCGTCGTCGCCCTCGCCCCAGACGAACGTCTTGTCGCCCAGCGATTCGGGCTTGCGTTCGGCGTTGGCGTCGAGGAAGGCGGTGACCTCCTCGGTGAAGTCGTCGAGGGTCGGTTGGGCCATGGTCGAGCGCTCCTCGCGAAAACTTGACTAGTTGGTCAAGCTAGTCGCGCCACTACCGTCGGGACCATGCGAGCGCAGCGCTGGATCGCGGCCTTCGGGCTCTGGACGCTCTTCGTCTGGACGACCCGCATCGGCACCGCGCTCGGCGAGGACGACCTGAGCGGTGCGGCTCGGGCCGGCAAGGTGGCACTCGCCGTCGCCTTCACCCTGCTCGGCGTCGCCCTCCTCACCGTGGCGTGGCGCAGCCGGGGCCGGGCCCTGCGGCCGACCGAGGTGGGCGTCGTCCGGCTCGCGGCGGCCTGGACGGTCGCGGTGTGGATCGTGCGGGGCATCCAGATCGCCACCGCCGACCACGAGGCGGCGTTCGTCGTGGTCCACCTGGTCCTCGCGGTGGTGTCGATCGGGCTGGCGGCCATGACCACCCGCATGAGTACGATGCCCGACCGTCATGGGACAGCCGGTCACCGTCGTGCAGAAGTCGACGTCACGTCCTGACGTCGTCCGCTTCGAGCTCAACCGCTCCATCACGGGCATGGAGCCGTTCCGGTTCCGGTCCGGCGACGAGATCGAGGGCGATTCCCCTCCCGAAGAGGCCGCTCGGCGCCTCCTGGCCCACCCGGGGGTCGAAGGGGTCCACGTCTACTCCAACGTGATCACGGTCGACCTCGGCAGCGGCGTGCCCGCCGAGGGCCTCGTCGAGGACCTCGAGGGGTTGTTCACCTACTACCGCGAGGGCGTCGAGGTCGTCGTCCCCGGCGCCGCGGAGCCCGCCGCCGAGTAGCCCCGTCCGGATGACCAGACCGGCGGCTGGGTAGGTCGCGTCGATGGCCCCCTTCCGCGTCGGCGTCCAGCTCCATCCGCAGCACACGAGCATCGACGAGCTCCGCGCCGCCTGGGAGGCGGCCGACGGGCTCGGCGTCGACAGCATCTGGACCTGGGACCACTTCTATCCGCTGTACGGCGACGACACCGGATCGCACTTCGAGGGCTGGACGCTGCTCGCCGCCATGGCCGTGACGACGACGCAGGCCCGCTTCGGGATGCTGGTGACCGGCAACGCGTACCGGAACCCCGACCTGGTGGCTGACATGGCCCGCACCGTCGACCAGCTCTCCGGCGGCCGCGCCTACCTCGGCATCGGCGCGGGTTGGTTCGAGAAGGACTACAAGGAGTACGGCTACGACTTCGGGACCCCGGGCAGCCGCCTGAGGGCGCTCGAGGAGTCGCTCGAGCGGATCAAGGCCCGACTGGCCGAGCGCAACCCCGGCCCCGCCGGCGACCTGCCGATCCTGGTCGGGGGTGGGGGGGAGAAGGTGACCCTCCGCCTCGTGGCGCAGTACGCCGATGCGTGGAACACCTTCGGCCCGCCGTCGAACTACGCCCACAAGAACGAGGTGCTCGACCGGTGGTGCGACAAGGTCGGCCGGGACCCCGCCGAGATCGAGCGGACGGTTGCCATCCAGGGCAACGAGGCCGATGACGCCGGCGCCTACCTGGATGCCGGCGCCACCCACCTCATCGTCATGACCGGCGCCCCCTACGACCTCACCCCCGTCGAGAAGCTCCTCGCCCAGCGCGACTGACCGCTGGCGCGGTCAGGCGGTGGCCCAGACGAGGATCTCGGTGTCGTCGGCGGTGGCGGTGAGCTCGTGCTCCGGCTCGTCGGTGAGGCGCACGGCATCGCCTTCGGACAGGTCGGTGACCAGGTGGGCCGAGCCCCGGGCGACGAAGACGTGGACGTGCAGCGCCGACGGGATGGTGACGGACTCACCCTCGTCCAGCCGGGCGGCCCAGAGCACGGCGTCGCGCTGGTGGAGGTGGACGGCACCCTCGTGGCCCTGGCCGGAGGCGACCGCGACCAGCTCGCCTGAATCGAGGCGGTCGCCGATGTCGACCTGCTCGTAGCCGGGGTCGATGCCCTCGGTGTCGGGCGTGACCCACATCTGGACGAAGTGGACGGGCTCGTCGCTCTTGGCGTTCATCTCAGAGTGCTGGATGCCGGTGCCGGCCGACATGCGCTGGGCGATCCCGGGGGTGATGATCCCGGAGTGCCCGGCCGAGTCCTGGTGGGCCAGCGCGCCCTCGAGCACCCAGGTCACGATCTCCATGTCCCGGTGGGCGTGGGCGCCGAAGCCCTGGCCGGGGGCGACCCGGTCGTCGTTGCTGACCAGCAGCAGGCCGTGGCCCACGTTGGCCGGGTCGTAGTGGCTGCTGAAGCTGAAGCTGTGCCAGGAGTTCAGCCAGTCGATGGCGGTGTGGAACCGCTCGCCGGCGCGGCGGACGTCGATCACGGGGTCACCTCGTTCACATGACGGGCGAGCCGTACATCTCGCCCAGGGGGTCGCTGATGAGCTCGAGCCGGGCCCCGTCGGGGTCCCGGAAGTAGATGGAGCTGCCGTCGACGTGCAGGTACTCGACCCCGGCGTCGTCCAGCTTGGCCTTCACGTGGGCCCAGCGGTCGGGGGGCATCGAGATGGCCAGGTGGTGGAGGCCGCCCAGGACCTCGGCGTAGTCGCCGAGGTCGAGGCCGGGGAAGTCGAAGAAGGCGATGGTGTTCCCGTTGCCGATGTCGAAGAAGAAGTGGGTCGAGCCCTCGTAGTCCCGGTTCTCGAACAGCTCGGTCAGGGGGAACTCGAGCAGGTCCTGGTAGAAGCGGATGGTCGTCTCCACGTCGTGGGAGAGCAGGGCCACGTGGTGCACCCCGCGGGCGCTGCTGGCGGGCCGCTCGTCCCGGCCCTGCAGGTACTGGTCCCGAAGCTCCTGGCGGCGGTCGGCGAGGCGGTCGAGGTCGAGGTCCATGGCTGACTGAACGCCTCGGAGGAGGGCTTGTTCCCCGTTTGCCAGATGCGAACAGTTGTTCGATACTGGTGTCCTGATGGCTGGGGAGCTGGCAACGCTGCGGGACCGGGTCCGACCCGTGACCCTGACCGACGAGCAGCGGTTGCCGGCCCTGCCCGCCCTGGCCGACGTGCTGCCCGGGGGTGGGGTGCGGCGGGGTTCGGTGGTGGCGGTGGAGGGGCAGGGGGCCACCTCGCTGCTCTGGGCCCTGCTGGCGCCTCCCACCGGGACCGGGTCCTGGGCGGCGTTGGTGGGGATGCCCGCGGCCGGGCTGCTGGCGGCGGCCGACGCCGGGGTGGCGCTGGATCGCCTGGCCGTGGTCGCCCCGCCCGGGGGCTCGTGGGCCACGGTCCTCGGTGCCCTGCTCGACGGCTTCGACCTGGTCGTCGCCGCTCCCGACCGCCGGGTCCGTCCCGCCGACGCCCGCCGTCTCGGGGCCCGGGCCCGCGAACGGGGGACGGTCGTGGTGCTGGCCGGGCGAGCAGCCGTCTCGGCCTGGCCGGAAGGGGCCGACCTGCACCTGGCCCTCGGCGGCTCGGCCTGGGAGGGCCTGGGTCGGGGCCACGGCCACCTGCAACGCCGACGGGTCCACCTCGAGGTCAGCGGCCGGCGCGAGGCCGCCCGCCCCCGCGCCACCGACCTGTGGCTTCCCGCGGTCGACGAGCCCCTGGCCACCGACCACGAGTCGCTTCTGGCCCCCGATCCGGTGGCCATGGCGACCGAATCGGGGGCCAGAACGGAGGAAGGGCTGCGGGCGGCGTCGTGACGGCCGTGCGGACGATGGTGGTGTGGTGCGCGGACTGGGCGCTGGTGGCGGCCGGGGTCGACCTGGCCACGCCGGCCGCGGTCCTGCACGCCAACCGGGTGGTGGCCACCACGCCGGCCGCCCGGGCCGAGGGGGTCCAGGTGGGCCTGCGGCGCCGGGAGGCACAGGCCCGCTGCCCACAGGTCGAGCTCCTGGCCCACGACCCGGCCCGTGACGCCCGGGCGTTCGAGGCCGTGGCCGGGGCCGTGGAGGCCGTCACCCCCCGGGTCGAGCTGACCCGACCCGGCGTCTGCTCGTTCCCCACCCGGGGCCCGTCCCGCTACTTCGGCGGCGACGAGGCCCTGGCCGAGCGGGTGGCCGGGCTGGTCGCCGCCGCCGTGGCCGGCCCCAGCCGGGTGGGCGTGGCCGACGGCCCCTTCGCCGCCCTCCTCGCCGCCCGCCGCGGCGTCGTGGTCCCGCCCGGCGGGACACCGGCCTTCCTCGCCCCCTTCCCGGTGGGGGTGCTCGACGAGGTCGTGGCGGACGGGATGGCGCTGACCGACGTGTTCACCCGCCTGGGGCTGGCCGCGCTGGGCGATCTGGCCGCCCTGCCCCGGGCCGACGTCATGGCCCGGTTCGGGTGGCCGGGGGAGCGGGCCCACCGCCTGGCCTCGGGCGATGACGACCGCCGGCCCGACACCCGGCCCCCGCCCCCCGACCTGGTCGCCACCGTGGAGCTGGACCCCCCGGCCGAGCGGGTCGACGCCGCGGCCTTCGCGGCCAAGCGCCTGGCCGACGACCTCCACGAGCGCCTGGCCGGGCGAGGCCTGTCCTGCGCCCAGGTGCTGGTCACCGCCGAGACCGAGCACGGCGAGTGCCACGAGCGCTGCTGGCGCCACGAGGGTGCCCTCACGGCCCCGGCCATGGCCGAACGGGTCCGCTGGCAGCTCGAGGGCTGGCTCAACTCGTCCGCAGCCAGCCGCCCGACCAGCGGCATCATCCACCTGAGCCTGGCCCCGGTGGAGGTGGCTGCGGCCCGGGGTCGCCAGCTCGGCTTCTGGGGGGCCGAGACGGCCGCGGCCGAGCGGGCCGCCCGGGCCCTGGCCCGGGTCGACGGCCTCCTGGGCCCCGGATCGGCCACCGTCCCCGAGCGCCGGGGTGGGCGCCATCCGGCCGAGGCCGTGGCTCTGGTCCCGGCCGACGCCGTCGACCTGACCGAGCGCACCGTGGCGGGGGAGGAGGGGACCGACCCCGCGCCCTGGCCCGGCCGCCTCCCCGCCCCGACCCCCGCGCTGATCCAGCTCCGGCCGGTGCCGGCCCAGGTGCTCGACCGCCACGGCCGGCCGGTGGGGGTCAGCGGGCGGGGGCTGGCCACCGCCGCCCCGGCCCGGGTGGCCGTGGCGGGTGGGGCCCCGCAGGCGGTGGACGGCTGGGCCGGTCCCTGGCCGGTGGACGAACGTTGGTGGGACACCCGGGCCCACCGCCGGCGGGCCCGCTTCCAGGTCCTCACCGCCGACGGCCAGGCCCACCTCCTCGCTCTGGAGGACGGCCGCTGGTGGCTGGAAGCCACCTACGACTAGGCGGTCAGTGGGAGGTCGCCTCCAGGTACTGGCGCCAGGTGATCGTGCCGTAGCGGTGGTCCGGGCAGGTCTGGAGGCCGGCGGCGAAGGCGCCGAGGACCTTGCCTGCCGCGGGCAGGGTGACGCAGCGGGGTCGCCGCCCGCGCACCTCGGCGTACGAGCCCGTGAGCGCGTCGACGCCCAGGACCTCCGGGCCGCCGATGTCGTCCACCCGTCCTGACGGGCCGAGCCCGACCAGCTCGGCCATGCGGTCGGCGACCTCGGTGACCTCGATGGGCTGGAACGTGGCTCCACGAGGGAGGGCGCACACCGGCAGGCTGAGCAACTGGTCGAGGAGGCTGTGGAACTGGGTGGCGCGCAGGATCGTGAAAGGGACGGCGCCGGCCTCGAAGACCTGCTCGGCCGCCCGCTTCGCCCGGTAGTAGGGGAACGGGTGTTGGTCGACGCCCACGATCGAGATGTAGAGCAGGTGGGGCCGAGCGGGGCCGATGGCGGCGAGCAGGCGGCCGGCGCCGCCGACCTCGATGCCCTTCGGTCGCCACGGGGAGCTGGCGAGGTGCACGACCACGTCGGCGCCGGCCACCGCCGTCGCCAGACCCGTGCCCGACCGTACGTCGACCTCGTACACCCTCACCCCCGGGGGCGCCGCCGTGGTGGCCGACCGTGAGGCGATCCGCACCGTGTGGCCGCTACGCACGAGGCGCTCGACGAGCGGTCGGCCCAAGCCCCCGGCGCCACCCGTGACGAGGACATCTCCCATGGCGGTCAACCTACGGGCCACACTCTCCGGGTGGACGAGGGGGCGCGGGCGGAGCTGAGCCGGCGCACGGAGCGCTGGTTCGTCCGGCGGGGCCTGCCCCACTTCATCGACACCTATCGGGCCACGACCGACGTCTGGACCCGGGCGGCGCCGTTCCTGACCCTGGTCTTCCTCGCCGAGCTGGCCTTCAGCCTGGACGAGGACCGGGAAGGGCTCGACGAGCTGCTCCCGATGCTGGGCGGCGCGGCGATCTTCCTGGCCGCCATCGTGGGGGTCAACGTGCTCCGGGGGCGCCGGCCGCTTCAGCGCCCCGATCGGGTGGGGACACCCGAGCTGGCCGTGTTCGTCCTCGTGCCCGCCCTGCTGCCCGCCCTGTTCAGCAAGGACCACCTGACCGACCCCCTCGGGGTGGTGGCCCTCAACCTCGCCATCCTGGCCGTGACCTACGCGGTCACCAGCTACGGACTCCTCCCCATGACCCGCTGGGCCTTCGGCCAGACCATCCGGCAGCTGGCCAACGTGACCGACCTCATGGTGCGGTCCCTGCCCCTCCTCCTGCTCTTCGCCACGTTCTTGTTCCTCACCACGGAGATCTGGGAGGTGGCGGCCAACCTCGAAGCGCCGTTCATGCTCATCGTCGTCGGGATGCTGACCGCCGCCGGCCTGGTGTTCCTCGTGCTCCGCCAGCGCCGGGAGGTCGACCAGGTGGCGGTGTTCTCGTCGTGGGCCGCCGCCCGCGTCTGCGCCGATGACACCCCGGTGGCCACCGTTGCCGTCGACACGCTCCCCGAGCCGCCTGATCCGCCGCCGCTCGGCCGGAGGGCCCGCATCAACGTCGCCCTGGTCCTGGTGTTCAGCCAGGGGGTGCAGATCGTGGTCGTGGCCGCGGCGATCGGGCTCTTCTACGTCGCCTTCGGGCTGGTCGCCCTGCGGGAGGAGACCATGACCAGCTGGGTGGGCGGGGAGCTCGACGTGATCGGCGAGGTGACCCTGTTCGGCCAACCCGTCGTGTTGACCTGGGACCTGATCCGGGTGGCCATCCTCGTCGCCGCCTTCTCCGCCCTCCAGTTCACCTTCTCGACCCTCACCGACCAGACCTATCGCGAGGAGTTCTTCGAGGGGATGCTGGCCGAGATGCGCGAAGCGCTGGCCGCCCGGGCCATCTACGTCGAGGCCGTCGTGCGCGCCGCTTCCCCGGACGGGTGATTCCTTGCTCACGGAGCGTGGCAGTACCGTGCGCGTCATGCGTCGTCCGCTCGCGGTCCTGCTCGCCCTGGTGCTCCTCGCCGGTCTCGCCGTCGCCGGCGCACCGACCGCCTCGGCCGGGACGTGCGGAGGCGGTCAGGTCGAGGTCCGGGGCCGGGTCACCGACGCGGCGACCGGCCTTCCGCTGACTCAAGTCACGAGTGTCGAGGTATCGGACTCCGGTGGCCCCTTCGACGGCTTCGCCACCAACCCGGACACCAGCCGGTACTCCATCTGCCTCGACCCCGGCACCTGGTTCATCAAGTTCGTGGCCGACGACTACCGGGGCGAATGGTGGAACAACCAGCCCAACTTCACCGTCGCGACCGAGGTCGTGGTCGCGGCGCCGGGTCCGATCGTCGCCAACGCCGCCCTCACACCGGTGGGGCGGGTCCTGTCGGGTCGGGTGACGAACCTGGGCGGCGTGCCCAAGTTCGCCAGCGTGGGCATCTGGCGCCGCAACCCCGCCGGCACGTGGGTGAGCATCGACGGCATCGGCAACGACATGCCCAGCGGGATCTGGTCGTTCCGGGTGCCGAGGCTCGGCCGCTACCGCATCAGCGTCTTCGTCGACTCGCACTGGGCCCGCTGGTACGACGACGACACCCGGCTGCGTCACGCCCGGGTCGTGGTCGTCGACGAGGACACGGAGTTCATCAACGGCCTCGACGTCCGGGTCCCGTACTGCCACGCCGCCCCCGACTTCTGCGTCCCGCCCGGCTTCAACACCTGACCCCTGAAGGGGCAGTCGGTTCGAGTGGCGGGACGAACAGGTGTTCGCTACGGTCGGTCCATGGGATGGCGCAACCCGCCGGTCACGTGGTCCGAGCTCGAGGGCCGGCTCTCGGACCAGTGGGCCACGCCGCTCGACCAGTCCCACTGGCCCGGCGCCGACGGCGGGGACAGCCCGGCCTGGTCCCGCAAGCGGGAGGCCTACGCCGCCCGGGCGCTGGAGTGGCGGCGGGGGGCCACCCCCTACGCCGAGCTGCACTGCCACTCCAACTTCAGCTTCCTCGACGGCGCCTCGCACGCCGAGGAGCTGGCCGAGGAGGCCGTCCGCCTCGGGCTCGAGGCCCTCGCCCTCACCGACCACGACGGCTTCTACGGCGTGGTCCGCTTCGCCGAGGCGGCCAAGGCCTACGGGTTGCCCACCGCGTACGGCGCGGAGCTGACCCTTGGCGCGACCGCTCCGCAGATGGGGGTGGCGGACCCGGAGGGTGACCACCTCGTGGTCCTGGCCCGCGACCCGGTCGGCTATGCCCGGCTCGGGGCGGCCGTCAGCCGGGCCCAGATGGCGGGGGAGAAGGGGGCGCCCCGCACCTCGCTGGCCGAGCTGGCGGACGACCCCCGGGCCCGCGACCACTGGCTGGTGCTGACCGGGTGCCGGAAGGGGGCGGTGCCCCGGGCGCTGGTGGAGCAGGGCCCGGCGGCGGCCAGCCGCGAGCTGGGCCGCCTGGTCGGGGCCTTCGGGCGGGAGAACGTGGCCGTCGAGCTCTGGGACCACGGTGACCCGCTGGACAGCGCCCGCAACGACGGGCTGGCCGAGGTGGCGGTGCGGGCCGGGGTCGACGTCGTGGCCACCAACAACGTCCACTACGCCACGCCGGGCGGGCGCCGGCTGGCCACGGCCCTGGCCGCCGTGCGGGCCCGGCGCTCGCTGGACGAGATCGACGGTTGGTTGCCCGCGTCGGCCGGGGCCCACCTGCGCTCGGGCGACGAGCAGGCCCGTCGCTTCGCCCGCTACCCGGGAGCGGTGGCCCGGGCCGCGGCCCTGGGGCGCGAGTGCGCCTTCGACCTGCACCTCGTGGCCCCGAACCTGCCGCCCTTCCCGTGCCCGCCCGGCCACGACGAGATGTCCTACCTCCGCGAGCTGACCGGCTGGGGTGCCCACCTCCGCTACGGCCCGCGGCCGAGTGGTCCCGTTCTGGCGCCCGATTCGGGCGCCGGGGCGCCTCGATCAGGCGCCAGAAGCCCGTACGGGCAGATCGACCACGAGCTGGCCATGATCGAGCAGCTGGGTTTCCCCGGGTACTTCCTCGTGGTGTGGGACATCGTGCGGTTCTGCCGGGAGGCGGGGATCTACTGCCAGGGGCGGGGCTCGGCGGCCAACTCGGCGGTGTGCTTCGCCCTGGGCATCACCAACGTGGATGCCGTCGACCTCGGCCTGCTGTTCGAGCGGTTCCTCTCGCCCGAGCGCGACGGCCCCCCCGACATCGACCTCGACATCGAAAGCGACCGGCGGGAGGAGGCCATCCAGTACGTGTACGAGCGCCACGGCCGGGAGCGGGCCGCCCAGGTGGCCAACGTCATCACCTACCGGGCCCGCTCGGCGGTGCGGGACATGGCCAAGGCCCTCGGGCACGCTCCCGGCCAGCAGGACGCCTGGGCCAAGCAGATCGACCGCTGGTCGCGGGTTGCCGACGGCGAGCACCAGCGGGGCCCCGACGGCCACGTCGACCACGACATCCCGGCCGAGGTCTTGGCGCTGGCCCAGGAGGTGGAGGACTTCCCCCGCCACCTGGGCATCCACTCCGGCGGCATGGTCATGTGCGACCGGCCGGTGGCCGAGGTCTGCCCCGTCGAGTGGGGGCGGATGGCCGACCGCAGCGTGCTGCAGTGGGACAAGGACGACTGCGCGGCGGTGGGCCTGGTCAAGTTCGACCTGCTGGGCCTCGGGATGCTCTCCGCCCTGCGCTACTGCATCGAGCTGGTGGCCGAACACGAGGGGGTCACCCTCGACCTGGCCACCATCCCCCACGAGGACCCCGAGGTCTACGACATGCTCTGCGCCGCCGACTCGGTGGGCGTGTTCCAGGTCGAGAGCCGGGCCCAGATGGCCACCCTGCCCCGGCTCAAGCCCCGGAAGTTCTACGACCTGGTCGTCGAGGTCGCCCTCATCCGCCCGGGGCCGATCCAGGGGGGGTCGGTGCACCCTTACATCCGGCGCCGCAACGGCCAGGAGGCGGTCACCTTCCTGCACCCCCTGCTCGAGCCCTCGCTGGCCAAGACCCTGGGCATCCCGCTCTTCCAGGAACAGCTCATGCAGATGGCCATCGACGTGGCCGGCTTCACCGCGGCCGAGGCCGACGAGCTGCGCCAGGCCATGGGCTCGAAGCGCTCGGTGCGGCGCATGGAGCGGCTGCGGGGACGGTTCTTCGCCGGCATGGCCGAGCGCGGGATCACCGGCGAGGTGGCCGATCGGATCTGGGAGAAGCTGGCCGCCTTCGCCAACTTCGGCTTCCCCGAGAGCCACTCGGTGAGCTTCGCCTACCTGGTCTACGCCTCGTCCTGGCTGAAGCGGTACCACCCGGCCGCCTTCTGCGCCGCCCTGCTCAACGCCCAACCCATGGGCTTCTACTCCCCGCACTCCCTGGTCCAGGACGCCCGTCGCCACGGCGTCCAGATCCGCACCCCCGACGTCAACGCCTCCGCCGCCGCCGCCACGCTGGAACCGAATCCGAAGGCGACGGTCCCCCAGGAGGCCGAGGCGCACCCCGCAGCCTGCGTGGCCCGAACGCCCCGAGCGGAGCGGGAGACATGGGGGGCGCACGGCCCGGTCGTCAGGCTCGGGATCGGGTCGGTGCGGGGGATCGGCGAGGAGCTGGCCGAGGCCACCGCCGCCGGGCGGCCCTACACCGGGCCCGAGGACCTGGCCCGGCGCACCGGGGCCACGCTGGCCCAGCTCGAGGCCCTGGCCACCGCCGGGGCGTTCGGGTGCTTCGGCCTCGACCGCCGGGCCGCCCTGTGGGGGGCGGGGGCCGTGGCCCAGGGCGGGGCCGACCGCCTGGCGGGGATGGTCACCGGGGTGGAGGCGCCGACCCTGCCCGGCCTCGGCCCCCGGGAGGAGTCCTTGGCCGACCTGTGGGCCACCGGCATCAGCCCCGACGGCCACCCCACCCGCTTCGTCCGCGAGGAGCTGGACCGCCTCGGGGTGGTGTCCGCCGAGGCGCTGAAGACCCTGCCCGACGGCGAACGGGTCCTGGTCGGCGGCGTCGTCACCCACCGCCAGCGCCCGGCCACGGCCTCGGGCATCACCTTTGTCAACCTCGAGGACGAGACCGGGCTGATCAACGTGGTCGTGTCGAAGGGCTGCTGGGCCCGCTACCGGACCCAGGCCCGAGCCCCGGCCCTCCTCGTCCGGGGGAAGCTGGAGCAGGTCGAAGGGGTCACCAACGTGGTGGCCGACAAGATCGAGCCCCTCCCCGTCAGCTCACCTCAGCGCAGCCGCGATTTCCGCTGAGGGGTGTCGGCTTCGGCGGCTTCGGCGGCCTCGAGGGCCTGGGCCAGGGTCTCGCGGGCGCGGGCGACGCGGCTGCGGATGGTGCCGACCGGGCAGCCCAGGGCCTCGGCGGCCTCGGCGTAGCACAGGCCGAGGACCTGGGTCAGCACGAAGGCGGCCCGCTGGTCGGCGTCGAGGTCGGCCAGGAGGTGGTCGAGGTCCACCGCGCCGGTGGGGTCGGGCGCGACGACCACAGCCTCCGGGCGGCGGGCCAGGATCCGGCGCCGCCGGGAGCGGCGGCGGACCTCGTCCACGCAGACGTGGCGGGCGATGCCCAGCAGCCACAGCCGGACCGGGCTCTCGCCCCGGAACCGCGGGAGGGCGGGGATGGCCCGGGCGTAGACGTCCTGGGTGAGGTCGTCGGCGCTCTGCCGGTCGACGAGGTGGGCGCAGAGCCGCCACACATCGGCCTGCGTGCCCCGGACCAGGTCGGAGAGCGCCACCCGATCGCCACCCGCAGCCCGCAGGGCGAGCTCGCTCAGATGATCGTCGGGAACCATCCGGGGCCTTCGTTCGACTGGTGGGGCATGCGTTGCGATCAGAGTCGAGATCTGCTCTCCGCCCGGCTGGACGGCGAGGCGACGGCCGACGAGCTGGCCGTGCTGGACCGCCATCTTGCCCGCTGTCCGGGCTGCCGCGGCTTCGCCTCCTCGCTGGCCGAGGTCGACCGCGTCACCCGCCTCGTCCCGGCCGATCCGGTGCCCGACCTCACGGCGGCCGTCATGGCCGCACACCCCGTCACCGCGGCCGACCCTCGTCGCCAGGCGGCTCGGTGGGGCCTTGCGATCGTCGCCGCCGCCCAGCTGCTGATCGCGCTGCCGTCGCTCTTCTCGTCGTCCGGGTCGGACGAGGTGCACACGACACGGGAGCTGGCGAGCTGGTCGATCGCCCTCGCCGTCGGCCTGCTGGTCGCGGCCTGGCAGCCGGCCCGAGCCCGCGGGATGCTGCCGCTCGGGCTCGTGTTGGGCGGGGTCCTGACCCTCGGTGCGGTCGTGGACGTGGCCACCGGCGCCACGGCGGGCGCCGGTGAAGCCGTCCACCTGCTCGAGCTGGCCGGCATCGGCCTGCTCTGGCTCCTCGCCCGCCACGACGGCCACCCCGCATCGACCACGGTCCTCGCTCCGTGAGGCGAGCCCTCGCGGCCGCTGCCGTGGCGGCGGCGGTCCTCCTGGTCGGGGCCGCCCCCGCGGCGGCTCACGCCGAGCTCACGGCGTCGAGTCCGGGGGACGGCGCGCACCTCGATGCCGCGCCCGACTCGGTACGGCTGGAGTTCAGCGAACCCGTCTCGGTCGACCTCGGTGGGCTGCGGGTGTTCGAGTCGAGCGGCGAACGCGTCGACGAAGGGGCCGTACGTTCGGACCGGGAGGTGGTCGAGGTCGACCTCCGCGACGACCTCGGCGACGGTGCCTACGTGGCCACCTACCGGGTCGTCTCGGCCGACGGCCACCCGGTCCAGGGCGGCCTGGTCTTCAGCGTGGGCGAGGTCGACGCCGATCCGGCGCTCCTGTCCGAGTTCTTCGACGAGGGCGCCGATCGCCCTTGGGAGGTGGCCGGAGCCGTCTTCCGGTTCCTGGCTTACGCCGGGACGCTCCTCGCCGCCGGCGGGGCGGCGTTCCTTGTGCTGGTCCACGACGGCGGGCCGGAACGGCCTCGACTCCGGCGGATCGTGCGCATCGCCGCCGGGGTGGGTGTAGTGGGCGTGCTGGCGGCCCTTCCGATCCAGGCCGCGCTGGCGACCGGCGAGGGCATCGGCGCCATCTTCCAGAGCGGGGTCCTCCGCGCCGTGTTGGAGGACGGCGTGGGCTGGTCCGTCCTGCTGACCCTGCTCGGCCTCGCCCTCGTCGTCGCGTTCGACGGTCGTCGAGCCCCGGTCCTTTTGGGGGCCTTCCTCGCCAGCGTCGGCTTCGCGCTCAGCGGGCACACCCGCAGCGCCGACCACGAGTTGCTGGCCATCGGCGCGGCGATGGCGCACTTGGTCGCCGCCGCGGTCTGGTTCGGAGGACTGGTCCTCCTCGGCGTGACGCTCCGCGCCCGCCGCGCGGACGCGGCAACCGAGGGTCCGCAGGCGGCCGCGGGCATGGTGGCCCGCTTCTCGATCATGGCGGCGGTGGCGGTCGTGGTGCTCACGGTGGCCGGCCTCGTCCTCACGTGGTCGGAGGTGCGCGCGCTCAGCGCCCTCACCTCCACGACGTACGGCTGGACGCTGCTGGCGAAGGTCGGCGTCGCCGTGCTCGTCGGCCTCGCCGCCGCCTACAACCACTTCCGCCTCGTGCCCGTGGTCCAGCGGGCGGCGGCACCGAAGGCCTGGCACCAGCTGCGGTCGAGCGTGCGCTTCGAGGTCCTCGGGCTCGTGGCGGTGCTCGCGCTGACCGGGGTACTGGTCAACGTCACCCCGGCGCGCACCGCCGCTGGCGTGGGCGGGATCTTCTCGGGTGACATCGACCTGGGCGACACCGGCTCGGTCAACGTGGTCGTCGACCCCAATCAGGCCGGGACCAACCAGATCCACTTCTACTTCTACGACACCGACGGCCGCCCGGCCGAGGTCGAGGGCGACATCACCGTCAACCTGTCGCTGCCGTCCGACGACATCGGGCCGATCACCCGTACGCCGTTCCGGGCCGGCCCGTCGCACTTCCAGCTCGACAGTGACGACCTCGTCACCGGCGGTCGCTGGGTGATCGAGGTCAACGTCGCCGTGTCCCGGTTCGAAGAGGCCCGGGGCGAGATCGAAGTCTTGGTCGCGGGATGACCCCCGACCGATCCGCAATGACCACATCAGGGAGCACACCATGAAGAAGCTGTTGGCGTTGATCGGCGGGGCCGCGGTCCTCCTGCTCTGGGCGGCTGCCCCGGCGAGCGCCCACGTCTACGCCGACGTCACCGAGGCCCCGGCCGGGAGCTTTGCGCTGTTCAACATCGTCGTCCCCCACGGGTGCGAGGGCGAGGGTGGCGACACGGTCAAGCTCGAGGTCCAGATGCCGGAGAGCATCGAGTCGGCCACCCCCGAGGCCGTTCCCGGCTGGGAGGCGACCATCGACGACAGCGGCCCCGTGACGCTCACCTGGGAGGGCGGACCGCTGGCTCACGACCAGCTCCTCGAGTTCGCCATCTCGGTCCAGATGCCCGACACGCCGGGCGAGACCGCGCTCTTCCCGGCCATCCAGACCTGTGAGAGCGGTGACGAGGTGGCCTGGATCGAGGAGACACCTGAGGGCGGCGAGGAGCCCGAGCACCCGGCGCCGGCCATCGCCATCACGGAGGCGACCGAGGACCACCACGGTGGGACCGAGGAAGAAGCCGACGAGCACGCCGACGAGGAGGCGGAGCACGCCGAAGCGGCCGCGACCGGCGCGGAGAGCGAGGACGAGGGCCCCGATGCGCTGGCCATCGTGGCCTTCATCGTCGGCACGCTCGGGCTCGTTGCCGGTGGTGCCGCGCTGATCAGCACGCGTCGGGCAGGCTGACCGGGTGGACCGCCGGGGCCATCGCACGTCGTGCTCTGGCCCTGGCGGTGGCCGGGCTGGTCCTCGGGGCCGGCCCGGCCGCCGCCGACGCGGCCAAGCCGGGCGACTACTCCTCCGAGGTCACCTCGGTGGAGCCCGATCCCGGCGGGTTCACCGTCGAGACGACGGGGGGCGACGCCTTCATCGTCCTCACCGTCGACGAGGGCACCGAGGTCGTGGTCGCGGGCTACGAGGGCGAGCCGTACCTGCGCTTCTCGGCCGACGGGACGGTGGAGCAGAACCGCAACTCGCCCGCCACGTTCATCAACACCGACCGCTACGGCACCAACGACCTCGCCCCCGACGAGCTCCAGGGCGCCGATCCGACCACCCTCGAGCCCGACTGGGAGGAGGTGGCGACGGACGGCACGTTCGCCTGGCACGACCACCGGACCCACTTCATGGGCCAGGAGTCGCCGGTCGCGCGGGGCGAGACCTTCGACTGGCTCGGTCCCGTACCGCTCGGCGTCGACGGGCAGGCGGTCGAGGTCACCGGCACCATCACCTTCCACGACGCCGTGTCGCCGGTGCCGTGGTACCTGCTCGCCGTCCTGGTCGCGGCGCTGCTGGGCGTCTTCGGTGGGCGGCTGACCGACCGTGGGCCGCCGGCCCTGGTCGCCCTCGTGGCCGTCGTCGCGATCGGGGTGTCCGTGATCGGCTACACGAGCCTGCCGTCGGGCACGGGTGCCAGCCTGCTGCCGGCGATCGTCGCGGGCATCGCCCTGCTCCTGGCGGTGGTGGCGATCCTCACCGAACGGCTGCGCGCCGTCGGCCTGCTCGCCGGCGGCGTCTTCCTGGCCACCTGGGGGGTGTTTCGCCTCTCGGTCCTGTCGAATCCGGTGTTGCCCACCGACGTCCCCTTCGCCCTCGAGCGCCTGACCACTGCGCTGGCGCTCGGCGTCGGCGTCGGTGCCGTCGTGGTCGCGTTCCGGTCGGGCGCCTTCACCGGCGCCCTCCTGCCCGCACTGGACGAGGAGTAGCGGCTCTTGATGGTCGGCGTCCTGGCCCGGGTGCTCGCCTTCGTCGCCGGCGCCTCGATGGTGATCTGGGTGGTGCGGGCCGCCGTCTGGACGGTGGTCGTGCCGCGCCCCGAACAGGTCTGGTTGACGCGGGCCCTCTTCTTGGTGGTGCGCCGCCCGTTCGAGTGGGTGGCCCGGCGGGCGACGACGGACGGCCAGCGGGAGGCGGTCCGGGGCCGCTTCGCCCCCACCACCCTCTTGCTCATGCCGGTCACCTGGGTGCTCGGCGTCTGGCTGGGCTTCGTTCCCATCTACTGGGCCCTCGGGGCCGAGCCCGTGGGCGAGGAGTTCGTCCTGTCGGGCTCGTCGGTCACGACCCTGGGGTTCTCGCGCCCCAACGAGGGCCCGGCGCTCGCCGCGGCCGTCATCGAGGCCGTGATCGGATTGGGGCTGGTCGCCCTCCTGATCAGCTTCCTACCGACGATCTACGGCCACTTCTCCCGGCGGGAGCACCTCGTCGTGAAGCTGGGCATGCGGGGTGGGACGCCGCCGACGCCGGCGGAGCTGATCATCCGCCATCACCGGCTCGGCCGCCTCGACCAGCTCGACGACTGGTGGTCGGAATGGGAGGACTGGTTCATCGAGCTGGAGGAGAGCCACACCTCCTATCCCGCCCTCGTGCACTTCCGCTCGATCGACGACGACCGCTCGTGGCTGACCGCGACCGGAAGCCTGTTGGACGCCGCCGGACTGCGGGCGTCCACGCTCGACCTGCCCCGTCAATCCCGGGTGGAGCTGACGATCCGGTCGGGCTACCTCGCCCTCCGGTCGATCGCCGACTACTTCGGACTGCCCCACCACCGCCAGCCCCAGCCCGATGACCCGATCTCGGTCCACAAGGCGGAGTTCGACGCCGTCTACGAGGAGCTCCGCGCGGCCGGCGTGGCGCTGAAGCCCGACCAGGAGCAGTGCTGGCGGGACTGGGCGGGCTGGCGGGTCAACTATGACAAGGTGCTCCTGGAGCTGTGCGCCCTGGTGCAGCCCCCGCCCGCCCTGTGGTCCTCGGACCGCATGGCCGACCTGCCCCGCCTGCGCACCCGCCACCCCCGGCACCACCACGACGAAGCGGAGGACCCATGAGCTTCGAGGTTCCGGAGCACGTCCAGCCGGTGCGGCAGGCCGTCGAGGCCTTCATGCGCGAACGGGTGGAGCCGGCCGAGCCACAGCTCCACGCCGGCGACGAGGACGCCCGGGCCCTGCTGAAGGACCTGCAGCGGCAGGCCAAGGAGGAGGGCTTGTGGGCCCTCGGCCATCCGACCGAGCTGGGCGGCGGGGGGATGCCGTTCCTCGACTACGTCTACGTGAACGAGGTCCAGGGCCGCAGCGAGTTCGGCCAGCTGGCGCTCGGCACGTTCACGCTGCAGGACTCGCTCATGTTGGACAAGTACGCCAGCGACGAGTGGCGGGAGCGGTACCTGGCCCCGTTGGTGGCCGCGGAGATCTCACCCAGCTTCGCCATGACCGAGCCCGAGGTGGCGTCCTCGGACCCCACCCAGCTCCAGACCGCGGCGGTGCTGGACGGCGACGAGTGGGTCATCAACGGCCTCAAGTGGTTCACCACCGGTGCCAACCGGGCCGCCTACACGACGGTCATGTGCCGGACCGAGCCCGACGCCCCGGACCACCGGGCCTTCTCGATGATCGTGGTCCCGACCGACACCCCCGGCTACGAGATCGTCCGGGAGACCCCGGTGCTCGGCATCAAGGGCGGCCACTGCGAGGTCCGCTACACGGACGTCCGGGTGCCGGCCGGGAACCTGCTCGGGCCCCGGGGGCACGGCTTCCAGATCGCCCAGGACCGGCTCGGCCCGGGGCGGATCTTCCACTGCATGCGCTGGCTGGGCCAGGCCCAGCGGGCCTTCGAGCTGCTCTGCGACCGGCTCAACAACCGGGTCGCCTTCGGCGAGCCGCTGAGCCACAAGCAGCTGATGCAGCAGCACGTGTTCGAGTCCTACGCCGAGATCTCGGCCTGCCGCCTGCTCACCCTGCACGCGGCCGAGCGCATCGACGCCGGCGACCAGGCCCGGGTGGAGATCGGCACGATCAAGGTGGTCGGGGCCCGCATGCTGCACAACGTCATCGACCGGGCCATCCAGGCCTACGGGGCCAAGGGCCTCACCGACGACACCCCGCTGAGCTACATGTACCGGACCGCCCGCTTCGGTCGCATCTACGACGGTCCCGACGAGGTCCACATCCACACCGTCGCCCGCCGCCTCCTCAAGCAGTCCCGCGACGGCACCCCCGTGGCCTTCTGACCGGGGCTACGACAGGGCGGTCGTCGGCACGGCGCGGGCCGCCTCGTCGATCTGGAAGTACTCGGCCCGCCGGAAGCCACCCAGCTTGGCCACCAGGTTCGACGGGACCTGCTCGACCCGCCGGTTGAGGTCCCGAACGTTGCCGTTGAAGATGCGGCGCGCCGCCTGAATCCGGTCCTCGGTGGCCACCAGCTCATGCTGGAGGTCGAGGAAGTGCTGGTCGGCCCGGAGCTCCGGGTAGGCCTCGGCGACGGCGAGGAGCTGCTTCAGCCCGTCCACCAGCACGTTCTCGGCCGGGGCCTGCTCGGCCGGGCTGCCCGTCGCCGCGACCGCGCCCTGGCGAGCCGCGGTGACGGCCTCCAGCGTGGCCCGCTCGTGGGCGGCATAGCCCTTCACCGTGGCCACGAGGTTGGGGATGAGGTCGTAACGCCGCTTCAGCTCGGTGTCCACGGTCGCCCACGAGTTGTCGACCAGCTCACGCTGGAGGGCGAACCGGTTGTACGACAGCCAGATCCAGCCGAGGACGATCACGGCCGCCGCGATGGCGGCGATGAGGACCGGGTTCACCGGATCGGTCCTTCCACGACATCGGGCAGGTCGGGGTGGAACTCGCGCACGACGGCCGGCACGAGCCCGCGCAGCCGGGTCGACAGCCCGACCAGCGAGAGGAAGAGCTTGGCGGGGAGCTGTGGGGCGGCGACGAGGACCCAGCGCCCCCGCACCTCGACCTGGACCTGGCCGTCGGTGGCCAGGAGCAGTTCCATCATCTGGGGATCGAGGAACATGCGGGCGAAGCGCTCGTTCTCGCTCGTCACCACGAAGGCACGGTTGAAGGCCTCGGACTCCAGGTCGATGTCGGGCATGCCCACCTTCTCGAGCAGCCGCGTGGCCAGCGTGGCGGGCTGCACCACGAGGTGGGGGAACGAGTGCTCGGTCTCGGTGAGGCAGCAGGTGAGGTGCCGGTAGCTGGTCCGCTGCGTGCCGTCGTTCGTCTCCTTCTCGACCCAACTGACGAAGTCGAACACCCGGACCGGGGCGCCGTCACCGGCCTGGCCGATCAGCACGTTCTCGACCAGGGACTGGTTGCCCAGGCGGAAGATCTGGAACGGCACCCTCGTCGACGCGAAGTAGTCGGTCTCGGCGAACACGAACCCGTTGGCCGCCGCCACGCGCTGGAGCTCGCGGTCCCGGTCCGTCTTGCGCTTGAACGCGAGTGTCGACATCACGGCGAACGCCATGAAGCCCGCGAGCATCAGCCACACCACCACGGCTCTCCATCGGCCGGTACCTTCGCCCCGTGACCTCCCGCTTCGCCCTCGACACGGCGGTCTCGGCCCGGGGAGACGGGCGCTACGAGGCCACGATCCAGCCCGCGTGGCGAGTCGAACGGCCGAACGGCGGCTACGTCGCCGCGATCGTCCTGCGGGCCGTCACCAGCGAGCTGGCCGACCCCGGCCGGGTGCCGCGATCGATGACGGTGCACTACCTGCGGCCGCCGGAGGACGGGCCCACCGAGATCGAGGTCACCGTGGAGCGGGCGGGACGGACGATGAGCTCGGTGTCCGCGAGGTTGGTCCAAGCCGGCCGCACGATCGCCCTCGCGCTGGTCGCCGCCGGCCCGAGCCGCGATGGCTACCTGCTCGACGAGGCCACGCCGCCGGAGGTCCCGGCGCCTGACGACTGTCCCGTCCTCGCCGAACCCCCCTTTCCGATCCCCATCCGGAAGAACTTCGAGACCCGCCTCGCCATCGGCCTACCGCCCTTCACCGGCGGGGGCGAACCCGTCACCGGCGGCTGGCTCCGCCTCATCGACCCCGAGCCCGTCGACGCCCACCTCCTGGTGCAGGTGGCCGACGCCTGGGTGCCGGCAATCTTCTCCACCACCCTCGAACGCATGGGCGTGCCCACGGTCGACCTGACGGTTCACTTCCGGCAGACCCCGCTCGGTGAGGACCCGTGGCTGCTGGTCCGGTTCCAGACCCGGTTGTCCGCCGAGGGCTTCCTCGAGGAGGACGGCGAGATCTGGGACCGCTCGGGCCGCCTGCTCGCGCAGTCCCGCCAGCTCGCCGTGCTGGTGTGAGCACGGTCCGCCGGCGGGCCGTGGTGTCCGGCCGGGTCCAGGGGGTCTGGTACCGGGACACCGCCCGCCGCGAGGCCGAGCGCCTCGGCCTGGCCGGGACGGCCCGCAACCAGTACGACGGCTCCGTCCTGCTCGAGGTGGAGGGACCGCAGGAGGCGGTGGATGCCTTCCTGGCCTGGGCGGCCGAGGGTCCCACCCGGGCGCGGGTGGACGCCGTCGAGGTGACGGCGATCGAGGCGACCGGTCAGGCCGGCTTCGGCGTGGCCTGATCCCGAGGCCGCAACCTCCAGCCGACCGCCCCAGGGCACGCCCCGTACGACGTCCCGCGACCCCGGAGAGTTCGGCTCAGCCGATGCTGGCGCGGCCGAGGAGGCTGGCCGAGCCCATCGACGCCGCTTGGACCGCGGTCACCACCGACGTCGGGTCGCCGGCGCCGACGGCCAGCTCCTCGTCGAGCACGTAGAGGGTGAAGACGATCCGGTGGGCGGAGCCCTGGGCGGGGCAGGGACTGGTCCACCCCGTGACCCCGGCGCTGTTGATCCGTACGTCGGCGCCCGCAGGTGGTTCCCCCCGGGGGGCCTCGAGGACGTCGGTGGGGATGCCGGTGACGATCCACTGGGCGACGCCGTCCTCGTCGATGTCCTGGACGACCAGCGCCAGCTCGACGGCCCGGCGGGGTGGGGCCGTCCAGTTGAGGTCGGGCGAGACCTCGCCGCCGCACGCGGAAGGTTGGGGCAGGGTCGCGCCCGGAGAGAAGTCGTCGCTGGACAGGGTCAGGTCGTTGGGCCCGATGCCTTGGAGCGGCGGGTCGCCTTCCAGCACCGGGGTCGGCGTGGTCGTCGGGACCGGAACGGCGGTGAGCTCCGGGTCGGGCTCGGCGAGGCGGCGGCCGTCGTCGGGCCCGCACGCCACGAGCGACGCCAGGCTGAGCACGACGAGGGCGACGGGAGCGAGACCTCGGGTGGGCACGGACCGCAGTATTCCCGCTGACCCCTGCGGCGCCGTGTCACGGCACCGGACGACCGAATGACGGGCCCGTCCTACGCTCGCCCCATGACGACGATCTACCACGAAGCCGACGGTGACCTCGGGGCGCTCGACGGCCAGCGGGTCGCCGTCGTCGGCTACGGCAACCAGGGACGGTCGTGGGCGCTGAACCTGCGGGATTCCGGCCTGGACGTGCAGGTCTGCGTGCGGGCCGATGCCACCCGGGTACAGGCGGAGGCCGACGGCTTCGCGGCCGGGGAGATCAGCGAGGCGGACGCCGCCGACGTGGTCTGCGTGCTCGTGCCCGACGACGCCGTCCCCGCCCTCGGCCTCACGCCCCGGGCCGACGCCCTGACGGTCGTGGCCAGCGGCTACACCCTCGCCTTCGACCGGTTCGCCCCCGCGGGCGACATCGGCATGGTGGCCCCCCGCATGCTGGGGCCCGAGGTCCGTCGGTGCTTCGAGGAATCGGTCGGCTTCATCACCGCCGTCGGCGTCCACGAGGACCGGACGGGGACGGCGCTGGCCCGGACCTTGGCCGTGGCCAAGGGCATCGGGGGTCTGCGCCAGGGTGCCATCGAGCTGACCGTCGACCAGGAGGCGGTGCTCGACCTGGCCGTCGAGCAGGTGCTCTCGCCGGCGCTGACCCACATCTCCACCAACTTCGTCGGGGTGATGCTCGAGCACGGCATCCCCCTGGAGGCGGTCGTCACCGAGCTGGTGCTGTCCGGCGAGGTGGAGCGCACCTACCGGCTGCTGCGGGAGGAGGGCTTTGCTCGGCAGATGGCGTACCACTCGCCGACGAGCCAGTACGGCCAGCTGTCGCGGCGGGGCCGCTTCGACCACCTCGACGTCGGGGCCACGATGCGGGAGCTGGTGGACGACATCACGTCCGGCCGCTTCGCCGACGAATGGGACGCTGAACGCGACACCGGCCACGCGCGGCTGGCGGCGCTCAGCGCCGAGCACGCGGGTCCCGAGGTGGCCGCGTTCGAGGCGGAGCTGCGCACGGTGCTGGGGAGCCAGGCCGAAGCCTGAGCCTTAGGACGTGCGCGGAAGGGCTGAGGCTGCTGCGCTTGACCTGGGGCATCGCCAAGCTGAGCTTGGCGATCAGCGCTGTGCTTGCCAGGTCGCCTCGCCTGTCGGCTCGGCTCCTTAGAGCCTCCCCGGATCGGCGAGCGCGGGGGAGCACACTGGGCGCCGGGCCCGTCGTGGCCCCGATCCCGTCCGGCCCACCATGTCCGCCACCCGTGACCGCCTCCGAGCGCGCCTGAGCGCGCTGCTTGGCCCCGACCCGGCCGGCGTCGTCCAGGGCCTCGGCGCGCTCTCGCTCGGCCTGGTCGCCAGCCTCGTCGCCGGGCTCACGCTGGGCTCGATCACCGACACGCTCGAGGCGCTGCCCGGCCTCCTCGTGCTGGTCCCGGCAGCCATCGGCCTGCGGGGGACGATCTTCGGGGCGATGGGGAGCCGGCTCGGCACCTCGATCCACACGGGCACGTTCACCGCCCGGCTCCGGACCGAGTCCGTGCTGGGCCAGAACCTGCTGGCCGCGGGGGTCCTCACCCTGGTGACGGCGGTCGTCCTGGCCGTCTTCACCAAGGTCTTCGCGGTGGGGTTCGGCATCGAGGGCACGATCTCGATTCCGGACCTGCTGGTGATCTCGTTCCTCGGGGCGACGATCTCCTCGCTCGTGTTGGCGGTCTTCACGGTGGCCCTGGCCGCGTCGTCGACCCGCTACGAGTGGGACCCGGACAACGTGATGGCGCCGCTGGTGACCGCCACGGGCGACCTCATCACCCTGCCGACGCTCTACCTGGCGACCCTGCTGCTCGACGTCGAGGCCGTCGTCGTGGTCACCTCGGTCGTGGCGGTCGTCGGCGCGTTGGTCAGCCTGACCCTGGCCCTGCGCTCCCACCTCGAGGACCTGCGCCAGATCCTGCGGGAGTCCCTGGTCGTGGTGATAGCCGCCGGGACCCTCAGCCTGGTCGCCGGCCTCACCCTCGAAGGCCGCCTCGATTCCCTCGCCACCTATCCCGCGCTGCTGGCCCTGGTCCCGGCCTTCCTGGCCAGCGCGGGCTCCCTCGGCGGGATCCTCTCGAATCGGTTGACGAGCCGCCTGCATCTGGGCACGATCGAGCCCACCTCCGTCCCCTCCGGCGCAGCCCGGCGCGACATCATCGACGTGTACCTCCTGGCCGTCCCGATCTTCGCCCTGGCGTCGCTGGTGGCCGACCTCATCTCGGTGGTGGCCGACCTGCGCAGCCCTGGTCCGGCGGCCATGATCGGCGTGGCCCTCGTCGGCGGCCTGATGGCCACGACCTGCTCCGCCGTCGTCGCCTACTACGGCGCCGTCGTCTCGTACCGGGTGGGGATCGACCCCGACAACGTCGGCATCCCGCTGGTCACGTCGTCGATCGACCTCGCCGGTTCGCTCTCGTTCATCATCGCCGTCGCCCTCCTCGGGGTGGCCTGAGATACTTGGAGTTCCCCAGATGGAAGACCGACCCAAGAACCTCCGATCGATGCTCACGGAGGCAAAGGACGCGTCCGAGCTCATGCTCGACCTCGCCTACGCGTCGGTCTACTTCGGCGACCCGGACATGGCCGAGGAGGTCGACGAGCTCGAGGACCAGATGAACGACCTGGTTCAGGACATGCGGGCGGTGTGCATCCTCGCCGTGCGCAATCCGAAAGAGGCCGACGCCATGGCGTCGGTGCTGCAGGTGATCAGCGCCATCGAGCGGATCGCCAACGCCGCCCGCAACATCGCCCGGATCGTGACCTACCGGCTCGGCATCCCCCGGGAACTGGTGGCTGACCTGTCGGAGGCCGAGGAGGTGGCCCACCGGGTGCTCGTGCGGGAGGGCTCGCACATGGCCAACCGGCCGCTGGCGGCGCTGGAGCTGCCGGTGGCGACCGGGATGCGGGTCATGGCGATCCGGCGCGGCCGGGACTGGATCATCGAGGAGATCCGGGGCGACCAGATCGTCCTACCGGGCGACGTCCTGTTCTGCGAGGGGTCGCCGGCCGGCATCACCCGGCTCCGGGAGCTGGCGGGCGCCTCGGCCTGGTCGCCTGCGCTGGTCCCGGACGGGGCGGTGCTCACCGACCTCGACCGGGCGGTGGACACCCTCGTCGACATGAAGAACGTCTCCGAGGCCGCGGTGGGCCTGGCCTACTCCGCCCTCGTGCTGCAGGACCTGAGCCTCGCTCTGGAGGTCCGCCACCTCGAGGACCAGCTCGACGAGATGAAGGACCGGCTCGAGCTCTGGGTGCTGCGGTCGGCCGCGGCCGACATCGACCCGTCACCGCTGCGGGGGCTGCTCGCTCTCTCGCAGGCGGCCGAGGACATCGGCGACCAGGCCCAGCAGATGGTCTGGCTCATCGAGCACGACGAGGAGATCCATCCGATCCTCGGCATCGCCCTGGGCGAGACCGACGAGGTCGTGATGCGCGTCCCAGTGGCCGCCGGCTCCGACGCCGACGGGTCCAAGCTGAGCGAGCTGGAGCTCGACATCGAGCCCGGCTTCCAGATCCTGGCCATCAAGCGCGACGGCCGGTACCGCTACCAGCCCCGCCGCTACTTCCAGCTCGCCGCCGGCGACGAGCTCATCGCCAGCGGTCCCGACGAGGGCCGCCCCCTGCTCGCCGAACGCTGCGGCTGGCGCTTCACCCAGGACGAGGAGACCGGCGAGCAAGAGCTCCAACCCCTCACCCCCGCCTAGGACGTTGGGTCAGATGTAGCCGCGGAGGCTGACGGCTTCGGCGACGCGCTGGACGCCGATGGAGTAGGCGCCGGAGCGGAGGGTGCAGTCCAGGTACTTGGCCGACTCGCGCGTGGCGGCGTAGGCCTTGGTCAGGCGGGCGGCCAGGCGCTCGTTGAACTGGTGCTCATCCCAGGTGAACTGCTGGATGTTCATCGTCCACTCGAAGTAGCTGCCGATCACTCCGCCGGCGTTGGCGAGGATGTCGGGGATCACGGTGACGCCCCGGTCGTGGAGGGCGTGGTCGCCGTCGGGGGTGACGGGGTAGTTGGCCGCCTCGACGACGATGCCGGCCTTGATCTGGTCGGCGTTCTCACCCGTGATCACCTGGCCGAGCGCGGCGGGGATCAGGATGTCGCAGTCGGATTCGAGCAGCCCCTCGTTGTCGATGACCTCGACCCCGTTGGCATCGGCCAGCACGCCGCCCTTGAGCACCGTCATGGCCAGGTCGGCGACGTCGAGCCCGTCGCCCCTGAAGACGCCGCCGGTCACGTCCGAGACGGCGACCACGTTCGCCCCTCGGGCGGTGGCCTCCAGCGCCGCCCACGACCCCACGTTGCCGAAGCCCTGGATGGCGATCCTGGCGCCTTCGAGGCCCCGGCCCTCGGCCTTCAGGTGCGAGGCCAGCACCTCGATGCAGCCCCGTCCCGTCGCCTGCTCCCGCCCCGGTGCCCCGCCGAGGGCGACGGGCTTGCCGGTGACGATGGCGGGGGAGTGGCCCGCGACCCGGCCGTAGGCGTCCATCATCCACGCCATGGTGTGAGCGTTGGTCCCCACGTCGGGAGCGGGGATGTCCCGGTAGGGGCCGAGGACGTGGTGGATCACGCCGATGAAGCGGCGGGTGAGCCGTTCCTCCTCCTCGGCCGACAGGTGCGTCGGGTCGATCTCGATCCCGCCCTTGGCGCCCCCGAACGGGACGTCGACCAACGCCGTCTTCCAGGTCATCAGCGAGGCCAGGGCCCGCACCTCGTCGAGGTCGGCCGTCGGGTGGTAGCGAATCCCGCCCTTGTACGGCCCACGGGCGCCGTTGTGCTGCACCCGATAACCCCGGGCCACGACGAGCTCGCCGTTGTCGAGGGTCAGCGGGACCTGGGCCGCCACCTCCCGGTAGCTGCTGCGGAGGACGGTGTGGATCTTGTCGTCCAGCTCCAGGAGACGAGCAGCGTCGTCGAAGTAGGAGAGGACGGCCTGGTGCGCGGTCAGGGCTGGCACAGCACCCCCTGTTTGTCGGTCTCCCCCACCTTGGTGGCGTCACGCTACTCCAGCGCTACGTTCCTGGCGGATGGCCGATCTCTGCCTCCTCACCGTCCACGCCCACCCCGACGACGAGGCCTCCAAGGGCGCGCCGACGGTGGCCAGGTACCACGACGAGGGCGTCCGCACGGTGCTGGTCACCGCCACCGGCGGCGAGGCCGGCGACATCCTCAACCCGGCGATGGACAAGCCCGAGGTGCGGGAGCGGATCCACGAGGTGCGCCAAGAGGAGCTGGCCCGGGCCGCCGACATCATCGGCTACGACGAGGTCGTGCTCTTCGGCTACCGGGACTCCGGCATGCCCGACAGCGAGCACAACGCCGACCCGGACAACTTCGCCAACGCCCCCCTCAGCGAGGCGGTCGGCAAGCTGGTCGAGGTGATCCGGCGGGAGCGCCCCCAGGTCATCATCACCTACGGCGACGACCAGCGGGGCTACCCGCACCCCGACCACCTGCGGGTGCACGACATCAGCCTCCCCGCCTTCGAGGCCGCCGGCGATCCCACCGCCTACCCCGACCTGGGCGATCCGTTCGAGCCCCAGAAGCTGTACTACGTCGTCTGGTCGCGGGCCCGGATCAAGGCCACCCACGACAAGTTCCTGGAGCTGGAGCTGGAGTCGCCCTTCGGCGAGGACTGGTTCAAGCGCCCGAGCCAGGACGAGGCCATCACCACGAGCATCGACATCTCCGAGTACTTCGACGTGCGCCTCGACGCCCTACTGGCCCACGCGACCCAGGTCGACCCCACGTCACCGTTCTGGTTCGGCCTCCCCCGCGATGTGGCCCGCACCGTCCACCCCTACGACGACTACGTCCTCGCCCGCAGCCGAGTCGACACCGAGATCCCCGAGACCGACCTGTTCGCCGGACTTCGGTGACCACCTAGTCCACGGTCAGGAGCTGATCGAGGGCGGCGACCGTCTCCCGGGTGCGTTCGGTCTCCTCGGCCAGGCTGTCGAGATCGCCGTCGTTCACCAGCTGCCTGAGCTCCAGGAGGTGGACGTCGAGTTCGACGAGGTCCGCCGGTTCGAGCGTGTCCGCGAAGCGGTCACGCACCCATTCCATCGTCGTCACGTCGCCGCGGACCCCGCCGACATCCCCGGCCGCCGCGTCCACGAGGATCTGCCGCGCCCAGAGGTCGAACCGGCCGAGGTCGATCTCGGCTTGGGGCCGGTAGCGGAGTCGGAGATCGAGTGCCGACTGCGCGACGTCGATCGCGGCGGTGCCCGCGGCGGCCGAGTCACGTTCGGTGACGGCCGCGGTGGCCGCATCGATCGCCACCGCCATCTCGTCGGCCAGGAGCGTGGGCGTCGCCTCGCCCTCGTAGGTCGTCCACACCTCGGTGAGGGCTCCGAGGGCCCCGGCCGCGGCACGCCAGTCGTCCGACGAGATGGCGGCATACAGGTCGTCCGCAGTCGCGGAGAGGGCGTCAACCTCGTCGGGCGGCGACCCGTCGACCGCATCCGAGGGCACGGCCAGCGCCATCGCCTCGACGTCGCTCTCGTGTGCGGAATAGAACTCGCCGTAACCCGGAGCGAAGACCTTGTCGCTCATGGTCCCGTCGTCGTGGAGCTCGGAGCCGATCAGCGCGCCCTCGACCGGACCCATGGGGCCGTCGACGACCTCGTCGATGGCGCGGACCGTCACCTCTTCGAAGGCCAGACCCGGAAGGTTCTCGGCCCGGAACACATCACCGACTTGGGGGTGACCGGGCATGATCATCGCCATCGGGCCGTCCTTGCCGGCGAGCCAGGTCCCTTCGGTGCTGTCGTTGAAGCCCTGCTCGTCGTAGTCGTACACGTCCTCGCCGAGGTACCAGACCGATCCGTCGTCCGCTTGGGCGTAGTAGTCGAGGGCCACCTCCTCGATGCGCCCGTCCAGGTACGAGAAGTACTGGGAGATGCGGGCTTCGATCGGCTCGCCCTCGGTCCACTCGATGATCCTGGTCTGCGGGAGGAGCGTGGTCTCGGTGTGGAACGGCAGGCCCTCGACCTCGCCGCTGAACACGACGGACTGGAGGTCGCTGATCGGGAACAGCGGGTTGGTGATGTTCGTCGGGTCCGAGAACGTCGGGGCGGTCAGGTCGAGTCGATCGGCCGCGGGGGCGACCGGAAGCTCGTTCAATCCCGCGGCGGCGAGCTCCTCGGGAGACGGCTGGGGGATCTCGATGCCGGCCACCGAGGCCGGCCCGTTCGGTCCACCATCGTTGCCGCAGGCGCTGGTCGAGAGCACACCCACCACCAGGCCGCCCACGAGTGCGAACCGGGAGGTTCGGGGATGCATGAGCCCAAGATGACGGTCCCTCGCTGACCCGCTGCTGAACGCCGGGCTACGCCGCCTGCTGGAGGGAGCGGAGCTCGCGGTAGCCGACGAGGTGGACGCCGGCGCGGTCGAGCATGGCGCGCAGGCCGGTGTCCCGGGTGACGAGTTGGTGGTCGTCGACCCGACCGGGCCAGTCGGGGAACGAGGCCTGGAGCTCCGGGGTGTCGACCGCGGGGTGCACGTACGCCTCGGTCACCCCGGGGGCGAGGTCGAACAGGGCCTGCTGCAGCGCGGCCCGGCTGCCGACCCCTTGTACGTACACGAAGTGGTCGGGGAACACGACGCCCTCGGCGGTGGCGAGCTCGCGGAACGGAAAGCCGATGAGCGCTTCGGTCGAGGCGCCCGACAGGCGCAGCGGCAGGCCGAAGTCGACCGCCAGCTCGAGGTACACGTCGAAGAACTCGGCCTTGAGCTGGAGGGCTCCCATGTGGCTGTCGAGGTGGCTGACGTCGAACCCCCAGAGGATGGCCCGCTCCACCTGGGCCCGCAGCTCCCTGCGGACCTCGTCGATGTCGCCGTGGTCCCACAGGTCCTCGAGCGTCCGGGGAAAGCCGCCGTCGCCGTCGAGCAGCGAGGGGGCCTGGGTGATCGGTCCCCACCGGTACACGTCCCACTCGGAGTTCAGCGTGAGGTGGACGCCGACGTCCTCGCCGAGGTAGCGCTGGGCGGCGTCACGCGCCCAGGGGCACGGCACCATGAGCGAAGCGCTCGTGGCCAAGCCGTCCCGGAGCGCGTCGTAGACGGCCAGGTTGGCGGCGTGGGCCGACCCGAGGTCGTCGCAGTTGAGGATCAGGAGCCGGTCGTCCGCCCCGTAGCCGAGCCGTTCGGCCAGCGTCGTCACGCCGGGAACGGTACCGGCCGACTGGAGGTCAGGGCCTCGTACCGGGCGACAACGGGCGCGGAAGCCGCGACGATGGTGGGATGACCGAGCCCGTAGCCCCGAGCCGTCCGGAGCACGCTCCGGTCGGCCGCATCCTGATGGTCGTCGCCGGCGTCATCCTCGTCCTCGTCGCCGGGACGGTCGCCCTCGCCGGCGCCTTCTTGACCTGGGCCCACGCCACCCAGCGCGACGACGACGGCTTCTTCTCGACCTCGGCCGAACGCCTCGACACCGCGACGCCGGCGATCACCAGCGACGAGATCGACCTCGGCGTCTCGCCCCAGGACACCCGCTGGTTCGACGTGGGCGACCTGGGGACGATCCGCCTCGAGGTCGACGGCGCCGGCGAGACCCCCGCGTTCGTCGGGATCGGTCCGAGCGCCGACGTCCGGACCTACCTCAACGGGGTCGCGCAGTCGCAGATCGAGGACGTCGAAGTGGACCCGTTCCGGGTCGAGTACCGCTTCGTCGACGGGGCCGACGAGGCCGAGCCGCCCGGTGAGCAGGACTTCTGGGTGGCCACCGGCTCCGACGACGTGCCGCTCGAGTGGGAGCTCGAGAACGGTGACTGGGTCGTCGTGGTGATGAACGAGGACGGTTCGGCGGGGGTGAGCGTCGACGCCGCGGTGGCGGCCAAGGTCGACTGGCTGCTGCCGGTGGCCCTTGGCCTGCTGATCGGCGGCTTCCTCGTGGCGCTCGGTGGGACCCTGCTCCTCGTCTTCGGCGCCGTCGGGCTCGCCCGTCACCAACCGGTGGCTGCGGTCGATCGGGGGGAGACCGTGGCGATCGGCATCGCGCCGGTGCGCATCGCCGGTCACCAGGACGCCGAGCTCAGCCGGTGGCTGTGGCTGGTCAAGTGGTTCCTGCTCATCCCGCACTTCATCGTGCTCGCCGCCCTCTGGCTGGCGGTCTGGGTGGTCAGCGTCATCGCCTGGTTCGCCATCGTGTTCACGGGCCGCTACCCGGCGGCGCTGTTCGACTTCACCGTCGGGGTCCTGCGCTGGACCTGGCGAGTCGGCTTCTACTCGTACAGCGCGCTGGGCACCGACCAGTACCCACCGTTCTCGCTCGCGGCCCGGCCGGGCGACCCGGCCACGCTGGAGATCGACCGGCCCGAGCGGCTCTCCCGCGGCCTCGTGTGGGTGAAGTCCTGGCTGCTCGCCATCCCGCAGCTGGTCATCGTCGGGCTGTTCGCCGGTGGCTGGGGCTGGGACGAGGGCCGTGGCTGGCCGAGCCTGATCGGCGTGCTCGTGTTCTTCGCCGGCGTGGGGCTGCTGTTCACCGGTCGCTACACGAGCGCACTCTTCGACTTCGTGATGGGCCTGAACCGGTGGTGCTTCCGGGTGCTGGCCTACGTGCTCCTGCTGCGGGACGAGTACCCGCCCTTCCGCCTCGACCAGGGCCCGGATGAGCCCGAGGCCGAACCGGTGGGCACGGGAGCGGCCCTAGCTGGCGAAGGCGACTGACGCCGCCTCGGTCTCGACCTCGGCGTCGGCCTCGAGCAGGGCCTGGGTCTGCCCGGAAGAGGAGCGCAGCGGGATCTCGCGCAGGAGCCAGCTCAGGCCGAAGCCCAGGAGCATGACCGGCACCGAGACCAGGAACACCCCGGTCAGCGCGCTGGCGAAGGCGTCGACGACGTCCGCCCGCTGGGCGGCGGGGAGCGCCGTGATGGCGTCGGGCGTGATGGCCGACCCGCTCAGGCCGGCGAAGCCGCCCAGCTCGGCGGCGAGCCGGGCGTTGAACAGCGCCCCGAACAGGGCGACGCCCACCGACCCGCCGACCGACCGGAAGAAGTTGACCGTGGAGGTGGCCACGCCCAGGTCGGCGACCCGGACGGAGTTCTGGATGGCCAGCACGAGCACCTGCATGCTGAGGCCGAGGCCGATGCCCACGAGCGTCATGTAGACGCCGGACATCAGCCGCGAGGTGGAGGCGTCCATCGTCGACAGCAGGAAGAGGCCGAAGGCGGCGATGCCCGTGCCGGTGATCGGCAGCACCCGGTACCGGCCCGTGCGGGTGATGACCTGTCCGGCGAAGACCGAGGCGGCGAGCAGGCCGAGCATGAGCGGGACGAGGAGCAGGCCGGAGTTGGTGGCCGACGCCCCGCCCGCCACCTGGAGGAACAGCGGCAGGAAGCTGATGCACCCGAACATGGCCACGCCGACGAGGAAGGCCACCATGCTGCCGACGGTGAAGATCGGGCCCCGGAAGAGGCGCAGCGGCAGGAGCGGCTCGACGGCGCGTCGCTCGGTCATCACGAAGCCGGCGAGGAGCACGACGGTGGCCATCGCGAGGCCCAGGATCGTCGGCGAGGACCAGGCGTACTCGGTCCCGCCCCAGGTGGTCAGCAGCACGAGGCAGGTGATGCCCGCGGTCAGCAGACCGGCGCCGATGTAGTCGATGCGGGCCTTGGCCCGGGTGCCGGAGGCGGGGAGGACGGCGCTGGTGACCACCAGGGCGAGGATGCCCAGCGGGATGTTGACGAAGAACACCCAGCGCCAGGTCAGGTGGTCGGTGAAGAACCCACCGAGCAGCGGGCCGGCGACGCTCGACGCGCCGAACAGGGCACCGAAGTAGCCCTGGTACCGGCCCCGCTGCCGGGGGGAAACCACGTCCGCGATGATCGCCTGGGCGAGGACGATGAGGGCACCGCCGCCGAGGCCCTGGACGCCGCGGAACAGGATGAGCTGGACCATCGTCGTGGAGAAGCCCGAGAGGATGCTGCCGAGCAGGAAGACCACGATGGCGATCTGGTACATGCGCTTGCGGCCGAAGAGGTCGCCGAGCTTCCCCCAGATCGGCGTCGAGACCGTGGCGGCCAGCAGGTAGGAGGTGACCACCCACGAGAGGTGGTTGAGCCCACCCAGGTCGCCGACGATCGTGGGTAGGGCCGTGGCCACGATGGTCTGGTCGAGCGCGGCGAGGAGCATGCCCAGCATGAGCCCGCTGAAGATCACGAGGATCTGGCGGTGGGTCAACGGCGGCGAGTCGGTGACGGCTTCGGGGGTGGTGGGGGACTGCACGAGAGCTCCGGGCGGACTCAGGGGGTGGGCGGGAGGGCGAGGCCGTCGGCGAGCTGGTCGAAGGCGAGATCGAACAGCTCGACGACGCTGAGGGCACCGTCGTGGGACTGCCAGTGCCTCACGGTGACCCGCATGACGGTGAGGGCGGCGGCGACGACGACGGTGGGATAGAGGTCGGTGTCGGGGTCGAGGTCCAGGCGGGTCGCCATGGCCTCGACCAGGCCGCGCTCGAAGTCGGCGAAGCTGGCGACGTAGCCCGGGAACAGCGACGGGTGCTCGCGGACCAGCTGGAGGCGATGGGCCCACAGCTCGGCGTCCTCTTCGATGACCTCGGCGGTCGAGAGCAGGGCGGCGCGCAGGGCCTCGATCGGTGTCTCCTCGGGCGGGCGCAGCTCGAGCTCGACCCGCATGGCCGACCGGCCGTCGGGGTCGACACCGAGGATGGCCTCCTCCTTGGAGGAGAAGTAGTTGAAGAACGTGCGGGGAGAGACGTCGGCGGCCTCGCTGATCTCCTCGACCGTGACCCGGTCGGGCCCACCCTGTTCGATCGAGAGGCGGATGGCGGCCGCGGTCAGGGCCCGTCGCGTCCGGGCCTTCTTGCGCTCACGGAGTCCGGCGGTCTCAGGCATTCCTGCAGTTTAAGCGTTATTGCAGAGGATGCAAACTTGCGGACCCGGCAGAGGGGCTGTTGCACGTGCTTGAGCGAGCCCCCGGCCGAGGCGCCGGTACGGTGGCCGGTCGTGGGCGGAGGGCTGGTCGTCCGGCGGAACGCGGTGCTCGTGACGCTCGTCGGGCTGCTCGCGCTCACGCCGGCGGCGCCGGCGTTCGCCGCCGAGGAGCCGCCGACGATGGCCTTCGTCGGGGACTCGATCGGGCACCGCTCGGAGGCCTCAGATCCGGGCTGAGGTCACCCGGACCCGCCGGATCACCCACTTCTTCGCGGCCGACGCCGCCACGATCGGCCCGAGCCGCCGACAGGTCGCCCGAGCCGTGATCGGTCCCGACGCCCCCGACATCGTGGTCGTGGAGCTGGGCCACGGCGACGCCAACCTCCTCCATCGCGCCGGACGGCTGGCTCGGGAGATCCGGGCGTTCCTCGATGCCACGGCCCCCCACGTCGACTGCGTCCGGTGGCTCGACGTGAAGCCCGAGGGTTCGGCGTGGCCGAACATCAACGCCAACGGCGCGCTGGTCAACCGGCTCCTGCGCCAGATCGCGGCCGAGTACCCCAACGTCGAGGTGGTGCACTACTCGACGTGGGCGGCCCACGCCCTGCCCGGCTACTGGCTCGCGGACCGGCTCCACCTCACGGGCGCCGGCCGACGCGAGCTGGGTCGCATCGTGCGGCAGGTCGCGGACGGCTGTGACCCGGGCCTCACCTCCGGCCCGTTCTGGGACGTGCGCGACGACTTCTCGGCGGCCCGGTCGATCTCCTGGCTGGCGGCCCAGGGCATCACGACCGGCTTCGCGAACGGCACCTACCGGGCCCTGATCGGCTCGCGCCACCTGCCGACGACGCGCGGTGAGCTGGCCACGATGCTCTGGCGGCGGGCGGGCGCGCCCACCGGCGCACCACCGGCGCCGTGGACCGACGTCCCCGCATCGATGGCCGCCGCGGCCGCCTGGGTGGCCGAGGGGGACCTGATCGCCGGGCACACGGCCTCGACCTTCTGGCCCGCGGGCGAGCTCACGCGCGGGCAGTTGGCCCGGGCCCTCTGGCGGTTGGCGGGCGAGCCGGCCACGGAGGGCGAGCCGCCGCCGGACGTGTCCGCAGGACTGGGCCCCGCCGCGACGTGGGCCCTCGCCGAGGGCGTGGTCGCCGCCTACGCCGACGGCTCCTTCCGACCCCGGGAGCCGGTCGATCGGGGTCGGGTGGCCAACGCCCTCGCGCCCGCGGGTGAGCGGGGTCCGCTCGGTCCGCCCCCGCCCGCGGGCTCGTACCCGTCGCCTCCGGTGACCCCGCTCGAGGTCCTTCAGGGCGAGCCCGCGCTGGTGGCCCCAGCGGGCTGATCGGCGTTGCCGCAGGTGCCCCAGAGGCCGAGGTCGTCGGCTCGGGCCCGGCTGGCGGCGAGGGCGAAGTCCCGGGCATGGGCCTCGTTCGGGGGGAAGGGGTAGTCGTCGGCCCATCCGCCGGCGACCAGGTCGAGGTTGACGAAGAGGCCGTCCTCGGCCCGCTCGACGTAGACGAGCAGCCGGTCGTAGCGGTCGCGGGCCTCGACGTCGCGGGTCAGCCGGAGCTCGGTCCCCTCGGGGAGCAGCTCCTTGGTGTGGGTGCTGGCCTCGGCGCCGAAGCACTCCGGCGGCTGGTCCGGGTCCACCGTCTCGGGGGTGTCGACCCCGATCAGGCGCAGGGTCTCCTGGCGGCCGTTCAGGTCGACGACGACGGTGTCGCCGTCGACCACCTCGACCACGGTGGCGAGGCCGGGCTCACCAGATGGGGCCGCCGTCCGGGTGCACCCGACGGCGACCAGCAACAGGCAGCGATCGAGGACACGGTTCACCCCGCACCTCCGTGTGATCAGAGGACAGCGGGCGGAAGGTCCGCGGAGGAAATGCCTCGCGCGGATCAGCGCAGGTGATGCCGCCAGGTTCAGGTCAGAGGCGCTCGAGGAGGGTGCCGGTGGCGAGGCCGCCGCCGCAGCACATGGTCACGAGGGCGGTCTGCAGGTCGCCGCGCTCGAGCTCGTGGACGGCCTTGGTGGTCAGGATCGCGCCGGTGCCGCCCAGCGGGTGGCCGAGGGCGATGGCCCCGCCGTTGGGGTTGACCGTGTCCATGTCGGGCTTCAGCTCCCGCTCCCAGGCCAGCACGACCGAGGCGAAGGCCTCGTTGATCTCGACGAGGTCGATGTCGTCCATCGTCATCGAGTTCCGCTCGAGCAGGTGGTGGGTGGCGTCGATCGGGCCGGTGAGCATGAGCACCGGGTCGCTGCCGACGAGGCAGGTGTCCACGATGCGGGCCTTGGGCGTCAGCCCGAGGGCCTCGGCCTTCTCGCGGGTGGCGACCAGCACGGCGCCCGCGCCGTCGGAGATCTGCGACGAGGTCCCGGCCGTGTGCACGCCGTCTTCGCGGGCCACCGCCTTGAGCTGCGCCAGGCCCTCGGGGGTGGTCTCCCGCAGGCCCTCGTCCCGCTCGACCCGGTGGGTGGAACCGGTGGGCTTGCCGTCCTCGCCCAGGTCGGGGGCGTCGACGGCCACGAGCTGGGTGCCGAAGCGGTCCTCGTCCCAGGCCGCGGCGGCGCGCTGCTGGGACTGCAGGCCGAAGGCGTCGGCGTCCTCGCGGGTGATGCCCCACTTCTCGGCGATGCGCTCGGCGCCCTCGAACTGCGAGGTCCACTCGTACTTCTCGAAGTAGGACTTGGGGATCGCCTTGCCCACGCCCTCGCCGAGGCTGGAGCCCATGGGCACCCGGCTCATGACCTCGACGCCGCAGGCCACGGCCACGTCGACCACGCCCGAGCCGACCAGGCTGGTGGCGAAGTTGGTGGCCTGCTGCGACGAGCCGCACTGGCTGTCGACCGTGGTGGCGGCGACCGAGGTGGGCAGGCCGGCGGTGAGCCACGCGGTGCGGCTGACGTTGAACGACTGCTGGCCGACCTGCGAGACGCACCCGCCGATGAGCTGGCCGACCTCGGCCGGGTCGATCCCCGAACGGTCGATCAGCTCCTTGAGGGCGACGCCGAGGAGGTCGGCGGAGTGCATGGTGGAGAGCCCACCGCCACGGCGCCCCACCGGGGTGCGGACGGCTTCGCAGATGACGATGTCGCGTGGAGATCCCGAGGTCATGGCCAGAGCCTAGAAGCTCGGGATCCCGTCGAGTTCAGGCCGCCGCGGGCGTCGTCGCGTCCGCCTCGGCGGCCGGACGGGACGAACGCAGCGCAGCCCGGGCGGCGGCGACTCCGGCGAGGCCGACCCGTCGGGTCGCCTCGTCGATCCGCCACTCGTCCTCGACGGGATCGAGGAGTCGCATCTGCCGTTCCATGCCTTGAGTCTGCCCGGGGGGTGTGACAGCCAGTCCAACAGGGGGTGGGTCAGAAGTCACATCGATGTGATTTCCACCCCTTTCGGGGACTCAGCGTGGTGCTCCGGTTGCGGTGAGTGGCCATGGCCGTTCTCGTTCCACGGAGAGGGCGAGGTCGAACAGCAGGCGGTCCTCGTAGTGGCGCCCCATGATCTGCAGGCCGATGGGCAGACCGTCCACGTGGTCCACCGGGATGGACACCGACGGGTTGCCGTAGACGTTGGCCGGGATGGTCAGCGCGCCCATGTCGAGCAGGTCCGCGAACCGGGTCGACACCCACGCCATGAGGTCCCGGCTCGTGCGGGGGCGGGCGGCCCCGGCGACCCGCACGCTGCGGGCGGCTCCCCGCCACGCCAGCTTCGCGGCGCGGTTGCGCTCGATCCGGCGCAGCAGCTGGTCGCCGAGGCCGGTCGACTGCATGCTGGCGTCGGCGGGGAAGGCCGGGTCGGGGTTCGTGGCCGAGATCACGAAGTCGGCCCGGTCGAACAGGGCGGCCATGGCCTCGTTGGCCTCCGTCCGCCGTCGTTCGGCCTCGGCGGCCAGCTCCAGGTCGAACACGTTCCAGGCCAGGGTGAACCCGAACGCCAGCTCCTCGGTCAGCTCGGGCGCACACTTCGGCCACCGGTCGCCGATGTCCACCAGGAGCGACGCCAGGTTGCCCATCGCCCAGGGCACGCCGAGCCGCGGGATGTCGACGTCGGCCGCCACCCGGGTCATCCCGTGGTCGGCGATGAGCGCCTCAGCGGCCCGTTCGACGGCGGCCGCCACCCCCGGGGCGAGCGGGACGGTGCCGAGACCGGGGGCCACGATCACCCTCCGACCGGCGAGGTCCTGGGTGCCGAGGTCGCGCTCCCAGCCCGTCTCCGGGGGCAGGCTCTCGGGGTCGAAGGGGTCGTAGCCCGCGCAGCAGTCGTAGTACCGGGCGACGTCGCGCACCGACCGGGCCACACAGCCGAGGACGACCGTGTTGGGGGCGATGTGGGTCCGGGGACCCCGAGGGATGCGTCCGTAGGTCCCTTTCATGCCGACCAGGCCGTTGTAGGCGGCGGGGATGCGGATGGAGCCCCCGCCGTCACCGGCCGTGGCCAGGGTGAGCAGCCCACCGGCGACCGCGGCCGCACTGCCCCCCGAGGACCCGCCCGCGGTGCGGCCCTGCTGCCAGGGTTGTGCGTGACCCCGTTGAGCTTGGTCACGCTGACGTTGAGGCCGCCGAACTCGCTGGCGGCGGTCAGGCCGACGGGCACGGCGCCGCTGGCCCGCACCCGGCTCATCATCGTGGACTCCCAGTCGGCCACCCGGTCCTTGAAGACGAGCGAGGCCTCGGTCCACGGCCATCCCTCGACCGGCTCCAGCTCCTTGATGCCCACCGGCAGGCCGCCGAACGGCAGCGAGACGTCCGCGGCTTCGGCGGCGGCCCGTGCCCGCTCGGGATCCACGAAGGTGAAGGCGTTCAGCTCGCTGGCCGCGATGGCTGCGAGGGTGGCGTCCAGCTCCTCGAGCGGTGAGCGTTCACCGGCGCGGAAGGCGTCGACGAGGGAGCAGGCGTCGCCCTGCCAGGGGCTGTCGGACATGGCGGGAGATGTTCGCGCACGGCGCCCGTGGGTCCTAGGGTCCGGGTGCTCATGGACGCCCGGACCTTCCTCGGCCTCGAGTCCGACGGCACCCCGTCCGGGTTCCGCCTCCCCGTCGTCCCCGGGATCACGGCCGGCGGCGGCTTCCTCTTCGGTGGCTGCGGGCTGGGCGCGGCCATCGTGGCCCTCGAGGAGGTGACCGAGCGGCCGGTGGTGTGGGCCACCGCGCAGTACCTGTCGTACGCGAAGCCGGGATCGGTCGTGACCTTCGACGTGACCATCGGCGCCCAGGGCCGCACGATCACCCAGGCCCGGGCGGTGGGCCGCACCGACGACGGCGAGATCCTCACGGTCAACGCCGCGCTGGGTCAGCGGCCGTTCGATGCCGCGGGGGAGTGGGCCACGATGCCCGAGGTCCCGGGGCCGGAGGAGTGCGAGATCCGGACCCACCGGTTCGAGCACGAGTCGGTGGCGTCGCGGATGGAGCAGCGGCTCGCGGTCGGCCGTCCGTTCGAGGTCCTCGACGGCACGCCGGGCGACGGCACCTGCGCGCTCTGGGCCCGGATGCCGGAGGTGCTCGAGATGTCCGGCGCCGCCCTGGCCGTGCTCGGCGACTTCGTCCCGTTCGGCATCGGCCAGGCCCTGGGCCTGCTGGCCGGCGGGACCAGCCTCGACAACACCCTCCGGGTGGCCCGCCTGGAGCCCACCGACTGGGTGCTGCTCGACATCCGGGTGCACGCCGTGCAGGGCGGGTTCGGTCACGGGGACGTGCTGCTGTGGTCCGAGACCGGCCAGCTCCTGGCCATCGCCAGCCAATCCACCATCGTCCGCTTCTGGAAGGATGCTTCGTGATGCCCAGCCCCCGCTTCGGCATGACCGTCCCCTTCGCCGGCCTGCCGCTGGGTGAGCAGCGCGACTGGTTCCGCGAGCTGGTCGACCTCGGCTACACCGACGTCTGGTCGAGCGAGGCCGACGGGGCCGACGCCTTCACGCCGCTGGCCCTGGCGTCGGTCTGGGCGCCCGAGCTCCGCCTCGGTACGGCCATCGTCCCGGCCTACACGCGGGGCCCCGGCTGCCTCGCCCAGTCCGTGGGCTCGCTGGCTCAGGCCGCGCCGGGCCGGTTCGTGCTCGGGGTGGGCAGCTCGTCCAACGTCATCGTCGAGCGCTGGAACGACATCGCCTTCGAGGAGCCGTACAAGCGCACCCGGGACGTCGTCCGCTTCCTGCGCCAGGCCCTGCCGGGCGACAAGGTGCGGGAGGAGTACGACACCTTCTCCGTCAACGGGTTCAAGCTCGGGGTGCCGCCGAGCGAGCCCGTCCCGATCCTGGTGGCCGCCCTGCGGGAGCAGATGCTCCGCTTGGCGGGTCGCGAGGGGGACGGGGCGATCATCAACTGGCTGTCCGCCGACGACGTGACCACCGTCGCCCCCATCGTGAAGTCCTACGGCGACGACAAGGAGGTCGTGGCCCGGATCTTCGTGGCCGTGTCCGACGACGCCGATGCCATGCGGGGCGCCGGGCGGTTCGCGATCGCGGCCTACCTGAACGTCCCGGTCTACGCCGCCTTCCACGAGTGGCTGGGCCGGGGCGAGGTCCTGGCGCCCATGTGGGACGCCTGGAAGGCGGGCGACCGGGGCGCGGCGCTGGAGGCCATCCCGGACGAGGTGGTGGACCAGCTCATCGTCCACGGGTCGCCCGAGGCGTGCCGCGAGCACCTCGAGCGCTATCGGGAGAACGGGGTGGACACGCCGGCCATCGCCCTGCTGCCCTTCCCCGGCGCGCTCCCGCAGCAGGAGGCCTACCGGGCCCTCGCGCCGCGTTGAGCCCGATGGAGATCCCCGGCGTCGAGGCCCTGGAGGAGGTCGGCCGGGGTGGGATGGCCGTGGTCTACCGCGGCCGCCAACCGGCGTTCTCACGGGATGTGGCGGTCAAGGTGGTGACCGTCGCCGGCGTCGACGAGCGGATGCGCCGGCGCTTCGAGCAGGAGCTGCAGGCGGTCGGCGCCCTGTCCGAGCACCCCAACATCATCACCGTGCACGGCGCGGGGGACACCGACGACGGCCTGCCCTACCTCGTCATGGGCTACCAGCCCGGCGGTTCGCTGGCCGACCGGCTGCGGAGCCGCGGCCCGCTGCCCTGGCAGGAGGTGGCCGACATCGGGGTGAAGATGGCCGGGGCCCTGGCGTCCGCCCACCGGGCCGGCGTGCTGCACCGCGACGTGAAGCCCGAGAACATCCTCGTGTCACAGTTCGGCGAGCCGGTGCTGGCCGACTTCGGCATCGCCCGGCTCGAGGGCGGGGCCAACCTCACCGCCACCGGGCTGGTCACCGGGACGCCCGCCCACAGCGCGCCCGAGGCCCTGCGCGGGCAGCCGCCGACGGCCGCGAGCGACGTGTACAGCCTGGCCTCGACGCTGCACCAGCTCCTCACGGGCACCCCGGCGTTCGTCCGCCCGACCGACGAGAGCACGGCGGCGGTGATGAACCGGGTGCTGAACGACCCGCCCCCCGACCTCCGGGCGGCCGGTGTCCCCGGCGCGCTGGCCGAGGTGGTCGACCAGGGCATGGCCAAGGACCGGGCGGCTCGCTACGCCACGGCCGCCGACTTCGGGCAGGCCCTGCGCGGGGCCCAACGGGCCCTCGGTGTGCCGCCGACGCCCCTTCCGGTGGCGCTCGAGGAAGGGGCGGAGGCCGACGCCGGCGAGACGGTCGTCGTCGCCGCGCCCGTCGTGCCCCTCCTGACCTCGACGCCGAAGGACGGCCTGCCGCCCCCACCGCCTCCTCGCCCGGCCCCCACGCCCATCGAGCCCGAGCCCCGCCGGTCCCGGGCCCCCCTGGTCCTCGGCCTGCTCGCGGTGGTCCTGGCCGGCGTGGCCGCCTTCGTGCTGCTGACCCGCGACGACGAGGACGAGCCCACCGCGGTGACCCCGCCGTCCACGACCCAGGCCACGACCACCACGTCGACGACGGCGCCGCCGACCACGACGACCACCACCCCCCCGACCACCACCACCGTCGTGATCGACCCTGCGGCTGCCGTCGTGCAGACCCTCGTGGACCCCACGGCCTCGTCGACGGCGCCGGACAGCACCGACGCCGGTGGTGCACCGGTCTCGTTCGGCGTGGAGAACACGATCGACGGTGACCCGACCACGACGTGGCGGACCGAGGGCGACGGGGTGGGCGAGAGCCTGACCTACCGGTTCGAGGCCGGCCCGGTCTACGTCACCCGGGTGGGGCTCATCCCCGGCTACGCCAAGGTCGACCCGGTCGACGGCACCGACCGCTTCGACGAGAACCGGCGGGTGGTCCAGGTGCGCTGGACCTTCGACGACGGTCGGACCGTGGTCCAGGACTTCAGCGAGGCCCCCGACCTGCAGCGGGTGGGCTTCCCGCCGGTGCTCACGTCGGGCGTCACGGTCGAGGTGTTGGCGACGACCGACGGGGTGCGGGACTTCACCGCCATCTCCGAGGTGGAGGTCCAGGGCGTCGTCGCCCCGAGCTGACGGTCAGGGCCGGCGGCCGAGCAGCGCCTGGAAGAGGGTGAGGACGCCCGCCACGCGGGTGTCGTCGTCGCTCGTGACCTGGATGGACAGCATCAGGAGGGCGAGCACGACGGTCTCGATGCCGACGGCGAGCTGGTCGGCCACGACGTCGCTGCGCACCTCGCCCGACGCCTGGCCGGCGCGCAGCAGGGTGGCCAGGTCGGCCGTGATGTCCTGGAGGGCGTGGAGGTCGACGAGGCGGGCCACGACCTCCGGCTCCTGCCCCGCCAGCACCCGCCGGGCCAGGCGGTGCTGCTCGACGCCGAGGCGGAGCTGCAGGAGGAGCCCGGGGATCAGCTCGGCCAGCGGGAGCGACTCGTCGAGGTTCGCCCGGGCGCCGGCGATCAGCTCCGCGGTGTCGAGGTCGACGGCGGCTTCGAACAGCGCCTCCTTGTTGGCGAAGTAGGCGTAGACGGCGGCCTGGGTGATGCCGGCGTCGCGGGCGATGGCGGAGACCGAGGTCGCCCGGTAGCCGTCGTCGGCGAAGCGCTGGACCGCCAGGTCCAGGAGGCGGCGCCGGGTGCGCTCGCCCTTGGTCTCCACGACGTCGGCCATGCAGGCAAGAGCGTATGGCAGAGGTCACACCAATGAAGTGATAAATATCATTGACTCATAAGAAAGGTGGCGCGACCATGAGTTCATGGCTGCCACCATGACGCCCACCAGCGACTCGACCTCGCCGCTTGACGACGCCGTCGCCCAGCGGGTCGAGCGCCTCAACACCGCCTCGCTGCGCCGGGTCATCGAGCCCGAGGAGCGCTTCGCCTGGGAGGCCCTCGTCCACCGGCCAGCTCGTCCCGGACGCGCTGCTCTCCATCGACCCCGACGAGTACGGCCTGACGGCCGAGCAGCGGGCGACGCTGTCCCGGGAGGAGGTCGCCTCGCTCCTCGAGTCCGGGGTGCGCTTCGAGGCCGTCCTCATCTCCGCCTTCGCCCTCGAGATGGCCGAGACCCCGGACCTCGTCGATGCCCGGACCACCTACGCCCTGCACGAGATGGGCGAGGAGACCCGCCACTCCCGGGCCTTCCTGCGCCTCGTGGACCAGATCGGGCCGCAGGCACCCCGCCTGATGACCAAGGGCCTGCCCGCCTTCGTGCGCAACCGGATCCAGCGGGGGCTGCTGCGCCACCCCGTGCTCCTGTACGTGTTCGTGCTCGCCGGCGAGGAGATCCCCGACCTCATGCAGAAGCTGGCGTCGGAGCATCCCGAGACCGACCCGCTGCTGGCCGAGGTCAACCGCTACCACCGGCAGGAGGAGGCCCGGCACCTCGCCTTCGCCCGGATGCGCCTGCCCGAGCTGGCCGAAGCGTCCAGTGCCTGGGAGCGCTGGCGGATGCGCCACACCGTGGCCTTCGGCATCCACCGGCTGTTCGACTCGATGCTCGACCCCGGCGTCTACGCGACCGTCGGCCTGCCGCCCCTGCGGACCTGGTTCAAGGCGAACCGCTCCGACCGGCGCCGGGCGATGCGCTACGAGGCCTGCCGGCCGATCCTCGAGCAGGTCATCGCCGCCGGCTTCCTGGAGACCGGCAAGATCACGTTCCTCTGGCGGGTCCTCTGCGGCGTGGACCGAGACGGCGAGCCCCGACCCGACAGCCCCCCGCTGCCGACCGTCGCGGCCTAGCCCTTCCGCCTACTCGGCCAGCCCCACCGGCTGGTCGTCGATGATCTGGTCGAGGTACTCCGACAGGCCGTAGCCCACCCGGCCGTCGTCCAGGGTCCACTCGGTGAGGCCTTCGGAGATGCGGGTGACCCGGCCGTCGCGGCGGTTCCGCAGCGGGATGAGGTTCAGCACCTTGCCCTTCACGGCGAGGGATCCCTCGTCGTGGTGCAAGGTGGCCTCGATCGCCCGGTGGTACGACCCGGACTCGGTCCAGTCGGTGCTGAGCTCGAGGCCCCGGCACGGGACGATGCGCTCACCGTCCCAGATGAAGCCGCCCCGAAGGCCCTCTCGGTCGGGCCGGGCGATGCGGGTGCCCATGAAGCCGAAGTCGGGCCCGAAGTTGGCGGTCAGCCAGCGGTAGTACCACGGCGCCTGCCAGGTGCGAGGACCCCACGAGTGGTCCCGCAGGCCGTAGCCCTGCACGACCCACTCCTCGTCGCCGACGGCGATGGTGCCGGTGGCGGCGACGAGCTGCTCGTAGTGGCCCTTGGCGAACTCCTCGCCCTCCCGCTCGACCGACTCGGTCGGTTCGCCGCCCACCATGTCGCTGACCCGCGTGTAGGTGAGGTCGATGCGGGCCTGGTCCCACGGGTTGCCGGTGAAGGCGGCCCGGGGGTCGGCCATCTCCAGCGGGTCGTCCAGCAGCACGACCTTGCCCTCGTAGCTGACCTTCAGCTCCTCGAACGGCTCCACCACGTCGAAGCGCATGCCGCCGGCGTCGAAGGCGTCGTTGTCGCTGATCTCGGGGCGGAAGTAGGTGAAGGCCACCCGCCCGTCGGGCAGGTAGACGCAGGTGGTCATCTCGGCGTAGCCCTCGTTGGCCCGGTTGCCGAGGCGCACGAACCCGCCGACCTGGGCGGCGGGGTCGTACACGTTGAAGTACATCGACTCGTTGAACGTCTGCTCCGGCCCCAGCTCGTGCAGGTACTCGTCGACCGGTTCCAACCGCAGCGTCGTGGCCATCCCCGGACGTTACGCCCCGATCCCGCAACCATCCGTTCTGGGTACTGAGGCTTGTCGAGGGCACAAGCGTGAGTGCCCAGAACGGCGAGCGGTTCGTTCTGGGTACTGAGGTTTGTTGTGACAACAAGCCTGAGTGCCCAGAACGGTCGGGGTCAGAGGGTGGCGGCGGCCTGCAGGTGGGTGACGAGGTCGGCGAGGCGGCTGTGGGCGTTGAGGCCGCTGGTGCTGGGCATGAGGTAGAGGGGGCGGCCGCCGAAGGGGTCGGGCTGGACGCCGGCGACGGCCTTGCGGTCGACGGCGACCCGCCAGCCGGCGAGCCCCACCATGACCACCGCCTCCGGCCGGAGCCACTCGACCAGGCGGCGGACCCGCGCCACCCCGGCGTCGTACTCGTCGGCGGTGAGCGCGTCGGCCCGGGGCGTGGCCCGCTTCACCAGGTCGGTCATGCCGATGCCGTGGTGGGCGAGCGCGTGGCGGGGGTCGTGGCCCCGGGTGACCAGCCCGGCGGCGAGGGCGGCCGGCCAGAAGCGGTTGCCGGGCCGGGCGAACCCGTGGCCGACGTCGGCCGAGTAGACGCTGGGGTTCAGGCCGCACACGAGCAGGCGCATGCCCGGCCCGACCGTGTCGGCCAGCGTCCGCTCCCGGCGGACGCGGGCCAGGAGGTGGGGGAGACCGTCGCGGGCGGGTTCGACCGTCAGGTCGTCGATGGAGAACCCGGCGCCGAGGAACACGCCGCGGAGGAGGTCCTCGGGCCAGAACGAGAACGTCCGGCCGGCGAACTCGTCATCGGGGTACTCCTGCTCGTCGGCATCACCGCCGAAGACCGTCAGGTCGGCCGGCGCCCCCACCGCCAGCGACCGGTGGAGGTCGGCCAACGCCAGCGGGACGGCAGGCCGGGCCAGGTGCACGTACGACTTCGACGCCCACGCCCCACCGAGCCCGCCGCGCCGGAAGGGGAGGGCCTCGAGGCGGGCCTGGACCCGCGGCGCGGGCGCCCGCTCGGGGACCAGGTCGAGCATGGCCCGGGCGGCGTCGAGCGCGATCGCCCTCGGACCGAGGTGAGGGAGGTGCCAGCCCGGTCCGCACCCCAGGTCGACGACCGGCCCGGTGAGCTCGGCCAGGGCTCCGGCTCGCTCCGGATGGGCCGCCCGCCGTTCGCGAGCCCACTCCCGGGCCCGGGCCTCGTAGACCGCGACGGTCGGGTCAGCGGGCGCCGAAGCCGCCACCGCCTCCGCCGCCACCGCCTCCGCCGGAGAAGCCGCCGCTGAAGCCACCGCCCGACGAGCTCGACGACGACGGCGGCCGGAACGAGGACGCGGTCGCGCTCGACAGCCCCGAGCTGAAGTCGCCCAGCGAGGAGAAGGACCCGACGCCGACGCCGACCCGGCTGCCGACGTACCAGTGGGCGAAGGTCGGGTCGTTGGCCACCTCCGGGATGCGCACCTGGAGCGCCTCGATGAGCTCGTCGGCCACGCCGAGGGCCACCGCGGCGACGAGGTAGCGCTCGTACAGGGCCATGTGCCCCGACGGTGCGTCCTGGAGCTGGGAGAAGTCCTTGAGGAACTTCCGCAGGCCTTCCCACTCCGCGTAGCGCTGGGCGCCGGCCGGCGTTCGCCGGCGCAGCAGCACGATGAAGCAGAGCAGCAACACCCCGGTGCCGATGGCCGCGCCCCCGCGGCGAACGCGTCGTACGCGATGGCCGCCCAGGCATACAGCCCGAGCAGGCCGACGATCAGCAGGTAGAGCAGCCAGCCCGCCACCTGGCCCTTCACCTGGTAGCCCTTCGCCTCGTAGGTCTTGACCACGCTGTTCTTGAACGTGCTCAGCCACGACGCCGCCTCACGGCGGTTGCCCTTGGCCCAGCCGGTCAGCTCCTTCTGGCTGTTGGTCGGGCCGTCCTCGAACAGCTTGGACATCACGTTGCGCTCGAACTCGAGCAACCCGTCCACGCTCTTGTCGGTCTTGAGGAACTTGTGGTCCTTGCCGTCCTCCTGGATGGTCAGGTAGCCCCGCTGCGCCAGGTCGACGACCGTGGTCGAGAAGGCGTCGGTGTCGACCAAGCCCCACTCCCGCAGGGCGATGGCGACCGCGGGCGGGTCGTCGGGCACCTCCCGCCAGTAGTCGATCTCGGTCGTGAGATCCGGCTCCTTGCCCCACTTCCGCCACACGAGCCAGGCCGCCAGCAGCGCCCCGCCGATGACGAACGGGGCGGCCAGGTTCAGGGCCCGCCGACGGTCCTCGCGCTCCTCCTGCTCGCGGGCGAACTCGGCCCGGTCCTCGTTGGCCTGCTCGGCCAGCGCGGTCTCCTCGGCGATGATCCGCTCCTGCTGCGGCTCGGTCTCCACCGGGGTCAGCGACTGGCATGCCGGGTAGTCAGCGATGAGCCGGTCGATCTGGCGCTGGTTCAGCGTCCCGTCCCGCTCGAGCGCCGCCCGGTAGAAGTCGCATTCGGTGACGTAGTCCCGGGGCTCGGTCAGGCCCTCCCGGCCCTCGGGCAGGTCGGGGCCGAAGCGGCTCCGCGGCGCGATGACCCGGGTCTCGAGGAAGGTGAACTCAGGCAGGTCCTCGACGTCGGTCCGCACCGTGCGCCCGTCGACCACGACGGTCCCGCTCAGCGGTCCGTGGGCCCAGGCCCGGACGCCCTCACCGTCGCCCGGCACGCGGAGGGTCACCCGGTGACGCCCGACGGGCTCGGGCACGTTGCGGCCGACCCACTGCCAGTTGAGCTCGGCCACGTCGGGCCAGGCCAGGACGGCGTTGTGCACCTCGTAACGCAGCTCGTAGGTGTGGGTCCCCGACGCGGGCGAGATGTCCCACTCGTAGAGCGTCGGCGTGTTGGTGATCTCGCCCAGCCGGCGGTTGCCCTCGAAGGCCCGGATGTTGCGGATCTCCCAAGGCCCGCTGTCGAAGTCGCGGGTGCCGACGTTGAACGTGCCGTTGAAGTCGTAGGTCACCTCCTCGCGGACGAGCATCACGCCGTTGCGCTTCACCGCCGCCTCGACCTGGATGTCCTCGAGGCTGAACGAGCGGTCGTCACCCGAGCCGTCTTCGGGCTCGCCCCAGACCGCCCCGACGAGGGCGAAGCCGCCGATGAGCAGCAGCGGGAAGAGGACACCGATGGCCTTCCGGAACGGCCTCACCCCTCGAGGCTCCGCTCGATCGCCGCTTGCAGCCGGCGCATGCCGGCCAGCCAGCGGTCGGGGTCGTCGGCCTTGCGGCGCACGAACTCGCTCACCTCGGGGTGGGGCAGGATCAGGAAGCGTTCGGTGGCCAGCCCGGCCACGACTGCGTCGGCGCAGTCCTCGGGCTCGATGAGCCCTTGGTTGATGACGACGGCGCCGGCGGAGGCGTCCTGGCCGGCGGCGACCATGTTCGTGCGCACCCCCATGGGGCAGAGGCACGAGAACCGCACCCCCGCGTCGCCGTGGGTCATCGACAGCCACTCGGCCAAGCCGACGGTGGCGTGCTTGGTGGCCGTGTAGGGCGCGGTGCCCACATTGGTCAGCAGGCCCGCGGCCGACGCCGTGTGGAGCAGGTACCCCTCGCCTCGGTCCAGCCAGTCGGGCAGGAGCGCCCGGGCGGCGTAGACGTGGGCCATCACGTTGACGTCCCAGGACCGCTGCCAGTCCTCGTCCGGGACCTCCACGCCGCCCAGCGCGCCCACGCCGGCGTTGGCGCAGAACAGGTCGATGCGCCCGTGCTCCCGGATGGTCGAGCCCACGAGGTCGGCCACCTGCGCCTCGTCGCTGACATCGGTGCCGACGGCCCGCGCCCCGATCTCGTCCGCCACCCCAGCCGCGGCCTCAGCGTCCACGTCGGCCACCACGACGGCGGCCGCGCCCTCGGCGGCGAAGCGGCGGCTCATGGCCGCCCCGATCCCGTTGCCGCCACCGGTGACGACGACGACCTTCCCCTGTAGCTGCACGGCGGCAGAGCGTACGGGTCGCGGCGCACTACCTTCGCCGCCCATGGCACACCCGCGTGAAGAGGTCGAGGAAGCGTTCGCCGAGTTCCTGCGGCGGGGCGTCGAGAACCGGGACTGGCCCGCCTGGGCGGCACTGTTCACCGACGACGCCGAGTACGTCGAACACAACCTCGGGATCTTCCAGGGCCAGCCCGCCATCCACGACTGGATCGTCGGGGCCATGACGCCGTTCCCGAACATGACCTTCTCAGTCGACTGGCACGTGGTGGAGGGCGACCGGGTGGCCTTCTACATCTGGAACCACCTGCCCGACCCGGCCGGCGGCGACGCCTACTACTCCTTCCCCAACATCAGCCTGATCGACTACGCGGGCGATGGGAAGTGGTCCCGCGAGGAGGACTTCTACAACCCGAAGGACGCCAACAACGCCATCGGTCACTGGTTCCGGGCCGGCGGGACGAAGGAGACGCCCGAGGACGACACGCTCGAGGCCATCCCCGACTACACGCCGGATCCCCGGCCGCCGGAGCACGACCGCACCGAGGTGGAGGCGGCGTTCCACCGCTACGTCGAGCGGGGCCGGCAGGCGGTGGCCACCGGCGACTGGGAGACCTGGTCGAAGCAGTTCGTCGAGGACGCCCGCTACTACGAGCACCACTACGGTCGCTTCAACGGCCGGGACGAGATCCGCGACTGGATCGTCGGGGTGATGCAGCCGTTCCCCGAGATGGACTTCCCCACGCACTGGTGCGGCATCGGGGGCAACCGGGTCGTGTTCGTCGCCGGGAACCGCCTGCCCGACCCCCAGGGCGGCGACGCCACCTACGAGTTCCCCGCCTGCGTCGTCCTCCACTACGCCGGCGACGACCGCTGGTCCTACGAGGAGGACTGCTACAACCCCGACGAGGCCCCCAAGGTCGTCGCCGAGTGGCTCGAAGCCGGCGGCCAGCTCCCCGAAGGCCTCGAGCTCCCCGAGCTCGACGGCTGAACGGGGACGGATCAGGCGATGGCGGCTTGCAGCGTGTCGGAGATGACCTGGCGGCGGTCGTCGCCCCACGGCAGCGGCATGACGATCGGGTGGTCGACGCCGGCGGCGACGTAGTCGGCCATCGTGGCCTTCACGAGCGCGGCGTCGCCGACGACGTCGATGGCGTCGACCATGCGGTCCGACACCGCGGCGACCGCACCCTCGCGGTCCTTGGCCCCGTGGCGCTCGCGGACCTCCGCCACCTCGTCGCCGAAGCCGGCGCGTTCGAAGTTGGCCGAGTAGGCGTCGACGACGGCGTAGGAGAAGAGGTCCCGGCGGGCGTGCTCCGCCGCGGCGTCGCGGTCGGCCACACCGACGTGGACGTAGGCGTAGATCTCGGCGTCGCCCCCCTTGCGCACCTGTTCGACGCTCCACGGCACGTGGCTTGCCGGCAGGTAGTTGAGCAGCACGCCGTCGGCGACCTCGCCGGCCAGGCGCAGCATCCCCGGGTTGAGCGCGCCGACGACGATCTTCGGTCGGCGCTCACCGAGGCGCATCCCGAGCCGGAAGCGGCTCACGTCGTAGAAGTCGCCGGCGAAGCTGACCGACTCGCCGGTCAGGCACTCCCGGACGAGGGCGACGTACTCCCGCACCCGGTCGAGCGGCCGCTCGCCGTAGGGCACCCCGTGCCACCGCTCGGTCACCACCGGCGAGGAGATGCCGATGCCGAGGACCACCTCGCGCTCGGGCGCCAGGGCCTGCAGCGTGGCGGCCGCCATCGCCGCCACCATCGGGGTCCGCAGCTGGAGGGCGAGCACACCGGTCCCCAGGTCGAGGGAGGGGGCGACCCCCGTCACGGCCCCGAGCAGGGCGAAGGCCTCGGTCCCGGTGGTCTCGGCCGTCCAGAACGACCCGTAGCCGAGACCCTCGGCCTCCCGGGCGACGTCGACCGCGACCTGCGGTCCCAAGGGCATGAAGCCGGCGAAGGTCACCCCGGTCGGTGTGGCAGCGGTCACGGGTTCACGCTACTGACCCACTCTCGACACACCGGGCGGGTACCATCACTCCGTAATGACGGAGACCACCGAACGGCACGAGTCCGAGACGGAAGTCATCAACGAGGCGTTGGCCCTGATCGACCAGGGTCTGGGCACGCTCCTCGATCGCCAGCTCGTGTCGAGCAACGAAGTCGCCGACCTGCTCCTCGACGTGCGGACGCTCCTGTCCAAGCCGTCCGACGAGCTGGTCTCCACGAACTGAGTCGAGTCAGGCCGTCAATTCCTCGAACGCGTCCTTCAACGCGTCCCGCAACGCCGTCGGGTCCTCGATGGCTGCGGCGTCGACCAGCAGCCCGCAGTGCATCTCGCCGGCGTAGCTGAGCATCGTCAGGTTGAACGCCGTGCCGGCGAGCGGGCCGACCGGGTAGTTCTCCACGATCTGGGCCCCGCCGAAGTAGAGGGGGAACGGTGCGCCCCGGAGGTTCGACGTGGTGAAGTCGACCGTCTCCGCCTGGTGCCGGGCGGCCGCCACCAGCGCTGAGGTCGGGAGCACGTTCATGACGCCGGCGAGCTGATCGAGGACCTGGAAGGCCTTCTCGCCCCGGGTGGCCGCCAGCAGGTCGTGCACGGCTTCGAGGTGCTTGGCCGGATCGGTCACGTCGATGGGGACCAGCGAGCGGGTGAGCGAGAAGGCGTTGCCGGCGGCGCTCTTGTCGTCCCGGGTGCTCATGGGCATGGCCATCCGGAGCTCGTCGACCGGACATCCCGCCTGGCGGTGCACCGCGCCCGCGGCTCGGGCCGCGGCCGTGACGAAGAGGTCGTTGATCGTCACGTCCCGGGCCGCCGCCGCCTGCTTGACGTCGTCGAAGGGCACCTGCAGGACCTCGAGCTGGCGCCACAGGGACCGTTCGGTCCACAGCGGGGAGCGGGCCTCGTTCGTGCCCACGAGCTGGCGCGCCACCGATCGGGCCGTCTCGCCCGCCTCCGCCGCGCGGGCGGGCCAGTCCTGCGGGTGGATCAGGGCATCACCCGCGGCCCGGGTCAGGCCGACCGTCGTTTCGGCGACCTGGCGGCCCAGGTGCCCCGCCGTGCCGAGGGCCCGCCCGACGAAGCTGGGACCGGGGAGGCCGCTGGCCCGGGCCGTGATCTCGGGCTCCTCGTCCGGCTCGGGCGGACGGCGTTCGAGGTCGAGGAAGCGCTCCGCCAGGCGGAGTCCCCCGACGCCGTCGGTGACCGTGTGGTGCAGCTTCTGGACCATGGCGGCCCGGCCGTCGGCCAGGCCCTCGATCACCACGAACTCCCACAGCGGGCGCCCCCGCTCGAAGGGTTGCTGGTGGATCCGGGTCGCCAGGGCCAGCAGCTCGCGCTCGTCGCCAGGACCGGGCAGCGCGGTCCAGCGGAGGTGGTAGTCGAGGTCGAAGGTGCTGTCGTCCTCCCAGGTGGGCGGGGCCAGGCGGCCGAAGGCGGGCACGACCCGCTGGTGCAGCCGGGGGATCTCGGCGACGGCGCGGCCCAGCTTGCGGCGCAGGTACTCGCGGTCGGGGGAGCAGTCGAGGACGGTGACGTTGGCGAAGACCGACGTGAGGTGCGGGTCCTTGTCGAGGTTCCACATGAGGGCCTCGAGGTCGGTCATCCTCGGGTCCGACCGCACCTCACGATCGGGGCGCTCCGCCATGTGCGGACGCTACCCCTCGGCGGGCCGGGTGATGCCGGGCGTCAGCGCGGGATCGACGTGTACTTGAACTCGTTGAGGTCGGGCCAGCCGGTCATGGTGTCGAGGATGCGCTCGACGGTGGCGCGACCGTCGGCGTCGTCGGTGGGGCTCTGCATCAGCCGGACGAAGACCGCCCGGTCGCCCAGCACGAAGGTGGGCACGCCCCACACGTTGACGTCGGCCACGGCGGCGTCGTGCTCCTTGCGCACGGTCTCGAGCGCCTCACCGCTGTCGATGACCTCGAAGACGTCCTGGCTCGCCACCCCGTTGGCGTCGAGGATCTGGGCGACCACGTCGCGCTCGCGGAGGTCGAGGGCGTCGACGTGGCGGGCGTCGAACAGGGCGAGGTGGGCGCGGTGGAACTGCTCGGGGAACTGGTCGCGGACGACGGTGCCGGCGAGAAGGGCGAGGAGCGAGCCCGACTGGCCCGGGTTGTCCCAGACGTCGGGCTGGCCCTCCTCGACGTGCATCTGGTTCAGGCTGAAGGGCAGGAAGTGCACGTCCCAGTCGGCGCCCGCCCGGAGGCCGGCGATCACGTGCTGGTGACCGATGCGGGCGAACGGGCAGCGGTAGTCCCAGGACACGGCGAAGCCAGTCGTCATGGTTGGCTCAACCCCCGGCGGCGTCCGCCTGTTCCGGCGCCGCCGCCGGCAGCGGCCAGACCCGCTTGGCGATCCGGCCCAGCACGAGGCCGAGGGCGGCGCCGGCCAGCACGTCGGAGGCGTGATGGACGCGGGTGTGGATGCGGCTGGAGGCGACGACCGCGGCGAGGCCGTACCAGCCGTACCGCCACGGTGCCTTCTGGCCGTCGGCCAGGAGGGTGGCCGCGGTGAACCCCGCGCTGGCGTGGCCCGAAGGGAAGCTGGTGGTCTTCGGTGTGCGCAGGGCGAACGGGTGCTCGACGTCGTGGACCGGTCGGTTGCGCGGGAGCAGCGACTTGATCAGCACGTTGACCAGTGCCGACTCGAGGCCGAGGCAGACCATCAGCCGGATGGCGGCGTCGGCGTCCCGCTCGGAGCGCAGCCCGCGCAGGGAGCCGAGGAGGATCCAGAGGACGCTGAAGTCGCCGACCGCGGACGCGCCGTAGAAGAGCCGGTCGGCACCGGGGTCGCCCCGCAGTCGGTCGAAGGCCTGGTCGACGGCGCGGTCGAGGGCGTCGACCCGCTGGCGGGCCGTCACCCGGCGACGGCGACCGGGCGCAGGTCTACGGGCGTCTCGGCGAGGGCGGCCGCCGCGGCGGCCTCGGCCCGGGCGGCATCGGGGTCACCCCCGAAGGCCGGGCAGTGCGCATGGAAGGCGCACCAGTCGCACAGGCGGGACGGACGGGGCCGGAAGTCCTCCCGCTCGCAGGCCCGCTCGATGGCGGCCCACAGCGCGGTGAGCTTGCGGCGCAGGCCCCGGCTGGTCTGGTCGGTGGGCTCGGCCACGATGGCGACCGGGTCGGCCAGGTACAGGAGCTGGATGCGCGCCGGTCGCCGCCCGAACAGCTCCTCGCAGAGGAAGGCGTAGAAGTGCACACCGCCCAGCCGGCCCTGCTCGTACTGCTGGCGGGGAGCGGCGCCGGTCTTGTAGTCGGTGACCACGAGGCCGCCGTCCTCGTCGAGCTCCAGCCGGTCGATGATGCCGCGCAGGTTCAGGTCGCCCAGCGGTGCCTCCAGCCGGAGCTCGATGCCGATGGGCGTGATGCGGCGTGGGTCCTCGAGCCGGAAGTAGTTGTCGACCAGCTCCTGGGACCGGGCCAGCAGCGCGGCGTCACCGTCGGCGTCCAACCCCAGACCGAGGTACTCGGGATCGGCCACCGAGCGCGTCGTGGGCGTCGACCAGGCAGGCCGCGGCCCGGTCGGGGGTGCGCTCGGCGGGCTCGAGGGCGAAGAGGCGCTCCAGCGCGGCGTGCACCAGCGTCCCCCGCACGGCGGGTAGCGAGGACGGCTCCGGTAAGTGGTCGATGGCGGAGAAGCGAAAGGCCAGCGCGCAGTCCTGGAACGACGACACCCGGGAGGGGGAGAGCCCGGTGGGAGGTGCCAACGCCATGCCCCAAGCCTACACGTGGGGGGTGACAGCCTCCGGGGACCGTTCCGTCAGTCCGGCGCGAGGACCGTGCCGGCGGCGGAGACCGCGGGCGCCCACTCCGGCGTCAGGCGGCGCTCGACCATGAGGCCGGTGATCCGGCGCAGGGTCTCCTCGTCGAGCGGCTGCATGCCCTCCATCAGCACCGAGATGACCATGGCCACGGGGACGACGGTCGCCCCGACGGGCTCGTCGAGCGGGTGGGGGGTCACCACCAGAGGATCCACGACCGGGATCCAGGCCAGGTGGTCGCCGAGCCCGGTCCGGGTCGCCCGGGCCAGCTGGGTCACCCGGCGGGCGTCGCGGTGGTGCTCGCCGGTGGACGCGCGCAGCACATAGGCGCCAGCCGGGCCCGCGGCCAGGCGGTCGCGACCGAGTTGGGCGACGGCCCACTCGGGGGGGAGGGTGGCCAGGACCGCGTCAAGTCGTTCTGGCTCGAGGGCGGCGGCTTCCACGCCCCTCCATCGGCTTCTAGGAGTGGGCCATGAGACCTATTTTTTCTCAGGACTCCTGCGTGTCGCCGGCCTTGAAGTAGGCGAGGAGCTTGCGCAGCTCGAAGGCGGTGTCGGGCGGGACGCTGTAGTCGCCTTCGTCGCGGATCTCGTCGAAGCGGTCGCGCATGGCCTCGAGGGTGAGGTCGGGGTCGAAGATGCCCGTGGTCAGGCCGATGAAGAAGCGAGCGACCATGCCGCCACCGCAGGAGTAGATCTCGCCGCTGACGGGGCAGTCCTCGTGGGCCAGCCAGGCCACGACCGGGGAGATGTGCTCGGGGAGGAGCTGGTCCCCCATGGGGCCGAGGATGTCCTCGGTCATCCGCGTCTTGGCGATGGGGGCGATGGCGTTGGCCTTGATGTTGTTGCGGGCGCCCTCCTGGGCCAGCACCCGGGTGAACCCGACCAGGCCCATCTTGGCCGCGCCGTAGTTGGCCTGGCCGAAGTTGCCGATGATCCCGGCGGTGGAGGCGGTGTTGACCACCCGCCCGTAGCCCTGCTCGCGCATCTTGATCCAGGCGGGACGGGTGACGTTGAACGCTCCCCGGAGGTGCACGTCGATGACGGGGTCGATGAGGTCGGGGGTCATGTTGTGGAACGCCTTGTCCCGCAGGATCCCGGCGTTGTTGACCACGATGTCCACCCGTCCGAAGGCCTCGAGCGCCGTGTTCACGATGGCCTCGCCGCCCTCGGGCGTGGCCACGCTGTCGGTGTTGGCGACGGCCACACCGCCCAGGTCCTCGATGGCCTTGGCGGCGGTGTGCGCCGGGCCTTCGTCGCCCCCGTCGCCCGAGACCGAGCCGCCGAGGTCGTTGATCACGACCTGCGCGCCCCGGGAGGCCAACAGCTTGGCGTGCTCGAAGCCGAGCCCTCCGCCCGCGCCGGTGATGATCGCGACCTTGCCGTCGAAGCCGATGTCAGCCATGGCGCCGGAGGGTAGTGAGGCCACGGCAGGGGCCCAAAGTCCTCGGGTTAGCATCCGGGCGCTTCGACAGGGGGAGAGGACGATGGCGGATCTGGGGTACCCGGCCGGGCCCGACGAGGTCGGCCCGGACTGGTACACGACGGCGCTGCGGTCGTCGGGCACCATCGACCACGACACCTCGGTCACCTCGGCCCGCGCCGAGGCCATCGGCGTCGGCGTGGGGATCCTGGCGCTCCTCTGGCGGGTCGAGCTCGCCTACGACGGAGGCGACGGCCCGGCGACGGCGATCCTCAAGCTCCCCCACACCGTGACGGGCGCCCGGGAGACCGCCCACGCCTTCCGGTTCTACGGGCGCGAGGTCGACTTCTACCGGGAGGCCGCCCCACAGACCCCGCTGGGTGTGGCCAAGGCGTACGCCGCGGAGCTGGACCCCGAGACGCAGGACTTCGTCCTGCTCATCGAAGACGTCGGCAACCGGCGCCAGGTCGACCAGCTCGACGGGTGCTCGATCGAGGACGCCCTGGTGGCGGCCGAGGAGATCGCGGCCCACCACGCGTGGTACTGGGAGGACCGCGACCTCCTCGACGCCGACTGGGCCGTGCGCACCGACGCCCCGCCCAACCCGCAGGCCCTCCCGCCCGTCCTGCGCCAGTCGTGGCCCGTCATCGAGTCCAACTTCGCCCACCTGCTCCCCGGCCCGATGTTCGAGGCCGCCCGGCGCATGCCCGACGTCTGCGTCGAGCTGCTGCAACGCCTGGCCGAGTCCCCGGTGACCCTGCTCCACGGGGACTACCGCCTGGACAACCTCTTCTTCGACGAGGGGGCGGTCGACCCGGTGGTGGCCGTGGACTGGCAGATCTGCGGGCTCGGTCGCGCCGCCTACGACATCGGCTACTTCATGAGCCAGAGCCTCACGCCGGAGAACCGCAAGGAGGCCGACGAGACGGTGCTGCGGGCCTACCACCAGGCCCTGGTGGCCGGCGGCATCGACCGCGAGGGCTACTCGTTCGAGCAGTGCTGGGAGGACTACCGCCTCGCCATCCTCTTCTGCTCGGTCTACCCGCTCAACGCCGGCGCCCTCGACCTGGTCAACGACCGCGCGGTGGCGCTGTTCGAGGCGATGCTGGCCCGCTCGGCCGCCGCCATCCTCGATCTGGATGCCCTCGAGCTCATGCCCTAGGACGGGCGCGGAAAGGCTGAGGCGTGCTTGCCTGGTCGCCTCGCCTATCGGCTCGCTCCTAACAGTCGGCCTGTTCGGGGGGCTCCTGGGTGGGGACCTGGCCGATGGGCCCGCCGCCACCGCCGCCGCCACCACCACCGGTCGGCCCGAGGGGCACCGGCGGCGGTTCGAGGTCGCCGCTGACGGCGTCGAAGTCGTCGCCCGTGACCACCTCGACGTCGGCACCGTCGACGGTGTCCACCTCCTCGACCTCGGCGCCGCCGTCGAACTGGGCGGCCACGAAGCGGGCGAGGGCCTCGTCGCCGGCCTCGTGGCGGACGACGGTCGCGCCGAAGTCGAAGTTCTCGGCGTCGCCCGTGCCGGGCGAGGTGTCGAAGCCGAGCGCGGCCAAGCCGTCGGCCACCTCGGTGGCCTCGCCGTCGTTGCCCGTGCCGTTGTGCACCACCACGCTGATGTCGGGCGCGGCCTGGGAACCGGCGCCGCCCACCCCACGGAAGATGGCGATCTTGCGGTCGTTGGCCTCGGTGTCGTCGACCCGGACGATCGACTGGCCGTCGGCGAAGTCGTTGCTGACGTCCAGGGTCAGGGTCTGGAGGGTGTCGTCGCCGAAGCCGCGGAACTGGCGGCCCAGGGCCACGGCATCGCCGACCGAGAGGTCGCTGTCGACCTGGACCGCCTCGGTGCTCACGTCCAGCAGGTCGCCGAGCAGCAGCGGGTTCCCGACCCCTTCCACGACGGCCTGCTGGAGGGCGTGGCGGATGAAGTCCTGCTGGCGGGAGATGCGGCCGAGGTCGGCGGTCCCGTCGAGCTGCCACTCGCCGCCCTCCTTGAACTCGAGGTGCCGGGAGCGGGCGTAGGCCAGGGCCTGGTCGGGGTCCAGCGTCACGCAGCCGGGGTGGCCCACGAACAGGCCGGTGGTCGCGTCGCGGACCGGGGTGGCGAAGTAGAAGGGCACGCCGTCGATGGCCCGCACCAGCTCCTTGAAGCCGAGGAAGTCGAGCTGGACGTAGTGGTGGACCTCGACGTCGAGGGCGTCCTGGACCGCGCCGATGAGCGCCTCCTGGCCGCCGGCACCCAGCGCGGAGTTGATCTTGCCCTCGCCCGCCCCGGGGATCGAGACGTAGAGGTCCCGGGGGAGGCTGAGCAGGTGGGCCTGGGAGGAGCCCGGGTCCACCCGTAGGAGCATGATGGTGTCCGACAGGACCGTGAGGTCCTCGCGACCGTTGGTCACCGGGTCGTCGGGGTCGAGGCGGTCGGCGCTGTCGGTGCCGACGAGCAGGTAGTTCTGGGCGTCACCGCCGCCCGGGGCGTCGTCGAGGCTCGCGCTCAAGTCGAGGCGGGGGACCTGGCGGAGCCGGAAGTGCAGGAAGCCGAGCCCGCCGACGGCCGTGAGCAGGGCCACGACCACGGCCACGTTGAACATGACGGCGAGGCGCGACCCACCCGATCGCCGTCTGGTCCGCTTCGCCACCCCAGGACGCTAACGACGGCTACCCCGCGTTCACGCGCGCCTCGGCGAAGGCCCGGATGGCCTTGTAGTCGACCTTGCCGTTGGGCGCCCGGCCGATGGTGTCGATGATCGAGCACCCGCTTGGGGGCCTTGTAGGCCGCCAGGCTCAGCTTGACGTGGGCGATGACGGCACCCTCGTCGAGCGGCTCACCGGGCGTCGCCTCGACGACCGCGGTCACCGCCTCCCCGAACTTCTCGTCGGGCACGCCCACGGCGACGGCGTCGAACACGGCCGGGTGCGACTTCAGGGCCTCCTCGACCTCCTCGGGGAAGACCTTCTCCCCGCCGGTGTTGATGCACACCGAGCCCCGCCCCAGCAGCGTGAGCGTGCCGTCGGCCTCGACCATCGCGTAGTCGCCGGGCATCGAGTACCGCTTGCCGTCGATCTCGACGAACGTGGCCGCGGACTTCTCGGGGTCCTTGTAGTAGCCCACCGGGACCACCCCGTCGTCCCCGCCGACGGCCACGCGGCCGATCTCCCCGGATCCCGGCTCGACGGGCCGGCCGTCCTCGCCGATGACCAGGGCGCTCGGGCCGAGGGTGAACTTGGCCGTCTCCGCCGCGGCCCCCGCGGCGGACACCGAGGTGCCCATGTTGAGGGCCTCCGAGGACGAGAAGGCGTCCTGCAGGATCATCCCCGGATGGTGGGCGAGCAGGTTCTCCTTGCTGGCCTCGCTCCACATCACCCCCGAGGAGATGATGGCGATGAGCGACGACAGGTCCCAGCGGTCGGGCTCGGCGTCGAGGGCCCGCAGCATGGGCTTGGCGAAGGCGTCGCCGACGATGGCGATCGTGTTCACGCCCTCGCGCTCGATGGTGTCGAGCAGCTCGACGGCGTCGAAGGTCCGGCCGGTGAGGTTGACCACGCAGCCGCCGGTCATCTGGGTCATGAGCCCGGTGAACCAACCCGTCCCGTGCATCAGCGGGCAGGCCGAGATGTGGGTGGCGCCCGGACGGGTCAGGTTGGCCCGGAGGGCCTCGAGGTCGCCGTCGTCGCCATAGCCGGGAGCGACGGCGTGGGCATAGGTCCGGAAGAGATCGTGCTGGCGCCACATGACGCCCTTGGGCAGGCCCGTGGTGCCCCCGGTGTAGAGCATGAGCAGGTCACTCCCGTCCCGGCCCCAGGGCGCGACGGTGCGCTCGGTCGTCGAGGCCGCGGCCTCCTCGTAGGGCTCCGCCCACTCAGGGCACGGGCCGGTGCCGTCGTCGACCCACAGCCAGGTGTGGATCCCGAGGCGCGGGCGGATGGCTTCGACGGTCTCGGTGAAGGTTCCGTGGAACACGACGGCGACGGCGTCGGCGTTGTCCCAGAGGTAGGCCAGCTCGTCCTCGGTGTACCGGTAGTTCGTGTTGACGGGAACGAGCCCGGCCTTCCAGGCGCCGGCGCAGGCCTCGAGGTACTCGGGTCCGTTGTAGAGGTAGAGGGCCACCTTGTCCTGGTGCGCGACCCCGGCGTCGATCAGGGTCCGGGCGACACCGTCGGCCCGCCGGTCGAAGTCCTGCCAGGAGATCCGACGGTCGCCCTGGACCTGGGCGGTGGCGTCGGGGAGCACCTCGGCCACCACCTCGAACGCGTCGGCGAAGTTCCAGCCCGGCATGGTCCCCTCGTGGTCGACCGGTTGAGACGCCGGAGCTTACGAGGGGGAGGTCATGCCCTCCCGGTCGCGGGTGGACACGGCCAGATCGTCGTGGCGGATCTCGACCGCGGTCATCGGCGGCCGCCGGCGCCTCGGGGGTCTGCTCCCGGGTGTGCTCCAGGATCAGCTGGCGGTACACGAGGAAGGCCATGCGCTGGTCGTGTTCGACCTCGGGCCCGCCGCGGTCGGCCTCGACGTCGACGAAGACCCGGTGGGCCTTGCGGTACTGCTCGGCCAGGTCGGGGCGCACGAAGGCGGCGGCGGTGACGCGGTCGTCGAGGTGGTCCGAGGGCACTTCCCGGCGGTCCAGGATGGTGCGCAGCAGCACCTCGGCCCGCTGGACGGCCACGCTCGGGTCGTCGACGTAGGCCGCCTGGAGCTCGCTCCACCGCTTGATGACCTGGTTCCGGTCGTCGGCGCTGAGCGGGCGGGCGGGCGAGCGCTGGTACCGCTCGACGCGACCCTCGAGCTCGCGCTCACCGTCGTCACGACCCCGGGTCGTGATGGTGCGCTCGTACTCGGGCCCGAAGCGCTCCTGGAGCTCCCCGCTGCGCGCCGCGGCCTTGCGGCGCCGACGGGCCCGGAAGGCCAGGAGGACGAGCAGCAGGACGAGGACGGCAGCGCCGGCGATGATTGCCCAGGTGACGGGTTCCATGTTGGGTCTCCTTCTTGCCCGCGGGCCGTTCCTACCCCTGGGGCGCCAGGGTTAGGTTCTCGCCGTGGATTTCGACCTCCCGGGCGACGACGACCCGCGCCGGCAGGCCGTCCGGGAGTGGCTGGTGGCCCACCCCTCACCATCGGGCCGGGACCTGGCCGAGGCCGGTTACGTGGCTCCGCACTGGCCCCGACCCTGGGGGCTCGATGCCGATCCCGTGCACCAGATCCTCATCGACGAGGAGCTGGCCGCGGCCGGGGTGCACCGGCCCCCGAACCAGATCGGCATCGGTTGGGCCGGGCCCACGCTCCTGGCCGCCGGGACCGAGGCGCAGAAGGAGCGCTACCTCTTCCCGATCCTCTCGGGCGAGGAGTTCTGGTGCCAGCTCTTCAGCGAGCCCGACGCCGGCTCCGACCTCGCAGCCGTGCGCACCCGGGCGGTGCGCGACGGTGACCACTACGTGGTCACGGGACAGAAGATCTGGACCTCCATCGCCCACATCAGCAGGTTCGGCATCCTCATCGCCCGCACCGACCCCGACGCCCCGAACCAGCGGGGGATCTCCTACTTCATCTGCCCGATGGACGCCCCCGGGATCGAGGTCCGTCCGATCGTCGAGATGACCGGGGTCCACCTCTTCAACGAGGTCTTCCTCGATGAGGTGCGCATCCCGGTCGAGAACCTGGTCGGCGAGGAACACCGGGGGTGGGACCTGGCGAAGGTCACCCTGGCCAACGAGCGGGTGTCGCTGTCCAGCGGCGGGGTCCTGTGGGGCCGGGGACCCTCGGCGTCGGACCTCGTCGCGGTGGCGCGGGCCGCGGGGCTCCGCGATCCGGGCCTGCGCCAGCGCCTCGCCCAGGCCCACATCGAGGGCGAGCTGCTCCGCCTGCTCCGCCTGCGGACGGTGACCGCAGCCATCCAGGGCACCCAGCCCGGCCCGGAGGCCTCCATCCGCAAGGTCTTCGCCGACGAGCACGGCCAGCGGCTCATGGACCTGGCCGTCGACCTCGCCGGTGCCGATGGCCTGCTTGCCGACGCCGGACCCCTGGGCGCCGCGGCCGACATGTGGCGCTACGGCTTCCTGTTCTCCCCGGCCCTCACGATCGGCGGCGGCACCGCCGAGGTCCAGCGCAACATCATCGGCGAGCGGGTTCTGGGGCTGCCCGCCGAGCCGACCGCCGCATGATCCAGCAGCGGCGCGGAGCAGGTGGTTCACTGCCGGCGTGACGCGTCGAGGTCGTCGGCAACGGGACAGGTCCTCCGGCCCGCAGCGCGAGCGACGGCTGAACGTCGAGCAGCGCGAGGTCGAGAGCGTCAAGCCCCTCGAGCTCTTCTTCGACCTCGTGTTCGTCCTCGGGTTCACGCAGTGCACGGCCCTGATGGTCGCCCAGCCCACGTGGTCCGGGGTCGGTCGCGGCATGGTGGTGCTGGCCATCCTGTGGTGGAGCTGGATCGGGTTCGCCTGGCTGACGAGCGTCATCGATCCTGAAGAAGGCGCCGTCCGGCTCGTGATGTTCGCCGCCATGGCGGGTCTGCTCATCACCGCCCTCTGCGTCCCGGAGGCGTTCGGGGACCGAGCGATCCCCTTCGCCATCGCCTACAGCGTGGTCCGCGTCGCCAACCTGGGCCTCTTCTTCATCGCCAGCCGGGATGACGACCAGCTGCGCCGCTCGGTTCGGGGCAACGCCGGCTTCACGATGCTCGCGGTGGCGCTCCTGATCGTCGGCTCGACGGTCGAGGGCGAGGCGAGGGTCGTGCTGTGGGGGCTGGCCATCGCCGTCGACTGGCTCGGACCGATCGGTCACGGCATGGAGGGCTGGCGCCTGATGCCCGCCCACTTCGCCGAGCGCCACAACCTGGTCATCATCCTGGCTCTGGGCGAGTCGATCGTCGCCCTCGGCATCGCCGCCGAGGTCGACCTCACCGCCGAGGTGACCGTCGCCGCGGTGCTCGGGATCGGCCTGGCCTCAGCCTTGTGGTGGGTCTACTTCGACGTCGTCGCCCTGGTGACGGAACGGCGATTGACCGACGCCGCGAGTCGTCTGGACCGCAACCGGCTAGCGCGGGACTCCTACACCTACCTCCACTTCCCGATGGTGGCCGGCATCGTGCTCGTCGCCCTCGGCCTGGAGCAGACGGTGGCCCACGTCGACGACGCCCTCGACGTTGTCGGCGCCTTTGCCCTGCTCGGCGGCACCGCCATCTACCTCCTCGCCCACGTGGCCCTCCGCCTGCGCAACGCCCACACGCTCAACCGCCAGCGGTTCGCGCTCGCCGTCGTGCTGTTCGCCCTGATCCCTGCGGCGACCGAGGTCACCGCCCTGGTGAGCCTGGCGGCGATCAACGTCCTGATCTGGGCGATGATCGTGTTCGAGACGTCCCTCTATGACGAGCGGCGCTACCGGCTCCGCCACCGACTTCCCATCGAGGATCCCGCTGCGCCCACCGACGACGCCTGAAGGCCGATGACGTAGGTTCGGCGGCATGAAGATCAGCACGCAGCTCCGCTACGACGTGGCGCCGGCCGAGGTGACCAAGCAGGCCGTCGACCTGGAGGCCGCCGGGCTCGACCTCATCTGGGTGGCCGAGGCCTACGGCGTCGACGCCGTCAGCATCATGGGCTACCTGGCCGCGGTCACCGAGCGGGTCGAGATCGCCTCCGGGATCCTGCCGATCTACACCCGAACGCCGACGCTGCTGGCCATGACCGCGGCGGGCGTCGATGCGCTGTCCGGGGGCCGGTGCGTACTCGGCCTCGGCGCCTCGGGGCCCCAGGTCATCGAGGGCTTCCACGGCGTGCCCTACGACATGCCCCTCACCCGCACCCGGGAGATCATCGAGATCTGCCACCAGGTGTGGAAGCGGGAGCGGGTCACCCACGACGGCAAGGCGTACACCATCCCCCTGCCGCCCGATCAGGGGACCGGGCTGGGCAAGCCGCTCAAGCTCATCACCCACCCGGTGCGGGAGCGCATCCCCATCCACGTGGCCGCCCTCGGGCCGAAGAACGTGGAGCTCACCGCCGAGATCGCCGACGGTTGGCTGCCGCTCTTCTACCTGCCCGAGAAGGCCAAGGACGTGTGGGGCGACGACCTCGCGGCGGGGGCGGCCAAGCGGGACGCGGACCTGCCGCCGTTGGAGATCGTGGCCGGCGGCCTGGTCGCCATCGGCCCCCTGGACGAGGTCAAGGGGTTCCGCGACTTCGCCCGCCCCATGGTCGCCCTCTACGTCGGCGGCATGGGGGCCAAGGGCCGGAACTTCTACAACGACCTGGTCTGCCGGTACGGGTTCGAGAAGGAGGCGGCGGAGATCCAGGACCTCTACCTCGACGGCAAGAAGGACGAGGCCGCCGCCCTGGTGCCCGACGACCTGCTCGAGGCCACGACGATGTGCGGCGACGAGGGCTACGTGAGGGACCGCCTGGCGGCGTTCCGCGAGTCCGGCGTGACGATGCTCAACATCACCCCGATCGGCGATGCGGCCGAGATCGTCGGGAAGCTCAAGGAGTGGAGCGCCTGACGCAGGCACCACCCTGAGGTCGAGTGCCCCACCCTCGGCTGCCGACAGCTGACCGCGCCCGTCCTCAAGCGGTCTTGAGGATCTCGTCGAAGCCCTCCTGCATGCACTCGAGCAGGGTCTCGGGATCGGGGACGGCGGCCGGGTCGGTGTTGAAGCCGACGTTCAGGTCGTCGACGTAGCTGAGGAGGGTCACGTTGGCCGCCGCGGCCGCCAACGGGCCGAAGGGGAACTGGCTCTGGACCCGGGCACCGGCCAGGTAGATCGGGAACGGCGGTCCGGGCACGTTCGAGGTCACGAAGTCGACGCCCCGCAGCATCGAGCCGAAGATCCCGGTGGTCACGTCGGGGTGGAGTCGGTTGAGGAGGTTGGCCAGCGGCTCGGTCAAGGCCAAAGCGGGCTCGGCCCGGGCCCGGCCGACGAGGTCGCGCACCACCTTCATCCGGTGCACGGGGTCGACGACCGTCAGGGGCACCGGGAAGCGAGCGGGCGCGAACTGGTTCCCGGCGACGTTCTCGGTGGCCTCGGTCCGCACGTTGATCGGCATCGACATGCGCAGGGCGCTCACCGGCTGTCCGTGGAGGTCGTGGTAGCGCCGCCAGCCACCGGCGACGGCGGCGACGAACGCGTCGTTGAGCTTGCCCCCCGCCCGTCGGCCGGCGGCCTTCATCTCCGCCAACGGAACGGTGAGGGTGTGGAACTGGACCGACAGCGAACGCCCGGTCATGAGGGGCGACAGCGGTGCGCTGGCCGGGGCCAGCAGGCGGGCGGCGGAGCCGACGGTCTCACCGATCCGGACGCCGACGCCGACCGGGTCGGCCAAGGTGCCGAGCGCGGCGTCAGAGGCCATCCCGACCGAGCGCTTGGCGATGCCCATGGCCCGCCGCTGCTCGTGGGCCACAGCATCGAGGAACCGCTCCGTCTGGCTCATGACGTGGACCGGCGGCGCTTCGGGCAGGTCGCCGTCCTCGCCGGGGCCGGGCTCGGCGTCGAAGGTCTCGAGCATCAGCTTCACGCCGCTGACCCCGTCGGTGACGGCGTGGTGGATCTTCATGATGAGCCCGGCCTGGCCGTCCTCCAGGCCCTCGACCAGGGTGAACTCCCAGAGGGGGCGGGCCCGGTCGAAGGCCTGCATGGCGATGGGCTCGGCGCTGTCGAGCAGGTCGCGCCGGCTGCCGTCGTTCGGGGCCCGCACGAAGCGCAGGTGGTAGTCGAGGTCGAAGTTGGGGTCGACCTCCCAGCGCGGCGGCGAGAAGGACAGCGCGTTGCCGATGACCCGCTGGCGCAGGCGGACCACGGTGCGGCTGGCCCGCTCCAGCTTCTCCCGCAGCCGGTCGTGGTCCGGTGGCCCGTCGAGCACGACGACCGAGGTGATGGTGCTGCGCAGCAGCGGATCCCGCTCGATCGTCCACATGAGCTTGTCCGCATCGCTCATGCGGGGCTGGTACTCCAGGTCCTCGGTTGTCACCCGGGACAGTTCAGCAGGTCGGCCCGGCGTTGCGGTAGTAGCCGCTGAAGGTGTCGGTCTCGGTGTGGCCGTCGACGTAGGTCCGGGTCCGGGTGGTGTTGACCGTCGTGCAGCTGCCGTTGGTCCCCGTGGTCTGGCCCGTCTGGGCGCCGGTCGCGAACCGGGTCGAGTACAGGTGCATCGTGATGCTGGTCTCGGTGTAGACCGGCCACATGAGCACGCCGTAGGGCGTGTTGTTCACGATGCGGAACTCGGGCTCCGGGTACGACACCGTCGACTCCCTGCCGAACGGGTACCGGCTCAGGTGCTCGGTGTGGAACTGGTAGTTCGGGATGTCGAGCCCGGCGAAGAAGGCGGCGTTGAAGGTCGTCGTCGCGAACTGCGAGACCCCGCCCCCGATGGATTCGACGTGCTCGCCGTTCTCGATGGCCCCCGCCAGCACGAAGCCGTTCTCCGCGGTCCGGGGCCCGACGACCTCGTTGATCGAGAAGTGGCCGCCGTTGGGCGGGATCACGTAGCCGCGGACGATGTCGGCCATGCGCTGGATGTTCATGACCCGGCTCTCGCAGCAGTCGTGGTGCGTGCTGCGCCGGCAGCCCTCGGCGGAGTACGAGTAGCAGGGCTCCACGTCGGCGAGGGAGATCTCCTCGACGATGCCCAGGCTCTCGGCCCACTCGGCGTCGTGCTGGGGCCGGATGCGGATCAGGTCGAGGTTGACCTCGGTCCGCCCCAACCGCAGGGCCCGGATGACCTGCCGGGCCGAGCCGGCGGCGCAGCAGCCGGTGCCGGGCTGGCCGGGGACGATCACGGGGCGGCCGTTGTTGACGGTGAAGCTGGCGCCCGCCGGGGGGTCGCCGACGTCCGGCAGCACGCTGGGGAGGTCCTCGCTGATCCGCTCGCGGTCGAGCACGAGCTGGAGGGACTGGTTTCCCGCCTCGGAGGTGATCCACGGTCCGAGCGTGGCGGGCTCGACGCGGGCCGAATCGCCGCCGGCGTTGATCGTGATGCCGTTCTCGGTGAGGTCGTTGGCCTCCGTGGCGAGGGCCTCGGCCTCCTCGTCCGTGAAGCGCGGCGGGATGTCGGTGGACTCGGTGTCGACCACGATCGGGTCCTCGCCGGCCGCGGCGCCGGCGATCACCTGCTCGATGACGTCCTCTTCGGGGATGCCGAGGCCGGGCTCGCCGGGAACCACAGCGAACCCGAAGGCGGCGTGTTGGATGAGCGGCTCGATCGGGCTGGAGCGGTTGGAGCCCTCGATCGCCTCCAGCTCTCGGATGACGGGCCGGGGCCGCATGCGCACCACAACCGGCGCGACCTCGTCCTCGCGGAGGCGCTCCGCCCAAGCCGACGGACCCTGATCGATCGCCAGCGCGGCGTCGACCGTGGCGTCGACGTCGACCTCCGCCGCGAGGTCGCCCACCGTGGTCTCGAGCACCTCGTCACCGACGCGGATCTCGACCGGGGTCTCGCCGTAGTAGCCCGCCAGGTTGTCGACCCGCGACTCGAGGTCCTGCTGGCCGAAGCCGCCGATGGCGCGCCCGTCCAGCACGACGTTGCGCGGCACCTTGTCGTCGTGGACCCGCGTGTCGACGGCCCAGGGCAGCACGACGACAGCCACGAGCACGACGGGGATCATGAGCGCGACGGCCTTGCGGGGGGTCATCCGGGCCATGGCCGGAACATTGTGGCGTGTGCGCGGCCCGATTCCGGGGCAGCCCACCCCGATTTTCGTGTCTCGCACACCGGGATGGGAGGATCAATGGCCGTTTCGACACCCGGGAGCAGAGGACATGAGTGGGATCTGTGAAGGCCGCGTCTGTGTGATCACGGGCGCCGGCCGCGGCATCGGGCGCGAGTACGCCCTGATGCTGGCCGAGCAGGGGGCCAAGATCGTCGTCAACGACCTCGGCGGCGACATGGCCGGCGCGGGCGAGGACGCCACGCCCGCACAGGAGGTCGTGGCCGAGATCGAGGCCATGGGCGGCGAGGCCATCGCCAACGGGGCCGACGTGGCCGACTTCGACGCCGCCGGCGCCATGATCCAGCAGGCCGTCGACCACTTCGGCCACCTCGACGTGCTCGTCAACAACGCCGGGATCCTGCGGGACCGGATGCTGGTGAACATGGACGAGAGCGAGTGGGACTCGGTCATCGCCGTCCACCTCAAGGGCACGTTCGGACCCACCCGCCATGCCGCCGCCCACTGGCGGGAGCAGGTGAAGGCGGGGGAGACCGTGGACGCCCGCATCATCAACACCACCTCGCCGTCGGGCATCTACGGCAACGCCGGCCAGACCAACTACGGCGCAGCCAAGGCCGGCGTCGCCGCCTTCACCGTGATCTCGGCGATCGAGTTGGAGCGCTACGGGGTCACCGTCAACGCCATCGCCCCGGGTGCCCTCACCCGGATGACCGAGGGCCTGGGGATGGGGCAGCTCGACGAGGAGATGAAGGCGTCGTTCCACCCCCGCTGGATCGCCCCCATCGTGACCTGGCTGGCCAGCACCGAGTCGTCCGGGGTCACGGGCCGGGTCTTCCAGGTGTCGGGTCGCGAGCTGGCGGTGGCCGAGGGCTGGCATCGGGGCCCGTCGACGGAGCCGACCGACGACCCCACCGCGATCGGCGCCAAGGTGACCGCCTTGCTGGCCGACGCCCGTCCCAACGCCGACATGGCCGGCAACGACAAGAAGTAGGGAGTCACCACATGCCACTGAACCTCGACGCGGTCGGGACGATCTCCGATCCCATCGAGTCCTCCTGGGACTCGAAGGACGCCATCCTCTACGCCCTCGGCGTGGGGGCCGGGACCGCCGAGCAGTCCTTCGTCACCGAGAACTCGATCGACCTCGATCAGGAGGTGCTGCCCACCATTGCCGTGGTGCTGGCGAGCATCGGCGGCGGAATGGGCGCCCTCGGCGACTTCAACTGGGCGATGCTCGTGCACGGCGAACAGGGGATCCGGCTGCACCAGCCGATCCCGGTGTCGGGGACCGTGTCCAGCCAGACCGAGATCACCGGGATCTACGACAAGGGCAAGGGCGCGGTCGTGGCCATGGAGACGAGGAGCAAGGACGCCGCCACCGGCGAGCCCCTCTTCGACACGACGATGTCCGCCTTCATCCGCGGCGAGGGCGGCTGGGGTGGCGACCGGGGCCCGTCCGGTCCGCAGAACGTGCCGCCCGAGCGCGGTCCCGACCACTCGGTGACGTATCAGACCCGGGCCGACCAGGCCCTTCTCTACCGGCTGTCGGGTGACCGCAACCCGCTGCACTCCGACCCGAAGTTCGCCGCCCTCGCCGGCTTCGACCGGCCGATCCTGCACGGCCTGTGCACGTTCGGCTTCACCGGCCGGGCCCTGCTGCACTCGCTCTGCGCCGGCGACCCCGCCCGGTTCAAGGTGATGGACGGTCGCTTCTCCTCGCCGGTGTTCCCGGGCGAGGCTCTGACGGTCAACGTGTGGGTCGACGGCAACGAAGCGGTCTTCCAGACCACAGGCGATGACGGCCGTGTGGTCCTCGACGCGGGGAAGTGCGAGTTCGCCTGACGACGTCGTCGAGGGCATTTGAGTAGTACCTACTCATGCCACCCGTCCCTGGGCGGCGGAGACTTGGTCCACGGAGGGGACCGAACCCCGTCGCACAGAAAGGATGGCTCGTGGGCCTGTTCAAGGACTTCAAGGCCTCGATGGACGACGGAGCCGACTGGTCGGGCGAAGCCGGTGCGACGCAGCACGGCTCTTCCGCCGGGCGCCCCGTGGCCCTCCAGCCGGTCGACCTCAACGATCCGATCTGGGAACCCATCGACGGCATCACCCTCGACAAGTACGCGCAGCTCACGGCGGCCATGGCCCGCCAGAGCCTCGGTCCCCCGGACGAGGCCCAGGTCTGGCTCGAGGCCCAGGGCGTGAAGCCCGGCACGTGGGGCAATGTGCAGACCGGTTGGGTCAACCGCATGTCGACCCACGAGGCGGTCCGTACCCGGTACGGCATCCTCTACAGCCGAAGCTGATCGTCGCGACCCCGCCGGGTCCGGGAGTTCACTCGACCCTGGCGAGGCGGGTCTGCGAGACTTGTAGGCGCGTATCCGCGCGGCGTGGCCTCTGGTAGGGCGGACCGAGATCCTCGAATTGGCTCGGCAGGAGCTTCGGCGCGGCGATTTGTCGGGCCTCGTCCTCGCCGGACCGGCCGGCGTCGGCAAGACCCGCTTGGCCGCCGAGGTGGCCGAGTTCGGCAGTGCCGCCGGCTTCCACGTGGAGCGGGCCGTGGCCAGCCAGTCCGCCCGAGGCATCCCGTTCGGGGCGTTGGCCCCGATGCTCCCGCCGGCGGCGCTGGCGGTCGAGCGCGGGATCGCGATGCTCGGCCAGGCCACGGAGGCTCTCGCACAGCGCAGCGGAGGACGGCGCCTGCTGCTGCTCGTCGACGACGCCCAATGGCTGGACGATGCCTCGGCGCTGCTCTTCCAGCAGCTGGTCTCCGCACGGACAGTGTTCGCTGTGGCCACTGTCCGGACCGGGGAGCCGGCCCCGGACGCGGTCCAGAGCGTGTGGAAGAACGGGCTGTGCGACCGCATCGACGTCGGTCCGCTGAACCGGGCCGAGACCGAGGAGCTGCTCGAGCTCGTCCTCGGGAACCAGGTCGAGGGCATCGCCCAGCAGCAGCTCTGGGAGGCCAGCGAGGGCAACCTCCAGTACCTGCGGGAGCTGGTGCTGTCCGGGGTCGACGCCGGCACCCTCGTCGACGACGCCGGCCTGTGGCGCATCGTCGGCACGATCTCGCCCTCACAACGACTCCAGGATCTCGTCGGCGAGCGCCTCGCCGGGCTCGACGACGACGAGGTCGCCGTGCTCGAGCTGATCGCGTTCGGTGAGCCGCTCGGGGTCGACGTGGTCGCCGGCCTGGTCGGGTCCGACGCCCTCGTCCGGTTGGAGCGCAAGGGCCTGGTCGAGACCGGGCTCGACGGGCGCCGGTTCGAGGCGACGCTCGCTCACCCCGTCCACGGCGAGGTCGTGCGGGAGCGGACACCGCTGACGCGGGCCCGTGAGGTCCAGCGCCAGCTGGCCGATGCCATCGAGTCCCACGACAACCGCCGCCGGGCCGACGTGCTCAAGGTCGCCCGGTGGCGGGTCGAAGCAGGCGGCCACACCTCGCCCGAGCTGCTGATCGAGGCCGCCCGGCAGGCGGGCTTCGCCCACGACCTCGAGACCGCGCTGCGCATGGCCCGGGTGGCGCACGAGATCGAGCCCACGTTCGGCTCCGGCCAGATCATCGCCGACTGCCTCTACTCGCTGGGGCGGTCGCGCCAGACCGAGGAGGTGCTGGCGGCCCTCGAGGACCAGGTGACCGACGACGCCCAGCGGGCGACCCTGATCCGGGTCCGGGTCTACAACCGCTACTGGCACGACGGCGACCTGGGCGCCGCCCTGAAGGTGATCGAGGACGGCCGAGCGAGCATCACCGACCGGGACCACCTGGTCGAGCTCGAAGGGCTGCTCGCCGTGCTCGAGGTCACCTCCGGTTCCACCGAGGCGGGCGTCGAGCGAGGTGGGGCCCTGCTGGACGAGCCCTACGACCGGGCCGTGGTCCAGGCGTCGCTGGCCTGCTCCCTCGGCCTGCCACTGCTCGGTCGCAGCGCAGAGGCGCTGATTGCCGCTCGACAAGGGCCTACGGGCGTACAGCCGCCTGGGCGGCCAGCTCACCCTCTACGAGCCGTCGCTGCTCTACGTCGCCCAGGCCCTGGCCTTGGCGATCCAGGGGCGCCTGGACGAAGCCGACGAAGTGGCGGCCGCGGGCTACGACCGCGCCCTCGTCGATGCCGACGCCGCCGGGTGGGCCTTCTTCTCCCAGGCCCGCGGCGTGATCGCCCTCGAGCGGGGCCGGGTGGACGAGGCGATCCGCTGGTGGACCGAGGCCGCGGGTCTGTTCCGTTCGGTGAACCACTTCGGACCCTTGGGCTGGTCCCTGCTGGGGTTGACGCTCGGTCACGCGGTGTCGGGTGACGTCGAGACCGCCGAGAACGTCTGCGCCGAGGAGGTGGAGCAGAGCCACCCGGCGAACTACCACGCGGTGAACCGGGAGCGCTCCTACGCCTGGCTGGCGATGGCCCGGAGCCAGCCGGCCGAAGCCCGGGCCCATGCTCGAACCGGCTTCGACCTGGCGGTCGGGCTCGGACAGTGGCCGTGGGCGGCGATGATGCGGCACGACCTCGTCCGTCTCGGCGTGTCGGCCGACGAGGTGCCGTGCCTCGAGGTGCCCGCGGAGATCGACCTCGGCCCGATCGGGGCTGCCCGGCAACGGCACGTGGCCGGGTTGGCGTGCGGCGACCTCGATGAGATCGGGGCGGCGGCGGATGCGTTCGGCGACATCGGTGCGTTGGTGCTGGCGGCGGAAGCGGCGTATGGCCTGGCGGCCGAGCACCGGCGCCGGGGCAACGCCCGTGACGCAACGGGCTGGACCCGGAAGGCCGCGGACTGGGCCGAGGACTGCCCCGGCGTGCGCACGCCGGGCCTGGCCATGCCGGACGAGCCGGTGGCCCTCACCAAGCGCGAGCGCGAGGTGGCGACCCTCGCCGCCCGGGGGATCACGAGCAAGGACATCGCCGAGCGCCTCTTCGTCTCTGTCCGGACCGTGGACAACCACCTGGGCCGGGTGTACGAGAAGCTCGGCATCTCCAGCCGGGCCGAGCTGTCCGAGCTCTTCGCCTCCGACGGCTGACCCGGTGCGCACCCTTTCGGCCGCCGAGGCCGCGGCCGAGCTCCGGCCGGACGACACACTGGGCATCCCGCTCGGTCCCGGGCAGCCCGCGGCGTGCCTCGAGGCCCTCGGCGACCGCACCGACTGGAGCGGCCTGCGCATCTACGGGGGCCTGCTCACGGTGCTGAGCGATGTGTTCGCCCACCCGGAGGTGCACTACCTGAGCGGCTTCTTCGGGCCGCTCGAGCGGGCCCTGCGTGACACCGGTGCGAACCTGAGCTTCGCGCCCGCCGACTTCCGCCGGTTCATCCCGATCCTGGAGGCGCAGGCCCCGCGCGTGATGGCCACCGCGGCAGCGCCCCCCGACGCCGACGGCTGGTGCAGCCTGTCCCTGCACGCCGGTGCGACGGTCGATGAGCTGCATCGGACGGGCGCGGATCCCCAGCGGGTGCTGGTGGTGGAGGTCTCCCCGGCGTTCCCCCGGACCTCCGGGCTGCCCCCGGACCACCCGCACGCGGTCCACGTCGACGAGATCGACGTCCTGGTGGTGTCCGACCGGGTGCCCTTCGTGCTGGAGGATCCGGGCCCGAGCGAGATCGACCGGGCGATCGCGGTCCACGTCGAGGAGTTCGTGCCCGACGGCGCGACCCTGCAGACCGGGATCGGCGCCGTCCCGTCGACGGTCGCCACGCTGCTGGCCGAGGGGCCGGGCGGTGACTACGGCATCCACTCGGAGATGTTCACGACCGGGCTGATGCGCCTGCACCAGGCGGGCAAGGTCACCAACCGGAAGGGCGTGTTCGACGGCCGGTCGGTCGCCACCTTCGCGGCCGGATCTCCAGAGCTCTACGCCTGGCTGGACGGCAACGAGGACGTGGCGTTCCTCCCTGTCGGGCTCGTGAACTCGCCCGAGGTCATCGCCCGCAACCGCAAAGCGGTCACCATCAATGCGGCGCTAGGGGTGGACATCCACGGCCAGGTGGTGGCCGACACGATCGGCGGAGCCCAGTTCTCCGGCATCGGCGGCCACGAGGACTTCGTCGCCGGCGCGGGCCTGGAGCTGGAGGACCGTTCGCTGCTCTGCCTGCCCTCCACCTACCAGCGGGACGGCGTCGTGTACTCCCGCATCGTCCCGTGGTTCCCGGCGGGCACGGTGATCACGACGCCCCGCCACCAGGTCGACGTGATCATCACCGAGTACGGCTCGGCCGAGCTCCAAGGCCTGACCGTGCGGGGCCGCGGCCTCGCCCTGGCCGCCATCGCCCACCCCGACTTCCGCGACGAGCTCGCCGCCGCCGCCGACCGCGCCACCGGCGGCCGCAGCCCCCTGCCGGAGTAGATCCCGTTCTGGCCGGGATTTTCGGGCCTATGACCCCGAAATCAAGGGCCAGAACGAGGGATGGTTCACCACCCGGAGCCGTACTGGTCGCGGTGGGCGATCTCCGACACGGGCCGCCGCCCGGGCTTCCCGAGTGGTTGCGCCGGCCACCCGAGGGGTACCAGGGCCATCGGCCGAACGTCATCCGGGAGCCCGGTCAGCCGGCGGACATCGTCGGGCACGTAGGTGGCGATCGTCGTCATGGCCGATCCGAGCCCCAGGGCCGTCGCGGCGAGGAGCAGGTTCTGGACCGCCGGGAACACGGAAGCGGCCAGGTCGCCCACACCGATGCGTGCCTCGTCGCCGCCGACCACGATCCACACCGGCGCGGTGGCGAAGCCGCCCCGGAAGCCGGCGTCGACGTCGCTGTGGAGCACGTCTGCCAGGCCGGCGTCGGCAACGGACGACCACAGTCCTTCCATCAGGGTGGTCAGCCCGGACCGTCGCTCAGGGTCCCGGACGACCACGAAGACCCACGGCTGGGTGTTCTCCGAGCTGGGCGCGAACCGGGCCGCGTCCAGCAGGTGCTCGATGTAGTCGTCGTCGACGTCGCGGTGGGGATCGAAGGCCCGGTGCGCCCGTTGTCGCCCGACGACGTCGAAGAAGGACTGGCTCAGGCCACGGCCTTCGAGAGCACCTCACCGGCGAGCGCGACCATCTCGGGTCGGTGACCGCCGGCGGGCAGGTTGACCACCACCGCATCGAGGCCGAGGCCGAGCACCTTCTCCCGGACCTGCTCGCCCATGGTGTCCGGCCCGCCCACGAGCGTGCGGTTCTCGAGCATCGTCCGGGTGGCGTCGTCGAGGGTGTCCCAGTCGAGGCCCATGCCGGCGAACAGCTCGTCCCGGTTGGCGGCCGCGTCGTCGTCGGTCTCCCCCGGGATGCAGAACGTGAGGGCACTGACGCCGATCTCGGACCGGTCCCGGCCGACGGCATCGAGGTGGCCTTCCAGCACGTCGAGCTTGTGAGGCACCTCGTCGAGCCCAGACGTCAGGTTGGCGTGGTCGGCGTACTGGGCGGCGATGCGCAGCGTCTTCTTCTCGCCCTGACCGCCGATCAGCAGCGGGATGTGGCCCCGGACCGGCGCCGGGTTGTTGATCACGCCGTTGACCCGGAAGTGCTTGCCCTCGAAGATCGGCCGCTCGTCGGCGAACATCGCCTGCGTGATCTGAATGGCCTCCTCCAGCATCTCGAAGCGCGTGGCGACCGGGGGGAACTCGTAGCCGAACGCGTCGTGCTCGGTGTCGAACCACGCCGCGCCGATGCCGAGCAGCGCCCGGCCCTTCGAGATGACGTCGAGGTTGGTCACGACCTTGGCCAGGAACGCCGGGTTCCGGTAGGTCACGCCGGTCACCAACGTCCCGAGCTGCAATGACGACGTTCGCGCCGCGATGGCGCTCAGGAGCGTGTACGCCTCGAACATGGGTTGGTCGGGTGAGCCCAGCATCGGCAGTTGGTAGAAGTGGTCCATCACCAGGAGGGTGTCGAAGCCCGCCGCCTCGGCGGTGGTGGCCACGGTGGCGACCGTCTCGAACAGATCGGTCGGCTCGACGTCGGGATAGGTGAAGTTCGGTACCTGCAGCGCCAGTCGCATCATGGTTCGGTCATCCCTTCACGTAGGAGAGCTTCTCGGCCACCTTGCCGTCCCGAACCCGGAACAGGTCGATGCCGCGGACGTGGCCGCTGCCGTAGTCGTAGCGCCAGCAGTAGGTGGCCCGGTCGCCGCTGATGACCCCGTGCTCGGTCGTGAACCGGCCGTCGGGGTTGGCGGCGAAGAGCGCCTCCCAGGCCGCGCGCACGGCGTCCTGGCCCTCGTGGCGGGTCCCGTCGGTCGGCGACGTGTCCTCGAACACGCAGTCGTCGGTCATCGCCCGCATGATGGCGTCGACGTCCTGGCTCCCGAAGGCCTCGTTGAAGCGCACGAGCGCGGCCAGGGTGTCGCCGGCCGAGGAGTTGCGACCGAAGCGCCCGAGCAGGTCGCTCTGCGCGTCGTGGCTCGCCGGGCTCACCGGCGGTCCGATGACCCCACCCGCCCGGTAGAGGTCCTCACGGCCGGCGAACCACGTGGCGCAGGCCTTGAGCAGCTCGCGGTCGAGGGCCTCGTCCTGGCCGGTCGCCCGGGCCAGGTCCCACCCGTGGACGAGGTGGTCGGCGAAGAGCTGCATGAGGTACTCCTGCGCGGGCACATCACCGAACGAGAGGTGCACGGTGGCGTCGAGGTCGACGCCGTCCAGCGCTTCGAGCATCCCCGCGGAGGACGCGGCGTGGGCGTCCACCGGATCGTTGCCCAGTGGGTCGGACGGGATCTCGTCGCCGATGTCCTCGATGGCGCGCCCGGCGAGCAGCGGTGGGGCCCAGAGCTGCTCGTCGACGACGTGTGCCGCCAGGGCGCGGACGTCCCACTCGGCGTTGGGGGTGGGACTGGCCCACTGGTCGTCACCGACCGCGGCCAACCGGCGGCCGAACGCTTCGGTCGCCTCCCGTAACCAGGACCGAACATCGGCCATCGCAGTCCCCCCTCCGGTCGGCTCGTCCCTCGCTCAGAAGAGCTCGAGCTGGTCCCGCTCGACCCCCCGGAGCTCGTCGTAGTCGACCTCGACGCAGACTATGCCTCGCGACTCGGCCACGACCTTGGCCTGCGGCTTGATGACCTGGGCGACGAAGACGCCGCGGACCGGGCGCAGCGACGGGTCCCGGTCCATGCGCTCGAGGTAGCGACTGAGCTGCTCCACGCCGTCGATCTCCCCTCGGCGTTTGACCTCCACGGCCCAGGCCTGGCCGTCGGCGTCACGACAGAGCAGGTCGACCGGGCCGATGTCGGTCGGCCACTCCCGGCGGACGAGCTTGAACCCGGCGCCGATGCGGGTGCAGTCGAGGGCCAGCAGCTCCTGCAGGTGGGCTTCGACGCCGTCCTTGCTCAGCCCCGGGTCCAGCCCCAGCTCGTGGGCCGAGTCCGACAGCACCTCCTCGAGGGTGATGGTCAGCTTCTCGCCCTTCGGGTTGGTGACGGTCCACGCCCCTTCGGACTCGACGAGGATGTTGGGGGCGTTCATCCAGTTCAAGGGCTTGTACGCGCCGCCGTCGGCGTGGATGGCGACGCAGCCGTCGGCCTTCACCATGATCAGCCGGACCGCCATGGGGAGGTGGGCGGTGAGCCGGCCGTCGTAGTCCACCTGGCACCGGGCGATGACGAGCCGCACGGGGCGAGCGTAGGGTCAGCCCATGCACATCTCGGAACGGTGGGAGTACCTGACCATCGTCGACATCCCCGCCGGCCAGCTCGACGGGGTCAAGGAGAGCTACGCCGAGCTGGGCTACGAATCGGTGGCCGAGGACGGCGACCGCCTGGTGGTGCGCAAGGAGTTCCCCGTCACCGGCCAGATCACCATCGACTAACCCAGGAAACCTCTCTCGGTGAGAAGGTCGATGATCTTCTCGACGTTGTCCGCGAGGTCGACGGTGGCGGTGTCGAGGGTGAGGTCGGGGTTGGCGGGGACGTCGTAGGTGGCCGACACGCCGGGGAACTGGGGGATCTCGCCCCGCTCGGCGGCGTCGTAGAGGCCTTCGGCGTCGCGCAGACGGGCCACCTCGACCGGGGCGTCCAGGTGGATCTCGAGGAAGCGCTCGGTGCCCACCAGCTCGCGGGCCCGCTCCCGCACGTCGGCCTTCGGGGCGGAGAACGCGGCGATGACGATCAGCCCGGCCTCGTTGGCCAGCCGGGCGACCTCGGCCATGCGGCGCAGGTTCTCGGACCGCTCCTGGGCGCTGAAGCCGAGGTCGCGGCTCATGCCCAGCCGGAGGTCCTCGCCGTCGAGGCGCAGGGTGGCCCGCCCCGTGTCGAAGAGGCGCCGCTCCAGGGCCACCGCCGTGGTCGACTTCCCGGCCCCCGTGAGGCCGGTGAGCAGGATGGTGCAGGGCCGTTGGCCGTAGCGCCCGACCCGCTCGTCGACGCTGATCTGGCTGAGGTGGCGTTGGAGATGCTCGTCGGGCTGGACGTCCCAGGCCGAGTCCTGCGGGAGGATCATCCCCGCGGCCACGGTCGCGTTGGTCAGGCGGTCGACCAGGATGAAGGCCCCGGTCGTGCGGTTGCGCTCGTAGGCGTCGAACAGCAGCTGCTGGTCGCAGGTGATCGTGCAGCGCCCGATCTCGTTCACGGCGAGGCCGTCGGCCGCCTCCGGCTCGAGGGTGTTGATGTCGATCCGGTGAGCGATCTCGGTGATCCGGCCGGGCACCCGCCGGTTCGGCTGCTGGACGAAGTAGTGCTTGCCCGGCTCCATGGCCGTCTCCGACATCCAGACCACCATCGCCTCGATCTCGTGGCTGCGCTTGGGCAGCCGGTCGGGGTGGGCCAGGACGTCGCCCCGGGACACGTCGACCTCGTCGGTCAGGGTGATGGTCAGCGCCGTGCCTGGTCCGGCCCGCTCGAGGTCGCCGTCGAAGGCCACGAGGCGCTCGACGGTCGACACCGTGCCCGAGGGCAGGACGACGACCTCGTCGCCGGGCTGGATGATCCCCGAGGCGACGGTGCCGGCGAAGCCGCGGAAGTCCAGGTCGGGCCGGCGCACGAGCTGGACCGGGAAGCGGAGGTCGCCCGGCTCGGATTCCGCCACCGGCACCGTCTCGAGGTGCTCCATCAGGGTCGGGCCCTCGAACCAGGTCATGTTCGTGCCCGGCTCGACGACCCAGTCGCCCTTCAGGGCCGAGATGGGGATGAACCACGGCTCGTGCCCGAGATCGAGCCGCTCGGCGAAGTCGAGGTAGTGGTCCCGGATCTCCTCGAACCGCTCCTTGGAGTGGTCGACGAGGTCCATCTTGTTGACCGCCACCACGGTGTGCTCGATGCCGAGCAGCGAGGTCAGGTAGCTGTGACGCTTGGTCTGGGCCTGCACCCCGTAGCGGGCGTCCACGAGGATGACCGCCAGGTCGCAGGTGGACGCGCCGGTGACCATGTTGCGCGTGTACTGCTCGTGGCCCGGGGTGTCGGCGATGATGAACTTGCGCCGGGACGTCGAGAAGTAGCGGTAGGCGACGTCGATCGTGATGCCCTGCTCCCGCTCGGCCTTCAGGCCGTCCATGAGCAGGGCGAGGTCGAGCTCGCCGCCGGCGGAGCCGATGGTCGTGCTCTCGGCCTCGACCGCGGCGAGCTGGTCCTCGTAGAGCAGGTGGGAGTCGTGGAGGAGGCGGCCGATGAGGGTCGACTTGCCGTCGTCCACCGAGCCGCAGGTGAGGAAGCGGAGCAGGTCCTTCTGCTCGTGCTCGGCCAGGTAGGCCTCGATGTCGGAGGCGATGAGGTCGCTCTGGTGGGCCATCAGAAGTAGCCCTCCTTCTTCTTCTCCTCCATCGAGCCGGCCTGGTCGTGGTCGATGACCCGGCCCTCGCGCTCGGAACGGGTGGCCAGCAGCATCTCCTGGATGATCTGGGGGAGGGTGGTGGCCGTCGACTCCACGGCGCCCGACAGCGGGTAGCAGCCGAGGGTCCGGAAGCGGATCATGCGGTCGACGGGCTCCTCGCCGGGCTCGAACCGGAAGCGATCGTCGTCGACCATGATCAGGGTGCCGTCCCGCTCGACCGTGGGGCGCAGGGCCGCGAAGTACAGCGGCACCAGCGGGACGTCCTCGAGCCAGATGTACTGCCAGATGTCGAGCTCGGTCCAGTTCGAGAGCGGGAAGACCCGGATGCTCTCGCCGGGGTGGACCCGGCCGTTGTAGATGTTCCAGAGCTCCGGCCGCTGGTTCTTGGGGTCCCAGCGGTGGTGCTTGTCGCGGAAGGAGAACACCCGCTCCTTGGCCCGGGACTTCTCCTCGTCCCGCCGGGCCCCGCCGAAGGCGGCGTCGTAGCCGCCGGCGTCCAGGGCCTGCTTGAGCGCCTGGGTCTTCATGATGTCCGTGTAGTTCTTGGACCCGTGGTCGAAGGGGTTGATGCCGGCGGCCACGCCGTCCTGGTTGGTGTGGACGACGATCTCCACGCCCAGCTCCTGCCGCATCCGCTCGCGGTGGGCGATCATGTCCTTGAACTTCCACGTCGTGTCCACGTGCAGGAGCGGGAAGGGCAGCTTCCCGGGGTGGAACGCCTTCTCGGCCAGGCGGAGCATGACGCCCGAGTCCTTGCCGATGCTGTACAGCATCACCGGCCGCTCGAACTGGGCGACGACCTCGCGGATGATGTGGATGCTCTCGTCCTCGAGCTGCTTCAGGTGGGTGCGGCGGGGCGCGTCGAGGAGGTCGGTCACGGTCATGGGGCGGTTCAGTCTCCCACTCGGGTCCCGCGGCGAGAAAGCCGCTCGCGGATGATGCGGCGCCGAGCCCGGAGCTCGGCGAGGGTGATGGCGTCGGCGTCGGGCATGCCGAGGGCGGCCCGGTAGCCGTCCAGGGAGACGACCTCGAGGTAGCCGTCGGGGTCGTACTCCTGCTGGAGGTCCTCGGCGATGCGCTGGCCATGGGTGGTCGCGAAGTGCACGATCACCTGCTGGATCAGGTCGAGGATGTCGAGGTCGGGCGCCAGGGTCTGGCCCATCGAGGTGCTGAACGCCATGTTCTTCACGAAGAGCATGAGCTCCTTGGGCATGCGGGCGCCGTAGCCGAGCAGGGCCTTGAGCACCCGCTGCAGCTCGTTGACCATCTCGTCGGGCTCCATCTTCGTGGGGTCGACGGCGGGCTGGTCGAGCCCCAGCTCGGCGATGAGGGCTTCGAAGTCGGTGTCGAGCGGCAGCGCTCCCAGCTCGGCCAGGGCCGGGAGCTGGACCCGGACGTCGTTGGTGCTCCCGCCGGCGAGGAGCTTGAGGAACGCCAGCCGCTTGGGCTCGTCGAGGCGGCCGACGATGCCGAAGTCGAGCAGCGCGGTGCGGCCGTCGGGCTGGATGAAGAGGTTGCCGCCGTGCAGGTCGCCGTGGAAGACCCCGTGGAACATGGCCCCCTCGAGGAAGCCGATGATCCCGGTGCGGATAAGGGCGACGAGGTCGACCCCGGCGGCCTTCATGGCGTCGACCTCGTCGAGGACGAAGCCCGACAGCCGCTCCATGACCAGCACCCGGCGGGTGACGAGCTCGGGATGGGGGCGGGGGATCACGTAGGCGGTCTGGCCCAGGGAGCGCATGGACCGCGAGACGTCGAGCATGTTCTCGGCCTCGAGCCGGAAGTCGAGCTCCTCGACGATGGTCTCGGCGAAGAGCTCGACCAGCGCCGGCGGGTTGGCCAGCGCGGCCACGGGGATGCGCCCGACGAAGAGTGGGGCCAGCCACGCCATGACCCGGAGGTCCTCCTGCACGAGCGCCGCCACCTGGGGGCGCTGGACCTTGACCACCACCTCCTCGCCCGTGAGCAGGGTGGCCGCGTGCACCTGGGCGATCGACGCGGCGGCGAGCGGCGTGCGGTCGAAGGAGGCGAAGACGGCCTCCAGGGGGGCGTCGAGATCCTCCTCGACGACCTGGCGCACGTCGGCGAACGCCTCGGCCCGGACCCGGTCCCGGCAGCGCTTGAACTCGTCCACCAGCTCGTCGGGGAAGATGCCCTCGCCCGACGAGATGATCTGGCCGAGCTTGATGTAGGTCGGTCCGAGGGCCTCGGCCGCGATGCGCAGGCGCCGCGAGAGACCCGCCCGGCTGCGCTCGGCGTCACGCCGGTCGGTGGCCGCCCAGCCGGCCAAGGCGACGCCGAGGTGCCGGGTGACGGTGGCCAACCGGCCGAGTGGCGGGACCTTGCGGGGCCGGGCCAGCTCGGGGGCCGAGCGTCGAGTGGCCTCCCGGACCAGGTGCAGGTGCGCCTGCCACGCCTGCGGACGGTCGTCCAACACCCAGGGCGCGTCGTCGCTGAAGACCCCCCAGTCGAGGTCGGCCGGCACAGTCATGGGCCACAAGCGTGGCGGACGGGACGTCGGTTCCCACCCCGTTCCTGTGCTGAGATGAGCGGATGGATCCCATGAATCCCGGCCCCCCGTCCGGCCCCATGGGGTCCATGGCGCCCGCGCCACGGTCCGGGGCACCGAAGGTCTTCGTGATCCTGCTCGCGGTGCTCGTGCTCGCCCTCTTCGTCGGGCTCGGGATACTCGTCTTCAGCCTCAGCGGGGACGACGGTGGCGGCGACGAAGAGGGCTCGGTCGAAGCCTCCTCGTCGGAGCCGGCCGAGGAAGAGGAAGCCGACGACGAGCCGGAGGAGGAAGAGGCCGAAGAACCCGCGGAGGACGAGCCGGACGCCGACGAGGACGGCCTGCCCGACGCCGAGGACACCGACGACGACGGCGACGGCCAGCCCGACACCGAGGACACCGACGACGACGGCGACGGGGTGCCCGACGAGGAGGAGCCGGGCGACGGCGGTGAGGAGCCTGGTGACGGTGGTGAGGAGCCGGGTGACGGTGACGGGAGTGAGGAACCGGACCTCGAGCTGAACCTGCTGACCGAGTCGCCCCGTCCGGCCGTCGACGCCTGGATCGACGAGGTGGGCGGCAACGCCAAGGCCATCGAGGTCCTGCTCTACCCGACCTACGGGTTCCTGCAGGTCCGGGACCCGGCCAAGCCCCAAGAGGTGTTGGACTACGGCTGGCGGGACGGCGTGATGGAGGGGCCCGAGCCGGCCGACGTCTTCCCCGGGACCGACCTCGACGCCGAGTCGTTCCGGATGAACGCCGTCAACTGGGACGCCCTGCCCGGGTTGGTGGCCAACGCCCCCGAACGCGCCCACCTCCCGCAGGGTGAGGTCACCCACGTGATCGTGACCAGTGACCTGCCGTTCAGCCCGCGCCGCATCTTCCGCATCTACGTCACCGCTCCCAACGGCAGCGACTACGTCGTCGCCACCATCGACGGCCGCCCCGCCGAACGCTGACCCGTCAGAAGCGGGGTGGGCGCTTCTCCTGGAGGGCGGCGACGCCTTCGGCGAAGTCGGGCCCTTTGACCAGCTCGTCGAGGAGACGTTCGGACTCGGCGACGGCGGTGCCGACGTCGCCGTGGAGATCGGCGTAGAGCTGGCGCTTGGCCTCGCGCACGGCGGCGGGGGAGACCTCTTCGGCGAAGATCCGGGCGTACTCGTAGGTGGCGGGGAGCAGTTCGTCCGGCGGCAGCACCCGGTTGACCAGGCCGATGCGTTCGGCCTCCTCGGCCAGCACGACCCGACTGGACAGCAGCAGGTCGGCCGCGTGGCCGGCGCCGACGAGGCGGGGGAGGATCCACGACAGCCCGTACTCGGCGGGGAGGCCGAGGCGGGGCGCGGCGGTGGTGAGCCTGGCGCCCGCGGCGGCGAAGCGGAGGTCGCAGAAGCAGGCCAGCACGAGCCCGACCCCCGCCGCCGGCCCGTTGACCGCGGCGATGACCGGCACCGTGAGGCCGAAGTGGTAGGCGAAGGCGTGGTCGAACTCGGGCCGCACGCCGTAGCCGGGTCGGGGCAGCTCGTCCTCGATCACCCCGCTGTCGTACGCACCCTTCTCGACGTGCCCGTCGAGGGCCCGGCTGTCGGCGCCGGCGCAGAAGCCCCGTCCGGCCCCGGTGACCACCACGGCCCGGACCTCGGGGTCGGCGTCGGCCTGGGCCAACGCCCAGCGGTACTCGTGGTGCATGCGCCCGGTCCAGGCGTTGAGCCGGTCAGGCCGGTTCAGCGTGATCGTGGCGACCCGGTCGGTCACCTCGTAGCGCACGACCTTGAGCTCCACGGGCTCAGCTGAGCAGGTCGATGACGGGCTGCGCGTGCTCGGGCCGGCAGATGAGCAGGTCGGGGAGGTAGACGTCGGGCTGGTTGTAGACGAGGGCCGAGCCGTCGATGCGGCTGGTGTGGAGACCGGCCGCCTGGGCCACGGCCACCGGCGCGCACGAGTCCCACTCGTACTGGCCTCCGGAGTGGACGTAGACGTCGACCTCGCCGAGCACCACGGCCATGGCCTTGGCCCCGGCGGAGCCCATCTCCACCAGCTCGCCGTCGAGCGCCTCGGCCACGGCGAGGGCCTCGGCCGGCGGGCGGGTGCGGCTCACCACCACGCGGGGCGGTCCGGACAGGCGCTCCGCAGGCACGACCGGCGGATCAGTGCCCAGCACGAGCGCCCGGCCGGGCAGGGCGACCGCGCCCGCCATCGGTGTCCCCGCCCCGTCGACCAGCGCGATGTGCACGGCCCAGTCGACGCGGGGTGGCTCGCTGAACTCCCGGGTGCCGTCGAGGGGGTCCACGATCCAGACCCGGTCGGCGTCGAGGCGGCCCTTGTCGTCCTTCGCCTCCTCGGAGAGCACGGCGTCGTCGGGGAACGACTCGGCCAGCTCGCCCAGGATGAGCTCGTTGGCCCGTCGGTCACCCTCGTCCTTCAGCGTCTGGGGATCCACGCCCTCGTCGCTCAGGCGCGCCCGCAGGCCGACGAGCAGCTCACCGGCCGACCCGGCGATCCGGACGGCTTCCGCGTGGTCCCGAGGTTCCGCAGGCACGGCGCAGGACGCTATCGCTCGCCCCATCTCGTTCCGGTTGCCCTGGTTGCTCACCCTCGAGGAGGGGGAGCAACCAGAACGGAGGGGGTTGGCCGTTAGCCTGCCGATCCGCATGGGCCGCAGCGAGAACGTCCGTTGGCACGAGAGCGAGCGGCCACGGCAGGAGCGGTGGGAGGCCGTCGGCGTGCACGGGGCGACGGTGTGGTTCACCGGTCTGTCGGGGTCGGGCAAGTCGACCGTGGCCGTGGCCCTCGAGGACCGCCTGCTCGACCTCGGACGCCCGACCTACCTGCTCGACGGCGACAACCTCCGCCACGGCCTCAACGGCGACCTCGGCTTCAGCGCCGAGGACCGCCACGAGAACGTGCGCCGGGTCGGCGAGGTCGCCCGCCTCTTCGCCGATGCCGGTGTGGTCGCGCTGGTGCCGCTGATCAGCCCCTACCGGGTGGACCGTGACCGGGCCCGGGAGGCGCATGCCGCCGCCGGCCTCGCCTTCGTCGAGGTGTTCGTCGACACCCCGATCGAGGAGTGCGAGCGTCGCGACCCGAAGGGCCTCTACCAGAAGGCCCGGGCCGGCGAGATCACCGGGTTCACCGGCATCGACGATCCGTACGAAGCCCCGGAAGCGGCGGAGCTCGTGCTCACGCCGGCCGACGGCGACCCCGGCGCGCAGGCCGAACGGGTCCTCGCCCTGCTCGGCGAGCAGGGCGTGCTGCCGCCGCCCCGGTGAGGCGGTGGATCGCAACGTTGGCTCTGGCCGCGTTGCTGGCGGGGTGCGGTGGCGACGACAGCGGGTCGGATGCCGCGGACGACACCACCGCCGCCACGACCACGTCGGTCCTGACCGATGTCGCCATCCGCGTGAACCAGCTGTTGCTGCGGGGTCCGGACCTGGCGCCGGCGGGCTTCGCCCCCGTAGTCGTCTCCCGCCCCTTCCGCGCCGAGGACGCCTCCCGCATCCGCCTGTGCGACGAGGACCTTCGGGCCGAGCTCCGCCTGATCGCCGGGCGCCAGTCGCGGTTCTCCGATGGCGAGGTCGAGGTGAGCCACACGGTCACTGCCGGCGGGGACACCAACGCCTTCCTGGAGCGCTTCAACACCGTCGTCGACGGGTGCCCCGGCCCGTGGGCCGAAGCCCCGCTGTCCACGGGGGGCGGGCCGCTGACCCGCGAGATCACCGGGCGCTATCCGCTGCCGGAGGTCGGGGTCGACGGGTCAGGGGTGATCGTGCGCTCCCGCAACGGGGCCGGGAGCACCGACACGATCGTGATCGTGCTGGTGCGCGGGGCGGTCGTCTCCAGCCTGAGCATCTCCGGGCCGCTGGGCTCGGACTTCGACGTGGTCGACGACGCCGTGGTGGCGGCCGCCGACCGCCTTCAGTCGGTGGGGGCGCCGTAGGGCTGGTCGGCCTTGACGTAGCACGCCTCGTGGAAGTGCTCGACCCGCTGCCAGACGCCCTTGACGTAGACGTTGCAGATGACCTGCTTGGCCCGGATCTTCGCCTTGAACTTGATGTGCTCGCCGCAACCGACGCAGGTCACGGCGCTGCCCGCCTCGATGAGCCGGAACACGGCCCGGCTCTTCCAGACCGGCTTCTTGGCCCGCGGGGCCCGGCGGGCCGGGCGAGTCGCGGTCGCGGTCGCTGCCATGCCGTTCCCGTCGGCCGCACGAGGGTCGTCCTGAGGTCTGGTACAGAGTGAGGGTGAGCCCCCACCCGGAGCACGCCACGGTGATCAGCGGGGTCGGCCAGAGCCAGATCGGTCGGCGCATCTACCGGGATCCCCTCGATCTCACCCTCGAGGCCACCTTCGCCGCCCTCGACGACGCCGGCCTGACGGTGAAGGACCTCGACGGCGTGGCCACCTACCCCGGGGCCATGAGCCAGCCCCCCGGCTTCTCGGGCGTCGGCGTCGTGGAGCTCCAGGAGGCCCTGCACCTGGAGCTCAACTGGTACTCGGGCGGCGTCGAGGCGCCGGGACAGTTCGGTTCGGTGGTCAACGCCGTCGCCGCCGTCGCCCTCGGCCTCTGCCGCCACGTCATCTGCTTCCGCACGGTGTGGGAGGCGTCGGCCCAGGGCGACCAGGGTCGGGCGTCGGTGACCATGGGCGGGGGCGGCGGTGGGGGCTACCGGGCCGACGGCTTCATGCAGTGGACGTTGCCGTTCGGCGCGCCGTCGGCCGCCAACTGGATCGGGATGATGGCCCAGCGCCACTTCCACGAGTTCGGGACCACCCGGGAGCAGTTGGCCCAGATCGCGCTGAACGGCCGGCGCAACGCGGCGATCAACCCCAAGGCCATCTACCGCGAGCCCATGACCATGGACGACTACCTGTCGGTCCGCATGGTGTCGACGCCGCTGTGCCTCTACGACTGCGACGTCCCCGCTGACGGCAGCACCGCGGTGATCGTCTCGGCGGCGGAAACCGCTGGTGACCTGCGGCGTCCGCCGGTCAGGATCGACGCCGTGGGCGCGGCGCTGCACGGTCGCAACTCGTGGGACCAGTTCGACGACCTCACCACCATGGCCGCCCGAGACGCGGGCAAGGCGCTGTGGCAGCGCACCGAGCTGACCCCCGCCGACGTCGACCTCGTCGAGGCCTACGACGGCTTCAGCTTCATCACCCTCTGCTGGCTCGAGGCGCTGGGGTTCTGCGGCCACGGCGAGGGCGGCCCGTTCATCGAGGGCGGCGAGCGCATCGCCCGGGACGGCGAGCTGCCGCTCAACACCCACGGTGGTCAGCTCTCGGCCGGGCGCCTCCACGGGTACGGGTTCCTGCACGAGGCCTGCACCCAGCTGTGGGGCGAGGCGGGGGAGCGGCAGGTGGCCGGTGACCCCGAGGTGGCGGTGGCCGCGGCGGGCGGAGGTCCGCTGGCGGCGGCGCTCCTGCTCACCCGTTCGTGAGCCCAACGCGGCCCGAGGTCGACGGGGCGCGTGACTGCCTGCCGATCGCCATCGGCATCGTCCCGTTCGGGTTCGTCGCCGGGGCGGCGGCGGTCGAGGCGGACTTCGGTGTGGCGGGGGCGATGGGCTTCTCGATCATCGTGTTCGCCGGGGCATCGCAGCTGGCGGCGATCGACCTGCTCTCGGGCGGCTCGGCCATCGTCGTCGCCGTGGCCACCGCGTGGCTCATCAACCTCCGCTTCGTCATGTACTCGGCCTCGCTTGGCGCCCTGGCTCGGCCACGAGTCGTTCCGGCGCCGGGCGTTCGCCGCCTACGTGCTGACGGACCAGTCGTACGCCCTGTCGCTGACCCGCTACGCCAAGGGCGGGCCACTCGACGAACGGCTCCGGTACTACCTCGGTGTGGCGCTGCCGCTGTGGGGGACCTGGCAGGTCACGACGCTGCTGGGCGCGCTCGTCGGTCCGGCGATCCCCGAGGACATCCCGCTCGAGTTCGCCATCCCCCTGTGCTTCCTCGTGCTCCTGGTGCCGGTGGTCCAGGACCGGCCCGGCGTCGTGGCGGCGGTCGTCGGCGGGGTGGGCGCGGTGTTGGTGGCGGAGGCCGGCCTCGCCGACGCGGCCATCGTGCTCGGGGCGCTGGCCGGCATCGCCGCGGGGACCGTCGCCGACTGGCGCCTCACCCCGGCGGAGCCAGGATGAGCGACACCGCTCGGCTCTGGGTCACGATCGTGGCCGCCGGCGTCGGCACCTACGTGACCCGGCTCGCGTTCCTCGGCGTCGCCCACCGGATGGCGGACCCACCGGTCCGCGTCCAACGGGTGCTCCGCATGATCCCGCCCGCGGCGCTCGCGGCCCTCGTGCTGCCGAGCTTCGTCCGGGCCGACGGTACGTTCGACCTGGCCACGCCCGAGTTCGTGGCCGGCGTCGTCGCCACCCTCGTCGCCTTCTGGACCCGCAACGTCCTCGCCACCCTGGCCGTCGGCATGGCCCTCGTCGTCATCCTCGAACAGCTCTGAGGACTGTCCTCGATGGTCCTCAACGGCCCCAGACGGAGACGTGGCGGCGGCTGTCGGCGGTGAAGGGCTCGCCCTGCCAGCCGCCCCAGCGGTCGTGCAGGCGGAGGCCGGCGATGCGGGCCATGAGGTCCAGCTCGCCGGGGGTGCAGTAGCGGGTCACGATCGGGGCGAGCCGGATGCCGTCGGCCGACAGCGAGATGTGGCTCTCGTCGTAGATCTGGGTCACCGGGTCGTATTGGCCGACGTCGAGGGTCACCCGGTGGGGGCGGAGCTCTTCGACCTCGACGTACTGGCCCCGGTCGATCCGGTGGAGCCACCACGGTGTCCCACCCTCGATGACGAAGACGCCGTCGTCGGTCAGGTGGGCCGCCACGTTCTCGAAGCAGCGGACCTGGTCATCCTGGGTGAGCAGGTTGAAGAAGGTGTTGAAGACGACGTAGATCAGCCGGTAGGTCCCGTCGACGGGGACGGTGGCGAAGTCGCCGATCGTGACGTCGATCTGGTCACCACCCGGCTTCTCCCGCAACCGGCCGACCATCGCCTCGGAGAAGTCGACGCCGTCCACCCGCACGCCGGTCGCCGCCAGCGGCAGGCCGATGCGCCCGGTCCCGATGGCCAGCTCCAGGGCCGGCCCGTCGCCGGCGAGCCCAGCCAGGAAGGCGACCGTCTCCGCCTCGTCCCCCCGGACCTCGTCCTCGTCGTAGACCGAGGCGGTGTCCTCGAGGAAGCTCATGCGCGGGTCGTAGTCCTCCACGAACCCGAGTGGAGTCGCCCCGCCATGGCGAGGCAACCGGATTACGCGTGCGAGCGGCGGGAGGTGAGGGCGAAGGGCAGCACGACGAGGCTGCCGAGCAGGCTGATGGCCTTGACCACGAGGCGGTGCAGGGCCCGGTTCACGGCGTCGCTCATGGTCTCCAATCGGACGCGACCCCGTCGGCTGTGAGGCCTACGAGCGGGCGAGGGGCTTGTACTTGATGCGGTGGGGCTGGTCGGCCGCGGCGCCGAGCTCCTGGTGGCGGTGCTCCTCGTACTGGCTGAAGTTGCCCTCGAACCAGGTCACCTGCGAGTCGCCCTCGAAGGCGAGCATGTGGGTGGCGATGCGGTCGAGGAACCACCGGTCGTGGCTGATGACGATGGCGCAGCCGGCGAAGGACTCGAGGCCCGCCTCGAGCGCCCGCAGCGTGTCCACGTCGAGGTCGTTGGTGGGCTCGTCGAGCAGGAGCACGTTGCCGCCCCGGCGCAGCACCTTGGCCAGGTGGACCCGGTTCCGCTCCCCGCCGGAGAGCGTGCCCACCTTCTTCTGCTGGTCCGAGCCGTTGAAGTTGAACGAGGCGACGTAGGCCCGGCTGTTCACCTCGACGGTGCCGATGGTGAGCTGGTCGTAGTCGTCGGTGATCTCCTCGTAGACCGTCTTGTCGGGGTCGAGGGTGTCCCGGGACTGGTCGACGTAGGCCAGGTCGACGGTCGAGCCGAGGCGGATCTCGCCGGCGTCGGGATCCTCCTGGCCGGTGAGCATCCGGGCCAGCGTGGTCTTGCCGGCGCCGTTGGGGCCGATGATGCCGACGATGCCGGCCTTCGGCAGCGAGAAGCTCAGGTCCTCGATGAGGAGCTTGTCGCCGAAGCCCTTGCGCAGGTGCTCGATCTCGACGACCTGGTCGCCGAGCCGCTGGCCCGAGGGGATCTGGATCTGGAGCTCCTTGGGGCCCCGCTCGGCCTCCTGGGCCTCCTTCAGCAGCTTCTCGTAGGCGTTGAGGCGGGCCCGGCCCTTGGCCTGGCGGGCCTTGGGCGCCATGCGCACCCACTCCAGCTCGCGGGCCAAGGTCTTGCGCCGACCGTCGTCGGAGCGCTGCTCCTGGGCGAGGCGGATCTGCTTCTGCTCCAGCCAGGAGCTGTAGTTGCCCTCGAAGGGCAGGCCCTTGCCCCGCTCCAGCTCGAGGATCCACTGCGCCACGTTGTCGAGGAAGTAGCGGTCGTGGGTGACGGCCACGACGGTGCCCTCGTACTTGGCCAACGTCTCCTCCAGCCACTGCACCGACTCGGCGTCGAGGTGGTTGGTGGGCTCGTCGAGCAGGAGCAGGTCGGGCTTGGCGAGCAGCAGGCGGCAGAGAGCCACTCGGCGCTTCTCACCGCCGGACAGGGTGTCGACGGCGGTGTCGCCCGGCGGGGTGCGCAGCGCGTCCATGGCGATGTCGATGGTGCGCTGGAGGTCCCAGGCGCCGGCCGCTTCGATCTTGGCCTCGAGGTCGGCCTGGCGGGCGCCGAGCTTCTCGAAGTCGGCGTCGGGGTCGGACCAGCCGGCCAGCACCTCGTCGTAGTCGTGGAGCAGGCCGGAGACCTCGCCGACGCCGTCCATGACGTTGCCCAGGACGTCCTTGGCCGAGTCGAGGTGCGGTTCCTGCTCCAGGAGGCCGACGCTGAACCCCGGGCTGAGGCGGGCCTCGCCGCTGTAGTCGTCGTCCTTGCCGGCCATGATCCGCAGCAGGGTGGACTTGCCGGACCCGTTGGCCCCGATCACGCCGATCTTGGCGCCCGGGTAGAAGCTCAGGTTGATGTTCTCGAGCACCTGCCGGTCCGGCGCGTGGAAGCGGCCGACCTGGTGCATGGTGAAGATGAATTGCGCAGCCATGTCGGGGAGGCAGGGTAGGGGGATGCGCCGCCGGCGCAGACCCTGCGGGCTGGGCCGGGACCCGGCCCGCATCGCGATGAGCCGCCAGGCGAAGAGCAAGGAGTAGAGCGGGCTTCTTTGCTGCGGGGCTACTCGTCCTTCTTGCGGCGGCCGAAGCGGCGGCGCCGCTTCGAGGCCTCCGGATCAGCGACCGGCGCCTTCTGGGTCGGAGCCGCCTTGGCCTCGTCGGACTCGAAGCCGGGGATGGCGAGGTCGAGGCCCTCGCGCTCCCAGTCGATCCCGTCGACGATGAACTCGCGGGTCTCGCCCTGGTCGAGGACCTGGCGGGCGGCGTTCGGCGCGGGCTCGTCCATGGCCGCGAGCGGGATGTAGCTGCGGACGCCGTCGACGATCACGTAGGCGCCGTGCGAGGCGAAGCCCTCGACCGTGCCGTCGGCCGTCGCCCCGAGGGGGTGGGCGGCGGCGAAGCGCTGGAAGGACTTCGACGACGACTCTGGGGTGGTGGGCACCTCGTCCTCGTCGGGCGGCTCGTCCTTCGGCTTCCGGCCCCGGTCGCGGGTCGCGGGGGGCGGGGCCTTCGGTTCGGGGCGTTCCTCCCGCTGGCGGGCGTCTTTGACCGAGCGCCGGCTGGCCGGGCCGCGGACGGGCGAGCGGGCGACGAACACCCAGCCCACGCCGGGCACGGGCTTGCCGCCGATGAGGCGGCCCTCGTCGAACAGCCACGTGTAGTCGCCGTGGAACTCCTGGAAGGAGTCGTTGGAGAGGACCGTGGCTCCGGCCCGGTCGGCGATCTGGAGCACGAAGGCGTCGCCGCGGCCGATGGCGCCCGCGGGTGGGGTCAGGAGCTCGTTGGCCTCGACGGCCAGCTCGTACTCGTCCCGCTCGTTGGGGTCGATGCGGTGGGCGAAGGTGGCGTCGACGACCACGGTCACGGTGTCGTGGGGGTGCTCCTCGAGGAAGGAGCGGACGGCGGCGTCGAGCTGTTCGAGGCTGGGGCGGCTGCGGCCCTCGGTGGCGATGTTGGACCCGTCGACGACCACGTGGCCGCCCGGTCCTTCGTTGTCGGATGGGGTCATGTGCCCGCCAGTACACCACCCAAGGTCCCGGAACCGGTGGAGCCTCTAGGGTCGAGGCCATGACCGACACGCTGACCGGCGAGGTCACCGAGCTCCTGCAGACGCTCATCCGCAACCAGTGCGTGAACGACGGTTCGGTCACCTCGGGCCAGGAGCTGCGGAGCGCCGACGTGCTCACCCAGGTGCTGGAGGGCCCCGGCATCGACGTCGCCCGCTACGAGCCCGAGCCCGGCCGGGCCAGCGTCGTCGCCCGGATCGAGGGCACCGATCCGGACGCCCCGTCGCTGCTGCTGATGGGCCACACCGACGTCGTGCCCGTGAGCCCCGAGCGGTGGCGGCACGACCCGTTCGGCGGCGAGCTCATCGACGGCGAGGTCTGGGGCCGCGGGGCCGTCGACATGCTCAACCTCACGGCGTCGATGGCCGTGGCCACCCGGCGGCTGGCCGACGAGGGGTTCCGGCCCAAGGGGACCCTGATCTACCTCGGCGTGGCCGACGAGGAGGCCCTCGGGACGCACGGGGCGTCGTGGCTGACCCAGCACGCCGCCGACGCGGTGAGCGCCGACTACGTCATCACCGAGTCCGGCGGCATGCCCACCGAGGCGCCCGACGGGTTGAAGCTGCCGCTGATCGTGGCCGAGAAGGGCTGCTTCTGGTGCACCCTGCGGGTCACCGGAACGCCCGGACACGGGTCACAGACCTACAACGTCGACAACGCGCTGGTGAAGGCGGCCGAGGTGGTGCGGCGAGTGGCCGAGTACCGGCCCGAAACCCGGATCCACGAGACGTGGAGCCGGTTCGTCACCCAGATGGGCTTCGGCGAGGAGCTGTCGGCGCCGCTGCTCGACCCCGACCGGTTCCTCGAGGCGCTGGAGCTGTATCCCGACGCCCTGGCCCGCCTCTTCCACGCCTGCACCCACACCTCGATCGCCCCGACGATCATCAAGGGCGGGAGCAAGGTCAACGTCGTCCCGGACGCCGTGGAGATCGAGCTCGACATCCGCATCGTCCCCAGCGAGACCGAAGAGGACGTGCGCCGGATGCTCGTCGAGGCCATCGGCGACCTCGCGGACTCGGTGGAGATGATCGTCCACGTGTCCGAGCCGCCCTCCGAGTCGCCCGTCGACACGCCGCTCTACGAGACCCTCCAGCGCCTGGTCCCGAGGTGGTACGAGGGCTCGGCTGTGGTGCCGATGCTCACGGTGGGCGCCACCGACGCCCGCTTCTTCCGCTGGCTGGGCATGACCGCCTACGGCTTCGGTCTCTTCAGCCGGCGCATGTCCTACGAGGACTACGCCGTCATGTTCCACGGCGACGACGAGCGCGTCGACCAGGAGAGCCTCCGCCTCAGCACCGAGCTCTGGCACGCGCTGGCCACCGACCTGCTGACCTGACGTGGCCTACCACTCGGTCACGCCCCGCGTCGTCGTGGCCGACGCCAAGGGCCTGGTCCGGTTCCTGCAGGACGTGTTCGACGGAGTGGGCGAGTACGTCGAGGGTCGTCCGGCCGAGGTCCGCATCGGTGACTCGCTGGTGATGGTGACCTCGACCAGCGAGGAGCGCGACGCCTTCCCGGCCTTCCTCTACGTGTACGTCGACGACGCTGACGCCGTGTACGAGCGGGCGGTCACCGCCGGCGCCGACACCATCGAGCCCCCCCTCGACACCCCCTACGGCGACCGCCGCGCCATGGTCCGCGACCCCTTCGCCAACCTCTGGCAGATCGCGAATCCTCCCCGCGCTCGGCGAGCAGCTCGCGCATGAGGGTGATGCCTCTACGACCTCGTTCCGCAAGGTCGTCGAGCATCGCCGTGGAGCTCCAATGGTTCAGGATGTGGCGACCCCACCCGCGGTCGAGCGCTCGTTCGGCTCCTCGCCGATCACCGAGTGCGGCGATGTCGAACGGGATCCGCGACGGCACGGTCACGACGACCCCCCGGTGCGTGGTGAGGTGGTGATCCGGCAGCAGCCGCGGCTCGTGGATCACCGATAGCCGGCTCGGGGTGCTCGTGGCGTCCCGAAGGCGGCTGACGTGGAGTGGCTTGAGCGGAAGACCGCGCAAACCGAACCATGACGCGCCAGAGTGATGCGACAGGGCTGATCGGCGGCCGGCGTCGAGAACCGCGATCGCCACTTGCTGCTGTGAGGACGGCACCGAGCCGGTCCGACGCACGACCATCGGCGTGATCCGTTCCCAATGACCCGTCCTGAGCATGTGCTTCACAACGTCACGGGTGCCACCGCTGTCCATGACCTGCCAGACGGCGATGACGCCCTGCTGTCGGGACGCGAGCGCGACGAGTTGCTTGAGGATGTCCATTGCTTCCCCTGTGGTTGCTCGTTCTGGCGCCCGATACGGGCGCGATGGCGCCTCAATCGGGCGCCAGAACGGGGTGGGTCGCTGCGGGGGAAGCGGGGCCTTTAGAGGCCGGAGAAGGCGTCGTCGAGGAGTTGTTCTTGTTCCTGCTTGTGGATGGTGGCGCTGCCGGTGGCGGGGCTGGCGGACTCGGCGCGGGTGGCGGCGCGGATGTGGAGCCGGTCGCCGTAGCCCTCGAAGAGGTAGCGCTTGGCGAAGCGCCAGGCGCCCATGTTGCGGGGCTCCTCCTGCAGCCAGACCAACGACTCGACCGCGGGGAAGCGACCGACCAGCTCGGCCAGGCGCTCGCCGGGCCACGGGTAGAGCTGTTCCATGCGCAGGACGGCCACCGGCGCCCCCGACTCGTCGCGCCGGGCCATCGCCTCGTGCGCCACCTTGGCCGAAGCGAGGACGACCCGCTTGACGGCACCGGCGTCGCCCACACCCTCGTCCTCGAGGACCTCCTCGAAGGTGCCGGAGACCAGTTCGCTCACCGGCGACCGGGCCACCTTCGCCCGCAGCAGCGACTTCGGCGTGAAGACGACGAGCGGCTTGCGGATCTCCCGGTGCATCTGGCGGCGCAGCAGGTGGAAGTACTGCCCGGCTGACGACGGGTACACGACCTGCATGTTGTCCTCGGCGCAGAGGGTCAGGAAGCGCTCGATCCGCCCCGAGGAGTGCTCCGGGCCCTGGCCCTCGTACCCGTGGGGGAGGAGCAGGACGAGTCCGGAGGTCTGGTCCCACTTGTCCTCGGCCGCCACCAGGTACTGGTCGATGATGATCGTCGCCCCGTTCACGAAGTCGCCGAACTGGCCCTCCCAGCAGACCAGAGCGTCCTTGTCGGCCACCGAGTAGCCGTACTCGAAGCCGAGGGCGGCGTACTCCGACAGCAGCGAGTCGTAGACGAACCACTTGCCCTGGCGATCGGCCAGGTGCTCCAGCGGCACGTACTCGGTGCCGGTCTCGTAGTCGACCAGGACCGAGTGGCGGTGCGAGAAGGTGCCCCGCCGCGTGTCCTGCCCGGCGAGGCGGACGGTCGTGCCCTCGGCCAGCAAGGTCCCGAGGGAGAGCGCCTCGGCCAGGCCCCAGTCGACGTCGCCGGAGCCGTCGGCGAAGGCCTGCCGCCGCGTGTCGAACTGCTTGGCCAGCTTCGGGTGGACGACGAAGCCCTCGGGCACCGTGTCGATCGCGCCGAAGATGGCCCGCAGCTCGTCCAGGTCGACGGCGGTGGTGCAGTGGGGCAGCACGCCGATGAGCGGGGGCACGGGTCGGGCCCGCACCTCGCCGATCTCCTGGGCGTGCTCCCGGGTCTGGTCGAGCGCGTCCTGCAGCCGGCTCTGGAAGTCGTTCAGCGCCTGCTCGGCCTCCTCGAGCGTCAGGTCTCCCCGGTTGACGAGGTTCTCGGTGTACTGCTTGCGCACCGAGCGCCGGGCCTCGATCTTCTTGTACATCAGTGGCTGCGTGTACGAGGGGTCGTCGCCCTCGTTGTGACCGAACCGTCGGTAGCAGATCATGTCGATCACGACGTCCTTGTGGAACCGCTGCCGGAAGGCGTAGGCCAGACGGGCGGCCCGCACGCAGGCCTCGGGATCGTCGCCGTTCACGTGGATGATCGGCGAGGCGACCATCTTGGCGATGTCGGTCGGGTACTCCGAGGACCGGGCCGACTCGGGCGGGGTGGTGAACCCGAGCTGGTTGTTGACCACCAGGTGGATCGTGCCGCCGACGCGGTAGCCCCGGATCTGGCTGCTCTGCAGCGTCTCGGCCACCACGCCCTGACCGGCGAAGGCGGCGTCGCCGTGCAGCAGCAGCGGCAACACCGAGAACGTGCCCGGCTCGTCGATCAGGTCCTGGCGGGCCCGCACCATGCCCACGACGACGGGGTCGACCGCCTCGAGGTGGGACGGGTTGGCGGCCAGCTCGATGGGCAGCTCGGCCCCGTTGCGGCTCACGTACTTGCCGGACTGGCCCAGGTGGTACTTCACATCGCCCGAGCCCTGGATCGTCTCCGGGTCGATGGAGCCCTCGAACTCGGCGAAGAGCTGGTCGTAGGACTTGCCGACGACGTTGGTGAGCACGTTGAGCCGACCCCGGTGGGCCATGCCCAGCACCGCGCCGTCGAGTCCTTCTTCGGCAGCGCACTCCAGTACGGCGTCCACCAGCGGGATGGCCGACTCGGCCCCGTCGAGGCCGAAGCGCTTCTGGCCGACGTAGCGCTTGCCGAGGAACTGCTCGAAGGCCTCGGCCGCGTTGAGCCGATCGAGGATGTGACGGTGCTCGTCGGGGCTGACGTCGCTGTCGACGCCCTCGACGTGCTCCTGGATCCAGCGCTTCTCCTCGGGCTCCTGGATGTGCATGTACTCGATGCCGATGCGGCGGCAGTACGCGTTGCGGAGGATGTGGAGGATCTCGCCGAGCGGCAGGCGGTGGCCCGCCCCGCCCAGCGTGCCGGTCAGGAACTCCCGGTCGAGGTCCCAGATCGTGAGCCCGTAGGTGGCCGGGTCGAGCTCGGCGTGCATGTGCGGCTCTTTGGCGGCCAGCGGGTCGAGGTCGGCGATGAGGTGGCCGCGCACGCGGTGGGCGTTGATCACCGCGTTGACCTGCATCTGCTTCTCGAGCATCGCCTGGTCGCGGTCGAGCGGGTGGATGTCGGGTCGCCACTGGACGGCCTCGTAGGGCACGCCCAGCGCCCGGAAGGCGTCCTCGTAGAACCCGTCCGCGCCCAGGAGCAGGTCGTGGACCCGCTTGAGGAACAGCCCCGACTCGGCGCCCTGGATGATCCGGTGGTCGTACGTGGAGCTGACGGTCAGGACCTTCGACAACCCGAGGTCGGCGAGCACCCGGGGGTCGGCCGCCTCGTAGGTGGCGGGGTAGTCCATGCGGCCGACACCGACGATCAGCCCTTGACCCCGCATCAAGCGGGGGACCGAACGCTCGGTCCCGATCGTGCCCGGGTTGGTCAGGCTGACGGTGGTCCCGGCGAAGTCGTCGGGTGAGAGCTTGTTGTTCCGGACCTTGCGGATGAGCTCTTCGTAGGCCGTCCAGAACTCGCGGAAGTCCATCGTGTCGGCGTCGCGGATGCAGGGCACGAGCAGCGTGCGAGTGCCGTCGCCCTTGTCCACGTCGACGGCCAGGCCGAGGCCGAGGTGCTCGTGGCGGACGAGGCGGGGCTTGCCGTCGACCTCCACGTAGCTGGCGTTCATCGCCGGGACCTCGTCGGCGACGGCCCGGACGACGGCGTAGCCGATGAGGTGGGTGAAGCTGATCTTGCCGCCCTGGGTGCGGCCCAGGTAGCCGTTGATGACCCGGCGGTTGACCTCGAGGAGCTTGGCCGGGATCTCGCGGAAGCTGGTGGCCGTGGGGACCCCGAGGCTGGCCTCCATGTTGGTGACGATCCGGGCCGCCGCCCCCTTGATGGCCTCGCCGGCCGGCGCCTGGGCCTCCGCCTTCGGTTCGGCCTTCGCCTCCGCCTTCGGTGCGGGCGCCGCGGCCTTCGGTTCCGGCTTCGGCTCGGCCTCGGGGGCCGGTGGGGGCGGCGCCTCTGCCGGAGCCGCCCCGTTGGTCTTGGCCTCGGTCCGTGGCGTGTAGTCGGCGAAGAACTCCTGCCAGCTCTCACCGACGGATGTCGGGTTCGCCCGGTACTGCTCGTACATCTCGTCGACCAACCACTCGTTGGGTCCGAGGTCGTCGAAGGAGCGCGGCGCGTCAGCCATCGGCTCTGAGCCTACCGACCCCCTGGTGACGTGTTCCTTGACGCGAGGAGGCGTCCGACCCAACGCTCGACGGTCGCCCGGTCCTGCACCCCGGGGATCAGGAGGCGGTCGTCGACCCACCACGCGGGCGTCCCCGCCACGTCGTGCCGGTCGGCCTCCGCCCGCGCCTGCTCGAGCAGGCGGGCGCCGAGGGCGAGGTCGACCGAAGCCGGGTCGACACCGGCGCCGGCCAGCGCCGCATCGAGCACCGCGGGGTCGCCGAGATCGCCGTCATCGACCCACTGGACCCGGTAGAAGGCGTCGTCCACCGCGGCGAACGCGTCGGGCTGCTGGGTGCGCACGACCTCGATGGTCTCGAGGGCCCTGCGGGTGTTGGGGATCCGGCTCGGCGCCCGGAACGGCATCCCCAGCGACTCGCACTCGGCGCCAACGCCGGCGACCACGGTGGCCAGCCGCCCGTCGGGACGCATAGCGCGGCCCTCGACCGGCACTTCGGGGTGCAGCTCGTAGGCCAGCGTCGTGACCTGCACCCCGAGCGACTCGAGCAGCGCCGTGCGGTCACGGCCGAGGTAACACCACGGGCAGAGGTAGTCCCGCCACAGCAGGGCCTGCATCGCGGGCCGACGGTACCGTGCGCCGTCGTGCGGCTCGCCACCTGGAACGTGAACTCGCTGGCCGCCCGCCTCCCCAAGGTCGATGCCTGGGTGAAGGAGTTCCAGCCCGACGTCCTCTGCCTCCAGGAGACGAAGTGCGCCGACGACGCCTTCCCGGCGTTCGACTTCGCCACCTGGGGCTATGAGTCGGTGCCCTACGGCGAGGGGCGTTGGAACGGCGTGGCCATCGTCAGCCGGATCGGGGTGGACGAGATCCGGCCGGGCCTGGAGGACGCCGAACTCGACGTCGAGGCCCGCCTCCTGACCGTTCGCTGCGGCGACGTCCACGTGGCCACGGCCTACGTGCCCAACGGGCGCAGCCTCGACGCCCCGCAGTACGAGCAGAAGCTGACGTGGCTGGCCCGCCTCGAGGCCCTGCTGGCCGAGCGCTTCGACCCTGCGGTGGACGCAGTTGTCCTCTGCGGCGACCTCAACATCGCCCCCGACGACCGCGACGTCTACGACCCCGCCCTGTACGTGGGCACGACCCACACCAGCGGGCCCGAGCGGGAGGCGTTCGGTCGCCTCGTGGACTGGGGCCTGGTCGACGTGTTCCGGGCCCGCTACGAGGTCGGCGGCCTCTTCTCCTGGTGGGACTACCGGGCGGGGAACTTCCACAAGGGCAAGGGCATGCGCATCGACCACGTCCTGGCCACCCCGCCGCTGGCCGAGCGGGCCGGCGCCGTGCTCATCGACCGCAACGCCCGCAAGGGCGCGAAACCGTCCGATCACGCTCCGGTCGTGGTGGACTTCGCCTGATGGACGACGCGCCGCAGGTGGACGAGGAGGCCGTGCACCTGCGCTGGCGCGAGGCCGACCCTTCGGACCTGACCCCCCGCCAGGCCGAGCAGCGCCGCCTGGCGGCCGAGCTGCGCACGGTCATCGAGCGGCTGGTGGCCACCCAGGCCCCCGACGAGGCGCTGCGCTACGCCGCCGATGCCCTCCAGCGCCTGGCCACCGAGTTCGAGGTCTACCCCCGAGGCAACACCTACGAAGGCTTCGCCGAGGCCGCCAACATCGGCGGCGACCAGGCCGCGCTGTTCGACCACAGCCCCCTCATCGGCCTGGCCAACCCGCTGGCCCCGCCCGTGACCATCCGGGTCGAGGAGGACCACATCGACGCCGACGTGACCTTCGGCTCGGCCTACGAGGGTCCGCCCGGGTGCGTGCACGGCGGCTACCTCGCCGCCGCCTTCGACGAGGTCCTCGGCGCGGCCCAGTCCCTCGGCGGCCGCCCGGGCATGACCGGCACCCTGACGATCCGCTACCGCTCGCCGACCCCACTGCACACGCCGGTGCGGTTCGTTGCCGAAGTCGACCGCGTCGAGGGTCGCAAGATCTTCACCACCGGCCGGAGCTACGCTGGCGACCTGATGACCGCGGACGCCGAGGGCATCTTCATCTCCGTCGCGCACGAGCGCATGGAAGAGCTTCGGACCCTGCGCGATGGCTGAGCGCTCTCCGCCGAGCAATCCGGGCGGAGTCCGTCCCCCTTTGGGCCCCCGCGGCGATGACTCGGACATGGGACGCATAGATCATGAGCCCGCGTCCGACGACGACCCGCTGGTGGAGCGGCTCCGGCGCTTCGGTCAGCTGCCCGTCGCCGAGACCGTTGCCGTCGAGCACCTGGCCGCGCTGCGAGCCGACACCGGGTCCGGCCGTCGTCGGTGGCGCCCGATCGTCGCCGCCGGGGCGGCCACGGTGGTGGTGCTGGCCGGGTCGGCCGGACTGGCCGCCGCCGACCTCCTGCCTGACCCGGCGCAGGGGGTTGCCCACGACGTGCTCGACCGCTTCGGCGTGGACGTGCCGGATCGTGGCCGTGGCGACTGCCTCGGCGCCGCCCTCACCGACGACACGCCGCCGGGTGGGGACCACGGGGAGCTCAGCAGCCAGGCGGCCCGCGAGGACTGCGATTCGCCCGAGGAGCCCGAGGCCGACGCTCCGGCAGACGACGCCGAGCCCGTCGCCGACGGCGTCCCCAGCGAACTGCCTGCCGTTCCGGTCGGTCCGCCCGATGGCGTCCCGGATCGCCCCTCGGACGGTACGCCGCAGGGTCCGCCTGCTGACGTGCCCCAGGATCCCCCGGCGGGGACGCCCCCGGAGCCGGTTGATCCCCCTGTTGACGTGCCTCCGGATCCGCCGGTTGATCCCCCTGTTGACGTGCCTCCGGATCCGCCGGTTGATCCCCCTGTTGACCTGCCTCCGGATCCGCCGGTTGAGCCCCCTGTTGATGTGCCTCAGGATCCCTCGGAGCCGGCTGATCCCGCTGGGGACTAGCCTCAGGCTCCGGAGGGGACGCCCTCGGAGCCGGCTGGAGGGTCGAGCGGGCGACCCTGACCCCGTGGGCGTACTGTCGGTTGATCAGCACCGCGCCCGCACCGAGCCCCCGCTCACCCTCGTGAGGGGCAACCGAGGTGACGGCGTTCCCGCGGCCGTCGACATCGAGACGGCCTACCGCGATCTCGCCCCGGCGGTGCTGGGATACCTCCGCGGCAACGGTCTCTCCGACCCGGAGAACGTGCTGGGTGAGGTCTTCCTGGCTGTGGCTCGGGGCCTGCACGGCTTCGAGGGCGATGACGCCGCCCTTCGGCGCTGGGTCTTCACCATCGCCCACCACCGGCGAGTGGACGCCCACCGCCGCCGTGCGCGCCGACCCCTGGTCGTGGTGGCCGAGGTCCCCGAACCGGCTCCGGCACCGCCCTCGGACCTGCCGGATCCCGACCTGGTCGCCGCGCTGGCCGCCCTGCCGTTCGACCAGCGCACCGTCCTGCTGCTGCGCTTCGAAGCCGACATGCCACTGGCCGACGTAGCCACGGTCCTGGGCCGGTCCACCGACGCCGTGAAGAAGCTGCAGGCCCGGGGTCTGATCAACCTCCGCCGCGTCCTCGTCGACGGCGAGTCCGCCGTCGACCTCTGAAGGACGAGCCGGCGGTCCGGAGCGGTCGGGCCACTAGGGCTCGACGTGGCGGATCGGGCGGACGGCGGCGAGCAGGTCGTCGCCGTGGTGGGCGATCTTGACCGGGCCCAGTCCGGGTACGGCGGCCAGCTCGGTGGTCGAGGTGGGGCGGGCTTCGGCCAGCGCCCGGAGGGTCACGTCGTCGACGACGGCCTCGGCCTCGACCCGGGCGGCCCGGGCCGCCTGGGCGCGCCAGGCCTCGAGCCGGGTGAGGGCGGCGTCGGCGGGGGTGCGCTCAACCGGATGGCGGGTGAGCAGGTCGGCGCGCGGCCGGTCGAGGTGGTGGCGGCCGTCCACCGGCCGGGCCGCCACGGCCAGGCGGCCGATCGCCGCTTCGATGTCGGCCAGCCAGGGTGAGGGTTGCTGGTCGCGGTCCTCGCCCGACGGCGCCACCCGGCGTCGGGCCCAGTGGAACCGGACCTCCTCCCGGGCCCGGGTCACGGCCACGTACAGCAGCCGTCGCTCCTCGGCCCGGGCCTCGTCCGACCCGGCATGGCTGACGGGCACGAGCCCGTCCTCGAGGCCGGCCAGGTGGACGACCGGCCACTCGAGGCCCTTCGCGGCATGGAAGGTGCCGACCTCGACCGCGTCCCGGCCGGTGCCGTCGCTGTCGCCGGAGCGCACGGCCGCCGACAGCCAGGCGGCGAAGCCGGGGCCGGAGGGCTGGGACTCGAGGGTCTCGTACTCCTGGCTGAGCACCACGAGGGTGGCCTGGTCCTCGAGGTCGCGGTCGGGGTCGTCGGAGCGCTCCGGGGGCTCGCCCGAGCGCAGGTCGGCCAGCACCGCCTCGTAGCGCTCGCTGCCGCAGCCGGCGCAGCGCGCCGACGACCGCGGGCCGGGCGAGGAGCTGGTCGGCGCCCCGCAGGCGGTGGGGGATGCCGGCCCGGCCGAGGGCTCCGGCCAGGACGGCGGCGAGGGCGTTGGTCCGGACGAGCACGGCCTGGCTGGACCAGGGTCGGCCCGGACCGTGGCGCTCCCGGACGTCGCGGGCGATGCCGCGGCCTTCGGCCTCGCCGTCGGCGTGCTCGAGGACGGCCGGGAGCGGGCCGTCGGGCTGATGGGGCACGAGTCGGCTGGTGGCCAGGACGGCTGCGGCCGTGGCCAGGACCTGTGGGCTCGAGCGGTGGTTGTCGCGGAGGTGGAGGACCTCGACACCGGGGTACCGCTCGGCCGGGAACGCCCGCTCGAAGTGGTCGAGGTAGCGGGCATCGGCGCCGTTCCAGCTGTAGATCGCCTGGTGCGGATCGCCCACGACGAAGAGGTCGTCGCCGTCGCCCAGCCAGGCGCGGAGGAGGTCGTACTGGAGCGGGTTGACGTCCTGGAACTCGTCCACGACGAGGTGGCGGAACCGCCACCGGTAGGCCGCGGCCGCCTCGGGGTCCTGGGTCATGGTCCGCGTGGCCAGCCGGAGCAGGTCGTCGAAGTCGACGTACCGCTTCTCGGCCTTGGCCTCCGCGTACCGGACGAGGAGACGGGGCATCGCCTCGCCCTTCAGTGGCGGTCGGCGACCGGCCCGTGTGGCTCGGTCGACGTAGTCCTCCGGGCGGACGCGGCGGGCGGCCGCCCACTCGATCTCGGTCACGACGGCGCGGGCCCGGTCGCGGTCGCGACCCAGGAGCTCGCTCACGAAGCCCACCTTGCGGTCGAGCAGCCGGGGCGGGTCGGCGCCGCGGTCGGCCCAGCGCGCCCGCAGCTGGGCGTAGGCCGTGGCGTGGAAGGTGCCCGCGGCCACGTCGTCGCGCAGCCCCAGGGCCTGGAGGCGGGCCCGCAGCTCGCCGGCGGCCTTGCGGGTGAAGGTCAGGGCCAGGGTGTGGCGGGGGTCGAGGTCGCCGGTGGCCGCCCGGTGGGCGATGCGGCGGGTCAGGACCCGGGTCTTGCCCGAACCCGCGCCGGCGTGGACGCAGAGCGGGTTGGCAGAGCTGGTGACGGCCTCCCGCTGGGCGTCGTCCAGCCCGTCGAGCAGCCGCTCGGGGTCCACCGGCCGAGAGTAGCGATCAGCGGGGACGGTAGGTTCGGGCGTCGTGCACGTGGACCGCGACCGCTTCGAGGCACTGGTCGCCGAGGCCCTGGACGGCATCCCCGAGGAGCTGGGCGAGCTCATGGAGAACGTGGCCGTCGTGGTGGAGGACGACCCGCCCGAGCCCGGGCTCCTCGGCCGCTACGACGGGGTGCCGCTCACCCACCGGGGTGACGCCTACGGCGGCTACGGGCACCTCCCGATGCCCGACCGCATCGCCATCTACCGCCGCCCCATCTGCGCCATGTCCCGCACCGAGGAGGAGGTCGTGGAGCAGGTGGAGATCACCGTCGTGCACGAGGTCGCCCACCACTTCGGCATCGACGACGACCGCCTGGACGAGCTCGGCTGGGGCTAGAGGCCCAGGAGTACGCTGCCGCGGTGGCGTACCCCACCAAGTTCCTGAACCAGAACGAGACCATCGTTCTCGACCTGCGCCCGCACTGGTGGTTCCTCGTGCCGCGCACGCTGCTACTGGTCCTCGCGGTGGTCTTCGGGCTGTGGGCCATCGACGAGGGCTGGATCCAGGTCCCCGCTGGGGTCATCGTGGTGGCGGCGCTGATCTGGTTCGGCATCCGCTACGCCGCGTGGGCGACCACCAACTTCGTGGTGACGACGGACCGGGTCATCTACCGCAGCGGCGTCCTGCGCAAGCGCAGCATCGAGATCCCCCTCGACCGCATCAACACCGTGGTGTCGAACCAGGGCGTCTTCGAGCGGATGATCGGCGCAGGGGACATCGAGATCGAGTCCGCCGGCGCGACGCCGTCGGTGTTCACCGACATCCGCAAGCCCGCCATCGTCCAGGCCGAGATCTACAAGCAGAGCGAGGCCAACGAGAACCGCAAGTTCGACCGGGTGAGCGACGGCCTCGAGGACTTCAGCCGGGGCGGCGGGCTCTCGGTGGCCGAGCAGCTCGAGAAGCTGGAGGGACTCCGCGACCGGGGCTCGATCTCCGAGGACCAGTACGAGGCCCAGAAGGCCGACCTCCTCGGCGGTAGCTAGTCCGACCGCACCGCCGCACCCGCCGCGGCCCGCACGACCCAGCCCTCCGAGAGCACGCCCGGCTCGGTGAGGGCGACGACACAGCCACCGAAGCCGGCACCGGTGAGGCGGGCGCCGTGCACGCCGGGGATCGACCGGAGGCGGTCGACGAGGGCGTCGAGGGTTGGCGTCGACACCTCGAAGTCGTCGCGGAGGCTGGCGTGGCTGGCGTCCATGAGCGCCCCGGCCTCCGCGGGCCAGCCCCCTTCGAGGGCCTCGGCGAAGGCCCAGACCCGGGCGTTCTCGGTCATGACGTGGCGGGCGCGGGCGACGAGCACGGGATCGTCGATCGCCCTCAGGGCGAGGGTCGTCGCGTCACGGAGCGGCCCGACGACGGCTTCGGCGGCCTCGGCTTGGGCCCGCCGCTCGGCGTAGGGCGTGGTCCTCAGGGTGCGGGCCTCTCCCGAGTCGACCACCACGATCTCGACGTCAGCGGGGATGGCGAACGGTCGGGTCGTCAGGCTGCGGCAGTCGATCAGCAGCGCATGGCCCTCGACCCCGGCCGCAGCGGCGAGCTGGTCCATGATCCCGGAGGGGACGCCCGACGCCCGGTGCTCGGCGCGCTGGCAGGCCTGGGCCAGCTCCAGCGCGGACCCCTCGAAGCCGAGCGCCAGCGCGACCGCGACCTCGAGCGCCGCGCTCGACGACAGGCCCGCCCCGATGGGCAGGGTGGTCGTGACCTCGCCGGTGAACCCCTTGTTGGGCCGGATCTCGGCGACGACGCCGGCGACGTAGCGGGCCCAGACGGGTTCGACCGCTGCGGGGTCGACGACGTCGAGGGGGACGACCGCCGGCTCTGGCTCGGCCGGCGAGCGCAACACGACCGCGTCGCCACCCCGTTCGCCGGCCACGGTGGTCCCGAGGTCGATGGCCATGGGCAGCACGAGGCCGCCCAGGTAGTCGGTGTGGTCCCCGATGAGGTTGACCCGCCCCGGCGCGGTGGCCCGGATCATCGTTGCCGGAGGGCGGCGGCGGCCTCCTCGGGGGCCACCGGGTTGAACCCGATCCCGGCGCCGACCTCGGCGGCGGCGACGAAGCGAGGCGTTCCCGGACCGCGGTGCAGCGGGGCGACGTGGAGGTGGACGTGCGCGGTGGGCCAGTCGCCGCCGTCGCTCGGTCGCTGGTGGAACCACGCCATGTAGGGCATCGGTCCGTCGAAGAGGCGGTCGAGCCGGGTCACGACGTCGACCAGCGCCGCCGCGAGCCCGTCCCGGTGGCCGTCGCCCAGGGCCGGCAGGTCGGGCACGTGGTCGAGAGGAGCGAGCACCAACCCGTAGGGCCACGTCGATGCCTCGGGGACGGCGATCCGCCAGTCCCCGATCTCGCCCACCACCAGCGCGGCCGGCGGCGCCTCGCACAGCGGGCACGGGTCGGCGCTCAGCTCCCGGGCCGGGACCGGTGGAATCTCGTCGTAGGCGTAGATCTGCCCGTGCGGGTGGGGGATCGTGGCGCCGACCTCCGGACCCCGGTTCTCGAACACGAGGACGTAGGCCACGTCATCCCGGGCTCCGAGCTCGGCGGTGCGGTCGGCCCACAGGTCGACGACCTGCCGGGCCCCGGCCGGCCCGAGGTCGGCGAAGGTGGCGTCGTGGACCGGGGTGTAGAGGACGATCTCGCAGCGGTCGTCGGGCATGGGCGGCCACCGGTTGGGGAACGCCTTCACCGCGTACGACTCGCTGGCCTCCAGCCCACCGACGCAGAACGGGCAGTCGCCGGCTCCGGGCACGTTCGGCCGGTCCTGCCGACCGGCCACGACCTGCACGATGTCTCCGGTCAGGGCATCGACCCGCCGGTCACCGGTCACGGGTCGAATTGGGCTCGGGTCTCGGCGAGGTGGTCGAGGATCGCCAGGTTCCAGGGCGCCCGGAGGGCGATGTTGATCTGGTCGGCGCCCGCCTCGACGTAGGCGCCCACCTGGTCGACCATCTCGTCGGGCGACCCCATGAGGCAGCCCGGCCGGACGAAGTCGGTGGTCCCGCCGAACTGGACGCGGAGCGCGTCGTCGTCGGCCGCGGCGCCGACGTTGACCGCGCAGCGGATCTCACTCGGGTCCCGGTCGACCCCGCCGCAGTGCTGCGCCAGCACGTCCCGCTTGTGGGCGAACACGTCGGGCGCCACGAACGCGGCGTTCCAGCCGTCGGCGTAGCGCGCGGCCAGGGCCAGCGTCCGCTTCTCGCCCATGCCCCCGATCCAGATCGGCAGCTCCGGTTGGAGCGGCTTGGGGTCACAGGCGGCGTCGGTGAGGGTGAAGTGCTCGCCGGTGAAGTCGGTGCGCTCCTTGCGCAGGAGGCCGCGCACGCACTGCACGGACTCCTCGAGGAGGTCGAGGCGCTCGCCGGCCCCGGGGAAGGGGATGCCGTAGGCGGCGTACTCGTTGGCCGCCCAACCCGCGCCCAGGCCCATCTCCGCCCGACCCCCGGACAGGTGGTCGATCGTGCAGATGGCGTTGGCCAGGACCGCGGGGTGCCGGTAGCCGGCGCAGTACACGAGCGCCCCGACCCGGACCCGCTCGGTCTCGAGCGCGAGAGCGGTGTGGGCCGCCACCGCCTCGAGGCACTGCGTCCCGCCGAGGTCGGCGGCATAGAAGTGGTCCCAGATCGAGATCCAGTCGAAGCCGTGGGCCTCGATCCGGCGCCACAGGTCACGCAGCTCGTCGACGGTGGTGTTCTGCAGTCCGGTGTGCACGCCCCAGGTCGGACTCATGGCGGCGACCGTAGTTGCGGGTCGGCGCGCGCCGGCCACTACGGAGCCGAGCCGATAGGCGAGGCGACCAATGAGTACAGCGGCGCTCATCGCCAAGCGCAGCTTGGCGAGCTCTAGGAGGTCCGCGCGACAACGTGCTGCAAATCCGCGCACCTCCCTGGTGGCGCCGGGGTTGGGGTCGTGGCTCCTAACCTCGCTGCGGCGGAACGAGGAGGAGGTGGGTCACGAGCGTCGCACGTTGGCGGTCCTGGGGGACCGACGGGTCCTGGTACGGCTGGCTGGCCGCCGGCGCGATCGCGGTCGCCGTCCTCTGGGTCTCGGTCGGCGTGCTGCGGGGCGACCCCGACGACTGGGCGCGCCGGGGATCGCCGGCGCTGGCGTGGACTGGCGAGCGCCTCTTCGTCTACGGCGGCAACCCGGTCCCGTCCGGGTCCGAGAGCGCCGCTGAGGTGGAGCCCCTCGACGACGCCGCGCTGATCGACCCCGTCAGCGGTGACATCGATCGCCTGCCCGATCCGCCGTTCTCCCGGCCGCTGCGCGTCCAGCCCGCGGCCGTGACCGTCGGTGACGAGGTCGTGCTCGTGGGCCAGGCCTGCCGTGAGCCCGAGGACGACGTCGAACGGGCGTGCGCGCCGGGGGCCTACCGCGCCGCGGTGTACTCGATCCCGGACGACGAGTGGCGGGAGGTGGAGCTCCCCACCCCGCTGCAGGCCATCACCAACGGGCTGAGCGAACCCGTGGGGGCCACCTCCGACGGCCGTGCCGTCCTGCTCCTCGGCCCGCGGGGTGGCTTCGGTGCCTTCGTCAACCGGGACGTCTGGACCTACGACCCCGCCGAGGACGTCTGGGAGGCCCTGCCGCCGCCGGGCACCCTCGTCGAAGGTGCCTGCCTGGCCGACGACGCGGTCGTCGTGGGTTCCGGCCTCCTACCCGACACCTCGGTGGGCGGGCCCACGCTCCGGGTGCTCGCCCTGAACGGCGAGGCCCGGGTGTGGTTCCCGACCGAGCCGGCCGGGGTCGTGCCGACCGGTGAGATCGCGAGCATGACCTGCGGCGACGACCTCGTGCTGTTCGACGACGGCGAGGACATGCTCGAGGTGTTCGACCTCGGCGCCGAAGGCGGTTGGCGGGAACCCGCCCCGCCGCCCGTCGACGACGTGCACGCCTTCCGGCTCTGGGCCGACAGCGAGTTCCTCTTCCTCGACGCCGACGCCCCCACCCTGGCCTACGACCCCGAGGACGACTCCTGGCGGGGGATCGAGGGCTCGTCGCCCACCGGTCTGCGCTCGGTCTGGACCGGCGAGGCCGTCGTCGGCTGGCCCGGCCGCACCGACGCCCCCGTCATGTTCGAGGTCGACTGACCCACCGCATGGGGACGTGGGCGATGCCGTCCTCGAGGTACTCCGGGCCGGTGGCCTCGAAGCCGAGGGCCTCGTACCACGCCTGCAGGTGGGCCTGGCTGTCCGCCACCACCGGCCCGTCGTGGTCGGCGAGGACCCCCTCGACGAGCTGCCGGGCGAGGCCGGACGAGCGGGCATCGGCCCGGGTCACCACGCGGCCGATCCGGGTGACCCCGCCCGCCTCGGCCAGCAGGCGGAGGTAGGCGATCGGCTCGCCGGCGTCGTCCTCGAACCAACGGTGCTCGGTGCCGGGCTCGAGGTCGCGGCCGTCGAGCTCGGGGTAGGCGCAGGCCTGCTCGACCACGAACACGTCGGTGCGGAGCTTCAGCAGGGCGTAGAGGGTGCCCGGGTCGAGGTCGGCGGAGCCCGCGCGGCGGAATCTCATGGGCCCGATTGTCGCCCGTACGATGCGGGCATGGGACCACTCTCGGGAGTCAAGGTCATCGAGATCGCGGGCATCGGCCCAGGTCCGTTCACGGCGATGGTGCTGTCCGACATGGGCGCCGACGTGATCCGCATCGACCGGGCCGTGTCGGCGAAGGGCGGCGACCCCGACGACCCGCCCCGGGACATCCTCACCCGGGGCCGACGGTCCGTGGGCCTCGACCTCAAGCACCCCGACGGGGTCGAGACCCTGCTCAAGCTCGTCGACGGAGCTGACGTGCTCGTCGAGGGCTTCCGGCCCGGCGTGGCCGAGCGCCTCGGGTTCGGCCCCGACGTGTGCTTCGCCCGGAACCCGAAGCTGATCTACGGGCGGATGACCGGTTGGGGCCAGGAGGGTCCCTACTCGCTGGCCTCCGGCCACGACATCAACTACATCGCCCTGGCCGGAGCCCTCGGCCCGATCGGCCGTGCGGGGGAGGCGCCGGTGGCGCCGCTCAACCTCGTCGGCGACTTCGGGGGCGGCGGCATGCTGCTCGCCTTCGGCATCGCTTGCGCGCTGGTCGAGGCCAAGTCGTCGGGCGAGGGCCAGGTGGTCGACGCCGCCATGGTCGACGGTTCCGCCCTGCTCATGACCTTCATCCACGGGCTCAAGGCCATGGGCCTGTGGGGCCCGGAGCGGGGGACCAACCTGCTCGACAGCGGGGCACCGTTCTACGACGTCTACGAATGTGCCGACGGCGAGTACGTGGCGATCGGCTCGATCGAGCCGCAGTTCTACGCCGAGCTCGTCCGGCTCAGCGGCATGACCCATGAGCCCGGCCAGATGGACCGGTCGGCGTGGCCGGAGATGCGGGCCGAGCTCACGCGTGTGATGAAGGCCAAGACCCGCGAGGAGTGGTGTGCGCTCATGGAGGCGAGCGACGTCTGCTTCGCCCCCGTGCTGTCGATGGACGAGGCCCCGGGCCACCCGCACAACGTCGCCCGGGACACCTTCGTCGAGATCGCCGGCATCCCCCAGCCCAACGCCGCCCCCCGCTTCAGCCGCACGCCCGGCGGCATCGCCGGTCCCCCGGCCCACGCCGGCCAGCACACCGACCAGGTCCTGGCCGAGGCCGGGCTCTCCGAGGACGACATCGCCGACCTGCGGGCGGCGGGGGCGGTGGCCTGAGCCAATGGCCAACCTGGTCGTGTTCCACGCTCATCCCGACGACGAGTCCATCCAGACCGGCGGGACCATGGCGAAGGCGGCCGCGGACGGCCACCGGGTCACCCTCGTCGTGGCCACCCGGGGCGACCACGGCGAGATCGTCCCCGACGTGCTCGACGACGGCGAGCAGCTCGGGCTGCGCCGCATCGACGAGACCTACCGGTCGGCCGAGATCCTCGGGGTCCAGCGGGTGGAGTTCCTCGGCTACGTCGACTCCGGGATGATGGGGGAGCCCACCAACGACAACCCGGCCAGCTTCTGGCGGGCCGACATCGAGCACGCCGCCCGCCGCCTCGCGCTGATTCTCGAGGAGGAGAAGGCCGACGCGCTGACGCACTACGACGAGATCGGCGGCTACGGCCATCCCGACCACATCCAGGTCCACCGGGTCGGGCGCCGTGCCGCGGAGCTGGCGGGCACGCCCCGCCGCTTCATGGCGACCATGAACCGGGACTTCATCGTCTCGCTGATCCGGGAGCGGATTGAGGCGGGTGACATCGGCGCCTTCGGAGACGAGGGGCCGCCGGACATCGACGAGGAGAACTTCGGCCAACCCGGCTCGGTCATCACGCACCAGATCGACGTGTCGGCGTTCGCCCAGGCCAAGCGCGACTCGATGAAGGCCCACGCCAGCCAGATCGCCGACGATCACTTCTTCCTGGCCCTGCCCGACGAGGCCTTCGCGGTGAGCTTCGGTCAGGAGTGGTTCATCGACGAGGACGCCTCGTCCGGCGGGGAGCCCTTCGCCACCGACCTCTTCACCTGAGGGCCGCGGCCTCCTAGCCTGGGGTCATGACACCGAACCCTCGCTGGCGGGGGATCAACCACCTCGCCCTCATCACGCCCGACATGGACCAGACCGTCCGCTTCTACCACGGGGTCCTGGGCATGCCGCTCATGGCCACGATCAATGCCGGGCCCATGCGCCACTACTTCTTCGACATGGGGGCCGGCAACACCATCGCCTTCTTCCAGTGGTCCGACGCCGACATCGGCACCTTCGAGAAGCCGGCCGGCATCCCGCCCGAGGGCGCCGTCCAGTTCGACCACGTGTCGTTCAACCTGCCCGAGCTGCGTGACCTGTACGACCTGCAGGCCCGGCTCCAGGCCCACGACGTGGAGGTCACCGAGCTGGTCGACCACGGCTTCGTGCAGTCCGTCTACTTCACCGACCCCAACGGCATCGCGCTGGAGGCCAGCTACTGGGTGACCGATCCCACGGGCCGGGCCGCCGACTACGCCGACGGCGAGATGTTCGGCGACACCGACCCGGTGCCCGCCGTGCGGGAGCTCATGGAGACCGGCGTCTTGGCCAGCACGCCGCAGACGCACCTGGTCGACGCCGGCGCCGACCCCGCCTGATCAGCGGAGCCGCGGTTGCGGCCGCGGCTTCATGAAGTGCTTGCCCAGGGTCTCGATCTGACCCTGGTAGTTGCTGCCGATCCCCGCGCCGTAGAGGCGCTCGGGGGGCTCGATCATCTGCTCGAAGGTGAGCTTGCAGACCGGCTGGCGGTGCTCGACCATGAACGGGACGTCGTGGGCCCGCACCTCCAGCGCCGCCCGTGACCCCCGCAGCAGCCCCGACGGGTCGTAGCCGAACCCGGGGTCGAAGAACCCGGCGTAGTGGGTGCGCAGCTCGCCCGCGGTGGGGTCGTAGGCGGTCATCTCCGCCGCCAGGTCGGGGGGGATGACCACGGCCTCGTCGGAGAGGAGCAGGTAGAAGGCGCCCGGGGCGAGGACGATGCGGTCGCCCTCCTCCCGCCGCACCGGCTCCCAGAAGTCTTCGGCGTGGTAGGCGCCGATCCGGCCCATGTCGAGCAGCGCGGTGTGGGGCTTGGCCCGGTGCCCGACGCGGCCCTGGGCGTCGCCCTCCAGGTCGAGGCCGAGGAACAGGCCGCCGCTGGTGACGAAGTCCTCGTCGGGCACGGCCCGGTCACTCCGGAAGAGCAGGCCCTCCTCGGCGTGGCGGGCCCGGAGCTCGTCGTCACTGAGCGCCACCCGGTCGCCGGCGATGAGCCGGATCTGGTTGAGGGCGAGGCCCTCGTGGACCCGCACGGTGAAGGAGAGGGGCACGACCTCCAGCCAGAGGGAGCCGTGGTAGCCGGGCGCCACCTCGTCGAAGTGCTGGCCGCCGTCGGTGATCACCCGGGTGAAGACGTCGAGGCGGCCGGTCGAGCTCTTGGGGTTCGTCCGGGCCCGCAGGTGCTCCGGCAGGGCGAGGGTCTCCCGGAGCGGGATGAGATACGGCCGCTGGGTCTCGAGGACCGCACCCTCGCCGCTGAGGTCGAGCTCGTCGACGACGTAGGCCTTGACCCGACGCTCGACGGTGTCGGCGCCGGGCAGGAAGCTGCACCGGATGCGGTAGGCGACGGGCCCGAGGTGGAGGTCGACGCTGGCCGGCTGGACGCTGGCCGGATCGACCTCGCCGCCGATCACGCCCGCCGCGATGGCGGCGTCGAGGAGCTGGCTGGGCAGGACCCCGGTGGCACCTTCCGCGACGGCCATCGGGGCCGGAGCGTACCCGTGGGCCACGGGTAGCCTCGGCGCCCGCATGTCGACCGAGGCCCTGCTCGACCTCCACGACGTCTGGGCCTGGGTCCTGGTCGGCAGCAACGCCGTCGCGGGCGTCTGGGCGCTCGCCGCGCACTGGCTGGAGCGCCTGCGGGGCCGGGCCCTCTGGATCTTCACCGGGGTGGCGCAGGCCACGATCGTCGTCCAGGTGGTCCTCGGCGTCGTCCTGGTCAACCGGGATCTGGAGGCGCCCGAGTTCCACGAGTTCTACGGCTTCGTGGCGATCATCGCCGCCGTCCTGATCTACAGCTACCGGACCTACACCCCAGCGGTGCGCCGGTACCAGTACCTGCTCTACGGCCTCGGCGGCCTCTTCCTCATGGGCCTCGGCCTGCGGGCCATCGCCCTGGCCTAGAGCTAGAGGTTGACGACGGGGCAGGTGAGGGTGCGGGTGATGCCCTCGATCATCTGGACCTTGCTGACGACCATCTTCCCCAGGTCGTCGACCGATGCGGCCTCGGCCGTGGCGATCACGTCGTAGGGGCCCGTCACGTCGTCGGCGGAGACGATGCCCTCGAGCTCCCCGATCTGGGTGGCCACCGCGGCGGCCTTGCCGACTTCGGTCTGGATGAGGACGTAGGCCCGAACCGTCATGTCAACCCCCTGGTGATCGGCGTCCGGCCAGCGTACGCGAACGAGCCCGGACCCTCGCTGGGGTCCGGGCTCGGCCTCACGCCGGAAGGGGTCGGCGCGAGAGGTTGGGGTCAGGCCGCGTCGGCGGCCTCGGCCTCGATCTCCTCGGAGCCACCGCTGCGGCCCACGGCCACCTTGCGGGGCTTGGCGGTCTCGGCCACCGGGATGGTGATGGCCAGGACGCCGTCGCGGTAGTCGGCCTCGACCCGCTCGCCGTCGAGGGTGTCGCCCAGCAGCAGGCGGCGGACGTAGGTGCCCTGCCGGCGCTCGTTGGCCAGCACCTGGTCGCCGTCCTCGCGGGCCCAACGGCGCTCGGCCTTGACGGTGAGGACGTTGCGCTCGACCTCGAGGTCGATGGACTCGGCGTCCACGCCCGGCAGGTCGAGGTGGACGAGCACCGTCTCGCCCCGACGGACGGCGTCCATCGGCATGGCTGGGGTGCGGCGGTTGCCCGGGCGGTCGAGCTCACGGAAGGGATCGAACTGCAGCAGCATCAGCGGGCCTCCTGGGTCCTGACAGGGTTGCCTGGTCGATTCTATAGAAAAGCTGAGCGTTGACAACTCAACCTTTCTATCGTTTGGAGGCGCGGCGAACCCGGCCCCGGGCACGGTGGATCCGGCTGACCTACACTTGATCGGGCGCGGGCTCGGGGAAGGGTTTCCCTTGGTGCCCGGACACCGGTAACGACCTCCAGGGGAGCCCCATGCGCAAGGTCACCACCCGCCTGTCCGTCCTCGTGCTGGCCGTGGTCAGCCTCGTGACCTTCGGGTCGCCCCCTGCGGGCTCCCAAGCATCCCGGGGCGGGGAGATCATCCCGGCGGCCGAGCCGATCGCCGGGGAGTACATCGTGACCCTGCAGCCCGACGAGCCGGTGCGAGCCACGTCGGCCGACTTGGCAGCGGAGTACGACGGTGCGGTCCTCGACGTCTTCCGCCACGCCCTGCGGGGCTTCTCCGTGGCGATGAGCGAGGCCGATGCTCTGGCCCTCAGTGAGGACCCGGCCGTCGCCGCCGTCGAGGAGAACGGCGTCATCTCCATCGACACCACGCAGAACAGCCCGCCGTGGGGCCTGGACCGCATCGACCAGCGAGACCTCCCGCTGAGCGGCACCTACACCTACGACGAGACGGGTGACGGGGTCACCGCCTACATCATCGACACGGGGATCCGCATCACCCACGTCGACTTCAGCGGCCGGGCCAGCATCGGCACCGACACGATCGGTGATGGCCAGAACGGCAACGACTGCAACGGCCACGGCACCCACGTGGCGGGGACCGTCGGCGGGGAGACCCACGGCGTGGCCAAGGACGTGAACCTCGTCGCCGTCCGGGTCCTCAACTGCGGCGGCAACGGCAGCGTCGCGGGCGTCATCCAGGGCATCGACTGGGTCACGGCGAACGCCGTCGACCCCGCCGTCGCCAACATGAGCCTGGGTGGGGGCCTCTCGGCGGCCGTGAACGACGCGGTGACGAACTCGGTGAGCTCCGGGGTCACCTACGTCGTGGCGGCGGGCAACGAAGCTGTCGACGCCTGCACCCGTTCGCCGGCGAGCACGCCGCTTGCCATCACGGTCGGGGCCACCGACGCGGCCGACAACCGCGCCGGGTTCTCGAACTTCGGCCCGTGCCTGGACATCTTCGCCCCGGGAGTCTCGATCCTGTCGGCGTGGTTCACCAGCGACTCGGCGACCAACACGAGCAACGGCACGTCGATGGCCTCGCCCCACGTGGCTGGGGCCGCCGCCACCGTCCTCGACGCCGACCCGACGGCGACCCCGGCGGAAGTGACGACGGCCATCCTCGACGCGTCGACCCCGAACAAGGTCGTCGGCCCGGGCACGGGCAGCCCGAACCAGCTCCTGTTCAGCGTGATCGACGTCATCGACCCGGCGGTGACGATCACGAGTCCCGCGGACGGGACGAGCGTCGTGCGGGGGTCGACGCTGACGGCCGACTTCGCCTGCACGGACGCCGGCGGGTCCGGCCTGTCGGGCTGCGTCGGTGACGTCGCTGACGGTGCCACCGTCGACACCTCCACCGTGGGGTCCCACCAGTTCACGGTGACGGGGACCGACGATGCCGGCAACCAGACGGTCGTCGTCCACGACTACACGGTCACTGCGCCCGTGTGCGCCGGGCAGGCCGTCACGGTGATGCTGAGCCTCGGCGACACGCCGACCGCGGGCAACGACGTGATCCTGGGCACGGCCGCGGCCAACACGGTCAACGGCGGCGGGGGCCGGGACACGATCTGCGGACTGGGCGGGCCCGACACGCTGTCCGGCGGCGCGGCAGCCGACAAGGTATTCGGCGGAAACGGCAATGACGTCGCCAACGGCGGTGGCGGTGTCGACACCCTCGAGGGCGGCAACAACAACGACAGGTTGAACGGCGGTCCGCAGCGCGACACCTGCCGCGGCCAGGCCGGGACCGACAGCGCCACGGGGTGCGAGGTCCGCTCCGGAATCCCGTAGCGAGGTCTGCTCCTAGGAGCCGAGCCGATAGGCGAGGCGACTGGCAAGCACAGCGTTGATCGCCAAGCGCAGCTTGGCGATGTCCCAGGTCAAGCGCGGGCAGCCTCAGCCTGTCCGCGCACGTCCTTAGGTGTTGAGCACCTTCTCCAGCTCGAGGAGCTGGTCGCGGAGCTCGGACGGGAGGCGCTCGCCGACGAAGGCGTAGTGCTCCTCGATGCGGCCCACCTCGTCGCGCCAGGCGTCGGGGTCGACGGTGACCAGGCGCTCGACGGTCGCCTCGGACAGCCCGAGGCCGCTCACGTCGAGGTCCTCGGGCTTGGGCACCCGGCCGATGGGGGTGTCGACGGCGTCCACGTCGCCGTTGAGGCGGTCGATGATCCACTTGACGACCCGGCTGTTGTCACCGAACCCGGGCCAGAGGAACGAGCCGTCGTCGCCCTTCTGGAACCAGTTGACCCAGTACAGGCGGGGCAGGTTGGGGGCGTTGACCGAGTGGTCGCCGATGCCCAGCCAGTGGCCGAAGTACTCGCCCACGTTGTACCCGCAGAACGGGCGCATGGCGAACGGGTCGAAGCGGACCTCGCCCACGGTGCCGGCGGCGGCCGCCGTCTTCTCGGACGACATGATCGAGCCGAGGAACACGCCGTGGTCCCAGTCGACGGCCTCGGTGACCAGCGGGACGGTGTTGGCCCGCCGCCCGCCGAAGAGGATGGCCGAGATGGGCACGCCCTGGGGGCTGTCCCACATGGGCGAGATGGCCGGGCACTGCGCGGCCGGCGCGGTGAAGCGGGCGTTGGGGTGGGCGGCGGGCGTGTCGGACTCGGGGGTCCGGTCCTCGCCCTTCCAGTCGATGAGGTGGTCGGGGGCGGGGCCCATGCCCTCCCACCAGACGTCGCCCTCGTCGGTCTTGGCCACGTTCGTGAAGATGATGTTCTCGCCCAGCGTGCGCATGGCGTTGGGGTTGGTCTCGTACGAGGTGCCCGGGGCCACGCCGAAGAACCCGGCCTCGGGGTTCACCGCGTAGAGCCGGCCGTCGTCACCGAACTTCATCCAGGCGATGTCGTCGCCGACGCACTCGACCTTCCACCCGGGGAGGGTGGGGATCATCATCGCCATGTTGGTCTTGCCGCAGGCCGACGGGAAGGCGGCGGCGATGTACTTGGTCTCGCCGTCAGGCGGGGTCACGCCGAGGATCAGCATGTGCTCGGCCAGCCAGCCCTCGTCGTGGGCCATGGCCGAGGCGATGCGCAGGGCGAAGCACTTCTTGCCCAGCAGGGCGTTGCCGCCGTAGCCGGAGCCGTACGACCAGATCTCGCGGGCCTCGGGGAAGTGGACGATGTACTTGTTGTCGCCGTCGCACGGCCACGGCACGTCGAGGCGGCCGTCGCCCAGCGGGTAGCCCACTGAGTGCAGGCACTTCACGAACGCCCCGGCGCCGAGGACCCCCAGCACCTTGGTGCCCATGCGGGTCATCGTCCGCATGTTGGCCACCACGTAGGGCGAGTCCGTGAGCTGCACGCCGATGTGGGCGATGCGGGAGCCGAGCGGGCCCATGGAGAAAGGGACGACGTACATCGTCCGGCCCTTCATGGCCCCGGTGAAGTAGCCGAGCACCTCGGCCTTCATCTCGGCGGGATCCCGCCAGTTGTTGGTCGGCCCGGCGTCGATCTCGCGCTGGGAGCAGATGAAGGTGCGGTCCTCCACCCGGGCCACGTCGGCCGGGTCGGAGCGGGCCAGGAAGCTGTTGGGCCGCAAGCTCGGGGTTCAGCTGCTCGAAGGTGCCCGCCTCCACGAGGAGGCGACACATCTCCTCGTACTCCTCGTCGGAGCCGTCACACCACTCGACGGTGTCGGGTTGGAAGACCGCCGACCACTCGTCCACCCACTCGAGCAGGCGGCGGTTGGTGGTCGGGGGGGTCGCCGTGGTCATGGCGTCACCGTTCCTGGAACTTGTCGGGGGTCCCGAGGTCGACCTCGGAGCCCAAGCGCACATTGGCCGCCCTACCCGAGCCGTCGAGGTCGAAGACCACGCGTTGGCCCTGGCGCAGGGTCCGGAAGACCGAGCCCTCCAGGGCGTCCTCGGCGAGGTCGTACTCGCCCAGATCGGCTTCGGTGATGATGACCCCGACCCGCGTCCCGGGGTCGTAGGACTTGATGACTCCCTGCACGTCAGCGCGCTCGCGCGATCAGCGAGCGGCCTTGACGACCTTGCCGGCGCGGATGCACGAGGTGCACGCGTCGACCCGCCGGGTGCGACCGTCGACGACGGCGCGGACGCGCTGGATGTTCGGGTTCCACCGACGCCGCGTACGGCGATGGGAGTGGCTCAGCTTCATGCCGAAGGACGGATGCTTGCCACAGATCTCACAGACCGCAGCCATGTCGGGGGGAACCTCACAACGCCGGCAACTTGGTGGCAGAACGGTACCAGCAGCCCTCCGGCGAGCGGCAGTTCGGAGAGAACCGGCTGGCTACCATCGGCCGCCATGCCGACGTCGGAGGTCCTGCGCGCCGACGACCTCCGAGCCGCGGTCGCGACCTACCGGGACCTGCTCCGATCCCACCAGGAGCCGATCAACCGCCTGAACGTGTACCCGGTGCCCGACGGTGACACCGGCACCAACATGGCGCTCACGCTGGAGGCGGTGGTGGTCGAGCTGGACGCCGCCGGCGAGGACATGGCCGCCACCTGCAAGGCCATCGGCCACGGCTCGCTCATGGGGGCGCGCGGCAACAGCGGGGTGATCCTCTGCCAGGTGCTGCGCGGCCTGACCGGCGTGCTGGCCGAGGCCGACGAGGTCGACGGCGAGCGCTGGGCCCGGGGCCTCGCCGAGGCCTCGACCGCGGCGTACGGCGCCGTCGGGACGCCGGTCGAGGGCACGATCCTCACCGTCGTCCGCGAGGCGTCCGAGGCCGGCGTCGAGGCGGCGAAGGGCGGCGCCGGGCTGGTCGGGGTGCTCGACCGCTCGAAGGCGCAGGGGGCGGACGCCCTGGCCCGGACCCCGGACATGCTCCCGGTGCTGAAGGAGGCCGGGGTGGTCGACGCCGGCGGGGCCGGCTTCCTCCTCCTGCTCGACGCCTTGCTCCACGTGGTCGACGGCCGGCCTCTACCGCCGCCCGACGCGGTCGAAGTCCCCGACGAGGACCTGGCCCGGACTTTGGCCCATGCCGGGCACGGCGAGGGCGGGCCCGGCGGCATCGCCGACCTGCGCTACGAGGTCATGTACCTGCTCGAGGCGCCGGACGGCACGATCCCGGCCTTCAAAGACGTGTGGGCGGGCATCGGAGACTCGATCGTGGTCGTCGGCGGCGACGGCCTCTGGAACTGCCACATCCACACCGACGACGTCGGCGCCGCGCTCGAGGCGGCCATCGACTGTGGCCGGCCCCGCAACATCCGGGTCACCGACCTCCTGGAGCAGGTCGAGGAGGAGCGCTGGGTGCGCGAGGCGGCCCCCGAGCTCGACGGCGTCATCGGCACGACGCCGGTCCCCACCGCGGTGGTGGCGGTGTGCACGGGGGACGGCATCCGCCGGATCTTCCACAACCTCGGGGTGCAGGGGGTGGTTCTGGGCGGCCAGACCATGAACCCGTCGACGGCCCAGCTCCTCGAGGTGGTGAAGGCGGTGCCGGCCGACGAGGTCGTCATCCTCCCGAACAACAAGAACATCATCGCGGTGGCCAAGCAGGTGGACGACGAGACCGAGAAGACCGTGCGGGTCGTCCCGACCCGGGGCGCGGCCGAGGGCTTCGCCGCCCTCCTGGCCTACGACCCACAGGCCTCGGCCGACGACAACGCCGAGTCGATGGGGGCGGCGGCGGCGGCGGTCATCGCCGGCGAGGTGACCCAGGCGGTGCGGGACTCGACCAGCGACGCCGGTCCCATCAGGGAGGGCGACTACCTCGGCATCAGTGGCGACGGCATCCAGGCCGTGGCGGACTCCGTCGCCGCGGCGGCCGTCGGTCTGCTCGACGTGCTGGTGGGCGAGGACCACGAGATCGTGACGATCATCGAGGGCGAGGGGGCCTCGGTGGGCGACACCCGCCACATCCGCGAGTGGTTGGAGGACAACCGCCCCGACGTGGACACCGAGATCCACCACGGCGGCCAGCCCCTCTACCCCTACTACTTCGGGATCGAGTGACGGCGCCCCCACTGGCCACCGACGTCTGGGCCATCGGCGCCGGCACGACCAGGGACGCGGCGTGACGTGAGCGAGCCGCTCACGCTCGCCGACTTCGACGAACTGTCGGTGGACACCCTGAAGGGCGTCGGGGAGAAGAAGGAGAAGGCGCTCCACGAGCTGGGGATCACGACCCTGCTCGACCTGCTCACCTACTACCCGCGCCGTCACCTCGACCGCACCCGCCAGGCCACGATCGGCGACCTCGAGTTGGGGGAGGAGGCGACCCTCCTGGTCACGGTCGAGAAGGTCAGCGTCCGGCGGACCCGGAACCGCAGGACCATCGTCGAGGTCCGGGTCAGCGACGGCACCGGCGGCCTCACCGTGCCCTACTTCAACCAGCCCTGGATGGAGCGCAAGTTCCGCCCGGGGATGGAGCTCGTGCTCTTCGGCCGGATGGACACCTACCGGGGGAAGCGCCAGCTGACGAACCCCGTCCTCGACGAGGTCGGCGACGAGACCGGGCGGGTCGTGCCCGTGTACCCGCAGTCCGCCGGGCTGTACTCGAAGGAGTTCCGGGACTGGATCGCGGAGATCCTCCGGCGCTCCGAGCCGCGGGGGATCGCCGAGGCCCTACCGGAGGCGCTGGTCCGGGCGCACGGCTTCGTCGACCGGGCGCGCGCCTTCCACGACATCCACCAACCCGAGGCCCTGGCCGACAAGGACAAGGCGCGCCGGCGGCTGGTCTTCGACGAGCTGTTCCGGATCCAGGTGGCCCTGGTCCGCCGGAAGCTGGAGCTGGAGCGGACGACCCCGGGCGTCGACCACGACCTGTCCGGCCGCCTCGTCCGGGCCTTCCACGAGCGCCTGCCGTATGCGCTGACCGGGGCCCAGGAGCGGGTCATCGCCGAGATCGAGGCCGACCTCGGCCGGCCGTACCCGATGCACCGCCTCCTGCAGGGCGACGTCGGCTCCGGCAAGACGCTGGTGGCCGTCAGCGCGCTCCTCGTGGGTGTCCAGGGCGGGCACCAGGGGGCGCTCATGGCCCCGACGGAGGTTCTCGCCGAGCAGCACCACCTCGGCCTGCGGGAGTTGCTGGCCGACCTCACGGTCCCCGACGACGCAACGCTGATGGGGGAGCGGCCCCTGCGGCTGGAGCTGCTGACCAACCGCACGACCGGGTCCGAGCGCACCCGCCTGCTCGACGGCCTGCGGGACGGGACGGTCGACTTCGTGGTGGGGACCCATGCCCTCATCCAGGACCAGGTCGCCTTCCGCTCGCTGGGCGTCGTGGTCATCGACGAGCAGCACCGCTTCGGGGTCGAGCAGCGCGCCGCCCTCCGCTCGGCGGGGGCGGACGACGTGGTGCCCGACGTGCTGGTGATGACTGCCACGCCGATCCCCCGGACGGCGGCCATGACCGTCTACGGCGACCTCGACGTGTCGGTGCTCGACGAGCTGCCGCCGGGCCGGACCCCTGTGGCGACCGAGTGGGTCAAGACCGAGGAGGGCCAGCTCGAGCTGGGCGGCCCGGAGCTGTGGGAGCGGGTGCGGGCGGAGGTGGCCGCCGGGCGCCAGGCCTACGTCGTCTGCCCGCTCATCGAGGAGAGCGACAAGCTCCAGGTCGCCTCGGCCGAGCAGACCTGGGAGCAGCTCCGCACCGGCGAGCTGGCGGGGCTCGAGGTCGGGCTCTTGCACGGCCGGGTGACGCCGGCCGAGAAGGAGCGGACGATGGCCCTGTTCCGCTCGGGCCGGACCGACGTGCTCGTGGCCACGACTGTCATCGAGGTCGGCGTCGACGTCCCCAACGCCACGGTGATGGTCGTGCTCGACGCCGACCGCTTCGGCATCGCCCAGCTCCACCAGCTCCGGGGCCGGGTCGGCCGGGGGGCGGACCAGTCGTACTGCTTCCTCGTCGGCCAGGGGCTGACCGACGACGCGGTCGAGCGCCTGAAGGCCATGGTCCGCACGACCGACGGCTTCGAGCTGGCGGAGGTCGACCTCGACCTCCGGGGCGAGGGCACCCTGTTCGGCGAGCGCCAGAAGGGCCGCAACGACCTGAAGCTGGCGTCGTTGCGCCGGGACAAGGACTGGGTCAAGAAGGCCCGCGACGCCGCGGTCGAGCTGGTCACCGCCGACCCCGACCTCTCGGCCCACCCCCTCCTGCGGGACGAGGTCGACCTCCTCCACGGCGAGGACGAAGCCGAGTTCCTCCTGAAGAACTGAGGCTCTTCCCGGCTCAGTCGGCTCGAAGCGCCCTCGCGGCATCGGCTCGGGCCGCGCGCTCCGTCGGGACGACCGCCAGCAGCACCCCGCCGGCGAGGGTGAGGGCGACAACCGCCAGGACGAGGCCCGGCACGGAGGGCGCGAGGTCGAGGCCGATCGCCTCGTCGACCCGCAGCCAGATCTGGCGACCGAGCAGGATGCCGGCGGGTACGCCGACGGCCGCGGCCAGCGTCGAGAACAGGACGGCCTGCACCAAGCCGACGGCTCGCACCTCACGCCGACCGAAGCCGAGCGCCTTGAGGACGGCCAGGTCGTGGGCCTGCCGGCGGACGGCCAGGAGCAGCGCGTTGAGCACGGCGACGGCCGCGAGTCCGGCGAGCAGGGCGCCGATGATCCAGGGGAGCGACCGCACCTGGGCGAGGCTGGCGATGTCGGCCGGTCGGCCGGAGACGGCGACCGTGTCGCCGAACGCCGGTCGGAGCGAGGCGACGCCGTCCTGGGTCGCCACGCCGTCGGCGAAGCGGACCAGGTAGACCGCGGCGTAGTCGTTGCCGGGCCGGAGCGCATCCAGTCCCCGCATCGTCATGACGGCGCCGTCGCCGAGGCGGGCGTCGGGGGCGATGAGGGCCGGTACGACCACTTCGCCGGTGACGCGGGCCCGGACCGAGCCGCCGTCGGGGACCGTGAGCTCGACCTCCTCGCCGACCTCCGCACCCGCGACGGCGAGCGTCCGGCGCCCGAGCGCCACCTCGTCGACGGCGGACGGGAGTCGACCGGAGAGCACGGCCGGCACGAAGGGCTCGCCCTCGAGGTTGTCCACGCCGATCGCGCCGATGACGCGGTCCGTCGACCTCCACGGTGTCACCGCTGAACTCGGCCGACGACGACGCCGCGAACGCGCCGACGGTCGGGTTCGCCCGCAGAGGTTCGATCCCTTCGGCTGCGTTGTCGGGGTCGCCGTAGATCCCGACCGTGACATCCCACGTCTGCCCCCACTGGCGTGGGTGCTCGACGAGATCGACCAGCCCGGCGTGCACCACCGTCGCCGCCGCCAGGGCGGCCACGCCCAGGGTGGCGGTGACCACCGCGGTCAAGGTCAGCGCTCGCCGGCGGGTGTCGAGGGGCAGGGCGAGGGCGACGGTCACCGGTGGTGGCGCCCCGGCGCCGGCGAGCACGGTGGCGACGCGGGCCCGTCGCTCGCCGCGGCCGGCCGGCGCCCGTTCGGCGCTGCGCCGTCCCGCGAGGGCGGCGACGGCGAGGACGAAGAGGGCGATGGCGAGCCCGCCACCGACGAGCACCGCCCCATCGACCTCGATCCCGCGCCCGACCACCGCTCGGCGGGCCGTCCCGAACGGCGTCAGGGGTGAGAGGGCGATGGCGACGGCGACGGCGCCGACCGCGCCGCCGACCGCGACGGGCAGGGCCCGCAGGGCGGCGACGGCCGCCAGCTGGCGCCGGCGCCACCCCAGCGCCCGGAGGATCGCCTCGTCCGCGGCGGTGGGGGACATCCGGCGAGCGATCACCTGCCCGACGAGGACCGCGGCGACGGCCGCGAACGCGATGCCCGCGGCGAGCAGGGCGCCGGCCTGGAGGTCGATGGCCCGTTGGGTGGCCTTGACGGTCGCGAGCGTGGCCTGGGACCGCTCGATGATCACGTCGTCGACCTGCTCGGTGATCGACTGCTCCACGGCCTCGGGATCGGCGTCGGGCTCGAGCCGGATCAGGCCTTCGACGCCGTAGTTCGCCACCTCGGGCGCGTGGGCCGCCCAGAACGCCGGTGTGAGGATGAAGAAGCTGTCGTTGGCGTCGACCGCGGTCTGGATCGAGATGTCCGAGGGCTGGCGGAGCACACCGACGACCCGGAGCGAGAAGCCGGGACCGGCGGCGACCGTGGGCCGATCGTTGGCGACGGCCTCGAGCTGGTCCGGGGTGAACGCGACGACCTCGAGGTCGTCCCCGACCCCGAAACCGCGCGTCGCGGCGAGGCTCTCGTTGATCGCGATCTCCTCGGGCTCGTCGGATGCGGGCAGGCGCCCGTCGATGACGAGTGGCACCTCGACGTCACGCAGGAGGACGTCGTTGACCGCGATGACCCCGCCGACCATCGCTTCCCGCCCCGAGCCGGGCTGACCGGCCGCGTCGGCGGTGGCGAAGAGGGTGAACGCGGACCCTGTCGCGGCAGCCACCCCCGATACGGCCGCGACCTCGTCGATCAGGTCGGTCTGTTCGGCCAACGTGCCGTTCCGGAAGACGAGGAGGTCCTCCGGCTGGTAGCGGTCGACGAACGCCGGGAACGCCTCGCGGGTGCGGGCCGCGCCGGCGACCGCGGCGAGCATCAGACCGCCGGCGACGGCGACGACGAGGGCGAGGACGGCGGTCGAGCTCCGCGCCCGCCGGATCTCGGATCTCGCCCGCAGCCACACCCCGCCCACGATCCCGATCCTCGCGGCCCTCGGCCCTCACCGAAAGGGCGGGACCCTCCCGTCAGCAGGGGGGCCAACCCCCCTGCGGCCGTCAGTGGCGGGGGACCACCCAGACCTCGACGGCCGTACTGCGCCCGACACCCGGGATGGCGAAGGCGAAGAGGTACGGCGCAGCCGGCTCGGCGTCGCGGGGTGTCGGCCGCCACGACCACCGGATGCGGCCACGCTCGTCGACCCTCGTGCGACCGACGCGAACGAAGTGGTTGCCGTCGGGCACCCGGCGCAGCACGTGGGCGAGCCCGGGCCGGGCGGGGACCACGCGGCCTCGGAGGAAGACCGTGCGGCCGACCTCGTAGGTGACGCTTTCGTGGCAACGCGGGGCCGTGGCCGAGACCGCGGCGCACGAGCTGAACCGGGTCGGTGGCGCCGCCGGTCTCGGCGGCGCCAGCAGGAGGGGGAGCAGCACGAGCAGTCGGACCATTGCGGGCTCCTTCGTCGAGCCCCTTCGGTGGCCAGACTGGCACAGGGAGTGACCAGGGAACAACAGAAAAGAGCAGAAAAGATGGGAACAGACGTTTGCTTTTGAAGGCGGGGCGGGCTAGGTTGAGGTCGTGCCCGACCCGGCCAAGACCGTGGAGCTGTTGTCGAAGGACCCCACGGCACTGGCCCGGGAGGACGTGTTGGCTGGCATCACTTCGGCGGAGGAGCTGCGGTCGTGGATCGCGGCGCGGGAGGGTCGGTTCGCTCGGCGGTTGGACGAGTTGCCCGCCGATCCGTCGGATCCGGCCAAGGATCTGGCCGGGACCTTGGAGCGGAACCAGAACGTGGGTCGGGGGGAGGCCAAGCGGCGCAAGGACCGGGCCGAGCAGCTCGATCACCTGCCGGCCACAGACGAAGCGTTGGAGCAGGGGGAGATCACCGACGGTCACGCCGATGCCATGGCCCGGGCCCGGTCCAAGGCCGACGCCACGGCCAAGGCCGCCTTGGAGGCGAACGAGGCCCGGTTGTTGGAGGATGGCCGTAAGGAGTCGCCGCACGAGTTCGCCAAGCGCCTGGAGCGGTTCGTGCAGCGCCACTCGGCTGATGACGGGCGGGACCAGTGGGACAAGAACCGGGGCCGGCGGCGGTTGTCGTTGGCCAAGGACGGTGACGGCATGACCCGCATCTCCGGGCTGCTCGATCCCGAGGCGGCCCAGCGGATCCGCCGGGCCCTGCTGGGGGTGTCAGAGGAGCTGTTCCGCCGGGACCACCAGGACCACCCCGTCGAGGAGCCGGTGCCGTTCCTGGAACGGACCAGCGAGCAGCGCCTGGCCGATGCCCTCGAGGAGGTCTGCGCCCGGGCCGAAGGCACCAAGGGCCCAGCCACCAACGACGACCGCGCCGTCGTGCTCCTGCCCTATGACGACCTGGTCTCCGACGACGGCCCCAACGCCGCGACCCTGGCCGACGGCACCCCGGTGCCGGCGTCGGTGGCCCGCCGCGTGGCCTGTGACGCCGGCCTCATCCCCGCCGTGCTCGACGGCCAGGGCTGCGTGCTCGACCTCGGGCGGTCCCAACGGATCGCCTCACCCAGCCAGCGGCTGGCCCTGAAGCTCATGTGGGAATCGTGTTCGTTCGCCGACTGCCGCTCCCCGTTCGAGTGGTGCCAGATCCACCACACCATCCCGTTCAACGACGACGGCGCCCTGGGCAAGACGGATCTGGGGGAGCTGACGCCGCTGTGTCGGCACTGCCACGACCTGGCCCACACCCGAGGCTGGACCATCACCAAGAACCCCGCCGATCACTCCACCCTCACCATCGCCCCCGACGGCACCACGCTGGCACCGCCCGCCCGACCGGCACCGACAAACCGGGCCGCCCCCCGCGGCGGCGACCGAACCGGACCCCAAGGGGCACCGGCCGCCACCCTCTTCACCCCCGCCGCCTGACCCGCCACCGGTCACCGCCCCGACCGAGCAGCTCAGTCGCCGCGGGGGTCGTCCTGGTCGGGGATGACGATGTCCCACCGGTCCATGCAGTCCGCGCAGCGGTAGGCCACGACGTCGCCGGGCTCGAAGGGCTCGTCGGGGGGTGGGGTGGAGAGCAGATGGCAGATCCCGCCGCAGTCGACACAGATGATCGTGGCCGGGACGAGAGCGTCGGCATCACTCACCCGGACGACGGTAGGCCGTTGACGGGGTCACCCGGTACGGTTCCGGCCGTGACGAAGGTGCTCTGCCCGGGGTCGTTCGACCCGATCCACAACGGTCACCTCGAGGTCATCGAGCGCGGCGTCGCACCTCTTCGACCACGTGGTGGTCGCCGCGATGCGCAACCCGCAGAAGGGCGAGCCGCTGTTCTCGCTCGAGGAACGGGAGGCGATGATCAGCGAGAGCCTCGCCCACCTCGACAACGTCTCCTTCACCATGTTCTCCAGCCTCGTGGTGGACCTGGCCCGAGACATCGGGGCAGACTTCATCGTCAAGGGACTGCGGGCGGTCTCCGACTTCGAGAGTGAGTTGCAGATGGCCCAGATGAACCACGCCATCTCGGGCGTGGACACGCTGTTCATCCCGTCGGCATCGTCGCATTCGTTCCTGGCGTCCAAGCTGATCCGGGAGATCGCCCGGTTCGGCGGCGACGTGGCCTCGATGGTCCCCGACCCGGTGGCCAAGCGGCTGGCGGAGCGGTTCTGATGGCCACCACCGAGCCCAATGCGAAGGCGGCGAACCAGTACCGCCTGCCCGAGGTGGAGCAGCTGCTCGAGCGGGTGACCGACCTCATCGACCAGGCCCGGCCGATGCCGCTGTCGACCTCGGTCGTCATCAACAAGGACGAGATCCTGGACCTGCTCATGGAGGTCCGCTCCCGCCTCCCCGAGGAGCTGCGGGCCGCCCGCTGGCTGCTCAAGGAGCGCGACGAGTTCCTCGAGAAGGTGAAGCGGGAGGGCGAGGACCTCCTCGACGAGGCCCGGGGCCAGGCCGAGCGCATGGTCCAGCGCACCGAGGTGGTCAAGGCCGCCGAGCAGCGCGGCCGCCAGATCGTCGAGAAGGCCGAGGCCCGGGCCCGCCAGATGCGCCACGAGGCCGAGGACTTCGTCGACCAGAAGCTGGGCAGCTTCGAGATCGCGCTGGAGCGGGTCTCGGCCCAGGTCGCGGCCGGTCGCGAGAAGCTGCAGTCGGTCGCGGCGCCGGCCGCGCAGGAGGAGGACAACCTCGACGACGTGGCCCAGTTCGGTGCCCACGGCGACGAGCGGACCGACTTCTTCGACCAAGACGACGGGTGACCCTCCGCATCGGCGTCGCCGACCTCCGTAGGGAGCTCGGCAGTCGCCGGGAGCTGCACCGCGAGCTCCGGCTCGACGACCTCGGCGTGGTCGCCACCCGCGTCGACCCCGACGCCGACGTGGTCGCTCGACCTCGTGCTCGAGGCCTTCAGCGGGGGCATCGCCGTCTCGGGCTCGGTGACCGTCCCGTGGGTGGGGGAGTGCCGTCGGTGCCTCGATCCGGTGCAAGGGTCCACGACCCAGCGCATCCAGGAGATCTTCGGTGGTGCCGAGGGCGACGAGGACGCCTACGCCCTCGATCAGGACGAGATCGACCTCGAGCCCATGGTGCGCGACGTGGTGGCCGGCGCCCTGCCCCTGGTCCCGCTGTGCCGTCCCGACTGCCCGGGCCCGGCGCCCGACGCCTTCCCCACCGGCACCGCGCCGGAGGAGACCGAGGCGCCGGCGGACCCCCGCTGGGCCGCCCTCGACGAGCTCTCGTTCGACGAGTGAGCCGGCCTCATAAGGACTGTCCCGAGACGCCCGGTAGCCTGTCCGCCGCTCCGTCGAGAAACAGGACCTGACGATGGCCGTCCCCAAGAAGAAGACCTCCAAGGCCAAGGGCCGCAGCCGCATGGCTGCCGCCTGGCGCATCAAGACCACCGGCCGCAGCACCTGCCCCCGTTGTGACGCCGTTCGCCGGCCCCACACGGTCTGCGGGAACTGCGGGTGGTACGGCGGCCGTCAGGCCGTCGAGGTCGACTGAGCCCTCCCATGCTCCCCGTCGCCGTCGATGCGATGGGCGGTGACAAGGCCCCCGACGAGATCGTCGCCGGGGCGCGCCAGGCCGTCGACGAGCTGGGCGTGCCCGTCGTGCTCGTGGGGCGCCCCGAGGAGCTCGGCGACACCGGAGGGCTCGAGGTCATCGCGGCCAGCGAGGTCATCGCCATGGACGCCGACCCGGGCAAGAGCGTCCGCCGCATGAAGGACTCCTCGCTGGTGCGGGCCGCCGAGGCGGTCCGCGACGGCAAGGCCTCGGCCATGGTCAGTGCCGGCAACACCGGGGCCACCATGGGCTCGGCCCTCCTCCGCATGGGCCGCATCAAGGGGGTCAACCGGCCGGCCATCGCCACTCCGATCCCCTCACCGGGGAGCCAGCTGCCCACCGTCATGCTCGACGCGGGGGCCAACGCCGAGTGCAGCGCCGAGATGCTGGTCCAGTTCGCGGTCATGGGCGCGGTCTTCGCCCGCCGCCGCTACGGGATCGAGGCGCCCCGGGTGGCGCTCCTCAGCATCGGTGAGGAGGCTTCCAAGGGCACCCCGCTCGTCAAGGAGACGCACGCCCTGCTCGCCGCGGGCGCACTCGACGCCACCGGGGCCACCTTCGTCGGCAACGTCGAGGGCCGGGACCTCATGGGCGACGACGCCGACGTGGTGGTGACCGACGGGTTCACCGGCAACGTGGCGCTGAAGACGCTCGAAGGGGGCCTGACCGCCATCGTCAACGCCCTCTACGGCGTGTTCGGCTCGAGCGACGAGACCCGGGCCGCGGCCGAGGTCCTCCTCCCCGCCCTGCTGCCCGTGGCCGAACAGCTCGATCCCGACAGCACGGGCGGGGCGATGCTCCTGGGCGTCAACGGGGTGTGCATCATCAGCCACGGGTCCTCGTCCGCCCGGGCCGTGGTCAACGCGGTGCGGGTGGCGGCCGAGATGGTCGAGGCGGACCTCGTCGGCGGGCTCGCCGAGGCCATCCGCCCGTCGGAATGAGCCGACGAGGAGTGAAACAGGTCAAAAAGCCCTGAAAGGTCATCCGGCGATCAGGGTGGGACGACGGCTAGAATTGCCCGACCCATCCGACGAGCGAACGGAGCGTGTGCCCGTGCCGGCCGAGACCCATGTCGAGCAAGGCCCGATGGGCCGAGACGAGGTCCTGGAGCTGATCCGCGACCGCCTGGCCGACATCCTCGAGATCGAACCCGGTCAGATCCAGGAGGGTGATTCCTTCCAGGACGACCTGGACGCCGACTCGCTGGCGCTGATCGAGCTCGTGGAGGCGCTCGAAGAGGAGCTGTCCGAGCGCAGCGTCGGGTTCCGGATCGAAGACGAGGACCTCGAGGACCTCAAGTCGGTCCGCGACGCCGTCGACTACGTGGTCGCCCGCCTGGGCTGAGGCCCGAGCGATGGCGTGCGGGGGTACGAGCAGATCATGACCGAGCGCGCCATTGCCGAGCTGGCCGAACGGCTGGGCCACGAGTTCGCCGATCCGGGCCTGCTGGTCGAGGCATTGACCCACCGGTCGTGGTGCGCCGAGCACCTGGGGACACCGTCGAACGAGCGCCTCGAGTTCCTGGGCGACGCCGTCCTCGGTCTCGTCGTGGCCGACCACCTCTTCCGGCTCGAGGGGGCGATGCCCGAGGGTGAGCTCGCCATGGCCCGAGCGGCGGTCGTCAGCACCGAAGCCCTGGCCCAGGTCGCCATCGGCCTCGACCTGGGTGCGGGCCTGCGCCTCGGCAAGGGCGAGGACGCCACGGGCGGGCGGTCCAAGCGCTCGATCCTGGCCGATGCCATGGAGGCCGTGATCGGCGCCGTCTACGTCGATGCCGGCCTGGACGCCTCCCGGGAGCTGGTGCTGCCGCTGGTGCAGGAGCGCCTGGCCGGGGCGGTGGCCGGCCCCGGAGCGGCCGACCACAAGACCCGGTTGCAGGAGGCCTCGGCCCGTCGCTTCGGGCAGGTGCCCCACTACGACGTGTCCGGCACCGGTCCCGACCACGACCGCCGCTTCACCGCCGTCGTCCGCATCGGCGGCGAGGACCGGGGCGAGGGCACGGGTCGGACCAAGAAGGAGGCCGAGCAGGCCGCCGCCCGAGAGGCGTGGCGGTCGCTACGGAACGACCCGGAGGCCAGCAGCCGTGCCTGAGCTGCCCGAGGTGGAGACCATCCGGAGGGAACTGGAGCGGGAGATCGTCGGCCTGCGGGTGAAGGACGTCGAGGTCAACGACGTCCGCTCGATCCGGCGCCACGGCAAGAAGGCGCCGTTCGTGAAGCTGCTCGACGGGGCCAAGGTCACGGCCGTCCAGCGGCGGGGCAAGTACCTGATCCTGAAGCTCGACACCGGCAGCGTGCTCGTGGTCCACCTGGGCATGAGCGGCCAGCTCCGGCGCAACGCCAGCCGGGATGCCGCCGAGCCCCACACCCGCGTGGTGCTCACCTTCACCCAGAAGGGCCAGCTCCGCTTCATCGACCCCCGCAAGTTCGGTGAGCTGTTCGTCGTCCCCGCCGACGCCGTCGACGCCGAGGTGCCCGAGCTGGCCCACCTCGGCTTCGACCCCGTCGAGCAGCCGGTGTCGTGGACGAGGTTCGGCCAGGCGCTGGTCAACCGCAGCGTGAAGCTCAAGCCGCTCCTGATGGACCAGAAGTTCATCGCCGGGATCGGCAACATCTACGCCGACGAGATCCTCTACGGCGCCGGGCTGCGGTACGACCGCCTGTCCGACTCGCTGTCGACCCAGGAGATCCGCCGGCTCTACCGGGCGCTGGTCGAGACGCTCCACGACGCCATCAAGTACCGGGGCTCCACGCTCTCCGACGGTCAGTACGTCGACCTCCAGGGCCGGGCCGGCGAGTACCAGGAGCACCATCAGGTCTACGACCGCGAAGGCCTGGCCTGCCGGCGCTGTCGGGCCAACATCGTGCGGGTCAAGGCCAACAATCGGAGCACCTTCTTCTGCGATCAGTGCCAGGTCTGAGGCTGATCGGAGGGTGCGCGAACCGGAAGGGGGCGGTCGCTAACGTCCGAAAGGTCGTCGACCGCTGGGGTCTCCTGTGTTCCTGAAATCGCTGTCCATGAAGGGCTTCAAGTCCTTCGCCGACCCCACCCGCCTCGACCTCGAGCCCGGGATCACCGTGGTCGTCGGACCGAACGGGAGCGGCAAGTCCAACGTCGTGGACGCCATCGGCTGGGTCCTCGGGGCCCAGGCCCCGAGCGTGGTGCGGTCGAAGGCGATGGACGACGTGATCTTCGCCGGGACCTCCCAGCGCCCGGCGCTCGGGCGGGCCGAGGTCGCCCTGACCATCGACAACTCGGCCGGGCTGCTGCCGATCGAGTTCAACGAGGTCACCATCAGCCGGACGCTCTTCCGCAGCGGCGACAGCGAGTACGCCATCAACAACGTGCCCTGCCGCCTGCTCGACATCCAGGACCTGCTCTCCGACACCGGCGTGGGCCGCCAGCAGCACGTGATCGTGTCGCAGGGCCAGATCGACGCCGTGCTCAACGCCAAGCCCGAGGAGCGCCGGGCGATCATCGAGGAAGCCGCCGGCATCCTCAAGTACCGCAAGCGCAAGGAGCGCTCGGAGCGCCGCCTGGCCGCCACCGAGGGCAACCTCAACCGCCTGCAGGACCTGGTCCGCGAGGTTCGCCGCCAGCTCCGGCCGCTCGAGAAGCAGGCGGATGCGGCCCGCCGCCACGCCGGCGTCGTGGCCGAGCTGACCGGGCTGCGCCTGTACATCGCCGGCCGCCAGATCGACGAGCTGCGGACCCGGCTGGAGACCGCGGTCGGGGCCCGGGCCGAGCTGGCCCGCGAGGCCGAAGACCTCGGTCGCCGCCTGGCCAAGCTGGACACCGAGGTCACGCGGGCCGAGGCCGAGCTCTCCGCCCGGGGCGCGGACGACGTCGGCGACGACCTGGCCCGCTTCGAGGCGCTCCGGGAACGGGCCCGGGGGCTGGCGGCCGTGCTCCGCGAACGGGCCCGGGGCATCGAGCGCGAACGGACGTCGTTCACCGACCAGGGCGTCATCTTCAGCCTCGAAGCCGATGCCGTCGCGCTCCGGCGGGAGCTCGCCGGCCTGGACGCCGACGACGAGGGCCTCGCGCCCGAGCTCGACGCCCTGGCCGAAGCCGTGACCACGCTCGAGGCCGACCGGGCCGCCCTCGAGACCCGGGCGTCGGAGACCGACACCGACCCCGACGGTCGAGCGGCCGAGGCTCGGGGCGAGCTGGTGGCCCGGCGCGGGGGGATCGAGCGGGACACGAGCGAGCGCAACCGCCTGCAGGCCCGTTTGGCCGAGCTGGCCACCACCGTCGAGCGCCTCGAGGGCGAAGCCGGCCGCCACCGCCAGGAGCTCGACCGCATCGTCGAGGCCGAACGTCCCCTCATCGACGCGCTGGAGGAGGCCGAGCACGCCCGCGACCGCGCCGAGCACGACCGGAGCCGGGCCGAGGACGCGCTGCGGCGGGCCGATGCCGAGCAGCACCGGTGGTCGGCCCGGGCCGATGCCCTCGCGCTGGCGCTGGAGGACGCCCGATCCCGGTCCGGGGCCGAGCACCTGGCCGCAGTCGACGGCGTGCTCGGGCCGCTGTTCGAGGTCATCGAGGTGGACGACGGGTGGCTCCCGGCCGTGGAGGCCGCGCTGGGTGAGGCCCTGGGCGCGGTCGTGGTGGCCGACGCCGACGCCGCCCGGCGCGCGCTCACCCGCCTCCGTGACGGCGACCACAGCGGGTCGGTGCTGCCGGTGGGTGCCCCGGCGCCGGGTGCGGTGCCCGCCGGGGTGGGCCAGCCCGTCCGGCAGCACGTGCGGTCGGCGCGGCCCGAGGTCGAGGCGGTCCTCGACGTCCTCGTGGGCGCGGCGGTGGCGATCGACGGCGACTGGATGGCGGCCGCCGATGTCGCCGAGGCGCACCCCGAGGCCCTCGTCGTGACCCGGGAGGGCGACCGGTTCGGTTCCCGAGGGTGGCGGGTCGGTCGCCAGCAGGGGGGTGCCACCCGCGGTGCCCTCGACGAGGCGCGGGGGCGGACCGAGCAGGCGGCCTTCGAGCACGCCGCCGCCGTCGAAGCGCTCGACGCCGCACGGCGGGCCCTGGAGGACGCCCAGTCGACCGAGGCCGACGTGGCCCGCGAGATCGACGAGCACGACGGCCGTCGGACGGCGGCCCTCGAGGTGCTGGCCCGGGTCGACGCCGACCACCGATCGGCGGTCACCGAGCTGGAGACCATCGCCACGCACCGTGACGAGGTCGCGGCCCGGCTCGCCCGCGAGCAGGCTCGGGTGGACGAGCTGGAGGCGGCCCTCGCCGAGCTCGAGGCCGGCGACGACGCGGCCCGGGCGGCCGGCCAGGAGCTTCGCCTGGCCCGCGGCGCCCTCGAGGAGCGCGCCGCCGACCTGGCCAGCCGGCGCACCGACCTCGAGGTCCGCCAGGCCTCGCTCCGTGAGCGACGGCGGGTGGCCGAGCAGCGCCTGGCCGACATCGAGCCGCGGCTGGCCAAAGATGTCGACGAGCGCGACCACGCCGAGAGCCGCCGGGCCGAGATCGACGGCCGCGCGACTGCGGTCGAACGGCTGACGGCCGGGGTCGAGGCCCGGGCCGGCGAGATCGACCTGGTGCTCGAGGGCCTCCGGGACCGTCGTCGCCAGCAGTCCGAGGCCGTGCGCGGGGTCGCCGCCCGCCTGGACGGGCTCCGCCGGGAGCGGGGTGAGGCCGAGAAGGTGCTGGCCGCGGTGCGGGAGCGCTCGCAGCGTGAAGAGGTGCGGGAGGCCGAGGTGTCGGTCCGGCTGGAGACCGCGGTCGAGACCCTCCGGATGGAGCTGGACTGCGAGCCCGACCGGGCGGTCGCGGCCGAGTGCCCGCCCCTGCCCGAGGGGACGACCGCCACCGGACGGGCCCGGGAGCTGGAGCGGGACCTCCGGCTCATGGGTCCCATCAACCCGCTCGCCCTCGAGGAGTTCGAGCAGCTGCAGGAGCGCCACGAGTTCCTCCAGGGCCAGCTGGACGACGTGCAGGAGGCCCGGCGGGAGCTGCGGAAGGTGATCCGGGCGGTCGACGACGAGATCCGCACCGTCTTCACGGCGGCCTACGCCGACGTGGCCGAGAACTTCGCCCAGCTGTTCGACACCCTGTTCCCCGGTGGCACCGGGCGCCTCAGCCTCACCGAGCCCGACGACCTGCTGGACACCGGGCTCGACATCGAAGCCCGCCCGTCGGGCAAGAACGTCCGCAAGCTGTCGCTGCTCTCCGGTGGTGAGCGCTCGCTGACCGCGCTGGCCTTCCTGTTCGCGGTCTTCCGCAGCCGTCCCTCACCCTTCTACGTGATGGACGAGGTCGAGGCGGCGCTCGACGACATGAACCTCCACCGGTTCCTCGACCTGCTCCACGAGTTCCGCCAGGAGGCGCAGCTGATCGTGGTCAGCCACCAGAAGCGGACGATGGAGGCGGGCGACGTCCTCTACGGGATCACCATGCAGCCCGGCGGGTCGTCGAAGGTCCTCTCCGAACGGGTCACCGACGGCGAACTGGTGACCTGATCAGGGCAGGCGGCTGAACCAGAGCAGCGACAGGGCGGACGTGATCACCAGCAGGCCGACGCCGAGGCCGATGAACCAGGTGGTCAGCTCGCGCTCGACGGTCTCGGAGTCGACGGTGCCCTCGATGTCGGCGAAGGCATCGGCCAGCTCGTCGCCGGTGGTGGCGGTGAAGAAGTCGCCGTCCGTGGCGTCGGCGATCGCCCGCAGCGCCTCCTCGTTGACCGAGACGTCGACCGTGCCCTCGCCGGGAACCTCGATCGTCCCGCCATTGGTGCCGAAGGCGATGGTCGACACCGGCACCCCGGCCTCGGACGCGGCCTGTGCGCCCTGGATGTCCGGCCGGCCCGAGGTGGTCTCGCCGTCCGACATCAGCACGATCTGGGCGTCGTCGGTCGAGTCCTCGGCCTCGGCCTCGTCTTCGACCGGGTTCCGCTCGGCCAGCTCGACGGCGTCGAGGCTGGCGAAGATGGCTTCGCCGATGGCGGTGAACTCGCCCAGCTCCAACCGGTCGATCGCGTCGCTCACCTCGCCGTGGTCGGTGGTCGGGGCGACCTGGATGATGGCGGCACCGTTGAAGCTGACCAGCGCCACCCGCACGTTCTCGGCCAGGGCCCCGACCAGGGTGTCCGCCGCGTCCTGGGCCGCTTCGATGCGGGAGGGGTCGACATCGGTCGCCTCCATCGACAGGGAGGTGTCGATGGCCAGCACGAGGGTGGGTCCCAAGGGCGCCGCTTCGGAGCGCGTGGGGCGGGCGAGGGCCACGACCAGCAGGGCGAGGGAGCCGAGGAAGAGGAGGGCGACGACGTGCCGGCGCCAGCCGGGTCGCTTCGGCGCGACCGAGTCGAGCAACTCGAGGTTCGTGAAGCGGACGGCGTAGGTGGAGCGGCGCCGCCACTGGAGCCCCAGGTAGACGATGAGGAGCAGGCCGACGACGGCCAGCAGCCAGAGCCAGTGGGGCGCGAGCCAGTTCACGGGTGCGCCGTGCCGGCGGCGACGCGGCGCCGCTCCCGGCGGCGGGCGACGAAGCGGACGATGTCGAGCAGCCAGTCCCGGTCGGTCCGCAGCACGAGGTGGTCGGCCCCCGCCGCCCGCAGGCGCCGGGCGATCGCCCGACGCTGGTCGGCCGCGGCGGCCGCATAGCGGTCTCGCACCGCCGCGGAGGTGCGGACCTCTCGGTGGGCGCCGGTCTCGGGGTCGATGAGCTCGAGCACGCCCACCTCGGGCAGGGACAGCTCCCGGGGGTCCACCACCTCGACGGCCAGCACCTCGTGGCGCGCCGCGAGCCCCCGAAGGGCGCGCTCCCAGTCGTCGTCGGACAGGTAGTCGGAGATGACGACCATCAGCCCCCGCCGGCGCTGGCCGGCTCGGGCCAGGCCCTCGACCGCGGCGGCCAGGTCCACCGCCCCGGACGCCGGCTTCGCCGAGGCCTCGACCGCGCCATGCAGGGTGGCCAACAGGTGCCGTCGCCCCGTGCCGGGGGGCAGCAGGCGGACCCCGTCCTCCTCGGCCACGGCCACACCCAGCCGGTTGCCGGTGCGGAGGGTGATGAACCCGATGGCCGCGGTTGCGGCCATCGCCAGGTCCCGCTTCTCGCAGGACGCGGTGCCGAAGTCGAGGCTGGCGGAGCGGTCGAGGAGGACCCAGGTGGCCAGCTCCCGGTCGGCGATCGTCTCCCGGACGTGGACCTCCGGCATGCGGGCGGTGACGTTCCAGTCGATCCGGCGCACGTCATCTCCCGGCGAGTAGGCCCGGGTGTCGCCGGGCTCGCTGCCCCGACCGGGGACCAGGCCTTCGTGGTCGCCGTGGAGCATGCCGTCGAGGCGGCGGGTGATGTCGATCTGGAGGCGGCGCAGCACCTCCTCCGCCGGCGCGCCCGCCACGCGGGGCGGTGCCGGCAGGCGACGGGACCTCACCCGGTGGCCGTCCGCGTCGTGACGGGGGCGGCAGGCACGGTGGACAGCACGCGGACGAGGACGTCATCGACGTCGATGCCGTCGGCGAGCGCCTCGTACGAGAGCACCAGGCGGTGGCGCAACACGTCGGGGGCCACGTCGAAGACGTCCTGGGGCAGGACGTAGTCCCGGCCCCGGAGCAGGGCGAGGGCGCGGCCGGCGGCGACGAGGCCGAGGCTGGCGCGGGGGCTGGCGCCGTAGGCGATCATCCCCGTGAGGTCGGACAGGCCGTGGATGGCCGGTTCCCGGGTGGCGAAGACGACGTTGACCGCGTAGTCGACCACGCCGGGATCGGCGTAGACCGCGTCGGCCGCGGCCTGGAGGCCGAGGACCTCTTCGGCGGACAGCACCTGGGTCGGCTGCGGCGGGTTCACCCCCATCCGGTGCACGATCTCGACCTCCTCGGTCGGCGAGGGGTAGCCGATGGGCACGTTCATCAGGAAGCGGTCCCGCTGGGCCTCGGGGAGCTGGTACACGCCCTCGGACTCGATGGGGTTCTGGGTGGCCAGCACCAGGAAGGGGTCGGGGACGGGGAAGGTCTGGCCGCCGATCGACACGTGGCGTTCGGCCATCACCTCGAGCAGGGCGGACTGGACCTTGGCCGGCGCCCGGTTGACCTCGTCGGTGAGCACGAAGTTGGCGAAGACCGGGCCCAGCTCGACGTCGAAGCTCTCGGTGGATCCCCGGTAGATGCGCGTCCCGACGATGTCGGCAGGAAGCAGGTCGGGGGTGAACTGGATGCGCACGAACGAGCCGCCCACCACCCGGGCCAGCGTCTCGCTGGCGAGGGTCTTGGCCACCCCGGGGACGCCTTCCAGGAGGACGTGGCCCCGGGCCAGGAGGCAGGTGAGGAGGCGCTCTATGACCTGGTCCTGGCCGACGATGACCTTCTTCACCTCGTAGAGCGCCTGCTCGAGGCGCGTGGCGTTGGACCTTGCCGCCGTTTCGCTGCTCACGGGCGGCCAGGGTACGGGTCCTCCGGGGCCGGGCGACGGCAGCCCCCGAGAGCTCAGGGATACCGTCGCCGCCGTGCGCCTGCTGGTCGTGGACGACGAGGTGGACCTGGCCGAGGCCGTCGCCACCGGGCTGCGTCGCGACGGCCATGCGGTGGACGTGGCCCACGACGGCGACCGCGCCCTCGAGCAGCTGGCCGTCGAGGAGTACGACCTGGTCCTCCTGGACGTGACCATGCCGGGTGAGCACGACGGGCTCGACGTGTGCCGGGCCATCAAGGACGGCGTCGCGGCGGGGCCGATGCCGCGCGTCCTGATGCTGACCGCCCGCGACGAGGTCGACGACCGGGTGACCGGCCTCGACGCCGGCGCCGACGACTACCTCGTCAAGCCGTTCGCGTTCAAAGAGCTGAGCGCCCGGGTGCGCACGTTGCTCCGGCGCGACGCCGCGCCGACGGGAGCCGTGCTGGAGGTGGGAGACCTGAGCCTCGACACGGCCCGGCAGATCGCCATGCGCAACGGGGTCGAGCTGGACCTGACCCCCAAGGAACGAGGGGTGCTCCACTGGTTCCTCACCCGTCCCGGGGTGGTGGTGTCCCAGGAGGAGCTCCTGACCCACGTCTGGGACGCCAACGCCGATCCCTTCACCAGCACCGTGCGGGTCACCGTGGGCACCCTGCGCCGCAAGCTGGAGGCCGCGCGGCCCGAGGCACCGAGCCCGTTGGAGACGATCATCGGCGAGGGCTACCGCCTTCGCGAGCCGCCGCCGTGAGCGCCGCGCGGGGGGCGGGCCTGGCGTCCCGGCTGCCCGGCTGGGCCGGGTCGATCCGGGTCCGGCTCACCCTGGTCTACGCCGTCCTCGTCTTCGCCCTCTCGGCCCTCGTGACCGGTGGCGTCTACTTCGGGCTCTCCCGGGCGCTCGACGACGAGCCCGTCTCCCGCACCTACGACCTCAGCCAGGTGGTGCGCACCCCGCAGGGCACGGTGCTCGTGCCCCGGGGGCAGTTCCAGGCCCAGGGGGAGGGGCTCGAGGCCGAGGTCAACGACCGGGCGCTCGACGAGCTGCGGCGCTGGTCGCTCCTTGCGCTCGCCGGCGCCGCCCTCGGCGGGGTGGCCGTCGGGTGGTTCGCCGCGGGACGGGTGCTCCGTCCGGTGGACCGCATCGCCTCGGTCGCCCGCGACATCCAGGCCACCGACCTCTCCCGGCGGATCGCCCTCGAGGGCCCGGACGACGAGATGAAGGACCTGGCCGACACCTTCGACCAGATGCTCGGTCGGCTGGACGAGGCGTTCGCCGGCCAGCGTCACTTCTTCCAGGAGGCCTCGCACGAGCTGCGCAACCCGTTGGCGGTCATCCGGACCAACCTCGACGTCGCCCTGGCCGATGACGACGCCGAAGCCGCCGACCTGCGCCGGGCGGCCGAGCTGGCCGCCCGCACGGCGGAGCGCATGACCCTGACCGTCGACGACCTCCTTCGCTACGCCCGCAACGAGCAGGCCGCGATCCAGCGGGAGCGCATCGACCTGCGGCCCGTGGTGAGCGAGGTGACGGAGGAGTTCGCGTCGTCGGCGACGGTCCGGGCGCTGCGCCTCGAGTCGGCCACGCCTCCGGAGCCCGTGGCCGTCCTCGGGGACCGGGCCGCGCTGCGCCAGGCCCTGGTCAATCTGGTCGACAACGCCGTCCGCCTGGCCCCTCCGGGGTCCACGGTCTCGATCACCTGCGGGGTGGACGGGCCCTGGGCCTGGGTGGCGGTGGCCGACGAGGGGCCCGGGGTCCCCGCGGAGAACCAGCCGCTCGTGTTCCGGCGGTTCTGGCGGGGCCCGCAGGGTGACGGGGAGGCGGGCAGCGGCCTCGGGCTGGCGATCGTCGACCAGATCCTGACCGCCCACGGCGGCGCGGCCCGGGTGGTCTCCGAGCCGGGACAGGGGTCGGTCTTCTCCCTCTGGATCCCGCAGGATGACGCCTGAGGACGTCGCGGAAAGGCTGAGGCTTCCGCGCTTGACCTAGGACATCGCCAAGCTGCGCTTGGCGATCAACGCTGTGCTTGCCAGGTCACCTCGCCGGTCGGCTCGGCTCCGAACTCGTCTTTCGCGTGGCTTTCGGATTGACTTCGTACGGTCCGCGACGTGACCTACGTCCCCCCTACCGAAGCGCAGCCCGTGGCTGACAGCCTGCCTCCCCATCCCCCCTCACCCTTCTCGTCCCGCCCACCGGACCTCCCGCCCCTCGGCGAGCCACCCGCGGCTGCCCCCCGTCCGCCCAGGTGGCGGGCTCCGCTCGCGGTCGTGGCCATCGTGGCCCTGCTGCTCGGTGCCTTCGGCGCCGGATGGCTGCTCCGGGACGACGGGACCGGATCCGACGACCAGGGCGACGGCGTCACGGCCACGCCCGTCGAGGTCGAGGCCGACGCCGGCGACCGCCCGGACGATCCCCCGCTCGAGAACAGCGACGCTGAAGAGGAGCCCGCCGCCGCGGTCGCTGAGGTGGTGGCTCCCGCCACCGTCCAGATCGAGACGGCCTCCGGTGTCGGCTCCGGTGTGATCTACGACCCGGACGGCCTCGTCCTCACCGCCGCCCACGTGATCGAAGGCAGCGACACCGTCACGGTCCGCTTGGCGGACGGGACCACGGTCGACGGCAACGTGGTCGGCGCCGACACCGACAGCGACATCGGCGTCGTGGCCCTCGAAGGTGAAGGCGACCTCCCGGTGGCCGTGCTGGCCGACGAGCCGCCCTCGGTCGGTGATCTCGCCGTCGCCGTGGGCAGCCCCTTCGCCCTCGACCAGACCGTGACCGCCGGCATCGTCAGCGCCCTGGACCGCCCCTCACCCGAGGGCGGGCCCTCGGTCGGGACGATCCAGATCGACGCCCCGATCAACCCCGGCAACTCCGGCGGCCCCGTCGCCAACCGCGACGGCGAGGTCATCGGCATCGCCAGCTACATCCAGACCCAGACGGGCACCAACATCGGCCTCGGCTTCGCCGTGCCGATCGACATCGCCGAGCAGGTGGCCGACGCCCTCGTGGCCGGCGAGCCGGTGCAGTTCGGCTACCTCGGCATCGAGGGCGGCGACGCCCCCGGTGACGACCCGGGCGCCCTGATCGCCTCGGTCGTCCCCGGTTCGCCCGCCGACGAGGCGGGGATCGAAGCCGGCGACCTCGTCGTCGGCGTGAACGGCGAGGCCGTCACCAGCTTCGGCGACCTCGGCGTGATCATCCGCCGCCAGGAGCCCGGCGACGAGCTCGAGCTCACCGTCCGCCGCAACGGCGAGGAGCAGACGCTCACCGCCACCCTCGGCTCCACCGCCGACTGACCCCGCCAGAACGGTTGGTCGGTAGGGTCCGGCCGTGGAGATCCTGATCGCGGTCGTGGTGGTCGCGTGCATCCTGCTGGCCCTCATCCCGCGGTACATCGCCGCCCGCAACAAGCGGGAGGCACCCCCCCTTCCCCGCGAGACCCGACCCTCGCCGATCACCCCGACGGCTCCGGCGCCGGCCCGCCTCGGCGACCGGCTGGGCAAGACCCGGGAGCGGCTCGCCGGCGCCGTGCGCTCGCTGCGAAGCCGCTCGACCCTCGACGGGGACGTGTGGGGCGAGCTGGAAGAGGCCCTGATCTCGGCGGATGTCGGCGTGGGCACGACCACCGACCTGCTCGACGGCCTGCGGGCCAAGGTGAGCGAGGGCGAGATCGACGGGCCGGACGCCCTGGTCGAGGCGCTCAAGGCCGACGTCGGCGCCCGCCTCGACGGCGACCGCTCGCTGGCCCGCTCCACCGACGGCACCACCGTCTGGCTGTTCGTGGGCGTGAACGGCGTGGGCAAGACGACGACCATCGGCAAGCTGGCCAAGCGGGAGGTCGACGCCGGCCACAAGGTCGTGCTGGCGGCGGGCGACACCTTCCGGGCCGCGGCCGGTGAGCAGCTCGGCATCTGGGGCGAACGCACGGGAGCCGAGGTGGTCCGGGGCCAGGAGGGTGGCGACCCCAGCTCGGTGATCTTCGACGCCGTCCAACGGGCGTCGGCCCGGGGCGCCGACCTCGTGCTGGCCGACACCGCCGGCCGGGTCCACACCAAGTCGAACCTGATGGAGGAGCTGCGCAAGGTCCGCCGGGTGGCCGACCGCGAGCCCGGCGACGTCACCGAGGTGCTCCTCGTGCTCGACGCCACCACCGGCCAGAACGGCCTGACCCAGGCCCGCCAGTTCACCGAGGCCGTGGACGTGACCGGGGTCGTGCTCACGAAGCTCGACGGTTCCGCCCGCGGGGGCATCGTGGTGGCCATCCAGGACGACCTCGGCATCCCGGTGAAGCTGGTCGGGCTGGGCGAGCAGGCCGAGGACCTCGTGGCCTTCGAGCCCGGCGAGTTCGTCGACGCCCTGTTCGACGGGTAGGCACCTTCCGTGCTCCGGCTGATCTTCCTCCCGTTCCGCCTCGCGCTGGGCTCGGCCCGGCTGGGCTGGCGCACGGGTCGCGTGGTCGGCCCCACTCGAGCCGGGGCGTTCGTCCTCGGTGTGGGCACCGGGATCCTGCTGGCGTCACCCGACGCCCGGCGAGCGGCCGCGTCCGGCGTCGCCGCCCTGGTCCGTCAGGCCGCAAAGGCGCGGGAAGAGGTCGATCCGGCTCACGTGGCCGCCTCGGTGGACGGGCCGGTGCTCCCGACGGTGTAGGAAGGGCTTCGAGCGACGAGGGGGACGCCGTGCGCCTGTGGCCTGACGAGTACGAAGACCTGCGGGAAGAAGCCCGCGCGAGCGTCGGGGAGCTGCTCGGCGCCTTGGAGGAGACCCTCGGCGCGGCCGACCCCGACGCCAGCCAGGCGGAGAAGGTCCGGGTCGCGCGCGAGGCGATGGCCGGGATGTACGCCCCGGTGCCCGAGGCCGAGGAGCGCGAGATCGCGGGCCGGCCCTGCCGGGTCTTCGTGCCCGAGGGACCGGCCACGGCCGTCTACCTGCACTTCCATGGCGGCGGGATGATCCTCGGTGCCCCCGAGATGAACGACGCCGGCAACCTGGCCCTCTGCCGAGAGCACGGCCTCGCCGTCGTCTCGGTCGACTACCGGCTGGCGCCCGAGCACCCCTTCCCGGCGGGACCGGACGATGGCGTGGCCGTGGCGGCCTGGCTGCTGGAGCACGGCGAGGCGGAGTTCGGGAGTCGGCGCCTCCTCATCGGTGGCGAGTCGGCCGGTGGGTACATGGCGGCGGTCGTGGCCCTGCGGGTCCGGGACGAGCTCGACGCCATCGACCGGGTGATCGGCCTCGAGCTGGTCTTCGGCGTCTACGACTGGGGGCGTTCGCCGAGCCAACGGGGGCTGCGGCCGACCCGAGGCCCGGACATCCTCACCCCCGACGGCATCGAGCTCTTCACCGGGTGCTACCTGCCCGGCCGTACCGACGACGAGCGCCGCGACCCCGCCGTCTCGCCCGCGTTCGCCGACCTCACGGGGCTGCCGCCCGCTCGCTTCAGCGTGGGCACCGGCGACCACCTCTGTGACGACACGCTCTGGTTGGCCAGCCGCTGGGTCGCCGCCGGCAACGAGGCCGACCTCTGGGTCGGACCCGACCTGCCCCACGGCTTCCCGTGGTTCCCGTGCGAGCTGTCCAAGCGCTGGCAGGCCGACATGACCGAGTGGTTCACCCGCGTGCTGGCCTGAGGCCGAGCGCACGCTCACGAGAGGGGATCAGGATGGGGTTCTTCCGCAAGGACGACGACGAGCCGCAGGGACGCAAGTACCAGATGCGGGAGAAGGCGCTGTCGATCGGCGACGACTACTGGATCGAGGACGGCGACGGCAACAAGGTCTTCAAGGTCAACGGCAAGGCCGCCCGCGTGCGCGACACCTGGGTCCTCGAGGACGCCCGGGGCAACGAGGTCGCCCTGATCAAGGAGAAGCGGCTCTCGATCCGGGACAAGATCAAGATCGAGTACGGCGACCGCGAGGCCTCGGTCAAGAAGGCCATGGTCGGCATCCGGGACCGGTTCATCGTCGAGGTCCAGAACGGCAAGGACCTGAAGGTCCACGGCAACGTCGTCGACCACGAGTACGACATCGACCGCGACGGCGACAAGATCGGTGAGGTGTCGAAGAAGTGGTTCCGGCTCCGGGACACCTACGGCGTCGACGTGGAGAACGTCGAGGACACCGTGCTCATCCTCGCCGTCACCGTCGCCGTCGACGCCATGGCCCACGACTGACCGGCGAGCTACTCGACGAGGTCGTGTTCGTACGCGTACCCGGTGGCGGCGCTGCGCGAGGTCAAACCGAGCTTCGTGAAGATGTGGCTGATGTGGCTGGCCACGGTCTTCTCGCTGATGACGAGCTCCTGAGCGATGCTCCGGTTGGTCTTGCCCCGGGCGAGCAGCCGAAGGATCTCCAGCTCGCGTGGGGTGAGACCCGCTGCTGACGAGGACGCTCGTGGGTCGACGGCCGCCCTCAGGGCCTCTTCGGTCGGCGTGAGCGCTTCGAGAACGGCGCGTGCCGCGTCCGACTCCATGCCGGCGGCGTCGTGGTCACCGAGAGCGGCACAGGCCTCGGCGACGAGCAGACGGGTACGGGCCGCCTCGTACGGCACGCCGAGGGCGTGGAACTCGTTGAAGGCGCTTCGCAGCTCGATGAGCGCGGCCTTCGGGTCGTCCTCGGCCCTGTGCACGGTGCCGGCGGCGCGGGCCGCATGCGCGCGCAGGAGGGGCGACCCGAGTGTCGCCGCGAGCTGACGGAGCTCCTCGGCGGCGAGGCGGGCGTCGTCGGTGTCGCCGTTGGCCAGCACGATCTCGACGAACGGGGCGAGCAGACGGGCCCGGGAGATCGGGTCCTGGGCCTCGTCGAGCGCCCGGCGGATCATGGCGTCGGCGGCGTCGTGGCGACCGACGGCGAATCTGAGCAGGGCCAGTCCGGGCTGCGGGTCACCGCCGTGCTCGTAGGCGCGCTCGTACGCCGCCTCGGCGGCCTCGAGGTCCCCGATCAGTCGAAGGAGGTCGCCCTCGATGGTGCAGGCGCTGGCCAACGCCGTGGGGTTGACGGGCGCCGCGAGCCGATCACAGGCGTGTCGGGCCTCGACGAGGGCTTCGGGCCATGCGCCCTGGAACCCGAGGACCTCGGCGCGGTGCAGGAAGCAGTGGCCGCGGTACAACACGAGCTCCTGCTGGGCGTCGCACCAGCGGACGAACGACGCCGTCCAGGCGCGGCACCGGTCGAGGTCGAACAGCTCCGAGCAGGCGTCGATGACCGTGCAGTAGGCGTCCCCGGCGGCCAGGGGCGACAGGTCACCGGCCTCGATCGCGACCATGGCCTCGTCGAGCAGGGCGAGTCCCTCGCCGATGTCGCCGAGGTAGATCAGCATGCGGCCTTCGCCGATCCGGGCGACCGCGATGAGCTCGCGTTGCGCGAAGCGGGCGCCGATCTTGCCGGCGTGGACGAAGTGAGCGTGCGCTCCCGCGATGTCACCGGCCTCGAAGAGCCGGAGCATCCCCAGCCCGTTCTCGAGATAGCCCTGTTCGACGCAGTCGATGCCCGCCTCCTCGAGGAGCCGGGCCGTGCGGTCGGCCCACCCACGGCACCGGCCGAGATCGCCCTTGAAGCCGAGTCCGTGGGCGATCTTCCCTCCGAAGTAGGCCGCCCGGTGGAGGGTGCCGTCGGCCAGGCAGCGTTGGTGCGCTCGGGCCCACCGGGCGAACCCCTCGTCGTCGTGACCCGTCAGGTAGGCGGCGGTGGCCGCCCGGTCGAGGTCCTCCACGTCGAGTCGCTCGGCGGCCACCGTTGACCAGAGCCGCCAGGCGTCGCCCCACCGCAGGTCGTCGCCCGCCGCCCGAGCATCCTCCAGGGCGGGCGCCATGCGGCCAGTCTCGCCCGCGCGTGCGCCGGTGTCAGGCGAAGAACGCCTCCGCCTCGCCGCGCGCCGCCCCCAGGAACATCCACATCTCGGCGATGCGATCGCCCTCGAACCGGTACACGAACGCGTTCTTGGACTCGAGGGTGTTGCCGTTGCGGTGCAGCGCGGCGTGTTCCCACTCGGCGGCCCACCCGTCAGCGCCGACGCAGAACTGCTGGTCGAGCTCGATCTGGCCGTCGGTGGCCTCGAACCAGCCTCCGATGACACCGAGGAGCCCGCCCACGCCGGCGTGCTCGCCCGCCTGTGGATCCGGGCCACGGAGGTGGAAGACGAAGTCGTCGGTGAAGGTCTTGGCCAGGGCATCGTGGTCCTGGTCGAAGATCGCCGTGGTCATCCCGTTCACGATCTTGACGTTCGGGTGGTCGCTCATCGGTCCTCCTGGGCACTCGGTAGCTGATCTGGCGACCGTACGAACCGCGACCGTGCGGGCGCATCGGGCAAACCGATGATCCTCGGGAGCATCCGACCTGGAAGAACTACCGATGTCGGCCGTGGCCTCGCCGTGCTGCTCCCGATTCGCTGACCGCGGGAAGCGCCGCCGACGGGACCGGCGCCCGTAGGATCGACAGCCCATGTTCGAGACGCTGTCCGACCGCTTCGACGGGATCCTCAAGCGCCTCCGGGGACGGGGGAAGCTCTCCGAGGCCGACGTCGACGAGGTCCTCAAGGAGATCCGGGTCGCCCTGCTGGAGGCCGACGTCGCCTTCACGGTCGTGCGCGACCTGGTCGAGCGCATCCGGGTCCGGGCCGTCGGCGAGGAGGTCAGCCAGAGCCTGACCCCGGCCCAGCAGGTCATCAAGATCGTCAACGAGGAGCTCACCGTCACCCTCGGCGGCGAGACCTTCCACCTCACCTACGCCAGCAAGCCGCCCACCGTCGTGCTGATGGCCGGCCTCCAGGGCTCCGGCAAGACGACCACGTCGGCCAAGCTCGCCCGCTGGTTCAAGCAGCAGGGCCGCAACCCGCTGCTGGTGGGCGCCGACCTCCAGCGCCCCGCCGCCGTCGAGCAGCTCCGCACCCTCGGCGGCCAGGTCGACGTGCCCGTCTACAGCGAGCCGAAGAACCCGGTGAAGGTGGCCAAGGGGGCGCTCAAGGAAGCCGGCCGGCTGGGCAAGGACGTGGTCATCGTCGACACCGCCGGCCGCCTGGCCATCGACGAGGAGATGATGGCCCAGGTCCGGGACATCTCGAAGGCGGTGTCGCCGGACTACACCTTCCTCGTCGTCGACGCGATGACGGGCCAGGACGCGGTCCAGACCGCGCAGTCGTTCCACCAGACCCTCGAGCTGGACGGCGTCATCCTCACCAAGCTCGACGGGGACGCCCGCGGTGGTGCGGCGCTGTCGGTGAAGGAGGTGGTGGGGCGGCCCATCGCCTTCGCCACCACGGGCGAGAAGATGGAGGACCTCGACCTCTTCCACCCCGACCGCCTGGCCGGTCGCATCCTGGGCATGGGCGACATGCTCACGCTCATCGAGAAGGCCGAGGAGGTCTTCGAGCAGGAGGAGGCCGAGGAGGCGGCAGCCCGGATGCTCGAGGGTCGCTTCACCCTCGATGACTTCTTGGAGCAGCTCCAGCAGATCAAGAAGATGGGCCCGCTCAGCGGGATCATGGGGATGCTCCCCGGCATCCCGAAAGAGGTGAAGGACGCCGAGATCGACGACGACCAGCTCAAGCCCATCGAGGCGATGATCCGCTCGATGACCATGGCCGAGCGGGTCGACCCGAAGCTCATCGACGGGTCCCGGCGGCGACGCATCGCCGACGGCAGCGGCACGTCGCCGAACCAGGTCAACCAGCTCATCAAGCAGTTCCGCCAGATGCAGCAGATGATGCGCAAGATGGGCGCCTCGGCGCCGCCCGGGGCCAAGGGTCGCAAGGGCAAGCAGAAGAAGGGCGGCCGGACCACGGTCAAGGGCCCGGCCGAGATGCCCAAGATCCCCCTGGAGCTCCCCGGCCTCAACTGAGCCTCCGGCGCAGAGCTGCTCGTGAGGTGGTAGTCATGGAACGCGACCTCGTGGGCGAACTGGGGCCGCAGGGGGGGTTCTGATGGACCGGCGTGGGCTCAGGATCGGGATGGCGGTGCTCGTCGCGGCAGCGGCGCTCGCGCTGGGGCACCCGGCGGCGGAGGCGGCGACACCGATCACCGTCCGTCCGCTCGGCTCGTTCACCACCTTCGCCGATCCCGGCGGCCCGGCGTCGACCAACGACCCCCGTGGGATCACGGCCGGGCCGGACGGCAACCTCTGGTTCACCAACACGGTCAACCACCGGATCGGTCGCATCACCCCCGCCGGGGTGATCACCACCTTCGCCGACCCTGCTGGGGTCGGGTCGACGTCGTTCCCCGAGGACATCGTGGCCGGCCCGGACGGCAACCTCTGGTACGCCAGCACCAACACCGACCGGATCGGCCGCATCACGCCGGCCGGGGTGATCACCACGTTCCCCGACCCGCTCGGCACGCCGTCGACGGATGGACCCCGCGGGATCACCGTGGGACCCGACGGCAACCTCTGGTTCACGAGCCACTTCACCGACCGGATCGGCCGCATCACGCCGGCCGGGGTCATCACCACCTTCGTCGATCCCGGGGGCGTGCTGTCGACCGACGGCCCCCTCGGCATCACCGCCGGGCCGGACGGCAACCTCTGGTACACGAACTTCTTCAACAACCGCATCGGCCGCATCACCACCGCGGGGGTGATCACGACGTTCGCCGATCCCGGGGGCGTCACCTCCACGGACGACCCCGTCGACATCGTCGCCGGCCCGGACGGGAACCTCTGGTACACCGCCAACAACAGCGACCGGATCGGGCGGATCACCACCGCGGGGGTGATCACGACCTTCACCGACCCCGGCGGGACCGCCTCCACCGACGGTCCCTTCGGGATCACCGTGGGGCCGGACAACAACCTCTGGTACGCCAACTTCAACAGCGGCCGGATCGTGCGCCTGACCACCGCGGGGGTGTTCACGTCCTTCGCGGACGCGGGCGGCATCGTCTCCACCAACGGGCCGGAGCGCATCACGGTCGGGTCCGACGGCAACCTCTGGTTCACCAGCCGGAACAACGACCGGATCGGCCGGGTCTCGACGAGCGATCGGTGCGACGGCCTGGCCGTCACCGTCGACCTCGGGTCCGCCGAGGTGCCCACGGCCGGCAACGACGTCATCTGGGGCACGCCCGGGAACGACTCGGTCAACGGCCTCGGGGGCAATGACCGGTTCTGCGGGCTCGCGGGCGCCGACACCTTCATCGGCGGCGCCGGCAACGATCGGGCCTCGGGTGGGGCCGGCAACGACACGATGCGGGGCGACGCCGGAGTCGACCGCCTCGAGGGGGGGACGCAGAACGACACCCTGCGCGGGGGCGACGCCAACGACACCCTGCTCGGACAGGCCAACAACGACCTGCTCGAAGGCGGCAACGGCAACGACAGCCTCAACGGCGGGCCCAACACCGACAACTGCAAGGGCCAGGCCGGCGGCGCCGACACCGCCGCCGGGTGTGAGACGCGCAGCGGCATCCCCTGAGGACGTGCGGGTCGGGATCCGCGGGCGGACAGCGGTAGCCTCACCCGTCGCTCTCTGAAGACCAGTTACCGAGGACCTGACCTGTGGCCGTGAAGCTCCGCCTGATGCGGATGGGCAAGAAGAAGCAGCCGACCTACCGGATCGTGGCGGCCGACGCCCGGTCGCCCCGCGACGGTCGGTTCATCGAGATCGTCGGCACCTACGACCCTCGGGGCGAGCCCTCCGGCATCAACCTCGACAACGAGCGGGCCGTGCACTGGCTCCGCCACGGGGCCCAGCCCACCGAGCGGGTCCAGAAGCTGCTGACCATCAGCGGCGCCTGGGAGGAGTTCACCGGCGAGGCGCCGGCGCCCGTGCCCACCACCAAGTCGAAGGCCGAGAAGAAGGCCGAGGCCAAGGCCGCGGCTGCGGCCGAGGAGGCCGCCGCCGCTCCTCCGGTCGAGGAGACCGCGACGGAGGAGGCACCCGCCGAGGACGCCGCTCCCGCCGAGGAGGCTGCTCCGGCCGAGGACGCCGCTCCCGCCGAGGAGGAGGCTGCTCCCGCTGAGGACGCCGCTCCCGCCGAGGAGGCTGCTCCGGCCGAGGACGAGGCTCCCGCCGAGGAGGCTGCTCCGGCTGAGGACGCCGCTCCCGCCGAGGAGGAGGCTGCCACCGAGGAGCCGGCTGAGGAGGCCGAGGCATGAGCGACGAGTACGACGACACGTACGCGGACGACGACGACGACGTCAACGACGTCAACAACGTCGACGACGACGTCAACGATCGCGATGACGACGACTACAACCGCAAGGACCCCAACCAGATCGACGGGGCCACGGCGGCCGACGTCCTCGAGTACATCACCAAGGCCGTGGTCGACGATCCCGAGGCCGTCGAGGTCGACAGCTCCGAGGGTCGGCGCGGCGCCGTGAGCCTCGAGGTCCACGTGGCCGACGACGACATGGGCCGGGTCATCGGCAAGCGGGGCCGGGTGGCCAACTCCATCCGCACCGTGGTCCGCGCCGCGGCGGTCCGTGACGGTGTCGAGGTCGACGTCGAGTTCGTCGAGTAACCCGTCTCATCTCGAGGTCGGTCGGGTCGCCAAGCCCCACGGCCTGCGAGGTGAGGTGGTCGTCGCCCTCAGCACCAACCGCCCCGAGCGGGTGGAGCCGGGCACGGTCCTGCACACCGACCAGGGCCCGCTGACGATCACCGCCTCCCGGCCCCACCAGCGCCGGTACATCGTCCGCTTCGAGGGCGTCGACAGCCGTGAGGCCGCTGACGCCCTGCACGGCCTCGTCCTCCGGGCCGAGCCCCTCGACGATCCCGACGCGCTCTGGGTCCACGAGCTGATCGGCTCGGTGGTCGTCGACCAGCACGGCACCGAGCACGGCGAGGTGACCAGCGTCGAGGTCAACCCGGCCAGCGACCTGCTCGTGCTGGCCGACGGCGCCCTGGTCCCGCTCACCTTCGTCGTCGAGCACCGCGCTGGCCGGGTCGTGGTCGACGTCCCCGACGGCCTGTTGGGCTGAGCCGTGCGGATCGACGTGTTCACGATCTTCCCCGAGATGGTCTCGGGCTTCACCGGCCGCAGCCTGGTCGGCAAGGCCGCCGGCGAGGGCCACCTGGACCTCCGGATCCACGACCTGCGGGCCACGACCACCGACGCCCACCGCTCCGTGGACGACGCGCCGTTCGGTGGCGGCCCCGGGATGGTGTTCATGCCCGGGCCGGTGTTCGAGGCGGTGGAGGCCGCGGACCCGCCGCGACCCCTGCTCCTGCTCGGCCCGGGTGGCCGGCGCTTCGACCAGGCCTACGCCGCCGAGCTGGCCGCGCTCGACGGCTTCTCGCTGCTGTGCGGGCGGTACGAGGGCGTCGACGAGCGGGTCCACAGCCACCTCGTCGACGGTGAGCTCTCGATCGGCGACTACGTGCTGGCAGGCGGTGAGGTGGCGGCGATGGTCGTGATCGAGGCCGTCGGCCGCCTGGTCCCCGGGGTGCTGGGCAACGAGACCTCGGTGGACGACGAGTCGTTCGCCCGCGGGCTGCTCGAGTACCCGCAGTACACCCGACCGGCCGACTTCCGGGGGTGGGAGGTGCCGGAGGTGCTGCGCTCCGGGGACCACGCCCGCATCGCCCGCTGGCGGCGGGCCCAGGCCCTGGCCCGCACCATCGAGCGCCGGCCGGACCTCGTCCTCGCCCGCGGCGGCGTGACCGACGCCGAACGGGCCGAGCTCGAGGAGTTCGGGCTGGGATCGGTTGTCGATACGCTCCCGTGACCGTTCGACCACCTCCCCCGGGGTCCCGAACCCCTCCGAGACGACGCCCGGGGCGCACAGGAGCAGTGCACGATGCAACCCACCGACCTCATCGACCAGGCCAACCTGCGGGACGACATCCCCGACTTCGCGCCCGGCGACACGCTGAAGGTCCACGTCCGCGTGGTCGAGGGCAACCGGGAGCGGGTGCAGGTCTTCGAGGGTGCGGTCATCGCCCGCCAGGGCAGCGGCGTGCGCGAGACCTTCAAGGTGCGCAAGCTCTCCTTCGGCGTCGGCGTGGAGCGGACCTTCCCGGTCCACTCGCCGATCATCCAGAGGATCGAGGTCGTCCGCCGCGGTGACGTCCGCCGGGCGAAGCTGTACTACCTCCGCGACCGGGTCGGGAAGCGCGCCCGCATCAGGGAGAAGCGCGACAGCTGACGCGGCGGCGCCGGCGGCTCGGGGCCGACGGTGAGCAGCTCGGTCGCGCGCCACTACGAATCCCTCGGTTACACCGTCCTGGAGCGCAACTGGCGGTGTCGTGAGGGCGAGCTCGACCTGGTGCTGCGCCACGGGCGCACGCTGGTCGTGTGTGAGGTGAAGACCCGATCGTCCGCCGCGTACGGCACCCCGGCCGAAGCGGTGACGAGCGCCAAGCAGCAGAAGCTCCGCCTGCTCACCCGCCGCTACCTGCAAGCGGCCCCGTTCCGACCCCGCGAGATCCGCTTCGACGTGGCCGCCGTCCTCGCCGGCGAGCTGGAGCTCATCGAGGCCGCGTTCTAAGCCTCTGCCCGGTCGGCGGCGGTGGCGGTGGTCCCAGCAGCCCTTGTGCCAGTGGCGGCGGAGGTCGGGCGCCTCGCGGGGGACGGCCACGAGGTGGAAGGTCCGCGGTGGGATGTCCTGGTTGCAGCCGGGGCACACGTAGGCCTTCGTGGCCTCGTAGGGCTGGATGAAGCGGATGTCGAACTCGTCGCCGACGTCGGCCACGGGCTCAGCCGAGGATGGCCCAGGCCAACAGGACGGCGACCACGAGCACGGCGGCGACGACCATCGCGATGTCGGCCTTGGCCACCGTCTGGGGTCGGAAGGGGTTGAGACCCATGACCGTCAGTATCGCCGGGTGCCCGCCGGGGACGGCGCTACTCTCCGCGCCGATGCGCCGTCGCCCCCGTCTCGCCCTCATCGCTCTGGCCGCCGCGCTGGCGGTCCCCCTCGCCGCCTGCGGCGGCGACTCCGAGCCCGGCGGTGAAGCCAGCACGGGTGAATCCGTCTACAGCGACAACTGCGCCCGGTGCCACGGGCCCGACGGCGAAGGGGGCACCGGCCCGGCGCTGGGCGACGGTGCCGTCGCCGAGAACCTCCCCGACATCGAGGACCAGCTCCGGGTCATCCGCGAAGGCCGCAACGGCATGCCCGCCTGGGACGAAGAGCTCACCCCCGAGGAGATCGACGCCGTCGCCACCTACGAGCGCGAGGAGCTCGGCCAGTAGGCCACCGTCGCACCGACCGCTGACCGTCACACCCCGGGCGTAGGGTCGGACCCACGCTCGGTCGGCCGGCGTCACGGCCCCCTCCACGTCCCGCTCCACGCGGAGGGCTCCACCGTGCTCGCCACCGTCACCTCGGCCTGCCTCCTCGGCATCCAGGGCCACGCCGTCCGGGTCGAGGTCCACCTGACCTCCGGGCTGCCCGGCTTCGCCATCGTCGGCCTGCCCGACACCGCCTGCCGGGAGGCACGCGACCGGGTCCGCGCCGCCATCAGCAACAGCGGCTTCCAGTTCCCCTCGAAGAAGATCACCGTGAACCTCGCGCCCTCCGGCCTGCGCAAGGCCGGCGCCGGGCTCGACCTCGCCATCGCCGTCGGGATCCTCGTGGCCTCCGAGCAGGTGCCGGGCGCCGGCATCGACGAGCTGGCCTTCTTCGGAGAGCTGGGCCTCGACGGGTCGCTCCGGCCGGTTCGGGGGACCGTCAGCCTGGTCGACGCCGCGCCGGTCGACACCGTGGTCGTGCCGGCCGGTTCGGTCGCCGAAGCATCGGTCGCCGAGCGCCACACGGTCCGGTCGGCTCGGCGCCTGGTCGAGGTCGTGGAGGCCCTCCGGGAGGAGGCGCCGTGGCCCGACCCGGTAGAGGTCGCTGCGCCGCCCGCGCCGCCGGCTCGGATGGCCGACCTGGCCGACGTCCGGGGGCAGTCGGCGGCGCGGATGGCACTCGAGGTGGCCGCCGCCGGCGGTCACCACCTCCTGCTCGTCGGTCCCCCCGGGGCGGGCAAGACGATGCTGGCCAGCCGGCTGCCGGGGCTGCTGCCACCCCTCGGGTTGGACGAGGCGTTGGAGGTGGCTCGGATCCGTTCGGCCGTGGGCGAGCCGCTGCCCCCGGGCGGCCTGGGCCGCACCCCACCGTTCCGGGCGCCGCACCACACGGCGTCGCCCGTCTCGCTCACGGGCGGCGGGACCGGCGTGCTCCGCCCTGGTGAGGTCTCCCGGGCCAGCCGGGGTGTGCTCTTCCTCGACGAGCTGGGTGAGTTCGCCCCGTCCGTGCTCGATGCCCTGCGCCAGCCCCTGGAGGAGGGGGTCATCCGCATCACCCGGGCCACGGGGAGCGCCACCTTCCCCGCCCGCTTCCTCCTCGTCGGCGCCATGAACCCGTGTCCGTGTGGCGGGGCCGAGCCCGACGGCTGCGCCTGCAGCGAACGGGAGCGCAGCCGCTATCGCCGGCGGCTCTCGGGACCGCTGCTCGACCGCTTCGACCTTCGGGTCGACGTCGCCCGGCCGATGCCGGACGAGCTCCTGCGCGGCGGCCCCGGCGAGCCGACGGCCGCCGTCGCCGCCCGCGTCGAGCAGGCCCGGGCCCGGGCCGGCGAGCGGGGGGTCGTGGCCAACGCTCGGATCCCGCGGGCCCAGCTGGACGAGCACTGCCCGATCACCCCCGAGTCCGAGCGGGTGCTGGAGGGCGCGCTGGCCACCGGGCGCCTCTCCGCCCGCGGCCTCGACCGGGTCCGGCGGGTGGCCCGGACCCTGGCCGACCTGGCCGGCATCGACGGTCCCGCCACCGCCGAGCAGGTGACCATGGCGCTGGTCCTGCGGGCCCAGCCCCTCCTGGTCGGGGTCTGAGGTGGACCTCCCCGACGAGGCCTACCTCACGGCCATGGTCGCGACGCCCGGCGTGGGGCCGGCCGCCCTGGCCAAGGCCCTCGACGGCCGGTCGCCGGGTGAAGCCTGGGATGTCGTCCGCCACCTCCGGGGCGCGCCGGCCGACGCCGAGGGCGTCTGGCAGCGCCACCTCGACGCGGGCGTCACGGTGGCCGTCCTCGGCCGGCCGGGCTATCCCGAGGTGCTCCTCGACGATCCCGACCCGCCGGCCATCCTCTTCGCCCGGGGTGACCTCGGGGCCGTCGCCCGCCGGCGAGTGGCCGTCGTCGGCACCCGCCGGGCGTCTCGCTACGGGCTGGGGGTCGCCGATCAGCTCGGTCACCGCCTCGGCCTGGCCGAGGTGGCCGTCGTCTCCGGGCTGGCGCTCGGCATCGACGGCGCGGCCCACGAAGGCCTGCTGCGATCGGGCGGCGCGCCCCCCATCGGCGTCGTGGCCTGCGGGCTCGACGTGGTCTACCCCCGCCGTCACCGCAGCCTCTGGGGCCGCGTGGCCGAACGAGGGCTGCTGCTGTCGGAGGCGCCGCTCGGCGTGCGCCCCGACAAGTGGCGTTTCCCCGCCCGCAACCGGATCATTGCCGGACTGGCCGAGCTCGTGGTGGTGGTCGAGTCGAACCAGCGGGGCGGTTCGCTCTACACGGCGGAGGACGCGCTCGACCGCGACCGGCCGCTCTTCGCCGTCCCCGGCCCGATCACCAGCCCGGCGGCCCGCGGGACCAACCGCCTCATCGCCGACGGGGCCAGCCCGCTCTGCCACGTCGACGACGTGTTCCTGGCCCTCGGACTCGACTCACCGACCGCGGGCGGCAGCGCGCCACCCGAGCCCGGAGGCGCGCTGGGCCGGGTGCTGGACGCCACGGCCCACGAGTGCGTCACCCTCGAGACCCTCGTGACCCGGACCGGGCTCACGCTGCCCGAGGTGGCGGTCGCCATCGACCGCCTGTGCCGCAAGGGCTGGCTGGCCGAGTCCGGCGGGCGCTACGAGCGCACCGTGCCCTCAGCGTGAGCCGGCTCAGCTCAGGCCGGCCAGCTTCCGGGCGTAGGCGATGGCATCGGCGGCGTGCTCGGCGTTGTAGGCGCGGAGCATCTGGAGCTTCTCGGCCTCGAGCGAGCCCTCGGCGTGCACGGCCAGCACCGCGTGGTAGCCGCCCAGGTCGCGGGCGGTGAGGTCGGAGATGAGGTTCATCATGGCCAGGCGGTCGGCGGCCGGCGCCGCGCCCCGGAAGAACTTCTCGAGCACCGGACGGATCTCGGGCGAGTCCCAGTCGGCCCCGGAGGGGCCGGTGACGAGTAGGCCGCCGGCGCAGTCCTGGAGCCACTCCACCGCCTTGTAGAAGCCCGAGGCGAAGGTGAACTTGGCCATGTTCGTCGTCATCGGGTCGGGGTAGGCGATGCCGTGCTCACCGATCCGGGCCCGGTGGGCCGCCGCCTCGGTCAGGGCCCGCACGGTCTCGGCGTAGGCGACGAGGTGGGTGAGCTTGTCCCGGATGTGGCCCGCCTTGAAGACCCCGTTCATCTCGGCGATCTGGGCCGCGGCGCCCACGAAGGCGTCGACCAGGGGCAGCTTGTACGAGACCGCCGTGAAGCGGTGGTACTCCACGAAGGTCAGGGCCAGGGCGCCCGCCCGCTCGGGCTCCTGGCACAGGAAGACCCGTTCCCACGGCACGAACACGTCCTCGAACACGGTGAGCGTCTCGAGCAGCTTGTGCTTCGACGACACGGGGTGGTCGAAGGTGTCGTGGGCCCCGCCGCCGTAGCCCGACACGTAGAGCGAGAGGCCCTCGCTGTTGACCGGCACCGCGAACGCCACCGCGTAGTCGGCGTCGTCGGGGCCCATCGCCCGGGTCGGCAAGACGATGATCTCGTCGCCGTTGGCGCTGCTCGTGGTGTGGCACTTGGCCCCCCGCACGACGATGCCCTCGTCGCTGCGGTCGACGACGTGGACGTAGAGGTCGGGATCGTCCTGGTCGCCCGGGCCCTTCGAGCGGTCCCCCTTCGCGTCGGTCTGGGCGACGGCGACGGCGAGGTCGCCGTCGCGGCAGTGTCGCCAGAACGCCTCGGCCCGGTCCCGGGCCTCGCCCTCCAGCACCCGGAGCATGGCGAACAGGGCGTCGCTGCCGATCTCGTGGATCAGGGTGACGACCGTGCCGCCCGCCGCCGTCCCTGCCTCGATGAGCCGGGAGCGGGCCAGCACGTCCTCGGCGCTGCGGGGGATGCGGTAGGCCGCGTTGTACTCCTCGCCCGTGTCCGGGTCGGTCGCCACCGCCAGGTCGCGATGCTCCGGGTCGAGGGCGAGATCGAAGTCGATCGCGGCGTGATCGACCGCCACCCTCAGATCGGGCTCCTCGTTGATGTCGGGTACGAGGTGGCCCTGGTAGTGGAGCCGGCGGCCGTCGACCAGGCCGGCGCGGTACTCGTCCGCGGTGCGCAGGGGCATGCCGCGGAGGTTAGGAGCTGAGCCGATAGGCGAGGCGACCAGCAAGCACAGCGGTGATGGTGGTCACGACTTGCGGTCCCCGCCGCGGCCACGCTCCGCGCGTGGGGGTTCCCTGTCGGTGACGGGCTGGTAGCGTCCCCGCCGTGGCCTGGGACCTGGACGAGTTCGCCGCGTCCTTGACCGCGCTGGCGCCGTCCAGTGTCGCCGCCTACCGGCGCGATCTGGAGGCCTTCACCGAGTGGGCCGGCCGACTCGGCCTCGACGCCCCCGAGCAGGTCGACCGCCGCGTGCTGCGCCGCTACATCGCCCACCTCACCACCCTGGGCCGGTCGCGCCGGACCATCGCCCGTCATGCCGCCTCCGCGCGCCGCTACTTCGACTGGTGCCGGCGGCGGGGCCGCATCGAGGTCGACCCGTCGGCCCGCCTCTCGGTGTCGGGGGCGGACGGTCGCCTGCCCCGGGTCCTCCGCCGCGACGAGCTCGACGCGCTCTTCGCCGACGAACCCGCGCCCACCGACGATCCCGTCGAGGCCGCCGTCGCCCTGCGGGACCGGGCCGTGCTCGAGATCCTCTACGGCAGCGGTCTGCGCGTGTCCGAGCTGTGCTCGCTCCGCCCCGACGGGATCGACCTGGCCCGCTCGCGCCTCACCGTCTGGGGCAAGGGGGCCAAGCAGCGCACGGTGCCGCTGTCACCACCGGCGGTGGACGCCCTGCAGCGCTGGCTGGACGCCGGCCGGCGGGTGCTGGCCACCACCGAGACCCCCGACGAGGCCGTGTTCGTGAACCGGCGGGCCCATGCGCTGAGCCCCCGGGACGTGCGCCGCCTCCTCGACCGTCGAGCCGACAAACCTGCCCATCCGCACGCCCTCCGGCACACCTTCGCCACTCATCTTCTGGACGGTGGTGCCGACCTTCGTGCTGTACAGGAACTTCTCGGACATGCCGATCTGGCGACCACCCAGCTCTACACGCACGTGAGCCGGGAGCGTCTGCGCGGCGTGCTCGAGACGACGCATCCTCGAGCGTAGGACGGGCGGTGGAACGACAAGGCGGTGGGATCGAGGACCTCTGGGGCCGATACCGGTCGGACGCCACGCGGGCCGATCGTGACCAGCTGATCGTCCACTACTCGCCCCTCGTGAAGTACGTCGCGGGCCGAGTGGCGGTCGGCCTGCCCCAGAACGTGGAGCACGCCGACCTCGTCAGCTACGGCATGTTCGGGTTGATCGATGCCATCGACAAGTTCGATCCCGAGCGGGGGTTCAAGTTCGAGACCTATGCCATCAGCCGGATCAAGGGGGCCATCCTCGACGAGCTCCGGTCGATCGACTGGGTGCCGCGGTCGGTGCGGGCCAAGGCCCGGGCCCTCGAGCGCTCCTACGCCAAGCTCGAGGCCGAGAAGGCCCGTCCGCCCACCGACGAGGAACTGGCCGAAGCCCTCGAGATGACCGAGGAGCAGCTGCAGAACCTGCTCACCCAGATCTCCTTCGTCGGCATGGCCGCCCTCGACGAGGTCCTCGCCATGGGCGGCGAGCGGGGCGAGGCCGTCACGCTCGGCGACACGATCGCCGACAACGGTGAAGGCCCGGTCGGGCGTTTCGAGGTCGAGGAGACCCGCCAGCTCCTGGCCTCCACGATCAACCGCCTGCCCGAGCGGGAGAAGCTGGTCCTCACCCTCTACTACTACGAGGGCCTGACCCTGGCCGAGATCGGCGGGGTCCTCGGTGTGACCGAGAGCCGGGTGTGCCAGATCCACACCAAGGCCGTCCTCCACCTCAAGTCCCGCGTCGTCGCCGCAGAACGGTCACCGGCCTAGCCTCACTACCGACGCTTCCCCCGTCGAAGGGTTCTGCCTCCGGGGGTCCTCGTGTCTCGTCGTCTGTTGTTCCTCGTCCTCCTCGTCGCCTTCGTCGCGCTCGCGGCCACCCCTGCGGGTGCGGCGCCGCCCTACCGCCCGCCGGTCGATGCCCCGGTCGTCGACGGGTTCCGGCTCCCGGACGGGCCCTTCGGACCCGGCAACCGGGGCCTGGAGTACGCCACCGCGCCGGGGACATCGGTGCGCGCCATCGGCGCCGGCCTCGTCGTCTTCGCCGGCCAGGTCGCCGGGCCGCTCCACGTCACCGTGCTCCACCCCGACGGGCTCCGGTCGAGCTACTCGTACCTGGCCGAGATCCTGGTCGAGCCCGGCGAGCGCGTCGCCGGCGGTCAGGTGCTCGGCCGGACGGGCGAGCGGTTCCACCTCGGCGTCCGCTCGGCGGGCACCTACCTCGACCCGGCGGCGCTGTTCGCGGTCGACGGCCTGCGCCTCGTGCCCCTCGATGCCGGCGGAACCGTCTCACCGGCGACCCGCCCGGAGGATCAGGACGCGGTCGGGTCCCGGACGTGGGACTGGCTGCTCGGCCGGTAGCCTTCGCGGACCAATTTCCACCCGTGCCGTTCCCGCGGTCGCCTTCGGGCGCAAGCGCACGGGTCTCGCTGAACCGTCGGGAGAGGAAGAACCAGATGGCGCCTGTCGTCACCATGAAGCAGCTGCTGGACGCGGGTGTCCACTTCGGACACCAGACCCGGCGCTGGAACCCCAAGATGAAGCGCTTCATCTACGGCGAGCGCCAGGGGATCTACATCATCGACCTCGAGCAGACCCTCGACCGGGTCCGCGTCGCCTACGAGTTCGTGCGGGACCTGACCGCCGACGGCGGCAACCTCCTCTTCGTCGGCACGAAGAAGCAGGCCGCGGACAGCGTCGAGGAGTTCGCTCAGGCCTGCAACATGCCCTACGTCAGCCAGCGCTGGCTGGGCGGGATGCTCACCAACTTCGAGACCATCTCCAAGCGGGTCAGCAAGATGACCGAGCTCGAGCGCCAGCGGGACACCGGCGAGTTCGACGCCATGCCCAAGAAGGAAGCCCTGATGAACACGCGGGAGCTGGACAAGCTCCACCGCAACCTCAACGGCATCCGCAACCTCGACCGGCGCCCCGACGCCGTCTTCGTGCTCGACACGAAGAAGGAGCACATCGCGGTCACCGAGGCCAACAAGCTGAACATCCCGCTCATCGCCGTGGTCGACACCAACTGCGATCCCGATGTCGTGGACTACGTGATCCCCGGCAACGACGACGCCATCCGGGCCGGCAGCCTCATGTGCCGGGTCATGGCCGACGCCGTGAAGGAGGGTCGCTTCATCCGCTCGAAGAAGGTGCCGGGCGACGGCGGCCCGGCGGTCCCGGCGGAGCGCACACCCGAGCAGCAGGCCGAGATCGCCAAGCAGCAGGCCGATGCCCGGGCCCAGGCCGCGGCCCAGGCGGCCGAGCGCGAAGCGCGGCTGGCCGCCGCCGCGACGGCGCCGACGAGGCGCCGGCCGACGAAGCTGCTCCGGCTGAGGCCGCTGCCCCTGAGGCCGCTGCTCCTGAGGCCGCTGCTCCTGAGGTCGCGGCGCCGGCCGAGGCGGCTGCGCCGGCGGAGGCCGCGGCTCCCGAGGAAGCGGCTCCCGCGGAGGCGGCGGCGCCGGCCGAGGCGGCCCCCGAGGGTCCCACCGAGACCGAGACGACCGAGGAAGGCTGACCGTGGCCGAGTTCAGCGCCAAGGACGTGCAGGCCCTGCGCCAGAAGACGGGCGCAGGCATGATGGACGCCAAGAAGGCCCTGGTGGAGAACGACGGCGATTTCGAGGCTGCGGCCAAGTGGCTGCGCGAGAAGGGCTTGTCCAGCTCCGCCAAGCGCTCCGACCGGGCCAACGACCAGGGTGCCGTCGCCGTGGGCGGCGACAGCGAGGTCATGGCCATCGCCGAGGTCAAGAGCGAGACCGACTTCGTGGCCAAGTCCGAGCAGTTCACGGATCTCGTCCAGGACCTGGCCGACCTCGTCGCCGCCAAGGGCGAGGACGAGGCCAAGGCCGAGGTGGCCGACCGGGTCGACGACCTCAAGGTCACGCTCAAGGAGAACATCGAGGTCGGCCAGGTGATCCGCTTCGAGAAGAACGCGGGCAACGTCATCGACTCCTACCTGCACAACCAGGCCGGCCGTGGCGTCAACGCCGTGCTCGTCGAGCTCAGCGGCGGCGACCAGGAGCTGGCCCACGACCTCGCGCTGCACATCGCCTTCCGGCGGCCTCCCTACCTGACCCGCGACGAGGTGCCCGAGGCCGAGGTGGCCGAGGAGCGCCAGATGCTCGAGGCGGAGACCCGCAACGAGGGCAAGCCCGAACAGGCCATCGAGAAGATCGTCGAGGGCAAGCTCCAGGGCCGGTTCTTCGCCGAGCGGGTCCTGCTCGACCAGAAGTTCGTGCGGGACGAGAGCCAGACCATCGTCAAGCTCCTCGGCGACGCCACCGTCGTGCGCTTCGCCCAGGTGGTGATCGGGGCTTGAGCCAGGGCGAAGGCTCCGGAGAGCGCAACTGGGAACGCATCGTCCTCAAGCTCTCCGGTGAGGCCTTCGCCGGCAGCCAGGACTTCGGCATCGACCAGACGGTGGTCGACCTCATCGCGAGCGAGGTCATCGCCGTGCGCGAGGCCCTGGACACCCAGATCTCCATCGTGGTGGGGGGCGGCAACATCTGGCGGGGTCAGACCGCGGCCGCGGCCGGGCTCGATCGCTCCCAGGGCGACTACATGGGCATGCTGGCCACGGTCATCAACGCCCTCGACCTCCAGGCCACCCTCGAGCGGCTGGGCCAGCCCACCCGGGTCCAGACCGCGATCGAGATGGCCGAGATCGCCGAGCCGTACATCCGCCGACGGGCGATCCGCCACCTCGAGAAGGGCCGGGTCGTGATCTTCGCCGCTGGCACGGGGAACCCCTTCTTCACCACCGACACCGCCGCCGCGCTGCGGGCCGCCGAGATCGACGCCGACGCCATCCTGCGGGGCACGCACTCGGGCGTCGACGGCATCTACACCGACGACCCCAAGACCAACCCCGACGCCACCCTCATCCCCGAGGTGGGCTACATGGAGGTCCTGGAGCGGGGACTGCGGGCCATGGACTCCACCGCCATCACCCTGTGCATGGACAACTCGGTGCCGATCGTGGTCTTCGACCTGCTCGGTCCGGGCAACATCCGATCCATCCTCGAAGGTAAGGCGATCGGTACATTGGTCTCCTGAGTCCGGAGGCCCGGGGAGATCTCCGTATGGCGAACACCGACGAAAGCGATCTCATCGAACTCGTCCTCGACGACGCCGGTGAGAAGATGGACAAGGCCGTCGTCCACGCCCGCCACGAGTTCTCCACCGTGCGGACGGGGCGAGCGTCCTCCGCGCTGGTCGAGAAGCTCCCGGTCGAGGCCTACGGACCGGGTACCGAGGTGCCCCTCCAGCAGTTGGCCAACTTCTCGGTGCCCGAGGCGCGGCTGCTCGTCATCGCCCCGTTCGACAAGGGCTCGGTGAGCGCCATCGAGAAGGCGATCCGGGAGTCCGACCTCGGCCTGAACCCCTCCAACGACGGCCACGTCGTCCGCCTCGCCTTCCCGGCCCTGACCGAAGAGCGGCGCCGGGAGCTCGTGCGCCTGGTGCGCCACATGGCCGAAGAGGGCAAGGTGGCACTGCGCAACCTGCGCCGGGCGGCGCGCCACGAGCTGGAGACCCTCGAGAAGGCGGGTGACCTGCGGGAAGACGACCTCAAGCGGGCCGAGAAGGAGCTGGATGACATGATCCACGCCCACGAGTCGACCTTGGGCGGCGCTCTGGCCGACAAGGAGAAGGAGCTGCTCGATGAGTGACGACCGTCCGGACGAGGGGAGCCCGAGCGACCCCCGCCCGTCGGGTCGCATCCGCATCGTGGGCGCGCAGCCGGCAACGGGTGAGCATCCGACCGTCGCGGCTTCCGGCCCGCCCGAGGACGAGCGGCCCGAGCCGCCGCCCCCGCCGGAGCCTCCTCCGGCCGAGGACCCCAACCGCTTCGGGGCCATCCCGATCATCGCCGACGACGACCCGCCGCCCGAGGCGCCGGCCGCCACGGGTGACACGGGTGACTCCGGCGCCGAGGACGACACGCTCACCGGGCCCGTCGCCGTGCCCGACACCGAGGCCGAAGCCGAGCCCGAACCCGAGGCGGCTGCCGAGTCCGAGGCCGAGGCCGAGCCCGAGGCCGAGCCCGAACTCGCGGCCGCCGAGCCGGAGCCCGAGCCCGAACTCGCGGCCGCCGAGCCGGAGCCGGAGCCCGAGCCGGAACCGGAATCGCCGGTCCGTCCGGCCCCTGATCTGGCCGACCTCGACCTCCCGGAGACGGCCGCCGTGCCTGCCGTCCCCGCCCCGGCGGCCGAGGACCTCGACGACATCCGGGTCTGGGCCGCCCCGGCCGAGGACGAGACCGACGACATCGAGGCGGGTCGCTCCGCCAGCGACGACTTCGCCGGCGACGATGCGATCGTCAGCGGTGACGACGACGACGACCTGTTCGCCGACCTGGCGGGTGACGACCTCCCACACTGGGCCGATCCTGCGGCACCCGGCGAGGACGAGGACGCGTTGGAGGGTCTCGCCAGCGGGCCCCGCTGGCGTGGTCAGGGCCACGAGAGCGACGAGCCGGAGGACTTCGCCGACCTGCTCGGCGAGACCCGGGTCGAACCTGCGGGGGAGGAAGAAATGGTCTTCGATGACATGAACGCCGGCGTGGTGGACCCCGTGGAGGCTTCGGCTGGGCCGCCGCAGCGCCGCAGTCCCTACCCCGAGCCTCCGGCCGAGGAGGCGGAGGAACGCCCCAAGGGCGGAGGGGGTGGCGGCCGTGACATGCAGCAGGCCGTTGTCGTCGGTGCCGGCCTCGTGGTGCTCCTCGTTGTCTGCTCTTTCATCGGCGCTTGGGCGCTGGTCGGCCTGGTCACCGCGGTCGTGGTCATGGCCACGGCCGAGTTCTTCACCGCGACGCGCCGGGCGGGCTACCACCCCGCCCCGCTGGTGGGCCTCGTCGGGTCGGGCGGCTTCGTCCTGGCCGCCTACTGGCGCGGCGAGGGCGCTTACCCGCTCATGCTCTTCCTGATCGTCGCCACGGCCCTCTGTTGGTGGCTCTTCGACGCCGGGCCGGGCGAGCACGCCGTGGCCAACGTCGGGATCACCGTCTTCGGGGTCATGTACGTGGGGGGCCTGGGTGCGTTCGCCGCTCTGCTGCTCAAGTTCCCCGACGGCGTCGGGATGCTGTTCGGGGCGATCCTCGTCGCGGTAGCCGCCGACGTCGGCGGGCTGTTCGTCGGCCAGAAGTTCGGCAGCTCGCCGTTGACCGCGGCCAGTCCCAACAAGTCCATCGAGGGCTTCATCGGCGGCATCGCGGCATCGGTCATCGTGGCCGGCGTCGTGCTCGGGGCGTTCAGCTGGTTCCCGTGGGACCTGGGCGACGCCCTGGTGTTGGGGGTCGTTGGCGGCGTGCTGGCGCCCCTGGGCGACCTGTGCGAGTCCCGGCTCAAGCGGGATCTCGGCCTGAAGGACATGGGCACCCTGCTGCCGGGTCATGGCGGCGTGCTCGACCGCTTCGACGGGTTGCTCTTCGTGCTCCCGGCGACCTACTACGTCGTGCGGCTCCTCGAGGTCTACGCCAACACCCCGTGACGCCGTGACCACCGTCGCCGTGCTGGGGTCGACGGGCTCGATCGGCACCCAGACCCTCGACGTCGTCCGGGCGGAGCCCGGGCGCTACGAGGTGGTCGCCCTCGGGGCGTCCCGCTCGGTCGACCTCCTCGCCGAACAGGCCAAGGAGTTCCGGCCCCGGGTCGTCGCCGTGGTCGACGAGGCGGCCGCCGCCGACGTCGCCGACCGCCTCCCGCCCGGCACCGAGCTGACGGTGGGGGAGTCGGCGCTGGCCGACGCCGCCCGCGAGGCCGAGGTCGTCGTCAACGGGGTGGTCGGCTTCGCCGGCCTCGGGGTGACCCTGGCCGCGCTGGAGGCCGGCCGGCGGCTGGCTCTGGCCAACAAGGAATCGCTCATCGCGGCCGGGCCGGTCGTCCAGCGGGTGCGCTCGACCCCGGGGGCCGAGCTGATCCCGGTCGACAGCGAGCACGGGGCCATCCACCAGTGCCTGCGGGCCAACGACGTGGCCGAGCGGGTCGCCCGGCTCGTGGTCACCGCCAGCGGCGGGCCGTTCCGGGGCCGGACCCGCGCCGAGCTGGCCGACGTGACCGTCGACGACGCGCTGGCCCACCCCACCTGGTCGATGGGCCCGAAGATCACCGTCGACTCCTCGACCCTGATGAACAAGGGCCTCGAGGTCATCGAGGCCCACGAGCTGTTCGGGCTGGCCTACGACCGCATCGACGTGATCGTGCACCCGCAGTCGGTGGTCCACTCGATGGTCGAGTACTGCGACGGTTCGACCATCGCTCAGCTGTCGATGCCCGACATGCGCCTGCCCATCGGGTACGCGCTGGCCTACCCCGACCGCTCGACCGCGCCCTTCGGACGCATCGACTGGGCCACGCTGGGCTCCCTCGACTTCGAGGCGCCCGACCGCGAGGCGTTCCCCTGTCTCGACCTCGCCTACCGGGCCGGGCGGGCGGGCGAGACGGCCCCGGCGTGGCTGAACGCGGCCAACGAGGTCGCCGTCGAGGCCTTCCTGGACGGCCGCATCGGGTGGCTGGCCATCAGCGACGTCCTCAAGGCCACCCTCGATCATGCACGATGGAACGAAAGCGACCTCGGCCGACGTTGTGATGGAGGCGGACCGAGAGGCCCGTAGCGTGGCCCGAGACGTGGTCGCCAACCTCACCCCCTGACGGAAAGAGCCCATGCCTGCTGAGCTCACGGCAGAAGTCGCCGGCGAAGCGGCCGAGCACTCGCGCTGGGGCGACGACGACCACCTCCCCGACGAGGGCGAGAGCGTCAGCCACCCCCTCCGGGTCTTCGTGTTCCTCGGTGTCCTCGTCGCCCTCGGCGTCTTGGGCGGCCCGCTGATCCTGGCCGTCGTCCTGGCGATCGTGATCTGCATCTTCCTGCACGAGCTCGGCCACTACCTGACGGCGCGCTCGGCGGGCATGAAGGTGACCGAGTACTTCCTCGGCTTCGGGCCCCGCATCTGGTCGTTCCGCCGGGGCGAGACCGAGTACGGCATCAAGGCCATCCCCGCCGGGGCCTACGTCCGCATCATCGGCATGAACAACCTCGACCCGGCCGACCCGGCCGACGAGGGCCGCACCTACCGGGCCAAGTCCTATCCCCGCCGGCTCTCGGTCGCCGTGGCCGGGTCGGCCATGCACTTCCTCATCGCCCTCGTCCTGGCCTACGTCAGCCTCACCGCCTTCGGACAGGTGACCGCCGACAGCGAGGAGGCCTGGGTGGTCGGCGATCTGCCGACCGCGTCCGAGCTCGACGAGCAGTACGAGGGCGCGCCGCTGGGCGACGACCTCCAGGCGATGCTGGACGAGGGCGAGACCCCCGCTCGGGCCGCCGGGCTCGAGTCCGGCGACCGCCTGGTCGCCGCCAACGGCGAGGAGCTGGTGCTCTTCACCGACCTCCGGGGGGTCATCCGCGACAACCCGGGCGAGTCGGTCACCCTCACCGTGGAGCGGGGCGACGAGACCTTCGACACCACGCTGAACGTGGGGACCATCGGCGAGGGTGACGACGCCATCGGCGTCATCGGTCTCGGACCGGACGAGCCCTTGCAACGCTCGGGCTTCGTCGAGGCGGTGCCGCAGTCGTTCCAGCGCTTCGGCGAGATCACGGTGGCCTCGATCCAGGGCATGGGGCAGTTCTTCACCCCGAGCGGGCTCAGCAGCTTCGCCGGCGCCGTCTTCGAGTCACCCGACGAGGCCAACGAGCCGCCGGCGAACCCGGCCGGCAACGGTCCCGCCACCGACGAGGAGGACGAGGGCCGGATCATCTCCATCGTCGGCGCCACCCGCCTCGGGGCGGAGGCGACCGAGACCATCGGCGTCGTCGCTCTCCTCAACTTCCTGGTGCTGTTCAACATCTTCATCGGTTTCTTCAACCTGATCCCGCTGCCGCCCTTCGACGGCGGCCACGTGGCCCTCGCCACCTACGAGCGCATCCGGGAGATCGGCCGGGGTGCCCGCTACCACGCCGACATGGCCCGGGTGCTGCCCATCGCCTACGGCGTCGTGGTGTTCCTGGTGACCATCGGCGTGATGGCCATCTACGCCGACATCGCCAACCCGGTCAGCCTGCAGTAGATCCGTTCCGGGCTGCGACACTGAGGTCGTGACCTACCCCCGTCGGAAGACCCGCGAGGTCGTCCTCCGCCACCCCACGAACCCGGTGACGGTGGGCGGCGACGCGCCGGTGAGCGTCCAGTCGATGACGATCACCAAGACGGCCGACGTCGAGGGGACGCTCCAGCAGATCTACGCCCTCTACGGCGCCGGGGCGGACATCGTCCGCTGCACCTGCAACGAGAAGGAGGCGGCGGAGGGCCTGGCCCAGATCGTGCCCCGCTCGCCGGTGCCGATCGTGGCCGACATCCACCACCAGTACCGGATGGCGCTGGCCGCCCTGGAGGCCGGCGTCCACTGCCTGCGGCTGAACCCCGGCAACATCCGCAGGCCCGAGCACATCAAGGCCGTGGCCGCCGAGTGCAAGGACCGGGGCGTGCCCATCCGCATCGGGGTCAACGGCGGCTCGCTCGACCCGGCCCTGTACGAGAAGCACGGCGGCCGGGTCACGCCCGAGGCCATGGTCGAGTCCGCTCAGCGGGAGCTCGACTACTTCGCCGAGGTCGACTTCGACGACGTGAAGATCTCGGTCAAGGCCTCCAACGTGCCGCTGATGATCGAGGCCTACCGCCAGCTCAGCGAGGCGGTCGACCACCCGCTGCACCTCGGCGTGACCGAGGCCGGGCCGCCACCCGCCGGGCTGGTCAAGGCCACCGCCGGCATCGCCACCCTCCTGTCCGAGGGCATCGGCGACACCATCCGCTACTCGCTCACGGCCGACCCCGTGCAGGAGGCCCGGGCCGGGCGCCAGCTGCTCGAGGCCATGGGCCTGCGCGAGCGGACCGGGCTCGACCTCATCGCCTGCCCCTCGTGCGGCCGGGCCGAGGTCGACGTGTTCGCGGTGGCCGAGGAGGCCCAGACCGCGCTCGAGGAGCTCGACATCCCGATCCAGGTGGCCGTCATGGGTTGCGTGGTCAACGGCCCCGGTGAGGCCCGCGAGGCCGACCTGGGCATCGCCGCCGGCCGCAAGCGGGGGCACCTGTTCGTGAAGGGCAAAGTGGTCAAGGTCGTCCCGGAGGACGAGATGGTCGCCGAGCTGGTCGAGTGGGCCAAGGTCGTGGCCGAGGACGGCGTCGAAGCCGCCCTCGAGCGGGCCGAGTCCGGCGCCGCCGCCGAGGCCGAGAAGGACCGGGCCGCCCTCCTCCAGGAACAGGGCGACGACGTCAACGACGCCCAGACCCACATCGACGAGATCCGCAAGCTCTGATCGTTCTGGCCCTTTGATTTCAGGGCTATAGGCCCGAAATTCCCGGCCAGAACGGCTGGTTCAGGGGAGGCCGGTGGGGCGGGCCTCGCAGGGGACGGCGTCGATCAGGCGCTCGGCGGCCGCCAACAGCACGGGGGTGTCGACGGGGTAGAGCACGTCCACGGGGCTGAGGGCGACGACGAGATCGCCGCACTCGAAGCCGACGATGACCAACCCGTCGGCCTGGCTGAGGGAGGCCCGCTGGTCGAGGACGGCCTCGATTCCAGCGAAGCGGACGTAGCCGTAGATCGATCCGCCGGGTCCCGCGGTCACGGGCACGTTGACCCCCTCGTGGACGAAGCCCGACGTGGCGACGGGGCTGCCGTGCGAGGGCTCGCCGCAACAGGCCTCGACGCCCATCGCGGCGAAGGCGTCGGCCAGCAGTGCTCGGCGTCGTTGGCCGTGGGATCGGACCCCGAATCGAGCCGGGTGGCCGTCGCCACGACTTCCGGCCCGATGAGGTACAGCCGATCGCCGTCGATGCGCAGCTCGAGTAGAACCCTCGTACCGCGAGCTCGATCCGGGATCGTGAGGCAGTTCGTCGCCGTCGCCGGCCCGGCGTCGTCGCACGGTGGGGACCGCAACGTCGCGTCGGTCTCGACCAGGAAGGCGCCGAGTCCGGCCTGCCAGAGCCCGTCGAGCTCGTCGCCCGTGGGCACAGAGCCGAGGTCGTCCTGCCGGCGGAAGACGACGTCGGGCGAGTAGTCGACGATGAGCTCGTCGCCCACGAGGCGGCCGGTGGTGATGCCCTCGATCGCCTGCCTCGACGATCAAGTTCTCCGGGCAGGCCGGGAGGTCCCGGCCGGTGAACCGGAAGGTCAGCTCGTCGTCGGTCCGGGTCCAGTCGCCGCTGCTCTGGCCGCAGACGGCCTGGGCCGTGTAGGTGCCGTCGTCGGAGAGCTCGATCCAGGGCACGAGCGTGTACGGCTCGACCAGCGGTCCCGTCGCGACCCAGCGGACGCCGGTCAGTGGCCCGGTCGCCGGCTCGGCGCGGCGCAGGGCGATGGTTCCCACGTCGTCGATCAGGAGCAACTGGTCGTCGTCGGTGTAGATGGCTCGTCCGTCGAGCACCTGGTCGAGGAACGGGTGCCCGGGCTCGTACGCGCAGAGCACCCCGGACAGGTCGACGACGTTGCGGAGGACGACCTTGCCGTCGTCGATCGCCCACTGACCGGTGCCCGAGCCGCAGCCGTCCCAGTCGAGGGTGCCGTCGTCCGCCAACGCGAGCGAGCCCCTAGCGGGACTGCCGTCGGCCTCGATGTCGGCCACCACCCAGCGCCCGGCGACCGTGGCCGCATCGGTGGGCACCGGGGTGGGGGCCGGGGCCCGTACGGCTTCGGGGTCGGGCGGCGTCGGGTCGTCGTCGCGCGACGAAGTCGAGCGTGAAGCTGGCGGTGGCGAACCGGAGCAGGCCGTCCGAGTAGAGGGTCGGGACGCCGCGCCGAACGCCGTGTCGGCGGCCTGGAGCCCGGTGCCGGGACAGGCCATCGAGGTGACGATCCCGGTGCCGATGGTCAGATGGCCCCGGGTGACGAGCCACTGGCCGGTCGCTCCGTTGCAGCCGGTCTGCACGTAGCCGCCGTCCGCATCGAAGGCGATCGTGACCTCGCCGTCGATCCGGTCCATCGGGTCCAGCGCGGTCCAGTCACCGACCAAGGCGCCGTCGTCGAAGGGGACGATGCTCGCCTCCGCGTTGCTCGGACCGGCCACGACCTCGTCGGCGGGGTCCTGGGTCGCCAGCCGGACACCGAGCGCGCCCCCGGCCAGCACGACGACCACTGCGGCGGCCCCGGCGAGCCCACGACGGCGACGCCGCCGGCCCCCGACCCGGTGCTCGATGTCGTCCTCGGTGAAGCGGGGCGGACCGCCGGCTTCGGCGGCCTCGGTGAACAGGACGTCAACGCTCATCGGCTCTCGACCTCCTCGGTCTGGGCGGCGGGCTCCTCGACGAGGCCGGACGCCCGCAACGACGCCAGGGCCTGGTGGGTGGCGGACTTCACCGTGCCTTCGGCGCAGCCCAGGAGCTCGGCGGTCTCGGCCACGGTCATGGCCAGGTAGAAGCGGCAGACGACGGCGGCCCGCTGCTTCGGCGGCAGGGCGGCGACGGCCGCCTTCACCGCTTCGATCGCCGGGGTGTCGGGGACGACGGCGTGCTGGTCAGCCGGCCCCGCCCGCCGGTGCGCCCGGCGTTCGGCGGACCGCCGGCGGCCCCAGGACGAGGCCAGGTTGAACGCCGTCCGGTACGTCCACGCCTCCGGCGAGGCCATGACGCCGACCCGGTCCCAGCGCTCCCACGCCCGGACCAGCGCTTCCTGGGCCAGCTCCTCGGCCACGGCCCGATCGCCGCAGTGCAGCGTCAGCGACCCCACCAGCCGCGTCCGGATGGCCCGGCAGAACGCCGCCGGATCCTCGTACCCCACACCCAGAGACGTATCAGACGCGGTTCCGGTTCAGTCGAGACTGCAGTCGAGAGCGGGGAAGAGGGCCTCGGCGGCGGCGATGAGGGCGGCGTCGGGGATGGGGAAGCCTGGAAGCGCCTCGTGGAGGGTCACGTGGAACCGGCCGCACACCACGATCACCTCGGTTCCGGACTCGCCTTCGTTCAGCACGCCTGCTCCACCGAGGACCTGGTCGCCGAAGACGTCGAGCGTCGGGTCGTAGGGCGCGGCACGCACGAAGACGTCCGTCCCCTCCCAGACGAAGCCGACGACAGCGTTCTGGCCGCCCTCCGACAGCTCGGCGCAGCACTGCTCGACGCCCAGCTCGTCATAGGCCCGCAGGAGGAGCGTCTCCGCCTCGTTGACGGACATGATCGGCGGACCAGCGCGTGAACACGGTGACCGTGCCCGGGTGGAACAGGACGAGGCGGTCACCGTCGCGCCACGCCCGGAGGGTGATCGACGGGTCGACGAGTCCGGGCAGGCCGGCGGTTCCGCGCAGGCGTTGATGGAGACGTCGAGGCTCAGTTCACCGATCCGGTCGATTCGCCACGTCCCGATCTCGCAGCCGGCGACGTCGACGCCACCGTCGGCATGCAGGCGGACGTCTTCGCCGTCGCCGTTCGCCAGTTGCCGACCAGGAGGGGGCCGGTGATGGCGTCGTCCGGATCCATCCGGCGGAACGTCACCGCCGCCTCACCCTCACCGAACGTCATCCGGTCGCCGTCGACGACGCCCACGCCCTCGCTGGCGCCGGCGACGCGACCGTCGACGGCCTGGGTCGCTTCGGTCGAGGCGCAGTACGGCGTGATGTACTCGTCCAGCTCGGTGCGGATGCCGCCGTCCTCGGCGACCAGCGCCCGAACCACTGGTCACACGCACCGAAGAGGCGGTAGTCGCCGGGCCGCACCAGGGGCACGCCGGGGGCCTCGCCGAACAGCTCCAGGTGTGGAATCCGATCGCTCGCACTGTCTTCCCCGGTGAGCAGCCACGGGCTGGCGATCAGGGCGGCCTCGGTGATCGGGACGGGCTGGGGCTCACCCGGGCGCGGGCCGGCGACGACGGTGGCGCGGTCCTCCTGGCCGAGGAGGACGAGTGCCGCCGCGGTCCCGCCGACGAGCAGCGCGACGCCGCACAGCCCGGCCACCACCCGGTGCCGGCGCCGGACCCGCCGCACCCGCCGTTCCACGTCCTCGGCGTCGAAGCCCGCTTCGGCCGGCGCCGCCTCGCGCAGCAGGGTGTCCAGGCTCATCTCGACTCGACCTCCTCCGGCTCGGGTGCCGGGTCGTCGACCAGGCCGCTGCGGCGCAGCGCCGCCAGGGCCTGGTGGGTGGCCGCCTTGACCGTCCCCTCGGCGCAGCCCAGGACCTCGGCCGTCTCCCGCACGTCGAAGCCGAGGAAGAACCGGGACACGATCACCGCCCGCTGCCGGTCGGGGAGGGCGGCCACCGCCTCCCGCACGGCGTGGACGTCGGCCCGGTCGGGCTCGTTCACGGGTGCCATCTCGCCGGCCCGGCGGTTCGCCCGGCGCTCGGCGGAGCGCCGGCGGCCCCAGGACGACGCCAGGTTGAAGGCCGTGCGGTAGGTCCAGGCCTTCGGGTCCTCGAGCTTCGGCCAGCGCAACCAGGCCCGGGCCAGCGCCTCCTGCGCCAGCTCCTCCGCCACCGCCCGGTCGCCGCAGTAGAGCGCGAGCGACCCGACGAGCGGATGGCGGATCTCCCGGACGAGGTCCTCCGGGCTCTGTGGTGGCACCGCCATGCAGACGCTCGAGCCCGGTGATCCGTTTAGCCGGTCGGTCCGACGGCGAGCAGCTGCGCCCGCGTGACCTCGACGAACCACGCCTCGAACGCCTCCGGCGTCCACCCCCGGTCGCCCACGAGCAGGAGCCAGACGTCGGGGTTGTTCAGGGTCCAGAGCACGTCGGCGGCCCGGGCGACATCGAGGTCGGGGCGGAGCCCGCCGTGCCGGTCGATCGCTTCGACGATGGCCCGCTGGTTGTCGTGGAAGTCGGTCTGGATGAGGTGCCAGAGGGCGGCCCCGTCGGCGTCGACGGCGGCCGCGCTCCGGATGACCCGCAGCATGGGGCCGATGCGGGCGCGGACGAGGCGGGACTGGTGAGCGACCAGGCGCAACGTCTGCTCGGCGTCGGCCTCGTCCAGCAGCTCCCGGTACCACGCCCGATCGGCCACCGGGGACTCGTCGGTGTCGCCCTTCAGGAGCAGGTCCCACACCGACCGCAGCAGCCCGCCCTTGGTCGAGAAGGCGAGGTAGACGGTCTTGAGCGACACGTCGGCCTCGTTGGCGATCGCCTCCATCGTCGTGGCCACGTAGCCGTCCCGCTCGAAGCGGCGCTGGGCCGCGTCGAGGATCGAACGCCGGGTCGCCGCGGCCTGCTCCTGGCGACGGGTGGAGTCGTACTTCCGCGTTGCCCGTGGGGTGGTGGCCACTTGACTACTCTAACCATGTATTCAATACTCGTAACCAGTAACGAATATGACGAGGAGCCTCCGATGACCGACACGCAGCAGGACGAGATCCGGACCGTGGTCCACGGCATGTGGGCGGGCGTGGCGCCGCAGTGGGCCACGTACGCCGACGAGGTCGACGAGCGCGGCGCGGTGCTCACGGCCGAGCTGCTCGGGCGGGGATCGGTGACGCCGGGGGAGCGGGTGTTGGAGCTGGCCTGCGGACCCGGCGGTGTCGGCCTGGCCGCGGCCGAGGTCGTGGGCCCGGGCGGCGAGGTCGTCCTGTCCGATGTCGCCGACGCCATGGTGGCGATCGCCCGAGATCGGGCCGCCACGCTCGGGCTCACCAACGTGGCGTCCGCCACCCTCGACATCGAGGCCATCGACCAGCCCGACGCCACCTTCGACGTCGTCCTCTGCCGCGACGGCCTGCAGTTCGCCGTCGAGCCGGCCCGGGCCGTCGCCGAGATCCACCGAGTGCTCCGCCCGGAGGGTCGGGCGGCGCTCGCGGTCTGGGGCCCGCCGACCGCGAACCCGTGGCTGGGCGCAGTCCTCGACGCGGTCAGCGCCGAGGTCGGCATGCCTGTGCCGCCTCCGGGCATCCCCGGGCCGTTCTCGCTGGCCGACGCCGACGCGCTCGGGGAGCTCCTGCGGAACGCCGACTTCGCCGAGGTCACGATCGCCGAGGTCTCCGTACCCCTGCGGTCACCTTCCTTCGAGGACTACTGGGAGCGGACCACAGCCATCGCGGGCCCGGTGGCCTCGCTCCTCGCGGGCCTGCTTCCCGACGCACGGGAGCGCATCACCGACCAGGTGCGGAAGACCCTGGCCCCCAACACGACGCCAGACGGCCTCGACCTGCCCGGGCTCAACCTCGTGGCGTCCGGCCGTCGCCCCTGATCAACCCGGATCATGGCGGGGTGAGGTCGGCGCATCTGCAGGGCCGCGGCCCCGAAGGTCACGCCGAAGAACACGGCCCCGCCGATGGCGAAGGTGGCGGTCACCGGACCGGGGTCGGCCGGGTCGTCGTTGGTGACCGCGGCGAGGACGGTCACACCCACCCACGCCGCGATGCCACCCAGTGACCAGACCAGCCACCACCGGCTCGACCGGGCCGGGTCGTCGCCCACGTCAGAACCGTAGGAGAACCCCGGCGTGGCCGTGAACGGGGCACCACTACCCTCGGCCGACATGGCCAAGGCACCCGTCCTCACCCCCCAGGCCGAGGACTTCCCCCGCTGGTACCAGGACGTCATCGCCAAGGCGGAGCTGGCCGAGAACGGGCCCGCCCGGGGGACCATGGTCATCCGGCCGTACGGGTTCTCCCTCTGGGAGCGGCTACAGGCCGCGATGGACGACCGCATCAAGGCCGCCGGCGTCGAGAACGCCTACTTCCCGCTGTTCGTCCCCATGGACTACTTCGAGCGGGAGGCCGAGCACGTCGAGGGCTTCAGCCCCGAGCTCGCCGTGGTCACGATCGGGGGCGGCAAGGTGCTCGAGGAGCCGTTGGCCATCCGGCCGACGTCCGAGACGGTCATGGGCACCTACTTCGCCAAGTGGATCCAGAGCTACCGGGACCTGCCCCTGCTGGTGAACCAGTGGGCCAACGTCGTGCGTTGGGAGCTGCGGCCCCGCCTGTTCCTGCGCACCACCGAGTTCCTCTGGCAGGAGGGCCACACCTGCCATGCCACCGAGGCGGAGGCGAAGGAGTTCGCCGTGCGCATCCTCCACGAGGTCTACGCCGACTGCATGGAGCAGGTTCTCGCCGTGCCCGTGTTCCGGGGCCGGAAGACCGCGGGCGAGCGCTTCGCCGGGGCCATCAACACGATGGCGTGCGAGGCGATGATGCGCGACGGCAAGGCCCTGCAGATGGGCACCAGCCACGAGCTCGGCCAGAACTTCGCCAAGGCCTTCGGCATCGAGTACCTCTCGGCCGACGGCAACCAGGAGAACGTCTGGCAGACCTCCTGGGGCACCTCCACCCGGATGGTGGGCGGGCTGATCATGACCCACGGCGACGACGTCGGTCTGCGGGTGCCCCCCGTCCTGGCGCCCATCCAGGTCGTCGTCCTCGTCGTCCGGGACGAGGAAGGCGCGGGTGAGGCCGCCGCCCGGCTGGTCGACGAGCTGAAGGGGGCGGGCGTCCGGGTCCGCCTCGACGACCGGGTCGAGACCAGCTTCGGCCGCCGGGCCACCGAGTGGGAGCTGAAGGGCATCCCCCTCCGCATCGAGGTGGGCCCCCGGGACCTGGCCCAGGGCGAGGTCACCCTGGTCCGCCGCGACGACGGCGACAAGCGCCAGGTGTCGGTCGACGGGGTGGCCGCAGAGGTCCCTGGCCTGCTCGACACGATCCAGCACGAGCTGCTGGCGACAGCCACGAAGGACCGGGACGACCGCACCGTCGACGTCACCGCGCTGGAGGATGTGCTCAGTGCCGCCGAAGCCGGTTTCGTCCGCATCCCGTGGTCGGCGGTGGGCGACGAGGGCGAGGCCCGCCTGGCCAAGGACGCCCTCACCGTCCGCTGCCTCCAGCGCGCCGACGGCTCCCTCCCCGACGCCGACGACGAACCCGACCTCGTCGCCCTCGTCGCCCGCTCCTACTGACCCCCCGTTCTGGGTACTGAGGTTTGGTGTGGCGACAAGTCTGAGTACCCAGAACGATGAATCGCCCGTTCTGGGTACTGAGGTTTGGCTGTGGCGACAAGTCTGAGTACCCAGAACGATGAGTTCGCGGGGGGTCTAGGGTCGAAGGGGCATGAGCATCGACCTCATCGCGGCGGCCCGGCGCCTCGGCGACCTCGTGGCGGCCGTACCCGACGACGCCCTCGACCGACCGACGCCCTGTACGGACTACACCGTGGGCGACCTCCTCGACCACGTCGACGGGTTGTCCCTGGCCTTCACGGAGGCGGCGGAGAAGTCCTTCGACCCCGAGGTCAGCGGCGCGCCCCCGCCGGGTGACGCCGCCCACCTGGCGGACGGCTGGCGCACCCGCGTCCCCGTCCAGCTCGGCGCCCTGGCCGAGGCCTGGCTGGACCCCGACGCGTGGACGGGCATGACCCGTGCCGGTGGGATCGACATGCCCGGCGAGATCGGCGGCATCGTCGCCCTGGAGGAGGTGGTGGTCCACGGCTGGGACCTGGCCCGGGCCACCGACCAGCCCTACACGGCCTCCGACGACCACCTGGAGACCGTCCTCGGGTTCTTCGCCTCGTTCCCCGACGAGGCCCGGGGCGAGGCCTACGGACCCCCGGTGGCGCCACCCGAGGGCGCGTCGCTGCTCGATCAGGCTGTGGCCAAGGCCGGTCGGGACCCCGGATGGTCGCCGGGCTGACCAGCGAAACGGCAGGTATACTGCCGCTGCATTTTGTTCAAATCGGACAAAGGCGTGGGCTCCGGCCCACGCCTTTCGTTTCGCGAAGCGAGGAGGTGACCACATGGCGACGACCGACCGGGTGGCCGCCATCGTCGCTCCTCTTGCCGACGAGCGAGGCCTCGCACTCTACGACGTCGAGCAGCACCAGACCGCGCTCCGGGTCCTCGTCGACCGGGACGGCGGCGTCGACATCGACACCCTGAGCGAGCTGAGCCGGGCCGTCTCCCGCGCCCTCGACGAGGCCGATCCGGTGGCGGGGAAGTACACCCTCGAGGTCTCGAGCCCCGGCCTCGAGCGTCCGCTGCGCCGCCCCGACCACTTCCACGGCGCCGTGGGCGACCGGATCACGCTCAAGACCGTGCCCGGCACCGAAGGCGAACGCCGGGTGACCGGCGTGCTCGTGTCCGCCGACGACGACGGCATCACCGTCCACCCCGACGACGGCGACGACCGCCGACTGGCCTACGCGGACGTCGCGCAGGCCCGGACGCTGTTCGACTGGGGAACCACCACCAAGCCGACGACCAAGAAGAAGAACCACTGATGACCGGAAACAACATCGAGATGATGGAGGCCCTCCAGGCGCTGGCCATCGACAAGGGCATCTCGGTCGACGACCTGCTGGCCGCCCTCGCCGACGCCCTGGAGTCGGCCTACAAGCGCATGCCCGGCGCCTACGAGTACTCGTGGGTGACCCTCGACCCCGACACCTTCGACATCAAGGTCTACGCCCAGGACCTCGACGAGGACGGCGAGCCCACCGGCCCCGAGCTCGACGTGACCCCCGACGACTTCGGCCGCATCGCCGCCCAGACGGCGAAGCAGGTGATGATGCAGCGCATCCGCGAGGTCGAGCGGGACATGAAGTACGAGGAGTACGCCGGCCGCGAGGGCGACATCGTCACCGGCATGATCCAGCAGAGCGACCAGCGCTACACGCTGCTCGACCTCGGCCGGGTCGAGGCGCTGCTGCCGCAGGCCGAGCAGGTCCCCTACGAGCGCCCCGAGCCCAACGCCCGGGTCAAGGCCTACATCGTCGAGGTCCGCAAGACCGCCAAGGGCCCCCAGATCGTCGTCAGCCGCACCCACCCCGGCCTGATCAAGCGCCTCTTCGAGCTCGAGGTGCCCGAGATCGCCGACGGCATCGTCGAGATCCGGGCCTGCGCCCGCGAGCCCGGCCACCGCACCAAGATCGCGGTCTGGTCCAACGATTCCAACGTCGACCCCGTCGGGGCCTGTGTCGGCGCCCGGGGTGCCCGCGTCCGCATGGTCGTGAACGAGCTGCGGGGCGAGAAGATCGACATCGTCCCCTTCTCCGACGACGCCGCCGACTTCGTCATGAAGGCGCTTTCACCCGCCCGGGTGAAGGAGGTCCGGATCCACGAGGACACCGGGACCGCCGAGGTCATCGTCCCCGACTACCAGCTCTCCCTCGCCATCGGCAAGGAGGGCCAGAACGCCCGGCTGGCCGCCCGATTGACCGGGTGGCGGGTCGACATCAAGAGCGAAACCCAGCTGGCCGAGGAGGCCGCCTACCAGACCGACGACTGGGCCCAGGGTGAGTGGATCGTCAACCGGGAGACCGGCGCGCAGATGTGGCAGCCGGCCGACGGCAGCCCGGCCATGACCGCCGACGAGTGGAGCCAGCTCGGTGTCGACCAGGCCGCCGAGGGCGAGGGCGGGGCCGAGGACGCGCCCGCCGCCGAAGGGGAGCCGGAAGCGGCGGCCGAGACCGAGACCGGACCGCGGCCGATGCCGAGACCGCGGCCGATGCCGAGACCGAGACCGCGGCCGATGCCGAGACCGCGGCCGACGCCGCGGGCGAAGGGGCCGAGACTGAGGCCGATGCCGCCGGCGAGGGGGCCGACGCCCCCGCCGAGGAGGTCCACGCCGAGGAACCCGCCGAGGGCGCGCCCGAGGCCGACGCCACGGCCGAGGCTCCGGCCGAGGAGCCCGACGCGCCCCCGCCCGAGGACGATTCCCACGGGTAGCGGTCACCGAGCCGCGCTCGGTGGTCCTCAGCGCACCTGCATCGGGTGTCGCCGGGTCGCCCCGGCGGCCGAACTGGTGCGGGTGACCCGTCAGGGCGACGGATCGCTGGCCGTCGGACCTACACTTCCCGGCCGGGGTGCGTGGCTGTGCCAAGGCTCAGCGACGTGCTTCGACGCCGCCCAACGGCGTGGGGCCTTCGCCCGGGCCCTGCGAGCGCCGGTTGCGGATGCCGCCCTCGTGGCGGTACGTGACCAGGTGATCGACCGGGCGGACGCCCGCCAGGACCGACGAAAGGGCTGACGCAGCCAGGTGCCATCGAACGTAAGGGTCTACGAACTCGCCCGAGAGCTCGGGATGACGAACCAAGAGGTCCTCGACCTCTGCGACAAGCTGGGCATCGGCGCGCGCAGCCACTCGTCGAGCATCGTGGAGGCCCAGGCCGACCGGGTCCGCCGGCGGGCGAAGAAGGACGGCCTGGTCAAGGCCCCGGCAGCCGAGGAAGCAGCCCCGAAGGCCGAGGCCGCGCCCGAGAGCGCACCGGTCAGCACCAAGAAGGCGCCGCCCAAGAAGGCGGCGGCCAAGGAAGAGCCGGCACCGCCTCCCGAGGTCGAGGTCCCGGCGCCCGAGCCGGCCCCGGCGCCGGAGCCGGTCGCCGAGCCTGCGGCCGAGGCGCCGGCTGAGGTCCCCCCGCCCGCCGAGGAGCCTGCGGTCGCGGCCGAAGCGCCCGCGCCGGCCCGGCGCATGGTCCGCTCGAGCGGCAGCAGCGGTCCCCCCCGTCCGGTCGAGGAGGCCCCCGCCCCACCACCGCCGACGCTGCCCGCCAGCGAGCGGGTCAAGGCCGAGGTCCCCACCGAGGCCCCTGCCGCCGCGCCGGCCGCCGCAGCGGCATCGGCCTCGGCGGCCCCGTCGGCGGCCCCGCCCGCCTCCGCCTCGGGCAAGCCCATCCCGCCCCCGCCCCGCCCGCCCACCTCACTCACCGGCAAGCCGATCCCGCCGCCTCCGGGCGCGGGTGGTCGCGGTGGCGTGGGCCCGGGCGGCTCCCGCGCCGCCCGCCCGGGCGGCGCGCCCCGCCAGCGTCCGGGCATGCGCCCGACCGTCGGTGGTGGCCCGCGCCAGGGCGTCCCCGGCGCCGGCCCGGGCGGCCCGCGCCCCGGCGGTGGCGGTCCCCCCGGTCGGGGTGGCCCGCGCCAGCCCCAGCGCCGTCGCCGCAGTCGCCGCCGTCGCGTCCGCGAGGAGCTGCAGCCGATCGACCGGCCGACCTACACGCCCACCGACGCCGCCGTGCCGGAGGGCGAGGTCGTCATCGAGCGCGCCTCGGCGCCCATGGACATCGCGCCCAAGCTGAACCGGACGGCGGCCGACGTCGTCCGCTTCCTGATGCAGCAGGGCGAGATGGTGACCGCCACGCAGTCGCTCAGCGACGAGATGATCGAGCTCTTCGCCGCCGAGATCGGGGCGGAGGTCCGCCTGGTCGACCCGGGTGAGGAGCAGGAGGTCGAGCTCCAGAAGCTCCTCGACTACGACGACTGGGAGGACGAGGAGGAGGATCCCGACGCCGTCGTCCGCCCGCCCGTGGTAACCGTCATGGGCCATGTCGACCACGGCAAGACCCTGCTCCTCGACAAGATCCGCGAGAGCAACGTGATCGAGGGTGAGGCCGGCGGCATCACCCAGGCCATCGGCGCCTACAAGGTCGACCGGAACGGCAGGGAGGTCACCTTCATCGACACGCCGGGCCACGAGGCGTTCACCGCCATGCGGGCCCGCGGCGCCGACGCCACCGACATCGTCATCCTCGTCGTGGCGGCCGACGACGGCGTCATGCCCCAGACCGTCGAGGCCATCAACCACGCCAAGGCGGCCGACGTCCCCATCGTGGTCGCGCTGAACAAGATCGACCGCGAGAACGCCGACGTCCAGCGGGTCATGGGTCAGCTCACCGAGCACGAGCTCATCCCCGAGTCCTACGGCGGCGACACGATCGTCGTCGAGGTGTCGGCCCTCGAGAACCTGGGCATCGACGACCTGCTCGAGCAGGTCCTGCTCGTCGCCGAGCTCGAGGAGCTCAAGGCCAACCCCGACGGGCGGGCCTCGGGCGTGGTCCTCGAGTCCCACCTCGACACCGGGCGCGGCCCCGTGGCCACCGTCCTGGTGCAGCGAGGGACCCTCAGCGTCAGCGAGCCCGTGGTCGCCGGCGCCGCTTCGGGCCGGGTCCGGGCGCTCATCGACGACCACGGCCAGCAGATCAAGTCGGCTGGGCCGTCCACGCCCGTCGAGGTCCTCGGCCTGTCCGACGTCGCCGTCGCCGGCACCAGCTTCGTGGTCGCCCCCGACGAGAAGGTCGCCCGCACGGTCTCCGACAAGCGGGAGCACTTCGCCCGCCAGGCCAGCCTGGGCCGCGACGCCGGCGTGACCGGTGGCGCCAAGCTCGAGGACATCTTCAGCCAGATCCAGGCCGGCGAAGCCGCCACCCTGAACCTCGTCATCAAGGCCGACACCGCCGGCTCGATGGAGGCGGTGACCCAGGCACTGCGCAAGCTCGAGCGGGACGAGGTCAAGCTGGCCTTCGTCCACCGGGCGGTCGGCGCCATCACCGAGAACGACATCCAGCTCGCCTCGGCCTCCAACGCCACCATCCTCGGATTCGGCGTCCGCCCCGACCGCAAGGCCCGCCAGTCGGCCGAGCAGGAGGGCGTCGAGATCCGGACCTACGAGGTCATCTACAGCCTCCTCGAGGACATCGAGTCGGCCATGGTCGGCATGCTCGAGCCCGAGTTCGAGGAGGTCGTCACCGGCGAGGCCGAGGTCCGCGAGATCTTCCGGGTCCCGCGGATCGGCGCCATCGCTGGTTGCTACGTGCTCAACGGGACCATCACCCGTGGCTCCAAGGTGCGCTTCCTGCGGGAGGGCACGATCATCTGGAAGGGCACGATCACCTCGCTCAAGCGCTTCAAGGACGACGTCCGTGAGGTCCAGGCCGGCTTCGAGTGCGGCATCGGCCTCTCCGACTTCCAGAACCTGCAGCAGGGCGACATCATCGAGACCTTCGAGGAGCGCGAGATCCCGCGCGCCTGACGGCCGTGTACGTCCTCGCCCTCGACGTCGACCTCCACCTCCCTGAGTGCCGCTCGCTCAAGGCCAAGCGGGCCGTCCTGCGTCCGATCGTCGAAGGGGTGCGACGCCGGTTCCGCGTGGCGGTGGCCGAGGTCGAGCACCAGGACCAGTGGCAGCGGGCCCGGCTCGGGGTGGCCACCGTCGGTGCCAGCGAGCACCATGCCCGGGACGTGATCGACGAGGTCGAGCGCTGGATCTGGTCCCAACCCGGCGTGGACGTGCTGTCGATGGACCGGTCCTGGGTGGAGACCTGACATGACCCGCCACCGCCGACAGAGCCGGGGCCCGCACGAGTACCCCCGTACGGCGCGCCTGAACGAGCTGGTGCGGGAGATCGTGGCCGAGGAGGTCGAACGCCTCGACGACGAGCGTCTCGAGCTGGTCACCGTCGTGGCCGTCGAGTGCGAGGCCGACTTGCGTTCGGCCACGGTGTACGTGAGTGGCCTGGGCGGTCCCGAAGCCGACGCCGCGGTGGTCAAGGCCATGACCGACCACCGCAAGCACCTCCAGGCCACCATCAACCGGCAGGCCCGCTTCAAGCGCACCCCCGAGCTGACGTTCGCGCCGGACGAGGTCACCCGCTCCGCCAACCGGATCGAGGACATCCTGCGTGGCCTCCACGAGGACGACGACACCCAGGACGACGACGAGCCGAGCTGATGCCCGACGGCGTCGCGGTGGTCGACAAGGGGGCGGGGATGACGTCCCACGACGTCGTCGCCCGGGCCCGCAAGGTCCTCGGCACCCGCAAGGTCGGCCACTCGGGGACCCTCGACCCCGACGCCACCGGGATCCTGCTCCTCGGCGTGGGGGCGGCCACCCGGTTGCTGCGCTTCCTCACCGACCTGCCCAAGACCTACACGGCCGAGTTCGTGCTCGGCACCGAGACCTCGACGCTCGACGACTCGGGCGAGGTGACGGCGACCCACGAGATGTCGGTCACGGCCGACGAGGTGGTGGCGGCGGCCGCGACCTTCGTGGGTGAGATCGACCAGGTGCCGCCGATGGTCTCCGCCGTCCGCGTCGGCGGCCGGCGCCTGCACGAGCTGGCCCGGGAGGGGATCGAGGTCGAGCGTGAGCCCCGCCGGGTGACCGTGCACCGCTACGACGTGGCGCCCACGACCGACCCCCTCGTCTACGCGGCCGAGGTCGAGTGCTCGTCCGGCACCTACATCCGCACGCTGGCCGCCGACCTCGGCGTCGCGCTCGGCGGCGGCGCCCACCTCAGGAACCTGCGCCGCACGCGCATCGGCTCGTTCGGCGAGGCCGACGCCCACCCCGTCGACGACGCGGTGGTGCTGCCGCCGCTCGAGGGGCTCCGCGACTACCCGTCGGTGACGGTGGACGACGAGCTGGCGGCGCTGATCGCCAACGGCCGGGTGCTGTCACCGGACGAGCTCCCGGTCACCGGCGACGGCCCGTGGCCGGTCGCCGACGCGTCGGGGCGTCTCCTCGCCGTCTACGAGCGCCGGAGCGCCGATCGCCTGAAGCCGGCCGTCGTCCTCCCGGTCAGCACGTGAGGCGAGGGGTGCCGATCACGTAGGACTGGAAGAAGGGGGCGCCGAGCACGACGAGGCGCAGGCTGTCGGCCGGGCGGGGTCGGGGCTCGTCGAAGGTGAACCGGACCACGCTGCGGCGGTCCTCGGGTCGGAAGGTCGACGGATCGCCGTTGCCCTCGACGAGCTCGGCCGTGAGCCCGTCGATCTGATCGAGGGCCACCAGGCTGCCGTTGGCCGCGGCGGCCACCCAGCTGTAGCGGAGCGTCGGGGGCAGCTCGCTGATCCGGGCCTCGACCGAGGCCGGTTCGCCCCGTTCGCAGGTGATCGTGAACCGACCGCGGGCACTGCTCCAGGCCAGCTCGGCCGGCTGCGGGCTCTCGCTGCGGACGATCCGGGTCGGGGGGGCCGTCGTCGTGGGCGCCTCGTCCTCGTCGGACTCGCCGGTCACCACCAGGAACCCACCGATGAGGGCGACCGCGGCCACCATGCTGATCCCGAGCCCCACATCCTCGCGACGAAGTCCCATATCGGCGTAGACGATGCCATCCCGGGGAACGTTTTTGGCCCATCCGACCGATCTCCGGGAAATCGGGCGTCAGAACGGGGCGGGTACCCTCGGCGCCGTGGAGGTCGTGTGGTACCCGGGGCCGGCCCCCGCGCTCCCGGACGGGTCCGTGGTCACCATCGGGGCCTACGACGGGGTTCACCTCGGGCACCGCGCCGTCATCGACCGGGTCCGCAAGCTGGCGGCCGACCGGGGCATCGCCTCGGTGCTGATCACCTTCGACCAGCACCCCGCCCGCCTCGTCCGGCCCGAGAGCGCGCCGCTCCTGCTCACCGACCCCGAGCAGAAGCTGGAGCTGCTGGAGGACACCGGCATCGACCTCGTCCTCGTCATCCGGTTCGACCGCGAGCGCTCCCAGGAGTCGGCCGAGGACTTCGTGCGGGAGGTGCTCGTCGGGGCCTTGGGGGCCAAGGTCGTCGTGGTGGGTGAGGACTTCCACTTCGGCCACGAACGGCGGGGCAACGTCGACCTGCTCCGGTCGATGGGCGTCGAGGCGGGCTTCGAGGTCGAGGGCGTCGACCTGCTGGGGCCGGACGGCCGGCCGGCCGACGAGGCCGCCCAGGTGTCGTCCACGGCCATCCGCCGGGCGCTGGCCGCCGGCGACGTCGAGCGGGCCGCCGCCCTGCTCGGCCGGCCCCACGAGGTCCGGGGTGTGGTCGTCCGTGGCGATCAACGCGGTGGCACCGAGCTCGGGTTCCCGACCGCCAACGTGTCGGTCCCCGACGACGTGCTGCTGCCCGCCGACGGCATCTACGCGGGGTGGTACCGGCGCCCCGACGGGTCTCGTCACCCCGCCGCCCTCTCCCTCGGCCGGCGCCCCACCTTCTACGCGACCGCCCACGCCTCGCTGTTGGAGGCCCACCTGCTCGACTTCGACGACGACCTTTACGACGAGCGGGCCCGGGTGGCCTTCGTCGCCCGCCTCCGCGACGAGGTGAAGTTCGACTCCGTCGACGCCCTCGTCGAGCAGATCGGGCGTGACTGCGACCAGACCCGCGCCCTCCTGGCGGGCTGAAGGCGGCCGCCACGATCACCGACACCCGCCCGGACGCCGGGCCCGACCAGCTGACCGAGCCGCTCGTCGGGCCGGAGGGGACGGGCCCGCTCACCGCGGTCGAGGACCGGCGCGCCACCCCCCGGCTGGCCCGGTCCACGGTGACCCTGGCCGACGGGCACCAGGTCGGCGTCGCCGTCACCGGCCAAGGCATCCCGCTCGTGGTGGTCCACGGGTTCTCGGCCGAGGGGATCCTCTACGCGCAGACCCTCTCCCGGCTCGTGGCCATGGGGTACCGGGTGGTGGCCATCGACGCCGCCGGCCACGGCGGGACCTACGGCCTGCCCGGCGGTGGCGGGGACCTGTCGAGCTACTCGGCGCTCATCGGCCGGGTGCTCGACCACCTCGGAATCCGGCGGGCGGTGCTCGCCGGCCACTCGATGGGCGGGCGCCTCGTGGTCGAGCTGGCGGCCAACACGCCGGAGCGGGCCATTGCCGTGCTCCTGCTCGACGCCATCGTGGGGGACAGCTGGGACCGGATCCAGTGGTGGTCGCGCCGGATGCCGCTCGTGCTCGGGGTCATCGGCGCCACCCTCATGGTGGACACCGCGAGCACGTTGCCCGTGTTCCGGGACCCCCGCCAGGCGGCGAAGCTGGTCAGCCTGGTGCTACCCACGGCGGGGGCCCACCTGCGGCGGCCGTGGCGGCTCTTCGCTCCGGCGGTGTCCATCATCCGGTCGACGCCGAGCCATGACCTGCTCGAGGCCCTGGCCCGGCAGGGGGTGTCCACGTTCGTCCTGCACGGCGACCGCGATTACGCGGTGCCGATCTCGACCGCCCGCTCCGCCGCCCACCTGGCCAACGGCCAGCTCGTGGTCATCCACGGGGCCAGCCACTCGTGGGTCCTGAAGGACCCCGAGACCCTGCCCGGCGTGGTCTACGAGCTCCTCGGCGAGGGACTCGGCGCCGCGCAGCGGCGGGCTCTCCTGCACGCCGGCCTCGTGCCGGGCGAGGCCAGCCCCGCCGACGTCGAAGCCGCCTTCTACGAGCGCGGGGCCCTGGTGCAACGGCTCGCCCCGGCCGAAGCCACCCTCGACACCGACGATCCCGGCCCGCCGCAGCGCCGGGCCCGTTACCGGTGGACGGTCACAACGCCGTGACGCACTGGTAGCCTCTGCCGAAGAAACCGGCGCAACCTCACCTGACGCGCCCCAGACGACAGCAGTCGAGAAGCAGAGACGAGATGTCCCGAGCCCCCACCAACCTCCCGGAGAAGTCGGCCACGATGGCCGATCACCGGAAGCACGACAGCGACACCGGATCCCCTGAGGTCCAGGTTGCGCTGCTCACCGATCGCATCAACCACCTGACCGAGCACCTGCGGGTGCACAACAAGGATCACCACAGCCGCCGCGGCCTGCTCATGCTGGTCGGCCGTCGTCGCCGGCTGCTCGACTACCTCGCGAAGAACGACGTCGAGCGGTACCGCGACCTCATCGCCAAGCTCGGCCTGCGGCGCTAGCAGATCTCACTCCCGTGGGCTGCTCCGGTGGCCCACACCCATCGACAGTCCAAACGACAAGCGCAGCGGTTCAGCTGCCAGTCGCCGACTCCCCGGCCGAGCGAGTGCCGGTCGGGTGGCCGACAACTGGGAACTGGGCTGCTGCATCAACAGGGGCCGGAAGGCCGGCTCCGGAAGAGAGCAACCATGACGGAGACCACCTCCGTATCCCACAGCGTTTCCCGGGCTGTTCCCGGGACAGAGAAGACCCTGAGTTTCGAATCCGGGAAGCTGGCCGGCCTCGCCGACGGCGCCGTCACCGTCCGCATGGGCGACACGATGGTCCTGGTCACGGCCACCGCCTCCCGGTCGGTGCGTGAAGGGGCGGACTTCTTCCCCCTCACCGTCGACATCGAGGAGCGCTTCTACGCGGCCGGGAAGATCCCCGGCTCGTTCTTTCGGCGGGAGGGCAAGGCCAGCGACCAGGCCATCCTCACCTGCCGCCTGATCGACCGCCCCCTGCGCCCCTCGTTCCCCGAGGGCTTCCGCAACGAGATCCACGTCGTGGGCACCATCCTGGGCGCCGACCAGGAGAACCCCCACGACATCCTGGCCATCAACGCCGCCAGCGCCGCGCTGTGCATCTCGCCCATCCCCTTCGACGGGCCGCTGGGCGCCGTGCGCCTGGCCTTCACCACCGAGGGCACCTGGACTGCCTACCCGACCTGGGAAGAGGGCAAGGACTCCACCTTCGAGATGGTCGTGGCCGGCCGTCTGCTCGACGACGGCGACGTGGCCGTCATGATGGTCGAGGCCGGTGGCGGTGAGCACGCCTGGCAGCTCTACGAGGCCGGCGCCCCCAAGGTCACCGAGGAGATCGTGGCCGCGGGCCTCGAAGCCTCCAAGACCCACATCAAGGACGCCATCGAGCTCCAGCAGGAGCTGATCGACGCCCTCGGGGGCAAGCCCGAGGTCTTCGACTTCACCGTCGCGGTCGACTACAGCGACGAGATCTTCGCCGCCGTGGAGGCCGCGGCCACCGATCGGGTGGCTGAGACCTATCAGATCGCCGACAAGGCCGAGCGCACCGGTGTCGAGGACGAGCTCAAGGCCGCCGTCGTCGCCGAGCTGCTCCCGCAGTTCGAGGACGTGGCCGGCGCCGAGAAGGAGATCAAGGCGGCCATCCGGTCGCTGACCAAGAAGGTGGTGCGCAAGCGCATCGTCGAGGACGGCATCCGCATCGACGGTCGCGGCACCCGCGACGTGCGGCCCCTGTCCTCGGAAGTCCACTTGGTGCCCACGGCGCACGGCTCCGGCCTGTTCCAGCGGGGTGAGACCCAGGTCCTCAACGTGGCCACGCTGGGCATGCCCCGCATGGAGCAGATGCTCGACAGCCTCGGTGGCGACACCTCCAAGCGCTACATGCACCACTACAACTTCCCGCCCTACTCCACGGGCGAGACCGGCTTCATGCGAGGCCCGAAGCGCCGCGAGATCGGCCACGGCCTCCTGGCCGAGCGGGCCCTCCTGCCCGTCATCCCGCCGATCGAGGAGTTCAGCTACACGCTGCGCACCGTGTCCGACGTCCTGAGCTCCAATGGCTCCACCTCGATGGGTTCGGTCTGTGCCTCGACCCTGTCGCTGATGGATGCCGGGGTGCCGATCAAGGCCCCCGTGGCCGGCATCGCCATGGGTCTCGTGTACGCCGAGGGCAAGTACACCGCCCTCACTGACATCCTCGGCGCCGAGGATGCGTTCGGCGACATGGACTTCAAGGTGGCGGGCACGAGCGAGTTCGTGACCGCCCTGCAGCTCGACACCAAGATCGACGGCATCCCCGCCGACGTCCTGGCCTCGGCGCTGCAGCAGGCCTACGAGGCCCGGACCCAGATCCTCGAGGTCATGGCCGGCGCCATCGCCGCGCCTCGGGACGACGTGGCCGACACGGCACCGAAGATCATCAGCTTCGAGATCCCCATCGACAAGATCGGTGAGGTCATCGGCCCGAAGGGCAAGGTCATCAACGCCATCCAGCAGGAGACCGGCGCCGACGTCAACGTCGACGACGACGGCACCGTGGGCACGGTCTCCATCGGCTCGACCGACAAGCAGGCCGTCGAGGAGGCCCGTCGCCAGATCGAGCTGATCATGGATCCGCCGGAGGCCGAAGTGGGCAAGACCTACGACGGCAAGGTGGTCAACATCACCAAGTTCGGCGCCTTCGTGAACATCCTCCCGGGCCGTGACGGCCTCGTCCACATCTCCAAGTTGGGCGGCAGCCGTCGCATCGACCGGGTGGAGGACGTCGTCTCGCTGGGTGATGCCATCCAGGTCCGGGTCGACGACATCGACCCCGACGGCAAGGTCAGCCTGACCCCGCTGGGCGAGCACGGCGGCGGTGACGACGACGAGGCCCCGGCCCCGCGTGACCGCGACCGGGATCGTGACCGCGACCGGCCGATCGTGACCGCGACCGGGATCGTGACCGCGACCGGGATCGTGATCGGGGCGACCGTGACCGTGATCGGGGCGACCGCGATCGTGCCCGCTCCGAGGACCGGGTCGACGACGGCGAGTCCCGGGGCAACGGCGACCGCCCGGTGGCCGTGTCCTTCGAGGACAGCTTCGAGCAGGAGCTCGAGGCCGAGTTCGGCGATCTCGGCCCCGCTGCCCCCACGGGTGGCGGCGGCGGCGGCGGTCGTGACCGCGGTGGCCGAGGTGGCGGTCGTGACCGCGGCGGCCGAGGCCGCGGCCCACGGCGCTGATCCGCACATCGACCCTCGGTGACGGCCTCCGGGTCGTCACCGAGGCCCTGCCCCACGCGCCGTCCGTAGCGGTCGGCGTGTGGGCGCAGGTCGGTGCCGCGGGACGAACCCGACGCCCTCGCCGGGGCGTCGCACTTCCTCGAACACCTCCTGTTCAAGGGCACGGCCGACCGCTCGGCCCTCGAGATCGCCGAGGCGGTCGACCGGGTGGGCGGCGACATGAACGCCTTCACGGGACGCGAGGCGACGGCCTTCTACGCCCGGGTCCCGGCCGAGGCCGAGGACCTGGCCCTCGACCTGCTGGTCGACGTGGTCGTCGACCCCGCGTTCCACGAGGACGACGTCGAGGTCGAGCGCGACGTCATCCTCGACGAGCTGGCGGCGAGCCTCGACACCCCCGACGACCGGATCCACGTGGCCCTGGCCGAGGCGGTCTTCCCCGACCATCCGCTGGGCCGGGAGGTGATCGGCAGCGTCGACACGGTGACCGCCCTCGATCGCCAGGCCATCGCCGACTTCCACCACCGGTACTACCGGGCGGAGGACCTCGTGGTGACCGTCGTCGGACCCGTGGACCACGACGAGGTGGTCACCCGCCTGGTCGACCGCTTCCCGCACGGGCGCTCCGACGGCCTGGTCGAGCGGAAGGCCCCGGCCGACGAGGTCGTGCCGGTCATCGCCATCGACCGTCCGGGCGAGCAGACCCACGTCGCCCTCGGATGGCGTTCCCTGCCCTCGGGCCATCCCGACCGGTACGCGCTGGCCGTCGCCAATCACGTCCTCGGCGGCGGGCTCTCGAGCCGGCTGTTCCAGGAGATCCGCGAGCGGCGGGGCCTTGCCTACTCGGTGTGGTCCTCGCCGTCGCCGGCGTCCGACGCCGGCCAGTTCACCGCCTACGCCGGCACGGCGCCCGAACAGGCCATGACCGTGCTCGAGCTCCTCGACGCCGAGGTGGCCCGCTTCGTGGCCGAAGGCATCACGCCCGAGGAGCTCGAGATCGCCATCGGCTACCTCACGGGCTCCCTGGTGCTCGGCCTCGAGGACACCGGCAGCCGGTTGGGGCGCCTCGGGGGCCTGATGAGCGCCCTCGGCCGGGTGGTCCCGGTGGAGGAGGACGTGGCGGCGATCCGCGCCGTCACCGTCGACGACGTGGGCGCGGTGGCCGCCCGGATCCTCGGTGGCCCCCGCGCGATGGCGGTGGTCGGCCCGCTGGACGGATCCCTCGAGGCCACCCTGGCCAGGCTGGGGGCGACGGTCGGCGGGTAGGGTCCGGCCCATGCTCCGTGTCGCCGTGTTCGGTGCGGGCGGTCGGATGGGAGCCACGGTGTGTGCCGCAGTGGCCAAGGACCCCGATCTCCGCCTCGTGGCGGCGGTCGACCCCCACCACGCCGGCTTCGACCTCCGAGAGGTGACCCGGCTGGACATCCCCGCCGAGATCCAGGTCGCACCCAGCGTCGAGAGCCTCGATCCCGCCGAAGTCGACGTCGCCGTCGACTTCACGGTGGCCGACGCCGCCAACGACAACCTCGACTGGCTGGCGGCCAGCGGGGTCCATGCCGTGGTCGGCACCACCGGCTTCACCGAGGGTGATTACGCCCGCCTGCGCACGGAGTTCACGGCGAGCAACTGCATCGTCGCCCCCAACTTCGCCATCGGCGCCGTGCTGATGATGCGCTTCGCCGAGCTGGCCGCCCCGTTCTTCGAGGCGGCCGAGGTCATCGAGCTCCACCACGACCAGAAGGTCGATGCGCCGTCGGGGACCGCCATGCTGACCGCCGAACGCATGGCCAAGGCTTCCGACGACTGGATCGACGATCCCACGCGGGTCGAGCTGGTGGAGGGGGCCCGGGGCGTCCGCACCGGCCCGATCCCCGTGCACTCCGTCCGGCTCACCGGGCTCGTCGCCCACCAGGAGGTGCTGCTCGGCACCATGGGCCAGTCGTTGACCATCCGCCACGACTCCTACGACCGGACCTCGTTCATGCCGGGCGTCCTGCTCGCGGTGAAGCTCGTGGCCGGCACCCCCGGCCTCACCATCGGCCTCGACTCCCTCCTCGGCCTCTGACCCCTCGTTCTGGCCGGGAATTTCGGGCCTATGGCCCCGAAATCAAGGGCCAGAACGGGAGATCAGGGGAGGCGGCGGTGCTCGGGGGTGTTCCAGCGGGTGGCCATGAGGGCCTTGAGCCCCGCGGGAAAGGCTCGGCCCATGGCCAGGTGCGCCGGGGCGAGGGCGCGCTGGGCCCTGGCGTCGCCGGCGAACGCCTCGATGCAGCGCTCGGGCTCGACGTTGGCCAGGCCGAGGATGGCGCCCGTGACGCCGAGTGGGCCGGCGAAGGACAGGACCGCCGACGAGCCGACGTAAAGCGGTCGGTCGAAGGCCTCCAGCTCGGCCAGGAGGCGGTCCGGGTCGCCGGTGGAGTCCTTGCAGCCGTCGATGGGCAGCCCGGCCAGCGCTTCGACGGCGATGCCCGGGGCGCTGACCTTCGGGTAGTGGTAGCCCAGCACCGGTGTCTCACCCACCGCCGCCCGCACCGCCGCGAAGTAGGGGAGCGGGTCGGCGGCGCCGGGCGGCGACAGGACGAGCAGACCGTCGGCGCCGGCACCGAGGGCGTCGAGGCTGAGCGTCACCGCCTGACCCGACGACGGTGCACCGGTGCCGGCGATGACCGGCACCTCGACCGCCTCCTTCACGGCGATGAGCAGGGACCTGCGCTCCTCGCGGTCGAGGGTCGAGGCCTCGCCGGTGCTGCCGGCCACGACCACGGCCTGCACGCCGGCGTCCACGAGGCGCACGGCGTGGTCCCGGGTCCCGTCGACGTCGACCGCGAGGTCGGCATCGAACAACGTGGCCAGCGCCACCCCCACCCCCGTGAACAGCGGAGCGGTCACGAGGACCTCCGGTTGAGCTGGGTGGCGCCGAGCTGGTCGCGGGCCAGGACGACCATCTGGTCGATGTTGACCCGGCCCGGGCGGGTGGCCACGAAGGCCACGCACTCGGCGATGTCCTCGGCGGTGAGAGCGTCGACGCCTTCGTAGACCTTGGCGGCGCGGTCTTCGTCGCCGCCGAAGCGCACGAGGCTGAAGTCGGTCTCCACGATGCCGGGCTCGATCTCGGTGACCCGCACGGCCTCGGTGAACAGCTCCTTGCGCAACGCCTCGGCGACCGCCCGCTCCGCGAACTTGGCCGCGTTGTAGCCCGCGCCGCCGACGTAGGCCTGCGACCCGGCGATCGAGCCGATGACCACGACGAGGCCGTCGCCGCTGGCCCGCAGCGCGGGGAGCAGGGCCCGGGTCATCCGTGCGGTGCCGAGGACGTTGGTGTCGAACATGGCCTGCCACTGGTCGAGATCGGCGTCCTCGATGCGGTCGAGCCCGAGCGCCCCTCCGGCGTTGTTGACCAGGACCGAGCACTCGGGCACCTCGGTCGCGAACGCGGCCACGGAGTCGTCATCGGTCACGTCGAGGGGCAGGGCCCGAGCCCCGATCGGCTCGGCCACGGCTTCGAGGCGGTCCATCCGCCGGGCCCCGACGACCACGTCGAACCCCGCCTCGGCCAGCGCGGCGGCGGTCGCCGCCCCGATCCCCGAGCTGGCCCCGGTGACCACCGCCGTGTCCGGGCTCATTCGGTGGACTCCTCGTCGACGGGTGGTCTGGCCACCGGGTCCTCCTCGGTGCCGAGGTCGTCCTCGAGAGAGGTCAGGGCCTCGATCTCGCCCTTCCCGGAGCGGCGATCGGAGAGGACCGTGATCACGACCAGCGCGACCGCGGCGATGGTCAGCGGGATCCGGTAGTCACGGATGAAGTCGAGGACCCAGTCGATGGGCTTCTCGAACGTCTCGCCCAGCCAGCGGATGAGGTAGAGCCGCACCGCGGTGCCCACCAGGTTGAGCGTGATGAACACGGAGGGCGCCATGCCCGCGGCACCCGCGAAGAGGCAGATGAAGTTGTTGGGGGCGATGGCGACCAGGGGCCAGGCCGCCTTCTTGAACGCCCACTCCCAGGTGCGGAGCATCCCGCCGAAGCTGCTGGAGCGCTTCTCCACCCACTTCAGCCCGGCGTCGCCGTACCAGAAGCCGAGGAGGTAGAAGAGCGGGTCGGACGCCAGCAGCCGCAGGAAGCCGACGGTGTAATACGGAACGGTGTCCAGCAGGTTGGTGGTGAGCACCAGGTTGCGGTTGCGGGCGTTGAGGGTGATGAGCAGCAAGGGGTGCTCGGTCACCAGCGTGGGCGCCAGCGCGTCGCCGATCTGGGCGGCGATGACCAGGACGATCAGGGGCCCCAGGACCATCCAGAGATGGGCCCGGCTCGGGGGCGCCTGCTGCATCGGCCGATTCTGGCAGCCTGAGGTTCTCAAGCAGCCATCCCGGGAGTTCGATGTAACGGTGATGCCCCGTCGTCTGCTGCTCGCGCTGATCGTTGCCGCATTGGCCGCCTCGGTCACCACGGCGGCCGGCGCGCGCCCCGTGGCCGGGTGTCCGATGTTCCCGAGCAACAACTACTGGCACGCCGACGTGTCGGACCTGCCGGTCCACGCCCGATCGGCGGACTGGGTGCGCACGATCGGCCTCGACGAGGAGCTCAAGGCCGACTTCGGTTCCGGGCTGTGGGAGGGCCACCCCATCGGCATCCCCAACAACATCGTCACCAACAACACGCCGACCTACCGCTTCACGTTCGACTACGCCTCGGAGAGCAACCGGGTCCGCTACCCGGTGCCGGCCCGGCCCCGCATCGAGGGCGGCGGCGACCGCCACCTGCTGGCGGTGAACCGCAGCACCTGCAAGCTCTACGAGCTCTTCGCCGTGCGCAAGGTGAACGGTCGCTGGCGCGCCGGCTCGGGCGCCGTCTACGACCTCCGCAGCAACGCCATGCGACCCGCCGGCTGGACCTCGGCCGATGCCGCCGGGCTGCCCATGCTCCCGGGCCTGGTGCGCTGGAACGAGGTGGCGGCCGGGGAGATCGACCACGCCATCCGCTTCACGGCCCCGGAGACCCAGAGCCGCTACATCTGGCCGGCCCGGCACGAGGCCAGCGACAGCAACAACCCCGCGCTCCCGCCGATGGGGGCGTGGTTCCGGCTCAAGGACTCGGTCGACATCAGCGGCTACTCCGGGCCGCTTCGGGTGATCCTGGAGGCCCTCCAGACCCACGGGATGATCCTGGCCGACAACGGCTCCCCCTGGTACATGAGCGGCGTCCCCGACCCGCACTGGAACAACGACCTGCTCCACGTCCTGGGCGACGACTTCAGCGGCCGCGACTTCGAGGCCGTCGACACCACCTCGCTCATGACCAGCCCCAACTCCGGCGCCGTCGCCCCCTAGGTGGACCTAGGGGGCGGGGTGGCCGACTAGCGGCCGGCGCCGACGAGGACCTTGGGCTCCTCGGCCGGCGCGGGGGCCGACGGGGCCTCGTGGAGGCCGTAGCGGTCGTGGAAGCGGCGCAGCGGCGCCGGGGCCCACCAGTTGCGCTCACCCAGCAACTTCATCGTCGCCGGGACGAGCAGGGTGCGCACCAGCGTGGCGTCGACGATCACCGCGATCGCCAGTCCCACCCCGAGCTGCTTGATGGCCAGGACCTCGCCGGCGGCGAACCCGGCGAACACCACGACGATGAGCGCCGCGGCCGAGGTGATGATCCGGCCGGACCGCTGGAGCCCGACGGCCACGGCGAGGTCGTTGTCGCCGGTCTCGTCGTGCACCTCCTTGATGCGGGACAGGAGGAACACCTCGTAGTCCATCGAGAGCCCGAAGGCGAAGATCAGGATCAGCACCGGCATCCAGAGGTCGAGGGCGCCGACCGAGTCGAAGCCGAGGAGGCCGGACAGGTGGCCCTCCTGGAAGATCCACACCATCGCTCCGAAGCTGGCCCCGAGGCTCAGGATGTTCATCACCACGGCCTTGATCGGGACGATGACCGAGCCCGTCATCAGGAACAGCAGCACGAGGGTGGCCAGGCCGACCATCAGGGCGGCGATCGGGAGACGAGCGCTCAGCTTGGCTTTGACGTCGGCCAGCTCGGCGGCCGGCCCGCCCACCTCGATGGCGAAGCCGGGCGGGTCGCCGCGGATCTCCTCGACGAGGGCGGTCGCTTCGGCGCCCTGGGAGGTGCCGTGGGGAACGATGTCCACGACGGTCATCCCGGGCGGCGTGCCCGGTCGGTTGGACGAACCCTCGACGCCGCTCGAGGACGAGACCTCGTCCAGCCAGTCGACGAACACGGGGTCGGTGGCGTCGATGCCGGCGATGACGGTCACCGGGTCGGTGCCTCGGGCCGGGAAGCGCTCGGCCAGGGTCAGCGCCGTCGCCCGGACCTCTGACGAGCGGGGGAGCGTGCGGGCGTCACCGTTCTCGAAGCGGGCGCTGAGGAACGGGATGCCGAGCAGGAGGAGCACGGCCGAGGTCGCGGCGGCGACGACGACCGGTCGTCGCTGCACCCAGCGGGCGAGGCGGAAGAACCGGCCTTCGACGTCGGGCGTCGGGACCGTCGCCGAGATGCGTCGCCCGGTGGCCGCCAGCGTCGCCGGCAGCAGGGTGACCGCGGCGGCCATCGACAACAGCACGACGGCGAGGCCGGCGATGCCGAACGAGCTCAGGAGCGGCACGCCGAAGACGAAGAGCCCGGACATGGCGACGGCGACGGTGAGGGCGGAGAAGACCACCGTGGTCCCCGCGGACGACACCGTCGCGACGACGGCATCCTCCACGTCGAGGCCGTGACCCCGCTCCTCCCGGAACCGGTTGACCATCAGCAGCCCGTAGTCGATGCCCAGGCCGATGCCCGAGCATGTTGACGACGTTGATCGAGAAGATCGAGACGTCCCCGACCAGGGTCGCGCCGACCAGCACGGCGAGCGTGGTGATCACGCCGCCCAGGGCGACGAGCAGCGGCATCCCCGCGGCCACGAGCCCTCCGAGCAACACGACCATGACGGCGATGGCGATCGGCAGCGCGATCGCTTCGCCTCGCAGGAGGTCGGACTCAGAAGCCGTGGCGAAGGTCTCGCCCACGAGGATGTTGCCTCCGACCTGGACCTCGGGAGCGTCGAGCTGGTGAGCGAGATCCTCGACCTCGTTGGCGACGGCCAGCTCCGCTTCCTCGTCGAGATCGCCGGCCAGGGTGACGACGATGAGGGCGGCTCGGCCGTCCGTGGCGCGGAGCGCATCGACCCCCGTCGACCAGGGATCGGCGACGTCGAGTACGCCTTCCACCCCGGCGATCGCGTCCACGTCGGCCGAGATGGCTTGCTCGACCGCGGGGTCGTCGAGGTCGATGCCGTCGGCCACGACCGCGAGCTGACCGCCCGTGGCATCCAGGTCGTCGAGCTGCTGGGCGACCCGGCCGGACTCGGTGGTGGTCCCAGCGCCGAAGTCGGTCGAGAGGACCGAGAAGGCCGAGCTGCCGATCGTCGCGGTGACGACCAGGACCAGGACCCAGGTGAGGATGACGGCGCGCCGACGGCGCACCACGAAGCGGGCCAGCCGGTTCATGACGCCACCGCCGCGCCCGTCGTGGCCACTGTGGACCGGGAGGACGGCGCCCAGGTGGCGTAGAGGCCACCCGCAACGGCGCTGACGAGCAGCGCCCCACTCGAGCCGAACATGGCGTGGTGGCGGTCGGCGTCGACGATCACCTGGGAGGTGATCAGCCAGCCACCGGCCCAGAGCACCGGCGTGGCGAGGGCCCAGAGAACCCGATCGGCCCGGGTCAGCGGCACCGAGAGGGCCTGGGCCAGACCGACCCCGGCACCACTAGCGGCGCCCATGACCACGAGGCTGGTGGCGTCGGTCTCGTAGCCGACGGCGTTGGCGCCGACGGTCAGACCGACGGCGAGACCGACGGCGGTGGCTCCGATCCAGCGGACCCGATCGGCGGCGTCGATGCCGCCGATGCCGGCTTGGACGGCGCCGAGGACGGCACCTCCGGCGAGGCCGCCCAGGGCTGCGGCCCCGACGGTGTCGACATCCCCGGCAACGAGTCGGGCGGTGACGCCGGCCAGCGGGAACCCGATGAAGGTTCCCAGCCAACGTGCCCAGCGGGTGATCCTGGTTCTGTCCTTGGTCATCTCTCCTGCCCCTCAGCGGTTGCGGGTGGTGAGGTTGCTCACCGGGACCGATCGTGCGAGCCGGCGATGACACTTCGCTGACAGCGGTCCGACCCGTCGACGGGGCACCGTCAGCGAAGTGTCAGGCCCGCCCCGCACGTTGGGGTCATGAGCGACGACGAGGTTGAGGCCATGGTCCGAGGCGCGATCGGCGGCGACGCCGACGCGATCGACTGGTTGGTGGCCCGCGGCGACACCGTCGAGGATCCGATCGTGATCGCCATGGCCGCGTTGCTCGAGCGTCAGCCGGATCGCCTCGATCGTGCCGTCGCGCTCGCGGCCACGAGCCGCGACCGTCAGATGATCGCCATCGCCCGGTCCCACCTCCGCGACGAGGCCGAGCTGGTCGACGCGTTGGCCCGCGATCACCTCGCGGACTTTCCGGACAGCCTGATCGTCGCCTGGATCGCCTCCGCGGCCACTTGGGAGCCGACCACGGAGCTCCGCTGACGCCGGGTCCTACGCTTCGGTCGTGATCCTCATCTCGGTCCTCGGGCCGATCGAGGTCCAGCGCGACGGCCGGCACGTGGCCGTCCCCGGCGGCAAGTCGTCGGAGCTGCTGGTACGCCTCGCGCTCGAGGCCGGGGTGTTGGTGCGCACCGACCGGCTCGTCGAGGACCTCTGGGTCGATTCGGTCACCACGAGCCGGAACACCCTGCAGTCCAAGGTCGCCAGGCTGCGCCGGGCCCTCGGGGAGCCCTCGGTGATCGTGAGCGGGACGGGTGGGTATCGGCTCGACGTCGAGCCGTCGTCGGTCGACGCGCTGGCCGTCCTGGACCTCGCCGCTGACGCGACGCGCCTGCTCGACGAAGGCGATCACCGGGCCGCGGCCGATCTGAGCGCGTCGGCCCTGGCCTCCTACCAGGGAGAGGTGCTGCCCGGGGCGGGGGACGGCCCGTGGATCGATCCGCACCGGGCCCGGCTCGAAGAGGCCCGGGTGACCCTCGTCGAGACGCAGTTCGCGGCCCGGCTGCACGTGGGCGACGCCGGTGACCTGATCGGTGAGCTCGAGGCCGCAGTGCGCCGTGATCCCTTCCGCGAGGGGCTGTGGGCCCTGCTCATCACGGCGCAGTACCGAGCCGGACGCCAGGCCGACGCCTTGGCGAGCTTTCAGCGGGTGCGGACCCAGCTGGTCGAGGAGCTCGGCCTCGAGCCGGGTCCGGAGCTGCAGGGCCTCGAGCAGCTGGTCCTCGCGCAGGACGCATCGCTCGCCGCCGCCTCGTCCGAGCGCTCATCCGCCGGGCCGTCGCCCACGGGGAACCTGCCCTCGATGGTCGCCGATCTCGTCGGCCGCGACGCGAAGACCGCGGAGCTGGCGGACCTGCTCAGCCAGCATCGGCTCGTCGAGGTGGTCGGCCCGGGCGGCGTCGGGAAGACCGCGGTGGCGATCGCCGTCGGCCGGCAGTTGGCTGCGGCTGCTGGCCCGGTCTGGCTGGCCCGGCTCGAGACGGCGGTCTCCCCTGACGACGTCGTCGACACGCTCGTCGCCGCGGTCGGGGTCCCGGGCGAGGCCGCGCTCTTCGAGCGGCTGAAGGGCGCTCGCGGTCTCGTGATCCTCGACAACTGCGAGCACGTCATCGACACCGCCGCGACCCTCGTGGTCCGGCTCCTGGACGCCGCGCCCGAGCTCCGCGTGCTTTGCACCAGCCAGCTCCCGCTGGAGATCCCCGGCGAGGTGGTCGTCGACCTCGAACCTCTCGGGCTCAGCGACGCCGTCGAGCTGTTCAGCCGTCGCGCCATGGCGCAGCGCCGGAGCCGGTCGATCGAACCGGGGGACGAAGCGGTGAGCGACCTGTGCCGGTCACTCGACGGCCTGCCGCTGGCGATCGAGCTCGCCGCGGCCCGGACCAAGACCCTGTCGATCGAGGAGATCATCCGCCGCCTGGACGATCGGTTCGACGTCCTGAGCGACCCCACCAGCCGCCGGGCGGAACGGCGCCGGGCGCTCAAGGCGACGATTCGCTGGAGCTACGAGCTCCTGTTCCCCGACGACCAGCGCGGGCTCTGGGCGCTCGCCACCTTCGCGGGTGGCGCACCGCTGCCCGCGGTCGAGGCCGTGCTCGATGCGCTCGAGGTCCCGTCGGCGGCGGCGATCGACGTCGTCGGTCGCCTGGCCAGCCGCTCGCTCGTGATCGTCGACGACGAGGGATCCCCGCCCGACCGCTACCGCCTGCTCGACAGCATCCGGGCCTTCGCCCTCGAGGCGATGACCGAGGCCGGGCTCGCCGATCGTGCCCGCGCCGCCCACGCAGCGTGGTTCGCCGGTGTCGCCTCGTCGAGCACCGAGGGGGTGCGGAGCAGCCGGCAGGCGGACCATCTCGCCTTCGCCCGGAGCGAGCGGGCCAACATCGACGCGGCATTGGCCTGGTGCGCCGGCCACGAGCCCCGCCTCGCCCTCGACCTGGTCAACGGCTTCGGCTGGGCGTGGATCGTCCTCGGCGACAGCCGCGCCGCCCAACGGGCGCTGGTCGCGCTCGAGGCGGCCGGCGACTCGGCCCCGCCTCGCGACCGGGCGAGCGCGTTGCTGCTCGCGGCATGGGTCGAGGCCTCGACCGCTCAGCTCGAGCTCGCCCGCGACCACATCGCCGCCGCCACCGACCTGGCCGATTCGGTCCACGACGTCGAGCTCCAGGCCCGGGCCGCCTACTACCTCGCCTACGTCCTCTCCCACGACGGCGAATGGGGACGGGCCCTCGAGCTGACCGATCGCAGCCGGGCGCTGTACGACGAGTTGGACCGGCCGTGGGATCAGGCCGCGAACGCGCTGTTCGCCGCCCGAGCGGCGATCTCTGCCGGTGACGAGGAGCGCAGCCTCGTCGCCCGCGACCAGGTCGAACACTGGTTGGGAGTCGTCGACGACCCGTGGTTGCACGTCCGCCGCGAGGCCGTGCTCGGTGAGCTGGCCCGGCTCCAGCACCGGTTCGACGATGCCGTCCTCCACCTGGGTCGAGCGGCCGAGACCTCACGGCGGCTCGGTTTCCGGCAGACCGAGGCCTACCAGGCCTCCAGCCTCGGTCGAGCCCAGTGCCAGGCGGGTGACTACGAGGGTGGGGCGGCCACGTTGGCGCTGGCCGTCGACAAGGCGGAGGCCACCGGTGATGTGCGCTTGGCGGCGCTCGTCCGCATCCACCTGGGACGGGTCCTGCGGGCGCTCGGACGGGACGACGAGGCGAGGGCGGCGCTCGAGGCGACGACCGCGTGGCACCGCGCCAACGGCGGGGGCGAGCAGGCGGCGCTGGGGGAGTGCCTGCTGGCCGCGATGGACGCCGGCCTCGGTGTCGCCGGTGCGGACGAACGCCTGACGGCCATCCTCGACGAGGCCCGCCGCCGGGACGATGCGCCGGTGGAGGTCTTCGCGCTCGACGCCCTGGCCCACCTCGCGGCGCGGGACGGTGATGCCGCCTCCGCCCGAGACCTCAGCCGGGCGGCGGATCGGCGCATGGAGGCGGCATCGCACTTCATCACCGAGCTCGACCGGGCGGACGCCCGCTCGGTGCGGCAGCTCGCCTGACCCGGGCGCGATCAGGTGGGGCCGAGCACTGGCGCCTCGAGCTCGTCGGCTGCTTCGACCCGCTCGAACGCCAACCGCCGCCGTTCCTCGCGCTCGTTCAAGAGCAGGAAGGCGAGCAACCCGCAGATGACGATGGCGATGCCGACCACCTGTGCGCCGAGGAGCACCTCGCCCAGGAGGAGGAAGGACCACAGGACCGCGAGCGCGGGCTGGGCGACCTGGGCGATGCCGATGGTGCCGATGGGGATCGTCTTCTGCGCGTACACGTTGAGACCGTGCGCGGCGACCCCGGTCAGGAACGAGAGGATCAGCATGTACGTCCACCCTCGACCGCTGAGGCCGAACACGTCCCCGTCGGCGATCGCCAGCGGCAGGACGGCCACCGCGGCGATCGGGCAGATCGTGGCCATGAAGGTGGGCACGTCCATGTCCCGGCGGAAGTGCCGCGTCGACACCACGTAGCCCGTCCACAGCAGCATGGCGATGAAGCCGAAGACGTTGCCCCTCAGCGAGGCGTCTCCGTTGGGCGGCGGGCTGAAGAGGACGATCACGACGCCGCCGAACCCGAGCAGTGCGAACACCAGCGCCCAGGGATGGAGGCGTTCGGCGAACAGCCACGCCCCGATCGGCACGATCGAGAAACGGCGCGAGGGAACCGAGCAAGGCCGCGTTGGCGACGCTGTTGTGGGTCGCACCCAGGAAGAACAGCGCGAGGTTGAGCCCGAAGAACACGCCCGGCACGAACGCTTGGCGCACGTCCGCCATCGTCACCCGGCGTCCCGTGAAGCGCAGGTAGACGTTCCACGCGATCGAGACCGTCACCATGCGCCAGAACGCCAGGAGGATGCCCGGGGACTCGGCCCGCTTCACGAGGGTGGAGCTGAGCGAGAAGGCGACCACGACGCCGCCGACGGCGAGGGCCCCGAGTGTCCTCGCGCTCAACCCGCGGGCGCGGTCAACGACCGTCCCGGTCAGCTCCACGTCCCTGCAACCTACAACCGGGACGGTCCTAGCCTCGGGCCGGTGTATGCGTTCGCCCGGGAGCCGAAGTGGGTCCTGTCGCACGTCTTCGTGCTGGTCCTCGTGATCGCCATGATCGGCGCGGGGTTCTGGCAGCTCGACCGGCTGCAGCAGAAGAAGGACCGCAACGCCCTGGTGACCGAGCGCCAGGAGCAGCCGGTCGCCCCGATCGACGAGATCGTGGCCGTCGACGACCCCACGAGCGTCGGCGACGACGTGCGCTTCCGGCCGGCGACGGCGGAAGGCACGTACGACGTGGCCGCCCAGGTCCTGGTCCGCAACCGCACCTTCGACGGGGCCCCGGGCTCGTGGGTGCTCACCCCGCTCGAGCTCGATGACGGCTCGGTCCTGGTGGTGAACCGGGGCTGGGTCCCGGTCACGGCCGACCAGGCCCTGGACCCGGCGTCGGCCCCGCCCGACGGGCCCGTCGAGGTCGAGGGCCTGGTCGAGACCTCGCAGAGCCGCGGCAGCTTCGGCCCGACCGACCCCAGCGGTGAGGTGCTCGACACCCTCTCGCGGGTCGACCTCGACCGGTACCAGGAGCAGGTCGACGGCGACCTCTACCCGGTGTGGCTCCAGCTCGAGTCCCAGGACCCGCCGCAGGACGGAGCCGCCGACGCCCATCCCGCCGCCCGAGCTCAGCGAGGGCCCGCACCTCGGCTACGCGTTCCAGTGGTTCACCTTCGCCGCCATCGCCCTCATCGGCTACCCGCTGATCCTGCGCCGTCGGGCCCACCACGGCGCACCCGAGCCGGTGCCGGAGTGAGCCGCGACCAGGCCTTCGAGGCGACCCTGGCCTGCGTCTCCCGGGGCGGGATGAAGGGCTTCACCGTCGAGGACGTCGCCCGCGAGGCGGGGCTGTCCCGGGCCACCCTCTACCGGTGGTTCCCGGGCGGCCGTGAGCAGCTGGTGGCCGAGACGGTGAACTGGGAGGTCGGTCGCTTCTTCATCCGGCTGGCCGAGGCCGTCGAGGACGCGCCCGACTTCCGCACCCGGGTCGAGCGCGGCCTGCGCTTCGCCCACCAGGCGCTGCGGGCGCACAAGGCGTTCCAGCGCGCCATCGCCAGCGACGAGGGGGAGCTCCTGGCCCGCCTCGCCACCGTCGGCCCGATCGTGGTCGGCGTGGTCAGCGGCTACCTGGAACCCCTGCTCGCCCAGGAGGACCTGGTCGAGGGCGTGACCCCCGCCGAGGCCGCCGACCACCTGGCCCGGCTCATCGCCAGCCTCATCGTCGACGAAGGGGGCTGGGACCTCGGCGACCCCGACCAGGTCCACGACCTGGTCGACCGCTGGCTCCTCGGCGGAATCCTGGCGTGACGGGTGTCACAAGGTGAACCCCTTCACCTGAGACAAAACGAGGCGTACTGTCTCAAGGTGATGGGGGTCATCGCGGCGACAGAACGCTCCACCTCCGGGGCCGACCGCGTCGCCGATGCCGCCCTCGAGTGGATCGCCGAACACGGTGTTCGGGCCCTGACCGTCGAGCAAGTCGCCGTCGAGGCGGGCGTGTCCCGGGCGAGCGTCTACCGGTGGTTCCCCGGCGGGCGGTCCGACGTGCTCCTCGCCGCCGGCGCCAAGGAGATGGCTCGCTTCTTCGCCGAGCTCGAGCCCCGGCTGGCGGCCGCCACCACCCTCGACGACGTCCTGGCCGAGGGCCTGGCGGGTGCGGTCCGATTCCTGCGGGAGAGCCGTCCCCTCCACGCCCTCCTCCGCCACGAGCCCGAGCTGGTGCTGCCGCACCTCGCCTTCGACCGCATGGACACCGCCTTCGCCTTGGCCGCGCAGGTGGCCGGGGCCCACCTGCGGCCCTACCTCTGCGAGCAGGACGCCCACCGGGCCACCGAGCTCGTCGCCCGCCTCGCCCTCTCTCACACCCTGTCGCCCTCGGCCGACGTCGATGTGGGGGACCTGGACGCCGCCCGGCGCCTGGTCCACCGCTTCGTGACGCCTGGCCTCGTCCCGTTGACCCCCCGAACCCCCAGGAGCTGATTTCCATGGCCACCACCGAGATGTCGAGCACCGAAGACCTGATCGGTCGCACGGACAGTCAACGACCTCGAGGCGATCCTCTCCGTCGTCAACACCGACCGCGAAGAGGTGATCCACGCCGTCGAGGACGAGGCCGACGCCATCTTCACGTGGGACTACGAGAAGGGCGCAGCGCCCGGCGCTGAACAAGCTCTACGAGAAGGCCAAGACCTCGATGTGGAACGGCCAGACCGACCTCGACTGGTCGATCGAGGTCGACCAGGAGAAGGTCGTGGCCGACAACGCCATGCAGAACGGCTTCTTCGAGCAGAGCATGGACCTGACCGGGACGTCCATGGAGAAGTGGGACGACGACACGTGGCTCGAGTTCGGGATCAACTCCCAGAACTGGCTCCTGTCCCAGTTCATGCACGGTGAGCAGGGCGCGCTGGTCTGCACCGCCAAGATCGTCGAGACGGTGCCGTGGATCGACGCCAAGTACTACGCCTCCACCCAGGTGATGGACGAGGCCCGCCACGTCGAGGTCTTCGCCCAGTACCTGGACACGAAGCTGTCAGGGCACTTCCCGATCAACGCCCACCTCAAGATGCTCCTCGACGACATCATCCGGGACAGCCGGTGGGACATGACCTACCTCGGCATGCAGATCATGGTCGAGGGCCTGGCGCTGGCCGCCTTCGGCTTCATGCACCAGATGACCACCGAGCCGCTGCTCAAGAACCTGCTGCGCTACGTCATGAGCGACGAGGCCCGCCACGTCGCCTTCGGCGTCCTGTCGCTGAAGGAGTACTACGGCCAGCTCTCCGACAAGGAGCTGCGGGAGCGCCAGGAGTTCGCCTTCGAGGCCGCCGTGCGCATGCGGGACCGCATGCTGCAGCAGGAGGTCTGGGAGCACATGGGCGTGAGCCCGAAGGAGGCGCTCCAGGCCACCATGCAGGCCCCGGAGCGCCAGATGTTCCAGTCGATGCTCTTCGCCAAGATCGTCCCGAACTGCAAGAAGCTGGGCCTGCTCGACGCCAGCGGGGGCTGGCTGCGCGAGAAGTTCACCGAGCTCGGCGTGATCCAGTTCGAGGACTGGGTCGACACCGGCGAGGAGTACGCCCTCCTGGACGAGGTGGCGAAGGACAGGGAGTCGGGTCTCCTCTCGAGTTGACCCGGGTCGTCAGCCCGATGGTCATAGCCTGACGGCATGGTCCATCCCTCCGAGCCCGGCACGTTGGTGCTGCACGGGCTGCGGGTGAAGGGCTTCGCCGAGACCGACGTGCTGGCCGACGCGGCCCGCCTCGACGACGTCACGGTGGTCCGGGCCCTCGAGGACTTCGCCGAGCGCGGGCTGGTGACCCGCAAGCAGGGCGTGCAGGTCTCGGGCTGGGTGCTGACGCCGCAGGGCCGGGCCGAGCACGAGAAGCTCCTCGCCGACGAGCTCGACGCCAGCGGGGGACGCCCCGAGGTCGAGCGCCGCTACGGCGGGTTCATGGCGCTGAACCCTGCGCTCCTGCAGGCGTGCACCGACTGGCAGGTGCGGGACGGCGTCCTCAACGATCACACCGATGCGGCCCATGACGACGACGTGCGCCGGCGCCTGCTCGATCTCCACCAGCGGGCGCTACCGGTCGTGCGCCCGCTCGGCGAGGTGCTGGAGCGCTTCGGCGGCTACCCGGCCCGCCTCCAGCGGGCGGCCGACAAGATCGAGGCCGGCGACGGCGACTGGGTCGACAAGCCCCTGACCGACTCGTACCACACGGTCTGGTTCGAGCTGCACGAGGACCTGCTGGCCACGCTGGGGCTGCAACGAGACCGAGAGGACAGCGGCCTCCGTGGCCCGAACGGCCCGAGCGGAGCGGATGCACGAGGACAGCGGCCTCCGTGGCCCGAACGGCCCGAGCGGAGCGGATGGCACGGGAAGGATGGCTGATGGCACGGTTCGGAGCGGTGGGGGTGGCGATGATCACCCCGTTCGCCGACGACGGTTCGCTCGACGCCGACGGCGCGGCCACCCTGGCCCGCTGGCTGGCCGACCATGGTGTCGACTTCCTCGTCCTGGCCGGGACCACGGGCGAGGCCCCGACGCTCAGCGACGCCGAGGCCATCACCCTCTTCGAGACGGTGCGGGACGCGGTCACCATCCCGTTGCTGGCCGGGACCAGCACCAACGACACGGCCCACAGCGTGGAGCTGACCCGGAAGGCCTCGGCCACCGGCGTCGACGGCATCCTCGCCGTGTGCCCCTACTACAGCCGGCCCAGCCAGGCCGGCCTCGACGCCCACTTCCGGGCCATCGCGGGGGCCACCGAGCTGCCGGTGCTCCTGTACGACATACCGGTGCGCACCGGCAGGAAGGTGGACACGGCCACGATGCTGCGCCTGGGCCGTGAGGTGAGCAACATCGTCGGGGTGAAGGACGCCTCGGGTGACCCGGCGGAGTCGGCCCGGCTCGTCGCCGACGCCCCCGGTGGCTTCGAGCTCTACAGCGGTGAGGACAGCCTCAACCTGGCCCTCCTCGCCATCGGCGCGGTCGGGTTCATCAGCGTGGCCGCCCACTGGTCGGGGGTCGAGCACGGCGAGCTGGCCCGGGCCTTCTCGGCCGGCGAGGTGGACAAGGCCCGGGAGGTCAACGCCGGGCTCCTCGCGTCCTACGCCTTCGAGACCAGCGTGGAGACGCCCAACCCGATGCCGACCAAGGCCATGTTGCGGGTGCTCGACCTGCCCGCCGGCCAGTGCCGGCTCCCGATCGGGCCCGCCCCCGACGGCCTGGAAGACCGCGCCCGCAAGGTCCTCGAAGGGCTCGGCCCCCGCTGATGACCCCACCAGTGAGCATCACGTTCCTCGGCGGGCTGGGTGAGATCGGCCGCAACTGTGCCTGCATCGAGTTCGACGGCTCGATCGTCCTCATCGACTGCGGGATCATGTTCCCCGACACCGACATGCTCGGGATCGACCTCGTGCTGCCCGACTTCACCTGGCTGCGGGAGAACGCCGACCGGGTCGTGGGCTGCATCGCCACGCATGGCCACGAGGACCACGTCGGCGGCCTGTCGTTCCTCCTCCGCGAGCTGCGCTTCCCGATCTATGGCTCGGAGCTGACCCTCGGCATCGCCCGCCACCGCATCGAGGAGGCCGGGCTGGTCGACCGGACCGAGTTCCGGGTCGTGGCCGACGGTGAGCGCCTCGACATCGGGCCCTTCGACTGCGAGTTCCTGCCCGTCACCCACTCGGTGCCCCACGGCTTCGCCACCGCACTGCACACCCCCCAGGGCACGATCCTGCACACCGGCGACTTCAAGCTCGACCTCACCCCGGTGGACGGCCGCCTGACCGATCTCGCCCGCATGGGGGCGATCGCCCAGGACGAGGGCATCCGTCTCCTGCTCTCGGATTCCACCAACGCCGAGGAGCACGGCCACTCCCGCTCGGAGACCTCGATCGGCGAGGTCCTCTACCAGCAGTTCCACGGCCACGAAGGGCGCCGGATCGTGGTGGCCTGCTTCGCCTCCCACATCCACCGCATCCAGCAGATCGCCGACGCGGCCCAGTCCTTCGGCCGCCGCGTCGCCACCCTCGGCCTGTCGATGAAGAAGAACGTCGCCCTGGCCCGCCGGATGGGCGTCCTGCGCATCCCCGACAACGCCATGGTCGACATCGAGACGGTCCACGAGTACCCGCCTGGCGAGATCTGCGTGATCTCCACCGGTTCGCAGGGCGAGCCCATGTCGGCGTTGTCGCTCATGGCGTCGGGCGAGAGCCGCTGGCTCGAGATCACCCCGGACGACACCGTGATCCTCAGCTCGCACCCCATCCCCGGCAACGAGGCGCCGGTCAGCAAGGTCATCGACGGCCTGATCCGCCTCGGGGCCGAGGTCGTCCACACCGGTGTGGCCGACGTCCACGCCACCGGGCACGCCAAGCGCGAGGAGCTGAAGACCATCCTCTCGATCTGCCGGCCCGACTGGTTCGTCCCGGTCCACGGCGAGTTCCGCCACCTCACGGCCCACGCCAAGCTGGCCCGCCAGATGGGGGTGGCCGACGACCACGTCCTCATCTGCGAGGACGGCGACCGCATCGAGCTGGGTGACGAAGGCATCCGCCGCCTCGACGCCGTGCCCGCCGGCTACCTGTACGTCGACGGCACGGTCGGCGACGTCGGCCAGGGCGTGCTGCGGGACCGACGGGTGCTCGCCGACGAGGGGGTGGTCGTGGCCATCGTCACCGTCGACATGAAGACCGGCGGGATCATCACCGGCCCCGAGATCGTGACCCGGGGCTGGGTGTACGCCCCCGAGGCCGAAGACCTCCTCGACGAAGCCGCCCAGGCCGTCCGCGACGGCATCAAGGAGGCCTTCAGCAAGGAGGGCACGATGGACCTCGAGAGCCTCCAGCGCGTCGTCCGCCGCTCCGCCGGCCGGTTCGTGAGCGACCGCACCCGCCGCCGCCCGATGATCGTCCCCGTGGTGATGGAGGCGTAGCGAGTCGTACTGCTGAGCCGTCACGCTCAGGGGTCGGCGCTGCCCCGGACGCCACCTCCGGTGAGGGACGGTGCGGTGGAGACCCGGAACCGCCCGGGTCCGCCGACGACGAGGATCGATAGGCCGCTGACCGACGTGGCGACCAGGTCGGCCTCGCCGCTGAACGCCTGCTGGGCCCGCTTCACCGGGAGGACCAGGAGGTCCGCCGGTTGCAGCAGCTCGGTCATCGCCTGCTGATCCGCGACCGTGAGGTGGGTCACGTCCTGGGCGTCGACCAGGTCGTCGAGGTGGTCGCCGTCCTCCACCACGGTCACCAGGGGCACGCCCCGCCCGCGGGCGGCGAGGTCGGCCACCTCGAGCACCAGTCGACAGTCCAGGGCCTCGATCGGGCTGTCGGCCGACAGGCCGGCGACGACGCGCTCGATGGTGCGACCGCCGAACAGCGCCGCCGCGACGGGCACCTTGGCCGCCGCCCCCACCCGGTCGACGTCGGACGGGGTCAGGAGCTCGGCCACCGCGGACCGCAGCGACCATTGCATCAGGACCATCGAGCCGCCGTGCTCGTCGGTGGCCCGGAGGATCCCGGCGACCGCGCTGTCGGCCAAGCGGGCCGAGCCGTCGGCGTCGGCGCCCCGGGCCGTCGCCCGCTGGACGGCGTGGGTCACCGCGGCCCGGGCCGCGTCGAGGTCGTTGTCGACCACCGGGCGCACGGCGGTGAGGGACCCGCCGGCGGCCACGGCGATGTCGCCGCCGAGGTCCACCAGCAACCCGCCGTGATCGCCGTCGGGGAGGGCGACGATGACGTCGGTGCCGACGGGAGGGTGTTCGGCCACCGGGATCTCGATGCGCGCCGCGAAGGCCCGGGTCCCGATCGAGGCGACCAGGATCGAGAGCAGGACGACGACCACGACGGCGTTGACGACCTCGGCGTCGAAGAGGCCGATCGACTGCCCGACCAGCGTGGCCGCCAGGGTCGCCGCGGCCTGGGCGAGGGTCAGCGAGAACATGATGCCGATCTCGGCGGGCACGAAGTGGAGGCGCCGCCCGGTGAGGTAGGCCGCCAGAGCCTTGCCGATGACCAGCGCGGCCATGAACAGGCCCGCGGTCCTCCACGTCGACGGCTCCAGTAGCACGTCGGGATCGAGTTGGGTGCCGACGAAGACGAGGAAGGCGGGGACGAAGAAGGCCGAGCCGATGAACTCGACCCGTTCCATGAGCCCGCCGGTGTTGGGGACGAGGCGGTTCATCCCGATCCCGGCGAAGAAGGCGCCGACCAGACCCTCGATGGCGAACTGCTCGGCCAGCACCGCGGCGCCGGTGAAGGCGATGAGGAGCAGGACCCAGCGGCTGACCCGGTCGCGGGCGACGTGGGTGAACAGCCACCGGCCCGCCCGAGGGTAGATCCACAGGCAGGTGAACCCGAGCACGACGACGCCGACCGCCAGCTTGGCGATCGTGGTCTCGGGTGACCCGCCCTCCTGGGTGGCGGCGACCACGGCGAGGACGATCAGGGCGAGCGTGTCGGTCATGGCGGTGGCTCCGACCGCGGTGGTGACGGCCCGGTTCGTGGCCAGCCCGGCCTGGCGGGCCTCCGGGTAGGCCACGAGGGTGTGCGACGCCCAGATCGAGCCGATGAGGACGGCGGCCTCGGGTTCGAAGTCGAGGATGAAGCCGGCCCCCATCCCCAAGAGGAACGGCAGCGTGAACGTGGTGGCGCCGAAGCCGATGGCCGCGGAGCGGTAGCGGGCGAAGGTCGGCAGGTCCAGCTCGAGGCCCGCCGTGAACATCAGGTAGAGAAGCCCGATGTCGCCCAGGCCGTCGAGCTCACCCGGGTCGAGGATGCCGAGGCCCTCGGCGCCGATGACCGTGCCGCCGATGACCAGGCCGATGAGGCCGGGCAGGCGCAGCCGGGTCGCCAGCACCGGGCCGACGAGGAACACGATCCCGACCGCGAGGAGGAGCCGTTCGGTGTCCGTCGCCTCGGTGGCCAGGACCATGGCGCTGGAGTCTTCCACCGGACCGGGAGACCGTCTGTCACCCGTGTGGGGGAGTCGTCTACGGTCCGCCGCAGTGATCGACGACCCCCTCGGGATGGCGCGCCAGCTGCTGCTGGACGAGCGCCGGACCATCTGCATGGACGTGCTCTCCGCCCTCGCCCAGCTGCCCGACGAGCAGGTGCCGGCGCTGGCGGCGCTGGCCCACGAGGTGCGCCTGGCGTGGTGCGGCTCGACGGTCGAGGTCGAGGGGATCCTCTCGGCCAAGACCGGCGGCTGCCCGGAGGACTGCAACTTCTGCAGCCAGTCGGCCCAGTTCGACACCCCCGTCCAGGCCACCCCGTTCCTCGACACCGACGATGTGCTGAAGGCGGCCCAGGAGACCAAGGACCTCGGCGCGTCGGAGTTCTGCATCGTCCTCGCCGTGCGGGGCCCCGACGAGCGCACCATGCAGCGGCTCGAGGCCCTGGTGCCACTGGTCCGCGAGCAGGTGGGGATCAACGTGGCGGTGAGCGCCGGGATCCTGACCTCGAGCCAGGCCGAACGCCTCGTCGCCGCGGGCGTCCACCGGTACAACCACAACCTCGAGACGGCCAAGAGCTTCTTCGGCCGCATCGTCACGACCCACACCTGGGACGAGCGCTTCGCCACCTGTCGACTCGTGCGGGCCCTCGGGATGGAGCTGTGCTGCGGCGTCCTGTTCGGCATGGGCGAGACCGACGCCCAGCGGCTCGAGCTCATCGCCGAGCTCCGCGCCGTCGAGCCCCATGAGGTCCCGGTCAACTTCCTCAACCCCCGCCCGGGGACGCCGCTCGGCGACCGGCCGCTGGTCGGTGCGCTGGAGGCCATCCGCTGGATCGCCCTGCTCCGCCTCGGCCTGCCCGACGTGATCCTGCGCTACGCCGGCGGGCGGGAGGTCACGCTCCGGGAGCTGCAGGTGATGGGCCTCACCTCGGGGATCAACGCCCTCATCGTCGGGAACTACCTGACCACGTTGGGCCGCTCGCCACAGGAGGACCTCCAGATGCTGGCGGACCTGCGCATGCCCATCGGCGCCCTCTCGCAGGTGTTCTGACGACCGACGGGTTCTGCTCCGGCTGCGGCCGACCGGTCGCCGAGTGCGACGGCTCGTGCCGCCGGGTCCTCGATCCACCGCGGTTCTGCCCCACCTGCGGCCGCCGGGCCCGGGTCGACGTCACCCCCGCCGGCTACGTGTCCCACTGCCGCACCCACGGCGCCTTCGCCACCGGCTGAACGATCAGGCGGGGCGGGCGACGGCGTGGACCTGGCGGCCGTTGACGGTGCCGGTGACCTCGACGGGGTCGCCGAGCGCGCCCATGGTCCAGGAGAGCTCGGCCGGGGGACCGGTCGTCAGGTCCACGGTGACCTCGACCTCGGCACCGCCCGCGAGGCCGAGCACGTCGTCGCCCTCGACCGCACCGGAGACCGCCGCGTCGGTGGTCCAGCGGGCGCCGTCGAGGGTCATTCGCGTGCCGGCGCCGTTGGACCGGACCCGCCCGCCCCGGAGGCCGTAACCGGTCACGACGTACAGCTCGCGCAGCCGGGCCAGGGCGTCGGCCACCGTGTCCACGGCGACGGTGACCACCCGCCGATCGGCCTCGGAGGAGTCGTCGAGGGCGGTGGCCGGGAGCGCCTCAGCCACGGTGCGGGGGAATGCCGCGACCCGGGGCAGCGGCGGGATCGTCGAGGCACACGACGTGTCGCCCGCCTCGTGCTCCACGACGAAGCGGACGGCGATCACCGACGCGCAGTCGAAGACGTCGCCGAGGGCGGTGACGTGGGTGGCGGCGCCGACCTGGACGAGCGTGGCGTCGGGCATCGCCTCCGCCACCAGCTCGGCCTCGCCGATCGGGGTGATCGAGTCGAGCTCACCCGAGAGGACCAGCGTGGGCACGTCGGGGTACGCGACGTCGGGGTCGAGGACGGGCCCGTCGCCGGGGATGACCGGCCACTCGATGCAGTCGCGGTAGGCCGAGGCCGGGCTGGTGGCCCACTCCTCGACGGTGAAGGGGGCGAAGGCATCAGGCGCCTCGGCGGTGTAGTCCACGATCGCCTGCTCGAACTGGCGCCAGCGCTCGTCGGGCGGGTCGGCCATGTCGTAGAGCTGGTCGTAGTCGTTGCAGGTCACGGAGGCGTACTCGCCTTCGGAGGACTCGACCAGGGGGTACTCCGTGCCGGGGTCGTAGTTCTCGGCCGCCAGGCGCAGCAGCGGCAGTGGGTCGCCGCCGTCCAGCCAGGCCTGGCCCGCGGCGTCGAGATCACGGTAGATCGACCGGTTGAAGGCCCCGCCCGCGGCCAGGTCGCCCAACTGCTTCGGCCCGATCACGCTGGTGACCATCGTCCCGTCGTAGCTGCGGGCCGTGCCCCGGAGCGGCGAGGCCCGGACGGCGCGGGCCAGTCGGGTGAGCGTCCCGTTGTCGTCGAGCTGGGCCCGGATGACCTCGGGGGCGGTCGGGTACCAGGGGTCCATGTCCTGGACGACGTAGGTGCCGTCGAGGATCAGCGAGGCCAACCGGTCGCCATGGCGGAGGGCGAAGACCTGGGAGAACCAGGAGCCGTACGAGTCGCCGTAGAGGGCGACGTCGGCGGGGGCGTCGAGGGCGTCGAGCAGGTCGGCGAGGTCGTCGGCGCCGGCCGCGGTGCCGTAGTCGTCGGCCTCTTCCCCGAGCAGCCGCCCGCAGGCGCCGGTCTGGCGGATGTAGCTGCCCCGGTAGGCCTGCAGGTCGGGGCAGTCGACGGGCTCGGACCGGCCGGTGCCCCGGAGGTCCATCAGGAGCAGGTCCCGATGGTCCCGGAGCGGCTCGAAGAGCTCGGTGTAGTAATCCCGGCTCGCCGTGGTGGCGTAGCCCGGTCCGCCTTCCATCGCGATCAGCAACCCGTCGGCCGGCGCCGCGTCGCGGCGGGGGTGCCACTCGAAGCCGACGGTCATGGTGTCGCCCTCGGGCTCGTCGCGGTCCTGGGGCACCTCGATCTCCCCGCACCACACGCCGTCGAGGTCGTCGCACGGTGCCAGGTCGAGCGAGCCGATCGTGACCTCCTCGCCCTCGTCGGGCACCGGTGCGCCCGCAGGCTCCGCCTCCGCTTCGGTGCCGTCGGTCGACGAGTCGTCGCCGGCGCACGCCGTGGCCACGAGGGCCGTCAGCACGAGGATCCCCAGCCGTCGCACGCAGGATTCGTAGCATTCCTCCAGGCCCGAACCCCTCCCGTGTTGCTGGTGGGGCTGCTGTTAGCGTTGGGGCCACTGTGGCTTCCTCCCGTTCGCGCCCTGCCAACGCCTCGCGGTCCAGGACGTCGGCCCGCAAGAAGTCGACCAAGGCGGCCGCTCGCCGCACGCCGACGCCGACCAAGGTCGGCCTGGCCCTGAGCGACCGGGGCCGCGACCTCGCCGGGGTGCTCCTGGTCGCCGCCGGCGTCCTCGGCGCCCTCGGCATCTACGGGGGCCTGGCCGGCCCGGCGGGCGAGGGCATCGACACCGCCACCGGCGCCGTGATCGGCCTGGCGCGGTGGTTCGTGCCGCCGGGCCTGATCATCGCCGGCCTCCTCCTGCTGCGCAACGCGCCCCAGGAGGACGCCCCCGGCTCCGACGACCCGCTGCTCGGCGTCCGCCTCGCCCTCGCCGCCTTCCTCCTCGGCATCGCCCTCACCGGCCTGCTGCACCTCGGCGGGGACCAGCCGCCCTGGGGCTCGCCGGTCGAGGAGTTCGCCGCAGCCGGTGGGGTGCTCGGCGTGGCCGTGGCCCGGCCGCTCGCCGCCCTCCTCGACACCTGGGGCGCCGTGCTCACTCTCGTGACCGTCGGCCTGCTGGGACTCGTCCTGGGTACCCGGGCGTCGGTCCACGCCCTCACCCGACGGGCCGGGTCCGGCATGCAACCGCTGGCCCGGGTGCTCCGCCAGGGCCTCGGCACCCTCTTCCACGTCGGTGGGCCGGCGGCCGACGACGATGCCACCGACGAGAGCACGTTCTTCGACCAGGACGCGGACGGCGACGAGCCCGGGCCGGTCGACGACGCCGAGCCCCAGCTCGACCTGTCGGGGGCCCAGCCCGAGATCATCCTCGACGACCACGGTGGCTCGGTCCCCGCGCCGAAGGGTTCGTGGCGGCTCCCGCCGGCGAGCTCGCTCGACCGCCTCGGCCGCCAGGACGTCGACACCCGCCTCGTGGATGCCACCGGGCGCCGGCTCGTCGCCGCCCTGGCCGAGCACGACGTCCAGACCCGCCTCGTCGGCCGCGTCGTCGGCCCGACCGTCACCCGCTTCGAGCTCGAGCTCGGCGCCGGCGTCAAGGTCGCCCGGGTGACGAGCCTGCACAAGGACATCGCCTACGCCATGGCCAGCCCCGACGTCCGGATCCTGGCGCCCATCCCGGGCAAGCAGGCCATCGGCGTCGAGGTCCCCAACGTCAAGCGCGAGATCGTGGCCCTCGGCGACCTGCTCGCCACGCAGGAGGTCCGGGCGGCCAAGGCCCCGCTGGCCGTCCCGGTGGGCCGAGACATCGGCGGGCGGACCCAGGTCACCGACCTGGCCCGCATGCCCCACATCCTCATCGCCGGGGCCACCGGCGCGGGCAAGTCGTCGTGCATCAACTCGATCATCACCTCGGTGCTGATGCGCTCGACCCCCGACGAGGTCCGCATGATCCTGGTCGACCCCAAGATGGTGGAGCTCGGCCAGTACGACCGCCTGCCGCACCTGCTCACCCAGGTGGTGGTCGACCCCAAGAAGGCGGCCAACGCCCTGGCGTGGGCCACGCGCGAGATGGACCGGCGCTACGAGGTGCTGCACAAGGTCGGCGTCCGGGACCTCGGGGGCTACAACGCCGCGGTCGACACCGGCCAGCTCGACACCGATGTCAACGACCAGCCCTACGAGCGGCTGCCGTACATCCTCGTCGTGGTCGACGAGCTCAACGACCTCATGATGGTGGCGGCCCGCGACGTCGAGGACTCGATCTGCCGCATCGCCCAGAAGGCCCGGGCGGTCGGCATCCACCTGGTCATCGCCACGCAGCGACCGTCGGTCAACGTGATCACCGGCGTCATCAAGGCGAACATCCCGGCCCGCCTGGCCTTCGCCGTGTCCAGCCTCGCCGACAGCCGCGTGATCCTCGACCAGGGCGGCGCCGAGCGCCTCGTCGGCCAGGGCGACATGCTCCTCGTCGACGCCAACAGCAGCATCCCGCACCGGCTCCAGGGGGCCTGGGTCACCGAGGAGGAGGTGCGCAACGTGGTCGGCCACTGGCGCCGCCAGTCGCCGGAGGTGCACTACGTCGAGGGCATCGAGGGCGACGCCGGCGGGTCGAGCGGCGCCGGGAGAGGCGGAGGCGACGACGACGACGACCTGCTCCTGCAGGCCATGGAACTCGTCGTGCGCTCCCAGCTCGGCTCGACCTCCATGCTGCAGCGCAAGCTCCGGGTGGGCTTCGCCCGGGCCGGCCGGATCATGGACCTGCTCGAGCAGCGCGGCGTCGTCGGGCCGTCCGAGGGCTCCAAGGCCCGGGCCGTGCTGATGACCGAGACCGAGCTCGACGAGGTGCTGTCCAACTCGGCCTGACCTCGGTCAGCCCGTGCGGGTGGCCACGCTCTCGCGTTGCGCCGAGCCCTGCAGGCCGCCCTGCGGCATGGTGCAGTTCTCGGCTTGGCCGATGGGCGTCACCCGTCCGGTGACGGTTCCCGTGGCGGTCATCTCCGTGGCCACGCCGTCCTCCTGAGCGGTCACCACCCAGGTCGACTCGTACTCCTCGACGAAGCCGCCGGGGACCCCGGGCTCCTGCGTGACGGTGTCGACGCAGGTGAGCTCCTCGGTCGCCGCGATCGTGAACGCGCCGCCGCCCGCGGTCTCCCACGTGTTGCCGGACACCGCGTTCACGCACGAACCGTCCGGTGCGCAGGTCATGTCGAGCTCGATCTCGATCGGCTCGTTCAGCGGCCACTGGACGGTGTCGGTTGCACTGACGGTCGTGGTCGTCCCGGTCCAGGTGCCCGAGAGGTCGGCCGTGGCGAGGAGGAAGGCCTCGCCGGCGAGCACCTCGCGGGGCCGGGGGATCCGGATCCGCACGGGCTCGCCGAAGTCGGACAGGTCGAGGCGCAGGGTCACGGTGTCGCCGTTGGGCAGCGGGAAGTCGCTGACCAGGCGTCGGACCACGCCGTTGTCGTCGAGCCAGACGTCGACCGACAGCTGGTCGAGCCCGAGCCGGTCGATGGCGTCCTGCAGCGCCCGGCGGGCGTCGCCGTCGAGCGAGTCCAGCGCCGCCTGCAGGTCGACGACGACCCGGTAGTGCGTGACGGCCACGCCGTCGATGTCCTCGTCGCCCACGATCTCGATGTCGTCGCCGCCCTGGGCCCCGTTCAGGATCTGGAGGGCCTGCAGAGGCTGGAGGAAGATCAGGATCGTGCCCAGGTCGGGCAGGTCGTCGAGGTCCTGGGTGAAGGTGTCGCCGAGGCCCACATAGGTGTCGACTCCGTCGACGATCACCGACGTCGGCTGGCCGTCCACGTCGACGTCCACCTGGCTCTGGCCGTTCTCGAAGTCGACCTGTCCCTCGCCGTCGGCGTCGCCGAGCCCGTCGAGGGTCACGAGCACCTGGGCGGTGCCTTGGGCAAAGGTCGCGTCCGCCGCCCCGAGGATCAGCTGCTCGGCCTGCGCCGCCGCCGACTCCTCGCTGCAGGCGAGTGCGCCCGTGCTCAACGCCGCCAGGCCCGCAACCACCGCGACGATCCGCCGCACGTGTCCCGCCATCGTTCCGCCTTCCCACCCACCGGCCCGCCTGACCGGCGCGCGGCAACGTATCAGTTCAGCGGCGCCAGGTATTCGACCAGGTACGTGGTGCCCCCGTCCTCGCTCGTGGCCAGCCCGACTCCGACAACGTCGGCGTCACCGACGACCAGGTTCGGCTCGGTCGTCGGCGAGTCGAAGGCGTTCTGTTGCGCATCGGCGGCCGACTCGCCGGCAATAGCGAGGGAGTAGACGGTGAACCACCGCCTCCGGTGACGGTCGCCGATGGTCGGGTCGACCGGGGGGAACTCACCCTGTTCGGCGGCCGCGTCGGCGTGCGCCTGCGCCTCCCGTGCCAGCTGAGGGTCCACCGTGACCGGATCGACGCCCGCGTCACGGCGATGGGCGTTCACGGCATCAACCAGGTCCGCCTTCGTGGCCGCCCTCTCGACCGCGACCGACGTCGTGCTGGTTTCGTCGGATTCGCCGCCCGCGTCGGGGTCGTCGTCGTCGCCACCCGCCAGTATGAGGACGGCTCCGGCGGCCAGGGCCAGGACGACCAGGACCGCGAGCGCAGCGACCCAGCGTCGCCGCCGACCGGTCGAGGTCGTGGGGGCCGGGGGCGGCAAGGTGGGGACCGGCGTGTCGGGGCCACGGTTCACGGTCCGTTCGCCGTCGTCGCCCGGTGCCCCCCGTCGAGGCACGGTCACGTTGGGGTCGGTGGCCACTGTGGCCATGTCCTCCGCCGCCGCGGCGATCGCCTCGTCGTCACCGAGGCGAAGGGCTGTCGTCGCCACGCCCGCGGCGGCCTGGGCCGCCTGGAGCCTGCGGCCGAGGTCGGCGGCCGACGTCGGTCGGCCGGCGGGGTCCTTGGCCAGGGCCGTCTCGAGGGCGACGCGGACCGGTTCGGGGATGTTGCCGTCCAACTCAGGCACCGGTTGGTCGGCGATGCGGGCGATTAGGGCCAGGAGGTTCTCGTCGGACTCCCGCCAGAACGGCCCCTGACCGGCCAGCAGCGTGTAGAGGGTCGACCCCAGGGAGTAGACGTCTGACCGCGGCGTGGGGGAGGCTCCCTCGAGGACCTCCGGCGGGGCGTGCAGCAGCGTGGCCGTGACCACGTCGGTGGTCTTGGCCTGCCCCCGAACCGGGCCAGCCCGAAGTCGCTGAGACACGGTTCGCCGAACGACGACACCAGGACGTTGGCGGGTTTCACGTCGCGGTGCAGGATCGTGGCCCGGTGGGCCGTCTCGATCGCCCCGCACAGCTTGATGCCGACGTCGACGACCTCGGGCCACGGCCGCGGCCCCTGCCGGTCCAGCCGGTCGTCGAGGCTGCCCCCCGCCATGTGCTCCATGACGAGGTACGGGATGCCGTCGTCGGTGACCCCGGCGTCGAAGATCGTGACGATGTTGGGGTGCGAGGACAGGCGGCCCATGGCCTCGCACTCGCGCTCGAAGCGGTCGAGGGCCCGCGCGTCGGCGCTCGGCTCCAGCACCTTCAGGGCAACCTGCCGGCCGAAGCGCCGCTGCGAAGCCAGGTAGACGACCGCGAAGCCGCCGCGGCCGATCTCCCGTAGGTCCTCGAAGTCCCCGAAGGTGGCCCGCCCTTCGGGCCTACCGTCGTCGGTCACGTCTGTCCGCCCAGCGTCGCGATGTGGCGGCCGGAGTGTAGGACCCGGCCGGGCTCCGGGGCGCGCCGGTACCCTTCAGGATCGTGGTGTCGCGGTTCTGGGTCGAGACCCTGGGCTGCCCCAAGAACCAGGTCGACTCCGACAAGCTGGTGGGGGTGCTGCAGGCTGATGGCTTTGCCGCGGCCGACGATCCCACCGAGGCCGATCTCGTGGTGGTGAACACCTGCGCCTTCGTCGAGGAGGCCCGCCAGGAGTCGATCGACACGATCCTGGCCTTCTCGGACCGCCGGGCGCCGGGGGCCAAGCTGGTCGTGACGGGCTGCATGGCCGAGCGCTACCGGGACGAGCTGGCGGAGGCGCTTCCGGAGGTCGACCTCGTGGCCCCGTTCGGCGTGCCGGTGACGATCGGGCGCAAGCCCCCCTCGCAGCTCGTCCCCGCCTTCGACCTGCTCGAGCTGCCCCGCCCGCCGGCGACGGCGCCGTGGGCGTACGTGAAGGTGGCCGAGGGCTGTGACCGCACCTGTGGCTTCTGCGCCATTCCCAGCTTCCGTGGCCCGCAGCGGTCCCGGAGCATGGATTCCGTGCTGGCCGAGGTCGACGGCCTCGGGGTCAGGGAGGTCGTGCTCGTCGCCCAGGACCTGGCCCGCTACGGCCGCGACCAGGGGCAGGGCGACAAGCAGCTCGGGCCGCTGATCCGCCGGGTCGCCGAGCGGGTCGACCGGGTCCGGCTCCTCTACCTCTATCCGTCGGAGCTGGACGACGCCCTCGTCGACACTGTCCTGGCCACCGGCGTGCCCTACTTCGACCTCTCGCTGCAGCACGTGTCCCGCCCGTTGCTGCGGCGGATGCGGCGCTGGGGCGACGCCGACGCGCTTCCACCGCACGATCGCCACGATCCGCGACCGCGAGCCGGGGGCGGTGCTGCGCTCCAACTTCATCGTCGGCTACCCCGGAGAGACCGAGGAGGACCACGACGCCCTGCTGGCCTTCGTCGACGACGTCCGCCTCGACTGGTGCGGCTTCTTCGCCTTCTCCGAGGAGGAGGGGACGCTGGCCGCAGGCCAGGACGGGCAGGTCGACGCGGCCCTCGTCCGGGAGCGCCTGCGGGAGCTGACCGAGCTCCAGGACCGCATCACGGCGGAGCGCCGGGCCGACCTGGTGGGCCGGCGAGTGGAGGTCCTGGTCGACGAGCCCGGGGTCGGGCGGAGCTACCGAGAGGCGCCCGAGATCGACGGCGTCGTCCTGGTGGCGGATGATCTGGGGGTGGGGGAGCTCGTCACCGTGGAGATCTCGGCGTCCATCGGTCCCGACCTGGTGGCCACGTGAGCCCCGAGCCGAAGGCCAAGTGGGTCCCCGAGCCCCAACCGATCTCGACCTACGGGCCGTCCGCGCTGCGGACGCCGGCCAACTTCGTCACCGTGACCCGCCTCCTGGTCTCGCCGATCCTGTTCGCGCTCATCGCCGACGAGGGGGCGACGTGGCGGACCTTCGTCCTCTGGGTCGGCCTGGCCGGCACCGATGGCATCGACGGCTGGATCGCCCGCCGCCACGGCACGACCCGCTCCGGCGCCTTCCTCGATCCGCTGGCCGACAAGGTCCTCATCTTCGGCGCCCTGACGATGCTGGTGGCGATCGACCGGTTCTGGTGGCTGCCGGTCGCCCTCATCGGGGCCCGGGAGCTGGCCGTCAGCCTCCTGCGCATCCACTGGGGCCGGCGGGGCCTGGCCATCCCCGCCACCAAGCTGGCCAAGCTGAAGACCCTCGTGCAGGCGTTGGCCGTCGGGACGGCGCTGTGGCCCGGAGGGCTGCAGGACACGGCCGAGGTGCTGGCCGACGTGTTGCTGGGCGTGGCCGTGGTGCTCACGCTGGTCAGCGGCTGGCAGTACTTCCGGGCCGGGAGCCGTCTCGCCACCTCCATGGAGCCCCCCGGGGCGTCGATCGGCGCGTGAACTGCGAGGTCCTGGCGGTCGGCACCGAGCTGCTGCTCGGCCAGGTCGTCGACACCAACTCCAGCTGGATCGGCGAGCAGCTCGCCCTGACCGGGATCGACTGCCTCTACCAGGCGAAGGTCGGGGACAACCGGGCCCGCATCCGCACGGCCCTCGAGCAGGCGCTCGAGCGGGCCGACGCGGTGATCGTCTGCGGCGGGCTCGGGCCCACCCAGGACGACATCACCCGTGACGTCATCGCCGAGGTGATGGGCGTCCCGCTCGTCCGGGACGAAGCCGTCGAGGCCCGCATCCGGGCGATGTTCGGGTCCCGGGGCCGGGACATGCCGGCCAACAACCTCCGGCAGGCCGACGTCCCCGAAGGCGCGACGGTGATGGCCCAGCAGCCGGGCACGGCGCCGGGGCTCATCTGCCCGATCGGCGACAAGGTCGTCTACGCCGTGCCCGGCGTGCCCTACGAGATGACGGAGATGGTCGAGGGCACCGTGATCCCCGACCTGGCCCGCCGGGCGGGCATGAAGTCGGTCATCCACAGCCGCACGCTGCGCACGTGGGGCCACTCCGAGTCGGGCATCGCCGAGCTCGTCGCCGACCGGGTCACCGAGCTGGACACGCTCGGCAACCCGACCATCGCCTTCCTGGCCAGCGGCATCGAGGGCCTCAAGGTGCGCATCACGGCCAAGGCCGACGACGCGGCCGCGGCCGAGGCCCTCCTCGACGCCGAGGAGGCCGAGCTGTGGCCGCTCATCGGCGACTACGTCTTCGGCCGGGACGACCAGACCATGGAGTCGGTCGTGCTCGACCTGCTGCGCGACCGGGGCCTGACCCTGGCGGTGGCCGAATCGGTGACCGGCGGGTTGATCGCCTCCCGTCTGACCGACGTCCCGGGGACCTCCGACGTCCTGAAGGGTGGGGTCGTCGCCTACTTCTCGGAGGTCAAGTACGACGTGCTCGACGTGCCGGAGGGTCCGGTGGTCACCGCCGAGGCGGCCAAGGCGATGGCCGACGGGGTGCGCAAGCTCCTGGACGCCGACGTGGGCATCGCCGTGACCGGCGTGGCCGGGCCTGAAGAGCAGGAGGGCCAACCGGTGGGCACGGTGTTCTGCGGTTGGGCCCTCGACGACGAGGTCGACGCCCTCCGCGTCAAGCTGCCGGGCGACCGGCGGCGGGTCCGCGACTTCGCCACCATCACCCTGCTCGACCTGCTCCGTCGCCGCCTGCTGGCGCAGTGAGCGAGCGGCGCTTCGTCGCCGTCTGGCCGCCGGACGAGGTGCTCGACCAGATCGCGGCGCTCCACCGACCGGTCGACGGCGGTGGCCGGTGGACCCGCCGGGACCAGTGGCACGTCACGCTCCGCTTCCTCGGCGACGTCGAGGCGGAGCCCGTCGTCGAGGCGCTCACGGGCGTGGGGGACGGGCCGGTCGTGGCCACGCTGGGCCCGGCAGTCGCCCGGCTCGGGCGGGGCGTGCTGCACGTGCCGGTGACCGGCCTGGAGGCGCTGGCCGCCGACGTCGTCGCGCGCACCGCCGGTCTCGGCCGGCCGCCGGAGGACCGGCCCTTCCTCGGGCACGTGACCCTCGCCCGACTGGCCGGTCGCCCGCCCAAGGCCGTGCTGGGCCAGGCGATCACCGCGTCGTGGACCGTCGACGCCGTCCACGTCGTCTCCAGCCACTTGGGCGGCACTGCCGCCCGCTACGACACCGACGCCACCATCCCCCTCTGATCACCACCGAACCGAAATTGCGCCGATTTGTCACGCCAGGCGTGACGGAACGACGCAATTTCGATGGGGTGGGGGGTCGGCCTGATCAGGCCTCGTCGGCCGCGGCGTCGCGGTCGAGCTGGAGCGAGCAGGAGTTCATGCAGTAGCGCTGGCCCGTGGGCGCCGGGCCGTCGTCGAAGACGTGGCCCAGGTGGGCGTCGCACTTGGCGCACTGCACCTCGGTGCGGCTCATGAACAGGCTGCGGTCGGTCACCAGGGTGACGGCGTCGGGGTCGAGCGCCTCGTAGAAGCTGGGCCAGCCGGTGCCGGAGTCGAACTTGGTGGCGGAGGAGAACAGCGGGGCCTCGCAGCAGATGCAGCGGTAGACGCCGTCGTCGTGCTCGTCCCAGTAGACGCCGGTGAACGCCCGCTCGGTGCCACCCTCTCGGGCCACGGCGTACTGCTCGGGAGTCAGCTTCTCGCGGTACTCGGCGTCGGTCATCGTGTGCTCGGTCATTGCGCCCTTTCTTCGAGGAGAGGCTTGATCGAACAATCGTTCGCAACTACAGTCATGTCATTCGAAGGCGAACGTCGGTCATGCTCTACAACCCCGCAGCGGCACCAGGGGTTCCCGATTCCGGGATGGCTGTCACACCCCCTTCGTAGGTTGATCGCCGTACCCGACGTCAGCGCAGAGAGGAACTCCGCCGTGGAGAAAGACAAGGCCCTCGAGATGGCCCTCGCCCAGATCAGCAAGGCCCACGGCGAGGGGGCGGTCATGAAGATGGGCGAGCGGACAACGATGAAGATCGAGGCCATCTCCACTGGTGCCCTGGCGCTCGACATCGCCCTCGGCATCGGCGGCCTGCCCCGGGGCCGGGTCACCGAGATCTTCGGGCCCGAGGCCTCGGGCAAGACCACCCTGGCCATGCACGTCGTGGCCGAGGCTCAGCGCAACGGCGGCATCTGCGCGTTCATCGACGCCGAGCACGCGCTGGACCCGATCTACGCCAAGGCCATCGGGGTCGACGTCGACGAGCTGCTGATCTCCCAGCCCGACACGGGCGAGCAGGCGCTCGAGATCGCCGACATGCTCATCCGCTCCGGCGCCATCGACGTGGTGGTCATCGACTCGGTGGCCGCGCTGACGCCCCGGGCCGAGATCGAGGGCGAGATGGGCGACAGCCACGTCGGCCTCCAGGCCCGCCTCATGTCCCAGGCCCTGCGCAAGCTCACCGCCAACCTCAACAAGACCAAGACCATCTGCATCTTCATCAACCAGCTCCGGGAGAAGATCGGGGTGATGTTCGGCTGCTTTTCCTACGACACCCGCGTCACGCTGGCCGACGGCACCCAGGAGAAGATCGGCAAGATCGTCAACCAGAAGCTGCCGGTCGAGGTGCTCTCCTACGACCCGGAACTCGACGCCGTGGTGCCCAAGCGGGTCGTCAACTGGTTCGACAACGGAAAGACCGACGAGTTCCTCCAGTTCACGGTGGCCCGGGGCAGCGGCAACGGCCGCTCGCAGTTCGCCTGCACGCCCAACCACCAGATCCGCACGCCCGGTGGCTGGCGGGAGGCCGGCGAGCTCCTCGCCGGCGACCGGGTCCTGCAGACGGTGACCCATCGCCTCTCCGACCTCCAGTGGGAGGTGCTCCTGGGCGGGCTGATGGGCGACGGTGCCCTGTCGCCCACCCGCAGCGGCCACGGCGCCCGCTTCCGCTTGGGCCACGGTGCCGCCCAAGCCGAGTACGGCGACTGGAAGGCGACGCCTGTTCGCCAACCTGAACGTGTCCCGGACCACCAATGCCAAGGGCGCCGTCTTCCACGACGTCCAGCCTCTCCCTGAGCTGGCCGAGCTCCGAGAGGCGGTCTACGTCGCCGGCCGCAAGGTCCTCAGCGACGACTACCTCAAGGCGCTGACTCCGCTCTCGCTGGCCGTCTGGTACATGGACGACGGGGGCTTCACCCTGCGCACCGAGGGCAAGCAGCGCCGCACCGAAGGGGGCAGCGGACGATCCGAGATCTGCGTGGAAGCGATGGAGCCCGGTACCCGGGCTCGCCTGGTCGACCACCTGGCTGACACCTGGGGCATCCACGCCAAGCTCACCGAGCGAGGTGCCCGGAAGATGCCGGTCCTGGTCTTCACCGCAGCAGAGACGGCGAAGTTCCACGCCCTCGTCGCACCGTTCGTGCACCCCTCGATGGACTACAAGCTCCTGCCCCGCTACCAGGGTCGGTTCGCGGTCGAGCCGGTGTTCGCCCCGGTCCGCCAGGAGCTGGTGCCCATGCCGGTTCTGGACATCCACCGCAAGCCGCCGTCGAAGAAGACCCACCGCTTCGACATCGAGGTGGAGGGGAGCCACAACTACTTCGTCGACGGGGTGATGGTGCACAACTCACCGGAGACGACGCCGGGTGGGCGGGCGCTGAAGTTCTACTCCTCGGTCCGGTTGGACATCCGGCGCATCGAGTCCATCAAGGACGGGGTCGAGGTGGTGGGCAACCGCACCCGGGTCAAGGTGGTGAAGAACAAGGTCGCGGCGCCCTTCCGCCAGGCCGAGTTCGACATCATGTACGGGCGGGGCATCAGCCGGGAGGGCTCGGTGCTCGACATCGGGGTGGACCTCGGGTTCATCAAGAAGTCGGGTGCTTGGTACACCTACGAGGGCGAGCAGCTCGGCCAGGGGCGGGAGAACTCCAAGGAGTTCCTGACCGAGAACCCCGAGATCATGGTCGAGGTCTCCGAGCGCATCCGCATCGAGGTCGGCCTCGGCGACACCCTCGACGACGAGCCCACCGAGCTCACCGATCCCGCCGGCGACGGCTCGTCCGCCGAGGACGACGAGGAGATCCTCACCCTCGACGAGTGATCGCTGACCCGCCGGGTGGCAACGACGGCCGCCGTCTCGGCTCCCCCCGGGCGGCGGCCGTCCCGCGCCCGCCCGTAGGCTGAGCGGGTGAGCCAGCGGTACGTCGTGCGGACGTTCGGGTGCCAGATGAACGAGCACGACTCGGAGCGGATCGCCGGGTTGCTGGAGGCCGAGGGCATGGCCCCGGCCGACGATGTCGAGGACGCGGACGTCATCGTCCTCAACACCTGCTGCATCCGCGAGAACGCCGACAACAAGCTCTACGGCCATCTCGGGCACCTCAAGTCGCTCAAGGACCGCCGCCCCGACCTGCAGATCGCCGTGGCCGGCTGCCTGGCCCAGAAGGACCGGGACACCATCCGGGACCGGGCGGCGCACGTCGACGTCGTCTTCGGCACCCACAACGTCCACCGGGCCGCCGACCTCCTGAAGGCGGCCAAGGAGCACGGCCCGATCGTGGAGATCCTCGAGGCCACGGTGGCCGACGACGCCGGGGCCTTCCCGTCCGCCCTGCCTGCCCGGAGGGATGCGGACCACGCCGCCTGGGTGACCATCCAGATCGGCTGCGACAACTCCTGCGCCTTCTGCATCGTCCCGGCGGTCCGGGGCCCCGAGATCAGCCGGGCCCTGGACGACATCGTCGCCGAGGTCCGGGCCCTGGCCGACGACGGCGTCACCGAGGTCACCCTGCTCGGCCAGAACGTCAACTCGTACGGCCGCGACCTGACCAAGCGCCGGCCCCTCTTCGCCCAGCTGCTCCGGGCGGTGGGCGAGGTCGACGGGATCCGCCGGGTCCGCTTCACCAGCCCGCACCCCAAGGACCTGCGGCCCGAGACCATCGCGGCCATGGCCGAGGTCCCGACCGTGTGCGAGCACCTCCACTTCCCGGTGCAGTCCGGCAGCGACCGGGTGCTGGCCGCCATGCACCGGGGCTACACCGCCGAGCGCTACCTGGCGAAGCTGGTCGCCGCCCGCGAGGCCATCCCCGACCTCGCCGTCAGCACCGACATCATCGTGGGCTTCCCCGGCGAGACCGACGACGACTTCGAGCAGACCCTCCAGGTGGCGGCCGCGGCCGCGTACGACAGCGCCTACACGTTCATCTACTCGCCCCGTCCCGGCACCGAGGCCGCCGAGCGGGTCGACGACTTCGTCGCCCCTGAGGTCGTGGCCGAGCGCTTCGAGCGCCTGCGGGTGGTCATCGACCGCTCGGGCGGGGCCAAGCACACGGGACGGATCGGCGGCATCGAGGAGGTCGTGGTCGAAGGCCCCACCCGACGGGATCCCGACAAGGTCACCGGCCGCACCCGCCAGAACAAGCTCGTCCACTTCACGCCCCACGGCGCCCTGCGCCCCGGCACCTACGCCGAGGTCGAGATCACCGGTGCCGGCACCCACAGCCTCCGCGGCGACCTCGTCGCCGTGACCGCCGGTCCCCGTCACCGCACCCGCATCCCGGTGGTCGGCGCCTGAGCGGAGCGGTGGCGAATCGCCCGGTGGCTCAGCCGCCTCGAGGGGTAGCGGAGCGGGGCCCAGCGGCCCGGCGGCGAAGCCGCCATGAGCGGCGATGCTGAGGCCCCTCGCGCTCGTCGGGACGACGGCGTCGGGCAAGTCCGCCCTCGCCCATGCCGTGGCCCTCGCCGCCGGCGACATCGAGATCTGCTCGGTGGACTCCATGCAGGTCTACCGGGGCATGGACATCGGCACGGCCAAGCCGATCCCCGAGGAGCAGACCGAGGTTCGCTACCACCTCCTCGACCTCGCCGATCCCGCCGACGACTTCACGGTGGCCCAGTTCCAGGCCGCAGCAGCCGTGGCCCGGTCCGACATCGAGTCCCGCGGCAACCGGGCGCTCTTCGTCGGCGGCACCGCGCTGTACCTACGGGCCGTGATCGACGGCCTGACCATCCCCGATCGTTACCCGGAGGTCCTCGCCGAGCTCGAGGCCGAGCCCGACACGGTGGCCCTCCACGCCCGGCTGGCCGAGCGGGACCCGGTGGCCGCCGGGCGCATGGTGCCGACCAACCGGCGCCGGGTCCTGCGGGCCCTCGAGGTGACCATCGGCAGCGGCCGGCCCTTCTCGGCCCACGGGCCGGGCCTCGAGAGCCACCCCCCGACGGAGTTCGACCTCGTGGGCGTCGAGCTCCCGGTCGACGTCGTCGCGGCCCGGATCGCCGCCCGCTACGAGGCCCAGGTGGAGGCAGGCTTCGTCGACGAGGTCCGGGGCCTGCTCGCCCGCCCCGGCGGCCTGTCCCGGACCGCCCGCCAGGCCCTCGGGTACCGCCAGCTCATCGAGCACGTGGAGGGTCGGTGCTCGCTCGAGGACGCGGTGCAGGCCGCGGTCCACCGGACGAACCGCTTCGCCCGCCGCCAGCGGGCCTGGTTCAAGCGCGATCCCCGGATCCGGTGGCTGCGGGCCGCCGAGAACCCCGGCGCCCTCCGGGACGACCTCCTGCGAGACTGGGGTCGATCATGACCGCCGAGCAGCTTGCGCTGACCAAGCACCACGGGCTGGGCAACGACTTCCTCGTCCTCCTCGACCCCGACGCCGCCACCGATGCCGGCCCCGACCTGGCGCGCGTCGTCTGCGACCGGACGACCGGCGTCGGCGCCGACGGCCTCATCCGGGCGCGACCCGACGAGGGGGTCGACGCCCGCATGGAGCTGTGGAACGCCGACGGCAGCTCGGCCGAGCTCTCGGGCAACGGCCTGCGGTGCCTGGCCCAGGCGCTCGTCCTCGCCGACATGGCCGCCCGCACGCTGACCATCGCCTCGGCCCGGGGCACCCATGCGGTGGAGGTCTCCGCCACCGACGATCCCCGGGTGCACCAGATCGTGGCCGACCTGGGCCCGGTCGAGCTCGAGGGCCGGGCGCCCGACTGGCTGCTGCCCGGCGTGGTCGACGCCGCCTTCGCCCGCATCGAGAACCCGCACCTCGTGCTCCTCGCCCCCGAGCCCGGGGCCGCACCCGACATCGAGGTGGTGGGACGCGACGCCAATGCCGCGGTCGACGGTGGCATCAACGTGGAGATGATCCGCATCGCCGGCGACGACGTCATCCTCGACGTGTTCGAGCGGGGCGCCGGCCGCACCCAGGCCTGCGGCACCGGGGCCTGCGCGGCGGCGGCCGTGGCCCACGACTGGGGTCTGGTGGGCGACGAGGTGGTCGTCCGCATGGCTGGCGGTGACGCCCGGGTCGGCCTCGGCGACACCGCGACCCTCGCCGGCCCGATCGCCGCCGTCGCCCATGTGGAGTACCCGTGGCCCTGATCGACCGCTCCTTCCGGGAGAAGATCGTCCTGGTGGGCATGACCACGCCACCCGACCGGCCCGAGGACACCGAGGCCTCGCTCGACGAGCTGGAGCTGCTGGTGGACACGGCCGGGGCCGACACCGCGGCGCGCGTCGTGCAACAGCGGCCCGCGCCCGACCCGACGTACTACGTCGGCAAGGGCAAGGCCGAGGAGCTGCGGCGGGTGGCGGAGGCGACCGACTGCGACACGGTGGTCTTCGACGACGAGCTGACCCCCGCCCAGCAGTTCAACCTCGAGAAGCTGCTCGGGCGCACGGCCATCGACCGCACGGCGGTGATCCTCGACATCTTCGCCCAGAACGCCTCGAGCCTCGAGGGCAAGGCCCAGGTCCAGCTGGCCCAGTACCGCTACCGCCTGCCCCGGCTGCGGGGCAGCGGGGCCCGCCTCTCCCAGCAGGCCGGTGGCATCGGCACCCGCCGGGGACCGGGCGAGACCCAGTTCGAGATCGACCGCCGCCGGATCCAGCGCAACATCACCCACCTCGAGCACCAGCTCCGCGACATCCGCCGCCAGCGCGACGTCAAGCACAAGGCCCGCCACCGGTCGGGCATCCCCCAGATCGCCCTGGTGGGCTACACGAACGCGGGCAAGTCCACGCTGCTGAACTGCATGACCGACTCCGGAGTCCTGGCCGAGGACCGCCTGTTCGCCACCCTCGACCCGACCACGCGCCGCCTCGAGCTGCCGGGCGGCGCGCCGGTCCTGCTCACCGACACGGTCGGCTTCTTGCGCAAGCTGCCCCACCAGCTCATCGAGGCGTTCAAGGCCACGCTGGAGCTGGTGGCCGAAGCGGACCTCGCCGTGCACCTGGTGGACGCCACCGCGGCCGATCCCCAGGGCCAGATCGACGCGGTGCGGGAGGTGCTGGCCGAGATCGGGGCCGCCCGGATCCCCGAGCTGCTGGCCATCAACAAGGCCGACCTCGCCCCGTCCGAGGCGGCCGCGCTCGCCGCCGCCCACCCGGGCGCCGTGGCCATCTCGGCCCGCACCGGAGCGGGCATCGATGCCCTGCTCACCGCCGTGTCCGACCGGCTGCGGGCCGAGACCGAGACGGTCGAGCTCCTGGTCCCGTTCGAACGGGGTGACATCCTCGCTGCCGCCCACCGGCTGGGGGAGGTGCTGGCCGAGGAGCCGGGCGAGGGGGGCATCGTCGTCCGTGCTCGGCTCGATGCCGAAGGACGCTCCCGGCTGGGCCCGTTCGTCATCCGCGCGCCGGCTCCGGACGACGGCGGTGGGTGAGGGGTACCGGCCCCCGCCGTACCCCTACGACCGCCTCGACGAGCTCAAGGCGGTGGCCGACGCCCACCCGGGCGGCGGCGTCGACCTGTCGGTCGGCACCCCGACCGACCCACCGCCGGCCGCCGCGGTCGAAGCCCTGGCGGCCTCGGGGGCCGAACGGGGCTATCCCGCCTCGATCGGCACGCCGGCCTACCGCGAGGCCGCCGCCGCATGGATGGCCCGTCGCCTGGGCGTAGCCGTCGATCCTGATGCGATGGCCGCCTGCGTCGGCACGAAGGAGTTCGTGGTCGGCACGCCGGCGCTGCTCAAGCTGCGTCAGCCCGACCGGGACACCGTGCTGCACCCCCGGGTCGCCTACCCGAGCTACGCCATGGGCGCCATCCTGGCCGGGTGCCGCGCCGTGGCCGTCCCGCCCCGGCCTGACGGCGCCCTCGACCTCGATGCCATCGACCCCACCGAGGCCGACCGGGCGCTCTGCCTCTGGGTCAACTCGCCCGGCAACCCCGCCGGCGGCCTCGACGACCTCGGCGCGGCGGCGGCCTGGGGCCGGGACACGGGGCGTCCCGGTGCTGTCGGACGAGTGCTACGCCGAGTTCACCTGGGACGGGCCACCGCGGACGATCCTCGAGCACGGGCCCGACGGGGTCCTCGCCGTCCACTCGCTGTCCAAGCGCTCCAACCTCGCGGGGGTCCGGGCCGGGTTCTACGCCGGCGACCGGGAGCTGGTGACCTACCTGCGCGAGGTGCGCAAGCACGCCGGGCTGATGGTGCCGGGACCGGTCCAGGCGGCCGCCGTGGCGGCGTGGGGCGACGACGGCCACGTCGAGGAGCAGCGCGACCGGTACCGGGTCCGGCTGGAGCTCATGCAGGCCGTTTTGGCCGCCGCCGGCATCGACTGCCGCCTGCCCGCCGGCACCTTCTACCTCTGGGTGCCGGTGCCCGACGGCGACGCGTGGGGGCTGACTCGGCGGCTGGCTGAGCAGGGAGGCGCGTTGGTGGCCCCCGGCGAGTTCTACGGTGGGGACGACCACGTGCGCATCGCCGTGGTCCAAGCCGACGAGCGGCTGGCGCTCGTCGGCGAACGGTTGGGAGGGCAGGGGCTATGAGCAACCCGTTCGGCGTGGCGGCCGACCCGATGGCCAACCCCATGCAGCAGTCCGACGGCCCCTCCAAGGTGGGCTACCTCATCGGCATCGTGCTCATCCTCGTCGGGACCGTCGGTGGGATCTACTGGGGCGTCACGAAGTTCGTGGACTTCCAGGACGCCATCGACGACTTCCAGCGGGTGCCGGTCGGCGAGATCGGCACCCTCGAGTTCGAGGAGGGGGACTACGTCGTCTACGCCGAGAAGGGCGGGGGCGAGGCCATCACCGCCTTCCTCGGTGGGGTCCGCATGCGTCCGGCGGGCGAGCGCCAGGCCGCCGAGATCCAGTTCCAGAACTACGACTCCGAGTTCACCTACGACTTCGGCGGCCGGGTCGGCAACGCCCAGCTGACCTTCGAGATCGAGGACGCCGGGGAGTACCAGGTTCGGGTCGAGGAGATCGCCTCGACGGCCACCACCGCGGCGTTCGGGCCGTCGGTCGCCCCCGATCTGGTCTCGGCCATCGTCGGCGCCTTCCTCATCGCCGGCGTTGGGATCCTGCTCGGCATCATCTTCCTGATCGTGACCGGTGTGCGCCGGCGCAAGTTCCGCCAGCAGGGCTGGCAGGCGGCCTACCAGGGTGGGGGCTATGCCGGTGCGAGCGGACCCGGGACCTGGAACCCCCAGGGCGCCCCCGGCGGGTACGTCGCGCCTGACGGGGGATGGAACCCCCCGCCGCCACCCGGCAGTGACTTCCCACCACCGCCGTACAGCTGATCCCCGACCGGAGGCCACCGGTAGCCTCCCGGGCCATGAGCGACCTGCAGGAGCAGATCGAGGCCCTCTGGGCCCGCCGCGACGAGCTGGGGCCTGACGACGAGGACGCCCGGCGCACGGTGCACGAGGCCGTGGGCCTGCTCGACTCCGGCGAGGGGCGGGTGGCCGAGTGGGACGGCGAGGGCGAGGTCGTCGTCCACGAGTGGCTGAAGCTGGCCGTCCTGCTCCTGTTCCGGGTGCAGGGCATGGACACCATCGAGCTGGGTCCCTTCGAGTACGCCGACAAGCTGCCCCTCAAGGGCGACTACGAGGCCAAGGGGGTCCGGGTGGTGCCCGGCGCGTCGGCCCGCTGGGGCTCGTTCCTCGACCGCGGCGTGGTGATGATGCCGAGCTACGTCAACATCGGCGCCCACGTCGGGGCCGGGTCGATGGTCGACACCTGGGCCACCGTCGGCTCGTGCGCCCAGATCGGGGCCAACGTCCACCTCTCGGGTGGGGTGGGCATCGGCGGCGTGCTGGAGCCGGTCCAGGCCGCCCCGGTGATGATCGGCGACGAGTGCTACATCGGGTCCCGGTGCATCGTGGCCGAGGGGGCCCGGGTGGGGACGGGCACCGTGCTCGGGGCCGGCGTCGATCCTGACCGCGTCGGTGCCGGTCATCGACGCCGAGACCGGTGACGAGATCAGCCGGGGCCGGGTCCCCTCGTGGTCGGTCGCCGTGTCGGCCACCCGCCCCCGGGAGTACGCCGGTGGGACCTTCGGCCTGCCCTGCGTGCTGGTCATCAAGCGCCTCACCGAGGGCGAGCGCCACGACAAGGGCAAGCTGAACGACATCCTCCGCGACCACGGCTCGACGGTGTGACCCCTTCGCGGCCCGATCTGCTCGGGCGGACCGAGGCCGCTCGTGCGCCATCCCCTCGGAGAGCCGGGAGGAGGGGCCGATCACCGACCACCTGGACGAGGTGCTGTCGGCCGTCCCCGGCCTCGAGCGCACCCGGGTGGGGGACAACCTGGTGGCCCGCACCGATCTCGGTCGACCTCTGCGCCTGGTGCTCGCCGGGCACACCGACACCGTCCCGGCCAACGGCAACGCCGTGCCCCGCCGGGAGGGCGACACGCTCTGGGGACTGGGCACCTCCGACATGAAGGGCGGCCTGGCCGTGATGGTCGAGCTGGCGCTGGCGGTGCCCGAGCCGGCGGTCGACGTGACCTACGTGTTCTACGCCCGGGAGGAGGTGTCGGCCTCCGAGAGCGGGCTGGAGGAGCTCTTCGCGGAACGTCCGGACCTGCTGGAGGGTGATGTCGCGCTGCTGGGCGAACCCACGAACGGCCAGATCGAGGCCGGCTGCCAGGGTGCGCTCCGCTTCGACCTGACGCTCGCCGGTGAGCGGGCTCACGCCGCCCGGCCGTGGATGGGGCGCAACGCCATCCACCGCCTCGGGCCGCTCCTGACGGCGATCGCCGGCCAGGAGCCCCGCCGGCCCGTGATCGACGGTTGCGAGTTCCACGAGGCCCTGCAGGCGGTCCTCGTCACGGGCGGGGTGGCCGCCAACGTGGTGCCCGACCGGGTCGAGCTCACGCGTGAACCACCGCTTCGCCCCGGACCGGACGCCGGAGGAGGCCGAGGCCTTCGTGCGGGGCCTGCTCGAACCGTTCCTCGAGAACGGCGACGCCGTGGAGGTGGCCGACCGGGCTCCGGCCGCAGCCCCGGCCGTCAGCCACCCGCTGCTGGCGGCGCTGATCGAACGCCAAGGCCTCGACGTGAAGGCCAAGCTGGGCTGGACCGACGTGGCCCGCTTCGCCTCCCGAGGCATCCCGGCCGCCAACCTCGGCCCAGGGGAGTCGTCGTTGGCCCACACGGCCCAGGAGCGGGTCGAGGGCGAGCGGCTCGAGGCCACCTACGAGGCCCTCCACGACCTCGTGCGCTCCTAGGCGGCCCGCTCGCCGCGCGATCTGGCACCGCGCGGCCGCTGTAGAGGCGGCGCATGACGGTGACGACCCGGCCGTAGATGGCCACCTCGTCGCCGTCGAAGACCATCGGCTCGAGCCGGTCGTTGGCGGGCTCGAGCACGACCTTGCCGTCGCGCCGGAAGTAGGTCTTGACCGTCGCCTCCTCGCCGGGGATGCCGGCCACGACGATGTCGCCGGCGTCGGCGGTGGGCTGGGAGCGGGTGACCACGAAGTCGCCGTCGAGGATGCCGGCGTCGACCATCGAGTCGCCCCGGACCCGCAGCATGAACAGCTCGCCGTCGCCCGTGAGGTCGGCCGGGACCGGGTAGACCTCCTCGACGTTCTCCTGGGCCAGGACGTCGGTGCCCGCGGCGACATCGCCCACGAGGGGGACGTGGCGCACCGGCCGCCGCTCGTGGCCGCCGGCGCCCGAGTTGGGGTCGTAGCGGACCTCGATGGCCCGGGGCTTGGTGGGGTCTCGGCGCAGGTAGCCCCGGCGCTGCAGCGTGGCCAGGTGGGCGTGCACCGTGGACGGGGAGGCGAGGCCCACGGCCTGGCCGATCTCCCGCACCGACGGGGGGTAGCCCCGCTCGGTGGTCTCGGTCTCGATGAAGTCGAGGATGGCGCGCTGGCGGTCGGTCAGCGTCTTTTCCTTCGGGGTGTACTTGGCAGCGGGCACGGGGGTCTCCTTCGTCGGGGGCCCCACCCCAGCGAGGACCCGGCGAACACGTGTTTGTGACCGTAGCACCTGTGCCGGCCGCTGACAAACATCTGTTCGGCGGACCCCTTGACAACGAACAGTCGTTCGTGGTTGGGTGAGCGACGAACAGTCGTTCGTGTCACACCCCCTGAGGAGGATGTCGTCCATGGCGCTCGCACTCGTCGATGACCACCGCCGACCGGCCCTGCGGCTGATCCCCGGTGGTCTCGACGCGGCGCCGACGCCGGCGGTGGCCGCTTCGGTGTACCGGCGCCGACGGGTGGTGGCCCTGGTCCTGGCCGTGGCGGTTGTGGTGGTCGCCCTGGCCGGGGCGAGGGCCGTCCTCCGTCCGTTGGCGGGGACCTTCGGTGGCAGCCCACTCAGCGCCGCCGACGGTCCCGCCCCGGTCCCCGCCGGCGCCTCGACCCACGTCGTCGCGCCGGGCGAGACCCTGTGGGACGTGGCCCGGCAGCTCCAGCCCCGCGGCGACGTCCGTCCGGTGGTCGACGAGCTGGCGGCCGCCAACGGCGGGGCCACGCTCCAGGCCGGCCAGATCCTGGTCCTGCCGGGCTGAGCCCGCCCGTGTACTCCCGGTGGCGGTCGGGGTGACGGTGTGCGGTGACGGTTGTAGCGTCGCACCCCGTGCGGTGCCCGGCCTGTGCCTCCCTGGACGACAAGGTGGTCGACAGCCGCGCCACCGATGACGGCACGGCGGTGCGCCGGCGCCGGGAGTGCCTGGCCTGCAGCACCCGGTTCACCACCTACGAGCGGCTGGAGGAGACGCCGCTGGTGGTGCTCAAGTCGACCGGGCTCGAAGAGCCCTTCGACCGGGCCAAGATCGAGGCGGGGGTGGTGCTGGCGGTGAAGGGCCGCCCGGTGGAGGCGGCCACCATCGAGAACCTGGCCGCCGACGTGGAGGACGTGGTCCGCCTCGAGGGCTCACCGGTGACCAGCGAGCGCATCGGACGTGCCGTGCTCGAGCTCCTCGCCCGGATCGACGGCGTGAGCGCGCTCCGCTTCGCCAGCGTCTACAAGGGCTTCGACGACCTCTCCGACTTCGAACGCGAGATCCAGGTCCTCACCAAGGACTGAGCGGCCCGCGGTCGCCCGTCGACTGTGGGGGGGGTGCGGGAGGGGGCGGCACCGGCGCCCCCCTCGCCCCGGTCGGATCCGACTTGTTCGGTCCGACCGGAGGAGGCAGCGCGCCGTCAGGCGCACCATCAGGCTCGATCGGCAACCTCTGGTTGCCGATCGAAACTACGCCCGGGTGTAGCGGAGGAAGAGGGTGCCCTGGTGCTCGAGGATGTGCTGGAGCTCGAGGGGCCGCAGGGCGGGGGGCGCGGTGTTGACGATGCGCCGTGAATCGCCGCCGGCCAGGGTGGGCGAGAGGCTCACGTTCCACTCGTCGACCAGGTCCTCGGCCACGAGGCCGCCGTTCATGGACGGGCCGCCCTCGCACAGGACCACGTCGGCGCCGCGCCGGTGGAGCATGGCCATCGCCTCGGTGAGGTCGACCGATGTCTCGCCGGCGACCACCACCTCGGCCACCGCCTCGACCTCGTCCCGCCGGTTCTCCGGCGCGGCCTCCGACGTGATCACCAGCGGTCGGGCCTCGCTCGGCTCGGTGAACATGGGCAGGCTCAGGTCGACGCTCAGCTGGCCGGTGACGACGGCGAGGCGGGGGATCGTGGCCTGGCCCCGCTCGCGGCGTTGCTCGCGGATCTCCTCGGCGATCTGCGGCGATCGGTAGCCCTCGGCGTTGGCCGTCCGGGCGGCCACGAGGATCACGTCCGGCACGGCCCGCACGGCCCGGAAGACGAGGTGGTCGCCCTCGCCGCCCAAGCCGCCCGACACGCCGTCGATCACGGTGGCCCCGTCGAGGGACTCGATCATGTTGACGAGCAGGTAGGGCCGCTCCGCGTGCGCCTCACGGGCCACGGAGGTGTGCAGCGCGACGGGGTCGACGTCGTCAACGGCTTCGGGCAGGAGCAGGCGCACGGGGGCGAAGGTAGTTGGCCTGTGGACCGGCGACGGTGAACTGTGGACGGAGAGCAGGGAAATCCACAGCCTGTGCCCCTTCAGTTCCACAGGCGAGGTTTCGTAGGGTGGCTCCTGCTGCAGCGCAGCGGTCGGAATCAGGTGGTTGGCGTTCGCACCCCGGCGGGTCGGGCGCGGCTTGGGGCGGCGCAGGGGCAACCTGCCCGGAAGGGTGGGGTGGCTCCGACACCGTCCTGGACCTGACCGCTGCGCTGCGGCCGTTCTCACCGAAGGTTTCTTGGCTGAAGTGTTGACGGGGGCGACTTGCACTGGTGTAATTACGGCCTTGTCATCACGCCCACGTTGAACAACATGTGGTGGTGGTGGGGGGACGAAGACCGGGGTTCGGCTCAAGATGTGGGGCACAGGGTGGTCCGCTTCAGCCGTCGGGACAGCCTTCGTGACCCCTAGCATCGACCGCACTGGAGGACTCATGGCCCTTGCTCCCGAGCAGACCCGCATCGGCATCCGACGCCACTTCACCGACCCCGGGACCCACCCCTACGACGAGGTCACGTGGGAGCGTCGTGATGCCCGCATCACCAACTTCCGGGACGGGACGGTGGCCTTCGAGCAGACCGACGTGGAGTTCCCCACGACGTGGTCGCTGAACGCCACCAACATCGTCGCCCAGAAGTACTTCCGCGGGACGCTCGGGACGCCGGAGCGCGAGTGGTCGCTGCGCCAGGTCATCGACCGGGTCGCCGACACGATCACCGAGTGGGGGGCGCGGGACGGCTACTTCGTCGACCACGACGAGGCCGAGACCTTCAACGCCGAGCTCAAGCACCTGCTCGTCAACCAGAAGGCGGCCTTCAACAGCCCGGTCTGGTTCAACATCGGGGTCAAGGGCGTGCCCCAGCAGGCGTCGGCCTGCTTCATCCTCTCCGTCGACGACACCATGGACTCGATCCTCAACTGGTACGTCGAGGAGGGCACGATCTTCAAGGGCGGCTCGGGCTCGGGCATCAACCTGTCCCGCATCCGCTCGAGCCATGAGCTGCTCAAGGGCGGCGGCACCGCCAGCGGGCCGGTGAGCTTCATGCGGGGCGCCGACGCCTCGGCCGGGACCATCAAGTCCGGGGGCAAGACCCGGCGGGCGGCCAAGATGGTCATCCTCGACGTGGACCACCCCGACGTCGAGGAGTTCATCTGGTGCAAGGCCCGGGAGGAGCAGAAGGCCCGGGTCCTCCGCGATGCCGGCTTCGACATGGACCTCGACGGCGCCGACAGCCACTCCACGCAGTACCAGAACGCCAACAACTCGGTCCGGGTGACCGACGAGTTCATGCAGGCCGTCCTCGACGACGCCGACTGGCACCTGCGGGCGGTCACCGACGGGGCGATCCTGAAGACGGTCACGGCCCGTGACCTCATGCGCCAGATCTCGCAGGCGGCCTGGGAGTGCGCCGACCCGGGCATGCAGTTCGACACGACGATCAACCACTGGCACACCGCGGCCAACACCGGGCGGATCAACGGGTCGAACCCCTGCTCGGAGTACATGCACCTCGACAACTCGGCCTGCAACCTGGCCAGCCTCAACCTGCTGACCTTCCTGCCCGAGGGTGACGAGTTCGACGTCGAGGGCATCAAGGCCGCCGTCGAGGTCATCTTCACGGCGCAGGAGATCCTCGTCGGCAACGCCGACTACCCGACGCAGCCCATCGCCGAGAACGCCCGCCGCTTCCGCCAGCTCGGCCTCGGCTACGCCAACCTCGGCGCCCTGCTCATGGCCCTCGGCCTGCCCTACGACTCCGACGAGGGCCGGGCCCTGGCCGGAGCCATCACCGGCCTGATGACCGGTCACGCCTACGCCACCTCGGCGGCCACGGCGGCCCGCATGGGTCCCTTCGCCGGCTACGCCGAGAACGAGGAGCACATGCTGCGGGTGCTCGACCAGCACCGTGCGGCCATGGCCGATGTCGACGAGGAGCTCGTCCCCGTCGAGCTGCTGTCGGCGGCCCAGCAGGCCTGGGACCACGCCTGCGAGACCGCCGCGGTGCACGGCGTGCGCAACAGCCAGGCCTCGGTGCTCGCCCCCACCGGCACCATCGGGCTGATGATGGACTGCGACACCACCGGCGTGGAGCCCGACCTCGGGCTGACCAAGATGAAGAAGCTGGTCGGCGGCGGGACGATGTCCATCGTCAACCAGACCGTGCCCCGGGCCCTGCGCCGCCTCGGCTACACCGACGCCCAGGTCACCGAGATCGTCGAGCACATCAACACCGAGAAGACGATCCTCGGCGCCCCGCACCTGGCGGCCGACCACGTGGCCGTCTTCGCCTGCTCGATGGGCGACAACGCCATCCACTACTCGGGCCACGTGCGGATGATGGGGGCGGTCCAGCCCTTCATCTCCGGCGCCATCTCCAAGACGGTGAACATGCCCGAGGACGTGTCGGTCGAGGACGTGGAGCAGCTCCACATCGACGCCTGGAAGCTCGGCGTGAAGGCCGTGGCCATCTACCGCGACAACTGCAAGGTGGCCCAGCCGCTGGCCATGGCCAAGAAGGAGGGTTCGTCCGACGACGCGCCCGCCGAGGCCGTGGTGGCGGCCACCCAGGTCGTCGAGCGGGTGGTCGAGAAGATCATCAAGGTCCCGGCGCGCGAGAAGCTGGCCCGGACCCGGCCCGCCCGCACCTTCGAGTTCCGGGTGGCCGACTGCAAGGGCTTCGTGACCGTCGGCGAGTACGCGGACGGTCGGCCGGGCGAGATCTTCATCTCGGTGTCCAAGCAGGGCTCGACCCTGGCCGGGATCATGGACGCCTTCGCCATCTCCATCAGCCACGGCCTCCAGTACGGCGTGCCGCTGCGCTCCTTCGTGGAGACCTTCACGGGCATGCGCTTCGAGCCGGCCGGGATGACCGACGACGAGGACATCCGCTTCGCCACCAGCCTGATGGACTACCTGTTCCGCAAGCTGGCGATCCTGTACCTCTCCGACGAGGAGCGGGCCGAGCTCGGCATCCACACCGTCACCGAGCGCACGCAGCCCACGCTGCCGGGTGTCGAGGAGTCCGTCACGGCCACCGTGCAGGGCCAGGACGTCACCCCGGACCCGCCGTCGATCGAGTCGGCCTCCACCCTCGCCCTCGAGCTGGACCCGCCGGCGCCGATCCCCGTGGCCGACGTGAACGCCCCGCTCTGCATGCAGTGCGGGATCCAGATGCAGCGGGCCGGCTCCTGCCACGCCTGCCCCAGCTGCGGCACCACCAGCGGCTGCAGCTGACGGTCTGAGGTACCTTCGGGGGTCGGGGAAGGACTGACCTACAAGGGAGGGCCCTATGCGGAAGCGACGCTTCACGTCGGCCCTGCGGGTGCTCGTGCTCTTGGCCCTCCTCGTCCCGCTGAGCGCCTCGGTCGACGCTTCCGGCCAGAGCGAGGTGGCCCATTGGCGGACCATCCACAACCAGGGCTTCGAGGGGGCGTTCCCGGCCGGGCGAGTTGGGTGCTCTATGACGCCAGCCACACCAGCACGCAAGGCACTTGGGGCAAGCACTCGGGCGGGTTCAGCGGCTCGTTCTCCGCCAGCCCGAGACCGAACGTGACGCCGTACAACTACAACACGCACACCTGGATGCGGTACGGCCCGTTCTCCCTCGCCGGGCGCCACGAATGCCCGGATGCTCTTCAAGTATTGGCTGGACTCGGAGGCGGGCTACGACTTCTTCACGTGGGCGTACAGCTGCCGCGGCATCAATGGTCCATGGATCGGGCGGTCGTTGTCGGGGAACCTGCCGCGACGCTGGACCAGCGCGTCCTTGTCGTTGAGGCCTTGTCTCGGCCGGAGGAACGTGTACGTGAAGTTCACGTTCACTTCCGACCAGAGCGTCAATTATCAGGGTGTCCGGGTCGACGCCATCCAGATCCAGAAGTTCTCCTGATCCGGCGTCATCGCCTCAGGGGCCCACTCCTCGCGGGTGTTGAGCCGGGGGAAGGGCTCGTCGGGGACGGGGAGGCCGAGCGCCGTGCAGATCGGGTCCCAGCCGTCGGCGACCGACCACTCGAGGAGCCGGTCGGCCGGGACGGTGGCGCGCACGGCGGCGTAGTGCTCCTCGAACCGGGCGATCACGGCGTCCTTGTCGTCGAGGTCGAGGGTGAAGCGGTGCTCGAACAGGGCCAGGACGAACTCGCTGAACGGGTTGTCCTCGTTGTCCTGATGGGTGTGGATCCGGAAGATCGTCGAGTGGGCGCTGTCGTACCAGGCCTCGGGATCCCGGACCGACAGGAGGACGAGGGCGTCCGGGTAGTGGTCGACCAGGTCCCGCCAGAAGGCCACGCCGGGCCAGTCCACGACGGCCCGGTAGCCGTCGAGCAGGTCGTCCCAGTCGACGGGCTCCCCCCGGACCGCCGCAGCCCACGGCGGTATCTGTTCAGGTCTGATCGCCACTTCGAACATGTGGTGGCAGGGCCCGCCGAGGAGTTGCTCCAGAGCCGCCTTGAGCGAGGTCGTCCCGGTCCGCCCCAGACCCGCCCCCACGACCTGGATCGTCACGGCCGGAGACGCTAGCCAGCGCAAGGAGCGTCAGAGCACAGCGGCAAGGCCGGCGGCCAGAGCGTCGACCGCGGCGGGGAACGCATGCTCGGTAGGGGTGCCGTAGCCGATGATCAGCCCCGTCCGCGTCGGCGTCGAGTGGAAAGCCGGGCCGAGGGCGCCCACGCCGACGTGGCGTGCGGCCAGGCTCTCGATCATCGGTGCCTCGGGACGGCCGTCGAGGTCGAGCACGGCGTGAAGGCCGGCTGCGATCCCCGACACCGACACGCCGGGCGTCCGCTCGGCCAGTGCGGCCAGCAGGTGGTCCCGGCGGCGCCGGTAACGGAGTCGGGCCCGCCGGACCTGGCGGTCGTAGGCCCCGGACGTGATCAGTTCGGCCAGGGCGACCTGGTCGATGACCGCCCCGTGCCGGTCGGCCAGGTGCTTGGCCTCGGCCAGCTCGGCGCGGAGGTGACCAGGCACCGCCATCCAGCCCAGGCGCAGACCCGGGAGCCAGGCTCTTGGCCGCCGTGCCGACGTACACGACGTGCTCGGGATCCAGGGCCTGGAGGGCGCCGACGGGCTGACGGTCGTAGCGCAGCTCGCCGTCGTAGTCGTCCTCGATGATCACGCCGCCCGACGCCCGGGCCCAGGCCACCGCGGCCGCTCGGCGGTCCGGGGCCAACGTGGAGCCGGCCGGGTACTGGTGGGCCGGCGTGAGCACCAGCGCACCCAGGCCGTCGAGGTCGTCGAGACGGGCGCCGTCGTCGTCGACGGGCAGCGCGACCACCTCGAGGCCGACGGACTCGACCGTCGCCCGGTAGTGCGGGATGCACGGGTCTTCCATGCCGACCGCCCGCACGCCGCGGGCGGCGAGCACCCGGCAGGTCAGGTCGAGGCCCTGGCTCCAACCGGAGCAGGCCAGCAGGTGGTCGGCGTCGGTCACCACGCCGCGGGCCCGGCCCAGGTAGCCGGCGAGCGCCGACCGCAGCTCCGGGTGGCCGAACGGCTCGCCGTAGCCGAGATCGGTGTCGGGGAGGTGGCGCAGCGCCTGCCGGAGCGCCGCGGCCCACGCCCGGCGCGGGAACCCGGAGAGGTCCGGCGTCCCGGGCTTGAAGTCGTGGCGGGGTCGGGGCTGGGACGTGGTGGTGACCGGCGGCGGCGCGGGCCCGGGCGCGTTGTCGGCCACCACGGTGGCCGAGCCCTGTCGGGCCGCCAGCCAACCTTCGGCCATCAGCTGGGCGTAGGCATCGGTGACCGTGCCCCGGGCCACGCCGAGGTCGGCGGCCAGGGCCCGGGACGACGGCAGGCGCTCGCCGGCGGCCAGCCGACCCTCGCGGATGGCCTCCCGCACGGCCCGCTCCAACCCGGCCCGGCGCCCTTCCCGGGTGGGGAGGTCGACGTGGAGGTCGATCGAACTGGACCATCCAGAAGTCATCAGATTGGACCTTACTGGTGGACCAGTTCTCGCGTAGATTCTGGTCATGGAACGCATCGACCTGTGGAAGGCCTCCGAGTCCACCTACAAGCGGATGATCGCCCTGGACGAGTCGGTCACCCTCGAGCCCCCGTTGCGCCACCTGGTCAAGCTGCGCGCGTCGCAGATCAACGGCTGCGCCTACTGCATCGAGATGCACAGCCGGGAGGCCGCCGAGGAGGGCGAGGCCCAGCACCGGCTGCACGGGCTCGGCGCCTGGCGGGAGGTGGACTGGTACTCCGAACGGGAGCGGGCGGCCCTGGCCCTGACCGAGGCCATGACCCGACTGGCCGAGGGGCCGGTCAGCGACGAGGTCTTCGACGCCGCCGCCGCCCAGTTCGACCAGAAGGAGCTGGCCCAGCTCATGTGGGCCGTCACCACCATCAACGCCTGGAACCGCATCGCGGTCACGTCCCAGACGCCGCCGGACGGTCCGAGGTGAGCAGGGCCGACCAGCTCCGGGAGCTGCACGGCCATCGTCCGCTCATCCTGCCCAACGCCTGGGACGCCGCCAGCGCCCGGACCTTCGTCGGGGCGGGCTTCGGGGCCGTCGCCACCAGCAGTGGGGCAGTGGCCAACGTGCTGGGCTACGAGGACCACGAGGGGGCCCCGGCCGACGAGATGCTGGCCGCCGCCGCCCGCATCTGCCGGGCGGTCGACGTCCCCGTCACGGTCGACTTCGAGGCGGGCTACGGCCTTTCGGCGGCCGACGTGGTCGAAGGGCTGGTCGACGCCGGCGCGGCGGGCTGCAACCTCGAGGACACCGACCACGGCAGCGGGCAGCAGCGGTCGATCGACGCCCAGGTCGACTGGCTGGGCAGGGTGGTCGACGTCGCCGCGGGGCGGCTGGTGGTCAACGCCCGGGTGGACACCTACCTCACCGGCACGAAGGACGACGACGACGCCATCGCCCGCGCCACCGCCTACCTGGGAGCCGGTGTCGACTGCACGTACCCCATCGGCGGGCTGGACGACGACACCACGGGCCGGTTGGCCGATGCCATCCCCGGGCCGGTCAACGTCCTGTCCTATCCGGGCGGGCCCCAGATCGACCGGCTGGCCGCGCTGGGCGTCGCCCGGGTCACCTTCGGGTCGTTCCTGTTCAAGGCCGCGCTGCGCGCGGCCGAGGAGCGGGCGAAGGAGCTGCGCCCGTGACCACGGCCACCCGCAGCCGGGTCAAGCGCCAGCCCGACCGGGCCGCCTACGACACCGAGACCGTCCACGCCGTGCTCGACGCCGCGCCCATGGGTCACCTCGGGTTCGTCGCCCACGACCAGCCGTTCGTGATCCCGATGCTCTACGGCCGCATCGGCGACGCCGTCTACCTCCACGGGTCGGTGGCCAGCCGCCTGCTGCGGACGATGGCCGGCGGGGTCCAGGTGTGCCTGACGGTGACGGTGGTCGACGGCCTCGTGCTGGCCCGCTCGGCGTTCCACCACTCGATGAACTACCGATCGGCGGTCGTGTTCGGTCGGGCGGTGCCGGTCGAGGGCGACGAGAAGGTCGCCGCGCTCCAGGCGATCAGCGACCACCTTCGGCCCGGGCGGTGGGACGAGGTGCGCCCGCCGAGCGACAAGGAGCTGCGCATGACCTCGGTGCTGCGCCTCGACGTCGAGGACGCGTCGGCCAAGGCCCGCTGCGGGGGCCCCGTCGACGAGCCCGAAGACCTGGACCTCGACGTCTGGGCCGGCGTCATCCCCTGCGAGCTCACCTGGGGCGACCCCATCCCCGACCCCTGACCGTTCTGGTTGCTCGGGTGCCTCGCCCTGGAGCAGGAGGGGCAACCAGAACGGGGTCGAAGCGTTCTGGTTGCTCGGGTCAGACGGGGTCGAAGCCGAGAGCCTCGCGCTGGAGGTTCAGCTCGGCGATCTCGGAGCGCTGGGTGGTGGCCATGGCACCGGCGAGATGGGCGATCTCGGGCACCGCCGCGTGCTCCTCGGCGTAGGTGGACATGTGCAGGCCACCCCGGTGGTGCTCGATCATGAGCCGGGAGTAGAGCTCGTCGAGCTCCGCGCCCTCGGCCGCCTCGAGCTCGGCCATCTCGTCCTCGCTCGCCATGCCGGGCTGCTGGTCCTGGGGAACCGGCGCCATGCCCATCCACTCCATCGCCGTGTCGTGATCGACGTCGGGCCGGCCCCAGTCCTCCATGGCCTGTCCCAGCAACCGCGCCTCGCCCGCCTGCACGAGGATGATCTCGTTCGCCGTCTGGCGCAGGATCGGGTCGGTGCCGTCCTCGAGGTAGGCGAGCGACATGGCCACGCCCTGGAGGTGGTGGGTGATCATGTCGTCGGCGAAGCCGATGTCGGCGTCGTTGGGGTGCGGCTCGTTCGCCCACTGCTGCCAGGCGAAGACGGCGGCGCCGGTCAGGAACATCAGCGCGAGCACGGCGATGACGGCATGGCCGAGCGAGACCGTGCGCCCGGCGAAGAACGGCTCGACGTCGCCGCCGAGGGCCTCCTCGTCGCCCTCGTCCACCGGCGGTCCGCCGGCGTCGGTTACCACGGTCACCGCACCAGCATGGCGGTCCCGGTGGGGAATGGGACCGCGAGCCCTCGCCCCTTGACCTTCGAGTCAGGTCGAAGGTCTACCGTCGTCGTCATGGACACCTGCACGATCGCGGAGGCCGCCGCCCGCACCGGCTTCAGCGCCAGCTCGCTGCGCTACTACGAGCAGGTCGGGCTGATCACGCCCGAGCGGACGCCCGCCGGTTATCGCCAGTACGACGAGCGGGATCTCGCCCGGCTGGAGGTGGTGCGGCGGGCCAAGGCCCTCGGCCTCAACCTGGACGAGATCGGCGAGCTCGTCGACCTGTGGGCGGGCGACCGCTGCGAGCCGGTGCAGGACCGGCTGCGGGAGCTGGTCGACGACAAGGTGCGGGCCTGCGAGCGCCAGGCCCGCGACGCGGATGCCCTCGCCCGTCAGCTGCGGGCTGTGGCCGCCGGCCTGGGCAGCCACACGCCGGACGGCCCCTGTGACGACGAGTGCGGGTGCGCCGCCGAACCCGAGTCGACGGCCGAGCCGCTGGTCTGCACCCTCCCGGTCACGCAGTGGCCGAGCCGGTTGCACGACTGGAAGGCGATGGTTGCGGAAGCCGTCGAACGCGAGACGACGCCTTCGGGCGCTCGCCTGGTGTTCCCCCGTGCCGTCGATGCCGGTCGGCTGGCCACGCTGGCTGCCGCCGAGCAGGGCTGCTGCGCCTTCCTCGCCTTCGACCTCGCCGTCCGCGCCGATGCCGTGGTGCTCGAGGTCTCCGGTGACGCCGACGCCCGGCCGGTGATCGACGCCCTGGTCGCGCTGTGAGCCGGCAGGGCATTCCCGTCGTCGCCGTCGGTGCCGCCGCGTGCGCCGCCTGCTGCGTGCCCCCGATCCTCGGCGCCCTGGGCGTGACGATCGGTCTCGCCGCCGTCGGCTGGCTGCTCGGCGGGCTGCTCGTCGCCGCGGCCGTGCTCGCGGTCGGCCTCGGCATCGTCCACCGGCGACGGCGCGCTGCTGCATAGGGTCGGCCGGTGACCGTCGCCCGGACGATCGGGCTCTTCGCCCTCGCCGCGCTCGCCGAGATCGGGGGCGCCTGGCTGATCTGGCAGGGCGTGCGGGAGGACCGGGGCGTGGCCTTCGTCGGAGCGGGAATCGCCGCGCTGGCCGCCTACGGGTTCATCGCCACGTTCCAGGACGACCCCCACTTCGGCCGCATCCTGGCCGCCTACGGCGGGGTGTTCGTCGCTGGCTCGCTGCTCTGGGGAGTCGTGGCCGACGGCTTCCGGCCCGACCGCTTCGACCTCATCGGCGCCGCGGTCTGCCTCGCGGGCGTCGGCGTGATCATGTTCGCCCCGCGCTGACGGCTCAGTCCCAGGTCGGGAAGGCCTCGCCGACGAGCTGCTCGGAGAGCTCCCAGAGGCCGAGGGCGATCTCGGCGTCGGTGGCATGCGGGGCGACGTCTTCGTACACCGCGGCATCGGCCAGGTAGGCCCCACCGGGGATGTCGTCGCCGGTCGCGGCCCAGACCTGGGTCGAGGCGCCGGTGTCGACCTGCTTCATCGTCATGCTCGGGCCACCGGGTGGCCGCTCCTTCATGCGCTTGAACATGGACTCGAGGTCTGACTCGTCGAGGTGCCGGCCCAGATCGGTCATGACCGCGCCGGGGTGGACGGCATAGGCGTGCAGGCCGTGGTCCCCGAATCGCCGCTCCAGCTCGTGCGTGAAGAGGATGTTGGCGCTCTTGGCCTGGCCGTAGGCCGCCCACTTGTCGTAGTCGCGGCGCTCGAAGTTCGGGTCGTCGAGATCGACGCCGCCCGCCAGGTGTCCCTGCGACGAGACGTTGACCACCCGAGCCGGGACCGACGCCATGAGGAGGGGGAAGAGCCGGGCGGTCCAGAGGAAGTGGCCGAGGTGGTTCGTCCCGAACTGCATCTCGAAGCCGTCCGCCGTGCGGGCGAGCGGGCTGGCCATCACCCCCGCGTTGTTGACGAGGACGTCCAGGCGGTCGATGCGGGTCAGCAGCTCGTCGGCGGCCTCCCGGACGGCGCCCAGGTCGGCCAGATCGAGGTGCTGGAACAGCGTGGCGCCGCCGATCCCCTCCGCCGCGGCCTCGCCCTTGGCGTCGTCACGACCGCAGAGGACCACTTCGGCGCCCGCCGACGCCAGAGCCCGGGCCGTCTCCTTGCCCAGGCCGCCGGTCGCCCCGGTGACGACGACGGTCGTGCCGTCCAGGTCCAGTCCCGCCACCACCTCGTCGGTCGTCGTGTCCACGTCGAACGCCATGCCCTCGCACCGTAGACCCCGTTCTGGGTACTGGGGTTTGTCGAGAGCGCGAGCCTGAGTACCCAGAACGGGAGATCGCCGGTTCTGGGTACTGAGGCTTGTTGAGAGCGCGAGCCTGAGTACCCAGAACGGTCAGGGGTCGCCGCCGAGGAGGTGCTTCTGGACCTTGCCGAGGGGGTTGCGGGGGAGGGCGTCGGCCCAGACGACGCGGCGGGGGCGCTTGTAGGCGCTGAGCTGGGCCTCGGCGTGGGCGAGGAGGGCGGCGGTGTCGCCGTCGCCGACGACGTGGGCCACGACGGTCTCGCCCCACTCCTCGGACGGCTCGCCCACCACGGCGACCTCGACCACGCCGGGGTGCTCGGCCAGGACGTCCTCGACCTCCCGCGGGTACACGTTGTAGCCGCCGGTGATGATCAGCTCCTTGGCCCGCCCGAGGATGGTCAGGTAGCCGTCGTCGTCCCAGGCCCCGAGGTCACCGGTCCGGAACCAGCCGTCAGGGGTGAACGAGTCGGCCGTGGCCTCCGGCCGCTGCCAGTAGCCGCCGAAGACGTTCGGGCCCCGGACCTCGATCTCGCCCGACCCGTCGGCCAACCGCACCTCCACCCCGGGCAGCGGGAAGCCGACGGTCCCGGCCCGGCGCTCCCCGTCGTAGGGGTTCGACACCAGCATGTTGGTCTCGGTCATGCCGTAGCGCTCGAGCACCGCCACCCCGGCACCCGACTGCAGCGAGCGGTGGAGCTCCGCGGGAAGGGCGGCCGAGCCCGACACGCAGAGGCGCAGCCGGCCCAGCTCCGGTGCCCGGTCGGAGGCCGCCAGCCGGTGGTACATCGTGGGCACGCCGAAGAAGAGCGTGGCCTCGTGCTCGGCGGCGGCATCCAGCACGCCGTCCACCGTGAAGCCGGGCACCAGCACGGCGGAGGCGCCGGCCAGCAGCGTGCCGTGCAGCCCGTTGCACAGCCCGTGGGCGTGGAACAGGGGGAGGGCCAACACCAGCCGGTCCTCCGCGGTCCAACGCCAGGCCCGCTCGAGGGCTTCGCTGTTGGCCAGCAGGTTCCCCGCGGTCAGCAGCGCGCCCTTGGGCACGCCGGTGGTGCCCGACGTGTAACCCAGGTGGGCCGGGTCGTCGGGGTCGACCAGGTCGAGCGGGGGCGCATCGTGGTCAGGCAGGTCGACGTCGGGGCCCACGACGATCGCGTCGCCCCACGAGGCCCGGGTGGGATCGTCGACCACGGCGGCGCGGATCCCCGCGTCGGCGATCACGTGGTCCAGCTCCCGCTCGGTTGCCGCGGTGTTCGTGGGCACCACCACCAGGCCCAGCCGGTAGGCGGCCACGTGGGCGACGACGAGGTCGACGGACGTCGCGGTGCTGAACAGCACCCGGTCCCCGGCGACCAGGCCCGCGCCGGCGAAGCGGCCCGCCACCCGCCGCGTCGCGTCCTCCAGCGCTTCGGCGGTCAACCACCCGCGGCCGGCCTCGTGGATGAGCCGCGCGGCCGGGTGCGCCGCCCACCGTTCGACCCACGCGGCCGGCAACGACCGCCGCGCCAGCGGGTCGTACGCCCCCGGGTCCTCACCCGGCGGGAAGTGGGCGTTCACCCGCTCAGGCTGGCAGAACGGGGCGGGTCACGGGAGGGTGAGGGGGCGGAGGGGGGCGTCGGGGGTGGTGGCGAGGAAGAGGTCGACGTCGTGGGGGCCGCCGCCGGCCACCACGTCCTCGGCCAGCAGGAGGCCGAAGGAGGTCTCGCTGTCGATGCCCGGGAACAGGGCCGAGTAGCCCGCCACCGTGCCGTCGACGGCCACGACCACCCAGTCCTCCGCCCCCGCCCCAGGCGCGTCGATCGAGCCGCCGAGGTAGGCCGGCAGCGGCCCGTCCGTCCCGTCCCGCAGCTCCGCCAGCTGGGCGAAGTCCGCCGACCCCGCGGGCGAGCCCACCGTCAGGTCGCTGGTCGGTCGACCCATGAGGGAGGCCAGCTCGTAGCGGGCGTAGAACCCGGCCACCGGGTCCTCGGCGTCCACCTCCGGCCACGGCTCGGTCAGCACCCGCTGGAGGTTCTCGGCGGTGGGGATCGACAGCAGGGCGTCGGGCTCGACCTGGAAGGGGTTCTGCAGGCGCTGGTACCGCTTCTCGCCCGACGTGTCCGGCGCCGACACCGCGGACTGGCCGTCGGACTCGTAGGGCAGCTCGACCCCCAGCAGGTCGGCGATGGTCGGGAGCAGGTCGCTGGCCTCCACGTCGGTGTCGACCGGGCCGGGCGCGAGGGCCGGCGTCCGGATGAAGAGCGGGGTCCACATCACGTCGGGCATGTTCGTCGCCCCGATCGCCCGCCCCGGCTCGCCCGGCACGAAGGCCCCGCCGTGGTCGGCGACGACGACGAACAGCGCCTCGTCCCACAGTCCGGTCTCCCGCATCCGGTCGATGGTCTGGCCCACGAGGGCGTCGGTGTACTCCGCCTGGAGCTCGAGCCGGAACCGGGTGAGCTCCGCCGGCCACTCGGTGGTCCACGTGCCGGCGATCTCGCCCTCGGGGTCGGCGTCGGGCGACCCGTACTCGGTCCCGTCGGGGAAGAAGCGCCACGGGCCGTGGGGCAGGATCAGGTGGACGAAGTGGAAGGTGGGGTCCTCGCCCTCGACCATCGAGTCGAGGAAGTCGGCGAAGCGGGTGGGCTGGTTGGTGACCTCGCCGCGGTCGTCGCCGGTCACCTGCTCGGCCGTCGGCACCGAGATGACCTCCTCGGTGAAGGCGGCCACCTGGACCTCGGGCTCGGCGTTGAGCGAGACCAGCTGGCGCAGGACCTCGAAGGAGTCGTCGGTCAGCCCCCCGAAGCCCTCGTCGGTCACCCGGGTCTGGCGGGTGACGGTGCGAGACGCGCCGTCGCAGACGTCGGGCGGGCAGAGCTGGGTGACCGTCTCCTGGACGGCCATGTCGTAGGAGCCGCCGAGGAAGGTGAAGAGGTTCTCGGGCCAGTCGGTGTAGAGGGGGGCCGCGCCCCGCCGGGGGAGCCGCCCGGAGAGCAGGGACGGCACGGCCTGGACGGTCCCGGCGTTGTGCGTCGTGTAGTTCCGGTACCAGGTGGCCGACCGGGACAGCCGGGCGAAGGCCGGGAACTGCTCGGCGTCGACGGCGCCCTCTCCATCGAGCAGGGAAGCCACCGGGAACTCGTCGAGCACCAGCATCACGACCGGCTGCGTGCTGTCGACGTCCTCGGCCACCTCGGTCTCGCCGCCGGTGACCAGGCCCGACACCGACGACGAGAAGCAGAACAGCGCCGCGGCCACGAGCGGGAGCGGCGAGAGGTAGAGGAGGAACAGCCGCACCTGCGAGACCCGGATGTAGAGCAGGCCGCCCAGCGCCCCGCCGACGAGCGCGATCGCCAGTGCCGCGGCCCCGCTGGCCAGGTCGGCCAACCGGACGCCGACGAGGACGCCGACGGTGACCAGCCCGATGACGGTGGCGGTCTGCACCACCGTCCGCACCCGCGGGCCGAGCAGACCGCTGGCCAGACCGATCAGCCACAGCACCAGCGCCGGCACCAGGGCCACGACCAGGGCGAACACGACGATCGCCCCGCCCTCGACGCCCCGGAACACGAAGGTCTCCGGGCTCTTGCCCAGGACGTCCAGGAGCGGCTGGGTGATGGCCAGTCCGGTGAGAGCGAGGAGCTCGGCGCCGCGTCGAAGTTCGAGCCTGCCCGCGGTCAAGGAAACAGATGGTTACAGATCGGGGTCAGGCCCGATCGAGCAGCCGCCGCGCGATCACCTTCAGGCAGAGGGTCTCGTCGGCCCCTTCGAAGATCGACAGGACCCGGGCGTCGACGAAGTACCGGCTCACCGGGTACTCCTCGGCGTAGCCGAAGCCGCCGTGGATCTGCATGGCCTCCCGGGTGACCCACTCGGCGGCCTTGCACACGTAGGCCTTGACCATCGAGGCCTCCAGCGCCCCCTCACCCTTGGCCATCATCCGGGCCACCACGTAGCTGAACTGGCGGGCGGCCTGGATGGTGAAGGCCATCCGCCCGAGCTTGGCCTGGGTGAGCTGGTACTCGGCGATGGGCCGGCCGAACACGCTCCGGTCCTGGGCGTACTGCCGGGCTTCCTCGTACGCCGCCTGCATGATCCCCACCGCCCGGGCCGCGGTCTGCAGGCGCCCGTTCTCGAACCCCTCCATCTGGAAGTAGAAGCCCCGGCCGAGGCCCTCCTCGCCGCCGACCTGGTTGGCCGCGGCGACGAACCAGTCGTCCAGGGCGATCTCGTAGGAGTGCATGCCCCGGTACCCGATGGTGTCGATCGGACGGCCCTCCATCTTCCCGCCGCCGGGCGCGCCACCGTGGTCGCCCGCGGCCTGGGTGAGCTCGAACCCGTGGCCCTCGCCCCGGGGCTTGGGCACGACGAACATCGAGAGCCCCCGGTGCGTCTTCGACCGGTCGGGGTCGGTGCGGGCCAGCAGCATGAGGGCGTCGGCCCGGGCGCCGAAGGTGCACCAGGTCTTGACGCCGTTGATGAGCCAGCCGCCGTCGGTGGGGGTCGCCGTGACCTTGATGCCGGCGACGTCGGAGCCGTAGTCGGGCTCGGTGACGGCGACGGCGGCCATGACCTCGCCCGACGCCAGCCGCGGCAGCCACTCGTGCTTCTGCTCCTCGGTGCCGCCCTTGACCAGCGCCCGCGACAGGATCTCGGGCCTGGTGATGAGCGAGCCCCCCACGCCGAGGCTGCCCCGCGCCAGCTCCTCGGTGGCCACGACCATGGCCAGGTAGTCGCTCTCCCCGCCGACGGCGAAGCCGCCGTACTCCTCGGGGACCGACAGCCCGAAGCCGCCCAGCTCGGCCATCCCCTCGATGATCTCCTCGGGGATGTCGCCGTTCGTGCGGTGGACGTGCTCGGCGACCGGGCGGATCTTGTCCTCGGCGAAGCGCCGGAACGTGTCCCGGACCAGGTCGAACTCCTCGTCGAGGTGCAACGGCCCCGGCGTCTCGGCCAGGCCGGCGACGAAGGCCGGGGCCCGGTGGGCGGCCACGAACTCGCGGGCGCCGTCGAGAGCACCGGGCTCGACGCCCCACTCGGCTTCCCGGCCGTAGAGCTTGGTGGTGAGGTCGGCCACGGCGTCGGCGATGTAGGCGCAGGTGATGGCGGCCTCGACGTCACCCTTGCTGCCGTAGTCGAGCACGGCCCGCCCGGTCTCGACGGCGGCGGCGGCGTGGGCCAGGTCGTAGGCGATGACCTGGTTGTCGTCCACCCCGCCTCGGCCCGCCAGCACGCCGATGGCCCGGTCGACCACGCCCCCCGCCAGCTCGATCGCCGACGCGGCGGCGGTGAGGTCTCCGGTCGTCATGCGGCGGAACGGTACCGAGCCGACCCACGGCCGTACCATCCGAGCCGTGACCACGTACGAGCGCCCCTTCGGCCGCTACCTCGAGGACTTCGAGGTCGGCGACGTCTACAAGCACTGGCCCGGCAAGACCATCACCGAAGCGGAGGACCACCTCTTCTGCATGGTCACGATGAACCACCACCCGCTGCACACCAACGCCTGGTACGCCGAGCACGAGACCGAGGTGGGCAAGAACGTGGTGGTCGGCAACCTCGTGTACTCGCTGGTCCTGGGCATGAGCGTCCCCGATGTGAGCGGCTCCGCCATCTTCAACCTCGCCATCGAGGAGCTGACCCACAAGAAGCCCACGTACCACGGCGACACCATCTACGCCGAGACCCGGGTCCTCGAGAAGCGGGAGTCCGGCTCGAAGCCCGACCGGGGGATCGTGAAGGTGGAGACGAAGGGGATCAACCAGCGCGGCGAAGAGGTCTGCTCCTTCCGCCGTTCGGTGATGGTCTGGAAGCGTGAGGCCGGGCCGCCCCGGCAGCGCCCCTACGACGGCGAGGCCATCTGGGACTGATGGACCAGGCGGCCGTCCTCGCCTGGTGGGCGGGCGAGCGCCGGGACCTCCCGTGGCGGCGCACCCGTGACCCGTGGGCGGTCCTGGTCTCCGAGGTCATGCTGCAGCAGACCCAGGTCGAGCGCGTGGTGCCGAAGTGGCACGCCTTCCTCAACCGGTTCCCCGACCCGGCGACCTGCGCTGCTGCGCCCGCCGGCGCGGTGATCGAGGCCTGGGCCGGCCTGGGCTACAACCGCCGGGGCCTGGCCCTGCACCGCTGCGCCCGAACGGTCGTGGCCGACCACGGCGGTCACCTCCCCGACGACTTCGAGGCGCTCCTCGCCCTGCCGGGCATCGGCCCCTACACCGCCCGGGCGGTGCTGGCCTTCGCCTTCGAGCGCGACGTCGCCGTCCTGGACACCAACGTCGCCCGGGTCGTGGCCCGCCACGCCGGGCGCCGGCTCCGTCCGTCGGAGGCCCAGGCCGAAGCCGACGCGCTGGTCCCGCCCGGCGCGGGTTGGACCTGGAACCAGGCCCTGCTGGACCTCGGGGCCACGGTCTGCCGGGCGCGGGCGCCGCGGTGCGACGCCTGCCCCGTCCGGTCGGGCTGCGCGTGGAGTGGGAGCGGCGACGATCCGGCCATCGGCTCGGCGGGGGTGTCGGGCCGCCAGTCCCGCTTCGAGGGCTCCGATCGCCAAGGCCGCGGCCGCCTGGTCGACGCCCTCCGCGACGGCCCGGTCGACGACGTCGCCCACGCCACCGGCTGGCCCGACGACCCCCAGCGCGCCGAGCGGGTGGCGGCCACGCTGGTCGCCGACGGCCTCGCCGTCCGCCACGGCGACACCCTCACCCTCCCCTGACCCGACCGAACCCCCAGAACGGAAGGACATCCGGGGAGGACGGTGGCTCCGTACTGGGGGTGATGGCCGGTCTGCACGAGCTCAGCGACGCGGCGCTGGTGGTGGCCGTCGGTCGCTATCGCCAGGACGCCCTGGCCGAGGCGTACCGCCGTCACGCCGGTTCGGTGACCGCTCTCGCCCGGCGCCTCCTGGCGAGCGAGAACCTCGCCGAAGAGGTCCTCCAGGACGTCTTCCTCCACCTCTGGAACAACCCCGACCGGTTCGACCCGGAGCGGGGCTCGCTGCGCAGCTACCTCCTGACCCGCACCCACAGCCGATCGGTCGACCTGCTCCGCTCCGAGGGCGCCCGGCGCCAGCGCGAGGAGCGCGACGCCCGGCGCACGGCCGACGCCGGCTACGACCTCGAACGGGAGGTCTGGGACCTCACCGTGTCCGATGCGGTGACCACCGCACTGGCCGACCTGCGGGAGGACGAGCGCTCGCCGATCGTGTTGGCCTACTTCGGCGGCTACACCTACCGGGAAGTGGCCGAGATGCTCGACCAACCCGAAGGCACCGTGAAGAGCCGCATCCGCACCGGGCTCACGCGCTTGCGCTCGGGCCTTCAGGCCGCCGGGATCGGAGTCGACCCGTGAGCACCCACCACGACGTCGAGGAGCTGCTGGGGGCCTATGCCCTCGACGCGGTCGACCCCGACGAGGCCCGCCTCGTGGAGGCGCACCTCGCCGAGTGCCCGCGCTGTCGGGCGGAGGTCGCGGCCCACCGCGAGGTGGCGGCGCTCCTCACCAGCGGGAGCAGCGAACCGGCCCCCGAGGGAGTCTGGGACCGCATCGCCGGCGAGCTGGGCGACACCCCGCCCCCGGTCCCGCTCCACGTGGACTTCAACCGGGGGCGCGACCGTCGCCGGACCCGGGTCGTCGTGGGTCTCGCGGCCGCGGCCGTCGTCGCGATCCTGGCCCTCATGACCGGGGTACTGGTCGACCAGCGGGCCGAGGTGGGCGACCTGCGGGACGAGCTGGCCGCCCAGCAGAGCCTGGAGCAGCTCATCGAGGCGCCGGGGACCCAGGTGGTCGACCTCCACAGCGATGGGGGCACCGCCGAGGCCCGGGCCATCGTGGGCGAAGACGGCGACAGCATCCTGCTCGCCGCCCAGCTGCCCGTCCTGCGCGACGACCGCGCCTACCAGCTCTGGGGCCTGCCGGAGGGCCGGGACGCGATGGTGTCACTCGGCGTGCTCGGGGCGGATCCCGACCGGTCGCCCTTCCACGTGGAGGGCGAGGTCACGGCGCTGGCCATCAGCGAGGAGCCCGAAGAGGGCTCGACCCAACCGACCTCGGAGACCGTCGTCGCCGGGGAGTTCGCCTGATCCGGAATGGCGCGACGCGCCGACCGGAATGCGAGAATCGCGGGCAATGGTCACCAGAACCCCCTCTCGCGCCACGTCCCTGCTCGCCTTGCTGGCTGCAGCCGTCCTGCTGCTGGCGGCGTGCGGCGACGACTCGGGCGACTCGGCCTCGTCGGACACCACCGCACCGCCCGCCGACGGGGCGACCACGACGACGGTGGCCAGCGAGGAGCCGCCCAGCGAGAGCCCGGCGGCCAGCCTCCGCTCCGACCTGACGGCGCTGCTCGAGGAGCAGGTCTACCTGACCGGCTTCACCGTCGAGGAGGCCGTCGCCGCCGGCGGTGACCCGCAGGCGCCGTCCGCCGCCGCCACCGCCGATGCCGCGGCCGACAGCTCGGCCGAGCTGGGCGAGATCATCGGCGGGGCCTACGGCGTGGAGGCCGGGCTGGAGTTCACCGAGGTGTGGGACGCCTACCGCGAGTCCATCGTCGACCAGGCGCTCGCCGGTGGCGGGGCGGACGAGGTCACCGCCGCACGCGAGGAGGTCGTGACCACCCTCGGCTCGTTCGACCCGTCCGCCGACTTCGACGCCGTCGCCGCGGGCCTGGAGGCCGCCGAGGAAGCGCTGCTGACCACCGTCGAGGAGATGGCCGCCGGCACCGAGGGCGCGATCCTCGACCTCCGGGCTGCGGCCGAGGAGATGCCGTTCGTCGCCCTGGACCTGGCCACGATCATCGCCGAGAACGGCACGGTGGAGGGCGAAGTCGACTCGGCGGAGTCGGCTCTCCGAGCCGACCTCACCGGCCTGATGCAGGAGAGCGCCCTCCTCACCGGGTTGGCGCTGACGGAGACGGTCCAGGCCGGGGGCGACGCCAACGCGCCGGGGCCGACCGACGTGTTCGCCGCCGTGGACGAGAACACCGCGGCGCTGGCCGACCTGATCTTCCCCGACGACGTCAATGCGGCGAACGCCTTCACGCGGATCTGGGGCGACCACATCGAGAGCTTCGAGGACTACACCGTGGCCAAGCTCGGCGACGACGCCGAGGGCATCCAGGACGCCGAGGCCGCCCTCGTCCGGTTCCGGGACGACATCGGGGCCCTGCTCGCCGACCGCTACCCGGCCCTCACCATGGAAGCCGTCGCCGAGGAGCTGGTCGGCCACACCGACAGCATGCTGGCCTACGCCGACGCGGTGGTGGCCGAAGAGCCGGTCTCCGGCTCCACCGTTCCGGCAGCATCGGGTGGCCCGACCACCACGACCGTGCCGGCCCCTCCGGGTGGGCCGACCACGACGACGGTGCCGCCTGAGGGCGAGGGCCCGACGGCCGACGAGGCCGAGCCGACCGATCCCGAGGCCCCGGGGCTGCTACGCGAGGCGGCGCTCGCCATGCGGCTGGCCGCCCGCACCTTCGCCGGCGGGCTCACCGCGCCGGTGGCCGAGTGACAAAGGTCACCTGAGGACATCCACAACTCGGAGACGGGTACTGTCGATGCACACAAGGGGAAAGTGAAGGTTGCCGGGGGACGAACGTTGAACGTCAACTTCTACGGAGTCCGGGGGTCCACCCCTTGTGCGTGCCAGGAGTTGGCGCGCTACGGCGGGAACACCGCGTGCGTCGCCCTCGAGGCCCCGGGTCACGACCCCGTCGTCCTCGACCTCGGCACCGGTCTGCGCTTCTGGGGGGAGACCCAACCGCAGGACGGCAGCTTCCGCGGCTCGGCCCTCGTCACCCACCTCCACTGGGACCACGTCCAGGGCCTGCCGTTCTTCGTCCCGGTGCTGCGCCCGGGGTCCCGGCTCGACGTCTACGGGCCGTCGCCGGACGACATGACGCTCGAGGCGGCGTTCCGGGAGTTCCTCCGCCCGCCGTTCTTCCCGGTCGAGATCGAGGCGCTGGAGGGCGAGATCGTCTTCCACGACGTGCTCGACGAGGACTTCGCCGCCGGCGACGCCAAGGTGAAGGCCCGCACGGTTCCCCACGTGGGGGTCACCGCCGGCTATCGCATCGATTTCGCCGGCACCACCATCGCCTACATCAGCGACCACCAGGGACCGCCCGACGGCTCGATGGAGGTCGCCGAGTCCGTCCTCGAACTGGTGGACGGCGTCGACCTGCTGATCCACGACGCCCAGTACACGAGCGAGGAGTTCGCGGCCAAGGCCCACTGGGGCCACTGCACGATCGACTACGCGGTGAACGTGGCCGTCCAGGCGGGCGCCCGCCGGCTGGCGCTCTTCCACCACGATCCCTCCCATGACGACGCCAGCCTCGACCGGCTGGCCGCCCAGGCTGCGGACCAGGGCGAAGCCGCCGGTGTCGAGGTCCTGGCGGCGTACGAGGGCCTGACGATCGCCTTCGGCACGGCCGAAGGCTCGGTTGCGGGGCTCGCCACTTCGGTCCAATAACCTGCGCGGTTCGTGACCTCCTTCTCCGGTCCCGCCATCGACGAAGCGCGCTTCCGCCAGGTCCTGGGCCACTTCCCGACCGGCGTGACCGTCATCGCCTCCAAGCCCGATGACGAGCCACCGGTGGGGCTGGCTGTCGGGTCGTTCTTCTCGGTCTCGCTCGACCCCCCACTGGTCGGGTTCTGCCCCGGGAAGAGCTCGTCCAGCTGGCCCAAGATCGAGGCGGCCGGCAAGTTCTGCGTGAACGTGCTGGCCGACGACCAGGAAGACGTCGCCCGCGTCTTCGCCGGCAAGGGCGAGGACAAGTTCCAGACGGTGGGCTGGCGTCCGGCGTCGACCGGCTCGCCGGTGATCCGCGACGTGCTGGCCTGGATCGACTGCAGCCTCGAGGACGTGCACGAGGCCGGTGACCACTACCTGGTCACGGGCCGGGTCCACGAGCTGAAGGTGGAGCGTGAGCACCACCCGTTGATCTTCTTCCGCGGCGGCTACGGCTCCTTCGACGCCTGAGGTGCCGGTCTACGCCCTCGGCGACGCCGTCCCGGAGATCGATCCGACGGCCTACGTGCACCCCGACGCGGTGATCATCGGCCGCGTCCACGTCGGGGCCGAGTCGACGATCTGGCCCACCGCCGTGCTCCGGGGTGACGACGGCGACATCTTCATCGGCGCCCGGACGTCCATCCAGGACGGCACCGTCATCCACACCACCAGGGTCAGGCCGACCGTCGTCGGCGACGACTGCGTGGTCGGCCACAACGCCCACCTCGAGGGCTGCACCATCGAGGCGGGCTCGCTCGTGGGCTCGGGCTCGGTGGTGCTGCACGGCGCCGTGGTCCGCTCGGGCGCGCTGGTGGGGGCCAACGCGCTCGTCCCCGGGGGGATGGAGGTGCCCACCGGCGCGATGGCGCTGGGCGTGCCGGCCAAGCTGCGGGAGGACACGGTGACGCCCGGCCACTTCGACGAGGCGGTTGCCTCCTACATCGAACGGGGCCGACGGTTCCGTGCGGAGCTGCGCCGGCTCGACTGAGGCAGGAATCGCCGGGGGGCGGGATCGGGGCCGTCGGTAGATTCGGGGGTGATGGCTCTCCCTGCCGCCGATGACGCGCGGTCGAACCGAGACGGCTGGCGACTGATCGTCGACACTGTGCGCGACCAGCGTCGCGGGATCGCGCTCGGCGTCCTCGTCGGGCTTGGCGTGGACCGTCGGCAAGGTCCTGGCCCCCCTCCTCATCGCGACCGCCATCGACCAGGGCATCGTCGAGGACAACCGGGACGAGCTCGTCAAGTGGTCGCTGGCCATCGCCGGCTGCGGCCTCATCGCCGCGACCTTCACCGGGATGCGCCGCTGGTACGCCTTCCGCGAGAGCCGTTGGGCCGAGACCAAGCTCCGCAACCGCCTCTTCGCCCACCTCCAGCGCCTGCACTTCGCCTTCCACGACGAAGCCCAGACCGGCGAGCTGATGAGCCGGGCCAACACCGACCTGCAGCAGGTCCAGCACTTCATCGTGCTCATCCCGCTGACCATCTCGAACTTCTGCACGGTCGCCGCCGTCACGGTCATCCTCGCCGTCGTCAACCCCGTGCTCACCCTGCTGGCGCTGGGCAGCCTGCCGTTCCTGAACTGGCTGGGGAAGCGGTTCTCGTCCCGGCTGCACGTCCCCGCCATGGCCATCCAGCGGGAGTCGGCCGAGTTGGCCACGGTCGTGGAGGAATCGGTCTCGGGGATCCGGGTGGTCAAGGGCTTCGGCGCCGAGCCGGCCCAGGCGGCGCGGCTGGCCCACGAGGCCGACGACGTGTACCGGGAGTCGATGGCCGCCGCCCGGGTCCGGGCCACCTACCTGCCGGCCATGGAGCTGATGCCCAACATCGGCCTGATCGCCGTCCTCGGCTACGGCGGCCACCTCGTGCTCGACGGCGCCCTCACCCTGGGCGAGTTCGTGGCCTTCAACGTCTACGTGGTCCTGCTGATCTGGCCGCTGCGGATGCTGGGGATGATCATCGCCCAGGCCCAGCGCTCGGCCGCGTCGGCCCAGCGGGTGCACGAGATCCTGGCCACCGACCCCGTGATCACCGATCACAAGGGGGCGCAGGCGTTGCCGGAGCGCTCAGCCGACCAGCCCGGTGGCGACGTCGTCTTCGAGGCCGTCGGCTTCGCCTACGGGAGCGGCATGCCGGTCCTGCACGGCTTCGACCTGCACGTCGCCGCGGGGGAGTCGGTCGCCCTCGTGGGGTCCACGGGCTCGGGCAAGTCCACCGTCGCCCACCTCCTGCCCCGCTTCTACGACGTGGACGATGGCGCGATCCGCCTCGACGGGATCGACGTGGCCGACCTCCAACTCGTCGACCTGCGGCGGGCCGTCGGCATCGTGTTCGAGGAGACGTTCCTCTTCCACGACACGGTGGCGGCCAACATCGCCTTCGCCGACGCTTCAGCCGACCAGCCGGCCATCGAGCGGGCGGCCCGCCTCGCCGGAGCCCACGACTTCATCGACGCGCTGCCGGAGGGCTACGGGACGATCGTCGGCGAGCGGGGCTTCTCGCTCTCCGGTGGGCAACGCCAGCGCCTGGCCATCGCCCGGGCGATCCTCGCCGACCCCCGCGTGCTGATCCTCGACGACGCCACCTCCGCGGTCGACCCGACCAAGGAGCACGAGATCCGGGACGCGCTGGCCGAGGTGATGTCCGGCCGGACCACGATCGTCATCGCCCACCGCCCGGCCACCGTGGCCCTGGCCGACCGGGTGGTGCTGGTCGACGGTGGCCGCGTGGTCGCCACCGGCCCGCACCACGTGCTGCTGGCGACGAGCGCCCGCTACCGCGAGGTGCTGGCGGCGGCCGAACAGCACGAAGGCCCCGAGGCCGACGCCGAGGCGGTGGGTGTCGATGTGGGGTGAGGTCGGCGTCGCCGAGGAGGACATGCTCGATGCCCGCGAGGCCAGGCGGGTCATACGCCGCGCCCTGCGCATGCTCGGGCCCTACCGACGCAAGGTCATCGCGTCGGCGCTGCTCCTCCTCGTCTGGACGGGCACCGTGCTCGCCGGTCCCTTCTTCGTCCGGTACGGGATCGACCACGGCATCGCCGCGGGCGACACGGGGGCGCTGAACGTCGCCCTCGTCGGCTACATCTTCGTGGCCCTCGTCGGCTACGTCGTCTTCCGCCAGCAGGTCCTGCTCATGGCTCTGGTCGGCGAGTCGTTCCTGCGCGACCTGCGCAACCGCGTGATGGCCCACCTGCTCCGCCTCTCCATGCCGTACTACGACCGGGAGCAGGCGGGGGTCGTCGTCTCCCGCATGACCTCCGACGTGGAGTCGCTGCAGGAGCTGGTCCAGATGGGCCTGCTCATGTTCGTCACCAACGGGCTCCTGCTCGTGGCGTCGTTCGTGGTCCTGGCCTTCGTCAGCTGGCAGCTGTTGCTGGTGTGCCTCATCGCCCTACCGCCCGTGGTCATTGCCAGCATCCGGTTCCAGCGGGACTCCAACGCCGCCTACCTGGTCGTCCGGGACCGGATCGGCTCGACCCTGTCCGACCTGCAGCAGGGCATCACGGGTGTCCGGGTCATTCAGGCCTTCGCCCGCGAGGAGGTCGAGGTCGGCCGCTTCCGCACGGGGAACCGGGTCCTCTACGACGCCCACATGGAGTCGGTGAAGGTGCAGGCCTGGTACCTGCCGATCATCGAGTTCGCCGGCCTGGGGACGACGGCGGCCGTGGTCTTCGTCGGCGGCTGGCTCGAGGCCGAGGACGTCGTCACGGTGGGCACGGTCACGTTCTTCGTGCTGACCCTGTCCAACCTGTTCGAGCCCATCCAGCAGCTGAGCCAGCTGTTCAACGTGCTGCAGTCGGCCGGGGCCGGGCTGAACAAGCTCTTCGGCCTGCTCGACACCCCGGTCGACGTCCCCGAGCGCAAGGGGGCCGTCGACCTCCCCGCTCGGGGCGATCTCGAGGTCGAGGGGGTCGACTTCACCTATGCCGGCACCGAGCGGCCCGCGCTCAGCGGGATCGACCTGCGGCTGGCCGAGGGTGAGCGCCTGGCGCTGGTGGGGCCGACCGGGGCCGGCAAGTCCACCCTGGCCAAGCTCATGGCCCGGCTCTACGACCCGACCGCGGGGCTCGTCCGCTTCGGTGGCGTCGACCTGCGGGACGCCTCGGTGGCCTCGCTGCGGCAGCGCATCGTGGTCGTGCCCCAGGAGGGCTTCCTCTTCTCGGGCACCATCCGCGACAACGTCCGGGTGGGCCGCCCGTCGGCCAGCGACGCCGAGGTCGAAGCGGCGCTCGCCGACCTGGGGTTGGCCGCCCGCTTCGCCGCCTTCCCCGACGGCCTCGACACCGAGGTCCGGGAACGAGGGTCGCGGCTGTCCGCGGGTGAGAAGCAGCTCGTCTCGCTGGCCCGGGCCGCCCTCGCCGATCCCGCGGTCCTGGTGCTCGACGAGGCCACGTCCAGCCTCGATCCCGGCACCGAGGCCCTGGTCGAGGCGGCCATGGTGCGCCTGACCGAGGGCCGCACCGTGGTCCTGGTCGCCCACCGCCTCAGCACCGCCGAACGGGCCGACCGCGTCGCCGTCGTCAACGACGGCCACCTCCAGGAGCTCGGCACCCACACGGACCTGGTCGCCCGCGGTGGCCAGTACGCCCAGATGTTCGCCACCTGGTCCGGCACCACCACCGCCGCGTAGCTGGTTCCCGACCTATACGGCGTACAGGTGGTCCAAGTAGCTGGACGACGTCGGCGGGGGCCATGGGCTTGGCGAAGAGGTAGCCCTGGGCGGCGTCGCAGCCGAGGGCCTGGAGCTCGGAGACCTGCTCGACCGACTCGACCCCCTCGGCCACGGCTTCGATCTCCAGGTTGTGGGCCAGGCTGACGATGGCCGCGGCGATCGCCGAGTCCTCGGGGTCGGGCCCGAGGCCATCGATGAACGAGCGGTCCACCTTCAGGAGGTCGACGGGGAAGCTGCGCAGGTGGGGGAGGGAGGACACGCCGGTGCCGAAGTCGTCGATGGCCAGGTCGATGCCCACGTCCTTCAGGCGCAGCAGGGCGGCGACCGCGACCTCGGTGTCGCCCTGCAGGTCGGACTCGGAGATCTCGAGGCAGAGGCGGTCCGGGGCCATGCCCGCGTCCTCCAGCGCGCCGCGGACGATGCCGGGGAACTGGCTGTCGGCCAGCTGGCGGCCCGAGATGTTGACGTGGAGGCGGGGGGCGTTGGCCGCCTCGGTCTCCCACATGCGGGCGTGGGCGATGGCCTGGCGCAGCAGGAGCGGCCCGAGCTGGTCGATGAGGCCGGTGTGCTCGGCGAGGGGGATGAACTCCTTGGGCAGGAGCGGGCCCCGGGTCGGGTGGTTCCAGCGGGCGAGGGCCTCCATGCCGGTGACCTGGCCGGTGCGGAGGCTGACGAACGGCTGGTAGTGCAGCTCGATGGCGTTGCTGGCCATGGCCCGGCCGAGCTCGTCGGCCAGCGCCACCCGCTCGGCCACCCGGTGGCGGAGGTCGTCGTCGTAGAGCTCGAGCCGGGCCCGGCCCAGCTCCTTGGCCCGGTACATGGCGGCGTCGGCCTCCCGCATGAGCCGGGTCGGGGCGGTGTCGGCGTGGGACAGGGCGATGCCGGCCGAGATGGTCACCGAGGTCTCGCCGCTGGGCAGGCCCATCGGGGCGCTCTCGATGACCTCGGTCACGCGCCGGCCGACGTTGAGGGCGTGGTTCTCGTCCTCGACCCCGTCGAACAGCACGACGAACTCGTCCCCGCCGAGGCGGGCCACGAGGTCGCTGGGGCGAAGGACGGCCCGGATGCGATCGGCGATCTGGCAGAGCAGCTCGTCGCCGACGTCGTGGCCCCGGGTGTCGTTGACCAGCTTGAAGCGGTCCACGTCGAGGAAGAGGAGGGCCACCTGGGAGCCGTCGCGGCTGGCCCGGGCCATGGCCTTCTCGAGGTGGTCGAGGAGCAGCGCCCGGTTCGGGAGCCCGGTGAGGGGGTCGTGCAGAGCCCGGTGCTCCCAGGCCGCCTCCACCCGGCGCCGGTCGGTGATGTCCCGGGCGACCGCGCTCAGCTCGCGCACCCTGCCGTCGGCCGCGCGTTCGGCGTGGAAGGTGACCTCGACGAAGACGGGGCTGGCCGCGGCTCCCCGCATGGTGAGCTCACCGCTCCAGAAGTCCTGGGTGGTCACGTGGGGCACGACCTCGGCCTCGAAGCGCCGGAGGGACTCGGAGGTGAAGATGGCCTGCACGGTGGGCTCACCGAGCTGCGCGCCGCCGAACAGGTCCTCGGCGGCACCGTTGAGGAACCACACCCGGCTGTCGTCGGTGATGCTGAAGACGGCGTCGGCGCTCGACTCGAGGAGCGTGGCCGCCCGGGCCGCGCTGTCGGTGTGGGTGGCGGCGGCGACGTCGTCGAGGGCGCCGACGAGGCCGGTGGGCCTCCCGTCGTCGTCGCGGGAGATGGCGGCCCGGAGCTGCAGCTGGTGCGGGCCACCGTCGGGGTGCAGCGCCCGGAACCAGGTCAGGCACGGAGCCTGGTTGGCCAGGGCCTCCCGCAAGGTCTGCTCGAGGCGTGACGCGTCGGGGCCGGCGAGCTCGTACAGGGGCCGGCCGGCGGGGGCCGCTCGCCCGGTGAGCTCGGTCACCCGGGGGTTCGCCCACACGATGCGCAGCTGCTCGTCGGTGCGGAAGACCCCGACCGGGAGGGCGAACAGCAGGTCGGCGCCGGCCGCGTCGAGACCGAGGGCGCGCGCCATCGACGTGGCCTCGGGGTCGATTGCGCTGGCCAACCTGCCTCCCTCGGTCAGATCCCTTGACCATCGGCAGGGGGCGACTTTCGTCAAGTGGCGGCCGGGTCGGAGGTTGTTACTATCTCCATAGGAGAAATTCCCCCGTGCGGAGGCCGGCGATGACCGCCAGTGATGTGACTCTCGATCTCTCTCGGTACAAGCTGGGCTGGAGCGACGCCGAGGACTACGTCTTCAAGCCCAAGCGGGGCCTGGACGAGGACATCCTCCGCGAGATGTCCTGGATGAAGGGCGAGCCGGACTGGATGCGCAACTTCCGGCTGAAGTCCTACGGCCACTTCGAGCCGCCGCCCGATGCCCGACTGGGGCGGCGACATGTCCGGCATCGACTTCGACGACATCTACTACTACATCAAGCCGACCGACCATCAGGTCGACGCCTGGGACGAGCTGCCCGACTCGGTCAAGGACACCTACGAGAAGCTGGGCATCCCCGAGGCCGAGCGCAAGTACCTCGCCGGCGTCACCGCCCAGTACGAGTCCGAGGTCGTGTACCACCGGAACCGGGAGGACCTCGAGCGCCAGGGCGTGATCTTCACCGACATGGACACGGCGCTGCGCGAGCACCCCGAGATCGTCAAGGCCTACTTCGGCAAGATCATCCCGCCCAACGACAACAAGTTCGCCGCCCTGAACTCGGCCGTGTGGTCGGGCGGGTCGTTCATCTACGTGCCGCCGGGCGTCGAGGTCGAGATGCCGCTGCAGGCCTACTTCCGGATCAACGCCGAGAACATGGGCCAGTTCGAGCGGACGCTGATCATCGCCGACGAGGGCAGCCAGGTGCACTACATCGAGGGCTGCTCGGCGCCGGTGTACACCACCGACTCGCTGCACTCGGCCGTGGTCGAGATCGTGGTGAAGCCGTCGGCCCGGGTCACCTACACGACCATCCAGAACTGGTCGAACAACGTCTACAACCTGGTCACCAAGCGGGCCCGGGTCGAGGCCGAGGGCCACATGGAGTGGATCGACGGCAACATCGGCTCCCGCCTGACCATGAAGTACCCGGCCGTCTACATGGTGGGGCCGAAGGCCTCGGGCGAGGTGCTCTCGGTGGCCTACGCCGGGCCCGGCCAGCACCAGGACGCCGGCGCCAAGATGGTCCACGCCGCCCCGGAGACCACCTCCAAGATCGTCTCCAAGTCCATCTCCAAGGACGGCGGGCGCACCTCGTACCGCGGCCTCGTCCGGGTCGAGGACGACGCCTACGGCTGCAAGAGCCACGTCCAGTGCGACGCCCTGATCCTCGACGAGGACAGCGTGTCCGACACCTACCCCTACATGGAGATCGGGGAGCCAAGGACGCCGTCGTCGGCCACGAGGCCACGGTCTCCAAGGTGGGCGACGAGCAGCTCTTCTACCTCATGAGCCGCGGCCTCTCCGAGGAGCAGGCCATGGGCATGATCGTCAACGGCTTCATCGAGCCCGTGACCCGCACCCTGCCCATGGAGTACGCCGTCGAGTGGAGCCGCCTCATCGAGCTCCAGATGGAAGGCTCCGTCGGCTGACGGCCTGCTGACCACTCCAAATCGCGGGGGCGTACGATGGCGGGCATGCCGATGCGGACCGACTGCAAGCACTACGAGAGTCGGACCTACGGCAACGGGGAGACGGTGCGGAAGTGCGACCTCGACCTGGCGCCGGAAGCGCCGTGGCGCTGCCCGCCGGACTGCCCGAGCTTCAGCCGACGGGCCGACGTGGCCTGGCAGGTGGGCACGCAGGTGGCGCCGCCGGCCCCGCCCGCCCCGGCCGGGCTGGGTGAGGACGACAGCATCGCCCGGCTGCTCGACGAGGCGGAGGACATCATCAACACCGCCGGGCCGGAGATCGTGGCCGACCTCGCGAAGGAGAAGCGCAAGGGTCGCCGCGGGCGGCGCTGGCGCCGGCGCGACTAGTCGGAGTTGAGCCCCGTGGGGGCACTCGAGGACACCCGTAGACTGGTCGATCGCCCCGCCCCTGGAGCCGACGCTGACCGCCCTGACCCCTGACGCCGCCCTCGCCATGGCCGGGCCCGACTGGCTCCGCAGCGTCCGTGGCGCCGCGGCCGAGCGGGCCCTGCGCCCTCGGGCTGCCGAGCACCGCGGAGGAGGTCTGGCGCTACAGCCGGGTCGACGAGCTCGACCTCGAGCGCTTCGCGCTGCCCGAGCCGGGCGGTCCGGACGCCCCGCCGCTCCCCGGCCGCGGCCGCCACCCTCGTCGACGGTCACCTCCGCGTGGTCGACGCCCCCGGTGGCGTCGAGATCGGCCCGCTCGCCGAGGCGAAGGCGGGCGACGACATCCTCGGCCGGGTCCTCGGCGAGGCCCCCGACCTGTTCGCCGAGCTGAACACCGCCTTCGCCCCCGACCCGCTCCTGGTCCGGATCGCCCCCGGGACGACGGTCGACGGGCCCGTCGTGGTCCACCTGCACGCGGCCGCCGAAGGTGCCATCGTCCTTCCCCCGCCTCGTCGTCGACGTGGGCGCCGACGCCGAGGTGACCGTGGTCGAGGTGCAGACCTCCGCCCCGGGCGCCCGCCTCGTCGCCGCCATCACCGAGATCGGGGTCGGCGATGCCGCCCGCGCCCGCCACGTCACCCTCCAGGACCACGATCCCGCCACCTGGCAGGTGGCCACCCAGGTCAGCGACGTCGGCGCCTCGGCCGACTTCCTGGCCGCCGGCGCCGCCCTCGGGGGCGACTACGCCCGCCTCCGCACCGACTGCCGCCTCACCGGCCGCGGTGCCACCGGCACCCTGCTCGCCGCCTACCTCGGCCGGGACGAGCAGATGCTCGACTTCCGCACGTTCCAGGACCACGCCGCCCCGGACACCACCAGCGAGCTCCTCTTCAAGGGCGCCCTGGCCGACGCCTCCCGCTCCGTCTACACCGGCCTGATCCGGGTCCGACCCAACGCCCGCGGCACCGAGGCCTTCCAGACCAACCGCAACCTGAAGCTGTCCGACCAGGCGTGGGCCGAGTCGGTCCCCAACCTCGAGATCGAGAACAACGACGTCCGCTGCTCGCACGCTTCGGCGGTGGGGCCGGTCGACCCCGAACAGCGCTTCTACCTCGAGAGCCGTGGCGTGCCCACCGAGGAGGCCGAGAAGCTCATCGTCGCCGGCTTCTTCGACGACGTGCTCACCCGCTTCCCGGCGCCCGAGGTGGCCGACCAGGTGCGGCGCGAGATCGCCGGCACCCTGGAGGCGGTGTGATGGCGCCGCAGCGGGTGTGCGCCCGGGACGACCTGGCGTCCGGTGAGGCCAAGCGCTTCGACGTGGACGGGCACGGCATCGCCCTCATCCGGATCGACGACGAGTTCTACGCCATCGGCGACCGGTGCACCCATGCCGACATCTCCCTGTCCGAGGGAGAGGTCGACCCCGACGAGTGCACCATCGAGTGCTGGAAGCACGGCAGCGCCTTCTCCCTGCGCACCGGCGAGCCCGAGTCCCTGCCCGCCACCAAGGCCGTCCCGACCTACGCCGTGACCGTGGACGGCGACGACGTCCTGATAGAGGTGGACTGAATGTCTGAGCTGGTGATCCAGGGCCTCGAGGCCGGCATCGAGGGGCAGACGATCCTGCGGGGCATCGACCTCACCGTGCGGGCCGGCGAGGTGCACGCGGTCATGGGCCCGAACGGCTCGGGCAAGTCGACGCTGTCGCACGTGGTCATGGGCCGTCCCGGCTACGAGGTCACCGGCGGGACGGTGACCCTCGACGGCCAGGACGTGCTGGCCATGACCCCGTGGCAGCGGGCGCAGGCCGGGTTGTTCCTGGCCATGCAGTACCCGACCGAGGTCCCCGGTGTCTCCCTCGAGTCCCTCTTCGAGGCCGCCATCCGGGCCCGGGGCCACGACTTCTCCGACGTCCGCGACCGCATGGTCGTGGAGGCCGAGCGCATCGGCTTCGACGAGCGCTTCCTGCTCCGGCCGCTCAACGTAGACCTCTCCGGCGGCGAGCAGAAGCGCAACGAGACCCTGCAGCTCGGCGTCCTCCGCCCTCGCATCGCCATCCTCGACGAGCTCGACTCCGGCCTCGACATCGACGCCCTGCGCACCTGCAGCCGGCGCATCGAGGAGGCCACCAACGAGACCGGCCTCGGCGTCCTCGCCATCACCCACTACAGCCGCCTGTTCAGCGAGCTGCGCCCCGACCGGGTCCACATCCTCGTGGGCGGCCGCTTCGTCGCCGAGGGCGGCCCCGAGCTCGCCGCCGAGCTGGAAGCCGACGGCTACGCCCGCTTCGGGGTCGACGAGGACCAGTCGGCCCCGGAGACCAAGACGCCCGACCCGTTCGCCGATCCCTTTGCCGACCCGTTCGCCGACCCCCGGGGGTGACTGCCATGCCCGAACTGTTGACCGAGGAAGCGCTGACCGAGCAGCTCCGGGAGCTCCCGGGCTGGGAGGTCGTCGACGGCAAGCTCCACCGCGAGCTCGTGCTCGACGACTTCGTGGCCGCCTTCGGGCTCATGGCCCAGGTCGCCATCTCGGCCGAGAAGCTCAACCACCACCCCGAGTGGTCCAACGTCTACAACCGGGTCACCATCGACCTCATGACCCACGACGCCGGCGGCCTCACCGAGCTCGACCTCGAGCTCGCCCGCCGGGTGAACCGGGCGCTCGGCGACTGATCCGGTGACCTCGGCGTGATCGTCGACGCCGAGGGACTGACCTCGGGAACCCGGCTCCGGGCCGACGTCTGCATCCTGGGCGCCGGCGCCGCGGGCATCACCCTGGCCCTCGAGCTGGCCGGCACCGGCCTCGAGGTGGTGGTCCTCGAGAGCGGCGCCGAGACCCTCGAGCCCGACATCCAGGACCTCGCCAAGGGCGAGTCGGTGGGGGAGACCCTCGGGTTCTCGGACAACCAGGCCACCCTCGACAGCATCCGCCTGCGCCAGCTCGGCGGCACGACCAACCACTGGGCCGGGTTCTGCCGTCCCTACGACGAGGTCGACTTCGAGGTCCGCCCGCAGCTCGAGCGCTCCGGTTGGCCCATCACCCGGGCCGATCTCGACCCCTGGTACGAGCGGGCCAATCCGGTGCTCGGCCTCGGGCCCTACCGCTTCGACTGGGAGTACTGGACGGCCGAGCTCGGGGGCGGCGAGCCCCTCCTCGACACCCCCCTGGTCAGCACCGGCGTCTACCAGATCCGGGACCTCCGGTTCGGGGCGGAGTACGGCGACGAGCTCGAGGCCGCCGAAGGCGTGACGGTCTACCTGCGGGCCAACGCGGTCGACCTGCGCCTCGACCCCGGCGGCGACCGGGTCGAGACCGTCCTGGCCAAGACCCTCGGGGGGGTCGAGCTGCAGGTGGACGGGCCCCGGGTCGTGATCGTCGCCCTCGGGGGCATCGAGAACCCCCGCCTGCTGCTGGCCAGCAGCACCGACCGGCCCACCGGCCTCGGCAACGAGCACGACCTCGTGGGCCGCTACTTCTGCGAGCACTTCGCCGTGTCCACCGCCATCGCCGTGACCGGCCAGGACCCCGAGGCGCTGAGCGCCCTGTTCGAGGCCGACACCGGCGCCCAGGAGGGGACCCTGCGGGTGAAGGGCGAGGTCGCCCTCACCTCGCAGGCCGTCCGCGACCTCGGGCTGCTCTCCCTCAGCTGCCAGCTCGTCGTGGGGTCCTACGCCGACGAGCGCCCCCGGGTCATCAGCGGCCTGGGCATCAGCGAGATCGCCGCCGTCGCCCAGGCCACGGGCACGGCGCCACCCCGGTCGTCGCTCTACTTCCTGGCCACGGCCGAGCAGGAGCTGAACCCGGACTCGCGCGTCCGCCTGGGCACCGAGCGCGATCCTCTGGGGATGCCGCGGGTCGAGCTCGACTGGCAGTTCACCGAGCGCGACCGCAGCTCGATCCTCGAGGGGATGGCGGTCATCGGCGACGAGCTGGCCCGGACCGGGATCGGCCGGCTGCAGCTCACCCCCGGGAGCGTGGTCATCGAGGAGACCGACGGCATCCGCCCCTACGTCGGCGGCCTGGCCGTCGACGCCGACGCCGCCGACCCCGAGGGCTTCGAGCTGGGCCTCGGCTTCCACCACATGTGCACCACCCGCATGGCTGCCGACCCGGCCGACGGGGTCGTGGACGCCGACCTGCGGGTGCACTCGGTGGACAACCTCTACGTGGCCGGGTCGTCCTCGTTCGGGACCGCCGGTGCGTCGACACCCACCTACACCCTGGTGGCTCTGGCCCTGCGCCTCGCCGACCACCTCCAGCGCCAGGTCCTGGCGTGAACCGGCGCACGCTGCTCAAGGGCCTCGGCGCCGGTGGTGCGGCCGTGGCCGGAGGCCTGCGTGGCCTGGCAGCTCCTCGACGACGACGAAGGCGAAGCGGGCTCCGCCTCGACGTCGACCACCCGCCCGCCCACCGAGGCACCCTCGTCGCTCGCCGCCGCGCTCGTCGCGGTCGGCACCCGGTACCTCGAGGTCACGCCCGACGAGGCCGACCAGCAGGTCCTCCTCGACGCCCTCCCGGCGCTGAACGGCGAGGTCCCCGAACGACCCGGTGCGGGCCTGCGCGTGCTCGCCCCGCAGGCCGCCGCCGACCACGAATCCGGCGACACCGTGGACCTCGACGGCTGGGTGCTCTCTCGCACCGAGTGCCGCGCCGCCGCCCTCTACGTCCTCTGAACGGGGCAGAACATTTCCCCCTTTGTGACACAGAGGTTGCCAATTTGTCTCACGACGGCGATATGTTGCCCCCGCCCACACGAGTGGGCGATCGGGAGAAGGTTGAGGCGGACGGCGCCGCTATGGCCCTACCTCACCCGGTGGACAACCCGATCATCAACTGGCGGAACCAAACAGTGAGGAAAACACTCTTGAAGGAACGATCACGAACCGCGCGCGCGGGTTCGGATCCTCGCGGCATTGGCGCTGAGCGCCATCGTCGCCGGGTTCCTGGCCCCGCTCGCCGCATCCCCGGCGGGCGCTGCGCCTGTTCCGGCGGTGACCTACACCACTGGTGACATCGACGGCCAAAACGGCTGGGGTGGCCAGGGTGGCGGCAACATCAACGACAGCCTCGACCAGGAAGTCGTCGCCAACTCCGGCGCACCGGCCTCCTTCCGGGGCCAGTCCTGGCGCTTCTCGAACGAGGTCGCTCTGGGCTCGTTCGGTGACCAGCCCTTCAGCCCGTCCGTGGCCAACGAGGCCGGCGAGACGGCGGCCGTGAACGGCGGCCTGTCCGGCGGTACCCGGTCGACCACCTACGAGGCCGAGTGGGAGTTCAGCTCGGCCCAGCCCGGAGCCGAGCAGTCGGGCCTCCGGCTCGACGCCAGCCCCGATCGCGGCGACGGTGCCCGCATGAGCCTCGTGCGCATGGTCGACACCTTCCCCGGCCTCGGCCTGATCTTCTTCGACTACGACGACGCCGAGGACGAGAGCTGCAACGGCACCTTCCCCCAGACGACCGTGGCCGAGAACCTCTCGCGAGGCACGGCCCACAAGGTCCGCCTGGTGATGAACTTCGTCCCGGGGCGGAGCAACGACACCGTCGCGGTCTACGTCGACGGTGTGCTGGAGCACACGGGCGGCTCGTGGGAGGACTTCTTCCGCGACTGTGACGCGGCGGACCAGACGGTCACCGTCGACTCCCTGCTCTTCCGGTCCGGCGGCAACTCCACTCCCGCGAACGCGGGCAAGGGCTTCCTGATCGACAACGTCGCCATCAGCACTGGTGCCTCGACCTTCTCCACCGGCTTCGAGGGCACCCTGCCGACCGCGCCGGATGCCCCGACCGGGCTTGCGGCGACCCCCGGTGACGGCACGGTCGATCTGAGCTGGACTGCTCCGGCGGACAACGGCTCATCGATCACCGGCTACACCATCTACCGCGACGGCGACGAGGTCGGTACGACCACCGGCGCGACGACGTTCCAGGACACGACGGTTGTGGCGAGCAGCGCTCCCTACAGCTACACCGTGTCCGCCACGAACGAAGAGGGCGAGGGCGCCGAGAGCTCGGCCGCCACCGCCACGGTCAACCTCTTCTGGTCGGGCTTCGAGTGGTCCGTCCTCAACGGTGAGGCCGAGATCAACGGCGACGATGGCGTCGACCTGACCCGGGGCGCCACCCTGGGCGAGTCCAGCATCCGCATCGTCGGTGCGGGCCCGCATGTCCCCGGTGACACGCCGTGGGCCGAGTTCTCCTACGAGGACGACGGCAACTCCTACCAGGGCATCGACATGTTCATCGACTCCACCGGCGCCGCGCCCAACCCGCGCCTGTCGGCGGGTTCGCTGTTCGGCTTCGAGCTCCTGGGCTTCGCCCGCTACACGGCTCCTCCGACGACCGAAGAGGCCGTCTTCGCCGTGTCGCCCGATGGCGCCGCGGGTCCCCGGACGGCTGGTGACCACACCATCTACGCCGGTCAGACCTCCACGGGTCGCATCGACTACAACGCCGATGGCACGTGGTACTCCACCAACTTCCTGCAGGACCAGGGTGCGCCGTTCGCTTGGAACGACATCCTCCTGCGGTGGCGCTGCGACAACGCTCCCTCGGTGACCTGGGAGCGGGACTGCACCGGCGGTGGCCAGACGGTCACCTTCAACTCGTTCGACGTCGGCGACGACCACGACGAGTCCGGCCCGACGATCACCATCACCACGCCGGAGGACGGCGAGGACTACGACCTGGGTTCTGACGTGCCGGCGGACTACGCCTGCACCGACCCCTCAGGCGTCACCGCCTGTGTCGGCTCCGTGCCGGATGGCGTGTCGATCGACACGACCACCCCGGGTGAGCACTCCTTCATCGTGTTCGGCATGGACGAGCTGGGCAACGTCTCCTCGGAAGAGGTGACCTACACGGTCACGGACGACTCCGGCCCCGTCGTGATGATCAGCTCGCCTACTGACGGCGCTTCGTACGGCCAGGGTCAGAACGTGATCGCCGACTTCACCTGTCAGGACGAGGCCGGCGGTTCCGGCATCGACACCTGTGTCGGCACCGAGGACGATGGCGACGCCATCGACACCTCGACGCTCGGTTCGCATGACTTCACGGTCACGGGCACCGACGAAGAGGGCAACGAGACCGAGGTGACCCACACGTACACCGTGGTCGCCCGCGGGACCTGCCTCGGCGAGACCGTCACCGTGGACCTCGCCCTCGGCGAGGAGCCCACGAGCGGCGACGACGTCATCCAGGGCACCCCGGATGCCGACACCATCAACGCCCTCGAGGGTGTCGACCACGTCTGTGGTCTCGGTGGTGCCGATGTCATCAACCTCGGTGCCGGCGACGACGCTGCTGACGGTGGCGCCAAGGCCGACCAGCTGGTCGGCGGTGCGGGCAACGACGTCCTCACCGGTGCTAGCGCCGCCGACGTCCTTCGGGGCGGCGTGGGCGAAGACGAGCTGACTGGCGGCCAAGGCCGTGACCAGCTCTTCGGTGGCTCTGGTGCTGACAGCCTCAACGGCGGCACCCAGCGCGACGAGTGCAACGGTGGCTCCGCCATCGACACCGGAACGTCGTGCGAGGTGAGCACCAACATCCCGTAGTTCGGTGATGCGGTGACCGGCCCGTGCGCTCCCCTCCGGGGGAGGGCACGGGCCGTCTCGCGTTTTGACGCGCCGGTCCACGCTCCTGCTCGGCTCAATCGCCCCCGTCCTTGGCCGATGGGCGCACGAGCACTGGCGGGAACCCGAGCGGACAGGAAGCTCTCGATGGACCGATCACCAACGACAGGCAACGCGCGCGGGCGCCTCGCGGTACTGGCGATCACCGCCATCGTTGCCGCGCTCCTGGCGCCACTCGCGGCATCGCCTGCCGGAGCGGAGCCCGTCCCCCCGATTCCGGCGGTGACCTACACACCGGGCAACATCCACGGCCAGAACGGTTGGACCGTCACGGGCGGCTACGACCAGGCCGTCGTCGTCAACACCAGCGCCCCGACGTCGTTCAACGAGCAGTCGTGGCGGTTCTCCAACTCGGCTATCAGCGGGTCGTTCGGCGACCAGCCCTTCAGCCCGTCCGTGCCGAACGAGGCCGGCGAGGCCAGCGCCGAGAGCGGTGGCCTCTCCGGAGGGACCCGTCAGAGCACCTTCGTGGCCGAGTGGGACTTCGCCTCGGCCCAGCCGTCGGCCGAACAGCCAGGGCTCGGCATCACCGTCAGCCCCGACCGGGGCGACGGCGCCCGCATGAGCTGGGTGCGCATGGAGGACACCCCCGCCGGCCTGAGGGTGCTGTTCTTCGACTTCCAGAACGCGCTCGGTTGTGATGACGGCTTCGTGCAGACCGAGGTCGTGTCGGGCTTGGATCGCACCACCGCCCACCACATCCGGATCGAGATGGACTTCGTGGACGGCCCGGAGAACGACATCGTCCGGGTCTTCGTGGACGGCAGCCCCACCCCGTCCCACACGGGTACGAGCTGGGAGGACTACTTCCGCAACTGCGAGCCCGGCACGGTGAACACCCGGACCGTCGACTCGCTCCTGTTCCGCTCGAGCGGAACGGCCGCCCCGGCCAACGCCGGCAAGGGCCTGCTGTTCGACAACGTCGCGATCAGCACGGGTGCCGGATCAGAATTCTCGACCGGCTTCGAGCCGGTGGTGACCTCCTCGAGCACGACCACGGTGGTCACGGGTCTCGGCAGCAACTGGTTCCCGGCCGACACGCGCCCGGGGGGCCAGCTCCAGTTCGACGAGATCTACGGCGGCAGCCTCGGCGACGGCGCCGCCCTTCTGTCCACCGACGCCAGCGGCTCGGCCAAGGTCCAGCTCTTCACCGATCTCTACGGCGCCGGCGCCGGCACGCCGCTGGCCAACGTGGATGCCATCAGCTACGCGACCTACCGCGACAGCGCACCGCCGGCCTCTCCTGCCTTTCCGGCCCTCAACCTGCGAGTCGATGCGGACGCCGACGACGTCGTCGACACCTACCTGGTGTACGAGCCCTACCTGAACCCCGGTAGCCCGGCTGACGACGTGTGGCAGACCTGGAACGCCATCAGAGATGGCGCCGGGCTGTGGTGGGCCTCACACCCGGCAGCCATCCCTGGCTGCGGAATGGCCACGCCCTGCGCCTGGGAGGACATCGTGGCGGCTCATCCGGCCGCCCGTGTCCTCGAGGACCCCGATTCGCCGATCAACTCGCTCAGCGCCCCCGCGGGGCCCCTGAACGGCAGCCTCGGGATCAATCTCGGGTCGGGCAACCCCAGCGTCGTCGCGGCCGCCGACGCGCTGGCCGTCACGGTCGACGGCGATCGCCAGATCTTCGACTTCGAGGCCCTCTTCGCCCCCGATGCCCCCACCGACCTCACGGCGACGCCCGACGGTGACGGCGACGTCGACCTCGGTTGGACCGCTCCTGCCGACGACGGCGGCCGCCCGGTCACGACCTACCACGTGTACCGCGACGGTTCCGAGATCGGCACCACCGCCGACACGACGTTCACCGACGACACCGTCCCGGCCAGCAGCAACCCGTACGCCTACACGGTCACCGCGGAGAACGCCGTCGGCGAGGGCGACCCCAGCAACACGGCGAACGCCACGGTGCACCTGTTCTGGAAGGGCTTCGAGTGGTCCGTCCTCAACGGCTCTGCGGAGGTCATCGCCGACGAGGCGGTGCTGACCCGGTTCGGTCCCGGCGAGTCCTGGATCCGCATGGTCGGCGAACCGCCGGTCAACACGAACGGCACACCGTGGATCGAGTTCTCCTACGAGGACGACGGCGACCTCTGGCAGGGCGTCGACATGTTCATCGATTCGATGGTTCCGGTTCCGAACCCACGCCTGCAGGTCGGCTCGCTCTTCACCGAGGAGATCCTTCTCTACGCCCGCTACGGGCCCGGTGGAGCCGCGGCGATCGAGCAGATCGTGTACCCGCCGCTCGGACCGCCCGACCTTTCGTCTCCCCGGACCGCGGGTGAGCACACCATCCACGTCGGCGAGACCGCCGATGGTCGCATCGACTACCAGGCCGACGGCACGTGGTACTCGACGACGTTCCTGCAGGGGAACGGAGCGCCGTTCGACTTCAAGGACGTCATCCTGCGCTCTCGCTGCAACCCGTCCGCTGCCGTCACCTGGGAGCGCGTGTGCACGGGTGGTGAGGTCACCACCTTCACCGACTTCGCCGTCGGTGACGACCACGACGATGACGGCCCGGCGATCACCATCACCACGCCAGACGAGGACGCGATCTACGCCGTCGACGAGGACGTGACGGCCGACTATGGGTGCACCGACCAGTCGGACATCGTGCTCTGCGACGGTCCGGTTGCGGACGGTGCCGACATCGACACCTCGACGCCCGGGAGCTACTCGTTCACCGTCGACGCCGAGGACGAGGTCGGCAACACCTCATCGGTGACGCACCACTACACCGTGCTGGACGTCACCGACCCGACCGTGACCATCACGACCCCCGAGGACGGCGCGTTCTACTACCAGGGCGAACACGTTGTCGCCGACTACCTCTGCGAGGAGGAGGCCGAGCCCGGCTCGTCGGACCTGGCCTCCTGCGTGGGCACCGTCGACGACGGTGACGTCGTCGACACCTCGGTCCCCGGCCCGCACCCGTTCACCGTCACGGCGGAGGACGGCGACGGCAACCAGACCGAGCTGACGCACACCTACACGGTCGACGTCACGGATCCGACGATCACCATCACGACCCCCGCGGACGGCGGGACCTACGACCGCGGCTCGCCGGTGCCGGCGGAGTTCGAATGCCTCGACACCGGGGGCTCCGGAGTCGCCTCCTGCTTCGGCACGGTGCCGAGCGGGGTGAACATCGACACCACCGACCTCGGCCAGTTCAACTTCTTCGTGCTGGCCCTGGACGACGTGGGCAACCTGGCGGTGCAGGTCCACACCTACACGGTCGTGGACGGCACCGATCCGACGGTGACGCTCACCAGCCCGACCGACGGGGCCGGGTACCAGATCGATGCCGTGGTCGAGGCGGACTACTCGTGCGCCGATGAGCCCGGCGGATCCGGTCTGGTCTCCTGCGTGGGCACGGTGGCGAGCGGCGATCCGATCGACACCTCGACGCTCGGTCCGCACACCTTCACGGTGACGGCCACCGACGACGCCGGCAACGAGACCGAGGTGGAGGTCACCTACACGGTCGAGGCCATCACCGACCTCACTGACCCGACGGCGACGATCACCTCGCCGCCCGCCGGCGCGGTCTACGGCCAAAGCCAGTTCGTGATCGCGGACTACGCCTGCGCTGACACCGGCGGCTCCGGTCTCGCGTCGTGCGTGGGCCCGGTCGACGACGGCGATCCCGTCAACACCGCGGCACCCGGTGAGCACGACTTCACCGTCACGGCCACCGACAACGACGGCAACGAGTTCGAGGTCACCAACACCTACACGGTGGACGCCTCGGGCCCGGAGATCACCATCACCACCCCGGCTGACGGCGGGGAGTACGCCCAGGGCTCGACGACCGCGGCCGACTACGGCTGCACCGATGTCGGCGGCTCGACGGTGGCGCTCTGCTTCGGCCCGGTGCCGGCTGGCGTGAACATCGACTCCAGCACCCTCGGTGCCCACAACTTCTCCGTGTTCGCCATGGACGAGGTGGGCAACATCTCCGTCCTCGTCCACACCTACACGGTCGTGGACGGCACCGACCCGACGGTGGAGATCAGCACGCCCCCGCACGGGGCCACCTACACGATCGGCGACGTGGTGGAGGCGGACTACTCCTGCGCCGACGAGGACGGCGGCTCCGGCCTCGAGTCCTGTGTGGGCCCGGTGCCGAGCGGTGATCCCATCGACACGTCGACGCCCGGTGAGCACGAGTTCACCGTGACGGCCACCGACGAGGCCGGCAATGAGGCGGAGCTGACCAACAGCTACACGGTCGAGGCCATCACCGACTTCACCGACCCGACGGCGACCATCTCCTCACCCGTCGACGGCGCGGTCTACTACCAGGGCCAGTTCGTGACGGCCGACTACGTCTGTGAGGACGAGGTCGGTGGTTCGGGCGTCGACTCCTGCGAGGGCCCGGTGGCGGACGGCTCGGCGGTGGACACCGCGGCGCCCGGTGAGCACGAGTTCACCGTCACGGCGACCGACGACGCGGGCAACGAGTTCGAGGTGACCCACACCTACACGGTGGATGCCTCGGGCCCGACGGTGACCATCACCGAGCCGGCCGACGCCGGCGAGTACGACCGGGGCTCCAACCTGACCGCGGACTACGAGTGCGACGACACCGGAGGAGCGGAGGTCGCCAGCTGCTTCGGCTCGCTGCCCGATGGCGTGGACATCTCCACGAGCACCCTCGGCGAGTACAGCTTCTTCGTGATCTCCCAGGACACCGTGGGCAACCTGACGGTCGTGGTCCACACCTACGAGGTGGTGGACGGCACGCCACCGACAGCGACGATCACCTCCCCGGCCGACGGGGCCACCTACCAGGTGGGTCAGGTCGCGACGATCGACTTCGGCTGCGCGGACGAGGACGGTGGCTCCGGCCTGGCCTCTTGTGTGGGCTCGGATCCGGACGGCGACCCGATCGACACCACGGTCACGGGTGACTTCGAGCTCACGGTCACGGCCATGGACAACGACGGCAACACCACCGTGGTGACCCACGACTACAGCGTCGTGGCTCGCCCGCTCTGCCTCGGCGAGTCGGTCACGGTGGATCTCGCTCTCGGCGAGTCGCCCACCAGTGGCCCGGACGTCATCCAGGGCACCGCGGCAGCCGACACGATCGGCGCCCTCGGCGGCAACGACCGCGTCTGCAGCCTCGGTGGGGTCGACGTCGTCAACCTCGGCGCCGGCGACGACACGGCGAGCGGCGGCAGCAGGGCCGACCAGCTCAACGGTGGCGACGGCAACGACCACCTGATCGGCAACAACAACTACGACGTCCTCAGGGGCAACGCCGGCGACGACCGGCTTCTCGGTGCCAACGGCCGGGACCAGTTGCTGGGGGGGCCGGGCGCCGACCGTCTCGTGGGCGGTGCCCATCTGGACGACTGCAACGGTGGGACCGAGGTCGACACCGGCCAGCAGTGCGAGGTGAAGTCGAACATCCCCTGAGCCGATCGACCGCTGGTGCATGATTGCATCGGTGTAATTCGCCGTCGTACGATGCGGTGCCGATCGTGGTGAGGAGCGTGAGTGGGCGAATCGAGCGAAGAGCCACGCTCCGAGCCGGACGCTCGGCCGACGATCGATCGTCGTCGGCTCATCCGACAGGCGGCTGCCGCCGGAGCCGTGGCCTGGACCACCCCCGTGATCGTGGGCAGCATCGCCTCACCGGCGGCGGCCGCCACCGCGGCCAGCGGCCTCAATCGGATCCAGATCGGCAGCAACTGTGCTCCCATGGCACAGAGCTCGACGTGCCTTCCGACCAGCTGGGCGACGGCGGTGAACACGTTGATCGGTGCCTGCATCACCTCCACCACGGGCGGGCTCAACTCCTGCACGGGGTTCCTGGGCGCTGAGACCTTCATCGTCACCGGGGGCTGCAGCTGCACCTTCGTCTCGGCCCGGGCCAGCCTGACCGACGGGACCTGCGTGGCCCCGTCCACACTGTCCGCGGGCTCGGTGAGCTTTCCCGGCGTCTTCCTCCCGGTCTACCAGCAGTTCAAGTTCGTGCTCTCCTGCACCTAAGGCTGGCGGGGCGGCTCGTCCCGGACCAGCGGGTCGTCGGTGGGGTGGCCTTCGACGCCGGTGCCCCGGAGCATCGCCGGCAGCGTCCGGACGAGGATGCCCAGGTCCCGGCCGAGGGAGTTGTCCGCCACGTAGTCGAGATCGAGCTCGATGCGCTCGGCCCAGAGCACGGCGTTGCGGTCGCCGACCTGGACCAGGCCGGTGAGGCCGGGCCGCACCGCCAGCCGTTGACGCTGACGGTCGTCGTAGCGGGCCACCTGGTAGGGCAGCGTGGGCCGGGGCCCCACGATGCCCATCTCGCCCCGGGCCACGTTGATCAGCTGGGGGAGCTCGTCGAGCGACAGCCGGCGGAGGAATCGCCCTGCCGCGGTGATGCGGTCGTCGTCCGGGATCACGGGGTTGTCGGGCCGATCCACCATCGTCCGCAGCTTCAGCACCTCGAAGGGCTGCCCCAGGTGCCCGACGCGTTGCTGGCGGTACAGCACCGGCCCGCGGGAGGTCAGCCGGACGGCGAGGGCGCACCCGAGGCCGATGACCGCGGCCGGGATGGCGACGACGGCCAACACGACGAGGTCGAGCACCCGCTTGCCCCGGTACGAACGGTCGACGAGTGCGGGTGGGTCACCCGGGCCGACGGGGACTTCAGGGGGCGACGTGGTGCTCCCCGTCCGTGGAGCGCTCGAGGTCGTTCAGGATCGCCCGCAGGTCCTCGCCGGCCGGGCCGGCGAAGGGCCAGTCGGCTGTCACGTGGGCGGGATCGATGGGCTCGCCTGTGACCCGACGGACCAGGTGGTGCGCGGTGGGCTGGGGCTCCTCGTCTGCCGCGAAGAGGACTTCGGCCAGCTTCTCGCCCGGGCGCAGCCCGGTGAAGCGCACCTCGACGGGCGGGTCGACCGACTCGGCCATGCGCCGGGCGACGTCGGCGATGCGCACCGGCTCGCCCATGTCGAGCACGAGAACGTCGCCGTCCTCGCCGATGGCGCCGGCCTGGATGACGAGCTGCACCGCCTCCTCGACGGTCATGAAGAAGCGGGTGACGTCGGCGTGGGTGACCGTGATCGGCCCACCGGTGTCGACCTGGTGCTGGAACGTGGTCAGCATCGAGCCACGGCTGCCCAGCACGTTGCCGAAGCGCACCGACAGGTAGGTCCCGGGGGCCCTCCGGGCGACGCCGGCCGTCATGCGCTCGGCCAGGAGCTTGGTGCGCCCGAGGACGTTGGCGGGGTCCGCGGCCTTGTCGGTCGACACGTTGATGAAGCGGTCGACGCTGCTCGCCTGCGCGGCCTCGAGCACGTGGCGGGTGCCGCAGACGTTGGTCTTGACCGCCTCCGCCGGTTGCAGCTCCAGCAGGGGCACGTGCTTGAGGGCGGCGGCGTGGAACACCACGTCCGGCTGGAAGTGGCTGAACACCTCCCGTATCCGGCCGTGATCCCGGATGTCGGCCACCACCAGGCGTTCGTCGTCGACCCGAGCGAGGCCGTCGATGCTGAGCTGGAGCGCGTGCAGCGCCGACTCGTCCCGGTCGAGCATGACCAGCTCGGCGGGACCGAACCAGGTGATCTGGCGGCACAGCTCGGAGCCGATCGAGCCCCCCGCGCCGGTCACCAGCACCCGGCGGCCGGTGAGGTAGTGGGCGATGGTGGGCACGTCCAGGTCCAGCTCGTGGCGCCCGAGCAGGTCGGCGACGGTGACCTCACGGACGTCGCTGAGGTCCACCTGTGGCGTGGTCAGCTCGTAGATCGAGGGCAGGATCAGCACCTCGAGTCCCGCCGCTTCGCCGTCCTCGACGACCCGACGTACGAGGTCGTTGTCCGCTGACGGCACGGCGAGGATCACGACCTCGGCGCGGTTGGCCTCGGCCACCGAGGCCAGGTCGCGGCCGGTGCCCTCCACGCGGACGTGGCGGGCCAGCCGGTGGCTGCGCTTGCGGGGATCGTCGTCGACCACGGCGACCGGGAGCAGGGGGCTGTCGGGGTTGCGGGTCATCGACCGAACCAGTTGGTGCGCGGCATCGCCCGCGCCGTAGATCACCGCCCGCCGGCTCTGCTCGTGCGCCGGGCGCTTCATCGACTCGAGGAAGAGGCGCCAGCCGTACCGGAGCCCGCCCATGAGCGTCAACGCCACCAAGCTGGCGCCGAGGACGGCGCTGCTCGGGACGAAGTGCGGATCAGGTAGGAGGTTCAGCCCGAACGCCAGGACGGTGGTGACGACCACCGTCCCCACCAGCGCCGCGACCTCCTCGAAGCTGCCGAAGCGCCAGCGGCCGCTGTAGAGGCCCTGCCACCGACCGAGGGTGACCTGCACGACCGCGGCGAGCGCGGCGAGCACCAGCAGCCCGTCCCACTTGATGTCGGACGATGCGAACTCGTACCGGAGCCAGCTCGAGTACACGAGGGCGATCGGCCACACCAAGGCGTCGGCGATGGTGGTGATGAGGTAGCGACGGGGGGCCAGGAGGGCCAGGAGCCGCGCGCTCCCACCCTCGGTGGCGCCAGTGCTTCCGTCCGCGCTCTCCGCCTTCAGCTCACGCGCCTCCGCATGCACTCTGATCACCTCGTGACCTCCCGCCCGCCGGGAGTACAGGGTACTGCGGTCAAGGCTCCCGATCGAGGCTCATCGCGGTCGTTTCGGCGTCGACGTCGGTGTCCTCGTCGGACTTCCTCGACGCGGGGACCAGCAGCACCAGGAAGAGGGGGAACAGCTGGGCCCGCTGGCGGACCAGGATGCCGAAGTTGGCGATGCTCGAGTAGGCGACGAAGAACAGGAAGCTGAAGGCCAGCGCATAGAGGACATACGAGTACCGCACGACGGTCCGGGGGAGCGCGAACAGCTCCTTGCGGGCGAGGACAAGGAGCACGAAGAGCACGACGCCCTCGAGCGCCGTCACCGCGCCCTGGGCGTTGTCCGCCTCCCAGAGGAACGGGCGGAAGAGCACGGTCACGGCGGCCCGGGGGACGTCCAGGGGTGAGTTGACGGGGTCGTTCTCGAACTCCGAGCCGCCTTGGGCGGTCTGCAGCCCGGTCTCGGTCGCGACCTGCTCGGCCGCTTCGCTGTCGAGGCGCGGGACATCGAAGAACTCGGTGACCTGGGTCACGACCACGCCGAGCACGGCGACGATGGCCACGACGCCGAGGACGCGGGCAAAGGGGCTGAACCCGAGGCGGTTCCTGCCCTTGGGACGCAGGAGCGACGCCGGCACGAGGGCGGCCACGATCATGAGGGCCACGTGCGGACGGACGACGCTCGCCCCCCACAAGCCAAGGGCGAGGGGGAGGATTCCGAGCAGGTTGTTGCGGACCAGGCGCGCCGCTCCGTAGGAGGCGAGGCCGATCATGGGCACCATCCAGGCCTCCTTGCCGATGCTCGACGGCCAGAACAGGAGGGTGGGGAGGAAGAAGAGCAGGAGGTCGTATCTCCGGTGGTCGCCGTCGGGCAGCCCCCAGCGCACGGCCCGGCTGAAGAGCAGCAGGCCCAGGAAGCTGATCCACGAGAAGAAGAGGAAGCCGACGAGCTGGTTGTCGGGGAGGATCGTGTAGGCGAAGCCGCTGGCGATCTCGAGGAAGCGGGTGCCGGTGATCTCGCCGAAGACGGCCTGGCCCTCGGCGATCTGCGGCGCCAGGGCGGTGCCGGCCTCGAAGTATCGGGTGGCGTCGCCGCCGCCGTAGGCCTCGTAGAGGACGGTGTAGCGGACGACCGCGCCGGCCATCTTGGCGCCGAAGGCGAGGAGGATGATGCCCATGAGGCGCGGATCGTCGTCGATGCGGGCCAGGGCCGAGGCGATCGGGATGGTGACGACGAAGAGGATGACCCCCACCACCACGCCCAGGTTCCCGTCCTGGCCCAGCGAGCCGAACAGGCCGGAACTGGTGAGGAGGAGCCCGGCGACGAGGACGAAACCCGTCAGCGGCAAGAGGCCCGTCCCCCGCCCTCGGGCAGCCTTGCGGGTCGCCGCCGACGTGCGGGTCGCCGCCGACGTGCGGGCGGGAACTCGACCGGCTGGCACGCCGTCCGACTGTACCGACCGGGTGCCGGTCGGTCAGCGCAAGCGGCCGACGGCCCGGCGGATGTGGTCCCGGCGCCGCAGCTCCCGGGCGTCGAGGTAGTCACGGCACGGCCAGGCGACCGCGCGCAGGTAGCCGGCTCGGTTCGAGACCCCGCCGACCACGGCGAGGGCGGCGAGGTGCCGGGTCGAGGCCCGCCCGGCGCCGACGTGGGCGGCGACGAGGGCCCGCTCGCTCCGCGATGCCACGAAGCCCCGGGCCCAGGCGACCAGCGGCGGCGCGGACCCGGGGTCGAGGTCGACCCACGCCTGGCGGAGGCCTCCGGCCAGCACGGCTTCGGCCCGCCAACGCCGAGCCAGAGCCAGCACCTCGTCGTCCGACGGTTGGTGCACGAGGAGGATCTGCACCAGGTCCCGCGCCGGGCCCAGCCTGGGCGGCCAGTCGCCGAGCAGGGTGCTGTAGGCGGCGTGGAGGAGCCGCTGGGGGGCGGGAAGGGCCGAGAACTGCCGACCGCCGATTTCGAACGGCTCGCCAGGGTCGAAGAGGTCGCCGAGGCAGATGGTGAGCCCGAACGCGCCCGAGACGAACGTGCGGTGGAGGTCCAGCTCGGGGCGGTCGGGCGCGCGCAGCATGACCTCTTTGCCGAAGCGGTCGTCGAACCCGGGCCGGAGCTCCGGTTCGGCCCTCGTGGCGTCCAGCGCTTCGGCCAGCAGCTTCGTGGCGGCCGTGAGACGGTCGCCGGGCACGAGCAGGTCGAGGTCACCGAACACCCGCCACTCCGGAGTCGGATAGGTCGTGTGCGCGAGGGCAACCCCTTTCAGCACGCGGAAGTCGATGCCGCCGCCCTCGAGCACCGCGCCGGCGTCGAGCAGGAGGCGCTCGACGCGCAGCGCATGGGTCAGCCACGCCTCGAGGAGGTCCTCCAGGCGGTCGTGCTGGTCCTCCGTGAGCTCGGCATGCCCGGCCCGCACCGCCTCGGCGAGAAGGCCGAGCAGGCGATGCTCCTCGCACTCCCAGAGCAGGTCGGTGAACTCCTCGTCCTCGAAGGGGCCGAGGCCCGGGGAGTCTGTGCTGTCGGGCAGCCCGTAGCGGGCGACCTGCTCGAGTCTCGTAGCCTGCGCGGGCACGGTGTCGCCCATGAGAGGTCTCATCCTGCCAGAGCAGGGGTTCGCGTCGGCGTGAGCCGCCGTCGTCCCGTCAACCGGCTACGCCGCCAGGTGGAGATGCGGGTGGACCAGGCCTGGGCCCTCAGCCGTGCCGCAATCGGGCCCCCCCGGCACCACGAACCGTTCGACGGTGATCCCCGGTTCGCGCTGCTGACCGTGAACTTCTCGACGACGCACTACCTGAAGCTCCTCCTGCTCACGCTGGCGGAGCAGCGGGATCTCGCTCTTGTCCGGCAGATCGTGGTGGCCGACAACCGGTCACAGGACGGTGGACCGGCGTTCCTCCGGGCGCTCGCCGATCGGGTCGATCGGATCCACGTCGTCGAGAACACCGCCTTCCTCAGCCACGGCCGGGGCATGCGGCGGGCGATCGCCCACCTCGGCCGGGTCGAACGCGAGGTCGTCCCCTCGGCGCGCGCCAATCTGCTGCTGTGCTGTGACACCGACGTGGTGTTCCTGAGCCAGCACACCCTCAGCGACCTCGCGGCCGCGGTCGTCGGGCACGACGCCGCGCTGGTGGGCGAGCTCCGCTCGCTCCACGCCCGTCCCGACGCGCACGCCTCCTTCCTCGTCATCCGCCGTGATGTCTACGCCCGGCGCGATGTCCGGCCGTGGGTGCACCACGGCTCACCGGCGTACTGGATGCAGCGCAGCATCTGGCGGGCCGGCTTGACCGTGGTCGACTTCCCCGGCAACCGGCGGGGCCACCTCCTGCACCGGGGCCGGGCCGGCGTCGAGGCGGCCGCTCGGTACCTGCCGAGACACGCCTATGCAGTCGTCGACACGAGCGGCCCACACTTCATGGGGGTCGCTGATGGCGCGGCCCGGTGGGACGAGGTCGAGCAGCGCTACGAGTCGCTGACCCGATCGGAGCACGAGGCCGAGCTCATCGAGCACCTTGCCCGAGCACTGGCCTGACCCGACCGGCCGGGCGGTCGCATTCGCGCTCACGTCGTGGCGATAGGCTCGGCCCGGCTGTGATCAGCAGGCGATCGCGGTCATTGCTCGTACATGGAGTGGCTCGTGGCGGATGAACCAACCGATCGAGGTGCAGCCGGGGTCGACCGGCGCTCGCTCATCAAGCGCGCCGCGGCGGCCGGCGCCGTCGCGTGGACTGCGCCGATCATCGTCGACAGCTTGGCGTCCCCGGCCGCCGCGGCCACGCTGGCCACGGGCTGCTACAGCACGCAGTACACGGCGGCCAACCCCTGCGCCGTCGCCGCTCCCGGCACCCCGTGTGCCACGCTCTCCGGCTACCCCGCGGCGAACGCGTTCCCGGGCGGAAACATCGCTTGCACGAACTCCGGCGGCGACATCACCTACTCGCTGGCGGGGTCGAACTGCGCCTTCGTGCGAGGAAATGCCAGTCACACGCAAGGTGGTGGGAGCACCTGTGTCACCGTCGGTTCGGGGGTGTCGGTGCTGTTCGACAAGCCGGGCGGCCAGAACTGGAACGGCAACTTCCACCTCGTCATCAGTTGTGGGAACGCCAGCTGCTGATCAGCCGGTCTGGCGGCGGCGCACCGACGTGCTCTGGCGTCGCTCGCTCGACACCGTTCAGGTCCTGGCGCCGCCCGAACGCGAGCCCGCGGTCTTGATCGGGCTCGGCGTCCTGGTCTGGGACCACACCGCGAGGCCGATCTCGACGGCCGAGCTCCACCGCGCTGTCGGCCAGAACGTCCCACGTCTCACCAGCCGATGTGGACCGCGTGTTGGCGTCGATGGTCGACCTCGGCGTCCTCGAAGCGCCCCGCTAGTCCCGGCCGGTGTCGGAGCTCCACGGGCGCTCGGCCCTCGACTACTCCTTCGTATCGATCGCGGCCGAGCCGCGGTTGGATGCCTACCTCGCCGCACTCTTCACGTCCTTCCAGCTTGCGGGACAACCGAGGCACCAGTTCGAGATCCTCCCCTCCGAGGACGGCTACGAGCTCCTCGTCGACGGTGAGCGCCAGACCCACGCGCCGGCTGCCGAGGACCTGGTCTGTCCCTTGGTCCACGTGTTGAACCGTCGGGTCATCGACAGCACCGAGCACCTCACGATCCACGCCGGGGGACTCGAGCACGACGGCCACGGCCTGATCCTGCCCGGCGTGATGGAGGCCGGGAAGACGACGCTGACCGCGGGCCTGGTGCGGGCGGGGTTCGGCTACCTCACCGACGAAGCCGTCGCCCTCGATCGGGAGACCCTCGTGATCCAGCCTTATCCCAAGCCGCTCTCCCTCGACCGCGGGGCGTGGCCGCTGTTCCCCGAGCTCGAGCCGCAGGTCGACCTGGACAACGACGGGTACAAGTCCGAGCAGTGGCAGGTGCCTCCGACGGCGATCCGACCCGATGCGCTCGGGCTCGGGTGCCAGGTCCACGCGGTGGTGTTCCCCGCCTTCGCTGCCGGCGCAGAGACGGTCCTCGAGCCGATGAGCCGCGCCGAAGCGCTCATCGAGCTGGCCAAGCACACGTTCTTCTTCCGCGAGCGCTCTCGCCCGTCGCTCGACCTGTTGGCCGCCGTGGTCCGGGACGCGGCGTGCCTCCGCCTCAGAACCGGTGAGCTGGATGCCGCGGTGGAGGCGGTCACCGCGGTGATGGCGGGATGAGGCCGACGGGCGACACCGTCGCCGCTCGAGGTCGGGCGGTCCACACCGTCGTGCTGGACGGTGAGGCGGTGCTGCTCGACCAGTCCGGCGAGCGACTGCACCACCTGAACGTCACCGGCACCCTCGTCTGGAGCTGCCTCGACGGTCGGTCCACGCTGGCGGAGATCGCGGCCGACATCAGCCGCGAGCTCGGGGCACCGACGACGACGGTGATGGACGAGACCGTCGCCATCATGGCGGCGCTGCAGGCGGAGGGTCTGGTGGACCTGAGTGGCTGACGACCGGCGGATCAGGCCGGCGCTGACGCCAACTGTGCCGCCACCACGTCGGGTGTCTCGGTGAGGAGCCAGTGCACTTCCACGCGGGCGAGCACCTCGGCCACTCGAGCCCCGACGACCGCCACGTCGTCCATGAAGAAGGTGCTGGGGAGAACCTCGGCCACGCCTCGGCCGGGTGAGAGCCGACCGGCCTCGTCCTCGGTGCCGGCGACGTACCAGTCGGCGATCGGGTAGCGGCCCGGTCGCACCCAGGGGCGTTCACCACCCATCCGGGCTCCGTCGTCGAGCCCGTCGACGACGGCAGGATCGAAGGCCAGCGCGGGCTCCGACACCACCAGCTCGCCCGACGTGCTGTCCACCGAGGCGAAGGGGACGTCGACGAACGCGAACCCATGACGAGCCATCCGCGGTTGGAGCTCGGTGGCCCAGAAGCGCAGGCCGCCCGGGAGGAGGACGGCGCGTCCGTCGCGGACCGTGGCCAGGGCGTTCACGTGGAGCAGATCGTCGGTCGGGGCGCTGAGCTCGGCCGTGAGGTGGTTCAGCAGCGCCGACACGGTGCGCGCTCCGGATCGGCTGCGCACGAGGGTGGTGCCGCCCTTCACCAGGAGGTGGAGCTGCCGCGAACCACGGTTGTTGCCTGGCATGGAGCGCGACCGAGTAGTTGTCGGGCACCCGACGGTCGTCGACCCGAGCGTCCACGAACAGCCGATCGAGCACCTCCGCCGTGGACTCACCGTTGTGGCGCACACCGACGTGGAACTCGCCGAAGCGGTAGGCCCGGGTGCCGTGCCACTCGGTCGAGTTCGAGCTTGCTCCTCCCCCGGGCCCGCAGGCGGCCCTCGGCGCGGGCAGGTAGGCGACCTCCTCGCCCGAGTCCGAGGGCGGTGGCTCAGCGCCGGCCTCACGCGGAGCTCCGACGAGGTCGTCGACGAGGGCGGGGACCTCGACGGCTCCGACCGCCAGGGGCACATCGACTCGCCCGTCCTCGTTCAGGAGGTAGGCCGCCGGGGTGCCGAAGCGGCCGAACGGATCGACGTCGGCGGACCGCACCAGTGCCGTGGGCTCGAAGTCGGCCCCGGCGAAGAGCTGCCGGATCTCGTCGGCCTCGCCGGATGCGACGAAAAGGAGCTGGATCTTCTCGGCCGCCAGGGCCGGGGCCGCCCGGGCGAGGTCGCCGACGATCTGGACGCAGAAGCCGCAACCGGGGCTCCAGTTGACGAAGAGGACCTTCGTGCCTCGCCAGTCGTGGAGGGAGACGTTCCTGGCCCTCGAGGTCGGACAGGGTGAAGTCCTCGAGCACGTCGCCCACAGGTACCGGCTCGGGGGGAGACCAGGTGATCTCGGTTGACGTCCCCGGTCTCGACCGGCTCGGCCACTCCGTCGAGCAGGCCGAACCGCCCGAGCGACCTCACGAAGTCGAGGAGGTCGCGCCGGACGGTGTCGGTGTCGGCGTCGAGTGCCTCGGCGAAGTCGGTCACGAGTGACTCGACGGCCGTCTCGCCGTCGAGGAACTGCCAGACGAGGCCTCCCAGGGGATCGACCACGCTGGCTTGGCCGAGCTCGCCCACAAGGACCGTCTCGTCCCCGATGGGCACGGCCACGACGCCGGGACGGATCCGAGGGGCGAAGTGCTCGTCCAGGTCGTCGGGCGCCAGCGGCGGCGGGGCCTCGACCTCGGTCATCAGGCGGGGTGGGTGACGCCGTCCGCGGTCTCGTCCTCGGCTTCTTGCTCCGCCGAACCCTCCGCCTCGCCGTCGTCGCCCTCGGCCGCATCGTCGACGACGGCCGCCGGCTCCGCCGGCTCTGCGGTATCTGCGGTCTCCGACGGCTCAGTCTCCGACGGCTCTGCGGTCTCCGCCGGCTCGCGATCTCCGCGGTCTCCGCCGGCTCCGCCGTCTTCGCCTCGACCGCTTCCACGTCATCGGCACGGGCTTCGTCCGTTCGTGCGGAGCGCTTGGGCGGCCCGAGGCGCAGGAACCGCCGCCAACGACGCCGGGTCTTGTCGGTGCGTGCGTTCGCCCGGTAGTAGTAGTAGCTGCTGTAGCCGGCCCGGGCCTCGTCGGTGCCCACGAGCACCACCCCGGCCAGCGCCGCCTCCTGGCGGTCGAGCTGTTCAGCAGCTGACGTGGCGTTCTCCCGGCGGGTGCGCCGGGCCTGGACGACCAGCAGCACAGCGTCGGCGAAGGGGGCCAGCTCGGCGGCGTCGTTGGCGACGAGGTAAGGCGGGGTGTCGATGAGGACGATGTCGGCCTGGCGGCGAGAGGCGTAGATCAACGTCCGGGCTCGGTTGAACAGCCGCGCCGGGTTGTCGGTCGGGGCGCCGGCGGGGACGAGTCGGACGCCGTCGACCGTCGTCTGGCAGATGATCTCGTTGTCGGTGCTGAAGCGCGAGGGGTCGTTGAGCGTGTCGCTGAGCCCGGGCGTCTCGCGCGTACCGAAGATCCGGTGCAGTCGAGGGCGCCGGAAGTCGCAGTCCAGCACGAGCACGTCGCTGCCGGCTTCGGCGTAGGTGGCGGCGAGGTGGGCCACCGTGGTGCTCTTGCCTTCGTACGGGCCCGGTGAGGTCACGAGGATGACCTGTGGATCGCGGGACGACCGGGTCGGTGCCTGGGCTTCGGCGCCGTTCGTCTCGGCGGCCTCGGGCACTGAAGGACGGGCGAAGGCGAGCGTCGTGCGCAGGTTGCGGTACGCCTCCGCAAACGGCGACGCAGGCCGGGTGACGGTGATGACCTCGCTGCGATGACGACGGGGGAGGTAGGGGATCTCGCCGATGACCGCGTGCCCCGTCGCCCCCTCGGCATCTGCCTGGGTCCGGATCCGGCTGTCGATGCGGTCGAGGACCAGGGCCAGGGCCAGTCCGAGGGCGAACCCGATCAGGCCGAAGATGAGCGTGCGCGGCGTTCGGCCGGCCGGGAGGCTGTAGCCGGGCGACACCTTCTCGGGGACTGCGTCCTCGAGCGTGACCACGCTCGGGCCGCTCGAGCGCAGGGAGCGCAGCGCCTGGTACTCGTCGAAGGCGATCCGATACTGGTTGATCAGCGCATCCCGCTGGGCCGTGACCACGGCGACGTTCGCCGGATTGGTGGCGATCTGGGCGTCGAGCTCGTTCACCTGGTCCTGCAGGTCGTCGACCTCGCGCTGGGCCAGGCGGATCTCGTCTTCGACCTCCTCACGGGTCTCGCCCCCGATCACCTGCTTCAGCTGCTGGCCGAAGACGTTGGCGATGCGCGCCGCCCGCGTGCCTGCGGTGTCGGTGACTGTGATCTCGAGCACGCCAACGGCGTCATCGGGGACGGCGTCGACCTCTGCGGCCAGTTGCTGCGGGGTGCCCGGGTAGTCCAGGATCTCGGCGGATCGTTGGGGGACCGCGCCGACGGTGGTGTACACGGCCAGTTGTGACGGCGTGAACGACCGCAGGGGCACGGTCGCCGTGACCGACGGCTGGATGACGCTCAGGGTGTGCGTGGCCTGGTAGGTGGTCGGCGCCGACTCCGCGTCCTCCGCGGTGAAGAAGCCCGAGGCCAGACCGAGAACGGTTGCCGCGACGACGATCAGCCACCGCCGCTGAACCACCCGCAGGTAATCGATGGGCTCCAACGAGAGGTCCAGGGGTCGACAACGAGAGGCGCGGGTACCCGCCGGGTCATCCCGCATCGGAAAGTCTACCGGCGTGGCGGCTCCTGCTGCGGCACCGGGCGGAGCCTCTGCTAGACCGCTCGGATGGCCTCGGAGCGCCCGCGCGCCACGCCGCGCCCCGTGGGGGGACGACGCGCCCCCAACCGCCGGGAGCTCGACCTGATGTGGCTGATCGTCGCCGCGGCCGGGGTCGGCGGTGCGCTCAGCGCGGCGGAACCGGCCGGCTGGCTGCCCGCCGACGTGCTGTGGCGGGCCGCCTTCGCGGCGCTGGTCACGGCATCGACGGCCAAAGCGCACCGCTGGACCGGAACCGTCCTGGCCGGCGTGGCCGCGGTGACCGCACCCGAGGGCTGGACCCTCCTGACCGGCCTCGCCGCCCTGGCCCTGGCGCTGGTCACCGCCTTCCTTCCCCGGCGGATCCGGCCGCTCGGTGCTCTCGTCGGCGCCCTCGCCGTCCAGGTGCTCCTCCGCCTCGACCTGGCCGATCCCGGTCTCGCGACCCTCGTCGCCGCGATCGGCGTCGCTCCGGTCTTCATCTCGGCGTACACCCGGTCGCGCCGCCGAGTGCGTCGTGTCGTGCACTGGTCCGCCCTGGCCGTCGTCGTCTTCGTCGGCCTCGCCGCTCTCGGGTTCGCTTATGCGACGGGGCGATCTCAGGCGCACATCCGTGACGGCGCCGACGCGGTCCGCGACGGGCTCGACGCGGTGCGGGCGAACGAGCCCGACCGGGCCGTCGCCCTCCTCACCAGCGCGGCGGCCGACTTCGAGGCGGCGGACCGCATCGTGAGCACCTGGGGCCTTCCTGCTCGGGTCGTTCCCGTGCTCGGGCACCAGGCCCGTGCGGTGTCGGTGCTCACGGGGGAGGGCACGGCGCTGGCCGCGACCGCGGCCCGGGCCACCGTCGAAGCCGACACCGACGAGCTGCGCTTCGAGGACGGGGTCCTCGACCTCGACCTGGTGGCCGGCTTCGAAGGTCCCCTGGAGGATGCCCACGAGGCACTGGCGCATGCTTCTGAGCGCGTCGACGAGGCCCGCACCATGTGGTTGGTCGACCCGCTGGCAACCGGCGTGGCCGACTTCGCCGACGAGGTCGACGGTGCGCTGCCTGAGGCCGAGCTGGCGATCGAGGGCGTGCGCCTCGCCCGGGGGCTGTTCGGCGGCGAGGGGGAGCGGCACTACTACGTCGCCTTCACCCAACCCGCGGAGTCACGGGGGCTCGGAGGCTTCGTGGGGAACTTCGGCGAGCTCACCGCCGTCGACGGCGACGTCGAGCTGACCCGGTCCGGCCGGATCCGGGAGCTGATCGCCGCGCCGGGGGCCCTCGAACGCACGCTGAGCGGGCCCGCCGACTACCTGGCCCGCTACGGCGCCTTCCAGCCGGCCCAGTTCCTCCAGGACCTCACGTTCAGCCCCGACGGGCCCTCGGTGGGCCAGGTGATGGCCGAGCTCTACCCTCAGGCGGGCGGCTCCGAGGTGGACGGGGTGATCATCGTGGACCCTGTGGCCCTGGCCGCGCTCATGAACTTCACCGGCCCGATCGCCGTCGAGGGCCTGGACGAGCCGCTGACCGCGGACAACGCCGCCGACTTCCTGATCCGCGAGCAGTACCTGACGTTCCAGGAGGACGAGGACGAGCGGGTCGACTTCCTCGACGAGGCGTCGGAGGCGACCTTCGAAGCGCTCACCCAGGGCGATCTCCCCGGTCCCCAGCAGCTGACCGACGTACTCGGTCCGGTGGTCGGCCAGGGCCGGCTGATCGTCTACAGCGTCCACGACGACGAGCAGGCCTTCATGGAGCGGGTCGGCCTGGACGGCGCCCTGCCGCCCGTCGACGACGGCGACTTCATCTCCTTGACCACCCAGAACGCGGCCAACAACAAGATCGACATGTTCCTCGAGCGCTCGGTGGACTACCGGTCGCGCTGGGACCCGGCCACCGGCCTGCTGGAGGCCACGGCCACCATCGAGCTGCAGAACACCGCGCCGGCCTCGGGTCTGCCAGACGTCGTCATCGGCAGCAGCGACCTCCGCGATCTGCCTCCGGGCACGAACCTGGCCTACCTGTCCTTCTACTCGCCCTTCCGACTCACCGGCGCGACGATTGGGGCGCAGCCGGTGGCGATGGAGGCCGAGCGGGAACGGGGCCGCTGGGTGTACTCCCGCTCGTTCGAGATTCCCGCCGGCGAGGCCTTGAGCCTCACGTTGCGTCTCGAGGGGGCGATGAGCGCGGGCGAGACCTACCGCCTTGGCTACGCCCCGCAGCCACTGGTGAACGCCGACCGGGTGCGCCTGCGGGCCGAGGTGGCCCCGGGTTGGGCCGTGGTGGGCGCGCAGGGCTGGGAGCGCACGGCGGACGGGGCCCGGACGGTGTTCACGTCCGACGCCGACGAGGCCTTTTCGCTCGAGGTCGCGCCAGATTGATCATGAATGGCCGGGAATGGTCGACGGTAGCGATGGACAACCTGGGCTACGATCAGCCACACTGCTCGTGGCGGCCGACTGGTGGAGGGACACATGTTCAAGCGAAGCATGGTCGTGGCGGGGGCCGTGATCGGCGTTCTCGTGTTCGCGGCCCTTCCCGCGTCGGCACAGCAAGTGGGACCGGGGTACGCCGGGCCAGGCACGATCACCGCCACCAACCCGGACGGGAGCGGCGGCTGCATCCCGGGCGGCGCGGTCACCATGACCGTCACCAACGCGGCGCCGGGCACCGACGTCACCTTCATCTTCGAATCGGACCCGATCGTCCTCGGGATCGCCACGGCCGACGCCGACGGCGTCGCCACGCTCACCACCACCTGGCCGGTCAACGCGTCCGACGGCACGCACACCATTTCGGTCCAGGGGGTCAACATCGACGGCGACCCGCTCGTCGCCGACCCCCTCGGCGTCGACTGCAACGCCGCGGCCGCGGCGGCGCCCCTGGCCCGCACCGGCTCCGACAGCCTTCCATGGCTCCGCATCGCCATGGTCCTCGTGACCGCCGGCGGCGTGCTCGTCCTCGCCGCCCGCAAGCGGGCGTCCGTGGTGCACGAGCGGGTCTGACCGCTCAGCCTTTGCGGGCGGCCCGCTCGAGGGTCGCCGCCCAGAGATCCGCGACAACGCCGATCTCGTAGCGTTCGACGCAGCGCTGTTCGGCCTTGCGACCCATCGCTCTGAGCCGGACCGGGTCGGCGAGCAACATCCGGAGTGACGCCGAGATCGGTTCCGGCCGCGCCTCCCGGAGGACGATCCCCGTCTCGCCGTCGACCACCACCTCACCGATGGCCCCGACATCGGTGGCGATCACGGGGAGTCCCCGCATGCCGGCCTCGATCAGCGCCGCGGGCATGGAGTCGCCCCCCCGGGACGGGAGCAACACGACGTCGGCCGCGTCGTAGACCGACCCCGGATCGGCCACCGACCCCGTGAACGTGACCCGGCCCGGCGCGACCGTTTCGGCCTTCGACCGGAGCTCGCTGGCCGTGGGTCCGTCGCCCGCGATCACCAGTTGGGCCACGGCGTCCTGGGCCATGGCGTCGATGGCCAGATCGACACCCTTCTCGGGCACGAGGGCGGAGACGACGGCGACGACGGCACCCTCGGAGGGAAGGCCGAGAGCTCGCCGCGCCGCACGACGCGCTTCCGGCTTCGCCGGGCGATGGCCGCCGCGGGGGACCCCGTTGGGGATGACATCGATCTTCGCCGCCGGGACACCGAACCGATCCCGCAGGACGCCTGCAGACCCGCGTGACAAGGCCACGATCCGTCGGGCCCGGGCCAGCCCGAACCGCACGCGGATGCGTCGTGGCCAGGTCGGGGCCCAGAACAGCGAATCGCTGATCTGCCGGTACACGAACGGGGTCGACCGACCGACGCCGGCCAGGCTGCAGGCCGGCAGGGTGCTGGAGCCGTGGGCGCAGATGACGTCCACCCGGTCACCGGCCGTGCGCAGCGCCCGCAGCGTGCCCCGGCCGAGCGGGGTCTTGCCGAGGGCGGGAACATCGAGCCCGGCGATGTTGGCGCCGGGGGCGAGGGCCACCGTGTGCACGTCGTGCCGACGCTCGCCGAGCGCCTGCGCCAGATCGCAGGCGAAGACCTGTGCCCCTCGTCGATCGGTGTCGGTGATGACCTGGAGGACCCGCACGCTCAGCAGCCGTGGCCCGGTCGTTCGATGGGCCGAGCG